>CAWEKI010000008.1:0-497139 GCA_963809695.1 uncultured Bacteroidota bacterium
CCTTCGTTGAGGCAGTCATAGGACTGCGGTCAATCAGGTGCATCTCCTCGAGGTAGGTGAAGATGGGGGAGAGAGCCCGGGTAGTCTTTGCTGCGGCCGATATCGAGTAATCGCCGCTCGGAATTGTTCGAACGTTGTTTGCGTTCCTGTTCTTTCCACTCCTGCCAGTCTCGTTGCAAGGTCTTTCACGACCTTCTTCTGTCTTAGGCATGCGGCTTGGTGAGAACCTTCTTGGCTTTGGGAACTTTTTCGGTGGGGCCTTCCGCAGGCTGAGCCAGTCCCGGAAGCGTAGCATGGTTTCAACGTCGATGTCTCGGACGGAAGGATCTGCGCCGTGCAGGAATTCCACCTGGAAGCGACGGACAGCTAAGACGCAATTCGAACTGCGTCGCCGGCGATTTCGTACATCCACGATCGCGCATGTAGAGTTCAACAGCGTCGGTGAATCGTAGTCCTCGTCCACCACGAAGCGTCATCATCCCCAGCTCGTTTGCAGCGTCGAACTTGCGCTTCCAGGCCAAAAACTCTGCCGGATAGGTGGGATTTTCCTTGCCGGCCTCCGAGTGAGGGAGTGTGAAAGGTGTAGGACGACGCTGGCGGATTTTGAACTTATCCGACCAGGTGATCCAGATGGCCCGGCCGCTAGGGGTGAAGGTCCCGAAAGAGACCGCCATCCCGGAGGGACGGTACCGGCTGGTGATCGATAACAGCCCGAAATACGGCCGGATGATGCCGGACGTGCTCGACGTGCCGATGTTCACAGGGATCCGCCTGCACGTCGGCAACACCGAACTGGACACAAAAGGGTGCATCATCGTTGCCCTGCACAAGCAGGTGGACGAGGTCACGGAATCCAGACTCGCCTTCAATGCACTTTACTCGATTCTGTTGGCCGTCCAGGAAAGGGGAGAGGAGATGTGGATCACAGTGAAGTCCGAGCCCGAGCATCCAGCGTGAGTGTGCTCTGAAACGTAACAGCGGGGTGGGACAATTGTTGGGCACTTCGGAGACTACTTTTCGAGCGTTTACGTATACCAAAAGTAGCTAGCGGTCACGAACTTGTCAAGCAAAATCCTCGGCTCCTGAACTCTTCTTCATGAAGACTTCGCGTTTAGTATGCGCCCTCCATGGACTCGAACCTCCAACCCACTGACTAAGAGTCAGTTGCTCCACCACGACTCTGCGGCGAATCCGAACTGGAACCGCCTAGAATTGTCACATGGTTGCAATTATGTCTGCAAGATGTCTACGAATCCTCCTTTCGGATCGTCTGAGGAACATTCCCCCGAAGGGACTCCTTCGGGACAACCGGGGAACGACTCCGTAGACAACATGACTTGATGCTTCTTGGCCACCACTCTCAGTATACTCGGTATAGACTGTCAGGGCGACCCTGGTCGCGAACCATGATACGCATGGTGACATGGTTGCCATCTGACACGATCTCCGTCCCGACGCCTTCGACGACGACGTTGTTCGCAGTTCCGGCGTTCGAGATCAAGTAGATGCCATTGGCGTTCTTGCCACCAGGCAAGTTGGTCAGCTTGGCAAGCCCCGCGTAATCGGCCGTGAGACCAACGAAGCTATTGCCGCCTCCACCCGAGGCTACCGGACGGCGATAAAACTGCTGTGCGCGGGCAGCGAGGTTGACCAGATCATTGCAGACCGCGTCGCGGTTAGTTGACACTGCGTTGTCAAGTCCCATAGTGACACCGACCGCCACGGGGTTTCCGACTATGATCGTGACGAGGAGAATCAGAAGAAATGACTGTTGTCCCATGTGGCTTAGCTCCTCCAATCGTTGTTAACGGTGACGTTAACTGGCTACTTGTTCTGAAATGGATCTCGATGGAGGCTATTGCAGAAGGAGCAGCTTCTTGCTTTGAACGAAACCACCTGCCTCCAATCGGTAGACATACACACCGCTTGCTAGGGTCGAACCATCGAACCTAACCTCGTGAACTCCCGCCTCCTTATGGTCATTGACCAGCACAGCCACTTCTCGTCCCAGCACGTCATAGACTACCAGGCTGACATGTGACGTCTTCGGCAATTCGTACTTGATGGTCGTACTGGGATTGAATGGGTTGGGATAGTTCTGCGACAAAGAGTAGATTGAAGGAATGCTCCCACCTTGAGCTACAACTTCTGTAGCCAGGGTGCGGTATGTCACTGTGAAATTGTAACCGTTGTAGCCATATTTGTTGCCGGCAATGTCATTCAGGACGATTGGGTAGATGCCATACGTGGAGCAATAATTTTCGTCAAGAGCGATGTCACTCAGAATAATCAAGGCATCTGCAGCTTTCCATGAGGAATTGAGCCAGCTGAAGTTCCAGCCGGAATTTAGGTCCCCGTTGGTATCGTAGATAAGTGCATAGTGGATAGAATTGGTCCATTGCCCGTTCGACCCTCGTTCCTGCAAATAGGAGATCTGATTCCCGGTACCATCATAGGACCACGTCTCACGGATATGACTGACCCACTGCCCGTTATCCAACCATTCGCCCAAGTGGGAAGTCAGGTGCTCTTGTCCATCATAACAGTTTGTTTCACGCCCTGTCATGACCCACTGTCCGTTGATCCAGTCTTCGGTCACGTGGGAAGTCGTGCTCCCACTTGCATCATAGGTGTTCGTGTACCGGTAATAACCAATCCACTGTCCGTTATTCCAGTAATCGACCGAATGTGAAGTCAGGTTCTCCTGTGCATCATAGGTATCCAGATAACGGTACGCATTAACCCATTGTCCGTTCGACCAGTATTCGCTCAACTGTGACGTAGACATCCCGTTTGCATCATAGGTGTAGGTGTCACGGTTATATCCAATCCACTGCAGGCCGTCCCAGTATTCACTCACCCGAGAAGTAATCTCCCGGCTTGCATTGGAGGTGTATACCTCACGAGCGGTAGTGTCCCACTGCCTATTTGACCATTGTTCTATGAGCTGGAGGGTTATGTTCCCCTGTGCGTCATACGTGCAGATCAGACGGTAATCATTGGCCAACTGCCCATTCGCCCATTTCTCATGTACATTGGAGGTGAGATTCTCATTTGCATCATAGCTCCACGACTCACGGAAATGACTGATCCACGATCCGTTCGAGGAGCTTTCAAATAAGTTGGAGGTCTCCTTCCCGTTCCCGTCGTAGGTAATCCAATAACGGGCACGACCTACCCACTGCCCGTCGGAGTAGAATTCGGAAAGAAAGGAGGAGAGATTCCCGCTTTGGTCATAGGTGCGAGTTTCTCGGGAAGAATCCTGCCAGAGGCCTTCTGTCCACTTCTGCGTCAGATCGGAGGTCATCTTCCCGTTTGCATCGTAGGCATACAGATGCCTCGTCGTATCGATGGTACTGTAAACCACCCCAGTATCAATCACCGAGACTTGCCGCGGCGAGGAGGACACTCTTTGCAGTGGAGGCTGACCTCTCTTTTGTCGCGTTTCCTTGGAGATTGATATTCCAGTAAGTAGTGTCGCTCTGTTCTCTCGAAGAGTACCTACCAGCCCTCCGTGCTTGGTGGGAGCGTACTGGAGTTCGTTAGGACGATCTGTCTGAACCCACTGGGCAGGCAGACGGGGAGCAAGCAGAACGGCCATGAGCAGCAGGAAGTAATTGTGTCTTCTCATATCTTTTCTCTAGGGGTAGACCGATCCGCGTTCCGGAAGGTTAGGGAATAAGCCACCTTTGTCAAATCACCCAATTGACCGCAAAGACCATACCACAAGAGATTTTCGCAAAAAACATATATATTTGGGCCAACTGAGGGTCAACGCATCGGAACTTCTGACGTCACCTAAGTAGTTACTTCGGACGTTTCGTCCAGTGGGGTGTCGGCCAAGTGAATCTACCGACTTAACAGAAGCGAACGACTCTCCTACGATGGTTTCTGAGACTTACGCACTGAGGTGTTCCGCTTCAGTTGGAAATGGACCTGAGAGGGGATATATACTGTAGAAGGGACCATGTCTAAAGGAGGCGGTTATGGAAGGGCAAAACGGCAGTGGAGCAGAGAAGCAAGGGAAGAAGCTGCATTCGGCAGAGTTCAAGGCCTAACTGATGCGGGAGCATCTGGTGGGAGGAGTAAGCCTGGCTGATCTGGCCGAGAAGTTCCAGGTGCACGTCAATTCCTTGTATTTGTGAAAGAAGCAGCTCTTTGAGAACGCAGCGGACGTCTTTGCCGGGAAGCACGAGAAAGTGGTTAGGGAGGATCAGGAGCAAATCGATCACCTGAAGGCCGAGCTCCGCAAGAAGGACTCGCTCATTGCGGGTCTGATGGATGACAATATCGTGCTAAAAAAGAGTGCCGATGGGGAGCGCTGAGCGAGCTGTGCGTGGAACCGGACACCAGGGATGAGGTGGTGGACCATCCTGATCAGAGATCATTGCAAATACGTGCGATTCGGTCATTTCGCAGCACTTGATGACTTGGAATCTACAAAGTTCCGTTATCACACTACATTGTAATGGTGCAGATATGGAAACGAAACGAGAGGTTGCATGGGCGGTAAATGGGAAGACTACGAGAAGAAAGGTGCGAAGGTGGTGAAGAGGGAAATCACGATCACGCGCAAGTGAGTAGCGGATCAGTCTCGTGAGCAGCATTTCTGGAGGCAGTGTCATCATTCTCCGTTCCTCATCCTCAGTTCTCCCGTCGGCGCAGGGCCGACATCGACCCCCCGTGCAACAGCCGCGCTCGCCCGTGTCTCTCTGGCCGTCTGCCAGACTTCCTGCCATGGGAAACGGAGCGGCGAAGTGCGCTCGCGGGAGGGAAGTGCAGCATTGAGGATCAAGGCCCGGCGTGGGATCTGCGACCTGTTTGGGCCGGTGTGATGAAGCATGTAAGGTCCATGGACCGTTGCTCCGCCGGGAGGGAGGGGACACGTCGCGATGCGTGCGACATGATGCCGATCATCGGGGTGCAGCTCTAACCCATGGATGCGCGGGTCGTTGTTGATGCTCTGGTGACGGAGCACGTCAAGCGTGTGACTTAATGGAATGAATTCCATGCAGCCATTCTCGGGCGTTGCCTCCTGAAGCGGCACCCAGATGCTTATGGATGTGTAAAGAAGCTCAGGGCTCCAATAAGCTGCGTCCTGGTGCCAGGGCGTCTCGGCGCCGTAGCCGGCAGGTTTGAAGATTGCATGCGCAAACTCACAGGTGGCGTCGGGACCCAGGAGCTGCTTCGCAACGTGTGCAGCATTGACCAGGAGCGCCGATTCGTTCATTTCCGGCGCGTACTGAGCCGGGTGAAGGATCTGTGGGAGTGACTGGCGCTTTCCCTCTTCGTCCGTCCCTGCAAGATCGAACTGGTCTCCCCGGTCTCTTCCTGCGAGGTCGTTGAAAATCCTGTCGTAGGAGTCCCGCAATCGTGCGATATCGTCCTGATCGGTGAGGACCGGAAGCGCAAGATATCCTTCGGCTCGGAACTGTTCCACCTGTTCTGCCGAAAGGGCAATGGCGGGGGTCGGCATAATTCGCTCCTGGTTTTTTTGAGTCATCCAAAGTTGATTGTACAACACCGGCACGTCCTGTTTGGTGCCGGCGGCAGGGGATCAGGGTCCACGAAAGTGGGACCATCCACCATACACTTGCACTCCCTCCACTTCCTCGGGTTCCATCCGCGAGAACAGTAGTCAATCCTCACCCCGACGAACAGGCTTCATGGCCTTGACAATCCTGGTATTATTAACCCCGATTCTCAATGTGGTGGTGTTGATTTGGAAAAAGAGGGAGTTGCGGTGGACGAAGGTGCTTGAGACCAGGAGTGATTTCATCCGGAACCACCTGACCCAGGCTGGTGTTCACGAGCAAAAGAAAATACCGGTACGGACTCTACTTTTGTGTTCCAATAATCAGGGAAGATGAACATGAAACGTATGCTGTGGTTATTGGTCTTGGGGATAGTGCTCCTGGCGAGCCTTTCCAGCAGCCAAACGGTCTCAGTGTTCTCTACAGTCTACACACCCCCCGGGGACCCGGACGGCCCCCGGTCCGGGACGATGTTTGTCCCCGCGGTGGGCAACGGAATCGGAGTAGTCATCGCACATGGTCAAGGCGCCACCCAGCAGAGCACCAGTGGTTGGCGCGATACGCTCGCTGCGCATGGATATGTCGTCATGTCTATCGACTATCCTGACTTCGGGGTGTATCCGAAGGCCTCAAGGGCAGCAAAGCTCGCAGTGCAATTCCTTCGCCGAAGTGCATTGCAATTTGGCATCACCACGAACAAGATCGTGGGAGTTGGAATGTCCCAAGGGGCGATCACATGGGGGGAAGCAATCATCTGGGACAATGATCACGAATACTTTCAGACTGATTCGACCATTGATGACCACCTTGATGCGGCCATCCTCCTGTACGGGTTGTACGAGTATGATTGGAGCGATCCCGGCAATCGGGCCTATTTCAGCAACGACTCGTTGCACTACGTAAAAGGTGCATGCTTGAAGCACGTTTCGAACATCACAACACCCGTGCTTCTGCAGCATGGCCTCGGTGACGCGTCGGTCCCGTTTCAGGGGTCTGTGCTGTTGTTCGATAGCCTTGTCGCTCAAGGGAAAGTCAGTCAGTTGCAGCTGTTCCCTGGACAAGCCCACGGGTTTGATGTCTTTTACCCGGCCGGTGCATTCACTCCGGCCGGTCTCATCGCCAAGGATACGGCTCTTGCCTTTCTCCGGCGGACGGTTGCGCCTGCCTTGAAGGTACGTGTCAGTTCATCATCAATCGACTTCGGACCCCTTCTTCTTTCCGCAAGCGACACGGTGACGCTCCGTGTTGACAACATCGGGAGGGACCCCCTCAACCTGCACTCAGTCTCCAATGGTCGCTCAGAATACAAGCTGGTGAACCTTCCTTCATTACCCATGGCAATTCAACCGGGCAATTCTGTGAAGTTCAAAGTTGCCTTTCAACCCGGTGGGGACGGTGCAGTGAATGATACGTTGAATCTGGGAAGCGATGACACACTGCATCCGGTTGTGAAGATCAGCCTGCAAGGAAAAGGTATTGGCTCGATCTCCTCGGCGAGTGCAGGTGTCCTGTACACTACCTCCCCGGGTCTGCCTGACGGCTATCTGTTGTCGCTGAGCGTCGTTGACGGTACCGTGGACACGATTGGCCCTTTGGGCGTTCCTGATATCGGAGGGTTGTCGATCCGGCACGCGGACGGGATTATCTATGGCACATCCATGACGCCTCATTCGACGGGATTGTATCAGATCAGCGCCACTTCCGGCCAGGCAGCCCTGATCCGACGATTCCCGATCGGGTACCTCGGCGCCCTCGCGTTCAGTCCAGGCGATACGCTGTACGGTGCTGCCACCACGGGAACCTTGTATCGTTCTGACCCCGGGTTTGGACGTACAGACTCCCTTGGCACATCAGTGCGCCTGGCGCATAGCGGACTTTCATTCCGACCCGGCAATGGTGAACTCTGGGCCTCGGTTCGCACCCCCACGGACAGCATTTACAGGCTTACGAGAGAGAACGGAGAGGCAACGCCCGTGGGAGCGACCGGATTCAACGCCTTGACCTCATCCATTGCTTTCGATCCTTCCGGAATGCTCTATGGTCTCATCGACAATGGAACTGGTGAGGACTACCTTGCCGCCATTGATACGCTGACCGCGTCCGGGTCTGTAATTGCGGGGCCACTTTCGGTGAATTACCTTCATGCGATCGCAATGATAACCATCGGACTCCCGGTCTCCGTGCATGATCGCGATCTGAGTGTCGCACCTTTGACGTTTAATCTCTCGCATAACTACCCGAATCCCTTTAACCCGTCGACAGTTATTAAATACACTGTTGGAGGGGCTGGGGGTCAGGGGCCAGGGGTTAGTGATGTGTCGCTGGTCGTGTACGATGTGCTGGGGCGAGAAGTGGCGGTCTTGGTGAATGAGAGAAAAGCAGCGGGGACGTACGAAGTCACCTTTGATGGAAGTGGTCTTTCCAGTGGCAGCTATGTCTACAGGATGACGGCGGGTTCGTTCGTCCAGTCACGAAAAATGACACTGGTCAAATGACTGGTCCCGCTGAAACTAGAAGTGGTGCCGGCTTCAGCGCCAGACTTCGTCATTGAGGATCCGGAGTTCGATATTCGACATTCACCCGGGAGCGCCGGATCGTCGGGAGTTCCGATTGACTTTGGCGTGCCAGAACGATAAATTCTACCACCGTCGTTGCTATATTCTGCCTGTTGATTTCTGCATCTTTCGCATAGGCCTCTTCCTCAGCCCGTACGCACGCGTGGCAGAAGAGGCCTTTTTATAGGAATTTGGAGCTGGCCATGCGCCCCTCGGGGTTCTTCCTGCTCGTCCTTTCATTTCTGCTTGCGTGTCCGGTGTTAGCCCAGGAACAGCCCGTTCGTGATTCCCTCGAACAGGAAATTCTGGCTCGTCCGGCGACCGATGTGGAACTCCTCGACAAGACACGCGCCGTGCTGCTCGAAAGCCTCAAGGCAGCAGACACCGCGAAAGCCCGCAAAGTCGTTCGGTACATGGAGTCGAAGTTCGACCGGACAAAGATGGTTGTGCTTTACCCGTCAGAACAACTCCTCGTTGACTACTGGCTGAGTGAATTCCCGAAAGTTCTCTTGTTTGCCCGACAGGCTGTGACGGACGAACAGAGCATCGAGTCCGGGATCATCCCCACTCCTGACCAGTTCTATGATGACATGATCGAACTCTCGCGACGAGAGGAGGGGGGACTCCGAATGGATATCAGGAGGAGCAATCTGGCGCCACACGAGAGAGATTTCGCTCTCCTGTTGCTCAGCGACATGCTCGGTCAGGAATGGGGAGATCAACTGCAACAAGAGGCTTTCCAGAAGAAAATAAACGAGGAAGCCGACACCTATCTGGCCATGTACGCCACCTCCGAGTACTCTCCGTACGTCCGCAAATTCATACGCTTTGTCTTCGTCAAATCGGACTGGGGGTATGGCCTTGGGGGATCCCTCGGCTATCTGGCACTGCCCAACGATCTGAGCCGGCATCTCGGGAACTATGTACTCCTCTCTCTCACCCTGGAAGGTGCGTACAAGCACATGTACGTCAACCTCGGCCTCGACTTCGGTGCAACCCATGAGATTACCAAAGGATTTGAATACAACGGTACGTGGTCCGACGGGATGAAGATCATGCACGCCAGCGGTATTCTCGCTGCAGGTCCGATGGTGACTCTCGGCGAGGGATTCCTCGCAATTCCTACTGTGGGAATCAGCTATATGGACTTCTCTCAACCGGACAATGAGAAATCGGAATCGGGGAATGGCGTTGACATGGGATTTGCTGCCTGGGCGCTCAACGCGAGCTTCCGGATACCCGTGGGTGGAGAGGAAGGATCCTACTTCATCTCCATCAATGCAGGGTACCGGCAGGCGATGACAAATATCGAACTGGCCAAGGGAGGGTATACATTCTTGAGTGTGGGCTTCGGTCTCTTCGAATGGCCGCTCCTCCGCGATTTGTGACGACCCCGTTGCGGAGAGGCACGCGACTTCAACGAGAATTTGCGTAATTCTCCTCTGCTGTGTAGATTGGAGTCACTGATTCCTCCCTCTTCACGGAGTACGGCATATGAGTACACCCCTGCGCATCGGCATCATTGGTTGCGGAGCCATAGCTGAAACGCACGCTGCATGTCTCTCGCAGATCGACGGAGCGTGCCTGGTTGCCTTTTGCGACGCTGAGCGGGCCCGGGCTGCGGAATTCTCCCGGAAATTCCAGGGCTCCTACGCCGCCGAGGATCCGGAGAAGCTGTTCCTCGACGATTCCATCGATGCCGTCTATATCTGCACCCATCACGATTCTCACGGCCCCCTGGCTGTCCGGGCTGCGGTGGCAGGAAAACATGTGATGATGGAGAAACCGCTAGCCCTCACGCTCAGCGAATGCGAACAGGTGGGAAACGCGGTCGAGAAGAGCGGCATCACTCTCATGGTCGGGTTCAAATTGCGCTACTATCCCTCTGTGGCGCGCGCCCGTCAGTTCATTCCTCATCCTCTGGTCACGATTGCGCAGATGATGGATTCCCGCTGGCCGGATGATTTCTGGGCGAACGACCCGGCGAAAGGCGGGGGGAATGTTCTCTCGCAAGGGGGCCACACCGCCGATCTCCTGTATTACCTGAATGGCTCGGAGCCCGTGCGTGTCTATGCCGAAGGGGGAAACTTCACCCATCCGGGGATCAACATCATTGACAATATCGTCGCTACGATCCAGTTCGCCAACGGCTGCATTGCCAGTCTTGTCCAGGGAGACTCCGGTGCGACACCCTTTGTCTCGAAATTCTCCTTCCAACTTCTCGACGGGAACAAAACAGTTCATCTGCGCAACCGGCTGAAAACCGTCACTCTCTTCGATGGAACAGACGTCTCGGTATCCGAGGATCCCGACGAATATGGCTTCATGGAGGAGAACAGGGACTTCGTCAAGTCCGTGCAGCTTGGCCAGCCTCCGCCAATCACCTACCGCGATGGTATGCGGGCGACGCTCGTCCTCCTGAAGGCACTTGAGTCGCTCCACACGGGGAAGCCTGAGGCAATACTTATGTAGCGTCGTCTTACTAGTTCCTAATTCGATGGTTCCCAATTCCTCATTCTCTGATTCATGGTTCAGCATTTGGGATTCGGATCTGCCGCGCGAGCTGTATGGCGCCTCGAACAGCAAACGGAGGAACGCCAGAACAACAAATCAAGAATTGGGAACCAATGAATTGGGAATACGGCGCGGGAAATGTCAGGGAAGCCCATGAAGACTCCTTCTCTTGAATGGCACACCTATCGGCGTGACCATCAACTTACCGGCCGGTGTCCCGTGCCAGGGAATATCGTCCGGCCGGAAATTCGCTGGAAGTATCTGCTCGGCGGGAGTTCGCACGAAGTGTTCATTCTTCCTGCCGGGGGGGGGAGGACCGACATGGTGATAGCTGAGGGAGGAGGCCTCATTCGATATGATTCGGAAGGAGGCATAGTCTGGAAAAGTCGGTGCTATGGCCTGAATGCGATCGCTGCCATTGCTGACCTCGATGGCGACGGATCACCGGAGATCATCGCCAGCTCCGGGTACGAGGTCTTCGTGTTCTCTTCCCGCGATGCCCGGCTGTTGATGCGGGATTACGTCGGCTTTCCCGCTTCTGCCGGGGCGCCCGCCAATACGATCCTCTGTCATCGGTTCGATCCCCATTCTGCCGGAATGCATCTGGTGGTACCCCTCATGAGCTCAAAAGAAGTCAGAACGTACGACTTCCGGCAAGGGGCCGAACATGCTTTGCCGGCCAGGTCGCTCTGGATGGATGATGCATACCATCCCACAATTGCGGCAGTCGACCTGGACCATGACGGCATGGATGAGCTCGTGGTCTCCAAGCTGTGCGGGCTTTATGTCTTCGATGCGCTCACAGGCAGTATGAAATCCACCGTGCAGTGGACTTCGAATGGCGAGCGGCACAGAAACTACGGCCTGCTCCAATTCCACGACATTGATGGGGATGGGAATCTCGAGGTCATCATCGCCGCGGATCGTGTGGCCCGCCATCTTTCCGTGCTGGACAACGACGGAAAGGGAAATCTCTCACTCCTTTGGGACCGGTTCATTGAATTTATCTATCCAAACGACACCACCGAGCTCCGTCACACATGGAACTCTGTTTCCGATATTGATGGAGACGGAAGGCTCGAGCTGGTGACAGCACTTTTCAATGATCGAAAAGATGGCCGATGGTGGCTTGAAGTGATCGATCCGATGAACGGCAATGTCAAGGCAGAGATGCCCGAGAGATATCTCTGGGGAATTCAAGATCTGGACGGGGATGGCCTTCCCGAAATCCTGGTAAGCCATGAAACCGACCGCCAGACGCACCCCTTCGGGTCTGTGGAAGTTCTCTCCTGTCGTGACGGAGCGTGGCGCACGCTCTGGAAAGGCGAAGGAATGCATTTTGCCGGCCGGGATTTGCGCCCGGAGGGGAGGATATCGGAGTTCCGGCCGGCTCTTTTCGGCCACAACGAGACCTGGGTCGAGCAGACATCAGAGGGAACACGGGCGTTCTTGTTCGCTCAGCCGGCGGACGGGGATCGCGGCGCCTCGGAATTTGTGGAATTGCTTTGCTCAAAAGGGAATTTCTCTCGTATGTCAACGCAGCTCCCGGGCGCGCCCGGTGCGATGATGGCTCAGCTGGCTGATGTTGACGGCGACGGGCGGAAGGAACGGATCCTGTCTGACGCGGCGGGAGGCGTCCATGTGCTGGGAGCCGATGGCACAATGAAAGCATCGTTCCGGGCTGGATTCAGGCTCCCTCTCGAAGCTTTCTCGGTTGCTCGCCCCGCGCAGATCCCGGTTGTGTATCGGAGCGGCGGCTCTGCTCGTCCTTTTGTCACGGTGATCGACAATAACAACACCGTGCACCAATTGCAGGTGGAAGAAGATGGGACGAAGGTGAAGAACTTGTGGCGGGTGCCCGGGCGCGGGTGCGTGGGGTATGACCTTGCATTCCATTCCGCGTATGTTGCGGATATTGATCAGGATGGCGAACCGGAGCTTCTGTTCACGAATGTTGATTCAAGCGGCCCATCCACGCTTGCAGCGTACGGGGCAAACGGTCGGAAGAAGGGCCGCTGGACAATTCCCGGAGCTCCTCCAACGCTGCCGTTGCGGATCGGCGCGTACCAATGGCAAGTGCTTCCTTTGGAAGGGAAGAACCATATTGTGGCAGCTTATTTCGCATCTGCGTCGATGAACTCTGAGCAATCTGTGTGTATCGATCTTGAAGGACATACCAGGTGGCATCTCACACAGTACGGGGAAGGAGAGTGGGGGCGAGGGATGGGGCCATGGAGTGCGTATTCGAGTCTTCAAAAAGAAGACGGAACATGCAGCCTCTTTTACCTTGCCAAAGATATGGTGTGTGAGATTGATCCGGCAAGTGGCCGCTGGCGCCATGAGCCCTGGCTCCTCTGGCATGCCACCACGGTTGCGATGGGACAGCCGGATTGGGATTTCACCAAAGACCGTCTTGAGCTTTTTGGCACGGTGAAGGACCCGTTCACGGCATATGGCTCCGCTGTAATTCTGGATGTGGATGGAGATGGGGAAGAAGAACTTGTTATCGGAGGCTGTTTCGGAGGGATGGGGGTATTGAAGAAAGACCACTCGGTGCTCTGGTGGATGCAGACTCCGTTCACCGATGTGATGATGCGGGTTCCTGGCGTTGCTCATGTCTCGGGAGACGGGCGGGTTGGTGTCGGCATTTGCCATGCAAGCGGCGAGTTCGTCTGCTATGACGGAAGTACGGGAAGACAGCTCTGGAGCTGCCAGCTGAGGACGTCCACGTCCGACGCTGTCAGCTGCGACATCGACGGCGACGGTCGTGAAGAATTCATCATGGGAACGGCGGACGGGCGGTTGCTGGCCGTTGGAGAAGGGCCGAAAGGAACGGGGGTCATCAAATGGGCAGTGGATCTGGGATCCGCAGTCGGCACTCCGACAATTGCCGATGCCTGCGGTGACGGGCAGCCGCAGGTCCTGGCAGTTGCAGGAGACGGCGCCCTCTACTGCATTGCGCAAGCGAGGGGAAAATGAGACAAGTGCGAATTGCAACGGTGGCATTTCTTGTCGAAGACAGGCCGCACAGCATTCCGGAGAATCTCGAACGTGCGCTCGCGTACATCCGGCAATCGAAGGCAAAAGGGGCGGACATCGTCTGCCTGCCTGAGATGGTGACGACGGCAAACGTGGCACCGGAGCTTGAGATGTACGCCGAGGCATATCCCGGGGAATTCACGCGCGCGTTTCGTGAAGCTGCGCGGAGCGAGAAGATCCAAGTCATCGCCCCTTACCTTGTTCGTTCGGGCGGCCGGATCTATAACCAAGCTACGGTAATCAACCGGAAGGGAGAAGTCGAGGGTTTCTATCGAAAGGTTCAGCCGACCGCAGTCGAAAGCCACTATGTGACTCCGGGTAACACGCTGCCGGTGTTCAAATTGGATTTTGGAACGATTGGGATCATGATCTGCATGGACATCTATTTTGGGGAGATCCCGAGGATCTATGCATTTAAAGGGGCCGAGATCGTGTTCTGGCCGACCATCTCCCATGGTCCGACCCAGGAATCGCTTCGGTCGCAGCTCATGACACGGGCGATGGACAACTCCCTTGTCATGGTAGAATCCAACCTGGCAGGGCATCCTCCGTACGCGCCCTATTCCGGCCGTTACCGCCCGGCCACGGCGCGGATCATCGACCATAATGGCGATATCATCGCGCAAACCGGACGGAGACACGGCGTTGCTGTTGCCGATGTGGACCTGGACGAGGTCCGCCTCACCTCCAGTTGCGTCTTGATCCGCGAGCCGGATCACATGAGGGAAGACCTCAGAGCAATCACGCGCCTGGATCTGTACGGAGAAGAGTACCTGAAGCTTGCAAAGAAGCAAAAGAGGTACTATTGATACCTGAAATCAGACAGATGATATTGTTTGTACTTGTCGCGGTGGTGATTTCCTCCTGCGCTGGAGATCGCAAAGACGAAGGAGGCAGGATCACCCTGACTCTTTTTCACTGGATGGAGCGCGACAGGGACCTGTGGCAGGAAAAGGTGATCGCGCCTTTTGAACGAGCGCATCCCAATATTGCCGTCCGCCTCGAGACCGCACCCTATGGACTGTACGTCTCGAAGGTCATGACTTCGATTGCCTCCGGCGCACAGGTGGCCGATCTGATGTTTGCCGAGGACTGGTTTGGACAGGAACTGATCCATCGGAGTTACGCGCGCAATCTGATGCCGTTGGCACGGCGCGACCTGGTGTTGGACGATTTCTATCAGGACGCGTTCGAGGAGTGGCGCGGTGTTGCGCAAAAGCCCGACGAACTTTTCGGATTCCCGGCAGCGGTTGGATTGACCGTGCTCTTCTACAACAAGGATTTGTTCGACGACGCAGGGCTTCCGTATCCCGATACCAACTGGACGTATGACGACCTGGTCCGTGTCGGGAAGCAGCTCACCATCGACCGGGACTCCGATGGCGTGCCCGAGCAGTGGGGACTGCACCTGGACGTGCATTACACCGGCCTGGAGACGATCATTTATTCTCTGGGCGGACGTCTGCTCACTCCCGACCTCTCGCGCGCAATGCTCTCGGAGCCTGCGACTCTCGAGGCTTTCACGTTCATCAAGGATATCTTTCGGACGTATCGGATTGCTCCTCTTTCGACATCCGTCATCACGCCGTTCGAGCCGTTCCTTTCCCGAAAAACGGCAATGAACTTCATAGGATCTCATGGATCCATGAACCTTGTGGGCTCCGGGATGCGATGGGATCTCACCATGCCTCCCAAAGGGAAGGACGGTCGCCGCCTGTCACGGCGATTCAGCATGGCGTTCATGATTCCCCAGACGTGTGGCCATCCCGAGGAAACCTGGGAATTGCTCAAGTGGATCCTTACGCGCAGTCCGGCTGAAACGGTCGATCGCCAGTACCTGGGTATGATGCCGACGTATCGGCCGATTTTCCATTCTCGCGCCTGGGTAGAGTCCGAGCCGAAGTACAACCGGCAGATTATCGTTACCCTTGCCGAGCATCACGCGCTCCCTCTGTACACGCCCGGCTGGCAGGAATGGCGAGACAACAGCTTCACCCCCGACCTCATGGCATTTATCCAGGGAGGCATGACGCTGGAGGAGTTTGTGCAGGACGCCGAGCAGCGCATCAACGCCGTGCTGGAGCGGTGCCTTGCGGAGTCCCGAGAGGGATCCTGATGCGAACATGGGGTCAGACCGGGGTCAGACCCCGGTCTGACCCCCTTGTTGGCTCTGCGAGATCTGGCCACCTGGCGCCGTTCGTCTGCAGAGCTGTACAGTCTGTTCTACCCTAACCATTGCACTGCATGAACATCCACCGAAGAAATCTCTTTCACCTTGCCGAACCGTATCTCTATCTCCTCCCGACCGTTGTTGGGCTGGTTCTCTTTTCGGCCGGAGCGGTGCTTGCGACGTTTTTTATCAGCTTCACGCGCTGGCCGATCGTGACATCTCCGCAGTGGATTGGGCTGGGCAACTACCGTGCGATCCTCCATTCCCATCTCTTCTGGCAGGTGTTCTGGAACACGCTCTATTTTGTGCTGCTGTCGGTGCCCCTTTCGGTCGGAGCGTCTCTTGCCGCGGCGGTGCTGGTGAACCGCCAGGTCCGTGGGATCCGCTTCTTCCGGACAATCTACTTTCTCCCCGTGGTCTCTTCCATGGTGGCCGTGGCGTTGGTCTGGTCGTATATCTACAATCCCGAATATGGGGTGCTGAATTACCTGCTGAGGCTCGTTGGTATCAGGGGGCCCGCCTGGCTCTACGATGCACACTGGGCAATCCCCGCGATGGTGCTTGTCACCGTCTGGAAGGGGTTAGGCTATTCGATGGTGATTTTTCTGGCGGGGCTCCAGAGCATCCCCGAGCAGCTCTACGAGGCGGCCGCGCTGGACGGAGCAGGGTCCGGCCGGAGGTTCTGGCGCATCACGCTTCCCATGCTCTCCCCCACACTGTTTTTTGTCCTCGTCATCACACTGATCAATTCACTCCAGGTCTTTGAGCAGACGTACGTCCTGACCCGTGGCGGACCGGGGAACGCGACGCTGACACTCAGCTATCATATCTATGAAAATGCCTTCCAGTTCTTTCAGATGGGATACGCTGCGGCCGAGTCGTATGTCCTGTTCGCCTTTATCTTTGTGATCACGCTCGTTCAATTCAAGCTCCAACGCCGGTGGGTTTTCTATGGTTGAACGGTCTTCCGGAAAAGCAATGGGCCGAATCGCGCGTTACGTCCTGCTGCTCCTCCTGGCGGTCGTCATGGGCGGGCCGTTCCTCTGGATGGTTTCTGCGTCTCTCCAGGGACAGGGGGATGTCTTCCGCACCCCTCCTCAATGGATCCCTGATCCTCCGCGGTTCAGCAACTATCGGGAAATCCTGGAGAAAATGCCCTTTGCGACGTTCTTCTTCAACAGCGTGAAAGTGGCGGGCCTTGCGACGATCGGCCAGCTGTTGAGTTGCTCGCTGGCGGCATATGCATTTGCGAGGATGCGTTTTCGGGGGAGCACATTGCTCTACGTTGTTCTCCTCGCCACAATGATGATTCCTGCTCAAGTGACCATGATCCCGAGCTTCATGATCATGCGGTTTCTGGGATGGATCGACTCCCACAACGCTCTCATCGTGCCGGCATTCTTCGGCGGAGCGTTCGGTACGTTCCTGCTCCGGCAATTTTTTGCCACCATCCCGCAGGAGCTTGAAGATGCCGCGCGCATCGACGGCGCCGGAAAATTCCGGATCTACTGGCAAATTGTCTTGCCACTGTCAAAGCCTGCGCTGACAACGCTTGCCCTGTTCACGTTCATGACCTACTGGGGCGACTTGCTTGGGCCTGTCATCTATCTGTCGAGCTCGGAGAAGATGACACTGACCGTCGGGCTCGCAAACCTTCAGGCAGGAGCCATGGCAACCCGGTACGATCTGCTTATGGCCGGAGCACTGGTCAGCGTCGTTCCGATGCTGGTGCTTTTCGTGCTTGCCCAGAAGTGGTTCGTCCGGGGGATCACGATGACCGGAATGAAGGAGAGTTGATTGATGCTCGATCTGAATTTTCTGCTTCTCATAGGATCCATTCTCATCCTGGTGAGCATTGCGATTACAAGGGTTTCCGACAACATGGGAGTCCCGGCGTTGGTCCTGTTCCTGGCGATTGGCATGCTTGCCGGGTCGGAGGGCCTGGGCGGGATCTATTTTGACAGTGCCCACCTTTCGCAAAGCGTTGGGATTGTCGCTCTCATTTTCATTCTGTTTACCGGCGGCCTTGACACAGATTGGGCGTCCGTGAGGCCGGTGCTCCGGGAGGCCATGAGCCTGGCGACTGTCGGAGTAGTGCTGACCGCAGGCGTGGTGGCCCTGTTCGCAGTGTATGTCCTTGATCTCCCGCTACTTCAGGGCCTGCTCCTTGGCGCCATCATTTCTTCGACGGATGCAGCGGCGGTTTTCCTCGTGCTCCGTTCGAAGAATATCAGCCTGAAGGGGACACTCACCCCGTTGCTCGAACTGGAATCCGGAAGCAACGACCCTATGGCTGTGTTTCTGACGTTGACGCTGATTCAGTATAGCACGGGCGGAACGCAGTCGGCGACAGGGCTTGTGGGGCTTTTCTTGCTTCAGATGGGACTCGGGGGTGTGTGCGGCTTTGCCTTCGGAAAGCTCTACTCTTACCTGGCCAACAGGATACGCCCCGCTTCACAGGGCATATATCCCGTGTTCACGCTGGCATTCGCGGTCCTTGCCTACGCATTCACCGCGATGCTGGGAGGCAGCGGGTTCCTTGCGGTGTATCTTGTCGGGATCATTGCCGGCAACAGCGAGTTTATCCACAAACGAAGCACGAAGCGGTTCTTCGAAGGGTTGGCCTGGCTGAGCCAGATCACCATGTTTGTCACGCTCGGGTTGTTGGTCTTTCCTTCGCAGTTGCTGCCCGTGGCTGCCACGGGACTCCTCGTTTCAGCCGTCCTGATGTTCGTGGCGCGTCCAGTGGGCGTGCTGATTCCCCTGGCGACATCCAAAATGAACTGGCGGGAGAAATTGCTGGTTTCCTGGGTCGGGCTCCGAGGCGCAGTACCGATCACCCTGGCCACGTTCCCTCTTATCGCCGGGGTTGCCGGCGCGAGTCACCTGTTCAACCTGGTCTTTTTCATTGTCCTTACGTCGGCGCTGCTTCAGGGATGGTCCATTCCACTTGTTGCCCGGCTTCTCCATGTGGACGCACCGGTCAAGCGGAGGCCCGGGCCCACGGTGGAATTTGAGGGGGCCCGGAACAGCGACATGGAGACTCAGGACTTCATTGTCCCCTTCAATGCAGCGTTGGCCGGGAAGCCCATCGTGGAACTCGGGCTTCCGGAGAACTCCCTTATTGTACTCCTGACGCGGGGAGAAGAATACCTTGTGCCGAATGGTGGAACAACCCTGGAGGAAGGAGACACGGTAGTCGTCCTGGCCTGCAAAGACGATGTCCCGAAGATACGGGAGATCTTCGCCCGTCTGATCGTTGAAGAGGGTAAGGCGTGAGAAGATACGTATACCAGTCTCGTTATCTGGCCGTTCCTGGCACGTAGCACACCCATCCGCAGTCGGGCTTCAGGACAAATTCATTCTCCTGCCTCAGTCCCGCGCCCGGCGCCGCCATGTCCGCGAGATTCCAGCTAAACCAACCTCCGCGAAGCCCCGCTGTCACTCTCCATGGCTCGGAACTCCTGTTGACGAACACTTCAACACCGTTGTCGTAGACCACCTTCACCCGTGCCATGAACTGCTTCTTGTTCTCTGGGTCCGCAAAGCCAGGGTTTTGTCTGATATATTCCGACGCCGTCACAAACGTTTTGCCATCAGAGTACTGGATGCTCGCAGGGAGCGCCTTCATGTATGCTCTCGCCACAGGGAAAAGTACGCGATATTCGATCACCGCCTGCTTGAGTGTCTGGTCAACGATGTTCCCCTTGGATATTAACCCTCCGTGACCGAATGCAAGCTCGGTCGCCAGGTATTGCTGAAGCATCAGGTCAGACGTGTCGCGCTGGCGCTCGCTGCCGGGCTGAGGTGCAAAGAAGACGTCGTAATGTCCCACGCCATGCTCCGTGGAGCGTGGGTGGATCTCCCGGAGATCAAAGTCTACCAGCAGCGGAGCCCGCACCCCATTCACGCGCGGGTCCGCGGTGAGGATCGTTCCGTCAAAGTCATCGAAGTACCCTGCATACAGACAAGCGTACATTCCTTCTCCGGTCACAGGGCCATGGTACAGGGAGCGCAGAACAGCCGGCGTAGCCCGATATGCCTCCAGGGTAGCCAGGAGCTTGCCCGCATCGCGCGGCCGCTTGTTTGCGCTGCTGGCATCGTAATCCATCCTTTGCCAAGGGGGCACGGCCGACTGGACATCGAGGTACCCCCACGTGGGGTGCAATGTGGACGCAATGCGTCCCGACCAGTAGCGGGCATAGTCGCCAATCCAGGACGGCTTCATCACGGGAATCTTCCCGAACCGCGGGTGGGTGAAGCCCCTCAGCAACGAGCCGTCGCTGTTGAGCGCTGCCCGCTGTTGGTTCCATCCCCATTTGTGTTTGGTATTCGTGTAGAAGTCCACGTAATTCTCATGCAGCGCGAAATCGTACGGGTAGTTCGGATCGTTGACGATCTTGTTCCGCAGGCGAAGAAGGTTGCTTTGCCCTCCGCCTCCTCCCGGCGGCCGCCAGCCGCGCGGGCTGTTCTCCCATGACTCCCAGGTTGCGACGGGAAAGACCACCGGATATCTGTTGTCGAACTGCCCGTTGTTCCAGTTCTTGACGATGACGGCGAGATTGCCAATCTCCAGATGCCTCAGTGAGTCGAGATAGTTGAGGTGACGAGGGTCGATGTCACGAGGAGTCCCCTTCAGGAGCCATGGGAACGGGGAGAAATAGGAGAGCACAATCCTATCGGCGGCTTTGTTCTTCATCGGGGCGACAGGTCCCGACAATGTGGGGAGGACATCATCAAGGTCCGGGGAGACCGTAAGGAAGATGGTTTCCTTCAAGACATTGCGTCGACCGTCGGTCCGTGGATGGTACTCCGCGTATTGCGAGTAGTTCACCGAGTTGTCGGGGTATTGCCACTCCGGATACGGGGTGAACGTCGATGCCTGTGTCGTTTCCCAGTCGAAGTAAAGCGAGGTGAACATCTTGTTGCTAAGAAGCAGATGGAAGAGCGGGAGGGAGGGCACCACGATCGGGCGCGCTTTCGGCTCTGTCGGATTGATGGTCATACTCCTGTCGAGCGCAAAGCCGGACGCAGCAGTGGCACTGTTGAGCTCCGCGACGCGGATCACAAGCGTTCTTTCCCGCATCGAGAACTGGTACTGGTAGTCAAAGGAAATCGTTCCGAGCTGCATCCTCCATGTTGCGGTCACCGTGTCGCCCCTTCTGTTGGCTCCAAGACGAGTGTAGTGAATGCGCGGATCGGAGGGCAATACATTTTCGCTGCCGAGCTGAACGGTCATGCCTCCGCCAAAGCTGGGCCAGAATTCCGATCCGTCCTCGGCTACGGCACGGAGACCGTTCAGGGTCGCCCCTGAGAGGACCGTATACCTGTACAGGACTTTGCCGTTGAAGAAAAACAGATACTCGTCATCAACCTGTGCAATTGAATCTGCGGGGGCCGGGGTGACGGGTTCTGGCCCTGCCTGAAGCGCCGTGCGATACGTGGGAGAAATGGCCAGGCCGAGTGCAAGCACGAAAGTCGGCCATTTGATGGTGGAAGAGATCATCGGAGTCGCCTCTTATTCTTCAAACCGGGTGGCAAGACACCTGGTTCCTAAAGATACGAAGGAAAATTGACATTGCCCGCGGCAGACAGTACATTTGTCATATGAAACTTATTACTGCCATCCTTTCGGGCTCCTTGCTGCTGCCGGCAGCGCGTGCCGCCGGGCAGGTGCCGTTTCCCGTGACTCCGAATTGGATCTCGACGGACGGGGATTACTCCACCGGCGCCGCGCTCGTCGATATAAACCAGGATGGGTGGTTAGACCTCGTTGTGGCAAACGGCAATGACATGGCTCGCCAGCATGTCGTGGTATATTATAATAGACAGGATGGAACGCTCCCCACCGTTCCCGACTGGCAATCGGAAGACATTGACTACCATGGCCACATTGCCGTCGGCGATGTCAATGGGGATGGTTTTCCGGATATTGCTGTGTCTGTCTATATTGGAGCTGGCGGCTTCAGCCAGCCGGGATATGTGAAGCTGTTCATGAACCTTCGCGGGGTGCTCGAATCAATTCCGTCATGGAGGTCCAGCGATTCGCTCTACACCTTCAGTTGTGCTTTTGGCGACGCAAACGGTGACGGCAAGCCAGACCTTGCGGTGGCATGTGGGGAGGCGTATGACTCTCACGCCGAGCAGGATCGGATCTATCTTAACAGGGGCGACCGTCTTGATTCGCTGCCGTCCTGGAAGAGTGAACAGCCAGGTTACAGCTATGATGTGGGATGGGCGGATTTCGACAACGACGGGCTGCTCGACCTGGTCTTCGCCAATGAACGGGGGCCCAATACGTTGTTCAGAAACTACGGCGACTCCATCGGCACCGTTCCCTTCTGGGAGTCCACGGACCCCAGCCAATTTGCCAACTCGCTTGCCCTTGGTGATGTGAACAACGATGGCTACGTTGACCTGGTGATTTCGGACAACAACCAGCTTGGTGGGACCGGCCACTTCAAGATCTATGCTAACAATGGTGGCACGCTCAATGGGACTCCCACCTGGACGTCGACATTTTCAGGGACCGAATCCGGGGTCGCGCTGCCGGACATCACGAACGATGGCTGGCGCGATATGATTGGTGGGGGGTGGTGGGAGCCGTGCCGCGTCTTCCCCAATGTGCATGGGAAATTCGGCCAGCAGCCATCCTGGAGTTCGTCGACAGCAAGCGTTGTGGAGGCAATCGTTGCGGGGGACGTCGACAACGCGGGACTGGATACAGTGAGGGTGGCCTACATTGGCAACGGCTCCAGGAAGCTCTATATGATCCCGAAGTCGCCGGTGCAGAGCCTGGTCTCCGTGAACGTGGGATACCAGGCGGTGGCGTATGGAGCATATTGCTGCGATTTCGAAAATGGTTGGATCAGTCTGGCAGCTGCACCCGCCCCAGGCGACTCGCTCTCGCTTGTGGCGGTGGTGTCGCACAGCCTGGACCTTGCCGTGAGCAACTGGGATCCTTCGGTGGGAAATTACCTGTTCATGAACAACAATGGCGTCACAAGCGTGGCCGGGCGTGCAGAGCGCCCGGATGGATTCGATCTCCTGCAGAACTATCCTAATCCATTCAACGGTCAAACGGCGATCACATATTCGGTGCCCTTCATGCCGGATCAGTCGCCAACGAATGGATGGACAAAGCTGGTGATCTTCGATTTGTCCGGGAGGGAAGTGGCAACACTCGTAGACCATCAGGAGCCACCCGGAGTTTACACCGTGCATTTCGATGGGTCGAATCTTTCATCAGGAGTGTACTTCTACCGGCTGCATGCGGGGGGAAAGGTGGTGGTCAGGAGCATGATTCAATTGAAGTGAAGATTGAAACCTCCTGTTCACCGGGCTCGCTTCACCGTTCGCTCTACGGGTGCGTTTACTTAAGTTCGCGGTCTTCTCCTTATTTCAAAAGCAGCATTGATCTTGATTGGACAATCGATCCTGCTTTCAGCCGATAGATGTACACCCCGCTGGCCAATCCGCTCCCATCGAAACTCACTTGGTAATTTCCCGGGAGCTTCCGCTCGTTCACCAACACCGCCACATTCCTGCCTAGGATATCATAGACGACCAGCGACACATCACTAACCCCTATCCCCCACCCCCTAATCCCTCCAACAGTGTATTTTATAATGGTTGACGGATTGAACGGGTTTGGATAATTCTGCTCCAGACGGAAATGAGGTCCGGGACGTTCCGGATTCTCATGGACAGCAGCGAGACTGAAAGGTCCTACGACCGGAAGGTCCACATACGAAGGCGCCTGAACCGAGCTGAGAGCTGCCGAGCGTGAAGACACGAAATAGGGGACCGTGTTTGCCTGGTCCGATCGAAGTGTGTCAAATGACGTGATCTCGATCCCGATGCTATGCTCCGCGGGGACGATGTGGGAAAGGGCCGTGCCTTCAAAGTGAACATCGTTCGCCTGGCCGGTGATATTCTCACGGATTCCGTTCGTTGCTCTGCTGATCAAGGCCCAACCGGCCCCGGACACATCATATACATGCACATGCGTTTGAAACTCCGGAGCGTCGCTGGAGACATGGACAATTCCAGAAGGGATCCCGGTGATCTCGACCGAATCCTGAAGCGATGGGCTTACGAGGCGTATTGGCGAGGATGAAAACGCATTGATAAACCGCGCTCCTGCGTAGTGATCGTTCCAGGCCATCTCAGGCGTGTATGCCGGGTCGTACGAGAGCGAGAAAGGGAAAGTGCCGTCGGTCGCCGGGGGTGCTATGGATAAACCATCGCTTGTGAGATAGAACCGGATGGTATGTTGTGTTACTGGCGGCCAGATGGTGGTAATGTGATGTGGCCAACCCGGGCGGTCATCGGCGTAAAAAACCACCGGGAGTGAATCCTGCGAGAGCGGGAGGCCTTTCAGCCAGTGATCAAACCACTGCAGGGTCTGGTCGAGCTGAAACAACGTCTCCTGCGAGTTTGTCGGCTCACCATGGCCGTTCGTCCCATAGTAGGATCGAACAGGGATATTGCGCGCTGTAAGCCTTGCCGCCGCATCGATGCCGCCGTTCACGGGAAACAGGTAGTCAGCCCAGCCAAGCTCCTGGAACACAGGAATATTCACGCTGTCAATCGAATTTGCCAGGTTGCGCGCGTCGGCGTACGCCAGCACACTGTCATACTGATCGGCAATGACGAAATCCCTGACACGATCCCGGTCCGGGCTGTAGCGTACCGATCCGAGAGACATTTCATACGTCAGGCCGTAGCGGACGCATCCATTCGGGACCAGGGCGCGGGCGAAATTGGGCGTTGCCAGAAGCGGCGCTACGACGCGGACACCGGGCATCCGGTCCACCGCTGCCATCCAGGAATGAACTCCCCCCTGCGAACCTCCTGTAACCCCAAGGCGCTCGGAGTCGATATCAGCGACCGACCGGAAATGTTGGATCACTTCGAGAAGGTCCCGCCGTTCGCGGTCACCAACGACTGTGGAAAGCCCCCCTGAGTTTCCCTGTCCCCGAACGCTGTAAGCGAGGGCGGCATAGCCTTTTGTAGCGAGGAGCAATGATACCGTGAGCATCTCGTCCTTGCTGCCGCCGAAACCGTGAACAAGGACAATCCCAGGAAAGCCTCCCGGAGGAGGAGTCCCTGAAGGCTTCATGATTGTGGCGTCAAGCAGTACGCTGTCGCTTGTCGTGATGGCCAGATCGATCCTGACCTGCGCAAATGATGCCGTCGAGAGCACCAAAGTTGCAGAAAGCGCCCTGGCAATCCAGTGTTTCATCCTTTTAATTTGCCGTTTGCAGTCGAGTTTACGGAGGAGGATTTACAGAAGTTAGCTACCCGGCACGCAAACCTCAAGAGGAATCTTGCCGACGAAAACAGTGACTCATGATCACGCCGGGAACGAGCTCTCCACCATGCAGAATGCAATCCCGCGCAACCCTGCGGTACACCAGTGACTTGGACTTGAATCAGGCTTGCCGGTTTCCCTGACCCGTGCGTTCTGCAATACCCGGTCTACAAACTTTCCCCGTGCCGTGCGTTTTTGCCCATGTTCCTGGCTGGCACGGGCTTTGACTCCCGGATAGCAGCATCAGTCCCCATCAAAAGGAGGCAGCCATGAAAGCGCGAGCAGTCTCGTACGGTGCGGTGGAACTGAAGCAGCTCGAACACAGATACATGGCCACAGGCCTGACACTCTCGGTGGCTATCCATTTCTGCGTGATTGTAGCATATATCCTCGGGGGCGTTGTCATCTACGACAGATCCCCGTTCCTTCCCCCATATCCCCACGCTCCACGCCCCGGCGGAGGACAGGTGGAGATCTTCCCGGATCTTCCGCACCCGGGTACTCCGCATTTGCGAAGGGGAAGTCCAAAGCAACCTAGCGGCCGGTATGCAATTCCCGTTCCCGTTCCTCTGACGCCTTCTGACGAGGATACGCTCCTATTCAGACCCGGAGGTCCGGGTACAAGCGATAACCCGGGTGAATATGGGCCTGGAGATGCAGGGGAGGGGATCGGCGTCGGTTCTCTCCCGCCATCTGATGAGCCACCGCCACCATTTGTGGCAGTGGAAAAGGAGCCCGTTGTGATCAAGAAGGTCGACCCGGCATATCCTGAGCTGGCAATGAAAGCGGGGCTTGAAGGGAAGGTGTGGGTGAAGATCTGGGTGGATCGGGAAGGAAGGGCGCATAAGGCCGAAGTGCTTAAATCCACTGCCGAGATCTTCAATGAGGCGGCGCTCGCCGCAGCTATGCAGTTTGTCTTTGTCCCTGCCTACATGAACGGCGGGCCGGTCCCTGTATGGGTCTCGATACCCTTTACATTCAAGTTCAAGCAATGACCCGTTCCGGCCAAAGATGTCGGACCTCGCTCAGGATTCCTTGAGACGAAGGGTTGATTTTCCTCATCTCTTCCCTTAAGTTTCCATCTATTCCATCTCAGGAGAACAGAGATGAACAGGCTCATGGTCGGGCTGGTACTCCTTGCATCACAAAGCTTCGCCCAGACGTCCTACGTCAAAGACTGGCTGGTCATTGGCACGTTTTCCAACCCTGATGCGGCGACTCGCCTCTCGCGCGACTATCTCCAGGGCGAATCCTCTGTTCTCCCGCGCGGTGGTCAAATGTTCCAGGGACATCAATGGATCATTGTCCACTCGCCGCTTGACTACCTGAACCTTCGCAGCAGTGATCTAGACTTTCACCCTTTTGAGAACTGCGTTGCCTACGCGGTGTTCTTCGTCCAGTCCCCGAAGGAGCAGCAGGTTCGGCTGCTCGTGGGAAGTGACGACGCTGTCGCGGTCTGGTGCAACGGGAACCGCATTCACTTCCTTGAGGTTCACCGGAGCATCCAGTTGGACAACGATACCGTTGCTGCTGTTCTTCGCAAAGGGTGGAACACGCTGCTCTTCAAGGTGGCGAATGCCGATGGGGGGTATGCTCTTTCGGCGAGATTTGGCGACGGCAGCGGGCTGAGCGTTACCCCGCTGAACCCCTTTCGGCCCTCCGTCGAGCTCACCCCGGCAACGCTGGTTCTTGACACTGCAGCCATTTCGGCCGGGTTTGTGCTCACGGCTGACAATCGTCCCGAGTTTCATCTCGACGTCCAACTCAGAAATACCGGCATGGCGGGGGCTGAGCACGTAGTGGTCGGGAGCTCGCTTCGGGAGAAGCCCCTTGAGATCCCTGAGGTCTACGGCGGCGAGAAGAGAGGCGTCTCATTGGTACTTCCATTCCAGGAGGCAATGTTGGCCGGAACCCGGGGGACCCATGCGACAGTCACGCTGGAGTACGGGGAAAGCGAATTCACACATCTCTATCCGGCGGCGGAGAAAATCCTACGGGCACTCTTCTCTCCCTGGAACCTGGAAGGTGAGAGCATGGCACAACCGGGCTCCGCGGGCATTCTTTTTTCGCGTGCTGTTACAATTCCTCCTGATCTTTCCGGGCTCGGACTGAAATTCGCGATCGACATCGGAGATTCCCGGGGGAGGGTCGTCGTCAATGGCAAGACGGTACTGGCAAGGTTCAGCGGAGATTCCGGCGATCTGCTGCTGACGCCGAAGGCATCGCCCCGTGACACATTTATGGTTGAAGTGACGGCCGTTGAATCTGGCGGAACCCCGGGCCAATCGGCGCGCCGTGCGGCGTTACTCCCCTTTAACGAACCTATGCAGCTGTACCTGGATGATGTCCGGTTTGCCCGGGAAATCTATCGTGTCAATCCCGGCGATCAGTCAAAGACACTTCAGGCGCTCTTTGCTTTGTTGCAGGCAGGTCAGGCTGACCATGCAAATGAGCTGTTGAAGGAACCTGTAAGGAAGCTCTCTGCGCTGGTACCGGAAGGTCGGCGAATCTCACTGCATTTCGTAGGGAATGCTCACATTGACATGGCTTGGCTCTGGAGGTACAGGGAGACAATAGACGTCACCCGTGCGACGCTTCAGGCGGCCGTCGACAACCTGATGACTGATGCCAATTTTAAATTCTCCCACGGCCAGGCACAGAGCTACCAGTGGATCGAGACGCGGGAGCCGGCGCTGTTCCGCGAGATCCAGTCTTTTGTAAAGCAAGGGCGTTGGGAGATCGTGGGTGGGACGTGGGTAGAATCGGACGCCAATATTCCTTCGGGTGAGTCTCTCGTGCGGCAATTCCTGTACGGCAAGCGCTACTTCAAGCGCAAGTTTGGCGTTGAGCCGACCCATGGGTGGTACCCCGATACTTTTGGCCACCCCGCGACACTGCCGGAAATACTAGCCGGTTGCGGGATGGAGTCGTATACATTCTTCCGGCCTGAACAGCCGGAGCGGATGTACACATGGCAAGGTCCCGATGGGAGCACCGTCCTGGCACATCATCCATCAAATTGGTATGGAACATGGGTTCCCCTCTCGGACACGCTCTGGAAAAGTGCAGAGCGGACCAGCCAGCTGCTTGGAGTCAAGGACGCGCTGCAATTCTACGGAGTGGGAGATCACGGGGGAGGTCCAACGCGCCGTGACATTGCTATGATAGAGCACCTCAGCAGGCTTTCCATGTATCCAAAGGTCAAATTCTCAACGATGCAGGAGTACTATCAAAAGGTCGTCGCCGACCGTCCACACATGCCGGAAGTCCGCGGAGAACAGAACCCGGTGTTTGAAGGATGCTATACCAGCCAGGCGATGGCGAAGGCAAACAACCGGAAGGCAGAAGCGCTGTTGCCCACCGCCGAAGAATTTGCCGTGATCGCATCTCAGTATGGCTATCCATATCCCGCCGCGATTCTTGAGGATGCGTGGCACCAGGTCCTCTTCAATCAATTCCATGATGTCCTTTGTGGATCCGGCATTCATGCCGTCTATGACGATGCCAGGGTCTTTTACGATGAGGCTTTTCAAAAGGCAGGCAGCGCGCTTGATGGCGGGCTCCGGCAGATAGCCGGCCTCGTGAATACGAAGCACTCAAATCGTGCACTCAAGCCGGTCCTGTTGTTCAATCCGCTGAATTGGAAGCGATCGGATCCCATTACGCTGACCCTTCCCCACACGGGAGACAAGAACACTCCACGCGTATTTGGCGACCGCGGGAAACGCATTGACGCTCAAGTCGTATGGTCAACTTTGGATTCCGTGCAGTTTGTCTTCGTCCCCGATTCAATTCCATCAGTAGGCTACCGGACATTCTGGATACGCATGGAGGCGCCGCCCTCTGAGCCCGCCCCGGGAGGAGCTCTGAAGCAGCGACAAGAGCTAAAATTGGAGAACCGCTACTTCTGGGTTGAGATCGATCAGGCCACCGGGTCGGTATCGCGGATCTATGACAAGATGCACCAACGAGAGCTGCTCCCTCACGGAGCCCAGGCCAACCAGCTTACGATCCAGGAGGATGATGCGGGAATGTCCGCATGGGTTATCGGCCTGAAAGGTGAGCCTCATCCGATCAATATCCCTTCCTCCATTCAGGTAGTGGAAGACGGACCCGTAAGAAAGACCATCCGGGTCGAGTACCGGTTCGAGCAGTCGAGCTTTACTCAGGAGATCACGCTTTATGCGCACCTGCCGAGGATTGATTTCCGCATCACTGCCGATTGGAGGCATCGAAAGCGATTGGTCAAGGTGGGGTTTCCACTGAATCTCTCCCGGGGGGTGGCGACGTTTGAAATTCCCTATGGGACCATCGTCCGTCCTGCTGATGGAAGAGAGGAGGTGGCCCAAAAGTGGGTGGACCTTTCCGCCCCGGAGCATGGCGTGAGCTTGTTGAACGACTCAAAATATGGCTTCGATGTCCACGAAAACACGATCCACATGACTGCGTTGCGGGCACCTACCGATCCTGACCCGCTTGCCGACGAAGGCCACCACGAGTTTTCGTATGCCCTTTATCCGCACGAAGGAAGTTGGAAGGAGGGACTTACGGTGCGCCGGGGATACGACTTCAACACCCCGGTTGTTGCTGTCTGGACAGCGCAGCATGGCGGCCGGTTACCGGCATCACTCTCGTTCTTCACGCTTGATTCCCCGGGGATTGTCCTGACAACGTTGAAGAAGGGGGAGGATGACAACAGCGTGGTCCTTCGTTGCTATGAGACGCTGGGCCGAGCAGGGGATGTCACGCTCAGGTCCTGGAGGCCGCTGAAGGAGATCCGCGGCATCGACATGATAGAGTGGCACAAAACGGGAAACGAGATTATTTCTCCGGGAGGGAAAACCGCCCTGCTGAAATTCGGGGCGAATGAAATCAAGACCTGGAAGATCTCGTTCGCTATGCTGTTACACTGACATGGAAGCGGGCGGGGGCTCGCACGGGCACTTATTTGAGAACGTGGATATGTTTCAGGGTGTTGCAGCCGCGATCGTGTATGCTGTTGGTCAGATATAATAGAGGTATTTGACCTTGAGGACTGCCGCCCGCTCTTGAATGCGCATTTGCCGGGAGAGTTGATCTCGTTGCTCGGTCTGGTTCAGGGCAAGGTAGATCCAGCTCTTTGGCAGGAAGTTATAGGAAAAGAGGAACCCCAGGATCACGTGCTCGAGCTTGTCGGTAGAGCGAAGATATACGTTGTCCACGTACAGTCTGAAATTCAGGTCGTTCACCGGGGTCAATGAACAATAGGGGCGCGCATTGTAGGTGATGTCTTCGACTTCGCCGTCCGGCTTCCACTCCGTGTACATGCCGTATGATGTGCCGATCTCAAATTGGTTGAACATCTTCCAGCCTACCTCCACGTCCAGACCTGCGTACCTTCCCAGATAATCACGCCTGAAGTTGTACGTGCGGTCATACTCTGCATAGATGTTACCTGCCCACCGGGGGGAAATGTGCATCCAAAGGCTGAGGCTGGTGCCCCAGGAGTCGTAGAGCTTTCCAGCATCTTTGCTTCGCCCGGCATTCCCGCTGATCTCGAATCCCCAGTTATCTCTGAATTGCATATTGTATCCGACAATCGCGGCGCGGTCGGTGAACAGGTCAGCATGTTCATAATAGAAATAGACTCCGGCATAGGCGAGAATCTGTTGGATGTAACCCTCTTTAAGATACCATCGGGGTCCGGAGATAGCGGTGAATTCCCCGGTTCCCTGCCACGGGACGTAGCCTACCTCGCTGATGTCGAATTCATTTCCGATCGCTCGTATCCTCACAAGGTTCATCCAGTCCTCGCCGAACATGGTAAAGCCAAGCGACGTGGCATAGTCTCCGCGCGATCCCTGGATCGATCGGGCGAACTGATATGACGCTTGCCAGGTGGAAGTGCGGAGCGCTCCATCAATGTCCAGAACCCCTTCGGTGTATCCGTGGGTCTGTTTGCCCACAAAGAGCATTCCGATGGATGAGTTGTCAAAGATCCGCGTCTTCACCCTTGCTGCAAGAAACGAGGCCGCATGTTCCTTCTGGTCAAATCCGTTCAGGGTGTAGTTTGTTTCGCCGGTGTGGGCATAGAAACCACCGTATTCCCAATCACTGAGCCGCCCAAACGCTTTGGTGCCCACGAGGAGCGGCACCTCCGTGCCATCCGGCAGAAGTTTTCCGATCCGGCGGGAGTAGAATAGTTCCAACGGCCTGTAGAATCCCGTATTCTGCTCCCGGCCCGACGCCGTGAACACTTCACTCCCTTCCGTAAAAAAAGGCCGCCGCTCATCGTAATGGGTTTCGTAGCGCGTAATATTGAACGCGAAGGGATCCGCTTCGATCTGGGCGAAATCGGGATTGGCGGTCAGTTGGAACGTCAGCTTCTCGGAGGGATTGTAGAAGATGTCAAGGCCGGCATCCGGATTGACGTCATATTTCCCGTCCCCGAGGTATGTTGCCTTGGCTATGCCTACCGGGTAGACTTCCAGGTTAAGTCCGGTCGCGATGGGGCGGCTGCCGTTGAACACCAGGCGTCCGAATTTCGAGATCCGCTGCCCTTCGTTTTCCTCGTATGCATTCCAGTACAGGTCTTCTTTCCGGGTCGAACTCCACCTGTCGAAATCGAGGCCCCACTCGGCCAATTCCCCATTGTACCGGATGGACTTGTAGGGAATTTTGATCTCGACTACGAAGCACCAACTGTACACCTTTGCCGCGCTGAACCAAACCCCATCCCAGCTGTAGTCCCTGTTCCTGGCATCATCGAGCAGACGGCAGTCGGCACGCACGCCTGCGGCGGACACGGCGAACTTGTATGCGGTCTGCCGGTCGTTGAAAGTGTCGAGCATGACTGAGACCACGTCTCCTTCCACGTTGTCCAGTAGGCCGGTGAGACGCTGCACGTCTGATTCATCATCGTAGCACACCATCAGGCAATAGAGTGCGTCAGGTGTCGTGAGCACCTTGGCTACGGTTTTTCGCGCGGGAGGCTTAGCATAGTACGGCGAGAGTTGGAAGAAATCGGAGACCGAATCTGCGCTGCTCCATATTGGGTCAACCTCCCCATCCACGATGACATCGGCGGCGGCCTGGTAAGCATGCATCACCTTGACGGCCACGCTGTCAGCAGCTGCAGCTCCTGACGTGACACAAAACAGCAGGAGAAGCAATTTGGTCATTCCTGGCTCCAGGGTCAGACGATAGGGAGGGATAAACATGGGGTCCCCATTGATATAACGGACAAACCTGCAATAGGTTACAGCGTTTCTTACTGTTTGGAATTTCACGAGTGCGGGGAGTGTTAGGAAGACAATGGAACGTCTGGCGATAGCAACATTTGGTGCGGGCTGCTTCTGGTGTGTGGAAGCAGTCTTCGAACGGCATGAAGGAGTCAAGTCCGTTGTGGCAGGGTACGCCGGCGGTACCATCCCCAACCCGACCTACGAAGCGGTCTGCACGGGGAAGACCGGACATGCCGAGGTGGCCCAGATTGCATTCGATCCCACAAAGGTGACGTATGATCAACTCCTGGATCTGTTCTGGAAAGCTCATGACCCTACGACGATGAACCGTCAGGGGTCGGATGTGGGGACGCAGTATCGTTCCGCCATCTTCTACCATGATGAAGAGCAAAAAAGCGCTGCCGAACAATCGAAAGTCCGGGCGGCCCGCCTGTTTGATGAGCCCATTGTGACTCAGATCGTGCCCTTGACGAAATTCTACCCGGCAGAGAATTACCACCAGGATTACTTCCGGAACAATCCCAACGCGCCGTACTGTACGTTCGTGATCAAGCCGAAACTGAAAAAGTTGGAGCGAGGGTAATAGGTGCAGCTTAATACATCAACCACGGAGCAGGCCCTTTCTTGGAACCCTCCGTCTTTCCTTCACCTGAATATCCCTTCTGTGACACTCTGAGTTTTGTGTGCTCTTTGAGTTCGTCTTGTCCCGAGTTGCTCTTTCCGGGGCGGTATCCTATATTTCAGCATTCTTTCCCCTATAGGAACCAGCCACGTGAACAACTCTGAGCGCCCCACACCCGAAAGCGTCATGCGTGACGTCACCATCGATATCATCCGTCGGTCAATAAAGAAGGGGAGAAAGAAGGGAAGAAGCATTTACATCAGCAAGACCTCGGGAGGCAAGAGGGTTGACGTTGAGACGGTGAACCCCGACACTCCGGAAGGATGGAAAAACCTGGACGCCTACTTGACGCCGGTCGGGCGCCATTACACATTTTCCGGCCTGGGTGCACCGGAAGAAAAGAATGCCATCAACTGGCGGACGCTGAATCTTCCGACAGCCCGGAAAGTTTTCGTCCTGATCATGGTGGGGATCTCCTTTCTCATGAAAGGCACGCCACTGAAGAACAAGCTCTACCGGATGATGGGGATGCATATTGGCCGGAACGTGGAGATCATGCAACTCGTCTGGTTGGATCACTACAGACCTGAATTGATCTTCATTGGAGACAATACGCTGCTTGGCGCATATACGCATGTGACCGTCCATGCGTACGAAGGGTGTGGCAAGTTCCGTTACGGGCTTGTCGAGATAGGCTCACACTGTGTGCTCGGGGCGGGGACAGGTATCGGGCCAATGTTAATCGAGGATGGCGTGCGCACACTTCCCGGGACGACTCTCTCCCCCTATCTGGTGCGTGTGCGGGCCGGGTCGGTCGTTGGATACAATCCCCCGCCGGTCAAGCTTCCTCAGGTAAATGCCCAGCGGGTGGAGGAGGTCGGGTCGCAAACGTGATTTGAGACATGTTATGAAAAGTCCCGTGCTCAACTCGCTGATCAGCTTCTTTTCCCTGGTGCTTCTGAGTTCAAGTGCCTCGCTGCTCTTCCTTTCCTGTTCCCAGGGGGCGCGTTGGGTGGACACCGTTGAATGGAAAGACCTGGACCTTCACAAGCTTCCCGGAGCGGAGGAGTATCCGGATGCAGGCGCGATTGTCCTGCTGGATGAGGGAACGATGGAGATCTTCGGGAGCGGGGAAGTGCGCATAAGCCTTTTTGAGCGCCACAGGATCGTCAGGGTCCTCGCTCCCGCCGGGCAGCATTATGCAAACGTTGTGATTCCCTACGGCACGGGAATGGATGTCGAGAACATACAGGCCCGGACGATCGCCCCGGACGGGACGATCACTCCGGTGAGCGACTCCGACATCTTTGACGTGAGCCTCTATCCGAGCTACATTTTCTTTTCGGACCAGCGTGCGCGGTTGTTCACCCTTCCCGCGGTGGCAAATGGGTCGGTTCTGGAGTACCGCTACCGGTTGAGGGTGAGCGGTCATACACTCTGGCATTCCTGGAGCTTCCAGGATCGGGTGCCGACACTGCTCTCCCGCTTCACTCTTCTGAGCCCGGCAGAGTATCTGGTGAACCCGAAGCTGTACCGCATCTCCATCACTCCGCGGAGTGTTAAAGTGCCCCCCGGGTTCAAGCAGACCACGGTTTGGGAAGCGCACAATGTGCCGCCGCTGCCGACGGAGTTCGGAATGCCGGCGGAGCGGGAGGTTGAAGCACGCCTTGCTATCGCGCCCCTTGGTTTCCAGTCCTGGGACGACGTGGCAAAGTGGTACGGCGGCCTGGTGGAGCCGCGGGCGGGTGTGGGACCGCGCATCCGGGCGGTCGTGGCGGGGATCACCACAGGCGCCTCGAACGACCGTGAGAAGCTCCGTCGGATCTATGAATGGGTGCAGCAGCAGGTGAGGTATATGGCGGTGGAAGTCGGGATCGGCGGGTACCAGCCCCATGCAGCGGAGGATGTCTGTACCAAGTTGTACGGGGATTGCAAGGACATGACCACGCTGCTCTGCTCGATGGCACAACAGGCTGGCATCGACGTGAGGCAGGCGCTGGTGAGCACATGGCAAAACGGCAAGCCCGATACACTGCTTGCCTCGCCGCTGCAGTTCAATCACGCCATCGCGTATTGGCCCTCGGTGGACGGAGGTGTCTGGATGGACGCGACGGAGAAATGGTGCCGCTTCGGCGAACTCCCCTGGTATGATCAGGGGCTGCCGGTCCTGGTCATTGAGAAAGCGGGCAATGGAAGGATCGTGACGACTCCACGCACCTATTCGGCCGATAACTATTCGATGGATGAATGGGACGTGCGGCTGGATTCCACAGGTGCCGCGCTTGTCCGGGGAGAGTCGCGGTTCACGGGCATGCCTGCTGTTGAAGAGCGAAATGACATCAGTGATCTCAGCCCAACGGACCGGCGACGATGGCTGGAGATCTATCTTGCCCGGCGTTGTCCGGGGGTGATGCTCGATTCGTTGCAGTTTGAAGGATTGCATCCGGCCGGCGATGACCTGCGCGTGAGCTACCTGTTTCATACTTCCATGTTTGCCGTGCGACGAGGGTCCGGCCTGGTGCTCCATCCGGGGTGGGTGTCCTCACCGGGTCTTTCCGAGTATTTTCGGTCCCCCTCGCGCGCGCTCCCTGTCCGATTTCGGTTCGGGACGCGCACTGAGCTTGCTCTTAACGTGCATCTTCCTTCCGGTTGGGGAGCCGCCGCGCCGGAGCACCCTGATTCCCTGCAGTCGGCATTCGGCGCCGCTCACTGGAATTGTCTGTCCGCAGGCCCGGTTCTGACGATGCGTTCAGATCATTCGTTCGCGGGTGATGACATTGACACGTCGAAGTATGCTCAATTCCGGGAATTTCTGGATGCCATGCAGATGCGGGATATGAGGGAGATCGAGGTGAGAAGAATGGATGGAAGATGGGAAGAGACGCCCTTCGACTTGTCCCAGTAGTTGCCTCTCCCAGGTGATCCTGAGCGAGCGCTTTTTGCGAGACGAAGGATTGACTGCCTCTCCAAAATCCGGTACATTGTCACATGCCATTGCATATTTGCGTTCTTGGCAGCTCAAGTGCCGGCAACTGCACCGTTGTGTGGAACGGGACTCACGCGCTGCTCGTCGACTGCGGGTTCAGCCCGCGCTATACCTTCCGTAACCTCAGGGCTCTTGGACTCGGACCAAGCAATCTTACCGGCGTCCTGATCACACATACCCATGCAGACCACTTCAACGAGAATGTCCTGGGGTATCTCTTGGAGTGGCGCGTTCCTATTTGTACGCCCGAAAGCGTGGCCACAGATCTTGCAAGGAAATCGCCCGCTGCCAGGTTGGCGGCCCGTCAAGGACTGCTCAAGACCTTTCGCGATGGTGCGCTGGAAATCGGTCGGTTCGATGTCGCGTGCTTTGAGGTTCCTCACGACTCCCCGGGAGGGTGCTACGGATACGGAATCATGCACACGGAAGGGCAGACCAAGCGCACTGTGTCTGTAGCCACAGATGTCGGGTTCACGCGGGATGGCTTGCGCGACCGGTTCGTTGACACGGATGTTATTGTATTCGAGTCCAATCATGACCCGGATATGCTCGAAAACTCCGGTCGCCCGGAATGGTTGAAGCAGCGGATCCGGAAGATAGGTCATTTGTCCAACCAGCAATGCGCAGGCTTTCTGGCGGACGTCTTCCATCACTCCTCACGACCCCCGGCGGCGGTCGTGCTTGCGCATATCAGCCAGACGTGCAATACCAATGCACTGGCACTCGAGTGTACGAACGGTGAGTTGCAGAGGAACGGATTTTCCAATACCCTCGTCGTCGAAAGCTTCAAGATGACCGCCAATAAGGTCGTGACCGTCAAGTAGGCGGTTTGGAGGGACACCCCTTCCTCTTGACTCTCACCGCTCCATCCCGTATTTTCGTTTAGAAATCACTCTCCGCAGCCTTTTCCGACTCCATTTTCCGGAGGTCCGGACATGAGAACGCGAGAAACCGAAGCTTCCAACCGTCCCACACAGATTACCCTTTCCATCCTGGGTGAGCTCTTCCGTGCCTGTCCGAACCCCGAGTTTGCCGTGCGGCTCTGGAATGGGACCACATGGCGCCCTGACGCGAGCCTCCCCAGTCGGTTCACGCTTGTGCTAACATACCCCGGAGCCTTGCGGAGGATGCTGGATCCGCCTACGGAGTTGACAATGGCCGAAGCGTATATCTTCGGGGACATCGATATCGATGGGGATATTGAAGCAGCGTGTTTCCTCGGGGATTATCTGCGCTCTGTGGAATGGAGCGTTCCGGAAAAGATTCGCCTGGGTCTCCGGCTGCATACCCTGCCCAAAAATGGGAATGAACCCGTCGGTCGGCATGCGGCCAAAGTCCATGGAAGTCTCCACAGTGAGGGGCGGGACCGCCAGGCCGTGTCGTATCATTACGACACATCGAACGATTTTTTTTCCCTCTGGCTCGACAACCAGATGATATATTCCGCTGCCTATTTCAAGACACCTGAAGATGATATCGACACGGCCCAGGAGCAGAAGCTTGATTATATCTGCCGGAAACTTCGCCTCCGTTCCGGAGAACGGCTTCTGGATATCGGCTGTGGATGGGGGGGACTGGTTATGTTTGCTGCACGTGCATACAAGGTGCATGTCCTGGGAGTGACGGTCAGCAACCGGCAGGCGGAGTTCGCTGCTGCGCGGATCCAGGAGGCTGGTCTCTCGGACATGTGCAAGGTTGAGATTCGGGACTACCGCGAGATTGACCAGCCAGCAGGTTTCGATAAACTGGTGAGCGTGGGGATGTTCGAGCATGTGGGTGAATCGCGGTTGCCGCAGTACTTCTACCAGGCCTGGCGCCTGTTGCGCCCAGGGGGCGTGTTTCTCAACCACGGCATTTCCCTGAATCCCACGGACGTTTCTTTGCCAGGGCCTTCGTTCTCTGACCGCTACGTGTTTCCGGACAGCGAGACCGTGCCGATCGCAACGACGCTCGGGATCGCGGGCAAATCGGGATTCGAAGTGCGGGATGTTGAGAGCTTTCGGGAGCATTATGCGCTCACCCTCCGCCGGTGGGTAGCCCGCCTGGAAGCACATCATGAAGAAGCCACCAGAGCGACCGACGAGACCACCTATCGTATCTGGCGTCTCTTCATGGCCGGGTCTGCCCATGGCTTTACAAAAGGAAAGCTGAACGTGTACCAGACGCTCCTGGTCAAGCCGGATAATGGCCTGAGCGGCTTGCCGCTCAGCCGGTCCGACTGGTACGCACACTCACAATAAAGAGACAGATAAATGATCTCCGTTACAGATGCAAAGGAGGGCGTGACCGTTCGCATGGATGCCAGGCTCTTTCGAGTCCTCGGAGTCGTCCGGCATTCCGGGAGTGGTCAGATGCACGGTTTTGTCGAACTGAAGCTGAGAGACCTCCACACAGGGCATTGCTTCGACAGGCGGTTCAAACAGGGGGACCGGGTCGAAGAAGTGGATCTGGTGAAGCGGTCCATGGACTTTCTCTACTCTGATGTGGATGCTTGTTACTTCATGGATCCCGCTAGCTACGAACAGGTGGGTGTGCCGCATCAGGCAATGGGGAGGATCGAAAAGTTTCTCAAAGAAGGGACGCGGGTCACTGTGGAACTGCTCGGCGGGGAAGCTGTCTCTATTCAATTTCCCCGGGTCGTTGAGATCAAAATCTCAAGCACGGGACCGGGGATCCGGGATGGTTCCGACAGCACCATGAAGGAGGCTGTTCTGGAAAACAATATGGAAATCCTTGTTCCACAATTCATACAGACAGGTGACTGTGTTCGGGTAGACACAGAAACCATGCACTACGTGGACAGAGTGATGTCCAGGAAGACCTGAGGTCCCGGCGGTCTTCCGGCTTCTCCCGATTTTTCCGCTTTTGATTCTCAGGTCTCTGAACCCATTCTCCGTTTTGTTCTCCATTCCTGATTTCGTACATTATCCCAATGAAACCCCTTCGCATTGTCCATACTGCGGACAATCACATCGGGCTCCGGTTCACCAGCCGGCCATACCCGGATGAACTTAAGAAGAGACTTGTCGAGGAACGGTTCCTTGCGCTGGAGCGGACCGTGCAGGTCGCGAACGGTCGGGGAGCGGATCTGCTCGTCATTGCCGGGGATCTCTTCGAAAACACCCGGGTGCCCGCATCGACCGTCACGCGAACTGCCGAAATTCTCAGTGGATTCACGGGAATAAACGTCGTTGTCCTGCCGGGCAATCATGACTTCTACGAGCCGGGGAACGAGACGCTCTGGGGACGCTTCTGCGATGCCATGAAGGCGAACCTTGTGGTTCTTCTGAGCAAGGAAGAACCATTGTCGCTCTTTGTCGGCGAAATTGAAATCGTCTTCTATCCCGGCCCCTGCATTTCGAAACACTCCACTGTCAATGCCATAGGATGGGTGGAAGGGCAGTCGAAAAATTCCGCTGCCGTCAATATTGGGATCGCCCATGGCAGCGTTGCGGGAGTATCACCGGACAGGGACGAGAAATACTACCCCATGACGCCGGAATACCTTCGCAAGGCAGGAGTGGATTTCTGGCTGCTGGGCCACACGCATTTGCGGTATCCCCGCGAGCCGCGGGCCGAGGGTTCTCTTTTCTATATTCCGTCCACCCACACGCCGGACGGGTTCGACTGCGACCACGATGGATTCGTCTGGTGTCTGGACATCCAGGCAGGCAAACAGGTCGTTGCGGAATCAGTCCGGACCGGGGCATTCCGATTCTATGAGTGGCGGAGAACCATCGATTCCATGGCATCGCTCGAGGATCTCCAGAGGGAGATCTCGGCACTGGACCCTGACGCAACGCTTCTGAAACTTGTTCTCAGCGGCCGCCTTTCCGAGGACGAGATCGGCCGCCTTGGTGAATTCAAAACAGAGGTCGGCGAGAAGTTGTGCTTTGCTGAAGTCTATCACGACAACGTGGCATTGAACATTGACCGCGGCTATATTGATGCACACTTCTCGCGCGACTCGCTGCCGCACCGTCTCTTGAGCGCGTTTGCCGCAAGGCCGGAAGACAACCTCGTGCTCCAGCTGGCGCACGAATTGATTAAAGAGGCCCGGCAATGATTCTCCAGCAGATCCGTTTGCACCCGTTCGGCGGTGCCACGGACCACCCGGTAGCTTTTGCACCGGGTTTGAACGTTGTGCTGGGACCAAATGAAGCCGGCAAGAGCACCCTGGTCAACGCGCTGCGATCCGTGCTGTTCCGCCCCACCCAGCTGACATCCGCCAGGTTCCGGAATGAAATGCAGGTGTACGTGCCCGTGACGGGAGGGGACACCATACGGGTGACGCTGCTCTTCACCGTGCATGGCCAGGGGTACACGCTCGAGAAATGCTGGGGGGCATCCAAGGCATCCCGCCTTTGCCTTCCCGGCGGCGGCGAACTGACCGGCCCGGAGAAGGTGGAGAAAGAACTTGCGGGACTGCTGCAATACGGCGAAGGGACATATGACTATGTCCTGCTCACCTACCAGTCTCACCTTGCCGGAACTGTGGATGCGCTACGGAACAACCCTTTGGAATCCACCGAGGCTCTTGCCTCGCTCCTGCAGCGAGCAATTTTTCAGTCCGATGGCGTCTCCATCGAGAGGCTGAGAGCGTTGGTCAGGGAACGCGAAGACGCGTACTTTGGCCGGTGGGACCGGAAGAAATCGGCACCGGAGGACGGTCGCGACTTTGATAAACCGTGGGAGAAAGGGGTCGGGAGGATCCTGGACCGTTGGTACAACGTGCGCGGGACGGAGCAAGCATACCGCGAAGCAGTCGCGTATGAAAAGGGGATCGACGACTTCGCAGCCCGTACGAACATACTCCAGAAGGAAGTGGATGTCGTTGTCGACTATGTGAACACCCATGCGCCTTTTGTTTCCGATGCGCGGAAGCGAAGCGCACTGGGCGCCCGCCTGGAGAAGATCAGCGTGGAGATCCCCCGGCTGCGCGAGATCCAGCAGCAATGGCCCCGCAGTGAAGAACAGATAAAGCGCCTCCATGACGAAGTAACCGCTCTGCGCGATCAATACAAGGCTCTCCAGGCCGAGCAGAGGCAGACTGAGGAGTTCCTGGGCCAGCAGGCCCAGCGGGAAACCTATGCCAAAGCCAGCAGAGAGCATGAGCGGCTGGCGGAGGAAGAACGCCGGCTCGCCACTCTCCGGGATATCGGCGACAGGGACATGAAACAGCTCAGGGATGCTGAGACGGCTCTCAAAGGGTTGCAGATCAAAATGGAATCACAGAAGCTCGCCATTCGGATAGAAGCCAGAGTTACGTTCAGTGCACGATTGAAAACAAGCGCGGGAGACCACGAGCTCCGGGTGCCGGCAGGGGAGAGCATCAACGAAACAACGAAAGGTTCTCTTGAACTGTCGCATGCAGATTGGACGCTTGGCGTCCGGTCTGCAACCGACGATGCCCTGGCACTTCAGCAGGCACTCGAAACCCAGACCGCACGCTACGCGGACCTGTGCCGGAAAGCGGGAGTTGCCTCCCCGGAAGAGGCGCTCTCGGTGCAGCGTGCATACGACGACCAGAGAGCCCGGGTGGAGAAGGCGAGGTCCGCCCTCAAGGCCCTGACAGGGAAGGAGTCGTACGAATCAATGGCGCTGCGCATGGAGAGTCTTGCCGTGGCGACTCCCGGCCGCAGCGTGATTGCGATCAGCGAACTGATGAAACAAGTAACGGCGCAGGGAGAGAACAAGAGCAGGGATGAGAAAGATTTGCAGCGACGATGCATGGAGTGGACGGAACGGTACACAGATCATGATCACCTCCTCGACCTCCTTGTCCGGTATAAGCAGGATGCGGCGGATCTGGAGCGTCAGTTGGATGCGCTGGCGCCTCTTCCCAGCGGCGTGAAGGACGCAACAGAATATGTGGCCGATTTCGACCGGGAAAAGGATGAACTCGCCGCGAAGAAGGAGAATCTCAGCCGGCTGCTGCTCGAAAAGGCTGCATTCGAAAAAAACGAGCCCGAGCAGCCCCTGGAAGAGCTGCGGGACAAGTTGCGCGAACTCCACGCTGATCTTGAGTCGGCCCGGGCGGAAGGTGAAGCCTATGCCAGAATTCATGAGGAACTTGAGCGGCTCGTCGGCACATTGGATGAAAAGGCCTATAAACCCCTGCAAGAGCGCTTTGAACAATTTGTCGACCGACTGACACTTCACCGGTACAAAACACTTCAGATGCAGGGGCCGCTGCCGGTAAAGATTGGAGATACCGACAGGTCGTTTTCCCTGGCAATGCTTTCCCTGGGGACTCTCGATGTTCTCGCCCTGGCTGTCCGTGCGGGGATGGCTGAATACTATCTGGACGGAAGCGATGGCTTCATCCTGATGGATGATCCCCTGGTCAACCTAGATCCGGAACGACAGAAGGCCGCCGTCGGGTGCCTTCAGGAATTCGCAAGCCGAAAACAGGCCATCATCCTGACCTGCCACCCGACACATGCCGGGCTGCTCGGCGGAAACCTGATTCATCTGTAGGGCCTAAACAGGCCCGATCCACAACAGTGAATCGGCATCCAGATCTGTCCAGGACGACATGGAGATGAATTCAAACAATCAATCAGCCTGGATTAATTGACACGCGTGTGAAACACACCGCCATCGTTCTGCTCGGGATTGTCTCTGCCATTTTTGTTGCCAAGTACTCGGTACGGCTCGGGGCTCACGGAATTCTCTTCGGAGCAATGTACTTTGTTGCCTTCGTGGGAATTGCAATATCTGCGGCGCAGGTTGCAGACCGCCTGAGGACTCCTTTGAGCGGCAGACTCCTTGCGCTGGCAACGGGCGGACTGGCCGTCCTGGCTTTGATCGCCGTCCTCATCCTGCCTCCGGCAAGCCGCGTGGGAAGACTGCCCGCGATTGAGGTCTGGCTTTCGGACCTTCTGGCCGGTGCGTTCCCGTATCATGCCCCAAATCAACCTTCGGGCTTTCCCATCCTGTTTCTTCTGGCGTTTCCCGCCTATGCTCTGGGCAATGCGGGATTTCTTGAGGTCGTGGCAATCGCGTTGTTCGGAGCTGCTCTTTCGAAACGCGATAGGATGGAGACCAGGGGTGCCTGGCTCCCATTCATCGTGCTTCTCATTCTTCCTTCGATCTACTACGAAGTGATCGTGCGGAGCGAGCTCTTTTTCAATATGACGCTTGTGCTGGCCCTTATCGTCTTCACAGACGAATACCTGGCCGGGCAGAAAGTGGATTGGAAGTTTGTGGGCAGGGCATTCCTCTTCGGGTTGGTGCTTTCCACGCGGTCCATCGTCGGACTTGTGTATGTGACATATGCGCTTTGGCGGTTCCGGCATGAACCGTTACCCGGGGTACTTTTCTCTTTAGTGGTCGTGCTGACTTTTCTCCTTACCCTGGCGCCATTTATCGTGTGGAACCCGGCACTCTTCTATTCGAACGGTCCCTTCAGCATTCAGTTCGGGTATCTCCCGCTCTGGATCGTTCTGCTTTTTATTGCCGCTGCAATTGTTGCTGGGCTGGCCGTGCGTGAACTTGAAGAAGTGCTTTTCGCCAGCGGTGTGCTTCTCTTTGCGATCGTGTTCGCCGCCTTTCTGCTCAGAGTGAATGAAGCAGGATTCGGCGCGACCCTGTACATGGATCGGTTTGATATTTCCTATTTTGTCTTTTGTACCCCTTTTCTCCTCTACTCGCTCCATGAACGAAGGATGTGAGGACTGCGCCATGGTTATCACCGTGCTCGACGCCTACACGCTCAATCCCGGAGATCTTAGCTGGGACCCGCTTCTGCAACTCGGCGAGTGTCGTATCTACGAGCGTACGAGCCCTGGAGAGGTCGTTCCGCGCGCAGCTGGTTCGGATATTCTCTTGACCAACAAGACCGTGGTGTCCCGTGCGTCTATCGAGCATCTGCCCGGGCTCAGGTACATCGGGGTGCTTGCGACCGGATACAATATTGTCGATGTCAATGCTGCGACAGAGCGGGGGATCACCGTAACCAATGTTCCGGGCTACGCGACTACCTCCGTAGCGCAAATGGTTTTTGCCCACCTTCTGAATCTCACTTTGGGGATTAGCAGGCATACCGAATCGGTTCGCAACGGCGGATGGGCGGCTTCAAAGGATTTTTGCTTCTGGGAGACGCCGCTCTCGGAGCTTGCCGGGTTGACCATGGGCATCGTCGGCTTCGGGCAGATCGGGAAAGCGACCGCGCGGCTGGCCGCGGCTTTTGGAATGAGTGTGCTGGCTGCAGACCGTCCCGGGGAGACGCTCCCGTCCGAGGAAGGTGTGAGGCAGGTCTCTCTGGATGACCTGTTCAGGCTGAGTGACGTGGTGAGCCTGCACTGTCCTTTGACTTCCGACACAAAGGGGCTGGCAAACGGTTACCGTCTGTCGCTCATGAAACCATCCGCCTTCCTGATCAATACCAGCCGGGGGCTGCTCGTGGATGAAGCCGCGCTTGCGCGGGCACTCAATGAAGGACGTATTGCCGGCGCCGCCCTTGATGTTCTCTCTGTCGAGCCTCCGCCCCGGGATCATCCGCTGGTCCTGGCAAAGCACTGCTTTATTACGCCACACATAGCGTGGGCAACGACACAAGCCCGCACCCGGCTTCTTGCCGTGGTCGCAAAGAACATTGCAGCTTTTCTTGCCGGTTCTCCGCAGAACCGCGTTTGACCTGGTGTTTACCCTAGGGTAGTTACTCTAGCTCTTGGGAACCTGAATACGTCCATCTCCTGATTGCCTTTTTTTGCGGGATTTCAACATTAAAAGGTACGTACGCTCGGCATGAGGAACTCTTCGTCAGGAGAAAACGATGGACGTGTTGACAGCTGGGGAAGTCCACAAACTTCTGAAAATCCAATCATTCCCGTGCGTGTCGATATTCATGCCGACACACCATGCTAACAAAGAAGTCAGGCAGGATTCCATTCGATTGAAAAACCTGCTCCGTCAAGCGGAAGTGCAGCTCGTTGGCCAGGGAACTTCCGCACAGGATGCGCAATCCCTTCTTGTACCGGGGGTGTCGCTTCTGGATAACAGCATATTCTGGGAGTATCAGTCTCAAAGTGCTGCGTGCTTTTTCTCCCGGGGCGGGTTCCAGTACTATCACGTCAGTATGGAATTGAAAGAACTCGTAGCCGTCGGGGACCGATTCCATCTCATGCCACTCCTTCCGATACTGACCCAGAGCGATCATTTCTTCGTTCTTGCCCTCAGCCAAAAGAACCTGCGGCTTTACGATACCACGCTGCACTCTATCCGGGAGGTGGACCTGAAGAACGTTCCGACGAATCTTGATGTGGCGCTGCAATTTCGTGTGGAAAGCGGAGCCGGAGCCGGACAGCGCCCGGGCAGTTTCCATGGTCAGGGCGTGGGGACAGATTCGACTGAGCACAAGAAGGACATCCTGCGATACTTCCAGGTGGTTGATAGGGCATTGCAGGATCAGGTGCTGACCAGCGGCAAGCCGCTGATGGTACTGGCGGGAGCCGTAAACCTTTTACCTCTTTATCGAGAGGCCAGTTCGTATCCGAACCTCGTGGCGGAAGGCCTGGCAACGAATTCCAATGGACTGGATGTGAGGCAGCTGCACGACAAGGCGAAGGCTCTGGTGCGGCCGCTTATCGTGCAGCGCCAGCAAGCGGTCATCGACCAGTACCACGAACTCGCAGGAACTTCGAGGGCATCGGAATCGCTGGAAGAAATCGTCGCTGCCGCCCACGGCGGGCGCGTCTCCGTCTTGCTTGCGCAGGCCGGTACACAGCAATGGGGGAGATTTGATTCCCGGACGGCACGTGTAGAGATCCATGCTCAACACGGGCCCGGGGATGAGGAACTTCTCAATTTCGCGGCAGTTCAGACTTTGTTGCACGACGGCACGGTCTACATACTGCAGCCTGAAGAATTGCCGGATCATCGGCACGCCGCTGCCCTATTTCGGTACTAGCGTCTTTGGCACCGGCGACGCGTTTCCCAAGACATATGCGAGGAAACCATGATAAGTGATGTCTCGTTCACGATCACTGACGCTCAGAAGAAGCAGTACAGAGAAGACGGGTACTTTGTGTTGGATGGCGTCATTCCCGACGAAGAGTTGGAAGCCTTGCGGTCGGAATGCGCCGAACTGATCAGAGCGCAGGATGCAGACATGGATCGTCTTGGGACGGATGTTTTGAATTTGAGCCGGCGGAACAGCCGGTATTTCGTGTTTCTGGCGTACAAGTCGCGTCCCCAGCTCGGGGAGTTCATCTTCAGCGACAGGATGGCGGAAGTTTGCCGGGCGACGATCGGTGACAACGCGATGCTCTTCTGGGAACAGTTCGTTGTGAAGGGTATCGAAAAAGGTTCGGAGTTTGCGTGGCACCAGGACTCCGGCTATGTGGACCATCCCCACATGCCTTATGTGAACGGGTGGGTTCCGCTGGACGACGTGAACGAAGAGAACGGGACGATCACCATCCTTCCGTATTCGCGCGCGGGAACGAAGGAGAAAGTAGTGCACAAGCCGTTGCCGAACTCCAGTGACCGCGTCGGCTATTTTGGCAAAGATCCCGGTGTCCCGATCATCTGCAGTGCTGGGTCGATTGTCGTGTTCTCCAGCACAACGTTTCATCGGTCCGGTGCGAACCAGACAGACAAGATGCGCCGCGCGTATGCCATGCAGTATTCGCCCGAGCCTGTCTATGAAGCGGACGGATCGCTGAAAGGCCTCGCGGAACCATTTCTTGTCAACGGACGCCGCGTCCGGTAGCAGCGCCGACTGACGGGGAGAGACGCGGCCGCCTGGACTGGTCGTATCCAATCAGATTGGCCATGCTGGATTCCATTTTTCAGGTCTTTCCTGCCCCTCAGTACTCTCTGGAGGATGTGAGTGAACTCCCGGATCCCCGGGACAGCTCCGTCAAGCCTCTGCTCTTCGCGGACGGTGCATTGCCTCCATTGACCTTGCAGACCTCTGTCCGGGGTTTCTGGAATCATTCCGCCCTGTTCATTCTCTTTTCCGGCCGATTCCTTGCATTGCGGATGACCTTCGGGGAGATGCCGCTGCACCTTGCCGGCAGGACCTCCCGGCTCTGGGAAGGGAGTGATGTTTTTGAAGTGATGATCGGGCGGGATTGTGCGCGAACCGGGCGGTACAAGGAGTTCCAGGTGGCGCCGAACGCCAGGTGGTTGGCCGCTGATGTGCGTCTCGAAGCAGGTCGCGTGATCACCGACGAGGGGTGGGGCTCGTCCATTCGGTGTGTGTCGTTCGTCGACGGAGAAGAGAGGGTCTGGCGGGCGGGAATAGAGATCCCTTGGGCTGTCCTGGGCGGGCTTGAGGGAACGGAGGTGTGGCAGTGCAACTTCTACCGTGCCTCCGGGAAATTCCACGGCGATGAGCTCCTGGCATGGCGTCCCACCGGATACGGGGAGCATTGCTTTCACCGGCCGCAATTCTTTGGGACGGTCATGCTTCTCGAAGGCAACGGCAAGCATGCTTGACTTTTTGATATTCTTGTGATATTATGTTGATATAGGTCTTTGCAGTACTTCTCCCGGCTGATCCTACACCATTATCCTGTGGTCATGAACATCAAGAAGAGATTCCTTCTCCGCCTTGACACAGAGCTGTTCGCGTCGCTCGAAAAGTGGGCCGGCGACGAGCTGCGCAGCGTCAACGCGCAGATGGAGTATTTGCTGACGGAGGCTGCCCGCAAGGCGGGCCGCCTGCAGCTGCCACAGCGCCACAGACACGGAAGCCGGGAGCGTGTGGAGTAATGTGTATCTCATATCAAACAAACGGAGGGTGGTAATGAGACTTCATTTGAGTATCCTTGCTCTTCTTGTCCTTCTGGGGGGATGTGCGGCATACAAGGAGTTGCAGCCGGAGCCGCCGCTGGTTCCCGCCGAACGGGGGTACATCGAGCTGAAGGACGACAAAAAGGATTTCGAGCTCGATCAGGACAGCAAGTATTTCATCAAGTTTCCTTTTCCGGCACGGGATCATTACAAGCTGGTGCTGGTGACCGGCGTCAAACCTGCACTGCACACGTTCCTGACCGCATCGTTCGACGGCGGGGGCGGCCCGTTCACGCCCATCCCCGACGAAGCACCAACCAACGACAGCGTCAGCGTCTATGCCATCAACACGCGATCGCCCGCGTTCTTCTGGGTGATCGACACTGTCCGTCATGATGCGGTCTTGAGCATGCACTACCGTTACGTGCCCGAATGGCGGTACACGTTCGAGAGCAAGTACGCGGAATACAAGGAGATCCTCGCAACAAACACGGTGGACCGGTCGACATACACCAGCATCAACCGGGACTTCAGCTTCGAGAATTTCAATTTCAGCCAGGTCCTGAATCAGCTGGACGGCCAACATGCAAAAGTGGCCGCGATGAATGAGGAACTGCGCCAGCTTGCCAAGGTTTTCCCGCCTGACATAGCGGCGTCGCGTGACACGGCGTATCAGCAGTATCAGGACCTGGTCAGCCAGTCGACGAATGAGCTCCGCTTCCAGGAGAACTACGCCACCGTCCTGACCCTGTTCAAGAAAGAACAGGAGACGCGGGGAGACATGGGCAAATTTCTGGAGGCGGTTCCTTTTTTCACGTCGGTTGTTTCTCATCCAGACCGGTATACCGAAGGCATCATCGAGAAGGCGCGTGACCTGCTCTCGGGAAGACTGGGAGGGATTCTGCCATACTACGAGACACGGATGCGGGGGAAGCAGGACCTGGAGCCGGTCACCCCGCAACCCTCGCCTGAAGCCGTCGGAGCTTTGTACAGAGCGTGCGGTCAGCAGATCCCACGCGCGACCGACGATATGCTCCGTTTTGTCCAGCGGTTCAATATCGAGAGCCGCGGATTGTCGGCCGCGAAGGCGAAATTCAATGATCTTGGGGCGAGTTTCAAAAACTATACGACCGCGAAGAATCCAACCATGACGCCGGCGGCTTTCTATGACCAACAGCTGGCGAAAGTCGGGGAGATTCGCCAGCAGATACCCGAGCCGCTCTCGGGACGATTTGAGAAGTATGGGAATTATCCTGCGGCCGTCATGATGACGGGCGAGCTCGCCAAAGCGGGCCGGCAGGCGAGCGATTTCGAATCGCTCTACGGCACGGCGTCGCACGCCGCAACGCAGATCCAGGGCCAATCCTGGGCAGAAGCGGAGGCGAGCCTGCGCCAGATCGCCGATGACCGTACGTTCTCCGATCCCAGGTTGCTGGGAGAACAGCGCGACCTGACGGTAAGGACGATCGAGAAATCCATCTTCACGGGCGTGAAACAAGTGTCTCAAGAGCGGGCAGAAGCTTTCGCAAAAGCGCATGAGACCACCTACCTGGACATCCCGGCGCTGTACCAGGACTCCGTGTTCCTGCCGGTCTATCAGCTCGCGTTCAGCTCGCTGGGCGAGACCGAATTGCTGAAGAAGAAGAAGGACATAGAGGACGGGCTGGAAAACATTAAGTTTTACCAGTTCCCCGAGGCCTCCATCAAGAGCATTTACCGCGACTTTACGCGGAACATCAACGACCACGGCGTGGAAAGAGCCCGGGCGATCACCGACCACGGGAAGAACTACCGCGGCAAAGACAAGCAGGTGCTGGCAATGATTGATGAGTGCAACGTTGCTTCCGCCAAGAGTATCGTCAAGCCGAGGGAGTACCGGAAGCTCTATGCCCTGCCCGTCACATCAAACAAAGGGGGGACGAACCAGTATATGTTCCGTATCCGGCTGAACATCCCGTCCGATGCCCAGTTCCCGGTCTTTGACATCAACATCAAGCTCCCGCCGGAAGTGGCGCAAAAAGCGTCGGCATCGCGGTGGTACGACGAGATCACCATCAACAAGAAACCGATCAAGAATGAGGGGCGGTTCCGGATCACGGCACCGATGGCGGCGAACGATTATGAGTCGCTCATCACGCCGGTCCAGATGGATAAGGCAGGGAACAACATCCTTGAGGTCAAGTTCAAGTATCCGGGCTTCAAGGTGTTCGAGGTGAGCGCCATGGCGCAGGTGCCGATCATTCGGAAAAATTAAATGCGCGCTGCAAAATCAACTGTACCATCGCACCCGTAATCCCAAGGAGATTCTATGGAAGACAATATGCCTGAGAATGAACCGGTACCTCAGCCGGAAGCCTCACTGCCGGAAACACAGATTCGCCCGGCGCGTGACCATCGCCCGTTTTGGAAACGTATGACCAGGAAGACCTGGATGATCATCGGCGGCGGGCTTCTCCTTGCCGCGGCCATTGTGGTCTATCTTCTCTGGCGCCCCGACCTTTCCGATGAGGTGGTCATCCCGTTCATCGCGCACCAGAAACCCGCGGTTGATCCTCACCTGCCCAGCACGAACTCTCTGGCGGACAAGCTGGACGAAGTCGAGTTCGACGGCCTGTTCAATCTCATCGCCAGCCCCAGCGGCGTTGTCTATGAAGACGGGCTTGGAGAGTTCCTGGGCATTGACGAAAACAATGTGGTCTCGATCCGCCTGAAGACGGCCAAGCGGTGGCACGACAGCTGGCGCGTGACCGCGGACGGCGACAAGTACACGATCACGAAGGGGCCGGACCACCTGTTTTCCGCCAGGGACCTCAACTTCACGCTGAAGCGGATCCAAAGCCTGGGGAGCCTCTCACCGGATTTCATCCTGGTATCGCAGGCGGTCAACACGATGGGGTTCGAGGGACCGGACGAGAACAATGTGATCCGCTTCGGGTTCCGCACCGACAGGATCTGGAAGGAGGCCGACATCAAGGAAGTGCTCTCCTTCAAGATCCTCCCGGACAACTCGGACATGAACGCGCTCAACTACACCGTGGGCACGGCGGCATACATGGCCCTTCCCCCCAAGGAAGGGGTCTCGAACTACTTCCGCAGCCCGGATGGCGTGGCCCGCATTCGCAACATCATCCTGGCTCCCTACATCGACAACAGCACCTACACCACCGAACTCAGGAACAACAACATCAACGTGATGCTCGAGACGCCGTTCGGCGCACTCTCCTCGCTCCTGGAGGACGGCGAGAAGTTCTTCTACAAGTCGAACATCAGCAACACCTACTTTGCCCTCTTCTTCAATACCCAGCGGCTTTCGCGCGAGCAGCGGAAGGAAGTGCGCAAGCTGATCAACACACGGCAGGTCGTCGACCGGTTCTTCAAGGTCAACACGCCGCAAGTGCGGCATATCGCCGATTACAAGGGAAACCGGGACAACTTTTATGACTACATTAACCGGAGCGTGTTCCCATCGTCCTCCTATTACGTCGATGAGGAGATCGTGGCGCCGGTGCAGGATGACTCTCCGCCGAACCTTGCCCTTTTGCCGGATACCGTCCGCGTCCAGGCCTGCCTCAACTACGGGTTCCGCGAGGAGTATTCCGAGCTGATCGATATCCTGAATGATCCTGCCGTGACGAAGGGGAAAATGAAAGTGACGGCGGTGGGAAACGATGAGATCAAGAAGGGGTCCTACGATGCGTTGCTTATCGCCATCACCGGATACCGCAGTAATTTCCTTTTCGACCTCTATGACCTCTTCCTGCGTGAACCGGATCTCGAGACCTACCGCATCAACCTGGTGACGGAGGAGGTGGGAACAACGCCGACGGTGGATCCCGCCTCGCTCCAGCCGGCCCACAATTTCTTCCGCCTTGATGCCCGGGCGGATGGACCGGATCGCGAGGAGATCGACACCTTCCTCCAGTACGTGTACGGTTTCATGTCGACGCATAACATTGGCGACAAGCAGGAATATGCACGCCGTGTGGACGAGCTTGAGCGCTCCCTGAGCCTCGGGGCCTGGATGTTCTCGCTTCCGTCGCTCGCGTACTTCAGCACCCAGTTTGACAGCACCACCATCGACCTGTACGGCGTCGCTTCGCAGCTGTCCACGATCAAGAAGTGGGAGGAAAGGAAGAAGTGAGGTCACGGCAGTGCTTCCGCGGGGCCGTTCTCCTGCTGGGAATGCTGGCGGCGTTCTTCCGCCCGGCTGCCCCGGCGTTCTCCGCCTCGGCTTTTCTGGTGGCGGAGAGGCCGGACCGCTTTCTCATCTACAACAAATACCAGCAAACGATCACCCCGCGTGAGCGCTCCCTGCTCGCCCCGTTCGTTCCCATGAGGATCATCAAGATCAACGACCTTCTCGGCGACGGATTCACGCCGTGCACGACCGTCGAGATCATGGGAGACCTGTTTTACATTGTCAAGGGAAAGGACGGAGAGCTTTCCGGTGCCGATCGTGCCGGAGCCATCAGGCGCTTCAGCGATGCGCAGGTTCTTAGCGATACGATCATCGTGCTGGCAAACGGATCCTTTTCCGTCGTTGCGCCCGAGGGGAATGCGCACCAGACGGTCCGCCGGGGGGAACGCCTCGTGCGCTGTTTCCGGGAAGGGGACCGTACATTCGTCGGGACGATGGATCAACCTCCGCTATACGGATTCGTCGATCTGCCGGCCTCCGCGCAGCGCCAAGCGTGGGATATCGCCCGGTCCGAAGAAGAAGGGCCTACCGCTATCCCGGAGCGCATTCTGGCGGCCGTCCAGGATAACATTCAGGAAGTGAACAGAGTGTACCTGGGGCTCTACGCTTTCTTTAACGAGCAAACGGGTGAACAGAGGCCTGCCCCGCACTGGAGCGTAAGCAGTTCTCGGCGAGCCATCGTCTGCACGCTCATCAATCGTCCCCCCGGCGCTGATCTTTCCCAGAGCACCAGATATCTCGTCAAAGACCTCCAGAATGCCCTGCTTGGAACTGCACTCAGGGTGTCAAGCGTCCCCGATCGCATCGAAATCCGCATGGAGCAAGCCGAGTGAAGAGAACAATCCTCGAGCATTGTGCCAGCATTCTTTTCGTCGCGGCAGCGTTCGCGCTGGTCTTCGGCTATCTCAAGCTCAAGGAGCAGGAGGCAGAAGAGGCTCGTACCCGCCTTGTGGGTCCCTATCTCGCCCTCGCGATTGACTTCGGCAACCCCATGCATGCCGCGATGTTCCGCGAGGCGTTGAATCTCTACCACCCCGAGAGCCCGGCCGCAAACGATTCGCTCCTACAGGCAATCAACGACTACCGCGTTCAGCAATTCACCAATGCGGCGTACAAGACCGGCGGGGAAGAGCGGGGGCTGAGCTGGAACAAAGCCGGAAAACTCTCCTGGATGTACCTGCAATTCATCTTCGTCTACGCGCTCGTCATGGTCCTGACCTACGCGGGAGCCCAGAGCCTCGGCGTGTACCGGTTCATTAAGATGAAACAGCATGCGACATCCTACCTGGCGTCGCTCGCAGGGCATCTGAAAGAAGGCCGGTTCCGCAAAGGCGCGTATCGGATTGCGACTCCGCTGCTCCTCTTGTTGAAAGCGCTCCTCAAGGGCGCGGCGTACGCCGTTCTCTTTGCTCCGGCGTACGTGATCGCCTACTCCTTCAAGACCCGGATCGATACCGATTCGATCCTGTTCATGATCGTCCTGGGAGTGGTCTCGAACGGTCTGCTGATCAATTACGCGAACAAGTTCTATGCGTTTCTTGTCGCCGAGAGCCGCAAGGGGTATGTCGAGACCGCAATGGTCAAGAACCTGAGCAGCTCATACGCCTGGCACGTGCCGGGAGGGGTCCGCTACCGTGCGGTCCTGCAGCCCGCCACGATGTTCCCGTCGCATGTGTTCAGGCATATCTATATGAACGCCCGCCACCAGTACCTCCCGGCGCTCAAAGAGCATGCGTCGTTCCTGATCTCGGGCCTGATCATCATTGAAATGGCGCTCAACATCCAGGGGCATCTCGGCTACGAGCTCCTGCAAAACATCCTGTACCATCGCTACGACGTTGTCCTGGCGATCTTGATGGGGATTTTCCTCATTGTGAAGGCGACCGAGATCCTCGTTGATGTCTGGACCCATACCGAAGCCAGGAGATACGAGAATACATGACCGCATCGAAGCTCCGGGACATCTACCGGGACAAAGACAAGCTCTGGCTCTGCATCTGGATCTCGGGACTGCTGGCGCTCTTGTTGTGGGACGTGCTGTTCCTCAACGCGCCGGCGCTTGCGCGGATCGAAGCTGCATTCGTGAACACCCTCTATGCTGGCGCCCTGGTGGTTCTCTTCTCGCTGGTGTTCGGATGGGCAGCCGGCGTGGGGCTGCATTTCCTGGACCAGGCACCCCGCCGGATCCCGTACATCGTGCTGACATTCTTCCTCAACGTGATCCGTTCCATTCCACAGATCGTTGGCATTCTCATCGGGTACGTGGTCGTCACCTTCTTCATCGAGCAGGAGATCCTGCAGAACCAGTACCTCCAGCTCTTCTGGATGTCGTTCGTGATCAGCCTGTTTGTGTTTCTCGAAGTGGTGGACCTGGTCCGGGACCGCATCAGGTATTTCGGTACGCTGGACTTCTACCCGGCGATGCTCTGCTGCGGCATCCGGGAGAGCAGGATCGTCAACGTGGAAGTGCTCTGGAAAAACAGCCGCGCCCACCTGATCCACAAGCTCATTGCGATCTTTGGCTCGGCGATCTTTCTCCAGTGCAGCATCGATTTCATCATCTCCGTGGGGCTCTCTACCGATGTGAGCTCAAGCAATTTCCCTGTGACTCTCGGCAGCCTGCTTGCCAAAATGGATAGCAAGCAGGATATTCTCGCGATCGGCTCGGTGTTCGGAGATATCGGCTTGCTCGGGAGATTGTTCACGGAACACCTGCAGGGCGTGAGCGTGGCGGTGGTGATCGTGTTCACGCTCCTGTGCGTCTACCAGATCTCGAACGGTTTTGTCAAACGGAATTCCTTGTGACCATCCGTGTCTGAACTCATCTTCACCATACGCATCGCTGCCGGCGGCAGAGCCCTGGTGGACATCGGCCGCTTCAAGATCCAGGAGAATGCCGTGACATTCCTGTTCGGCGAGTCCGGGATCGGGAAGTCGCTCATATCGCGGGCGCTGTTCGGGCTGCTTGCTCCCGAGGAGTATGCGATCACGGTGAACGGCGAGCCGTATGAGCGCTACCTGTGCGGCCCGTGGCCGGCGTCGTTTCAACAGAACGGCTTCTTTGTTTTTCAGGAGCCTTCCACACATCTCAATCCTCTTCTCACGATCGGAAACCAGCTGCACGAAGGGAGCCTCGCGAATGCGCCGGATGAATCGTCTGTGCTCGGGCATCTCTGGAGCGGAACCGACGACAAGACCATCCGCGGCCTCCTGGAGGTTTTTCCTAAACCCTACCGCCCAAGCGGGGGGGAAAAACAGCGGATCCTGCTGGTGATGGCATTCAAAAAGCTGGACATGATGCTCGCGGGCAAGCGGCCGGAGCGCCCCCCGCTCTTCGTGTTTGACGAGCCCACCGGGAGCCTGGATAACCGTTTCCGCGACCTTTTCCTGTCTATGCTATTCGCCAGGTTCAGGCGCCAGCCCTTCACCGTTCTCCTGATCAGCCACGACTATTCCATGATCAGCCATGTCCAGAAGACGTACGCTGATCTTACCGGAGGAATCTCGTACAAGGAACTGGTGTCCCATGGCGGGGTTCTGGCGCTGCAGGATTTTCTTCCGGAGACCTATCTCGACTGGCTTGAGAAGCAGCGGCCGGCTCCGCCCGTCCGGGGTCCGGCATCCGACGCTCAACCCATTGTCACTGTGGAGAGCAGGGTGGAGGTGTTCGGGCGATCATTGGTCGTCACGAGAGATAAGGAGGGGAGACAGGAAGTTCCGCTGGAAATCCGGCGCGGGAGCATGGTATATCTGAAAGCTCCAAGCGGTACCGGGAAGACTACAATAGTGAAGCTCATGATGGGGCTGGCTTCGGGGAACCGGTTCCGCATGACTCTTGGCGGTACACCGGTGAGCGAAAGCGCGCCACGAAAATTGTGGCAGGACCGGATCTGGGGGAAGAGAATGACGATGGTCTTCCAGCATGCCGACGAAGCGCTCAACCCGCATTCGACGGTCGAGGAGACATTTTCCGGGCTGCCGTCGCGGACGAAGCAATCACGGGAAGACGTCGTGCGGACGCTGCGGGAGTTGTTCGATCCGGAGGACGTCACAGCTGACTTATTGAAAAAAGAAGTTCGTCTTCTAAGCGGCGGACAGAAGCAGCGGCTGGATCTCCTGCGAGGATTGTTCCTCGACACGGACGTGCTGATCGTGGACGAGCCGCTCAACGGCCTGGATTTCGAGAGCACGACGAAGGTGATCGCGATGCTGCAGAAGAAGCAGCAAGCCGGGAAGGGGATTTTGCTGATTTCGCACAATGAGGAGATCTTTGACCGGCAGGTACCAGAGGAAAATGTGTATTATTTGAAGGTGGGGTCGTAAAAACGGCGTCGTCGTTGTAATACATAAAGGAGGGAATAGGGTGTAGGGTATAGGGAATAGAGACAACCCGACGACGAAAGGAGCGGCACCGATGACACCTTCTGATGAAGTCAAGTCCTACAGAGATCTCCTGGTCTGGAAAGCGGGAATGCAACTCGCGGTTTCATGTTATCGCATCACGGGCAAGTTCCCACGCTATGAGCTCTTCGGGCTGACGGCCCAAATGCGGAGAGCGGCTGTCTCAATTCCCTCGAACCTTGCCGAAGGGCACAACCGCTCTCATAGAAAGGAATTTCTGCAGTTTGTCTCTGTGGCCAAGGGCTCCCTGGGTGAATTAGAAACCCAGATGACGTTGGCTGTCCACATCGGGTATCTTGAGGCCACGGAAGTGGCGCCCTTTTTTGCAGGGTGCGAGGAACTGGGCAAAATGCTCACTGGCCTTAAGCATTCACTCACCCTCTCCTCCCACTAACCCCCATTCCCCATGCCCTATTCCCTTTCAGAGCTCTGCGAAAATGTCTGATCTCATCTGCTTTTTCGTAGCTACTGCGGTTCTTGTCTACATCTCAAGAGCCTCATTACTCCACCCACTCTCCCACGGTTTCTACCGCTTTTTCGCCTGGGAATGCATCCTGATTCTTTTCCTGTTGGACTATCGACGCTGGTTTGAAGACCCTCTTGCGCTGCACCAGATCCTTTCCTGGACTCTATTGATCATATCTTTGTTTCTTGTGCTGCCCGGTGTGAGGCTTCTGCACCAGAAAGGAATGGCGAATGAGCAGCAGCGTTCCGAGCCTCTCTTGGGATTTGAGAAGACAACGGTTCTCGTGACCGACGGGGTGTATCACTATATTCGTCATCCGCTGTACAGCTCACTGTTATTCCTGACCTGGGGAATATTCTTCAAGGATCCTTCTCCGTTCGGGGTGCTTCTGGGTCTCGCGGCCACCATGTTCCTGATTCTCACCGCACGTGCAGAGGAGCGGGAGGACATCAGCTATTTCGGAGAAGCCTATCGGGAGTATATGCAACGGACGAAAATGTTTGTCCCGTATGTTCTGTAGGACGGGAGTCCCGCCCTACATTTCGTCTGGAGATGATCAATATGGAACCTCGCTGGTTGGTCCACGCAAAAAAGGGAATATGGTCTTGGGTGTAGGGGATAGAGAGCGTTCACGGTTCGATATGACCCCCTGAGCGATTGGTGATCCGAGAACCGTGACCTGAGGACACCGACCGGGGAATGACGAACCCATTGCTCTTGTTGTTCCACATCATTGACATTAGGAGCACGTTGAACTATATTTAATCAATGTTGTCGAGAATTCCTCACCATCGCGAGTCACTCCTGTGTCTTCCCCCGACTCGTCCCGTTCACTGTCATCTTGAATTCCCAAAACTGTGCTGGGCTTTGATGTTCCGCTCGACGCACAGGTGAGCCTATTCGAGTTTGATCTGCTTCACGGGGAGGTGGGATTTCTTCTGGGGGGAAACGAAGATATTGGGAAGTGAGGCAGCACCCGGCTCGATCCAAATATATCGACATGTTCCATTCAGGAAGCAGCACATGACCAGATTCGTTGTTGCCATATTTCTCCTCGTCCCCCTGACTCTCTTCTCTCAGACTGGCTCTATCCGCGGGCAAGTGACTGATGCCCGGACGGGTGAGCCGCTGGTTGGAGCGAACATCATTGTCGTAGGATCAAAACCGGGGCACGGGGCTGCCTCGGATATGAACGGCATGTTTCTCATTCACAAAATCCCCCAGGGCGAATACGTGCTGAGAGCTTTCTACCTCGGTTATCAGACCATGACGATCCGCGAGGTCAAGGTCAGCACGGGACAGACGACGGAAGCGAGTTTCCCCATGCGCGCCGAGGGAGATTCGGAGCCGGTGACTGAGAAAAGTGGTGAGAGCGCAGTTGTCGACGAGGATACAACGAACCAGCCGGCCGCCGGGACAGCGAAACAGTAGGTTCTTGTGGGCATCGGCAGCACCGAGCCGAGCCCTCTATAGCGGAAAGGAAACAGCGCCGTGAAACAATGGTACGAATCGCTCTTCGAGAACTTCGCGAAGAAATATGACCAGGAAGGTTTTACTCAGGGGACGATCGGAGAGTGCGATTTCATTGAAAGAGAAATCAATTGCGACAAGACCTTCAGGATTCTGGACATCGGTTGCGGGACCGGACGGCATTCCATCGAGCTGGCACGGAGAGGATACGACGTCGTCGGAGTTGATCTATCGGAATCGCAACTTGCCCTTGCTAAAGAAAAGGCCGCAGACCAGGGAGTGCATGTCGTCTTCCGGCGGTGCGATGCAAGAGATCTTCCTTTCTCGCAAGAATTTGATCTTGTCATCATGCTCTGTGAGGGGGCTTTCCCGTTGATGGAAACCGATGAGATGAATTTCCAGATTCTGCAGAACGCCGCGAAGGCGTTGAAGCCGAAAGGAAAGCTGATTTTCACGACGCTGAACGGGCTCTTTCCCCTCTTTCATTCCGTTAAGGATTTCATAAATTCGGGAACGAAAGAGGGCGAGACGACCGACAGCACAACGTCGTTCGACCTGATGACGTTCCGGGATCACAGTACAGTCCGACTGGAGGATGATCTCGGCACTGTGAAGAAGCTGAGCTGCAATGAGCGGTATTACGTTCCGTCAGAGATTACCTGGCTGCTGAAATCTCTTGGGTTCAAAACCGTCAGCATAATCGGAGCTAAACTCGGAGCGTTCAGCCGTACGGACAAGCTGGCCACTGCGGATTTTGAGATGCTGGTGATTGCCGTATAGGGGCTGTCAAGACCATTGATCTGCTGAAGGTGCGGACGATGCGAAGAACATTCCTCTTCTTGTTGCCCTTACTCCTGATAAGTTGCAGCGATGCGGGATCTCCGTCTGCAGGAGGGGAATTCGCCATCTACACGCTGCAGGATGGAACAATTGACCCCAGGAGTGTGCTTTCATATCCCAAGGAGGCCCTCCAGCTTAACACAGCCCCATTTCTGAGAGCGTCCGATCTGAAATGGTATTCCTGGTCCACCCATGCATTTGAGTTGAAGCCAGAGGTGAATGCTCGTTGGGAGGAGTTCCGAAGGACGGGAGGAAGCCCGGCGGGAGTACCGTTCGTTGTGACTGTTGGAAGAGAACGTATCTACGTAGGTACCTTCTGGTGGGGGTACTCATCCCAGATGCCCCCTCAATGTGCCGTCATCCAGGTTCTCGGGCCAGCCCCTATGAGGATTCTCTTGTCGAATGGTGCCGCAGACTACAGAGGCGATGAGAGAATTCGCGCGGCGTTGACGGCGTCCGGGGTTCTGGTGGAGTAATACCAAAATCCTAGTTTTTTTGTTGCCTTTCTTCCTTTCCTACTGTATTTTACCTATTGAGTTCTAGTTTCACCAGCCGATCTTTCAAATTTCTGCCATTTTCGCGTCCTGGTGCCATTCAACCGGCACTGGGGTTGAGGGGATGGCATTTTTTTGTTGTCAATTCGGGGGTTTCATGGATAGAAGGGAATTCATCCGGAAGAGCATAGGTGGAGGCATCGTTGCGGGTTCGGCACTCGCCTTCGGTAGTTACGGCAAGATGCTTGCTGCATCGCCGGCATCGCGCCCGGGTTCCTACGATCTCGTGGCGGTGAAGGGAGGCGAGCCGGATGCCATGTTCGACAGCGCGATCGAGGCAATGGGTGGGCTCGGGAGGTTCGTGAAGAAAGGGCAGAAGGTCCTCGTGAAGCCCAACATCGGCTGGGATGTAACACCTGAAAGGGGAGGGAACACGCACCCCAAGCTGGTCTCGCGACTTATCCAGCACTGCATGAATGCCGGCGCGAAAGAGGTCTATGTGTTCGACCACACCTGCGACAACTGGATCAAGACCTATAAGAACAGCGGCATTGAAAAGGCAGTCAAGGATGCCGGCGGGAAGATCGTCTCGGGCGAGAGCGAAAGCTACTATCATGATGTGGACCTCCCGAGGGGAAAACGACTGACCAAAGCGAAGGTCCATGAGCTCCTTCTTGGCGCCGATGTCTTCATCAACGTTCCCATCCTCAAACACCACTCTTCCTCGAGAATCACGATCGGGCTGAAGAACTCCATGGGTGTTGTGTGGGACCGCGGATACTGGCATCAGAACGATCTGCACCAATGCATCGCGGACTTCGGAACGTACCGCAGGCCCGACTTGACTGTTGTCGACGCGTACTACGTCATGAAGCAGAACGGCCCGCGGGGCGTCTCTCTGAGCGACGTATTGACGATGAAGTCGCAGATCGTCGCAACCGATCCCGTGGCAGCAGATGCCGCGGCGGCGAAAATCTATGGCGTTGACCCGCGTGACATTCCCCATATTGCCTATGCGGAGCAAATGGGGCTGGGCAAGACAGCGCTCGAAACGCTGAACATCAAGAGGATAATACTGTAGGCGGATGAAACTCGAGCATTTGAAGTTCGTGCGGGTGGGCGTTTCGCTGCTGTTCTTCGTCCTGACTGCCATTCTGTTTCTGGATTTCTCCAATCTCCTCCCGCCGGCGTTTGCCGGCGGCGTGCTCTATCTGCAATTTGTTCCGTCCGTCCTGAAATTCGTGACCCTGCTGAGCGTTGGCGTGGGCGGGTTTATTGTGGTCCTGCTGCTGACACTCCTCTTCGGCCGCGTTTACTGCTCGAGCATCTGTCCGCTTGGAACGCTCCAGGATATTATCGGTTTTGCCGCCCGGCGTTTCCAGAAAAGGAAGTCCTACCGTGTCTCGCCTCCCAAGAACCTTCTCCGTTACACGCTGCTCGGCGCAACGCTCCTGGCGATTGTTCTGGGCAGCGGACTGCTCCTGAACTTGCTCGATCCATTCAGCAACTTCGGGAGGTTCTGTACGAACCTCTTCAGACCGGTTCTTCTCGGATTGAACAACGTCGGCGCATGGTTGACCGAAACCGCCGGCCTGTACTCGATCTACAGAGTGGAGATCAAGAACATCGGATTGGAAGCCCTCGTGCTTCCGATTTTGATGCTGGGATTGGTAGGATGGCTTTCCTACACCCGGGGCCGGCTCTACTGCAACACTGTCTGTCCAGTCGGCACGCTGCTGAGCCTGGTCTCCCGTTATTCCATCTTCCGCATTGCCATCGACGAGGGGGATTGCAAGGGATGTGGCCTGTGTGAGAAGGCCTGTAAGTCTGAATGCATTGACAGAAAGGCAAAGACTGTCGACTTTGACCGCTGCGTAGGGTGCTTCAACTGTTTTGAAGTCTGTCCGAGAGATGGAATGATGTTTCAGACTCCCAGGGGCCGGAAGAGTACCCGCGCGAAAGCCGTGGATTCTCCCCCGCGTCCCCGGATGGTGCGTCCCGAACCGGTGCAGGTTCCGGCCGACGAACGGCGCAGGCAGATCATATTCGGGCCTCTGATCGCGCTTGCCGCGTGGCAAGGGCTACCGCAAGGAGCGCCGCAGGGGCAAAAAAAGCAGATTGTGAGCACGAAAGAGAGCACCGTTCCCGTCCACCGGACAAGTGCCGTCTCCCCTCCGGGCTCGCGAAGCATCGAGCATTTTACATCCACATGCACCGCATGCCACCTTTGTGTTGGCGCATGTCCTACGAGAGTCCTTGCACCTTCATTTCTGCAATACGGGGTGATTGGAATCCTGCAGCCGACCATGGAATACCGTTCGGGTTACTGCAATTATGATTGCGTGATCTGCGGCGAGGTCTGTCCCAGCGGGGCGATCCTGCCTGTCCCTCTGGAAGAAAAAAAACTCGCGCAGCTCGGTGTCGCGAAATTTGTGAAGGAAAACTGCATTGTGGAGACAGAGGGAACGGACTGCGGTGCCTGCTCGGAACATTGTCCCACCAAGGCCGTGAACATGGTGCCGTACAAAGGAAAGCTGGTCATCCCCGAGGTGAAATCGGATTACTGTATTGGCTGTGGCGCATGCGAGCATGCCTGTCCCACAAAGCCGTATAAAGCCATCTATGTCGATGGCAACCCCGTCCACAAAGTGGCAAAGAAAGCGGAAACAAAGCAGATCGATCAAAAGGTGGATTACAAGGAAGATTTTCCTTTCTAATGCTTACGCACAGGCTCGTCCTTGCATTAGTTCCCCATAATCAATAAATTGGCGCAGATTGAGCCTGCCTCGGACCTGGTCTTCCGGTTACATATTTGAATGCTCATGCCGACGCTGCTTCTTCCTCTGTTTTTTCAAATTATAGTTCTTGCCTGGTTTACCGGGGTGGCTGGTAATCATCCAACAGACTTGCCGGACATGCCGAGGCTCTCGAGTAGAACCGTCATTGGCGACGGCGAAGAGTATGTCTACGAGGTGAGCTGGACGGTCTTCAAGCTGGGCACGATCCATCTCAAGGCGACTCCGCGCTACACAGTCGAAGCGCATGTCGATTCGTATCCCTCCGTCCCATTCGTTGACCTCCATTCGGTGCACTACTCGGAAATGGACAGCTCCTTCTATTCAGTGGGCTCACATACTGCTGAAAGAAGAGAAGGTGATTGGTGGGGGTTGAACTACATTTACGATCTTCCCCGAAAACGATTGATCGTCGAGGAGACTCATCAAATGGATCTGGAATCCCCCCCGTATTCCCGACAGGTCAAGGACACGCTGCACATCCCGTCGGCGACCTTTGTTGACGGCCTCGCGATCGCTTACCTTCCGAGGCTCTATGTTCACTCTGTGGAGACTCTGGACATCCCGACGGTGCTGTATGGAAAGGTTGGGACCACCACCTACGAGTTTACGAACAACAGGACCACAGAGAGCATTGATGCGGTTGAGGATCCGGTAAAGGTTGTGGAGGTACGAGGTTCGACGACTGCAGTTGGTATCTATGGCATGACAGGAGACTTCACCGGGTGGTTCAGCGATGATGATGCCGCAGTGCCGATCAAAGGGAAACTGAAGGTCCTTCTCGGGAGCGTGACGGTAGAACTCGTTAAATGGAATAGAAAGGGATGGAGCCCTCCCCATTAGGCCTCAGATAATCTCATTCCTTTGCCGATTGCTTCGCACCGGGCGCTCGCAATGACAGGGAAGCGCAATATGTAGCATTTTTTTCTTTCCACCTCGTAAATTCCTCCCTTCCGGTGTATTATTCATATGAGGCTCAATCCCGGCGGATTTGACTATCCGGAATCGCTCGTGGCAAGCGGCATGGAACCGCCCCTGAACGTGATGGGAGATCCGGGGCTCTTGAGGGTCCCGATCATGGCGCTCTTTTGCTCGGTACGATGCCCCGGCAGCATCATTATGAAGACGTACGACGCAATGCAGCGACTGAAGCTGCAGGATCGGGTCATTGCTGGCGGTTTCCATTCCCCTATGGAGCGGACCTGCCTGGACATTTTGCTTCGGGGCAGGACGAAGCTCATACTGTGTCCAGCACGGGGGATTGGGCGCTTGCGAGTCCGGCCTGAGTGGCGTGTGCCGATGTCGGAGAACCGGCTCCTCATCTTGTCTCCATTCGATGACCCCGTCCGCCGGTCCACACGACGGCTGGCATCCGCCAGGAACAGATTTATCGCTGCCCTGGCCCACACGCTCTTTATTCCCTATGCTGCGCGAAGAAGCCGGACCGAACAGATTGCCGCAGAAATGCTCTCCTGCGGAAAGGCGGTCTACACTCTGCCTGACCCGGAATCGCAGGCACTGGTCGATCGTGGCGCCGCCATCCTCCCTCTGTAAAGCATTACTCTGCACCGGTCTTGTTTCTTCTCCCTTCCAATATTCGTATGTTAGTTCAGACACATGGCGACGATTCTCGAACGCGATTCCGCGCTGGGCCTCCCATCGTTTACGATTGTCTCCGCTTCTGCGGGGTCGGGGAAAACCTATACCCTGACGCTCCGGTACGTGCAGCTCATTCTTTCGCCCCTGATCCCGCACAATGCGCTGAAGAACATCCTCGCCATTACGTTTACGAACAACGCTGCCGCGGAAATGCGGCAACACGTGCTCACGATGCTCAAGAGGGTCGCGCTTGGAGACGACGAGGTCCTTGCGGTGGTGAGCAGCATCGTCGCGCTCGCCGAACCGGAGCTTCGCTTGCGCGCGCGCCGTGCGGTGGACGATATCCTGGACAACTTCAGCGACTTCCAGGTGCGCACCATCGACAGCTTCCTCGGACAGGTGTTCCGGGCCTCGGCGCTGGAGTTCGGGTTCAGTCCCGAATTCGAGGTAGTGATGTCCAATCGGGAGCTTGTTGATTACGCGTTCGAACTCTATGCCAAGGAGATCCGGCCGGGAACAGCAGCCACGGCCCAGTTCATCAAAATGGCCGAGACTATCACCTCTATTGTCGGCAGTGACAGGGGATATCTCTGGGACCCCTATGCGAAAATCGCACAACAGGTGAGAAAGCTGCAGGCGGTTCTCTCTTCGCATCGAGAGGACATTCATGTCGTGGATTACTCCAGCGTCATGGCGCTGGAACTGGGCCAGGCAAGGAAGATTGCGGCAGAGATCAGGGAGATTGTCGCACGACACGATGCGAACCTGGACTCCAACCTCCGCCGGGAGTTTGAGCTGATCGACTCTGACGACTGGACAACGGTCCTCGGGCGGACCCCGAAGACAAAGGCTGTGAACAGAGGGATCACGAGGACCGAAAAGGAGAAGGCCGCAGCATGCGAGGAGGAGATCGGGGACCTTCTCAGCCAATACAACGCGTGCGTTGGCCGTCTCGCTGAAGTGCATGCGCGCGACTACTTCCGCCCGTACGCGTCAGTCCTCGCCATGATTGGTGAGACTCTCGAGTCAGTCAGGCGAACGCGCGGCCGCCTCTTTATTGGCGACATCAACAAGGCGATCGTGCGCTCTCTCAGGGAGGAGGTCGTTCCTGAAATCTATTTTACGCTGGGTGACCGGATCGCGCATTACCTGATCGATGAATTTCAGGACACGTCCCCCATCCAATGGGCGGCGCTCTCGGTCCTTGCGGGTAATGCTCTCGCGGAGGGTGGAACGCTCTTCATCGTCGGTGATACGAAGCAGTCGATTTACGGTTTCCGGGGGGCGGACTGGCAGATCATGATGGATCTCATGAGCGGCGAAGAGGGCTTTCCGTCGGCTCGCGCGAACGTAAAGCCTCTTGAAGAGAACCGGAGAAGCGGAGAGAATATCGTCCTCTATACCAGGGATGTGTTCCGGCAATTCGAGGAGCCGGATATTGCATCGGCGGCGCAACGCAGCGGGCTGCTTGGTTTTGAGCAACGCGCGTTGCAGGGAAACATGGGCAGGGGCGTGGTGGAGGTCGTACAGGTCAAGCGGAATCGCGAAGATCCTCCCGAAAAGCAGAAGATCCTGGACATCATCGCCTCGGCGCTGGCGCGTAAATTCCGTCTCAGCGACATCGCGATCCTCACGCCAAAGAATGATGATGTTATAGAAGTGAGCGGCTGGTTGAACCGCAACAAGGTGAAGATCCCATTCATCTCCCATAGCAGCCTGGATGTCCGAATCCAGCGTGTGACGACGGAGATGATAGCGCTCCTGCAGTTCCTGGACTCTCCGATTGATGATCTCGCGTTCGCGACCTTCATCCTCGGCGGAACGTTTCCTGACAGCTGCACGAGGGTGGGGAAGCCGCTCGGCCATGAAGAGGTGGAGCGCTTCCTCCATCGGTCCCGCGCTGCCGGCCGCCACAGGCCCTTGTACAAGGCGTTCCAGGAGGAGTACCCCGGTCAATGGAACAGTATCTTCGAGTTGCTCTTCACGATCGTTGGCTATGCTCCGTTGTACGATCTGGTGGTGGAAGCGTACAAAGTGCTGGATCTGTTCAGTGTCTGCCCCGACGAAGAATATGCCCTGGTCAAGTTCCTTGAGGTGGTCAAAGAATTTGAAGAGAGCGGAAGTAACGCCATTAAAGACTTCCTCGAGTTTACGGGGGAGGAGGACGAGGAGGGAAAATGGAGCATGGATCCTGGAAGCGCCGCCAATGCGGTGCGCCTGATGACGGTGCACAAGTCCAAAGGGCTGCAATTTCCCATCGTCATCGTGTTGTTGTCGGAGTACAGGCCGAAAGGGTTCTCGCCGATCGTATACAGCGCGGACGATGGAATTGAGCTGCTGCACATCGGTGCGGATAGCGTGAAACGTTCCTCGCTCCTTGCAGAGATCTACGCCGATCGGCGCTTGAAGGGGTTGACGGATATGCTCAATGGGCTCTACGTTGCGCTCACGAGGGCGCAGGACGAGTTGTACGTGATTGGCGTCTCTGCGGGAGATACGGCAAAAGCCCCCTGCTCCCTCCTCACGCCTCGTTCGATTTCCGGGGGGGAGTTGCCCCTGGCAGAGAAGAAATCGGAGTCGTCCGAAGGAGTAATTCGCCCATGGCCCCACGCTCTGAGGAGACATGTGGGGCCCGTTCGGGACGAGAAACTTGGTTTCGAGGAGACACGGCGCGGCGATGCATTGCACGCGGTCCTGGCCCAGTTGCAGTTCGTGGAAGGAAATCTGGATGCCAGCATTGACGCCGCCATTCTCCGGGCGGGTTACCCCGAGGCCGGGCGGGATGAGGTACAGAGCCTGCTCAAAGCCTTCCTGCACCAGAGTGGAATCCTTGAACTCTTTCGTCCCATCCCGGGCCGCCGGGTGCTGAACGAGCAGGAGTTCACCAACCGTTCAGGCGACCTGTTCCGCGCGGACAGGGTCGTCATCGATGCCGACGGGGTCACGGTGGTCGACTACAAGACAGGCGGGGAACACAACGTAGAACAGTACCGGCTCCAGATCAGAAATTACATGGCCATCGCGGCTGAAGTGCTGGGAGCGCGCTCCATCAGAGGATGCATCGCGTTTGTGGACCTGAAGAAGCTCACGTATGTGAGCACGGGCAGAACGGAAGGAAATCGAACCGCATGAGCCGCGTTGAGATCATCCCGGGTCACGAGAATCTGGTCGAGCGAGTGTATTCCTCCCTGGAGAGCGAGGGAAGCGACTATTCGAGGACAGTGGTCGTGTTTCCCGGAAAGCGTCCCGCGCATTTTCTTCGCCGCACCGTCGCACGACAGACGGGACGGAGCTCGATACCGCCGCGGGTGCTGTCCATAGACGCCTTTGTGGATTATATCTACCGCGAACTCCTGAAATGGGAAAACGCGGTGCTGCACCCGTTGGACGCTGTGGCGATCCTGTACGATCTCCATGGACGAATGCAGAAAAAACTGGGTGGGGAGAGCTTCCGCACGCTCGATGCTTTTCTCTCTCTGGGTTCAAAGCTCTATGATGCGGTGGAGGAGCTTTGCCTCGCCATGGTGTCTCCCCGGGACGCGGCCGGCGCGCTTGCGGCATCGCCCATGAAGAACGGGGAGGTCATCGCCGACTTCTATGCCGCTTTCTATCCCGCCTTGCGGGAACAGCATTGCACCACCCGCGCGCTCAGCTATGCCGACGTTGCAGAGAAGATTGCCGATGCGCCGTTCGATGAAGAACAGAGAGTGATCCTGGCGGGGTTCTATGCGCTCAACCGGGCGGAACAAAAAATCTTCCGTCACCTGGCATGCCTCGACCAGTGTATCTTTCTTTTCCAGGACGGTCCGGGATTGGAGCAGCATCTTCAAGGAGCCGGCCTTCCGTATGAGCCTGTGGCGCCCACGTCTCCCCGCCGCCAGCAGATCTCTCTTTTCAGCGCCGCAGACACTCATGGGGAGGTCCTCGCTCTCAATACGCGCGTGAAAGAACTTCTCAGTGCAGGCCGGGCATTGGAGGAGAAATCGGTCATCGTCCTCCCATCGGCGGACGCCCTCTTTCCCCTCGTGCATTGGACGCTGGCCATGCTTCCCCGGGACAGCTACAACATTTCGCTGAGCTATCCAGGGACGCGCACGCCCGTGTTTGGTTTTCTGCACTCTCTCTTTGAGCTTCTCGGGTCCATGGAAGAGGGGAAGGTCTATGCGCCCGACTACGTCACGTTCGTCCTTCATCCCTACACGAAGAGCATCCGGTATGGCTCCCGGACCGACGTGACGCGCATCCTCTTTCACCAGATCGAGCAGAAACTGGCGGCAGAGAAATCTCTGACATTCTTTTCCCTTGAAGAGCTTGAAAACAACACCGAGCTCTTCTCCAGGGTCTCGGAAGCCACGCGGGCGACGGATGGGACCGTGCCCCCGCAGCGGCTCCGCGAGCATTTGATCGGGATCCATGACCGCACGATCCGAAGCCTGCACTCGCTCCATAATATCGGTGACGCCGCGCGCAGGATCATGGATGTGCTGCTGTTCGTGAGCGAGGAGAGTACCGCAGACCGGCACGATCTTTTCCGTCCTTTCATCCTGCCTGTGCTCGAGGAATGCTCGGCCATCACGGCCTCGCGCATTGCGTCACGTACTCTTTCGGGCATGCCACAGTACTGTTCCTTTTTCCGGAATGCTCTGCAATCTGTTGCAGTGCCATTCCCGGGAACACCGCTGCACGGGCTTCAGGTCCTGGGTTTTCTTGAAACGCGCAACCTGCAGTTTGAGCGGGTCTTCCTGCTTGATGCCAACGATGACGTTCTTCCGGGAACTGCCGGGGTCGATGTTCTCCTGCCCCAGGGGATCAGAGCCGCCCTCGGGCTACCGTCGCAACGAGACCGGGAAGACATCGTTACATACTACTTCGATCTCCTGTTGCAGGGTGCCCGGGATGTTGATATCTTCTTCCGCACCTCGGGAAAAAAGGAGAAGAGCCGCTATGTTGAAAAGTTGCTCTGGCGCGAGCAACGGGAGAGCGGCAGTCTTGAAAAGGCGTCCCCGATCCGAAGGGTCGATTTCACGCTGAAGATTTCCACCAGGCGTCCTGAAAGCCTCAAGAAGACGGATGAGGCTCTCCACTTTCTGGAGGAATGCGCCTACAGCGCGACCGCACTTGACAGCTATCTGACATGCCAGCTGAAATTCGCTTACGGACATGTCATGAAGCTCGAGGAACAGGAGGGCGTGGATGATGAAATTGACCGCCCCGGCATCGGCCGGTTCGTCCACGCGGTGCTTGCCCGGTTCGACCGCCACAAGGTCGGGCACATCCTGGATCCAGATGAGGACAGGACAGCAGAACTGGAGGAGGTGATCGACGCCGAATTTGATCGTGTCTATGGAAAGGACCCCGGTGGATCCCGGTTCCTCCTGCGGGAACAAATTCGCGGCCAGCTGAAGCGATTCATGATGTCGTATCGAACCAGAGTGCTCGGGAGTGTACCCGTCAAGCTCCTCGGCGTGGAGCAAAAGATGACCGTCATGAAGAATGGCTACGCGTTCCAGGGTATTGCCGACCGGATCGAACAACGCGGGGACCGGATCTTTATTCTGGATTTCAAGACCGGGCATGATGCGGCCAAACTGACGGTGAACACGCGATCGCTCGTCCCCGCCGATCCTACCACCTGGACCGATGCAATCGGATCGTGCCAGCTTCCTCTGTATAGGCTCCTCTATTCGGAACAGGAAAAAGTGGATGTCGAAAAGATTTATCCTGCCTATATTATGCTCGGGAAGAAAACGATGGACGCAGACGTAGAGTGTGGCCTGTTCGATGGCGGCACAACCGCCGCGTCACCATGGGCAATGGTCGAGCAGACGATCTTCGAAATAGTGAGGCAGATCAACGATCCTGCTCGTCCCTTTGAACCACCCGAGGACTTGAGGCAAACTTGCCCGAGTTGCGTTTTCGCGGGATTGTGCGGGACGAAATGGGTCAGGGGGTGGAACATCGCATGATTAACATACCACAACTCCTCTCAGAAGAGCTTTCCCTCCAGCTTTCTCAGGTTGCGAACACGTTGCAGCTCCAGGCAGAAGGAGGAACCATACCGTTCATTGCGCGGTATCGCAAAGAACGTACTGGAGAAATGACGGAGACCCAGCTCCGTGCGCTGTTTGACCGCTTTGCCTACCTGACGGAGATCGAGGAGCGGAAACAGACAATTCTCAAATCGATCGAGGAGCAAGGAAAGCTCACCGATGCGCTGCGGAAGTCGATCGAGTCTTGTCTGCAAAAAACTGAGCTTGAAGACCTTTATCTTCCCTACAAGCCAAAGAAACGGACGCGGGCGACCGTGGCACGCGAACGGGGGCTGCAAGGTCTGGCGGACTTCATCAGGGCTTCGAACGTACCGGAGGCCAGAAGTGTTGCGCTCGAAGAAGAAGCGAAGAAGTATCTCTCGGAAGAAAAAGGAGTGGCAACCGTATCAGATGCCCTCGCCGGTGCCTCGGACATCCTTGCAGAAGAGACCTCGGAGAAGGCCGAGCTGCGTTCATTCCTGCGTGACTATATCCTTCAGGAAGGCGTCATTGTTTCGAAGGTCAAAGATGAATATCCCGCCGGGACAACCAAGTATGAGATGTACCGGGCCTATCGGGTCCGGGTGAAGGACATCCAGCCGCACAATATGCTGGCGCTGCGGCGGGGGGAGTCGGAAGGAATTCTGACTTTCGATTTCGAGATCAACGAGGAGTTCATCCAGAGCTATCTGGTATCCAAGGAGGTCGTTGCCGGGACCCCCGGAATTGCCGATTTTCTCAAAGGCATGGTCGGCGATGCCTTTCACCGCCTGATGCGGACGACGCTGTGCGGTGAGGTCCGGTTCATGAAAAAGGAATACTCGGACGCGGAATCGATCATGACGTTTGAAGCCAACCTGCGGGAGCTGCTTCTTGCGTCGCCTGCCGGGATGAAACCCACGCTTGGCGTGGACCCGGGCTTCCGAACGGGCTGCAAGGTTGTGGTGATCGACGAAACAGGAAAATTCCTCGAATATCACGCACTGTTCCCCCATCAGTCCGCGGGAGAGCGCGCCAAAGCGGGAGAGCTGTTGAAAAAACTCATCACGAAGTATAGCGTGGAACTCGTTGCGATCGGGAATGGCACTGCCAGCCGGGAGACGGACCAGTTTGTGAGTGAAGTCCTCGCATCGATGGGTCGAAAACCGATCAAGGTCATCGTGAATGAGTCGGGTGCGTCCGTATATTCAGCGAGCGAAACCGCGATCGAGGAATTTCCTGAGCTCGACGTAACCGTTCGTGGAGCGATCAGCATTGGCCGGCGGTTGCAGGACCCACTGGCGGAATTGGTGAAGATCGATCCGAAATCGATCGGGGTGGGACAGTATCAGCATGACGTGGATCAGCGGCTTCTCAGGAAGAAGCTGGAAGAGACGGTGGAGAGTTGCGTGAATCATGTGGGAGTGGACATCAACACGGCGTCAAAAGAACTGCTCAGCTATGTGGCGGGGGTCAATACCGCCATTGCAAAGAACCTGGTAAAATACCGGGACGAACATGGGGCCTTCAAGAGCCGGGAACAATTGCGGGAAGTCCCGAAGTTCGGTCCCAAGACCTACGAGCAGGCCGCCGGGTTCCTGCGGATTCGTGGGGGAGAAAACCCTTTGGACAATTCCGCAGTCCATCCGGAAAGTTATCAGATCGCAGAGCGGATCTTGAATGATCTGGGCCTCAGCCTCAAGGAAGCGACTACGTCCGCGGAAAAGCTGCGCAGTCTTGATCTCAAGCGCTATGCTACCGAAAGCGTGGGCGAACCAACGCTCCGCGATATTGTCGCAGAGCTGCAAAGACCCGGGCGTGATCCCCGGGCCGAGTTCAAGTATGCGACCTTCAAGGAGGGGATCAAGGGGATCCAGGATCTTGCCCCGGCCATGGAGTTGGAAGGCGTTGTCACAAACGTGGCAAATTTCGGGGCGTTTGTGGATATTGGGGTCCACCAGGATGGTCTGGTTCATGTCTCACAACTTGCCGACAGATATATAGATGATCCCAAGAAAGTCGTAAAAGTGGGGCAGATCGTCAAAGTCCGGGTCTTGGAGGTAAACGTATCTTTGAACCGGATCAGCCTGTCCATGAAGAGCCCAAATGGTGTTCAATCGAAAGTTGGGAAGCGCCTGGCTGATAAGCCCCAAGGGGGTAAGAAGGCGTATACACTGGATGACCTGAAAGCCAGGTTTAAAAATCGGTAGTGGGAAGATCAGGTTTCGTGAATGCCCGAGCCTTTGGCTCTCCAAGCCAGAGGTTAGGGCATTTTCGTTCCCCCCCTTCGTTTTTCCAAAGAGCGGCGGGAACAATATCGGGAGCTTTGTGGTTGACGTGATCGGAGGCGGGTGTCTTTTTGTGCCCGACGCCGTCCAAGACCACATCACTTCGCCTAGTACGTGCGAGGAGAGGATTATGAAGGGAAGTCTTACCACTTTCCTGTTACTCATCCTTGTATGCCTCGCCGATACGGCATTCGCCCTCGACGCGGCATCAAGCCTTTTCATTGCTGGTTCCTCCACCGCAATCGCCGGCACCGGCGACGCCCTGACGATTACCGCCATAGATACCCTCGGTTCGACCGACACCAGGTACAGCGGGTCCAAGCACCTCGTTTTTTCGGGAGCTCTGCCCTCGCCTGATCCTGTTCGGAACCCGACCGTATCGGATGAGAATGGGACTGATCAGGCATTCGGCACACCAACCTCAATTTCCTTTTCAAAGGGCGTCGCCACGGTCAATGGCTCCAAAAATGGCCTGATGAGGCTGTTTGATGCCGGGACATTTACTGTGTCGGTGACCGACGGGGCGATCAGCTCCGCAGGTGCGGGGAAACTCACTGTATCTGTGACGCCAGCCGGGCTTTCCGGTTTTGATGTTATCGTCACCAGTCCCCAGGTGGTGGGCAGCCCCTTTTCAGGCACGAATACCATTGCTGCCCGTGATTCCTTCGGCAACTCCATAACCAATTTTGATGCATCCCAGAACAGCGTCACTGTTACCAGCAGTCTCGGCGGCACCGTGAACGGCTTGGGGTCCGCTGGGAATGGTGTGCTGAATCGGAGCACCGACTTTTCAAACGGAATCTCCGACCTTTCATCGAAGCTAGTCTACAAGGGCCTGGCGGGGAACGGAACTCTTCTGGCGATGGCTTCCAGTGGCAAGAGCGGGATTTCAAACAGCTTCGTCATGAATCCCGCGTCTGCGGCTCAGCTGGCCTTTGTGCAGCAGCCCGCAAATACCGTTGGCGGAGCCATCATCACCCCGCCTGTGACAGTGCAGGTGGAGGATCAAAGCGGCAACAACGTTGCCCAGGCCGGAGTGAACGTCACGCTGGCCCTGAGTTCGGGAACCGGAACGCTCGGGGGTACCATTCAACGTACCACTGATGCCGCCGGTTTGGCGACATTCGACGATTTGAGCATTACGCAGACCGGGCAGAAGGTCCTGACAGCGTCCAGTGGCGGGTTGAATTCGGCGACGAGCCAGGGTTTCACCATCACAGCGGGAGCAGCAACAAAACTGGTGATACAGACGCAGCCTTCGCCGGCGGCGGTGGCCGGAGCGCCCTTTGGCCAGCAGCCGGTCGTGGCCATTGTTGATGCGGCAGGCAACGTGGTGACGGGCGACAATACGACCACGGTCACGGCAAGTGAAAGCAGCAACAGTACCCCGTTGCAGGGGACGGTCTCCGCCAAGGCAGTCAGCGGCATCGTCACGTTCACGAATTTGTCCTTGACAAGGGCGGGGAACTTCCAGGTGCAATTCAGCAGTCAACCGGTCTTGACGGGCGTTCTTTCCAATGCAATCACCGTGGGCCCGGCTGTTGCGTTCAAGCTGGTCTACATCCAGCAGCCGACGAATGCGTCGGCCGGTGCCGTGATCAACCCGGCGGTAACGGTGCGGTTGCGCGATGCCTTTGACAACGATGTAGCCGCAAGCGGCGTGGGGGTGAGCGTGGCTCTCAACGGAACCGGGATCCTGAAGGGTACACTCACACAACCCACTGTGAATGGGCTTGCAGTGTTCGCAGATCTCACAATAGACTTGACCGGTCAGAAGACACTTACTGCAACAGGTTTCGGACTGCAGCCAGCTGCCAGCCAGCCTTTCACAATCAGCCCGGGAAATGCGAATCAACTTGCGTTTCTGCAGCAGCCGGCAAATACGGTAGCAGGGTCGGCCCTGAATCCACCGGTGACCGTTCGGATTGTCGACGCGAACGGGAACACGATTCTTGTCAGCGGTACCCCCATAGCGCTTTCCGTTGCGACGGGAGATACTCTGTTCGGCACGACAACGAAGAACACCGTGAATGGCGTTGCGTCGTTTGACGATATCCGGCTCAAGGTTGCAGGGCAGAAGACGCTTATTGCTGCCAGTCCGGGGTTGCCTGCAACCTCGAGTAACGCATTCACTGTCGCCGCGGGCCCCGCCGCTGAGGTAACTGTTGAGTCGGCGTCTGACGGCACTGGAGCACTTGTGGCGGGTCAGAGCGTGCCCTCAGGAACCACGATCACGGCGTATGCGGTCTCGAGAGATGCCTTTAACAATTTCGTTACGAATGTCCAGGCGGACTCCTGGTTGCTCCAGAATATCACCGGAGGAGTCGTGGCGGGTGATCTGGTGCCGTCTGCCGATAAGAGAAGTGCGCGGTTTACCGGAAAGGCGTCTGGCACCGCCAGGATTGTGGCCTCAGTATCCGGTCTGTCGTCCGTGGCCTCGGGGCTCTTGACCGTCACAGCGGGCGGCCAGGCTGCCAAGATCACAGTGGAAACAGCGTCCGATGGGTCCGGGGTGGTGCTTGGCGATCGTACCCTGACCGCGGGTGGAAAGCTTACAATGTATGCGGTGGCCCGGGATGCCGCGAACAACTATGTTGGGAATATCGCTGCGGACCAATGGAGCGTTCAGAATGCGACAGGCGGTATTGCCCAGCAGGATCTCACACCCTCCGCGGACAAGAAGAGCGCGATCTTTTCCGCCCACTTGATGGGACAGGCCAGGGTTCAGGCCTCGGGAGGGGGTATCGCGGGGATCCCATCCGGCCTTATCACCGTGATTCCAGAGGCAGCTTCGAAGATGGAACCCGTCAGCGGGTATTCCCAGGAAACACAGATCAACACGGAATTTCCTCAACGGCTGCTGGTCAAGGTGATGGATACGTTCGGTAACCCGGTGGGGGGTGTTACCGTGACATTTACTGCTCCGGCCAGCGGTCCGGGGGGAACATTCAGCGGCGGCAACAATACCGCGATCTCTGATGCAGCAGGAGTTGCCACGGCGGCGGCGTTGGTTGCCAACTCGTTCTCCGGCATCTTCACGGTGACGGCATCGGCCCACGGTCTTGCGTCGTCGGTCTCGTTTACGTTGACGAACAAGGCAGGACCCGGGTCGAACATCGCCGTCGTAGAAGGCACATCGCAGCGCACCAATGTGGGCACAGCTTTTTCAATCAGATTCAAGGTGACAGTCAAAGACGACGCCGGCAATGCCATCGGCGGCGCGCTTGTCCATTTCTCTGCGCCGGCCTCGGGGCCCAGCGGGAATTTCCCGGGCGGCCTGGTGGATTCGGCAAGGACGTCCGCTGGGGGCGAGGCGGTATCTTCCGGGTTCACCGCGAATTTTGTCGCCGGCTCGTATGCTGTGGTCGCGTCAACCGAGTCCGGGAAAACGGTCAGCATAGCGCTTACCAATGCGCCGGGCCCGCTTACCCGGTTTGCCATCGAATCGGATAAGGGAGGCGGAATTGACACGCAGTTTGTCGGGCACCAATTCGGTATCAGGATCAGAGCCCTTGATGCCTATGACAATGCGGTGCCGTCGTTTTCGGAGAGCATCGTGATCAACTCCACGGGTGATCTGTATGTAGGTGCAGGAATGACCCCGGCGTTCATCTCCGGAGTGCTCCCTTCATATACAGTCGGCTTTCAGAAGACCGGAACATATAGTATCGTTGCCACAAGGCTGGGTGGAGGAGCTTCCGGGACCAGCAACTCGTTCCTCGTCGGAAACCCGAGGCCTCTTGTTCATGGTGTTTCTCCTTCGAACGGTCTTGCCGGGCAGAACCTTGTCGTAAGAGTGATCGGGAGGGGATTCATGGCAGGGGTGACTTCAGTGAGTTTTGGAGATGGCATCGGCACGTCCACAGTCATCGAAAGCGATACGCTTATGACCGTGACCCTGCAGATTGAGGCCACCGCCTCTCCGGGATCGAGAGATGTCACGGTCTTCAATACTCCCCCTGTCGGTGGTGTGGCATTTCTCGCCAACGGCTTCACCATCGGTGACCATCCCAGGCCCACGGTCAGCAGCATCGTGCCATCCAGTGCGGCTCAGCTTGAAGCTGTACGTTTGTTCGTTCGGGGTGCGAACTTCCTGGGAAATGGCTTCAGCCACCTGTTCTTCACCGGCGACGGGATCACCGTCGATTCGGCATCCATAGATAGTTCCACGGTCATCCGAGCCGATATCACGGTCGGCGCTACAGCTTCGCTCGGCCCGCGCGATGTTGTCATCGTCAACGATGGACCGGGAGGGGGGACGGACACGCTGTATAATGCCTTCACCGTGACGCCGGGCGTGCTGGCGGCGCCCACGTTGGTCCAGCCTCCGAATGGAGCGAGGAGCCAGCCATCTACGCTTCAGGTCTCGTGGCAGGCAAGTCCGGGCGCAGCGAACTACGAGATTCAGCTCGCCACCGATGCGGCGTACACCAAGATGGTCGTCGCCGACTCAACAGTGAACACATCGTATCAGGTCGGTCCGCTTTCAGCCGCTACAGTATACTACTGGCATGTCAGAGCCCGCGGCGGTGCCGGGACCAGTTCATGGTCCAGCACATGGTCATTCGATAATCTGCCGCCGATTGCGCAAACGATCTCCTTGAACACCGTCGTCGATTTCCCGGACCATCAGAATCCTTCGGACTACACGCCGTATGATTATCGAATTGTGGGCTTGCCCGGCGCAAGTAACAGCCGCATCAACAACTTTATTCCGGGAACACAGGACATGGATTGGCGCCTTTTCTGGGACAATGGCGGCGCAAGCGGCTACCTTGTCCCTCCTGATGGGAGCTCAATGTTTACCTTCGCGCCCGGCAGAGCTTTCTGGATGCTGAAAAGGGGGGTATGGGCGGTGAGCGTCACCATTGCCGCAGCACCGGTCGATTCTGCAACCCGCTGCGTGCTCGTCCCGATTCACCCCGGGTGGAACCTCATCACCGATCCTATGACGTGGGCAATTCCATGGTCGGACATCCAATCGGCCAACGGAACATCTGAGCCGATCTACAGGTTCGAAGGGCTCTACAGCCGCTCCGACAGCCTTGACCCGTACGTCGGTTACTATTTCTTTAACGATCCCGTTAGCCCGCTGGCAGTTTTGAAAATCCCGTACGGCCCCGGTCTCGGAAAGAAGGCTGTTCAGGGGACGCCACCCGACGGTCCCGACTCCTGGACAATTCATGTCGATCTGCGGGTGGGGAAGTACGATGATCGGTCTACGACCCTCGGGGTGAGCCCGTCAGCGAGCGCGGGGAAGGACATGCTTGATTTCCACAAGCCGCGGTCATTCGGTCAGGTGCCCTCCGTGTACTTTGCGCATCCTGAATGGGATACCCTGTACAGCGCGTTTGCCAGTGACATCCGTCCGCCGTTCGGCGACAAGAGTTCCTGGAGATTCGAGGTTGCAAGCAGTGGCCCGGCGGGAGGAAATCTGGAATTACACTTCCGTGGACTTGAGGGAGTTCCCCCCGGAATGGAGGTCTATCTCGTCGATGAAGCGGGAGCCAGGTATCACAACCTGAGGCTGGAAGGATCGGCGTATCGCTTCGTGCCATCGTCGCCGGTGACAAGCCTCAAGTTGCTCGTTGGCAAGAAGGAGGCACTCGCGGAAGAATTGGCCGGGGTGGTGCCTCGGACTGTTGCCCTCGGGCAAAACTATCCCAATCCGTTCAATCCGTCGACGGCGATTCCAGTTTCATTGCCTGTGCGGTCGAACGTAGAACTCAAAATCTACACCATCCTGGGGCAGGAAGTGAAGACGCTTCATTCGGGTTTGCTGGAAGCGGGGCGGCATGTCTTCCTGTGGGATGGCAAAAACTCGCTGGGCAATGCCGTTGCTACGGGTGTTTACATCTCACGACTGATCACCGACAGTGGAGTGCAGTTGGGGCGTAAGATGCTCTTGTTGAGATAAGCAAAGCAGTCAGTAGTCCGTGGCGGGAGGTGACACCTGCCGGACAATCTCTTTTTATCAGATGCTTTTCCGCGCATATGCCGGTAGCACCCTGATTCTACCCGGCTCCTGTCTTGCGCTCCAAGAATTTCATTCCTATATTCAGTGTGCTCCGCGGTACTTACCCGTTTGTTTCTCCAACACCCACGTGGCGAAATGATCCCCGACAGCCTTCCGAAAATCCAGCTGGGTTTCTTCCCGACTCCACTTGAAGAACTCTCAAGGCTTTCTGACCTTCTCGATGGCCCAAGAATTTTCATCAAGAGAGATGATCTTTCCGGTCTTGCATTCGGTGGGAACAAGGTCAGGAAGCTCGAGTTTTTGGTGGGCGAGGCAATTGCTCGCGGGGCCGATACGCTTGTTACAGCAGGCGCAGCCCAATCCAATCATTGCCGTCAGACTGCCGCTGCAGCGGCACGATGTGGCCTCAGGTGCGACCTGGTTCTGGGGGGGAAGGAACCCGAGGTCCCCGCAGGAAATCTTCTCCTTGACAAAATGCTTGGCGCAACTCTTCATTTCTCGGAAGCCGGCCGGAAAGGGGAGACTCTTCAGGCGGTCGCAGCGTCGATCAGAGCATCCGGCCGCAGACCGTATGTCATTCCGTACGGCGGCTCAAATGATGTTGGCGGCGTGGGGTTTGCCGCGGCGATGGAGGAAGTTGCCGGGCAAATAGCGTCTCTTGGCATTACCGTGGACCGCATTCTCTTCCCGTCCAGCTCTGGAGGAACGCATGCCGGGCTTACGGTCGGCGCGGCGATGATGCATTTCCGCGGAAGGCTTACTGGAATACGAATCGACAAGGACGATCCGCAAAACGAACCGTACCGGACGTTGCTGCCCGAACTGTCAGGCCAGATCGCCGAACGGCTGAATTTCTCTGGCACGTTTCATGAATCAGATTTCGATTTGAACGAGGATTACCTGGGCGAGGGATACGGGATCCCCGGAAAACTGGAGAGGGAAGCTATCTCTCTGTTGGCCCGCACAGAAGGAGTTCTTCTCGATCCCGTCTACACAGGCAGAGCGATGGCGGGTCTGCTCAATCTCATTCGTCGCGGCACAATACCTGTCTCTGAAAACGTGTTGTTCTGGCATACAGGGGGGAGCCCAGCACTTTTTGCCTATCCTCCCAAGGCTTTGTTGTAGACTGTTTTGAAAGAAGTACAATTGTACACAGCCTTTTGTAGCGAATTCTGTACGATTCGCGTTTCTTTCTCATTTTGATTCTGAATTGGACTTATCACCCATTGGCACGCGCTTTGCAATAAAGTGTACTCATAGTGCCAACGGAAGGGATTGCGATGTCACAAGAAGCAAACGAACTGTCTTCTGAACGTCAGGAACTGAGCAAATTCAAGGCGAATGATCTTGAAAATCAGGAGGAACAGCGGCTTCAGGAGAATTTGAAGGCTCAGGAAGGTGCTTTTGAAGATGCTGTCCTGCGACTGTCGCGGTTTTACAGTCGGACTGATCGCCCGATGCTTGCGTTGAAATACATTGAGCGTCTGAATGCCGCCACAACAGAACCCGAAAAAAAGGCATTCTGCTTTCTGTCCATGGGTCAGCTTCTGGAGCAGAACCGGGATTTCGACTCGGCTATTTCCGCCTACTCGCAGGCGTACCTGCTCGAGCCCGTCAACCTGACCTCATGGTATTTTATCCATAACAACCTCGGCTGCTGCCTGAATCACTGCGAGCGGTATGAGGAGGCAGAGAGATACTGCCGGGAAGCAATCAGGATCGATCCCACGCGCTACAACGCGTACATCAACTTTGGCGTGGCGCTGGAGGGTCAGGCAAAATACGCGGACGCGGTCCGGGCGTTCATCAAGGCCATCAAGACCAATTCGGCGGATACCGATGTGCTCCAGCATCTCGAAGATCTTGTTGCCGATCATGGCGAGATCTCAACCGAGATAACGGACATCTCGGAGCAGATGGATGACTGTCGCGAGGCAACTCGCAGGCACAACAGAAAAAGCGGCGGAACGAAATAGGTTTTCCAAACGGAAAGGCCCCCCTTTCCGGTGTCTGGAGGCCACGACGGCGGATCTGACCCCCTTGGGATTCGCCGGGCGTGGCCTGCTTTTTTTCATCCATGAAGTGCAGTTCCCCATTCCTCCTGCGAACGTACAAACAAGGGGTCGAGGGGAGGACTCCATGTTTTGGCGCGCTATTTGTACTTGTGAGAAGCGGGGGGCGGTTTTCATTGTCAGGAGTCGCCATGGCAAAACGGTGGACGTTCAACTTCTCCGGGCGCGTGAAGGCAGGAAAGAAACGGCCCTACACGAAGACGGACGAAGCAAAGCTGCTCGCGCAGCTGAAAAAGCGGGAGCCTGCATTCGAAGAACTGCTGCTGAAGGCTTCGCGGTTTTACAGCGACACTGAGCAGCCTGCGAAGGCGCTCTCTTATATGAAGCGTTTGAAGGTCTGCGCACGCGAGCCGGAAACCAAGGCATTCTGCTATCTGTCCATTGGTCAACTGATGGAGCAAACACGCGATTTCAAATCCGCGCTTGCCGTCTATACAAAGGGATTTATGCTGGAGCCTTCGCGCACATCCACGTGGTATTTTCTGCATAATAACCTGGCATCCTGCCTCAATCATTTTGAGCGTTACACGGAAGCCGAATGGTATTGCCGCGAAGCCATAAAGCTCCGATCTTCCCGGCATCAGGCGTACAGGACGCTGGGGATCGCGCTCGAGGGGCAGGGACGCTATCCTGAGGCTGCCGATGCCTTTATCAGGGCCGTTCGCCACGAAGCCTCTGATCCAAACTCGCTGAGGCTCCTTGAGTCGCTCGTGGAGGATCACCCCGAGATCGTGATGGACCGGAGAGACATTCATGAGCAATTGAAGAGATGCCGTCTTGCCGTGCGGATCGGGACCACGCTTCGAGGAAGAAACGCATAGAAATCGGTGTCGAACATTTCCCGCGCAAGAAAGAATACACTTGCCAGGGTGCCGGAGGCCGATTCCGGCACTCGGTTTTCGGCCGCACGATTGAAACTCTTGTCCGAAAATCCTATCTTAAAGCACCGTGACTCACTTGTTTTTTGGAATGATGTCCTGCCCCTGAGCCTGCCGGTTCCAACAAGCAACCTGTGATCAATGCTTTGCCCTGGTAGAACCGGCGCGAGTCCGGAGGCAAACGCCTGTGATTGGAGCGTGCCGTGCCCAAACGGTTAGCCAATAAGCTGGTCCTTTCGTTGACGATTATCGTCGTCCTCGTTGAGAGCATTGCCGGGTTTATCAATGTCCAGACGCAGGAGCGCCAGCTCCTGGATGCAATGATCCTGGGAGCGGACCAGCTCTCCAAGAGCATCACGAGCGCTACGTGGCAGGCGATGCTCGGTGATAACCGCTCCGGAGCCTACGAGGTAATGCAGACAATTGCCCTGAAGCAGGGCATCGACAGGATCAGGATATTCAACAGGACCGGGCAATTGATGTTCTCGACCTATCAGAACGGGGTGGGAGCAGTGGACAAGAACGCCGAGCCCTGCGCAATGTGCCACTCCAATCTCGAGCCTCTCGTGAAGGTCGACACTCCCTCGCGGGCCCGGATCGTGGGGGAACCGGGCGGGGAGAGGCAATTGATCATGGTGACCCCGATCTACAATGAACCTGCATGTTCTCAGGCCGCCTGCCACGCCCACCCGGCGAACCTCAAAGTGCTGGGCGTGCTTGATGTCGGGCTCGACCTGAGCCCGGTGGACGGAGAGCTGAGGGATATCGAGATTCGGACTCTCGTAGTGACCGGAATCCAGATTGTCCTGATGGCGCTGTTCATCTACTTTTTCACCGGGTACTTCGTCAGTAAACCCATCAGCAAGCTTGTTGAAGGGACCCGGGCTGTGAGCGCGATGCAGCTGGATAAGCCGATCGAAATCGACACCAGCGAAGAACTGGGAGAGCTGTCTCGCTCCTTCAACGTCATGCGTGTACGCCTCATGCAGTCCATGGATGAGCTTAATCAGCTTGCCCAGGGGCTCGAGTCCAAGGTGGACGAACGGACAGAACAACTCAAAGTGGCACACCGGAAGCTGCTTCAAACCGACCGGCTTGCTTCCCTGGGCCAGCTATCCGCCAGCGTCGCTCACGAAATCAACAATCCTCTTTCCGGGGTTCTCAATCTCTCCATGCTCATGCAACGGATCCTGAAAGAGGATGGGGTTCCTGCAGGACGGGTCCCGGAATTCCGCAACTATTTAAGCCAGGTCATTTCGGAAACTACCCGGGTCGGTAAGATCGTGTCGGATCTCCTTTCCTTTTCCCGCCAGTCAAAATTGCAGAGGGCGGCGACGGACCTCAACAGCATCATCCGAATGACCGTATCGCTGGTCTCTCACAAACTTCAACTCGGGAACGTCGGCGTAGACCTCCAGCTCCAGGAACCACTGCCTCCGTGCCGATGTGACAAGTCCCAGATTCAGCAAGTGATGATGAATCTGGTGATGAACGGCGCCGAGGCGACACACGCGAAAGGAGGGGGAACGGTGTGTGTAACGACCCGGGTTCTTCCGAAAGGCGACCGGGTGATCCTGGAGGTGAAAGACAACGGCGAAGGCATCCCGCCCGGGAACCTCGGGAAAATTTTCGATCCCTTCTTCACCACCAAGCCGGAAGGGAAAAGCGTGGGGCTTGGACTGGCCGTCGTGTACGGCATCATTGAAGCCCACGGAGGTGAAATCGACGTAAAGAGCAGGGAGGGGGAGGGAACCACGTTTACCGTGACCCTGCCTGTGATGGGGAATGAACCACGGGATGGCGAACCCTCAAAAACGTGAGTGAATACTGCGCCGCGGGGCGCCAGAGAAGATGACTATGGAAACAACATTCAAAACGCGCTGGGAAATCCTTGTTGCGGATGATGAAAGCGTCATGCGCGAATCGCTTGCGGCATGGCTCCGGGAAGACGGGTTTACCGTCGACACGGCATCGTCCGGCCGCGAGGCAATCACCAGGGCTCAGGGAAAAGATTACGCAATCCACTTCATCGACCTGAAAATGCCGGGGGGCATCGACGGGATAGAGACGATGATGGAGATCCGGAAAATCCGCGCGGATGCTTCCATCATCATCATCACGGCCTATGCCACGGTGGATACCGCGATCACAGCGATGAAAGAAGGAGCGCAGGAGTATATTGTGAAGCCCTGCAACCCCGAGGAAATTTCCATGCTCGTGAAGCGGATCATCAAGGTCAAGAACCTGCAGCGGGAAAATACCATCCTGCGGAAGAAGCTGACACGGCAATACCGCTTCCAGGATATCATCAGCAAGAGCCCCCGCATGCAGGAAATCTTCCAGCTCATCCGTGATGTCTCCAGCCTCCGGAGCACGGTTCTGGTCCAGGGAGAGAGCGGAACCGGAAAGGAGTTGATCGCGCGGGCGATCCATTACTCGGGCGAGCGTTCTTCCGGACCTTTCCTGGGAGTCTCCTGTGCCGCATTGGCCGAGACGCTTCTGGAATCAGAGCTGTTCGGGCATGAAAAAGGATCTTTCACCGGGGCGGTCGGTCAGAAGAAAGGAAAATTCGAGCAGGCCAGCCAGGGGACGATTTTCCTGGATGAGATCGGCGATATCTCCTCCAAGCTTCAGATGGATCTTCTGCGTGTGCTGCAGGAACGAAGCTTTTACCGCGTGGGAGGCTCTGAGGAAATCCATGTGGACGTCCGTGTGATCGCCGCGACGAACGTCAATCTGCAGGAGGCCGTCCGCGAGGGAAAGTTCCGGGACGATCTGTACTACCGGCTGAATGTCATCACGATCCGCATTCCTCCTCTGCGCGAGCGGCGCGAGGACATCCCTCTGCTTGCGGCCAGCTTTGTCGAACGAATTTCACATGAGCTCGGCAAGCCGGTGGCCGACATCTCGGAAGGCGCGGTGACGATACTGATGAATCATGGCTGGCCCGGCAATGTGCGGGAGCTCGAGAATGTGATCGAGCGGGCCATCATCACCTGCCGGGGAAAGACCCTTACCGAGGATGACTTTGCGTTCCTGCGCTATGCGCCGGCATCACTGCAGCCGTGGGAAGTGCCGCAGAACGTCACGCTGGACGAGCTCGAGAAGAGAGTCATCGAAGTGACCATCCAGCGGACGCAGGGAAACATTAAGGAAGCCGCCGCTGTGCTCGGCATTGACCGGTCGACGCTCTACGCGAGAATCAAGAAGCACGACATCAAACGTTGAGGCTACGGTTCCAGGAACATCTCTCCCCATATTCCATCCCAGTCGGCCAGGGTGGGTGCTAGGTCCACGCCCTGCAAGTGTGCCCGCAGGCGCTCCATCTCACCCGCGATCCAGAGCCGGACTTCCTCTCCATGGAGGAGGTGGCGCGTGTCGATCCCGGGCGCGAGCGGCCGCACCCGGAGGTACCAGCCTTGTTCCGGCCCGCCGATTTCTATGACGCTCCCATCCACCGGCGAAAGAATGCGAACGACCGAGTCACGTTTGTGCATTATCCATCCGGGCCGGTTGACATGCACCTGCGTGCCGACAGGGGGCAGGTCGATTGTATCGGGCGTTCCGAACAAGCGTAAGGAAAAATCATCCAATCCCACGGTCGCCGTCCCGTCGGCTTCCAGCTTCACCCAGGTGTGCCCGCGATGATAAAGACGATCGAGCGGCATCTGGAAACCTGAGGCTTGGGCCGGCTGCAGAGCGTCCTTCTCTCCCTTCAGCAGCCGCTGGTGCAGGTCGCAACCCCGGCAGTCAAAACCGTTCGGGCAGGTTCGCTCCTGCAATTCACCCGTCAGCACGTGGCGGCATGTGCGTGCACCCTGCGGAAGATCATGAAAGTCCCCGAGCCATTGGATTGTTTCGTGTTTCTTCATGGCGTGATCCCTGTAGGCCCGGATCGTTGCCAGCCCGACCGTGCCTGCGATAACCGCCGCCACCGTGAAAAAGAGCCCAAGAAAGATAACGTTGCCTGCGTCCCATGTGAAACCATAGACCCCTGGTAACATTGATGTCCTCCCTTACTTCATATGTCATGAGCTCTCTCTCCTGTGGAAAGAGCCTGAGATATCGGAATGAAAGCGAATACACGAGCACGCCGTATGCGATCACAGCCATGGACGTTGCGACTTCCTGCCAGCTGGGCATGTAACTCATGAACGGGTCGAACGGAAGCGTGGGGAGTGCCAGTGTTTGAATGGTCATGACGAAGCGGTTGAGCGCAATGCCTGCACAGACCGCCGCTGCTGCCGTCATTAGCCAGCCGGTCCGCTCCCGCAGTTTCCGTTTCAGCAGGATCACCGCCGGCACCAGCCCCAGAAGGATGATCTCCGTAAACAGAATCCATGAGCTGAACGGCTTCCAGACATAATATTCGTATGCCGAGAATCCTGCTTCCGGAGTTGTGGTGTTGATCCAGTACAGCGTGTCTGCCGTCTTGAACAGCACGTAGACGATCATGAGAATTCCGGAAATACGGCCGAGAAGTACAAGCACGGAGTGCTTCACGAGTCTCTTCCCAGTGATTTTTGACACCAGCCAGGTTGTCAGCGCGATGAAGCTTGGTCCAGCGGCCGCGGCCGAAAGGATGAAGAGAAAGAATGTCGAGGGCCACAGCGCAAACCCCTCGCGGAAGGCGAACGGCCTTCCACGCAGGACGCCGTACAAGCCGCCGAGCGATCCCTGATGGAAGAAGGAAAGGAACGTGCCGACGGCGGCCAGCACATAGACCAACTTGTGCAGCTCAAACTCGAACAGGAGAAATGAAGGGACCTGCTTTAACTTTCTGTTCTTGAGGAGAATGGGAACATACTCGATCAGCAGCACGGTGAGGTAACAGGTGATGCAAAAGGTGACCTCCGTGAGCATCGAGTGGACGTTTGGATGCCAGAACGTGAACCAAGCGCGCAGCGGCTGCCCGACATCGATCGCAAGCACCGCCACGGCGCCGCTGTAGCACACAAACCCGAGCACAACGGCGCTGTTGATAACCGCCCTCAACTCGGTCTTCCTCACGATGTAGAGGAGGAAGCCCGTGAAGAAAGCGCCAGCGCCCAGTGCAATGATCGTCAAGTCGAGAAAGATCCAGAGTCCGAAGGCAAAACGATTGTCCATGTTGGTCTGGTTCAGCCCCTCGACGAGGCAGAGATAAATCGCGAACGTCCCCACCGCCAGGATGGCGACCCATGGGGCAAGCCAGAGGAGAAATTGCCAGAGCGGGCTTCGGCGCTGGCCACGAACGATCAGGCGCTTATCCACGGGCAGCCTCCTTGATTTGCCGCTCCGCAATACTTCTCGCCCAGGGCTGATCCGAACAATAGCTGACCTTTGGTTCCGTGTCGAGGTGCTCGAGGAGGCGGAAAGCCTTTCCGCTGGACGCGAGTCGTGACACGTCGCTTTGGCTGTCGGAAAGATCCCCGAAAGTGATGGCCCGGGTAGTACACGCTTCGACGCACGCCGGGAGGTACTCGTCGGCCCTGAGTTCCCTGCGCCCCTCGGCTGCCGCCCGGTCTTTTGCGGCATGATAGCGGCTGTGACAGAAATTGCATTTCTCCACGACGCCGCGCATCCTTGTCGATACGTCCGGGTTCAGTGTCTTTTCCATACCCTTCGGCCAGACCGGATCCCACCAGTTGAAGTACCGGGCATGGTATGGACATGCCGTCATGCAGTAGCGGCAGCCCAGGCATCGCACGGGCACCTGGGCCACGATCCCTGTCGACTGGTCGTACTCCACAGCTTTCTGCGGACAGACCGACACGCAGGGCGTGTGACGATCGCACTGCTGGCACGGGATCGGGATGTAGACCGACTTGTTTTCGGGAAACGGCTTCCCGTTGTCGACTTTGTACACTCTGATCCATGTTGTTCCGGTCCGCTCATTCGCCGATGCTGCGGCGGGAGGGACGTTATTCTCCACAGCACACGCGACCATACATGCTCCGCATCCCGTGCAGCGATCCAGATCGATGACCATACCATAGCGCGCGTTTTTGATTGCCGTTGATTCCATAGTCCCTGGTACTGTTGCTGTGAATTACGCCGTTCTCCTGGTTACTTGTGTTGCCCGGGCGACTCTCCAGGAGCGTCCATCCTCTGCCAGGCACATCGAAAGCAACTCCGATGGATCTCCTGTCTTCCCGGAGTTGATAGCCGCTCCATCCGGTCCCACTGCGACATGCAGGACATCGGGCATCACTGACGCGTCGTAACGCACAAGAACCTGCAATGAGCCGGCCTGGGTTGCGACTGTTGCCATTTCGTTTTCGCTCAAGCCCAGGGCCTTCCCGGTTTCCGGGTTTATAAGGGCAAGACCGCTGATGCTTCGGAGTCCGGATTCCTGATAGACCTTCGACATCAGCGGGGAGACCTGCCCGCTCCCGGCCGCGCCGCGCCAACCGAACGGCATCACTGAAAGAGAGATGCCAACGCCGGGCGCCAGTTCCTGCCTGTCCTGCCCCTCTGCCAGGTTGATCAGTTGGTGCGCAGTCATTCCCGAACTTGCCAAGGAAGAGGAATTGGGCAGAGGGGCGGGATTTGCTTTGTCGTCCACCCAACAAGCTCCGGCCGCGAGAGCTTCCCAGAACTTTTCAGAAGAATCCAATTCTTTCAGCGGAGTTGTTCTCCTGTCAGACGGGGTGAAAATGCTTCCGCTTCCCGAAGAGTACAGCCTTTGAACATGAGCCTTCAGATAATCGGGGAAGGAAATTCCCTCTCCATCCAGGGTAACACCAAGTGCCGAGGCAATCTTCTTCGCAATCTCCAGTGGTTCGGTCGCCCCCGGGGGAGGAGCGAGCAGAGGTGCTGACAGGCTGAATGTTTCCACGGCCGAGTGGGACGGTGCCGGAACATCCTGCCACGATTCAAGGAACGCAGGGCCAGGGATGATAATTTCCGCATGGTGGGCTAAACCTGCCAGGTACGGAGAGAAACTCACCACCAGAGACTTCTCGTCCGCAAGCTTTCTTTCGATCAGCGACCAGGGGAGTGCATGCCCGGATTCTGCGCCGTCAAGCAAAAGCACCCTGATCGACCGGTTCGGGACATCCTGGATCTGACGCGCCGGGACTGTTTCTGGCTCGTAGTCCGCACCTGCCGAGCGATTCCGCCGTGCGACAATTCCTCCCTTTTGGCCGACGCACTCCAGGAGGAAATTCAGCGACGTGATCGCGAAGTTGTCCTCGGGACGAAGAGGACCCCCCGCAGGGTCGCCTGCGCCCAGAACAACCGTCGGGGTCTCCATCGCCATGGTGCGCGCGACGCTGCTGATGCGCTCGACACAGACGCCTGTGATGGCAGCAACTCTTTCGGGACCGAAGTGTGTCAGGACGTCTCTAAAGTCGGACGCTGCAGAACCGAGTCGGCTCACGTCGCACTGTCGCTCCCGCACCAGGCAATGCGCAAGGCCGAGGGCGAAAATCCCCTCTGTTCCCGGTTTGATCGGGATCCATGTGTCGGCCTGCAGAGCGGTGCGGGATTGCCGTGTCTCGACCTGGAAAATGGACGGACGGCCATTCTTCCTGCGGCCTTCTGCCACCTTGAGCATGCGTCCCGGGGTCCCCCAACCGTCGAACAGCGGCGCGCCGAAGCTGACGATTGTGCGTGCGTTCTCCAGGTCAAATCCCAGGGGTGCGCCGTGGATGCCCAGCATCGAAGCGCACATGGAGAGCGTACCGTCTTCCACCATGGGGCCGCGAAGGTATAGCCCATGAGGGAGATGAGCGAAGAACCGGCGGTAGCACAGAGAGACGATTCTTCCAGGCCGCTGATCCAGGAGAGCGACTGACTCTCCGGCTGATGCGGACTTGATGGCGTCGGCAATGGCATGAGTGGCCTCGTCCAGCGTGATGGGCCTGGATTCAGCCGCGCCAGATTTCCGGGTACGGCGCAATGGCTGCGTCATCCGGCATGGATGGTACGGAAGGTGGTGGGCTCCGAGTGCGACAGGGCAGACTGATCCGTTGCTGAGCGGGTGGCCTGCAACGCCGGCGAGACTCACCGGTTGGCCTCCGACGCAGCGCGCCCGGATTCCACACCCGGCAGGACAAAGCGTGCACGTGGTAAACCGTGTCGTCGATTCTCCTTTCGACGGAACCGGTATCCACGGCCAATTTTGAGTCCAGATTGCAGCGTCGTCCAGCACCTTCCATGGCACCGGCGTCAGCATCATGCCTGCCGCCGAGCCCACGGCGAACTTCAAAATGTCTCTTCTGCTAATTTTCATTTCTGCCCGATTTACTTGTGACACGACAGACAGCTTTCGACGACTCCATGCTGCGTGTGACAGCGCGAGCAGTCATCCATTTTCATTCCGTCCCAGGGACCGGACTTCATACCCGAGAGCGACGTTCCCCAGATGGTCTTGCTGTATCCACTAATCCGGTTGCGCTGGAATGCATCGAGACGGTTGGAGCTTCCGTGAGCACCGTGGCACCGCTCGCAGGGGATCTGTGCAAGTTGCACGTGCCGTACGTGCGGGAAGTACGTGTTCTGAGGCTGAGCCGCGTAAGCGATCCAGGGTATCTCGCGGTGGGGCGTGATGTACTCGTCCACCAATTGCCTCTCTTCGGGTGAGCTGCCGATCATTTGCGAGTGACACCCGGCGCATTTTTCAAGCTTCGGAATGCCCGTGAAGGAACCGTCTTCCCTGAAGGAATGACACTCTTCGCAAGCAAGCCCGACTGCCTCGCCCGCGTGAACCTTGTGGCTGAATTGCACCGGCTGTTCGATCTTCTCGTACAATACAGCAGGGAAGGCGAGCCACCCGAGTGCGAGGGCTGCTATCAAACCGGTCATGAAGAGCATTACCCCCTTATATTTCACACTACCTCCTCATGCTCGCACAGTTCATCAAAGAAATGCGAAATCTCGTTCCGCCTCAGGAGCCTGATGGCCCCCTCGACAGGAAATCCTCCGTCAGCCGCCACAGGAAACTGTTTGTTATCCTCCTTTGATGCGCGGGCGCGGATCATGTCTGCGATCCGGTGGACTTCGCGTTCCATCCACAGCCTTGCCGGTTCACCCGAAAGCAATCCGGAGCGTATATCCGTCCCGTTTGCCTCAGTCCCTTCAAAGAGCCATCCAGCACCATAGGGGTCGAGAAGAACCCTTTCCGGGTCCACGCGCACCTGGGCGTTGGGGCAGGTGATCTGCATCGGATGGGGGAACACCATATGCAGGTTCACGCCATGCGTCGTGAGCACCACCGAGGGGCACTGTTCTCCCTGGCTCGTGATGAATGACAGCTTCTCCACGCGTCCAAGCACTCTTGTCAGTAATGCGTCCAGGCCGATATGGCAATCGTGCTCCGTGCTGACATCGAGCCACATATGGTTGTGCGTAAATAAGAAGTGTGCAGGCATCGCCATCGGGAACTCTCCGCTTTCCTCCAGGATTGACTGGGTGCGATGGGTGGCGCCAAGAAAGCTCTCGCAATAGTGGTGATTCCCTGTGACGCAGCGCGAGTGCACCTGATCGGAGCAGGGAACAAGCCTCACCGTCGGATCCTGGGAACAGAAGTGTGCACGGGACTCGTGCAAGAACGGACATGGTGGGGAGGACGTTGTTCCCCGCTGCGCCTTGAACGCTGCACATCCCTGGAATGCGGAGGATGTGCACAGGTCGGCGGCACTCTCCGCAGTCTGCTCGATCACTTTTTTGAATGGGGTCGCCTGGCAAGACTTCACCCAGGATTCCCTTAGAAAAGGGCATTTCATGGCAGGATCAATCCTCGGACTGAGAAATCCGAGGTTCATCGATCATTGCCCGTCTCGCACGACTGGGCTGCAGGTAGGTTCCTTCGACCAGTTCGCCGCCATCGGCCATGGTCAATCCCACGAGAGGGATGACCGGGGCCCGGTTGTCTGTTACGGGAAGGGAAGAGCGCCTGGTGACACGGAGTCGAAGTTCCTGAAAGACCCCGCGGGCGACGACGATGACGCACGCCAGCACGACGAGTCCTAGAATGATATTCGTTGTCGCAAGCCAAAATGTCTCAGGATCATTTGTGTTGAGCACGGTGATCTCCTTGAATTATCGATGTCGGAGAGAAGGAGTGCAAACGCCATGCCGACCCTCGTTCTCTTTTTCTCATATCTCGCAAGTTCAGGGATTCCAATCGTTACGGGCTTCGGAGGAACCACGCGGGGTTTTCGAGTGGAGATTTCCCGTGTCGTCTTTCACGACACGGGGTGGCTTTTCACTACACGAGGGAAAAGCGAACGCAGAAAAGCGCAATCCAGGCACCCTTTCAAGAATTACCTTGCTTTTTTCGTCCGCAAAGCCTAAACTAATTTTCGTTCCTCCCTCAAGTTCTCAGGATGCGTTATTTCACAACAATCACAATCACCATTGCAAGAGCGCAACTATGTCTGCCATTCATCTGACGTTCGTGGATTGGCTGATTATTGCCATTTATTTCGCATTTGTGCTGGGGATCGGATTTTATCTTAAGAGATACACCAAGAGTCAGGAAGACTTCTTCATGGCAGGCAGGAAGAACAGCTCCTGGGTGGCCGGGCTTGCCTTTCTTTCTGCGAATCTTGGAGCGCTTGAACTGCTTGGAATGACGGGGAATACGTTCAAGTACGGAATGTACGTGGCCCACTTCTATTGGATCGGGGCCATTCCGGCAATGCTGTTCCTGGGCATATACATGATGCCCTTCTATTTCAGCAGCCGCATCCATTCCGTGCCCGGGTATCTCAAGCTCCGGTTTGATGAAAAAACCCGCGTGTTGAACGGTATCGCCTTTGCGGTGATGACGCTGCTGGTGTCCGGCATCAACCTCTATGCGATGGCGCTCGTCCTGCACACCTTCCTCGGTTGGAACTGGGACCTCAGCATGTGGGTGTCTGCCATCACAGTGGCGGCCTATGTTGGCCTCAGCGGTCTCATGTCTGCGATCTTCACGGAGATCATCCAGTTTTTCCTCATCTGGTTTGGCCTCTTCCTTGTCTCGGCGCTCGGCATCATCGAAATCGGCGGCCTTGACAAAGTGTTTCAAAATCTGGAACCTTCGCTCAGGACGCTCTGGTCAACCTCTTCGGATCCCTCGCAGAATGGCATGATGATCTCCTGGGGCGGCATCGTGTTGGGATTGGGATTTGTCCTCTCTTTCGGCTACTGGACGACTGATTTTCTCGTCGTGCAGAGGGCGTTCTCGGCAAAAGATTTGCGTTCTGCGCGGATGACGCCGATCACCGCATCCTTCTTCAAGATGGGGATCCCGTTCCTGGTAATCGTGGCCGGGCTCGTGGCGATTATCCTTTCGCGAGATTCTTCGTCAGGGTTCGCGCTCATAACTGACCAGGGGCAGGTCAACTATGATTCTGCGCTGCCTATGCTGATCGCACGCTATTATCCGCCCGGCCTGATCGGCCTGGGTGTCACGGCTCTCCTGGCCGGGTTCATGGCAGGACAGGCGGGCAACGTGAGTGCGTTCAATACGGTCTGGACCTATGACATCTATCGGTCGGTCATTAACAAGACGGCCTCCGATGCGCACCTCCTCTGGGTTGGGCGATGGGCGACGATTGCAGGGGTTGCCATTAGTCTCGTGACTGCATATTGGGCGAAAAGCTTCCCGAGCATCATGGACTACATGCAGGCGATTTTCTCCTGGGTGAACGCCCCGCTGTTTGCGACGATGCTTCTCGGCATGTTCGTGCGATGGATCACCCCCAACGGCGCATTCTGGGGGCTCATTGCAGGAATGGGCTCTTCGTTTACGTTATTCCTGGCTGTAAAATACAATTGGATCGCCGCGACCACACTCACTCTTTCGAACACTACCAGCGATATGGCCGCCAATTTCTGGCGGGCATGGTGGGCCTGGCTCATCTGTTTTGTCGTGACGATCGTCATCAGCCTCTTCACCAAGCGCAAGCCGGATGAAGAGCTCGTGGGACTGGTCAAAGGACTGACGCCTACAGTGGATACCGGGCATATTCCTTACTATCGGAAGCCCGGTTTCTACGCGATACTCTCGTTGATCGTACTGGTTGCCCTGAATATTTACTTCTGGTAAGACGGAGACCTCGCCATGGCAAACGAATCAAAGCAAATGAAATCCATCTGGTATCTGGTCGGTCTTATGCTGCTCGCGATGGGAGCCGTCATCACGATCTCGGGAGTGTATCACCTGGCTAATCCCTCGGAAGTGAAGACGGTGCTTGCCGATCTGCACCCCGATTTTTGGTGGGGTTTGGTCATGCTTGCGGTCGGCGCTGTGTTCTTCTTTGGCGGCAGAAAGTGGGGGTGATGTAAATGTCCAGGAAGGAATCCATGGCGGCCGAATTCCGGAATCGGTTCGGCTGTCCACCGCTCGTGGTGCGGTCGCCGGGGCGCGTGAACCTGATCGGGGAACATACCGACTATAACGAAGGGTTCGTGCTGCCGGCTGCCATCGACAAGGAGATCATCCTTGCGGTGGGAGCCCGGGATGACAGACTCTGCCGGATGGTTGCTGCGGACCTCGGACAGACATTTGAGACGACACTTGATGCGCTCGTGCGCTCCGACCTCGGATGGCCTAATTACCTCATGGGAATAGTGGATCAGCTCCAGAAGGGTGGAATCCAGGTGCGGGGGTTCGAGTGTGTCTTCGGCGGGGACATCCCGATCGGCTCCGGAATGTCATCTTCTGCCGCCCTGGAAGCAGGGTTTCTGTATGCGCTGAACGAGCTGTTCGGCCTCAGCCTCAATCGGCTCAGGATGGCGCGGCTCGCGCAACGCTCGGAAAATGAGTTCGTCGGCCTGCGATGCGGCATCATGGACCAATTCACCAACTTGTTCGGCCATGAAGGATCAGTAATCCTTCTTGATTGCCGTTCTCTGCAGTATGAATACGTGCCGTTCAACAGGAGCGATATTCGGATCGTGCTCTGCGATACGCAGTTGAAGCATGAGCTGGCGTCGTCGGAGTACAATGTGCGGCGAAGCCAATGCGAGGCCGGGGTAGAAGTCGTCCGGAAGCACGACCCGTCTGTGCGCAGCCTGCGGGATATCCCGCTTGGCGTGCTGGAGGCGCATCGCAATGAGATGGAACCGGTTGTATACCGGCGGTGCGCCTATGTGATCAGCGAGAACCAGCGGGTGCTTGCGGGATGCGAGGATCTCCGGCGCGATGACCTCGAAGCCTTCGGCAGAAAGATGGTCCAATCGCACGAAGGCCTCCGGGACGAGTACCAGGTGAGTTGCCGCGAACTGGACGTGCTCGTTGATGCTGCGCTCACGGTAGATGGAGTGTATGGTGCGCGCATGATGGGTGGAGGTTTCGGTGGATGTACCATCAACCTCGTGCGCGAGGATCACGTCCAGGATTTCTCCCTCACGGTGACCGAAGCCTTCAAGAGAACAATTGGCAAAGCACCGAAACTTTACCTCAGCAGAATTACCGGGGGAACCGGGACAGTCAACTCTGACGTCCGTGGATGACCGGACTTTTCTGGAAAACCCCCACCGGCGGTTCAATCCGTTGACCGGAGCGTGGGTCCTGGTCTCGCCACACCGTGCCCGTCGGCCATGGCAGGGGCAGATGGAGATGCCGCCGCAAGAACTGCGCCCATCCCACGATCCTTCCTGCTACCTCTGTCCGGGAAACCTCCGTGCCGGAAACCAACGCAATCCTGCTTATACTTCGACCTTCGTTTTTGATAACGACTTCAGTGCCTTGTTGCCGGACACGCCGGACGCTGAGCGTTCATCGGACAATCTCCTGATTGCCAGAGGAGAAAAGGGCATTTGCAGAGTCATCTGTTTCTCCCCCCGCCATGACCTGACGCTCGCGGAGATGGGGCGCGATGACATCAGGAGGGTGGTCGATGTCTGGACTGAGGAATACGGGCGGCTCGGGAGCGTCCCGTTCATTAACCATGTCCAGATCTTTGAGAACAAGGGACAGATGATGGGATGCAGCAACCCCCATCCCCACGGCCAGATATGGGCGCAGAATTCCCTGCCGGATGAGCCTGCCAACGAGACCGCCCATCTGGATTCCTATTTTCGCTCGAAAGGGAAAAGCCTGTTAGCGGATTATCTCGAGACGGAACTCCGGATCGCGGAGAGGGTGATTGTGCAGAACGACGGCTTTGTGGCGCTGGTGCCCTACTGGGCGGTCTGGCCGTTCGAAGTCCTGATTGTCAGCCGGAGACACGTCGGCAGCCTGCTGGAGATGGAGGAGCGGGAGCGGACAGAACTGGCGGGCATCGTGCGCGCTGTTGCCGTGCGCTATGACAATCTTTTCAACGTTTCGTTCCCCTACTCGGCGGGGATTCACCAGTCTCCTACCGATCAGCGTCCGCACCCGGAGTGGCACTTCCACATGCACTTCTATCCACCTCTTCTCCGTTCGGCGACGGTCCGGAAGTTCATGGTCGGGTATGAAATGCTCGCCGATCCCCAGCGGGATATTACTCCCGAGCTCAGTGCTGAGCGCCTGAGGTCTCTTCCTGAGATACACTATAAAGAAGTCAGTAGCCAGTAGTCAGTATTCAGAGAATTGAGAAATGTCAATTACCAATTACTGCCTACCGACTACTGACTACTGAAAGCTGCTCTACCGCACTCCGCAGAAATGCACTTTCAGTCCGAGTTCGCGCATGGCGGCGGCCTTGGTATACATTGCCTTCCTTGCCCTGGCTGCGTCGGGGGCGTATACGACCTGGATGTGGTTTGATTTGTGGCGCGCCATCATCTGGTCGCGGCCGACCCCTTTGAGGAGCGCGTGCATCACCGGCCACTGTGGCGTGGTGAGTCTCCATCGCTCTGCCGTCTCAACGTCCGGAAGCTTCACGACTTCTCCCAGTCCGATGTCATAATGCAGTTTCGCGTTGGCGACGAAAACGCGGCTCCAGACGATGTGCCCCGGCTTGCTGACCCCTTTGATCGTCCCGCCTCCGAGCCCGAAGTACATTGGGGGCTGGCGCTCGCTCCGCGCCCCCGCATAACCGCCGATCAGATGCTCGGGCGGCACGGCTCCGGAAATCTCCAGGAGCCACACGAAGTCATCGATGCCGTCGGCCGTAAACTGCCTGCCCCATCGTACGTCGTGCAGCGTCGTCTCGGGGGGAAAGCCAAGCTGCCGCCAGAGGCGGTAGGTCACCAGGGCATCGAGACCCGCGCACTCGTCCACTTCGTTGAAGTGGGGGAGAGCCTCGCCCGTGAACAGCTCGCGGCCCGTGTCCGGATCGTGCACCGGCGGACGATCGACGTTGTTAAGCAGTCCCTCGGCCAGGTCCGATGCCGGCACCAGGTCCTTCAGTCCCTGCTGGTACTGTATGCCGATGGTAGCGCAGCCGAAGCGATCCGCAATGCGCATCGCGGCAATGTACATCTTGCACTGGTCGAGGACCTGTCTCTCCGTCAGCTGCGTCGTCTCATCCGTGCCCAGGTCAAATATCATGCCGCGGGCCAGCAGCCACTCGTACACACCGCGTGCCTCTGCATCGGCGACAGTTCGCATCGCGGCGTAGAGGGCTGACTGGCTCAGCCGTTCCTTGAAGATCCCGGTCTCGTGCAGGAGTTCGTCAGGAATGATGGCGTTGTACATTCCCATGCATCCCTCATCGAATATTCCCATGATCGCTTTCTGCGTGCGGAACTCCCTGGCGAATTTCGTGCCGGCGGCCACGGCGGCCGCAGGGAGCTTCGCCTTCTTGTACGGGACAACATGCGAGGCGTCGTGCTTGATGCGCCCTTTCTTCATCCAACGTTGGAGTCCACGCATGAAGAAGGGGTCGGTGAAGTCTTCGCTCCAGAGTGTGCTGTAGGGGACGCCCGCTTTTGTGAGCGAGGCGTTGAGATTCAGCATGCCCACCAGGCCGGGCCAGGTGCCGCTCCAGTTTGCGACGGTCAATATTGGTCCACGGTGGGTGAGAAGGCCGGGGAGCACATGGTTGGTGTATTGCCAGACGGCTTCAGCAACGATGAGGGGTGCATCGGCTGGAATGGAGCGGAACACCTCCAGTCCGTATTTCTGGCTGTCGATAAATCCATGCTTCTTCTCTTCGATATAGGGGTGTGATCTCTGGATCTTTCCCCCGACGGATTCCACCGCCGCAACGATCTGGCGTTCCATGCCGGCCTGCGCAGGCTCGCAGTTCTGATTGGCTGAAAGGCGGAGGTCGCCGCTTGCGACCAGGTAGATGGTCTTCATTCGCAATACTCGATTAGGTGAGAGATAGGCAACGCTTGATAAAAGTAGCAATTGCGTTCCGCATTCGCAACAATGTGGACGAAGAAATGTCTCTTTTGCTCTTGACAAACAAGAAAAAATGTATTATACTTGCACAAACGTTTGTGCTACGCAGTTTAGCCGTCTCGTTCCTCTCCGGATCTTCCTGGTTTCTTTGCTTGTCGGTTGATTTATAGTGCGTTAGGGTGCCACGGAGGCCTCACCGCATTAGAAAAGTTTTTGCACAAATAGCATCGAGTCTTTGCGCAAATGGCCGTTACGCTCAATGATATTGCCCTGAAAGCTGGTCTTTCCATCTCGACCGTTTCCCGTGTACTGAACAAGAAGTCTGCACGGTCCCGGATCAGCAAAGAGACGGAGAAGCTCGTGCAGAAGACGGCGAAGGATCTGAACTACCGCCCGAACCAGCTCGCCAGAGGCCTGCGCCTCAAGAGGACTCACACCCTCGGGCTGGTTGTCCCCGATATATCGAATCCCTTCTTCGCGTACATTACCAAAAGCATCCAGAACGTTTCCCACAAAATGGGGTATTCTCTCGTCGTCTGCGACACGGATGAGAATCTTCCGCTTGAGATCGAGCACACGAATTTGCTCTGCAGCAAAGGAGTCGACGGGCTGATTGTGTTGCCCGTCGGGCAAAAGTACGCGCACTTGGAAGCACTGCTGAGGAACGGGACACCGCTCGTGGTCGTTGACCGGAGCTTTGACTTACTCAATGCCAGCACGGTCATCATCGACAATTACGGCGGTGCGTTCGAGGCCACGGAGTTCCTCATTAAGAACGGCCACCGAAGAATTGCCATTATTCAGGGACTTTCGGAGACTTTCACCGCGACCGGGCGCCTCAAAGGGTTCCTGGACGCTCATGAGAAACATAACATTCCGGTGGACCCACAGCTGGTTGTGGGGCGTGACTTCCGCAAAGAGACAGGCTACATTGAAACGAAATTCCTCCTCAGCCTCGAGCACCGCCCGACCGCGATTTTCACGACGAGCGACCTGATCACGCTGGGAGCTCTCGAGGCGATCATGGAAGAAGGGATCGAGATCCCCCGTGATCTCTCGATCATGGCCTTCGATGATATTGAGTCTGCCGCGTATTTCCGTTGTCCGATCACAGCGGTGGCGCAGCCGAAGGAGAATATGGGAGAAATTGCCGTCAAGCTCCTGCTGGACCAGATCAGAAATCCCGACAAGTCCGAACCGAAACGTATCGTCCTGAAGCCGAAGCTGATCATCAGAGAGTCTGTCGGTCAGTTTGGAGAGCCCATCGGAACCAACAGTGTGTTGGGGGGAGAATTAGTGCCGTCGTGAGGGGTGGTTTTTCCCCGCTTAATTTTGCCTCATGGCAAGTTTTGCGCAAACGTTTGCATACTTTCATGAGGCATTTCTCAACAGTGTTGCCTGGTAGCACACAGAACGGAGCAATCACGTGATGAAAACCGATCGTTCCACGCCTGCGCGATGCCTCCTGGTACTCCTCGTTGCTGCCTTTCTGACTGCCGGTTGCTCCGGCAACCGCGGGTCTGACACAAGCGGGAAAGTGACAATAACCTTCTGGCACAGCTGCGTTTCTTCCACCGTGCCTGCCTTGAACGCGTTGATCGCCAAGTTCGAAGAGGAACATCCCGGAATCCAGATCAAAGCCCAGTACGTCCCGACGGGAGACGCATTGATCCAGAAACTGATCACTTCTGTCCAGAGCAAGACAGCTCCGGATATCTCCTGGATCCACGCGAATTTTCTGCAGAGCATTATCGATGCCGATGCTATTTACAAAATGGATGATTTTATCCATAGCTCGGACAGCCTGAGCGCTGCAGACCTCGGCGACATTTTTCCTCCGTTGATGGAAGAGGCAAAATGGCGCGGTACGCTCTACAGCCTCCCGATGGAGGCCACCGGCATCGGCCTGCTGTACAACAAGGAGCTCTTCCGGAACGCCGGGCTTGACCCGGAGCGCGGCCCGAAGGATTGGGATGAGCTCCGCGCGTATGCGAAGAAGCTCACGGTCGACAAGAATGGGGACGGCAAGATTGATCAGTTTGGCTTCTTTGTGCCCGCGTTTCCTGCCTCGGGACCGTTGGGTGACTGGATGGTCTGGCAGTTCTATCCGTTCCTTTTCCAGGCTGGCGGGGATAACATCAACAAGCAACAGACCCAGGTCCTCTACAATAGCCGAGCCGGGGTGCAGGCATTGACCCTGTGGAAGGAGATCTACCAGGAGGACCATCTCTCTTCGTTTGGCGTGGATTACGAACCGGCGTTCGCCTCCAAACAGCTCGCAATGGCCCTGGACGGTCCATGGAATATTCCGCGCTGGAATCAGATTCCGGGGCTGGACTGGATGGTTGCCCCGATGCCGAAGGGCCCTGTCAAGCAAGCGACCATCGTGGGGGGAGAGTACCTTGCGATCTTCAAGCAGAGCGCACACCCGAAGGAAGCGTGGACGTTTGTCAAGTGGATGGTCAGACCGGACGTCCAGGCACTCTGGTCGATGAAGAGTGGCTACCTGCCCATCCGCCATGCCGTTCGGAAGGTCAAGGAGTACGAAGAGTTTCTTGAGGCGCATCCGGCTTTGAAGACGTATGTCGACCAGATGGATGTGGCACAAGTGCCCAATTCCATCGATTACAATGCCTTGAAGATCAGCCGGCACCTGGCGGAGGCCATTGAGAAGGCCACCGTGGGCAACGCCGACCCGAAAACGGTCCTGGATGAGGCTGCGGCGAAGTCCAACGCGCTCCTTCAGGCGAGCGCGGAAGGGGCAGCGAAGTGAGGCAACGAGCGATCGCGGCATCTGCGGAACCGCCTTTGCGCACGGCGCGGAGAAAACCGAAGGGCAAAAGCGACCTGTCAAGCGCGCTTGCGTTCCTATCGCCAACGTTGGTCGTGCTCTCCGCGTTTGTGTTCTTTCCTGTAGTGTTTTCGTTCTACCTGAGCTTTCACTCGTGGAACATGTTCAGCTCCACTGAAACATTTGTTGGATTGGGCAATTACTCCGCGATTGTGCAGAACCCGGAGTTTTGGTCCGTGCTCAAGAACACGGCGGTCTACACGCTCGGGACTGTGCCGCTGAACATGGTGATCTCGCTTGGTATCGCGTTCTTTCTGAACAAGAAGCTCGTGGGCAAGAAGTTGTTGCGTACCGCGTTCTTTGCGCCGGTGATCATGTCGTCCGTGGCGGCCGCCGTGATCTGGCGGTGGGTTTATGAGCCAAGCTTCGGCCTGCTGAACTACTGTCTGGGCTGGTTCGGGATCCCCGCCGTGAACTGGTTGAACAACCCGACGTCGGCGATGTTTGCGCTGATCGTGATGGGCGTGTGGAAGACGTTTGGCTTCAACATGGTGCTGTTTTCCGCGGGGCTGCAGGGAATTCCGGATCACTACTATGAGGCCGCCCAGATCGACGGAGCAGGACGGTGGAGGCAGTTCTGGAACATTACCGTTCCGCTGCTGAGCCCGACCACGTTCTTCGTCCTGGTCATGTCGGTGATCGGGTCCTTTCAGGTCTTCGACACCGTCTACGTCCTGACCTCCGGCGGCCCGCTGAACAGCACCAAGGTCCTGGTCTTTTATTTGTACGAACAGGCATTCAAGTTCTTCGACATGGGTTACGCGTCAGCCGTTGCCTATCTCCTGTTCGCCATTGTATTCATCCTGACGCTGCTTCAGATGAAGTATCTTCGGGGAAGCGTCCACTATACTTCGTAAAGATGAAGGCAAAGAAGGTTCTCGGGTCCGTGTTGCTCCACGCCGTGATGTACGGCCTCGCCCTGATCACGGTGGCGCCGTTCCTCTGGATGGTGATGACGTCGTTCAAGGATCTCCCGGATATCCTGACGTACCCGCCCGTCTGGTGGCCGAAGCGTTTCATCATCGACAACTACGTCAACGCGTTTAGCGCGGCGCCGTTCGGGAGGTACTACTTCAACAGCGTGTTCATCGCCGTTGCTGTGACCATCGGGCAGGTCATCACCTGCTCCATGGCTGCGTTCGCTTTCGCCCGCCTCCGGTTCTGGGGACGGGATGTGCTTTTCTATATTTTTCTGGGCACAATGATGATCCCCGGGCAGGTCACCATGATCCCGAGCTTCATGATGCTCTACTGGCTCGGCTGGATCGACAGCTACGCCGCACTGATCGTCCCGGGTCTTGCGTCGGCGTTCGGGACCTTTCTCCTGCGCCAGTTCTTCCTGACCATACCCAGGGACCTGGAGGATGCCGCGAGCATCGACGGGTGCGGACGCTTCGGCCTGCTCTGGCGAATCATCCTTCCGTTGTCGAAGCCCGCGCTTGCGACGCTGGCGGTTTTCACGTTCATGGGAGTGTTCAATGACTTTCTCTGGGCATTGATTGTCGTGAGTTCTGAAGAGATGCGGACGGTGCAGCTCGGTCTGGCGATCTTCCGCGACCGGTACCAGACCGACTGGGGACAGTTGATGGCGGCGTCTGTGACGGCAACGCTCCCCATCCTTCTGGTGTTCTTTGTTGCCCAGAAGTACTTCATCAAGGGAATAACCCTCAGCGGTTTGAAAGACTAAAGAGCGTGAACATCTGACAAGGAACAGCCATGAAACATCCAGCGAAAGCAGCCCGTGCAATACCAGCCCTCTTGGCGCTAAGTCTTCTCGGGGGCGCGATCATGAGCTGCAAAAATGAAGAGACACCATTGGCCCCCTATGCTTCCGGCCAGGTCGGCCTTACGAAGATCAATGTGGAGGACAGCGTCTACGTCCCCCGGATCACATGGGGTGGGGGCTACGTGAGCGGCTTGGGTGTCAACAGGGGTGGATCAGCAAGGCTGGACACCTCGCTGGTCTGGCTGATCCACCAGGCCGCCAATGGCATCCACTACCAGCAGAAATTCGGCCAGCTCCCTGCCGGGGCCGAAGACCTCACGACAACCTTTGGCGGACATCCCGCCGCGACTGTGCTGAAGGAAGATCAGCTGTACACGTTCTGGGTGGCCACTGACGATGTTTGGGGGACGATCGCTGCGAATCCCGGGAAACTGCTGCGGCTGGACTCCGCAATGACGACACCTTCGCGGGTCAGCGGCGATACGCTCTTTCTCAATGCGCAGTCGTTCACCGCGGAGCAGCGCCCGATCGATCTCTACATTGGTATCAGGAACCTGCGTTCGGTCGGGAAACTCGGAACCATTGAAGTGATCCAGACAGACACCAGCAATGTGCCAATCCTCCGTTGGCGCATCCTGCAGACCAACCCGCTGCCTCCCGATACCCTGCTTGCCAACATCGGTATCGCGGCAGGAGACAAATATGATGTTTCGCTTATTGCCTGGGAGGTCCTGGCCGTGGATACGTCCTCAGGCCAGCGGGTCTACTGGACGAGCGATGTCATCGCCTCCCCCATCATGGCGGGTCAGAGGATTCCAGGAACGGACGTTTTTACGGCCCTGGCGCCGACCGGGCTGCAGCGCAGTGCCTCCTATTATATATGGATTGCCAACAAGAATTGGGATCAGCGAAACAGAGCACGAACAGCCAATAATTACGCCTACGCCACGTTTGAAACATATTGAACGGCGGCGTGAGGCACTCATTTTTCAATAACGTGGCTTTCGGCGAAAGGAGGTGGCTTGATACCGGAGGACCTCACACGAAAATTACGAATTCGGCAACAGCAGTTCTGTGGCATATCGTTCATCAAATCATACTCACTCTAGGAGGCTCCAATGAGAAAGTTCACTATCTCTGGGCTGCTTGTACTTTGCCTTCTGCTCTCCGTGACCTCGCTTCTTGCTCAGAGGAAAACCGTGGATGTGCCGAGAGTTGACCCATCCGCGATCACGGTTGATGGCAAAGCCGACGAGGCGGTCTGGAATACCGCCGCGAGGGCCGATGTCATCACGTCGACGGGCTTCGACGGATGGTTCAATTACTACGGCCGCGACGTGGTCGAGCCGGACTATCCGGAACTCAACGCCAGGATGCTCTGGGCTCCTGATACCCTCTACTTTTCCATTCACATTAAGGACGTCGTGAACGATTCCTCCGGGCTCTTTTTCCCGGCCAACGAAGGGGGCAGCCAGTGGTCGGGCGATCAGCTCTTCGTCAGTCTCTCCAATCGGTTGGGCATGCCGATGGGCGACGGCTACAATGGGAACGTCTTTGCCGCACCAGGTGGACCGTATCACTTCTTGATCATGGGCAACCGGATCACCCTGAACGACAGTGCGATGACCGGCATTCCCGAGGAATGGCAGAAGTTTCCTGCAGACACGCAGCGGGTGTTCAACGCGTGGGATATCGGACACTATGGAACGAAGGTTGACACCGCCACCGGAGAATGGGATGTGGAGATGGCGATCTACAACCCGGGTGTCGCCGCAGGCGCAAACATGGGCTTCAACTTTGGCGGCAGCCAGGGTTCACGCTCGTATGGCACCGCCAACAGTGATGCGTATTGCTACTGGACCTGGCAGCCGAACGTCGTGGATTCGCCGTTTGCAATTCCCGCGACACACGTCGGCGCACCGGGCGATCCGGGCGGGTACAACCTGATCAACTCCGACTACTGGGCACTGCTGAACTTTGTGCCGGGTTCGGAGGATGTGGTGCGGAAAGTGGTCGATGTCCCCAGGGTCAATCCTTCCCAGATTACCATTGACGGCAAAGCCAATGAGTCAGCATGGAATGGGGCCGCGAAGGCCGATGTCATCACGCCGACGGGCTTCGACGGATGGTTCAATTACTACGGCCGCGATGTGGTCGAGCCGGATTTTCCGGAACTCTACAGCAGGATGCTTTGGGCAGAGGATACCCTCTATGCGTTCATTCACATCAAGGACGTCGTGAATGATTCATCCGGGCTCTATTTCCCCGCCAACGAAGGGGGCAGCCAGTGGTCGGGCGATCAGCTCTTCGTCAGCCTCTCCAGCCAGCAGGGCATTCCGATGGGCGATGGCTACAATGGGAACGTCTTTGCTGCACCGGAAGGACCGTATCACTACCTGATCATGGGCAACCGGGTTACCCTGAACGACAGTGCGATGACCGGCATTCCTGATGAATGGCGGAAGTTCCCGGCCGACAGCCAGCGGGTGTTCAATGCGTGGGATATCGGACACTACGCGGCTACGATCGACACCGCCACCGGCCAGTGGGATGTGGAAATGGCGATCTACAATCCCGACATTGCCGGACAATCGAAAGTCGGCTTCAACTTTGGCGGCAGCCAAGGTTCACGCTCGTATGGCACCGCCAACAGCGATGCGTATTGCTACTGGACCTGGCAGCCGAATGTCGTGGATTCGCCGTTTGCAATTCCCGCGACACACGTTGGTGCACCGGGCGATCCGGGCGGGTACAACCTGATCAACTCCGACTACTGGGCACTGCTGAGCTTCGATACGACCGCGGTGGTCACGTCGGTGAAGATGCGTGATGGTCTGTACGGAATTCCTGTGGCCTATGTGCTTAGCCAGAACTATCCGAACCCGTTCAACCCGAGCACGAACATCCAGTTTGCTCTCCCGCGCGCGGGCAAGGTTGAACTGAAGGTGTACAACCTCCTGGGCCAGGTGGTTGCCACGCTCGTCAATGGCCAGTATGCCACCGGCGCGTATGACGTGCAGTGGAACGCCACACGCCTCGCGAGCGGCATGTACTTCTATCGGTTGACGGTTGACAACAACGTCGTTGACACCAAGAAGATGATGCTTCTGAAGTAGATCTTACCCACCTCCCTTGATCCCTCCCCTCCCTCTCTTGTGAATCTTAAGAGAGGGAGGGGGACGGGGAGTAAGTGAGAAAGCAAAGGTTGGATTTCTACTGTCTCATTCACTCTTGATGAAAGCACACACCATGCAGGCAGCGATCCTTCTAGAACCAGGACTGTTTGTTGTTGAAGAGCGTGAGATACCCCGGCCGGGTCCGGACGAGCTTCTTGTGAGGACCAAGGCGTGTGGCATTTGCACATCGGAGATAGACATCTATCTCGGCAAAGCCCCAGGCCTTAGTTATCCCCGATTCATCGGCCATGAGCCGGCAGGTATTGTGGAGGAAGCAGGAAAGGAGGTCCAGGGGTTTGCTGTCGGTGACCACGTGTCGGTATGGTCGGAGGGAAAATCGTACGCTGAATTCTTCGTGACGAAAGCCGCGTATGCGTACAAGCTTCTTCCCGCGACTCCTTTTGAAGAGGCATTGGGCGAGCCGATCGCGTGCTCGACGAACGGCGTGCGCAAAGCCGAACCGCAGCTGAATGACAGCGTCTGTTTGGCAGGTTGCGGGTTCATGAGTCTGATCATGTTGCAGATCTTCCTGGCTCGCGGTGCCGGGATGGTGATCGCCGTGGATACACGGGACAGCGTGCTTGAACTTGCCGGCCGGCTCGGAGCGACCCACCTCGTCAACCCGAAGAAGCAGGATCCCGTGGCCGCGGTCAAGGAGCTGACCGGCGGGAAGGGTGTGGACATCGGCGTGGAAGCGGCCGGGTCTCAGGCCACACTGGACCTTGTCGGAAACGTCGTGAAGATGGAGGGAAAACTTGAGGTTTTTGGATTCCACCAGGGCGCTCCCCGCCAGGTGCCGTGGGGCTGGTGGAATTGGATGGCCTTTCACATCGTGAACGGGCACGTGCGGAGCGCGCATATTTATGTTGAGGGGATGCGTCAGGGTTTGGGGCTTCTGGAATCCGGGAAGCTGAACATGAAACCGCTGGTGACGCACCGTTTCCGGCTGGAAGAGATTAACACCGGATTCGAGACCGCAGCGGAGAAACGTGAAGGGTTCGTGAAAGCTGTTATCACATTTTAAAGTCTCGTGCCATTTTATTCAGCTCGATACCAAGGCTCTATCAGAATAATTTGAAGTGGCACTAGTCAAGGAGGTAATCATGGCTCGTTGGTGCGACATGAAGCCGGGTGCACGTGCAGGTCGCCTGTCAGTTCTTGCACTGTTGCTCGCCAGCGCCCTGGGGGTGCAGGCTGCGAGGGGGGGCAGTACCGGAAAGATTGCCGGTCACGTGACAGACGCGAAGACACAGGAGGCCCTGATTGGGGTCAACGTCACGTTGGTGGGGACTTCCCGGGGAGCGGCAACGGACGTGCAGGGCGATTTCTTTATCGCCAACGTCGAAGCGGGCGTGTACACGCTCAAAGCCAGCCAGGTCGGCTATAAGGACGTTATTCTGAACATGGTGCGCGTCCGTGCCGACGCCACGACGCCGGTAAAGTTTGAGCTCGAACAGACGGTGCTGGAGGTTGGGCAGGAGGTCGTCGTGACGGCGCAGCGGCCGGTAATACAGAAGGACAACACGGCGACGCGCGTCTATCTGGAGCCGACGGATATCAGTTCCCGCCCGGCGACCACTGTCACGGACGTAGTGACCACGCTTCCAAGTGTGAACATCGACCAGGGCGTCATGTCCGTCCGCGGCGGGCTCATGGACGAGGTCGCCTTCATTGTCGACGGCGCGCGCGCGAGGAACCCGATGAACCAGGAGGCGTTCACCAACGTGAACCTGAGCTCGGTCCAGGAGATGGAGGTGATCACCGGTTCGTACAACGCGGAATACGGTGAAGCCCGCTCGGGGATCTTCAACATCATCACGAAAGAGGGAGGGGAGAGATACACAGGGTACGCGGAATTCCGCGTTACGCCTCCCGGGGTGAGACACTGGGGCGTGTCGCTTTATGACCAGAGCAGCGCACTGTACTGGGAGAACAGCCATGCGCGGCATCTCCAGTGGTGGATCGATCATCCTGAACAGTGGGTGGATCCCAATGGCCTCGCAGGAAACGACCCGAGGGTCAGCTGGACGCCCGAGCAGGCGTACAATAACTACATTGCGACGCATCAGCCGCTGACGGATTACACGAACGTCCCGGGGTTGCAGGGTGAGTTGAGTATTGGCGGGCCCGTGCCCTTTGTCTCGGGCATGACATTCTTCCTTTCCGGCAAGTACAGCGTGCAGCCCCCCCTGATGGGGAATGCTTATGCGAAAAAAGGGAAATACTTTGATGGCAGCGGGAAGATCACGTACGCGCTCGATCAGGGCACAAAACTCCAGCTCTCGGGATTCGTGGGGAATGCCAATGATTCCTGGGGGTATGGCGATGTGCCGAATACCGGATGGGCAACAGACTTCGGCATTGCGGGGCGGTACGCATATTACGACTACAATGGGCTCCCAAAATCTGAGACGGACGGAGAGACCCTCAAGCTGACGCGCGTGGTCAACGATGCGACGATGTGGGAGGCGAAGATCTCCCGAGTGTTCGCGGCACGATCGACCGACGTGCTGCCGGGAGACCCGATTGGCTGGGATGCGACCGGACCGACCTACGACTATCTGCGGGCGGTAGAGCCTGCGTACGATTCAACCGGGAAGCTCATCGGCATGATTCCGGTTCCCGGCGGATATCAAAACCTCGTCGGCTATCACACGCTGGGGTACTACTACCGGTATAACGACAAGAACACGGACTGGACAGCGACCGGGTTCTATCAGAGCCAGGCCAACAAGTACTTGCAGTGGAAAGCAGGCGCCGAGTTCACGTATTACAACCTCAATCACTTCAACGAAGCAAAAGGCCCCGACCGCGTCGATCAGAACATCTATAATCCCTGGCAGGGCGCCGTCTACGAGCAGAACAAGCTCGAATTCAGCGGGTTCATCATGAACATCGGGTTGCGCTTCGATATCTACAATCCGAACAACTACATTTACGAGGATGTGTATAACCCGCTTGAAGGGCCAACGGAGAAGACGAAACCCTTCACGCAGCTCAGCCCGCGCCTGGGCATCTCGCACCCGATTGATGAGAACACAATCCTGCATTTCTCCTACGGACACTTCTTCGAGCGGGGCACATTCGGAGACTACGGGGAAGGTCAGAATCAGGGTGAGGGGTACGGAAGCCTTACGACGTTTGTCGTAAAAGAATCCGATCCCGCGTTCCCCTGGGTGTTGGGCAACCGCGGCCAGAAGCCGGTGCAGACCATCGCCTACGAACTTGGCATTGAACGCAACTTCTTCGACGAGGTTCTGCTGACGGTGACCGGTTACTACAAGGATATCCGGAACACGGTGCGCGTGGTGACGGTGATCTCGCCGTACGGGACATACCGCACGAACGGAAACGCGGACTACGGCGACGTCCGTGGCGTGGAGATCTCTCTCCGGAAGCAGGCGAGCCACTATGCGTGGGGGTCGCTCTGGGGCTATGCCAACTACACGACCCAGCAGAGCATCTCCGGCAGCAGCGGTGCGCCCAGCGTCATCAAGCAGAGTGGCAACCTCTACCCGTCGAGCGGCGACGTTGTCCTGCACACGCCTTCGAGGTTCAAGGGAGGTGTCTACTACGAGACCCCGGAGGATATGCAATTTCTGGGAGGTATCCTCAGTCGATTGAGCCTCTCGCTGGATTATCAGCTGACACTGCCCAACGTGGAAGATCTCGGCGACATTTTTGTGTACAACGGGATTTCCTACCCCCGTCCGCCGGAGCAGAACCTGAACGCGAGGATCAGAAAGGATTTTGCCATTGGCGGCGGGGCGCGCAGCTTCCGCTTCGGTCTGTATGCCGAGGTCCGGAACGTCCTGAACTTCCAGTCGCTCAATCTTGATCTGTTCAAGACGGCGACTGACGCCGATCAGGCCAGGATGGTCAACAGCGATTTCGACTATATTCCCTCTGTTGATGCGAACGGAACGCCCTACCTGGATCTGGCGCGCTTCCGCAATCTTCCCCGTTCGGTGGTCTTTGGCGTCACCATGGAACTGTAACCATAGGGCATGAGCATACCATGAAAACACGAACGCTACTCCCGATCATCACCGGGCTCTTTCTTCTAGTATCCTCCGAGGTGGCATGGGCCCAGGTGAACTCTGAGATCTATCATGAACGCGGGCGCCTATGGGAAGTCGTTATGAACGACGGCTGGATTGGCAGTCTTGGAGCGTGGGACTATCTCACTCCGGCGCCACTCGGGTTCTTCCCGGGATTTGTCGGCTACAATCACCCTGTGGGGGATGAGAATTTCGCTCTCCGGCAGGGCTTTGAAAATTGCAACTTCCACAATTTCAGGAGCGGATGCTGGATCGTCGCCAAAGACATGATCTCGCCCGGCGCGCCTCCGACCAACACGCCGTTGCCCACGCCGTATCTGATGTACTCGTCCGGTCTCCAGCCGCCAGGCACCTATGGTGTTGAGCGCACCCTCCAGCCGATGGTGATGGACTCCAACTACAGCGAAAGACCGGGATTCGATGCCCGGTTGCCGGAGGAAATGATCACGGCACGCTGGAATACCGACATTGGGATCACGGTGACCAGGCGGAGCTACGTGTGGAGCTACCCTGGGTACCAGGATATGATCATTTACGACTATGCGTTCAAGAATACGGGCATCATGGTCTCTATTTACAGCGAACAAGTGGTGCCCGATTTTCCGCAGCAGACGCTGAAAGCCGTGTACTTCGTCTTTCACTCGGGCATATCGGTTTCCACGAAAAGTCAGCTCAACTGGGAATCCGAACTCACGGCAATCCAGGCAGGTGCATTTGGATGGGGCGGAACCTCGCAAGGGAAACCTTACCACGACTTTTATCACATTAATGATGGCAACACGCTGGTGTACTCCACGAACGTCAACGGTGGTGCTGGACCAAACCCTTTTTCGCCATTTGCCCAGAAGTCCGCCGAAGAGGTCCGGGTCCGTTATGGACCCGAGTTCGAGAGCCCGGCTGCGTTCGGGTGGTTGGCGCTCTATGCCAGCCCTCTTGTCAAGGGGGGTGCCGAACGACCGACGCCGAAGCCCGATGTGCTGCGGGTGGATACTCACAAGGGAGGACTCCTGCAGGGGCAAAATCTTGACCTTGAAAATTTCGGACCCCAGAAGTGGCCGGCCGAGCGGTTTTGGACTTTTGCGACAACACCCGATACACAAGCTCAACTTGGGAACGAGGGGAATCGAATGAATTTTTACACCTTCAGCTACGGTCCGTACAATCTCGCCCCCGGTGATTCTGCCCGGATTGTCGTCGCGGAGATCGCTGGCGTCATGGACTACAACGAAGTGGTTGCAGGTGACCCGAACCATCATTTTCCGGACAGCACCATCTCAGCAATTCGCCGCAATGCAGTCCTTGGCCGCGACGCGGTGCGGTGGGGACTGGGGGGAACCGTGAATGGCCTCCCGATCGCCGCGCAGGCTCCTGCTCCTCCGCCAGCTCCGCTGTGCGATGCGCTCAATGCCTCGCTCGGCCTGGACACCCCGGCGGTTGCGGTCACCTGGAGCAAGGTTGCCGAAACAACCAACTTCACCGACGGGGCAGGAAATCCCTGGTATAACGGAGCGACTGATGTTGACGGATATCGCGTGTACAGGTCATCGGACTTCCAATATAGCGGTGATGGGGTGACACCCGCGTTTCGCGGGGCCGCATGGACCCAGATCGCCGATATCCCGCGCTCTCAGTTTTCGACTCTCTTCGACAATGCCGAAGGAAAGTACCGCTTCCTCGATAAGACTGCAAAATTCGGACTCCGTTATGGATACTACGTCTCTGCATATCGGTCTCATCCGGCACCATGGACATCTGCGAACGGAACGAGCGTGCCGGACCTACCCGAGCTTGCTAGCAGCGACGTGAACAAATCGCTGCCCGTGACGCCGGCTCCGGGACCGGTCAGCACGCTGAACGTCTTCGTGGCACCGAATCCGTACGTGTTTGGCGATCCCGCACGCAATTTTGGCAGCAGCAACCCGTACGCGGTGGAATTCAGAAATCTTCCCGAGAAAGCGACCATCAGGATCTACACGCTGGCGGGAGATCTCGTTCGGACGATTGAGCACGCTCCCGATGTCCGCGGGAACGTGTATGGGAGCGAGTCGTGGGATCAGAAGACCGATTCCGGGCTGCTCGTCGCGCCCGGGCTCTACATCTACCACGTCCAGCCGGATGTCCCCGGGGTCAGCGGGACCTTCACCGGGAAACTCATGATCATACGTTAACGCATTGGGTGGGCTATGAAAAATCTATCCGTTTGGTGTACGGCCGCCATCTGTCTCCTGCTCGCTCAGCCGGAGTCGAACGCCCAGTCATTCAACAAAGCCGGCCGGGCGTCCTTCCAGTTCCTCAAGATCGGCATTGGCGCCCGCCAGACCGCCATGGGTGAGGCAGGCATCTCGGTCATCCGGGACGTGAACACGATATTCTGGAATCCTGCCGGGATCACGGGCATCGCGACGGGCGAGGCGTCGTTCTCCTACAATCGCTGGCTTGCCGACCTGAATTACATGTCCGCGGCTGCTGCCATGCAATGGTCTGGGGTCGGTACCATTGGTGTAAGTTTCTCCAACCTGGGATATGGCGACATCCCCGAGGCGCTCGCCACGGTGTCAAGCGGATCGAGCGACACGCGGACCGGGCAAACGTTCACCGGGAATGATCTGATGGTCGGAATCACCTACGCCCGCCAATTTACCGACAACCTCTCGATCGGCGTCACGGGGAAGTATCTTCGAGAGAAACTCTTCGTCTACAGCGTCGGCATCTTCGCGGTCGATGTGGGGACGTTCTATGATACGAAGTTCAAAGGCATCCGTTTTGCCATGAGCGCCCAGAACTTCTCGAAGTCGGTCCAATTTCTGTCCGTGGGTTCCCGGAAAGAAGGGTATGATATCCCCCTCTTGTTCACCATCGGCGCATCGATCGATCTGATCAACCCGGGAGACGCTTTCATCAGCGCCGGCGAATCACACCGACTGACTCTTGCACTTGAGACGGTCAACTCCAACGACTATGGAGAACGGTGGCACGTGGGAGCGGAATACGGGTTTTCGGAGTTTCTCTACCTGCGCGGGGGATACCGCTTCAATTATGACGATGGGAATCTGTCGCTCGGCGTCGGTCTGCAGAAAAAGATCGGAGACCTCGACCTCCGCGTGGATTACTCGTACGTGAGCTACCAGTTCCTATCGTCTCCGCAACGGGTGTCATTGACCGTCGGCTTCTAGGCTCAAGACATTGAAAGGGGAAGGACACACGCATGCCGTATTCAAAAACCGTTCTTTCCGGTGTTCCGCTGACAAGAGAAAATTTCGCCGGGCCACCTATGGAAATGGGTATCCTTCCGTTCTGGTTCTGGAACGGAAACATGGATGAGAAGGAGATGGAGTGGCAGCTGAAAGAATACAAGGCGAAAGGAATCACCGGGCTCTTTATTCATGGCCGGTTCGGACTGAAGGTGCCGTATGTCTCCGATGCCTGGTTTGAAAAAGTCAAGTACGCCGTGGCAAAGGCGAAAGAGATCGGCATCGACACCTGGGTGTACGATGAGATGAATTGGCCAAGCGGCACGGCCGAGCGGAAGGTCCCGCAGCAGTATCCGCACCTCACGCAAAAATACCTCGAACTTGTCGCGCTGAATGTCGACGGGCCCCTGTTCACATTCCTGGAAGCCACCGACAACCGGTATGTCAACACCGGCGATTCATACCCGATTGCCGCGTTCGGCTGCACGGAAGAGGAGTACCAGACCGTCATTCGAAATCCGATCGATCTCACACAGAACCTCTCATTTGAACGGGTGATTCCCTGGGAAGCACCTGCGGGCAAATGGCGGCTCCTCTATTTTCTCGAAAAGGAAGTACCGTATTATATTGACACGCTCAACCCGGAGTCCACGAACCGATTCCTCGAGCTGACACACGAGCGATACAAGGCCGCCGTCGGCAAGGATTTCGGGTCCACTGTGCCGGGGTTCTACACGGACGAGCCGGCGATGCACTATTATCATGTAGGCATCGACAACTTCGTGATTCCCTGGTCGAGCCGCATGTTCAAGATCTTCCGCGAACGGCGCGGATATGACCTCCGGCCCTGCCTGCCGGCGCTCTACGCGAACATGGGGGAGAAGACCGCGCGGATCCGTTACGACTTCTGGCGCACGCTCACCGAGCAGTATGCGGAGACATACTACAAGCGGATCCACGATTGGTGCGAAGAGAACGGCGTGATCTTCACGGGGCATCTGCTTTTTGAAGAATGGATCCGGCTGCACGCACGCTGCGAGGGAAATCTCTTCAAATATCTCCGGCACATGCACCTGATCGGCGTCGACCACCTGTATCCAAAGATCGGCACGGAGCAGGAGCCGGACCAGCACGTCGCCTTGAAAATTGCCAGCTCCGCCGCCCATCATTTCGGCAGCACCCGGGTGCTCTGCGAATCCATGGGAGGTGCCTACTGGGACTGCACCCTCCAGCGGATGAAGTGGATCGCGAACTGGGAATATGTTCTCGGCGTGAACTTGTTCAACAATCACGGATACCACTACTCCATCGAAGGAGAGCGGAAGAGAGACTGGCCACCGTCGCAGTTCTATCATCATACCTGGTGGGAGTACTATCCGCAGTTCACGACCTACATGGCCCGCATCAGCCACATCCTCTCGGGCGGCAGCCATGTGGCCAAATTGCTCGTGCTCTACCCGTTGACGAGCATCTGGGCCAACTACGTCCCGCAGCAGCGGGACGCGGTCGGGAACGTCATCGAGGCAGATTTCAACTACATTACGGATGCCCTCCTCCGGCTTCACTATGACTTTGACTTTGTCGACGAGGATACGCTTGCCGCTGCGGTCCTGGGAAAGGGATCCATCAAGATCAGGGATGAGCAATTCTCTGTGTTGATCCTTCCTCCGGTGACGCATCTCAAGCAACAGACGTTCGAAATGATCCAATCGTTCGTAAAACAGGGTGGGACGGTCATTGCTGATACATTGCTGCCGTATGAATTTCTTGAGAGTGAGAAGAACGGCGCAGTCAAACGGGTGACGAAGTTTTTCGGCGCAGATCCGCTGAAGGTTCTGGCAGACTTCCACAATGGTAAAACGTCGGGCGTCAAGGTCCTCCGCAGGAACGGGAAGGGTAGAGTGTATTTCCTGAAGGGGACGGGGCTAGCCCGGGGCGGACGGAAAGACCTGCAACGCGTCCTCACGGCGTCCCTCAAGCCTGACGTGACTGTAGCGAGCGAGGATGTCTTCTATCTGCACCGGCGGAAAGACGGATATGACATCTATTTCCTGGTGAACACGAGCCAGGAGCCGCGCAACGGCGTCCGGATGACCTTCGAACAGGTCGGACGTCCGGAGCTCTGGGATGCCAACAGCGGTGAAATTACTCCGCTCTATGCGTACGATGTCTCCCGGGGGCGACTCTCTTTGACGCTGGATTTTCCGCCCGCAGAATCGCGCATCGTCGTCATGACGGCCGAGGGGCCCGGTGTCCATGTGTCCGATTCCAACCTTGTCGTGGAGACGCTCGAAACGTCTGCGATCACAGGGTACGCCCGGGATGGCGGAAACGAGATTCATGCCAGGATCGTCGCAGGGAAGCGTTCGACGCTCTTGAAGAAAAAGGCGAAACGTCATCTCAAACCGATCCTCCTGCCTGCGGAGATGGAGTTTACCGCTCTCAATGATAATGCGCTGTTGCTTTCCCACTGGAAGATGACGATGGGAGATGACAGGGAGTATGCATCGGCAGAATACAATGACAGACCGTGGCTTGATGTGACAAATGGGGCATGGGAGATGCAGCTCGGCGAGGAACGCGATGTTGCATCGTATCCCGTGACCCTCTGGTACCGCACCAGGTTTGAAGCAACGGTCGTTCCGGCGAACCTCCGTCTTCTCATTGATGGGTTCAGCGGGCCAGGGTATACCCTGTTCATCAACGGGGCAGAAGTCGCAGACAAAGGGAGAAGAGCCAGGCTGGATGCTGAGATCAAGGAAATCGATATCGCCTCGATGGTGCACGCGGGAATCAACAGCGTGGCGGTCCGGCTGGTTGTGGGCCGCCGGACGGACGGAATTCTTGATCCGCTGAAGCTTGTCGGCGCATTTGCGCTCGAGCCGGTGGGAGCAGGGTACCGCATCGCTGCTCCCAAAGAACGTGTGCATACCGGCGATTGGACCACACAGGGCTACCCATTCTACTCCGGAACCTGCGCGTATAAGGCTGAAGTGGTGCTGCCCGCCGGGTATGCCGGAGGGAAGCTGTTCCTTGAAGCTGCCTGCGGTGAAGATGTCCTCGAGGTCCGGGTGAATGATCAGCCCGGCAAGACAGCGCCGTGGCACCCGTATCGCCTGGACATCACGGATCAGATGCGGGAAGGTTCCAATACATTTGAGTTGCGCGTAACAAACACGCTGATCAATATGCTTGAGGGCGTACAGAAGGAGTCCGGTCTTGCTGCACGTGCCCGGATAGTCCATCACCATCGATATCGTCTTTCGAAATAGCCGGGGCTCCGAACATGAGTCGTGACGCAGTACTTGTCGTTGGCAGTGCGAATATGGACCTGGTGGTGCGGGTCCAGCGATTTCCCCTTCAAGGGGAGACTATTTTTGGAACGGGCTTCAAAATGTTTCCCGGCGGCAAGGGGGCAAACCAGGCCGTATGCTGTGCGAAGCTGGGACAGAAGGTGCAGTTCGTCGGCAAGATGGGGAATGACCTGTTCCGTGAGCGCTTAAGTGCGAGCATGGGACGGGATGGGGTCTTGCTGGACTCCCTGATCGTGGATCCCACGGAACCCACAGGTACGGCACTGATCACGGTCGACAAGAGCGGGCAGAATGAGATTGTCGTGGTGTCCGGCAGCAACATGAAGCTGCATCCGTCTGATGTCGAGAGCGTGCGTGCGCTCTTCAGTGCCGCGAGTGTCGTACTCTTGCAGCTGGAGATTCCTCTCGAGACGGTGATGAGAGCGGCCGAGATAGCTCACGAGCAGCATGCCCTCGTGATCCTGAACCCTGCACCCGCATGTCAGTTGCCAACCGTGCTCTTGCGGCTTGTGGATTATCTTACTCCGAATGAATCGGAAGCGCAACTGTTGACCGGCATCCCGGTCACCCGTCGTGCGTCAGCCGAAGCTGCCGCGCGAAAGCTTGTGGATCAAGGAGTGAAGAACGTGCTGCTGACTCTCGGGCCGGAGGGATGCCTCCTGGTCAATGCGGAGCGGACGCAGTTGTTTCCCGCGTGCCTGGTAAAGCCTGTCGATACGACGGCTGCGGGAGATGCGTTCAACGGTGCGCTGGCATTTGCACTGTCCAGAGACGAAGACCTCGATATCGCCATCGGATTTGCCAATGCGGTTGCCGGATATTCAGTCACGAAGCACGGGGCGCAGAGTTCCATGCCGACCATGGCGGAGGTTGAGCAGTTCAAGCAGCACCTCGTGTCGTAACACCATCAGCCGTACGGGGGTCTCTATGAAGAAATCAGGTGTCATCAATCCTCAACTGGCAAGGATTATCGCGCAAATGGGTCACACGGACAGGCTGGTGATCTGCGACAGCGGCCTGCCGATCCCGCGTGATGCCGAGGTGGTCAATCTGGCTCTCACGAGAAATATTCCCCGTTTTCTTGATACCGTGCGCGTGCTGATGGATGAAATGCAGGTGCAAAGGGCGGTCATAGCGGAGGAGCTGGTGTCGCAAGGCAACGGGTTGTATCAGGAGTTGCTCAAGCTTCTTCCTGGCGTTGAGTTGCAGCAGGTAACGCATGAGGAATTCAAGAGGCTTACGATCGTCGGCGGCACAATAGCCTTCGTCCGCACCGGCGAAGCGACACCTTTTGCCAATGTCATTCTGGAATCCGGTGTTACCTTCGGATAAAGGGTTTGGTCCACAAGGAAACAATGCCATGCAGTATCGTACATTTGGGAAGTTGGGCTGGACCGTTTCAGGGGTTGGCTTTGGTGCGTGGGCGATTGGAGGAGACATGTGGGGCCCGCAAGACGATGTGGACTCTCTTCGCGCTCTGAACCGGGCGATAGACATCGGCGTCAACTTCATCGATACCGCCCAGGGATACGGAAAGGGGCACAGCGAGGAGCTCATCGGCCGGGTGCTGAAGGAGCGTCGGGGGGAAACGGTGTACGTGGCGACGAAAGTCCCTGCCCTCCCCGGTTCTCCATGGCCTATTCCGGAAAGCACGCGGGCCGACGACATCTTCCCGGGGTCCTATGTTGTCAAGCAGTGCGAATTGTCACTCAAACGTCTGGGGCGCGATGCCCTTGACGTCTACCAGTTTCATACATGGAGTTCTTCGTTCAATGTCGAAGGGGAATGGGTTGAGGCGATGATGAAATTGAGGCAGGAAGGGAAGATCCGAGCGGTTGGCGTTTCTGTTCCGGACACGCGGCCCGAAAGCGTTGTCGGCGCGCTCGCCCTTGGGTCGGTGCAGGCGGTCCAGGTCATCTACAACATCTTCGAGCAATTCCCGAAATGGAACCTCTTTCCGGTTGCGGAAAAGCTCGGTGCCGGAATCATCGTCCGGGTTCCTTTTGACGAAGGTGCACTGACCGGGAAGTATGCTGAATCCACCCGCTTCCCGGAAGGAGACGTGCGGGGTCACTACTTCCGCGGCCGGAATCTTCCGGCTGTGGTCCGCCGCGTCAGGGACATTGAGAGTTTCAAGAACCGTCTCCATCCCGAAATGTCCATGGCTGAGTATGCGCTCCGGTTTTGCCTGAGCCATCCTGCGGTCGGGACGGTCATACCCGGAATCCGGACGGCTGCCCAGGCGGATGCAAACGCCGCGGTCTCCGATGGGATCCTTCTCGCTCCTGATGAACTTCGCTCGCTCGAGCAGTTTGCCTGGCGGAAGGATTTCTGGGCGGAAGAAGTCCAGGCATAAACCTCTCACCAATACAGGATCGATCCCATGAAGAAATGCCTCCTCCTCGCTCTCTTGCTTCTGGTTGCGACCGCTCTATGCGCGCAGCCAAAGCGAATAATCTACGATCAGCTGCGCAAGCCCGAAGGGGCGCAGTTCTATCACGTTCCCATCGCGTTGTGCGAAGATTATCCAGAGGAAACCACCACGCCGGAACTGATCCACAACGACATGGAGTTGCTGAAACGAACTGGCATCAATGTGTTGCGGATCTCGTTCGGGTGGGATGGGATCGAGAACACCAAGGGCACGTACGACTGGTTGTTCTGGGACGATTATGTCAGGACCGCCGTGGATGATTACGGCATCACTCTGATTCCGTATATCTGCTACACGCCGAAGTGGAATTCCACAGGCGACACCTCGAACTACTGGAACCACACTCCGGTCGATTATGATGCCTTCGGCAAATTCGTGTTCGCGCTGGTCTCCCGCTACAAGGACCGGATCAAATCCTGGGAACTCTGGAATGAGCCTGATATCAAAGAATACTGGTCCGGAGATGCGGCTGACCTTGCGAAACTCACCAAGATCGGCGCGGAAGCCGTCCGCAAAGCGGATCCAGGCGCTATCGTGGTCCTTGCTGGCCTGGCCGGGCACACCGAATTCACCCGCACGCTTTTCCGCGACCTCAATATCAGCCCGTTCGTGGACGTCGTGAACTGCCACAGCTACTATGAAACGTGGAATGGCGATCCGCTGGAGACCGTGGTCCCCTACGTGAACACGCTCTCCGACATCATCAAGCAGTACGGCAACAAGCAGGCGCTCTGGATGGCCGAAGTCGGATACAGCACGTTTCGCAGGCCGGACGGCTACGTCTCCAACTCGTATTGGGCCACCTATGACTACGAGCATACTCCTCGGTATCAGGCGGTGGCGCTCTGGAGAACCCTGACCCTTCTGCTCTCAACCGGGAAAATGTCGGCGATTGCCTGGTACGAGATCAAGGACCTTCCGGCAGGAGAAAATGTCATCGGTGACGTGAACAACAGAAATCTCGGGGTGGACTACGTAGGCTGGAAGCCCAAGCCGGCCGAAGGCGCGCTCTCGTTCTTCAATAAATTCTTCGCCCAGAAATCCCGGTGCATCGACAAACAGACGAACTTCAGCCGCACGATCGGATCCGACAGCGAAGTCCATGCCTTCGAGATGGAAAACGGAACGGTCGCCGTGGTTGCCTGGCTGAAGACGTGCATCAAGGGAAGGATCGGAGACCAGAAACCGGGCAACCTGAAGGATACCCGTTCCGAGACCATTGAGCTCACCGTCCCCGTGAAAGCAGGGAAGCTGGCGGTCATGTATGATGAGATGGGAAAAGAGAAGCCGTTCAAAGGCATGACGGTGAAAAATGGAAAAGCGACCATCGAGGGGCTAAGGCTCAATGCTGGCGAGATCGCAATACTGAAGATTGCACGGTAATGACTTTTGATGGCTGTCTGAAAAGGTAGCTGACGCAATCTCTCATAGCCAAGGATAGATTGCTTTGCAGAACTCGATCGCAGGAGATACCATGTCCGCAATCATGCCACAGCATATCACAGATTCGGGCTTCGCGCCGTTCGGCAAGATCGTCACTGCGCCGACGGCCAAACCCACTTCACAGGCCTCCGACTACAAATTCTGGTCGGATATCGCCGATTATCATATTCCCGGCGAAACGGAGATCGGACTCTGCACTGTCTATGCGCAGCCGAAGCAGGAGATTTCGGGAGTCGAACGGCATATGGGCACTCCCGAGGTCCTCATTCCTGTCGATGCTCCGTTTGTGCTTCCCCTGTTTGACGATGCCCGGGGCAAGGCCGAAGCTTTTCGAGTGAATCCTGGCGAGGCGGTGGTGATCAATACCGGAGTCTGGCACGGTGCGTGCCTCCCGGTGGGGAAAAAAGAGGCGACGTACTTCGTGATTTTCCGCAAAGGCACCCCGCACGAAGACGTAATCAAGAAGTCCATCGATCCAGTTCAGATCCTTATGCCGGAGTGAAATGATACAGCACACACTCTCGTCCAAAAAGGTCACGTTGACATTCGGACGGGATCCCTTGACGATACTCAAGATCCGTAACCGGCTTACCGGGAAGACGATCTGCCTGAATGGGAGCCAGACGGTCCTTGTTCGTTCGCCTCGGGACATTTCGGAACCGGCTCTTCTTGTCCGCGGCCGGTTCCTATCCACAGACGGTTGCTGCCTCTTCGAACTTTCTGATGAGACGGGGAAATACCGGGCGGAGATACGTCTCGACGATTCTGAGGACGGACTCCGTTTTTCCATGCACGTCCGGGCCCCGAAGCCCATCTGGCTCGTGGAGTGGCGCCTGTCCGGTCTGCAGGCGGCTGAAATGATCGTCCCCGCGCTCGGCGGTCAGTCGCTCGACCGCTCCATGCCCAGCGACACGACGATCTCCTACAAGTACCCTTTCTGGTGGAATGCCCAGTTCGCAATCGGTGCGGCTGAACAGGGAGGATTCTGGCTCCGGACAAAAGAGACCGATCCGCGGCTCAAGATGCTGCGCGTCAGGAACGACGCAGCGGGGTTCACGCTGACCTACGGGTTCGAGGCAAACGCACCCCTTGGCGCAAAAACCCTGGACGCGACATGGTATCTTGATGGCTTTGCACAGTCGTGGAAAGAACCTGTGGATATTCATCGAGCCTGGCTCGAGGAAGCACTCTCCGTTGTTCCACTTTCTCGCAATCCCTATTGGCCCGCATGGGCATCCGATATCAATTTCGTGCTCGAGCTCTGGGGTATGCGCAAGGATTCCGCCTCGCCGCACCACACATTCCAGCAAATGATCGACCGGCTCCAGGCTTGGAAGCAGCTGCATGACCCCCGGCAGACACTGGTATACCTTCCGGGGTTTGCCGAGCATGGGATCGATTCACACGCTCCGGATTATAACCCCAGCTCTCATCTGGGCGGTCCAAAGAAGTTCGCGCGACTGATGGAGACAGCACACCGGCTGGGCTACCGCGTCATGATCCACACCAATGCTATTGCAATGACGTTCACCCACCGCCTCTATCCGCAGTTCAAGACGCACCAGGTGGTGGATCCGTTTGGGCGGACGCAGGGATGGGGGTTGGACCTGGACGGCGACTGGCTGTTTGAGCCATATTTTGCGTACATCAATCCGGGCGCCAGGGCATGGGGAGCGCTTATGGAGAAGATCATCGGTCGCCTCATCCGCACGTACGGCGTCGACGCGGTATTCCTCGACCAGACCCTTCTTGCGTTCAACACAAGCCGGGGCCCGAACTTCATGACCGGAATGAACCAGCATGTGCAACGGCTGGAGCGGGCTTTCCCGGATGTCTTGTTTGCAGGGGAGGGGCTGCATGAACTGGTCCTTTCCGCCCTGCCCATGGCCCAGATCCACGGCCTGGACAGCATTGCCGAAGTACATGGGCTTGAAGGAAAGACGAGATGGAGAAACGTCCATCCAGTGTGCGCTTACCTTTTTGAGCCGTTCACACGATTTACAGCGCATCTTCTCACACGGCATCCCTCCAATCCCATGTTCGCTCTGCAGGAGTCTTCGTACGCAGAGCTCGGCGTCCTGCCGGCCTTGTGCCTGTACAACGCGAACCAAAAAATGGATCTTCCCGCGGTGAGAAAAATGGTGAAGCGGGCGAAGGGGCTCAACACAAAGAAGCCTTCACAGAGGAGTCGATCATGAAACCGATCAAGACAGCGGTGATTGGAACGGGGTTTATCGGGCCGGCGCACCTGGAGGCACTCCAGCGCATCGGTGGCGTTCAGATTGTGGCGCTTGCCTCAATTGAAACAGAAAAGGCACGCTCGTTGGGAGAGCGGTTTTCCATCCCAAAGGTCTATGACAAGTGGGAAGATGCGGTTGCCGACAGCAACGTGGAGGTAATTCACAATTGCACCCCGAACAACCTGCATTATGCCATTAACAAGGCGGCGCTCAAGGCGGGGAAACATGTGATCTCGGAAAAGCCGCTGACGATGACCTCAAAGGAATCAGCAGACCTGGTGAGCCTTGCTGCGAAAAAGGGTGCGGTGAACGCCATCAATTTCAATTACCGGTTTTATCCACTTATCCAGCACGCACGCATCATGTTGGTGAAAGGGGAACTGGGCAAGGTCTATCTCGTGCACGGCCATTATCTGCAGGATTGGCTTTACTATGACACGGATTACAACTGGCGGCTTGAGACAAAATTGAGCGGCGAGTCGCGCGCGATCGCGGATATCGGTTCTCACTGGTGCGATCTGGCGCAGTTTGTCACCGGCCTGAAGATCACCAGCGTGTTTGCCGATCTCATGACGGTGCATCCGAAACGGAAGAGGCCTAAAGGGGCAATCGAAACCTTCAAAGGGAAGGAGATGGCTGCCTCCGGCGATGTCGAGGATATCCCGATCAGAACCGAGGATACCGGAATCGTCATGTTCAGGCTCGAAAACGGCGCGAGGGGTGTGGTCACAGTCTCGCAGGTGAGCGCAGGCCGGAAGAATTGCGAGCAGATTGAGATCGACGGAAGCAAGGCGGCCGTGGCCTGGAACCAGGAGGAACCGAACCAACTCTGGGTGGGTCACAGGGATCGGGCGAATGAAGTGATCATAAAAGATCCCTCACTGCTCCACGAAGAGGCGCGCAAGTATGCACATTATCCCGGCGGCCACCCGGAAGGGTACCCCGAAGGTCCGATGAATCTTTTTATCAATGTGTATAATTTCATCCGCGAAGGGAAGGATCCCCGCAAGACGGCTCCCGACTTCCCGACATTTGCCGACGGCCACTGGGAGAACAGGATTGTGGACGCTGTCCTGAAGAGCAACGATTCTAGTAAATGGGTTGAGGTGACACCATGAAGTTAGGCTTCCTTACCGCCTGTCTGCCCCAGGTACCGCTTTCAGATCTTGTGTCATGGGCAGCCAACCAGGGGTTCCGAACACTTGAGCTGGCAGCCTGGCCGGTCGATTCATCTCGTGATTATCAAGCCCGCCAGATTGATGCGGCACGGTTCACGAAAGACGATGCGCAGCGGGTCAGGGACCTCTTTGCACGGCACAGCATGGGGATCTCGGCAATGGCGTACTACGACAACAACCTCGATCCGGATCCCGCGAAGAGAAAATGCTATCATGACCACCTCCGGAAGGTGATCGACACTGCTTCGATGCTGGGCGTCGATCTGGTGGGGACATTCGTTGGTGCCCGGCCGGATAAAAGTCCTGATGAGTGCATGAAAGAGATCGGCACGATTTTCCGCCCGCTGGTTCACTATGCCGCAGACCATGGCGTCCGGCTGATGATCGAGAACTGCCCGATGGAGAACTGGCAACGGTTCGGGTTGCCCGGCAATTATGCCTATAGCCCCGAGCTCTGGGAGGGGCTGTTCAATGAGGTGCCCAGCGAGGACTTCGGGCTGAACTTCGATCCATCGCACCTCTGCTGGCTCGGGATCGACTATATCAGAGCCGCGCGGGAATTTGCGCCGCGCATTTTCCACGCCCATGCAAAAGACACAGAGATCCTGACCGACGGTGCGCATCGTTACGGCATCTTTTCGCGGCAGCTTGCCCCGATTCCATGGAAGTCGGGTTGGTGGCGCTACCGCATCCCGGGGCTCGGGAGCGTTGACTGGGGAAAGCTGGTTTCCGTTCTCCAGGAATCCGGGTATGACAACGTCCTCTCGATCGAGCATGAAGACCCCGTCTGGGAAGGATCGGAGACAAAGGTTAAGCAGGGTCTCGCACTCGGCCGGAAGCATCTTTCACAATTCGTACTCGAGGCATAATCCGTGAAGCCCCTTCGCTCTCTCTTGAGTCGGCCCTATATTCCTTTCGGCACGCAATACTATCGTGCTCCTTCACCCGCGCCCGAGGCCTGGGAGAATGATCTGGCGGCCATTGCCCGGCTTGGGCTCAACACCGTGAAGTTCTGGGTGCAATGGCGGTGGAACAATCCTGACGAGGGGCGCTACATGTTTGACGACATCGACCGCTTGATGGAGCTGGCAGAGAGAAACCACCTGCATGTCATGTTGAACACCATCGTTGATGTTGCGCCGGTCTGGATCTACCGGAAGTTTCCGGATGTGTCGATGGTGACGCTGGACGGCAGGATGATCGGTCCGCAGGTGCAGCCCCACAGGCAGATCGGCGGACTGGGAGCATGCTTCAATCATGCAGCTGCAATGGAACACATGTATGAGTTCCTCCGGGCCACCGTGCGCCGATACAAGGACCATCCCGCGCTGGAGATCTGGAATGTCGCCAGCGAGCCGGAGCTGACCAGCAGCATGGCCGAAATGAGGCTGTACGCGGACAACGCCGAAAAAATCGGGGACATGCTCTGCTTCTGTGAAAACTGCCGCAGAGGGTTTGTCGGCTGGCTCACAAACAAGTACGGCACCGTTGACCGTTTGAATGTATCATGGAACCGGAACTACCGCTCCTTCGAGGAGGCAGAGCTCCCCAGAACACGCAACAGCTTCAACGACGTCATCGACTGGCGGATGTTCTTTGTTGACACCCTCGGTCGGAACGTGAAGCGCCGGTTCGATGTGGCAAAAGAGGAGGACGGGGGAAAGCATGCGCTGATGTGCCACCATGTTTTCATCCAGGGCTTTCCGGTTACATCTACGGCGAGCGATCCATGGAATGTCGGGCGGTTTGGCGACCTGCATGGGATCACGCAGATGGACGACCCGATGATGTGCGACGTGCTGCGGTCGTGCGCCCGCGGAAAACCGGTCATCTCGGCCGAAATGTTGATGTTGTTCGGATATACGCTCGATCTCCCGAAGCTTGTTACGAAAAATGACGTGAAGCGCAATGTCTTCACCGGGATCGCCGCCAACTTGAAGGGATTCGTCTTCTGGCAGTACCGGCCTGAGACGCTTGCGCGCGAAGCGCCCGCGTGGGGTCTCACGCATCTTGACGGGTCGTCAACTCCCTGGCTGGAGGCATTTGCCGAGATCAACGGCGTGCTTCAGAAAAACACGGATTTCATCCTGGATGCACAGCCACGCAAAGCGGACGTCGCTCTTCTGTACAATCCCGAGAACCAGATCTTTGGCTGGGCGGCGACCGGCAACGAGAAAGACGTCACCGAGTCGTTGCTTGGTGTCCACGGGGCCTTATATGAGAGGAATTTCGTCATCGACCTGATTCACCCTCGCGAGTTGCCGGGTGTCCTGGACTCCTATCGTGTCATCTTTGCACCTTTCCCGTATTGTCTCAGCGAAGCCATGTGCGCAGCGCTCAAGGCATGGGTAAATGCCGGGGGGCTGCTGATCGGGGAAAGCTACTTCGGAGGATGGAATGCGGAGCTGGGGCGCCACCAGACCACCGTGCCGGGTTATGGGATGGATGAGGTCTTCGGCGCAAGCCAGCAGACTGCGACCGATGGAGGCAGCGCGGTCGAGATAACCGTAAACCAGAACCTGCAGTATATCAAGGCGGGACAAAAAGTTCAGGGCGTGATCGTCCGGGAAGTGCTGCGGCCTTCCCGTGCCGAAGTATGGGGTACATTTGCAGACGGAGAGCCGGCTATCACGAGTGCAAGCTATGGAAAAGGTCGTGCCGTCCTGATCGGTTCCTACGTTGGCATGCCATACTACAGAGGTGCATCTGCACACAACGGCGATCTCATCGCGAGCCTGGCCGGACTTGCAGATGGATCGCCCCGTCCTGCGGCATCCAATGGGAAAGTGCGGGTTGACCTGCTGACATCTCCCTCGGGGTCGGCCATGATCATTCTCCGGAATCTCCAGAGCGCACCTGTCGAGACCACCATCGTGATCCCCGGATTGCGAGCGGGGAATGCCGTGGAGCAGTTCAGCGGTGAATCGCTCGCTTTCAAAGAGACGAACAAGGCGTCCTCCACGGCATTGAGACTTGAGGCGGGAGAGGTAAGGGTATACCGTGTCTAAGTGGGTCCATGCTCTAATGGGTGTTGAGGACCCTGTGGTAGCGCGGAACTTCGCCGCAAACGTGATGGATGGTACGTTCTTTGCACTCGCAATGAGCTTCGTGTCGCAACAGACAATCCTGCCTGTTTTTGTCAAGGCGATCGGCGGCGGAAACATCGCCGTCGGATTGATCCCGGTGCTCTGGACGTTCGGGTTCAATTTTCCCCAGGTCTTTATCGCCCGCAACGCGCAACGGGCGAGCGAAAAGAAGGGCCTGCTCCTCCTGACTGCGATGGGCCAGCGTATTCCCTGGCTCCTCCTTGCAATGGTTCCCCTGGTACTGGAAGGAAGGGTCGGCACTGGAGGCGTGCTTACGGCGTTTTTTGTCCTTTATGCCCTCGCGGCTATAGCTGGAAGCATCAATCTTCCCGTCTGGTTTGATCTTGTTGCGAAACTGACGCCGGTGCGGGTACGGGGAAGGCTTTTTGCGACCCGGAGTATTCTCGGTTCGGTGTTGGGCATCGGCGGCGGTGCTGTGGCGGCTCTTGTGCTGGGAACGGTGCAATATCCCACAAGCTACGCTCTGCTCTTCTTCCTTGCCTTTACCTCAACGATGGTCTCGTATTATTTTCTGACTCGTCTCGAGGAGAAGGCCTCAGAGCCGCCTGCGGCCGCGACGCCGGGTACGCGCCTGGTGGAGGCGCTTCCGCGCATTCTGAGGACAGGGAAGAACTACAGGCATTTCCTTGTCGGCGATGCGCTGCTGATCACGTCCACGATGGCCAACGGGTTCCTCGCGGTCTATGCCATCGAAAAGTTTTCTCTGTCGGATGCTTCTGCCGGCACCTTCACGATGATTATCATGGGAAGCATGATCGTCGGGAGTTTCCTTTTCGGATACCTGGCCGATCGCCTTGGACATCGTTTGAACATGTTGCTCGCGGGTATGTTCACGTTTCTCGCCTGTGTGGTTGCCCTTCTGGCCCCGACACCGGAGCTGTACGCCGTGTCGTTTGTCTGTTCCGCATCGTCAGTAACGCTCGGAGGAATCTCGCGCCTTTCGCTGATTGCAGAGCTCTGCTCTCCCGGCGAGCGGCCGACATATGTTGCCCTTTCCAACATGGTTACCTCCCCGTTTGTCCTTGCCGGGATCGTAGGAGGTTGGATTGCCAATGCGCTTGGCTTCTCCTCCCTTTTCATGATCGCAGGTGCTGTCGCGCTTTTGGCTTTGGTCTGGTGGCTTATCATGGTCGAGGAGCCGCGGAGCGGGCGCTCCCTTGGGGTTGCTTCGTGACTCTCACTCAGGAAGGGATATATTCTTGAAAAAGACTATCATCACCACTCTGGCGGCGCTTGAGATGTTTGCTGCCACGGGCATTGCGCAGATACCTCAAGCACCGCCCATTCCTCCGCCTGACGCGCGCTACAAGGCGGACATCCTTTTGATCGTCGCCCACCCGGACGATGAAACTGCCGTCGGGAGTTACCTGGCGAAGGTAACCGTGGATGACCATAAGCAGGTTGCTGTCATCTACTGCAACCGGGGGACAGGCGGCGGGAATACTTATGGCATGGAACAGAACAATGCTATGGGTGCGATCCGGGAGATCGAAGCGCGACGGGCGACAGCATCACTGGGAATCATGAATGTCTGGTTTCTCAACGGAAGGGACACGCCCGGACAAGACGTGTTCCAGTCACTGGAGAACTGGCACCATGGATCTGTCCTGGAGCAGGTCGTTCGGCTGGTCCGGCTGACCAGGCCCGAAGTCATCCTGACCTGGTTGCCAGATTATGTGCAGGGAGAAAACCACGGTGACCATCAGGCTTCCGGTGTCATTGCTACGGAGGCTTTCGATATGGCAGGGGATCCTCTGGCTTTTCCCGCGCAGGTGACCGTACCCCGGGAGCGGCTCGATATCAACAACGCTGTCGAGGGGCTGCCCGCCTGGCAGGCGAAAAAGATCTACTACGTCTCCGATGCCGCTCATCCGCTCGACGGTGAAGGGCCGCAATTCGACATCAAGTCCGTCTCTCCGTCGAAGAAGGTCCCTTACTATAAAATTGCGGTTGACCTGAGCAGCCCGCACCTCACTCAGGGAGATGTCGCCGATGCGGCGCTCGAATCGAAGAAGAGCGGCGATTACAAGAAATTCCTGAAGTGGATGGAGACCTTCCGGCTGGTCTTCGGGAAATCGGTAGTGAAAGCATCTCCTCGGGGAGACGTCTTCGAGGGAATTACAGCCTCTCCCGTTCCTTTTACGCCCCCCCGTGGTTATAGGCAGCAAAAGCACCAGGGGGTGACGATGGAAATGGGAGGGGTCTTCGCTTTCTACCGCGACTTCTGGCGGGCGCACGGCATTGAGCAACTCGCTTCCTTGGTGAAACCGGAGGTTGGGATTGCTGCCGGCGCGTATCTGCACTTCCCGCTTTTCCTGCGCAACGACACGCAGGATTCGGTGGAAGTCGTCCTGACGCCCAAAGTCCCGCAAGGATGGGAGGTGCCGGTCGGCATCGGACGGTACCTCCTTGCCCCCGGTGAAGTTTACCCGGCGCAGACAATTCTCCATGCGCCCATGCACCAGCCGGCGGTAGCCCAGATCACCTGGCAGGCCGAATCGAAAGGAAAGAGTATCGGCACCTGCACCATGACCGTCACACTGAGCGAGTGGACGCTGCCACAGTGACGATCGCATTGAAATGATTAGCCCAATGAGACGAGACCAGGTTCTACTTCAAGGCCGAAATCCTCAAACGATATGAGGCTTCACTGCGCCAATGAACATTACGCGACGGAAATTTATCAAAGACTCGGCATTTGCGGGCGTTGGTGCCGCGATTGGGACGGGAACGCTCCTTTCTGCTCCTTCCATCCTTACACGGTCGAAAACGTCCACTGACACTTCGCGGGGGGAACTGCTCTTTCAGCCCGCATTCATACAGTCCGGCCGGGGGCCGCACTTGCTTGAGTGGGCCTATGCGAGCGATACGCGGTGGGACGCGTTTCATTCAAACATTACCGCCTCTACGGAAGGGGTGAAGATCTCGGATACCGAAGGGGCGGAGAAATTCGGCATCAACGTCCGGTGGAACGTGGAAGGCTTTGGCTATATCTTTATTACGGCCGATAATGCCGGAGAGTTCTATGAACTGCCGGAACCGGGCAAAACCGCGGCATTGAATCTCAACTATGAACTTGCGTCGAGCAGGGTAGTCCGCAACCGGAAACGGGCAAAGGCTTTTTCCGCCGATGGATGGATTCCCTCGCGCGAGAGCGCGGGATACATGGCCCTGTCGGAGCAGTATCTCGCGGACGCAAAAAAGCTGCTTTCCGATCATCGACGGTGCGGCACTTTGGCGCAGACCTCCCTCTTCTATGCAATGTGGGGAGGCGAGATGATCGAACTCGAGAAGGCGAAGTTCGAGATTCTCAAACGCGGGTTCCGTCCTGAGTTCTTCATGGGTTGCGACGCACGGGGGATTTATGAAATGCACGAAGACCTCTTCATGGAACTCTTTGCCCAGCTTTTCGACTTTGCCACCATTACGTACTTCTGGGGAAAATCCGGCAACATTGATGAGTTCGAACCGGCGGAGGGGAGGACCAACTATGATATGCGCGACCTCGCGTTCAAGAAACTACGGGAAAAGAACCTCGCCGTGGAAGGGCGCGCTATCACCTGGTTCCACACATGGGTCACGCCCGACTGGTTGAAGAACAAATCTTTCGACCAGCTAAAGACCTACGTGGAGAAACATGCCAGAGAGATGGTTGCTCATTATGGAGAGGGGATGTGGGGATGGGAGATCATGAATGAATTCCATGACTGGGCGAACGAGGTCCAGTGCACGCCGGAACAGACAGTCGAGCTCACGAAGCTTGCCTGCGACGTGGCACGCGACACCGCTCCGAAGGTGCAGCGCGTGATCAATAACTGCTGTCCTTACGCTGAATATGTACAGCTCAAGCAGTGGTCCGGACAAGAGGCGAAATACCGGCAACGGACTCCCTGGCAATTCATGAAAGATCTCACCGATGCCGGGGTTGACTACACCGCGATCGGGCAGCAGATGTATTTCCCCTATCGCGATTTGCAGGATATAATTCTCTACCTTGAGCGATTCGAGATGTTCAAGAAGCCGCTGCATCTTTCGGAGATCGGAGCGTCTGCCGGGCCGACAGATCTTACCGTGAAGACCAAAAAGAAACCGGGCATTCCCAAAGAGCCGTACATCTGGCATCGCCCGTGGGACGAAGAGCTTCAGGCAGACTGGATAGAAGGGGTGTACCAGCTTGCCTACAGCAAGCCATTTATTGTGGGGGCACACTGGTTCGATTTCCTTGACCCATTCTGTTACATTGAGAATGGCGGAATCCTCAGCAGTCCCCAGGGGGAGAAAAAGGCTGGCTATGACCGACTGCTCAGGCTCCGGCAGCAATGGAAGAACCTATCAGCAAACAAAGCGGGAAATAAATCTCATGGATAGTCAGGACATAAAACAGCGCCAAATGGTGGGAGGAGTGGGAAGCCTGGTCGTGCAGGATTCGACGGTCGCCGCCCCCACGGTACTCACGTCCGAGCCCTCGTCGCATTCTACTGCTGCCGGGGAGCTGGTCTTCCGTCCGTACTTTGTACAGGAGGGGCGCGGCCCCCATCTCCTGGACTGGGCGTACGCCACGGACGAGCAATGGGATTCCTTCCACTCCAACATTACTGCCTCAAACGTGGGGGTGAAGATCTCCGATACGGAGGGAAAAGAAAAGTTTGGAATCAATGTGCGATGGAACGTCGAGGGGTTTGGATATATCTTCATCACTGCCGACAATGCCGGGGAATTCTACTCACTTCCTCCCGCCGGGAAGAGCATTGCGCTGAATCTGAACTATGAACTGGCAAGAAGCCGCGTGGCGCGCAACGGGATGCGGGTGGCTCTCCACAAGAAGAGCGGCTGGCGCCCGTCGCGGGAGGTGGAATCGCTCCTTGCAATATCCGAAGGTTATCTGACCGATGCGCGCAAAGCGGAGAGCGAAGGAGAACGATGCGGTGCGCTTTCCCAGAAGGCGATCCTTCATGCGATGTGGGCAAGCGAAAAAATCGAACTGGAATACGCCAGATACGCCATTGGCAAGCGCGGATACCGTCCCGGCTTTTATACCGGGTGCGACGCCAGGGGATACTTCCAGATGGATGTGGAGCTCTTTCTCTCTCTCTTTCCGGATCTCTTCAACTACGCGACGATCACCCATTACCTGATCAGCGGCGTGTTTGAGGATTTTGAGCCAGAGGAAGGAAAGGTGCAGTTCGACCTGCGCGATGCGCTGTTCAAGCAACTGCAGAAGCGGAACATCCCCATCGAAGGGCGCCCGCTCTGGTGGTCGTACCGGACGACCACCCCCGACTGGCTTCGGAAAAAAACATATGACGAGGTCCGGAAATATGTCGAAAAGCACGTCCGCACCGTCGTCAGCCATTATGGCGACGGCATGTACGCATGGGAGGTCGTGAACGAATTCCATGACTGGGCCAACGAGTGCCGGTTAAAGCCGGATCAAATCATCGAAGTCACCCGTCTGGCCTGCGACGTAGCGCGCGATACAAATCCGAAGGTAAAGCGCCTCATCAACAATTGCGCGCCGTTTGCCGAGTACGTTCAGCTCAAGAAGATGACCGAGCTGGACGCTTTCTATCCGCAGCGGACTCCGTTCCAGTTCGTGAAGCAGCTCGCCGAGGCCGGAGTGGATTTCAATATTACGGGTATCCAGATGTACTTCCCATACAGGGATCTGGCAGACACGATCGTGCTGATCGAGAAATTCGAATCGATCGGCAAAACGATCCAGCTTACGGAGGTGGGAGCATCGTCCGGGCCGTCGGAGGAATCGATTAACTCGGGAAAACTGACGATCACGCAGGAGCCGTACGTCTGGCACCGTCCGTGGGACGAAGAACTGCAGGCAGACTGGATGGAAGGACTTTACACGCTTGCATACAGCAAACCGACGATCGAAGCGGTGAACTGGTATGATTTTGTCGACCCGTATTCGTGGATACCGAATGGCGGATTCCTGCGGACCCCAAAAGGGGAAAAGCGCGCTGTGTGGGACCGGCTGAAGAATCTGCAGGAGCGTTGGAAGGCACTTCGCCCCGCCCAAGGATAGAAAACCTCTATGAACCAAAGTAGCACGGGAAAGGATAGAGACAGACATGGAAATACAAACCCGAAGATCGTTCCTCAGAACAGGCATACTGGGCGCTGGCGCATGGCTGGCGCATACCCGAATGGCTCCTCTTTTTGCCAGCACACCCGACCGGCTTGTTTTTCGGCCATATTTGCCGAAAGGGATGCCGGACATTGTCTCTGCCTATGCATCGGATGCAAACGTTGATCCCTTCAAGTCCCCGATAACGGTTGAACGGGACGGTATCGTCGTGCCGGAGTCGGTGAGGCAGAAATTCGCGGTGAACACCCGCTGGTATGTGCCGGGGTTCGGCTTCGTCTGGCTGGCTGCGGATAACGGCGGGAAGCTGTATTCCGTCGAGAATGGGGACAAGAATCTCAACCTCAATCTGGAATTTGCGAAATCCCGCGTTGCGCGGAATAAGGAAGTCCGGACCCGCTACGAAAAGGATGGGACCCGTTTCTCCACCGAGGTCGTGCGCCTCACCGAACTCTCGGAGGAACTGGCCTCTGACGCGGAGAAGAAGCGGGGGGATGGAGAGAAATGTGCGGCTCTGGCGGACCGGTCCCTCTTCCATGCCCTCTGGGTAGGGGAGAAGATAGAGCTGGAAAAAGCCCGGGCAGACATTCAACAGAAACCAAGAAACGAGACGGTCTACTTTGGCTGTGAGTCCCGACAGATGATCTGGGCGAAATCAGTGGAGTGGCAGAAGCGGTTTCCAGAACTGTTCAATTTGGCCACCATCACGCATTACAACTACGATACCTGGTACGAACCTTTTGAGCCGGCAGAGGGACGATACAACTGGGGCATCAAGGACGACATCCTGAATTTCCTGGAAGAACAAGGCATCACCCCGCAGGGGCGTCCGCTCTTCTGGTTCAGCGCATCAGTCACCCCGGACTGGCTGAAGCAGAAGAATTTCGATGACCTGAAGAAGTATGTCGTGAAGCATACACGCGACCTCGTTTCGCACTACGGGGACCGGGTGCAGCAGTGGGAAGTCATCAATGAGTACCACGATTGGGCGAACGTTCATAATCATACGCCGGAGCAGATCACGGAGATCGTCCGGCTCGCGTGTGACACCACCAAACAGGTGAATCCAAAAGTGCTACGGATTCTGAACAATTGCTATCCCTTCGGAGAATATGTGGCGCGTGGCCGCATGGGGCGGACGGAGGCGGCTCGTCCTCTCCGAACGGTCAGAAAATACTTGCAGGACCTAGTTGACGCCGGTGTGGAATTCGACGTTGTGGGCATTCAGGTGTATTTTCCTCAACGGGATCTCTCGGACATTGCCCGGCTCGTCGAGCGCCTGTCCGCGTTCGGCAAACCCATCTACATCACGGAGATCGGCGCCAGTTCAAATCTGCGCGCCCCGAATCCTTCCGGTGCGCGAAACCTGACGGAGGATGAGCCCTATGCCTGGCACCGGGAGTGGGATGAGGATCTGCAGGCCGACTGGCTCGAACAGGTCTATACCCTCTGGTACAGCAAGCCGTATATCAAGGCGATCAACTGGTACGACTTTTCAGATTTCCGGCCGTTCATTGTCAACGGTGGGGTTGTGCGGGAGGATTGCAGTCCGAAAAAATCTTTCTTCCGCGCGAAGGATCTGCTGGCATCGTGGAACAGGCTGCCCAAAGGGCGGGAAGGCAAGCTATGACAGGAAAAGAGCGTTTGATGAAAGCCTTTCGCAGGGAGAAGCCGGATCACGTGCCGGCCTGTCCCGATATCTCGGTGATGGTCCCGGCAAAACTCACCGGTCGCCCGTTCCATGATCTGTTTCTGGATGGACGAGAACACAATGGCTGGACCTCGGCCACATATTCCGAAGCGTACGTCGACGCGGTGAAGTATTTTGGAATGGATGGGTGGTACATCTACGGCGGCTTGAAAGAGATCCGGCCCGAAGGGGCACCGGAATTCCGGGACAGGGTGATCATGCAACAGACACAAAAGGTCGTTGATCGTATCTGTGAAACGCCGAAAGGGGCGCTGACCGAAAGGGAGCTCTACTTTGCCGACGAACCGCCGTGGCGCGAGCTGAAACCGGTCAAAGATCTCCGCCGCGACTTTGAAAGGTTGCGGGCATGGATGGGAAATGGCCCGTGGAAGTGGGAAGAGGAGTACAAGGACCGTCATCGCATCGGGGACCTCGGCGTCTACGTGGGCATGGTTCCGGTGTTCCAGGACTGGTGGTTCCACTTCCGCCAGGGAGGGTTTGAACAGACCTTTTCGGACTTCATCGAGGAGCCGGAGCTGATGGGAGAGATCCACGAGTATTGGATGGAATGGGCATTGGCGTACACGCGTGCCATGGTACGGGCACGCCCGGATGAGATCATGCTTGGAGGATCAAGTGCAAGCCTGAGCGTGAGCTCGCCGGATATCTTCCGGAGGTACGAGCTCCCATTCATCAAAAAGGCATCCAGAATCTGCAGGGACGCCGGCATACTTTCCCACCTCCATATCTGTGGAAAGTCCTGGCAGCTTGTGGAGATCGTAGCGGGTGAAACAGACGTTGATGTGATGGAACCGATGGAGGAGCCGCCAGGGGGAGACGTGGATTTGAAAGAAGCAAAGCGGCGGGTGGGGAACAAGCTCTGCATCAAAGGGAACATCAACACGTTCAACTTCATGATGAATGCCACGCCGGGGGAGGTGGAAGTGAAGTGCAAACGCGCGATTGACGATGCTGCGGCGGATGGCGGTTATGTCCTCTCCACCGGCGACCAGTGCGGCCGCGATACGCCGCATGCGAATCTCTTTAAGATGGTGGAGGTAGCGAAGACATACGGCAAGTACTGAAGCCTGAGGTCACAATGAGGATTCCACATATATTGCAGAGCCTTCCAATGATGCTCCTCGCATGGTGTTCCATGATGGAACTGACCCATGCGATGACCGTTACCCTGTCGCCAGCCGGCCCCACCGTTGTCTGGAACAGGGACGTAACGATTACCGGGACGGTCTCCTTTTCAGGTGCGGCCACTGGCGTCCTCTATGTCCAGGGCGCACCGGTGCCATTTAACCTTTCAGGGACGACTTTCACGGTGCCTGTCCGCTTGAATGAAGGCACGAGCACGATCGTTGCAGGTGTAGACAGCGCCGGTATTCCGAGCTATTCCGACACGCTCCGCCTGACTCTCGGGTATAAGATTCGCCCAGAGTGCTTTGCATACGCAACAATGTCCGGGACCAATGTGACGCTGCACGCTTCGATTCTCGACAACCCCGATAGTTCCGTTCTCACTTTTTCCTGGGTGCCCCGAGCGACAAATCCTGCTTCCGTAACTTTGAGCACTGCCAATGATTCTGTTGCTGGTGTTTCGTTGGCAGCGGGGTCTCAGTATGGAGAGTATTATTTCGACGTGCGGGTGATTTCCTCTCGCGGAGACACGGTGAAGGGAAGCACGTTTGTCACCCTGGATTCGGCGGGATTACGCCCTTTCAACATCAAGACCGATCATGCCCAGTGGATAGACAGTGCCATCATCTATGGCATCTCTCCCTTCATGTTCGTGGCAAACACCCGGTTTGTGGATATTACCTTGAAAATTCCCGAGCTCGCAGGTCTTGGGGTGACCGCTTTCTGGATCCAGCCCATCTATCTGACAACCGATCCGGATCAGGGATATGCGATCCTCGACTATTTCAAGTTCAGGCCGGACTTGGGCAGTGAATCCGACTTGCATCGTCTGGTGAATACAGCACATCAATATGGGATTCGGGTTCTTCTGGATTTCGTGCCGAACCATTCGTCCAGCCATCATCCGTATGCGCAGGATGCCGTCCAGAAGGGACAGCGATCGTACTATTACGACTTTTATCAGCACGATATGAATGACGGTGCCAGGTACTCCGCAGACTATCGCAGCCTGACCGAAGGGCTCATGCAGTTTGTGTATTACCGGTTCTTGCCTATGGAAATGGTGAACCTTAACTACAACTTCCCTGACGTGCAGCGATGGATCATCGAGGCGACGAAGTACTGGATCGAGAAATTCGACATTGATGGCTATCGAATCGACGCAGTCTGGGGGGTGACGGCTCGGACGCCGGCGTTTACCAAGCTGTGGAGGTTGGCTTTGAAACGAATTAAGCCGGAGGTCCTACTACTTGCAGAAGACAAGGCAAAGTATCCACCCGTGTTTGACGAACGGTTTGACGCAGCCTACGACTGGTCATCAGAAGAAGGATGGGTGTCTCACTGGAACTGGCAGCCATCGTATAGCGCGAATTCAAACCCTACTATTTTCAATACATCCAATGCGACTACCCGTGCCGGATTGCTGCGCGCAGCGTTGACCGGTTTCCCGCCGAATGCCAAGGTGCTCCATTTCATGGAGAACAATGACACCTATCGGTTCCTGGCGACGCATGACCTGCCACGGACGACCATGGTGGGAATGATGCTGTTCTCCTTGCCCGGTATTCCGTTACTTTTCAATGGGCAGGAAATCGGCGCGTCGAACCATCCCTACGACGCGGTCCCGGTGTTCCAGGGAACCCAGTCGATTCAATCCCAGGATCACAAAGGGCTGTTCTCTTTCTATAAGAATGTGATCGCCATGCGCAAGCATTTCCCAGCGCTGATGAGCGATAGTTTCGCCGAAGTCCAGGTTTCGCCCAGTACGATGGTATTTGCGTACCGTCGGTGGAAGGGAAAACAGAATGTTTTCCCGGTGATGAACATGGGCGCAACGGCGGCAACCGTGCAGATGCAGCTTCCGGTGGCGGAACTCGATCTGGATTCCACGCGCACATACTACCTGACGGATTACTTCTCCGGTCAGACGTTCACCGGGACGAGGCAAACGTTCGCGTCACTGACGATGCCTGTCAACGCATACACAACCCGGATCCTCGTACTCGATACAGTCGCGATCACGGGAATTGAACCGGGAGCTGTGGCTGATGTTCCAAGGGAGTTGGTCCTGGCCCAGAATTTTCCGAACCCGTTCAATCCTTCGACCAGCATTCGGTTCGAGCTTCCGAATTCTGGGAAGGTTTGCCTCAAGGTGTTTGACGTCCTTGGACGCGAAGTGGCTGTTCTCGTCGACGGGGAGGCAGCGGCCGGCCGCCATGACTACATTTTCGACGGCAGCCGACTGTCAAGCGGGATGTATATTTACCGGCTTGAGATTGCGGGACGGTCGTTGGTGAAAAAGATGGTGATGGTAAAATGAATATCCTCGTTCTTGGCGGCACCGGTTTCATCAGCGGGGCGCTCGTGCGCTGCCTGCTGGCAAAAGGACATCAGGTGTCCATCGTCACCCGCGGTCGGGAACCCGTTGGCAAGGTCCCCGGACGGGGCGTGGAGGTCCTGACAGCAGACCGGTCGAATATTTCCTTGCTCAAACAGGTGCTTGGCAGGCGAACGTTTGATGCGGTGTACGATATTATTGCGTATCTTCCTGAAGAGTCGCGAAGAGCTGCTGAGCTCTTCCGGGGGAGGGTGGGGCGGTTCATTCATTGCAGCACTGTTTCGGTCTACATGGTGTCAGGTCGGGCTCAATCCCCCGTCACCGAGGACCAGGATGCGCTGCCCCTCATGACGTTTTGGGACCGGAATCCGTTTGGCATGCAATACGGGATTGACAAGCGTGCCTGCGAACGGGTGCTCTGGGATGCGCACCATGACACGCAGTTGCCGGTGAGCATGCTTCGCCCGACCTTTGTCTCCGGCCCGGCCGACCCGTCACGTCGCGACTGGTTTTGGATTGAACGCATCCTGGATGGACGGCCGCTCCTTGTTCCCGGCTCGGGAGATTGTGCGTTTCAGCAGGTCTACATTGCAGATGTGGCGGCTGCATTTGCATCATTGTTGGAGCACTCGGCGTCAATAGGAAGAGCGTACAACGTGGTTGGCGAGGAAATCTGCTCGCTGAACGAATATCTCGGCTTGTTAGGAGAGCTGATGGAGCGGGCGGTAACATGCGTGCATGTCCCGCAGGCCGTCTTTGACAGGCAAGCCCTTAGCACTCATCCGCACGGCGACGTTTTCCCATTCAATACACGGAGGACGGCGGTTTTCAGTCTGGACAGGATCAAACGAGATTTGGGCTACCGGTCTACGCCTTTCCGGCAGTGGATGGCAACAACTATTGAATGGTGGCGAAAGCAGGGTGGCCATTCGCTGGGATACAACAGGCGTGAGCAGGAGGTTGAGTTATCGGAAAGCCTGCATGGCTCCTGAAGGGCCAGACTGGCTCCCCGGATATCGTCAAATTCCACGGTAGAAGCGAATGAAAACACGTTTCCTCGGGCAAAGCGGCCTTCAAGTATCCGAGCTCTGCTTTGGTGCCATGATGTTCGTTGGCGACCGCGGCTGGCGCCAACTGAGTGAATTAGGACAAGAGGAGGCGGATGCTATCGTGGGGACCGCGCTCGATGCAGGGATCAACTTCTTTGACACTGCAGATAATTACTCCGAAGGTGAATCCGAAAAAATTCTTGGCCGAGCCCTTGGTTCACGGAGGAAGGAGGCTGTCATCGGGACGAAGGGCGGATTCAGGACCGGGCCCGGACCTAACGATACCGGCTGCTCCCGGCAGCACATCCTGAAGGCGTGCGACGACAGCTTGAAGCGGCTCAACACCGATCACATCGACCTCTACCAGATTCATTCGTATGATGCTGTCACTCCTCTCGAAGAGACACTGGAAGCTCTCGACACTCTCGTTCGTCAGGGGAAAGCGCGCTACGTGGGCTGCTCAAACTTCACCGGCTGGCAGTTAATGAAGGCAATGGCGATATCACGGGAGCTCGGACTGCACCGCTTTGTCTCGCTGCAAGCGCTGTATTCGCTCGTCACGCGTGACCTGGAACTGGAACTCCTCCCGGTATGCCTGGATCAAGGTCTTGGGGTCCTGCCATGGGGTCCGTTGGCCGGGGGATTTTTGACCGGGAAGTACAGACGTCACGTTCCATGGCCTGCGGGCACCCGCTTGAAGAATCCTGAAGATCACTTCCCTTTCGACGAACAAAAAGGGTACACGATCGTGGATGAGCTCGATGTGATCGCCAGTGCCCATAACGGAACCGTTGCCCAGGCTGCGCTCAACTATCTCCTCCAGAAACCCGGCGTCACTTCCGTGATTTTTGGGGCCAGGACGATGGAGCAGTTGCTTGAAAATATCCACGCAACGGACTGGTCTCTTACAACCGAGGAGATGGACCGGCTCGACTGGATGAGCGCTCCCATAAAAACTTATCCTCACTGGTATTTTGACATCTTCCGGAATGATCGGCTGCATCGCTGATGCAGGGACGCTGAAAGGAGAACCCGAACGGGTAGAATTCTGGGACGATCTCGTCGAGGAATACCTCAGTCAATCATCTGGATCACGTTATGACGAATATACCGTTCAACAAACCGTCGGTCGTAGGAAACGAATTCACATTCATGAGTGAAGCGGTAAAGAACGGCCATGCGTCCGGCGACGGCCCGTTCACGCTGAGGGTCCATCAATATCTCCAGGATGCGCTGGGAGTGGAAAAAGTGTTGCTGACGACCTCATGCACGCATGCCCTTGAGATGAGCGCGCTTTTGCTGGAGATCCAGCCGGGCGATGAGGTCATCGTGCCCTCGTTTACCTTCGTCAGCACCATCAATGCGTTCGTGCTGCGCGGCGCGAAGCCGGTCTTCATCGACATCAAACCGTCGACACTGAACCTGGACGAACGGCTTTTGCAACGATTAATCACACCGCGTACCAAAGCCATCGTGGTGATGCACTATGCGGGCGTGGGATGCGAAATGCGCGAGATTCTGGACATTGCGGGAAAGCACCGGATACCTGTCGTGGAAGACAATGCCCATGGACTCTTCGGCAAATATCGCGGTCAGTTTCTCGGGACCTTCGGAGTCCTTGCCACGCAAAGCTTCCACGAAACGAAGAACTTCATCAGCGGAGAGGGTGGGGCGCTGGTGATCAATGATCCGCGCTTCACGGAGCGCGCAGAGATCATCCGCGAAAAGGGGACGAACCGGAGCCGCTTCTTCCGCGGTCAGGTGGACAAGTATACGTGGGTTGATGTGGGATCGAGCTACCTGCCCTCAGACATACTTGCGGCATTCCTCTATGCCCAGCTGGAACGGCGTGAGGAAATCCAGGGAAAGAGAAGGCGGATCTGGGAGTATTATCAGGATCTCCTGTGCGATTGGGCACCCCGGCATGATCTCCGCCTGCCGGTGGTTCCGGAGTGGTGCGAGCAGGCATACCATATGTACTACATGCTCCTTCCCTCGCTCGAGCGCAGGCAGGCGCTGATCCGTTTCTTGAAGGAGCGGGGAATCCTTGCGGTCTTTCACTATCTGCCGCTGCATATCTCGGGCATGGGCAAGAGCTTTGGCGGGAAACAAGGAGACTGTCCGGTCACAGAGGACCTCAGCGAACGGCTTCTGAGGCTTCCTTTCTTCAATGATATTACGGAAGAGGAACAGGAACGGGTTGTCAGGGGAATCAAGGATTTCCTCGGTTGAAGGAGAGGGAGGCAGAGGGCATCCCAAGAAAACGGGCGCACGTGGTGCGCCCGTTTTTTGCCCCTCACACGAGGGATGTCAGATCCCGTAGCTCAGATTCAGGCCAAAGAGATTAGCTGATGAATCATACGTACCCTTGAATCCGTTGTCGGGAGCAGAGGCTACCCGTTCCTGGAACAGGATTGCCTGATAGGCAAAATCGATCCCAAACATCGAGGTGAATTTGAAGCCGAAACCAACGGTAAATTCAACCCTGTTGGCATCCGGGAGCATCGGTTCAATCTTGTTTATGGGTTGCGGAGTCTTGTCATAGATGAAGCCTGCCCTGAGAGCCAATGGATCTAATCTGTATTCCCCTCCAAGCCGGGCCATATATGCGTTGGTCCAATCCTTTACTTTCGCTGCCGGCGATTTCTGAGGAGTCATTCCACCGATGATGGGAACCGCTCCGGGGATTGTAGGGCCGGTGGCAATATCCAACACCAGTTTGTCGTAGCTGCTCCATCCAATGTACTGAAGGTCTGCTTCGACGGTCAGGTTGGAGGTGAAATCGTGAGCGATACCGACAAAAAGGTTGCTGGGCATCGTAATGGACGTCTTTCCATAACCGCCTGGGAAGTAATTAACGCCAAGCAGGTTTGAAAAGACCCCCATGCCTGTGAACGATACATCGCCCGAATAATCAACCTTGCTTTGGGCTCTGTATGATGCCCCGATGAACCAATCCGCGCTGGGCTTGTACATTATGCCAACGTTCCAGTTGAACGAAGTCCCTTTTCCCGTCAGATCAGCGGTTCCCTTTGTTGGGGTGGGAGGGGCCAATGAAGCGTACGTGGCCACTCGATAATTGAGGCTTACATCGGACCAAACATAGCTGGCTCCCACCGCAATGGCCAACTGATCGCTGAATTTATACGAGATCGATGGGTTGAGATAGAACGTCTTGAGGTTGGTCTGGACGGCCAGCGTGTCACCGGCCCAGGGGTTAGGCCATTCGGTGCCTAGTCCGTACGGGGAAAAGAAGCCAATACCGAATGCCAGGCCATTGTCCATGGTATGTGTGATATAGGCATTTGTCGGAAAGAAGGTTCCCTTGATTTGTTCGGTGGTAATGCTCCCCGTGGAAATGTATTTTCCCGCGGTGGCGATCAGAGTTGTTCCTACATAGAAAGACGTTCCCTTCTGGAAGCTCAACCCGGCCGGATTGAAAAAGATTGCAGAGCCGTCAAGAGCTCGCGCGGCGAATGCTCCCCCCTGAGCCATGCTGCGTGCACCATGTTCGTTCAGCTGGAACCCTCCCCCGAAAGCAGCAATGGCGACAATCGACGACAAGACCAAAATTGCTATAGATCGTCTTAACAGGATCATACTAACTCCTCTGGAAATTGGTTGTTTGGTGAGAGAACAGTGACGTGTCGTGTCTCGAGAGTGCAACCGGATGAGCAACCTGCGTGGCCACTGATGACACAGTGACCGGGTGGTATTTTGGCAATCTATAGTACCAAAAAAAAGTCGGAAAGAAAACAACCGCTCCAGAAAAAAATGAGCCTAGAGCAATGGAGACTGTTGAATTTTGCAACAGTCTATTGACTTTTTCCCTCCGGATGTGTACCGTAAAGGAGGGGATTCCGCTGAATTTCAATGGTTTCCTTCCTGGTGTCACTTCAATTTGCCCCGTCGGTACCCATGCGGGCGAGCTGAATGAATTGAGGGGCATTGATTTCCCGCCAGAAAGCTGGCGGGTTTTTTTGTTGTATCCACAAAAAAGGCACGCGTTATGATCATCGTCATGAAATCGGGGGCGACCGGCGACGATGTGCGCCATGTAGTCGAGCGAATTGAGGAACTCGGGCTGAAAGCCCATGTGTCCCAGGGAACGGAACGCACCGTCATCGGTGTCATCGGGGACGAGAGGTTCATCAAGCGGGAACAACTCTCCCTTCTCCCGCACGTCGACGATGTCATTCCAATTCTGAAGCCGTACAAACTCGCCAGCCGGGAATTCAAGCCGAACAATACGGTAGTCAAGGTAGGAGACGTAAGCATCGGCGGCGAGGAGATCGTGATCATTGCCGGACCCTGCTCCGTGGAAAGCGAGGAACAACTTCTCGAAACTGCGAAGGCGGTGAAAGCGGCAGGGGCCAATTTGCTCAGGGGAGGCGCCTTCAAGCCCCGCACCAGCCCCTATGCCTTCCAGGGTCTGGGTGAAGATGGGCTCAAAATGCTGGCGACAGCACGGGAGCGCACCGGCCTGGGGATTGTCACCGAGGTGTTGGAGTCAAGCGAAGTGGAGATCGTGGCTGAGTATGCGGATATGCTCCAGGTGGGTGCGCGCAACATGCATAACACCAAGCTGCTCCGTTCCATTTCCAAGGTCGATAAGCCCGTTCTCCTGAAGCGGAATTTCTCAGCGACCTTGAATGAGTTCTTGATGAGTGCGGAATACATCCTTGCAGGCGGCAACTCACGGGTGGTGCTTTGCGAACGAGGCATCCGCACGTTCGTGGAATACACGCGCAATACGCTCGACCTGAACATCGTCCCTGCCGTGAAGCAGCTCTCCCATCTGCCCATCATTGTTGACCCGAGCCATGGCACCGGCAGGCATGACCTGATCATTCCCATGAGCCGCGCCGCCATTGCCTGTGGCGCCGACGGGCTCATCGTGGAAGTCCATCCTCATCCGGAGAGAGCTTTCTCCGATGGGGAACAATCGCTCACCCCGGATGACTTCCGCCGGTTGATCGCTCAGGTGAAGCCCATTGCGGAGGTCCTGGGAAGGAAGTCTGCCGAACTTTCCTCAGCGCCGGGGCGTTAGTACCCAACATGAAAGCTCTCCCTTTGATTCTGTTCTTCAGCGTCTTTTTCACCGTCTACGGCCTTCTGAACTATTATATCTGCATTCGCGGGTGGCAGGCCATTCCTCAGGGTTCGGGCATGCGGACGGCCTATCTGGCGTTTTTCCTGCTCCTGGCCCTTGCGTTCATTGGCGGACGGTTGCTTGAACGGGTATGGCTGTCTCCCGTCAGTGAAACCCTGGTGTGGCTCGGCTCGTTCTGGCTTGGCGCGATGCTCTATCTCATCCTCGGCCTCCTCCTCCTGGACTTTCTCCGGCTGATCAATCATTTCCTCCCGATTTTTCCGGCATTCGTTGCTGCCGATTACGAGCGTACCAAAGTAATTACGGCGCTGGTTCTGAGCGGCCTCGTGATCGTCGTCCTCGCCATCGGTCATTTCAACGCGCTCATCCCGAACACCAAATCGCTCGCCCTCACCATTCCCAAAAAAGTCGATGGAGAACCGCAGCTGAAGATTGCCATGGCATCGGACATTCATCTCGGGACGGTGATCGGGCGCCGCCGGTTTGACCGCATTGTTGAGCGCATCAATGCCCTGAGCCCGGATGTCATCCTGTTGCCGGGCGATATCGTGGACGAAGATCTTGCACCGGTGATTCGGGAAAATCTCGGCGAACGCCTGCGTGCGCTCCGGTCGCGCTATGGAATATTTGCCGTGACCGGGAATCACGAATATATCGGCGGGGTGGGAGAGGCCGTGGCATACCTGAGGGAGCATGGAGTAACGGTCTTGAGGGACGAGGTGCATGTTCTCCCGGATGGCGTTACGTTGGTGGGGCGCGAGGACAGAAGCCTGGTGCAGATGGCCCACGGAAAGCGAAAAGAGCTCGGGGAACTCCTGTCCACCGTCGACATGACCCGTCCCGTCATTCTCATGGATCATCAACCGTTCCATCTTGAGGAGGCCGAGCGGAACGGCATTGACCTGCAGCTCTCCGGCCATACGCATCATGGTCAGCTCTGGCCGCTGAACTACATTACCAGTGCGATCTACGAGGTGAGCCGGGGATACAAGAAAAAGGGGAATACACACTTCTACGTCTCCAGCGGCGTGGGTTCGTGGGGGCCTCCCATTCGGACCGGAAACAGGCCGGAAATCGTCGAACTTGTCCTCTCGTTCGAGTAATCCTCTCCATTGTTTTCCACAATAGCCGCATCATGCAGGCAGCGGCGTGATCAACAGTCGTTGCCGCGCAGGTGGGGTCCCGGGATTTCGACGGCTGTCCGCACGGCAAGGTTATGATCGTCCACAAGGACAACGATCGGCCTGAAGTCGTCGACCATAGGTTCCGGCACTTCGGAAAACGAAGCGATGATGATGCGGTCGCCGGGCTTCGCAAGGTGTGCCGCGGCGCCGTTCACGCATATTTGCCCTGACCCTTTGACACCTGCAATGGCATACGTTTCGAAGCGCGTTCCCTGCGTCACATCCCAGACGCTGATCGCCTCGTATTCTTTGATGTCGGTGAGGTCCAGAAGTTCGGGCGGTATCGTCAGACTTCCTTCATAATCCAGATTTGCGTCAGTCACGATTGCCCTGTGGATCTTTGCCCGGAGCATTCTGCGGTGTGGTTCCATGGGTCCCCTTGGTGCTTGGCCGAAAGATAGCAATAATAAAAGGCAAAGTCGAGGTCAGTTCGCCGCAGCACGCAGCGCAAAACGCGGAATGGCTACCTCAAACACTTCCCCGTTTGGTCTCCGCATGAGATACGTCCCCTCCATTGACCCTTCGAACGTGTTGAGAATGCAGTTGCTGACGTATTCATGCCACCCGTGGGGCGGAATAATTGGCTGTTGCCCGACGATTCCTTCTCCTTCCACCTCCCGGATATTTCCGCTGCCGTCCCGGATGTACCAATGCCTCCGCAAGAGCTGCACCCGCTCCATGCGATGATTCTCAATCCGCACCGAATACGCGAAGACAAACTTCCTTGCCATCATATCAGACTGCCCGTCCAGATAGACCGGCCGCACCTTGATGGTGATGTTTTCGGTCGTAGCAACGTAAGGATTCACTTTTCTCCATGCCGGGAACTTTCCCTTCTAACGAGGGATCGTTGGATGGAAGTTCCCTCAGGGGAGAGAGCCCTCCGGCATGGGTCAGAAGTCCCGGGCTCTCGGGATTGCAACGTCCACCGGTGTGGCTCCAACGTGCTCTTGCACTGCCCCCGGGGTGATGGCGACGAGAAAGCCGCGTTTTCCCCCGTTGATGTAGATCAGCGGAAGAGAGAGAATGGTGCTCTCAACCAGGACAGGGATGGATGTGCGCGTTCCGAAAGGACTGATGCCCCCGACCATGTACCCCGTATGTTTTTGCGCCGAGGCCGGGTCGCATGGAGCCACGTGCTTGACGCCAAGGATCCGGGCCAGTTGTTTGACAGAAACTTCGCAATCACCATGCATCAGGACCAGGAGAGGCTTTCGCGCTTCCGTCTCGAAAACGAGGGTCTTGATCACACTATGTTCAGGGACATGCAGCTCTGACGAAGCCCGACCCGTGCCGCCATGCTCTTCATACTTGTAGAAGAGAGACTCGAACGGGATCGCATGTGCCGTCAGGAATCGAACTGCAGCGGTCGCGGGAATCTCGGGCCTGGCCATAACGATCTCCTCAATCCGATGTCTTCTCGCGATGCATCCTGCACTGCTCTTCGTGCACCCGTTCCCATTCTTCAAACACGGCGGCCGCGGTGTCCGGATTGGAGCGCAGCCCGAGCTCCAACTGAGCAATGAGACCGCCGGCCTCGAGGTAAAGATGCTGCGCCACTTTCCTGACTGCTGCCCGTCCTTTGTCCGGGTCTGCAGGAAGAATATGCTGGCGGTCAATCTCCCCCCAGAAGGTGATTTTCCCCCTGCCGTGCCGTGCAAGGTCCTCCATATCCATGCAAAAGAGCTGGCAGTTGAGGGCATCAACGCCGACCTCAATGAGGTCGTCAAGGATGGAAGCAATGTGACCGTCCGAATGCATCATGGCAAACTTGCCGTGGGCATGCGCAATGTCGCAGTAATCTTTGTAGAGCGGTTTGAACAGCTCCCGCCAGAGGGGAGGGGATACCAGGAGCTGCGTCTGCGCACCCCAGTCATCCATGAACATGATGGCGTCGACATCCGTCGTCACCCAGAACTCGAGCTCTCTCAAATAGAACTCATGGATCAGGCGGAGAAGTTCTCCGGCGCCCTCTTCCGGCGCCAGAACGTCCAGCATGGCGTTTTCCGTCCCACGCAGGAACTGAAACCGCTCCCACGGGCGGGGGCAACAGGGGGCTTTGGTAAACAACGACGTTGCCGCGTACTGTCTGTTCACACTGTCGCGGGCCGAAGCCCGGTCTCCCGGCAGCGTCTCATAGGGAGGTTTCACCTGTGTCCAATCGGCAATGTCCCTGACCATCGGGGTACGGACCTCTCCGATGGCCCCACGCTGAATGTTGGTAAACACCGATCCCCATTCATCGATGTAGAAACCCGGTTCGTAGGCGTTCCCGCTTACCCTCGGCGAAGGACTATACACCGTCGGGGCGTCAACAATGTCAGGGGGAAATCGCTGCTGAAGGTCTTTTACCCTGTCGGGGAATTGCATCTCTGCCCAGGGCAACAGCCAGAGGTCCCGTGGAATCCTGTCGGGATACTCGAATGTAAGGCATCGTGTGACAACTTCGCGTGGGGTTTGCATAGATGGCGTATAAATGTCCTGGTGAATTGGGAATGGGGGACGATGCTGACGTGCTCATGAGTTCTCGGTTCCCCGTTCTCCATTCTCAGTTGTTCTCTACTTCCTGCATAAACCTCTCGAGCTTTTCCTCATCCAACCGGCCCCCTGTTCTCACTCCGCTGCAGACATCGAGCGCGAAAGGTCCGACCTCGTTCAGCGCCAGGCGGACATTTTCCGGTCTGAGTCCGCCTGCGAGGAAAACCGGAATCTCCACGGCTTCGCGAATCGTCCGGCTGATGGTCCAGTCATGCACCCTGCCGGTCCCTCCGAGCTCCTTGATCGGCAACTGGGGATTGCCCGAATCGAGCAGCAGTGCATCCACCTGACCGTTGAGGGAAAGCGCTTCGTCCACCGATGCTCTTCCGTTGACGTGAATGACCTGCATCAGGCGAACTCCCGGAAGCATCTCCCGCAATGTGCGGTATGTCCCGGGCTCCACGTGATCGACCATCTGGATCGCATTGACCCCACACCGCTTCTGTTGCGTGATGATGGAGCCAGGGTCCTGCCTGCTGGTCAAAAGGACAGAGGACACGCCGGGCGGGATTGTCCTTGCGATCTCGGCGATTTTGTCTTCGCCTATCGGTCCCGGCCCGCTGGGCATTGCAGAGACCAGGCCCACCGCAGAGGCGCCGTAGCGGATGGCCATTGCGGCCTCCTCGCGAGATGCCACGCAACAGATCTTTACTCTTGGCCGCGCTATTGGATGCATTATAGCAAATTCTCCCTTTGAATTCATCCGTCTGCTTTTGCCAGGGTCAACGGTTCCCATCGACGAAGCGGAGGTCCCCGCCGGAAACGATGTCCGTGTGTTTGATAAAAGCCGGACCATGCGGCTTTCCCTTCAGCTCCACTGAGAGCTTTTCAGTCCCTTGCCCTTTTCCGTCAAGCGAGATCACAAACTCCCTGCCCGGATAGTATGCCGGGTTGAGGGCAACGACCGCGCGTTTGAACAAGGGAACCCCTAGCCGGTATTCCCCCGAGGCGGGACAAGCTGGATAGAAGCCAAGCGCCGAAAACGCGAACCAGGCAGAGATCGCCCCTGCATCGTCGTTGCCAGGCAAGCCGGAAGCTCCCGTTCGAAATTGTTGTGTCATGATCTCCCGGACGAGTGCCCGCGTGCGGGATTCTTCTCCGGGAAAATATGTGAAGAGATACGGGTAGGCAATATCCGGCTCGTTGTTGATCGTGAACTGACCGTTCTTGAAGCACTGTGCCAGTTTGTCCACAAGCGCTCTGCCGCCCCCAAATAACCCGGCAAGGCCTTGGATGTCGTGGGGAACGAACCAGGTGTATTGCCATGCGTTCCCTTCAACATACCCGGGGCCCCCTGATCCGGCCCAGCTGCCCGAGCCTTCCGTTCGCAGCGGATCAAACGGCGTAAGCCATGAACCATCGCGGCGCCGGGGACGAATGAATTGGGTCGTCGTGTCAAACAGATTCTTGTAGAAAGAGGCTCGGCGTGTAAATTCCTCCACGTCGGCATTCTTGCCCAGGCTGCGAGCCATCTGTGCAAGCGCCCAATCGGAGAAGCAGTATTCCAGCGTCGTTGAAGCGGGCCCCCAGATCCACCAGGCCTCTGTCGTGTCCTGCTCAAAGGGTATGTACCCGTACGTGAGATCGTCATGATAGCCCGGGCGGATGGGATCGGATTCAGACCCGGGGGTAGTTGCCGGCTTCCTGCAGGCGGTGTAGGCTGCCTCGGAATCAAAATCATTGATCCCTTTAAGCCAGGTGTCGGCCACAACCAGGACTGCCGGGTCTCCCGACATCATGTATGTCTCGTTTGCCGCGAGCTCCCACTTTGGCATCCAGCCCGACTCCTTGTACATGTCGATCATCGTTCGGACAATGGCCGACTGCCGTTCGGGATACACAAGTGTCAAAAACGGATGAAGCGTCCGATATGTGTCCCAGAGGGAGAATATGGTGTAGCGGTCGCGATGGTCATAGTATCCCGTGCCCTTGCGCCCCATGAGCGGGTAGTCTCCGTTCGCATCGCTGATGATGTTCGGATGAATCAGCATGTGGTAGAGTGCCGTATAGAACTTGACCATGTCTTCCCGCACATCTGTATCAATCAGGATCTTTCCCAGCTCACGCTGCCATGCCGCCTGGGCTTCACTCTTGACTCTGTCAAAATCCAAATCCCGGACTTCGTGTTCCCGGTTCCGCCGGGCGTTGTCCACGCTCACATAGGAAATGCCCACTTTGACAACTACGGACTCCCCTGCCTCCAGTGTAAATCGCAGCCATGCGCCCACGGAAGAGTCGCGTGATGAAGTGGATGTTCGTTCAGTAACGCCGGTTCCTGTCCAAACACCGTGTGCAATTGAATGTCGGTTGAGTTGGGCCGAGAAATAGACCGTCTGTCTATTGGCTTCTCCACAGAACGCACCGGACACGTTGAATCCCTCGACCTCCGTGTCCGATCGAAATGTCACGGCTCCTCCGCCCATGAGGTTCAGGCTCCGCCCGGCATCGATCAGGACGTTGATATCACCGCCATGGTGGGCACTAAAGCGTGTGATTCCGCACCGCGTGGTGACGGTGGCTTCCGCCAACACCCCCGGCTCCTTCAAGGTGGCGGTGAAAAAACCAGGCGCAGCGGACTGATTCTCAAGGGTGCACCGGTAAGCCTCGGGTTCCGTCCGGACCGGTCCTTCTGTTGCCGTGATGATGATGCTTCCAAGATCCGAACATCCTGTGCCGCTCAGGTGTACGTGACCAAAACCGTAAAACGTCTCCCGGTCATGAAGGTATCCCGATGGAGATCCCGGGGCGGTATGAGGGCTCACCGACACCATACCCCAGGGCAGCACAGCGCCGGGGAATGTATTGCCCCCGTTGGCGGTCCCGATGAACGGATCAACATAACAGGTCACATCCTGTGCCAGGACAAACACCGGGGTCACAAGGAGTGAAAGGACAAAGAAGGTTTTCATCGATTGCTGTTGATCTTAGAACTTCACTTTGAGTCCTACATTTACCACCCGTGGGAGGAGCAAATTGAAATCGGGCTCAGCCACTTTTTCCGCAGTCGTTGCAAACGAGCTGACATTCCGGAAGTTGAACAGGTTCATGATCTCAAGGAATGAAAGGCAATCCATACCTGCAAGGGGGAACTGAAAATTGATCCTTGCATCGACTCGCACATAATTCGGGTAATGCAGGCGCGTGTCATCCACACCCGGGAGATCCGCTCCGTAGGCGTATCCACTTCCATAAAATGCCCGCACGTTTGCCGTCCATTGATGCGCAACGCGGTATTCGAAGACGGCGGTGACGGTTTTCTGCTGGTCGGTAGGCATGAAATGCCATCCACCCCCGTTATACAGGTTGATTTCGCGCGCCTCCATGAGGGCAAGATTAACCCAGGCCATGACACGCTCATCCTTCAGCGTGAACTCCATCTCGATGCCGTCGATTTTTCCTTCGGAATCGTTTCTGGGAGAATGAACGATCTCTCCCGAGCGCAGGCGAACGAAGGAAATGAGGTTGCGAATATCCTTCCGGTAGAGCTCGATGTGAAATGCAACATCACTTCGCAGTTGGTGGTGCAAGCCAAAGACATAATGGATGGCCTTCTGCATTCGTTGAGGAGAAAGACCTGCACCGGCGGCCGCCAGCAACTCGTCGTGCGTCGCGGATTGATAGTAAACTCCCCATGAGCCTCGCAGCGTCGGCCCATTTGGGATATGATAGGCCGCGAGGAGCCGTGGACTCACTTTCGTCTCCCGAGTCAGGGAAATATGATCTGCTCGCATGCCAGCATTGATGAGGAGTTCAGGTGTCGCCTGGAAAATATTCTCCGCATAGAGCCCCGCGCGGTATGATCGCTCCGAGAGCTGAGAGCCCTGATGGATCGGCTGTTCCGCCACGTTTGTGGGTTGGAATTTGTGGTCCTGCTCGTAGTCGTGTCCCTGGAGTTCCACACCGGTGTTCAGCGAATACCATGGGGCAATCTTCCCTTCCAGGAAGAGCTTCGCCTCACCGAGTGTGATCTTATCGTCAAGGCCGATTGTCGAGCCGGACAGGGCGGGCGTGTATGGCGCCCGCGAGAGATCCTCATACTGCCGGTAGTATGAGAGGGAAGTGCGAAGCATGGATTCCTGCGAAAGCATGTGCCGGCTGCCGATCGAGACCAGAGTAACTCCATATTCGCCGTTGGCAATCCCTGACGTTCTGTCCCGGCCGACAAGGAACTGTGCTGTGATGTGGTGATTCTCTCCGGCGGCAAATCCCGCCGTTCCCTGGATGTCAAAGAATGCCGGTGCGCGATAGTCGCCGTCTGGAAGGTAGTTCGAGATGTAATCCGAATACGTGGTCCGTAAACTCATAACGCCGCTGCCCGCAGCGGAGAGGGGTCCTTCGAGGGTGATGGCACCATCGGTTAGTGATGCCTCCAGTTGCCCTGCGAGCCTTTCCCGGTTCCCCTGGCGGTATTCCATATCCAGCACCGATGAGAGCCGGTCTCCGTACCGTGCGGTAAACCCCCCGGGGATAAACGTCATACTTCGGAGAAGACTCAGGTTCACCACGCTCAGGCTTGTGTTGGGCGATTCCTTTACGTGGAATGGCTCGAGCATCTGCGTGCCGCCAAGCAGGATCAGATTTTCGCTTACTCCACCGCCGCGGACACTGAACTGGCTGGACATCTCGTTGTTGGAAGTCACCCCCGGAAGCGCTTGAATTGCGCGCAGGGCATCACTGAACGCTCCGCCAATGTGTTCCGTCTGCACGGGAGAAACCGCGGTGCCGGCAAGGCCCGGCAGCGGCATCAATGGTGAACGCTCAGCGACGACGGTGACTTCTTCGATCAGAACGGAAACGCCAACAAGGGAGATTACCAGATGCAGCGTGATCCCCTGCACTGCTGTTGTGTCGACCGTCCGCGTTTTGTATCCAATGCGGTCGAGTTGGAGCGTGCAATGGCCCGGAGGTACGGAAAGCATGAACATCCCCCGTGAATCGGTCGTGCACGTCCCGCGGCCGGGAGAAGTGGAAACTGTCACGCCCATTAAGCCTTCAGAGGTCACGGCGTCCTGGACTACACCCGAGATCGAGCAAACCTGCGCGCTCACGGGATTGACCAGGCAAGCCCACAGCGCGATTACCGCAGAAAGCGGATACGAACGGCTGCGGCAATTGGTCGCCATGATAAACCGGTGCTCTAGTCCGTGGGAATCCCGCTGGCAAAGAGCCGCGAGAAACCGGTGTACGCTGAGAGGGGTATGAGCTCAAAGCAGATTGAGCCCGCTTTGACCAGCGGGAATGTCGACAGGATTTCACCAGCTTTCTCGACGCAGGAACATTCCAGGACGAGCACGGCTTGCCGCCGGTCGGTGCGAAAATATATTTCCCTTACCACGCCCGACTCCTGGAGTTCCCAAACTCTCTTTGCTTCCGCTTTGAGAAGGGAAGGGCTTGCCGATGTGTCCGTGCCTCCGACTTCCCGTTCGATAGCCAGGATCTTCATGAGGTCGCCTGCTATGCAGGGATTAATCTTTTCTCAAAACAGATGCTGTACGGATTACTCTCCGCAGCGCGCGATCTGCATGTATCCTGAGGACCGGTACAGGGAGAGAGGCTCGGGCTGCTCCGTTCCAGTTTCGCGCCGGAGGCCTGCCCGGCCTTTTTCTCTGAACGCTCATCCGCCTCCCTTTTTGTCCGGGTGCGGCATCACTCCGAGTTCGTCCAGGGACTGGAACAGGTCCGCTGCGTCCCGGTATACCCGGAATGCCCCAGCTTTGCTCAGCTCGTCTTCGCCATATCCACCGCTGAGCAATCCGATGCTGAGGATTCCTGCCCTCCTGGCAGCCAGGAGATCCCAGACAGCGTCTCCCACGACGTAGCACTCTCCGGCGGAAAGACCCAGACGACGCTGGCATTCCAAGAAGAGGTCCGGCTCGGGCTTTGCGCGAAGAACATCCCCTCTCTCCACGACAATGGTCTCCTCGCCGACACCGAGAGCCTCGAGTGAAGCGTTGATTTCCGGGCGTCGTCCCGATGTCGCAATGCCATGAGGGATCTTGTTCGACCGCAGGAATTTCAACAGCTCGACAGCTCCCGGCAACGGACGACGGTTGGGGAGAAGCTGTGCGAAGAGTTCCCCGTGACGCCGCTGCAGTGACTGGGCTTCCTTCGTACTGAGTTCACGGCCCAGTTCGCGGCCGACAGCGCGCGTGAAGAGACCCCCGCTCATGCCAATCCGGCGATGGATTTTCCACCCGTCGATGCCCACTTTTCCCTCGGCAAGAGCGAGCTGCCAGGCAAAAATATGCGCGTAAACGGTGTCTACAAGCGTGCCGTCCAGATCGAAAATGAGAGCCTGCATTGTTTTACGCGATCCCGTTTGTTGCTACTCTGTCCCGCTTCCCGTTGGAGCACGGAGTGGTGGACTGCTTTTCTCGTAGGCCTGATTTCTCCACATCTTTAGCATGTCATAGGGGGCTGGGGGGCCGCCGAGATACTTGTGGAACCAGTCGAGATGCGCATTGTAATAGAATGGCATCGACTTGACATAATTTGGCCAGTGCCCGTCGTTCTTGAACACGATCAGGCGGGATGGAACGCCCTCCTCCTGAAGGTCGGTGAAGAATTCCAGACTCTGAGTGTATGGAACCCGGTAGTCCTGTTCCCCCGTAATAACGAGGCAGGGTGTCTTGAAGTTCTTCACGAATCTGTTTGGGGAGAATTTCTCATACAGATTTGATTTCCATGGAGTGCCGCCAAGGTCCCATTGGGGAAACCAGAGTTCTTCAGTAGCGCCATGCATAGCAGGAAGATCGTACACCCCCATCATACTGGCGATCGCTTTGAACCGATTGGTGTGTCCTTCCAGCCACATCATCATGTACCCGCCGTAGGACCATCCCATGGCTCCCATCCGGTCTTTGTCCACCCAGGGGATCTTCTCCAATGAGTCGGCCACGGCCATGATGTCCTGGAAGACTTTGCCTGTCCAGTCTTTTGAAATGGCCGCGGTGAACTCCTGACCGAAGCCTGTGGACCCGTGAGGATTGGGGAAGGCAACGATATATCCTGAGCCGGGATAAACCTGCCAGTCGCCGCGGAACCCATCTGTCCACTGGTCTTGTGGCCCTCCATGCACGTTCAAAATCAGCGGGTACTTCTTTGCCGGATCAAAGCCATGCGGCTTCACGATATAGGTCTGGATTCTCTTCCCGGTAGGGGAAGTGATCCAGATCTCTTCCGCCGGACGGATGTCCACCGAATCCTCAACGGGTTTGTTGAAGAAGGTCAGGCGCTGCAAGCGTTTGCCATCGGCGCCTACACGCCAGATATCGCGGGGCTCCGCTACCGATCTCCGCACAAGGCTGATGGTCTTCCCGTCCGGTGCGATGGTGAAGGCATCGGTCGTTCTGGGATTTACGACTTCTCTAATATGCCTGGTGGTGATGTTCATGTCGTACAGCGGCACACTCCCTTTGACGTCCGCCATAAAGTAAATACTTCGCGAGTCGGGTGCCCACTTGAAATCGACGACCCAGTTGTCAAAAGCCTCCGAAATGACCGCCCTCGTTTTCTTCTGGCGATCGTAGAGCGCGAGAAGGAACCGGTCCGACTCATAACCAGGGACAACCTGCAGGCGATACGCGATGTAGCGGCCGTCCGGAGAATAAGCGGGATCCCCATCATAGGCATGGTTGTCTGCGGTAATGTTGACCGGCTGCCCTCCCATGGTTGGGACGATCCAGAGATCCTTGTTCGTTGTTTCCGCTTCGTTCGAATCGTGGTTGGACACGAAGCAGAGTTCCTTGCCGTCAGGCGAGATGGCGAACCCCACGCCGCCGAGCGAAAAAGCGGGCGCATCGTGGTCGCCCGGCGAGAGGTCCACTATGCCATGTGATTTGATCTCGAAGCTGAACAGATGCGTCCTGGTGCCATCCTTCCATGACGTCCAATGCCGGTAAAGCAACTTGTCGGTCATATGAGCCTGGAGCGGACCGGACTTCATAGCCTCTTCGATTCGTTTGTTGCAAGCCGTGTCGGCTCCGCACTCCGGGAATACCTCACTTGAGAAAATGATCGACTTGCCGTCGGGGTTCCACTCCGGTGCGCCGATTCCACCCGGGAAATTCGTCAACTGATGCGGGTCGCCTCCAATGATGGGGAGAACCCAGGCCTGGCTTCCATTGACCCTGGTTGAGACGAAGAGCAGCCCTTTTCCGTCCGGTGACCACCGGGGGTGGGAATCCGTGCCAGCATCGTCGGTCAACTGCCGCACGTCCTTCCCATCAGCGTCCATGATGTAGATCTCCGCGTTCGTCTTCCCGCCCTCCAGACTGTCTTCCTCTACGACGAATGCGATCCACTTGCCGTCGGGGGAGTACTGCGGATCTTCAACGCTCTTGATGTGATAGAGGTCGGCGATGGTGAACGCTTTCTTCTGCGAAAATGAAGGAGCAACGAGAATCAGTGCCGTAACACAAAGAATGACGAGAGTTTTCATGAATTGTTTTGGTCCTGGTGCATGTTGCATTCTCGTTCTGGCTGCGGAGGCTTGACCCGATCGGGGGCGAGGATGATGTTAATAATTAACAAAGAGAGCCCGTGAAAAGCAATGTCCTTGAAATTGGTTCCCAGACTTTCGATATTTTATCACTATGACGTCTATCCTCGGGTCTACCCATCCCACGCACGCTGTCATTGACCTCGCTGCTTTCCGAAAGAACATAGCAGCCGTCCGGTCCTCGATCGCCGCCGGAACCGGGATCATGGCTGTTGTGAAGGCCGATGCGTACGGACATGGCATGTTCAAGATTGCTGCGGAAGCCGTTGACATTGGCGTTGAATACCTGGGTGTTGCCAGGTCATACGAAGGTGCACAACTCAGAGAGGCTGGGATTGAGATCCCAATCCTCGCATTTGAAATAGTGCCGGCCGAGCACCAGGCCGCCGCTATTGAGCATGACCTGGACCTTACATTGAGTTCTGTGGAGGGGGCGCAGCAACTGAACGATGCGGCTGCACGCGCCCGACGCAAGGTGCGCGTGCACGTGAAGGTTGACACGGGGATGGGGCGGCTAGGGTTGAGCTCCGCGTCGGCGGCGGAGGATATCGAAACGATTGCGCGGTTACCCTGGATAGACCTGGTGGGTATGTACAGCCACTTTGCAACCTCTGAAGACCCTGATCAGACCTTTGCGCGGCAGCAACTGGAGCTGTTTTCCCGTGTGGTCGAGGATCTTCACCGGCGCCGGATCTCCGTGCGGCTCCGTCACATGGCAAACAGCGGAGCCATCCTTGAACTTCCCGAATCGCATTTCGAATTGGTGCGGCCGGGGCTGATGCTGTACGGATACACTCCGCGTCCGGGCATGGCACAACGTGTTCAGCTCTCACCGGTGATGTCTCTGGTTTCGCGGGTAGCATTTCTGAAACGCGTAGGCCCGAACAGCAGCATTTCGTACGGGCGTGGTTACTTCACAACCAGCGAGACCGGGATTGCAACTATCCCCGTCGGGTACGGAGACGGGTACTCCCGTCTGCTGACGGGGAAGGCTGAGGTCTTGATCCGGGGAAGGCGATATCCGGTGGCCGGCACGGTATGCATGGATCAGTTGATGGTGGATGTCGGCCCCGAGAGCGACGTTCGGGAAGGGGACGTTGTAACGTTGATCGGCAAGGATGGTGGGGAAGCCATCTGGTGTTGGGAACTTGCCGGGAAGATCGGGACCATCCCGTATGAGATTACCTGTCTTGTCACTTCCCGGGTACCGCGGCGGTTCACGCAGTGACCGATGAAAAGACATCGTGGAAAGTGACCACGCGCACGGTTTTTTTCCGCCGTATGTCCGTACTTGATTCCGTGACAGGTACACGATTGTAAGCCGATCTGCGACTGTGAAGGAGTAGCCAATGACCATCCTCGTTGTTGATGATGAACCAGAATATCGCCTCGTTATAAAGACCGTTCTCCTGGGAGAAGGCTTTAAGGTGGTTGCTGCGGAGAATGGTGAAGAGGGGCTGAAGATGCTCCAGGAGGCCGACATCGATATTGTCGTCTCGGACATCTACATGCCCGTGATGGATGGCATCCGGTTTCATCGGGCTGTCCGGGCGTTGCCCCGGTTCGAGAAACTTCCATTTCTCTTTGTCTCTGCTTTTGATGACCAACACACGTTGGAGGCCGTCCAGAATCCGCGCTATGAGGGATTCCTCCGCAAGGCACGTCCGACGGAAGAGATGGTCGAGTGGATCCGGTATCTCACTGCCCCCGAAGGAGCGCGATCGAAAATCATTCCCGGAGGAACACGCTCCAAACTGAACAGCGAGCGCGGGTACCGGGGCGGTCCGTTTATTTGACGCCGGGCTACAGCCCGAAGCGCCCCTGCGGTCATCTGCACCGTCATTTTCGCTTGCCAACATCTACGCCTCCGCTTCTTTAGTCTTTGACGCCCGCGCCGGACGCGGCTATTTGGGTTTCATCCCGCGAATCCGTATCTTTTATGCGGCCTTCATTCCGTTTCATTCCTTGCCAAAACTCCTATGACTGACCACATCCGCAAGCCCGCAATCCTTGTTACGGGTGCCAACGGAGAAATGGGGCATGGGCTCATCGAGCGTCTTGCCGAGGCAAAATATGCCCAAATCATCGGGATCGACGTTCGACCGATTGACCCCGCGATTTCGGCCCGTTGCAGCGCTACTATCGTTGGAGACATTCTGGACCAGCTCCTGCTTGAGCGGCTCCAGAGTGAATATGAGATCCACAGTGTGTTCCATCTCGCCGCGCTCCTGTCCACGCGTGCCGAGTTCACGCCCGAAGCGGCGCATCGGGTGAACGTGGAAGGCACGATGCATCTGCTGAAATTGGCTCTCGAGCAATCCCGATGGCATGGATCGCCGGTGAAGTTCCTTTTTCCGAGCTCGATAGCAGTGTACGGCCTCCCGAGCGTTGCGGCAAAGGAACGGGCGGGCAGGGTGAAGGAGCAACATTGGAACATGCCGATCACGATGTATGGCTGCAACAAGCTCTATTGTGAACATTTGGGGCGCTACTATTCGATGCACTACCGCCAGCTCGCGGCGGATACGGAGAAGGGAAGAGGAGGGGTGGATTTCCGCAGCATTCGTTTTCCGGGACTCATTAGTGCCGCAACACTTCCCAGCGGGGGAACGAGCGATTTCGCACCCGAAATGCTCCATGCGGCCGCGCAAGGCAAGACGTACTCCTGCTTCGTGCGCAAGGACGTCCGGATTCCTTTCATGGTCATGCCGGATGCTATCAGCGCCTTCCTGAAGCTGGAAGCTGCTCCGCGGGAGCAGTTGACCCAGTTCGTCTATAATATCGGCAGCTTCAGCCTGTCCGCCGGCGAAATACGGGACATCGTGCTCCGGGAATTCCGCAACACGGATATCCAATTCGCTCCCGATGACAAGCGGCAGGCGATCGTTGATTCCTGGCCCGCAGATGTCGATGACACGCCTGCCCGTGACGACTGGGGTCTTTCCCCCGAGTATGATGGCGCGCGTGCGTTTGCCGAATATTTGATCCCCCAGATCAGGAAGACATATGGCTGTTGATTTCAAGCTGACCCGCAATCCCGCGTTCAAAGTCATTTCTCTCCTCCTCTTCCCATCGTTCGGGGTTCTTGCGAGCGAAGGCTCGGGAAATCACGAAGCATTGACCCAGCGGCTGCTGGAGACCGGCCTGAAGAGCAATACGGCCTACATGCTTCTGTCCGAACTCGTGAAAAATGCCCCGCACAGACTGAGCGGATCCGCTGGCGAACGGAAAGCGGTCGAGCTGACCATGAAGATGATGGATTCGCTGGGATTCCAGGACGTGCACGCCGAAACCGTCATGGTGCCCCACTGGGTTCGCGGCCGGCGTGAGACCGGGGTCGTCCTGCAGGATGGTAAACACGAGGGGCGCGACCTTGCGGTGTGTGCGCTGGGAGGAAGTATTGCCACTCCCCGGCATGGCATCACCGCCGAAGTGATCGAAGTACGCTCCTTCGAGGAACTCGCGCGAATGCATGACGCGGCGAAAGGAAAGATCGTATTCTTCAACCGCCCCATGGACCCGACGAAGCTTCATACGTTCGAAGCATATGGCGGAGCGGTCGATCAGCGGAGCGGGGGTGCGGCGCGGGCTGCTGAGGCGGGGGGGATCGCCGCGCTCGTGCGATCAGTGACTCTCGCGCATGACCGGGCCCCGCATACAGGGGTCATGGGATACCAGGATGGTATTGCGAAGGTCCCGGCAGCTGCCATCAGCACCAATGACGCGGATACGCTGAGCTCCCTCCTCAAGCGAAACCCTCGCCTCAGGCTACGGCTGGTGCTCGACTGCCAGACGCTCCCCGATGTGCCTTCTGCCAATATTGTGGGGCAGATCACCGGATCGGAAAAACCGGGAGAAGTTGTTGTGGTGGGTGGACATCTTGATTGCTGGGACAAAGGGCAGGGGGTGCATGATGACGGCTCAGGGTGCATGCAGGCGATCGAGGCGCTCCGTCTTCTCAACTCGCTCGGCGTGAAGCCGAGGAGGACAGTTCGAGCGGTCATGTTCATGAACGAAGAGAATGGCACCCGGGGAGGAAAAGGATATGCGGTGGACCCCAGGCGGTCACGCGAGCATCACGTCGCGGCGATAGAATCGGATCGGGGGGGATTTGCACCCTGCGGATTCTCCGTGGAGGGAGATTCCACCCTGATCGAGTATGTTCGGCGATGGCGTCCACTCTTTGCACGCCTTGGGACAGAACGGATCCAGAAAGGGTCCGGCGGGGTCGATATCTCCCCCATCGTCGCGACCGGCGTGCCCGGGTTCGGGCTTGACGTCGAGGATTTCCGATACTTTGATTACCATCATTCGGATAATGATACCCTTGACAAAGTGAACGCACGCGAGCTGGAATTGGGCGCAATCGTGGAAGCCCTGCTGTGTTACCTGATAGCGGAGGAAGGGCTCCCCCCGAACACCGCCCACGAGAATGTTGAACAGTAGAAAATTCCTGCATCAGTGACCGAACGTACCGGGTCATATCGCATACTCCACTCCCGCCTCTCATCCTTCATCCCGAAAGAGCGTCTTCTCGACGATGAACTTCTGACGCTCACCTACGGGACAGATGCAAGCTTTTACCGCCTCGTGCCAAAGATCGTGGTGAAAGTGGAGAGCGAGGAAGAAGTCGTCCGCCTTCTCCGGGAATCTCGCGATCTTCATCTGCCGGTCACGTTCAGGGCGGCGGGCACAAGCCTCTCCGGTCAAGCAATCTCCGATTCGGTTCTCGCCGTTCTGGGGCCTTCCTGGAAGGGCTGTGTTATCGCACCTGATGCATCCACGATATCACTCCAGCCGGGAGTGGTGGGAGCACGCGCGAATGCGTGGCTCGCACCGTTTGGCAAGAAGATCGGGCCTGACCCTGCCTCGATCAATTCTGCCATGATCGGCGGCATCGCCGCAAACAACGCAAGCGGCATGTGCTGCGGGACCGCTCAGAACAGCTACAAGACGATCGCAGGGATGAGGGTGATCTTTGCCGACGGGACAATGCTGGATACACGCAATCAGGCAAGCCGGGATGCCTTTCTGCGCATCAGGCGTGATCTTGTGGAGCGCGTGTTGGCGCTCCATGGGACCATCTCCGCCAATCGTTCCCTTGCGGAGCGGATCCGCCGGAAGTTCAAAATGAAAAACACCACGGGGTACAGTCTCAATGCCTTCGTGGATTTTGAAGAGCCGATCGACATTATTCAGCATCTTATGATCGGTTCCGAGGGGACGCTGGGGTTCATCGCGGAGGTCACCTACCACACCGTGCCTGAGCTGCGGTACAAAGCGACCGCGCTGTTGCTCTTCCCGTCGATCGTTGATGCCTGTAAAGGGGTGGAGATCCTGAAATCATGCCCCGTCGAGGCCGTGGAACTGATGGATCGCGCATCGCTGCGGTCCGTGGAAGACAAAGAAGGCATGCCGAATTACCTGCGTCGGCTTGACAGGGACGTTGCGGCGCTGCTCGTGGAAACGCGGGGCACGGATCCTGAGCTCCTTACGGAGCACATCGATCGGATCATCGCGGCGCTCAGCGTTCTCCCGATGGTCCTGCCGCCTGAATTCACGAGCATGCCGGAAGAATTTGCAAAACTCTGGAACGTCAGGAAGGGCCTTTTTCCTTCTGTCGGGGCGATGAGACGGACCGGCACCACGTGTATTATCGAAGATGTTGCCTTTCCGGTCCCGCGCCTTGCCGAGGCAACGGCGGATCTGCAGGCCCTGTTTAAGAAGCATGGTTATGCCGATGCCATCATCTTCGGTCATGCGTTGGAAGGGAATCTGCATTTTGTCTTCAACCAGGATTTCAACGCGCCGGAGGAGGTTGCCCGATACGCGGCGTTCATCGATGACGTTTCCACGATGGTAGTGAGGAAATTCGACGGGTCGCTCAAAGCTGAACATGGCACGGGGCGAAATATGGCGCCGTTTGTGGAGCTGGAGTGGGGCACCGAGGCATATGCCATCATGAAGGAGATCAAGCAGATTTTCGATCCGGAAAATCTCCTGAATCCCGGGGTCATCCTCAACAGTGATCCGCAGGCGCATATCAAGTCGCTGAAGCCGCTGCCGGAGGCGCATCCGGTGATCGACAAATGCATCGAATGCGGGTTCTGCGAGGTCCAGTGTCCATCGCGGGACCTTACTCTTACCCCCAGGCACAGGATCACCGCCTATCGCGAGATCTCCAGGTTGAGAAAGGAGAAAACCGATCCTGCGCGGCTCGTGGCTCTTCTGCGAGCATATGACTACGCCGCGGACCAGACATGTGCCACAGATGGCCTCTGTTCTCTTGCGTGTCCAGTGGGCATCAACACGGGGGATCTTATCAAAGACCTTCGGTCCCGCTCCCATTCTCCGCTGGCTCAGCGTGTGGCCGACGTTCTCGCAGATCACATGGCTGCGGTCACGAGCAGCATGGCGATGGGCCTTTCGTTGATCGGCGTTCTTCACAAAATTCTGGGAACGCGCATGATGATGGGGGGGGCCACCCTGGCCCGCCGACTGTCGGGAGGACGGCTTCCGCTTTGGAATCCGTACATGCCCCGTGGTGCCGACCAGTTGAGGGTTGAGGAAGGCGCCGGGCCGGATCGGCCGACCGTCGTGTACTTCCCGAGCTGCATAAATCGTACGATGGGGACCTCCGCTGACTGCGCCGAGCAGGATTCGCTGACAACGCGTACCTTTACGCTGCTTCGGAAAGCAGGATACCAGGTTCTGTATCCCGACCACCTTTCCAGTCTCTGCTGCGGCATGGCGTTCGACAGCAAAGGATTCAAACGACAGGGGGAGAGAAAGAGCCGGGAGCTCGAGGTCGCATTGCTCAAGGCTTCCGAGAATGGCCGATATCCCGTCTACGTGGACATGAGCCCCTGCTTGTACCGGATGAAGCAGGTGCTTGACCCGAGGCTTCGGCTCTATGAGCCGGTGAAGTTCATCGCCCAATTCCTCATCGATCGCCTGGACTTTCACAAGATGGCGGAGACGGTGGCAATCCACACCACTTGTTCCTCGACGAAGCTGGGACTTGGCGCGGAGCTGCATAGTCTTGCCTCTCTCTGCGCCGAAACCGTCATCGTCCCTGAAGAGGTCGGATGCTGCGGCTGGGCAGGGGACCGGGGATTCACCTATCCCGAATTGAACCAGTCCGCGCTCTCTTCGCTCAAGAAGAGTCTGCCGGAAGGCTGTGGAGAGGGCTTTTCAACAAGCAGAACGTGTGAGATCGGCCTCTCGCTGCACAGCGGCATCAGCTACAAATCGATCGTCTACCTCGTGGACAGATGTACAACTCCCAAACAGACAAGCCCGCAAGGAACCGTCAATGAAAATCAACCTGGCGTTCGGGCGTGACGGCCTGGACGTGGACGTCCCAGACCGGAATTTGCGTAAGGTCCTGACTCCGGCTGAAGTACAGCCGATAGAAGACGCTGACGCGTTTCTGGTCCATGCGCTTACACATCCGATCGGGTCCCCCGCGCTCTCGACGGTCGCGCGAAACGCGAAGAGCGCTTGTATCGTCATCTGTGATATCACGCGGCCGGTGCCAAACATGGTTCTTCTTCCGCCGCTTCTCCGCACGCTCGAAGCGAGCGGCGTGCCGTACGACCGGGTGACGATCCTTATCGCCACGGGACTGCACCGTGCCTCCACCCGTCATGAGCTGGAAGCAATAGTGGGGACCGAGATTCTCTCCCGCTATCACGTGGAGGATCATCATGCTCGCGTTCCGGCGGAACACCAATTCCTCGGGTACACGCGCCGGGAGACGCCGGTGTACATTGACCGGCGATACTGGGAGGCGGACATCAAGATCACGACCGGGTTTATCGAGCCGCATTTGATGGCGGGTTTTTCAGGGGGCCGGAAGCTGATCGCGCCGGGATGCGCCGGTGAAGCAACGATCAAGGCGCTTCACAGCCCTCTTTTCCTTGAAGACCCGCGCTGTTGTGAAGGAGGCATTGAAGGAAATCCTCTCCACCAGGAGTTACTCGAGATTGCCGTGATGGCGGGACACGATTTCATCGTGAACGTGTCGCTGAATTCGGCCCGCAGGATCACCGGGTTGTTCGCAGGAGATCCTCTTGCCGCCCACACGGCGGGAGTGGACTTTGTGCGAAAGAGTGTCAGGGCCACGGTGCCGGCGCCAGCCGACATCGTGGTGACCACGAGTGCTGGATATCCTCTCGACCTGACATTATACCAGGCCATCAAAGGAATGACCGCGGCGATGCCGGTTTTGCGCAAAGGGGGCTTGCTGATTATCGCCGCGGAATGCGCTGAGGGGCTGGGCAGCGACGAATTCACGACGATGGCCACTTCATTCCCAACGGTCAGCCAGTTCGTCGACACCATCATGTCCAATCCGGTAGTCATTGATCAGTGGCAGCTCGAGGAATGCGCAAAAGCTGTCAAGCATGCCGAGGTGGTTCTCGTCTCTCCCTCGATTCACCGCAAGTACGGGAGGAAGCTGTTCATCCGAACGGCGGAGCGTGTTGAGCAGGCGATGGAGGAGGGGTTGAAGGTCCTTGGACCCGAAGCGACCGTGGCCGTTATACCGAAGGGGCCGTACACGCTCGTAGAGGTAGGAGACTAACGGGGAACTAAGGACGAGGTTCACGGCCTATTTGAAGTCGCCCGAAGTTCTCGATTCCCCGTTGCCCGCCGGTCATTTCTAATCAGAGTCCGTCGTCTGCCCCGTCGCACCCGGGTCTTTTCCTCCTTCCCAGTAGAATGGCGACCGCTTCACGGGATGGCTTCCGACCTGATTCATCGTGGCCGCATCGTACAACCGCCCGTTCAGCATCACTAACCGAATCGAATCACTGTTCCTGATGTTCTCAAGGAGATTCTTATCCATCACCACCAGATCTGCGAGCTTTCCCGGCTCCAGCGACCCGATATCACCGTCCAATCCGAGGTAGGCAGCGCCGTACAGGGTGGCGCACCGGATGGCCTCCACCGGTGTCATACCGCCTTGAACGAGCATCCAGAGTTCCCAGTGAGCGCCAAGCCCCTGAAGCTGGCCATGCGCGCCGAGCTGAACTTTTCCGCCGGCGTCGAGGACCTTCTTCGCCGCCTTCGCATTATCGATGAAATTCCAATCGTCGTCGTTGGCAACGATGCGTCGCCTGGACCGTGCATCAATCACCGAGCGCGGGATGTAGGTCAGGAGCCGGCTGTTTTCCCACACGTGGGTGTTGGCGTACCAGTAGTTCTCCCCCCAGAGACCACCGTAGCTCACGATGAGCGTGGGAGTGTATCCCGTGTGACTTTTACCAAACAGCGTTACGGCATCCTTGTAGAGCGGTGACACGGGAATGGAGTGTTCAATCCCGGTGTGACCGTCCAGGATCTGCGAGATATTCCAGAAGTAGGTTGATCCCCCCTCCGGAACGACCATCATGTTCAACTCACGGGCAGCTTCCATGATCTGCTGCCGCTGATCGCGGCGAGGCTGATTGTAGCTCTTGACAGTAAAGGCACCGACAGCCTTGAGCCTCCTGAGGTGGGACCTTGCGTCGTCCAGGTTGTTCACGACCGCCTTGAAACTCCCCTCCGCTCCGTAGAGAATCGTCCCCGTCGAGAATAGCCGCGGCCCCGTGATTAGTCCGGCTTTTTGCATTTCGGACGCGGAGAATATCTCCTCTGTGTCATTCGAAGGGTCATGCTCGGTGGTCACGCCGTACGCGAGACTTGCGTAGAAGGCCCAATTCTGCTCCGGAATAATTCCCGCGCTGCCGGCGGGGCCGTGTGCGTGAACGTCAATGATGCCCGGCATGATGTATTTGCCTGCCACATCCACAACTTTGGCCCCGTGCGGTATCGAGACACTTCCCTTCGGGCCGATAGCAGCAATCCGGTTCCGGTCCACAACGATGGTCGCATCGTTGAGCACCTCATCACCCTTCATGGTGACAACAGTGGCCCCGGTCAATGCCGTCACGCCTTCGGGGGCATCCGACCTGGCTTGAAAGCCGATGGTGACACCGCTGGTGTCCGGATGCTTCAGGAGCGTATCTTTTCCGTCACCGGCAAAAGCGAAGGTCTGCGATAGCGTGCGGGAGAACAGTTCGGGCCCGAGCGACCAGAATACGGTCTTGCTGTCCGGCGACCAGTGCAGATACATTCCCGCATCACGGGTGATGCGCTGCACGGGAAAGTCGGACGTGCTTGGCCCGATCTGCACAGCCTGTCCGGTGAGCGGAAGAGTGGCGATGTAGGAATTGAATCGTTCGGTAAATGCAACCCATCGTTCGTCAGGGGAGGGGACGAGGAGCTGCGCGTTGTCGGAGAGAAGATGGACCCGGCGATGCTCGCCCGAGAGATCCACGCTGATCAGGGCGGTCTTCTCCCCTTCAGACGATTCCAGGAAAATACGCTCGCCGGTCAGGTTGAAGCGGGGGCGAACCCCTTCCTCGGTGACCAGTACCGCTTCTCCCCCGGCAGCGGGCATCACATAGATGCCCGGCTCGTTCGAGTACGTATGCCCTCTGAGCATATCCCCTCCCAATCGCCTGAACACGATCTTCGAGCCATCCCGGGAGAATGACGGCTCAAGGTACGTGCCCTTTCGTTGAGTGAGTGCGATGCTTTTGCCTCCGGATGCTTTTACTTTTCGGACTGCCCCTTTCTCCGCGTCGGTCCAGCTTACGTACGCAATCCATTTTCCGTCGGGAGAAAAAGATGGTGAGCATTCGAAGTGGTGTTCGTCGGTCAGTCGTTTTGGCTGGCCATCGGGGAGTGCTTTCGTCCAGAGCCGCCCGAGCGCGCAATAGATCACCGATTTTCCGTCCGGGGATGTCGTCACGTCCCGAAGCATGCGCACATCGAACTTCTCAGGTGCAACCTGCTGCTTGAAATGAAGCGCCTCCGTCACTGTCTCGCGGACATGCACCTTGAACGGCATCTCCTGTGTCTCCTTCGTCCGTACGTTCACCTTCCAGATCTTCCCTTTCGCGGAGATCACGATGGAGCCACCATCCGGCGTCCAGGAAAAACCGGGATGGACGCCAAAGATCGCCCAGGTCTCCTGCGCATCGCGATTGAGCCTGTCGAACACAGGCCACTCTTCACCGCTTTCCAGGTCCTGGAGATACAGGACGGTGTTCAGCCGCACGCGACGGACGAAGGCCAGCGTTTTCCCATCAGGAGATGCCTCCGGACGGACGGATCCGCCGTACCCATTCACAAGGCTAATGATTTTTCCCGTCTCTCTATCCAACCTGTTGATAACATAGATCACTCCGTACGGGTCGCGATTGTATTCGAACCCACCGCCTGGGCTGACATCTTCAGAGTAATACAGATAACGCCCATCCGGGGAGAGGCATGGCTCGCCGGCATCCTGCTGCCAGTTTCTTCGTTTCGTCAGCTGAACCCCGTCCCCTCCACTGATGTGGTACATCCACAGCTCGCCCGCACCAAGCGAGCGAGTATTGACGAAATGCTTGCGGGCGATCAGATATTGGCCATCGGGTGTCCAGACGGCATTGTTCAGAAGCCGGACGCTCTCCTTGGTCACAGCGTGAGCATTTTTGCCGTCAGCATCCATGACCCAAATATTTTCCCCTCCTGCCCGGTCGCTGGTGTACGAGATCCTGGACCCGTCCGGGCTGAACCGGGGTTGCATCTCCATCGCCGGGCCTCCGGACAGAAGAGTCGCCACACCCCCGCTCATAGGCATGATGTAGATGTCCCCCAACAGGTCAAAGACGATTTTCCGCCCGTCCGGACTAACATCAAGAGAAATCCAGGTGCCCTCATCAGTGTCAAATTCGACGGTTTGAGCGGGCCCATGGGGGGCGGAGACGTCCCAGGCGGGTGGCTTCGAAGAAAAAGTTTGTGTTGAGTCCCCCTGGGGTTCGGAAAAAAGGGGGGTAAGAGAGTATATACAGAATAGAGGGAGAATCAGAAGGCGAGAGGGGCAGAGACACTTCGAGCTCATGGAGGAGGATCCTGTGCTGTTGGGGAGTTCGTTTTGATACGTAAATAATAGTGACAATCGTCCTGCTTCGCAAGAAGAAAGGAAGATTTATCCTTTCCTGTCGCTCCCTTTATCCACATATCCCAATCAATCCAATCGGAGGTTGCCATGGCAAACAGCGGCAGCAACAACAATAATGCACTTTTCTCGACGATGGTCCGTTCCGGCCGCACCACCTATTTTGTCGATGTGAAAGAGGCCAAGAACGGGAACAAGTTCATCTCGATTTCCGAGAACCGGATCGATGCAGACGAAAAGAAGCAACGAACAACCGTCCGCGTGTTTGGCGACTCGATAGATCAGTTCCGCCAGGCGATTGACGAAGCAGCCGCAGCCGTCACCCACTAAGGACTTTGCGGCCGGGGAGGTCCAATTTGCGCTAGGAGATGGGGAACGTGGGATATCTGATGGCACGTTGTGGTCTCCCCGCCGTTGTTCCATACCCGAGAGTCCCTTTCGGCGCTTGACCCTTTGGCAACTTCTGTGCATCATATGGGTAAACGATACCGGCATGCCGGGAACCCATCATACAAGAGCTGAAGGACCAGTATGGAACATCTGACAAAAGAAGCCTTTCGTGCGAAGGTATTTGACTTTGAGAATAACCACGAGTGGAAATATGAGGGCGAATTGCCCTGCATCATCGACTTCTATGCTGACTGGTGCGGGCCGTGCAAGATGGTCTCCCCGATCCTGGAGGATTTGAGCAAACAGTACGCCGGCAAGGTCAACATGTACAAAATTGATACTGAGAAAGAGCAGGAACTTGCCTCAGTGTTTGGCATCCGCAGCATTCCTTCCATCCTCTTTGTGCCGAAAGAAGGAAAGCCTCAGATGGCGCTTGGCGCGCTCCCAAGAGAATCATTCGTCGAGGCGATCAACTCGGTGCTCAAGGTGGGTGAACCAGTACCTGTCGTGTAAGGTAGCTGTGAACGGTCATTAAGCCGGCGTCTCCAAAAGAGGCCCGGCTTTTTTGTTCCGCAAATTGACTTCTCCACTCCTTTCAGCTATCTTTTCCGCGTGTCCAACATTCTCTGAGATTCATGGATATCCCCTCGTTTGCCGCGGGCGCGGTTCTCGGCGCTCTGGTGCTCTGGCTCATCCTCAGGCGGAACGTCGTCGAAAAAGCCAGAATCCAGGAGCGTGTTCTGCTCCTTGAGCAGCAGCTTCAGCAAACGAACGCGGAACTCTCCGGTGCGCGAGATTCGATTGTTGCTTTAACCTCCTCACTCTCTACTTCCCGGGCGGATGCCTCTCACGTTCAGGAGCAGCTTCAGAATGAGCGGAAACAACTCCGGGAAATGCAGCAAACCCTGACCGACCAGTTCAAAGGGATTGCGGACAGTCTCTTGCTGGAGAGCGCACGCCAACTCCAGGAACAGCACCGCGAAAGGCTCGGTGATATCCTGGCCCCCTTCAAAGAGTCCATGAGCCGGTTCGAAAAGAAGATTGATGACAACCAGCGAGAAGCGATCAAGGACAACCAGTCGCTCAAGGAACAACTGCTCTCGCTGCAGAAGCTGAATCAGTCGATCGGGGAGGAAGCCCGGAACCTGACCACGGCGCTGAAAGGGCAGGCCAAGACCCAGGGAGGATGGGGCGAGGTCATCCTGGAGCGGATCCTGGAGAAGTCAGGCCTAAGCCGCGGAAGAGAGTACACGGTACAGGCCAGCCATCTTTCGGAGGAGGGGCGTCGCTTTCAGCCCGATGTGGTTGTGCATCTCCCTGAGAACAAAAACCTGGTTATCGATTCCAAAGTCTCGCTCTCGGCGTTTGAACGCTACTGCAACTGCGACGATCCGGTCCGGAAGGAGTCGGAGCTGAAAGAGCACGTCGCATCGGTCCGGCGCCATGTGAAGGAGCTTGCCGCAAAGAGCTACCAGCGGCTCTATGAGCTGCCGTCCCTCGATTTCGTCCTGATGTTCATCCCTGTTGAGCCGGCCTTCAACGAAGCGGTCAACGCCGACCCTGATCTGTACACCGATGCCTTCGAGCAAAACATCATTATCGTCAGTACCTCAACCCTGCTGGCGACGCTCAGGACAATTGCCAGCATCTGGAGGCAGGAAAATCAGAACAGAAATGCCATGGAAATAGCCCGGCTCGGCGGGGAACTGTACGACAAATTCGTCGGGTTTCTTGCTGACTTGCTTGAGCTCGGCCGGAAAATCAAATCGGCGCAGGATTCCTTTGATGATGCATTCTCCAAACTCAGCAAGGGCCGGGGAAATTTGGTGCGCAGAGCGGAAGAGCTGAAAAAACTCGGTGCCAAGGCGGGAAAAGCCATTGAGCCCTCTCTGCTGGATGGCGCGGAAACCGATCCGCCTTGACGGTTCTCCTGCTTTTTGCTATCTTAGCACGGGTTTTACGTCACACACCAACCAATCCTGGGAGGTCCATTGAATCCACTTCACATCGTCGCTGCGGGATCCATCCTGCTCGGGACGCTCGCGCTGTCAGGATGCGGGACGTCACAATCGGTTTCGCGCATCGAACCAGACGAGACTGTTGATCTCAGTGGTGATTGGAACGACACGGACTCGCGCCTGGTAGCTGAAGAGATGATCTCGGACGTTCTGTCCCGTCCCTGGCTCGGCGATTTCAAAGGGGAGAAAAAGCGTCCGCCCGATGTCATCGTAGGGACCGTGAAGAACCGTTCGACCGAACACATTCAGACCATCACCTTCATCAAGAATCTCGAGCGGGAACTGGTCAATTCGGGACGGGTCAACTTCGTGGTGGGCAAGGAGGAGCGGACGGAAGTGCGGGAAGAACGGGCGGACCAGCAAGAGAATGCGTCGGCTGAATCGATGAAGAAATTCCAACAGGAGGCAGGTGCAGACTTCATGCTGCAGGGCGATATCGCGACGATCGTTGACCAGGACCGGGGTGAACAGGTGAAGTATTACCAGGTGAATCTCGAACTTGTCAACCTGGAAAACAACCGTAAGGCTTGGATAGGGGAGAAGAAGATAAAGAAACTCGTGTCCCAGAGCGGCACGAAATTCTAGCGCAATTTCACACCAGGACTGCCGGGCGTCCATGACAGGCTATTCCGCTGTACAGAGAGCGCTGTGGAGCGTTGCCGCAGCGCTTCTGTTTTCTCTGTCGTCGTGCGGCAACACCACCGATTTCTACTTGGAGGTGGATGAGCAGATCTCGGATGGGCAGCACCTGAAGGCGGTCGAGGCGGTTCGAAACAACCAGCAAGCCTATGGCGACAACAGCTCGGTCCTTTACAATCTTGACCTCGGCCTGCTCTTCCATTATGCCGGAATTTCTGATTCGAGTAACTCGCACTTCTTTGCCGCGGAACGGGAGATCCAGGAACTCTACACACAGAGCATTTCTCTGGCGGCACTCTCTACGCTCACCAACGACTACGTCCTGCCGTATGACGGGGAGGATTTCGAAAAGGTGCTCGTCAATGTATTCCTGGCTCTGAATTATGCAGAAAAAGGAGAGCCCGATGAAGCACTCGTCGAAGCCCGCAAAGTTGACCTGAAGCTCAGGCAGTACGAGCGGGACTATCAGGGAAGGAACCGGTACCAGGACGATGCGTTCATCCGCTACATCGCGGGCGCGCTGTATGAAACCGCCAGGGAGACCAACGATGCCTTCATCTCGTACCGGAAGGCTCACGAAGCGTATGCCGCATATGCGAAGGAGTTTGCGACCCCGGCACCCAGCTTTCTCCTCGACGATCTTGTCAGAACCGCCACGTTGCTCTCCTTCGATGGGGAAGCCGCGGAATACCGCGCCCTGGGAGGGCGGCCGTACGAAGGAATTGGGGGGAACGAAGGGAGTGTGCTCGTCATCGTCTACTCCGGTAAGGGACCCATCAAAGAAGAGGTTCGCACCACGGTAAGCATTCCGGATTCGGCAGGGACGGTTCACACATTCCAGTTGGCGCTCCCGAAATTCAAGCCGCGCCGGACCGCGCCCCGGAACTACGAAGTCACGGCGTTTGGAGGGGAAGACACGACAACGGCCGTCAGGACCTGTGCGGAACTGGTGGAGGACGTCACGGTCATCGCAGGCAAAGCCCTCGAGGACCGGCTTGCCTTCATATATCTGAAGAGCGCTGGCAGGGCGTTGCTGAAATTCCTGGCAGCGGAGAATGTGAAGTCCGAATTGAAAAAGAAGAATGACCAGGTAGCAAACGTCCTGGGAAGCCTCGCAGTAGATCTCGCAGTGGCAGTGACGGAACAGGCGGACCTCCGCGCATGGCGGACGCTGCCTGCGGAAATTCAGATGGCACGGCTCAACCTTGCCTCAGGAAAATATCGGCTGCGCATCGAGGCGTCGGACGGAAAGATGATCATTCCTGGGGAGCCTGTGACTCTCCAGGCGGGGCGCACGTCATTTGTGATTGTTGACGACGTTCGTTGAGGCGGGCGACTACGAGTACACCGGAGTATCCGCCGACAGGTCGGCTGGCCGGGGGTGAACCTCGCTTTTGCCCGCAACGCTTCTGGCGGCTGCCAGGCGACCGATCAGGTAGAGCAGATCCGAGATCTGAGAGCCCTTGTCGAACTTGAAATCGATGGAAGGATCGCTCAGGGGGAGCAACTCCCGAAGCTCCTGGTAGCCAGAATTCCAGACGAAAGGGATTCTCTTGGTGCGGCGTTCCTCCCGAATCGACGTGTGGAGGTGAACACCGTTCATCTTGGGCATACTGACGTCGGAAATGACAAGATCCACCTGTTCGCGCTTCAAGAGTGCTATGGCAGCCTCGCCGTCTGTTGCTTTGAGAACGGAGTGCGAGTACAACGTAAGGATTTCTCCGAGCAAACTAAGGTAGACCGGGTCGTCATCGACGAGAAGGATGTTCATGGCTCTGCCTATTCCTGCAAAAGGATCCTGGATGTCTGGAACTCTGCCGCATTTCCATCAAAAAACAGACCAGACTCCGCCCCGTGCAGAGGTTTCCTTTTGCAGGAAATACCGAAGCGGGGTGCTTCACATTTGTGGTTTCTTCAAATTGCACTGCAACTTTGGTCGCTTGAAAAAGTACCTTGCGGATGGTGAACCGTTCGGGCGTTTTGCTCATATTCCACCTTAAAGAAATCACTTTCCGACATATCTTTGTTAGACTTATATGGAAAACACTGCACCGATTGACGACGTCTCCCGAATATTGAACAACGATCATCATGATCCGTTTGCGGTACTGGGAGCACACATTAAGAAAGATTCCAACAATGCTCCATCGGTGGTGATCCGTGCCTATCTTCCTGACGCCCGGGCCGCCTGGGTTCTGGCGAAGGACCCTGCAGGACGGGAGGTGGAACACCCGATGACGGTCGTGCATGAAAAAGGATTCTTTGAAGCTGTGTTCCCCGGCGTCAACGAGGTCTTCCCTTACACGCTGCGGAGACAAATGCCAGACGGGGAGACTGCAATCTTTCATGATTCCTATTCCTACATGCCCACCTTGACGGACTTCGACATCTATTTGTTCAACGCCGGGGATCATCACAGGATTTATGACAAGCTGGGTGCGCATTACGGAGAGGTCAATGGGATCGGGGGCGTTCAATTTGCCGTTTGGGCTCCGGGCGCCAGGAGCGTGAGCGTCATCGGGGATTTCAACAATTGGGACCGCCGGTACCATGCGATGCGCACACTTGGTTCATCAGGAATCTGGGAGATCTTCATCCCGGGGCTGATGGAGGGAGAGCTGTACAAGTTCGAGGTGAAGGCACAGAACGGCGCGTACCAGGACAAATCCGATCCGTACGGATTTGAGATGGAACTCCGTCCCAATACTGCCTCAGTGGTGAATTTTCTCCGCGGGTTCTCGTGGTCGGACGACCAGTGGCTGGAACGGCGCAAGGCGAGCGGCCAGCTTGGCGGTCCACATTCCGTTTATGAAGTCCACCTCGGATCCTGGCGAAGAGGGCCTGACAATGCCTGGCTGAACTACCGCGAGATTGCTCATCAGCTGGCGGAATATGTCAAGTCCATGGGATTTACCCACGTCGAATTCCTTCCGGTCATGGAGCATCCCTTTGATGCGTCCTGGGGATATCAGGTGACTGGCTACTTTGCTCCGACCAGCCGTTTCGGGGCTCCAAAGGATTTCATGTACCTCGTGAATCACCTTCATGAGAACGACATCGGAGTGATCCTGGACTGGGTGCCTGCTCATTTCCCGAAAGATATCCACGGGCTGGCGTACTTCGATGGAACACATCTGTATGAGCATGCCGATCCCCGGAAGGGAGAGCACCAGGATTGGGGAACATACATCTTCAATTACGGCAGGCATGAGGTCAAGAACTTCCTGATCAGCAATGCGCTCTTCTGGATGGAAAAATACCATATCGACGGGATCAGGATCGACGCGGTTGCCTCCATGCTCTATCTCGACTATTCTCGGCGGGAAGGCGAATGGATTCCTAACCAGTACGGCGGCAGAGAGAACCTCGAAGCAATCGAGTTCCTGAAGTATCTCAACAGCGTGCTGCATCAGTATTTTCCGGGCATCATCACTGTGGCAGAGGAATCCACTGCGTGGCCGGGAGTGACCAACGGCCTCGAGCATGGCGGATTGGGATTCGATCTGAAGTGGAATATGGGATGGATGCACGACATGCTTGTGTACTTCTCGCGCGATCCAATCCACCGGGTATATCACCACAACAATCTCACCTTTGCGCTTCTGTATGCCTTTACCGAAAGGTTTCTCCTTCCATTCTCGCATGACGAGGTGGTTCACGGGAAGGCCGCCATGTTGAGCAAGATGCCGGGAGACGATTGGCAGAAGTTTGCGAACTTGCGCCTCCTGCTGGGGTTGATGTATGGCTTCCCGGGAAAGAAGCTTCTCTTCATGGGGACAGAGTTCGGACAATGGGCAGAATGGCACCATGACTACAGTCTTGAATGGCATCTTCTCCAGTGGGAGCCTCACCAGGGCCTCCAACGATGGATGAAGGATCTGAACTCGCTGTATCATGCCCAACTCCCCCTTTTCCAGGTCGATTTCCATTATTCGGGATTTGAATGGATAGATTTTGAGGACAAGGCGAGCAGCATAATTTCTTTTGAAAGGAAAGCTGAGGACGGCAGTGCGGTCATCGCAGTCTACAATTTTACGCCAGTGCCCAGGATGGGATACCGCATCGGCGTCCGGGAGCCCGGCGCGTATCGTGAGCTGTTGAACAGCGATGGCGCGTCCTATGGCGGGGGCAACATGGGCAACGGAGGATGGATCCAGTCCGACCCTGTTCCCATACACGGCAGGAACCACAGCCTTAAGTTGACGCTTCCCCCCCTGGCCGTCTTATTCATCCGGAGAGAATAGCCCGCGGAGCGGAACCGGCATCCTCCATGGTAATGTTACAGAGGCAATGGGCAAAAATTCCGGATCTTTTGTGCAAAAGACTATACTTTCGACCGCAGATGTGGCTCGTCTCTTTGATGTCACTGAGACCACGGTCAAACGCTGGGCCGACGAGGGTGTGCTGCGGTGTCAGAAGACTCCGGGAGGACACAGAAGGTTTGCCATCAGATGCATTGTCGAGTTCGCCGAAAAGAACAATCTGGAGCCGATTGGCGCGCTCGATCTCTCTGACCACGACGGGCTTGCGCTGCGTATCCAGGCGGCTGTCCTTGAAAGGGCTTTCGCGCAGCTGGTTCACGCTTTTGTGGAGAAGGCCCTTTCACCTGACCGTTGCGACCTCTTTCATTACCTTTCCTACCTCTATGAGCACAGATTCCAGGTCTGGGAGATATTCGACGAAGTTGTCCGGCCCGGGATGTGCGAGATTGGCAGCCGCTGGCAGCGGGGCGACATCGGGATCAACCATGAACACCGCGCTTCGTATGAAATTCTGGATGCGATGGCCAAGCTCCAGTCCCAGATCATGGTGAAACCCCCGAACGGCAAAGCGGCGCTTCTTGCCTGTGTTGGAGAAGAGCCCCACGAGATCGGACTGCGCTGCATTTCGTACCTGCTTGAGTCTGAAGGGTGGAGTACACACTACCTTGGCGCGCGCATGCCAGTGAAAGCCATCGTGGGCGCGGTCCAGGATCTCAAACCTTCCTTGATATGTCTTTCTGTGACCCAAATGGTCGAGCAATGGGATTGGGTGGATGAGGTTCGCCAGCTGACCCGCTCCTTGTGCAAGGGATGCCACATCATTCTTGGAGGACGGGCCATCGGAGAACAAGAATTTCACCCGAACCCGTTCGATGCCATTTGCTCTACGTCCAGGGAGCTCCTCGAGTTCCTCCAGGAGCAAGGTGAGCGGCGCTCTCCTTCGAATCAGCATGTCTAGTTTTTTCCATTCATCCGGACTCACAGGGAGCGCCCATGAAGATTGTTTGCACAGGGGGAACGGGCTTCATTGGTTCCGCCCTGATCCCGGCACTCATCGCTGAAGGGCATTCCGTGGTCCTGCTATCCCGGCGACAACGGAATGGCCTACTCGCCGGCAGCGCTTCTACGCGGGGGGTTCGCAGCGTGGCCTGGAACGGACACGATACGGGTCCGTGGACGGAAGAGGTGAATGGTGCCGGGGCCGTGATAAACTTCGCCGGTGATTCCCTTGATCGAAAGAGGTGGACGCCGAAACAGAAAGCACGCATCATCGACAGCCGGATCAATGCCACGCATGCCATCGTCAGAGCCATTGAGGGGGCTGCGAGGAAACCGGACGTTTTGATCAGCGCCTCGGGCGTTGGATACTATGGTGACTCGGGGGACGTGCTTGTGACAGAACGGTCTCCGGCAGGCGAAGGATTCCTGGCGGAAACGTGCCGGCGATGGGAGCAAGAGGCCCAGGAAGCGGAGAAGCATGGCGTACGCACCGTTATTCTCCGTTTGGCTTTGGTGTTGGGGAGCGGTGGGGGTGCTTTGCCGAGAATGGTCCTCCCGTTCACGTTCTATGCCGGCGGGCCACTGGGTTCGGGAAAGCAGTGGTTCCCATGGGTGCATCGAACCGATTTGATCTCGATCATCATCCGTGCGCTTCGCAGCCCATCCTTTTCCGGTCCTCTCAACGTTGCAGCCCCAGAAGCGGTCACCTACAGGCAACTCTGCACTGCGCTTGGAAAAGTCACGGCCCGTCCGTGTTGGTTCCCTGTCCCGGAAGGTTTGCTCCGGCTCGTCCTGGGAGAGATGGCGAGCATGGTCGTCACGGGACAGCACGTTGTTCCTGCTCGACTGAAGGAATTGGGATATTCCTTCCTCTTTCCGACCTTGTTGCCTGCGCTCCAGGATATACTCATATCACCCAAGTGACAATCCCCCTTCGACCCCCAATAAGCTTTTCTCGTATTTTATCCTTACTTTTGGTTCTATGAGCCATGATTCCTCTGCCAAGAGCATTCCTGAACACGTGACAGGTGAATGTCGTGTCAAACTCAAACAAGCACACCGATTTCTTCCATAGGAAGAACAGATTATTGAATGGGGGAGGGAGGAAAGCTGTCGAAAAACAGATGGCTATGGGGAAACTCACAGCCCGCGACCGCATTACCGCCCTTCTCGATGCACAATCATTCCACGAATATGACCTGTTTGTCGAACATCGCTGCCGTGATTTCGACATGGGGAACAAGCTGCTGCCGGGAGACGGGGTCATTACCGGTACGGGCACGGTCGCCGGCCGGCCGATTTGCATTTACGCCCAGGACTTCACCGTTGCGGGAGGATCACTCGGGCTCATGCATGCCCGGAAGATCACGAAGATCATGGATCATGCCGTGAAAATGGGGATGCCGATCATCGGCATCAATGATTCGGGGGGTGCACGCATTCAGGAGGGAGTTGACTCCCTGGCGGGGTATGGTGAGATTTTCTACCGCAATACCCTGGCGTCAGGCATCATTCCACAGCTCTCGGTCATCGTTGGGCCGTGCGCGGGCGGAGCCGTCTATTCCCCGGCACTGACTGACTTTGTCTTCGTGGTGGAGAACATTTCCAAAATGTTCATTACCGGCCCCGAAGTGATCAAGACCGTTTTGGGGGAGGAAATCTCGATGGAGGATCTGGGGGGAGCGCGGGTACAGACAGAAATTTCCGGGAACGCCCACTTCTGCGCCGCCAACGAACTGGAATGTTTCCACCAGATCAAGCAGCTTCTCACCTATATACCGCGCAACAACAAAGCGCGTGCAGACCGGCATGCTCCCCGTCCGCCGAAGCCAAAGCTTGACATTGAACGCATCATTCCCGTCGAACCGACCAGACCCTACGACGTCCGTGACGTGATCCGGGCGATATGCGACAATTCCGACTTCTTCGAAATACAGAAAGCCTGGGCATCGAACATCGTGGTGGGGTTTGCCCGCCTGGATGGGGAGACGGTGGGGATTGTAGGGAACCAACCACTGGTGCTGGCAGGGGTGCTGGATGTGGATTCCTCGGACAAAGCTGCCCGTTTTATCCGGTTTTGCGATGCATTCAACATTCCGCTCATCACCTTGGTTGACATTCCCGGTTATCTCCCGGGCGTCGACCAGGAGCATGCGGGCGTCATCAGGCATGGGGCCAAAATTCTCTACGCCTTCAGCGAGGCGACGGTGCCGAAGATCACCGTGATCCTGCGGAAAGCATATGGCGGAGGCTACATTGCCATGTGCTCGAGGCACCTTGGCGCCGATTTTGTGTTCGCGTGGCCCACCGCGGAAATTGCGGTCATGGGGCCAGAAGGGGCGGCCAACATTATCTTCCGTCAGGAGATCAACAGTTCTCCCGATCCCGTGGCAACACGGCGGCTGAAAGTACAGGAATACGCCGAGAAGTTTGCCAATCCGTACGTGGCCGCGGCCAGCGGGCATATCGACGCGGTCGTCAGCCCGGCCGACACGAGGAAGTTCCTTGTCCATGCGATCCAGGTTTCATGGGGCAAGGCTGAATGCCGGCCGGTGCGGAAACACGGAATTCCACCATTCTGAACACGCATGAACGACAAAAGTGAACTCAGGACGCTCTGCATTGCAGGGACATCCTACGAAACGCAGCTCACGAAGAAGTTCGTCAACCGTAAGGCATATGTTGCTCCCGACCCGAATACCATTCGATGCGTCATACCCGGGGTGATCCAGAAAGTCCATGTCCGGGCTGGCCAGAAGGTCGGGAAGGGAGAACCGGTCTGCATCCTCGAAGCCATGAAGATGCAGAACGATATCGTTTCACCGTTCGACACCAGGGTAAAAGCCGTCCATGTGGAGCCGGGACAAATGGTGACAAAAGGGGAATTGCTCATCGAGCTCGTGCCAACGCAAGCTGAATAGGAACTGTATGTTTGACCACGCTGCACAGGCCTACGACGAGTGGCGCAGGAATGTCTACGAGAAATCCCTCAGGAATTCTCCTGAGCGGGAAGAGCATTTCGCGACCGCTTCTTTCGTTCCCGTCGAGCCGCTCTACACGTCACGCGACCATGATGCCGTGAGTGACCCGGAGACGTTGGGGTTTCCCGGCCAGTATCCTTTCACGCGCGGAATCCAGCCAACGATGTATCGTGGCCGCCTCTGGACGATGCGGCAATACGCAGGCTTCGGCACGGCCCGGGAATCCAACGCCCGCTACCGGTACCTGCTTGCGCAGGGGCAGTCCGGTCTGTCTGTCGCATTCGACCTCCCGACCCAGATCGGCTACGACTCGGATGCGCCGATTGCAGACGGGGAAGTGGGAAAGGTAGGGGTTGCGATCGATACGCTGGCGGACATGGAAGTGCTGTTCAGCGGGATCCCGCTTGACAAGGTCTCCACATCTATGACCATTAACGCCCCTGCGGCCGTGCTGCTCGCGATGTACATTGCGGTGGCGGAGAAGCAGGGTTTCGGGCGGGAAAAGATCAGCGGAACGGTGCAGAATGACATTCTGAAGGAATACATTGCCCGAGGCACGTATATTTTCCCGCCTCGACCCTCCATGCGATTGATCACGAATCTCTTTGCTTACTGCGCACGCGAGGTACCCCGGTGGAACACCATCTCGGTGTCCGGCTATCATATCCGCGAAGCCGGCTCCACTGCTTCCCAGGAGGTGGGCTTCACTCTTGCCGACGGGATAGCGTACGTTCGGGCAGCCATTGACGCCGGCCTGGACGTAGACACGTTTGCCGGGCAGGTCTCCTTCTTTTTCAATGCGCACAACGACCTTCTCGAGGAGGTGGCGAAGTATCGTGCGGCTCGGAGACTCTGGGCGCGTATCATGAAGGAACGGTTCAACGCGCTGAATCCGAAATCCATGATGCTCCGCTTTCACGCGCAAACGGCCGGGTCCGCGCTTACGGCGCAACAAGTAGACAACAACATCATCCGGGTGACCGTGCAGACACTGGCTGCCGTCCTTGGCGGCGCGCAGAGCCTGCACACGAATTCCCGGGACGAAGCTCTGGCGTTGCCCACCGAGGATTCCGTCAGGATTGCGCTCCGGACGCAACAGATCGTTGCCCACGAGAGCGGCGTGGCCAACACGGCTGATCCTCTGGGAGGATCCTATTATGTGGAGGCACTCACCGATCGGATAGAGCGAGAAGCGCAGGAATACATCACAACCATCGATGGGATGGGAGGAATGATCGAGGCGATCGAAGCCGGGTATGTTCAGACGGAGATCCAGAAAGCGGCTTACAGGTTCTGTCAGGAGGTGGAACAGGGGAAGCGCATCATTGTCGGCGTGAACAAGTACCGGATCGAAGAGGATCAACCTGATAAGCTTTTGAGGATCACCAGGGAGGTGCAGGAAGAGCAGGTCGCGTTTCTTCAGAAGACCCGCGCGCAGCGCAGCGCCGGGGAAGTGACATCCCAGCTCGCTGCGCTCAAAGTTGCGGCCGAGGGGGAGGGAAATCTCATGCCGCTGATCCTCGATGCCGTGCGCTCTTACGCGAGCGTCGGCGAGATCTGCGACACGCTCCGCACCGTTTTTGGCGAGCACAAGGAACGGATCATTCTGTGATGCAATCAAAAGCAGCGCGCATCGAACATATTGGCATCGCCGTGAAAGACCTCGACCAGGCGGTCAGGCTTTATGAGAAACTATTGGGGATTTCCTGTTATGCAATCGAGGAGGTTGAGGACCAGAAAGTCCGGACGGCCTTCTTCAAGGTAGGGGAGACCAAGATCGAGCTGCTGGCCTCCACGGCTGCGGACGGGCCCGTCGCGAAGTTCATCGAGACGAGAGGGGAGGGAGTCCACCATATTGCTTATGCCGTTGGAGGTCTCCCTTCCGCTCTGGAAGCTCTTGAGGCGGAGGGCATGCAGCTGATTGACAGGGAACCGCGCCGGGGTGCTGAGGGCTTACAGATCGCCTTCCTCCATCCCCGTTCCACGCTTGGCGTGTTGACCGAACTGGTCGAACAGGCGTAGGGCTTCGCAGGCTCAGACAAGGTGTTATGGAATCTCTCATTTCCTTCCTTGCTGCTTCACCGCTCGTGCTGCTCTTTGCAGTCGTGGGCCTCGGGTTCCTGCTCGGTACCATTCGAGTCGCAGGGTTCTCTCTTGGGCCTGCTGCGGTGCTCTTCACCGGAATTATTTTTGGCGCCCTGGATTCGCGCCTGCGGATTCCGGACCTTCTGTATGTCCTTGGACTTGTCCTCTTCGTCTACACTATCGGGCTCCAGTCGGGGCCAAGCTTCTTCGCTTCCTTTGGCCCGCGAGCGTTGAAGGCAAACGTCCTTTCGTTCTCGATGATTCTGCTTGCGGCGGTCATGAGCTATGCCTCCTGCATGCTCTTTCATCTGGATGGCCCCTCGGCGGTCGGCATGTTTTGCGGGGCACTTACCAATACTCCTGCTCTTGCAGCGAGCATCGAAGCCGTCAGAAATGCGATTGGTGCACCCCTTGTCGGACCTTCGGGGGCGGAGGCCGTGAGTGCCCCGGTCATAGGATATAGTGTGAGTTACCCGTTCGGCGTGATCGGCGTTCTCCTGGGATTCCATTTCATAGGAAAAGCCTGGATATCGAGGAAGAATCCGGCCGGATCCGGTGAGGGCGCGGATGTGGATGGTGCAGGAAGAGAAGCGCCGATCATTGTTCGGACTTTTCAGGTCGTGAACAAGGAGGTGTTCGGAAATGAGGTTGCTGATCTGTTGTCGCGTGAAGAGAACAGGGGATTCGTACTGAGCCGCCTCCGCCGCAATGGGGCGACATCGCTCGTCTACGGTGACACGATTCTTCAGGAAGGGGACCTGGTGGTTGCTGTTGGAACGCAACCGGCGATCGATCGCGCGCGCGAGCTGTTCGGGAAGGAGTCCGGACACGACATTCAAACCGAGAATCAGGAATTCGACTCCCGGCGGATCGAGGTATCGGACAAGCGGGTAGTGGGCAAGTCGATCAGAGATCTGAATCTCCAGGAGATGCTGGATGCAACCATCACGCGGATCCGCCGTGGGGACGTGGACCTGGTGCCGTCCAGTGACACGACGCTTGAGCGGGGTGATCGCGTGCGCGTTCTTACCTGGGCAGGAAACATTGATCGGCTCAGGCGCTTCTTTGGCGATTCGGTCCGGTCAAGCTCGGAAACCGATTTTCTTTCCCTCTCTCTGGGACTTGTCCTCGGCGTTCTCCTCGGGATGATCCCATTCCCGTTGCCGGGAGGCTCGCGCTTCACGCTCGGTTTTGCCGGGGGCCCGCTCATTGTCGGTCTTGTCCTCGGGAACGTGAACCGCACCGGACCAATCGTGTGGGGGATGCCGTTCGGCGTAAACGTGACGCTCCGGCAAATTGGACTGGTACTCTTTCTCGCCGGCATCGGCACCAAGGCGGGAGACGGGTTCCTGCACACAGTAGCAGCCGGAGGGTGGGAATTAATGGCCATCGGAGGGGTAATCACGGCCAGCGTTACCGTTGTGACTCTTTTCCTCGGGGTCAAGGCCCTGAAACTCTCTCTTCCCGCTGCCATGGGGCTGATGTCCGGGATCCAGACCCAGCCGGCGTGCCTGGCCTATGCGAACGAGCATGCCACAACAAACGCACCAGATGTCTGGTATGCCTCCGTGTACCCGGTGTCCATGATTTCAAAAATAATCCTCGCTCAGCTTCTGATCGGCCAAGTGATCTAATCCAAATCTCACAGGAGATCTTGTGAACGTAGTCATTGCGGTGTTGCTCGGTTTGATACAAGGATTGACGGAGTTTCTGCCCATCAGCAGTACTGCGCATCTCACGCTTGCGGGAAAACTCATGGGGCTCATAGATCCGCAGAATCCGGAAGCATGGACGGCGTTCATTGCCGTGATGCAGTTGGGTACCCTTGCCGCGGTGCTTGTCTACTTCTGGAAGGATCTCTTGCGCCTGGTGGTTGCCATCGTGCATGACGTGCAAGGAAGGCGACTGCAGAACAGCTCGGCTGACACCAGGATTGCCATTGCAATCATCATTGGAACGCTCCCCGTAGCGTTGCTCGGCTTTGCGCTGAAGCATGTCATTGAGGGCGCCTTCACCAAAAGCATCGAAGTGATCGTCTTCAGCCTGATCACTCTTGCACTTTTGCTCTGGGGGGCTGAAAAAGTCGCGAAACACACGAGAGGAATTGAGAGTGTCACATGGGTGGATGGGCTGGCGATCGGGTTCGCTCAGGTGTTTGCCCTGATTCCCGGCTCATCCCGTTCGGGGACAACTATTACTGCCGGGCTCTTCCTCGGGTTGTCGCGCGAGGCGGCAGCTCGCTTCTCGTTCTTGCTGAGCATCCCTGCTGTCTTCGCGAGTGGAATATACGAAATGACAAAAATCCATCCAGCAGTCTTTTCCCTCGGCATAACCAATCTGATCGTCTCTACGTTGGTGGCGGGAGTTTCCGGCTATGCAGCAATTGCGTGGTTACTGCGCTATCTCATGAAAAATTCTACCATGGCTTTTGTCTGGTACCGCATCGCGCTGGGTGTCATACTGGCCATTCTTCTCTATGCGGGGGTCATCCTTCCGTAAGTCCTGATTTGTCATAGGCTTCCGCGCACGAGGCTACGATTCACTCTTGGCTGGCATGACGTGATTTGGAGCACAGTTCTCCAAGTCCCCTCTGCGTAATTTATTGCCATCAATTCCTACTACCCATCTTTACAAGAGTATTCGTGGAAACTGAAGAGAAAGAGTATCAGGACCTACCGCCGCGGGAAGCGTATCTCAAAGCAAAGGTCGAGCATTGGCTTGATCGCGCCCTGGAGTGCTTCCAAATGTCACGCTACCATGCCGCGCTGCATGCGCTGGAGCCCGTCTTCCGCCTCGATCCGGCGAACAGAGTGGGGGACGAGCTCCGGAAAACTGTGCAGGAAAATCTGAAATCTGCTCTCCATCGCCCAAATGGGGAGGCAAAGGAGGGGATAGGGCACCACGCCAACCGGCGCCCCGAGCTGATTATGGTCGTAGATCAGGATGAGAGACTCCTGACAGCGCTTACCGCGACATTCCGGAGATTTGGATTCCGTACAATTGCCGCCGACAGCTATGAGGAAGCAATGGAAACACTTTCCATAGCCCGTCCGGACCTGGTGATTTCTGAGGTGAACTTCGCGACAGGACCAAAAGGGTTTGACCTTTTTCTCTGGCTGAAGACCAACGGCCAACACAACAACGCTGCTTTCATATTCCTTGCCGCCCGGCTGGACCGGGAGGCACTCATTGCAGGGAAGCGCTTTGGCGTTGATGACTTCCTGCAGAAACCAGTGGACGCTGAAGTTGTGGCGACAATGGCCATGAGTTGTCTTACAAGAAACAGAAGAGTGCCGGTACCAGTGGCGTGAAAAAAAGGAAATAAGGTTTATCAGCAATTAACCGCGTCAATTCCGATTCACCGGCCTTCGGTTGCTTTTCCCCGCCCTTCTCCGTACCTTATTATCCATCATCGACCCAATTTTCCACCGTAATCAGGGCAGATCGAATTTTCGGATCACCGCTGCGTTTGAATCTTCCATGGAGGTGAGGCGGGAGGCCGGCATCGTCTGGACGAGGCTCGTCCGGCCAGGCCCCCCGGGGGGGACGAAGTTCACCAGTTTTGTCTCCGCGCCTTTCGACAGGCTCAGCGGCAGATCCCGGGCCGTGTCGAGGGGTTCGGCTCGGCGACGGGGGTGCTCGGCAAAGCGGGTCCTGATCCGATATAATTTCACACGTTACGGACATGGAACTTGCGGTCGTCTTAGCCAGTGGAGGGATGGACAGCTGCGTGACCATCGCCATCGCGCAACGCAGTTACCGAGTTGCTCTTCTACATATCAATTACGGACAGCGGACCGAGAAACGAGAGCTCAAGGCTTTCAACGACATCGCGGACCATGTTCACGCTGAACATCGCCTGGTGATTTCCATGGAGCACCTTGCGAAGATTGGCGGGTCGAGCCTCACCGACGCGTTGATTCCGGTCTCGCAGGCCAATCTTCAGGCCGCCGACATTCCCACGTCTTATGTGCCTTTCCGGAATGCGAATCTTTTGTCGGCGGCGGTGAGCTGGGCAGAGGTTCTGGGTGCCCGTGCCCTCTACGTTGGAGCGGTAGAGGAGGACTCGTCAGGATATCCGGACTGCCGGCAGATTTTCTTCGATGCTTTCGAAGCGGTCATCGCAGCAGGGACAAAGCCCTCGACGCATATCGAGATTGTTACGCCGGTCATCGGTTTCAGCAAGAAGGACATTGTGCTGAAAGGTGTAGAACTTCGCGCGCCGCTCCACCTGACCTGGTCGTGTTACCAGCGTGAAGATGTCGGGTGCGGCGTCTGTGACAGCTGTGCGCTGAGACTGCGGGGATTCCAGCACGCGGGAATCCCCGATCCTATCCCTTACGCGGAACGACCCAACTATTGACGTAGAGGAACGCTATGCGGCATTTCAAAGATAGCATCCTGGAACTGATTGTTCAGACATCGAGCAATTTGCCTCCTGATGTCCGGCGGGCGCTTCAGACTGCCATGCAGAACGAGACTCCGGGGACCCAAGCAGCACTCGCCCTCGATACCATCGCCATCAATATTGACATGGCCTGCGATGATGAAGCGCCCATCTGCCAGGACACCGGTATGCCGACCTTCGAGATCAAGACTCCCGCCGGAGCGAACCAGTTGGTCATGCGCGAACAGATCCGGGAGGCGATCGCGGAAGCAACAGGGACTGGCAAGTTGCGCCCTAACTCGGTTGACTCGCTGACCGGAAAGAACAGCGGTAACAACCTGGGCGAGGGGACCCCGGTCATGCATTTCGAGCAATGGGAAAAGGATGAGATCGAAGTGCGGCTGCTCCTGAAGGGAGGAGGGTGCGAAAATAAGAACATCCAGTATTCCGTCCCGGTGGAGCTGTCCAATCTTGGACGGGCGGACAGAAATCTGGAGGGGGTCAGAAAGTGCATTATGCACGCCGTTTATCAGGCGCAGGGGCACGGATGCAGCGTCGGGGTGCTCGGGGTGGCGATCGGAGGAGATCGTGCTTCAGGGTACGCACATGCCAAGCAGCAGTTGTTCCGCACCTTGGACGATGTGAACTCGAACCCTCAGCTGGCAAAGCTCGAACAGACGATTATGCGAGACGCGAACAAGCTGGGCATCGGCACGATGGGATTCGGCGGCGCGGTAACCCTGATCGGCTGCAAGATCGGCGCTTTTAACCGCCTGCCGGCCAGCTTCTTCGTAAGCGTGGCATACGATTGCTGGGCCTTCCGGCGCCTTGGCGTGGTGCTCGATGCCGGCACAGGGGAGATTACTCGTTGGCTGTACCGGGATGACACGCCGGCCATACGGATGGCCCGGGCCGAACAGCTCCCCCTGACCGGGCGGGAAATCTCGTTGACCATGCCGCTTTCTGAAGAGCAGGTGCGTGCCCTGAACGTGGGAGACGTCGTGCTCCTGAACGGCCCGATGCATACCGGTCGGGATGCACTGCATCACTACCTGCAAACCCATGATGCGCCTGTGGATCTGCGGGGCGCTGCCCTGTATCATTGCGGGCCCGTTGCGCTTAAGAAAGGGGACCGGTGGTTCCTGAATGCGGCCGGCCCCACAACCAGCAGCCGCGAGGAACCCTACCAGGCCGAGGTTATCCGCAAATGCGGCGTGCGTGCGGTGATCGGCAAGGGAGGCATGGGAGCTAGAACGCTTGCAGCTCTGAAAGAGCATGGAGCGGTCTATCTGAACGCCATAGGAGGTGCAGCTCAGTACTACACGAAATGCATAACCAACGTCGATGCAGTGGACTTTCTCGAATTCGGCATCCCGGAGGCGATGTGGCACATCACGGTCAGGGATTTCCCCGCAATTGTGACCATGGATGCGCGTGGGAATAGCCTCCACGCAGACGTCGATAAAGCCTCGGCAGGAAAGCTCGCGACATTTGCCGAGCCGGTGACCAAATGATCGGAAAGGGAACGCCATGACCAATGTGAGGCTCTATGATGTTCCCACCATCACGTCCATCCAGGACATGGTCCTGCGGTCGGCACGTGTGCACGGAGACAGGCTGGCGCTGGAGGATCTCAAGGATACACCGATTCCCAGGCTCACCTACGGGGCGCTTCTCAAGAAGATCCTGAAGCTTGGAACCGCCTTGATAGGGCTCGGGCTCAAGCCCCGAAGCCACATAGCAATCATCAGCGAAAACCGCACACAGTGGAGCCTCGCGTATCTGACGGGGATGTGTTTCGACTATGTCATGGTCCCGATCGACCGAAACCTCCCGGCGAACGAGATATTGAACATTATCCATGAGTCCGAGGCGGTGGCCATTTTCTATTCGGAGGCGCTCGAGCCGATGATGGCCGAGTCGCGCGGGTCGCTGAGGAATCTCAGGTACTTCATCAACATGGACGCACCGGCTTCGCGCGGCGGCGTCTATTCGATGACCGAGATGGTCGAGCAGAGCCCGGGATGCGCCCCCGATGAGCTTCCCAAAATCGATCCCGAGGATCTGGCCGAGATCATTTTCACTTCGGGTTCCCTTGGCAGGGCCAAAGGGGCTATGCTCAGCCAGAAGAACCTCGCCTCGAACCTGATGGCGATGACCAAGATGATCAATATCCTCAAAGAGGACCGTTTCCTGATGGTCCTCCCGATCCATCACACCTACGCCTGTACGTGCGGCTTTCTCTGTCCGATGTTCTCCGGAGCATCAGTTCATTATGCCAGATCGCTCAAAACCGTCGTAGAAGACCTCCAGCAGGTGCATGCGACACTTCTTCTCGGTGTGCCGCTTCTGTTTGACAAAATGTTCAGGCGCATCAATAGGTCCATCGGGGAAAAGAAGCTGCTGGCGGTGCTCATTGGTCCCCTGCTCAAGGCGACTGATGTTGTTGAAAAGGTCGGCTGGAAAAGATTTAAGCGGCAGGTGTTCAGGGAGATTCATGAGAAATTCGGCGGATCCATCCGGCTCTTCATCGCCGGAGGCGCTGCCCCGGATCCCATGGTTGCGAAGGGACTTCGTGAGTTCGGGTTCAATTTCGTGCAGGGCTACGGACTGACCGAGACTTCGCCGATCCTGACCCTGAATCAATTGGAGAATTTCAAGGATGACTCGGCCGGAATCCCGCTCCCGGGTGTGAGTATAAAGATCAACGAGCCTGATCCCACCGGCGTCGGGGAAATCTGGGCCAAAGGGCCCAATGTGATGCTCGGGTACTACAAGAACCCGACCATGACGAAAGAGGTCTTTGAAAACGACTGGTTCAAGACCGGAGATCTTGGGAGGATAGACGGGGACGGGTTCCTCCACATCAGCGGACGCAAGAAGAACGTCATCATCTCGAAATCAGGGGAGAACGTTTATCCGGAGGAGCTCGAAGACCTGCTGAACCGGAGCCCGTTCGTGCTGGAATGCCTTGTCTACGGGGAGCAAGACAAGAAGCTCGGCGAAATCATCGCCGTCCAGGTGGTAGTGGATGCAGAGGCATTCATCGAGTTGTCGGAATCGAAGAACATTGAGATCACGCCGGAGCTTATCAATAAGATCATTGCCGATGAGATCGCAAAAGTGAACGGCCAGACGGCACCGTTCAAACAAATCAGAAAATTCTACATCCGCGATCGTGAATTCGAGAAGACAACGACACAGAAGGTGAAACGTTTCCTCGTTCATCATGACTAGCGCGACGTCAATGTACGAATGACAACCGGGGGAGGAACAGCCATGACACTTGTGAAAGTGAAGAATTTTCCGGATCGGATGTATGCCGAACGTGCACAGCAGAGCCTGGAGAGCGAAGGAATTGCATCCGTGGTGCAGTCGCTGGATGCCGGGATCCTGGGCGCAGGAGGCGCCGCGGGACTGCCCCAAGGTGCCGATTTGTATGTGGAAGAAGAGAATGCCGAAGAAGCACGTCGAATGCTGACGGAGCTGTTCGACGGAGTGTAGCAACACATAATCCAAACAAGATACATTCTTACGTAGAAAGGTAATTTCATGAAGGGAGTCATCGTCGCGTTGCTCACCCTTGGGATACTGGGGTGCCAGAACACGGGAAGCAAGAACACAAAACTTGAAAACAAGGCCGACAGCGTCAGCTACATGATCGGCTTCAACGTTGGCCGTAACCTGGGAAGAGATTCCGTTAAGGTAAACAGCGATGCATTTATCCTGGGCTTGGCCGATGCCTCGGCAGACAGCGCCAAGCGGCTCATGTCTGATTCGGTGCTTCAGCTCACGCTGGATCAGTTCCAGAGTGATATGCAGGTGCGCCAGATGGCCAACATGAAGGTCCTTGCAGAAAAGAACAAGGTAACGGGAGATGCCTTCCTGGCGGAAAATATGACAAAGGAGGGCGTGGTCACGCTCCCCAGCGGTCTGCAGTACAAGGTGATCACCGACGGCAACGGTCCAAGTCCCAAAGCTAACCAGACCGTATCTGCCAATTATCGCGGCACGTTTGTCGACGGGAAGGAATTTGACAACTCGGCCGTGCATGGCGGGCCGGCGCAGTTCAAGGTGTCCGAAGTGATTCCCGCATGGAGTGAAGCGCTCCAGAAAATGAGAGTGGGATCGAAATGGATGCTGTTCGCTCCGGCCAGTCTTGCGTACGGGGAACATGGCAGCAGAAGCATTCCACCGAACTCCACATTGGTCTTCGAGATTGAGCTGCTGGGCATAAAGTAATCGCTCGACTCGCCCGGCAGAGTGTCATCGGCACATTGTGTTCTTTGTCAACCACCACCACATCAGGAAAGGAAAGCCCCATGCTCAGCAAAACCCTCCAGAATGCAATCAATGAACAAATGAAGCATGAGATCGACTCGGCATATCTCTACCTTGCCATGTCTGCCTACTGCGAGTCGAAAACCCTCCCCGGTATAGCGACCTGGCTGCGCATCCAGTGGCAGGAGGAGCTTTCCCATGCGATGAAACTGTTCGCGTACGTCAATGCCCGGGGCGGCCGGGCGATCCTGAAAGCCATTGATGCGCCGCCGATGGATTACGATTCGCCGCGTGAGATCTTCAAACAGGTGCTCAAGCATGAGCAGAAGGTGACCGGGATGATCAACAAGTTGTATGAAACCGCGGTCAAGGAGGGAGATCACGCGACACAGATTGAACTCCAGTGGTTCATCACGGAGCAGGTGGAAGAAGAAAAGAACGCCACGGATATTCTCCATATGCTGGATCTGGTGGGGGACAGCGGGTTTTCCCTCATGATGTTGGATCGGCAGCTTGGAGCGCGTGCGGCAAAGGGATAGCCAAATACCAAGACGCCGGGTTAAGAGGGGGACTCCTAACCCGGCGCATCATTTTATCTGATGAACTGACTCCCCCGTTCCCCCAGTCACACCCCTCCGCATCGTACGCCGTTATCGTCGCTGCTGTCTCTTCATGGCCGCGAGCAACCGTGCCTGCCGACCCTCTTCCCCGGACATTGACTTTCTGCTGCTCGGCGACTACATTGACTTCCGAGTGGAAGTCCCGTGCCGGTTGTGTTCGATCGGTGTTAAGGCGGCGGCACCATCATGAAATCATTGCTCGTGGTCTCCTTCGCGGTTTTTTTCGCCACAGCTTCTTCTGCGCAGCCGCTGTGTGATTTCAAGCGTAAAGACTCGTGGTGTGTAGGCGTCCTCCAGGATACTATCCCATGTCATCACCTTCGAAATGGCAAGAAACACGGACTCCGGTGTCTACTTTTGCAGAATGGTGGACGGTTCGTTCAGCCAGACAAAAGCGATGGTCTTCCTTCGATTGTATGCCGAACTGAATGACCGCGTTCGGGAGGAACAGCGGGCTGTCACCTTTCCCATCGCAGCCGAGGATGGTGCTCGCGTGGGGACTGTCATCGAGTCTGCAGGCGTCCCGTTAACCGATGTAGATCTGGTTCTGGTGAACGGCAGATCCGTAAGCTTTGAGCACCACGTGATTGACGGGGACCGGGTCAGCGTCTACCCGGTCTTCGAGTCATTCGATATTTCTCCGCTCCTTCAGGTGCGGGAGCACCCGCTCCGCACCCCTCGGTTCGTGCTGGACGTACACCTTGGCAAGCTGGCCAGCCACATGCGCCTCCTTGGCTTCGACGTCCTCTACAGCCGGGTGTTCAACGACGACGAGTTGATGAGCATTTCCCTTCATGAACAAAGGACATTGCTCAGCAGGGACAGAAGACTGGTCCTTCACGGATCTCTTACCCGCGCATACCTCGTCCGAGAAGATCATCCCCGGGACCAAACTGTCGAAGTGTTGCAGAGGTTCGGTCTTTTTTCTTCGATTCAGCCATTTACCCGATGCCTGACCTGCAACACCCTGCTCCGGTCCGTGGGACAAGACGATGTCGCCGGGCGCCTGCCTCCGCGGGTGAGGGAGGTTTTCAACGAATTCTATTTGTGTCCGTATTGCGATCGCGTGTATTGGAAGGGTTCGCACTATGAAGGGATGAAGTCCTGGATAGAACAGTTGGGGTTCAAGGAGCGAGGCGTGTGATAGATCCTGAAGTGGCGCCGGAGTCGCCACTTGCTTCGTATCTCGAAATTTGCCTATTTTACCCCCGGATTCATTCTATAACGTCTCACCCCGGCCGGCCGCCATGAAGAAGATCCGCTATGGAATTATCGGCTTCGGCAAGTTTGCTGAACGCGCCATTGCCCCTGCAATCAAGGGCTCTACGAACTCCGAACTCGTGGCCATCCAGAAGCGCTCTCTGACACTTGCTCGCGAAAAGGCAGCGCAGGTCGGGGCTCCCCTGGCGTTTGATTCCGTGGATGCGCTGGTCTCTCACCCCGACATTGACGCGGTGTTCATCGTTTCCGCAAATTCTGTCCACGCAGAGGAGGCAATCAAGGCTGCTCGCGCGGGGAAGCATGTCCTTGTGGAGAAGCCCATCGCGGCAAATACCCGTGACGCAGAAAGAATGATCCTGGAATGCGAGTTGCATCACGCCAAACTCATGGTGGGACATATGGTGAGGCTCTCCCCACTCGTCGGGCGAGTACGGGAGATTGTCCATTCCGGCGAGCTGGGAAAAGTGATCTTTGCCCGGGCGGATTTCGCGTATGACGGGCGCATGAGCGCTCGAACCTGGCTGCACGATCCAAAGATCGCGGGCGGGGGGCCGCTATATGACGTGGGCGTCCATTGCCTGGATACGCTTCGCTTCGTGCTGGATGATGAGGTTGAATCCTTCACATCAGAAGTGCAGCCATGTCCCACGCGCTCACGCACTGAGGACACAGGGGTCATCCTGCTGCGGTTCTCCCACGGTGCGATAGGGTCGATTTTCTGCTCGTATGTGATGCCGGTCCGCTCGCGTATCCTTGAGGTTGTTTGCACGGAGGGGATCATTTCTGCTCCCGAATTTACCGTGCCGAATGAGACCCTTTCCCTGACGGTGACCAGAGGGAGGAATGACAAACCTGCCGACGTGTCGACCGAACGAATTCCAGTGCCGAACCTGTACATCGAAGAAGTAACGCATTTTTCAGACTGCATCCTCGGCGATACGCAACCGATGTTGACCGGAAGCAATGGCTTGGAGAATTTGCGCATCGTGGAGAGGGCAAGCTGGTCACTGACTCCGGAGGCCTGAGCCATGAAGTTCTCTGCATGTGTCCTGATCCCGACAGTTCTTCTTTCTCTCACTGGCTACTCACAAGATGGTTTTCCATCGTATCGCGAACGCAATGTCTTTCAACTGGCTTCGCCCGGCGCCTTGAAGTCGGGCCTGTACGGCTACGACAATCCCGCCGTGCTTGAGTATGTGCGGGAGCCTGACGTGTACTTCAACTGGTCCAATGCCAGCTCCACGCAGTGGGGTCTCTTTCTGGCAGCTCCCAATTTCGGTTTCAGCACGGTGCACGAGAAGGGAGCCGAGGGTGCGGTGACGGACTTCAGGATTTCCACCGGGTTCGGGGACAGATCCATCAGTTTGGGCCTTGGTTTTGGGTGGTCCGGCGGCGATCGGGATCTGTACGATCGGTCGACTCTCTTTTCACTTGGGTTTCTTGCACGACCTCTGCCGTCGATCTCACTTGGGTTGACCGGGACGAAAGCATTCAGCGCTCCGGGGGCAGAGGTGGCTGCGGACGTCGCGGTTCGCCCGTTTGCCACTCCGGTCCTGGCACTCTTCGGCGACTATGCGCTCCGCAATAGGCAGTCCTTGCGTGAAGGGGCATGGAGCGCCGGCGCTGTCCTGGAGGCACTGGCGGGGATTCGCCTGACAGGCCGTTACTTCGACTCGAAGGCATTCTCCGTCGGCCTGGACTTCAGCCTGGGCCGGATCGGAGTGACCTCGCAGACCGTGCAAGAGCAAAACGGCGGCCATCTCTACAATACATATGGAATCCGCCTCGGCGCGTATGACAGGAACGTCGTCGATGAGTACATGCAGAAAGGCACCAGCTACCTGGACATGGATCTCATCGGAAAGATCGGATACCAGCGCTATCGATTGTTTGATGGGACAAAAACGCTTTCGAGTCTTCTTGAGATGATTGATGCGGCAGAACATGATGATGCCGTTGCCGGAATTGCCATAAATACCTCCGGCATGGAGGCAAACCGGGAAATGATGTGGGAGATCAGGGACAAGCTTCGCACATTTCGCTCGGCTGGGAAACATGTCGTGATCTTTCTCGATCGTGCAGGGATGGACCTGTACCATTTTGCCTCCGTGGCCGACAGAGTCGTCATGGATCCGCTCGGCGGGCTGTCGCTCAGCGGATTCGTGATCGGGCGAACATACCTGAAGGGCTTGCTGGAGAAGGTCGGGATCGGCTATGACGAACTGCGGCTCTTCAAGTACAAGTCCGCCGCCGAGACCTTTGTGCGCGAGAACATGTCGGCTGCCGATAGAGAGCAATGGCAAGCGCTCGTCGATGCCTTCTATCGGCTGGCCAAAGAAGAAATATGCTCCTCGCGGAATTTGAGCCCGGCGCGTTTTGATTCGCTTGTGAACCAGGGTACGGTCTACCTTCCGGACCAGGCACTTGCCCGCGGGCTTGTCGATACCCTCGGACGATGGGAGTCGGTGAAGGACGTCATTGCCCGTCTTGAAGGAGCGAGAAAATCGCGCATCGGGACAGGATCGCTGAGGGCGTTCAAGGAGCCCTATGACGGGCGCTGGGGAGAGCCGCCCCGGATTGCGCTGGTGTACGCCATCGGCGCCTGTGCCATGGATGAAGGCATTGGAGCCCGGCGGCTCTCGAAGGAAATTGAGGGAGTCGTGGACGATGCACGTGTGCGGGCAATCGTGTTGCGCGTTGATTCTCCCGGCGGAGATGCGCTGGCATCCGATTATGTGGCAGAAGCATTGAAGAGGGCGAAGGGGAAGAAACCGGTCATCGTCTCCCAGGGGAGTGTTGCAGCCTCAGGCGGCTACTGGCTGTCCATGTACGCAGATACGATCGTAGCATCGCCGGCGACCATCACGGGGTCCATCGGCGTGATTGGCGGATGGGTCTACAACAAGGGATTGAAGGAATGGCTGGGGCTCAGTACCGACAAAGTGAAGGTTGGCGATCATGCCGATCTTCCGTTCGGCTTCAACCTTCCCTTCATTGGCGTCGGGTTGCCCGACCGTGATCTCACGCCGGAAGAACGGGCGCAGATAGAATCAATGATCGCCTCGCTCTACAAGGACTTCACAGCAAAGGTGGCCTCTGGCAGAAGGATGAAGGTGGACGAAGTGGATTCGGTCGGGCAGGGCAGAGTGTGGTCCGGGTATGACGGCAAGGCGCGGGGCCTGGTAGATGTACTCGGGGGGTTGGACGTTGCAGTCTCGGTGGCAAAAGCGCGAGCCGGCATTCCCCGGGGGCAGGAGGTGACCTTCGTTGAGATCCCACCGCCGGGGCTGTTCAACCTGCAGGCACTCCTCCCGAAGTTCGTCGGCATCGAAGTAGGGAATGCGCCCGAACCGGACCCGATGCTCGAACAGATCAAATTCCGGATCAAGCATAACGGCGAACCGATACCGTTGCTTCCTCTGGAATTCATCGAGATGAGCAGATGATGACCACCTGGGGCAGGCGCTTCCTTGTTTTGGCGTTAGTCCTCTGGTTTTTCGGATTCGGCCTCTACTTCTTCTGGCCTGAATCCGTCGTTCGTCATGACCCGGGGATCCTCGTGAAGGAGGAACCGGTTCAGCGGTCGACGTCTGCCCCGGGTTGGGAAAAAGATGGTTACAGGATCACACCGCTTGCGGAGTTTGAGGCGAGGGCTGTCATCCTTCACCTGAAAACATACAGCGGGGGAAGAGAAAGTGACCTTTCTCCGATCGATCTTGCGCTCGGCTGGGGACCCATGTCGGACCAGAACATCATCGACAGGCTGGAGATCAGCCAGAGCGGCCGATGGTATGAGTACCGTGCGAAGGTCCTTCCTCTCCCGCAAAAAGTGATCGGCGCATCGAGCTCCAACATGCACATCATCCCGGCGGATGCCGATGTGGAGGAGGCGCTCAACGAACTTCACCGGGGAGACGTCATTTCGTTTTCAGGATTCCTCGTGGAGATCAGAGCATCGGATGGGTGGGGGTGGCGCAGCTCGCTCAGCAGGACGGACGAAGGGACTGGAGCCTGCGAGGTGGTTTGGGTCAACCGGTTACAGAGGACGGCGCCAACGGAGAACGGGGGACTCAGAACCCGGAACTGAGGATGAGCGACAGCTCATGGGCTCAGTCGGGTACACGTTGGATCGCGAACCGACCGCATCGGAAAACCGATATGCTCGATGCGGATATTACGGCAGCAACAGAAGTCGGAACGAAGCCCTATGCAACTCTTTACCAGGGTCCTTGGCGAAGGCGAACCGGTCGTTATCCTGCACGGCCTGTTCGGCTCGCTCAACAATTGGAACACGCTGGGTCGTAAACTCGGGGAGGAGTTCAGCGTCTACCTGGTGGATCAACGCAACCATGGCCGGTCGCCGCACGACAAGGTGCACACCTACAAAGCGATGGCGGAGGATCTCCTTGAATTGTTCCGCGAAAAATCTCTTCCGAGCGCCCACCTGATCGGTCATTCCATGGGTGGGAAGACCGCAATGGAATTTGCTCTTTCCTATCCCGGTGCGGTCCGGAAATTGGTTGTGGTGGACATTTCGCCGCGGGCGACGCTCGCGCGGCATGATGCGATACTCGAGGCTCTGACGCACCTCCGGCTCGAGCGGTTCACGTCGAGGGAGAGCATCGAAGAGGCCCTGAAGCCGGAGATCCCCGATCAGGCGGTACGCCGGTTTCTGCTGACCAACCTTGAGCGGGAGGAGGATGGACACTATTCGTGGAGGATGAATCTCGATTCCCTGCGAAGGAACTACGGCGAGATAAACAGGGGAATTGACAACGGCAGGAAGTTCAACGGGCCGGTTCTTTTTCTGAAAGGAGAGAACTCCCCATACATCGGTGAAGGCGGGACGCCGGTGATCAAAGCCCTCTTTCCCAAAGCACAGTTCCAAAGCATTGCCGGGGTGGGACACTGGGTGCACGCAGAAGCGCCGGATGAATTTCTTGCAGTCGTGAGGACGTTTCTTACTTCCCCTTCTTCTTGAATAATCCTTTCCCGAGTTCTTCCAATGCCCCTTTCTTCAGCTTCTCGAGCTGGTTGTTCAGTTCCTTTTCTTTCGCGTCAACCGACGCGAGATAGCTGTCGATGAGCTTTTCATGATTCTGCACCTGTTGCTCTGCCGCCTGCCGCTTCTCCGCGAAGACCTTCTCTACTTCGCTCCGCTTGCCGGCGATCTTGGCTTCCACTTTGGCTCTTATTTCGTTTTGAAGCTTTGTGATTTCGGCTCCCGCAACCTCCTTCATGCGTGAGGCAATCAATGCGTCAAGGTTCGTCGAAAGCGCGACGTCCAACCCTTTGCCCAAATTCCAGACCCGGACGCTGGCGTCAAATCCCTTGATGGATCCGAGGACCTCACGGGCCAGCCGTTCGCCCAGATTGCGCGCGGCGGTGTCAAACACGACCTGGAGATTGGTAAAATGCAGCATTGCTTTGGAATCAAATTCGTTTCCCGGGACGCGTATCTCGATCTCGGCATTGAGCCCCGCGCCGCTGATCCGGGAAGGGAGAAAGTCCGCCTGACCCAATTGGAAGTCGGCCAGCGTGAGGCCCGCGACCGAGGCTTTGTAGTCGTCGAGCGGGATCTCCGCGCGCCTGTCGAACAACGCACTCAGCGTCAGCGCGAGCTTTCGTCCTTGCGAACCTGACAGGTCCACTGTAAGGGGTGCCCCGCTGATCCTCTGGTTGCTGCTGATGTCGAGTACCTTCCCTTTAGCCCGGATGTATTCGGGGTCCTGGCGCTGATCCGTCCCGCCCGAGATCACGATCTGCTTGATCCACATCTTCGGGACGCTCCGCTCCTCGGGGAAGCGTATGTCCTGCCCCTTCAGTCTCGGAGGATTCTCCTTATCCGGTTTCGGAAGATATTTCGGGACGTTGGCCCGGGCCCAGTCGACCCAGTACAGATAGCCTGCCGCTTTCCTGAAGATTTCCTTTCCCAGGAGCAACTCGGCGATCCCCTTCGCACTGAGGTCCGGCAAATGGGCAAGCCGCATTACCCGGTCGATATCTTGCTTCACGACATCGCCGATTTGTCCCACCGCGGAGGCCAGACCGGTCATCTGTCCGGTGATCATCGACCGGCGATTGTCAACGGTTTGCTTGATCTCATTGATCCCCTGATAGGCGTTCTCCACGGTACTGATCGCTTGCGTGATCCGGTCGACATTGTTGAGCTGGTTGACATCGATGGCGCGGACCTCGGCCTCAATCTGCGATGCCCGCTGTTTGCTCTTTTCAAGGTCGGCAAGGGCAGCGTCCCACTGTTTCGAAGATTCCAGCACCGTGGCTTTCAACGAATCGAGATGGTGCAGGGTCAGCAGATTCTGGAGGTTGAGGAGACTGTCGAGGTTGAACTGATGCCGGAGCTGCTCAAGGTTGAACACCGGAGCATTCCGTACGCTGCGATCGAGCGTCTGTACGGCTTCTCCGAGGAAGGAATGACTGACCCCTTCTTTCCGGGAAGAAGGGAGCGACCCGTCCGTGGCGCGGCGTGTCCCCAGGATGAGGTTGTTGACCTCCATCGTTTCAATGATGGTCTTACCGCGGAGGAGCTGCCCAAAATCCATGGCGAAGGCGACCCTGCCGGTCTCGAAGAGATTGTTCCACGGGTCCCGCGGGTTTGCTACCTGCATGCGGTCGAACCTGATGCCGAGCGGAACAATGGCAAGCCTCAGATTGTCGATCTCTACGCGCGCACCCACGATTTCCTCACCGGCGCTCTCCAATCCGGCCTCGACCCATCGGTCGATGAACACATACGTGATGATCAGGAGTATCAGGAGAGGGATGAGGGCGAACAGGACAAACTTCTTTCTCATGATCACCTCGCGAAGTCACGGATCTTGGTATACCACGTCACGAGCGCATTCCTCTTGAGCACCTGGTAGATCCTGGATCGCTCAATTCTCGCCCCGATCGTCGCGCGGTACGCGATCACGAACCGCTTCATGCCGTAGAACACCGGATAGAAGAGAAGCAGGCCGCTCACGAAACTCCCCATGACCACGGTGTTGTAGAATCGTGTGAGAGGAGCGAAGGAGCCGTTGTACATCAGTGTCCAGAGGCCACGCAAAGAGTCAGCATCAACCAGCAGAAAGTAGCCCAGCGCGTGGAACAGGGGATCGGCGAGGTACGCAATGAGGGCGAAGATCGTGAACGCAAGGAGGGCGGCACTCAGGTTCACGTCGAGAACCAGAATGACGAGCCAGATGAAAAGTCCCTGAAGTGTGAGCGAGGGGGAGATCCCAACCATCATTCCAAGCGCGAATCCCCCGGCCACCTGGTTGGGAGTCTGACCCTCCCGCATGATCTTGATGAAGTTCGTGAGGAGCTTGATCCAGAACATGAGTGTCAGCCTCTTGTGAGAGAACGAACCGTGGGAAGATACGATGGGGGTGGACAACTTGCAAGCCCCTCCAACGCGCGGCAGCAGGGGAGACGTTCCCATGCGTAGATTTACCCGTGTATCAAGCGGGTTCATTCTCGAAGACATTTTCTCTCATATTCCGTCGATCAGCCTCAAGACCGAGCAGCGGCTTTGGGAATGAAGATCCGGAATCGTCGAGTGATGAGATAAGATTTGACATTCCCGTGTCAAGAATGTACATTGGAAATGCAGTCCATGCTGCACCGACGCTTGGCAGGGAAGCGCTCGGTGTGATAGAAGACCCTGAGAAAAGGAGGTGATCCTATTTTGAAATCGCATATGGGAGCCTCCGGTGTGGCCTGGTAGCACAAGCTAACGGGGGCCCCGGATTTTTGAGCGAAGGCCTCGCCCTTTCTAGAGGGGTGAGGCCTTCATTGTTTCAAAAAGCACGATTGTCAATTGGAGAGGTAAGAAGCTGAAGAAAAGGGCATAGAGGCCAGGGAAAACGGGGTCGTATCACTGCCACCTATCGCCTGCTACCCATAAGGCAATTCTGACAGCGGTATCTCCGGATTCTTCTCAACAAAATACGCGAGCGCCCAGTCGCCCGGAAAGAGAATCACGACATGTCCCTTCGAGTCGACTGCGGCGATGGAGCCACTCGGCAGGCTCTTCTGCGTGAGCTGCTCGGCGGACACGCCCGGTCCGACCCACCGCGCAAATTTCAAGTCCGTGTTTTCGAGGTGCGACTCGGCGCCGTATTCGCTCTCCAGGCGGAATTGCACGACCTCAAATTGCAGTGGGCCTACCGCGGCCAGCACCGGAACCCGCTGTCCCGAATTCAGCGGCTGGAAGCCCTGAACGACTCCCTCCTGGAGCAGCTGATCGAGGCCATCCTTGAATTTCTTGTAGTTGGCAGGATTGGGATTCTGAAGGACTGCAAAGCACTCGGGAGGGAAGCGAGGGATCTCATCATAGACGATGGACGGGTCCTCGCTGAGCGTGTCACCGATGGCAAAGCTGGCCTGTCCCACGAAGCCGACGATATCCCCCGGGTAAGCCTCATCGAGCGTTTCGCGCTGCTGGCCGAAGAGCCGGTTCGAGTTGGAGAGCCTCACCTTTTTCCCGGTCCGGGAATGAGTGACGGTCATGTCTCTCGTGAACTTTCCCGAGCAAACGCGGAGAAACGCGATCCGGTCGCGGTGACGGGGATCCATGTTTGCCTGGATCTTGAAGATGAAGCCGGAGAACGCGTCCAGGTCCATGGGGACAATCTTGCCGCCGGCGCTGCGTGGGCGAGGCGGGCCGGCGTGATCAAGGAATCCGTCCATCAGCAGCTGCACGCCAAAGTTGTTCCGCGCGCTTCCGAAAAAAACCGGTGTGAGCTTTCCTTCAAGCACCTGTTGCGTATCGAAGCTTTCCCCTGCGATGTCAAGCATCGAAAGCTCTTCCAGGAGGGCTTCATGCGTTCCGGGATCAAGCCGCTCGAGAACCACCGGATCAGAAATGCTTGAGATCTCTACCGGCGCGCGGTATGCGCCTCCTGTTGCGTACTCGAAGAAGTGCACTTCCTTCTTGAGCCGGTCAAACACGCCGCGGAATTCAAAGCCGGTTCCCAGCGGCCAGTTCACCGGATAGGCCCCGATCTTCAGGACCCGCTCGATCTCATCCAGGAGGGCAAGGGGGTCTTTGGTGGGACGATCCAGCTTGTTCACGAACGTGAAGATGGGGATGGCCCGCCGGCGGCAGACCTCAAAGAGCTTTCGCGTCTGCGCTTCGATGCCTTTGGCCCCGTCGATTACCATGACCACCGCATCGACAGCCGTGAGCACGCGGTAGGTGTCTTCGGAGAAATCCTGGTGGCCGGGGGTATCCAGGAGGTTGATGGCATACCCGTTGTAGTCGAATTGCAGGACCGTGGAGCTGATGGAGATCCCCCGTTTTCGCTCCAGCTCCATCCAATCCGACGTGGAAGCGCGCTGGTTGCGCCGGGCCGTGACGGAGCCGGCCAGTTGGACCGCCCCTCCATACAGGAGGAACTTCTCCGTCAGTGTGGTCTTTCCCGCGTCCGGATGCGAGATGATCGCAAAGGTCCGCCTGTGCCGTATTGCGTCCGATAGGCTCATCTTGATTAAGATACGCATTCCGTTGCAATAATGCAGGCGGAATCATACATTTGAATGCATCCACACACAACCCGTACATAAGTTCCGGTCCCGACTGTGACACGATCTCGCCCAGGCCGAAGGTTGGTCTTCATCCTCGTCATCATCGTGCTTCTTCCTGCTCTGTTCTATTCGGCGTATGAGATCAGTACGCTCAGCCTGAACGAGCGGGTGATGGCTGGCCTTTATGCAAGGCAGCTTGACTTCATTCTGTTCTCAATGAATCAACACGTCTGGGACATGGCCAACATTCATGCCAGCAGCATCAACGGACTCTTTGAGGAGCCGGTCGGCTCTGAGCAGTTCAGGTCAGCGCTCCAGCGGTTCCAGCAGCGCAACCCCGTGATCGATGCCATTGTGGTGACCGATACGCTCGGACACGGCCTGACCATCTTCAGCCGCGGCGCGTCCGATGTCTTGCGCTCACGCATTGAGGAAGTTCTCCGCCGGAACAGCGAAGTCATTGACCGCTTGAATCGCTACAAGCAGCCGGAATACCGGCGCATGGAGACCCTTTCGCTGGACGACACTGTATCAATAAACGGGATGCTCCTGGTCATCTTTCCTCTGGAAAGCGAACGATTCGGCCCGCGCCTTGGAGGGATGGTGGTGAACGAGCCTGCCTTTATTCAGCGTCTCCTGGGCCCGCGACTGACAGGAGCCGTCGGGGAGGAATTTTCCGCGGCGGTCTTGAAGGTGCCCCGGGATTCCATCGTGTTCTCGACGGACAGTATCTCTGCACTAAACCTGAGGCAGCGGCGGAACCTCTGGCTTCTCCCCGGATACTCGTTGGGTATCGCAACCCGCGGCCCCACACTTGAAGAACTGGCACGATCCCGCTTTTCCCTGAATTTGGGTCTTATCCTTCTCCTTGATGTCATCCTGATCGCAGGGGCGTGGATGGTCTACCGGAGCGTGCGGAAGGAGATGGAACTGGTCCGCTTGAAATCGGATTTCATATCCAATGTCTCGCACGAGCTTCGAACCCCGCTCTCACTGATCCGCATGTTTGCCGAAACGCTGGAGATGGGGAGGGTCGCGACCGAGGAGAAGAGGCATGAGTACTACGGCACGATCGTAGCGGAAACCGAGCGGCTCACCCGCCTGGTGAACAACATCCTGAATTTCTCCCGGATGGAAGCCGGAAGAAAAGAGTACCACTTCTCATCCGTAGAACTGAATGACGTGGTTACCGATGTGCTGAAGACCTACGGATTTCATTTGCAGAGCGAGGGATTTACGCCCGGCATTTCCCTGGATGAGAGTCTCCCGCCGGTGAGAGGGGATGCCGGATCAATCTCCGAAGCGGTCATTAATCTCATCGACAATGCCATCAAGTACAGCGGGGAAAACAACTACCTTGGAATTGCGACAGGCACGACCAACGGCAGCCTCTTCATTGAGGTGGAGGACCATGGTATCGGAATTGCCAAAGAGCATCAGGAGAAGATCTTTGAAACCTTCTACCGGGTTTCGACCGGATTGGTGCACACCACGCGCGGGACAGGTCTCGGTCTGACTCTGGTGAAACACATCATGGAAGCGCACGGGGGTAGCGTGTGCGTTGACAGTGTTCCCGGGAAGGGCAGCCGCTTCCGGCTGTTGTTCCCGATTCGCCAATTTTCCGGAGAGAACCATGGCTAAGATCCTCGTCGTAGAAGACGATCCCAAGATGCGGGCAGGCCTCCGCGATAACCTGGAGTTCGAAGGATATGATGTGGAGGCCGTCGGCGATGGAAAAATCGGATTGGAAAAAGCGCTCCAATCCGAGTATGATCTGGTTTTGCTTGATGTCATGCTCCCACAAATGTCCGGCTTCGATGTGCTGAAGACGTTGCGGGAGAGGGGCGTCCAGGTTCCTGCCATCATGTTGACCGCGAAAGGGGAAGAGATCGACAAAGTGCTTGGACTCGAGCTGGGGGCCGATGACTACGTGACCAAGCCGTTCGGCCTGCGAGAGCTCCTTGCACGCGTGAAGGCGGTCCTCCGGCGGCACGAGCAGAGTGCCGAGAAAGAGAGCGTGGAGCAAGCCCGGATCGGAAGCTTCGAGGTCGACTTTGCGGCCTACACCGCCACCAAAGGAGGGAAACCCGTCGCGATGACGCCGAAGGAAGTTGAAATCCTGAAATACTTCTGGCTGCACAGGAATGAGACAGTGAGCCGTGACAAACTTCTCACGGATGTCTGGGGGTATGATGACTCGGTCAGTACACGCACGGTAGACAACTTCATCATGAAGCTTCGCCAGAAAATCGAAAAAGACCCCGCGAACCCGCGCCACATCATCACGATCCACGGCGTCGGCTACAAGATGCTCGTGTGACAACCTTTTACAACTCTTGACGCCAAAAAAACATCTTTTCGTAATTCAGGTCGTACCTTGTGCATGAGCCAATTACAGAGGCTCAGGATACTCACCTGATGAACGGAGGATGTCATGAAAGTCGGAACGCTGGTTGCCGCTGCCTCGATGATGCTTGCACTGAATGCCGGGAAGCCCGACGCATACGCCGGAGATCTCGGTAATGCCACCCAGGCCATCGCGACGATGAGCCATGTTCGGCTCGAGAATGCCAAGAAGTCCTACCTCGAATGCCTGGAATCTTCCAACGAAGGCGTGGTGCAGTCCGCGCTCGGGATTGTCCTCCAATGGCGGCTGCTGAACCCGCAGGAAGATCTTTCGCGGCTCGAGCGGAAAATCAATGATCTGGCGCTCAACGGCGGTTCTCCCGCTATCCGGTTCAAGGCATCCATGGCGAGCCTTGTCATGGAAAATCCGAAGATTGCCAATGTCGACGCGGCGGCGTGCGACGATTGCGGACAGCTCTTTGATGCCGTCACGGTGGCGGTTCGCCAGATGGTGATCGGGCAGAAGGTTCATTGACGAAATTTTACAATTCGTGACATGGTGTTGACATATGTGCGGCTGAGATGTCCTATCTTGTAACAATAGCATTTGAGACTGCAATGAGACCTCATACTGACCGACTGAAACGCGCATCGTTGCTGGGACTGATGCTGCTAGTGTCTGTCGTTGCATCCTGGGCTCAGGCCGATTGGCATCGGATCTCTGACCTCAGTGGCACGTGGAAATTTGAACTGGGGGATGATCTCCGAAGGGCTGAGCCCAAGTTTGATGACAGCAAATGGGAGCCGATCACTGTCCCGGGCCGGTGGGAAGACCAAGGATATCCCGGCTACGACGGGTACGCGTGGTACCGGAAGCATTTCACAATTCAGAAGGACGATGTAAACAAAGGTCTCTTCTTGCGCCTCGGGGCTGTCGATGATGTGGATGAGGTCTATATCAACGGGCATCTCGTCGGATTCTATGGAACCTTTCCTCCGAATTTCAACACTGCCTACGGAGTTCACCGCACGTACCGTGTCCTTACACGTTATTTGAATCCCGGGGGGGACAATGTCATAGCCGTCCGCGTCTATGACGATCAGTTGGAGGGAGGGATCGTTCGAGGCGAAGTAGGACTGTATGAAGACCGGAACGCGCTTTGGGCCGAATACTCCCTTGAGGGTACCTGGAAGTTCACGACTGGCGATGATATGAACTGGAAAGATGCCGGTTTCGACGACCATGCCTGGAAAAACGTCGTCGTTCCAGCGTACTGGGAGACGCAGGGATTCAAAGGATATGACGGGTTTGGCTGGTACAGATTCAGGTTCCGCGTTCCGGAGAGTCTCGTCTCGGAGCGGTTGATCCTTCTGATGGGAAAAATCGATGACTATGACGAGGTCTATCTGAACGGAGAACGCGTGGGGCGCACAGGCTCCATGCCCGAGACACCGGGAGAATGGCGCAACGACCAGAGATCCTACGCACAGCTCAGGGCGTATACTCTGGCTCCGGGTGTCGTCCGGCCCGATCAGGATAATGTTCTCGCCGTCCGCGTCTTTGATGGATTTATGCAGGGGGGCATCTACGACGGCCCCGTCGGGTTCGTTCAGCGTTCGCACTACGTCCAATGGAGGAATTCCCAGAGGGACGACCGTGGAGCCGTGGAGCGCTTCCTGGATATGTTTCTCAAGTGAATCCTTTTCTCTTTCCTTCCGTATAATAGTTGATTGCCCGGGGCGTTCCCTAACGCCTTTTTTCCCAGGTAGGACGCCTTACCGCACCTCCTGGGTCTGGACAAGCCATTGACTATTTCTTCATATCTACATGGAGTTACACATGACAAGCCGACACACGCCACGTTTCTGGCGTCTTTGCTTGGTAATGGCTTTTGTTCTGTTTACCGCATACGCCCAACAGCCAGCCTCGACTGAGACGCACCACGGTCTTGACCCCGCAAATCTGGATAGGTCCGTGAAACCTTCACAGGATTTTTTCGAGTATTCCGATGGAGGATGGCTGTCGCGCAACCCGGTCCCGCCGGAATACAGCCGCTACGGGAGTTTTGAGGAACTCACAGAAAAGAACTACCGCGATCTGCACGAGATACTCGAGGGGGCGGCCGCTAATACGGTGGCAGAGAAAGGGAGCAACGCGCAAAAAGTGGGAGACTTCTTTGCAAGCGCAATGGATTCCGCACAGGTCGAGCAGCAGGGTGTTGCGCCGCTCGCAGGCAATTTCGAACGCATCGCTGCCCTCATGAGTCCTTCGGACCTGCCACGCCTCCTCGCCTACAGGCACATCCACGGCATTCCTGGGCTGTTCAGTTTCTTTGTCAATCAGGACGCGAAAGCGAGCACGAATGTGATCGCGCAGCTGTATCAAGGCGGGCTCGGGTTGCCGGACAGAGACTACTACACGAAGGAGGATGATCGTTCCAAGAAGATCCGGGAAGAGTACGTGGGCCATGTCGCGAACATGTTCACCCTCCTTGGCGACGATGCCTCGACATCGGCAGCGCAAGCGAAGACGGTGATGGATATGGAAACGGAGCTTGCGAAAGCATCGATGACAAGGGTGGAACGCCGGGATCCGAATGCCACGTATCACAAGATGAGTGTTGCCGAACTGTCGGCGCTGACCCCGGCATTTTCCTGGGAACAGTACTTCGAGGAGCTCGGCCTTCCCGGCCCCGGCTCGATCAATGTCGGGCAGCCGGAATTCTTCAAAGTAGTGAACCGTCTCGTCACCGAAAGGCCCGTGGCTGATTGGAAGACGTATCTGCGCTGGCACCTCATCCGCACGACGGCGCCACAACTGAGCTCGGCATTTGTAAATGAGTCGTTCCGTTTCAACGGAACCGTCATGACGGGAGCGAAAGAGCTCCGCCCGCGTTGGAAGCGCGCTCTGGACGACGTGAACAACGGGCTGGGAGAAGCGCTGGGCATACTGTACGTGAAGAAGTATTTCAGCCCCCAGGCGAAGGCCCGTGCACTGGAGATGGTCAACAACCTCCGTGCGGCATTCCGCGAGCGGATTGCAAGCCGAGAGTGGATGAGCGAAGGAACCCGCGTGAAGGCTCTCGCCAAACTTGATGCCTTCAACGTCAAGATCGGGTATCCGGAGAAATGGCGCAGCTATGCCGGCCTCGACGTAGACCGTGGTCCGTACATCCTGAACGTGATGCGGGCTGATTCTTTTGAGTTCAAGCGCGAGCTCGGAAAGATCGGCAAACCGGTGGACCGTACTGAATGGGGGATGACTCCGCCCACTGTGAATGCTTACTATAACCCGTTCATGAACGAAATTGTGTTTCCCGCCGGAATCTTGCAGCCTCCGTTCTTTGACCCGGATGCCGATGACGCCGTCAACTACGGCGGGATGGGTGCGGTGATCGGACACGAGATGACGCACGGATTTGACGACCAGGGGAGCCAGTTTGATGCGAAGGGAAACCTCACCGACTGGTGGCAGCCGCAGGATAAGATCTCCTTCAAAGCCCGGACAGCGCTTGTCGAAAGGCAGTACGACGAGTTCGTGGCAATCGACACGTTGCACGTCAACGGGAAACTCACACTTGGGGAGAACATCGCCGATCTCGGCGGCCTCACCATTGCCTACGCGGCCTTAAGGAAATCAATGGAAGGCAAACCCGCGCCTCCGACGATTGAGGGCTTTACGCCCGAACAAAGGTTTTTCCTGGCATGGTCGCAGATGTGGAGGGCCAACTACCGGCCCGAGGAGCTCCGAAGAAGACTGATTTTGGATGTCCATTCTCCAAGCAAATTCCGAGTTATCGGGCCTGTTGTCAACATGCCGGAGTTCTACCAGGCTTTCCCTGTGAATAGTGGCGAGCCCATGTTCAGGGCCGAAAAGGAGAGAGCGAGGATCTGGTAGCTAATGTGCCGGTCAAGAAGAAGCCTCGGAGCGAAAAGCGCCGGGGCTTTTTTTTGCATGGGAATTGGTCAAAAAAAGGTCCGGCGGCAGGTGCGCTGGATTTTTTTTTCTCCTCAAGCAACTATTTCTTTTGGTTTCCGTAGATTATGACTAGGAGTCAGTCAATGGGTCACCACAAAGTTATTCTGTTAGCGTATTGACAAATACAACAATTTATACTATATTGTCATATATTTTCTGACTGACAGTCATATAATAAGGAGTTCAATGGGAATCAAAGAGAGAAAAGAACGGGAGAAAGAGGCCAGGAGAGAAGAAATTGTCATCGCGGCCGAGAAGATATTCTTCGACAAAGGGCTCTCCCAGGCCACGATGGACGAGATTGCAGAAGCTGCGGAGCTGAGCAAAGGGACGCTCTACTTGTACTACAAGAGCAAGGAAGATCTCTATCTCGCAGTGGCTATGAAAGGAAGCGAGATCTTATACCAGCTGTTTGACAAAGCCCTGAGTTCGGGAGAGCCCACAATCAAGCTCGTCGCCGATCTTGGAGAAGCGTACTTCGAATACTTTAATACATACCGCAAGTACTTCAGGATGTACTATTTCTTTGAGAATCCCCAGGTGCAATCGCAGGTCTCTCCCGAGATGATGGACATCTGCGTACGTTCCGACAAGAAGATCTGGGACCTCGTGGTCGGTTTGATCCAGCGAGGCATCGATGAAGGCCTTTTCAGGGGGGACCTCGATCCCCTGGAGGCAGCCGTCATGCTCTGGTCCAACTCGAACGGAATGATGAGGATCATGGACAGGCAGGAAAAATACTGGAGGGAGCAGATGGGGCTTGACCTCGAGAAGATGCTGAGGAAGTCAAACCAGATGTTGGTGCAGGCCATGATGACCGAAGAGGCGAAGAAGCAGAATCCCTCCATCATGATCTTTCCCGCACAGACGTTCGAAACGAAAGCAGCCGATCACGGTTCACGATGAGCACTCATTTGGTTGTGGGCGCGACAGGCGGTATTGGGCGTGCGGTAGTAATGGCGCTTTTGAAGCGCGGTGAATCCGTGCGTGCCCTGGTGCGCAACCGTGACAAAGCTGAGAGGTATTTTGAAGCCCTTGGGTCCGTGGAAATTCTTGAAGGGGATGCTGCTTCGGCCGATGACGTTCAGCGCGCCGTGACAGGTGCCGCCAGTTTGTTCTACTGCGTCAATATTCCATACCCCCGCTGGAAACACGATGCCCGGAATCTCCTCGCGGTTGCCATCGATGCAGCTGCCAACGCAGGAGCGGCGTTGATCTTCCCGGGGAATGTCTACGTGTTTGGCCATGCCCGGACGAAGCTCGTCGGCGAAGATCATCCCCAGGCAGCACACACGCAGAAGGGTCGCATTCGCATTGACATGGAGCAGATGTTGAAAGATGCCGCGCGCACGCGGGGACTATCCTATGTTGTCGTTCGGTTCCCGGATTTCTATGGCCCGTATGTCGTCAATGGTTTCTCGGAACGACTCCTCCAACATGCATTGGCGGGGAAACCGCTTCGCTGGATAGGCGATCTTGATGCTCCCTATGAGGCGATTTACATCGACGATGCGGGAGAGGCTCTGGTGACAGCAGCATTGTCTCCTCAGGCTCGTGGCTATACGTTACACGTTCCGGGAGGGGGTATCACGACTGCACATGAGCTTCTGGGAGCGATCGCGCGGGAAGCCGGCCAAGGATCCCGGATCACTACAGTCAGTGCACCGGGCATCTTTTGGCTGGCGGGTCTCTTTTCCCCTCTGATCCGTGAAGTGAAGGAAATGCTGTATCTGAAGAAAGAGCGTTTCATCTTGAGCGGCGCATCCTACGCGGCAACCTTTGGCCCCTATCCCGTCACGCCGTATCCGGAAGGTGTCAGGAAGTCGCTTCAATGGGCGCGGGAATTCTACAAAGAATCATAACGAAGTGAGAGCCATGATGCGAGCACGTATGGTGTTGATGGCACTGTGCTTTGCGGGTGTCGCGAAGGCACAGGAACCTTTGAACCTTGACAAGGCGGTCGGCACCGCCCTTGAGCAGAACCAGTCATTGCGCGGTGCCGGCCAGGACCTTGGGGCGGCACACTGGGGAAAGCTGAACGCGATCACGAACTATCTTCCGAAGGTGGAAATCGCGTCCAGCATTACCAAGATCGATCCAGAATCCGACCGGAGGGCAAATTCCGCAGTCGACTTCATCAAGTCATCGGCGGGCTTGCTCGGCGTCCCTGCCCAATTTCTGACCAACCTCAGGCCGTTTGCGTACCTGAACACGTATGGAACGATGGTTCAGGTCGTGCAGCCCGTCTACAACGGAGGAGCGGAGGTGCTTGGTATCCGCGCGGCTGATGCCACGAATGACAGGAGCGAGTATTCGTTTGAGGATGTCCAGCAGGACGTGATCGCCCGGGTAAAGATCTCGTACTATACCGTGTTGAAAGCGGAGGAACTGCTGACGCTTGCCAGAGATGCGTCCGCGCGGACGGAACGCTATCTCGAGACAACGCGCCGGCGCGCGGAGGTCGGTCAGCGCACGCGGACGGACGTGCAACGGTGGGAAGTCCAACAGGCCTCAAGCGAGGGGGCGCTCATCAACGCGCAGAATTTCGTAGCAGCGGCACGGCTTCAGCTGAATGAGGTGATGGGCGTGGATCTGAACAAGGAATACGCTCTTGAAAAGATCATTGTCGATGATTCGACGGATCGGGATGCTGCAGCATTTATGCCGCAGTTGCACCAGCCGGCCCCTCAGGCCGAACAGGGCGTGAGCCCCGAACTGCTGGAGGGTCATCCTTCCATGAAGATCATGGAGGCGAACCTGCGCCTGGCCGACCTGGGCATTCAGAAGTCGTGGGTGAACTTCCAGCCCAGGGTCAACCTCGCGTTCCAGTATGGATGGGAGAGGAACAACACGGTTGCGCTGGATGGCTATAACCCCTGGACGCTTGCCCTGACGGTGAGCTGGCCCATCTTCAGCGGTTTCAGCGACTACACCAACCTGGAAAAAGCGCGCTACGAGTACAGGCGCACGGAAGCCCAGGTTGAAAGCTTCAAGCGCGGCCTGTTGATGCAGGCGCGGAATGCGGAAATGAACCTGCGGGCTGCCCGGCAGCGGATCGAGGTTGCGCGCAAAGGCAAGGACCAGGCATCGGATGTCTTGAATTCCGTAACGCGCCGGTATGAAACGGGGGGCGCGTCGAATGTGGATCTCATCGATGTCCAGACGGCGTACACGTCGGCCAGGACCGACTACATCACGGCCGTGTATGACTACTACATCGCGAGCGTGCAACTGGCGCGGGCGACAGGGACGATACGACAATAATCCAGATGAAAGAGGATACAGCAATGCAGACGAAAACAGATGCAGGTCGAAGGATGGTGGTGCTCGGGGCAGCCCTGTTGGTACTCATCATCATCGTCATCGCCGCCACGGGGCGATATGGAAAGGCCGACAATGTTCAGGCACTGGCAACCACGGGTCGCCGTTGAAGTGTCGCCGGTGACTATCTCTACGATCAACGAGACCGTATCGGCGGTGGGCACGATCGCCGCCATGCGGGACGTCGTGGTCAGCTCCGAGACGGCAGGACGGATCACCAGGGTATCGGTCAAAGTGGGCGACGCGGTCCGTTCGGGACAGCCCCTGGTCATCGTGGACGACGAACTCAAGGCCATCGCTGTCGAGCAGGCGCGTGCGCAGCTGCTCGCCGCCGAGACCAATTTCCGCAAGGCGACCAAAGATTTCCAGCGCGCGGACACGCTGTTCAAGACCGGCGATGTCGCCGATGTGGAGCTGGAAGCGAACCGGCTTGCCCTGCGCTCCTCCGAAGCACAGTTCACGTCGGCCCAGGTTGCTCTGAAACTTGCCCAGCGGCAGTTTGATGACACCAGGATCAAGGCGCCAATTTCAGGCGTCGTCGCTTCCAGGAAAGTGGAAGTGGGAGAAATGGTATCCCCCGGCCGGGAAGTGGCAAATATCGTGGATATCAGCAGCGTGAAGGTGAAGCTCAGCATCTCGGAAGAAGAAATCGGAAAAATCCGGCTGAACCAGCCGGTGACAGTGCGGGTGGATCCCGCTCCCAATCGGACCTTTGAAGGAGCGATCTATACGATCGGTGCCAAAACGGAAACTCCGACGGGGCACTCCTATCCGGTCGAAGTCGTCGTGCGCAACAAGGATCTCAATATCCTGAAGGTCGGCATGTTCGCCCGTGCGGACATCCGGACCAACGCAGCAGCGAATGCCCTGACAATCTCCAAGGAGTCCCTGGTGAACGGTGAGGTGGATCCGGCGGTATTTGTGGTCGAGGACAGCGTCGCGCGGCTGCGCACGGTGCGCCTGGGGCTGCGGGCAGGAGATATGTACCAGGTCCTCGACGGACTCAAGCCCGGAGACCTGGTCGTTTCATTCGGGCAAAAAAACCTCAAAGACGGCGCCCTCGTCCAGTACAAGTAAGACCAACACAGGAATGCATCAATGAAATTGACTGAAGTTGCGATACGCCGGCCGGCTTTCATGACCATGATTTTCGTGGCGCTTGCCGTGCTGGGGATCTTTGGCTACACGCGCATGGGGGTTGACCTTCTCCCGAAAATGGACTGGCCGATGGTGTCCGTGGTGACAGTGTATCCCGGCGCCGGCCCCCGGGAGGTGGAATCACTTGTCTCCAAGCCGATTGAAGAAGCCATCAGCTCGGTGAACAAGCTGGACAATGTCCGCTCCTACTCCTATGAGGGCGTCTCGGTGGTTCTTGCGCAATTCAGCTTCAGTGCGGAAGTGGACCAGGTGACGAACGAAGTGCAGCGTGCGGTGGAGGCCGCGCGGTCAAAGCTCCCGGACGATGCAAAGCCCCCGCGAGTGGCGAAATCGGATATGAACGCGTTGCCCATTCTCCGCGTCTCGGTGACGGGACAGATGGCGCCGCGAGACCTGTTCCAGTTCGTGAAAGACAAGGTGAAGCCGCGCCTGGAGCAGGTGGATGGCGTCTCTGCGGTGACGATTGTGGGTGGGCAGGAACGCGAGATCAGGATCGAGGTGGATAACCAGAAGCTGAACTCCTACGGGATTTCCATCCTGCAGGTCTCGCAAGCCGTGGGACGGGAGAACCTCGACTTTCCGACGGGAAAGATCGACGAAGAGCTCAATCAGTATATTGTCCGCCTTGCCGGCAAGTTCAAGTCGATCGATGAAATCAAAAATATGGTGGTGGCGGCCACCCCGTCGGGTGCGGTCTATTTGAAGGATATCGCCGAGGTGAAGGACACGTACAAGGAGAACTACACGTTGAGCCGGCTGAATGGCGAAAATTCCATTGGCCTCGTGATCCAAAAGCAGTCCGATGCCAATTCCGTCAAGACCAGTGAACGAACCCGTGCGGCCATGGGGACCATGGAGACGGAGAATGGCGGACGCCTGAAGTTCACGACCGCGCAGGATATCACGGAGTTCACCCGAAGGGCGCTGGATGACGTGAACAGGGACCTGGGGCTCGCCATCATGATGGTGGCGGTTGTGCTGTTCCTTTTCCTGCACAGCGTGCGGAACTCTCTGATTGTTCTGCTGGCGATCCCGACATCCCTGGTGTCGACGTTCTTCTTCATGTATCTTCTGGGCTTCACGTTGAACCTGGTATCGTTGATGGCGCTGGCCCTTGTCATTGGTATTCTGGTGGACGACTCGATTGTGGTTCTCGAGAATATCCACCGCCACCTGGAGCATGGGGAAGAACGGGTGCAGGCCGCGGTTAACGGACGGAGCGAAATCGGCTTTGCCGCCATCGCGATCACGCTGGTGGACGTGGTGGTGTTCCTTCCCATCTCTCTGGTCGGTGGAATGGTCGGACGCATCTTCAGCGAGTTCGGGCTTACGATTGTCGTTTCGACGCTGCTCTCGCTTTTTGTCTCGTTCACGCTCACCCCGATGCTTTCGGCGAAGTGGTCCAAGCTGACACAGTATGACCGCACCTCCAGAGTCGGGCAATTCATCGCCTGGTTCGAGGGAGTGCAGGAGCGGCTGGGTGAAGGGTATCGTTCACTCCTCTCCTGGGCGTTGAACAACCGCGGGAAGGTGGTGTTGATCAGTGGCGGTGTCCTCGTGGCGAGTCTGACGCTCTTGCCTCTTGGATTGATCGGCACCGAGTTTATGACGGAAGCCGATCGGGGTGAATTTGCGGTGAACCTGGACATGCCGCTCGGCACGACGATGGAGAAGACCGATCAGGCGATCCACCGCGTCGAGGCGATCGTTGCTGCGATGCCTGAGGTGGAGCGCTATTTTACCACGGTCGGCAAACAACAGACCCAGTGGAAGAATGCAGAGCAATCCAACGTGGGGCAAGTCCAGATCAAGCTGGCGGACAAGCGGAACAGGAACCGTTCCACGCAGGCGGTCATGATGGCCATCAAGAAGCAGGCGGCGGCCATCCCGGGCCTGAAAGCCAGTTTCAATGTGATCGGCATGTTTGGCTCCGCAAACATGGCCCCTCTGCAGGTAGAGGTCATGGGGAGCGATCTCAGTCAGGTCGTCGCATTCTCTGAAAAGGTTTCCGATGTCCTGGCACAGACGAAAGGGACGGCGGACATTATCTCTTCATGGGAAGAAGGAAAGCCCGAAGTGAAGATCGAAGTGGATCGGGATAAGATGGCGCGGACGGGGCTCACGCTGGCCGAGGTGGGGATGGCGGTTCGGACAGCTATTGAAGGGGATCTGAGCACGAAGTTCCAGGAAGGGGACACGGAGTATGATACGCGCGTCGTGCTGAACAAAGCGAGCCGTGCGCGGGCGGAAGACGTCGGGATGATCACACTGCTGAATCACTACGGGCAGGCTGTGCATTTGAATCAAGTGGCAAACATCGATTATGGGAAAGGCCCCTCGGAAATTCAGCGCAAAGATCGAGAACGCCTGGTGACCGTTGCGGCAAATCTGTCAGGTGAGGTTTCTCTCGGACAGGTTACCACGGCCGTTGAGAAGGCGGTTGAGGGCGTGGGAATCCCTCCCGGTATTCGTGTCTTTTACGGGGGCGACGCGGAGAATATGCGGGATATGTTCAGCGACATGATGCTTGCCCTGAGCCTGGCGGTGCTGTTCGTGTACATCATCATGGTGAGCCTGTTCGAGTCGTACATTCACCCGTTCACGATCATGTTCTCACTTCCGGTGGCGTTGGTGGGGGCGTTTGCAGGACTTGCATTGCTCGGGCTGTCGCTGAACATGTTCAGCATGATCGGGATCATCATGCTCATGGGGCTTGTGACGAAGAACGCGATTCTCCTTGTGGACTTCACCAACACGCTCCGGTCGCGCGGGTCGGCCATGCGCGAAGCGCTCCTGGAAGCGGGGAAGACGCGTCTTCGTCCGATCATCATGACGACCGCAACCATGGTCTTCGGCATGATGCCTCTTGCCCTTGCCCTGGGTGCCGGTTCTGAAATGAGGCAGGGGATGGCGGTGGTTGTGGTAGGGGGTCTTATCAGCTCGACCCTCCTGACCCTGGTGCTGATACCTGTCATCTACACGTATGTTGACGGGCTGAGGATGAAGGTGCCCGGTTTGTTCCGGCGGGTCGCGTGGGCCGCATGGCTTCCCTGGAAGGGGAGACCGGCGGGGATGGATCCGCAGCTGCAGAAGGCGGGAGCAGGAGGGCAAAAGTAGGGGACAGCGCGCAGGGGATAGGGAGTCGTGATAATCCAATTGTGTGGTCTCAGGCACCTGAAACCCGCGCTGTTGACTTTCTGTCCGATTTCTGATTATATATTCGGCATCTCACCTCCGGAGCGATCACAAGCGTGCGTCCTTCCTATCGGGAAATCTGGTCTGAACAGTGGCAAAGCCGCCGGTTCCGCATTGAGTTTTTCATTACCCTTGCGCTGACCGTGGCGGCGCTGGCTGTGCTTGCCGGCTTCCTGAATTGGGTGGAAACCCGCCCGGGCGTCGTGCTTGCCGACCCGATCCTGACTCTCTTCCCCGCCGTGAACCTGACCTGGCTGACATTCGGCATCATCTATCTTGGCCTCATCTGGGGAATTGCCTTTCTCACCCGCCACCCGCGCGCGATGCTTATTGCTTTCCAGAGCTACGTACTCGTGGTCGCGGTGCGCATCGCGGCAATGTATGTTCTGCCTCTGGCCGCTCCGCCGACTGCAATCCCCCTGCAGGACCCCACTGTCGAGTATCTCGGGACCGGCAGACTTCTGACCCAGGACCTCTTCTTTTCGGGCCATACGTCAACGCTCTTTCTCCTTTTCCTGACTGCGCAAGGGAAAGGGCCCCGGGTCGTTTTTCTGGCCTGCACCGTGGCCGTCGGGGTGGCGGTCCTCCTGCAGCATGTCCACTATGCGGTGGATGTCCTCGTGGCACCGTTCGTCTCGTACACCTGTTTCAAGATCGTCTCGACGGTTGCCCGCAAGCGATGGAGTGCACAACTTTCACAGACTGCATCCGGTCCGCACGCCGCCACGGCGGCAGGCGTTGGCACGGGGTCATCCTTGCCGTAACGCTCGCTCATGCAGAACCTCCGATATCGACAAACAAAAAAAGGGTAGCTCCTTGAGAACCGCTATTGTCCTTTTCATGGCATGGTGGATCGTGCCTTTTTCTTTCGGCCAACCACATCACGATCTGCTCGATGCCCGGTCCCGTGACCTCTTGCATGAAGCGTTGAGCGGTGAAAATGCGAAAGAGCATGTCATCCAGATCACCCGCTTCAACAGGGTCCAGGCCTCCCGTGGCTACCGGAGCGCGGCGCAGTACGTCCTAGCACAGCTCCGAAGCTTCGGGTACGATGAGAAAGACGCCTACATTGAGTCGTTTCCCTCGGATGGGATCATCAATTACCAGACCTGGCAGTCTCCTTCCGGCTGGGACATTACCTCTGCCGAGCTGAGAATGCTTGAGCCGTTCGACGAGCGGATTGTCGGCTACCCGGAGATCGGGATGAGCCTTATCACCTGTTCCAATCCCGGAGAGGCGACGGCTGAAGTTGTCTGGGTTGGGGCGGGGACGAGCGATGCGGATTATGCCGGCAAGGACGTTGCCGGGAAGTTCGTCCTCGCAACGGGATATGGAGGCGAAGTGCATCGCCAGGCCGTGATCAAACGAGGCGCGAAAGCGGTTGTCTGCTATCTGGACGATGCGAGGGCATTGCAGCATCCCGACATGCTTCAGTACACGGGGATGTGGCCGAAGGCCGAAGAGCTGAAGAAGGTGACGTTCGGCTTCAACCTCACCAGGCACCAGGGAGAGAAGCTCCGGACGCTCCTTGCATCCGGTAAACGCGTTGTTCTCCATGGCAGCGTGAAAGGGAGAGGGCTTGAGCCATACTTCCTGGATATTGTGGTGGCCCACATCCCGGGCACCATACCCGATGGGGAGGAATTGGTGCTGAGTGCGCACCTTGACCATCCGAAAGAATCTGCCAATGACAACGCCAGCGGATCGGGTGCGATCCTGGATATGGCCCGTGCGATGAAGGAGCTTATCCTCAGCGGGAGGCTTCCCCGTCCGGCGCACTCCATCAGATTCCTCTGGGTCCCGGAGTGGAATGGAACGATGGCCTACCTGGACAAACATCCGGAGCTGTCCGGTCCTCCCCTTGGGGGAAAAGTCCTCGCAAACGTGAACATGGATATGGTCGGGGAGAATCTGGAGCTGTTGCACTCGCAGTTGATCATTACCCGCACGCCCGATTCGACCCCCTCCATTCTGGACGATGTCGTCGAGAACATGACAGTGATGATGGACGGGATGAACATCCGGACGCCGAGGGGTAGCGAATCGCTCCCGAACTTCCGGATCGTACCGTACGGAGGCGGGAGCGACCACATGATGTTTATCGACCGGAAAGTCCCGGGCGTGATGTTTGTCCATTCCGACTATACCCATCACACATCGGACGACACACCGGACAAAGTCGATCCTGCTGAGCTCGAGCGGTGCCAGATGATTGGCGCCTCGGCGATCTGGTTTCTCGCTTCCCTCAATCGGGAGAGCGGAGCGGATCTTCTCGACCTTGCCGCCGGAAATGCGCTCGCACGGCTGGCAGCCGCAGGAAGGAGCGCACATCAGATTCTTGCGGAGAATGGCGGATCAAAAAAGGACAGTGTCAGGCATGAAGCCACAAATCTGCTTCTTCAGACGTTACGGCGCGAGCGCGAACGGCTGTCGTCGCTGCTTTCGTTCCACCGGGAAGCCGAAGTTGAAGGTACGGTGAAGGCAAAACAGGCCCTCCTCACCCGGCTCTTTGAAAGTCTAGCCGGTGAGCTTCCGGCTGGAGCGAGCGACCGGCGCCAGAGCGAGCTGTCGGACGCGCGCGTGCCGGTGCGCTCGACCCGTGGCCCGCTGGATTTCGGGCTTCCGGAAAGCAAGCTCTCAGAGCAAGACCGGGCATGGTATCGATCGCAAGAGTTTGTGTTAAGTGGAGATGAACGGTTTGAGCTGGTCAACTTCATTGACGGTCATCGAACGGTCGGCGAAATCCGTGACCTGCTGAGTGCGGAGTTCGCGCCGGTCCCCACGCGAGTTGTTGGTCGATATGTTGACGATCTGGTCAAGGCTGGTGTGGTGCATTGGGCCCGGGTGCCAGCGCCCAAAGGTGGCGGGGCGGCGGAATGATTGTTCTACTTCCGATGTTGGGAAGGAAACAATGAAAGGGAAACCATGGAGACACGAACAGAGAAGGATTCCTTGGGGGAGCGGGCGATTCCCGCCGATGTGTACTACGGCATTCAGACCGCGCGCGCATTGGAGAATTTTCCGATCAGCGGACTGAAGCCCAAGCCTGCGTACGTCGATGCAACGGTGCAGATCAAGAAATCCGCTGCCATCGTCAACAAGTCGCTCGGGCTTCTTGATGCTCGTAAAGCTGATGCCATCGTCAGAGCGGCGGATGAAGCTCTTGCCGGGAAGTTGCGGGAGTGGTTTGTTGTGGATGTGTATCAGGCAGGCGCTGGCACGTCGCACAACATGAATGTGAATGAGGTCCTCGCCAACCGCGCGAACGAGATCCTGGGCGGGAAGAAAGGAGAGTACTCTCTCGTCCATCCGAATGACCACGTGAATATGTCTCAATCCACGAACGACGTTTGTCCGACGGCAATCAGGATTGGGGCGCTGATTCTTGTCTCTCCGCTCCTGGTTGCGCTGGCGGGATTGGAACGCACCCTGGCGGGCAAGGCGAAGGAATTCGACGGCATCATCAAATCGGGGCGCACGCATCTGAATGATGCAGTGCCAATCCGTTTGGGACAGGAATTCGGGGCATGGGGGACGAATGCGCGGAAGCACCGGATGGCCATCGAGCATGCAGCATCCTCATGCCTCGAACTGGGTATTGGAGGAACTGCGGCCGGTACCGGGCTCAACGCCCATCCTCAATACCGCTCGATGATGGTCACACAGCTCTCCTCTCAGCTTGTTCTTCGTTTCCGACAAGCAGAAGACTATTTCGAGGCCATGCAGAGCCTTCGGCCGATGGTGGAGATGTCCGGCTCTCTGCGAAACCTCGCTCAGGATCTGATCAGGATCTCGAATGATATCCGCCTTCTCGCTTCCGGTCCAAAGACCGGCCTGGCCGAGATCGAACTTCGTCCTTTGCAGCCCGGGTCATCGATCATGCCCGGCAAAGTGAACCCGGTCATTTTTGAGATGATGGACATGGTTTGTTACCAGGTGATCGGGTGTGACACGACAGTTCTCATGGCGTCCCAGGCGGGACAACTGGAATTAAACGTGATGATGCCGGTGGTGGCGTTCAATCTTCTGCATGAGCTGGAGATCCTGACGAATGCTGTGCAGGCACTCGACCGGCTGGGGGTTTCGGGGATTACGGCAAACGAGCAGCGCTGCAAGAGGTATGCAGAAGAGAGCTTGAGCACGGTGACAGTGCTCAATCCGCACATCGGCTACGCACGGGGTGCGGAGATTGCGAAGGAATCGCTTGCGACGGGTAAGCCGATCCGCGAGCTCGTGTTGGAGAAAGGGCTCCTGTCGAGGGAGAAGTTGGAGGAGGTGTTTGATTTGAGGAGCATGACGGAACCCGGAATCCGAAAATAACCCAATGCAGGATAGGGAACAGGGAATTGGGAACGGCTCGGTGCATGTCGAGTGATGCAGGTGAGGTGTCCATCGAAGAGGCTTGATACTCTTCGTTCATATTGGTATATTGTGATGCATTTTTGCTGGCGTAGCTCAGTTGGTAGAGCAGCTGATTCGTAATCAGCAGGTCGACGGTTCAAGTCCGCCCGCCAGCTCGAAAATGACACGACATGACTTGGCGCTTCTTGCTAAGTCATCGTCATTTTCAGAGTCCCCGCCGTTTTTTTGGGCGGGACTCGAGCATGGTCTGCTCAGCCAGGCAGTCGCTGCGTGCCATAGGCATCATTGGAGGAGTAAGCCGCCATGTGATTGCACCCCCTCTGCTTGTACAAACATCTCGGCATCGGTGTGAGTTTCTTCCGCTGTCTTTCAACGGAGAACCTTGAGAGAAGAACAAATGTTCTGGTTTGTATCGGACAACTGAAAGTCCCCGCATGAAGATTGGACCATACTTCTCAACTGTCTTGCCGATGAACCCTCTTGCCAACCTCCTTGTTCGGCTGATGATAAGTTCGGTCTTTCTTTCTGAGGGAATTCAGAAGTTCCTCTTTTCTGATGCGCTTGGCGTCGGCCGGTTCATCAAGATCGGGATCCCTTCTCCTGCCTTCACTGCCCCCTTCGTCGGTGTCGTGGAGATCGTGTGCGGGCTTCTCCTTCTGTTTGGACTGTTCACGCAGCTTGCCGCAATTCCGTTGATCATCGATATGCTCGTTGCCATTTCGACAACGAAGCTTCCCTTTCTTGTCGAACACGGTTTCTGGGCGGCGGCGCACGAGGCGCGGGTGGACTGGTGCATGCTCCTGGGCTCACTCTTCCTTCTTATCGTGGGTGCCGGTGAGTGGTCGATGGATGCCGCTGTGCGGAGGGTGGGAGCGCGATCAAACGAAACCAACAGGAAATTGCAGTCGTGAAGCCAGAAGCATATCGATGTGAAGCTCTCCATGCCATCGTCCGTGTTTGCACTCTACCCCCCCCCCGCGTGCAATTGGTAGAGACAAACCCCGCTTGCCGGTTCCGCGCCGTTGAACGTGAAGACATGCGTGCCGGTCTGCTGCACCCCGTCTGCAAGAAGTACCACTCAACCGCCAAGCGGAGGGATGCGTGGAGGACATCGAGGTGGGAGGGGAGGAAGGGGCACTCCAGGAGGGGGCAAAGCCGAACCGAAACAATTTAAGCTTGAGGCTGAAGACTGGGTGTTGATCGGGGGTACTTGACATCCGAACATGAGTTGATTAACTTTCTGCCGATTTCCCGTATCAATTTGTGAGGTGATGGAGTTCGCCGCCGGGCATTGCCTGCAACCATCCCGGATTTTGTCGGGATTGATGACTCCTACTGCTGTCTGTTAGATCAGATATTGGTAGGAGTTCTTCTTTTTGGAGGAAGAAGGTATGAAAGAACTTGCCGTGGTATTTCTGGGAGGCGGGGCGGGATCAGCGCTCCGGTACTGGTTGACGGGGAGCGTCTACCGGTTTCTCAAACCAACCTTTCCATATGGTACGCTCGTTGTGAACGTCAGCGGATGCTTCCTGATCGGTTTTCTGATGGCTCTGTTTGAAGAGCGCTTTGTTGTCCAGCCGTTGCTCCGTTTGTTCCTCACGCTCGGGGTGCTCGGCGGGTTCACGACATTTTCCACATTCAGCTTTGAGACAATCGAACTCCTGCGCGAAGGGAGCACGATCAGCGGGTTACTCAACATCCTTCTTTCGCTTGGCGGATGCCTCACGGCGACGCTTCTGGGTAACATGCTCGGCAGGCTCCTTTAACAGACAGAAAGGATAATTCATGAAACTGGAAGGCGAAGGAAAACTCCTGAGGATCTTTGTGGGAGAGGCCGATCGTTTTGACCACAAGCCTCTCTTCGAGCAATTCGTTCTCAAGGCGCGCGAGATGGGCCTGGCCGGGGCCACTGTTCTGCGTGGAATTGAAGGCTTCGGCGCGAAAAGCCGCGTCATGCATACAGCGAAGATCCTGCGACTTTCGCAAGATCTGCCCGTGGTCATTGAACTGGTAGACACGGCGGAGAGGATCGACGCCTTCGTGGGAGTAGCCAGCGAGATGTTTGAGCATGCGGGTTGCGGCGGAATGATTACCGAGGAGCGGGCCCATATCATTCGCTACACTTCCGGGCGGTAGATGTTCAGTGTCGTCCTTGACATTCCGAACCCCGCGGGCTATATTTTATTCATAGAGCTGCGGGTATTTCCGTTCATTGAGAAATTGGGGGGCATGATGGATTGTCCAAGAACTGAAGAAATCACGGAGAAGCTTCTCTTGCCGGAGCATGCCACTCTGCTCCAGGAGTACATCCACAGGTTCCAGGAAGACCCCCAGTTCATTACCTACCATGCATCTACCACGATACTTACCCTGCGTGTCCAACTTGATCTGCCGTTCTATTCCCCGGGACCCTGTGCTGAATGTGTCAACTCCTCGTTGACGATGTGCCGGATCATTGAGGCCCTTGAACTTGCCATCCAACGACGAAAAGCCGAGCAGAGTTAGAAACGCTCTGAGATTGAACGGGGAGATTTTTTTGGGGGTGGGGGAATTTGCACGGTCCGAAAACTGTTTATAAACCACAGATAACCGGGAATAACTCGGCATGTACGACGTAATTGTTGTGGGTTCCGGTCCTTCCGGGCTTTCCTGCGCAATTGAAGCCACCAGAGCGGGTCTTTCTGCGGTAGTACTCGAGAAAGGGAGTCTGGTGGATGCGATCCGGCGTTTCCCGGTCAACCTGGTATGGTTCTCGACTCCCGAAATGCTGGAAATCGGCGGAATCCCTTTCGTCGTGTCTACCACGCGTCCCACGCGAGTGGATACGCTGAATTACTATGAAAAGGTGACACGCCACTTCAAGTTGAACGTCCACTACTACGATTCCGTAGAGTCTGTTCGCAAGTCCAATGAGTGCTTCCAGGTCCTCACAGAGCATGGCCGATCGTATTCCGGAAGGAATGTTGTGATTGCCACCGGCTATTTCGACCACCCCAACCGGATCAGGGTTCCGGGGGAGGAACTTCCCAACGTGTTGCATTACTATACTGAGTCCTTCCCGTATTTTGACCTGAATGTGGCCGTTGTTGGCGGGAGCAATTCGGCTGTGGAAGCAGCTCTGGATCTATTCCGGCATGGCGCACGCGTCACGCTCATCCATCGCCGGGAGAAGATTGGAGACCGGGTGAAGTACTGGGTAGTTCCCGATATTGAGAACAGGATCAAGTCGGGCGAGATCAGAGCGCTGTTCGGATCCACCGTGTGCGATATCCGGCCGGAGTCTATCCTGGTCAAGACCCCGAAGGACGTATGTGAGATCCCCAACGATTTCACCTTCATCCTGACCGGTTTCCAACCTGACGCTGAGCAGCTGAGACAATTCGGTGTCAACGTGGATCCTGAGACGCTTGTCCCCCAGCTGGACCCGAAGACACTCGAGTCGAACGTGCCGGGACTCTACATTGCGGGATCTGCGGTGGCGGGACGCAACAACAACGCGGTCTTCGTGGAGAACGGGCGTGCGCACGGCGCGCTCATTGTGGCGTCCATCCAGGCAACGAGGGCAGAGGCGCGAGATTGATTTTCAGTTTCATTCGCCGCTCAGCCACGAAGGGCGTCTTTTCAGGGTTTCCTTGATTTTTCCCTCGGTTATGCGTACATTCTTGCCCAACATCGAGGGATTTCCATGAACGAAGGCGTCATTGTTCAAATCATCGGCCCGGTTGTCGACATCGATTTTTCGAGTGGGACACTTCCTGCCATTCTTTCTGCCGTCAAAATTCCCTACAAAAACGCCGAGGGAAAAATGGAGGATCTGATCGCCGAAGTGCAGCAGCACCTTGGTGATAACCGGGTTCGCACTGTGGCGATGGACTCAACCGACGGGTTTTCCAGGGGAATGAAGGCCATCAGCACAGGGGAGCCGATCATGGTTCCCGTCGGGCCCGCGACGCTGGGACGGCTTATCAATGTCGTAGGAAAGGGGATTGACGGACTCGGCGAGATCAAGTCAGACAAGCGCTATCCCATCCACAGGCCGGCACCGAAATTCGAATCTCTATCGACAAAGAAGGAACTCTTCGAGACCGGGATCAAGGTCATCGACCTTCTGGAACCCTACTCAAAAGGTGGTAAGACCGGCCTCTTCGGCGGCGCAGGAGTGGGAAAGACCGTTATCATCATGGAATTGATCCACAATATCGCGAAGCAGCATGGCGGATTTTCGGTCTTCGGCGGAGTAGGGGAGCGCACGCGGGAAGGAAATGACCTCTGGATTGAGATGTCGGAGTCAGGCGTGCTCAAAAAGACCGCCCTCGTGTTCGGCCAGATGAACGAGCCCCCCGGTGCGCGCCAGCGTGTGGGGCTCACGGCGCTTACCATGGCAGAGTACTTCCGCGACGAAGAAGGAAAAGATGTGTTGCTCTTCATCGACAATATTTTCCGGTTTGTGCAGGCGGGATCCGAGGTGTCCGCACTGTTGGGGCGCATGCCCTCCGCAGTCGGGTATCAGCCCACGTTGGGAAGCGAAATGGGGGAATTGCAGGAACGGATCACCTCGACCAAGAAAGGGTCGATCACATCTGTCCAGGCCATCTACGTTCCCGCCGACGATCTGACTGATCCGGCCCCCGCGACGACGTTTGCTCACCTTGATGCAACGACCGTCCTCAGCCGTCAGATCTCGGAGCTGGGCATCTATCCGGCGGTGGATCCACTTGATTCCACGTCCCGGATCCTCGAACCGGGCATCGTCGGAGAAGAGCACTATGGCGTAGCCAAGAAAGTCAAGGAGATCCTGCAAGCATACAAAGATTTGCAGGATATCATCAGCATCATGGGGATGGATGAGCTCTCCGATGAGGACAAGTCGACCGTGGCGCGCGCGCGGAGGATTCAGAAATTCCTTTCGCAACCGTTCCATGTGGCGGAACAGTTTGTCGGAACGCCCGGTCGCTATGTGAAGCTTGAGGATACTGTCAGGAGCTTCAAGGCGATCATCAACGGGGAGTACGACCATCTTCCGGAGAATGCGTTCCATATGGTTGGGACGATTGAAGAGGCCGTGGAGAAGGCAAAGACGCTTCAATCAGCGTAAGAGCGGGGTCCAGCCATGTATGAAAAGTCGTTCTCGCTGGAAATCGTTGCGCCGGACAAGGTTGTCTTCAGGAGTGAGGCAACCAGCTTGACCGCACCCGGCGTGGAGGGAGGTTTTCAGGTTTTGTACAATCACGCTCCGCTTCTGGCGCAGCTGGGTATCGGGCGGATAACCGTGAGAACGGTCGAGGGAACGAATACAGACTTTGCCGTCAGCGGTGGAATCGTTGAAGTCCGTAACAATCAAGTGGTGGTCCTTGTCGACACTGTAGAGGCGGCGCAGGAGATCGATGTGAGCCGCGCCCATGCCGCAAAAGACCGGGCATCGCAGAGGCTTCATGATCGATCCCCGGAGATCGATGTCGAGCGTGCGGAACTCGCACTTCTCAGGGCGCTCAACAGGATACGTGTCGCAGGGAGATCCGCGTGATCCTCTGAGCCTTGCCAGTAATGACAAGGCTCTTCAGTTTCTGAATGGCATGTTGCCGGAACAGATGCATATCAACACGCTGCTCCAGAGGCTAGAGTTGAGGCTGCTCGACGGCGGGCGCCACGGTGAGAGTGAGATGGTTGGGCAGGTTGCGGTGCGGCTGTCGCATGCGCGAGATCTCAACAAGGCGCTCCAGGTGCTCTACGGCGTCAGCGGATGGGATGCTGTGGCCATGAAGCTCATGTGGTATGTTGAGCAGATGCGGCGGGCACTTGTCGGAACGACCGCGAATGAAGATCTGTTGGGGTACCGGCTGTCGGAACTCGCCGCGGCGATGCCGGTGCCGGGTGAAGGAAAGGGCGCCGCGGACCAGGGCCTCGCGGCGGCAAGAAAAGCAGACTTGCGCGAAGCGCTGTTCCGGTTCGGTTCGATTCTGGAGGAATTACGCCGCTCCTCGTTTGTTGACGGCGCGTTCTCAGGGCTGCCCGAGGCGGTCCTGGAGCAGGTGATCGGTCAGGCAGCATTGTTGCGCGTGATTGCGTCCGCCCAACATTCGCGTGATGTGGCGCGCTTCGCTCATGCGTTCACATTCTTTGCTACGCATATGCTGGAACATCGAATCCTGCAGGATGTCAGGGTCCTGCATTTGATCAACACCGCGAACCTGACACTCCAGACAGTCCTCGAGACCGCGGAGGCGGAGGACTTCGATTCGCTCTATCAGACCATTGCGCTGCTGGAGAGTCCCCGGACCCTATTGCAGGCGCAGTAACTCATCAACGGAAGACAGAACTCATAATGGCAACTGTGTACGCGGTCATCATGGCAGGCGGCGTTGGGACACGGTTCTGGCCCCGCAGCCGGGAAAAGTATCCCAAGCACCTTCTCGAGATCACCGGCAAAGGGACAATGCTGCAAAACACGGTCAAGCGCCTGGAGCAATACGTGGCGATGCACGATCTCTTTGTCGTCACGAACCGCTTGCAGAAGACGCATGTGATGAAGCAGCTTCCCCTGGTGCCAGAGGAGAACATTATTGTCGAGCCGATGGGAAGGAACACCGCTCCGTGCATCGGTCTGGCGGCGCTGCACGTGAAGCGCCTGGACCCGGACGCGATCATGCTGGTCATTCCCGCGGATCACATTATCCAGGATGTGGACGAGTTCCATCGCATTCTCGGCATCGCCATCGAGACGGCGGAACAATCCGGAAGCCTGCTGACCATTGGCATTCAGCCGACGCATCCGGAGACGGGATACGGCTACATCCAGGTGCTGAACGAGGAAGGATCCCACAACCCCTATCTTGCCAAAGCGGTGCTGAAGGTGAAGACATTCGCCGAAAAACCGAATCTCCAGACGGCGGAACGGTTCCTGGCGAGCGGTGATTTTCTCTGGAACAGTGGCATGTTCGTCTGGAAGGTGGACGCCATCCTGAAGGAAATTGAACGGCAGTTGCCCGACCTGTATAGCGAGCTCGAGAAGATCGACAAGACCATAGGCACACCGCAATATCAGCCGACGCTCGAGATGGTGTACGGACTGATCCGCAACATTTCCATCGATTATGGCGTAATGGAAAAGGCGGGGGAGGTCTATGTCATTCCCGGTTCCTTCGGATGGAATGACCTGGGCTCGTGGGATGAGGTCTCGCGTATTTCAGGGAAGGATGACAGCGGCAACACGATCACGGGAAAGGTGATCCAGAAAGACACCCGGAACTCATACATTTACTCGTCCGGGAAGGTCGTGGCGACCATCGGGGTGGAAGACCTCATCATTGTGAACACTGACGACGCTCTCCTGATCTGCCGGAAGGGGAGATCGCAGGATGTGAAGGAAATATCGGACTACCTTAAACGCAAGCAGATGACGGAATATCTGTGACGATTGCAGGTCGATCGGCCATCGTTTCAGTGTCGCTGTTCTCTCTTCTGGCGGCGGGATGCGGGAGCGGTTCGCCTCGATTCACAGGGAAGGCTGACGCTTCCGTGGCGACGTCAGAGCTTGAGGGCATTGCGTCGTACTACGCAGACGAGTTTCACGGGAGGACGACGGCCAACGGTGAGACGTATGACATGAACGCTCTCACCGCGGCGCACCGGACGCTGCCGTTCAATAGCCGCGTTCGGGTAACCAACCGGGAGAACGGGAAATCCGTTGTCGTTCGGATCAATGACCGGGGGCCATTCAAGGGGGATCGAATCATCGATCTCTCTCTTGCCGCTGCCAAGGCGGTTGGGCTTATCGCTCACGGAACTGCACCGGTGACGATCGATGTTCTAGAGGCTGGGACGCCATAGCCTTTTTTTTGGCGTTTCCGGGGGCATATGAGGACACATAGGTGACGGACGGCAGGGTTGGCGTGCCGAGTGTCACAGCATTTGTGCCAATATGTTCGTACATTAGTACCAGTTCCATTGTTCTTTTCAAATCAGGGAACGCCATGCAGGGCGAAAGAATCCATCACAAATCAGAGGAACGCAATGATCTTCCGTATCCCCATGATCGTGATCTTTACCCTGGCTCTACTTAGCGGTTGTACCCCACTTGGAGAGGATCTTGCCAGAAAATCCGGCGGCGACGCGGCGCACAAGAAGGCAACGACACACGTGGTCGCCGAGGAAGTTGCCCAACTGGATCCGGCAACGCATGAGATCATAACGCAATACGGCCCGACCATCAAGCGCTATGCACAGGAGTACGGATTTGACTGGCGTCTTATTCTGGCGGTCATGAAGCAGGAATCCCGCTTTTTGCCAGAAGCCGAGAGCGAAAAAGGAGCGTCCGGGCTTATGCAGATCATGCCCGTGACAGGCGCCGAAGTGGCGCGCTCGCTGGCTCTCGAAGACCTCTCCCATCCCGGGGAAAACATCCGCGCTGGCACTTATTATCTCCGGAAACTCTATGACCTGTATGATGGGTCGAGCGATGCGGACCGCATCAAACTGACGCTGGCATCGTACAACGCTGGTGCAGGGAGGGTCTATGATGCGCAGGAACTTGCCGCATATCTGCAGGATGATCCGGGGCGCTGGCAATCGGTGAGAGCTGCACTGCCGCTTCTGTCAAAGCGGTATGAAACGCTCCACCGCAGTGTCTGGCCGATGCAGAGACCGCGCAACGGGTGGTTTGGCGGCTCACGGCAGACCATTGCGTACGTCGACGCAGTAGTGGAAAACTACGAGACGTACATGCAGGAGCTGAATTAGCAGAGGAGCCAGGGCGTTTACCCGAAGGCAGGCTGCAAAATGCCGCCTCGACAAGGAAAGCCGAGGGGTGGAGTGTAGAAAGGCGCCATGATAGCGAGGAAGAATCGGTCTTCTCGCTGCTCATGGCGCCTTCTTTTTTGTAGATTCTATAATTTTCCGTGCAGGGTGCCGGATGGGTTCGTCGCCGGGCACAGCCCTGGTCACGGCCTGTTCCGCGGACCCGGTCTTCCCTGAATCATGACAGACCAAATACTCTGTGACCCATGTGAGTATCTGCTCTGTCATGTCTGCGAGCAGAGGCTTGATGAGCCCGGCTCTCATTTCCCTACGGCAGCAAGATCGCACACGCTACGACGGTCGTCCAGATTCCGTCCTTGTGCCCTTCGGCCGACTGGGTGACGTTGTAGGTCTTGACGATCTTGCCACTCATTTTGTAGATCTTCTCCCGCTCGTCCCATGCCACACTCGGGTCAAACTCGACGCCGAGCGTCGTGGCGAGCATCGTGGCCGCAAGGTCCTCCGCATACTCGCCTGCCTTCTCGTCAGTCTCTCCGTACGGATGATGCTCCGACAGATACCCGTACTGCGTTTGATCCGCGGGCGTAGCCACGCCGATGGACGCGGCGATCAGCCGGTTCGGCTCGTTCGTGGCATTGCGGGCCATCACGGCGAAGGTGATCTGCCCGGGCTGTAGGAGCTTCAGTCCCTCTTCCGTAGGAATCCGTTTGCAGCCGGGCGGGAAAATGCTGGACACGGTCACCAGATTGCACTTCTCGATCTTGGCATCGCGCAGGGCGAGTTCGAACGATTGCAGATAGTCCTTGTGGCGGCCTACGCCTTTGGTGAAAAACATTTTTCCCGGGACGTACAATTTCTCATCTCCATCGTTGGTGAATGTATGCGTTATGCCTTGCTGACTCGGGCGAACCGACGCTTGCCCACTTTCACTATGGCGCTCCGTTCCAGATTGACGAGAGCATTCGGGTCAACGATCTTCGTGCCGTCCACACTGACGGCGCCCTGATCCACCATCCGCCGCGCCTCATTATTGGAGCTGACCAGACCCGCCTCGGTCAACAGCTTGATGATGCCGATGGTGCCTCCTTCAGCGGACACGGCACGGTCTGGCACATCGTCCGGCAGATCCTTCTTGACGAAGATGCGGTCGAACTCCTCCTCTGCAAGCCGGGCAGCCTCGCGGGAATGATACAATGCCACAAGCTCGCGGGCCAGGCGGCGCTTGGTATTTCGCGGATTGTTTGAAGGGTTCTCCATCTCAGCCTTGATGCTGGCCAGGTCAGCGGCAGGCAGGTTGGTTGCCAGAACGAAGTAGTCGTAGATCAGTGTGTCCGGGATCGAGAGCGTCTTGCCGTAGATCTGTTGGGGGCTTTCACTGATGCCGATGTAGTTGTCCAGCGATTTGCTCATTTTGTCCACACCATCCGTGCCGGGAAGAATGGGCATCATCAGGGCTACCTGCGGATCCATGCCATGTTCGCGCTGTATATCCCGCCCCACGAGGAGATTGAATTTCTGATCAGTACCTCCGAGCTCGACGTCCGCATTGACGGCCACCGAATCCATCGCCTGCGCGAGAGGGTAGAGCAGCTCATGAATGCTGATCGGCTCGCCGGTTTTGTATCGCCGCTCGAAATCGTCCCGCTCCAGCATCCTCGCGACCGTATATTTGCTCCCCAGGGCGATCACATCGGCAAAGTCCATCTTGGCCAACCACTCGGAGTTGTACTGCATCTGGATCTTCTTCGCGGAGAGGATCCTCGTGGCCTGCTCGAAGTAGCTCTGGCCGTTGCGCCGGGTCTCTTCCAGCGAGAGGGGGGGCCGGGTCTTGCTCCTGCCGGAGGGATCGCCGATCATGCCGGTGAAGTCGCCGACGATAAGAACCGCCTGGTGCCCCAGGTCCTGGAATTGGCGGAGCTTGCGAAGCACGACGGAATGCCCGAGATGCAGGTCAGGTCTGCTGGGATCGCAACCCAGCTTGATTTTCAAGGGAGTGTTGGTCTTGAGGGAGTGCTCGAGCTTCCTGACGAGATCCTCTTCCCGGATGATCTCGGCGACGCCGCGCTTGATGGACTCGAGCTGTTCGTTGACAGGAGCAAACAATGCTGTTCTTTACCTCGCGTAATTCCTGCGGATGTCACGTTCCACGTCGCGCTTCGCAATGTCGTGACGCTTGTCGTATGCCTTCTTGCCTCTGCAGATGCCTAAGAGAACCTTGGCAACGCTCTTGCGGAAGTACAACTGAAGTGGGATGAGAGTCAATCCTTTCTCGGCCGTGCGGCCCAGCAGCTTGCGGATCTCAGTCTTATGCAGGAGAAGCTTTCTGTCTCTGATCGGGTCCACATTCGTGTAGCTGCCCTGTTCGTACGGGCTCACGTGCATTCCCAGCAGCCAAACCTCTCCGTTCTTGATCGTCGCATATCCGTCCCCGAAATTCACATTTCCCTGACGAAGGGACTTCACTTCTGTTCCCTTCAGGACGATCCCGGCTTCAAGTGTGTCAAGAACAGTAAACTCGTGTCTGGCTTTCCGGTTAGTGGCGATGACCTTTTCCCCGGATTCGCCCGACGCTTTCATGAGGTTCCCGAAAATTTTGATAAGTATACCGAAATTGCCGAGGAAAATCAATGAGAATCCTTTGCCGCCGAAAAGAAATTTCATCCTGTGTCAGTCGAGCCGAACCTCGACCTGCGGGCGCTCCTTGACTTTCTTCATTGCAAGCAGTATTATCTTAAATAACGTTCTCTCTCAGTTCCACGCGCAATGATGAAGGGCGCGGGTCAAAGACCACTGTCTCTGCAAAAGCCATGAGGAAGAGGAGTGAGAATTGACGCGTACCCTGAGTGTACGACCTTCACCGGGAACGGATGAAGGTTTTTTTTATTTCGGTCCCCGTGCATGAGTTCCATGCGAATACCGGTCCGCTTGAGACATGCGCACGACCGCTCGTACGAAGTCACTGTCTCGGACGGCATCCTGAAGCGGCTGCCCGGGGTCGTCGTGCGCCGGTGGCCTGGCCGGAAATTCTTTGTGATTACTGACAATCGCGTTGGAAAACTCTATGGAAGAGCTCTCCTGCGTGCGCTGTCGGATGCCGGCGTGGACAGCGGCCTGCTTGAATTCAACCAGGGGGAACATTCCAAGAATGCCGATACCGCATATCTTCTCCAGACAAAACTGCTCCGCGGGAACGTAAAACGGGACAGCATGATTATTGCGCTGGGGGGCGGGGTGGTCGGTGATATGGCAGGATATGTGGCGGCAACGGTGTTACGGGGAATCGGCTTCCTGCAGGTGCCGACAACCCTGCTTGCCCAGGTGGACAGCAGCGTGGGAGGAAAGGTGGGGATCGACCATCCGGTCGGCAAGAACCTGATCGGGGCATTTCACCAACCTCGGGCCGTCTTTATCGACCCAACCGTTCTGTCGACGTTGCCGGAGGAGGAATTCCGGAACGGCCTGGCGGAAATCGCAAAGATCGCCGTCGGCCTCGATGCGCCTTTCTTCCGACGGATCGAGAAGATTGCGTCCCGGCTCCGGAAAAACGACGTCCGTCAGCTCTCCTGGCTCATAGCGCGTGCTGTGGGGCTCAAAGCCGCGGTGGTGGAGAAAGATGAATTCGAATCGGGGCTAAGAAAAGTGCTGAATCTCGGGCATACCATCGGCCATGCCGTGGAAGCGTCGTCTGGATATGCCGTCAAGCACGGCGCCGCGGTGGCGATCGGGATGGCGGCGGAATCGGAGTTGGCGGTCCGCCTCGGACTCATGCCGGAACAGGACAGAATCCGACTCATGGACACACTTCATGCTCTCAGGCTTCCAACGACTCTGCCGAGGATTCACAACCCCGGGCAGTTCCTTGCTGCTCTCGCTGCCGACAAGAAATCCCGGGCCGAAGGAACGCGATTTGTTCTGCCGTCCGCTATCGGCTCGTCGGCCATCAACGTGAGCGTGCCCAGGGAATACATCATTGACCTGCTCCGCGGATAATATGATCATCGTGTCTCTCACCGGACCCACCCTCCCCGACGTGCTGCGTCAGATCAGGGCATCGAGGCCGTTTGCCGATCTCTTTGAGTTTCGTCTGGACCTCATCGAGGCAAGCGATCGCACGAAGGTCCTTTCTTTCGCTCCGCTCCCTTTTATCGTTACATGCCGTCCGGTGTGGGAAGGCGGGGCATTCCGTGGCCGGGAAGAGAAGCGGCTAGCGCTTCTCGAATGTGCTTGTGCGGCAGGCGCGGCATATGTGGACGTCGAGTTCCGCGCCGGCGCGCATGCGTTGGAGCGACTCCGCCGCGCGCCCGGGCGCCCTGGCCTTATCGTCTCATACCACTTTCCCGCGACGAAGGTTCCCAATCCGGCTCGCCTGTACAAAATGCTCCGCCTCACTGGAGCGGATGTCATCAAAATGGCGTTTGTCGGGCGCGATAGCTACCAGAATGCCCTGGCGTTTGACTTTCTGATGCTCGCACGGAAGGATCGCCAGAAGGCCGTTGCCATTGTCATGGGCGAAGAAGGAGAGCCCAGCAGAATTCTCTATAGAAAGTTCGGGGGGTGGGGGACATATGCATGCACCGAGGACGGCAGGAGTGCTGCTCCGGGCCAGATTCCTGCCAGCGAGCTCAAACGGATATACCGTGCCGACTCCCTTACGCCGTCGACGAAACTCTTCGGGGTCGTGGGGAAGCCTCTCGGGCAGAGCAAAGGCATTTTTGTACACAATGCGCTGTTCCGGAAAATGAGGAAAAATGCTGTGTACTGCAAGTTTGTCGTCACCGATCTCGGCCGCTTCATGGAAAGAGTCGCCCCCCATCTGAGTGGTTTCAGCGTCACGCTCCCGCACAAGCGAACGGTGATGCGTTACCTGTACCGAATCGACGCAACGGCGCGCAGGATCGGGGCGGTGAATACGGTCGTCCGCAGAAACGAGAAGCTCGTCGGTACCAACACGGATGCTCCGGGTGCGCTTGACGCCATCGAAGGGAAAATGCTCGTCAAGGGGAAGACCATGTTGATCGTCGGCGCCGGTGGCGCGGCCAGGGCGATAGCGTACGAAGCGAAGAGGAGGGGAGCAAACGTACGTATCACAAACCGGACAGGCGCGAAATCCCGCCGGCTGGCCCGTGACCTCGGGGCCCTGCCTGTTTCGCTGGAGGAGGCGGGGGAATCGGACGTACTCGTAAACGCCACGTCGGTCGGCATGACGCCGCACGCTTCCGAGTCCCCCGTGCCGCGGAAATTCATCCGTGCCCGGCTTGTGTTTGACGCGGTCTATAACCCGCCCGTCACCAGGTTGCTCCGCGATGCCAGAAGGAAAAAAGCACGCACGATCTCCGGGATCGAAATGTACATCAACCAGGGCTTGCGCCAGTCGCGGCTCTTCACCGGGCGTAAACCCGATGGAGCGCTCATGCGGCGCATTCTACGAGCCCGTCTGCAGGAGCGGCGGCCATGAACACCAGAGAAGTCATGCCTGCCGGGCGGGTCCATGCGCGCATCACCGTCCCCGGATCGAAGAGCATCACGAATCGCGCCTTGATTTGCGCAGCGCTAGCCGGCGGAGAATCCATGATTCAAAATGCCTCGGACAGCGATGACACCGCGCTCATGGCGAATGGCCTGAACCAGCTCGGCGTGCTTGCGAGGAAGAGCGGTAATTCACTCGTCGTCCACGGGACGGGAGGGAGACTCTACGCACCGAAATTCCCCATCCCTGTGGGGAATGCGGGGACCACATTCCGGTTCCTTCTCTCTCTTTCCGCGCTTGCAGAAGGAGTGACGGTGTTCGAAGGCGCAGAGAGGATGGCCGAGCGGCCGGTTGATGACCTTCTCGCGGCGCTCCGGCAGGCAGGCGTAAAGGTCGAAAAAGACCCGGTTGCCCCGCGCTGGAAGCTTCACGGCGGGATGATGAATGGAGCGAGGGTGACCGTCCGAGGCGATAAGAGCTCGCAATTCCTATCTTCGCTGCTGCTCGTGGCCCCGGCGTTGAAACACGCCATGCACATCATTGTGGAGGGGCCGATGGCCTCAACGTCGTATGTCGCCATGACCCTTGATGTGATGAAGCATTTTGGGGTTCGGGAAGTTGAAGTGCGACCTGACGGATACTTCGTGCCGACAGGAATATCGTATAACCCCGCGACATTCAGTGTTGAGGCGGATGCCTCCAGCGCTTCGTATCCCCTGGCAGCCGCTGCGATCACACAGGGAGAAGTTTTTGTGGAAGGCGTGCGGCCTGATTCCACTCAGGGGGACGGGCGCTTCCTTGAGATCCTGGAAGCCATGGGATGCCGCGTGCTATGGTCAGGCGACGGAGTTGCGATTGGCGGACCAGAAACGCTCAAGGGCATTGATGTGGACATGAACGCAATGCCTGACGTTGTCCCTACGCTCTCGGTGGTTTCGCTCTTCGCCCAGGGGCCCACCAGCATTCGAAACGTTGCCCACCTGCGCTACAAGGAATCGGACAGGTTGCAGGCTCTCGTGACGGAATTGGGCAAACTTGGAGCGGCGATCACGCTTCGTCCCGATGGTGTGGATATCGTTCCGTCCCCGCTTCACGGTGCCCAGTTGAGCACCTACGGCGATCACCGTCTTGTCATGAGCTTTGCGCTTGCGGGCCTCCGTGTGCAAGGCATACGGATCGAGGAACCCGATTCCGTGAGGAAATCATACCCCAGATTCTGGGCAGAGTTCGAAAAATTCCATCATCCATAACATCATTACCATGGCAGGCAATTTGATTGGCAATCATTTTCGAGTAATGACTTTTGGTGAAAGCCACGGGCGGGCCATCGGGGCGGTCATTGATGGCGTCAGGCCGGGGATTCCCATCGACCTTGATTCTATACAGAAAGAACTGTCACGCCGCAGGCCGGGCCAGAGCGCAATGACCACGTCGCGTGCCGAGGCGGACCAGGTGGAGATTCTCAGTGGAGTCTTCGAAGGGAAAAGCACGGGCACCCCGATCTGCATGGTTATCTGGAACCGGGATCAGCAGCCCAAAGCCTATGAGAAGATCAAGGACATGTTCCGTCCCGGGCATGCCGGCTACACCTATCTGGCAAAATTCGGCGTCAGCGATTACCGTGGAGGGGGGAGATCTTCCGGCCGTGAGACGGCAGCCCGCGTAGCAGCAGGAGCAGTGGCAAAGCAGCTCCTCGCAAAGAGAGGGGTGGAAGTCATAGCTTACACCAGGGAGGTTGCGGGGGTCCGGTCAAAGACGATTGATTATTCCGAAATTGAGAAGAACCCGCTGCGCTGTCCCGATCCCGTGGCGGCGCGAATAATGGAACGGAAAGTGCTCAAAGCGAAGAAAGAAGGGGATTCCGTCGGCGGAATCGTTGAGGTAGTGGTAAGGAACCCCCCTGTGGGGCTCGGAGAACCAGTTTTCGACAAACTCGAGGCTGATCTCTCCAAGGCGCTGATGTCGATTGGGGCGATCAAGGGGATTGAAGTGGGAAACGGCTTTGCGGCCGCCCGGCTGAAAGGGAGCCGGAATAATGATCCAATGTACTTTGACAAGAAGGCGGGGCGTGTGCGGACCCGTACCAACAACGCAGGGGGTATAGCCGGCGGCATCTCCAACGGGGAAGACATCATCCTCCGAATTGCGGTAAAACCCCCCTCTTCCATCAGAAAAGAGCAGGAAACCGTTACAATTTCGGGCAAATCGGCCACCATCAGCGTGGAAGGGCGGCATGATCCTTGCATATGTCCACGTGTCGTTCCTGTTGCGGAGTCAATGGTGTCGCTTACGCTGCTCGACCATCTGACGCGGCAGCGCCTCCTGCGAAGGAAAAATGCCCTCCAGGACCTGCGCGATACGGTCGATCTCATAGATACCAACATTGTGCTCCTGCTCACAGAAAGGCAAGCTTTGGTAGGGCAAATTGGAGTATTGAAGAAAAGAAAAGGAGCAAAGATCGTCGACCGGAAAAGGGAGAGGCAAATACTCAGGAAACAGCTCGCCGTTGCCCGATCCCTTGGATTGGATGAAGAGTTTACGGGAGAACTTTTTCAGGCGATTTTCAATCTTGCACGATCCACGCAGAAGAATGTTCTCGGAAAGGCGCGGACGTGACCGTTGGCCTGATAGGATACGGGCGGTTCGGAAAACTTGCGGCCGCACTTATTTCCAAGCGCGTTCGCGTGATCGTCGCTGACCGTGTGAGGCCGGTGCTTCGTGGAACGAAACGGAACATCAAAGCCGGAACTCTTGCCGAGGCAGCATCCCAGGAGGTCGTTCTTCTGGCCGTCCCTGTATCCCGGTTGCCGGTCCTGTTGCGGCAAATCCGGGGACACGTGCTTCCGGGGGCCTTGATCATTGATGTCTGTGCGGTCAAGGCGAAACCGACGCAGTGGATGAAAACGATTCTTCCCCGGACGGCGAGGATCCTGGGGGCGCATCCGCTTTTCGGGCCGGACAGCTGCAAGGGCTCGCTCAAAGGACACACTGTGGTCTTGTGCCCCGTACGGATCGGGCGGCAGCAGCTTGCGCTGATCATCCGGGCGCTCCGGCGTGAGCATGCCAGGCCATTGGTGATGGCCGCTGACAGACACGATCGAATGATCGCGGAGACGATCTTTCTCACGCAATACATGGGCCGGCTGGTAGGCATGGCCAGGTTGGGCCGTTGGAATGGGATGACCGTTCATTACGACCGACTGCAGTCACTCGTGGAGGCTGCGGTTCATGACTCACCCCGGCTGTTTGTGGATATGTGGAAGTACAACCCGCATAGCGTGCGAGTGGACGCGGCGTTGCGGAGGGCGCATACAGCGATTATGAAGCAATTGGAAGAAGCCCATTGACAAATCGCGTTTTTCCGGCAGGCTCATGATCGAACTGAGAAACCTCGTTAAAAAATTCGGTTCCTTCACCGCTGTTGACAATGTCAGCATGCGGTTGGGGAAAGGGGAGTTCTTTGGTTTTCTCGGACTCAACGGCGCCGGCAAGACGACCACCATCAAGATGATGACCGGCCTGTTCGAGCCCACGTCCGGCTCCTGCTGGATTAACGGACACAATGTTCACACCGAGCCGATGCTGGCAAAGAGAAGCACCGGGTACGTCCCGGATCAACCGTGGCTGTATGACAAGCTGACGGGAAGAGAGTTCCTCTATTTCATCGGCGGGCTCTTTGGCATGGAGGCGAGCGTTCTCAAGGAGCGCATCGGGGAAATGATCGAGGCCCTGGAAATCGGCGCGTTTGTGGACCGCAGGGGGGAAGAGTACTCCCTGGGAATGCGGCAGCGCATTGTTCTCACCGCCGCGCTGCTGCACGACCCGCAGGTGCTGATCATTGACGAGCCGATCGTCGGCCTGGATCCGCGCAGTGCGCGCCTGATCAAGGACCTTCTGAAGCTGAAGGCGAGACAGGGAACCACCGTGTTCATGTCGTCGCATCTGCTTGAGGTGGTGGACGAGTTGTGCGACCGGATCGCAATCATCAAGAACGGACACATCATTTACGAGGAAATGCGGGACGGTTCTCGAAATCTCAACGGGAAGCTTGAAACGATGTTCCTTGAATTGACCCGGTGAACACGTATGCATGAACTGAACCTGGTCTTGAACGCAAAAGCGCAGGGGATCCTGCATCGGGCTTTTGTGAAGGACGCTGCGTCCGTCCTTGTTTTTAGCGGCTTCGTCATCGGCATGTTTCTTGTCGGGCGGGCCTCCACCACGTACCTCCTTTCACAGGCCCATATCGGGCAGTTCCTGTTTCACCGCCTCCTCTCGATGGTCCTGTACCTGCTCTTCGTTACCGTGAACCTGGGAAATGTCGTTGTGTGCTATGCGACGCTCTACCGGTCGGAAGAAGTGACATTCCTGATGGGGCTTCCGATCCGCCACGAGAATATTTTTCTCGCGAAATTTCTGGACAACTTTTTCCATAGCTCCATCACCCTGGTCATGCTCGGGATCGCCCTGCTCCTCGGGTACGGATCGGTCTTCCAGATGCCCTGGCACTTCTATTTTCTCACGATGTTTGCCGTGGTGCTTCCCTTCATGCTTACCGCTGGCATCATCGCCGTAATGATCTTGATGGCGCTGATCAAGGTTGCAGCGCGCGTTGGCATTCGCTGGCTTCTTACCTTGAGCGTCGGAACATATCTTCTTGCTGTGTACGGGTATTTCAGCCTCACGAACCCCGTGCAGCTCATTCAAGAAGTGATGAAGCGCTTCCCGAATGTGAATGGCTATTTCCCGGACCTTAACCCCGCGTTCTCCGCGTACCTGCCGAACCACTGGGTCGCGGAGTACCTGTATTGGTCCGTCAACGGCGACAGCGGCAGGGCATTCCCGTATTTACTGACACTGAATCTGGTCTTCATTCTTCTGCTGGCGGCCGCGGGGTTGCTGGCGAAAAAGATCTATTACCGGAGCTGGCTCGCTGCGTCGGATGCGCGTGCGACACGGGGGCCGGAGATGTCGTTCTTGAGCGGAGGGCTGCTGGAATTCGGGAGCAAGAGTCCCTTCAGCCCGGCTACTGAAGCGCTTGTCAAGCGGGATTTCTGGCTGTTCATCCGCGAGCCGGGTCAATGGCTGCATGTGATCTTCATGATCTTCATCCTGAGTGCGTCATTGGTCTCCCTCGATTCCATGAACCTCAATTCGGCGCGCCCCCTTTTTCAGATCCTCTCGTTCCTGGGCGTCTTTCTTTTCAATGGGTTTTTGGTCGCGTCGGTCGCCCTGCGCTTCGTGTTCCCTTCGGTAAGCCTTGAGGGAGAATCGTTCTGGTGCGTGCGGTCCGCCCCCGTCGATTTGAACCGTCTGTACTGGCGGAGATACATCGGACTTGTGATTGTTGTCCTCGTGATCGGCGAAGTTCTTGTGCTTATCTCGGGGCGGTTGGCACACCTGAACCCGCAGCTGGTGGTGCTGTCGGCCATCGGCATGGGGTTTGTGGCCATCACGTTGACGAGCCTTCATCTGGGCGGCGGTTCCTACTTTGCCAACTTCAAGGAAAGGAATGCTATCCGGGTGGCCTCTTCTCAGGGCGCATCGCTCACATTCCTGGTGAGCATACTCTACGTTGTGGTTGTTGTGAGTATCCTCTGGTTTGCGGCGAACCGCTACTTTGAAATCGTGTTGGCGAGAGGATCGGCCCCGGCCGCCTGGATTTCCATGCCGGTTGCATTTATCGGCATAATTTCCCTCCTTTGCTCCATCGCCGCGACGTGGATCGGTATCCGAAGCTTCAGCCGTGACTATTAATCCTATGCGTTTGCACACGGGGATCAGTGCGCTTGTCATCACCATGCTGTTGTGCCGGGGACTCCAGGCCCAGCAGAAGGTGGAGTATTCTGCCAAGGCGGAGGACCTCTTCACGCGTGCGCTTGCCCTGTACACATCGGGGAACTTCCACGAGGCGGGGGAGACCTTCGGGGCGGTCATCACGGAATATCCGTTCAGTCATCGGATTACGGCGGCCTACGTCATGAGGGCGAAAGCGCTGTACCGCGCCGACGAAAACTATGAGGCGGCGAAAACGGCGAAGGCTTTCCTGAGCCTCTATCCCCGAAGCAGCTACGTGCCTGATGCTGACCTTGTACTCGGCCTCATCTATTGCCGCATTGAACGGTATGGCGAAGCCGTCGCCTCATTTCTCCACGCATGGCAGGCCTTGCCGGACACGGGGGCGGCACGGCTCAGGCGCGAAGTGATGATCGCCATCGACACGACGGTCGATCATCACGTCACGCGCGATTCGACATATCGGCTGCTTCAGAACGGTGTGCGTCCGGATGTGCGTGCGTTCTTCTGGGCGAAGATCGTTGAAAAGGAGGCAGCCAGGGAAAACTTCGTGGCTGCGTCGATTGCCCTGGATTCACTTGTGGACCGCTATCCCGGGATGATCTCCAAAGACCGCCTGGATCGGCTCCACTTTCTTGTTTCGGGCAAGACCAGCGTCAAGATCGGGGCATTGCTGCCGTTAATGAGACAGAGCCCCCCGTCTGCGATGAAGGAGATCGGGAATGAAGTGTATGAAGGCATCCTGTTTGCCTTCGAACAATTCGCGGGCGAACCCGGCAAACGAGTGAAGGTCGCGCTGGAAACGCGGGACACGGAGCGGGAAACAACGATGGCTGTACAGGCGCTGCAGGAACTCGCCGGCGACAATGAGGTGATTGGAATTCTGGGGCCGGTGTTTTCGACATCGACGCTTGCCGCCGCAAAAGTGGCGAACGCGCGCCACATCCCGCTTGTGTCTCCCACCGCGAACACCAATGGCATAGCGGCAACGGGACCATACGCCTTCCAGGCGAATCCGGACTACGAGGCTCGCGGCCGTGCAATGGCGCGGTACGCGGTGGCTGTCCGGAAATGCACCACCCTTGCTGTGCTCGCTCCCAGCGATTCCTATGGGAGATATCTCGCCGAGGGTTTTCTCAAAGGGGCAGAGGAGTTGGGGGCGCGCGTGGTCGCCACGGAGTGGTACCAGAAAGGAAATCCCGTTCTGCGGACGCAGATGGAGAGTATTCGCCGCGCAGGATTCATGGCTGCTGCTGACCCGCTCATCTCTTTTGCGGGCAAGCTGAGGACCGCCGACATCATGAGACTGGCTGATGCCGGCATCCCTCTGGCACGGCTGGATTCGCTTTTGAGCCGCGGGAGCGTCGTGAGCGCTTCGTGGCTTTTCGGCGCGAAAGGAAAAACCATGGTGGACTCCCTCGGCCTGATGCCGGCATCGGACGATAAGCTGCTGGATAGTCTGGATATCCCCGTGACATCCATTGATGCCATTTACATCCCGATCAGCGGCGCGGAAGAAATCGGCGTTGTCTCCACGCAACTGGTGTACTTCAACCTGCATGCCCAGGTGCTGGGATCCGGCGAGTGGGACAATCTCAGCGAGTTGGACGCAAACAAGCGCTACTGCAAGGGGATCGAATTCGAATCTGATTCGTTTGTTGATTCGAGCAATGCATCGTGTGCTTTGTTCCTGAACGATTTCGTCGCGCGGTTCAAAAAGAGCCCGAGCAAGAACACCCTCTTCGGTTATGACGCAGCGAGACTGATGCTCTCGCTGGCTGCCGGGGGTGCCACGACGAGGGAATCACTCACGCATGCCCTGGCGGCTGTGCGTGACTACCGGGGATTGCATTCCCGCATCGGACTGGCAGGCAGGCGGGTGAACCCCTGGCTGCACATTCTTCGATACACATCCGACAGCATCGAACGGGTCGGCGACATCAACGCCGACGAGTAAATCATTGCGCCGTCATGGAACATCAGCCTTCCGACAGGGGCAAACCGGCGGCGGGGCATGTGCGAATCAAAGACTGGCCCGCCGATGAACGTCCGCGGGAACGGCTGCTGCGCCTGGGTCCGCAAGCGTTGTCGGACGCAGAACTCCTCGCCATCCTAATCAGGGCAGGCACGCGGGATCAGACGGCGCTGGATCTTGCCCGCTCTCTCCTGGCTGAGACGCGCACGCTGCGGGGGTTGGCCGCGCGGAACGCCCGGGAATTGATGCGGCTGAAAGGCATCGGCAATGCCAAGGCTGTGGAACTCCTTGCCGCCCTGGAAATCGGCCGTCGGGTTGAAGCTTCTGAAGATTCCGCAAAGTGTGTCATCCGTACCCCCGCTGATGTTGCGCACAGAATGATCCCGTTGCTGCGCGACCGGCCCACCGAAGTTTTCTATGTTCTTGCCCTGGATGCAAAGAACGGTCTTAAGGCCGAGGTCGAGCTCTCGCATGGTACGCTCAATGCGAGCCTGGTCCACCCCCGGGAAGTCTACAAGGCTGCCATCGACAATGTTGCCGCCTCCATCATCGTCGTCCATAACCATCCAAGCGGCAACCCTGAGCCCAGCCGGGAGGACATCGAAATAACCCGCCAGCTTGCAGAAACCGGGAAGATCGTTGGAATTCCCCTCCACGACCATCTCATCGTCGCCGGTAACGCCTATGCCAGCCTGGCCGAAAAAGGGGTGATATAAGGCAGTTTGCATCCTGGCATACCCTAGCGCAAATCCACTCATTCGCTAAAAAAATCGAAGAATGTTCAGAACCGGTTGACAAAGTCAACTTTATTTAGTATAGTTCGGCGACCCAAAACGACAAACACATCTACACTTCTACCTAATCTCATCTCAGGAGGGGTTACAATGCAAAATATACGCAGGACGGTCATTGCTACAGGCATGACTCTCCTTTTCTCAGGTTCGCTTCTGCTTGTTGGGTGTTCTTCGAGTCCCGATGAAGAGCAAATGAAGCAGCTCAACGACCTGAAAGAGGAAGTTGCCGCGCTGCAGAAAGACCTGGCAGCGAAACAGCAGCAAAAGGGAACGCTGGACCAGGAAATCGCTGCGAAGAACGCGAAGCTCACCAAATGCAACGAAGATCAACAGACCGTCAAGCAACGTCTCGGACACTAGTTGCGCCGACGTTTACATACTGTGCATGACCAACACTTAAGGAGTTTTTACCAATGAAATTGACGACGATGCTCACTCTCTTGTTGGCCGTTTTGCTCATCGCCTCCGTCGGCGCCGCGCAGGAGAAGATGACAAAAGACCAATGGCAGCAGCAAATCAACGACTATACTGCTCAGCGCAATGACCTGAGTGCAAAAGTCAAGACCCTCACGGACGATGTCACTTCCATGCAGACACAGTCCGCGAAGTTGGATGACGACTACAAGAAATGCATGGACGATCTCTATGCGCTGGTGGGATCCAACGCAGACGAGGCTGCCGCGTACCGAGCGGAGATTGATGCCGCCGAGAATACCGCGAACGACCTTGCGAAGCTATCGGATGCAGATCTGATGGCACGCAGTGCCGACGTCGATGCCCTCGCTTTGACGGTAAAGAATTTGTGGGGGAACAAACTCTCCCCTATTCCGGAGTTCTACGATCGCCTGACCAAACTGAACGATCAGGTCAAGAGTCTCCAGACTACCATCAGCGGGCAGGTGAAGATCTACACGGTCGGAACCTGGCGGCACGACAGGGACTGCCTCTGGAACATTTCGAAGAAAAAAGATATTTATGACAATGCATGGATGTGGCCGAAAATCTGGGAAGGCAACCGGGATCAGATCAAGGATCCGGATGTCATCCATCCCGGACAGAAACTGAAGATCCCGAAGGCGGGCGAAATGACAGCGGAGGAGAAATCGGCAGCCAAGAAATACTATCGCAAGCATGCGGCTGCACCCGCAACAGCGCCCGAGACGAAGTAGGAGAACGTACGCTGCTCTACCCTGTGCAATTCATCAACCCCCTTTCCTGTCGCGTACAGGGGAGGGGGTTTTATGTTTGTTCTTGAGAGGAAACGGTGCCCGTGGTTGAACGGAAAATGAAAATTGAAGGGGTGGACCCGCTTGCCTTGCTGGGTCTGAATGATTCCAACCTCCAGACCGTCGAAAGCCGATTCGACGCGCAAATTGTCGTCCGGGGGGATACGATCACGATACGCGGCCAATCCGAAGAAGTGGAGCAACTCGAGAAGATCTTCAGAGAGCTTATTTTCTTGTTGAACAGGAATGGCAACCTGACCACGAACGATGTGGAGACGGTGATCGACCTGGTGGCGGCGAACGGGGAGCCTGCGCTTCCGAAATCTGTTGAATCGTCCGTGAACCGCGAGGATCTGGATTTCACGATCCTCTATACCAAGAACCAGCTGATTCGCGCAAAGACGCCAGGGCAGCGCGAGTATGTGCGTCAGGTGAGGAAGAACGACATTGTGTTTGCCGTAGGGCCGGCCGGGACCGGCAAGACCTATATGGCTGTGGCTCTCGCAGTGGCTGCCCTGAAGAACAACGAGATCACCAAGATCGTCCTGACCCGTCCCGCAGTGGAAGCGGGGGAAAGCCTGGGATTCCTTCCGGGCGATCTGAAGGAAAAAATCGACCCGTACCTGCGCCCACTCTATGACGCACTGGACGACATGATCCCCGGGGAAAAACTACGCGGTTACATCGAGAAACGGGTGATCGAGGTGGCTCCGCTCGCTTACATGCGGGGGAGGACACTGAACAATGCCTTTGTGATCCTCGATGAGGCGCAGAACGCCTCGGCCATGCAGATGAAAATGTTCCTCACCAGGCTCGGGCCCAACTCACGCGCCATTATTACAGGGGACGTCACGCAGATCGATCTTCCGGAAAAGCAGGTCTCCGGCCTCGTGCAGATCCAGGACGTGTTGAAAGATGTGGAGGGAATTTCATTCGTGTACTTCGGCAGGGACGATGTGGTACGGCACCGGCTGGTAAAAGACATCGTTGATGCGTACGACAAGTACCAGAAGGGAGGGCAACAGCCGCTTCTGGCAGAAGGGGAATAGCCAGATCCCCTCCGGGTCAATGCCGCTTCCTGCGGAGCCTCAGCCGTTTCGCTTCGTTCCAGAACTTATCCATCCGCTCCAGCGTGGCATTGTGGATGTCCTCGCCCCGGGCCTTCATGGCCGCCTCGATGTATTGGAAGCGACGGGTGAACCTCTCGGTCGTGCCACGCAACGCCTGCTCCGGATTGACACCGATGAACCGTGCATAATTGACGAGCGCAAAGAGAAAATCGCCGAATTCCTCCTCCCGCCGCTCTGCGCGCCGGGCGTGCAGCGTCTCCTTCAGTTCTTCCATCTCCTCCTGTACTTTCTTCCAGACATCCTCCCGCTGCTTCCAGTCAAAGCCGACTTTGGAGGCGCGTTCCTGGATCCGCAGGGCACGCTGCAGGGCCGGCATCCCGCTGGGAACGCCCTGGAGAACCGACACGCGCCCTTCGTCCATTTTGATCTTTTCCCAGTTCCGCTTGACTTCGGAGGCCCCCTTTACCTTCTTTGCGCCGAAGACATGAGGGTGCCGCCTTATAAGCTTCTCATTGATCTCTTGCAGGACGTCCCGCAGGGTGAACTCTCCCCCCTCCTCGGCAATTGTTGCCTGCATCCCGATGTGGAGCAGGATATCGCCCAATTCCTTCTTGAGCTCGTCGAGGTTCCTTTCATCCAGCGCTTCGATGACCTCGTACGTCTCTTCGATCAAGCTGGGGCGCAGCGACTGATGCGTCTGTTTCCGGTCCCAGGGGCATTCCCGGCGCAACCGGCGCACAATGCGGACGAATGCCTCGAATTCCTTTTTGGGGATGGGCGGGTTGTGCGCGGGCATGGTCAGTGGTCTCCTGAAATCTTATTCCGGGTACGATCCAACATAGACATTTGAAGAACCAGAAACAATCCGTGATCCATCTGCGGAAACGGTTGTCCCGCGCAATGGATTCTCGCTGCGCGTTTTTCTATATTTGTTGCCGGGGTTGCCTGAGAAACACAGTTGTACCACCATGAAATCATCGTGCCGTATGAAACAGAGAATTCTTGTACCGCTGATTCTCCTCTGCGCTCTGGTGCTCATCTACGTGTTCTTCTTTCGTGCGAGACAACAGGAGGCTTCCATGCTGCTGGTGAACGGCGTAGTCTACACACTGAATGACGAACAGCCCTCGGCAGAAGCGATTGCCATCGAAGGGGAACGCATCGTGGGGGTGGGCTCCACCAAGGATATTACTGCATCGTTCAATAGCCGACGGATTATTGACCTGCACGGCAGAGCCGTCTATCCGGGATTCATCGATTCGCACGCTCATCTCGAAGGGCTTGGCGCAGTCCTCATGACTCTTGACCTGAGCGGCACCTCGACCATCGAAGAGATCACCCGCCTCGTGAAAGCAGAAGCGGAGACCAAAAAGGAAGGACAATGGGTTAGAGGAAGGGGATGGGACCAGAATAAATGGCAGCCGGCGGAATTCCCTACACATCAGCCGCTTGATGCGGCTGCGGGAAATGTGCCTGTCTATCTGAAGCGGATCGATGGCCATGCGGCCTGGGTGAACGGAAAGGTCCTGGAACTGGCGGACATTAGCCGGTTCACTCGAGACCCGGACGGTGGGAAAATCATCCGGGATGCGGGGGGGAACCCCACGGGTGTGTTCGTTGACAAAGCTGTGGACATGCTTGACGCGATCCTGCCTCCCCCCTCGGACTCAGAACGAACGGAGGCGATTCAGCATGCTGTCCGGGAGTGTCTGAAGGTTGGGCTGACCGAAGTGCACGATATGGGCGTTGATCTTGCCATGCTGGATATCTATGCCCGACTGATCCAGTCGGGGGATTTCCCGTTCCGTGTGTATGCGGCAATCGACGGGCCGGGCGATACCTGGAACCATTATCTTCAGTCAGGTCCCGACACCGCGGGCCATGCGGGGAGATTGACCGTGAGAGCCCTGAAGATGTACGCCGATGGCGCGCTTGGATCCCGCGGGGCCGCGTTGATCCAACCCTATTCCGATGACCCGGGGAACAGAGGGCTCACACTTACCTCCAATGCCGAATTGAGCAAAGCAGCAACGCAATGCATCGACAAAGGATTCCAGCTCTGCGTCCATGCCATTGGCGACCGTGCCAACAACCTGGTGCTCAATGTCTATGAAGACGTGCTCTCCCATCATCCGGCGCAAGCGTCCGCAGCCCGATTCAGGGTGGAACATGCCCAGGTTCTGGATCCGGGAGATATCCCGCGATTCCATCGCCTCAGCGTTCTTCCGATGATGCAGCCGACGCATTGCACCTCGGACATGCCGTGGGTCGAAGCCCGGCTGGGCGCACAGCGGCTGGCCGGTGCCTATGCCTGGCGTTCGTTGCTGGATCAGGGAAGCATCATTCCAGGCGGGTCGGACTTTCCTGTCGAGTCCCCAAATCCCATCCGGGGATTCTATGCGGCCATCACCAGGCAGGATCTTGCGGGCCGCCCGGAAGGAGGGTGGCATCCCGACCAACGGATGACCCGATTGGAAGCGCTCAAGTCTTTCACCATCTGGGGGGCGTATGCTGGATTTCAGGAGCAGATGAAAGGTTCGATTGAGCCGGGCAAATGGGCGGACCTGACAGTGCTGTCCGAGGACATCATGAGGGTCGACGCACTGCGCATTCCCGAGGCCACCGTCGAAATGACCATGGTGGCAGGATCGGTAGTGTACCGTTCAAAATCTGGGATGGCAGAATGGACGAAATAGTGGTCGCCCAGAGGCCGGCGGACATCGTTCGGCGCAACTTCATCATCAATATCTTTGAAGGCGGATCATATATTTCCTCCTCGGCATTTGTCTCCGTGCAGACGGTTCTTCCTGCATTGGTAGCAAGGCTGGGAGGAAGCAACGTTGACGTTGGAGCGCTTGGACTCATCGGCTGGGTTTTCGTGTTTCTCCCCCAGATTTTTGCAGTTCGCTACGGAGAAACTCTTCCCTGGAAAAAGCCGTACGTCATCTGGCTTGGCGTGATGCAGAGGAGCGTGATCCTCCTCATAGGATTGGCGGTTTTCCTGTTTGGCGCCGGGAGGCCCCGGCTTGCACTCCTCGTGTTTCTATCCCTTTATGCTCTGAACCAGATCCTCGCCGGCCTTGCAACGCCTATCTGGTTCGATTTCTTCGCCAAGCTCACTCCTGCCGCGCGGCGTGGGCGCCTGGTGGGAATACGCACGTCAGTTGGAGGTGCGGGCGCGCTGCTCTGCGGGCTGCTGTTGACCTGGTTCCTCGGAAGCTTTGAGTTCCCGACAAGTTACGCGCTCGCGTTTGTTGTTGCCGCTCTGCTCCAATTCACCTCGGTTAGTCTGCAGGCAAGGCTTCACGAGGCGGAACCAAGCGCAACGGCGCAACGGAAAGAATTCTTCGCTTTCCTTCGCGCCCTGCCGGACGTGTTCCGGACGAACAAGGATTTCAAGATGTTCATGCTTTCCGCCGCGTTCCTCGTTGTCGGGACAATGCCGGTTGGTTTCTTTGCCGTGTATGCCCTGCGGCATTTCAATGCCGACGAGTCCATCGTGGGTGAATTCACACTCATCATGGTAGCGATCCAGATCGTCAGTGCGCTGGTCAACGGCTATCTCGCCGACCGGTATGGAAACAAGGTCGTGCTGACCTTTGCAGCTGTCGCGATGGCCGGTGCAACGCTTTGGGCGCTGTTGGCTCCGACACTCTTTCTCTTCAGGTTTGTCTTTCTTTTCCTGGGTATCAATATTGGCTCGGAAGTTATGACCCGCTACAACATAGCGATCGAATATGGTCCGTCGCATCAACGCTCCCTGTACATCGGTCTCATGAACACCGTTCTGGCGCCGTTCTACCTCTCGGCGCTGCTTGCCGGAGCAATCAGCGACACGCTGGGGTATCCGGCCATGTTTGTCGCCGGGCTTTTCGCGTCGCTCATCGGGCTTTTCCTGCTTCACTTCCGCGTTCGCGATCCGCGTTCTATTCAGGCTGCGGGGCGTGTCCAGGCGGTCCCGCGTGCAGCGGAGATCGCATGACCCTGGCACACAGACGATCTCCGGGCTTCTGCCCCGCCTTGCGTTGCTTCTCACTGCCGCTCCGGCTATATTCAAGAAGGTGTGTTGTTGGAAGCGGCGCTCTTGAATGACCTGATATGGGACAGATAGGCACAATCGACCCGGCTCCACCACAACAATGGACGATCCTGTCGCTACTGGATTGGTCCTCCGGCTATCTCGCCGGGCGCGGATTTGACGAAGCAAGGCTCCATGTTGAATTGATGCTGGCCCATGTGCTCCGCCTGAGGCGTCTTGACCTGTACCTGCAGTTCGACCGTCCGCTCACCGGGCACGAAAGGGGTGAGTTTCGCGCTCTGTTTGAGAGACGGCTCAAGCATGAGCCCCTGCAGTACATTCTGGGTGAAACGGAATTCATGGGGCTGTCCCTCACCGTCGACCGGTCGGTTTTGATCCCCCGACCGGAAACGGAGCTCCTGGTCGAGCGCGCACTTGAGATTTTGAAAGTCCATGCTACACGGCGAGCTGAAGTCCTGGAGATCGGCACAGGGTCCGGGAACATCGCCGTGGCGCTTGGAGCGCTGGCGCCAGATTCCACCATCGTCTCTATCGACGTCAGTGCGGACGCTCTCAACGTTGCGGCGGGCAATGTGGCCCGTCATCACCTCACGAATGTGACCCTTGCAGAAGCAGATGTGTTCGGCGATTTTCTTCCCGATCGAACCTTTGACATGATTATCTCAAACCCGCCTTACGTATCCAGGGATGAATTCCAGGCACTGGAGCCCGAGGTGCGGGACTTTGAGCCACCTGCCGCTGTGACGGACAGTGCAAGCGGCCTGCTGGTGATCTCGCGCATCGTTGAAATTGCACCCTTCCGGCTCCGTCCCGGCGGCGTGCTGCTGATGGAACTGGGACACGGCCAATCGGCACAGGCGCATGAACTGTTGGACGCTTCAGGACTACTCGACATAGAGGTGCTTCCCGACTTCGCGCACATTCCGCGCGTGATTCAAGCCCGGCGACCGTCGCTGGAGGGGGGACCGGTCCGGCCATGAGAGCGCTTGTGCAGAGGGTGAAAGAAGGGACCGTGGCGATTGACGGGAAGCTTCATTCCTCGATTGGCCTCGGGTATGTCATTCTTCTCGGAATACGGAAAGGGGACACCGAAGGAGACGCGCGCTTCCTGGCCGACAAGTGTGCATCGCTCCGGGTGCTGGAAGACCCGGCAGGGAAAATGAACCTGTCCCTTCACGATGTCGGGGGACGGGTGCTGGTGATTTCGCAGTTTACGCTCTATGGCGATGCACAGAAAGGGAATCGTCCCAGTTTCTCCGATGCTGCTCCCCCGTCGGAAGCGGAACCGCTCTATGATCTCTTTGTGGAGAGAATGACGAGTGCTCTTGGTTCTGCGTCGGTGCAGACAGGGGTCTTTGGTGCGATGATGCAAGTGACGATCATGAATGACGGGCCGGTCACCATCCTGATTGAAAGCAACAAGTCTTCTGATCAACGACTAGAATAAGGAGCAGGACCATGTTTTCCAGGACCATCCCATGGCTGTCGGCGGCGCTCGTCGTGGTATTCGCTTCCGCAACCTATGCCCAGACCAAATACTCCACCATTCGGTCCGTGCATTTCGATGTGCGGTACATGCAAGCTGTGCCGGAAGCTGAGGCTCAACGGGTGTCGGATCTTCTGCAATCGGACTACGACAGTCTCAAGAACCAGCTCGGGCTGGACGTAAGGGCGAAGCTCGAGGTGCGGCTGTACGATTCGCCCGGGCGGTACCATTCAGAAATCAATATGGGGAGGGAGGTGCTGCCGGCAATGTACGTCCATGGCATTCTTCACGCGCTTGAGCCGTTTCCCCCCGAAGGTTTGGACAAAGCCCTGCGCTATCAGCTTGCGAGAGTCTTCCTGGAACAGACTGCGCAGCATGCCTGCCCGATTTGGCTCCGTGAAGCCTTTGCCATCCATCACTCGGGCAGAATGCTGGATCTTTCCCCACCCGGGTCGGTCGTCGTTACATCGTTTTCCGATCTGAGTCAGGACCTTGAGGAAGCCACAAATCCGGTCGAGCGCAACGACGTGGATTACGTTCTTGGACGCACGATGCAATTCTTTATTGAACGATACGGGGCGCAAAAGGCCTTTGGTGTGTTCAAAGGATTTGAGGGATCGCTCGCAATTGAGAAAGTCTTCAAGAAAGTCTTCGGAGAGGAATTCCAGGATATCGAGAAGGCATGGTCGAAGTCCGTCGCAGTCAAGCCGCGCAAACCTAAGTGACCCGGGGAGGCCCTTTGCGGGTGTTGATGTTGTTCCTTGACGGCGTTGGAATTGGGAAGCGCGACCCTGGCGTTAACGCGTTGATGTCGGCGCGCCTTCCCACTCTGCGCACAATTCTCGGAGGAGAGCTTCCCACGCTCGGCCGGCGTATGGTAGCAGGGTCACAGGCCATTGCTCTTCCGCTGGATGCAACGCTCGGAGTTGCCGGCCTTCCGCAGAGCGGCACAGGCCAGACGGCCCTTTTTGCCGGAGTGAATGCCGCCCGTGTTGCAGGTAAGCACTTTGGCCCCTATCCGTATTCCACGCTCAGGCCGATTATAGAGCGCAGGAACATCTTCAGGCGTTTGCGGGACTCCGGGTACACGGCATGCTTTGCGAATGCATTCCCGAAAAGATTCTTTGACTACATGAAGCTGCACGGGTCTCGCCTTTCGGTCACGGCCCTTTCCTGCACGGTGACCGGAATTCCGTTGTTGCGCGGCGCTGACCTCCTTGCCGGGCGAGCTATTTCGGCGGACATTACCAACGAAGGGTGGAAGCATCTCGGGTATCCGGAGATCGGGCCCGTGGAGCCGGCAGAAGCCGGACGGCGCCTCGCGAAGATTTCCGCCGGACATAGTTTTGTCCTTTTTGAGTACTGGAAGACAGATTATGCGGGGCATTCGCGGAACATGGAAGAGGCGATTCGGGTCCTGGAGCGGTTCGACGCAATGCTGGGAGGAGTACTCGATTCTCTTGACTCTGTGCGGACCCTGCTTGTCATCACAAGCGACCATGGAAATATCGAGGACATGTCCGTGAAGACACACACGCGGCATCCTGTGCCCTTGATCCTGTACGGGCATAAGCACAGAGAGATCGCCGCGCTGCTTCAGGAGAAGTCTCACCCATCGCTGCCGCATCTTACTCCTGCCATCATGAAGATTCTCACCGAAAGCCGGCCGAGGCATTCGTGAGGGGACGTGTTTCCCGGCTCTGCTCCCGCCAGGCTTATGCCTGGCATTTGCCACGCTCTTGCCCCGCATCGGGAATTTTTAAGCACACCTCCTCGTAAATCCGCCCGTCCCACAGTAGTAATAGGTAGGAGGAAGGGACGATGCGGTGCGTGAACCATCATTCTCTGCCCGCCTTCAAAATGGGCGTGCTTCTGTGTGCGGGAATTCTCGCGGGCAGCAGACTTCCGGCTTCAGGCATCTGCCTCGCGCTGCTGGTCGCGCTGTTCGCCTTCGTCTCATTCCTTCTCTTTTTCTTCCTGGTTTTTCATCCCGGTTGTTCGAAATGGATCCTTACGCTGCTGGCCGCACTCATCTGCTTCCTGGGAGGAGCAGCCAAGATCGCTTCGGATCGTGGGCGGTCTGTCACCTTGCCCGACTCTCTTTCCCGTCAGACGCTGGTTGTGGGGTGGATTCAGGAAGCGGCGTCCGTCGTCAATGGCCGGGTCCGGCTGGCAGTGCGGTCGCAGGCCCTCGTGCGGAATGGAAACCAGAGCCCCTTCCGGGCAAACCTGCTGGTCACGTTGATCCCGTCCGCGCATGACTCCGGATCTCTTCGCCTTGAGTACGGCATGACGATTCTTCTGCACGGTGCACTAGAGCCCCCAACGGAAGAACGCAACCCCGGTGAATTCAGCCCGCGCGAGTATTACGAGGCAAACGGGGTATCGCTTTTGATGACCGTTCGGGGAGCAGAACGGGTGATCGTGCTCGACAGTGGCGGCGGCTCCTGGCTCATGCGGGCCCTGATTATTCCCGTCCGCCGCGGGATGCTTGCATTGATCGACAGCACTGTCGGCGGAGAAGAAGGCGAATTTCTGAAAGGGTTGATGATCGGAGATCGCAACGGGATTTCCCAGGCAACACGGCAGGCATTCGTCAACTCCGGCGTTGCACACGTTCTGGCAGTGTCTGGTTCGAATGTCGCCGTCGTCGCGGGGATCTTCATGCTTCTGTTCGAACTGTTCAGACTTCCCGGCAGGATGCGCACGATAGCGGTGCTGGCCGGGCTCCTGGCCTATATGGTCCTGACGGGCAACCAGCCGCCGGTGGTCCGTGCTACGATCATGGCGTTTGTCTTTTTTCTTGCCAGGCTGTTTCAGCTCAAGAGCAACCCCTACAATGCCATGGGAGTGGCAGTACTCATCGTTCTGGGGATCGATGCGCGGCAGATGTTCGACATTGGATTCCAGCTGTCCTTTGGCGCGGTGCTCTCCATCATCTATTTCTACCCGAAGGCGAATGCCTGGATCTCTCTGCTGCCTGCCAATGCCTGGTGGCAACACGCCATCGTCTGGCTCTCGCGTGTCTGTGCCGTTTCACTCGTTGCGACGTTGGGAACTCTCCCGCTTACCGCGGTTTCTTTCGGAAGGGTGTCTGTCATTGGAATCGCAGCGAACATTATTGTGATCCCCTCGGTCGAACTGAGCGTGGTGTTGGGCTTTGCCACCGCTTGCGCAAGCCTTGGCAGCCAGTGGGTGGCAGAGACCTACGCGGCGGTGAACGGTCTCTTACTCACCTGGACCTTGGGGACAATCAAAGCCGCGGGCAACATGTCGTTCGCCTACATTGATACAACAACATTCGCTCCGATCGACTCGCTGCCGTTCTATGTCGCCCTCTTTCTCGCGTTTAACCACGCGGGCCGGTCGCTGGTCCACGGTACAATCGCACTCCTTCTGGCGCTGAATCTTGCGGTGTTTGGCCCTCGTGGCGCCGCCTCAATGATGGGGCGGGGCCTGATGAGGGTGAGCTTTATTGACGTTGGACAGGGGGATGCTATCCTGGCCGAAATGCCGGAGGGGAAGGCGGTCCTCGTTGACGCCGGACCACGGTCATGGCAGTTCGACGCAGGGGAGAAAATTGTGACCCCGTTTTTAAAACGCCGCGGGATAACCACGATTGACCTGCTCGTGATCTCGCACGGACACAACGATCACGCCGGTGGTGTGGCGAGCGTGTTGCAGAACTTCCGGGTGAAACGCGTGGCTGCACTTGGCGGGCTGCCTGCCGCGTTGACCGCCTTGAAAAATTCACGGATGTGTCCCGCCCAATGGTGCGATTCGGTCCATGCCGGGACGTTCCTCATGGACTCTTCCAATGCGCGCTTCTATGCCTTCTATCCGTTGGACGTGCGCACTCATGCGGCTGCTGATACCGCGTCGGACAACCGGTGCATCGTGTTCAAACTGCAGTACGGGGCCGTGTCATTTCTCTTTACGGGCGACGCCGACGCTTCGGCAGAAGCGGAACTCGTTGAGGCCTACGGCACGATGCTCCGGTCGAGTGTGCTCAAGGCGGGCCATCATGGCAGCAACACAAGCAGTACGGAACGGTTCCTGGAGGCTGTCGGCCCGTCAGCAGTGGTCATCTCTGTTGGGAGGAACAACAAATTCCATCACCCCTCACCCCGGGTGGTCGAGCGAATCACGGCCAGATGCGGATCACCCGCAAGAACCGACGAGGAAGGTGCGGTCATGTACGACACCGATGGGATCACGGTTTGGAGGTTCAACTGGCGGTGAACTCAACCCGCACCCCTTTCCCCCCCGGGGCCGGAGGAGAGGGACAAGTTCCAATGCGCTTGATTCTAGCCCCCCGGTTGGTTATGTTTGGTGCCATGGTTACCAAGCGTCATCTCAGGGATCTCCAGGATCTCCGAAAAAAGAAATCGCGTGAGGAGCAGGGCCGGTTTCTCATTGAGGGGCTGAGAATGATAGAGGAGGCCGCAGAATCCGACTTCGAACTCCAGGAAGTGCTTTTCACTGAGGCTTTCGCCGGCAGCGAACCGGGACGGAGCATGCTGGAGAAACTCCGCCGAAAAGGCCCCGTCTTGAACGTGATCACCGGGAGGGATATCGAAGCAATCTCTGATACGGTCACTGCGCAGGGAATCGTTGCCGTAGTGACTGCCCGAGGGTTCGACGTAGAGTCCATGTTGCAGCCCGGCAAGCGTTCCCTGCTTGTGGGACTTGACGCCGTCGCTGATCCAGGGAACCTCGGATCGATGATTCGAACCTGTGATTGGTTCGGGGTCAACGGGATGGTGATCGGGCAGGACTCCGTCGAACTTTATAACCCTAAGGTCCTGCGGTCGACCATGGGGGGGATATTCCATCTTCCAATCGTCGAAAACGTGAATCTTCCCACCGTCATCGGTCGCATGAAAAACTCCGGGTACACCGTCTATGTTGCAGATGTATCAGGCGAAGTCTACGCCGAAGATGCGCGGTATGCCGATCGGGCGTTCATCATCCTGGGGAACGAGGCGCGCGGGGCCGCCCCTTCGCTGAAACATTCCGCGGACGTGCGCGTTGCGATCCGCCGCCACGGATTGGCCGAATCCCTGAACGTGGGGGTCGCGTGCGGCGTCCTGCTCTCGGCTCTCAGGATGGTGTCGGCGGCTGGCGGGCGGAATGTTGTCCATCCCTGACAGGAAGGAAGATCGCATGGCGGGTTTGGGAAGGCGTCTCAACGTGTGGCTGGAACAGTTTGCTTCGCGCCCCTACGCCACGAGCCTGCTCTTTGTTGTCGCATTGATCGAAGGTTCGATCGCTCCTCTCCCGCCTGACATTCCTTTCATCGCCCTGAGCGTAGCTCGGCCAAGGCGGTCTTTTCTTTACGGCAGTATCTGTATTGCAGGCTCTGCTGCCGGTGCTGTGGCCGGGTACTTCATCGGATCGTTATTGTACGAGTCGGTGGGACAAGGCATTGTCGCCTTTTATCACGTCGAGGATCAGATTGCCACATTGCTCCAGCACTACCGGGAGAATGCATGGCTGACGTTGATCCTTGCAGGCTTCACTTCCATTCCATTCTGTATTTTCACCATCGCAGCGGGCTTTCACCAGACACTTGATCTCGGAACGCTTTTTCTGGCTGCCCTCGCAGGACGTGCGATCCGCTTCTATCTCCTTTCGGGGATCCTGTTCATTTTCGGGGGAACCGCGCGGCGCGCGCTGGAGCGTTCTCTGATTATCGTGCCGGTTGTGATGGTAATCCTTCTGGTGCTCGGGTTCGTGCTGGGCAGAAAAGTCCTGTAAAACAATGATCAGCAAGGATCGAAAACGACGAACGCAGGTCTCGCTCGCCCGCATCATTTCAAAACTTGGCGTCGCATCGCGTGCCGAGGCCTGTCGCATGGTCCGGGAAGGGATCATCGAGGTGAATGGCAAGACCGTCCGCGATCCGGATTGCTGGCTTGACCCTCGCGTGGACCGGATATCGCGGAAAGGGCGGCTCCTCACAAGCCGTGAAAAGATCTACCTGGTTCTGCACAAGCCTGCCGGCGTCGTGACGACGCGATCGGATGAACGGGGAAGAAGGACAGTGTATGATCTATTGCCCCCGGATTTCCCATGGGTCTTTCCCGTGGGTCGTCTCGACAAGGAGTCCTCGGGACTCCTCCTTATGACCAATGACACTGCGTTTGGCGAAATGGTGACCAGTCCCGCGGCGAAAGTTGAGAAGAGGTACCGGGTTGTCCTGAACCGTCCCCTTGCCGGCCCGGACAGAACGCAGATGGAAGCCGGAATGACCCTTTCTAATGGGACTGTTCTGGCCGGCGCGAGTGTGCTTCCGAAGTCCGGACCGGCGGAGTATGAGATGAGCATCTGGGAAGGGAAGAACCGGCAGATCAGAAGAATGTGTGAAACCCTTGGCTATGAAGTACTGAGGCTTCACCGTCTCGGTATCGGTGGTATCCGGCTTGGAGGACTGGAAGAAGGGAAGTACAGGAGCCTCGCGCCGAAGGAGCGCACGTCACTACTGACTCACAATTGAACTGGCATCAGGGCCATGGCCCAGGTTGTTTCGCGCATCGTGGAGGTATGCATCTTCCGTTTCACAGGAGACGCGGTGGAATATCTTTTGCTGAAGCGGGCAGCGGAGGACCTGCTCTATCCCGGAATATGGCAGTGGGTTACCGGCGCTATCCTGGAAGGGGAAAAATCGGTGGATGCGGCCCTCCGGGAATTCCGAGAAGAGACAGGGCTGACGGCAGAACGATTGTGGATTGTTCCCCATATAACGATGTTCTATGAATCCGTGCATGACCATGTGCATCTTAATCCCCTCTTTGCCGTACAGGTGGAACAGGGGGTGGATCCTGTGCTGAGCCCGGAGCATGAGGAGTTTCGTTGGCTGCGGTACGCGGAAGCCCGCCAGCGGCTCGTCTGGCCGGGGCAACGGGAAGGGCTGGAGATGGTGGAACGTTTCATCGTCAGGGGAGATGAGGGAGCAGGGCTTCTCGAAACCACGTGGAAGTGAAGAATTGAGCGCTGAAAGTTAAGAGTGCCTTCCCTTGCAAATCAGCGTTGGTTTGCGTAATGTTACATGTTTGGAACCTATCTGTTAACCTTCAACTTCCGGAGAGACTCGTGAGCGTTCTTGTCGTGGGGTCATTGGCCCTGGATTCCATCGAAACGCCGTTTGGATCGGTCCACGATGCCATCGGGGGATCCGCGACGTACATCTCGGCGGCGGCGAGCTATTTCGTCAATCCGATACGCGTCGTAGGCGTTGTGGGCGGCGATTTTCCTCGGTCGGCTATCACGTTCCTTGAGGAGCGGAAGGTGGACCTCGAAGGGCTGCAGGTGATCAAGAATGGGAAAACCTTCCGGTGGTCAGGACGCTATCACTACGACCTGAACGAGCGGGATACCCTGTCAACGGACCTGAATGTGTTCGAGAAATTCGATCCCGAAATTCCGGAAAAATACCGCAAGACAAGATGCGTCTGTCTGGGCAACATCGACCCGGTCCTTCAGCTGAAGGTGCTGGATCAGATGGACAACCCCCGGCTTGTTGTGTGCGACACGATGAATTATTGGATAGACAGAAAAAAAGCGGATCTTCAGAAGACCTTAAAGCGGATCAATATCCTGATCTTGAACGACTCCGAGGCCCGGCTGCTGTCGCAGGAGCCAAATCTCATCAAAGCCGGGCGCGTGATCCGCTCCATGGGGCCTCGCGTCGTGATCATCAAAAAAGGGGAGCATGGCGCATTGCTGCTCACGGATCAGATGACGTTTTCCGCTCCCGCCTATCCCATGGAGAATATTTTCGATCCCACCGGTGCCGGAGATTCTTTTGCCGGGGGATTTGTGGGGTGGCTTGCCCGCACGGACGACACCTCCGAGGAGAACCTGAAGCGCGCGGTAATCTACGGGAGCACGCTGGCCTCGTTCTGTGTCGAAAAATTCAGTGTTGACGGCCTGAAAGATCTCACCTACCTTCGGATTCAGGACCGCTTCCGGGAGTTCCGCGAACTGTCGCGGTTCGAGGATATCTAAAGAAATGGCGACCATTGAATGGGTAGACGGGCAGGTCCGGTTCCTGGATCAGACCAAGCTGCCGCTGAAGGAAACATATGTCGAGACCGCGGATGTTGCGCGGCTCGGGGAGGCGATTAAGAAACTTCAGATCCGGGGCGCTCCTGCTATCGGTGTTGCGGCGGCCTTTGGTGTGGTGCTGGCTTCCCGCAATGCAGGTTCCCCCGGGGAGATGTGGGCCGTCTCCCGCCATGCGATCCGAACTCTTGCCGCGACACGTCCGACCGCAATGAATCTCTTCACGGCTCTCGACAGAATGTCCCGGATTCTGGAGGCGAGCGAGGCTCTCGGTACAGGGGAGGGGCTGCAAGCTCAATTGCTGGAAGAGGCGCTGGCGATACAACAGGAGGATGTGGCCGCGTGCCGCGGTATCGGCGAGCTCGGATCCGCCCTGATTCTGCCCGGGTCTTCGGTGCTCACGCACTGCAACGCCGGGGCTCTCGCAACCGCGGGGGAAGGGACGGCCCTGAGCGTGATCTTTGCGGCAGCCAGAAAACAGTGCATCGTGCGCGTCTACGTGGATGAAACCAGGCCGCTGCTCCAGGGCGCGCGCCTGACGACCTGGGAACTCATGAAGAACGGGATCGAAACCGTGCTGATCACGGACAGCACGGCAGGCGTGGTGCTTCAACAACAACGTGTTCAGGCCGTCATCGTTGGAGCCGACCGGATCGCGGCCAATGGGGACACGGCAAACAAGATCGGGACATATTCCCTGGCGGTCCTTGCCGAACGCCATCACGTGCCTCTGTACGTCGCTGCTCCCGTATCGACTATCGACTTTGCGATCGCTACGGGTGCAGACATCACGATTGAAGAGCGAGCGCCCGAGGAGGTCACCTACATCGCTGGCACCCGGATCGCCGCCGAAGGCGTCGGCGTCTATTCGCCCGCCTTCGATGTCACGCCGAACGAATTGATCGCCGCGATTGTTACAGAAAGGGGGATCCTGACCCCGCCGTTCAGCCAAATGATCGCACAGTTGCGTCTTCAACCCCGCGTCTGAAAGAATCAGTGGCACTGCCTTATGATTGTTACGACCGAAGCGGTTGTACTGAAATCAATGAAGTACAGGGAGACCAGCCGGATCGTAACGCTCTATTCGCGCCAATTCGGCAAATTCGCCCTGATCGCAAAAGGCGCCCGTGAACGCAAGAACAGGTTTGGTTCCGCCCTGAACCTGATGAGCCATGTGCAGGCCGTGGTGTACAGGAAAGAGGACCGGGACCTCCAGCTTCTGTCGCAGTGTGACGTCATCGACTCATTCCGTCATATCTCCGAAGAAATGGAGCGGCTGGCCACGGGCATGGCTGTCGTCGAACTGATAGACGCAGTCACGCACGCCGAGGAAGAAAATCCGCCCTTGTTCGGGCTCTTGATTCAGACCCTGCATACCATCGACACAGCATCAAGGAACATGGTCAATGCGCTCTACGGGTTCGAAGTGCGGCTGCTCGATATCCTGGGATTCCGCCCGAACTTCTTTACATGCTTTCATTGTGGCACTCCCATCGACGAGTTTTCCGTCGGCAGGTCGGGTGCCGAACTGAACGTAAGCTATGGCGGCATTCTTTGCTCACAGTGCTCCTCGCAGGGGATGGGGATCGAGACTGTTTCGGCAGGATCCGTCAAGATGCTGCAACATCTTCAGGAAGCATCGGACCCGGCATCGATCACGCGGATCACCATGTCGACACAGATGAGAAACGAAGTCGCGGCAACGATGCGCCGCTGCTTGCAGAGCCATATTGAAGGTTTCCGCCCGTTGAAATCGGAGAAGTTGTTCTCCTTGTTGCAGTGACTCATTCCACACGGAGGTTTGTGCCATGCTCAAGAAGTCTGTCCTGACATCGCTGGTTCTCATCTCGGTCGGCATCGTCTTTGGGGCCTTGCTCGTGTCCAATCTCAGCAACGGCGTTGACCTGGGCTTCGCGCGGGGCGGAGACGTGAAACTCGGCGGACAGACGCCGATCACGAATCAGAACCAGACCGCCAAGGCCTTCAGCGACAATTTCGTGGCTGTTTCGAAAGCGGTCACCCCATCGGTCGTCGCTATTACGGTGACGACTTCCGGGAAAGAGAAGGGCAGAAGCATGCCCAAAGATTTCTTCCACTTTTTTGGCCCGGATTTCAAACCGCCGGATGAAGAGCCTTCACAGGGGTATGGTTCAGGAGTGATCCTCACTCAGGACGGGTACATCGCGACGAACAATCATGTGGTGGATGATGCAGACAAGAACGGCATCGAGGTGGTGATGCACGACAAGATCAGGTACAAGGCGCGATTGATCGGGACAGACCCGTCGACGGACCTTGCGGTCGTGAAGATCGATGCCGCGGGCCTGCCGGCGGCTGCGCTCGGGAACTCCGACAATGTCCAGGTGGGGGAGTGGGTGCTTGCCATCGGCAACCCGCTGGGGTTGACGTCCACGGTCACGGCAGGGATCATCAGCGCCGTGGGTCGGAGCATCAACATCATTCAGACCCAGGGGGGATACGGCATCGAGAATTTCATCCAGACGGATGCCGCCATCAACCCGGGCAATAGCGGAGGCGCCCTGGTCAACATTAGCGGGGAGGTGATCGGCATCAACTCGGCCATCGCCACGACGAATGCCCGCTACCAGGGGTATGGGTTCGCGGTTCCTGTCAATCTTCTGAAGAGCGTCGCGGCGGACCTGATCAAAGAAGGGAAGGTGCTGCGCGGATATATCGGGGTCAATATCTCCATGGTGGACCAAACGATGGCGAACGCGCTTGGCCTCAAAGAAGCCACAGGCGTCCTCGTCAACAACCTGGTGAAGGGGGGGGCCGGTGAGGCCTCGGGCTTGCGTGAAGGGGACGTTATTTTGTCCGTGGATGGGAAGCAGGTCAATGCCCCGAACGAGCTGCAAACGCTCGTGGCAACACATCATCCGGGTGATGTCGTCGCGCTGGAGGTGTTCCGCGAAGGGAAGACCATGCAGAAAAAGGTGACATTGAAGGCGCGGGAAGAGGATACGGTCGCATCCCGGGATAAGGAAGATCAGCCGGAGGAAGAAGCCAGCACGCCGGATGTCCCCACGCCCCTCAAGTTCGATAACGTGGGGATCAGCGTACGGGCCCTGACGGCGGAGGAGAAGAAGCAGATGAGCGTGGAACGCGGCATCCTGGTGACCGAAGTGAAGCCGTACAGTGAGGCATTCAACCGATTCATTGCGACGAACGACGTGATCGTTGAGGCGGACCGCAAAGAGGTCAATTCTCCGTCCGACCTGAAGAAGCTCCTCGAAGCACACAAGCCGGGTGATTCCGTGTTGCTGCGGATCAAACGGAGAGACAGCCAACAGATAGGTTTCGCTGCCATCCAGATACCGAAATAACGCAGAACGGGGAATGAGGGAGGGCTTGCGAGCTCTCAGCTCCTGATTCCCCATTTCCTTCTCAATTCCTCATTCTTTGCCCTGGTGGGCATCGCAGGAGGTCTGCGGCCCTGGTTCGTAATCCCACACCCAACGTGTTTTCCGTGGCAATGGATTTCCTCGGTGCCGTCCGTGTTCGTCTCATCCCTTCCTTGACAATCTGCCTCTTGAATGGTATATTTTTAATGTAGAACGGCGATTTTTGAACCATTTACGACAGCAAGGAGGTATAGACGACTTCAGCGCTCAGGGTCATCGAAACGGTCTCGATGGGAGAATGAACGCGAAGGTTCTGATTCTAAATCAGAACTATGAGCCCATGAGTGTGATCAACGTGAGGAAGGCCATCGTGCTGCTGTACCTGGGGAAAGCGGAGCTCGTGGAAGCTTACGACGGCAAGCAGGTGCATAGTGTTTCGGTAGCAATGCCTTTCCCGAGTATTTTGCGCCTCTCGATGTATGTCAGGATTCCTTACAAGAAAATCATTCTCTCCCGCAAGAACATTCTCCGGCGTGATGGTCACCGGTGCCAGTTCTGCGGGCGGGGGGATATCCCGCTGACGGTGGATCACGTCATACCGGGATCGCGGGGAGGCGAGGACACATGGGAGAATCTGGTTTGCGCTTGCGTTATCTGCAACAACAGGAAAGGCGACCGCACACCGGAAGAGGCCCTGATGCCGTTGCGTCGCAAACCCATGCGCCCGAACCATGTGACCTTCATCAGGCATTTCGTCGGCACGCTGAACGAGCGTTGGAAACCCTACCTGTTCCTCCACTGACCTCTTTTTTCTCCTGCTTGCTCTACGTGAAAGGTAGCCTTTGAAGGATAAGACGATTCTCAGCGGCATGCGGCCGACGGGAAAGCTGCATTTGGGTCACCTGGTCGGTGCCCTGGAAAACTGGGTCGCCCTTCAGGGGGAATTCCACAATTATCACCTGATCGCAGACTATCATGCGTTGACGACGAACCTGGATTCGTCCGGCATCTTTCAGAATTCAATGGACATGGTCATCGACTGGCTGGCCGCGGGCATTGATCCGAACGAAAGCCCGATCTTCCGCCAGTCGCAGATCAAAGAACACACGGAGCTTCATCTGATCTTCTCGATGCTCATCACCGCGGCCCGGTTGGAACGCAACCCTGCGGTGAAAGAGCAGGTACGGGATCTCCATATCGAGAATGTCAGCTACGGGCATCTCGGATACCCGGTCCTTCAGGCGGCGGATATTCTCCTGTACAAAGGGGACCTCGTCCCGGTTGGGGAAGACCAGGTGCCGCATGTGGAGATCTCCCGTGAGATTGCGCGCCGGTTCAATGCACAGTATGGCACCGTTTTTCCGGAGCCGAAACCGAAGCTGACGAAGTTTGCACGCCTTCCCGGCCTTGACGGGATGGACAAGAAGATGAGCAAGTCGGCGGGGAACACGATCCTGCTCTCGGATCCCCCGGAGAGCATCCGGGCGAAAATGCGGACGGCGGTGACCGATCCGCTGAAGGTCCGGAAGAACGACCCCGGCAGGCCCGATATCTGCCTGGTCTATGTGTATCATCAAAAGTTCAATCCTGCCGGGGTTGCCGACGTCCGAGCCGGCTGCATGAGCGGAGCCCTGGGCTGTGTGGAATGCAAGGCGCGCATTGCCGGAGCGATTGCGGAACAGCTGGGACCTTTTCGGGAAAAGCGCGCACATTTTGAGTCACATCCCGGAGAGGTGCGGCAAATCCTGGAGGACGGGGAACGCAAGGCGCGTACCCGGGCGGAAGCAACGATGGCCGAAGTCAGGAAGGTGATGAATCTTGGGTAGACCATGTACAGAGTAAAACTCACGGACTTCGAAGGGCCGCTCGACCTCCTGCTGTTCTTCATCAAGCGGGATGAGCTGGACATCACAAATATTCCCATTGCGCAGATCACGCAGGAGTATCTGGATTCCCTCCAGCTCATGGCCTCGCTCGACCTCGAAGTGGCCGGGGATTTCATTGTCATGGCCGCGACGCTGATGCAGATCAAGGTGCGGATGCTGCTGCCGCGTGATGAGAATGCCGAGACGGAAGAAGACCCGCGTGCCGAGTTGGTGAGGCGGCTCATCGAGTACAAGCGCTTCAAAGAAATGTCGCAATCCATGTCCACGATGGAGGAACAACAACGCAAGGTCTATTACAGGAAGTTCTTCCACGCCGATACCCGCATCCAGCCGGATGACGACGTGGACAACGAAACGCTGAAGGACATCTCCCTGTTCAACCTCATTGCTGCCTACAAGACCGCGATGGACCACATGCCGAAAAAAGTGGTCCACGAGGTCACCCTGCTGCCTGTCACGATCGACGAACAGATCAGCTTCGTCATGGACTATCTGCGTGTCCACGGGACTGGCACGCTGCTGAACGTCGTGGGGCACATGACCGAGAAGGTGCGCATCGTGGTGACGATCATTGCGATCCTCGAGCTCACGAAGAACAAAGTCATCACGCTGAGCCCTCTCGACGGCGGAAACGATATCATGATCCGCCCTGCGCCGCATATGCACACGTTGAAGGTGGCGACCGCATGACTGCACAGCAGGCCCCGCCATTTTCCGGAGTGGCGGACGAGAAAGAAATCATCGAAGCCTTGTTCTTTGCGACCGACGAGCCGCTCACGCTGAAGCAGGTCATCGACATCTTCGGCGATGCCGAGGAATCGGACAGGAACAGGAGGGTTACCCCGGAGCTGATCCTCTCGATCATTGAAGATCTGAACAAGGAGTACAGCGAGAGCGGCCGTACCTTCAGGATCGTCAAGATCGCGGGCGGATATCAGTTTGCGACGCAACCGCAATTCGGCATCTGGCTCGGCAGAATGGTGCGGGAGAGATCCAAGCGCAAGCTCTCCGTTTCCGCCCTCGAATCGCTGGCGGTCATTGCCTACAAGCAGCCAGTGACGAAGCCGGAGATCGAGGCGATCCGCGGGGTCAATGCCGACTACGTCCTGCATTCCCTTCTGGAACGCAATCTTGTTGCGATCGTTGGAAGGGCGGCCACTCCCGGGAGGCCCCTGCTGTATGGCACAACGAAAGAATTCCTGAAACACTTCGGCATCAACGATCTGTCGGAGCTGCCGAAGCCGAGAGAGATCAATGAGCTGATGGCCGAGGCGGAGTTCGAGGTCGAGAAACGCATGCTGAAGGAGCTGGAAGAGAAACGGGGGGAGGAGGAGGAAGGGACTGACGACCGTGTTGTGGGGCGAATCGAGGCCGGCGGGGTGAAGGGTGAAGCGGAGAATGATCTGCCGGGAGTGGATGAATTGACGAAGGATACCGACGTATGAAGCGGCCGGTGAAAATAGAGCCCGAGGGGGTTGTCAGGATCAACCGCTATCTCAGCATGTGTGGCGTCGCATCGCGGCGGAAGGCCGAAGATCTCGTGTTGGAGGGAAAGGTGGAGGTCAATCATCACGTTGTGACCGACCTGGCAACAAAGGTTCGCCCCGGCATCGACAAAGTGTTCGTTGAGGGGAAGCAAGCGGTCCGGGTACGCGATTTCCTCTATCTGGCGATGAACAAGCCCAAGGATACGATTACCACCTTGAGCGACGAGCGAGGACGCACCACGGTGATCAGCCTCCTTAAGTCCAGGCAGCGCGTCTTTCCGATCGGCAGGCTTGACAGGAACACCACCGGGGTCCTGCTGTTCACGGACGACGGCGAGTTTGCCAACAGGTTGATGCATCCGAAATTTGAAGTGCCCAAGTCTTACCAGGTGACCCTGGACAAGGCCCTGGCGCCCGAACACCGCGACCAGCTGCGCAAGGGCGTGCGGCTGGAGGATGGTCTCACGGCTCCAGCTGAGGTGTACGTCCTCCCGCATGCCAGAGGAAAAGAGATCGGGATCATTATTCATGAGGGACGAAATCGGGAGGTGCGCCGGATGTTCGAGCACTTTGGCTACACGGTGATCAAGCTTGACCGCGCGGCGTATGGGCCGGTCACGAAAGAAGGGCTTGCCCGCGGCGCAACCCGCAGCCTGACCCGCTCGGAGATCCGTGCGCTGCGTGCTCTGGCAGGCATCGACGAACCCACAGGTTGACCCGGGTGAACTCATACCGATGAGGAACTCCCATGGCAGACAGACTCCGAGCACTCTTGTTGCTCGCACTTCCTCCCTTGCTTGCGTTCTCTTGTTGCCCGTCGACGTACAAAACAGTCTATCCCGCGCTCTCGGACGGTGCGTACGATTCCGAATTCCCGTACAAGTCGAGCTCTCATCAGCTCGAACAGATCATGGAATCGGTGAAGCGCATCAGCTGCATTGCGTACTACAAGCTGTACGCGTTTCGGGCGGAAGAAAAAATCAGGCTCCGCGACGTGACGCCCGATCTGCTCGAACGGTATGAAAAGACCTCGGTCTTCACGAACAACGCCACGTCCGGTACGGCAACGGTGATCCTGTCCTCCGGGAAGAAACTGGCCCTTCTCACGTGTGCCCACGTGGTCGGATTCCCCGACACGCTGGTGACCTACCACCTTGACGCCGACCGGCGGAGGACGGACAATGTCGCAAGTATTGCATTCAAGAAACGCCAGTCCAATTTTGCGGCTATGCTTCCGGAGGGGGGCGACATGGGAATCCTGGCCATCGACCATGAGGCTGACCTCGCAGTACTGGGAATAGAGCTCAACGCGGTTCCCTCCCGGCCCATTCCCGCTTTCCATTATCCTCTCGGCAGCGCAAAGGAACTTGACTGGGGGGCGTTCGTGTACCTGTTCGGCTATCCCTCCGGATATAAGATGGTGACGAAAGGGATCGTCAGCAGCCCCAACAAGGACAAGTATGGCACTTTCCTGATTGATGCGGTTTTTACCCGGGGATTCAGCGGTGGGATCTGCCTTGCCATACGGGACGGCATTCCGAATTTCGAACTCGTCGGCATGGTGAAACTCGTCTCGGCCCACTCGTCCTACGTTGTTACGCCCGGCAAAGATTATGGAAGCGAGGAGTTTGACTCATCGGTGCCCTACAGGGGAGATGTTTTTGTGGAGCGGAAGACGGAAATCGAATACGGCATCACGCAAGCCATCCCCGTGGAGAAGATTCGGGAATTCCTGGAGGAAAACTCCGCCCTGCTTGCCAACAAAGGATATCCCGTGACAGGTCTGATGGAATCTCCACCGAAAGGTTTGTGATCCATGTCCAGCAGAGCGCTTTTTGCCGACCATTCAGCGAAATTCTTGCGTGGAGCAGACGACCACAGACACTCCATGCATCTGGATTGCACCCCACTTCCCATCACATCCTTCATGAGGGTCCAATAATGCAGGAACCGGTGTCAACGTTGTTCTCCGATTCTGATCGTGAGCGTGTCTCCGTGGCGGTTCGCCAGGCGGAAAGCAAGACATCTGGGGAGATTGTTCCGTATATGGTCGGGCGGAGCGACAATTATGAGGAGGCCGAATGGCGATGCGGCGCCCTGTTGGGAGCGGTAACCCTGGCGGCTTTTTCGATCATATACAGCTACACGTCGATCTGGCTTCCGCTCAGCGTTGCTGAGCTAGTCATCGCCGTTCTGCTGGCCGGCGGGCTCGGTGTCGTTCTGCCCAAGATCCTCGCACCGCTCAAACGCGTGTTCGCGGGTCACCTCCTGATGCAACGGCGCGTTGCGCAGCGGGCTGCAGAGGCCTTCGTCAGTGAAGAAGTGTTCGAGACGAGAGAACGCACAGGTATCCTGATCTTTCTGAGCATCCTCGAGCGCAAGGTTCTTGTCCTGGGAGACTCCGGCATCAATGCGAAGGTCAAACCCGGAGATTGGGACGACATCGTCAAGCGCATCGTGTCCGGGATGCGGTCGGGCAAGCCTGTCGAAGGACTGATCGATGGTATTGCGCAGTGCGGCGCGCTTCTGCAAAAACATGGCGTTGCTCTCCGACCGGACGATACCGATGAACTCTCGGACTCTCTCCGCACGGACGAAAAATAACCATGCGCCGATCCCCGGCTTTCCGCCATGCATCTGCGGCCCTCCTGATTCTGGTGCTGGCTGCGTCTGCTCTCCCCACGGAAATTCCTTATCGCTCCCGGAGAGTGAACGACGCCGCCGAAATTCTCTCCGCATCGATGGTTTTCTCCCTTGAGTCTCTCTTGAAGAGTACTCTATACGGGTGGTCGACTCCTGGAAACTTGGCCAATAGGGGAAGGATAACGGCGTCCTCCTGCTTGTGGCCCGCGATGACCGTAAGGTGAGGATCGAAGTGGGGCGAGGGCTTGAGGGGGACCTGCCCGACATCACGTGCGATTCCGTCATCAGGAAACAGATTCTGCCTCGGTTCAAGGATGGAGACTACGATGCCGGCGTGACCGATGGAATCCAGGCCATCCTGGGCGCCATGGGCGATCTCTGGGGGCGGATATTTGCCTCAGTGATCTTCCTGGTTGTGGTTGGGGTTTTCACGGGTGCCGCGCTCTTCACAAAGGGGGTGCTTCGTGGTTCCTGGCGTGTATGCACTGGGATTCCTGGCGCAAAATACTGGTTTGGCACGAGTGCTGCCGGAATATCGTTCCAGAGAAGGATGTCAGTTTCTCCGGGGGAGGAGGAGGGTTCTCGGGAGGGGGAGCGTCAGGAAGTTGGTAACCAGGAACAACTTCCGGGTGCGACTCACGTATACTACAGAAGCTTATTGATTCAGGAGCACTCATGGCACACCGCTTTCTGAAAGGCAACGGCTCCGTCATTCTCCTCGGCGTGGCCGGTGCTTTGCTCTTTGGTTTTCTTTACAGCCGGGTCAGTCCCGCTGCCTCGGTGGACATGCAATACAGCCGGGGCCAGATCATGGAGCGATCCCGCGCCTTCCTGCTCGGGTTGGGCTATGACCTGAAGGACTATCAGCAGGATGCGTGGGTTGGCCTGGAAGGGCAGACGCACCTGTACCTTCAAACCCGTGTGGGGATGGATCGTGCGAATGCTATGGTCCGTTCGGACAGTCTCCCCGCCCATCACTGGTTTGTTTTATGGTACGATGCAGCGTTCCCCCAGAGTCAGAATCCTGAGACCTTCCGTGTCTGGATGACGCTGGGGGGACGTGTGCTCGGGTTTGAGCATATCATCGACGACTCAGTCGGAAGACCATCCGTCTCACCTGCTGAGGCGAAAACCATGGCTGAGAATTTTCTGGTGGCGCAGCGCATCAATCTGCAGGAATACCAACTCAAGACCTCGTCCGACACAAAGCAGCGGGGGCGCACGGACTACCGGTTCGTCTGGTCCAAACGGGACACGCTTGCCGAGCAGGAGCTCTGGCTCAGGATCCAGGGCAATGAGGTGGGAGGCTACCGGACGACGCTCGTTCTGCAAGGGGATTTTCAGCGCGAATACAGCGATACCTTTACCAAGATGACGTTTATCGTCACTGCCTCCTTTGCTGCGCTCTTCCTGCTCTTCTTTTTCATCGTCGTGCTGTTCCTGAAAAAGTACCACGAAGGGGAAGTGGGGACCCGCACGGCGGCTTTGGTGTTTATCGGATTGTTTGCGGTATCCGTCCTCTCAACGCTCAATCAGTATCCAGTCCTGGGTGCGTCGACGCAGATAGGCGACCTGAACAAAGCGAATGTGCGGCTGGTGATCTTTGGAATGGACGTGTTCATCGTGCAGGTCTTCTTCAGCGTCATGGTCTTCGCCGCGTGGAGCGTGGGGGAATCTTCCTCGCGCAGCACATGGCCTCGAAAGCTCACGGCGGTAGACAGCACACTCTTCCGGAAATTCTTCACCGCGGATGTGGGGGAGGGAATTCTGCGGGGATATGCATGGGGACTGGGAATGCTCGGGCTCTTTGCCGCCGCCAGCTACGGCCTGACCCGGTTTGCGGGAGTGTATCTCCTCCCGACGGAAGTCTCCGGGATCGCGGAAGCGTATGTCCCGGCAGCCCAACCGGTCCTCGCCGGCTTCACCGGAGCCGTTACATGCGAAATTATCTACCGCCTCTTTTTCATATCCTTTTTGAGCGAGTGGCTCAAGAAACGCTGGCTGGCCGTTCTCGCCGCTGGCGTTATTTGGACGGTGACAGCGTATGCCCTTTGGTCCGTGCCCTTCGGCCATCCTCGCCCTGGCCTCTACCTTGGGATTCTCCTGCTCTTCGGCCTCGCCTTCGGTTACCTTTTTTTGCGCTATGACCTGATCACGACGATCATGGCGAATTTTGTGGTCATCTCCCTGAATGCCGCAATCCCGCTCTTTTCCTCTCAGGGGGCATACTTTGTGCCGGTCCACTGGGAGGTTGTCGGGTTCCTTGCGCTACCCCTGGTGGTTGCCGTGCTGGGCTTCGTCAAGCAGCAGCGATTCGAATTCACGCTCGAGACTATGCCTCAGCACATCAAGCGGATCAGTGAGCGGGAGCGCATGGCGAAAGAACTGGAGATCGCGCGCAGCGTGCAAATGAGTCTGCTTCCCAAGGCCAACCCCAGGGCCGAAGGATATGACATCGCTGGCATCTGCATTCCTGCGCTTGAGGTGGGAGGGGACTATTATGATTTCGTGACGCTGGGCGGTTCAAGAATAGGGATTGCCATCGGTGATGTCTCCGGAAAGGGCGTCCCTGCGGCAATCTATATGACGCTGACGAAAGGAATCCTGCAGTCGCACGCGGAAGACAACATTTCGCCCAAGCTCGTGCTGAGCAAGGTGAACAGCCTGATGTATCGGACGATTGAACGGAGTTCGTTTGTCAGCATGTTCTACGCGATTCTGGATGTTCAACAGAGAACCATCAGGTTCGCTCGAGCCGGCCAATGTCCGGTGATTCTCACCCAACATGCTGACCATGAGGGCTCATTTCTCACTCCCAAGGGCATGGCTCTTGGGCTCGAGATGGGAAAAGTGTTCGATGCGGTCCTCGAAGAGCAGGAGGTGCGCCTGCAATCCGGCGAAGTACTGGTGTTCTATACCGATGGCTTCACCGAGGCCATGAACAAGCGGGAGGAGGAATTTGGAGAGAAGCGCCTTGTGGAGGCTGTGTCCCGCCATCGGACTCAACCCGCCGCGGAGCTTATCCGGCGCATCTGCGAAGACGTGAGTGCTTTCACCGGCGATGCAATTCAGCACGATGATATGACAATGGTGGTGGTAAAGGTTTCATAAGGGAATGCGATGGCCCGGAGTGCTCTGCTTGTCATACTGATCTCCCTCTCCTGCGTCGGGTGCGACCAGTTCACGAAGAGCCTCGCGCGGGAAGATCTGGAGCCGGGCCGGCCGGTGACCTACTTCGGTGGTTTCGTCCGTCTCCAGTATGAAGAGAACCCGGGAGGAATGTTGAGCGTTGGATCGGAGTTCCCTGAATCGCTCCGCTTCTGGGTGTTTACTGTGACCGTCGGTCTGTTCCTTCTCGGTATCCTCTTCGTGGTCTGCACGCATCCGAAGCTTGCTGTGGGAGACCGGCTGGCAGCCGCCTTGATCGCCGGTGGAGGCTTCGGGAACCTGATTGACCGTCTCCTGTATGACGGAAGCGTGATCGACTTCCTGAATGTCGGTCTTGGGCCGATCAGGACGGCGGTTTTCAACATTGCCGATGTGGCCGTGCTGACCGGTGCGGGGCTTTTGCTGTTGAGGCACCTGCGAAAGGTCGGTGTCTGAATTTCATAGAGTTGGCTACTGCTTCACCCGTATGTGGCATACTCCACATCTAAGACCACAATCAAGTCCTGGTTGCCCTGTGCCTAGAACAAAACTCGAACTCCCCGCCAGCTTCGCATTTTCTACTGAGATCCCCATCCGCATCACCGATATCAACTACGGCGGGCACCTCGGAAACGATTCACTCCTTTCGCTGTTGCAGGAGGCAAGGCTCCGGTTCCTGCAACACCATGGTTACTCTGAGAAAGACGTGGAGGGAAGGGGACTCATCATGCTTGATGCAGTCGTCCTGTACAGATCGGAGGCATTTTACGGCGATGTCCTTCGCATCGAGGTTGCCGTGGCCGACGTTGGCGCTCATGGTTGTGATCTGCTCTATCGTGTCACACAGAAGGAGTCCGGCAGGGAGGTGTCCCGCGCGAAGACCACGATAGCATTCTTCGACTATGCGAAGCGCAAAGTGGTCGAAGTCCCCGATGGCTTTCGCGCCAAGTTCCCCTCTTGAATGGTTGTTTGCCCCCTTGACATTCAATTCAGGGAACGTTAATTAAGTACTAGCTGAAATCCTTGCGTGCTTCCAGTACGAGGAGGGGGTGTTGTTTACTGTCCACTCCAACAAACTCAAGGAGGCTTCGATGAACGCACATCTGAGAGTGATCGCCAGATTGTGTTTGCTTGTTGCAGTGACCACGAACGCTCAAGTCTTGCTCGCTCAGTCCATCCCTTTGCTCCAAGGTGAATTGAATGTCTTTATCGATTCGACGGCAAGCTACACCATCAACGTAACACCGACGGGGACGGTATACGGCAAGAGAGTTGACTGGTTCCCCGTGACGTCTTACGGTGGATATAGCGTCTCAACTGCTTTTTATGGAAACCATGTTGACAGGTCGGGCGGTCCTGGGGATGGACTGCCAGTAATTGGATACGCACTCTATAAAATCCAGTATGAGGAATGTAGGCTATATGTCGACTTTCGGGACGGCGATTACCAAACGAGTGCGTATTCAAACTACGACCTCTTCATTGAATACTTTCCATCGATCGAAAGATTCGTGCGGACCGATGTCACGCCTCGCAGAGTATTCAATCTTCATGATACGGTCGGCATTTGGGAGAATGGGAACAAGTCCAGCGGGAGCTCTCGAGTCCCAGTGACCGTCAGGAACTCCTACAATGGGGGGTATGGCGGCACGGTAGTGATCGATCAGAATACCTGCTCCTCCCCCTGCCAGACCATCTGGAGTCTTGGCAATCATGTGATCGCTGCCCCTGCCATCCAAGGAGGGGCATGGGTCTTCGATCACTGGAGTGATGGAGGGGGGCAGACCCATACCGTCGATGTAGGAGTAGCGCAATTCGCCAACACATATACGGCATACTACAGGCACGAGCTATCGGGTCCGGAGAGTGCCGGGTCCACGCTCGTGAGCTATCCCAACCCATTTAATCCTTCCACTTGGATCAACTACTCACTCCAACACAGAGGGCATGTCCGGCTCTCTGTTGTTGACGTTTTGGGCCGAGAGGTTTCCGTGCCGGTGGATGAATTCGAAGAGGCCGGCCCGCATCGCGTGATGTTTGATGGCTCCGGCTTCTCATCGGGTACTTACTATTGCCGGCTCAACGAACGAGGCGGATTGAAGGAGATTCGTATGCTACTGACCAAATAAGGATGGAGGGGTTATGAGACGCGGTCTGCTTGTACCAGCACTCTTCGCGGTGGTAATCACATCCCATGCGACGGGGCTAAATGACTCCATCCACGAGTCCCCTTCCCAGACAGAAACCATGGTGCGTGCAGTATTCAAACGATCAGCCTGGCTGGATGTGAGCCGGGTCAAAATTCACTTGAACAATAGGGGATCGCTGGATAACAACGCTCCTGGGGGATCAGGCGGAGCATTCTGGCCGGACACTACAGACCCTTACGGGAACGTGTTACTCTATGACTTCGGTCCTTGGATAGTGGGCAAACTCAATGGGATTCCCAAGATGGGACTCTCACAGTGGGGCACATCCTATTCACCCGGTCCAGTCATCAGTGGTCAACCAGCGCTTACCGCTCAACCGGCTGATTCGCTTCGCTACAGGCTCTACAAGATCACGAAGGGAGACGATGCTGCCTCCAATCCGGACTACCGAGATTGGCCAAGTGATCTAGGTGCTCCGCTGGACACTCAAGGCAAGCCACGCCTCTACGGTGAGCAGACCGTCTGGACTATCTTCAATAACTTGGACACGCTGGCCCCTTCAAACTGGTGGCGATCCCATATGCCCTTGCCGGGGCTTCCAGTGGAAATCCAGGAAACGGTCTATGAGCAGAGGGTAGATGATTCCAACGCGGTTCTAGGCAATGTTGCATTCATCGAGTGGACCATCGTCAACACAGGAGATGTGCCGATTGAATCAACTTACGTTTCTCTTTGGGCCGATGTCGATTTCAACGGTACTACGGACAACCGTCCAGCTGTTGATACGGTCAACCAGTTGGGCTATTGCTGGCAGTTCTATAATACGGCCTACCATACGCTTCCAAGAGCCGTGGGTTTTGTCTGGCTCTACGGACCGAGCGTTCCCAGCGTCGGCAGCCAGGCAATCTTTAGGGGAAACCATCGTCCCGACTACAAAAACCTTCCCTTAAGCTCCTTCTGGGGTATACAGGATGATTCCTTCCAGGATTCTTCGTTCAATGGGCCGTCCTATTCGATGGGCACGGCCTGGAATATCGCCCGGGGATTCGATAAGGCAGGGAACCCCATCGTGGATTCCGCCACCCATCAGATCACAAAATTCCCTTATAACGGAGACCCCGTGAAAGGTTCCGGCTGGCTCTGTCCGTTTAGTAGCGGCGGGGCTGGCTTCAACATGTTCTCAGGGCCCTTCACCATGGCTCCCCATGATACACAGTGGGTGATGGCAGCAGTCATCCCAGTGAATAGCTCGGATCACCTAGAGTGTGTGCGGCTTTTACGGGAGCATGCGGCTACGCTCCGGGCGATGTCCTACGGGACGTTGGTGGTCTCTTCGGTGCCCGGTGGAGACCCTGCATTGCTCCCCACTCGAACGGCGATGGAGCAGAACTATCCTAACCCGTTCAATCCCAAAACGGTGATCAAGTACACGATAGGAGGGAATGGGGGTGAGGGAGAGGGGAATAATCATGTGTCTCTTGTCGTATATGATGTCCTGGGCAGGCAAGTGGCTATTCTGGTCAACGAGAGAAAGGCTCCTGGCGAGTATGAAGTAACCTTCGATGGCTCGGGGCTTTCGAGCGGGGTCTATTTCTGCAGATTGGAAGCGGGAGTTTTTGTTGGGTTGAAAGAGCTCCTTCTAGTTCGATAATTGGCAGGCTTATGGCATCGTTTCCAGGGAATCGTTGCAGGGGTCCAGGTGTTGAGAAGGTGCCCTAGGATTTCCACTCAAACTTCCTTGGAGGTTCCCTTGTCGAGCAAGACCATCAAACTCACCAGCAGGCTCTACCAGTACCTGAAGGATTCCTCTCTGCGGGAGCCCGAGATCCTCCACCGCCTCCGGGAGGAGACCCGGCGGTCTACGGATGACCCCGGGATGCAGATCAGCCCGGAACAAGGGCAGCTTATGAACCTGCTGGCCCGTCTCGTCAATGCGAAGAAAGTGCTGGAGGTCGGAGTGTTCACGGGTTACAGCTCACTCAGTGTCGCCTCTGCTCTTCCGCCTGACGGCAGACTCATCGCCTGCGATGTGAGCGAAGAATGGACCTCGATTGCCCGGAAATACTGGAAGGAAGCCGGCGTGGCAGACAAGATCGACTTGCGGCTGGGTCCTGCACTGCAAACGCTCGATGGACTTCTCGCCAACGGAGAGGCGAATTCTTTTGATTTTGCCTTCATCGATGCCGACAAGAAAAATCTCCCGCTCTATTATGAAAAAGTTCTCGAGTTATTGCGCCCCGGAGGGCTGCTCGGCATTGATAATGTGCTCTGGTCCGGAAGGGTCGCTGACCCACGCGTCCGAGACAAAGATACGATCGCCATCCGCAAACTCAACAAGCAACTCCACGAAGACCCGCGCATCCACCTGAGCATGCTGCCGATTGGAGATGGGTTCACGCTCGCGTCAAAGAAATGACCCCTCGACTCGCTTGGGCCTAGCGCTCCTCCGCTCGCTCAGGATTACGAAAATCATAGTTGCTGGACCTTGTGATCCTGAGCGAGTGCCGAGGACCTCCTTCGGCACGAGTCGAAGGATTGTTTTTCTCCCCTATTCTGCCTATTTTTCCCCGATAATCGATCACTCCGGAGACCCTGGTGGAACAACAAAACGAAGCGCACGAACTCAACGAGCTCATGAAGCGGCGCCGTGAGGAGCACGATGCGCTGAAGAACGCAGGTATTAACCCCTATCCGTATGCATTCGACAGAACGGCGTACTCACGAGAGATCCTGGAATTGTTCAAAGACGATCAGCCACAGCGGGATGTGGCGATCGCCGGCCGGATCATGTCTCTGCGGCGCATGGGGAAAGCCTCCTTTTTCCATCTTGAAGATCCGCAAGGGCGAATACAGATCTACCTTCGCAAGGACGATCTCGGAGCATCCTATGACGCGTTCAGGCTCATGGACATCGGCGACATCGTCGGGGTCGAAGGGTTCGTGTTCAGAACGAAGATGGGGGAGATTTCCGTTCATGCCCGCTCGCTGACGCTACTGGCGAAGTCGCTCCGGCCCCTGCCGATCGCGAAAGAAAAGGTGGACGAGCAGGGAAACAAAACCGTCTATGATCCGTTCTCGGACAAGGAACTGCGGTACCGGCAGCGGTACGTGGACCTCGTCGTCAATCCTCAGGTGCGGGAGGTATTCGTCAAGCGAAGCAAGATCATTGCTGCGATCCGGAACGTTCTGAACGAGCGGGGATACCTGGAAGTTGAAACGCCGGTATTGCAGCCGCAGTATGGAGGCGCATTTGCACGTCCGTTCATCACGCACCATAACGCCCTGGATGTTGACCTTTACCTGCGGATTGCGGATGAACTCTACTTGAAGCGGCTGATTGTCGGCGGATTTGAGGGAGTGTACGAGTTTGCCAAGGACTTCCGGAACGAAGGGATGGATCGCAGCCACAACCCCGAGTTCACGATGCTCGAGGTCTATGTTGCGCTGAAAGACTATGTCTGGATGATGGGCCTTGTGGAAGGGATGCTCAGCACTGTGGCACATGCGGTGAATGGCTCTCCGAAGGTCCAGCATGGCTCCCGCCTGATCGATTTCACGCCCCCCTGGAAGCGTCTGACCATGTTCGACGCGATCAAGGAGCATGCCGGTGTGGATATCTGCGGGATGGATGAGGCCGCCCTCAGGACCGCCGCGAAATCGCTTCACGTCGAGGTCAAGGCGACAGACGGAGCGGGAACGATCATCGACGAGATCTTTAGCGCAAAGGTCGAACATCACCTGATCCAGCCAACGTTTATCATGGATTATCCTCTCTCTATGTCGCCACTTGCGAAGCGGCACCGGACGGAGGAAGGGCTTGTCGAGCGGTTTGAGGCGTACTGCAACGGGCAGGAAATCTGCAATGCATTCAGTGAGTTGAATGACCCGGTGGACCAGCGTGCCCGCTTCGAAGAACAGATGCGGAACCGGGCCCGTGGAGAAGAAGAAGTACAGCCACTGGATGAAGACTTCCTGCGCGCGCTCGAGTATGGCATGCCGCCGACTGCGGGATTGGGGATCGGCATCGATCGACTCACCATGCTGATGACCGGACAGGACTCCATTCGCGACGTGATTTTCTTTCCGCAGATGAAACCTGAGAAGTAGCCGATGCCAAGGCACACACCCAGGCCTTTCATTGCCGGTGTCCTGGTAGCGTGGTCGTCTCTTGCCATAGCGGGCACCACCGGAATTCTGGAGGGGACCGTCCGCGACAAGCGCACCGGTGAGCCGCTCCCGGGCGTCAACGTGATGCTCTCCCAGAGCAGGATGGGCACCACGACTGATGCCGACGGAAAGTACATGATCCAGGGTGTCCGGGCCGGGACGTACGAAGCACGCTTCAGCCTTATCGGCTACAGATCCTATCTCGTGCAGAATGTCATTATCAATGCTGATCTGAGAACCCGCCTGAATGTCGCCCTCGAGTCGGCCGAACTTCAGCTCGACGAGGTGACTGTCGTTCAAGAAAAGCCTCTCATTCAGAGGGACGTTACCGGCACGACGTACATCATGTCGGGGGATGAGATCACTTTGCTTCCCGTGGATCGCAGCACCGATGTCCTTCACCTGAAAGCAGGAGTGACAAGCGAAGGGAATGTCCGGGGAGGGAAGAGCACGGAGGTCCGCTACCTGGTCGATGGGTTGCCGGTTCAAGATGTCCTGTCGGGAGAGCTGAGTGCTAACCTGCCGACCAGCTCGATTACCAGCCTCACGATGTATACGGGAGGATTCGAAGCGGAGTACGGCAATGCGCTCTCCGGCATTGTCAATATTGTCACCAGAACGGGGTCCGACATACACCGCTGGTTCGTGCGGGGAGCGAAGGATGATCTTTTCATTGGCGACCAGAACAGCAAGACGAATGAGTTTGAACTCTCCGCGTCCGGACCGATCCTGGCAGGGAAGGCCTACTATCTTGCCGCGGTGAACGGCTTCTTTACCGGCACCCGATGGTGGCAGGATTTTCAGTACTACTACAGTATGCCGACCGACAAGACCATCAATGGTTTTGGCAAGGTCGACTACAACCCTAAGCCAGCGCTCCGCCTTGGCACGCAGTTACTCTACTCGCACCATTCGTGGCACGACTACGAATTCAACTGGCGGTACAATCTTGCCGGCCTCCCGCCGGAAACGAGAACGTCGTACCGTGTTGCTGCAACGCTCTCTCATACGCCAAGCAACAGCTTTTTCTATACCGCGAGCCTCAGCTGGCTCCATGTGGTTTCCCAGATCGGTGCAGGAAATAAGACGGACCTGGAATCCGCTGTTCCGTATCAGTATGATTTTTTTCTCCGGTTCATCGAATCCGGGCAACGCGCATGGTGGAGCAAATCCACGCAGAACAACACCACAGGACGGCTTGATGCCACATGGAAGACGGGCGACGTGAATTTCCTCAGGTTCGGTGGGGAGATGACGCTGTATAATCTTTCCTCTGACATCGTGAAATATGAACCACGCAAGACCTTCTTTGGCATGCCGCTCGTTGACGAGCCTCAACTCAATTACAGCAGCAGCTATCTCTACAAGCCACGCGCCGGTGCCCTGTATGTCCAGGACAAGCTGGATGTGTCGTCGGAAGGCGCACTCGTAACGGCCGGACTGCGGTACGACTTTCTGAACCCCCGGGCCAGCCGCCCCGCGATTGAGGCAATTCCTGTAGCAGATTCTGCGTACAACTTTCCGGTGGAAGCATTCGTACCAGCCTCCATCAAGCAGCAGATCAGCCCCCGCTTTGGCGCTGCATTTCCGATCGTGGAAAACGGCTACCTCTACCTCAACCTGGGCTGGTATTTTCAATATCCTCTGTTCGAATATCTCTACTCGGGACTGGATCGCGTGGGTCTCGCCAAGGGCATGAGCGCGATCACGGGAAATCCGGACCTGGAACCCGAGCGAACCACAATGTGGGAGATCAGTTTCAAATACAGCCTCCTGCAGAATATCGTAGGGTCCATCACCTATTTCCGGAAAGAAACATCCAACCAGATCGACTCAAAGACCTTCATTCCGGGGGACAGTAAACTTGCAGGAAACTTCGGCTTTGCAGAGTATGTGAACAATCCATACGCGGACGTCACGGGTCTTGAGATCGTCTTCTCCCGCGACCGGGGAGAGTGGCTGACCGGGGAGATTTCGTACACCTACATGGTTGCTGAAGGCACGAGCGGAAGTTCATACGATGGTTTCTACATTGCTCAATACGGCCTGCCGCCGGCAGTCCGAACATTTCCGTTGAGCTGGGATCAACGCCACTCGCTAAAAGCGAATCTCTCTTTCCAGTCGCCATCGGGCTTCGGCGTCCGGATCCTGACCGACTGGCATTCTGGACTTCCGTATACAAACTATCCCACAAGTACGGGGTATGACCAGATTGTCGGCGGTCGGTTTTCCGAGAACAATGCCCGGATGTCAGAGTACTTCAACATGGACATGAAGATCGAACAGCGATTCACTCCATCGTGGTGGCCTTCCTCGTCGCTCTCGGTCTATCTCGATATCAGAAACGTTCTGAACGACGAAAATGTTAAATGGATGGATTCCAATGGACGCGTTGGAGGAGAGCTCGGGGACCCATCGGGATACTTTACCGGCCGGAGGACGCGCCTTGGTGTGCAAGCAGAGTTCTAACCTCCTGATCATAACGTCGTGGGTGCTTTTCTGTTCCGGCTGCGACGAGTCGCTGCCCCCGAGGTCGGAGCCAACACAGGTCATCATGGCTTCGGTCGCACCGCCGTATGCCTACATTCCGGTTCAGGATGGCGTGCCGACGGGCACAGAGGGATTTCTCACCGCATCGCTCACGAATATTTATGATGATGTCCTTCAAAAGGAAGCGAACATCGGGGGAAGCATCGACGTGTGGCTTGCCGACAATCCTCAGGTGCACAGGACAATTCTTCTTACTGCCAGGGACCTTACACACCCCAGCCTGGACGGAAAGCTCCTTACTCTGAAACCCGGGGAAGCCGCGCGAGTACTTGCCGCCTGGGATCAACGGACAGATGAAGGGATCCCTTTCTGGAATTACGTCCATCGCACGCATATCGTGAATGCCACGAACGACTACTATGATACGGATCCTATCGAGTTTGTCGCCCAGGCATCCATTCAAGTTTTTGCAAATGTCCAGCCCCGTACAAGTCCTGCCATTCATTACACCACCATGTACCGGTTGTTCGGGAATATCGATGCGAATGATTAATACTGTCTTTGCCGTCCATAATCACCAGCCGATAGGAAACTTCGAAAACGTTTTCGAAGAGGCGTACCGGCTTTCGTACAAGCCGTTCATCGATGTTCTGGAGCGGCACCCGTCTGTGAAGTTCACACAACACTGGACCGGGACCCTGCTGGAATGGTTGATCCGCACACACCCCGAGTTGGTCGAGCGGATGAAGTCGTTGGTGAAACGTGGCCAACTGGAATTACTTACGGGCGCCTACTACGAGGCAATTCTAGCGGTGATCCCCGAGCGGGACAGGATCGGGCAGATCAAGAAGTTGACACACACCATTCAATCGACGTTCGATTTTACCCCTCGGGGGATGTGGCTCGCCGAGCGGGTGTGGGAGCAACATCTGGTGGGGTCTCTTGCAAGGGCAGGTGTGGAGTTCGTGATGGTGGACGACACCCACTTCCGTCACGCCGGCCTCAAGGATCGACAGCTGCTTGGCTATTATACGACCGAGGAGGAGGGACAGGTCCTGAAGGTGATGCCGATCGACAAGATGCTTCGTTATACCGTTCCCTTCAGGCCCTTGACGGAAACTCTCGACTATTTCGGAAGTGTCGCTTCGGAGGACGGCCAACGTGTGGTCATCAATGCTGATGACGGAGAGAAATTCGGGGTGTGGCCCAAGACCCACAATTCCGTGTACGAACAGGGGTGGCTTGAGTCATTCTGTGATATGCTCGAGGAGCAGAGCAGCTGGATAAGAACCCTGCACCTGAGTACGGTGGTCGACACACTTCCGCCCCAGGGCCGCATTTATCTCCCTGCGGCTTCTTATTCGGAAATGATGAAGTGGGCCTTGAATTCCGTCTCGTTCCTGGACCTGGAACGGTTTGAGCGTCAGCTCGAGGAGCACCACCTGCTCGAGCCCAATGCGATGTTTGTGCGGGGCGGGTACTGGCGAAATTTTCTGGCCAAGTATCCCGAGTCCAATCACATGCACAAGAAAATGCTCCGCATCGCGCACCGCGTCCGGGATGCCACTGCAACGGGCGAAACGATCCCTGAGCCTCTCCTCGAAAAGCTCTGGGCCGGGCAGTGCAATGATCCCTACTGGCACGGGGTGTTTGGAGGCCTCTATCTTCCGAATCTGCGCCTCCCGGTCTACCGCAGCCTGCTCGACGCTGAAGGACAGCTCGACAAGCTTCAGGCGCGTTCGTCCATTCGTGTCGAAGAGCTGGATTTCGACTGCGATGGTTTCCCCGAGATCGTTGTCGAATCTCCCACGCTGGATTTCTGCATAGCCCCGAGGTTTGGGGGGAGCCTGCTGGAGCTCGACGTCAAACCCGCGAACGTCAACTTGATTGATATCGTCAGCAGGAGGGAAGAGGGATATCACCGCCGACTACGGGAGGACGCACTGAATACGCTCCTGCACGGCAGCGAGCCAGTTGAGGTCAAGGAAAAGGGGCTGGAGCGTCATCTGCACTTTGACTGGTACCGGCACGGGTCGCTCATTGACCATATTCTCGGGGAAGGGACATCCCTCCAGTCTTTTGCGGCCTGCAATTATCCGGAGCTCGGCGACTTTGTCAACCAACCGTATGCAGCGGAGGTCATAAGCAACGGGAGCGCGATAGCGGTGAAACTTGCGAGGGAAGGGGGAATTTGGAAGGACGGGAGACGGCATGCCATCGCGGTCCGGAAGGAGCTGCTGTTTGCCCTGGGGGGAAATGAGTTCACTGTGGAATACCAGATCGCCAACCTGGAAAAACAGCCGGTTGACATCTGGTTCGGCGTCGAATATGCTGTCGGGTCGATGGCCGGCGATGCGCCTGACCGGTATTATGATATTGAAGGAAAGACTCTACACGACAGGCGCTTGCGCAGTGCCGGTGAAGAGGGAAACGTGCGTACGTTCCGTCTGGTGGACGAGTGGCTCCGGCTGCAGACGGTATTTGCGGTTGACACGCCAGCAACACTCTGGCGGTTCCCGCTCGAAACCGTGTCGCTTTCCGAAGGAGGATTCGAGCGCATCTATCAGGGATCGATCCTGCTGTTGCATTGGCGTTATCGCCTGCCGGGCAACGGAGAAGAATTCCGGTTCCGTTGCACCCAATCCACCTCAACCGTACAGACACCGGCACAGCCGTGAGAACAACCATAATCATTCCCACTTTGAACGAGGAAAAGCTCCTGGAGGGCATGCTGCTCCAATTTTCTCCCGAAATTGTCAAACGCCATGATGTGGAGGTGATCGTCAGCGACGGTGGGAGCACTGATCGGACGCTCGAGATCGCCCACCGCCTTGCACACAAGGTCGTGGAGAATCAGGACCGTGTGCGGCAGACGATCTCCATAGGGAGGAACGCGGGTGCCGCGCAGGCTGCCGGAGACGTGCTGGTGTTTCTCAACGCCGATACGCTTATCAGCGACGTGGATCGCTTCTTTGTGACGCTCAAGGCCGAAATTGAAACCCCCGAGGTGGTTGCTCTTACCTGCAGCGTGCTCGTATTCCCACAGGAGGAACGGTTAATCGACGTGCTCTTCCACCGGTTCTACAACTGGTTCTTTTACATGATGAACCGTGTCGGGATGGCGATGGGAAGAGGGGAGTGCCATATTATCAAGCGCCCCGTGTTCGAGGAAGTGGGCGGATATGCCACCGGTATTGCCGCGGGAGAGGACTACGACATGTTCCGGCGGCTGCAAAAGGTCGGGAAAGTGAAGTTCTTGAACGATTTGGTTGTGTACGAATCCCCCCGGCGGTACCGTCAGTTCGGATATGCCTACGTCACGGCCTCCTGGTTCTTGAATTTCCTTTCCGTTTTCTTTCTTCACCGCTCCATTTCCGACCAATGGAAGCCGGTTCGGTAAAGTTTGACTTTCGGGCCGATTTTCGATACTATATGTATTCATAAGCAGAAAGTGAGAAGGGAAATCCTCATGCGTAAAAGGTTTTCGCTCCCGACGCTTGTCGGGCTGATTGCGGTAAGTCTCCTGGCAGGCGCCACACTCAACCACGTGTTTTCCGGCGACAACCTGCTGGAGCAGGTGAGAAAGATCACGGATGTCCTCAGTGTGACGGAGAAGTACTATGTGGAGGATGTGGATACACAGAAGCTTACCGAAGCGGCCATCAACGGTATGCTCGGGCAGCTGGATCCGCATTCTGTGTACATTCCGGCAAGCCAGATGCAGCGCGTTACCGAGGAATTTCAGGGGAGTTTTGAGGGGATTGGCATCGAATATCAAGTTCTGAACGACACCCTCCTGGTTGTTTCTCCCATAGTCGGCGGGCCAAGCGAGGCGCTCGGCATCCAGGCAGGAGACAAGATCGTCAAGATCAATGATTCCTCGGCTGTGGGTATCACTCAGGAAGGGGTCCAGAAAAAGCTGCGTGGACCCAAGGGGAGCAAGGTCCGCGTAGCTATCGTCCGCGCCGGGATCAGTTCGCTCTTGGACTTCGACATCATCAGGGACACCGTCCCGATCTATACGGTGGATGCCGCATTCATGGTCGATGATCAGACGGGCTACGTGACCGTCACCCGATTTGGGGCGAAAACGCATGATGAATTCCTCGAGGCCATGTCCAAGCTGCGCGCCGCCGGAATGAAGAAGCTCGTGCTTGATCTGCGCGGGAATGCCGGCGGGTATCTGGAGCAGGCGTTCAAGATGGTGGATGAGCTCATGCCGCAGGGAAGGAAGATCGTGTTCACGAAAGGGCGGCGTCCTGAAGCCAACGACGAATATATTTCCTCGGGAGCGGGGCGGTTTGTGGACCTCACCCTGGTGGTTCTGGTGAACAACGGCTCCGCCTCGGCGAGCGAGATCGTTGCTGGTGCGGTGCAGGACTGGGACCGGGGCCTGATCGTCGGCGAGACAACGTTTGGCAAAGGGCTCGTGCAGCGCCAATTCGACCTGAAGGACGGTTCGGCGTTCCGCCTCACGACTGCACGGTATTATACTCCCAGCGGCCGCCTGATCCAGCGTCCGTATGGAGCGGACAAGATGAAATACCAGCTAGAGGCTTTCGAGCGCACCGAGACCGAGGGGGAGAACATCACCCACTCGGCGGAAAAGGATTCGAGCCGGCCGGTGTTCAAGACCATGGGCGGACGCGTCGTCTATGGAGGCGGTGGGATCACGCCGGACTATATTGTGAAAGCGGAGCGTCTGAATGAATACACCGTTCAGTTGCGCAGCAAGCTCATCTTCCTGCAATATGCCGAAAAGTATCTCGACCAGCACGGTACGGAAATTAAAGTCAAGTATGCCAAGGATCCGCGCTCGTTCGTTCGCAACTTCGAGGTGAATGCCGCAATGCTGGACGATCTGCTTGCCCTGGCCAAAGAAAAGAAAGTGGAGTTTAATAAGGACCTGTACGAGAAAGACCTTCGGTTTATCAAGGCTTTCACCAAAGCGTATATTGCGCGCAGCCTGTGGGGAAACGAGGGGTCGTCCCGGGTGATGCTTATGGAAGACGTGCAATTCAAGAAGGCGGAAACCCTCTTCCCGGAGGCCGAAAAGATCTCAAAGAATCTTACCCAGTTACGATAACGTTCACTCGATGAGGGATTCCAGACGCTTCTGCGTTGTACTCTTCCTGATTGCCGCGATCGTCCCTTGGGCAATGCTCTTTGGCCAGGCTCCTCCCCCTTCGCACGTGCTGTCAGAGGGGGAGGAGTTGACCTACAACGTGCGTTACGGTTTCTTCAACTTGGGTAGTGTTCGGATCCGCACCATCCAGCGTCAGGCATCGGGGTCAACCGTTGCGTATGACTGCAAGGCGCTGATCAATTCGTATCCCAAAGTCCCGTTCGTGGACCTGCATGCGACGTACGAGAGCGTCATAGACACGACGATCTACTCCCACCATTTCGTCGGAAAGACGAAGCAGGACGACTGGTGGAGTTTTTCCCGTTATTCGTTCGACTCTCCCAACCGGCGCGTCATCATTGAAAACGGGCAGCAAGACACGCTCATCACCACGCGCGACACCGTCAGCGTCGAGGGGGTGTACCAGGATGGTCTCTCCCTTTTCTTTTTTGCCCGGGATCGGCTGTTTGCCGGCAAGTCGATCGACATTCCGTGTGTGGTGACCGAGAAAAAGGTTACCACGCACATCAATTTTGACGGCAGACGGGACAAGGTGGAGATCGATGCCGTGGATTATCCGGTGGACGTCGTGGGCTTTGACGGATCTGCAGACTTTGTGGGGATCTTCGGGCTTACCGGCGACTTCGACGGCTGGTTCAGCAACGATGAGGCGCGTGTACCCATCCTGGCGAAGATGAAGGTGATCATCGGGAGCGTCACCATCGAGCTTATGCAATGGAAGCGTCCCGGATGGAATCCGCCGCGGGCGAAAGATTGAGCCCGAGCCGATGAGACTCATCGAACACCATGGCGTGCATCCAGAGGTCCCTCCGTCCGCGTTTGTGGCCGAAGGGGCCTGCCTGATTGGCCAAGTGACGCTGGGACGGGACTCCAGTGTCTGGTTCAACGCGGTGCTTCGCGGTGACATCAACGGCATCCGCATCGGCGACCGATCCAACGTTCAGGCTGTGATTCACGGCTGTGAGCTTTGTGATGGTTCACTGATCGGCATGGGTGCCGTCGTGTTGGACGGCGCCAGGGTCGGTCCGCAGGTGCTGGTTGCCGCCGGAAGTGTCGTGCTGGAGAAGAGTACTATTCCCGAAGGCATGCTGGCGGCCGGCGTTCCGGCACGCATTATCCGTCCTCTTACCGGGCAGGAACGAACTTCCCTGCTCGGGTCTGCCCAGCACTACGTCGAGTATGCACGCAGCTATCAACGCCAGTCCACTCCGGGAGATCCCTCATGCGCGTGAAATTCTGGGGAACACGCGGGTCGCTTCCCACCCCCGGGAAGCAAACTGTTCGTTACGGTGGAAATACCCCGTGCGTGGAAGTACGCCTGCCGCATGACGAGCTGGTGATCTTTGACGCGGGAACGGGCATCCGCGGGCTGGGCGATGCGCTGATGACACGGGGAGAATCTGTCAAAGCCTTCCTGGCGATCACGCATCCGCACTGGGATCACATTCAGGGCTTCCCGTTCTTCAAGCCGGTGTTCATCTCAGGGAATGAGTTTACCATTATCGGAGCTGAGTCAAAAGGGGTGACGCTGCGGCAGATGATCGCGTCGCAGATGGACAAGGCGTATTTCCCCGTGCAGCTGAACGAGTTGAAGGCGAAGATCAACTTCCACCCGGTCAAAGAGGAAACGATCCGCGTCTTCAATGCCGGCCTGTCATCGATCTACGTGAATCACCCGGCATTTGCCCTCGGATACCGGTTGTCGATCGCAGGGCGGTCCGTAGTCTACATCAGCGACAATGAACCCTTCGACCGCGAGGTGGCGAAGTCGCTGCGAAACGTGGACAAGAATGTGGTGGCGCGATATCTTGAAGTCCGCGGCGATCCGAACCAGAGGATCTTTGATTTTGCCCGGGGCGCTGACGTCCTGATTCATGATACGACATACACGCCGGAAGAATATGTGAACCATGTCGGCTGGGGGCACTCTCACTACTTGTTCTCGCTCAAGATTGCGGATGAAGCAGGGGTAAAACAGCTGGTCCTGTTCCACCACGACCAGACGCACGATGATGAGAAGGTTGATGAAATCGTGCAGAAGTGCAGGAAGGAGATCAAGACCCGCGGTTACAGATTTGAGTGCATTGCCGCTGCAGAGGGACTTGAGCTTCAGTGGTGACTCCGGGCTGTTTTGCTTTGAAGTCCTTATCTCTGATGGAGTTGGTGAAGTTCTCCTCTGACACCAGAGCATAGGGCTTTGCATGGGAAAAAAATCATCTCTGTCGTTGTCCCCGTTGTCAGGCCTCCCGCATCAAGTGCAACGGTCACCGGGTGATCCGAGAGCTTGACGTTGGTCGAGAACGGTTGCTCAAGGTTCAGAGGTTTCAGTGCACCCGCTGTGGGACGAGCTTTACTTCCCGGGGTGCTGGGCGGCGCCATCCGTGGTACAGTTCGGCGTTTGGCTGCGAGGTCACCCGGCGCCACATCGAGGGGGACAGCTACCGGGTGATCGGGCGGATGATTTACCGCGAGACGTTGCGCAAGATTGCTGCGACCCGTCTGCAGGCGATAGTGGCCGCAGTTGCTGAACGGTGTAGAAGCCCCTGGGAGATGAGTGAGGAACTGAAGCCGCCGAAGTGGCGGGGGATCCTGGCCGTAGACGAGAAGAAGATCCCGGTAAGCCATGGGGGTGAGCTCTGGTGCTACGAGGCGATCGATCTCTCTGGCGATGTGGTCCACTGGCGGGACGTCGCCGAGTGCTCGGTCACGGAGGCGATCGCCTTCCTGGAGGAGGTCAAGGCGTTAGGTTACAAGTGCGTTGCGATCACCAGCGATCTGGACACGGTCTTGACGCTGGCCATCGAGGCGGTCTATCCCAAAATTCCGCACCAGTACTGCATAAAACACGCCCTGGCGATCCTGGAGAAGATCTTGGGCTACCACCTGAGCGAACGCCGGAGGCGACAGCAGCGGGGCCAACTGCGCACGAGCTTCGAACGGCTGCCCTTGAAGAAAGGTCTCTACCTCGTGCGCGCCAGCAAGCAGTTTGTGGAGCAGTGGCGCGAGAGCCGAGGCGGGTCGAAGAAGGCGCGCGAGATCGCCGCCCTGCGCGAGCTGTGCCAGCAAATTCTCACCGCCCCAACGCAAGTGATCGCCCTCGACATGCTCCGCACGCTGCGGCATCGGCACTCGAGTGAGACCGTGCGCAAGTGGAAGGCGATCGCGTTTCTGGAGCGGCACTGGATGCGTCTGATGGCTCACCACCACACAAGCGGACTGCCGCGGACCAACAACATGGCCGAGACGTTCAACAAGCAACTCATGCGCCGGCTCAAGACCCTCGAGCACTTCGGCCACCGCACGACGGCCGTCAACTACATGAAGCTCTTGGTCGCATACTTCAGGCTCAAGCCCTATACCGATTGCCGCAAAGGACGCAAGCATCTCAACGGCAAGAGTCGCCTTCAGGCCGCCGGCGTCAAACTCGCTCCGCAAGACTGGCTCAAGGCATGTCTCAAAATCTAAGGAAAATCAGCAACCGCAGGACGACACGCTTTCCGGGCCGGCTCGCTTGACAATCACTCAATTGCTGGCTATATTGCCCCCGCGTGCCATATCGACGTTCTCTGGCTCTTCTTCACATTGCCCGGATCACGTCGAAATGGCACTGTTCCCTTGCCATTCAAGAGTCCAGGAGACACCAGATATATTGAACCAGTTGCCATTCCAATGGGCGCAGGCTACGCAGGGAAAAGAGTGCCACTCCAATTTCTTCAGCACCGCTCAGAACACTGACGGAAGAAATTGAAGTGGCACTGGTTTGTCGTATTATTCGATGCCAAGTTTTTCCGAGGGGACTATGCCATTTGCATTCAAGGCTTCCGACATAAAAAAGCTGGAGAAGCTGTTCGGGACGGCGGCGAAACTAAAGGGTTCGAACTACCGGTTTGAGATTGGTGCCGCGGATCCGCGGCGGAAGCTGGCGCTGGAAATCTACACACAGATTCCGATCGGGAAGCAGAGAGGCAACCTCATTTCGGTCTACACGCAGAGCGCGCATCTCCAGCTGCATTTTTGTTCAGGCTATGTCGTCAGCGAAGTCCTGGGGGAAGCGACATTCGTGGGGGAGCAGGGTGGAAAGCTCTCGGGACTGATCATCGAAAAGGACGGAGGATGCTCCCTCTATGCGAACGTCGACCGGTCGCTGGTCTCGGGAGACTTCACGCAGCTCGGTCCTGAGGTGATGCTTTCCGGCATTGCACTTTCATTGACCGATACCATTCTCGAGTCAACCGAAGATGCAGCGAGGGTCGAAACGGTGACGCCCCGCAAGGCGCGCGCCCGCCGATGATGATCGACATTGTTAATGCGCATCCCAGGTACCGGGTGCGCCGTGCCCCGGCGATCCGTTGCGTCCGGGGGGTTGTCAACAGTGCCCGGCGGTCGCGAGGCGCGATCACGGTGGTGTTATGCGATGACAGGACGAGCCGGAGGTTGAACCGCCGATATTTGGCCCATGACCGCCCGACGGATGTCATCGCCTTTCCCCTCGGCGAGGGATCGAACCTCGAGGGGGAAATCTATGTTAATCTTGATAGAGCCCGGCGTCAGGCTCGGGCATACAACGTCACGGCGGCAAACGAAACTGCGCGCCTGATTATACACGGAACCCTGCATCTTTTGGGGTATGACGACCGTACGCGGGCAAAAGCCAGGCGCATGAAGGCTCGCGAAGACCTTCTGGTCAGTCACCTGGCTGGAATGGTGAAAAAGGAGAGGGATGAAAGAAAAAGTCGTTGAGATTCTGATCTTCATCATGTCGGAGATCCAGGAGAACAAGCGGCTTAGCGAAATCGATCTGAACGATCTGCGGAACAAGGGGTATACGCAATCTGAGATCAGCGCCGCGTTCAGCTGGATCTATGACCATATGCACGTGTCACAAACCGGAGCTTCTCAGCGGATTGCTCCTGCGCTCGGCTCCCGGAGAATTCTTCATGATGCAGAAAAACTGATGCTCTCGCGCGAAAGCCAGGGCTACCTCATTCAATTGCGGGAGCTCGGCCTGCTCAATGATACCGATCTTGAGAGCGTCATTGAACGCGTCATGGTCGCCGGGTATGAGAAGTTGACCGTAGCGGAGCTGCAGGAAATCGTTGCGTCGGTGCTCTTCTCCCGGGATAGCGGGGATGACGCGTCACGCCGCACAATGCTGAACAGTGGGGACACGATACACTAATGGCAAAACGCAAAACCAAGTACACCGAAACACCATCTTCAGATCAGCCAGTCGTTGCATCAGCGGAGAAACCTGCCAGGAAGACACGGAGAGCCCCGGCCGCGGCCGACCCGAACGGCCGTTCACTGATCATCGTGGAATCGCCTTCGAAAGCCAAAACCATCAACAAGTATCTTGGCTCCGATTACGTCGTCGAAGCGTCGGTGGGGCACATCAAGAACCTGCCGAAAAGCAGGATCGGGATCGATGTCGAGGGAGGCTTCATCCCTGAGTACGAGACCATCAAGGGGAAGGACGAGGTCGTCGCACGGCTGCGGAGCCATGCGGCCCACGCCTCTGTCGTCTACCTGGCGACTGACCCGGACCGTGAAGGCGAAGCCATCGCATGGCACATCGCCAAGGAGATCGAAGATGGCAACCCGAAGATCTTCCGGGTGATGTTCCATGAAATCACCGAGCGCGGCATCGCGGAAGCTATGCAGCACCCGCTGAAGATCGACCAGAACCTGGTGGATTCTCAGCAGGCCCGGCGCGTGATGGACCGGCTGGTGGGATACAAAATCTCTCCCTTCGTCTGGAAGACCGTCTTCTACGGCCTTTCCGCGGGACGAGTGCAATCCGTCGCCGTCCGGCTGATCTGCGAACGCGAAGAGGCTATTAACTCGTTCATTCCTCAGGAGTACTGGTCGATCATCGGGGAATTTCGCTCGAACGGGAGCGAACCATTCCTGGCGAAACTCTTCAAAGTCACGGGGGAAGATCCCAGGATCAACGATGCGACGACGGCCGAGGGGTATGTACGGAATATCCGGGAGCAGAGCTACAGCATCGCCGATATCCAGAAGAAGCCTGTCAGGCGAAATCCCCCCCCGCCCTTCATCACCAGTACACTCCAGCAGGAATCGGCACGGCGGCTCCGGTTCCAGGCGAAGCGTACCATGATGCTTGCGCAAAAGTTATACGAGGGGGTGGAGCTCGGGGACGAGGGCCGCGTCGGGCTGATCACCTATATGCGCACGGATTCCACCCGTCTCAGCGACGACGCCGTCAAGGACGTCCGTGAGTACATCTATGCCAACTACGGGAAGGAATATGTCCCGCATGAGCCGCGCTTGTTCAAGAAAGGGAAGAGCTCGCAGGATGCGCACGAAGCCATCCGACCGACCTCGATGAAGCATTCCCCGAAGGCGGTCCGCAAATATCTGGAGAAAGAGATGTATGAGCTGTACGAGCTGATCTGGAACCGGTTTCTTGCCTGCCAGATGAGTGCCGCCATCTTCGAGCAGGTCACGGTGGATATAATGGGGGGAGACTATCTCTTCCGTGCCACCGATTCGATCCAGCAGTTCCGGGGATTCCTCCAGATCTACGATGACCTGGTTGACGAGGCGGAAAAGCAGAACGGTTTGGACGAAGATCCGGTTTCAAAGCTACCGACGGGGCTGAAAGCGGGAGAACGAGCGGAGTTGACGAATGTCTTTCCCAATCAGCATTTTACTAAGCCGCCTCCCCGCTACACGGAGAGCAGCCTGGTGAAGGAGCTGGAAGCGCTCGGGATCGGACGTCCCAGTACCTACGCGCTGATCGTGGACACGATCCAGGCCCGAAAGTATGTGGAGCAGCGCGAGCGTAAGCTGTACCCGACGTCGCTGGGGATCGCCGTCAACCGGATCCTGGTGGAACATTTCCCGCATCTTTTCAACGTGCAGTTCACCGCGCGTATGGAAGAGGAACTCGACACCATTGCATCCGGCAAGAGCACGTACCGGCGCGTGATGGACGACTTCTATCATCCTTTCATCAGGGATCTGGAAGGAGTAGACAAGAAAAGCGCGGCCATTAAGAAGTCGCTGCAGGAGCCGACGAACGAAGTGTGCGAGATCTGCGGCAAGTCGATGATCATCAAGTGGGGGCGCAACGGCCGGTTTATGGCATGCAGCGGCTATCCTGCATGCAAAAACACCAAGCCGCTTCCCGAAGAGCAGGAGCAGACGAAGCACGTCATCGGAATGAAGTGCGAGTTGTGCGGCGGCAACATGGTGGTGAAGGGGGGAAAATTCGGCGCGTTCCTCGGCTGCTCGAACTATCCGACGTGCAAGAATACGAAGCCGATCTCCATAGGGATGAAGTGCCCGAAGTGCAAGGATGGCGATGTCATTGAGCGGAAGACGAAGCGCAAGCGGATCTTCTATGGCTGCTCGCGCTATCCCGACTGTGACTTTGCCTCCTGGGAAAAACCTGTCGCCCGCGCTTGCGACACCTGCGGGAATCCGTACCTGGTCCAGAAGTATACTCAAAGCCGGGGCGAATACCTGGTCTGCCCCTCCTGCAAAGCTGAGATTGCGAAGGAAGAACCGCAGGCGGCCGCCGGGTAGTGCCATTGCATCACGGGACGTCATGCAAGAATACGTCGAAGCGTTTCTTCGCCATCTGAAGCTGGAACGGAACTATTCTCCGCGCACGCTCGCATCCTACGGGGATGACCTGCGCAATTTCCTGGATTTCCTGGACCGCCGGACCGCTGGCGCGGGTGCGCTTTCGCCCGCGGCTGTCGACCGCCAACTTCTCCGCGCCTTCCTCAGAGATCTCCTGGGTCTCGGCTACGCCAAGCGCTCCATCGCCCGTAAGCTGGCCTGTCTCCGCTCGTTCTTCCGGTATTTGAAGAAGACCGGTGTTGTGCAGGCTTCCCCTATGGCCACAATCGTCTCCCCCAAGCTCGACCGCCGGCTCCCGCACTTTCTTGATGAAGACAGCATGCGCAGGCTGATGGATCAACCTGACGGCGCAACGCCGCAGGGGATGCGGGATCGCGCTCTGCTCGAGCTGTTGTACAGCACCGGCATCCGGCTGAGCGAGCTGATCGGCCTCAATCTGCAGGACATGGAGATGAGCGGCGGGACGATCCGGGTGCTCGGGAAGGGAAACAAGCAGCGGATTGTGCCTTTCGGACGCCCTGCGAGACGAGCGTTGGAGGCGTACCTTTCCGTCCGCGCGTCACTGGTGGGAAAAGCGCCGCCGGGCACCCTGTCGGCCGAACCCGTGTTTCTCACCGTGCGCGGGAAGCGCATGAATCCCAAGGGAGTCAATGTGCTGGTCGGGAAGTATATCAGCCGGGTTTCCGAGATCGAAAAGAAAAGTCCGCACGTCATCCGGCACACCTTTGCGACACACATGCTGGACCGGGGAGCGGACCTCCAGGCGGTGAAAGAACTCCTTGGACATGAAAGCCTTTCAACCACACAAATCTACACCCATGTCAGCGTCGATCGATTAAAGAGCATCTACTCCCGGGCTCATCCGAAAGCCGGTTGAGCAGGGTCTCACGTAACGGAAAGGAATGACCCATGCACATCAAGTTTACAGCTCGCCACTTCCGTGCTCATGTCGAAATCAAAGAGCATGCAATCGAGATGGTGAAAAAGCTTGATAAGTTCTATGACGGGATCGTTACCGCGGACATCATCCTGAGCTACGAACGCGCGACCAAAAGCGTGAAGTCTGCGGAGATCAACCTTCATGTGTATGGCGGGGTTCTCACGGCGAAGGAAAAATCAGAAGACTACGTCAAGTCCATCGATGCCGCTGTGGAAAAGCTCGTCCAGCAGCTCACGAAGTACAAGACGAAACTGCACGCCAAGGACAAGGGAAAAGTCCGTGAGATACAGGAGAAATTCTAGCATCGGCATTCATGGCACTCCACAGGAGACCCTATGAAAATCGACAAGACCCGCGAGACCAGGAAAAAAAGCTTCACCGTGGGATTCCTGTTCGAGGCGACCGCAGACCGCTTCAAGCTGAAAAAGCTGAACGGTGAGAACGGGTTCGAGAACCAGATACGGGATAAGAACCTCAATCGCCCGGGGCTGGCGCTCGCAGGCTATCTGGATCTTTTCACCTATGACCGGGTCCAGATCATCGGCAATACCGAGATCCGGTACCTCAGTTCCCTGCAACCGGCGCAGCGGACTCAGGCGTTCACCAGGTTGCTGGACTACCACATGCCGTGCATTGTTCTCACCAACAACAACAAGCTGCATGAGAGCCTGCTGGAGGCGGCCGCGGCAAAGAACATCCCGGTGTTTGGGACACCGTTCGAAACAACCAAGATTGTTTACTTCCTTGCGGATTTCCTCGATGACCAGTTCTCTCCCCAGGTGGTCGTTCACGGCTCCCTGGTGGACGTCTACGGCGTCGGGGTACTGCTGACCGGCCGTTCCGGGATCGGCAAGAGCGAAATCGCCCTCGACCTGATCGAGCGGGGACATCGGCTCGCCGCCGATGATGTTGTCATGATTACCCGGAAGGGTGAAGGCATTCTCATGGGTGCGGGGACTGATCTGGTCAAGCACTTCATGGAAATCCGCGGGCTTGGACTGCTTGATGTCCGGAGCATGTTCGGGATTCGCGCAATCCGTTATCAAAAGCGGGTGGAAGTGGTGGTAGAACTGGAGGAATGGAAAGTGGACCAGGAATACACCCGAACAGGACTCGATGATCAGAGTATCGCTATCCTGGACGTCGAGGTTCCACTGGTAAAACTCCCGATTTTCCCGGGGAAAAACGTCACCGTGATTACGGAGGTGATCGCCCTCAACTACTTATTGAAACACTACGGTTACGATGCTGCCAAGGAGTTTGCAAAACGGCTGGAAGGGATGATTGGCCAGAAAAAGAAAGGGAACAGGGTCATTAATTACTTCGAGCACGATTTTGAATAGCTACAGGCTCGTTTGTATTTTTTTCAAAATGTTTCCTTTTTTCCTTGACAAGTCGGTGAATATTCTTTATTATGGCGAAAGATTTCGCCAGTAAGCCCTCTCGCTGTATTCCATGCTTGGCACGGGGTGTGTGCCACAATCTCCGTCCAGATTTTCAATTTTCGACGTGTTCGGTCGACTCACTGCAGACATACGCAGGCAGACCAAAGGTCTTTTTATGTTGAGGAACATAAAATTCTTCGTTGTCTCCAGCAGGTCTCTTGATTTCCGCGAGATCAGGTTTTTCAAGACCAAGCTTGTGGGCTCGGGTTTGGTCCTTGGCCTTGTGACCGTGGTCTGCATTCTCCTGGTGAATTTCCTACTGAATGATATTCTGGGGATCGGCATGGATCGGATCAATCTTCTGAGTGCTGAGAACCAGGTGCTGAAAGAGCAGGTACGAGGCATGGGGCAGAAGATGGCAATGGTCCAGCGAACACTGGAAGGCCTCGCTGCCCGGGGGAATGAATTGCGTTTGATGGTGGATCTCTCCAAGATCGACGACGACACCCGCTCCGCTGCCATCGGGGGTGCCACCGCGCCTGCCGCGAATGCATTCCTTACGGGCGAAGCGGCTGCGGTTCTCTCTTCCTCACAGGCACTCATTGAACAACTCACGCGGGAGATCAAGCTGCAACAGGCGAGTTATGAAGAGATCTCCAAGCGCGTTGAGTATAACAAGGGGTTCTTCGGCCACCTGCCTGCGATCAAGCCCATGGCCGGTCCCTACTCGGTCAACGGCTTCGGGATGCGCGTGCATCCGGTCCTGCGTGTGTACAGGATGCATGAGGGCATCGACATCGTGAACGACGTCGGGACCAATGTGTATGCAGCGGGGGATGGCATTGTGCATTTCGCCGGACGTACGGCGGGTGGCTACGGCGTTGTGATCGAGCTCTCCCATGGGTACGGCTATTCTTCGCTCTACGCCCATCTCGACAAGGTTCTTGTCCGTCCCGGACAGTCCGTTCGGCGGGGGGAACTTATAGCAAAAAGCGGACGTTCAGGTTTAGTGAGCGGACCGCATCTTCACTTCGAAGTGCGGCGCGACGGAAGAAAACAGAATCCTGTTGACTTCTTCTTCGACGATGTCCAGGCTGCCCGGTATCGGGCGCAGCTTGCATCGATGCATTAGCCTGATGCAATCTCAAACGCAACGTGAGAGGTGAGAGTTGATCTGGACAATGGAATTAGCCTCCTACCTGGATGATGCTCCATGGCCTGCCACGAAGGACGAACTGATTGATTACGCGATCAGGACTGGCGCGCCGGTGGAAGTCGTCGAGAACTTGCAGGAGCTGGAAGACAGCGAGGAGCCGTACGAAAGCATGGACGAAATCTGGCCGGATTATCCGACCGACGAGGATTTTTTCTTTGAGGACGAAGGCGAATACTAACCCCTCGTGCGTTTGATTTTCGTCCGTGAATTCGCTACAATTATATCCCAACCAAGGCGGTTGGGTTTTTTATTGGTCGCCGGTAATCCTGAATAGAATCACCGTCCTCGTGCTTTTTTTGGTGTGGACCCATCCTCTTTTGGCTCTCGAGCGCAGGGCATTCCTCGTTCGCGCTGCCGTGCTTGCCGTCCTCCTCACGGCCGGGGTACCGCATCTCCTCGGCGCCGATGATCCCGACGACCGGGAGCAACAGAGCGGCAGGTCGGAAATTACCTCTCTCCGGTTCGAGGGGAATGAAACGCTCCCCACGTCAGAACTGCGCCCGGTGCTTGTCACCCGGGAGACTCCCGGATTTTTCAGCAAATTCCTCTATACCAGTATCAGCGAGAAACTGGGGAGACAGAATGAATACTATGACCCGGTCACCTTCGCCGGCGACATCGAGCGGCTGAAGAAGTATTACAAGAACCGGGGGTTCCTTGACGTCAGCATCGATACCCAGCTCGCCTTTTCCATGCATGAGTCGTCCGTGGACATCACGGTCATTCTCCATGAAGGGTACAGGTCGATCATTGACACCCTCACCTATAGGGGCATCGTCGATGCCCCCACCACGATCTGGCAGGATATTCTCTCGTCTCCCAGGATCGCCCGCGGGGATCCGTACAACAGCCTCCTTCTGGAAGAAGAAGTCAAAAGGGTCCTGCGCATCTTCAACGACACCGGCTACCCGAACGCGGTCTTTGTCCGGGACAGTTCTGCCGCGACGCACTATGCGAGCACGCACGACTTCTCCGTGGTCCTGACCTTCGCCCCCGGGAAACGCTATCTGTTCGGTCCAATTTCCATCCGGCAGGAGACGGACTCCCTCCACCATACGCCCAAACGAGAAGATATTACCGACGACATCATATTGCGCCACCTGGACTATAAACCCGGGGATTTCTACAGCCTTGACAAGCGCATCAGCAGCGAGAAAAACCTGAACCGGCTCGGCGTGTTCGACCTCCAGAAGATCAACACGATCATCCCTCCGAACACGGACACCTCCATCTCTGTGCCGAGCTTCATCACCTTTCGTCCTCGCGACAAGCATGAGCTCGCCCCCGAACTGATCGTCAGCAACGAAAACAGTGCCTTCAACCTCGGCGCGGGACTTGCGTACAGCAACCGGAATTTCCTGGGAGGGGCACGGATCTTCAGCACCTCCCTGCGGTTTCGCACGCAGACACTGGGACAGTTCCCAAACTATTTTGTTACCAGCAGCGATGCGATTGCGAATCTTGACCTGACCTTCGAGCTGCTGCAGCCATATATCTTCACCAACAAGATCAAGGGCACCTGGTCGTTCTCCTTTATTATTGAGAAGCAGCTCCCGTACCGCCTCAATATTGCGCGAAACAAGCTCGGCGTGACCAGCAGGTTTGCAGAATATACCACCGGGTTTTTGGACTGGACGCTGGAAGCGGTCGATCAGAAGTTGAATCCCAACTTCCACGGCGATCCCAGCGATCCGGATATCGCAGAACAGCTGAGGCTGTTGTCGGCCTACCCGAAACAACTGAATTCCATCCTTGCGTACACCTTGCAGCGCGACCGTACGAACGACGTCTTCTCCCCGTCGGAAGGTTTCATTCATTCCTTCACGGTGGAGGAAGCAGGGATTCTTCCCATGACACTGAAGAACCTGTTCAAGCGCCTGCCGTTCACCCAGTTCTACATGGTGAGCGCGGTTGGCCGGTGGTATTCCGATCTCACGACGCACCGCTTTTCGATCCTTGCCTTTAAACTCAAAGCCGCCCTGGAGGGGAAATGGGGGGAATCCCGTTCCGACACCTCGCGCCTGATCCCTCAAACGTACCGTTTCTATGCCGGCGGCAGCGGAAGCTTGCGGGGTTGGAACTCCAGGGAATTGATCGCGCATGCGGATCCACAACTGGCCCAACTTGGCGGAAACCTGTTGCTCGAAGGAAGCGTGGAGCTGCGTACGGCGCTCCTGCAAAACCTGCATGACGGCCTGTTCGATAAATTCTGGATCGTCCAATTCGTTGATGTCGGAAATCTCTGGCCCGAGACCCGCGACTTTCGCTATCAGGAGATTGCCATCGATGCAGGCCTGGGGCTTCGTTATGACACGTTCTTGGGGCCGTTTCGCATCGACTGGGGGTTCCGCATCTATAACCCCATGGAGCCTGTCGGGCAACGCTGGATCACCCAGCGGAAGCTCTTTGGGCAGACATTCAAGGAGGGAGTGTTTCACTTTGGCATCGGGCATGCGTTCTAGCACCACTTCTTGGGGGGGAATGAAGCAGGCATGATCTGGCCGCGCGTCATAGGACAACAACGGGTCAAGGCAACGCTGCTGAGCGCCCTCCGGACCAGGCGTCTTGCGCACGCCTATTTGTTCTACGGGGGAGAAGGGGTGGGAAAAGATGCCATGGCGCTTGAGCTTGCACGTGTGATCCACTGCGAACGCGGGGGAGAAGAACCCTGCGGTGTGTGCACGTCCTGTCTTCATTTAGACACTCTCCAACACCCGGATGTGCATCTCGTCTGCGCACTTCCTGTGGGTAAAGGAGAAGATAAAGAAGACAGCCCGACTGCGAAACTCTCCGAACAGGAGATTGACACGATCCAGGAGGAGTTGAGGCAAAAAGGGGCCGATCCGTACCATCGCATCACCATTCCCCGGGCAGGCATTATTAAAGTCAACAGTGTCCGGACCGTGCGCCGGGAGTCGTCCATGAGCACAACCGACAGGCGGCGGAAGGTTTTTGTCATCTCCGACGCGGATCGCATGGGCGACGAGGCGGCCAACACGCTGTTGAAGACCCTGGAGGAGCCGGCCGGCAACACCATGCTCATTCTTACCACCGCGCATCGCGATGCGCTTCTTCCCACCATTCTCTCTCGCTGCCAGAACGTCCGCTTCGACCGGTTGACGGAGCAAGAGATCCGCACCGCGCTGGTTGAGCGTAAACGAGTGGATGCCCGGCAGGCGGAGCTTGCTGCCCGCCTTGCCGATGGAAGCTACACTCGTGCGCTCTCCCTTCTCACGGAAGACGTCGATCAGTGGAGACGCGACGTGCTCGCGTTCGTCCGGAGCGCGCTTGCCAACAACGTGTCGTCACTCATGCAGGCCGTGGAGAAGGTCACCGACCTGAAGGACCGGGTACTGGTAAACCGTTTTCTTGTGCTGCTCCTCATGTGGTTCCGGGATGCGCTGGTGCTCATGCACGGAGGTGTGATCATCAACGTGGATCAACAAGAGGACCTGAAAAGGTTCCTGGTGAAGTTCCCGCATGCCGACCTCCTCCAGGCCCTCGCCCATGTCGAAAAGGCTATTTCCCTTGTCGAAAGAAACGTGTACATTAAGCTCGTGATTCTGAACCTCGCCATCCGACTGAAGGCGGACATCCTGCACACGGAATGAACGATCATGATTGATGCCCAGCGCATTCTTGTCACCGCGGCTCTCCCGTACGCCAATGGCCCGATTCACCTTGGGCACCTTGCCGGAGCGTACCTCCCGTCGGATATCTACGTGCGATTTCAGCGGCTGCGGGGACGCGAGGTGGTCTACATCTGCGGATCCGACGAGCATGGCGTTCCGATCACCCTTACGGCGGACAAGGAAGGCGTTTCGCCTCACGTGGTCGTGGACCGTTACCATGAGATGAACAAAGCTGCCTTCGCGCAATTCGGCATAAGCTTTGACAACTATTCCCGCACCAGCCTGCCGATGCACCACCGGACGGCCCAGGAATTCTTCGTTGAATTCCACCGGCGGGGAATCCTGAAGGAGAAGAAGGAAAAGCAGTTCTACGACGACCAGGCAAACATGTTTCTCCCGGATCGGTACGTCGAAGGGACCTGCCCGGTCTGTGGCAACCCGGACGCGCGCGGAGACCAGTGCGAAAAATGCGGTACGTACCTGAACCCGATGGAACTCATCAATCCCCGTTCCAAGATTACCGGACGTACCCCGGTGGTCCGTGAGACGTCGCACTGGTATTTTCCCCTCGGCGACTATCAGGCCAGGCTCGAAGAGTACATTCGGAAGGCGGATGCGCAGGACGGCTGGAAGGAAAATGTGCTGCAATATTGCCGCGGGTGGTTCAAGGACGGCCTTCAGGACCGGGCGGTGACGCGGGATCTGGATTGGGGGGTGAAGGTCCCGCTGCCGGGATACGAAAACAAGGTCATCTATGTCTGGTTCGACGCGGTGCTTGGATATATCTCCTCGTCCAGAGAATGGTCGGAGAAGATCGGCAAACCTGAAGAATGGAAGAAGTTCTGGCTTGACGCCGGGACAAAATACGTCGCGTTCATCGGGAAGGATAATGTCGTTTTTCACTGCATTGTCTTCCCGGCCATGCTCATGGCATGGAACGAGGGGGACCGCCCGGAGAAGTATGTCCTGCCCGCAAACGTCCCGGCGAATGAATTCCTGAACTTCGAAGGGGAGAAATTCTCGAAGAGCCGTGGATGGGGCATTGACGTCAGGGATATCCTGGCCCGCTATCCCGCCGATCCGCTCCGGTATTACCTCGCGGTCTCGCTCCCGGAATATCGCGACTCGGATTTTACGTGGAGGGATTTTCAAGCCAGGACGAACAACGAGCTTGCGGACATCCTGGGGAATTTCGTGAACCGCACCCTTGCATTTGCGGCGCGGACGTTCAAGGGTGTCGTGCCGGAGCGGAAGGAGCTTGCACCGCTTGACCTGGCGATGGAACAGACGCTCTCCAGAATTCCCGCTCTGGTGGCTGAACAATTCGAGCGGTACCGGTTCCGCGAGGGGGTGCTCGAAATCATGAACCTCGCCCGGGCCGCCAACAAATATTTCAATGACAGCGAGCCGTGGAAGACGGCGAAGTCCGATATTGACCGGTGCGCCGCGGCGATCAACACCAGCCTTCGCGTGGCTCGTGCCCTGGCAATTCTGGCCTCTCCGGTGATTCCCTTCTCCTGTGAAAAGATCTGGAGAATGCTGAATCTTCCCGGCGAAGCCGCGAAGCAGTCATGGGATTCGGCCGCCGGGTCGGAGATCCCCCCCGGCCATCAGCTCGGAACCGCGGAGATTCTCTTCATAAAAATTGAGGACGACGTGATCGAAGATGAGTTGAAGAACCTGGGGCAGCCAGCTCCGGCCGCCCCCCCGAAAGAGCCGGAGAAGCAGGCCATCACGATGGATGAGTTCAAGAAGATCGATCTCCGTGTGGCCAGAGTGCTGGGAGCCGAGAACGTGCCAAAATCGCAAAAGCTGTTAAAGCTCCAGGTGGAAATTGGTGCCGAAAGACGGCAGGTCATAGCCGGCATAGCCCAGCAGTACACGCCGGAGGAATTGGTCGGCAAATCTGTCGTGGTTGTGTTCAACCTCCAGCCCACACGGTTGATGGGGCAGGAATCGCAGGGAATGTTGCTGGCAGCGTCGGATGGGGCCGGGAAGCTGGTCTTCATTACACCATCGGCTGAGATACCGAGCGGGAGCGTGGTGAAGTAAAGAGAAAAACGCGCAGCAAAAGGCGAACACGGTGAACACGGAGAAGGCAAAGGGCCGCGCAGAGAGACAGAATATCGAGGTAGAGGCAAAATCAACATCGTGGTTTAGCTCTACTGTGAGCCCGCCGGCTTTTCCTCATTGCCTAAATGCCTTCTCTCCATGGCCCCCTTGAGTGCTCTGTATCCTGTATGCTCCTCTTTTCCTTGCGTTTTCGGTGTTCCAAGCGTATCTTATACTGTATACGACAGTTCTTTATGAGAAATGTTTACCCGGTTTTTGTCCTGATGCTCTTTGGCGTGCTTGTATTCCCGGGTTGTGACGAGGGAATTCAGGCACCGCCGGAGAATTCCGCCGCTGGGGGCCCGCGGGTGAGCGGCTTCAGCGGCACGATCAGATACAAGAATTGGCCTCCCCCGGACAGCCTGGTCGATCTTCGCTTGGTTGCTTTCACGCAGTTTCCTCCCACGAACATTGTCGCTGATGCCCTCACGGGAAAGGCGATCGTGTATCCGCCGATCGGCCAGTCCTCGCTCCCATTCAATGTTGACACAGTCCACTATTTTGTGCCCGCCGTTGCCGGCGTATACCCGTACGTCGTCGTGGCCCAACAGTACGGGTCGAATGTGTTTCAGGACTGGCGGGCAGTGGGGCAGTACGATCTTGACACCAACCTCGCAGTCCCGTCGGCCATCCAGGTGCCGACGGATGATACATTGAAGCATGTCGACATCAACGTCGATTTTTCCCACCGTCCACCACAGCCCTTCTGATGAGATCATTCCTCGTCATCTGGATCCTTTCATTAGCGACTGCCGCAGCGCAGACCGGAGTAATTACCGGGCGTGTCACGGATATGCGCTCGGGCGAGCCTCTTCCCGGTGTGAACGTCCTGGTGCAGGGCACGCTTCGCGGAGCCGCGACGGATACCAGCGGCAGGTTTTCCATTCAGGCGGTCCGGCCCGGAACATACACCCTTTCGTTTGCACTGGTGGGGTACAAGCGAGAGATGCGCTCCGGAGTCCCCGTCACCGAAGCGAAGGCGATCGACCTTGTCGTGCAACTCTCCGCCGTGGCAATTTCAACGGAGCCTGTTGTGGTGACGGCAAGTAAGCACGAGCAGTCGTTCCAGGAAGTGCCCGCAAGCGTTTCTGTGCTTGATGCTGCGGGCCTGGCGTATCGCAATGCCGTCACGGTGGACGAAGCATTGCGTTATGTGCCCGGGGTGAACATGACGTATGACCAGGTGAACATTCGCGGCTCAAGTGGTTACAGCCGCGGGGCCGGGAGCAGAGTGTTGCTTCTGGTGGACGGGATTCCGCTGTTGACCGGGGATACAGGCGAGCTGAATTTTGAGTCAATTCCGACCGGCCAGATAGACCGGATCGAAGTTGTCAAGGGGGCAGCGTCAGCGCTGTACGGGTCGAGTGCCCTGGGGGGTGTCATCAACGTGATCACCCGCCGGGTTCCTGATGACCCTGAAACACGGATTCGTGCGTATGGAGACATGTACGCCAAGCCGTCATTCAGTCAATGGGACTGGAGCGGGGGTACCAGGTTCCAGGGGGGAATTTCGGCGAGCCACTCGCGCCATATCGGGCCGGTGGGGCTCTCGTTGTATGCTTCTCGCATGACTGATGACAGCTACCGTCAGAATGATTGGAAAAAGCGTACAAACCTGGCGTTGCGGTCGGACGTTGGTCTCTCGGCAGACGACGTTCTGTCGGTCACCGCCAACTATCTTAATCAATACCGGGGGGCATACCTGTACTGGAAGGATCTGGCTCACGCGCTTGTGCCACCGGATGCCTACCAGGGTGAAACGATCCATTCCACAAGGTTCTACACGACCGCGATCTACACGCACACGATTGCACCCAGCGCATTGGTGACCACGCGGGCGCTCTGGTTCAAGAATCGCTTCACGGATACCCTCGGTGACCGCGTGGATGAATCGAAATCGGACGTGTTGCGCGGCGAGGTCCAGGTTTCCTGGTTGCCGACGGATCGGCACATTCTCGCGTTTGGAGTGGAGGGAAATTACGATCAAGTGAGGGCAAGCCTGTTCGGCAACCATCACGGCGGTGGCGGAGCGGCCTACGCTCAGGACGAAATGACGCTTTTCGATCCGCTCCGGCTGACACTTGGTGCCCGCTTCGATATCCAGTCGCTAGATTCCATGGAGACCAGCTCACAGTTCAACCCGAAAGCTGCTCTTGTCTATGCGCTTGCTGCCGGTACGGCCCTTCGCGCCTCTGTGGGGAGAGGATTCCGCTCACCCACGGTTGCGGAAGCATTCACGAGCACGAACATCGGGGGCTTCACCATCGTTCCGAATCCTGCGTTGAAGCCCGAGCGGAGCATCTCTTACGAGGTGGGAGCAAACCAGGTCCTGGGCGAGAATGCGGTCATCGACCTTGCTCTCTTCCAAAATGATTTCTGGGACCTCATCGAGACCGGTTTCAATGCACAGGGACAAGGGCAGTTCAGCAATGTGACACGAGCCCGGATCAGGGGCCTCGAATTCTCCTCCCAGCTCCAGTTTTTCAAAAGGGCTCTTTCCTGTGAACTCAGCTATACCTATATTGATCCCAGGGACCTCACAGCGAACGATGTTCTCAAGTATCGCCACCGTCATATCTTCTATCTCTCGGCCGTCGGGCATGTCAGCCTCTTCTCGCTCGGAGTGGACTTTCGCTACCTCAGCAAGATGGAAAAGATTGACCAGGAATTCGTTACTCTTGGCATCATCAAGAACGGGGATGTGGTCGTGCCTATCAAGGTGGTTGACCTCCGGCTTGGGGCGGATCTCTCCTTCGTGGGCGTTCCTTTGAATGCCACATTCAACATCAATAATATCTTCCAGTACAACTACGTCGAACTGATCGGCAATATGGCTCCCCCCAGGACGTTCATTCTGACGCTCGAAACCCGCTTTTGAGAAAGCTCCTCACGCCCGCCTGAATGGACCCTGCCACCTGCTTTTTGCATCTTCCGCCCCCTTTTCGTAAAGTATAAGATATCTCAACCATCTATGTTTGTCGATTCACACGCACATATTACTGCGGACGCATTTGCATCTGACCGCGACGAAGTGATCCGGAGAGCCGTGGATGCGGGGGTGGAGTACATCATAAATCCCGGAACGGATCTCGAAGACAGCCGTAAGGCGGTGGAGCTTGCTGACAAACACCCCGGCGTATTTGCCTGCGTTGGGTACCATCCGCACGAAGCAAGCAAGGCAAGCGAGAAATCGCTGCTGGAAATTGAAGAGCTCAGCAAGCATCCCAAGGTCGTTGGCATTGGAGAGATCGGCCTGGATTTCCATTACAACTTCTCCCCTCCCGATAGACAGGAAGCCATTTTCATCGAGCAGATCAAGATCGCTCAGCGGCGCAACCTTCCGATTGTCATCCACACCAGGGAGGCTATGGAGCTCTACGCTGCGCATCGTGGAAGGCGCGATTGCGCAAAACGGAACGTCCTGGCGGGCGCCGTCTCCCGCGGCACGAAGCCGACACGGCGCGCCCCGTGGGGTTTTCCATTGCTTTCCCGGTGATGTTGCCCTGGCATGGAAGGTGATCGACATGGGTTTCTTCGTCTCACTTCCAGGCATTGTCACTTTCAGGAATAGCGGGAACGCTGCCCGAGTGGCGGCGGAGATATCGCCCGAGCACCTGTTGCTGGAAACAGACAGTCCCTATCTCGCTCCGGTCCCTCATCGGGGAAAGCGCAACGAGCCGGCGTTCCTTCCGTTGATCGCCTCGCGCATCGCCGAATTGCAGGGTCTGCGTGCAGACGATGTCGGCCGGGCGACGAATTACAACGTCTTTCAGTTGTTCGGCATCGGTTCGGTTGGGGCGCCGCAGATCACCTACAGATTGAAGAACTCCCTCTACATCAATCTGACGATCAGGTGCAATGCCGATTGCGTCTTTTGCGACAGGAAGGGGGAGGCCGTCATCAAAGGCAACAACCTTCGGATTGAACGGGAGCCGACGGTGGAGGAAGTGATAGCGGAGATTGGGGATCCCACACGATACGAGGAGATCGTTTTCTGCGGATACGGCGAGCCGACCATCCGGCTGGAGGATCTCAAGCAGATTGCGCGGCGGGTGAAGGAGATGGGAGGCAAAACACGACTCAACACGGATGGACACGGAAGTGTCATCAACAAAAGGAACATTGTTCCGGAGCTTGTGGGGCTTCTTGATGCTGTATCAATTAGCCTGAACACCACCGATCCCGATCAATACGGCCGCCTGATGAGGATCAACGGTGCGGTCTTCTTCCCCGCGATGATGGAATTCGCCCGTGAGGCCGTCAAGAGTCTGCCACGCGTGGTCCTGACGGTGGTGGATCTCGAAGAGGTGGACAAGGAAAAGGCAAGGCGCTTGGCGGAGGAGATCGGGGCGGTCTTCTATCAGCGGCCGTATTTTTGAGTAGTTGCCACTGATGGGGCGGAGGATCCCCATTCCTCATGGATCAGAAAAAAACTACTCCTTCTGGCTGTACTCTTCGTACGTTTTCAGATGGGCGGGGTCGATGTTCGCAAGCGTGTTGTAGACCGACTTATCCGGATTCTTCACAAAGAGGTCGGCGAGCTCCATGTACTTCGTGTCGAAGAACGCCTTGATCACCTGGTTTCTCGGGTCTGAGAGTCGTTTGATCTTCCCGATGATCTCGATAGCCTGAATAATGTTGTTGTATGCCTTCTCCGGCGCGAAGGCTAAAGAGTCGAGGCCCGTGAAGTGATATCTCCAGGACGCTGCGCGCACATGCTCGTATGCCGGAGAGAGGAGCTCGTTGATGAGTTGAAGGCGGCTATACCCGCTCGTGGTCTGCTGCCATCCCGGGTCTCCGCTGGACCGGCCAAAGTTCGCGATGTCAGCGGCTTTCTGAAACATCGGGGTCCCGGAGAGCTTTTCGAACGTGTCGGAATCGTACCCTACGACCAGGTACATGTAGAAGTCAAGAAAGCTGGTCAGATCATTGTAAGAATATGCGTTATGATTGATTGGTCTCCCTTTGATGTAGGTGAATTGCCACGAATCGTCCATCAGACGCAAGACAACGCTGCTCTTTTTGGAGCCGTAGATAGGTCTCTGGCTTCCCACAAAAACCTGCGCTAAATACTTGTTATCTCCCTGAACCCTCTGGACAAAAATGTCCAGGGTGCATTTCACTTTGTCCGGGATGTTCTCCGCACCCCACTGGTAATTGTTCACATACTCCCTGATGTCAGAAGCCAGGTCGCGCAACTGATCTTTGTTGGTTGTCGACACAGCCTCGTAATTGACGTTCACGGTGCAGTCCACCCGTTGAGCCGAAAGCTGGGCACTGACAAAAAACATGAGCGCTGTCAGCGAAATCAAGATGACCGTGGATTTTCCTGGCATGGCGTTTCCTCAGATAACTGAGAGAATGATAGAAGGAGCAGGAAGACTCATGACCAATATATTACTTTTGCCTGAACTGGTCAAGGAAGGAGGACGATTATGTGGCCAAGTGTATCATAAATATCGGATAACGAATTATGCCTGTTGGAGTTACGGTGGTCCGCGCGCGAGATTGGCGGGATATGCGTGGATGATTCCTGGACCTCCTCATGATGCTGTCCTGACACCGCTTTGATGCTTGCCGGAGGTTGATGCCAGCCTCCTCGCTTCATCAATGCCAGGAAAATCTTCGACCCCCTTCGTAAATTTGCCCTCCCCGCTGTATATAAGAAAGGAGGGATGTGGCCAACTCGATGGGAAGACACGTTTTATCGGCACTCTTGCTCATCTGTTTACCGGCCGAGGCCGCGTTCGAACACACTCCGCGCGGTGGTCGGGCTGTTGGATTGGGAGGGGCCACGGTTTCGGTCGAAGGAGATCTCTGGGCAGCCTTCATCAACCCATCCTGCCTCTCAGCAACGCATGGAACCACTGTGGCCGCGGAATATCTCCCGGGGTTCTTCGGAATGTCGGAGCTCAAGCGGGGAGCGATCTCACTCAGCAGCACGGTTCCCATTGGCACACTCGCGCTCTCGATGTCGGGATTTGGCTTCAGCCTGTATCGGGAGGTGAGCGTGGGACTCGCCGTGGCCCGTGCATTGAACGAACGAGCTGTCCTGGGGATCGGCATCAACTTCTATGCGCTGACGATCCAGGGGTACGGCAGTGACCAGACGGTTGGGCTGGATTTCGGCGTGCTGGTTCACATCACCCGGGGAATCTCTTACGGCTTTGCCCTGGACAATCTGAACCGGCCAACGATAGGAAGCGAAAAGGAGGCTCTTCCTCAGACGATGCGGATGGGGATCAGCGTGCGGCCGCTCCCGAATGCACTTGTCGCGCTCAGTGGAGAGAAAGATAGCCATCACCCTTTTGGACTCGCCATCGGATTGGAATATTTCCTTGAAGATGTAGTAACGCTTCGTCTCGGAGCCGGGAATGATCCCTCGAATCTCGCCGTCGGAATTGGCATACGGACATCGCTGCTCTGCATGGACTACGCATACACCATGCATCCGGATCTTGGCGGGACGCATTGTATCTCAGTGTCCTTTGTCCTTCCCTGGCCATGACGCTCTTCGACTGTCGGCGGATTCCGGCCCTCGTGCCCGGGTTGGCGGCTTGCTTCGGCAGCCTGGCGTTGGCGCAAGACCAGGTTCCGGACACCGTCTTGTTTGGAGTCCCGGCAGAGCGTTTCTTCGAGCTTATTGATGACGAGGAGGCGTCTTCGAACGTTGCCGAGACGCTCGCATGGCTTCATGAGAACCCGATCGACCTGAACAGCGCGCAGCGGGAGGACCTCCTGCTCATTCCGGGGGTGACGGGCGAAGATGCAGACGCGATTCTGCGCGCCCGCGAACGCGAGGGACAATTTGCGTCAGTGGAGGCAATCCAATGCATCCCCGGGGGAAAAGAGCTGCTTGCAGGAATTCGCCCGTATCTCTTCGTCCAACACACGGACGCTGGCAACGCCGGGAACCGGATTCCTGCTGCCATCGTCTCTTGGCGCTTGTCCGGTCTTTTACCCGGGGCGGCAACCCCTTCCGATCCCGACATGCTCGGGAGCCTCACCAGATCACTCTCACGCGTCGCTTTAAGACTCTCTGAACATGTCAAGGCCGGCGTTCTCTTCGAGAAGGATGCGGGGGAGCGAGTACGCGATGGGTTTCTCTCGGGTTACTTCTCGTTTCATGGCAACGGGCTGATCGAACAGGTCGTTATTGGAGATTTTACCGCGGAAGCCGGGCAGGGGCTGGTCCTCTGGCGTGGGGCTGATGGCGGCAGAAATGGGGATCTGGTTGGTGGGATCCGCAAGTCCGGCGCTCGATTGGTCCCGTATCACCTGGCCGATGAAGCCCATTATCTGCGGGGTGGGGCGGTCGCTTTGAAGAGCAAGTTCTCGGCGGTTACTGTGAGGTGCTTGCTCTTGGTGTCACGAACACCGCTTGCTGCAAGCGTCAATGACCAGGGTGAGGTGACAAGCTTTTATTCCAGCGGCCTTTACAGAACGGCTGCGGAGATGGAAAAACGAAGCCGCGTGCATGAATTCCTTGCGGGAACTCGTTTCGAATGCGGTGTCCGGGGGAAAGGTACCATCGGCCTCACCTATTACCGTTCTGTATTCGATCGGGGAGTGAAGCCAGGTTCGCACTTTGGATTTACAGGGGAGAAGTCCGAAGTTGCAGGTGGAGATTTCAATATCACGCTAGGGGGTGCTGCGCTCTTTGGAGAAATCGCTCGGTCGGTTGAAGGAGGAACGGCCTGGACAGCAGGCGCGGTGATGCCTCTCGATTCTACGGCAAGGGTAAGCATCTCGTACAGGGACTATTCAATGCATTTCAACAATCCCCACGCACGCGCCTACGGAGTGCAGGCAAATACAACCAACGAGCGCGGCATCGCCATCGGTTGGTCAGTGCGTCTGGCCCGGGCAATTGTACTTCATGGCTACGCCGATCAATGCAAGATACCGGGGAGCACCTACACCAGCTTGCTGCCCCACACTGCGAACGATTTCCTGGTCGAGGTTACCGCGCTGCCGATCCCAGATATGCGCTTCTCTCTGGCTCTCCGTTTGCGCAACTCGGAAATCATGCAGGCGGGCCCGGGGTCTCCTTCAAGTCCTTCAAGTGTTCAGGGGAATCGAGACAGGAAGAGTGCAAGATTCGCTGCCCTGATGGAAATGTCCTCCCATCTTGAGGCGAAGACAAGAATCGAGCACGTGGAATCCCGATTGTCCATGTCGAGCCGGGTGGACGAAGGGAACATGGCGTCCCAGACATTCTCCTTTGACGCCACGGGAATGGCGTGCGAGTGTGGCGTGACATTCTTCGAAGCGGACTCATACGATGCACGTCTCTATGATTATGAAGGGAACGTACGCGGATTCGTGCCCAGCCCGCCCTTGTACGGCAGAGGATCCCGGTGGCATGTGTTGTTCTCCTGGTCGTTGCCTGTCTCCATGCGCCTTGCGGGAAAATATGCTGTGACGTTGCGGGAAAAGAACCCGGTGGCGCGGGAACTTGTGATACAGGCGGAACTGCGCTTCTAGAGTTCGTCATTCTGCGCAAGTCTCAACTCCTGTGTTTGCCTTCTCCAGAGCACTCTGGCTCTTTCACTTCGTTGCTCACAACCCCGCTTTGGCTTATATTCCCCTCAGAAATCCGGAGTACGCCAATGGAGCTTCAAACGGGTCTTTGCGCTGTGCGGTCCTGGCAATGGTCGGACCGGGATTCTCTTGTCAAGCACGGCAACAATCGCAAGATCTGGATCAATGTCCTTGACCGGTTTCCCTATCCCTACAGAAAGGAGGATGTGAAGCGGATCTCGGCGGAGATCGGCTATTGGCTTGGGGAGAAATTCTGGGGAAAAGAGATCACGACTGCTGCTCTTCGAGCCGTGACCCGGTGAGTGACGTTGTGCCGAAGGAGATTTTTCCCTATTTTATAATATGAGCGCCAAGAAGCGGATTGTTGTAGCAATGAGCGGTGGTGTGGACTCTTCAGTCGTCGCAGCCATGCTGGCAACTGAGGGGCACGAGGTCATCGGGATCACCATCAAGACGTATGCCTACGAAGATGTGGGTGGTAACAGCGGGAATGAAAGCAGCTGTTGTTCGCTGGATGGCATCAACGACGCGCGTGCCGTTGCTGCCCAATTCAACTTTCCCCACTACGTCCTGGACTTCGCCGAACCGTTCAACAACGCGGTAATCGAGGACTTTGTTGCGGAATACATGCGCGGCAGGACCCCCAATCCATGCGTCATCTGCAATCGGAAGATCAAGTGGGAAGAATTGATCAGGAAAGCCGAGGCCCTCGGGGCCGACTGCATTGCAACCGGTCACTATGCGAAACTCCGCCGAATTCCGGAAACGGGGCGTTTTGTGATTTCCCGCGGCCGCGACGGAGGCAAGGACCAATCCTACGCCCTCTGGGGTCTCACCCAGGCATCTCTTGCGCGAACCCTTTTTCCCCTTGCAGAATACATGAAGCCGGAAGTCCGCGCGCTCGGCGCGAAGCTTGGGGTGGCCGTTGCGGGAAAAGGGGAAAGCTTCGAGATCTGCTTCATCCCTGACAACAACTATGAGCGGTTCCTCAAGGAGCGTATCCCGGGGTTGGAGCGGAAAGTGGCGGGAGGAGATATCGTTCAGGACGGCCGCGTCGTGGGACAACACCGCGGTTTTCCGTTCTACACGATCGGCCAGCGCCGGGGGATTGGCGTTGCGATGGGAGAGCCGATGTATGTGACCGGGATTGACCCCCGGAACAATCGGGTAGAGGTTGGGAATGAGAAAGCACTCTATCATACCGGGCTCGTCGCGCGCAGTGTCAACATGGTGAAGTACGAGCACTGTCCGGTCGGACTCCGCGTCAATGTGTGCATTCGTTACAAGGACAGCGGCGGAATGGGGATGGTGGAAGAGCTGCCAGACGGCCGGTTGAACGTACTGTTTGATGAGCCCCGGCGGGCCATTGCTCCGGGGCAGTCCGCCGTACTCTATGAGGGGGATGATCTGGTTGGCGGGGGAGTGATCGACCAGGTACTCGGCGATGCTCCCGTCTCGTCCTGAAATGCTTCGATTCAGGGCCTGTCAAATCTCAGACGTTTTGCCAAGGATGACGGCGGCAAGGATATCTCCCACCGCCGTCACTTCAGCCTGCCCAGCGCGAGCAGAATGCCGTGCAGCAGTGCTTCAGGACGGGGAGGACAGCCCGGGATATAGACGTCCACCGGAACCACAGTGTCGACTCCGCCGCAGGAGGCATAACTTTTTCCAAATATCCCTCCGCTGATGGCACAGGCGCCCACCGCCACCACAAGCCGGGGCTCGGGCGTGGCCTTATACGTCTCTTTCAGTGCAAGTTCCATATTCCGCGTCACCGGCCCCGTCACAAGGAGCATGTCGGCATGGCGTGGTGACGCGACGAAGTGAATGCCAAACCGCTCAATGTCGTAGATCGCATTGTTTAGCGCAGTGATCTCGACTTCGCAACCGTTGCAGGAGCCGGCATCGACCTCCCGTATCTGGAGTGACCGCCCGAACCATTTGTCCACCTTCGCTTTGACCTCCGCACCGATGTCTTCCAGGCTCCGTTTTTCGCCGGCTGTTCCCTGCGTTGCCATCTGCAGGAACTGCATCCTGCCATCGTTCAGCTCTCTGTACAGCGCTCGTGTCGTGAGCGCGTCCTTCCGCGCGGTGGCGAGTTGATACTCATTGCTGAGCGTGATCGCATCCGGACATGCGTCTTCACATGCGCCGCAAAAGATGCACGAGCCGTATGAAAGAGTAAGGAGCTTGTCGGCCTCTTTGCCATCGAGGTCCCGCAGGGTGATCGCATCGGTGGGGCAAGCGTCTGCGCACTCTCCGCACGCGGTGCACCGCGCAAAGTCGATCATGGGTGTACCGCGGAATCCCACCGGAGGCGCCGAAGCCTCATCCGGGTACGGCCTGGTCACCACCCCGGTGCGAATGGATTGTCGCAAGATCTTGAACATGTCCTGTTATCGGTCGTTGCCGGAATATGAGAGATTGAAGCTCTTATTGATCACGGGAAAGTCAGGCACGATGTTATTCTGTACGGCGGCCGGTATCGCCCTCCAGTTATGAAATGATGGATCGGTGATCTTCCATCTGCCGATCGAACCGACACGGTCGGTTTTTACCCAGTGCACAATCTCGCCGCGCCAGCCTTCGACATAACCGAGCGCATGCCGGTTCGGGGGAATGACATGGGCTCCGGGCGTTCGGAACGGCTCTGCCTCATGTTGCCGCACCAACTGCTCCAGCATGCGGAAGGACTGTTCGATTTCGTGAACCCTGACATTCAATCGTGCCAGCACATCGCCCTGCAGTTGATGCGCCACCGTGAACCTCAAATGCGGATAGGCGCAATGGGGATGATCGCGGCGCAGGTCTCTGTCGATTCCCGATGCGCGCCCTGCCATTCCAACAATGCCAAGGCGAAACGCATCCTTCTGGCTGAGGCGTCCGGTCGTCTCGAGGCGATCAATCACCGAGGAGCTCGATTGTACGAGTGCAACGAGTTGCCGGAAGTCGTCGTGTACATGTACGGTGGTGTCCCGGAACGCCTGTCGTTTCTGCAGCGTGTCCTCGATTTCGCGCCGGATTCCTCCGATGGCAGCCATGCCGCGCAGGAGGCGGCTACCCGTGAGTACCTCGTTCAGCCGCATCATGTCCTCTTTCAACCGAAAGGCCGTCGCGGCGCCGGTCGGAAATCCAATATCCAACAACAGCGCGCCGGTGTCGCCGATGTGGTTGAAGAGCCGTTCCAGTTCGAGCAACATGGTTCTGATGACAATGGCTCGCATTGGAGGGGTAATCCCGGCCAGGCGCTCGATGGCATGGCAGTAGGCAAGCGCATGACCAAATGACGTGTCTCCGGAGACCCGCTCGGCGAGAAAAACGCACTTCGCCGGTCTGGTTCCCTCGGCAATCTTCTCCGTGCCTTTGTGGGTGTAAAAGAGCTGTACGTCCAGTTTGATGATTGGCTCGCCGGCCACGCTGAATCGAAAATGCCCCGGCTCGATGATTCCGGCATGCACGGGGCCTACCGGGATTTCGAAAATCCCTTCTCCTTCCACACGAGGAAAATCAAGCTTCCCGGCGACACGCGAAACGATGGATCGCGCATCGAAATCCTGCAGCATTGGGAGGACATCCTCGGGCCAGTCTGGATGAGATGCGAGAGGATGAATATTGGGGAATGGGATGATTCCAAACCAGTCCCTGGTCTCTCGTTCGAACCAGTTGGCGGCTCCCAGCGTGCTGCTGATCGACGGAACTTCCATGTGGCGCGGGTCAACCGGAACGCGGAGGATGAGAAAGAGATCGTCCGCGGGTATGGAGAAGACGTAGTAGAGGAAGAGGAACCCTGCCTCCCGCCGCTCATCGCTGGCAACCAGCGTGGCGAATCGGGCTTTGAAGGACTTCTGAATGCCTGCGCACATGTCCTCCAGATCTCGAAGGGCGCCAGGTGCCAGCGTGATGTACAATTCGTTCGGCGCGAACGAGAGGTGAACCCGGATTCGATCCCCCCAGGTCATCTGCAGTTGTTCCAGGTACTTCTGTAATGGATTCATGGTGATGCTTTCTCCTGCACAAGAATACCGTTATTGCTGGAAGATTGCGACTGCTCTCTGAAGCAAGATGCGCAGCGGTTCCGGAATCCAGACGCCGAGAACCAAAAGAGCCGCAGCCAGTGCCCCGAGCAGGATAAGCGACGTCACATCAGCTTCACCGGTGCTGCGGATGGCTGTGACCGGACCCAGAACCATTCGTCCCGCATAATAGATGAACCCGCCAAACAGCGCGGTGACAAAGAGTATGAATGCCGAGCTTTCCCAGAGCGCACCGGCCGCAAATCCGGCGCTCACAATGGTGAATTCGCTGATAAAGAGGCCGAACGGCGGCCACCCAGTAACGGCAAAAATCCCGAGAAGGAACAACGTGGCGCTAAACGGGACCACGCTTGCTGCACCGGAGACGCGGCGGATGATCTTTGACCGATACGCGAGGCGGATATTACCGGCCGAAAGGAACACGAGCAGCTTCGCGATCGCGTTGTTCACAAGATGGAGAAGAGCGCCAAAGTACGCAAACGGCGTGCCAATACCGAGGGCGAAGACTACGATTCCCACATGTTCGATGCTGGAATACGCGAGCAGCCGCTTGTAATCCCGTTGCATGAGGACAAACGGGATCACGATCCCCATCGAGAGCAGTCCAAAAATAAGAAAGAGCGTCGAGACAAAAGCGCCGCCAACCGCACGCTGCACCAGGATGTGGAACCGCATCAGCGCGTAGAGGGCCACATTGACCAACCCCGCCGCCATGAGGGCGCTCACCGGGGTCGGCGCTTCACTGTATGCGTCCGGCTTCCATGTATGCATCGGCGCCAGCCCCGCCTTGGTTCCGAACCCGACAAGGATGAAAATGAATGCGAGTTTGAGAATCGTCGGATCGAGCTGCCCGGACACGGACACCAACGTGGACCAGTTCAGCGCGTTTGCCGAGGTTTGGACGACATGCAGAGCGGAGAAATATGTGAGTATGATGCCGAACAGGGCCAGCGCGATCCCCACCGAGCAAATGATCACGTATTTCCATGCAGCCTCCAGCGACCGTTCGCGGTCATACAGCGCCACGAGGAACGCCGTCGCCAGTGTCGTCGCTTCCGTGCCGATCCAGAGAAACCCCAGGTTGTTCGCCAGCAGGACGAACATCATCGTGAACACAAATGCGTTGAACAGGAGATAATACAGACGTATCTCACGGCCGCTGATCTTCCCTTCACGCGACAGCCGCCTGAGATATCCAATGGAGTAGAGCGACGTCACCAGGGAGCTTCCTGAAACGATCAGCGCGAGCAGGCTGGAAAGGGCGTCGGCATAGAACCAACCCCGGGGTGAGCTGAGCGTTGTCTGTTCCAGCACGGCGGTGGCAAGCCAAAAGGAAGCGCCGAAGGTTACCGCATTGGCGATCCACGTTGCCGTTTCAAGCCAGGTGACCCTCTTCTCTATCCCGCAATACGCCGAGGCGATCAAGGGGACGCAGAGGAGAACGGAAAAGAGAACGATGGTCAATGCCGCAGGCTCCTCAGTGTGTCCATGCTGATGCTCTCAAATGTCCTGTTGATGCGGTACATGAAGACTCCCAGAATCAGCGCTGCCATCAGGATGTCGAAGAAGATGCCCACTTCGACGATCATGGGCATACCATACGTGATAGCGAGGCCCGAAAGAAACAAGCCGTTTTCCATTGTCAACAACCCGATGAGCTGGGTGAGCGCCTTCTTGCGTGCGATCATGATGAACAGCCCGATCAAGATCATGGCGATGGATGCTGGAAGCACACGGGATACTCCCAGCGTGTTTCCATGCTGTGCGTTCAGGATCGGCTGCGCGACGGAGTCGGCCACAATCACCAGTCCCCCACAGATCAGCAGCGAGACCGTGACATTGATCGTGAAATCAATCTCTTTCCTGGCCTTGATGGCGTCGGTGACCTTATTCAGCACGAAAGGGATAGCCACGACCTTGACGATGATCGTGAGGATTGCGGCGGTCAGGATGTGCATTTCACCGTATCCGATGGCCACGAGCAGCGCGACTCCTGCAAGGAAGAAGGACTGCAGCGAGAACAACCGGACGTAAAAGGTCAGGCTCCTGCTGGAGACGATGAGGAACGCGGTCACCAGAATCATCGCGGCCAGGATATCGATATACTGGCTTATGGTGTATGCGCCCGGACCCATGGATGACTATGCTCCCACGATGAAATACAGTATCAATGCCAGGAGGGAGAGGATGAACGCCACCATCAGGAACTCCGGCACGCGGAACAGGCGCAGTTTGGCGTTGGTTGACTCCACCACGGCTATCACGACAGCCAGCACCAGCGTTTTCCCGGCAATGGCGAGAAGGGCAACCAGGAGCGCTGCCGGCGAGAGGTGCGTGGCCATCCCCATCGGAAAGAACATGTTCGAGAGCAGGGCGAGGAATATCAGCAGTTTCATCTGCGACGCCCATTCAATGAGCGCAAGATACCGTCCCGAATACTCCAGGACCATCGCCTCGTGAATCATGGTCAATTCCAGGTGCGTCGCGGGGTTGTCCACCGGAATCCGGCCGGTCTCCGCAAGGGTGACAATGAATAGTCCCGCAAAGGCGAGTATATGGGACGGGTTTACGGCTGAGGCGGGAGTTGTAGAGAGGCTTGCCACGATCGTGCTCAGGTTCGTGGAGCCTGCCGTGACCGAGACGGTAAAAATGGCGAGCATCATTGCCGGCTCAACGATGGCCGCGATCGACATTTCACGGCTGGAGCCGAGGCCGCCGAAGGCGGTGCCCGTATCCAGACCGGCCAGCGCCAGGAAAAATCGCCCGAGGGCGAAGAGGTACACCACAGTGATGATATCGCCGGCCCAGTGCATCGGCACCGGGGAGAACAGCGTGGGGACGAGGACCACGATCACTAGTGTGGTCGCGAAAAGGACATACGGTGTCGCGCGGAAGATCCACGATGCCGTCGATGGGATGACCACCCCTTTGCGGAACAGCTTCTGAAGGTCACGATAGGGCTGCATGATGGGCGCTCCCTTGCGGTTCTGCAGCCTCGCCTTCGTCTTCTTGATGATTCCAGTCACAAGCGGAGCGAAGCACAGCGCGAGGACGATCTGCGCAAGCACGGCTCCGAAGTCCGCGAGAATGGTGATCATGGATTTCCCTCTGGTTCTCTCATCTCATCGGGCAAGCATCAACAGGAGTATCAGGGTGATAAAAATATACGCCAGGTAGCTCTGGATGTTTCCGGCCTGTATCCGGCGCAGCCGCAGCGATAAGCGCATCACGAACTGGTTGAGCGGCTTGTACATGAATCGCTCGAAGAGCGGCTCTGTCTTCAGCTCATAGCGGATATGCGATTGAAAATACGGGGAAGATTCCTCGGTGACTTCGATCTCGTGCCGGGCCCGGAAAACGTTCGCAAAGATGAGCCGCAACGGTTTCGAGAAGCCGGTTGCCGTGTATTGCATCCGGGAGCCGACGCTTTCGAGTCCGCACGCCCAAACGCCGGATGTGCGCGCGCGAAGGCGCCCTCCGAGGAGCAGCCCCAGACCGATAGGAAGCAGCATCGCCACAATGCCCATCACGGCCAGCGCCGGGGTGGATATGCTTGCCGCAGGGCTTTGAGAGATCATCAGCATGCCGTCCTTCATTCCCGCAAGTCCGGTGCCCGGCGCTCCCGCCAGAGACCGGACTACAGGGTCAAGCATCGCCAAGACAAGCCCGGGTGCGATACCGAAAAGAAGACAGAGCACGGCGAGCCCTCCCATTGCCCCGAGCATCATTTTCTCCGGTTCATGGGCTGCGCTGGCGGCCTCGGAGCGTGGGAGACCAAGAAAGGTGATGCCAAACGCCTTGACAAAACAGGCAGCCGCCAGAGCTCCTGTCAGCGCAAGGAGCGCGACCGTGAGCGGTATTGCGATCTTGACCGCAAGACTGCCGATGGTAAAGCCCTGAAGCAATGCCTGAAAGGTCAACCATTCACTGACGAATCCGTTCAAGGGAGGAAGAGCGGAAATTGCGATCGACCCGATCAGGAACAAGCCTGCGGTGGCAGGGAGTCGCCGTATCAGGCCCCCGAGCTTTTCCATGTTTCTGGTTCCCGTTGCGCTGGCCACCGAGCCGGCGCCAAGGAACAAAAGCCCCTTGAACACTGCATGATTCAGCACGTGATAAAGGCCCGCAAGAAGAGCGAGCGCTGCCAGCGGGAGGTTCCCTGAGGCAGAGAACAGCATGGCCGCGCCAATGCCCATAAGGATGATGCCGATGTTCTCAATACTGTGGAATGCGAGCAATCGTTTCAAGTCGTGCTCCATGAGCGCATACAGGACGCCGAGGACCGACGAGGTGACCGCCAGCACGAGCACGAGAATTCCCCACCATTCCGCACCGGGGCCGAGAATTCCAAAAAACACCCGCACCATTCCATAGATGCCCGTCTTGATCATGACACCGGACATCAACGCAGAAACGTTGCTCGGCGCAGCAGGGTGCGCTTCAGGAAGCCAGATGTGAAGCGGGATAATGCCTGCCTTGGTTCCAAACCCGATCAGGGCGCAAAGGAAGATGATGGTCTTGATGGAGTCAGGAATCTTCGCCCCCGCGCCGTGCAGCGCGCTGAAACTGAATGATCCCGTAGAAACGAACAACAGGAGGAACATGACAACAAGGAACGCCGTTCCTGCATGCGTCATGATGACGTAGAGAAAACCCGCCCGTCGTGAGGACGCGCTTTCCTTGTCAAAAACGATCAGAAAGAATGTGGTCAGTGACATCACTTCCCAGAGGATCAGGAAGAGGACCGCATCGCCGGCGATCACGACGCCGGCCATCATGAGCAGGAACAGATTGTAGAGAAATGCGAGCAAGCCTGCTCTCCCGGCACCCGCCGCGTGGCGGGCATACCCCGGAGAGTACAGGGATACGAACGTACCGACGATCGAGATCACGAGCAGGAAAAAGGCGGAAAGAGGATCCAGGTGGAGCGACAATTCGCCGAAAGGAAGCACGTGCGGTAGTGCCACGTCCAGTGTCCGGCCGGAGAGGAGGATCGCCGCGGACAGCGTGGTACCAAGCACGGAGGAAGCAACTGCAGCACCGAATGCAATGGTGCTGCCGATTGTCCGCCATCGGGCCCGGCCCACGCCGAGCAAGCCTGCCAGGGCCCCTCCTGCGTAACCACCGATGACGAGGAACAGAAGAATCTGAAGAGTCTCACCATCCATCATGTATTACAATACTGATTATCTCTAACAATTTCAATGCGAGTTGATGTTCGGGATTCCCTTTCCTATATTACGCCATACAATTATTCCAACTTCCATGCTGACCCCGCGCCTGGTCAATCTGTACGGATACGTGTTTCTCGGCATTGTGGTGGCCATGCTGGCCCTTGTCTGGTTCCGGCTTGTTCCGCAGTCGGTTTATGTCCCGCTCTTTCTGGTTGCGCTTGTGCTCTATGGCATCCGGATAGCGATGCGTCTGTTACTGGAGAGACAGCGACGGTTGCAGGAGCGAGACAAGGCACAAGTTGTGGACTCAACAGAAGTGAAGAGGGACGAATAGAGACCCGGCCTGCCCGGTTGTCATCCTCAGGATGGATGGCAGCCGGGGAGGCCGGGCCGAGGGAGGTGCCTGACGATGCCGGTGGTCAGGCCTGTTTCTTTTTGGATGCAATGAAGTAGAAGAGAACCAGGCCGGCGCCCCCAAGAACAGCCATGAGGCCAGGGATCACGCCGTCGTTGAAAAAGAACTGGTCACGGAGCCAAATCCCGATCAGAACGGCGAGGCCGATGCAGAAAAAGAGAATGCCCCACTTCAGCGAGGAGAGTGGATTTGCCGCTCTCCCTGACCGTTCGTACAAAGCCTTGAGGTCGGCAGGGTCCATCCCTTTGTCGATTATTGTCATTCGCTCCTTGTGCCGGGTCAGGATGATCCCGCCCCATACGGCCACAATGGAGATGAAAAACACAAGGGGGATAATTAGCTCAGTGCCGTGCATAGATTCCTCCGTGATTGTTCGTGGTTGTTGCTCCTTCTGTGTTCTTAGACTACCGGCGGGAGGGAAATGTTTCACTCGTTCGCTGAAACAAATAGATGCCGGGGGATGTCTAAGCCTATGGGCGGGGGAAGGTGATCTTGCAGCGCACCCTGAGTAGCCATCACCGGTGAATGCAGTGCCAAAAACAGAAGCGGAGATCATTGATGAGGTGCGTGCGGGCAACGTCCGCTCGTATGCGCTGCTTGTTGACCGGCACAAGGACCGCGCCATGACCCTGGCTCTCAGACTTACCGGGGACCACCGGGAAGCAGAGGAACTCGTTCAGGATGCCTTCGTCAAGGCATTCCGGAATCTGAGCCGGTTCAGGGGAGAGTCCCGGTTTGGGACGTGGTTCTACAGAATTGTGTACAATCTTTGCATGACACGGCTCCGGAGAAGGATGTCCGCCCCGCGACTGCTCGACATCACAGACGAGACCGTCCTGGACGCCCTGCCGGCCGAGGAGGAAAGCATCCCGTTTGACGAGCGCCTTGAGACCAGCGACCTTCTGAGGTTTCTCTCAACGGAGGTGGATGCACTTCCTCCACAGTACAAAAGCGCCGTGACGCTGTACTACGTGCAGGAGATGTCGTATGAGGAAATCGCGGGGGTGATGGAGATTCCTCTGGGTACGGTCAAGACCTGCCTGTTCCGGGGACGGAATTTGCTGAGAAAACGAATTGGCTTGCGGTTGAAGAAGGAGGTGAAAGTGGCATGACGGGACGGTCGATGCATTGTACGAGCGAGCAGATCCAAATGCTTCTTGACGGCCGGTTGGCGGGCGAGGAGCACGAGGTGGTCCTGAAGCACCTCCAGGAGTGTGCCCGTTGCATGGCGGCCTCCCGCGGTTTTGAACAGCTGGACCGGGGTATGCATCAGCTGCCGGTTTCCCCGGCCGGCGTAGGATTCACCGAAAAAGTGATGGAGTCGATCACGCCATCGGGCCGCCTGTCCCTTGCGTTTCGCATCGTGGAGAACCTGGCCTATATGTTCGCGGCGCTGATCGTTACTGGTATCATTGCGGTGGTCTTTGTTGCCACCGGCGTGATAGACAGTGGTCAGGTTTCCGACGGACAGGGCCTCCTGAATACGTACGCGGGAGCCACAAGTGATTGGCTGGCCGGGGCATTGCATGGCGGCACCGCGTGGCTCGAGCGATACCTGCCGGCCAAAGGGGGTGCAAACATCATGCTTTTCGGAATCGGCGTGCTGGCGGCTCTGGCATTGTTGGACCATCTCCTGCACCGCCGGTTCGTGCAGCGGGCGCGTTGAGCGCTACTTCGCAGCAGAAAGATAGCGGGCTTCCTCTTTCCCGATCACTTCCGACCAGTGCAGCGTGAATGCGGGAATATCAAGACGGTCGCCCGGCTTCATGGTCCACGCCTGTCGCTCAGTGTACACCTTCATTGTTCCCGACACGAGCACCACAAAATCGTCAAAGTCGTGCTTGTGCCGTCCGTACCGTGTGCCGGGCGGATCCACGCGCAATTCGCTTTCCATCCCTTCCCGTCTGAGAATCTCGGCAAGGTTTCGGGCATTGGCTTTTCCGGGCTCCAGGAGCCGGACAATATCCATTTCTAAGGTGCGGTTTCCAGACATTGGACGTAGTATGATTCGTATTCGTTGACGATGCGGTTCACATCAAAATTCTCGACCGCGCGCTTCCGGCAGGCCGCCATGAAGAGCGCATGCTTTACGTCATTACTCAGCAGTTCGATCGCGTAACGTGACATCCTGTCGATGTCCCCGATTTCCGCGATGTATCCGGTCTCTCCATGTACCTGCAGCTCGGGCAGCCCTCCCACGCTGGAAGACACCACAGGCACCTCGCACGCCATTGCCTCCAGGGCGGAAAGCCCGAAACTCTCCGATTGGCTGGGCATCAACATCAGGTCCGACGCGGACAGGAGAGGCACGAGCTGTATTTGTTTTCCGAGGAAGCGAACCTGGTTCTGAAGCCCGAGCTCCCGGACCAGGATTTCGCAATTGGAGCGGTCCGGCCCGTCTCCCACGAGAAGCAATTTCGACGGCACCTTTTTCTGAACCTCATGGAAGACGCGGATGACGTCGGGGACGCGCTTGACGGGACGGAAGTTGGAAACATGAATCAGAATCTTCTCCTGCTTTGGCGCGAACCGCTCGCGCACGTCGTCAGATGGAATCCTGCGGTACTTGGCGGTCTCGACGAAATTCGGGATCACCGTGATTTCTTTGTCGATGCCGTAGTTCGTCGTGGTTTTTTCCCGCAGAAAGCGTGACACCGCCGTCACGCCATCGCTCTGTTCGATGCTGAATTTCATCACCGGCAGAAAGCTTGGTTCAAGTCCGACAAGCGTGATGTCCGTCCCATGCAGCGTTGTGATGACCTTGAGCTCTTCTTTGAGGATCTTCCGTGCGAGATATGCGCTGATCGCGTGCGGAATGGCGTAGTGCGCATGGACAAGATCCAGTTTTTCAAAGCGTGCCACTTCGACGATTTTGCTCGCCAGGGCGGGCGTGTACAGGGGGAACTCGAACACAGGGTAGCTGGTCATCTCCACTTCATGAAAGTAGACGTTGCCCTGGAACCCGTCCAGCCGCATGGGAAGTGCGTAACTGATGAAGTGGATCTGGTGTCCCCTCCCGGCGAGCGCCTTGCCGAGTTCCGTGGCGACCACGCCGCTCCCCCCGTACGTTGGATAACAGACGATACCTATTCTCATCTGGATATTTCTCCGATTCGGCGCAAGATACGGAAGCGGCACCAAAGCTGCAAGAAGCATTGCATGATGCCGGAAAAAGATTTATGTTATACGGCAGACCAAGGGGATTTCCCAACGTGGCGCCAGATCATTACCGCTCCATCCGCACCCAAGCACGCTTTGAAACAAAAGTCCAGGGCTCCAGGTTCATTGGGATCTCCATTCCTGTCCGGACCAGGGAAGACGCCATCGCCTCGCTCAAGACCATCAGGAAGGAATTCTTCGACGCGACCCATCATTGCTACGCCTACCGCCTGGGTGCCGGGGGAGAACAGTTCCGCTCCAGCGATGACGGGGAGCCGGGTGGGACAGGAGGGCGCCCGATCCTTGCGGCGATCGACCGGAACGGGATGAGCGACATCATGGTGGTGGTCGTGCGCTATTTCGGCGGGACCAAACTGGGCATTCCCGGCCTGGGAAGAGCCTACGGGCAGGCTGCAGAGGCGGTGCTCGAGTCCTCTGAACCGCTGGAGCGCTTCACCACCGACCGGTTTACGGCCACCTTTCCCCACGACCAGACGCACCCGGTGATGCATGTGATCTCGGAGTCAGGCGCGAAGATCATCGAGACGTCGTACGACGAAGAGGTCCATCTCATGATCGAAGTTCGCACGTCCCTGGCGGAGAAAGTGCGCCAGCTGCTCGTGGAGCGGACGGGCGGAAACGTCCGGATACACTGAGGCGAAACCCGGCGCGGCACCTCACGCCGGCTGCTTTTTCATCTGCGTTACGATGTGCATCGTATCGAGCGCAATCACGAGCTCTTCATTAGTCGGAATGACCAGGACAGTGGTCCTGGATCCGTCCGCGGTGATGGCCTTCTCTTTCTCCTTCGATTCATTCCTCGCCGGGTCAAAACTGATGCCAAAGAACTCCATGTTCTCGCAGCACGCCTTGCGGATGAGCGTGCTGTTCTCTCCGATGCCGCCTGTGAAGACCACGGCATCCACCCCCCCCATTGCAGCAACATAGGCGCCGATGTACTTTTTCACCCGGTAGGAGAACACATCAAATGCGTAGGTCGCCTTCTTGTCGCCGTTCTTCATCTCGGTCTCTATCTCCCTCATGTCGCTGCTGATGCCGGATATCCCCTGGAGACCACTGTGCTTGTTCAGCAGCGTCGTCGCTTCGCCGAGGGACAGCCCTTCCTTGCCCATGATGAACAGAATGACCGATGGGTCGAGATCGCCGCATCGGGTTCCCATGAGAAGCCCTTCGAGCGGCGTGAATCCCATGCTCGTGTCTACCGAGACGCCATGATCCACCGCAGCCATGCTGCATCCGTTGCCGAGGTGGACGGTGACGATCTTCAGCGCGCTGATATCCCGGTTCAGAAGGACGGCGGCTCGTTCCGAGACAAATCGATGGGAGCTCCCGTGAAATCCATAACGCCGGATCTTATACTGGGAATAGAGCGAATAGGGAATCCCGTAGAGATAGGAGCGCTTCGGCATCCGGGAGTGAAAGGACGTGTCGAAAACAGCCACCTGCAGCGTGCCAGGCAGATTCACCTCGCAGGCGGCAATGCCCCGCAGATTGTGGGGATTGTGCAGCGGCGCCAGTTCAATGTTCTCCCGGAGCGTGCGGATGACTTCGTCCGTGATGAGGACGGAGGCGGAGAATGTCTCCCCTCCATGCACCACGCGGTGGCCGATGGCGTGGATGTCCGACTTGTCGTTGATGACGCCATGGTTACGGCTGAGCAACACGGCCAGGATATATTCAATGGCGATCGTGTGATCGACGATCTCGCCGACGATCCTGATCTCGTCGCCGTCATGACGCTGGTTTGTCAGTGTTGCACCGCTCATCCCGATGCGGTCGACACTTCCCTTGGTCAGGGTCTTCTGTGCCTCGGATTCAATCAGCTGATATTTTACCGAAGAGCTGCCACAGTTCAACACGAGGATATTCATATGCGTTTGCCGTCGTCATTGTATTTAAAAAAACCCTCACCGACCTTCTTGCCCAGCCTTCGTTCGCGGACCATGCGGCGAAGCAAAGGACATGGGCGGTAGCGCGGTTCGCCGAGCTCATGGTACAGCGTTTCCATCCACGCCAATACTTCATCCAGCCCCATGGCATCAGCCATCTCAAGCGGCCCCGCCTGCATGTTGTATCCAAGCTTCATTGCGGTGTCAATGTCCTCCGCCCGGGCAATGCCTTCCATCAGCACATGCATTGCCTCGTTCAGCATGGGAAGAATGGTCCGCGTGGTGATGAACCCCGGGTATTCAAAGACTTCGACGGGGGTCTTGCCGATCCGCTCGGCAAACGCCTGGACGAGCGCAAAGGTCTCGTCGGATGTTTTCATCCCCCGCACGATTTCGACCAGCGGCACCTGGGGCACGGGATTCAAGAAATGCATCCCGATGATACGGTCGGACCGCTTGCTGAATTGTGCCAGCTTGGACAGGCTCAGGGTCGCTGTGTTGGAGATGAACACCGCATCTTCCTTCCCCACAGAATAAAAGGTCTCGATCAGCTTCCTCTTCAGTTCAAAATCCTCATCGACAGCCTCGATGATGATATCGCACTCTTTCAGTTCCGTAATGTCCGTCGTACCACGAATGCGCGAAAGGATGGCACGCTTGTCGGCGGTGGTCTTTGCCCACCGCTTGATCTCGTTGTCGATGGCGCGGCTCAGGCTCTCGAGCCCGTTCTTGAGGGCCGCCTCGTTCTTCTCCGTAGTGATGACTTCAATGCCTGCCGTCGCTATCGTCTCGGCAATCCCCTGCCCCATAACACCCAGCCCGATGACGCCCACGGTTTGAAACGTGTCATCGGCTTTTCGCTGGGAAATGAGGGGTGATTGCAGATCCTCAAATTTTAATTTTTCAGCCATGATGCAGGTTCCTTTTTCGATCGATGTCAAAGCCGTGTGGCCTGAATGCCTGGAATGCGGGGCCGGATGCCTACACCCGAAGATGCATGGCGGCGCTGACGGACTCCAGGAGAACGAGATTGAAGAGAGCTGAGATGATCCAGGCGGTGGCTGTAACGAGGCCCGCCTTGAGCTTCGAAAAGCCAAAAAGGGCCATAATACCGGCGGTCAACACAGCCACATACCATAATGTAAAAATTTTTGGGCTGGTAAGCAAAGCAAACGTGCCGATGCCATCGGAATTGCCGCCGCTTCCGAGCAGCGTCATGGCAAGGGACGCACATCCGCCGATCAGGTTGAAGACTTCGGCGTGGATTTCGAGGGCCAGGACCTGCGTAAACCGCGCGCGCACCGGCGGGTCGAATGCCGCGCAAAGCAGGAAGAGAAAAAAAGCAAACGCCCCCATGCCGGCGATCTGCCGGAAAGGGAGGAAAACGACCCGAAGCACAAGCTCGCCGTCCAGGACGGAGCGCGCCCATGCGCGGTCACCTGCCGTTGCGGTCGCGGGGAATGCCGCGAGCGTCGACTCCACGAGATGGGATTGCGATGCGAGGCGAAGCACCACCAGGCCCGCAGCAATCACGAAAAATGTTCCAAGCCAGCGAGGCGACTGCCGAAGTTTCTCCGCCGCGCGGAGCGGGTGCAGGATGATCAGCCAGAGCGTTGGCATATGAGGGCGTGTGGCGGCATTGACCTTTAAAAGTATGACAGACGCTTTTTGGGAGTGCGCGAGGAGACCAGATCGATGAACAACTCTTCCAACGTTTGCTCCTCGACGTTGCCCTGGGCCCGTCTGTGTGCACGCCTCTTCACGTCGCCTGTTCTTCCCTGAAGGATAACCCGCCCGTGGTGAATCACGGCGATGTGCGAGCAGAGCTTTTCAATGGTGGCCAGGACGTGCGATGTGATCATAACCGTCATGCCGCGCTCGACCATCATCATCAACGCATCCTTGATGGAGCTGGCTGCCAGGGCATCGATACCTTCGAAAGGCTCATCGAGAATAAGCATGCGTGGCTTATGGATAACCGCGGCTGCCAGCGAAATCTTTTTCTTCATTCCCGTCGAAAACGTGCGGATAAGTTCGCCACGTTTTCCGGAGAGGTCAAAGAATTCGAGAAGCTCGTCGCTGCGGTGATCCGCATCGTACGGGCTCAAACCATACATCAATCCCACAAACCGGAGATATTCCAAGGGATCCATCCAGTCAAAATAGAGCGGCTCGTCCAGGACACATCCCAACCCGCGCTTGTATTCCGGGTCCCCGGACTGAACCTCCTTGCCGGAAACCTTGATGGTCCCGGAATCGGGGGCAAGCAAACCCGCGATGATCCGGATGGTTGTTGTCTTTCCCGCGCCATTCAGCCCAATGAAGCCGGTGACGCTTCCCTCATCCGCGCGGAGCGACACCCCCCGCAGGACCTGTTCCCCGCCGGGGTAGCTCTTGGTGACACTGTCGATTTCGAGGATGCCTACCGGGCTGTGCATAAGGCGCCTCTTGAGTCTGTGACACGACGTGCCGTCTCTCTGACGGAGCGGTGCAACCAGAAATACGCTCCCGCGCCGATGTAGAGCACACAGAACACGGGAGCCCCGGCGGCCTCCACCAGCACGAGGTAGGGAATGGAAAGGACCGCAACGATACAGGCCATAATGAGGCCGCCGGCCAGGTCGTCCAGTTGCCATCCCAGGTGCCGCCGCGGATGCTGCAGGGACTGAAGGTTCCCTGCGTGCAGGAGCGGGAAAACCACCGAGCCAAGATAAAGACCCGCCTTTCCGATGCTGTCCGCCGGCGTGATATCGGGGTAAAAGTAGAGTACAAGGATGCTGAGCATCGGAAAACAGATCAGGGTTATCAGAATCGTCGAGAGGTTCTTTGCCAGCACAATCTGCTCCCAGGGGAGCGGCAGGACCGAGAGTGCCTCGAATTCATTGGACGCACGAAAGAAGATATTGCAGTATTGGGGCTCCAGGCCAATGAAGAGAGCGGCGAAGATCGGGACGAAAGGAGATGGCATTTGCCCCCAGAGTGCCAGCCAGATTGCCGGAATGATGAGGACGACAAGCCTCAGGTTCCATGGCAGAGAAAAGAATCTGCGAAATTCGACACCGATCAGCGCCCGGACCCTCATATGATCCTCCTGCCCGCGACTCCTGTCACAATGAGGACTGCCACGCTTGCTGATCCACAGAAGAGTGCCATTCCGGTCTCGCCTGCCGCGATTGCCGTAATGCCCCGCGCGGTCCACGACATCGGGGGAAAAACGCCGAAGGAAGCGGGCATGCGAAACACCAACGCAAGCAGAACGATGCCGAGGATCCCCAATATGCAGTACGCCGCAAGTATTGTCGGGGGACGGGATCTCCTGATCGCCGCCACAGACGCGAGCGCGGTCAGTGCGATGATGTCCGCAGCCATAAGCGCAGCGAGCAGAGGAATCAGGAGGAACGCCGCGATCGATTGGTGGTACAGGACCAGGAGGAAAAAAACATCGCTGAGGACCATCGCCAGCAATACCGGCTGGCGGGCTGAGCTCAGCGCCGCAAATGCCAAACGGGCAGCCGGCGTCACCGGCATGACCAGAGACTTGCGCAAGAGCTCTGCTCCTGTGGAGGCAAGATGAGCCAGCGTGAGGATGAGGATCGCTGATCCCTGGATGAATAAAAAGAGCGATAGGGTGCGCCCGTCCGGGTCATCTTTGATCGGGTTTTCAAAGAAGGCACAGAAGAAGAGGTTGGTCAGCGCGACGGCTGCGGGAAGAAGGAGCGATGGGGAGTGGTTGCTCCGGCTGACTGCGAGCAGAGAGCGGGCGTGCCGCCACGCATCGGGTTCGCCACCCCTGCTCACTGTTCGCTCCAGGGGTCTGAGGGGAATGTCCAATCCTGAATGAGCGGAATATCCATTGGCTGGTTTTGGGGTGTGAGAAAGTGCCACGGGCTTGGAGACTCAGACTGGCGGGCTTCCATTGGTGGAATCCGAAAAACAAGCCGGTTGTGGGGCAGGTGGTATTCAATTTGGGCGTTCACTTTTATCAGCGAGAGGAGTGCACTCAGGCCGTCTCCCGCCACAACGTCGGAAAGGACCTGAACGTAGCCGCGTCGCTGAAACATGCGCAACACGTTCTTCCGCCGCTCGAACTCGGGTGTCGTCAATCGTTTTGTCATTGCCTGGAAGGAGTGTGCGAGGCTGTCGAGGTTCTCATCCTTCACTTCCCGCTGGGCGGGTGCGCTGCCACTACAGAACCCGAGCGCGAAACCGATCGCGAGAATGATCACACAATCTTTCATAGCGAAAAAGAGTAGGTATACGATGGTGTAGCTTTTTCCAAAAATTCTCTCTTCTCTGTGGCCCTTTGAGTCCTCTGAGACCTCCGTGTTCGTCTTGTACTTGGCTGTCTTGAGCAAACGTTTCTTGCGAGCCCATCAGAAATCTTTACGCTGCAGGATTGCCGCCGCCCCTGCAAAGACCGCGCATGATGAGGCGAGGGATTGCGCAAACGGACGCCAGTCCGTTTCCTGATTCAGGATCAGAGCCGTGATCTGGTGTTGCATGCCGGAGAGCTGTGGGAGGATGTAGTAGAGCCCATCGACGATTGCGCGATACGCACTGCTTCCGGAGAGGAGATAGAGCCCATGGGCGCGGCTCTCGAGGGCTGTGCCGATGACAAAGAGGTACAGGAATGCGCCGATGATCGCAATGCCCATGTTCCTCGATACGACAGCGAGCAAAGTCACGAGCGAATAGAGGCACGCAAACACGAAGGCCATCAGCAGGGCAGAGGTGAGGAATTGCAGGCCCCAGACGCCGGCCCTCAGGCCAACCAACACCCAGAGGGCTCCGATGAAATACACGATGTTGGCGAAGAGGACCGAGACCGCGCCGAGAGATTTTCCTGCCAGCAGCTCCCATCGGGCAATCGGCTTGGAGAGATACAGGTCGACAATTCCTTTTTCCAGTGCTTCCGGAATGATCCCTGCCGTGGCAAAGATGCCGAACAAGAACACGCCTCCCATCAATCCGCCCGCAAGGCCGGCCTGCATCGTGGCGACAGCCTGCTCGAGCTGAGCCTTCTCGAGCGGAGGGCTTGTGGCGTTGCCGAAAAACATCAAGACAACGCCGTTGGCCGTCTCTTCGGTCGAGAAACCGAGAGCAACGACGACAAGGATGAGTGTCGAGATCCCGGCCAGCACCCAGAGTGTCGCTTTGGCCGCAACCTCTCGGAACGTATGCAATATCAACGCCAGAAGTTTCATGCGGGCACCTCCCGCTTGAGCAAACTAAGGAACGATTCCTCGAGCGTGCTCCGCTGTCTGGAAATGGAGGTGAGCTCGACTCCGTGCCTCCTCAAGAGGTCAATGAGCCGGTTCAATTCCCGGGTCGATTTGAGCTCTGCGGTCAGCGCTTCCGGGCCGTAAGAAATGGCAATGACAAGAGCCTCAGCTTCCCTGAGGAACATATCGGGCAACGGGGGAACGAATCCGATCTGGTAACGTGATTCCGCCGTGGTGAGCTCATCCACAGTGCCGGTCTTGAGGAGTTTTCCTCTGTCCAGAATGGCGACGCGGTCAGAAATCAGCTCCACTTCCGATAGAAGGTGAGAGTTCAGAAAGATGGTCTTCCCCCGGTTCTTCAGGTTCTTGAGGATGTCGCGGATCTCCTTGCGCCCAACCGGATCGACGCCATCCGTGGGTTCGTCAAGGAAAACAACGTCCGGCTCATTGATGAGTGCCTGCGCAAGCCCTACCCTCTGAAGCATGCCTTTGGAGTACTTCTTGACCTTCATGCTTTTCCACTGGTCCATCCCCACCATCTGCATCAACGGGGTGATCCTGGTTTCGACGGCAGCATGTGAAACCCCGCTGAGTCTTCCAAAGAGACGCAAGACCTGCTCGCCCGTCAGGTATCCCGGGTACCGGTGATTCTCCGGTAGATAGCCGATCCGTGAGCGGATCCGTACGCTCGGTAATCGCTCCCCCAGGATGGATGCGCTCCCGGAGGTCGGGTGAGCAAGGGACAAGAGAATCTTGATGAATGTGGTCTTTCCCGCTCCATTGGGGCCCAATAGGCTGAAAATCTGGCCGCTTTCGACCTCCAGGGAGAAATCGTCCAGAGCAGTGACGGGGTTGTTGTTCCGTATGCCGTTGCGGTAGACCTTGGAGAGAGAAGTCGATGAGATTGCTGTCATGGTGGGCAAAAGATAGGGAAAAAGAAACCATAAGGCAATCGACAAGACGAACACGAGGTCATTTTGGATTTTGGAGTGCGGATTCTGGACTGGGAAAGCTGGGAATCGTAAAATCCAAATTGCTTTTTGACCCGAATTACTATATATTTGCATCTAAGGATTTGGAACGAAGCAGGTGCGGGTGGTGTTGGAATAATGCATTTTTGATGCATTTTTTAATGGTCAGAAGTCGGACTAGTTTGGTCGTACATAGATGGTCAGGTTGTCAAAAAAAGTGGAATATGGTCTTATTGCGATCCGGCACATTGCCGCCCAGAGTGGCATGAGCGTCGTGACCGCAAAGGAGATTTCTGAGGTTTACCATATCCCATACGAGCTGCTTGCCAAGGTTCTCCAAAAGATGGCACGGGCAGGCTTACTCCTGTCGCACCAGGGCACAAAAGGAGGATATAGCCTGGCCATGAGGCCGCATGAGATCCCCGTGGCACTGATCATCCACGCTATTGAAGGCACCACGCCGATGATCGCCCAGTGCATGGCCGACGGCGCCCAGAGTTGCGGCGTGTTCACGGTCTGCACGATCAAGTCTCCCCTCACGAAAGTCCAGGCGAACATCGAGCGGGCGTTCAACAGCATGACACTTTCTGAAATAGTGTAAGGGAGGGACACGCCGCCGATGAGACTCCCTGTCTATCTTGACAACAATGCGACGACGCGGGTAGATGACCGCGTGCTCCAGGCGATGCTCCCGTATTTGACTGAGAAATACGGCAATGCCGCGAGCCGCCAGCATGAATACGGGTGGAGCGCGGAGGGGGCGGTGGGAGCTGCCCGCGCCAGGGTTGCCTCACTTGTTGGTGCCAGCCCGTCGGAGATCGTGTTCACCAGCGGGGCTACAGAGTCGATCAACCTGGCGATCAAGGGGATCGCGGAGAGCCTGCAGGCAAAAGGGGATCACATTATCACCGCAACCACCGAGCACAAAGCCGTGCTTGACACCATCGATAATCTGGAGCGCCATGGGTTCCGCATCTCGCGGCTTCCGGTGGACCGGCATGGCCTGGTGAATCCCGACGATGTGGCAAAGGCGATAACGGGACGGACGATCCTTGTGAGCATCATGGCAGCCAACAATGAGATCGGGACGCTGGCCCCGGTTGCCGAGATCGGGCGGATGTGCCGCGCCCGTGGAGTCGTATTTCATGTCGATGCGACACAGGCTGTTGGAAAAGTCCCTGTCGCTGTCCAGATGATGAGTGTGGACCTCATGTCGTTCAGTGCGCACAAGATGTATGGTCCGAAGGGCATCGGTGCGCTTTACATCCGGAGCTCCCGGCCGGCGCTGAGACTGGTGCCGCAGATGGATGGCGGGGGGCACGAGCGGGGCCTTCGCCCGGGCACATTGAATGTTCCGGCGATCGTTGGCTTCGGCAGCGCGGCGGAGATCGCAATGAGGGAGCTTGCGCAGGACGCCGCGCATACTGCCCGTCTTCGTGATCAGCTGGTCAACTCGCTGACGAGAGAATTACCCGATGTCGTGTTGAATGGGCATCCCTCGGAACGCCTGCCGAACACTGCGAGTCTCGCGTTTGGGGGAGTGGATGCAGACCGGCTGATGATGGATATGAAGGACCTGGCCGTTTCTACGGGTTCGGCATGCAGCTCTGCATCGCCCTCTCCGTCCCACGTGCTCAAGGCAATCGGCCTGAAACCTGAAGATGTCCGAAGTACGCTCCGGTTCGGCCTCGGGCGCTTCACAACGGACGAGGAGATCTCTTACGCTGTCGGAAGAATTGTCGAGACTGTGGCGAAAGCGCGGGGGAAAGCCCCGCACCGCTATTCCCATGTTGAAAATCTAAGCTGAGAGCCTATGAAAGAGAGCGAACAGATCCGTCACCATAGTAAGGAAGTGCTCCTGTTTCTCAAAGAGCGCTACCCGCTCTTCCATTTGTCGAACGTTTTTTTCCGGGACATGCATTACGGTGTCCGCGAATATCTCCAGCAAAAAGGGATGAAGGTGGGATACGGTGCTGCGGAGGTCGTTGCGCGGGAGTTCGTCAAGGAGCTGGAGGGGCAGAACATCCTGGTCGCGGTGGATCGGCAAACATGGACGTTGCATTATCCTGAATTTCAAACACCGCCGGCGCCCAAGGCTGCCGTTCCGCCGCTGAAACCGCAGACGGGCGACAAGGCCTGATACCGGAAAAATTACACACAGAGACAGACCATGGCGACTGAGACAAATACCATAGAATCGATGGCCAATCGGGAATACAAGTACGGGTTTGTGACCGATATTGAAGCGGACACCATACCGCGCGGCCTGAACGAGGAAATCGTCCGGCTGATCTCCGCCAAGAAGCAGGAGCCGGAGTGGATGCTCCAGTGGAGGCTTAAGGCGTTCAAACACTGGCTCACCCTTGGGCACACAGAGCCAGCGTGGCCGAACGTCCATTATCCTCCGATCGATTACCAGAATGCGATCTATTATTCCGCACCGAAGACCAAGCCGCGGCTGAAGAGCCTCGACGAGGTCGACCCGGAGCTGCTCAAGACCTATGAGAAGCTGGGGATCTCCCTTGCCGAGCAGAAGCAACTCAGCGGGGTTGCCGTCGATGCGGTGTTCGACAGCGTCTCCGTTGCCACGACATTCAAGGAAAAGCTGAGCGAACTTGGGATCATTTTCTGCTCCCTTTCGGAAGCCATCCGCGAGCATCCGGACCTTGTAAAGAAGTACCTCGGCTCGGTCGTCCCGTACACGGATAATTTCTTTGCGACGCTCAACTCTGCAGTTTTCAGTGACGGTTCCTTCTGCTACATTCCGAAGGGTGTTCGTTGCCCCATGGAGCTTTCGACGTATTTCCGCATCAATGCGGCGGAGACCGGCCAGTTCGAGCGGACGCTTATCGTGGCGGAAGAGGGAGCGTACGTGAGCTACCTGGAGGGGTGCACGGCTCCCATGCGCGATACCAACCAGCTGCACGCGGCGGTGGTCGAGATCATTGCCCACGACAATGCGCAGGTGAAGTATTCCACCGTGCAGAACTGGTACCCCGGCGATAAGCAAGGGAAAGGGGGCATTTACAATTTTGTCACAAAGCGCGGGAAGTGCGCGGGCGTGAACTCCCGGATCTCCTGGACGCAGGTGGAAACCGGATCGGCAATTACATGGAAATATCCGAGCGTGATCCTGCAGGGGGACAATTCGATCGGCGAATTCTACTCGGTCGCGGTCACGAATAACTGGCAGCAGGCGGACACCGGGACCAAGATGATCCACCTTGGCAAGAACACGAAGAGCACGATCGTGTCGAAGGGCATCTCGGCGGGGCATGGCAGCAACTCGTACCGGGGACTGGTCTCGGTCGGCAGGAATGCCGTCAACGCCCGCAACTTTTCGCAATGCGACTCGTTGCTGCTGGGAGACAAGTGCGGAGCCCACACCTTCCCATACATCGAGGTGAAAAACTCCTCAGCCCGCGTGGAGCACGAGGCGTCGACGTCGAAAATCGGGGAGGATCAGATCTTCTACTGCAAGCAGCGTGGACTTTCGGCCGAGGATGCCGTGAACATGATCGTGAACGGCTTCTGTAAAGAGGTGTTCCGGGAGCTCCCGATGGAGTTTGCCGTCGAAGCGCAGAAGCTGCTCGGCGTCAGTCTTGAAGGAAGTGTCGGCTAATTACTGATCAATCGAGGGACGAATGCTGGAAATCAAAAATCTTCATGCCGGGGTGAACGGCAAAGAAATTTTGCACGGTGTTAACCTGACAGTGAACCCGGGCGAAGTGCATGCGATCATGGGCCCGAATGGCTCAGGGAAGAGCACGCTCGCCGGAGTACTCGCGGGCCGCGAAGACTACGTTGTCACGGAGGGCGAGGTGATCTATCGCGGGAAGGATCTTCTGGGGATGGCTCCGGAGGAGCGGGCACGCGAAGGAATCTTCCTGGCATTTCAATATCCGGTGGAGATCCCGGGCGTGACGAACACCTACTTTCTGAAGGCGGGTCTCAATGCCATCAGGAAACACCAGGGTTTGGAGGAGCTTGATGCCGTGGAATTCCTCGGGCTCGTGAAGAAAAAAATGCGGCTCGTGGATATGGATCCGGCGCTGCTCAACCGGCCGGTGAACGAAGGCTTTTCAGGGGGAGAAAAGAAGAGGAATGAGATTTTCCAGATGGCTGTCCTGGAGCCGATGCTTGCCATTCTCGACGAGACCGATTCGGGGCTGGATATCGACGCTCTCCGGATCGTGGCTGATGGAGTGAACAAGCTCCGCTCGAAGGAGCATGCCGTCGTTGTGGTCACCCACTATCAGAGGTTGCTGAACTACATTGTTCCGGACCAGGTCCACGTCCTTGTGGATGGGCGCATCGCGAAATCGGGTGGGAAGGAGCTCGCGTTCGAGCTGGAGGAAAAGGGGTACGATTGGATCAAGGACGAGATCAGCGCGGCAAGCGCGAACGGATAGGAGATTCCAAAAGGATGCACGAGCAGAATCAACAATATCTGATTGAGTTTGACCGTCTTGAACAGGGCCTCAACGGCATGGCGTCGTCGCCTGTTCATGCGCTTCGCAGGGAGGCGATCGGTCGCTTTTCAGCGCTTGGTTTTCCCACGACGAAGCAGGAAGAATGGCGGTTCACGAACGTCGCGCCCCTGACCCGTACTCCGTTCGAGCCGGTTCTGCAGTATGACACGCACGGCGTCACGGCCGAGGTCGTAAAGAGATACTCGCTGGGTGAATCGATCGGCGCGCTCCTGGTCTTCATCAACGGGCACTGGTCGCGTGAGCATTCCCGCCTGTCGCGACTGCCGGCGGGGGTGACGGTGGAAAGCCTGGCCTCGGCCATGCGCGCGAAGAGCGAACTGGTGGGTGCCCATCTTTCGCGGTACCTGCACTTTGCCGAACATTCGTTCGCCGCGCTGAACACCGCCTTCATGCAGGACGGCCTGTTCATTCATCTTCCTGACGGTACCTCGATGGATGAGCCGGTGCACGCTTTGTTTATCGCCGCCGGAGGGCATCGGCCGTTCATGTCGAGCCCCCGCAACCTTATTGTGATGGGAAAGCGTTGCAGCCTGTCGCTTGCCGAAAGCTATGTCGGACTGACCGAGACCCCGTACCTGACGACTGCCGTATCTGAGGTGGTGGTCGGCGAGGAAAGCGTGCTGGAACACGACAAACTGCAGGTGGAAGGTGCCCGGGCATTTCACGTGGGGCTGACGGCCATTCACCAGGGCGGACGGAGCACGGTGACCTCCAATTCAATTTCCCTGGGAGGCCAGCTTGTCCGCAACGAGGTCACGGTAGTCTTCGGTGCTGAAGGTGGCGAGTGCACCCTGAATGGACTTTCCGTGGCGACGGGAAAACAGGTGGTCGATAACCACACCACCATTGATCACGCGCAGCCGCACTGCGTCAGCCACGAACTCTACAAGTCCATTCTGGATGGCGCCGCGCATGGCGTGTTCAACGGCAAGATTTACGTTCGGCCGGACGCGCAGCAGACAGACGCCCGGCAGACCAACAAGACGCTGTTGCTTTCGGATGAGGCCGTGATCAACACCAAGCCGCAACTGGAAATTCTTGCGGATGATGTCAAGTGCACGCATGGGGCGACCGTTGGGCAGCTTGACGACGAGCAGGTGTTCTATCTGCGCTCGCGCGGCATTGGGCTCCAGGCAGCCCGGGATATTTTGACCTATGCGTTTGGCAGCGACGTTGCTGGAAGAGTCCATATTGCCCCATTGCGCGAGCAGCTGGATGCATTGCTGCATGCCCGGCTCCGTGAAGGGCGGATTGAGAAGGACGTATGATTACATCGACTGAACATCAGCTTGTACCCGGGGTCGGCGCGAATCCTCTCATTGACCTCTGCCGGCACCATTTTCCGCTGCTCCGCCAGCGCGTCAACGGGAAACCGTTGGTCTATCTTGACAACGCTGCCACGAGCCAGAAGCCCCAGGTCGTGATCGACACGATCATGCGGTATTACATGGAGGAGAACTCCAACATTCACCGGGGCGTCCATTACCTCAGTGAAAAGGCAACCCAGGCGTATGAAGAAGTCCGCGCCAAGGTGCAGCGCTTCATCAATGCAGGCAGCACGAAGGAGATCATTTTTGTCCGGGGAACGACCGAAGCGGTCAACCTGGTCGCCTACAGCTATGGCCGTACTCATGTGGGCCCGGGCGACGAGGTGGTTATCTCGGCGATGGAGCACCACTCAAACATCGTTCCCTGGCAGATCCTGTGCAGTGAGAAAGGGGCAACGCTGCGGGTGATTCCCATGAACGATGACGGTGAACTTCTCCTGGATGAATACGAGAAAATCCTGAACGAGCGGACCAAGATCGTTTCGGTCGTCCATGTCTCCAATGCGCTCGGGACAATCAACCCGATCAAGCAGATGGTGGCCCGGGCGCACGCCCGCGGCATCCCTGTCATGGTTGACGGCGCCCAGGCCGTGCCCCACATGAAGGTCGATGTGCGCGATCTGGACTGTGACTTCTACGCCTTCTCGTCGCACAAGATGTTCGGGCCGACCGGTATCGGCGTCCTGTATGGACGGGAGCCGCTCCTTGATGCCATGCCTCCGTATCAGGGGGGAGGGGACATGATCAAATCGGTGACGTTCGAGAAGACGATTTACAATGACCTCCCGCACAAGTTCGAAGCGGGCACGCCGAGCATCGCCAGCGGCATGGGGCTCGGGGCTGCAGTGGATTATATGAACCAGATCGATCTGAATGCCGTGGCTGCATTCGAGCATGACCTTCTGGTATACGCGACGGAAGCCGTGCTCAAGATCCCACGGGTCCGCATCATCGGGAGGGCGAGAGAGAAAGCCGCAGTCCTTTCATTTGTGATCGACGGCATCCACCCGCACGATATCGGCACGGTGCTTGACCTGGAAGGCGTGGCCATCCGGACCGGCCACCACTGTGCGCAGCCCGTGATGCAGAGGTTCGGGATTCCAGCCACCGCACGGGCTTCGTTTGCGTTCTACAACACGAAAGAGGAAGTCGATATCCTTGTCAAAGGCATAGAAAAAGTCATCGAGGTCCTGGGCTGATGTCATCGCTCCGCGATCTGTACCAGGAGGTCATCCTGGATCATAACAAGAGTCCGCGCAATTTCCGGATCATGGAGCATCCGACCCGGAGCGTCGAAGGGTACAATCCCCTGTGTGGGGACCACTATACAGTGTTCGTCCGCGTTGAGGGGGATGTCTTACAGGACGTGAGCTTCCAGGGCGCCGGCTGTGCGATCTCCAAGGCCTCGGCGTCGGTGATGAGCTCCATACTCAAGGGCAAGACGACCAGGGAAGCGGAGGTGCTTTTTACCGAATTCCACAAACTCGTCACGGGGGGGGTACATGCGGAGGAAGGTGTCGAGCGTCTGGGGAAACTTGCGGCCTTTTCAGGCGTTAGCGAATTCCCAGCCCGGGTAAAATGCGCCAGCCTGCCGTGGCACACGCTCCACGCGGCGCTTGCATCAACGGAGACGAAAGTGAGCACGGAAGAATAAAGGACCGAGGACGAAGCATGGAGAGCAACGTGAGCACGGTAGAACAGAAGTTGATCGAGGGGCAGGTGATCGAGGCAATCAGAACCTGCTACGACCCGGAGATCCCGGTGAATATTTATGATCTCGGGTTGATCTACGGCGTGAACGTCAATGAGCAGGGGGAGGTCGTGGTGAGCATGACGCTTACCAGCCCGCACTGTCCCGCCGCACAGTCGTTGCCGCATGAAGTGGAGGTCAAGGCCAAAGCCGTCCCTGGGGCAAAGGATGTAAAAGTTGAAATCGTATGGTATCCCCCCTGGAACCCGAGTATGATGACCGAGGCGGCAAAACTTGAACTGGGAATGCTCTGACACTATGTTGTGCCGTCCCGAAACGCTTATGTCCCACTTGAAGAACAACTAACAGGAGAAAAGAGCTATGGCTGCTCCCGAGGTCATGCAAAAGCCGATTGAGAAGGAGGAGATCACCCTGACGCCCAAAGCGGTAGCGCAGGTTCTGAAAATCAAGTCAGAAAACAGCATTCCCGAGACCCATTCCTTGCGGATCGGGGTGAAGGGGGGAGGATGCTCTGGGTTTACCTATGTACTGGGGTTTGACGAGCACCCGAAAGAAAATGACAAGGTCATGGAATCCGAAGGGATCCGGGTCTTCATCGATCCGAAGAGTCTGTTCTATCTTTCCGGCACAGTGCTTGATTTCAGCGACGGTTTGAACGGGAAAGGATTTGTGTTTAACAACCCGCAGGCGAGCCGCACGTGCGGCTGCGGGAGTTCGTTCGGAGTATAATCACATCGTTCTTTTACACAACACAAGGAGGATCACCTATGGCGTACGAGTGGAAGTTCAACCCGCGTCCTTATTCCGATGAAGAAGCAAAAAAGCTTCTTGCGTCGGTTGTCGATGCGGAGACAACCGATTGGCACTACAATACCCACCACAAAGGCTATGTCACTGCACTCAACAACATTGAGAAAGCGTTGGAAACGGCAGACAGGGCAAGCGCGAATGGCAACTACAGTGCCGTCGGCGAGCTGAAGCGACGTACGACATGGAACCACGCCGGCGCCTTGCTTCATGACATTTACTGGCAGGTTTTGGGAGGTGACGGAGATATTGCGAAGGGGCCCGAGATCAAGGCGGCCATTGAGAAGAACTTCGGCTCGGTTGATGCCTGGAAGACGGATTTCAAGGCGACGGCTGTCTCGGCGAAGCTGAGCGGCTGGGGATTGCTGGTCTATGACATGCTCTACTCGCAGCGGCTCTTGAATGTGCTTGTGGACGAACATCATTACGGCGCCATTTGGGGCGGAATCCCGTTGATCGCCCTGGACGTCTTCGAACATGCCTACTACCACAAGGACGGCCCGAAGCGCGCGGCTTATATTGACAATTTCATTGGCAATCTGCATTGGGGCCGGATCAACGATCGCTACAAGAAATTCGTGACGAAGTGATCATGGTACTTGGTCCAAGAAAATGGACATGGAGAGACGCCGACGAGATCGCCCTTGATCTCGTCGAGCGTCACCCCGCGATCGACCCTCTCACCGTGACGCTCCCCGACCTCAAGCGCCTGGTGCTGGAGCTTCCTTTGTTTCAGGATGATCCGGAAGCCGGGACAGTCAAAGTGCTGGAGAACATACAGGCGGCTTGGTATGATGAGTTTGAAGACTAATGTCAATTGGCAATTTCTGTCGTCTGACTTCTGAACTAGCACATCTTGCTTCTCCTTTCAGAATTGGCTATTATAGCGCATAGCCACACCCCCTTTCCGCCAGACACAATCGGAGCAACGATGAACAAAAAGACCCGCAATGCCCGGAAGAAGCACAAGAAAGCACAGGAGAGAACCAAAGCGAAGCGGAAGGCCCAGTTGGCCAACAAGAAGACCCCCTAGGTCTTAGTGTGGCGCCGCGGCGGTTCAAGCTTGGGAACAAGGAACTGGACTTCAGTGAGCGTTCCTTTATTATGGGAGTGCTGAACGTCACACCCGATTCGTTTTTTGACAGTGGGCGCTATTTTTCTGTTGATCGCGCCCTCGATCGCGCTCTTGCGATGGTGGAAGAGGGGGCCGATATCATAGATGTGGGAGGGGAGTCAACGAGGCCCAGAGGGAGTGCCTACGGGGAGGGGGCCATCGAAGTTCCGGTTGATGAGGAGTTGCGCCGGGTGTTACCGGTTGTGGAGCGCCTCGCTCAGGTGACCGATACGCCCATTTCGGTAGATACGTATAAGTCTGAAGTTGCCAGGGAAGTGCTCAAGGCCGGCGCCTCGATTATTAATGACATCAGCGGATTCAGGTTCGACCCTGAAATGCCGGACGTTGTGGGGAAAGCCGGGGCCACCGCCGTTATCATGCATACCAGCGGCAAACCCAGCGAAATGCAGCAGCGCACCTACTACGAGGACCTCTTTGGCGAGATCAGGGCGTACCTTCAGGAAGGGATAGCCCTTGGTCTACAGGCTGGAGTTCGCCAGTTCTTCCTGGATCCCGGGTTTGGCTTCGGGAAAACCCGTGATGACAACTACAGACTTATAGCCGGTCTTTCACGTTTCTCGGACCTTGCATACCCTCTCCTTGTGGGTGTATCACGTAAATCGTTTCTCGGAATAGATTTAAACCTCCCCGTTGAAAGTAGATTAGAAGGCTCGCTTGCTGCCATGACCGCCGCGATCCTTAATGGTGCATCCATTGTCAGAGTCCATGATGTAGCGGAGTCCCGGCGAGCCGCCATGGCTGCAGATGCGATTCGCCGGGCCGGTCCAGTGGTTCATTCATAACTTTGTCATCCCGTGGAACTATTTCACATCGGCTTTCTGACTGTAGACCTGGCCGATATTGTCGACATTGCCCTGGTCTCCTTCATCTTCTACCGCCTGTATTTGGCGATGAGGGGGACTATTGCCATTCAGATCTTTGTCGGTCTCCTCCTCATACTTGCCTTCTCGTTTGTGGCCCAGACCTTGAATTTCAAGGCCATGAGCTGGATCCTCCACACGCTGACAGATATCTGGGTTATCGCCTTTATCATACTGTTTCAACCCGAACTCAGGCGCCTACTCGTACTTGTGAGCCGAAATCCTATTGTCCGGCTCTTCCTGAAGATGAATGTGGAAGAGTCCATTGATGAGGTCGTTGGTGCGGTCACGGAGCTTTCCAAGAAGAAATTCGGGGCTCTCATCGTGTTTGTCAGGGCCACCGGCATCCGGATGCATGCCGAAACGGGGACCAGGATGGAAGCAATCGTGAGCAGACCGCTTTTACTTTCGATATTCAATCCCCGATCGCCTTTGCATGATGGCGCTGTGGTGATCAAAGACCGTCTCGTGGAAGCCGCCCGCTGCACGCTCCCGCTTTCGAACCTCACGCAATGGGATGGCCAACTGCTCGGCACCAGGCACCGGGCTGGGCTGGGTATTTCCGAACAAGCGGACGTCATTGTTGTTATCGTCTCCGAAGAGACCGGCACCGTTTCCATTGCCGAGAATGGTACGCTGTACCGGGGACTTACGCCCGCCGTCCTCCGGCGAGAGCTCAAGGCACGGCTCAATACCGAATCCGACAGGTCTGTCGGGTCTATCTGGAAGACACTGAAGTCCGAAGCCTGAAGTCATTGGGAGGTACCTTGTGGGACGGTATGATGGCGAACGCCAGGATATGATCGCATTGTTGAAGGACCGGGGCATCAGTGATGCCCGCCTCCTGCGCGCGATGAGCAAAGTGGAGCGGCATCTCTTCGTTCCCGAGCCTTTCACAAACCGGTCGTACGAGGATTCAGCCCTGCCCATCGGTAAGGGACAGACAATCTCTCAACCCTTTACGGTCGCCTTCATGACCCAGGCCCTGGGCATCAGGGAGGGGGAAAGGGTGCTTGAGGTCGGGACCGGGTCAGGATATCAGGCGGTTATCCTGGCGGAGATGGGGGCTCGGGTTTTCACCATCGAACGCAATCTGGATCTTCTCGCCGGGGCCCGGAAGCTCTTTGACCGGCTCGCTTACCGCATCGTCTCCAAAGGGGGCGATGGTACGGTCGGCTGGAACGAATTCGCACCGTTCAACGGCATTCTGGTCACCGCTGGAGCACCGCATGTACCGCAGCCCTTGCTGAACCAACTGGCAGATGGAGGCCGCCTGGTGATCCCGGTGGGAGACATGGACATTCAGGACCTTGCCATTCTCACGCGCCGAGGAGAAGAGTATGACCGAAAGCAGATCAATGGCTTCAAGTTCGTCCCTCTCATCGGCAAGATGGGATGGTAGTGACGGTGTGTAGAGAAGGATTAAGCTATGGAAAAGAGGAACACGGAGAGCAAAGAAGGAAGAGAGTCTTAACCTTTTATCTCTCTTTTGTGCTTCTTGTGGTGTGGCTCATCCCTCATCCATGTGTGATTGTTCTCTATGTCAACTGTTGAACCAACGCCCTCATCTCCCGGTCACGTTATTGTTCTCGTAGGACCCACCGCCTCCGGAAAAACCCCCGTCTCTCTCCAACTCGCTCCAATCCTGAACGCAGAAATCATTTCAGCCGACTCCCGGCAAGTGTTTAAGTACCTTGACATTGGCACTGCCAAACCGTCGGTCGTTGAACGGAGGGGGATTCCGCACTATTTCATTGACGAGTTGCCTCCGGATAGGGAGTTCAACGCCGGGGACTTTGGCGCACGCGGGCGTGAGGTGATCGATACGATCCTCGCACGTGGCCATGTGCCTTTAGTGGTTGGAGGAGCCGGACTATATATTCAATCGTTGATCGATGGCTTCTTTGAAGGTCCGGGAGCAGATTGGGGGTACCGAAGAACGCTGGAAGACAAAATCCGCCGGGGAAAATCCGGCGAGCTGCGCTCCGAACTGCAAAGGGTTGACGCGGAGAGCGCCCTTAGGATCGATCCCACGAAACTGCGCAGAGTTGTCCGGGCACTGGAAGTGTACCATATCACGGGCAAGCCCCTTTCGGCCCTGCAGAAAGAGCATCGGATCGCAATCAATTTCACTCCGCTATGGTTCGGCCTGGAGTGGGAGAGAGGGGAATTGAACCGCCGGATCGACAACCGTTGTGAGGAAATGCTGCGCAACGGGCTCATGGATGAGATCGCACAATTGGAGGAGATGGGATTCGGCCCTTCGCTGAACGCTCTTCGCACCGTGGGGTATGCCGAGGGTTTTGCGTACCGCAAGGGGGAGATTAGCTACGAAGAGATGGTGCGGCTCTTCAAGCAGAACACCCGCCGATACGCGAAACGCCAGATGACCTGGTTCAGGCGGGATAAGCGTGTGGAGTGGATCAGGATGCACGAAGGGATTTCCACGCAGGCTGTTGCCGAACAAATTGCCGCAACATACCATCGGAGGATGGATGACTCCTTTTTAGGAAAATCCTAGAGGGAGTCTCCCTCCATGAAATGTCTGCGAGGAGATGCCCCGCTGACCATCTGGCGGATCGTGTTATGTGGCTTAACGACTATAAGGACATTTGTCCGGTTACTTTTTTCGACGTTTCTGTGCCTTCAAGCGTTCTCGTTCTCGCCTTCGTAGATCTGGCTCGAGCGGCGGAACGGTCACCTCGAGCTCGGGGTGAAAGTCTTTCACCAAGCGGAGGTACTGCCGCACGACATTGATCGTCCGGCCGGTGATCTGACTGATGGCAATCGCGTCTTGGCCCTTCTTGACGAGACCGAGCACCTGATCATAGCCACGGATGTAGTGGTCGACCGCTTGCTGAGAGTGGCTCGTCTTCAAGACGATATCGCCCGGAGACATGCCCTGCTCGTAGAGCTCGAGGATGATCCCTTTGTGGGTCGGGTTGCTACCCTGGTCCAGCACGTAGCCTTTCATTGGCAGGACCTCGTGCGTGCGCTCGCTCGTAGTAACGCCGGAGGTAGCGACCAACTTTGGTCAGGCTCATGTTCATCATCATGGCCACTTCCGCCCCGCTTAAGAGCCCACCTCGTTCCTTCGCGCTCTTGACTAAGCGGATGATCTGTGCCATCTCCCGTTCCTCGATGCGGCGGTACTTCTCGTTCTTCACCCCACGCCGATAGAACACCCGCTGTTCAACGTCCTCCTTCCGCACCAGGGGCAGGATCACCGTCTGCACGGCGTAGTCCTCGGTCCGCTTCCCGTAGCTGGGGCGCTGCCCGTCATCCTTGGTCGTCTGCCAGACGAGATCGCCGAACTCGAGACGGTTCTTCGCCGGGAAGTACTCCTGATGCAGCTGCTCCAGATCATCGGCCAGCATCAGGAGGATCCGCCGGCTGCCGATGATCTTGTACTCTTGTTCCAGAAGCCGGATGAGGGCGGTCTTGAAGTCCCGCTTGGCGATGGAGTCAAAGCGGTCGCGGTAGTGCTTGGTGAGTGCTTTCATGCGAGGGCCCTCCAGACCATAGTAGAAAGCCCCTTTTTCCTGGGCTTTTGCGCTCCAGGTGCTGCATCTGGTACTTGAGGCTCTTCAAGCGCTCCTGCTCCTCGGGCCTCCTCCATGCTTCCTTCAGCAAGGCCAGGTACTCAGCGACCAGACGTTCTGTCCGGCCCAAGTGGTAGCCGATCTCACGCGCAGCGTACACGCCCCGCTCCCGGGCCATCATCACCCGACAGAAATCATTGAGGTAGCTCTTGATCGACCCCACCGTGTGCCCCGTGATCCGCTCGATTTCCGAGTAGGTCTTCCACTGCAGGTAGAGCGACACGATCCACACCTTGTGACTGAGGCCCTTGCCGATATCCTTCTGTAGCCCCCGCAGGTACAGCTTCAGTTTCTGACTCATCAACTCTTCCACATCGCGCCGAATGGTGCGCGCACTCACCGAGAGGATCCTCCCCAGGTCTTCTTGCGTCAGGAGCCCTCCTTGATCGTACGCTTCTTCGGTGATCCGCAGGATCTGCACCTTCCGCCGCGCGCGCGCTCCCAGCCGCACCTCCACCTCCTCGTCACTTACCAGGTCTCGCGTCAACTTCACCCGGACCTTCTTCAACTCCTCCATCGGCTTGCCGGGACCTTCCTCGGCGCTCACGCAGGTGTACTCGATTTGCCCTGCTCCCAGGTCCCGACTGTCAAAGAACATCTCCGTCACCACCTCCAGCACCCCGCGGCTCACGCGCGGACTAAACTCAAACTCCCGCTCCAACCGCTCCACGAACTCGTGCTCTTGCGTCTTCTTCCGCAGCCGCCCGTACGCTGCCCGGCGGTGTTCGGACTTGTAACGTGCTTGCATCGGTCCTCCTTCCTTCGTGGTGGTGAAGTCCTGCACTTGGAGTTGAAGCGAATGTACTCATCTCCAACTCCAAGCGCAAAACCCCATTCCACTAATGACCCAAAGTGGGAGGACAATATGTCCTTATTTCAGGAGGAGGAGCTTTCTGGTCTGCACGAAATTACCTGCTTCAAACAGATAGAGATAGACGCCGCTCGCGAGCCGTCCGCTGGTCAGCTCTACTTCATATCTCCCTGCCGCATGATCCCCATCAATGAGGGTCTTCACCAATTGCCCGAGGGTATTGAAGAGAGTGATCCGCACATGGACATTTGCCGGGACCTCATAGCGGATGATCGTGGAAGGATTGAACGGATTGGGATAATTCTGTTCGAGGGAATAATCCCGCGGAGTATCCGAAAGCGGGGGGGATCCCGCTGTGGTGAAGGCCAATATGGAACTAAACGAGCTCGTCCCACCTGTCCCTGTCGCGCACACTCGCGCAAAATACCGGGTAGACGGACTCAAGGAGGAGATGGTTGCGACCGTATCCGTCACCGTCGAGTCGTCAACACTGCTGGTTGTGAACAACGAATCTTCGGATACCTGGACGCGATAGGCGAATGCCCCGGGTATTGATGGCCACGACAGCGTTACTGACGTCCCTTGAAATTGAGATAGAAGGTGGATTACCCCTGGAGCAGGTGGTGGTGCAGGGATCGTCGAGAACTCATGCGGCGAGCTGAACGAGCTCCTGGCGCGATCGCTGGTTGCGCGCACACGTACGAAGTAAGTCGTCTCATGTGCAAGAGGACCGACCCGGGCAACCGTGTCGGTCAGCGTGGAATCATTGCATAGGAGTAGCGCAAACTGTTGATCCGTTGCCAACTGGAGATGATAGCGTGTCGCACCTGCCACCGGCAGCCACCGGACCAGAGTGACCAGAGGACGCCCGGTGCTTTGCCCCGGTGGTTCCAGGAGATTCGGCACGGCCAGTTCCCCTGCTCGTGTCGTGAACCTCAAGGGCTCTGAGAACCCGCTACGGCCGAGTGAATTCATTGCACGAAGACGAAGATAATACGGAGTTGCATCCTGAAGAGAGTCCACGTGCCTGACAGTGTCCGTGAGTGTGGAATCATCCAGGACAAGCACCTTGAAGAGCGAGTCTGTCGACAGCTGCAGATGGTAGTGCGCGGCGCCCGGGGTAGGATGCCAGACGAACGTAATGTCGACCGGTTGCTGGTCCGCCTCGCCGGGCAGTGGCAACAGGGCCGGCACAGCAAGCTCGGAGGCGCTTACGGTGAACTTGACTGAAACACTGAATGGGCCGTGGCCAGCCGGGCCGATCCCGCGGAGGCGCATGAAATATGTCGCAGCATGACGCAGGGGCCCCACAGCCGCCACGGTATCCGTAATCGTGGAATCGTTCACGCCGAGCGAGGTATACAAGGAGTCCGACGCGATCTGCAGATGATATCTCGTTGCCCCGGGAACCCGGAACCAGCTCACTGTAAACTCAAGGGGCATCAGGCCGTTCTGGATCGGCAGTGGAACAAATGCAGGGGTGGTGATGACCTCCGGCACGGTAACAAATCGTGCCGGCGCGCCGAAGGGACTGCTTCCGGTGAGACCGATTGCCCGGAGACGCATAAAATACGTCGTGGCGTACTGCAGAGGTCCGACCAGCGCCAGCGTATCCGTGATGGTGGAATCGTTCACTTGCAGTGAAGTGTACAGCGAATCCGACGCAACCTGCAAATGATATCTCGTTGCCCCGGAAACCCGGGACCAGGAGACAGTGAACTTAAGAGCCATCAAACCATTCTGGATGGGCAGTCTGGTAAACGTGGGAGTAGGCAGCGCCTCTGCCACAGTGGTAAATTGTACCGGTGCGCTGAATGGGCTGCTGCCGGTGAGACTAACCGCCCGAATCCGCAGGAAGTATCTGGTGGAATATCGCAGAGGCCCCACAGCCGCCACGGTATCCGTAATCGTGGAATCGTTCACGCCGAGTGAGGTATACAAGGAGTCCGACGCGATCTGCAGATGATATCTCGTTGCCCCGGGAACCCGGAACCAGCTCACTGTAAACTCAAGGGGCATCAGGCCGTTCTGGATCGGCAGTGGAACAAATGCAGGGGTGGTGATGACCTCCGGCACGGTAACAAATCGTGCCGGCGCGCCGAAGGGACTGCTTCCAGTGAGACCGATTGCCCGGAGACGCATAAAATACGTCGTGGCGTACTGCAGAGGTCCGACCAGCGCCAGCGTATCCGTGATGGTGGAATCGTTCACTTGCAGTGAAGTGTACAGCGAATCCGACGCAACCTGCAAATGATATCTCGTTGCCCCGGAAACCCGGGACCAGGAGACAGTGAACTTAAGAGCCATCAAACCATTCTGGATGGGCAGTCTGGTGAACGTGGGAGTAGGCAGCGCCTCTGCCACAGTGGTAAATTGTACCGGTGCGCTGAATGGGCTGCTGCCGGTGAGACTAACCGCCCGAATCCGCAGGAAGTATCTGGTGGAATATCGCAGGGGCCCGATGCTCAAAGACGTATCTGCAATGACCGAGTCATTCACAACTACTGCCATAAACCGTTCGTCCGTGGCCAGCTGCAAATGGTAACGAGTGGCTCCTGCAACCAGTCCCCAGGTAACAGTAAATGCGATGGGCTGGAGTGTGTCAGGTTTGTGCATCAACAGTGGAATCGGGAGGACTCCCGGGGCCGTCGTGAAGGAGCAAACCGGGCTGAACGAGCTCATGCCGGCGTTGTTCTTGGATTTCACGCGCCAGTAGTAGGGTGTGAGGTCCTTCAGTGCAGAAACACGGTACTGTGTGTCCACAACGGCTGTATCCGTTTTGAGTTTCGCTGCAAAAATGCTGTCCAACGCTACTTCCACAGCGTACGCAGAGGCTCCCGGCCTCTTCAACCACCGTAGTGTTACATCCGTGGGTTGGTTTGTTGCCCCCGGTGGGGGAGCAATGGGAACCGGAGCCAATAAGGGAACCGGGGCTGGTCTCAGCACGATGTTGTCAAGATAGTACTGATCCCCATCAGTGGCATACGGAATGAAGGAGAACCGAAGACGCGCATCGCTCACCGGCGAAGTGAAATTGCCCGTTGTGAACTCCGTGGTGAAGACCTTCCATGTTGTATCCAGGTCAAAGCGCACTGCGTTCAACCCGTAATTTGTGAAAGGGGGGACATGCTTTGCCACCGACACGTCCATATCATGGCCTGATCTCGAGTATGCAGCAAAGCTGAAGATGTATCTCGTGTCCGGCTTGAGGGGGAGGTCGTACTGAAAGATCTGCGTGTTATCTCCCGGGTTAATGACTTGGAGCTTGCCCGCATACTCGCTATTGATTCCCGGAGAAGCGACCGAAAATTCCGCCTGACCGCTGGAGTAGGACGACCACGATTCCAGGCCGTTGTCAAATCTCGGATTTGACAGAATATTCGCCGAGGGATTAGCTGGGTCCAGTGTGGTCAGAGTCCAAGGCCTCGACCAGTCACTTGTTCCCGCTGAATTCGTGGCGTTGACCCGCCAGTAGTATGTAGTCGCTGGCGTAAGAGAAGACATGGTACGGAAGGGATCTGGAGTCGAAACGTCTATGTCTCTAACTGCGAAGTTTGCATCCCTGGAAACTTGAAGCCGATATGCATTGGCCGATCCAACGGGATTCCATCGCAGTGTGACGTTGGGACTCACTTCAGTTGCGCCATCTTCCGGCGAGAACAACGATGGTGGCGACGGACGGCTTGGAGGAGGAGGTGGTGGGGGTGCCACCCCAACCAACTCATGGGCGCCGATATCTGGAGCATTGCCCTGGAAACGATCACTGCGGAAATAAAACACCCGTGCACTCTGCGACCAGGATCGCGGGCTGTTGAGGGTGAGGACGTTGGCTTCGTAATCCACGCGAGTGATCCCGACCGGCGCTTCTCCTTCGATCTTGATGGAGTCTCCTTCCACGCCCGGAATCCCCCATCCGTCGATGAAGGAACCGGCATCAGCGACCGTAAGCGTTGTGCTTGTGTTGCCGCTGCCGGTTGCGGTAGTCAGGTGCACTCCGGCATCGATTGCCGGACTTCCTTCGCGGAGTCTGAAGTCCTTGGCGGGGCCCTGCCCCACGGTGTTGACAAACACGGGGTCACCTTCCTTATTGGATGAGGCCCATTGGAGCGGCTTCAATCGCTTGGCCTGCTCCAGGTTCCAGATCGTATTGCCACCGTTGTATTCATACCGAACCAAGGCAGGTTGCCCCGGGGGGCCGCAGAGGAGGTTCCCCGCATAGCGGTTCGCCATCGATTCCAGAGGCTGTACCGCATCGATGTCATCGATCTGGACCCAGGGAGCACGCGCGATGATGTTGTTGGTGAAGACATTGTGATTCTGTGTCAAATCCTGCGCATAGTTGTCGATGCGCCAGCCTTCTTTGCTCCACTCCCTCTGATCGTTTTCGCCGTACACTGTGTTGTTGTATATCTTGTTGTACAATACCGAAGGCATAGCGCCATTAACAGAACCGGAGCTTGCCCCGACGATGCCCGGCCAGCGCCGGTCAGTGTAGACGGTGCCAGTGTCGTCATACAGGGTATTAAAGCGGATAATGCAGTTGGTGCCGGTAAACTGCAGGCACCATCCATTCCCGCCTGTCCAGACCAACCCCGGATAGTACCCGGTGTTGTTCTCAAACACGCTGCGCTGCACCCCGTCCTGGAGCGAAAAGTTCGTGTGGTTATTATATGCCGTGTTGTTGCGCCACACGTTGTAGCTCTGGTAGACGGTTTGATTGCCAAGGGAAGACGCAAAGGCAACATGCCCGCAGTGGATGCTGGTATTGCCTTCGATGAGGTTATGATGGGAGGCCCCCGCCAACTTGATGCCATCACCGCCGAGATCATCAGCACCCGTGTCCCCGCGGTCGAGCTGGTTACGCTGAATTACGCAATAGCTTGCGCCATCCAGCAGAAGGGCGGAATAATCTCCCCGTCCTCCATAGAGCCTGCAGTTGCGGATGGTGATGTGAGATGAGCCGGAAAGAATGGCCACGTGGGTTTGTGCCTGAACCTCGAAACCGTCTACAGTGACATAGCTGTGATTGGGGCCCAGTCGGACGCCATCAGCGGTCTTCAGCACAACATGCTCTGTTGGGGCTGCCTGGTATGTAATGGGATTGCCTGCCTGACCGCCGTTGCGGGGCTGGATCCCATCGCTATATTGTCCTTCATGAACAAGGACCAGATCCCCAGCGACAACGGCGTTGTTGGCTCTGGCCAGAGTCCGCCAGGCCGAGTTCAGACTGGTGCCATTATTGTTGTCGCTGCCACTGGAAGAGACATGGTAAATGGCTCCTTGAACACCCGGTACTATTCCAAGGAGAAGCGCTGCGGCTAGAATGTTGACACGAAAGGACATCTGCAGACAATGTTGGAAGTGTCACACGTATTCCCCCCCCCTCGTGAGGCATACCTCTCCGGCCCGGCATGAATTATTCGTCTCTTGAGCTCCACGGGCTCTCGCGGGGGCCAATTTCGGGTGCCCTGTCCCGGAAACGGTCACCGCGGTAATAGAAGACACGGGCATCTTCGGCCCAGGTCCGCGGACTGTTCTTCATGGAATCCCCTTCGACACCGTGGATGCCCCACCCGTCAATGAAGTAACCGGCGTGATCACGAGCAAAAAACAGCGAGTAAAATGATGACCCGCCTGAGCACGGAGCCGGCAAGCGGATCCTGGACCAAAAAGACTGAGGATATATAAAAAACGAGACTAGGGTAATCTGACCGGAGATGCCCCTGGTGGGCGACTCTTGTAGTGACTGACAATGGTAACAGGAGGAAAGAAGAAATGCAAGTGCAAAGTGCAGGATTTCGGGGGGCTCTGTTGGGGCGAGGCAAACCAAAGTAGGGCTTACCCTTGAGGAAACGCAGCAAAATCAAGCTCTCTTACCCATGGAAATTCACAAAACGGTCGATTTCCGCGCGGATATCCTGCGGAATCATTCTGGGGGAACGAGCCGCCATTTGGGTCCCGTGGCGGTTTGGATCCGGTCTTTATGCAGTTTCCGAGTCCCGAAGTTGTAATAGATATTCGATAGTATGGCGACGAGGCTCAAGGCGCTTGCCATCGGCGGAATTCAGAGTACATTCAGTGGTCGAAGCGAAACAAAGAGGCTCTGACATTGCTGCCCGGGTGCTATGATACCCCACCCACCTAAAGCTTATCGAACCAGAAGCAATTTGCGCGTCCGGACAAAATCATCCGCCTGAAGGCGATAGAAGTAAACCCCACTGGCCAGGTCGCTCGCATTGAACTGCACTTCGTGGTACCCCACATCGAGGTCACCGTTGACGAGTTCAGCGACTTTTTGGCCAAGAGTGTTGTAGACAGTCAGTGCTACCCGTGAACAATGCGGCAGCGCATATTGGATCGTCGTTGTTGGGTTGAATGGGTTCGGATAATTCTGCAGGAGATCGAAATTCGTCGGTTCGCTTTCGCCTGCGCCCCTCACCTTCTTCATCTCGAGCGGACTATTGAAGCTGCTGCGCCCCTCAAAAGCGGCCAGCTTCACGAATGCGTTCCCGGCAAACCGGAGAACCGCCACCTCTCCCGGCCTGTCAATTGCAGGCGCGTCAAGCCCCATGACCGCCAGGTCCAGATAGATCGACCGTCCGTGGACTCTATACAAAAGCGGGGTCGGTGTTTCATAGTTCTGCAACAGGTCTCCCTTCTCAGCACCGAGGAATGATCCGAATTGACCGTTGATCTCAAGCGTAAGGCCGCGCACGTCAGTCGCACCTCCACCCAGGACCACAGGAATGTGCACCTCGGTGTCCCTCGTTGCGGGCTTCCCGAGAGAGATCTCCAATGGTTCCGATGCTGCGGCAATGACCTTAGGCAGATAGCGCTCGGCGGTCTGCCCGTAGCTGATGGAGAAGATGAGCAGGTCCTCGAAGTCGATCTTTCCGTCATGCCGGGGCAGAGAGAAGATGTAATTGTCAACCGTGGGGCCGAAATCGTACTTGGCTTTGTATTGGGCCGAGCCGTCGTACTCTGGGACACCGGCCCAGTAGGAGAACGACCAGGCAACGAGATCTTCAAAATCAACTTTCCCGTCTCCCGAGTCGAGGTCCCCGGCGCTCGCGATGTCGCCAAGATACGTTTTCACTTCGGCCTGCATAGGTATCATGTAGGCTGCCATGGGTGGGGAGCCATTGGCGAGGACTGCAAAGGTCTCCCCGATGATGGCCACGGGACTATGTCCCGGCTTGAGAAGCGTAAAATCTACCTGCGCGATGAAATCTCCCGTCACCGTTGAGAAGTTGCCGTTGTCGTCGCGAGTGCATTCGATCCTGATCCTGCCAGGGCCGTACGGAGCAGTTACGATGGTTGTAGACGAATAAGAATGCCCTGAACCATAGAGTCCGTTGGCAGGGCCGACTGCCCCGAAGTTGATGCCCAGGAGAGACATCGTTGCCGCATCCCACTCGAGAGTGATATCGGCGGAACCGAAATGCGAGCCTAATTGCGGCACGAGATAGACACTCAGCACCTGGGAGCCGCTCCAACTCCAGTCGTCACTCCCGCCGTACGGTGGACCGGCGGGTCTCCAGCTGTTGTTGGGATAGATCGCTCCTGCCGCTGCCACGTTCGGACTCGTGCTGCCATACAAGCGGGAGGGTGCTTCGGGCGGAGTGAAAAATGCAAATGCTCCAAAGCGGTCTGTCTGGAACATAAACGAGGGATGGCCGCCGAAGAGAGGATCGGAAACGAGATACGTCCCATCGATAAGCACCCAGCTTGCCGTTACTTCATTGTAGTATGCCAGAACGCTTGACGGTCCGAAGCCCGCAATGCCGTCCAGGTCCAGGCGAGCTGTTGAAATGAAGGCATGATCGGGAAGCGACGAGTTGACATCAAGAAAGAACGGGAGCCCGTTGGGCGGCAACGCCGGAGCACCGGAAGGCGGAGTGACATAGGCAATCGCCGAAATAGTCGCATCGCCCGCAGGCTTTGCCGCAAGGTTGACTTTCATGTCGGTCACGCTGTTCCCGTCCACATCCAGGTCGTACTCTGTCGGGCCGGTGATGGCATAACTGTCTACAGCGAACGTGGCGCCGATCGTATGATTGGTTGCCACACCGGAGAATGTGTATGTCGAAGCTGGGTTCACCCTCACCCCGTCAATCGTCATCGTTGCCACATGATAGCCAGCCATCGGAGTCATCGTGAACTGCTGGCTGCCACCAGGGCTCACCGACACGTTCGGACCGGGAGGAGCAATGGTGCCGTTGGCGCCCGTGGTCACCGTGATCATGTAAGCAAGGAGCTGCGATCGTGCGATAGTCCAAGCAGACCATTCAGATACGTTGCCAAGTTGAACACAGTCATTTGCACTGTCGACCGTACCGCCCCGTTCCACCCAGGTTGCGCCGTCGGGAGAGGTAAACAATCTCAGATCATTTTCAGGGATACTGTTGAGCTCTTCATGCTTGTACGCGAGGGAAAGAGCTGCTGTGACCGAACCTCCTGAGGGGCTCATGGTATAGTACCGGCGTGTTGCCCCGAGAGAGGGAGGAAAAGGCGGGGTGATGCCCGGGAAGGATCTGACAGAGAAAGCTGATGCCGTGTGGAATCCGTCTGGTCGTATTGTAGTGTGCGGGTCCGTGAACTGGTAGATTTCGGTAGAGCCATCCGCAAGTGCGCGTTGGATTTCGCCGCTGATCGCTCCCCCTGACAGAACCACTGCTCCGGGTGCGTTGTTGACGACGAAAATCTTGTGTGCCCCCGTTATGATCGTGCTGCCGATGAGTGTGAGAGTCCCAGTGATGTGAACGTCCGCTCCGAGCGTCACAGCAGCTCCAACCACTGCGAGGTTCAGAAGCGTCGGCGCGCCGGAGCTTGTCAACACGAGGTCCTTGGCCAGCACCACCGTTTCCGCAAATTCTGCCGCAGCCAGATGAAGTGTCCCTCCTGGCTCGAGGAATAGCACTGCCTTGCCGATACTGTCAAAATCGAATCCCGGGTGGCCGCAATCCCCTGTCGGACAAACCCACGCCTCCGAAATTTCCTTTGACACGACGGTGAGGCTGTTGCCAACCGCTCGTTCGGTTCCGTCCGAAGGGGAGTTCATGACTGTATCATTAATGACAAGAGTCGTTGAGCCACCCCCATCAAGGTTGATGGCTGTGTGGACGCCGAGGCCGATCAGGAAGTTGGCGAGTTCGTGCACTGTCATTCCCACACTCAATGAGGGTTGTCTCCCGTCCACTGCGACCAGGAAGAGTGTGGCGCCGTCAGCACTGAACCCCGCTGCCGTCCTGGGATTGGGTTGTGTGTCGGAGCCGGAACCGGGGGGGCCGCCTTCGTCGGCGTATCCCTGGTCAACGTAGTCGAGACCGTTCTGGACGATTTTTGGCCAGCCGCCAAGCATCTCCTTAATGTTTGGCAAAGCCGGGGAGACAGTCAGAGTGATAAGAACGGTATCGCCGCTGCTGAGCTGGGCAACCAGGAAGTCGCGCGCCGTGCCGGTCCCAGACAGAACTGCTTTGCCTGGAACAAGCGAGCTGCTCCCAATCCCATCGAGTACATTTTCCACGACAGCAAGTACTTCACCATTCACTGTCCAATTCCCTGTGGGACGGAGCATGATCTCGGCACCGGTTGCATCGGTTCCGGTGGAGACTCCATAGTAGCTATTGAACAGCACAAGTTTATTGGCCCCGCGGGACTCGTTTATTCCGTCGATGGATCGTATCGTCGTAGCGTGTTCAACGGAGCCCGCGAAGCCCACGATCCCAATCATGGCACTGTTTGCCGTGTCGAATCCGAGGACAGCGTGCGCTGATGGGGTGCGCAAAATCTCTCCATTGTGCACTTGGATGCTGAGCGGAAGCCCTGCGGGAGTAGTTGTCGAATAGTAATCACCGTTGACGGCGGCGACCACTCGATGGCTGTCGGAACTGGTTCGGGTCGCCATCGAGCTCGTCCTCTCTGTGCCAACAAGGCGATTCTGTGCTTTGACCGTCTCCAATGAGAGAAAGGGATGCGTGAGATCGACCTGTAACACATGTGCTGTCATGGGAACCGAAGGCGCGACCAACTTTGTCAGAACACAGCCAGGACCGACGACCCGTGTGAATGCAGTATCCATCGCGGGCTGTGTCAGGGCACTTTCGGCACACAGGAGAAGAGGCAAAACAACTGAGGGGAGCTTCATAGCCAGGGCACGATGATAAGCAAGGTAGGTGAACAGCCTGCGTGGGTAAACTAGTGCAAAACCCGAACAATGTCAATGAGGCCACCGTGTGAGGATGTCATAGCGATGTTGCACGGCCTCGCATCTTCCCTCTCCCCCGGCAACACCTGATTTTTGAAGACTGGCAACAGACCACCAACACCAGAAGGCTGCAATCCTCTTCAATTGTCCAAAGGCAGATGAATGAATAGTCTGGGAGCCATATCGAGATGACAGGACATCGGAAGAGTGACGGAGTGTGATCTGCAGCAAAACGCAGGCCCTACCGGTGGGAAGGGAGGCGGGTTTTATTCCCACAAGGTACAGCGCAGCCGCCTCCGTATGTTTGCTTCTAACAATCTGGGGTAGTACATTTTCAGCGTCGTTTCGTTTCCGTCATTCCTCCCAGAGGCATGATATGGCCAAAGACCTTGACGTAATCGTTGTTCAGCTCGGGCGGTACGGGTTGTAACGTTAAAAAAGCAACCCGAGTGCCCCTGACATCGAAGAACCCATCCTGACGATCCAGTGTATGCCTGAACCATCATACGCAAAGAGGAAAGCCATGAAACAAATTCTTTTGATCGCCATATTGTCGGTTGGGTTATTGCCCGGCCTATGTCCCGGACAGTACAAGGACCCAACTGAGAACATGATGACGCGGGGCTGGCTAAACGGCCGGTATTGGCTTACCCTTGACAAGGCGAACAAGACCAACTTTCTCATGGGCGTAGAGGCGGGTACGGCGGTTCTCTACGGACTTTTGGTCGATGATAATACCATATACAGAAAGGCTGGAAAAGAAATAGAGGGCTTGCTTAGGAAAAATGTTCTGGGGACGGCGGGAATTATCTTCGGCGAGGTGGCTCAACAGGTAGACGGTTTTTATAACGATAAGACGAACATTCAAATCCCAATCTCCTGTGCTTACTGGGTCATCACCTTGAAAACGTCTGGTGCTGGCCGCATCGAAATCGAGAACCAGATGGCAGAGTTACGCCGGAGATGGAATCAACCGTCACGTTGAAGAAAACAGTGCCATGTCTGGGGTCGCATGAGGTTTCTGGTTCCCATTTTCTTGATCGTCTTGCTGCCAGGTTACCGGGGAAAACCAGGAAGAGCAATAAGATCGAAACGCATCGTCACACGTCGAATAATCTTCAACTCGGGGCGGGGGGGATTCTGCCGATGGTCCGTAAGTCTGTAGGACTCCTCCTCCGAATTACCTTTGAGGGAGCATCCCTCCAGGAATTCTCTGAGAGGGGAGAACCCCCGACTTCTCTTCCCTGGTAGTCCAGAAAAGAAGAAACACCAACTTGCGTTGGTGCCTCCTCTTTCGTCGTGGCGCCGGGATTTTCCCGAAGGTCCGCAGGACTCCTTCTGAGGATTACCTCAGAGGGAGGATCCCTCCAGGGATTATACGAGAAGGGAGAACCCGGGACCTCCTGGTCCCGAACATCCATGTAGTATCAAAATCGCGAATTCTGTTGCGTATTGACAGTGCAACAGTCGCACGAGTCGTACCCTTGTGCTCCCATAAGGTACAACGAAGGTACAACAGCCCGGCCCCCTCCTCTACTAGCTTCCGAACACTTCCCATAGTATTCGGACAAGTGTAAATGTATCGGTCGCATTAGACTTCGCTGTTGAATTCTGCGGAAGATCCACGATTTACTCTCTAATACTAGTGCTCGGAACAGGGTACACCTATGAATGAACAATTGAAAGAAAATCCCTTATTCCTGCGGGTTTCGTGCAGTCTTTCCGCGCTCCAAGGCGTGGCCGGTGGCCTGTGATCCGGCACTTTGTATGTGGGTTGGTGTGCAACTACATTCCCGTTTCGCGCTTGAAGAACTGTCGTCAGTGTCAGGAAACGCTTCAGGGACCTTTTTTCGCAAGTTGTCGGTTATATGGGCAAATAAAGGTTGCGAGAGCATGAGCACAGCCACCAAGGAACACTGGGAGAAGATCTATCGCGAAAAACGACCGCACGAAGTCAGTTGGTGGCAGGACAATCCGAAAACTTCTCTCGAGTTCATCCATTCCCTCAACCTTCCACGAGCAGCGCAGATCATAGACATCGGCGGCGGCGATAGCAAATTCGTCGACTGTTTGCTGGATGAGGGTTTCGAGAACATCACTGTGCTCGACATAAGTGAGCAGGCAATCGCCAGGGCAAAAGCCCGGCTCGGGAACAGTGCACAACGGGTTCGGTGGGTGGCCAGCGATGTGATCGAATACACATCGGACACGGTCTTCGATATGTGGCATGATCGTGCAACCTTTCATTTCCTGAAAGGTGAAGGTCAAATTGGCAAGTATATTTCGATCGCGCTGCGATCAGTCAAGCCTGGAGGATATCTCATTCTTGGGACGTTCAGTACTTTGGGTCCCAAAACGTGCAGTGGGCTTCCCGTGCATCAGTATGACGAGCAATCACTTTCTGCTGTGCTGGAGAAGGGATTTGTTAAGATTCGGTGCATCACCGAGGATCACACAACCCCGTTCAATACGAAACAGAACTTTCTGTTTTGCAGTTTTAGACGGCGTCTAACCTAACAGCTCGCAAGGGAAGGTAGAAGAACCGACATTCACAGCACGAGTTATAACTTATCGAAAGGAACAGATATGGGGCAAATTACCGAGATCAACGGCGTCAATGTGACCAAAAAGCTTGAGTTCAAAGCTCTAGTCACGACGGACCCAAGCAAAGCAGATAATAATAATACACTTGTTGCACATTGGGTCGGGGGTTCACGTTCGCGAGTTGAGTTGAAAGACAAGGTCGTGCACCTCGGTGGCCCCGGTGAGTTCGACGCCATGCAGATGCTGCTCGCTACTCTGGCCGCGTGCGATGTAGATTTGATGGCGATACATGCATCCCTCCTCGGCCTCAATATCGAGAGTCTCTCGGTTGAAGCAACAGGGCATTTCAACGCGCAGTCGTACTTGGGATTGGAAGGCGCCCCAGCGTCGGCATACGACACGATTTCCTACATTGTTCGTGTGGCCATTCCAAATGCGACGCCCGAGCAGATTGCCTACTTGCGCGAGCGGTGTGAGCGCTCCTCGCCTGTCCGGGACTCGCTCATGCGATCGATCCCATTGAATTTTGAATTCAAAGTAAAAGTTTAGAGTGACATAGTTTGGCCTCGGCCTCTCATCCTGACAAGATGAAGACACATGCGAGGAGTCATTCTGTGGCGTATCCATTTGAGAGTCAATCAAACTCATAAACCTGCACATTCAAGAGAGGCCCCGACGACTGACTTCCGGCCAGTGCCACCTAGAAGTGTGAGAGTGGATCTTTCACGAAAATTGGCTTGCTCAGCGTCAAGGTGTCTGGATATGTGTTGCGGCAGGTTGGCCGAAAGTGGATAAATGAATTCCGCCGGCCAAATGCCCGAAGGGGGGGGCCTCGTACTACCGGTGGTTCCCTATTGGGCAGGGGTCAAAAAGCATGCTTTGGGGCCTACTTGAGTGAGCACAGGTGCCTGAGTCCTTCTGGTTGCATCAAAAGGGAGTTTCCCTGCGCGGAAAAAAAATTAAAAGAACTTTGTTACGCCCTTCTTTTTGTTCCTCGACCTTTCATACATGATTTCTCTTGACAGGTGGCCAACGTTCTGCGGCTGATTCACTAACATGGTGATCGTCTACGCCAGCTTCGGCGACTTCAACAGCCTCGCATTGATCGCAACGATCACTGTGCTCACTGACATGAGGACGGCCCCCATGGCGGGACTCAAAAGTATCCCGAAGCTGTAAAGCACCCCTGCTGCCAGCGGCATGGCGAAGGCATTGTAACCCGTTGCCCAGGCCAGGTTCTGCACCATCTTCTGATATGTGGCCCGTGCAAGGAGAATCATAGCAACAACATCTTCAGGATTGCTCTTCACGAGAACGATGTCGGCAGTTTCAACGGCAACATCTGTCCCGGCCCCGATGGCGATGCCAACATCAGCCTGGGCCAAGGCTGGTGCGTCGTTGATACCGTCGCCTGTCATCGCGACGATCAGGCCTCTTGCCTGAACCTCTTTGACCTTCTGCGCTTTCTGATCCGGCAGGACCTCCGCAAAGTACTCATCAAGACCCAGCTCATCGGACACCCATTTGGCGACGTTTTTATTGTCGCCCGTCAACATCATTGAGCTGATACCCATCCTCTTCAGCGTTGCTATGGCTTCCTTTGACTCAGGCCGGATGATATCGGCAAGAGCAATGGCGCCGCCCACCTTCCCGTCGATCAGGACATAAACAACCGTTTTCCCCTGCTCGCTCAGTTTGCCTACGCCGTTTTCACTGGTCTCAATTCCGTTCTCACGAAGAAACCCGGGGCTCACCACCTTTACCTGCCTTCCATTCACCGTGCCTTCTGCTCCCTTTCCTGGAATCGCCCTGAATTCCTCGACGGCACTTACTTCACCCGCCGATTGTACGATGCCTTGTGCAATGGGATGTTCCGAGTGTGCCTCGACTGCACCCGCGAAGCGCAGAAGCTCCTGATCGGTAAGCCCGGTGCCAAACCGAAGGACGTCCGTGACGCCGAATTTCCCTTGCGTAAGTGTGCCGGTCTCCCAGAAGAATACCTCCCCTTTCAGCCCAAACACGACAGCCGAACTGTAAAAATAGGCCGTTGAGATGGCAACCGCGATCAATGTCATCATGCCAGGCCGCCCATCCTGCACCTCATGTATAAAGCCTTTCAGGAAGGGATAGCCGCCGTAGAAGAAAATCAGCGAGGAGAATGCGAACAGAAGGTAGATATCCCCAGGGAAGCGGAGCGTGTCGCTGAGTCCTGCCCAATGCTGCAACATGGGAGAAAGAATAAGGACGGGCACGGTGAAAAGAAGGGAAAGCCAGAAGCGTTTCCTGAACCCCTCTACTGAGTGGCCCTCATGCCTGCCGAGCTGTCCCCTGTGCTCTACGTGCTGCCCGGCGGCTATCTGATGCTCAGACATGGATTGTATGGATGTGGCCGTTTCCCCGGCCTGGTGATGTCCATGCGTTTGATAAACGGTACTTTTCGCCATTGTTCCTCCTTACCGCCAGAAACAATCAAGAACGCATTCGGATTCCGCTGCAACGCGGAATCCAGGGAACAGTGCCTCCGCAAGGCATGTTGAACTCAATTGGTGAATTTGAAAGATATAAACCTCTCGGGGACAGTAGTCAAGCCAGATTGCCATTCGATCCATCGCGTCAAGGATAACAGCAACCGTGAAAAGAGCAATCGTGAAGTGATTGATGATCGGATGAAAGAACGCTGGATTCATGCGGCTTGCCCAGATGCGCAGTGCCTGGAGGAGAGATTGAATGCACCCCCGTTCCAACGTTCATGACTGGCTGCATGGTTCCCTAAATCCCAGACGCCAACCCATGTCCTATCCCGCGCCGGGTACCACTCTTGCATGAATATCTTTTCAGCGCGACCTTTTCGAATCGACCTTTTGCCCGGTTGCTCCAAGGCACCGAAGTTCGTATATTGCTTCACCTATGTTACATCGCCTCTCAACATATTTTATCCGGCCTGCAGCGTTGCTGCTTTTCATTGTCTTTGCGGCTTCGCTCGTATGGTGCGGTGATGCAGCTTGCTGGTCAGGAACGAGCGACGGTGAATGCGCTTCACTGATCTGTTCTCTCTTCTTCAACCACACCAATTCACACGAGAGTCAGAGCGGCAATTGCTCATCAGCATGTACGTGTGTCTGCCACATGCCGACAATCCCCGGGACTGCATTCGACAACGAACACCTTCCGACCGCACAAACGACACACTTCGAATTCACTGCATGCGCCCCCCCTTCTCCGACAGATTCGATCTACCATCCCCCCAAGTCGTAAATCCCTGCAAGTAGGCTCCCGTTCAATCAGAATACCCTAACTCATTAGTCGTTCATCAGTACAACGAGGTTCCCTGTGGTGAGATTCGCTCTACTCGGGGGAATACTGTTCCTGATTTGCCATGCCCTGGTATTCTCTCAATCAGCGCAACGGCTTTCCCTTAAAGAGGCAATTGAGATAGCACTTCAATACAATCCGGAGGTCGTAGGCGCCCGAAGGGGCGTTGACGCCGCAAAAGGACGATTCTGGCAGGGTATTTCCCCACCACCTGCTTCGCTCTCGTGGGAATACGACTACATCCCCAAGGGCGGCGGCATCAATACATATGGTGAGCGGGTCATCGGCGTCAGTCAATCTTTTGATTTTCCCACCACGATTGCGCTTCGGGGGTCTTCTCTCTCCTCTGAGACTGATGCAGCCGAGGCCGATTTTCTTTCGACCTCGCTTTCTATCACCACGCAAGTAAAGCTTGCCTACTACGGTGTCCTTGCCAAGCAAGAGAAAATCAGGCTTGCGGAAGAAAACCTTGGCATTGCCGATGACTTTGCCAGCAAAGCGGACATCCGCTACAATGCAGGGGAGGGAACCAACCTGGAACAACTCACGGCAAAAGTGCAACGGACCCAAGCACAGAATCTGGTTGAAGTTGCGAGAAATGAACTCAGATTAGCCGCGAGTGAGCTCAACTTCGCCCTCGGAGGAGGGGAGAAACAGTTGGGCCAGGATTTCGCGCTTACTGATAGCCTTGTGTACAAGCCACACGCACTGTTGCTTGATTCGTTGGTTGAATGGGCACAGCAGTCAAACCCCATGCTCCAATCCGCACAATTCAGGCTCAGTGCCGCCTCGGTCAATCGCTCGATAGCATGGTCCAGCATATTGCCGAGCTTCAACCTGTCGTACTCCCGGCAAGCGCAGGCCGGCAACTCCAATCTATACGGCGTGGCCTTCGGGATCTCACTACCGATATGGTTTCTGCTCGACCAGAGGGGGCAAGTTCAGGAGGCGACGGCCGAACACGCCAGGGTGGAATCGGAACTCACTTCCAAACAGAATTTCGTAAGCCTTGATGTAAAGACTGCCTATCTTGAATACAAGAATGATGAGCGTCAGGCGCAGCTCTACCAATCCGAATTGCTTCCGCAGGCCTACGAGGCGTATCGGGCCGCGGCAACAAGCTATCAAGCTGGTGAGATCACATATCTCGAATTTCTTCAGGCAAGGCAAACGTTGATTTCCGCCCGCAGCACCTACATCGACGCATTATACCATTACAATGCCGCCATCGCGTTTTTGGAGAAAGCAGTCGGACGGCAAATCAGCGAATGACAAGTTGAATTGACAACGAGAGGTAACAGCTTATGAAGGCACATGCAGGACTCTATACTATTATCGTTGCTTTGACAGGATTTGTACTGTCGGGGTGCACGGGTGAGAAGAAGGACGAAGGAACCGCAAAGTCCGAAGACAACAGACAACGGATCCATGTCCTGACACTCAAAGGTGAGTCAATCAAGGAGATCGGCCTTACACTTTCAGTTGCAGAAGTAAAACCTCTCGTTGGGAAAATGACTGTTCCCGCGAAACTGCTCCCGAATCAGGATTTTGAAGCACAAGTTGGCTCGCTCGTTCAGGGAAGAGTTCGTGAGGTCTTTGTCAATGTGGGAGAAACTGTGAAAGAAGGCCAGGAACTTATGCACATTGAAGGCCTGGAGGTAGGGGAAATAAAATCGAATTTCATCAAAGCAAAGGCACAGTTGAAGTATTCTGAGGCCAACTACCAGCGACAGAAAACTCTGGTGGACCAGAAGGTTGGATCACAGAAGGCGTTCCTCGAGGCCCAGGCAGACTACGACAAGGCGGTGGCTGAATTCAATGCCGAGGACAAAAGAATCCATTCGGTTGGCCTCTCAGACGATGATTTATTGAAATTCGTCGAGCATGCGTCAATCGAGAAGGAAGCTCATAGTGGGGGCGTACTCCCGATCAAAGCCCCCATTGCGGGCACTGTCGTCGAGCGCAATGTCGTCATCGGTCAACTCGTGGATGCCTCCACCACGGCGTTCAGAATCATCAACACCGCTGTGTTGTGGGCAGATGGTCAGGTCTACGAAAAAGATGTCCCCCGGCTTTCCGGAAAGCCCAAGGTTACACTGACGGTGACCGCATTTCCCGATGAGGAATTCGATGGTACGGTGATCTATGTGTCACCCGTTGTTGACGAGCATACAAGAACGATCACTATTCGGGCATCGATCCCCAATCGTGCCGGGCGCCTGAAGCCCCAAATGTTTGGCGAACTTCACGTTCCGACCGGTGGAATTGCCAAAGGGCTCGTGATTCCTGCAGAATCCATCCAGAAGGACAACATGGACATGTACGTGTTTGTTGCCACTAACGACACCACATTTGAACGCCGCGAGGTTACTCTCGGAGCAACGTTCGACTCCATGGTCGAAGTGACAAACGGAATCTCGCCAGGTGAGAAAGTCGTCACAAAGGGTTCCTTCCAGTTAAAATCCGAGTCGATGAAAGAAGCTCTCGAGGGAGGAGAATAGACATGCTTGAACGGATCGTAACACTCATGTTGAAGAACAAGGGGTTGGTCCTGCCCGCTGTTGCCCTCATGGTGATATTCGGTGTCTACTCGTATATGACACTCCCGATCGACGCCTTTCCTGATGTGTCCAACACGCAGGTGGAGATACTGAGCAATGCTCCCGGTCTTTCAGCATTGGAGATCGAGCGGTTCGTCACGTCCCCCATAGAAATGTCCATGCGCGGTCTCCCGGATGTCGTTCAGATGCGTTCGATCACCAAGTTCGGCCTATCTGTTGTGACGATCGTGTTCAAAGATGACGTCGACACGTATTTTGCACGGCAGCTGGTCTTCGAGAGGTTGGAAGAAGCAAGGTCAAATGTGCCGCGGGGCGTCGAAGTCAGTATGGGCCCAATCGCCTCGGCCATGGGCGAAATTTATCAGTACACATTGGAAGGCGCGATGCCCAGGGACCCCGAGGAAGAAGCGCGTTCCCTGACGGATCTCAGAACGCTGCAAGAATGGGTCATCACACCACTTTTGAAGAGCGTCCCTGGCGTCAACGAAATCAACTCGTTCGGGGGATATTTCAAGCAGTATCAAGTCGTTGTGAGGCCGGAGAAACTGCTCGCCTATGACCTCACGCTCGATGAAGTCTACCGGGCGATTGAAGAGAACAATCAGAATGTCGGCGGCAACATTCTTGACCGCTACGCGGAGCAATACATCGTTCGTGGGGTGGGGCTCGTGAAGTCGGAGGACGACCTTCGCAACATCGTACTGCGATCCGCGAAAGGGACGCCAGTATATCTTCGTGACGTTGCCGAAGTGGGCATCGGACAAGCAGTCCGTCAGGGTGCTGCCCTCATGGACGGCAATCGCGAAGTCGTGGGTGGGATCGTCATGATGCTGCGAGGCGAGAACAGCCGCGTCGTTGTGGAGCGAGTGAAGGAAAAGGTAAACGAGATCAACGAGAACAACATTCTTCCCACAGGGGTCAGAATCGTCCCGTATTACGACCGGGCAGACATCGTTAAGAGCAGTGTTGGAACGGTTACAAGGGCGTTGATCGAAGGCTCGGTATTGGTGGTCGTTATCCTCTACCTTATGCTTCGGAGTTTCCGGGGCGCTTCGGTAGTGATTCTCGCCTTGCCCTTATCGCTCCTTCTTACCTTTATTATCATGAAGGTCGTAGGACTGAATGCAAACCTCATGTCCTTGGGAGGGCTCACGATCTCCATCGGCATGATTATCGATGCGGCAATAATCCAGGTGGAGAACGTACAGCGGGAGCTGGGCAAATCCGGAAGTGCCGAGCACATGAAATCGACCGTACTAAAGGCTGTGATAGAGGTCCTCAAGCCGAGCATTTTTGGAGTACTCATTATCGCAACAACGTTCATTCCTATTCTCTCGCTTGAAGGATTGGAAGGAAAGATGTTTGCCCCCCTGGCGCTGACCGTGGCCACTGCGTTGCTCTCGTCCTTGGTTCTCTCCGTCTTCGTAATCCCGCTGTTTTGCGCCCTGGTGCTCAAGCCGGGTGCCGAGAAGGAAAGTGTGGTTATGCGCTGGGCCAGAAGAGCATACACTCTCCTTCTCGATTGGGCAATGCGGAAAAGGATGCTTGTGTTATCGCTCGCAGTGGTGTTGCTTATCTCTGCTCTGGCCCTATTCCCCTCCCTCGGCACCGAGTTCATGCCGGTCATGGATGAAGGCGCCTTCGACATGGACGTGCAACTCCTTCCCGGCATCTCGCTCACGAAATCATTGGAGATTACCAATCTTGTGGAGAAGAAGCTCAAGAAGTTTCCCGAGCTCATTACCGTTGTCTCCCGGACCGGACAGACGGGCGTCGCGCTGGAGGCGCGAGGAGTGGACAAGACCGGCTTTACGGGCATCTTTCAACCCAAATCTGCCTGGAAGACTGCACAAAACCGCGACGACATGATCGACAAGATGCGGAGCGAGCTGTCGGGTATTCCAGGAATGGCATTCACGTTCAGTCAGCCGATCCAGTGCCGCATCGACGAGCTCGTCGCCGGCACCCGAGCCCAGCTTATCATCAAGCTGTTCGGGGACAATATGGAGGTTCTCAAGACCAAGGCTGATGAGATTGGGCAGGTCGTTGGTCAAATTAGAGGCACGGCGGATCTTGTGGTTGAACGTATCGCCGGCCAGCCATACCTCTCAATCGACATTGACAGGGGGAAGCTTGCCCGACACGGACTCAACGTGACCGATGTTCAGAAGGTCATTGAGATCGCAGTCGGCGGCAAAGCCGCAACGCAGCTCTACGAGGAGAACCGATCCTTCGACGTGACGGTACGCTACCCGCTGGAGTATCGGAACTCCGTCGAAACGATCAGTAATACACTTGTTGCTACGAGCCACGGGTACAATGTTCCCCTGAATCAGCTTGCGGATATCGCTGTCGTTGATGGCCCAGTACAGGTCAGCCGCGAAGACGGTCTGCGCAGGATAGGGATTGAGATCAATATTAAGGATCGAGACATCGGCAGCTATGTCGCAGAAGCCAAAGAAGCGATCCGTAAGAAAGTCACATTACCGTCAGGCTACTACACGACATGGGGTGGGCAATTTGAAAATCAGCAACGTGCAATGAACAAGTTAATGGTCATCGGTCCAATTGCGATCGGGCTGATTCTGCTCCTGCTGTTCGTGACATTCAAATCGATTCGCCTGGCGCTCCTCGTGATCACAAATCTTCCTTTCGCCCTGATCGGAGGTTTGTTTGCGCTCTTCATTTCAGGACTCTACCTCTCTGTCCCCGCTTCTGTAGGATTTATCGTATTGTTCGGCGTGGCGGTTCTGAACGGTGTCGTGCTCGTCTCGCATATTTCCCGGCTTCGACAGGAAGGTGCTTCGGTACACGATGCGGTCATCCGGGGAAGCCATGACCGCTTGCGCCCAGTGTTGATGACTGCGTCCATTGCCATCTTCAGTCTCATCCCGATGTTGTACGCTTCGGGCCCTGGTTCTGAAGTTCAGCGGCCACTGGCAACGGTTGTGGTCGGGGGGCTCATCACCTCAACATTCCTTACGCTCGTCGTTCTCCCCACGCTCTACCGGTGGTTCGAACGACAAGAAGCTGAACCTGAACTCTAAGGATAGGAGTAACGAGTGTAAAAGAGATCAAGGCTATCATTCAGCCCTTTAAACTTACTACTGTCATTGAGGGGTTGAAGCAGATCGATGGGCTACCTGGCATAACCGTGGACTTGGTCGATAATGTCCAAAAGGTAAAACTCGAACTTGTCGTACCTGAGAAGTTGGTCGAAATCGTCATCAGGACGATTCAAGTCAGCGCAATGGGCAACAGGTTCAATACCATTGCCGTCAACGGATCGTGTATAGTGCAAGGCAGGATAAAAAGTGAAAAAGAATGAAGAGGCAAAAGGCTTTGCTGGCAAGTGGTACTCTCACCCGCCAATGCGCAACGCACTCATCGCCGGGGCGATTAATCAACAAGGAGCTCTGGAAATCAAAGTAACGGTAACCTTCGAAGAGAATACACTCTCGCGAATGATCCACATGGTCGAGGAGGCTCAGGACAGAAAGGCAAGACTCAAGCATTCATTGAGAGGTTTGGACGACGAAATTCACCATTGGTCCTTCTGGGTTCGGTTGTGATGATCGTTGTCCCGCTTCTGCTCAAGATGCCGATCGAGGAGTGGGCAACTCTCACGTGTTTAGGATTGCAGTAAATGGCATCGTCTCAATTGAATCCTTTTATCTCCTGTTGCATCTAACGATAATAGAGAAATTACACGCCTAAATGAATTGGAGTTTTCCCATGGAAACAACAAGGTACGCGTATAAGACAACTGTGAATCTTACATACGAAGGAGCCATTCAGGATCCTGGTCTATCGCGATGTATGCTCCTTGTCCCATGAGTAAATCATCAGGGTCCTAAGGCTTCCAACCCAAGGACCAAGATTAGAGAACTATTTACTTGTTTTTGAACCAAAATTCCGGTCGCGGCATAACACAGACTCCGGGGCGGACATCACTACATCATGGTATGTACCAGTCCTGCAAACTGCGTTTGTAAGCCATGGCAGAACCACTGATTCACAGACAGATTTCGCCGTTAATTACATTTTGCGTGAAGGGAGTGAAGTAGTGATGAAGATTTGGTTTCAGTCTTTTGCGCTGGCACAATTAGCGCTGTTGCTCTTAGTGGCATCAGCTCCGGATTCATATGCTCAGACCTGGGGAGATAGGATGTACTATAATGGGATGCAACAGATGATGTGGGGAGGGCAACTGCCGTCAGCCACGGCAAGTGGCAAAGCCATCCTTGATTCTGTGACATCCTTGGGCATGATGGACACAAGCAGGAACCATTTACTCTATTTCATCGACAGCTCTGGTAATGGCCTGAAAAAGTATCAACTCTTCTTTGGCCCTTATTGGTACAATCCCGCAAGTGGGGCACAGCGCCCTCAGAATGGACAGTCGATTACCGTTCGGGGCGGGCTCGTATTCGGGAATGGTTCCTCCTATGATGTCGGTATACCAGATCAACGGTCAGGTCTGGCGGGATTCAACAGGCGCTCCGCCCTGGGGAGGCCATTGGGTCAAGAGATCTTCCACGGATAGCACTCGCATCTTTTGTGATGGCGACGGCCTGAGCTGGATTTCTCTTCCCCCGGGAGCCATGCGGAGCGGCATGATGGGAGGCGGCATGATGATGTGGCCGGACTCGATGTTCATGGAATTCGGCCTGATGATGCCCGACAGCCTCCCCTATATGAGTCGTGGCGGAGCAGTCATGGGATTTCACATGATTTCCTTTAATCCTTCGGGAACATCGATGATGCAGGGAGGCATGATGGCCGGGCAAGGGATGATGAGCTTGCAACGCTCCATGCAGATGCGCATCCACGTTCCTCCCGATTCGCTTCTCCACCATGGCCTCACCATGAGTCAGACGAAACTACGATTCCTCGACGTCGACAACACGTGGAAGGATGTACCCGTCCAGGTGCAGAACGTCCAGACCAGAGTGATCACAGCCAGCCAGTCAATTGTGTCCCCCTATCTTGCACTGGCCGTGACAAGTGCAACTTCAGTTGATGGCGAGGGATCAGGCAGGCCGACAGTTTTCGCGTTGGAACAAAACTATCCGAATCCTTTCAACCCTACAACCACGATCCAGTATGCTCTCCCACACCGGTCGCACGTTACGCTCACCGTCTTCAACACGCTGGGACAGCAAGTTGCCACACTGGTCTACGGCGACATCGACGCAGGCTTCCACTCCGTGCAGTTTCACGCGTCCGGCCTGGCCAGCGGCGTTTACTTCTACCGACTCGCTGCTGGCAGCTACGTAGATACGATGAAGCTCCTGCTGATCCGCTAGCCATTCGTCTATGGTAGCAGACAAGAATAATACAGACAGAGTTCTCATTATATTTGCTTTTTCGAATGATTGAAGTGGTGATATGTAACATTTCCCTAGTGGGAAGTCGCAATAACATTTGTCGCAGCAAGGTGGGCCATAGATTCCTCCAACGACTCCTCCGTAGATAACATGCCCCATGAGACTCCCGGGGAGCATGAGGATTGGCGCTGGAGTATGCAGCGAGAAGAACCCTGCCTCCATCATAGGACTGAGCATGCTCTGAAGCACAACTCACGGAAGGAGTCCATAGATCGCTCCCTTTAACCAAGGGGCACCAGGGAGTGTACTCGAGAACACAGTCGCATAGATTATCGAGAGCACCGAACCGATCATAAAGTGTGCAACCCAGCCCATGAGAACAGGGATGCCCACGAACCCGGCAAGCATTTCTCCTGTCTTCATTTCGGGCATCCCCATGATCGGCCCCATCAATGCAACAGCCGTCATGACCGCAGTGCCGACCAGGCCTGCGAAAACTGCACGTGAGAGTGCCCGCAGGCGATCAAGGTCCTTGATGAGGAAGCCGACCCGAGAGAATTCAAGGATCCCTTGCTTACGAAATTCGTCCAATGTGGAGGTAACAGTCTGCCGGGCAGATCCTGTAAGAAAGGCAATTTCCTGATGAGTCAGATATGTGCGGATCGAGACAACATCATGTTTGACCTTGCCAAACTCTTCGGCATACCGGACCAGAAAGGTGGCAATGCGCTTCGTGATCTGCAGGGTCAGTTCAGGATTCATCCTGAGGAGGGACTCGAGATCATCGCGCTTGATCGTGCAAATCAGAACTTCATCGAGTGCCTCGGCGATCTCGCTGCGTGGCTCTTCTTCTTCAGTCAGAGCCAATTCGCCGAACAATTCCCTTGGGCCGATCACGACCAGGATTACTTCCTTTCCCTCAGAATTCAACCGGGAATGTACGCATCTATGTCATATGAGCAAAGCAAATTGCGTAAAATGCGGTCATCTCCCGGCGGTCAGGGGAGAGGACCCGCCCTTGAGAACCCACTCCGGAATTAGTCAATGGCGTTGGGCGCCGGAAAAGTGGGCTTCGAATTGTCAGTGAACCAAATCTTCCTCCCGAATGTTACCGGATGTTGAATATCGCTCCTATGTTCATAGGTCATGTTTGCTTTGTTCTACAATCGACGATATTTCTCCCGTTCGCTTTCCCGTGGAAAAGGGCACGCCTGTCCCTAGAACTGGAAAAGCGCTATGTTTACTTCCTGTGCTTACCGAATGCACAAACCACAAAACAGAAGGAACCACACATGACCATGCAGGCAGAGATCGTGGGGAGAGGTTCAACCATCATCCTGGTGCCAGGTGGATTGACGGGCTGGTTAAGCTGGAAACCGCATGCAGAACGACTATCATCGAAAAGGAAAGTCGTCCGTGTGCAGTTGCTGAACGTACAGTTCGGTCTTGAAAACAAACCGCTCCCCCATGACTATTCCGTGAAGTTGGAGAGCGGCGCTCTCGCGGCAACGATTGACAGTCTGCATCTTGAAAAGAAGCTGGACCTGGTTGCCTGGTCCTACGGAGCTGAGGTGACGCTGGACTATGCGCTGGACAATCCCGATCGTGTTCGTACCCTCACACTTGTTGAGCCTCCTGCTCTCTGGGTGCTTCGAGCAAAGGGTTCATTGGATGCCGATACCCGCAAAGTGATTGCGCTGCTGGAGACCCGGCTGGAAACAGTGACGGAATCAGATCTTGAGACGTTTGCCCAGAATGTCGGGCTTCTCCGGCCTTCCGAAAAGGGAAGCAGCCTTCCGCAGTGGCCCATTTGGATGAAGCATCGGTTCTCACTCAGGAACAATCCGTTCGCGATCGCTCACACCGATGACACGGCCCGGCTGGCTTCGTTCGCTCCCCCCGTTCTTCTGGTCAAAGGAACTGGCTCGGCAAAATTCCTGCACCAGATCATCGATGCACTTTCAGGGTACCTGCCTCACGTTCAACGGGTCGAACTTCCCGGGGGGCACGCCCCGCAATTGGTGTCAATGGACCAATTTCTCGAAAAGCTCGAATCGTTCCAGTCCGGAGTGGTGGGAAGAGACTAAGCTGCCCCCCCGGCTTCCACGTACCCTGTCACTCTAAGGAATACGGCAGGTTGAACATCAAGGGTCAATGACAGCGATAATCGATTGCGATGATTAAGGCACACCTTCGCCTCATGGCTTGCCCAAGTCGGAGTTGACTTCAAGACGTTGCAGAGTTTGACCGGCCAAGGTACAAATAAGGTACAACCCCTCCGACAGAAGCGGGAAAATTGCGGAAATCTCGTCGGGGCGGGGGGATTCCCGTCCTGACATTCGTCAGGACGAGGCTCGTCCTCCGAAGGAGGACGGCGAACCCCCGATTTCCTTGGTTGTTTCTTCGCTAAAAAAAAGAACCGACGGGTGTCGATGCTTTCTTGTTGTCGGGGCGCCGGGATTTGAACCCGGGACCTCTTGGTCCCGAAAAAAGGGCGAAACTGAGAAACAGGAAAACCGGCGCGGATTCCACAATCCGCGCCGTCTATTTATCCGATGGATGAAATGAATTCCATCAAGTGCGCCCAAATATGACTCACCTCTCGCGCGACGAGATCACGGTGTCTCTCTCATCTTGTTGCGATATGTTCCGACGTTGCGCCGTGGAAGGATTTCTTTCTTTGCCAACTTCGAGACAGCTGCGAGCTCAGTATGAACTCATAGACAATGTTCTTTTCGAATGACAGGCACTCTGTCGAGCACTTGGACTTGTGCAAGGGTTATTGATCAGGTCAGTAGACCGGTGGTCGGAGGAATGACAAAATCATCGCAACCGCAACAGCAACGACGTGGGAATCCCCACTGAGAATTCATTGGATTGCGTCTCCAGAACAGGGTACACCTTGAATGAACAAATGGTGGAAAATCCTCTAATCCTGCGCGTTTCGACCGGCCTCAAAGTGCTTTAAGACATCCGTCTTAGCGTGTGATGCAGTGCCTTGCGTTTCACGTAGCGCAGTGATATCTTGGATTAGCGCTTTTGACACAGCCTCTCTGCGGCACCTTTTGGTGGGGGGCTGTTTTCTCTTCGCGTTTCTCCCTACGCGCGGGGTGTAGCAATGAGAGACCTCATTGTGTTCTTCGTTGCAGCGGCGTTTTCCCTTGCAGGTGAACCGCTCTTTGCTCAATCCCCATTCTGGCAAGCCACGAATGGCCCGAACGGGGGTCAAGTGTGGTCAGTCATGATGGACTCCGCGGGATTTATCTTCGCCGGGTGCAATGGCGGCATTTTTTGCACCAGCGACCAAGGAAGCACCTGGCGGAGGCTGGAAGTGGATGCACCGCTCGCGTTAGCCTTCGCAGTCAATCATGTTGGGGGTGTGTACGTTTGTAGCTTGAATGGAGTACTTTTCTCATCGGACCATGGGAAGACCTGGCTACTCATGAACGATAGCCTTCCTGTGTTTCGTGGTCTTCCTCCAGTCTACCCCAGCTTCATTGCAATTGATAGCGCCGACAATGTCTTTGTTGGGCTCCCGAGCGCTGGGGTCTTTTATCTGCCTCATGGAAAAACATCATGGGTGCAAAGAAACGCAGGCCTACCTTACTCAAAGGCCACTGGGATAGCGATAAGTCCAACCGGCACAATCGTCGTTGTGGTCGACACCTCGGGCTTGTTCCGCTCAACGAACCAAGGTCTCACGTGGTCTCGACATTCCACAGGGCTAACGAACCCATGGGTCACCTCGATTGCATGTGACCTCAACGGCAATTTCTTCGTAGGAACGCAGGGCACACTTTTCCGATCCACCGACGATGGTCTTTCCTGGGAACCGCGAGGAAACGGTAGCACAGTACCCTGGGCAACATCCATAGTTGCCCGAAGGGGCGGATGGCTTCTTGCCTGCAACTTCTACGGAGGTACGTACCGCTCAACCGACGATGGTGACTCTTGGGTTCAGATCTTTGACAACATATATTTAAACGAAGGATGGGCGCTTGAAATCACACGCGAAAACAAGATTCTCTTCGGGAGCGACCTTGGTTTGTACCGATCGACTACGGCAGATACGTCGTGGGAGCTGGTCGGCCTTCCGATTGCACGCATCGAATGGATGATGGCACATTCCTCTGGCAGGCTCTTCGCGCAGGGTGATCGTTCGAGGATCCTCTATTCGATGTACCTCTCGTACAGTACGGATCGGGGCGAATCATGGTTGCACAATTCGTTGGCCCGGAGTAGCGCGATTGTCGAGCTTCGCGACGGTTCCATCTTAGCCTCAGACAGTGACGCGATGTACCGGTCAGGAGACATCGGCGAGCGTTGGGAGTATGTTGGAAATCCGGGGTTTGGCTCAGTTGCATCGTTCATAGTTGATTCCAGTGGGACGGTTTATGCGGGTACAGTCACAGTACCGGAAGGCCCTCCTGGATGCGTCTACCGCTCCACCGACCAAGGGGGTTCTTGGGCGTTTGTGGCTGCTCTTGGACCGGCGATCACTTCATTTGCCATAAACGAGGCCGGGCATCTCTTTGCCGTAAGCTCTATTCTGTTTAGGTCTACGGATCAGGGGGCACACTGGGGTGTTATTTACGGTAATGGTGATCTTTCGGGGTTTGCAATCGCCCCGGATGGCTCTCTTCTGATGGGAGCTCAAGGTTATCTCTCTCGCTCCACAGACAACGGCGATACATGGAATCTGGTCACTACCTTCGGCAGCACAATAACCAGCCTGTACGTTACATCAGACAATTCAGTGTATTGCGGGACTGCAGGACTCGGTGTGTTTGTACGGCGTCAAAACGATAGCATTTTCGTGCGATTACAGTCGGGTATGACCACGTATGGAATTACTTCACTGACAGTGGATCGGGATCGATTCCTGTACGCAGGGACTGCCAACGGCGGCGTCTTCCGAAGCACATCTCCAATCACGAGCGTCGAACGGTCTTCCCATGACATCCCGAGTGCATTCATCCTTGAGCAGAACCACCCGAACCCGTTCAATCCGTCCACGACGATTGTGTACTCGTTGCCGCATCGGTCTCACATCACGCTCGCCGTCTTCAACGTCCTTGGACAGCAGGTTGCGATGCTAGCAGATGGCGAGGTCGAGGCAGGTTACCGTGAGGTCACATTCAATGCGGCAGGGCTGGCATCAGGCGTGTACTTCTATCGCCTCCAAACGCCAGGCTTCGTCCAAACGCGGAAGTTGCTCTTGGTCAGGTAGGCATTAAGGTTCGCGATCTTGCAGTGTGGCAGGGTAGCCGAAGGCGGTAGGTTAGGCCGGAAAGGAGAAGGGCCAAGCTCGGGCGCCTACTCTGGTAGCGGTCTCGCCGTTCGGCAGGGGTCGAAAAGCATGCTTTGGGGGCCTACGCGAGTAGGCACAGGTCTTATTAGGTATCTGCCACATTACAGGAGCTATTCTCTCCACACGAAAAGAGAAAAAGGCTGAGCAGGGTTGGCTGATCCTGTGGGTTCCGACGATGTTAACCGTATGGGAGGGCATGGGTGTCGGCGTGTGATGGAGAGCTTTGCATTTCCCGTTAGGCAACGGTATCTTGGCATAGCGTTTTTTGAAAGAAGCCTTCCTGGGTTCGTGACGACGGGAAGGCTTTTCTATTTCAACGGCAAAGTGCAGCAAGCCGATATTCCAACCGATTGCAGGAGCGTCCAATGCAAAAATCAGGTTTGGCTCTCTGGCTAAGTCTACTGATGCTCATCATCATCCAACCGCTACATTCTCAGTGGGTAGAGACAAATGGACCCTATGGGGCTTCGGTCTATCATCTGGTCGCTAACGAGTCCGACATGTTTGCAGCGACTGCGGTCGGTGTATATCACTCCACAGATCAAGGGACATTCTGGACTGCCTCCAACCACGGTCTTACCAACCTGGGTGTCGGTTCCTTGATGCTCCAAGGTAGCAATCTTTTCGCTGGAATCTCCCCCCACGGCGTGTATCTCTCTACAGACCTGGGACAGAGTTGGACCTTAAGGAGCAACGGCTTGCCGGACACTATTAGTGTGAACTGTCTTGTGGCAACCGGAACAAGCGTTATAGCGGGTACCGATGTTGGTCTCTATCGCTCGACTGACGAAGGGGCGTCATGGACCGAAGCCAGCGCGGGGCTGGCGCAATGGTCGCGATCTGCCATGGCGTTTGCTGTCCAGGGTGGCAGGATCTATGCCAGCATTTTTGGCGAGCGGATCTATGCCTCGACGGACGATGGAAGAACCTGGAATTCATCCTCCAAAGGTCTACCCACTACTGCCGTGGTCACATCGTTTGCCGTTCACGGGGCTGATGTCTTTGCGGGAATCTCTGGACGTGGTGTCTATCTCTCGACCGACGAGGGTGCGAATTGGTCGGCGGTGACTACCGGGCTGACGAACCGGGGTGTGGAGTCATTGGCCATTAGCGACACCGAATTTTTTGCAGGGACAACTGCGGGTCTTTATCGATCGACGAACCGCGGGAACAGCTGGGCAAAACTGAGCGGGGGGATTCCGGCCGACCTGCCCGTTAACTCTCTTCTGGCGGATGGTCAACGCCTGTACGCTGGAATTGGCGCTGTGGGCGTCTATGTCTCCTATGACAACGGCACAACGTGGTTTCAGAGGACCGACGGGATGATAAATTCGTCCGTTCAGTCCTTCTGCACCAACTCTAGCTATCTCTTTGCCGGAATGGCGGGCAATGGAGTGTGTCGCTCCGGAAATGGCGGCGCAGACTGGACACCTTCAAGCAGCGGTCTTCCTCTTTCCGGGACTGTCTTTTCATTGGCTGGAAGCGGAACGATTCTCTGCGCCGGGACCAACTCCAACGGCATCTATCGTTCGACGAATGCCGGCCTTACCTGGACCAACGCAAACACTGGCCTCGTCTCTTACTGCAGCGTCTATGCTCTTGCCGTTCAAGGAACCAGATTCTATGCGGGCACCGATGGCAGCGGAGTGTACGTGTCAACCGACGGCGGGATGAACTGGGCCGCTACGGGGGGCATGTCAGATCCATGGGTCCATTCTCTTGCCATCAGTGAGGACCGCATCTTTGCCGGCTGTAACGGCGGCGTTTATGTTTCCACCGACAGCGGCTCAACCTGGCTGCGTACGAATTTAGATCCAACGAACGCAGTCACGTCGCTACTTGTGAGCGGTGAGAATCTGTTCGCGGGGACCGGAGACGGCGTCTACCGAACTTCCGACAACGGAACAAACTGGACCTGGGTAAATACGGGGCTTCCGAGGAATCAGCAGATCCTTTCCCTGACCTCCGGCGGGACTGGGCTCTTTGCGTCGACCATCCTCGGGATCTATCTCACGACCGACAGCGGCGCTTCCTGGAGCAAAGTAGATACTGGCCTTGCCGACAAGCGAGTTTTCTCGCTTATAGCAATCGGATCAGAGTTGTTTGCGGGGACCTACGGCGCAGGCGTCTGGCGACGGCCGCTCTCCGAGTTGGTCACAGCCGTCCGCGACCCTGGTGCTGATCTTCCTGGAGAGGTGACGATATTTCAGAATTACCCAAACCCGTTCAATCCATCTACAACGATTGGGTACTCGCTTCCACGACATTCACATGTCACGCTCACTGTGTTCAATTTGTTAGGCCAGCAGGTCGCTACCCTGGTGAACGGCGAAGTCGAGGCAGGGTATCATGACGTTACATTCAATGCGGCACGGCTGGCATCAGGAGTGTACCTCTACCGGCTGCAGGCAGGAAGATTCGTGGAGACGAAGAAACTCTGCATCATCAAATGACAGATCCCTCACATAGAGCGTTCGGGATCCGCAAAATGACATGGAGTTAGCAAAGACCGCTAACTCCAGTCATTTTGGGACTTCTATCGCCTCCGAACACCCGGCTTCGTCCAGACGCGCAAGCTGCTCTTTGTCAGGTAGGGATTAGGGTCCGTGGAGCACCAAAGTCTACTGCCACCTTTTCGAGGAGGAAACAAAAAGGGGAGCTGAAAAAAAAGCTGCCCAAACGGGTGCGCCCAAATTTGACCCACCCAGTTTCCTAACCCCTCAGAATTGCCCTTTTTGAGTCGGGGCGGGGAGATTCGAACTCCCGACCTCTTGGTCCCGAACCAAGCGCGCTAGCCGGGCTGCGCTACGCCCCGATGTGTCGCAATAAGACTTTCAATGTAGGCACGGTTCTTCTGTGCCTTGATTTCTTGTTCTCTCCTCCAGGCATCTGCTCGTGTTTCAAAATCCTCTTTATGGACGAGTTCCCAAGGACCTCGTCCACGAGTAGCCTTCTCGGTCCCTGCATTGTGCCGCCTGATTCGGTCGCTCAGATCATTCGTCTGTCCGACGTAGTAGGCACCGCTCTTTCTGCTGCACAGAACGTAAACCGTGAACATCTTGCTCCCCAACCACGCGCCGCCGGGTCCGGCTCCGCCCTCGGCGGAGCCGAGACTCTCGGTCTCCCGCCAGGGGCGGGAGACCGGAGCTGCGCTACGCCCCGATGTGTCGCAATAAGACTTTCAATGTAGGCACGGTTCTTCTGTGCCTTGATTTCTTGTTCTCTCCTCCAGGCATCTGCTCGTGTTTCAAAATCCTCTTTATGGACGAGTTCCCAAGGACCTCGTCCACGAGTAGCCTTCTCGGTCCCTGCATTGTGCCGCCTGATTCGGTCGCTCAGATCATTCGTCTGTCCGACGTAGTAGGCACCGCTCTTTCTGCTGCACAGAACGTAAACCGTGAACATCTTGCTCCCCAACCACGCGCCGCCGGGTCCGGCTCCGCCCTCGGCGGAGCCGAGACTCTCGGTCTCCCGCCAGGGGCGGGAGACCGGAGCTGCGCTACGCCCCGATGTGTCGCAATAAGACTTTCAATGTAGGCACGGTTCTTCTGTGCCTTGATTTCTTGTTCTCTCCTCCAGGCATCTGCTCGTGTTTCAAAATCCTCTTTATGGACGAGTTCCCAAGGACCTCGTCCACGAGTAGCCTTCTCGGTCCCTGCATTGTGCCGCCTGATTCGGTCGCTCAGATCATTCGTCTGTCCGACGTAGTAGGCACCGCTCTTTCTGCTGCACAGAACGTAAACCGTGAACATCTTGCTCCCCAACCACGCGCCGCCGGGTCCGGCTCCGCCCTCGGCGGAGCCGAGACTCTCGGTCTCCCGCCAGGGGCGGGAGACCGGAGCTGCGCTACGCCCCGTAACACGACAAATATACGATATCTTCCCTTCGCTTTCAAGACGAAAGTTGCATACATCGTCAGAATGCTTCCAACAACGCCTTGTGCGCCTGCCGGTACTGTCCAATATCGGTGCTGTAATCCGTGTAGCTCTTGAAAATGCGATGTATCAGCTCTTCAGCCTTAGCCTTGTCCTTCTTCTTCAAGAGTTGAAGCAGTTCAAAATCCTCAATGCCCACCCGGTGCGCCTCAAATCGGGTGGACGACAACGGTCCGGGATAGATCACGTGCGAGTCACCAGCGGGCAGGAAATTATTCGCCGTCGCGACAGGTGAGGGGTGATGGACCACGCTTTGCTTGAACGGATCGGGAACCAGGTACTGGTTCAATCCCCAGTGTAGATAGCCGGAAGTGTTATAGGCGGCCGCACCCCAACCGAAGTAGACCTCACGCAACCGCTCCTGATCGAGCAATCGGTTCAACCATTGTCCTCCCGGGATGAGGCAGGTGTACACGAGTACCTGCTCGCCACTGTCTCTCCTCGCTCGGAAAAACGATTCGTTCTTCTGGAACTCGTCAATGGTGGGACACCAGATATCCACCGACCCCGCCAGCGTGTCGCGGTCACTCACGGCCTCCATGATCCGGATGTCCGGGTAGATGGACCGCACTTGCCGGACCACGTCGCGGTAACACGCCGCCTGCACAGCGGTAGGTTCATCGGAGATGTGCTGCAGCCAGCGGTCCTTGAGCCCGTGACGGGTCGTGAATGACTTCACTAGCGAGATGATCGTGTCCACATCGCGTTTGGCTTCCGGTGTGCCGTAAGGCCGCTTCGTGAGAACCACCTTCAATTCCGGATCCGCCCAATTGTCCTCATCCCCACGGTACATCAAATGTGGTGACTCGAAATACTTGAAGCCATGCTTCCGAAACACCTCCACGAAACTGGATAGGCGTTTCTCGTCGAGCGTGATCCGGCCGTCCACGATGGCAATGAGCTCCTCAGGCACAATGATGCAGTTTTGCCTGCCATGCGCCATTAAAGCTGCGTACCGGTCGAGCATGGAATACCATTCCAGCGTCCATCGAACCACGTGCTCCTTCTCTTCCATTTGGGGAAGGCTGAACCAGTTCGTATAGAAAAAGGTGCCCTCTGCAAGAGAAGGGACGCTAACGGAATGAATTCTGGCTAAGAACGTCCCGCGCTCCTCCCATCCTGTGCCGCGCGCGATGATCTCAATGGTGTATGTGCCCGGGAGTGGAAATTCTGCGGCAGGAATGCTGAGCCGTACCGCCGTATAGGCATTGTGTGCAACGATGGTGGGTGAAACCAGGGGCTGCAATGCCTCGAATATCCGAAACGGGGCCCGGCGGATCACGTAGGGGTTCGTCTGCCCTGTGTACATCTCCGTTCGACTGTCCAATCCGGTGTTCTGTTCTACGGGTACATCCATCATGACACTCCAGCAACTGACGGGGACAACTTTGCCAAGCAGCGTTGCCGAGACCATAACGGAATCGCCTGGCTTGACACTCAAGAGGGCATGAACATCAGCGGACGTTTCGGAAGGGAAATCGGCTTCGTAACTCGCGCTGTAGCGTGCGGTGTTGTTCGAATCGGGATATACTGGTTCAAGCGGATCGACGAGCCAAAGCTTGTGCTGGGCGTGCAGGGGAGCAAGTGCGAGGATAACAAAAGAGAATGAGAGAAGAATGGTGCGCATAATCGTCCCTGGCTTTGCCGTCCGATTTATTTGATCAACAACATCTTCTTTGTTTCCACGAAATTTCCTGCCGTCAATCGGCAATAATACACTCCGCTCGGGAATCCCGCTCCATCGAACGTGTCCCGATATCTCCCTGCTGCTCTGCGTTCGTTCACGAGGGTGGCGACCTCCCGACCGAGCACATCATATACCACCAGCTGTACATGACTAGCTACCGGCAACTGACTACTGATTACTGTTCTCGGATTAAACGGGTTCGGATAATTCTGACCCAGCCCAAACTCCAGCAGCTCCGTCCGGCCTTCGCTCACCGATGTTACAAGTGATGTCGTTCCATCCTTGAGCGGGATCCCGTTGTTGGGATCGAACTGCAGCGCCGTGGGCTGATGCGAGAAGGAGAATGTGAACTGGTCATTCGGCGAGCTGTTCATGACCCGGACGATGCTGTCCGGCGCATCGGCGAACGATATCTTCAGTTCAACCGGCATCGTGAAGAACACTGTGTTGGTCTGGGTCTGCCGGGGGGTGAAGATCACGTTCCACTGCCCCGCGCCGGCAGAACGGAAGGAGTAACTGTTTTGATAGACGGGATGATCGGGCTGAAAGAGCCACTCGTTGAAGAACCAGCTCAAATCCTGACCGGCAATTTCACTGACCCTGGCAGTAAAATCCGCAGTGCGCGCGCTCTTGAATTTAAGGGAGGGGTCCGTGGCGTACGCCTTCATTGCTGCGAAAAAGAGCGAATCACCAAGTGTATACCGGAGCATGTGGAGGACACAGGCCCCCTTGGCGTACGTTATCGCGTAGTTGAACAACACGTCATTCGAAGGGGTAAAGCTCTCCCAGGACGGATTGACGATTGGCCATCCCGGGTTACCATAATAATAGCTTGCGGCGTCGTTGGCGATACCGGAGGTATACGCGTACTGGCCTCCCTGGTGTTCCAGCCAAAGGTCTTCACAATATGTCGCGAATCCTTCGTTCAGCCAGATGTCGGCCCAGGTCCCGCACGTGATCATGTCACCGAACCACTGGTGCGCAAACTCGTGTGACACCAGCCCCTCATCCCAGCAGTCCGGGCACAGGCTCGTGAGCGTCTGGTTTTCCATACCTGCCCACCCGAACAGCCCGTTGAGAGTAGCAAACCCATTCTTCTCAAACGGATGCTCTCCGAAAAGTAGAGAATACTCTGTCGTCATCGGGAGGATGATGTCCTCGATGTGATGCAGGTTTGTCGTGTTTTCGCCGGTGTTCCAATAAAACCGGATCGGAATTCTCTCTGAAGGATTGGAAAGTCGCGGCCATTCTACAATGTCGAGGTTGTACCCCACCTTTGCCGAGATCACCATCAAATAGGTTGCGATCGGATCCCGGCTGACCCAATGATACATCGGTGCGACCTTGCTGAATGTGGAGTCCGCGAGTCGTCCGTTGGAGCCCAACCGGACATTCGGGGCCACGATGGCATTCAGATCCCAGGTGGCCTTGTCAGAAGGTTTGTCCCAGCATGGAAACCACGAGCGGGCGCCCTCGGGCTCACAATCGGTAAACACCATGCCGTCTCCAGCATAGAAGGCGTTGTCGGAAACATCAAGGTGCCGGAAGGCGATGCCAAGCATGATCGTATCGCCGGGATTGTACCTTCGGTCAAGACGAATGCTCACTGTGGAGGCAGATTGCACGAACGACCGGCCGGCTTGGCTGACGGAGTCAATGGCCAGCGAGCTTCTGATGGCATCCAGCGTGATGCTGTCAAGGGAAGAATCGGCAAGCGCGGTAATGGTCTCGTCTGCCTTGTAAGAGTGCGGGTAGGGTGGCTCGAAGCAGGCCGAGATGTCGAGGGAGAGCTTGTATGACAGTACGTCAAATGCGTGTTCCGCCCCAACCACTCCTTCTTTGAAGATTGGGCGGAACGATGGACGCCTGCTTTTTTCTGAACAGTACTTTGACCCCTTGGTGAGTGTCGTCTGAGATATGGCCTGATATGCGACCGCCAATAAGACCAGCACACAAGCAGCAGTGTTTTTCAAGAGAGCGCTCCCGGTGGCCCGAATCTGTCCGAACACACCTTACGAAACAAAGGAGGGAATGTCAACCAGGAGGATTTCACCGGGTATTCTTCCGGACGAGGGTATGAGTCGAGACTGATCACTACCCGTTTTCTCGTGAATTCACTATCTTTCCCTGGTCATGAAAACCCCAATTTCCGTTCTGATGCTCGACGGGCAGGGACCGTATGCCCTTGTGGCGGCCCGGTGTCTCATACGCGCGCCGGGTGTTCGATTGCATGTTCTGTCGCTGACGGATCGTGCCCTGGTGCATCGAGCGCGGTCGGTCGCGTCGTTCGAACTCATGCCGGTGCTTCCGGACGATCCGGCAAGGCTGAACCTGGTGGAGGAGGTTGTTCGCAGAAGGGGCATTGATGTCATTCTTGGTACATCAGAGGATGCCATCGACTTCATTTCTGCAAATCGTGCCGCTCTTAACAGAATGTGCGCAACGGTAGCCACGCCTGGCAGGAAAGAGCTCGCCATCGCCCGCGACAAATGGCTTCTGTCCTGCCATTTGGCACAGAACCGCATCCCCCATCCTGAAACCTGTCTTGTCACCGATGGGACCGAGTTCGAGTCAGCCGTGAAGGCCCTGAAGCCTCCACTCATTCTCAAGCCCGTTCAGGGGTCCGGCGGGGAGGGAATGGTGAGCTTTGACGGCTATGAGAGTCTTCTGGCGCACATCAGAACCGCCCGGTCGCGGGAGAAACGCTTTATAGTCCAGACTCTTGTCAGCGGTCGGGACGGGGGGTGCAACGTCCTCTGCCGGGATGGGAAGATCCTTGTTTCCACGGTCCAGAAAGCGGTGGTCCCGAACGCCAGGCCATTCGGCTCTCCTTCTTGTGTCGACGTTGTTCGGGATGAGGAGGTGGTGTCATTGGTTGCCCGACTAATGAGTTCGTTGAACTGGTCGGGCGCTGTAAATGTCGATCTCAAATTGGATGAGCGTGACCATTCCGTGACGGTGCTGGAGATCAACCCGAGGTATTGGGGAAGCCTCCTGGCTTCGCTGTTCGCCGGAGTGAATTTCCCCTACCTTGCGTGTCTGGAGGGGATGGGCATTGCGCTGCCGGATCCCGACTTCAGACCGGTGCGCTTCACATGGAATGAGCGCAAGATCATTGCAGGCTTCCGGGCCGGAAGAGGCGCGCAAGAGCCTGAGGTGCGCGGGTCGGTCTTGCGGTACGTCATTCCCGATCCGTTGCCGGAAATCATCGAATTCGGACGCAGAGTGTTTCGGAGATGAAGCAAACGGGACACGCACGATGGGGGCTTCTCCGCCGCAGGGAGGGTTGGGCATTGACCCCTCTGGCGTGGATTATCATAACGTTGGGGATCATCGGACTCCTGCTCTGGGCAGGCACAACGGTCCATCCATTTCTGGCATTGACGGACCCCGTGGATGCGGACGTACTTGTGGTGGAAGGTTGGCTCCCGGACTATGCGCTTGAGGGAGTCGTGAAGGAATTTCATTCCCGACCCTACCGTTGCTTGATCACCACCGGCGGGCCCATTGACGCGGGTGAAGTCCTCGCAAGCCATAAGACGTACGCTGCCCTCTGTGCGGCAACCCTCTCCCGTCTTGGATTGGACAGCAACAAGATTGTCGCGGTCCCTTCTCCGCGCCTTCAGGTAGACAGGACCTATGCCTCGGCCTTGTCTCTGCATCGGTGGCTCAAGATCTCCGGGGTGAAGATCGGCTCCCTGAACCTCTATTCTCTCGGCGTTCACACGCGACGCAGCCGCCTTCTTTTTCAGAAAGCGCTCGGCAACTCCGTTCGGATTGGAAGCATTGCCGCGAAGGATTACAGCTACGATTCCGATCGCTGGTGGCGCTACAGCAGTGGCGTGGAAGCGGTGACGTTCGAGTGTGTGGGATATCTCTATGTGAAATTCCTCTTTCCCTATGGTGCCGAGCATGCCCTCAACGCGGAGTGATATTCCTACGGTCAACCAGGTTTCCGCGGGCGGGGTGGCTTTCCGGAGGCATGACACGCAACTCCAGGTAGCCCTGATCTCGGTAGGAGAGACCGAGCGGTGGCAGCTCCCGAAGGGGACGTTGGAAAAGGGCGAAACGAACGAATCGGCGGCAGTGCGGGAAGTGCGGGAGGAGACGGGCATTCAGACCGAAGTGGTGGTCCTCATCGACCGCATCGAGTACTGGTTCTATTCCTCCTCCGCAGGGAAGCGAACCCGCCATCACAAGTTCGTCTATTTTTATTTGCTGCGTGCTCTCTCCGGCGACATCCGCGATCATGACCATGAAGTGAATGAGAGCCGGTGGGTGGAGATCAACGCTGCGGCGAAGATGCTAGAGTTCGAGAATGAAAGGCGGATTCTGAAGCGTGCACATGAGGTGATGGAAGGCGAAGAAAAGCATTGACTGCCGATTGCTTACTGTAACATCGAAACATCCCCAGCCCCCTGCCGCACCACGACAGGGCTCTCGTCGGTCAGGTCCAGGATCGTTGATGGCTCGGAGGTCAGAACACCGCCATCAATGATCATGTCCACGATGTTATTGAAGTGCTCGCCAATGATGGCCGGATCATTCAACAGCTCGCCGTCTTCCGTAGTGACGCTCGTGCTGAGAATGGGATGCCCGAGTTGTTCCACCAGCGCGAGTGCGACCTGACTGTTCGGAACGCGAATGCCCACGGACTTCCGGCGGGAAACAAGGATCCTGGGGAGGGCCTTCATCCTCCCGGCGGGGAGGATGAAGGTGTACGGGCCTGGGATCAGGTGTTTCATCGTCTTGAAAGCCGCGTTGCTCACGCGCGCGTACTCGCTGATATGGGTCAGGTCGGAACAGATGAAGCTGAATGGTTTGTCCGTCCTCTGCCGCTTGATCAGGTAGATCTTTTCGATCGCATTCTTGTTCTCGACGCTGCAGCCGAGCCCATACACGGTGTCCGTGGGATAAATGACGATACCCCCCGCGGCCAATATCTCGGCGGCTTTCCTGACCAGGCGCGGCTCGGGGTTTTCCAAATGTATCTTGACGATCATGCTTTACCATAACAAATCTTGCTTTCAATCGCAATGCATCGACTTTTGTCGAAGGGGAACGTACGCCAATTTGCGAAAGTGCAAGAAATTGCCTATCCTGAAATTACATGGATACAAATCTCAAGATCCTTCTCGTTGAAGACAACTTTGAACACCTGCGGTTGACCCGGTACATCCTGCAGCAGAACAAGGTGCCAGGCGACGTCTTCGTTGTCCGCGACGGGCAGGAAGCGATGGATTACCTCTATCGCAGAAATCGGTTCGTTGATCCCTCGGCCAGCCCACGCCCCGACCTGATACTTCTGGACTTCAACATACCCCGGGTGGACGGCAAGGAGGTCTTGAGGACCATCAAGGGGGATGCGGCCTTGAAGGACATTCCCGTTGTGGTCGTGAGTTCCTCGAGTCGTGAGGAGGACGTCACCTATGCCCATAATGCCGGAGCCTCGGCATACATTTCCAAATCTCTCGCATTCGAAGACCTGAGCCTCGCCCTTGGTTCGATCCACAAATTCGCATCGACCGACAAGGGAGCGCCGCGGTGAGAGTTCCCGTAGATTACTTCCTCAAGAGTCATCATGTCCCAGTGGCTTGTAGCGCTTGTTGGACGCCCCAACGTTGGGAAGTCCACGCTCTTTAACCGGATCATCGGGCAGCGCAATGCCATTGTGCACGACATGCCCGGGGTGACCCGTGATCGCCATTATGCAGACGCAGACTGGGCGGGCAAACAGTTCACTCTGGTTGACACCGGCGGATTTGTTCCCGCTTCCGAAGACATTATCGAGACTGCTATCCGCGAGCAGGCGCAGATCGCCATTGACGAGGCCGATGTCGTGCTCTTTGTGGTAGATGCGCGCGAGGGGCTTCTTCCCGCCGATACCGAGATAGCAGACGTACTGCGCAAAGCCAGCAAGAAAGTGATCCTGGCTGTCAACAAGGTGGACAGCGACAAAGGAGAGGTCTCGCTCGGCGAATTCTACAAGCTCGGATTGGGTGACCCGATCTCTACCTCGGCACTTGTCGGCCGCCGGGTGGGCGACCTCCTGGACATCATCACGCGAGACATTCCGTCCGCGGCCGACGCATCCCAGGCCGATCCCCGGCTGAAGATCGCCATCATCGGCAAACCCAATGTCGGCAAGTCCTCCTTCGTGAATGCGCTCCTCCAGGAAGACCGCCATATCGTGACCGATATCCCTGGCACCACGCGTGATCCCATCGATGCCATCCTACGGTACCACGGGGAGGAGCTTCTGCTGGTTGATACCGCCGGCTTGAAGCGCAAGGCCAAGATCAAGGAAAGCATCGAATTCTTCAGCGCCGTTCGGACGCTCAAGAGCATCGAGCGCTGTGATGTTGCGGTCGTCCTCCTGGATGCAACACAAGGGCTGGAGAATCAGGATCTTCGCATCATTGAGACCGCGTTGGAACGCAAGCGGGCACTTGTCCTCGCTGTGAACAAATGGGACCTCATTGAAAAGGACGACCTGACCGCGCGAAGCTACGAGAAGGCACTCCAGGAGAAGCTCAGGATCTATGACTTCCTTCCCGTTATCTTCATTTCGGCGCTGACGCGGCAGAGAATCTACAAGGTCATCGAACTGGTCAAGGCCGTGGACGCCGAACAGAACAAGCGGATCGCGACAAGCGAGCTGAACGATCTCCTGGGCGCCGACATCAAGATCTACCCGCCCCGCAGCAAAAGCGGGAAGGAGATCAAGATCAACTACATCACCCAGGTAAAGACCAGGCCGCCCGTCTTCGCGTTCTTCTGCAACGAGCCGAAACTGATCGATGATACCTATCGCCGGTATCTGGAGAACCGGATCCGCGAGCACTTCACGTTCAGGGGTGTGCCTGTTTCACTCTCGTTCAAACAGAAGTGACGACCATGTCCCGCAGAATTCTCGTCATTGGAGGATTGGCGGCCGGCCCGAGCGCAGCCAGCAAAGCTGCACGGGTCGATTCCGGGGCCGAGGTCGTCCTCTTTGAGCAGGGGCAGTATATTTCGTATGGGATCTGTGAGATACCATACTACATTGCGGGCGATCTGCCCGCCAACGCCCTTGTGGCCTATACCCCCGCACAATTGAAACAGGCGAAGCGAGTGGATGCACGGATCCTTCATCGCGTTGAGGAGATCCTGCCGCGCGATCGGAGCATCCGGGTACGTGACACAAGTACGGGGACCGTCCACATCGAGCGGTATGACAGGCTCGTCATCGCCACGGGCTCGCATCCCCGCTTGCTCGGGCTTGCAGGAGAAGACGCGACGAATGTGTTCCACGTCAAGTCTCTGGATGATGGGCTGCGCATCAAGTCCTTCATCGAGGCGGAAAAACCTTCCAGGGCGGTCATCGTTGGAGGCGGGTATATCGGCATCGAGATGGCCGATGCGTTGCGTACCCGGGGGCTCGATGTGACCCTGCTGCACCAGTACGATCTGCCGATGTCCGGGCTGGAACTTCTCACCAGGCAGGAAGTGCTCAGGGTGTTGGTTGCCAACGGGGTCCAATTTGTCGGCGGGGCTCCGCCGGTGCGATTGTTGGTGGAACGCGAACGGGTGCGACGGGTCGATACGGCACAGGGCAATCATGACACTGATCTCGTCATCATCGCGGTCGGCGTGGAACCGGAGACCTCTCTCGCGAAACGGGCAGGGATCAGGCTGGGCGAAACGGGAGGCATCGTCACCGATCTGCGACAGCAGACATCGGCAAGCGATATCTTCGCCGCGGGTGATTGCTGTGAGGTGAAAAACCTGATCAGCAACCGGAGAATCTACCTTCCGCTTGCGACACTTGCCAGCAAGCAGGGATGGGTGGCGGGCGAGAATGCGGCTGGCGGGCAAGCACGCTTCTCCGGGGCCATCCGTGCAACCGCTGTCCGGGCCTTCACGATGGAAGTGGCACATGTCGGGCTGGGGAGCGACGAGGCGAAGCTGGCCCGGTTTGATGTTGCGGTCGAGACGATCGTCGGTTGGTCGCGCGTCGCTAGCATGCCCGGAAGTCGGAAAGTGACGGTCACGCTCATTGCAGACCGGCGATCCCGGCGGCTGCTCGGGGCAAATCTGTTTGGTGAAGAAGGGGCCGTGCTCCGAGCCAATACCCTCGCCGTGGGAATCCAGCAAGGCCTGACCGTGGACGACATGCAACAGTGGGACCTGGCGTATTCCCCGCCGTTCACGCCCCTCTGGGACCCGATCCTGATTGCGGGAAATGCCCTCCAGAAAAAAATGTTCAAGAAATGAAAAACCTTACCATCATCGATCATCCAGTGATCAAGCGCGATCTCACGATCCTGCGCGATCGGTCCACGGAAAATGACCTGTTCCGTACTACGCTCCGGCGCATCTCTGCCGTGATGGCGTTTGAGGTGACCCGGGATCTCGCGCTGCGACCGGTGCCTGTCCGGACTCCGTTGGAGAAGACGCAGGGATTCGAGCTGGCGGAAGACGTCGTCATTGTGCCGGTGCTCCGCGCCGGACTGGGTCTGGTGGACGGCTTTCTGGATCTCTTGCCGCAGGCGCGCGTCGGGCACGTAGGGTTGTATAGAAACGAATTGACGCTGGAGCCAGTGGACTATTATTCCAAGTTTCCCAGATCGGTGAACAGAAGTCTAGTCCTGCTTCTGGATCCGATGCTGGCCACGGGAGGGAGCGGTGTCTCGGCGATCACGTTTCTCAAGAGGAAAGGGGCAAAGCGGATCCGTTTTGTCACTCTCCTGGCTGCCCCCGAAGGAGTGCGCCGGGTAACACGCGCCCATCCTGACGTGCGGATTTTTTCGACCGTCCTCGACCGCCAGTTGAACGAACATGGATATATCCTGCCCGGGTTGGGGGACGCGGGGGATAGGATATTTGGGACAGACTGAGCAAAGGCACGCACCTGACCAGCTTCATCATCGCCTTGACATTCCCTCCATATGGCCCTATATTTCTTACGGTTAGCGCCTTTTGCATCGAACCCGTTCTTGCCCGTGCGTGTTAGATAGAGTAGCAGCGCACAACTATGACAAATCCGAAGTACAAAAAGAAACTTGAAGATCTGCTCGCTGTTTGCCAGAAGAATCTGCCGCGGGTAGATGAGAGCCTGATCCGCCGCGCGTTTGAATTTGGTTTCAATGCGCACCGGCATAATATTCGCGCCTCGGGGGAGCCGTTCTTTGAGCATCCCTATGAAGTCGCCCGCATCGTCGCCAAGGAGATCCCGCTGGACGACGTCTCGGTGGCAAGCGCCCTTTTGCATGACGTGGCTGAGGATACAGAATACCAGATCAAGGATATCCGGGAAGAGTTCGGTGACACCGTGGCCGACATTGTGGACGGTGCCACGAAGATCTCCGATATTTTCAAGAGCCACGACGTCACCCAGGCCGAGAGCTACCGCAAGATGCTGCTCTCCATGGTCAACGACATCCGGGTGATGCTTGTGAAATTTGCCGACCGTCTGCACAACATGCGAACCCTCGAATATCTTCCGCCCGACAAGCAGAAACGGCTGGCCAAGGAAACCCTCGACATCTACGCACCGTTCGCGCACAGATTTGGGCTTGCCAATATCAAGTGGGAGCTTGAGGATCTGTCGTTCAAGTACCTGTACCGTGATGCCTATGACACCATAGCGCATAATCTGAAGTCCCGCAGGCGTGAACGCGAGCACTATATCCGGCGCTTCGTCCAGCCGATCGAAAAGCGGTTGAAGGATGACGGCTTCAAATTCGAGATCAGCGGCCGCCCGAAACACCTGTACAGCATTTACAACAAGATGCTGAAACGGAGCAAGCCGCTGGACGAGATCTACGATCTCTTTGCCATCCGCATCATCCTGGACACGGACGACAGCAACGACTGTTTCGCGGTCTATGGAACAGTCGCCGATATCTACATCCCGAATCCCGAACGGTTCAAGAATTACATTTCCGTTCCGAAGAAGAACGGATACCAGTCCATCCACACGACCGTTGTCGGGCCGGAGGGGAAGATGGTCGAGGTGCAGATCCGGACCCGCGCGATGCACGAAGTTGCGGAGAAGGGTATCGCGGCGCACTGGATGTACAAAGAGGGAAATTCGGCCATTGATGAGGAGCTGGCGAACTGGGTGAACTGGGTGCGCGACATTTTTGAAAGCTCCTCCGAGGGGCAGGTCCCGGCCGCGCAACTGATGGAGAGCTTCAAGTTGAATCTCTATCAGGATGAGATCTACGTGTTCACGCCGAAAGGGGATCTCAAGATCCTTCCCACAGGTTCGACGCCCATCGATTTCGGCTATGAGATCCACTCGAAAGTCGGGGACCACTGCATTGCCGCCAAGGTGAACGGACGGATCATGCCTCTGGATTCGCCGTTGAAAAGCGGTGATCAGGTGGAGATCCTGACGTCGAAGAACCAGACGCCGAATCCGGATTGGGAAAAATTCGCGGTGACCCACAAGGCGAAGTCTCACATCCGCCGCTGGATCAAGGAAGAGCAGCGCAAAGCCATCGAAGAAGGGCGCGAGATCTGGGAGAAACGGGTCAAGAAAGCAAAGCTCACCATCAACGACGACGACCTGGTCACGTTCCTGCACGAGAAGAAGGTGGAGAATATTTCTGCGTTCTACGTGGCTTTGCGGCAGGAGAAGATCAACCCCGACGAGATCATCGCGATGATCCAGGAGGAACAGAAACATCCTCAGGCAGTGGTCACGGAAGAAGGGAAGATCGACGGATTGTTCAACCGCTTCATCAGTACCGCCCGGGGGACCGGTTCCGGCATCGTGCTGAACGGGACGCATGACAACTTCATGCACAACTACGCGAAGTGTTGCCAGCCGATTCCCGGGGACGAGGTCGTCGGGTTCGTCACGATAGGGGAAGGAATCAAGATTCACCGCCGGTCATGCAGGAATATCCGCCTGATGATGCAGCTCGAACGCAGCAGGATCGTCGAAGTGAGCTGGCCAACGGAGAACACCGTGACGTTCGTGGCCGGAGTCAAGATCTCGGGAGACGACCGGCACGGAATGCTGAACGACGTCACCCACGCGATCTCGTCGTTCATGAACACCAACATTCGAAGCGTCAATATTGATTCGGAAAGCGGAACCTTTCAAGGGACGTTCATCGTGAACGTACGGGACACGGAGCACCTGAACCGGATCCTGGAGAAGCTGCGGAAGATCAAAGGAGTGAAGAGTGCCGAGCGGTTCGAGGAGTAAGGGTGCATGAGGACACGAACGACTGTGAGTTTATGAACGAATCCAGAACCGTTGGTCCTGTCGCGCGCCCTGAACAGGAGGGCGCGTCTTCACCCGTGCAGGACGTTCCCGCCACGGGAGGGCGGATCCTCGGGATTGATTACGGCTCGAGGCGCGTGGGAGTCGCTCTGAGCGATCCGCTCGGCATCATCGCCGGCGGCGCAGGGACCCTGGCAAACGATGCGTCTTTGCTGGATCGCCTGGCGGAGATCGTGCGAGTCCAGGAGGTGGTGCGTGTGGTGGTGGGTATGCCATATGCCCCGGATGGTGGCAAAGGGGGAAAGGCATCAGAGGTTGAGGCGTTCATCGAGAAGCTCCGCGGGCATGTGCGCGTCGTGATCGACACCTGGGACGAAAGCTTCACGTCGGTGGACGCGCAGCGGGCGTTCATCGAAACAGGCATGAAACGAAAAAAGCGAAGGCAGAAACCGCGGGTCGATGAGATGGCTGCGCGTCTAATGCTTCAGGAGTATCTCAACCATCACGACACCGGACGGAACGGCAAGCGAAAGTAACGCTGCAGGGCAGCCATCGTGGACTCTCCTGGGCTGGATCATGGGGCACAAGCTGAGGAGTGTGCTGCTCCTTGTGCTGATGATTGTGGTCGTGGAGATGGCCACGATTCCCTGGTTTAGCGTTGCCGGCCTGAAGAAGGGGAACCCGGGGACCACAGCGCTCATGAAACAGCGGATGGACGAGGCCCGGGAGGAGGGGAAGACGTTGAGGATCGCGCAGCGCTGGATTCCGCTCTCGAGGCTTCCGCGCCACGTGATCGATGCGGTGATCGTCGCCGAAGACGGCACCTTTTTCACGCACTCCGGGGTTGATTGGTTTGAGGTGCAGGAATCGATCGGGAAAAACGTGCGTGAAGGCCGGGCAGCGCGCGGAGCGAGCACCATTACGCAGCAGCTCGCGAAGAACCTGTATCTCTCCACGTCCAAGGACCCGGTGCGGAAACTGAAGGAACTGATCATCACGCTGCTGCTGGAGCACCAGCTTGGCAAGAACAGGATACTCGAGTTGTATTTGAACGTGATCGAGTGGGGGAGAGGCATCTTCGGTATTGAGGCCGCCTCGCACGCATATTTCGGGAAGAGCGCCAGCGGCCTCTCGCTGGACGAGGCGCTCCGGCTTGCAGCGGTCATCCCGAGCCCGCTGCGTCACCTGCCGGATACCGATACCCGCTACGTGATGCGCAGAAAGGCAATAATCCTGCGGCGGCTGACAGCCCGCTACGCAGATGAATACTCACCACAGAAGGAGGACTCATCAAGCCAGTCCCTCAACGAAGTGCCGGACGATACGACGACGGATACCACGGATATTGACGAGGGTGACAATGGACTATAAAGATGTTAACCACCTTATCGACGAGGGCGAGGGTTTTGAGGTCGAATTCAAGCGAAAGGTATCGACTCCCGAAAAAATCGCGCGCGCGATGATCGCGTTCGCGAACACCCGGGGAGGACATATTCTCTTTGGCGTTGATGACGATGGCTCCATCGTCGGCGTCGAGAGCGAGAAGAGCGAAGTTGACCTGATTCAGGAAGCCGGATCCTTGTACTGCCTTCCCGAGATCAACCCGCTGATCGACATCGTCCCTTTTGACGGCAAAGACGTGATTGTCGCCTACGTGGAAGAGAGCGGGGACAAACCGCATTACTTCACCGGCAACAGCAACGGCCAGACGGAAGCCGAAGATGAGACGAAGGTGTTCATCCGCGTGAACGACAAGACCATGATGGCGAGCAAGGAGGTCGTACGGGTCCTCCGCGACCAGCGCCCGGATGCTCCGCCTATGCAGATCGAGATCGGCGAGAACGAGAAGAGGTTGTTCACGTATCTGGACGCGCACGAGCGGATCACCGCCAAGGAGTTCAGCAGCCTGGTCAATATCTCCGAGCAGCGCGCCTCTCGCATCCTGGTATCACTTGTCCGGGCGGGTGTGGTGCGGATCCACACGCTGGAGAAGCGGGACTTCTTCACACTTGCATACGACATTGCCAGCTAAGGAATTTGGTCGCTTTCCTTCCAGATTCTGACCAACTCGAAGATGGCGATCCCGTATGCCACTGCCGCGTTCAGTGAGTGTTTGGTGCCGAACATGGGGATCTCGAGCGCCATGTCGGCAGCCGCGACCACGGCGGGAGAAATCCCGGTCAATTCGTTGCCCACGACGAGACAGACCGGAAAGTCCGAGGGCCTGATACGGTAGTAGGGCACGCTCCGTGTGGTCTGCTCAAGGACGCAGATGCGGGCGCCCGCTTCCCGGGCGGCGCGAGCGGCATCGAGGGGATTGGGGAAATGCAACCACGGAACCGTCTCTGTTGCCCCCAGAGCGGTCTTTTCAATTTCCTGCCTCGGCGGCTTCGGTGTGTACCCCGTAAGATAGAGGTGCCTGATACACGCCCCGTCGGACGTCCGGAAGATCGACCCGACATTGTAAAGACTTCTGACATTGTCGAGCATGCCGATGATGGGGAGACGCTTGGCATTGACCAGCCCCTCTTTAGGCATCCTCTGGGCGGCGATTTCTTCGGTGCGGAGCTTGCGCATGACGGAAATTTACCCATTTTTGCCGAATTCTCCAAGGGGGCTCAATATCTTCCAAGTGCCAGGCCCCAGGGAGCTTGGCGGCGGGGAAGTCATGATCCCTTCAAGTGTGGCCACGAAAATGCTCGGATCGGTCATGCGAACTCGAGCGGAAGTGAGTTGCTTTTTGCTTCTCAAAACGGGTTTTATTATATTGTAAGTCCCCTGCAGAAGAGCCTTTTGAGCCAGAAATCAGTAGTTATTGCGATCGACGGGCCGGCGGCATCAGGAAAAAGCACGACAGCGAAACTTGTCGCCGAGCGCCTTGGTTTTTTACATTTAGACACCGGCGCCATGTACAGGGCGATGACCCTCAAGGTATTGCAGGAGGGTATTGACCCGCACAACAGCGGGAACGTCGCACGGCTGGTGACCTTGACGCACATCGAGCTCCGCAGGGAATCCGGCGGTATGCGTGTGTTTCTCGATGGGATGGATGTAACAGACGAGATCCGTTCTATCGAGGTCACGCGTGCTGTCAGCGCCATCAGCAGGCTGCGTGCGGTGCGCCAGGCGATGGTGCGCGAGCAGCGAAGAATGGGAGAAGCAGGGAGCGTGGTGGCAGAAGGTAGAGACATCGGCACGGTCGTCTTCCCCCACGCAGATCTCAAGTTCTTTGTGATTGCAGGTATCGAAGCACGAGCCAGAAGACGCCAGAAGGAGCTCCGCCAGCAGGGCGTGGAAACGACCATTGGAGAGATCGAGCGTGCAATTCGGGAGCGGGATGCTCTTGACTCCTCGCGGGAAGAAAGCCCATTGCGGAAAGCGGCCGACGCGATCGAGCTGGACACCTCGGAGATGACCATCGAAGAGCAGGTCGAGATTGTCGTAGAGCATGTCCGCAGGCTGCAGAAGCGGGATGAGGCATCATGATAGTGACGGTTGATCAGCATTCGGGTTTCTGCTGGGGTGTTGTCCGCACGGTGGAGATTGCCGAGCAGGAGATGGAGAACGACCGGGAGCTCTACTCGCTTGGTCCGATCATACACAACCCTGTGGAGATTGATCGTCTCCGCGAAAAGGGGCTGGAGGTGGTCGGGCAAGACGATTTCGAGAGAATCAAAGGACACAGGGTGTTGATCCGGGCGCATGGTGAGCCGCCGTCGACGTATGAGGCGGCCCGGGCGAGCGGCATCACGCTGATCGACGCCACCTGTCCGGTGGTCTCGAAAGTGCAGGAGCGAATGCGGAGGTTCTACGACAAGGGATACCAGGTCGTAATCTTCGGAAAGAAAGACCACGCCGAAGTGATCGGCCTGGTCGGGCACACGAACAACGAGGCCATTGTCATTCGCTCGGTGGAGGAGGCGATGCAGGTTGATCCCTCCCGGAAGACGGTCCTGTTCTCCCAGACCACTATGGACAAAGCGACGTTCTATGACATTGCGCGCGTCCTGAAGGAAAGGATCAGGGAGTTCGAGATCGGCACGTTCGAAGAGACGGCAATCGAATTCCACGCCAAAGACACGATCTGCGGGCAGGTGTCGGGGCGGGACAAGAAACTCCGGGAATTTGCCCGATCGAACGACGTGATGTTGTTTGTGGCCGGCAGAGATTCATCGAACGGGAAAGTCCTGTTTGAGATCTGCCGCCAGGAAAACCCGAAGACGCATTTCATCGAGAAAGCTGCGGAAGTGTGTCAAGAGTGGTTCAAAGGAGCTGCGACCGTTGGCATCAGCGGCGCAACCTCGACCCCTCAATGGCTCATGGAAAGTGTCCGATCGTCCGTTGAAAAAATGTTTCCGTCATCTAATTCACAAACATAACAACCACCAACCAGCAATTTCCTTTGCGCGGCAAGCTCACCACGATCCGATGACGTCGGGATGAAGGAGCCCGGAAGGAAGGTCCCGTTCAAAGCCCGGGACGGTATGTCACACATCAGGAGGATGAATGGCTGAAGAAACCACAGTTCTCAGCGAAAGTACCGCGACAGCAGTGTCACGGCGGCTCGACATTGAAGACCGCGAATACAACGAGACCGAGTACAAGGACCTCATGAAGCTGTATGAGGGCACCCTCGGCAAGATCAGCGAGGGCGAGATCGTCAGAGGACGCGTCGTCGCCATCGGTGATACGGAGGTCTCAGTCGATATCGGATTCAAATCCGAAGGCGTTGTCCCGATCGCGGAGTTCACAAACCGCGATGCCCTCAAAGTCGGGGATGAGATTGAAGTCTTCCTCGAAAGCGTGGAGAACAAAGAAGGCCAACTTGTGCTTTCGCGCAAGCGGGCGGACTTCATGCGCATCTGGGAACGCGTCACGAAATCTTTTGAGACCGGTGAGGTTCTTCAGGGACGCTGTGTCCGCCGCATCAAGGGTGGTATTGTCGTTGATCTGCTTGGAATCGATGCCTTTCTCCCCGGATCGCAAATCGACGTGCGCCCCGTGCGCGACTTCGATGCCTTCATCGGCCGGGTCATGGACTTCCGCGTAGTGAAGATCAACCACCCGTCCGAGAACGTCGTTGTCAGCCACAAAGTGCTGGTGGAGGAGGAGATGTCCGGCCAGCGCAAAGCCATCATCGAGAGTCTGGAGAAGGGACAGATCCTGGAAGGAACCGTCAAGGCTATCACGGACTTCGGCGTGTTCGTGGATCTGGGAGGCGTCGACGGCCTCGTCCATATTACCGATCTCTCCTGGGGCCGCATCAATCACCCATCGGAGATCGTGAAGCTCGACCAGACGATCAACGTGGTCGTGCTGGACTTCGACCAGGAGAAGAAGCGCATTTCCCTCGGATACAAGCAGCTGCAGCCGCATCCCTGGGAGAATATCCAGGACAAGTACCCGGTCGGCACCAAGGTGATCGGGAAAGTCGTTTCGCTTGCCGACTACGGCGCGTTCGTCGAGATCGAAAAGGGCATCGAGGGCCTTATCCACATTTCGGAGATGAGCTGGACACAGCACATCAAGCATCCGTCACAGGTCGTTTCGATGGGCCAGATGGTGGACGCGGTCATCCTGAGCCTGGACAAGGATGCCAAGAAGCTCTCGCTCGGCATCAAGCAGCTGGAGCCTGATCCGTGGCTGACGCTCATGCAGAAGTATCCGGTGGGCTCGCGCCACAAGGGCGTGGTGCGCAACCTGACGAACTTCGGTGTGTTTGTCGAGCTCGAGCAGGGCGTGGACGGCCTCGTGCACATCTCCGATCTGTCCTGGACCAAGAAAGTCCGCCATCCCGGTGAGATCGTGAAAAAGGGAGATGAGCTGGAAGTGATCATCCTCGGCGTCGATGTGGATCAGCGGCGCATCTCACTTGGGCACAAACAGATCGAAGAGAACCCGTGGGATCGGTTCGGCGACAACTACAAGGTCGGGACGGAAGTGGAAGGGAAAATCGTCCGCATCATCGAGAAGGGCGTCATTGTGGAACTCCCGCTCGGAGTGGATGGATTCGTTCCCGTGTCCCAGCTTGCGATGACGCAGGTGAAGAACATTGCGGACAAGTTCAAGGTAGGCGATGAGCTTCCGCTGCGGGTCGTCGAGTTCGAAAAGGACTCAAAGAAGATCGTGCTCTCGGCGGTCGAATACCTGAAGGGAAAGGAATCGAAAGTTCTCGAGCAGTACATGGCGGCGCACCGCCTGCAGCCGACAACGATCGGAGACTCTGCCACGATCACCGGTCGTGGCGGACAGGGTGGAGATACTTCCATTCCGACGGAAAACTGATTCGGGGAACATGTCGAATAAGAGCTGCCCGGTCCATCGGGCAGCTCTTTTTTTCTATGGGGCCATGCCGCGCGTTGCATTACATACCCTTGGCTGCAAGTTGAATTATGCGGAGACCTCCGCCATCGGGAAACAGTTCCTGGACCGGGGGTATGAGCTGGTCACCCTGGGGGAGCCGGCGGATGTCTGCGTGATCAATACGTGCAGCGTTACCGCCCGTGCCAACCGGGAGTGCAGGCAGATCATCCGGCGTGCACTGCGCACCGCGGACAACCCTGTCGTGGTCGTGACTGGCTGCTATGCCCAACTGGAACCGGAAGAGGTCGCATCGATCGATGGCGTGGACCTCGTTCTCGGCAGCCGCGAGAAGAACAGGATCTTTGAACACATCGGCACCTTCGAGAAGGCCCCTTCGCCCCGGGTTTTCGTATCAGATCTCTCCGCCATGGACGACTTTGGTCCTGCATGGTCGACGGAAGCCGGCAACCGCACCCGCGCCTATCTCAAAGTTCAAGATGGCTGCGATTACAATTGCAGCTTCTGCACCATTCCGCTCGCCCGCGGCAAGAGCAGAAGCCTGCCGGTCGACGCGGTCGTTGGCCAGGCGCAGGAGCTGGTCCGGCACGGTTTCCGGGAGATCATTCTGACCGGAGTGAATGTGGGTGATTACGGACGGAAGTCGGGCACCCGCCTGCTGGATCTTCTTCAGGGGCTCAACGGCATTGCCGGCCTTGCCCGGCTCCGGATCAGCTCGATCGAGCCAAACCTCCTCACGGACGAGATTGTCCGGTTTGTTGCCGACCACCCCTTGATGTGCAAGCATTTCCACATCCCGCTCCAGAGCGGCTCCGACGCCGTCCTGCACGCCATGCGCAGGCGCTACACCACGGCCCGCTATGCTGCCCTCGTCCGGGAGATCCGGGAACGGATTCCTGCGTGCGGCATCGGCGTGGATGTCATTGTCGGGTTCCCGGGAGAAACGGACGAGCAATTCGAGGAGACCTACCGTTTTCTAAACGAGCTTCCGGTATCGTACCTCCACGTCTTCACCTACTCCGAGCGGCCGAATACACCTGCGGCGACGTATGCCCGCCCCGTGAACCCGGCCATACGGTCAAAGCGCAACGAAATGCTTCGTATCCTGAGCGAAAAAAAGCGAGAGGCGTTCTACCGAGATATGGTCGGAAAGAAAGTCACTGTGCTGACGGAAACTGGGGTGGAAGGGGATCGGCGCTTCGGGTTCACGGATAATTATGTCAGGGTGGCCGTGCCTTCGGACGGGTTGGAGGAGAATATTCTTCTGGAGGCTCTCGTCGAGGATGTGGAGTCCGGCTGCTGTGTTGGAACCGTCGTGGATGAAGGGGGGGCGCCGTGAAGATTGTCGCTGTTGAGCCGAAGAGCATCGCGGAAGAAGTGGGGATCCAGGTTGGAGACGAGCTCCTGGAGATCAATGGCCAGAGGATCCGCGACGACATCGACTACCGCTTCTACCAGGGAGAGGGCAGCATTCTTTTAAAAGTTGCGCACCAGGGGGAAGTGGTCCTCTTTGATATCGAGAAGGACGAAGAAGACCAGCTCGGAATTATCCTGGAAGAGATGAAGATCCTCTCCTGCGGAAACGATTGTATCTTCTGCTTTGTGGACCAGAACCCCAGGGGGCTGCGGGACCAGCTCTACTTCCGCGATGGCGACTACCGGTTGTCGTTCATGTATGGCAACTACACCACCATGACGAACGCCGGGCCTGCGATCCTTCAACGCATCATCAGCCAGCGCCTTTCTCCGCAGTACATTTCCGTGCATGTCACCGACCTCGAGACCCGGCGGCGGTTAATGGGACTCAAAAAGGACGACCAGATCGGCGCGAAATTGCAGCTGCTGCATGACAACGGGATAGACATGCACACGCAGATCGTGCTCTGTCCGGGCATCAACGATGGCGCCGTGCTGGCGAAGACCGTGGACGACCTGTATGCGCTGCGGAAGCACGTCATATCGCTTGCCGTGGTCCCGGTGGGGCTTACCGACCACCGGTTCGGCCTGACTGCGCTCAGGAAGGTTGACCGTCTGTACGCCGCGGGTTTGCTGGACGCCATCGGGGAATGGCAGCACAGGTTCCGCAAGGAGTGTGGCAGGGGCTTCGTGTATGCGTCGGATGAGTTTTATATCGTCGCCGGACGGGAAATTCCTTCCGCCAGACATTACGACGGTTTCCCCCAACTTGAGAACGGCGTTGGCATTGTGCGGAGCTTCATCCGGAATGCCGGCAAGCAGGCGGCTCGATTCCCCTCGCGGATCTCTCCGGCACGGAAACTCACCCTGGTCACCGGAGAATTGGCGGAAGGATTCATGCGCGGACAGATCCTTCCGTTGTTCAGCCGTGTGCGCGGGCTTCGCGTTGACCTGGTTGTCGCGCCCAATGTGCTCTTCGGGAGAAACGTCACCGTTGCTGGACTTCTTTCGGGGAAATGCTTATATTCAGCGTTGAAAGGGAAAGAATGCGGCGATCTGCTGCTACTCCCGCCGGATATTCTGAATGCCGATGCCCTGTTACTCGACGACTCCACCGTCCCGCAGCTGGCCCGGCGGCTGAATGTGGAGATCAAAGTGTTTGACGGCCGATGGGCTGGTGTATTTGCATCTCTCAAGAACAAATCGAGGAGTCGCTGACCCGGATCTTGCTACCGTCTCTCAGGCCACATTCTTCACTATTTTTCTCGAGGGTATGCATATGGCGCTGATGCGCTGGGTCGTGCTCTGCAGCATTCTGGGTTTGGCGCCGCTGTTCGCCGGAACGCCGACCGCCCGTGCTCTGTCGTCCTTTGAAACCGCGTTGGACCTGGTTGGTCCGGTTCGATCGTACTCCGTTCCTTCCCTTCCGCTTCTTCAGGAGGCGCCCGCCGCCGAGAAGAAGTCGGTGGGGCTTGCCGCGTTTTATTCTCTGCTCCTACCGGGTATGGGGGAGCTCTATGCAGGGGCATTCAACTCAGGGAAGTACTTCCTGGCTGCCGAAGGGGTGCTCTGGCTCACCTATGGCGCAATGGATGTCTATGGCAATTCGCTCAGGGGCGACGCGCGGGCTTTCTCGGAGGTTCACGCAGGCGTGGACCCCGCGGGAAAGAACGACCAGTTCTACGTGGATGTGGGGAATTTCCTGAACACCGCCGAATACAACGACAAGAAACTGCGTGACCGGGAGGCAGATTTGCTCTATGATCCGGCATCGGGGTATGCATGGCAATGGGATTCGGATGCCTCTCGGGCGACGTTTCGGGACAGGCGCGTGGCAAGCGAGACCATGTACAACAACAGAAAGTTTGTGGTTGCTGCGGTGCTGATCAACCATGTGGCGAGCGCGATCAACGCCGCCCGCGCCGCGATTGCGCATAACAAGGAAGTGGACAACGCTCTGGGGGATCTTCAGTTCGGTGCTCGTGTGCTTGGGGGATATGAGCAGCCGGACGGGATACTCTTGACCGTGGCTAAGACTTTCTAGGCGCGCCAGAAGCGCCATCAGGGAGTTGTGTCCGGGGATCACCGTGGGTATGTGGGCTCGGTGGTGGCCGGATGGACCGCCCTGCGATGTAGCAGGTTTTCCCGGTTTTATCTACGCCCATCCATGCGTACAATCAAACTGGTCATCGAATACGACGGCACGAACTTCGTCGGCTGGCAGACGCAGGCCAACGGCAGGAGCGTCCAGGAAGAAATCAAGAAAGTCCTCGAGCAAGTCCTCCAGGAATCGATCAATCTGATCGGCTCGGGGCGGACGGACTCCGGCGTCCACGCCCGGGGCCAGGTCGCCGGCTTCCGGACCGAGTCCTCGCTCAGTCTCGGAGCGATCCTTAGCAGCTTGAATGGCATCCTCCCGGAAGACATCTACGTGCACTCCGTTGAAGAAGCTCCCGAAAACTTCCATGCCCGGTACGACGCGCGCGAACGAGCGTACAGGTATTTCATCTCGCTCAAACCGACGGCCATCGGGCGGTTTTACCAATGGCATGTCAAGTATGATCTCAACGCCCCTGCGATGAAGAGCGTCGCACGAGAGATCCTGGGGGAACACGATTTCTCTTCGTTCTGCAAGTATGATGCCGAGGTGAACCACTTTCGTTGCAGGGTCGTGAAGTCGGAGTGGACTGTCACCCCTGCCATGCTCATCTATGAGATTCGTGCTAACCGTTTTCTCCACGGGATGGTCCGGGCTCTGGTCGGGACCATGGTGGACGTGGGACGGGGTTACACGCCCGTGCCGATGTTCCGGGAGATCATGGAGATGAGAGACCGGCGCAAGGCAGGGATGGCGGCTCCGCCGCAAGGGCTGTTCCTTGAGGAGGTGTGCTATTGAGCATGTCCCTCGCTGATTCCATCCGCTCAGCTTTTCAGCATCTTGGCTTCCGACCGGTCCACCATGGCATCGTCCCGCACGCCGAGGGTGCTGCGTACAAGAAGGGGGACAACGTCGGCGGTTCATATGTCGTGCAGGGGATTCTGGGCGTCGGTGGATTCGGCGTTGTCTACCTGGTCCAGGCGCGGGAATCAGGTGCCATGCACGCACTCAAGACCCTGCGCGATGAGTACATGAGAGAGAGTGATACCCGCGAGCTGTTCCGCCGGGAAGCAAGAGTGTGGGTGGGGTTGGACCGGCATCCGAACATTGTGCGTGCGGAGTTCATCACGGAGCTTTCCGGCCGGCTCTATATCGGCATGGAGTACGTAGAGCCGAATGGTGAGGGGCTCAATTCGTTGGCCGGCTATCTCAAGACCGCCCCTCCCAACAGTGCACAAGCGCTCCGGTGGTGCATCCAGTTCTGCCACGGCATGGAATATGCCCGTTCGCGGGGTATCCGCTGCCATCGCGACGTCAAGCCGGAAAACATCATGATCACCAGAGATAAGTCGGTGAAGATTACCGACTTCGGGTTCGCCGGGGTCATCGAGCACGTAAGGGCCGGCGGCGTTTTGCCTCAGCGCCGGCGTTCCGTGCAGCAGTCCGGGTTCGGTACTCCCACCTACATGCCCCCCGAACAATTCCAGAACGCCTCCCGTTGCGATGAGCGGAGCGACATCTACAGTCTTGGCATTGTCATGTTCCAGCTGGCCGCAAAAGGGCGCCTCCCGTTCGCGCTCAAGGGAAGAAGGTCAGGGAACTACTGGACAGATATGCATCGGTTGCATGCCGAAGCACGGATCCCCCGCCTTACCTCCTCGTTGTTCCCGATCATTGAGCGCTGCCTCCTGAAGGAGCCGAACATGCGCTACCAGTCGTTCGCAGAGCTGCGCGCGGATCTGGATGCGCTTCTCAAGCGAGAGACGGGGGGAGTGGAAAAAGCGGGCGCGGCGAAGGATCTCGCAGGGTGGGAACTGTACAACAAGGCCTACAGCCTGAGCAACCTCGGGCAGCTGGAGGAGGCGCTTGTCTGGTACGACAAGGCTCTCGAAGTCAACCCGCAGAACCCCGATGCATGGAACAACAAAGGAGCGTGCCAGCACAAGCTCGGCCGGCTGGAGGAAGCACTTCAGAGTTTCAGCCGGGCTCTTGCCTGTGATAAGGAGAATGCGGCCGCCCTGCGCAACATGGGAAGCAGTCTCAGTTCGTTAGGCCGGTTGGCGGAGGCGCTGGATGCTTTGAAAAAGGCCGCTGACCTGGAACCGTCAAACGAGTCAATCTGGCTGAACATCGGTCTTATAGAAGAGCGCCTTGGCCGCACGAACGACGCACTGGCCTCTTTCCGGTCCTACCTCGCCAATACCCCGAATGGCACCCGCAATGAATATGCCCGCCAGCGAATACAGGCGCTGCTTTCTGCGAAAGGTAAAGCATAAGAGAATATACGATTTCTCACCCGAGTTTCCACGCTCGATTCTTGTTGCATTTTTCGCTGCCAAAACGTAATATTGCGTCCAGTCCTTTGAGAATATGAGCACACGACGTCACGTGTCTTGCGGCCTTCGGCGAACGAACGAGCGCGGCTCTGCCGCTCGAGTCCCTCGTGTGCGCATTTCTCCCTCCTGTTTGTCAATTCTTCCACTCAACCACTACATTGAGGAGATGTGATGGGTCAACCCTACTCCAAGGCGGGTCCTGTCATCGTGGCTACTCTAGCCGTGACGGGTTTGATGCTCTGGGGACTTTCGGCATCAGGGCATCCACAGGAAGCAGGCGGCGTCAACATCGGCCGGGCAATCTACGAAGGACGCTGCGCGCCATGTCATGGGAAGGATGGCAAGGGGGACGGACCATATGCCATGATGCTGAGTCCGCGGCCGCGCGATTTCACGCTGGGAATGTTCGAATACCGGTCTACGGAATCAGGAAGCCTTCCGACCGATGATGACTTGAAGCGCACGATTACCCGGGGACTCCCCGGAACGGCAATGCCCGCCTGGGGAAGATTCGTCGACGGGGACTCTCTTGAAGCGGTGATAGCATACGTGAAGACATTCTCCTCCCGCTTTGCAGGTGAACAGCCAAAACCTGTCCCGGTTGGCCCGGAGGTCCCTTCCACCCCCGCAAATATCGAAGCGGGACGAAAGGTGTACGTCAAACTCCAATGCGCAAGTTGCCATGGGACGGACGGTAGCGGTACGGGTGCGACAGCCTCCGCTTTCCAGGATGCGTCGGGCTACGAGCTTCGGACGCGCGATCTCAGTGAGCCATGGAATTTCCGCGGCGGCAGCACGGCACGTGACATCTATATGCGGTTCCGCACGGGGCTGGATGGAACACCGATGCCTTCCTTTGTTGGTGCCGTCAGCGACAAGGAGATGTGGCAGCTGGCGATCTACATTGTGTCCATGGGGAGGAAGCCCGCGTGGGAGATGAACGAGCAGCAACTTGCCGCATTTTATCAGGCGCAAGATGAAGAGGCACGCAAGGACCCGGCAAAGTGGGGGAGGTATCTTGTCGAAGGGATCGGCTGCGTGGATTGTCATACTCCGCTCGACGGCAAAGGAGGAAATATCGAGTCGCTCCGTTTGGCGGGAGGCCAGCGATGGAGACTCGGGCCATATGGCGATTTAGTGAGCTTCAACCTCACGTCAGACACCGCAACAGGATTGGGAGGATGGACCGACGAGGAGATCAAGACTGTTCTGACCAAGGGTCTCCGGCGCGACGGCACACGCATGCTGCCCTTCCCGATGGGCTGGCCGGCATATTCCAAACTGAGACCCGCCGACCTGGACGCGATTGTTGCGTATCTCAGAACTCTTCCTCCTGTTCACAACGAGATTCCGAAGCCAGAGCCTCTCAGCTTCTTTCCGTACATGTGGGGAAAATTCAAGATGCTGGTTCTGAAGGAAGATTTTCCCGGCGAGACTTTTAGCGGAAATGCCGGATCGCTGAAAGGGGCACAACAATGAAGAGAGCACTGAAATGGATCGGGATTATTCTTGGCTGCCTGGTTGTGATCGGGTTCCTGCTCTTTTTGTACTTCATTCCCCCTTTCACGATCGTGCCGCCGGAGGAATTCATCAAGCCGGAACTGTCCGCTGCTCCTTCGCTGGAAGGTATCTCTGATCCCCGGGAGAGGCTGCTGGCGGAGCATGGAAAGTACATCGTGTTGACGCATGATTGCAGCGGCTGCCACACGGCAGGCGACAACGGGCCTGATTATGCCAAATACCTGGCGGGTGGAACAAAGCACATCATTCCGGGATTCGGGACTGTCGTTTCCCGGAATTTGACTCCCGATGACGAGACGGGCCTCGGTACCTACACAGACGAGGAAATCCTGGCTGTCCTCCGTTCGGGGCTGATGCGTGACGGCCGGCTTGTTCATGACAGAGTGATGCCCTGGGCAGTCTGGTCCAACTGGACGGAAGAAGACCGGCGTGCAGTAGTGGTTTACTTGCGTCATCTTAAGCCGGTGCACAACAAGATTCCAGAGTTCTTGCCTGCCACGTCACCCGTGGATTCCATTGCAAACGAAACGTTTTATGGGGGGGATTACTCGGTGAAATAGGTGGTGCCAGGCGTCAGGTGCTAGTCTGTCCTTCCAGCCGTAACGTGGATAGGGGTTGCCGATGTCGCCTTGGCCACCGCTGCCAACTGCTCGAATTTTTATGATTTTGGGCCTTTTGCTTTGCTTCACCCCTTCTCGATCTTCGATTTTCAATTCTCCATCCTCGATTTTTATTCTCTCTTCGTAATTCTTCCCTTTCCGCTGTATTACATATAAGGGCGGCCGGCAGATCAGCTGCTTTGCAGCGCGCCCTGACCATATGACCTTGAAAGGGCATATCATGTTCTCGAAAATCGTCAGCGGAGCCACCTATGGCGTCAAAGCGTATCTCGTTGAGGTGGAGACGCACATCATAAAGCAGGTGCCCGCGTTCATCATGGTCGGATTGCCGGACAATGCGGTGCGGGAGAGCAGGGAGCGGGTTCTGGCGGCGACCAGGAATTGCGGGTTCAAGTTTCCCGGCTACAAGATCACCGTGAATTTCGCCCCGGCGGATATCAAGAAGGAGGGAAGCTCTTTTGACCTTCCCGTGGCGATGGGCATTCTCACAGCGACATCACAAGTAGACTCGGAGGTCCAGAGTGCGTTCATGCTTGTCGGCGAGCTTGCACTTGATGGCACATTGAGACCCGTCCATGGGGTCCTGCCGATGGCGCTCGAGGCAAGGAGGAAGAAGTTGAAGGGGATGATCGTTCCCCGGGAAAATGGGAAGGAGGCTGCGATGGTGTCGGGACTGGCGGTCTATCCGATGTCATCCCTCGCAGAGGTAGCCGACTTTCTGAACGGCGGCCACAAGCGTACCGCGCCACTGGCCGTTGATTTGAAGCAGCTCTTTGCCATGGATCAGAAATATCTGATCGACTTTGCCGATGTGAAAGGGCAGGAGACCGTGAAGCGGGCGATGGAGGTTGCCGCGGCCGGAGGGCACAATATCATCATGATTGGCCCCCCGGGCTCCGGAAAGACGATGCTTGCGAAAAGGATTCCCACGATCCTTCCGCCTCTGAACCTGGAGGAAGCGCTGGAGACGACAAAGATACACTCCGTGGCAGGGCATCTCCCCGCAGACAGTGCGCTTGTAGCCACGCGTCCATTCCGTTCGCCGCATCACACGATCTCGGATGCGGCGCTTGTGGGAGGAGGGACAATTCCGCGGCCCGGGGAAATCTCACTGGCGCATCATGGCGTTCTCTTCCTGGATGAGCTTCCGGAATTCGCACGAAACGTGCTCGAGGTCTTGCGCCAGCCGCTGGAAGATGGTCATGTTACGATCAGCAGATCGAAGATGTCGGTGGACTACCCGGCGAATTTTATGCTGGTATGTGCCATGAATCCATGCCCCTGTGGTTATTACACGGATCCCATGAAGGAATGCCACTGCAACGAGCAGCAGATTCAGAAGTACATGTCAAAGGTGAGCGGTCCGCTTCTGGACCGAATTGATCTGCATATCGAAGTGCCGGCAGTCAAGTATAAGGAATTATCGAGCACCGAAAGCGGTGAGTCGTCGGACGCGGTCAGGATCCGTGTAACCAAGGCCCGCGAGATCCAGACCCGGCGCTTTCGGGGGCGTCGGGGGGTCTTTGCCAACGCGTCCATGCAATCCAAGGAGATTCGGGAGTTCTGCAAGTTGGACAGCGCGGGAGAGGAGCAGATCAAAAACGCGATCACGAGACTGGGGCTTTCGGCACGAGCCTATGACAGGATCCTGAAGGTTTCGAGGACGATCGCGGATCTGGCCGGGATGGAGGATATCAGCCAGGAGCATGTCTGCGAGGCGATTCAATACAGAACGCTGGATAGGGCACTGCTCTCGTAGGGGGACAGGGATCAGGGCTCAGGGATCAGAAATTGGAGAACGGACAATGACAAGAATAACCGACTACCGTGATCTCTTGGTGGGGCAACAGGCGATGAAGTTGACTGAATCCTGTTACCAGTTTACATCAGCTTTTCCGCGGTGCGAAGAGTTCGGGCTTAAAGCCCAGGTATGCCTCAAAAGAAGAGGCGGAATCGTTCTCAGTTTGTTGTCGCGAGGTTGGGAAGATGCTGCACGGACTGAGGAATGCCATAACGCGTTATCATGCAACCTGAGGCAACTCTGAGCCCTGATCCCTGGTCCCTGTTCTCTGACGCCTGTCACCTAAGACCTTCAGTCGCCGAACGATACAGCCGACACCTTGGGAAGGCGTATGTTCATTTTCTGTAGGTTGCTTCAGGGTCGCTGGACGAAATCGAGACGCAATTGGAGTTGGCTATGAGAGTAAAAATTGTTGGAAAAGAAAAGGAGGATGTCCCAAACATGGTTGGCAATCGGTTGAGGGGTTCGGCTTGACATAGAACATGGCGATGCTTAAGGAGCGATTCGCCATGTCTGCCTGTAAGGTAGTTGAGGAGAAGTCACAAGTCAAATTGATTTTTGGAGAGGTCGAGTAGGACAAGTTTCCCCGGGAGCGTGCAATGGAGGAGTTGGGTCTGGAGTTCCATGCCTTTGCGACCTCGGCCGGGGTCCTGTTGATGAAAGCGCTGATGGAAGCGGAAGAGAAGCAGCTGGCCGGCGAGCGGCAGTCGCATGCGACCGAGGTCAACTGCTGGGGGAACAGTCCCGGTTCGGTCATGGTCGGCGGGCAGAAGGTCGCCCTGGAGCGTACGCGCCTCCGTACGCGTGCAGGCAAGGAAGTACGGCTGGAGAGTTATGACCGTTTCCACTCCAACGACGCACGCGCCCGACCCGTGTACGAACGGCTGATCGCCGCCGGACTCTTGCATGCGGAGAAGCGGATGAGAAGGATCAAAGGCTACAGATCGATGTCGGTCTTGAGAGCTGTCCTCGAGGCCGAGGCAGCACGAAAGGCAAGAGTCAAACAAACCAACGCAGCGTAGGAGAGCTTTCCCGAGTAAGCATCGCCATCAGAAAAGCCAACAAGAAAAGGGACAATTTCGAGCGCCAGGAATCTGAACCTGACGCGTAATGATTACGTCCTGTGAGGTCAGGAGTCGCCACATTTTGTAACTACGTGTGTGAGAATACCATGATTTTCGCTAACAATCCTCGTGGCACGCTCTTTGTAAATTGCTTGAGGGGGTTGACACCATCGGCGCCTTCCCGGCTAAGAAGAATATGGAGATATTTCACGCCTAGAGGTTTTCAGAAAGTGTTCTAGGAAGGGTCAAGCTGACAGATATTTCACAAAAGATGAAAGATCTTTGACCCGATTAGGAGAAAGATGAGAGAATATGGCATCTGCTCGCTACTCGTCACCGTTCTGCTGACCCCCCGTCTCTTTTGCCAATGGATCCAACTCCCTGGTCCTGAGGGAGGGAGCGTATCGGCTTTTCTGGCCTCCGGTGGGAACACGTTCGCTGCGAGCTATAGTGGCGACATCTATGTTTCCCGCGACGGTGGGACAACCTGGGCTATGAGTTATTCAGGGGATAGTCCTCGCCATTCATGTTTGGCTCAGATGGGATCTGCTCTCTTCGCCGGAGGTTGGGGCGGCATCATACGTTCCACAGATGGAGGACGCTCATGGGCTGAATCCGACAGTGGTTTTCCGCAGGCTCCTTCTATCTTGAGCTTGCTGTCTTATGATACATTGCTGTACGCGACCACAGCACCACCGCTAGGTCTCCTTAGCGGCGGCATATACGTCTCGGCGGATACGGGACGCCATTGGACACATCTTTTCACTCCGATTGGAAGCCTCAACCGCAAACAAATGTATGCAGTCGCACGGAAAGGGAACGTACTGTGTGCTGGCTCTGATTATATGTATCGATCGACAGATTGCGGGGTAACATGGGATTCCTTAATGAACGGCGCCTGGTTCTGCACTTCGATCGTTGCAGATAGTTCACGTTTCTATGCTGCCACTTCTTGGGGAGGACTATTCTACTCAATGGACAATGGTGAGAGTTGGACCCATGCGTATACTTTTCCGGATAGCAATCAATATAGCAGTTCAGATTTTTATCGGCTGGCAATTCAAAAAGGGGTCTTGTATGCCGTAGGTACACCAGGAATGGCCCGCTCAACCGACCAGGGCGTGACATGGACCGAACTGGGAGAGGTTAAGAGACACCATGCTAATGGATTTCTTGGTTATAACCGCTTTACCGCTGTATATGGGGCCTCGGAGCACCTCTATCTGAGCGCTGAGTGGGGCGGGATTTATAGGTCCACGGACAACGGTGACTCCTGGACAGAATCGAATAGAGGATTTCACGATTTGGATGTGGCTTCAATCGCTGTTGAAAATCAGAGTGTCTATGCAGTTGCCCAAGGGGTGGGATTTTTCCGAAGCGATGACAACGGTGACTCCTGGATGTCGTCGGTGGTATCCGGGAAAAACCTCTATTTCACATCCATCGCAGCAAGAGGACAGAATGTGTTCATAGGAACTTCAGCCGGTGTCTATAGGTCAGTAGACCGTGGATCTACATGGACACTATCAGACGATCTCGGGTGGATAGGTGGTCTCTACCTTCTGAATGACAAGCTTTACGCAAGGGGTAATGGCGTATTTGTCTCATCGGACAGTGCGCAGACTTGGACGCCAATCAACAACGGTCTCACCAATTTGAGTACTCTGTCCTTCGGGGGTTCTGGATCGAAACTCTATGTTGGTACCATGTACGGAGGTGTGCACTTTTCAACAGACGGCGGAGCTAGCTGGGCGCCGATCGACAGAGGATACATCGCTGTAGTCTATGCCGAAGGCTTGGCAATGATGAAGGAAGAAATCTTCGTTCATACCGCCAATTATGCCAGTGGAGAACCCCCACGGCTCTTGCATTCCGCAGACGATGGAGCAACATGGTTGGGGGCCGACTACGGTCTTTCCCTTTCAAAGAACGACGCTATTCGGGAACTCCTCGTCAAGGATTCCCTCGTTTTTGTGACAACCGATCACGGATTGGCACTGTCTACGAGCAAAGGGGCATCGTGGGAGTACTGCTCTACCCGTCCCTTGTCGCCTACTTTGTTTACAAGAGGGCCTCTTGCCTCGAATGCTCAATATCTTTTCATTGGAGGCGATGGAAAGTCCATTGTGCGAGCTCCTCTATCGAATCTGCTGACGGGCTTACAAGCAAAGAGTGAAATTACCGTCCCGACCAACGTGCTTCTGATGCAAAATTATCCGAATCCCTTCAACCCCTCGACTACGCTCCGCTATGGGCTGCCTGAAGCGGCACGTGTGAGTCTCATCGTCTACAACACGCTCGCGCAGCAGGTGGCCGATCTGGTCGAAGGAGAGAGGACGGCCGGCTATCATGAGGTGAGATGGGAGGCGGCAGGATTGGCCAGCGGCATCTATTTTGCTCGCTTGACGGTCACTGGTGCTCTCGGGCGGATTCTCTCCACCCAGACAGTTAAGCTCGTGCTCATGAAATGATCGCAGAATCAAGGGCAAATTGCTTCCCGTAGCCCGGCTCTCACATGAATGGAGGGCTCCTGCCTCTGAGGCTTGGTCGGGCTCAAATGCCGTTGAATAGGTTGAGAATTTTGAGTATCTTGCTCTATGATTACCAATGCAGCTCTTTTCGCCTCGTCCAAGGCGCGTGCCCTCGCTGAGGAGCCGTTGACGCTCGAGGACAAGTACAGAATCCTTGAGGCGCTTCACCAGGAGGCCCAGCACCTTGGTCACTTCAAAGAAGCCGATCTTCTCCTCGGCCTTGATGACGTCATCCGCCTTGCAGCCGCCCTGAATGCCAATGTATCAAACCCTTCTCGCTAAGCTCGCTCGTGCTCTGGACGCTGCCCGTATCCCGTACATGGTTATCGGCGGACAGGCAGTTCTCTTGCATGGTGAACCCCGGCTCACACGGGATATTGATGTTACAGTTGGTGTCGACGCTGGTGAACTGAAGCGGGTGATGAAAGCGGTGGCAGAGGCCATCGCTCGAGTCGTTACGGTTGTCTTCGACCGGGTGCCAGTCCGGTTCGCTGCGGTGGAAGACCTCGTAATCCACAAACTGGTTGCCGGCCGACCACGCGACATTGAGGACATTGCCGGTGTACTTCGGCGAAGACCAACGCTCGACTTGGAGTACCTGCACAAATGGCTCACCTCATTCCGCGAAGTCCTGAACAGGGATCTCGCTTCTGATTTCAAATCGATCCAGGAATCTCTTTCCGGCACGAATCTCCGATAGAACACCCCCCAGGCTCGCCCAGCACCTCCACAGTCCATACTTGGCGGGGGAGAGTAGACTGGTCACGTCCATCAGAAAGAATGCCACTGCAACGAGCAGGTGATCCAAAAGTACATGTCGATGGTAAGTGGCCATCTTCTGGACCGGATCGATCTAACACCCAACACCTATCTCCTATAGAAGGTCTCAAGGACCATTGCCGATCTCTGCGGAGTGCAGGAAATCCGCTCTGAACACGTGTGTGAGGCGATTCAGTACAGGACGCTGGACAGAGCACTGCTCATCGGGATCTCCAATGTTGTGATTGCCAGGTTCTCATCGTCACACCTGAAACATCGCTTGCCAATGATCTTTTATTGTCTGGTATGGTACCGGCATGCCCCCGTCCTCTGCCTGCCTCTTCTTTAAAATGGATTGCAGTTGAAGTGACGGGCACTCTCGATGGAGCGGGCGCGGGATTGCTTCGCGCATTCGACTGTAGATCGCTTCGAAGTCCTCTTCCACGACGTTGCCGAATGTCACGGGGAGGAAGACACAAGGATTGACGTTCCCCCGGCTGTCGATATACATGTGTGACAACCCTCCCATCATGCATCCGCACTGAGCGGAGCTCTCCGCATAGGCAACGTAATGAACAATGGGGTAATCTCGGTACCGCCTGCGCGTATTGATCTGGCGAAAGAACTCTACGATCTGCGTGCGGTCGTCTTGAGTGAGGAGCACATCGGGAGGAGCGTTGATGTACCCTCCGCAAGGACGAGGCTCAAGGAGCTGAATGAACCCCACCCCCAGGTCTCGGACAAACTCTGCATAGTGCCACAGACCGCCGGAACGCACGAATTCAGGTGTTGCGCATATGTTGACGTAGGTGAGGATGCCCGCTTCCCGGAATATGCGCAGGGCAAGTACCGCGTCGTTGTGCGAGCCTTTGTACCCGCGCAGTTCGTCATGCATTGTTCGATCCGCGTGGTCGAGGCCGACTGCGGCAGCCACGACGCCGGCGTCCTTGAGAGCAATTGCCCGCTCGGCCGTGACGCCATGTCCCGAGGTGTGCACATGAATATCAGACAGGCTTTTGTCGGCGCTACGAACGATCTCCAGCAAGTCATCAAAACGGTTCATCGGTTCGCCCCCTGTCAACGCTATCGTGCTCACACCATACCGTTGAAGTTGAGCGACAACCTGTTTCAGGCGAGCGAGAGGGACCTCGTCGCCGGGTCCGATGTTGTGCCGTTCGTAACAGTGCTGACAATGCAGGTCGCAGCGCCGGGTGATCGCCAGAAGGACCGTGTCGATCTGTCGCTTGAGGGACGTTCCGGCAGCTCCAACATTGAGGCCTCCGTTCGCCAGCATCCTGTCGAAAGCCGCCGACGGGTGGTGGGGTGCGGTAAGCGATGAGAAGTACATGTCTCCAAACTGCACCAGTTTCCGTATGCCGATGTCACGAATGACCTTCGTGGTGTACAGGGCGCCCGACTTGAGGGGGAAGAGCCTGAACAGGGGAAAATCCCGGCGATGCAGCAAATATCGCCCCCATCCGAACATGAATTTGAGCCTGTCGTAGTAGAGCCTCCACCCGGTATGGAATCGCAGGAGGGGTGTGCGGCATTGAGTCTGGTCTGTCATTGCCTTTTCCCCTTTCACTGTGCCGATGGCAAGGACTGCTGCCGTGCCATCTGCTGTTCAGCCTGCCAGGCCCGAAATTCTTCCATGGCAGTCTTGACGATCTGCCCGGGGCTCATTCCAATGCTATACAGGCGTGCAAACTGGTCTGGCTTGTCCTTTGAAAGGTGAAGCTTATAGTACCCGGAAGTCTCAAGGTAGACTGAGCGCACCAATCCTTCCTTCGGTGGGGCGGCGCTGAAGTTCACTCTCGCCCAGTCACCCACCTCAGGCATCGCGTAATATGTGCTGTCAACTGTGCTCAAAGAACCAAGGAGCGAACTCCCTCGTTGATCCTCTGCAAAGTTGGCGCCGATGCGCACCGGATTCATGATCGAAGGTTCATCGTAGCTTACGCCGATGTAGTCAAAAGTCCAGAACCCTTTCGGCGGATTGAATCGAAGGACAAGCGAGTCGCCGATCACCTCGCTTACATCCAACGGGTAGACGCGATCTTCGCTGATCAAAGGGCCCTGGCCGAGAATGGTGGTTGCCTGGGTCCACGATGCACCTTCCTTCATCCACGCTTTCAGATGATACATTTCTTCTCTCTCGAGGAACTGATTCATCTCAATAAACGATTGGCTTCCGGGCGTGATGGACGAAAGCCAAGTCTCGGCGCTGCTCCCCCTGTATTCGGTTGTCTTGCGTATCATGTTCGATCCCCACAACGACGTGCCGATGTTCGTAATCAGCCACGCCCTGTGCGCCCCCAACGGTTTTGGGAGCGTGAGGGTGAGCTCGTGCCGCGTGGGTCCGTCGACCTCTCTGCTGGCGGAGGCGAGGTGGGTCTGCCACGCAACCTTGTCACTCGCGCGGAGAAATTTCATCAGGCTCATTCCCTTCTCATCCGTGGCCGATCTCGCTTCCTGTACGTGCTTGAATGTGTAGAATTTCCCCTGCAGATCAGGATATGCAGCCGTTTCCGGAGGATGATCAACCAGAAGCAATCGCATCCTGTCGATGTATTGTGTCTCCGGCACTTCATTCTGTACGAGAAGACGGTACTTGCCATCGACGAGCTTCACGTAATCCAGCCGTGAAATGTCTGTTCTCCCGAGGCCCGGACATATGGCACCGCCCAGAGGTTCCGCGTCGAAAACGTACTGTTGCCCGTCAAACGCATAGATGAAAGGACATGACTGTTTGGTGGCGGCCACGATGAGCGCGGCCACCCCGATTACGGCCACGATAACCCCCAGCGTCGCCAGGGCTGTTCCCACGGGATCGATCCTTTCCACTGCCGCATAGAGCACGCTGTCAGCGGCTACCTCAACGTGATCCCCATCCTTGCTCTTGCCGTAGAATCCGCTGCTCACGCTTGCGATGTGGCCTCCGGTCGAGTCAAATGTGAAGACGGTGTACCATTTATCGACTACCTCATAGACCCGCTGATCCGGTTGACGGTTCAGATCAACAACCCTGATAACACTGGGTCGCTGAGCACGGATGGAACTGAGTTGGTCCAGTTGATACGACACGTTTCCCCGAGGGAACTGTGCCCCGGTAATCTCACCTGTCTTCTTGTCGTACGCGGCGCCGGGAGCTTCAAACGTCACCAGGGAATTGTCCTTCAGGATCACTTCGGCGATATGTGCTGTGTCCAGGTCCGCGAGAGACAGGGATGCAGGAGGGCTTGTCCTGCACTGCCATACTTCGCTGATCGGCACGAAGACCGTCCCACCATACAGCGATCTACCCTGTATAACTTCACGCGGCACCGACCCGAATGTCCCGCCTCGTTGGTCGAAGGCGACCGTCGTGCCATCAAGCAAGACAAGCTCAGTGACCTTCTCCTTGGGGGAGATTGTCGGGGCTCCCTGCCCGGGTACTTTCTGGCTGGAGGTGACCATGCACCCCATGAGGAAATTGACGAATGCCGGGAGGGTGACACAGGTGAATATCTGGCGCCACATATGGTTGTCCTTTGTCATAAATGGAAACTGAGAACAAACCCAATGCTGGTCGATCCGAGATGGTGTGAATCAAAGGTGAAGCCTTGAACATCAGGGACCTTCTCCGGGATATATGCCCAATCTGCGGTTATGCCCAGAGAGAAGTAGTCGGTAAGGAATACCTTGAATTCAGTGTAGAGCAGGGTGCTGAACGCGGTTTTCTTTTTCTCGATGAATGTTCCTGGCGATACTGAGTCATAAGCGACGTAGAAAGGAGGCGAAGAAGCTCTGAAATCATAGGATGCCCTCCCGAATCCCGCTCCGATGTCCCATTGCGCAACTCGCCAGCCCAGTTTCCAGAGGGGTTGAAATACCCCGATAACATACAGTCCCGACCCCTCCAGGGATACTGTCACGCCACCACCATAGCTTGGCGAGTAATGGGCGATGGACGGCTGTCCCAGCCAGACGGTCGCAAGTCCGGCATCCATGAACTTGGTCAACGAATACGTCAACTGAACCTTCCGCACCATGTTCAGTCTTGTTGCGCCGGAGAAGTCGTAGGAGTAGTAGAACTGAGACTGTTCTGTGCCGGGCTTAGGCAGAGGCCCGCTCACCCACGCCCCTTGAAGGGAAAAATGAAAAAGACGTTTGTGTCCGGCTCCTGATCCTCCTTCCACCAGATCTTCCCAGGTTGAAGCGTTCGCCGCTTCGTCCCCCGAGAAGTCGAACGTGATACTATAGTCTCCGGCTGCCCCTGCAAGAAACCCTACTCCGGCGCCCAACAGAGCAAAGAGAGCGCTGTAGAGGGCAACTTCACCCTGATTATTCTCGCGCATGAACAGGAAGGGCTGATTTTCCGCTCTGAGTGCCAGGGCATTCCCTGCATAGATTCCGGCGAACATCCCCACAAGTGTGGATTTCCCTTTTTGCTGGGGAGCCTCGATATCGACGCGCAGCAGATCTCTTCGTGAAATCCGTTCGGACTTTCCTCCAATTTGCGCCACCAGCGTATCCCCAAGCGTTCCCAGCAGCCAGCCGGATCTCAAGATGCCATCTTTTGTGAGAATGCGCGCCAGTTGGAAGACGTACCTGGACGGCTGCAGAGATTCTGATGGTTGTGAGCGGACGGCAAAGGTTGCACATGACCAGATGCATGCAAACAAGAACAGGATTTGTTTCACGCGACACCTCCTTTATAGCTCCAGCGACCTTGATGTCTGGCGGCGTCTTCAAGGACCATCGGTGCCCCACCGGGTCAGGACAAGTACGCCTACGACGATAGCTCCTCCCACAAGAGCCAATGTGCCTTCAGCGTTGTATCTCTGTACGGTTACGCCGGTGATTTCATCATCACGAACGACTCCGTCAAACGTTTTGAGGATTTTGCCCTCATTTAAGACCTCGCCGAAAATCTGGAACCCCTCATCGACACGGCGGTGCTTCCCGGATGGAGATTTGATACGCGCACCATCAACAAGATGGAAGACAACCGTTCTATTATCAGGCGGCAGTTCATCCTTGCCCAAGAAAGATTCGGTGAAACATCCCGTGCAGAGAAACAATAGAGTCAATAGGATGAAGCCTGGAAATCCTGCTGGGACGAACGAAGACATTGATCCGCCCCCGCATCGCGATAGACTCATCATACTTGTCTCAGCGTGATCATGTTCTAGTGCTCAAATCCGACTGCAAGGACAAGGCTGTCGACCAGAGCAGTTGCGCCAAGTCCGATCAGTGATGCATTTTTCGGATTATCCAGGTACACGCACCTGACCGCATCCAAGCGTATCGCACGAATGCGCGCCCCCGTGTTGATTTTCATCTGCGACAAAAATGGAACCCCCTCGATATTCACCCCCTTGTGCGGCAGGTACGTTGTTTCCGCCGGATCTTGCAGACCATCGAGCCAATCGACGGCCGCCAGGGGTATGCCCACCTGTCTTTTTTCCAGGCATATACGAATGATGCCCGGGTCGAAACCGACAAAAGTCCCTTGCAGGGGAGGGCGCCTCGCATCCGGTTTGAAGGTGACAATTACGCTCTCGTTGAGGGCAGGCAATCCGGCGCCACCAGCATGATTCTTGAGTTCGTTGTAGGCTTTGCGATATTCTGCCATGGGGACGGAATCCAGGGCGATGAATTCACCTGAGATTCGGGCTTCGTCAGTGGTCAGGACAATGATGTCTTTGCCGGGAGCGATCTGCCAGGCCTGGGTTGTGCTGAGCGTGTCACAGTCTTCGAATCCTCTATCTGACAACGAATCAGCAGTCAGGCCAATGTAGCTGCAACCTGTGCTTAGCAATGCCATCATGAATGCCAGCGATAAGTAGCAAATTGTCCTCATTTTTTCCTCCTTGCATGATGGACGCTCACAAATCACAAGTACATTATGCGGCTTCCAGAGCAGAGGATTGTCATGAGAATGTCAAAGAAATGTCGAAATATCGTTCCAGGGCAAAGGCTCGAACTGGGTAGCGGTAATGTTGCGGGGTCCCATTGGGACCTCCTCACAGGGCAGGGCGTGAGAGCGAAAGAAAGAGTGAAATGTGAAAAGGGTTTGATCACATGCACGCACGGTGTTTCGTCGCTCGATATTGGTGCAGGAGCCGTCAGGAATCCGAAGTCGACTCGTGATCTTTTGACTACTGGTTTTCTCGTTCTGTAAAGTAGTAAACATCCAACAAATCCAATGTCCTATAATGGTGCTTGAGGCTCGAATTGAATTCACTCCAGTGCCTGTTCTGCGTTTTGGTCCATCCCACTTCAGCCAGGGCTAGCAGGCGCGGAAAGACCTGGCGGTCCATCTCCGGTTCGGTCCTGGCAATGTGGGACCAGAAATTGGCTTGTACCCCCAGAATATGTTCAGGACGGGAATTTTCAATCTTGCCCGATAATGGTTCGAACGAGTATACCTTCTCTGTTGATGTAGTTTCGTAGCTGTAATCAAAGTAGCAGTGGGAGGTCGGGGTCAAAATCACATCGTTTCCCTGACTGATCGCCTTCACGAGATCATCTCCCATTCCACGCCAGAACATCACGGTGGCCGTCTTGCTGAACCCGCCCTCGGTGACCTCGTCCCAGCCAACGAGTTTCTTACCTTTTGAATTCAGATATGTCTCGACTTGTCCCGTGAACCAGCTTTGAAGTTCCGCTTCGCCCTTGAGTCCCTGCTCTTTTATTGTTCTCTGGCAATCCGGACAGGCTTCCCATTTCAGCTTCGGAACTTCGTCCCCTCCGATGTGGACGTAGTTCGACGGGAAAAGCTCAATCACTTCAGAAAGCACATTTCGAAGAAACTCGAACGTTCCCCTCCTTCCTGCACATAATATCTCGCTGTGAATGCCAGGCCCCTTGAGGTATGGATGTATTGATACCTTTTCCCCGGTACACGACAATTCAGGATAAGCCGCCAGGATGGCAAGCGAGTGGCCAGGCATTTCGATCTCGGGCACAAGCTCAACATTCCTTTCCGCAGCATACTGCACCAATTCCCGAATGTCGTTCTTGCTATAGTATCCTTCCCGTTCGGGCGGTTCGTGATAGAGCGTATCAAATCTCGAAGCTACTTCTGTCAACTTTGGATATTTGGTGATTTCCAGGCGCCACCCCTGATCATCGGTGAGGTGCATGTGCAGCGTGTTCATTTTATAGTAGGAGAGGGCATCAATATACTTCTTGGTAAGATGCTTATTCCAAAACGTACGGCTATAGTCAATCATAAGCCCTCTCCATCTGAAACGGGGCCTGTCGACGATCTTAACGCAAGGAAGAATCCATTCTGCACCATCCATTCGAGCTTCCCGAAGTATTTCGTTCGGAAACAGTTGACGCAATGTCTGCATGCCCCAGAAAATTCCCCGCGGCTTGAGAGCGGCAATCAAGACGCTCTGAGGTGTAATACTCAGTTCGTAACCCTCTTCGCCGAGCGAAGACGGGCCCTCCGTCAGCTTCAACTGAATCAGATTGCCCCCGGGGCCCTTCTCGTTGATCGGGAGACGGAAACCCGAAGCCGTTGAAAGGAAACCTCTGAGTTGTTCCGCCTTTTCAAGCAAGTCTTGTTGCGCTTCAATGGAAGTGTTTTGAGTCATTCGGAAAGTACCGCTCAACACCGTCACGGAGTCAGGTTTTGGAATGACGTGCAACTCCGCCTGCGTCTGTCCTGCCAGCGGAACCCTTGAACAGGCCGTCATGAGGCAAAAAAAAGAAATCAAGCATGCCTTTTCCATTGCTCTCCTTGAGCCAGAAGCCGGACAATGCTCAGGCACTGACTACTGACCACTGCTATTAACCACTGGCAACTCAATGTAACTCGCCTGCGAAGGGTTGTGGTAAACCCGGTGCACTGCCTTCCGATAGTCCTCCTTCTTGGCCCAGAAGATATTTGGCACGAAGGTCTGCGGGTTCCGGTCATACAGCGGGAACCAGCTGGATTGTACCTGCACCATAATCCTGTGCCCTGGCAAAAAGACATGGTTTGCGTTGGGAAGAGACCAGCGATAGGGCAGAGGTTTGTTCGCTGCAATCGGCTTCGGCGATTCAAAGCTCTCGCGATAGCGGCCGCGGAAGATGTCCGCGGATATCATCAACTGGTATCCTCCCAATTCCTGCTGTCCTGCTACTTCATCAGGGTAGACATCGATCAGTTTTATCACCCAATCGGCATCGGTGCCGCTCGTCGACGCGATCAGGTTAACCATCGGCTGCCCGCTGATCTTGACGGGCGCTGTCAGCACTCCCGAGGTAAACGCAAGAACGTCTGTGCGGCCGGATGCCTCGCGCTGATCGCCCACGAGCCACGCGCTCCATGACGGGTCATTGTTGGGCATTGGCCTGTTGTGGTAAGGGACTGGTCTTGAAGGATCGGACACGTATTCGTCGAACGCCTTCGCATGGTCCGTTGGTGCGATAAAGCCGACTCTGAGGCTATCTCCCAGGTAGAGTGGCGTCGGGGTGATCTTGCACCCGTTCGCACAACCAGCTGGCCATGTTGGCAACTTTAGCCACCTGTTGGAACCGGTTTCAAAAGCAGAGACGACCGGGACATCGGCTTTGGGTGCGCCATCCTTCAGGTATTGCGCGAGGAATGGTGCGAGGATTTCCAGTCGAAAGAAATAGGCTGTGTTGGAATTGAACCTGATCGGGCCGAGCGCACTGCCGTCATCGATCTCCTGCCCATGATGCCAGGGACCCAGCACGAGAAACACCTTGTCATTTGCGCTGTCCTTCGGCTTCAGCGCCCTGTAGACCGCCGGTGCGCCGTAAATGTCTTCCTGGTCCCAGATGCTGTGGACAAGCATGAGCGGCACTTTGAGTGGCTCGGCGGCCAGAACTTTGTCCATTGCCTGGTCATGCCAGAATGCGTCATACGCGGGATGCTCAAGAATCTTGCGCCAGAATCCCACCTGTTCAAGCCCGCGGCGCCGCCCCAGTTCTCCGGCAGAACCAGCGTCCATGAACATGTCATAGTCGTCGAAATGCGTTGTCCACCACTTGGCATCGTTGTCCCGGGTTGCCTCCTGCTCGTAGATGTACGACATCATCGTTTGCCGGAACGCACCGTTATGGAACCAGTCATCACCCATCCAGCCGTCCACCATCGGGTTCATTGCAACAGAGACTTTCAAAGCCGGATGGGGACGCACGACCGCCATCAAAGGAAGAAATCCATCATAGGAAATCCCGAGGATGCCGACCTTGCCGTTCGTTTCCGGAATGTTCTTCACCAGCCAGTCGATCGTGTCGTAGGTATCGGTGGCATGGTCCACAGGGGTCGGGTTCCATGGCCCGTGCAGCGGACGGTTCATCATGTACTCTCCCTCAGACCCGTGCTTGCCGCGAATATCCTGAACTACCCGAATGTAGCCCCCTTCGACAATCACATCGGTGGCGTTGTCGTAACCGTAGAGTCTTGGGCCGAGATGTGCGCTTTTGGATCGGTCGGTGAGGGCATCCGCATCGTAGGGAGTGCGTGTGAGGAGGATGGGTGCGTTTCGTGCTCCCTTTGGCACAAGTATTACGGTGTGCAGCTTTACGCTGTCGCGCATCGGGATCATCACCGCGCGGCGGTCGTGGTCGTAGCCATAGTCCGTCGGGACGAGCTTTTCCGGCGTTTCATTTGTAGGTTGTGCCTGGGCGCTGGATTTGCTCGTATTCAGGACGACCAGACAAAATAGAACGACGGCCGTGGCCAGCTTCGGGAATTCTATCTCTTTCATGGGTTCTCCTGGATTGAGATCACTGGTATAGTATTCAGTACTGGCTACTATCCCACGGATCCAACCTCCATGATTGTCCCTTTTGCCCTTGCCTCCTCTGCTTTGAACCCTATCAGATGGCTCTCCATGGCGCTCGCGATGGTGGTCGATAAGAGGCGGGGATTGTGCTGGCTGGCCGCTTGCAGGAAAGCCGCCAACAACCCGTAGTCCCCGCCGCCGTGTCCCGAGGTGAGATCGGCATTCTCCTTCACGTTCCAATGCGCTGTCTCTCCGGTCTTGAAACTGGAGATGAAGAGATCGCTCTCGTCTCCGACCAAATCTCCCTCAGAACCCATGACCCTTACTCTCCGCCCGGCGTAGCTTGTGTGTCCCTCCATGCTCAGGCTGGCCGTCACGCCTCCCGCGAATTCCAATTCTACTACCTGGTGGTCCACCACATCGTTGTCGCATTGGTAGACGCACCGCCCGTAGGGGCCTTTCTTCAGATTTTCGAGGATGACCGCCTGCTTGTCTGCTGCATCGGGTATATCAAAAACGTAGGTCCAGCCCTTGTCTGGTCGATAGACTTTGAGTGCAGAATAGGGGCAGTTCGCCTCAACGGCACAACCGTCCGTGCATCTGGGGGTGCTTCCGGCAGGGGCGTTCTCCTTTTTGAACCAGATCAGTGATCCGAATGACCCGACCTTTGTGCAGGGCTTGCCCACATACCAGGACAGGAGGTCCAGGTCGTGACAGCACTTGGACAGGAGCATCGGATTTGATTCTGCCGTGTTGCGCCAGTTCCCCCGTACAAAGGAGTGGGACATGTGGATATTGTAGACAGGTTCAATCCACTGGATGCTGACCAGTCGACCGAGAGCCCCGGAGTCGATGACATCTTTGATCTTTTTGAAAAAGGGGGCGTAGCGCAGCTCGTGGCAGATCGCCACGATGCGGTTCTTTGACTGTGCCAAATGGAGGATGTCGGTACACTGGCTCCAGGATTGCGCGATTGCCTTCTCCAGGAGCAGATCGTATCCCATCCCCAGGGCAGCTATTGCCGGCCCGTAATGAAGACGGTCAGGTGTGGTGATGATCACGGCATCCGCGAACTTCGGCACTTTGAAGATATCCTCCCAGGTGTTGAAGACGTGACCCGGGCCGATATCGTACCTCTTTGCGAACCGGTCCCGCCGAAATGGTATCGGTTCCGCAACCCCCACGATCTTCAACTCCGAGGGATACTTTTCTGAATAAGGGGCATATGTATTCCCGCGCGCTCCCGCCCCTGCCACAATTGCGGTTACCGGCCTGTCGGGGGGACGGAAGAGAGGATTTGGCGCGGGTTCCACCGGTCTGCTCATCAGTGATGCGAGAGCTGAATGAGAGAATGTGGCCCCCGCGCTTGCCGCGCCGAGCGCTTTGAGCAAATCCCGTCTGCTCCATGAACGGTTCATTTGTGTGGTCCTTTGATGAGTAAAGTGAGGGAGGCCCTCTCTAGTAGGTGAGAACAGTCAGAAGGGGGATCAATGTGCGCCGAACTGCCGCCGGAAACATACGGTACCGGCGGGGAAATAGCAAGAGGGAATGGTGGCGGTGCCAGGCAAATGCCTGGCATATGCCACGCATTTGCCTGGCATGCTTCTGCAATTACTTCAGCAACAAAAGCTTCTTCGTTTCCACAAAGCTTCCTGCCACGAGACGATAGAAATAGACTCCGCTTGCCAGTTCCGAGCCATCCAGGGTGACCTCGTGATAGCCTTGTCCGAGTTCTGCGTTGACCAGCTCCGCCACTTGCTCTCCCAGGGTGCTGAAGACCGTGAGTGTAACGAGCGCCTGCTTTGGCAGGGCATAGCGAATGGTGGTAGAAGGATTAAAGGGGTTTGGGTAATTTTGTGATAAAGCAAATTCCGTGGGCCTCTCTGGTTCATTTAACTGTGCACTGGCCATGACTGCCGGCCCGCGCTGACCATCCACCCGTGTGAGCGTCACATCATCGAAAAAGTACTCATCCCCTGCCGCTGCAAAAGGGGAAAGCCAGAAGCGGAGTCGTCCGTCCTTCACCGCTCCCTTGAACCCTGTAGCAATGAACTCCTTGGTGAACGTCTGCCAGCCGGTCCCGAGCGGGATATTGTCCCATGCCAGCCCATAGTTGGAGTAGGGGGCGCCATGCTTGTGGAGATAGATGCTCGCGGCATGCCCACTTGTCGAGTAGGCTCTGAAGCTGAGACGGTACCTGGCTCCAGCCTGGAGCTCAAGGTGAGGTTGGTAGAGCTGGACATTGGAGCCCTCGGCGCCGATCTTCACGTGAGCGGCATGATTGCTCGCATTCGTTGCCGGACTTGTGTCAAAAGAACCTGCCCCATCGGTGAAGAATTCCCAGTTGCTTTCTCCCCAATCGAAGCCCCCGTTGGTGATGAGATGCGGCTCGGTCTCCTCCAGCGAGACATCGTCAATGAAGTACTGATCGCCTGCCTTGGCGTATGGAGAGAACCAGAAGCGGAGCCTAGCATCATTCACCCACTCTGCAATGTTGTCACTCGTAAACTCGGTCATGAAAATCTTCCAACTTGTTCCAAGATTACAGCTCCAGTCTTCCAAGCCGTAATCGGTGTAGGGGGCGTCGTGCTTGTGAAGGAAGACGCTCAACAGCTGGCCGGCATTTGAGTACGCCTTGAAGCTCAGGCGATAGCGGTTGTGAGCTTTCAGGGAGATTCCTGACTGGTAGAGCTGCACGTTCGTGCCAGCGTTGGCAATGTCGACTCCGGCAGCATGAGGACTCCCTGCACCCGGTGCATTATTCGAGAAATTGCCTGTTCCGTTTGTGTAGAACTTCCACGTCGCGGTTCCCGACTCGAAGCCAGGGTCTATGATGAGGTTTCCGGCCTGTGGTGCAACAATGTCCGCCAGCGCCCGCTTCCAGACAGCGCCACCTTCCGTACCGGCAAAGAGATATGGACCCAGGCCGGCCAGGGATTTGACATTAAGGCTTGCCAGGCTCGTACTCACGTCAGTCCAACTTGTCCCGCCATCGGTCGAATGATAAACCCCGGCGCTACGGGTCCCTGCGAAGAGATCAGAACCGTTAACGAACAAGGTGTTGATGACACTGTCTCCGAGGCCGGTATTCGCTGCATTCCAGCTTTGTCCGTCATCCGTGGAACGAAAGACCCCCTGGCGTGTACCGGCGTAGAAACTCGAGCCTGAAACGACCAAGGTGCTGATGCTGATGCCTCCGAGCCCTGCAGCGGTCCATGGGCGACCGTTGGCGGAACGGAAGAGACCGTTTGATGCTCCAACGAAGAGATCTGAATCCTTCACCGCAAAAGTGTAAACAAGGTAAGGGCTACCAACCGACCGAGTCTCAAGGAAATACAGAACACTATTGGCAGAGCCTCGGCGCAAGCTGTCTATGTCAAAAGCATAGACGCCGCCCTCCGCTTCACCCTGCGATGGGTGGGCGGCGTAGAGACATGACCCCGAAGCAAGCAGAGCGGAGATTGAAGCAGCCCAGTCTGGCCAATGAAGTTGGTAGGTACTCCAGCTCTCGCCGCAATCGCTCGAAATCACCAGTCCGCCTTCCCAAATGGGTATTGCTCCAAAGACCATGGAATCGATGGCGGCCAGGGCCAGGAATTCTATTGGACCCGAGGTGATGTTCCAATTTGTGCCGCTATCGGTCGAGATAAAAGTACCGTTTTCAGTTCCGGCTAGAAGGCTCGACTCTGAAGCGAGAACCGCAGGAGTGTTAAGAGGCCTCAGTCCTGACGTGGATTTGCGCCAGTATGTGCCCCCATCTGTAGAGAGAAAAACGCCCTCCGTATACGTTCCTGCAAATATGTTCGACCCCGAAACGGCAAGGGCCTGGACTTTGGCATTCGTAAAACCCGCGATTGCTTGTGTCCAACTTGCGCCCCTGTCAGTGGTTCGAAAGACACCACGGGACCACGATCCCGCGGCGAAAAGGGTTGAACGCGAGGCTGCAAAAGTAAGGACATTGGAGTTATTCAAGCCGGCGTTTACCTCAGCCCAGGTGGTGCCACTGTCAGTAGAGCGAAAGACTCCGAAATCCGTTCCGATGAAAAGATCCGAATCCATCGCGGCGAGAGCATTGGCCCAACGGGGAAGGACTACATACAACGCGCTCCAATTTGCGCCATTGTCGGTCGAACGAAAAAGGGATGGACCCTGCACACAAAAGATACTCGATCCCAAAGCGGCAATGGCACGAACGCCAAAGGGCCCATCAGGTCCCGTGACCACATTCCAGTCCTCGCCGTTATTTGTGGAGCAAAAGAGCCCGCCCTCACTTCCGGCAAAGAGTTTTGTGTCGCTTACAGCAAAGCATGTGATTTCGACTTTTGGAGGGAGCCCTTCACTGGCGGGTGTCCAGCTTGCGCCGCTGTTGGTCGAAACATAGGCCCCGCCGCCGAAGGCAACGAAAACATTTGAGCCAAAGAGCATCAAGGCTCCAACGCGGTTGTTCTGTGAACCATACTCATCGGTGTAATTTGGCAAGCCGGTATTAGCGGCCGTCCAGCTTTGGCCATTGTTGGTCGTAAGAAAAACCCCGCGATCAGTTCCGGCAAAGACTTCTGATTCCGAAGCGGCAAAACAGGTGATAGGTCCGCCGTAGGGCCCGTTGGTTTGCACCCATTGGGCGGACGCAGAAGAAGCAAGAAGGAAAACAATGACTGTGAGATAGATCCAGGGACTTTTCATCTAGTCCTCCATCCAATGCATTTGCTAATGCACCGTTTCAGGCTTCGACCCTTCGATTTAACTCAGGGTCGAAGCGCTGAGGGAACTCGAAGGGCTTCGATTCCGGCCGATTGTAAACATCGGCCGTCGCTCAGGGTAAACTCGGCGGCTCAAGGAAGTCAAATGCCGGAACTTCGCCGAAAAGGAACTCCAACGGGTGTATATACATGCTGCAAACATACGCGACAGGCTTGCCAAAAGCAATGGGGTGAAAGGCTTCTAAAACAAAAACCGTATGCCCGCAGTCAACGGGGCATACACGATCATCCGCGACTCTCCATCCGCATAATTGATGCCGGCGGGGGCCATGACAACCCCAGCCTTCAGGCTCAACGCGAAACCCGGAGAGAGCAGCCTGTCGTACTCGAGGGCAGCTTGAAACCCGAGATAGAACGAGCTGAAGAAATCGTATTCGAACTGCTCACCGTCAACGGTTTCCGTGCCGCTGGCAAACAGCCCAATCGCGCCCGCTTCAAACGATATCAGATCCGGAGGTGATGCTTTCAGATACGGCTTGATCGAGAGCGAGAGCTGGGTCATCGAACCCGACATTCCCACGACATCCCCTTTTGAGTAAGCATACTCTTCCCACCTGGAGCCGTTCAAAGGCAAGTAGGTGCCCCCCAGCGCAAGCGCCCAGCTTCGCGAGAGCCGGATGGTGATGTCACCCTCATACGCGACATTCCCCGCGAACTGTTGCACCTGAGGCGCGACCCGGTTCTTGGCCCACTCTCCAAGGGGAACAGAGTACCCCGCGCGGAATCCGATTGAAGACCGTACACCGGGATCCTCGTCGACCTGCGACCACCCCGCGGCCGGGGAACAAAGGCAGAGACAAGCGAATGCCGCAAAGACTTTCCGGATAGATGTCATGACTTGTTCTCCCTAGGTTATTCAGACGCAAGATCCGAAGGCAGCACGTCCCACTTCTCCGGGGTGACAGAGGTCGTGGTGGTTGGGTCGTTCGTGCTTTCACATGTATTGCCCCCCTGGCCGTTGCTGCTACATGTGGTTACTGCAGGCGTTGAGGTGACGGTTGCTGTGATCTCAACCGTCCGTTCACCTGTCCCTTTGACGCCCTGTCCGGGGGAATACCGCACCCTCGCGTAGATGCTGACCGGAGCCTGAACCTTTACATTGACTGACCTACCCGGTGCAATGTAGACAAACGATTCACTGTTCACGATCGCGTGCAGGTAGTAGCGCGTCCGGTTGACGAGTGTGAACGTGGTATCACTGCTTGCGATCGAGAACATATAAGGCCAAAGGATCGTCACAATGGCAATCAGCGCCGTCAATCTGCGATGAGCAAGCCGGGTGCGTGCTCTCGGATGCATTGCCGATGTTCTCATGGGCATCTCCTTTCACCGAGCCTGTGAAACTACAGCTGCTTTGTCCGCCTGCATAGTACTATTTCGTACAATAGGAATTGTCAAAAAGGTGTCAAAAGTATGTCAAAAGAGCAGGGAGGAGGGAATGGGGATCAAGGGATAAAGGAGAAGCCAGAGTTCAGCCCCTTCGGCTCCTTCACAGGGAACGTTCAGTCGCTCAGGGTTACTGAGCAATCAGAGCCAGACTCTTATCTGCACAGCGTATTGAACCGCTCTTCCGCCTCACTCACGCCAAGCTGCATGCTTCTCCTAAACGCTTCGCAGGCTTTTTCCCGCCGTCCGAGACCGAAATTGCACTCACCGAACAACAACCATGCTTCACCATCGAGACTGTCCGCCTCAACGAGCGTTTCAAGCACAGCCAGTGCTTCCCGTGTTCGCCAGCTCGCTCTGAGAGTGAGCGCCTTGTTGTACATGAGCCACGTACATGTGTCGCAAAGCGTGAGCGCGGCATCGTAATCTACCAGGGCTGCTTCGTAGTCACCACGCTCATGCTTCAATCTGCCACGTTCGTTGAGGGCCCGGGCATCGGCACCGTCGATCTTGAGGATTGCATTCAGTTCCTCCATCATGAAGACTGTAAGGGCGCTTTCCAGACTAACCTTCATGGGGCGCTGAAAGGAATAGGCCACAGTGTCTTCTCGTACAGCTTCGCGCTGCTCGGCTTGTATTTTGAAGCGCATCCAGTGCGCATCGGTGTCTTCGGGATTAAGACGGGCCGCCACGTCAAGATCGTCGAGCGCCTGGGAGAATCTGTCCAATCCCATGCATGCAAGTGCGCGATTGTAATAGCCCGAAGACGACTTGGGAGCCTGAGCTATAAAACGCGTGAACGTGTCATACGCTGCAGCATAGTGTTGCTGCTTCAGTTGGTCTTCTCCCTCAGTGAAGAGCAGCTGCTCCGTGCCGGGGCACCCGACCATAACCAGGCAGAGGAGTGCGATGCTTTCAGGAAGGAGATGTAAGATGAAATTGTGGCTGGACTTTGTCACACCTCGGCATGGCCTCCTCTGGTGTGAAAAATGACTCTGGGTCCCCGACGACTTGTTCCCCGCCACGCGTCTGCAGCAAAAGGAAGATACTTACCTGTGGAACCAATATCAACGGGCTTGGTACAAGAAGTGTTGGCAACAGATGAACGAAGGCAAAGAGGAGCGGACGAACACAAATGTGATTTTCAAGTAGACACCCGAATTAGCAATTACTGGCTACTGTTCCTTATTGCATCTCACACCTCATGTCCTTAAATTCTTACCGTTGAATCGTCTGTGTTGGCTCGCCACATAATAGAGGAACCTGCCATGGCCGTCAATGCCTCTCGAATTCTCCGCTGGCTCTTCATCGTTGTCGGCGTTGCCATAGTTCTGTTCGCGCTGTATACCTGGGGCACCCTGCAATGGAGCTATTCGACCGGTGACCGTGCCGGATATGTCCAGAAATTCTCCAGCAAGGGGTGGGTGTTCAAGACATGGGAAGGGGAACTGGCAATGGTATCCATGCCCGGCACGAACCCCGAAAAATTCTATTTCAGCGTGCGCGACGACTCTGTGGCTGCGGTGATCAACCAGACGCTTGGCCGGCGCGTTGCGGTTCACTATGAACAGCACGTTGGCGTGCCCGTCAACTGGTTCGGAGAAACGGAGTACTATGTGGTCGGGGTGCGGCTGGCGGAACAATAGCGACAAATGAACTCAGATGAACATCAACCTCTTGCACAATCTCCTGTCTGTGTCCTCTGTGGCAAGACAATGAGGAAGCATGCGACTTAAACTGATTTGTTGCGAAGTATTCTATAGGGAAATGTGTGAAACAATCGCTCATTCTTCGCATCAAGTAGATGTCGAATTTCTGCCGAAGGGACTCCATGACATCGGGTGTGCCGGCATGCAGGAGAGGCTCCAGGCGGTCGTCGGCAACGTGCAGGAGGCTACGTACGACAAGATCCTCCTGGGGTACGGCCTCTGCAACAACGGCATCCTGGGCATCACTGCCCGGACCATACCGATCGTGGTTCCGCGAGCGCACGATTGCATGGCAGTTTTCTTCGGGAGCCGGAAGAGATATGAGGCCTATTTCGACAAGTTCCCCGGCACATATTTCCTGACGACAGGGTGGATCGAAAGGGGAGAGGCCTCAGGCGAGCTCAGCCAACTCTCGATCTCCCATGCGCACGGCATGGACCTCACGTATGAACAGATGGTGGAGATGTACGGCGAAGAGAACGCAAAATACCTCTTTGACCAGCTTGGCGACCAGACTAAACATTACCGCCAGCTGACGTTTCTCAGGATGGGTATTGAACCGAACGACAGCTTCGAACAACGCGCCAAAGAGCGCGCTGCGGAAAAAAAGCTGGAATTTCACAAGGAAGAAGGAAACATGCGCTTGATCCGCGCGCTGGTGAACGGCCCGTGGAACGATGATGAGTTTCTCGTGGTACCGCCCGGATACAAGATCGTGGTGCAATACGATTCGCAGATCATAGGGGTGGAAAAGGCGGGGTAGGGACAACTCTATTTGTATTGCGAGAAGTCCTGATGGGGTGTATCGGGACGACGAAGCAATAGATCCGCGCTAATGTTTCACTCCCCTCGGAGCAATGTTCTTGTTCGCCCTGAAGAGGTTCTGCGGGTCCCATTTGGTTTTCACCTCCACGAGCCGATCGTAGTTCTTTCCGTAGGCAGCCCTGACGCGATCGTTCCCTTCATCTTCCGTTTGGAAGTTGATGTACGTACCCCCCGAGGAAAACCTGCGCATCTCCTCCCATGTTTTCCTGGCCCAGCCGATATTTGCCGCGTCATCGTCCGGTTTGTCCCAAGCCGAGGTGATGTTGAGCACCCAGGCGGTATCCCTGTTCCCGACTGCCGAATAGTCGTCGGGGTGCTGAGCGATCCCCCCGCCAAGGGGGAAAAGGAGAATGGCGGAGTGAGGAGAAATGATACTCCTGGAGTGTTCAAGGAAGCTCTCGTAGCACTCGGGCGTCGCTCTGGAGAGATACTCGGATTTCCAGTAATACCTCCGCCCGTTCGGCTGCGTCGCGTCGAGAAGGCTTTGTTGCGTGACATAGGGACGCCGCTGGATGATGTCTCCCACCGGGTGGCCGAACGCTTTGATCGGGCCTGCGCGCTTCTCGGCATCTGCAAGGTTGCCGGTGTCGCACACCACGAGGAGAACGATGGGCTTTCCGTGAATCGATTTTGCGAGCCATGGAGCGGGAGGCGCAATGCGGAGTCCCGCAACGCAGGCAAACTCCGGCGGGGCTTCCGCTGTGAGCCTTCGGTGGAGCTCCAGGACTGCCTCGGCATCTTCCGCCGGCCACGCGATCGCCCCTCCGACGATTTCCGGCCCGACAGGATAGAGTTTGTACTCGAAGTCCACAACGATCCCGAAATTCCCTCCGCCCCCGCAGAGTGCCCAGAAAAGGTCCGGGTTCTGGTCGGGGCTGGCATGCACGATGCGTCCTTCCGCAGTGACGACTTCCATGGAAAGGACACTATCGGAGGTCCAGCCGAAGCGGCGGCTGAGGTAGCCAAACCCGCCGCCGACAGTCAAACCGGCAATACCCGTCATCGAGACAAATCCAAGGACCGTGGCGAGACCGTGGACCTGGGTCTCGCGGTCTACGTCCCCCAGGAGGCATCCGGCCTGCGCATGTGCTGTTCGCGCCCCGGGATCGACCCAGACAGCCCGCATCAGCGACAGGTCGACCATCAGTCCGTTGTCACAGACGGCAAGCCCCGCGATATTGTGCCCTCCGGCCTTCACCGAAATGGTCATACCGGCCTCCCGCGCGAACTTCACACATGCCATGACATCGGCGATGCCCAGACTCCGGGCGATGATGGCGGGCCTGCGATCGATCGTGCCATTCCAGACCTTGCGCGCATCTTCGTAGGCGGCGTCCGATGGAAGTATTACCGGGCCCCGCAAGCGGGCCTTGATCTCCTCGGCATTCGTTTTCCTGGTTTCGGGGGACTGGGCCGTTGTGGTCGTCATGGGTCTTCCTCTTCTAACTCATGCGCCCCCGGAACCGTTCCCCTTAGAATAGCTACGTGAGGACCATGCCGATTGAATCTCCGCCCGCTTTTCCTTATGTTCAGTCCATTGATCAATAGGAAGGTTCCTCATGCATAAAGTGACATTGATACCGGGCGATGGCATTGGACCAAGCATTGCGAACGTTGCCGTGCGGGTCATCGAAGCAACGGGGGTCAAGATCGTATGGGAGAGGGTGGAGGCGGGGCTTCCCGCTATCGACAAATTCAAAGACCCGCTCCCGCAGTATGTGCTCGATTCAATCCGGCAAACCAACGTTGCTTTGAAAGGCCCGCTCACGACCCCCGTGGGATCCGGCTTCAGGAGCGTGAACGTTGCACTCCGCAAGGAGTTTGACCTCTACGCGAACGTCAGGCCTGCGCGATCGTTCGAAGGGGTACACAGCCGGTATGAAAAGGTGGACCTCGTCATCGTCAGGGAAAATACCGAGGAGTTTTACGCCGGCATCGAACACTACATCGATCCGGCCCGAAGCGCAGCGGAGACGATCGGCATTGTAACGCGCTCGGGCTCGGAACGGATTCTACGGTACGCCTTCCAGTATGCCCGCGCCCACGGCCGCAAGAAGGTGACCACGGTCCACAAGGCCAACATCCTGAAGTATACGGGAGGGCTCTTTCTTGATGTCTCCCGCGAGGTCGCGAAGGAATATCCGGACATCCAGAGCGACGACCGGATCATCGACAACATGGCGATGCAGATGGTGATCAATCCGCACCAGTTCGATGTAATTGTCACGACGAATCTGTTTGGAGACATCCTTTCGGATCTCGCGTCCGGACTGGTCGGAGGGCTCGGCATGGCGCCCGGGTCAAACATAGGATACAATGCGGCGATCTTTGAGGCGGTGCACGGCAGCGCTCCCGATATCGCCGGCAAAAACATCGCCAATCCCTCGGCCATTGTCCTTGCAGGGGTCATGATGCTTCATCACCTGAAGGAAGATGACGCGGCGGATAAGATTGAGAAGGCGGTGCGAGAAGTCATTCGGGAGAGGAAAAAGGTCACACGGGATCTGAATGCTGAAGCGCCGGTGGGAACTGTAGAAATGGGAGATGAGATAATCAGGAAGTTAACGGGGTAGAGAAGCGAGGGGCACGCATATGGGTTGGCAATCTCATAACCGAACCGCCCGGTTTCCCGGGCGGTTTTATTATCATATACCTTGTTGAATCACTGGGTAGTCGGGTTGCCATCAACATCGCACATCACCGTTGTTCCCGCGTGGAGCCCCTCGACACCCTGTTTGATGCTCTTCACATCGCCGACGATCACGACCGCCATTTTGTTCGTGTCCAGGTAACTCTTCGCCACTCTCCGGATGTCGTCCATACTTACCTTGTCGATATTCTGCAGATAGCTCTCGTAGTAATTTTCCGGAAGGCCGTACAGGACGATATTCTGCAGCGCCCGGGCGATTTGTCCCGCGGTTTCGAAATTGAGCGCAAAGCCTCCCGTAAGGCCCTTCTTTGAAAAGGCCAGCTCTTCAGGCGTAATTCCTTCCGCATGCATCCTGTCGAGCTCATAGAGCAGCTGGTGTACAGCAGTGTCGGTCCCGGTGGAAACAAAGCCACCGCTTGCCACGAATGGGCCGGGCTGCTTGGCAAAGCTGAAGCCCGAGCGGGCCCCGTAGGTAAGACCGCGCCGCTCGCGCAGGTTCATGTTGATCCTGCTGGAGAACTGTCCGCCGAGGATCATGTTCATGACCGTCACCGGGAAGAAATCGGGGGTCTTCCGTGCAAGTGCCGGGTACCCGACACGGATCTCCGACTGCGGAGCCCCGGGCTTGTCGATGAGATACACGCGCCGGACGTCGATCGGTTTTGCGGCTGGAACGACCAGGCCTGGAATGTCCGCCTTCGTCCAATCGGACAGGCTCTTCTCGAGGCTTTTCACCAGACCGGCAAGCTTTGCGTCACCGACGACGATGAGCGTGGCGTTGTTGGGCCTGTAATATGTGCCATAGAAGTTGACAAGATCCTGCCGGGTAAAGGATTTAACCGACTGTTCGGTGCCCGAAGGGTCGTTCCCGTACGGATTGTTGGCGCCGTAAATAATGTGGTTGAACGCCAGCGATGCGATCGTGGCGGCACGGTCTTTCTGTTGCAGGAGCCCTGTCAGACGCTGGCTTCTCAGCCGATCGAACTCCTTCTCAGGGAACGTCGGATGAGAGATGACGTCGCCGAACACGCCGAGCGCCTCATCCAGGTGTTTGCTCAGGGTTTCGAGGCTGGCAAATGTCCCGTCCAGCCCCGCCCGCACTGCCATGGACGCACCGATGAAGTCCAGCCGATCGGCAATCTGCAGGGCATCCAGTGTTGTGGTGCCGGCATCCATCACCTCTGCCGTCATGGTGGCGACGCCCGGCTTTGTTGACGGATCATGGTCCGAGCCCGCCTGGATCACCAGGTTCAGCGACAGCATGGGAAGCTTGTGCTGTTCCACCAGCCAGACCTCCAGGCCGTTGCTGAGAGTTGCCTTTTGAATCGCGGGAAGCTCGATCTTGGGCAGCGGTTGCCCGGCCGGACGTTTCGTCCGATCTGCCGTGTCTTGCGATGATGCGCCAGTGGTTGCCATGGAAATTCCCAGCAATGCGATGAGTGAACCGAGTGTGAGGGAGTTCATTTCGCGTCCTCCATTCCCTTGATCAACGTGCCCTGGGCCGCCAATTCGGGTTTCCCCTGGGGCACGATGCTCAGGACGACTTTCTTGCCGCCGAAGACTTTCTTTGCAGCGGCCTGCACTTCCTCCGGCGTGATCCCTTTGAATCGGTCCATCTCACGGTTGAAATTCTGCGCATCACCGGTGAGCGTGTGATACGTTGCCAGAGCACTTGCCAGGCCGAGGACCGTCGCCTGTCGCCTGACCAGTTGGACCTCCTTGTTGTTCAGCGATGTCTGAATCTCTTTTTCCGTGACTCCTTTGTTCATGACATCGGCGAGCACCCCGTCGACGGCAGATTCCATTTCGGTGAGTGACTTGCCGGGTTTGGCCGTCACGTCAATGCTTGCAATCCCCGCGATCTCGGAACCATTCTGCGATGCCGATGCCGACTGAGCGATCTGCCGGTCATAGACAAGCGATTTGTACAGGCGGGAATTCTTGCCGGCGCTGAGGATGTCTGTCAACACGTCCAGCACTGCGTCTTCGCGTGTCTCCATCGGCGCGCTCGGCCAGTCCATGAAGAGCCGGGGGAGCTGCACCTTGTCTTCAAAAACCATCCTCTTGTCTTCTTTCAGAGTGACCGCCTGGACCTGCGGGCGGTCAATGGGCTTTCCTTCGGGGATAGGGCCGAAGTATTTCTCAACCCACCCTCTTGTCTGCTTCGGATCGAAATTACCAACGATCACCAGGCACGCGTTGTTCGGCGCGTAATAGAGCCGGAAGAACTCCTTCACATCGTCCAGGGCAGCGGCCGAGAGGTCCACCATATACCCGATTACGGGCCAGCTGTACGGGTGTCCCTCGGGGAAGAGAGCCTTGGCAATCTTCTCGTAAGCCGTTCCGTACGGCCGGTTGTCATAGTTCTGTCGCCGCTCGTTCTTCACCACGTCACGCTGGTTGTCCAGCTTCGATTGTGTGAGCGCAGGAAGCAGGAAGCCCATCCGGTCCGACTCCATGTAGAGCGCCAGCTCCAGATAGTTGCTCGGCACGACTTCGAAGTAGTTGGTCCGGTCTTCGGTGGTCGAGCCGTTGATGTTCGCACCGATCTCCTGAAGCAGCTTGAAGTGCTCACCATCGGCGATGTGCTCCGACCCTTTGAACATGACATGTTCGAAGAGGTGCGCGAAGCCCGTCCTTTTCAATTTCTCGTTCTTTGAACCGACATGGTACATGACCTGCACCGCGGTGACTGGCACCGAGTGGTCTTCATGCAAAATGACAGTGAGGCCATTCGGGAGGCGGTACTGGTCGATCTGGAGTGTCGGCTGAGCGGCCACAGTGGATGCAGTGATCATCAGGAGGCCCACAAGTGCAGCGAGGGGAGGGGCAGTTGATTGCATTGATGATTTTCCTTATCTAGTGGTGGGATCATTGACTTTAATATGACAAATCTACGAAGAAAAGTCCAGCAAATGATGCTGGCGTTGCTTGTCGTGGCGGTTCCCGCACAGGCGCAAACCATCGATTCGATGGTCTCCGCAGTCTCGGATTCTGCACTTTTTACAACAATTGCCGGTCTGCAGGGGTTCGGGTCCCGGCATTACCTCTTTGGGAACAGCAGCCAGGTCGCAAAATGGGTGCGCGGGCAATTTGTGGCTTCCGGCCTGGCAGACGTGGTCCTGGATGCCTTCACGTATGGCGGTACTGTCCAGACAAATGTGGTCGCGACGTTGCCCGGAATCCGGTATCCTCATAAGGAGATCGTAGTAGGGGGCCACGTCGATTCCTGGGCATCAGTCGCCTCGCAAGCACCCGGAGCAGATGATGATGCCTCGGGGACGGCCGCAGTGCTTGAGATCGCGCGCGTGATCGTGTCTTCCGGGTATCGGCCCGCGGCGACAATTCGGTTCATTGGGTTTGCCGCGGAGGAGGCGGGGCTGGAAGGGAGCGGCCATTATGCGGAAGAGGCGAAAGTGGAAGGGCGAGACATCGCTCTCATGATCAACTTTGATATGATCGGTTATACCTCAAGCGCAAATCCGGAGAGACGATTCTATGTTGTCAGCTATTCTTCCGGCACCGAAATCGCGGGGCTGGTCTCATCCGCCGCCACCATGTATACTTCTCTTGTGCCTGTGACAACTACCCAGTACCAGGGAAATGTGGACAGCTACTCCTTTGCAGCGCGGGGGTATGCCGCGGCCACGTGCATCGAATATGTGTTCAATCCTTTCTACCATAGCACCAATGACCTGCTCAGCGCGCTCGACAGTTCGTATGTCAGGGACATCACGCGCACTGGACTTGCGGCCATATTGCTGTTCGACGCGGACGTAGCGTCATCCGTGCCGCCTCAGGAGTTTGCTCCTGCTGCAGCCCGATTGGATCAGAATTATCCGAACCCGTTCAATCCGAGAACAGTAATCAGTAGTCAGTTGCCAGCAGCGAGTCATGTACGGCTGGTGGTTTATGATGTTCTCGGTCGGGAGGTCGCCGTCCTGGCAGATGAGAGAAGAACAGCGGGGACCTATCGGGATACCTTCGATGCTGGTGGCTTCTCCAGCGGCGTCTACATCTATCGCCTGACAGCGGGACAATTTGTCGAGTCCCGATCGATGATTCTCTTGAGATAAGGACATTTGTCCTCCTATTTTTTGGGTGATTTTTGGGCGAGGCGTTTCCTGGCAGGATGCCACGTTGCACCAGTATCGGGAGAATCCATGATCCGTCATGGGGTCTTCATTCCATTGGGGGTGATCGTTTCCAGTCTGCTTGTCGGATGCGGCGGATTCTCTGCAGTCGACCAGTATCAGTCTGACCGGGTTTCAAGATACGTTCCTGGAATCCCTTCGTTCGACTTCGAGCCGGTTCCATCGGTGCCAGGTCAGCGTGCTGGATTCGATCTGTACCTGTCTATTCCCTCGACCTCGCTGACATTTGAGAAGGAGGGAAACCAGTTCCGGGCTATGCACGAAGTGCGGGTAGCCCTTCATACTGCAAAAGAGAAGTCCTTTGTGATGGAGCGGTCGTGGACAGAGACCACGCCCGTGTCCTCTTATCATGCCACGCAGCGGCGTGACCCGTTCCTCTTTCGCCGCCATCTTGATGCCCCTCCCGGCGAATATGAGATTGAGGTTACCCTCGAGAACCTCAGCAGCGGGAAAAGCAGTGCCCGGACCCAGTTTTTGTCAGTTCCGGATTCGGCCGAAAGAGCCATGTACATCGGGAAGGTATTGATACAGGCCCGCACCGATCGGGGGGCCTTTTTGCCCGTTGTGGCGTCTCATGTTCCCTCCGGTCTCGATTCCCTTGAGTGCGTCACCACGCTCTGCAATCTGAACGCTTCCCGCCCTTCGCTGGCAACCCTTGCACTCTTGCGCTACCAGTCCGATACTCTCCCTGCGTTGCCCCCGATGGATATCACTACCTTTGACCTTCCCCTGGGTTATGGCATGCTGAGATTTGAGAGACCGGAGACCGTCGAGGTGCAGACGCGTCCCATTGCGGCCGGAATTAAGGAAGAAGAGCTTACAATGGGGCTGCGCGGTTTGCCGGCCGGCAACTACCTGGTTGCATTCCAAGTGCATTTTCCCGCGGCACTGCCGGTTTTCCCGGACACGCTGCTTCGCGCGGAACGATTCATTTCGCTGGGGGGGCCGACATTCCCGCGGCCCTCTACGCTCTCTGAGCTGATTGAATCTATGGTATACATTGCCCGACGGCCTGAGATGAAATTGCTCCGGGAGGCACCAACTCCTGAGACTGCGCGTGCCCGCTTCGACTCCCTCTGGCTTTCCTTCCGCTCCGACAAGAAAATTGCAGCGGACATGATCAACAAGTATTACAGCCGTGTTGAAGAAGCAAACCGACGCTTCACATCGACGAAGGAAGGGTGGAGGACCGACCAGGGGATGCTGTTCATTATTCTCGGCCCGCCGCTGGATGTCAGGGAGACAAAAGACCAGGCAATCTGGTACTATGATATGCGCGGGGGGGATGCGGTGAACGTCTATACCTTCCAACGTCGTGTTGTGGCGGACGGCGGGATCGGGTTGATGACCTTCACGCTCTTGCGGCAGGCTTACTACGAAAACCTCTGGACGCGCATGGTGGAAAAGTGGAGAAGCGGGGAAGTGTTCTGAAGGCTGTTGCTCTTCTTGATTCTCCCTCTCAATCTGTCTATCTTGTAGACATGAAAATCGGGAAAACCGACATACATCAGGGCATTTTCCTCGCCCCAATGGAGGATGTGACCGATCTCCCGTTCCGCGTGATCTGCAAGCGTCTTGGCGCAGACATGGTGTACACGGAGTTCGTCAATTCGGATGGGCTGGTCCGGGGGAATAAAAAGACCCGGCAGAAGATGCTCTTCTGGGAAGAAGAGAGGCCCGTCGGCATCCAGATCTATGGCGGGAACATTGACGCAATGGAAGGGGCAGCCCAACTTGCAGAGAGCTTCAATCCAGACCTGATTGACATCAACTGCGGTTGCTGGGTAAAGGACGTGGCAATGCGCGGAGCCGGCGCAGGCTTGCTGCGCGACCTGCCAAAGATGGAAAAGATCGCTTCGGCGGTCGTCAACGCCGTCAAGGTCCCGGTGACATTGAAGACCAGGCTTGGATGGGACGCACAGAACATCCGGATCGTTGACGTCGCTCGGATGTGCCAGAACGTCGGCGTTGCGGCGTTGACCATCCATTGCCGGACCAGAGACCAGGGGCATAGGGGCACGGTCGACTACAGCTGGATTCCCAGGATCAAGGAAGCCGTCTCCATCCCCGTGATCGTGAACGGCGACATTGTGACGGTTCAGGATATCAAGTCCGCCTTTGAGAGCACCGGCTGCGATGCGGTTATGATCGGGCGCGGCGCGTTGACCAATCCCTGGATTTTCCGGCAAGCAAGACATTTCCTTGCCTCCGGCGAGCTCCTTCCCGAGCCCACTCTGGAAGAGCGCATCGATCTCCTGCGCGAGCACCTCCGGCTTTCCGTGGAGTACAAAGGGGAACGGGCCGGTGTCATCGAGCTGCGCAAACATTACTCCGGATTCCTGCGTGGAATGCCTCACGTTTCCAAAGTGCGTACGGAGTTGATGCAATTCACCGAAGCGGCGCCTATTCTGGAGCATCTCACCAGGTTCCTCGAACTGTACTCTCCTGCCGTTCCTGTGCCGCGCGAATTTACGCCTGCTGAAGCATCCTGAGCCTCAATATGCCTGTCGTCCTGAATAAAAGCCTTTCAGGACGGTAAGGGCGATTGATATACGCAGAGGCTTGTGGAATTTTCGCCTGCTCTCAACCGTTTAGTGGGTAGCAACTATCGGAGACATCATGAGATCAGCGCCCCGCATCGTCGCACTCGGCACGGCTACACCGTCGAACCGATATTCTCAGCGAGAGATCTACGACATCTCGACCCGCTTCTTCCCCGCCTACCGGGACCGCCGGATCGAGCAGATCTTCATGTCCAGTGATATCGAATATCGCCACCTCGCGTTTGACAGGGAGACGTTCGTCCCTTTTGAGACTGCAGACGAGCTTCATGCGCGATTCAGTGAGAATGCCGTCCCGGTTGCAGCTGATGCAATCAGGCGTTGCCTGCAAACGGGGGCGTTGGCCATCAATGAGATCGATTACGTTGTTGCCGTCACCTGTACGGGATACCTCTGCCCGGGATTGTCCGCGCTGCTCATCAAAGAGCTCGGCATGCGCACAAACCTGCAGAGGGCGGATCTGGTGGGAATGGGATGTGCCGGTGCCCTGCCGGGGCTTCAGCGCGGGTATGACTATGTCATGGCCTATCCTGACCGGAAGGCTCTGGTGGTGACCGTGGAAATCTGTTCGGCCTGCTATTACGTAGACGATTCGCTCGAAACGGTTGTAGGAAATGCGATCTGCGCGGATGGTGCGGCGGCGGTTGTGGTGGCGAACAGTGAGGCGATGAACGGACCGGCGATTATACGGTTCGAAACACTTCTCGAGCCATCCTTCATCGACACGGTCGGTTTTCAGATTTCGAAGCGGCAAACTGCGCATCGTCCTTTCGAAAGACATCCGGGAATCTGCAGGAGGCCTGGCGGAGAGCGTCATTAGCAGCATGTTGCAGCAGGAGGGGATCACACGGGAGGACGTACGGCACTGGATTATCCACTCCGGCGGACGGAAGGTCATTGACAGCATCAAGAAGGAAGTGGGCCTCAGCGAAGAACAGCTGGAACACAGCAGGTGTGTGTTGCGGAACTTCGGCAACATGTCCTCCCCGACGGTGCTCTTCGTATTGAATGAGGTCATGACCAACGAGGAGCCAGAGCAGGGAGACATCGGCGTCATGCTCGCCATGGGTCCCGGACTCGCGATCGAAGGAGCTGTCCTGCGCTGGTGAGAGTCGGCAGGACAATGCGGAGTCGTCCTAGACATTATCCCGGAGGGAATTTCATGTCCGAGCAATTCAAATACGTCATTGTAGGAGCGGGGCTGGCGGGCGCCTCCGCCGTGGAAGGGATTCGGGAACTGGACAAGGCCGGGTCAATCGCGCTGTTTGGCTTTGAGCACCACCTCCCGTATGACCGCCCGCCGCTCACGAAAGGCCTCTGGACCGGAAAAGCAAAAGAGCTGGAGCTTCCGGTGCATAATGAGGATTTTTATCGGTCAAACCAGGTTCGCTTCTTCCCTGATACGCCCATTATGAAGGTCGATCGGAAGAACAAACAAGTTCTCGATGCGCGCGGGAATTCATACGCATACTCTCAGCTCCTGATAGCCACTGGCGGTGTGCCGAGGAAGCTTCCATTTGAGGAGGGCGTCGTGCAGTACTACCGGACCTGGGACGATTACAGGCGAGTCCGGAGCGAAGTGGAGCGACGGGAAGAATTCCTGGTCATCGGGGGCGGATTTATCGGAACCGAACTCGCGGCCGCGTTGACGATGAACGGCAGGAAGGTCAGCGTCCTGATACCGGAGGACTATCTGCTGGCCAGAATTCTTCCGGCCGGCCTTGGCCATTTCGTTCTGGAGTATTGCCGGAGCAAGGGCATGACCGTCCTGACGGGGGAGATCGCGGTTTCGGCTGAGCGAACGGGAGAGCGACTGAACATCACCACCCGAACAGGCAAGCGGTTGGCGGCTGACGTGGCAATTGCCGCAATCGGGATCCAGCCAGGTGATGGTATTGCGAGAGAGTGCGGCCTGGAGGTCAATGGTGGAATCAGCGTCTTAACCGATCTTCGCACATCGGACCCTGCGATCTACGCAGCCGGGGATGTGGCGGTTTTTCCCTCTCCGTCGTTGGACGAAAAGATCCGCATTGAGCATTGGGACAATTCGCGGGCAATGGGCAGGCACGCCGGACGGAACATGGCGGGTGCCGGCGAGCCATATGGCTATCTGCCGTACTTTTGGACGGACATCTTCGATCTGGGCTGTGAGGCGATTGGGAAACTCGACTCCCGGCTCACGACCTATTGCGACTGGAAGGAGGAGAACAAAGAGGGAGTAGTCTATTACCTCGATGGCGGGAAGCTCAAAGGGGTGCTGCTCTGGAACGTGTGGGAAAAGGTAGATGCCGCACGGGAACTCATCGATGCAAAGACTTCGTTTGCCGATCCTCGGGATTTGCGAGGGATGATCTAGGGCTCATGGTCGTTTCTGACTTCTCTCTTGAACCCCATTTGGATTTTTCGTACTCTCTCAATATGTTCCTACTCACATCGGGAGATTCTCCGATGGAGAAACATCTGAAGTTGTTGTCTGTGCTTTACATTGTGTACGGCTCTCTGCATGTCCTCGGAGGACTTGTTGCCTGGGTGCTCCTCCGCTGGTCCGGTTTTCATCACACCTTCTCTTCCGGGGATGGGGCGGGGGCCTTTCTGCTCTTTCGCGGCGTTGCCGCAGTGCTGCTACTCTTCCTTGTTCTGGTTTCGGCTGCAGGTATCATCGGGGCTATCGGGTTGTTGAACAGGAAGCGATGGGCCCGGATCGTCCTGCTCGTCCTGAGCTTTCTGATCCTTGTACATTTTCCCCTCGGCACGGCGCTGGGAATTTATGGGATCTGGGTGCTGATGAAAGATGAAACGGATAGTCTGTTTGCCCAGGGCCCGGCACCAGTTGCTTAGGCAGCAGCGAACAAGGGCACGCTTCATTTCAACGTGAAGGCCTTTCCCGGCCTCTTTGAGGGATAGCCAGACCTGACAGTTACGTATGCCGACCAGAAGGACCAGAGCGAACTGAGAGTAATGATGGATAAGAAGGCAATTGCGGCTGTCCTTGAAGAAATGGGAACATTGCTCGAATTGCAGGGAGCAAATCCTTTCAAGTCGCGCGCGTTCCACAACGCCTCCCGCTCCGTCGACCAGATTACCGGCGACCTTGCCGAGCTCATCAGAACCGGCGGCTTGCTGGAGATCAAAGGGATCGGGAAAAGCATAGGCGCGATCATCACGGAGCTTGCTATAAGCGGAGAATCGAAAGAGCATACCGAGCTCCGCAAGAGTTTCCCGGACGGACTCTTCCAGATGCTGAAGATCGAAGGGCTGGGCCCCAAGAAGATCAAGGTCCTTTATGACACCCTCGGCATCAAAAATATCGACGCTCTTGAGAAAGCAGCGAAAGCTGATGCTCTTTCCGCAGTGCCGGGCTTTGGCAAGAAGACGCAGGAGAATATCCTCAAGGGGATTGCCGCCGTCAGAAGCCGGGGAGACAGGAAACTGTTGCCCGCGGCCATGCAAATTGCGCAAGAAGTTCTCAACGCGCTCAGGAGTGATCCGGCCGTCCAGGCCGGAGAAATTGCAGGGAGCATCCGCCGCCAGCGGGAAACGATCGGCGACATCGACCTCGTCCTGAGTGCAGCGGAGGCTGACCGGCCGCGGTTGATGGACGCATTTCTTGCCCTTCCGCAGATCGAGTCGGTCATTGCCCGGGGCGAAACCAAGAGCAGTGCGATGCTGAAGGCGGGGATTCAGTGCGACCTGCGCGTCATCTCACGGGAGGAATATCCCTTTGCGCTGAACTACTTTACCGGCAGCAAAGAACACAACGTGGAGCTCAGGAGCCGGGCCCGGAGGCGTGGCTTGAGCCTCAATGAATATGGGTTCTCGAAACTGGACTCCGAGGAGACAAGGGGGAAGGCCAAACGTGCTGTCCGCTGCCGCGACGAGGCCGAAATCTATGCCGCGCTCGGACTTGCGTACGTCCCTCCGGAACTTCGGGAAAACATGGGGGAGATCGAGCGTGCCGGGTCTGGGACGCTTCCGAAGCTGGTGGAGGCACGGGACATCCGGGGGACATTCCACTGCCATTCGACCTACAGCGACGGCCTGGGGACGTTGGAGCAGATGGCACAAGCCGCGGCGACGTTGGGATGGGAGTATCTCGGGATCGCGGATCACAGCAAGGCCGCGGCATATGCGGGGGGCCTTTCAAAGGCCGACGTCAAGCGGCAGTTCCGGGAGATCGACGCGCTCAATGCGCGGCTGAAGGTCCGGCTGCTGAAGGGAACGGAGTGCGATATCCTCCCGAACGGGGATCTGGACTGGCCTGACGCATTCCTTGCGGAATTTGAGTATGTTGTAGTATCTGTGCACAGCAACTTCAAGATGCCGGAAGAAGCAATGACCCGTCGCATTGTCAAGGCGCTCAAGAACAAGCATGTCACCATGCTCGGCCACCCGACCGGCAGGCTGCTGCTTTCGCGAGAGCCGTACGCCGTGGACATGACCAGGGTGATCGAGGCCGCCGCGGATTACGGGAAGATCATCGAGATCAATGCGTATCCCAATAGGCTGGACCTCGATTGGCGGCTGTGCAAATACGCAAAAGAGCGTGGCGTGATGACGGCCATCAACCCGGATGCCCACCGGGACGATGATCTGCGCCATGTGTACCTGGGGGTAAGCGTTGCCCGAAAGGGATGGCTGGAAACGACGGACATCCTGAACACGCGGCCGCTTGCAGGAGTGTTGGAATATCTGGGCAAACGAAACGGTTGAATACGGAGCCACTATGCACCGCACAGGAAATCTCTGGTGGGGACTGTTGCTGATTGCGCTGGGGGTGATGTTCTTGCTTGATAACATGAATGTGATCGAATTTGGCGAAGCCGTCCGCACGTACTGGCCGGCTCTCCTGGTTCTCTGGGGAGTGAGCATCCTACTCAGCCGTTCGGTGGTGCCGAGGGCATCATCCGGTGGCGGCACGGCCGCTTCGCCCTCTCCGGCCGGAGACGTCAAAGAGGTGTTTGACGATCGGAGCGAAAGCCCGGACGCGGAACATCTCTCCTACTCCTCGGTGTTCGGAGACCTCTCGCTCCGCGCGCTGTCCGGGAACTTCAAAGGGGGAACGGTCTCAACGGTCTTTGGCGACACCACGGTCGATCTCTCTTCCGCCACGCTCGCCGACGGGGAGAACGCGCTGAAACTGAGCGGCGTGTTTGGCGATGTTAGGCTGATGCTTGCACCGTCCATGCCGTATTCGATCTCCGCTCACTCGCTTTTCGGCGCGATTCAGGCAGCTGGCCAGAAGCGGGATGGCTTTTCATCCACCCTGGTGCTCCAGTCTCCCGAATTTTCGCCGGCCCCGAAGAAGCTGCTCATTGAAGTGTCCCAGGTCTTTGGGGACATCAGCCTGACACGGTGAGGAGACGGCCGGTGCCGAACGTGCTTTTTGTTCCTCTGGGAAAGAGCAGAGAAATTAAATCCGGGGCGACGATTCTCGCGGCCGCGAACCAGTGCGATGTGCCGATCGGGCAGTCATGCAGTGGCGAGGGAGTGTGCGGGTGGTGCAAGGTGAAAATAGTCGCCGGGACGGAACACATTGCGCCCCCCGGCGACCTGGAGCGCAGGTTGATTGAGGAAAAAGCATTCACCGATGACGAGCGGGCAGCCTGCCTGGCAAAGGTCAAGGGAGACATCACTGTGACGACATCATACTGGTGAACCATGAGCAGATATCAACGGCATGTCTTTGTGTGCATCAATGAACGTCCGGCTGGCCACCCGAAGGGTTGCTGCTTTGAAAAAGGGTCCGCGGCAATCCGGGATACGCTGAAAGCCGAGCTGAAGAAGCGCGGCCTCGCGGGAATCGTGCGCGCGAACAACTCGGGATGCCTGGATGCCTGCGCGTTCGGACCCAGCATGGTGATCTATCCGGAGGGGATCTGGTATGGCGGGGTAACAAAGGAGGATGTGCCGGATATTGTTGAGCAGACCATTATGCACGGCGCGGTGATCCCACGATTGCTGATCAATGATGCCAGGTATGCACAAGGCGCGCTCCAGTATGAACCTCTCAAATAGTACTTCTATGAGGACGTATCCTATTCTCAACACGCCTGTCCCGACGATCTCCTACTGCATCCTCCATCAACCGAAGAAGGAACGGTCAGGTGAAGAGTACGTCAATACGATGAGGGCACTGCACGAGCGGGTTCAGAAGGAGAGCGGTGAGATGAAGAGCGCTCATTCCAAAGGGGTGCGTGAGGCAATTACCCGCGAGTCACAGCTGGTGTCCGGCTTGCTCTCTCAATTTCTCACCACCCCCATTCAATCGGACCGGGCGGAAGTCCAGCGGATCATCGCCGAAGGGCTTGAGCAGTCCCTGGAGCAGGTGGGGACGATCGGCGAGATCGGCGTCTCCTGGTCCTCGGAGGGCAAGACATGCTTCCCGCCGCTCAAGAAAGCGCTCGAACGGAAGCTGCAGCAAAACGGCAGAGGATACCTCCACGATCTTGGCTTCGCCTCCGACGGCAGCGCAGGGGACATCCTTGAGTCGGTCTTCGTGGTGGAGGGTGGCATCAATCTGGACCTGCTTGAACACATCGTTCGGGACAGGATCGGGATCTACAGCGCCCCGCACGGCACACATCTGGAAGAATCAGCGATCTACACCTTCAGCGCGTACAACCTCGTCTACGCGTCAGGCGTCAGGCCTCCCCAGGAGCGGAAGAAGGGGCTCGTTGAGATCTCGCTTTCGTTCTCCAAACCTTCGGTGGAGTATGTGCCCTTCAGGAAGTCATTGATATCCGGGCTGGAACAACATCTGGCCGGCGGTGTGGCCCTCTACACCTCGCTCTGGCAGCGCAAGCTCGGTATGGGAACGGGAAAGGAATTCATCCTTCGCTTTCTCTGTGATGAGATGAAGAAGCTTGACGGAATCATGCATTGGCTGCATGAAAGCCGTGACCCTGGTCTCACATCCGAGGCCCTTGGCGAAAAAGGGGCGATGCTTTTCAAGGAACTTTTGTTCTGATCGAGGAAAAACCGCGAGGCAAGTTCCACTGTGACCTCCGCTGAAACCCGCGCACAAAATCTCATCCAGTTGCTCAGAACGGCGTACCCGGATCCCCGCACGGCGCTGGTTCATCGCAGTCCGTTTGAGCTTCTCATCGCTACCATTCTGTCTGCGCAATGTACCGACGATCGGGTGAACATGGTCACGAGGACGCTGTTCACAAAATACCGGGGCCCGGAGGATTTCGCAAAGGCAAGCACGCCTGAACTTGAGGGAGCCATTCACTCCACCGGGTTCTTCAGAATGAAGGCGAAGAACATCATTGCGTGCAGCCGCGCGATCGTGGAATTCCACCGGGGCGTCGTACCTTCTACCATGGACGAGCTTGTCGGTCTGCCGGGAGTCGGAAGGAAGACTGCCAACGTGGTCTTGTCTGAAGCCTTTGGCAAGTCCGAGGGAATTGTTGTGGACACGCATGTGCAACGTGTGTCGCAGCGCCTGGGGCTGACCAGGGCGGAACAGCCGGAGAAGATCGAACAGGACCTGATGTCGCAGTTGGACAGGAAGGATTGGGGTGACGTCGGGGGATTGCTGATCCATCATGGCCGCCGCATCTGCAATGCCCGGAAACCGAAGTGCCCGGAGTGTCCGGTGGTTTCGCTCTGTCCTTCGGCGGACAGTTTTCCAATTCACGCTGAAGGCAGAAGCCGTAAAGAAAAGAGAAGAAAAAGGAAAACCTGATCGATCTGTCAGCCGCCCTATCTTTTAGTGGACCGTTTCCGGTCTTTTTTTTGGTATTGTAATTGCTGGCTGCCGGCCAATGACTTCTGACCGCTGCTTCTCTGTAAACTTTCTCAACATCTTCGACCTCCATTTTCAATTCTAGGAAGCACTTTTCCCCACTTCTCACATCTAGGAATGCCTCGACAGTTTTCCTCAACGAAATATAAGATTTGATGTAAGGTTCTGTGGCACGCAATCTGCGAAAAGGGAGGATGATCGGCATCAGCTCCTATCTATACTTCCGAGGCATGCGAATGTACATCATTGAAGTGCATCATCTGCAGCAACTCTTCAGTGCATTGGAGAAGCGCGGCTATTCCCTGATTGGCCCGACGATACGCGACAGCGCGATCGTCTTCGACAGCATTACGTCCGTCGCCGATCTGCCGAAAGGGTGGACGGACGACCAGCGCGCTGGTTCCTATGCCCTCTGCAAGCGGAACGATGATGCCCTGTTCGGGTATGTCATCGGTCCTGTATCCTGGAAGAAATTCCTCTTTCCCCCCCGGGTCAAGCTTTTTTCCGCGACAAAGACCGGCAAATCATTTCAGGTGGACAATGCTCCTTCGACAGGCGAGGACTCTTCCAGAAAGCTCGCATTCATCGGCATCCGGTCGTGCGAGTTGAGTGCGCTGGCGCTTCACGACAAGATCTTTACTGCCGGGGAGTACGTGGACCCGACGTACAAAAAGTTACGGGAGAGCACCTGCCTTATCGCCGTCGATTGTCTTGCCCCCGGGGGCAATTGTTTCTGCGTTTCGATGAATACCGGCCCCCGTGCCGATGATGGCTTCGATCTTGCTCTCACAGAGATGGTGTCCGGCGGTTCACATTGGGTTGGCGTCCGGAGCGGAAGTGCGCTGGGGAGTGAACTCCTGGACGCGACAGAGCATCGCGAGGCGACGCCGGCGGAGGAACAGAGTGCTCTCGCCGCGGCAACGGCGGCAGCCGGCCACATGGGCAGGCAGGTTTCGATGAACAACGTCAAGGAGATACTCTACAAGAATTTCGATGATCAGATGTGGGATGAAATCGCCAAGCGCTGCCTCACCTGCGCCAACTGTACCATGGTTTGTCCGACCTGTTTCTGCTCGACCGTTGAGGACACCACCGACCTGACCGGGACCCAGGCCGAACGCGTGCGCAGGTGGGATTCATGCTTCACCATGGACTTTGCCCGGGTTGCCGGGGGCAACATGCGACCTTCTACCAAGGCACGGTACCGCCAGTGGTTTATGCACAAGTTTGCCTTCGAGGAGGAACAGTTCGGCCTTCCAGGCTGCGTGGGTTGCGGCCGTTGTATCACCTGGTGTCCCGTTGGAATCGACGTTACCGAAGAGTTGAACGCCCTCATGGGCTCGAACCATATCAAGGCATAAGGAGAAACCGTCATGAAGACAGAAGATCTCTCGGAGGTCCTCCACCAGCACCCCTTCCTGGGGGACATGGCGGACAATCACATCCAGACCCTTCTCAGCTGTGCGACCAATATTCATGTTCCTGAAGGGGCATACCTGATTCATGAAGGGCAGATCGCGAACAAATTCTTTCTCATACGCACCGGCCGCATGACACTGGAGATGGACGTTCCTCCCCGAGGGACCGTCCGCATCCAGACGGTGGGGCCGGGCGAGGTACTGGGCTGGTCATGGCTCATCTCGCCGTACCGGTGGCACTTCAGCGCCTGCGCCGTTGCGGATGTCCGGGCGCTCGCCCTGGACGGAGAATGCCTCCGCAACAAATGCACGAATGACCATGACTTCGGGTACGAAATACTGCAGCGGCTCTCGCACGTTATGGAACGGCGGCTTGAGGCGACCCGGCTCCAGCTCGTAGATCTCTTTGCCGCAACACCGGGGGTCGAGCGATGACGACAAGCATCCATGCAGTGCAACAGCCGGTACGTGATCCCATGGCCGTCCATCCGGTGAACATCCGGCGCGTGATCTGGGAAACGGACGACACCTTCACGCTCTGGTTGGACCTTGATCACGTGGGCAGTGACTTCAGGTTCAGGCCCGGACAGTTCAACATGCTGTACGTCTTCGGCGCAGGAGAGGCGGCGATCTCCATCAGTTCCGACCCCGCATGGCCGAACACGATCGCGCACACCATTCACCGCGTCGGTGCGGTCACCAGCGCGCTCGCGCAAAAGAAGCGTGGAGACACGGTCGGGCTGCGGGGACCGTTTGGCTCGAGTTGGAATATCGAGGCGGCGCGCAAGAAAGACGTGTGCATCGTGGCAGGCGGTATCGGCCTTGCACCGCTTCGCCCGGTGATGTACGAGCTGCTCCGCGAACGAAGTTCGTTCGAACGGATCATCCTGCTCTATGGCGCACGCAGCCCGCTCGACCTTCTCTATCGTGTCGAACTGGAGGAATGGTCAAACGATAACAACGTGGAAGTCCTGGTGACGGTCGACCGTGGCGATTCGTCCTGGAAGGGGCACATCGGCGTCGTGACGAACCTCTTCTCCTACATTAAACTTGATGCTCGCGAAACGATGGCCTATGTCTGCGGACCGGAAACCATGATGCGGTACACGCTGGATGAGCTTGAACGCAGAGGCCTGCCGGAGCAGCAGATCTTCCTCTCGATGGAACGGAACATGAAATGTGCTGTCGGCTTCTGCGGGCATTGCCAGTACGGGCCGGACTTTATCTGCAAAGACGGACCGGTCTTCTCCCTGCCGCAGGTACACCATCTTCTGGAAAAAAAGGAGCTGTAACATGCCGCCGAAGAAACCGAAGGTTGCCGTGTTCAAGTTTGCGTCGTGCGATGGCTGTCAACTGTCGCTCCTGGACGCCGAAGATGAACTGCTGATCGTTGCCGGAGCGATTGACATCGCGAATTTTCCGGAGGCCAGCCGGAGAGTGCTCAAAGGACCGTATGATATCGGCCTTGTGGAGGGAAGCATCACCACGCCGCACGACGTCGAGCGCATCCGGGACGTCCGGAAGCAGTGCCGCGTGCTGATTACCATCGGCGCCTGCGCCACGGCAGGAGGAATCCAGGCGCTCCGCAACTGGAAAGACGTCAAGGAGTTCGCACGGCTGGTGTATGCTTCTCCGGACTACATCAGTACCCTGGACCGATCGATGCCAGTGGGTTCGTATGTCCATGTGGATTTCGAGTTGCGCGGCTGCCCGATCAACAAGAGCCAGTTGCTTGAGGTTATCAACGCATTCCTGAACAAGCGCAAGCCGAACATACCGACCCACAGCGTCTGCGTCGAATGCAAGCTCCGCGGCACGGTATGCGTTATGGTGGCCCGGAACACCGCGTGTCTGGGGCCGGTCACGCAGGCGGGCTGCGGTGGGATCTGTCCTGCGTACTCCCGCGGCTGCTACGGCTGTTACGGTCCGATGGAGAACCCCAACACCGGCGCCCTCGGCAAACACTTTGTCGCGTTGGGCAAGTCCAACCTGGAGATCATGCTTGCATTCCGCGGTTTCAATTCGTACGCCGAAGCATTCCGGAAGGAGAGCGATGTCTATGAAAAGTAGGGTCATCAAGGTCGATCAACTGGCTCGCGTGGAGGGGGAAGGGGCACTCTTTGTGAAGATCAATGACGGCAAAGTGGCGGACGTGAAGCTGAGGATCTTCGAGCCCCCGAGGTTCTTTGAGGCGTTCCTTCGCGGCAGGCATTTTACGGAAGCGCCCGATATCACCGCACGCATTTGCGGGATCTGTCCGGTCGCCTATCAGATGAGTTCCGTGCACGCCATGGAAGATGTTGCGGGCGTCAAAGTGGATGGACAGCTGCGTGACCTGCGTCGCCTCCTGTACTGCGGCGAATGGATCGAAAGCCATATCCTTCATGTGTACATGTTGCATGCGCCGGACTTCCTGGGGTATGAGGACGCCCTCGCCCTCGCCAAGGACAAACCGGATCTGGTGCGCCAGGGGCTGGAGCTCAAAAAGATCGGGAATGACATCGTCAACATCCTGGGGGGGAGGGAAATCCATCCGATCAACGTCCGCGTGGGCGGATTCTATCGGTTGCCCTCCCGCGAGGAGTTCGCCCCACTGATCGAACGCCTGAAGCGGGGGAAAGATATTGCCATCGCGACCGCGCGGTTGGTGTCCACGTTTGACTTCCCGGATTTCGGCCTGGACTACGAATTCGTGGCACTCCATCACCCGACGGAGTACGCAATGTGCGAAGGGAGAATCCTCAGCAAAGGGCACCTGGATCTTGCGGTGCGCGAGTATGAATTCCATTTCGAGGAACGGCACATCCTGCACTCCCACGCTCTCCACAGCTTTGAGAAGGGGAGAGGCAACTATTGCGTCGGGCCTCTGGCACGGTTCAATCTGAACTACGATACGCTCTCGCCGACCGCCAAGCAGGTGGCCCAGGAGATCGGCCTCGTCCCCGGCGTCAGAAACCCGTTCAAGAGCATCATCGTCCGGAGCATCGAGACGATCTACGCGGTCGACGAAGCGCTGCGGATCCTGGAAGCGTACGACGCAACTGGAAAGCCGGGGGTTGACGTCAAGCCGAAAGAAGGAATCGGGTTCGGGGCAAGCGAAGCGCCGCGCGGGTTGCTCTACCATCGGTATCGCATCGACAACGAAGGCACCATCCTGGATGCGAAAATCGTTCCGCCGACGGCGCAGAACCAGCCGACGATCGAAAATGACGTCCGCAGATTTGTCACGAAATTTATCGATCTCCCCCGGGAGCAGCTGACCTGGAAATGTGAGCAGGCAGTACGGAATTATGATCCCTGCATTTCGTGCGCCACGCATTTCGTGAAACTGGAGATCGATGGCTGATGTGACAGTCCGCCGGGGAGGTGTCACCATGCACGCTCATCAAAAAGCCGAACAGACCAGAGGGGAAGGCCGATATGCCGTCCTGGTCGGGGTAGGGAATGAATTCAGCACCGACGACGCGCTTGGTGTGCTGGTTGCCCGGGAGATGCGAAGGCGGTTTCCTTCCGGTCTGAGGGTTATCGAGGCCAGCGGCGAAGGAGCTTCGCTCATCGATGCCTGGAAGGGCGCTGATGAAGTCATCATTGTCGACGCCATGGCAGGGCCCGAGCCGGGAGAGATTCACAGGATTGACGCATCTGCAACCGGGGTTCCAAAGGATCTCTCTCTTTTCTCGAGCCATGCCTTCGGCGTTGCGGCCGCAATTGAGATAGCCCGGGAACTGCACCAGCTTCCTCCGGTGACCATCCTGTATGGCATTGAAGGGGAAGCGTTTGATCCCGGGGTGGGACTCTCCGATTCCGTCTTGAAAAGCCTTCCGAGGCTGCTGGCGATGATCGAACAGGATCTGAGCAGGCTCAAGAGCAATTGATCTTTTCTGAGCCCTCGCTCTTTCCTCTGTGGCCCTTCGTGTTCTCGGTGTCCTCTGCGTTTTCTTGTTCACAACTTTCCTTTCTATTCCCCTTTCTGTATATTTCTCTCACACTTCCCTCTCACTTTTTGGACTCTTCCGTGAATCGCCAGGACGCTCTCTCTCTTCTTTTTGAATACACCAGGACCGACAGCCTGAGAAAGCATGCGCTGGCGGTGGAGGCGGCAATGCGCTCGTACGCGCGCAAGTTCGGCCAGGATGAGGAAGTCTGGGGTGCGGCAGGACTTCTCCACGATTTCGATTATGAAATGTATCCCCAGTTTCCCGAACATCCCACCAAAGGATCGGAGGTTTTGAAAGAGAAGGGCTATCCCGAGGATTTCCGGAGAGCAATTCTGGGTCATGTCCCGCAAATGGGTGTCCCGCGGGACACGCAGATGGCAAAGACCCTCTTCGCCTGCGATGAGTTGTGTGGATTCGTTCACGCCGTTGCGGTGATCCGCCCGACAAAAATCTCAGATCTTACCTCTTCCTCCGTGAAGAAAAAGCTGAAGGACAAGGCCTTTGCCCGTGCCGTGAACAGGGAGGAGATCCACAGCGGAGCGGCGGAGTTGCAGGTGAATTTGGATGAGCACATCCAGTTTGTCATCGAGGCGATGAAAGGTGTAGCGGGAGAGCTTGGGCTTCAAGCCGGGTGAATCCTGCAATGAACTGTTTCAGGATGAATATCCAATAGCCAACTTGTCGTCCTGAAATGCATTTGGTACGACGAGTGCATCACCGCACATCAAAGGCGATTCCCACACCCCACTTGTTGTTGTGCACGTCATAGTATTGACTGAAGAATTCCAGTCCGCTGGCGTAGTTGACATAGAGGCGAATGCCGCTCCCCTCCCAGCGCCCGAACTTTGCGCCGAACTCAAGGATGTTCGTCCCGACATAATCGGGGATGCCGGCAATCGTGAGATTGTCTGCGGCGTAGAGCTCGAAGGGCTTGCCGAACACCTTCCCGATGAATTCTCCGCTGTTCATCTCGACGCCCCCCAATCCACCCCACCGATTGATGGTGGTGGGGCGGATCAGCGTGGCGTAGCTGATGCCGGCGTATGGCATGATGGCGATGGGGCCGGCGGAAAAGGTATAAGAACCCACCAGCTCGCCAAAGTCGCGCGTGAACGGAAGCGGTGCCCTGCCATCTCTCCATGTTCCGGTTGCCGGATCGATGTGCCCGTCCACGAAGTGCGCGCTCAGATGGAGAATGCGCAGCCGCAGCCCAAATGCCGATTGGTCTGTTTCTGAACGGTACACAATGTGTCCTCCAAAGAACCCGTCGACCGCGTCAACCTGGAGGCGCAATCCCTGTGCGCTGGTGGTCAGCGCATATGTGAAGAAGTCCGCGCCCAGGCGCAGTTGTTTTGATTGACGCTCGTCGAACGAATAGCCGAGCAGGTCAATCGAGCTCCCGATGTCCAGTTTCAAACGGGACGTGCCAATCTCCTTGCGGATTCCCACCCGGGGCTCCTGGTGATTCGCAATGAGGGGGGGCATGAGTGCGGCCCCGGGAAGGAACTCGAATCCTTGCGTAGCTGTTGGATTAGGCATCTGCTCTTGCCCGGCCGCAACAGGACCCAACAGACAAAGAAGAAGGGCGATTTGGAGGATTACTCGCATGGCGGTACAATATACCCAAGCGGTTCTGGACTTGCAACGACCTTGGAATTCTCCGTCATTTTGAGTACATTGTGCGCGCTTCGATCATAGGTACCATTCCGGAGACTTGCCGATGAAAAAGTGTCTTATCATGCTGATCACGCTCTCGATGATTGCCGCATGCACAGTTCAGGCCCAGGAAGAACCTATTCCGCCCAAGCGGACGCGCGGCCCAAAAGTGGGAGCTCTCGCGGGATTCACGATGGGCTACCTCTATATGGATACCAAGCCGATCAATGACTTCCTCCAAATGAGCAATGCGGCGCCCGTCAGCAAGAACGGCGTTTTTCTGTACGGAGGCGCCGGTGCGGCCTACATTATGCTGGTCAAGAATCTGCGAGTAGGGGGTATTGGCATGAGCGGATCATCGAAGAGCTCAGCGGTCGACCCTGTGACCGGCATGCGGCGTGACGCAAAGCTCACCGCAGGCTATGGGGCTATCACCTTCGAGTATGTCGTTCCCATGATGGAGCGGCTTGATCTGGTTGGCGGGCTCAACCTAGGCTGGGGAGGCATCGATATGCAGCTCACCAAGAGCACCAGCGGGGCGACCACCTGGGACCAGGAACAAGCCGCGTTTGGCTCCGAAACGCTCAACGCCACCAACAATATCACCCGCACACTATCCGGAAATTTCTATATCTGGATCCCGTCGGTCAGCGTCGAATATGCGTTCCTGGGATGGCTCGGAGCGCGCGTGGGCGTGAGTTATCTCGGCATGTCCAATCCTTCCTGGGAGGTCGACAAGAACTTCGACCTTCTGAACGTGCCCTCAAACGTGACAGGGAAAGGATGGATGGTGAACGGAGGGATTTTCCTGGGGACATTCTAGAGCCATCCACGCGATTGCTATTGTGCCGCAAGGTTCTCCGAGAATTGCACCGTCTTCCACTTCCCGAACAGTTCTTTGCACAGCGTGCGTTGATACTTCCCGGTAGAGGTGACCGGCACAACGTCCCCGAATACCACCACCTTCGGCGATTTTGAGAAGGGGAGGTGCCTGCGGCAATAGGTAAGGATTTGTTGTTCGGTGACCTCCATCCCATCCTTCACCTTCACAAAAGCCCCCACTTCTTCTCCATACCAGTCGTTCTCGAAGCCGACGGCGATCCCTGCGTGAATGCCGGGCATGTTCATCAGAATTTCATCGATCTCAAACGGAGAAATGTTCACCCCTCCCCGGATGATCAGCTCCTTGATGCGCCCGGTGATAAAGAAGAACTGCCGTCCGGTGTCGTCGTAGCGGAAAAAGCCCTCATCGCCGCTCCGGAACCATCCGTGTGCGAAGGTCGCGTCGTTCACTTCGGGATTTTGAAGATAGCGGACCATCACGTTGTGACCGCGGATGACGATCTCTCCCTTTTCACCCTCCGGGAGCTCGTTTCCTTCGGCGTCGTGGATCGTCATCTCGTTGACCGGCAACGGCACGCCGATGGATGGAAAGCCATACTTGCCGATCCACGCTCTGTGCTCGGCGGTGGAGAGGTCGATCGGGAGGAAGCAGGAGTAACAGGTCGTTTCCGAGAGCCCGTACCCATGCATGATCGGGATCTTGAATGTCTGTTCGAACTTTGCCGCGAGTTCCACGGTAAGTGGCCCCGCCCCGCAAATGAAGTGGCGAAGACGGACAAGTTTGTAAGCTTCCATGTCGATCTTTGCGTGGAGGAGGAATTGGAGCAGCGTTGGGACCACGCTGACAACCGAGACTTTCTCCGCGCTGATCCGTTCGAAGAACTTGTCCGGATGGAAGCGCTGGTTGAGCACGATGGTGCCCCCGGCGTACAGCGGGGTCATCAGCGTCACGACAATGCCGTTCACGTGATGGAGCGGGAGCACGCACATCACCCTCTGGTCCTCGGCCAGCTGATGCCATTCGGCGATGGCCATGGCGTCCACGAGGAGATTGTACTGGTCGAGCAGAACCCCTTTGGGATTCCCCGTGGTTCCCGAGGTGTAGACAAGCACCGCTTCGCTATCCAGCGTAGGGCTGCCGGCGGGTTCGTAGGCGGCCGGCTGGCGTGCGATTTCCGAAGAGTAGTGGGGAAGAGATGAATGCGCCTTTGCCCCCACCTGAATGATGTCTCGCAGATCCGGAAGGTGGTCGCGAAGCCCGAGCATCCGGTCGACGTAGATATCGCGCACGAAAGCGAGACGCGCACCGGAATCCTCGAACGTGAACAAGAGCCGCCGGTCGTCTTCGCCGGCGTTGATCGGAACCACGACGGCCCCGAGCATGAGCGCGCCGAAGTATTGGACCACAACGTCCGCGTGATTGAACGACATGACAGCGATCCGGTCGCCGGGTGCAATTCCCGCCTTTCGGAGATAGTTGGCAGTCTGGCAGGCCTGCTCAAAAAACTCGCGGTAGGAGAGTTCCATCCGCTGGCCGTCGTCGCCGTAGAATACCAGAAAGCGCTGCTGTTCCAGCCGGTCGGTCTGCTGCGCAAGCAAATCGCCGATGTTGCGGTACGGAACCATCGGCTCACCGGGAGGAACGCCCTGAACGCAGCGCGCGCTCCGTATGTGTTCGACAGTCTCGGGGGATAAACCAGCCAGGGTTTCCATCGTACTCTCTTCCTCCACCTCTGATCCCTACTTTGGCCTCTCCAGGTTGAACCGGTCTGTCGTCCTGGTGTATGTTGGCCCGCCCATGCGCCCCACTGCGCGGAGCCGGTCGGGATCGATCCTGAAATTGTCAAAGAGCGCATCCTGGACATGAAAACGGAGAATCTCGCCCAGGACGATGCTTGCACCGAGCGGTGTGTCGCTCACCGGGACGATCTGGCGAAGCGTGCATTCCATGCTGATGCGTGCCTCTCCCACGCGCGGCGGCTTCACAAGGTCCGAATCCACGGGCGTGAGCCGGGAAAGCGCGAACTCATCCACTTCCGGAGGATACTCGCCGGAACACATGTTCATTTGCGGGACAATGTCTTCCGAGACCACATTCACCACGAACTCGCCGGTGGCCTCGATGTTGTACAGCGTGTCCTTCTTCTTGCCATCCGAACTGCGCACCATGGGGCAAAAGCAGATCACGGGGGGATTTGCGCTCACGCCCGTGAAAAAGCTGAACGGAGCGAGATTGCGGATGCCATCGGGGCTGACCGAGGAGACAAACGCAATGGGACGCGGCACGATGGAGCCGATCATCAGCTTGTAGATGCTGCGGGGCTCCTGGTTGCAGGGGTCGATGATCATATTGACGTCAGCTTCCAGCTTGCCCAGTACTCCTTCCATTCCGCCGCTTCGCCGGCGGGAAGGACCTGAATCGGGTTCAAACCGTCGAGCATCACCGCGTACTCATCTGTATGGGTCTTGGCCGACTGGTTCGCCAGCGCTTTCGGGTGCGGGCCGTGGTGAATGCCGCGGGGATGGAGCGTGGCCATGCCTGGTGCGATGTTGTCTTTGCTGAAGAAGTTCCCGTCATGATAAAAAATGAATTCATCGTAGTCGGTGTTGCGATGGAAAAAGGGAACGCGCATCGCCTCCGGGTCCTGCTCGAGCGGACGGGGAAGAAAACTGCAGATCACGGCGCCCGGAGTGACAAATGTGGTGTGCGCACTTGGCGGGAGGTGCGCGCGGTGGCTCATGATCGGCCTGATGTCACGCATGTTGAGCTTCCACGCCGTGAGATCACCCTTCCAGCCGACCACATCGATCGGGTTGAATGGATAGAAGACGCTGGAAAATTCGTCGTCGACTTTAATCCGGACCTCCCACTCGCGGTTGTCCTCCAGCTGCGGCGAAGGATCGGGCGTCACAAGGACGGCGGGATCGTAGAGCGCATGCTGGCCGAGCAACCCCCTGTCCGGCGGCTCGAATTCCCCCCTGGATTGTATGATCAGAAAGAAATTGTCTTTTGTCTTCGGGACGATGCGGTACGTGACTGCACGGGGAATGTTGATGTAGTCTCCAGGTTCGAATGACAGCGGCCCGAAATCCGTCTCCACCACACCTTCTCCGCGATGCACGAAGTAGAGTTCATCGCCGTCCGCGTTCCGGTAGTAGAAGGGCATTGGTTCGGTGCGCCGCGAGACCGATACGACAATTTCGCTGTTTCCAAGGAAGGGGACAGGACCGCCGTTCGGATCGGCCTGGTCGGATGGCGCGAGCTTGTTGCAGTCGATGCAATGAGGACGAAGCTTTCCGACGAACCGGACCCAGCCGGTAGGAGGATGTGCGTGATAGAGATGGGCTGATTTGCCGTAGAAGCCTTTGCGGCCGTGCTCTTCCTCGAATGTGCCCTCAGGCAGTCCCACATGGGCCTGCTGCGCGGTCTTGCCTTTTTTCAGAGGATACATGGCGTTCCCTTCCTTTGCTCTGCCAATGCCTTGTCCGGTTCATCGTTCATTTCACCACCTGATTCCGCAACACCCCGATCTTCTCGATTTCCAGCTCCACGACGTCACCCGGCTTCATCCACCGGTCCAACTCCAGCCCGCAGCCGCTTCCCACGGTGCCTGAGCCGATCAGCTCCCCGGGATGGATCGTTTCATCGCGGGAAAGGAACTCGATCATCTGCTCGAATTTCCAGAAGATGGACCCGGTGTTACCCTCGGACCAGAGCTCGCCGTTGACTCTCGCGGTCATGCGCAAATTATACGGGTCGCCGATCTCGTCCATGGTCACAAGCACCGGCCCGATAGCCGTGCACCAGTCCTTTCCTTTGGCAGGTCCGAGCCGGACCTTCATTTCCTTTCGTTGCATGTCGCGCGCGCTGAAATCGTTCATGACGGTGAAGCCCGCGATGTAGTTCCGCGCCTGGCCGGGTTGAATGTTTCGCCCGGTTTTCCCGATGACGAACGCAATTTCGAGCTCGTAATCGAACTTTTCAGTAAAGGAGGGCCAGAGCACCTGTTCATCGGGCCCGATGATGTTCAGGTGTCCCCCTTTGTAATACACCGGCATCTGATACCATTCCTCCGGCATCGGCTCGCCGCGTTTCTCGAAACCCTTCTTGACGTGGGCTTCAAAGGCGTAAAAGTCGCGGAGCGAGACAGGGGAGGGGAGCGGAGCACGCAGTGTGACATCCCCTGGCAGGTAGACAAGGGTCTCCTCGCGCAATCCCGTCGGAGTCTTGCCCCCCAAAAGCTCCTCTTGCACTGATGCAATTGTTGCCCGCGCGAACCCGTCGGAGGTCTCTTCTCCGCGGAGAAATTCCAGCATCGTGTCCGGCACCAGGACGTCCGCGAGCGCGGAAGGACGTGCTTCCCGTTTGCGGGCCAGATGCCAGGCGCAGGCAAAATTCAGATCGATGATCCCCCCCTCAACGACTGCCCCCAATCTCCTGTGCCTTCCAAGCGTGGTCTTGACCTCGAAGGTGCAGAGCTTCATGGGATTCAATAGGTGTTATTGCGTGATGTTGAGGCGAGCCGAAGGGCTACAGGTTCCCCCGCTTCGCTTGTTCCCGTTCCATCGCTTCAAAGAGCGCTTTGAAATTCCCCTTTCCAAAACTCTTGCTTCCCTTCCGCTGGATGACTTCGAAGAAGAGGGTGGGCCGGTCCTGGACCGGCTTCGTGAAGATCTGCAGCATGTATCCCTCGTCGTCCCTGTCCGCCAGAATGCCCAGCGCGGCCAGATCGTTGACCGGCTCATCGATCTTGCCAACGCGCCCTTCGAGCTCATCATAGTACGCGGTGGGAACCCGGAGAAACTCAACCCCCTGGTCACGCATCTTTGTGACAGTGCCGATAATGTTGTCCGTGGCGCACGCGATATGCTGGACGCCTGCGCCACGGTAGAAGTCCAGGTACTCCTCGATCTGTGATTTCTTCTTGCCGTGCGCGGGTTCGTTGATCGGGAACTTGATCCGGCCATTGCCGTTCGCCATCACCTTGGACATGAGGGCCGAGTACTCGGTGCTGATGTCATTGTCGTCGAAGTGCTGGTACAGTCTGAAGCCCATGACGTCCTGGTAGAACTTGACCCATGTGTTCATCGCCCCCCAGCCAACGTTGCCGACCATATGATCGATGTACAGCAACCCGACCGGGCGCGCAACCTGATCCGGTCCTGCAATGCCGGCGTACCCCGGCATGAACCCGCCCTGGTAGCTGTCCCGCTGGATGAAGGTGTGGATGGTGTCGCCATAGGCGGCGATCGCGGACTTGCGGATCTCTCCCTGTTCGTCGCTCACGACGGTCGGTTCCATGACGCCCCGTGCTCCACGCCTCGTGGTCTCGCGGTACGCGTTCTCCGCATCGTTGACCCAGAGGGCGATGTCACGCACGCCGTCTCCATGCAATGCCACATGCTGAGCGATGGGGTGGTCGGGGGACAGGGGGGTGGTGAGAACCAGCCGGATTTTCCCCTGGACGAGCACATAGGAGACCCGGTCGCGCTGACCGGTTTCCGGGCCGCTGTACGCCACGACCGTCATGCCAAATGCCGAGCGGTAAAAATGGGCCGACTGCTTTGCGTTGCCGACATAAAACTCAATGTAATCCGTTCCATTGATTGGGAGGAAATCCACCTGCTCACTGGAGCGAGTCTCTTTTTGAAAGACCTGCATATGGCACCCATTATTGACTTCTACTGGCTTCGAAATTCTTTGTCCACGATGGTGATCTCGTCCGGGTACGTGATGTCACCAAAATCCGTGCGGATCGTGGGTTTCGCACGCACCATGAGGCGGCTCGTGTTGGAGTTCGCTCCCCCGAGTGCAAGTGCAAGATTGAGAATGCTCTGATAGCCCCGGCTCTGGAAGAACTGGTACAGGTCCAGATTCATGTGAAGTGGGATGATCACCTTTTGGCCGGTCCCGGGAATCGTGATCGGACTCACGATATTGCCCCCGATTGTCGCCGTGCTGTCGACGAGGAGAGTCCAGGCGAAACTTGTCAACGTGGCCGTGGCCTTCGGTGTGCCTCCTGTGCTGTCGGTCGGGTTGATCGCGGCGACGTTCAGATTGAAGTCGTTCACGCCGTCCAGCTTGAACTGGCAGCGTTGCAGATTCACCAGGGCATTCCCGAATTGCTGGAGCACGGAGCAGGAAAGTAAAACGATTGAGAAAGCTGCAAGGAGCAAGGAAGCGGCAAAGACGTGGCGTTTCATGAGTCAACTCTGTCCGGCGTTGGATGTTGCGCAGGTCTCAGACAATGCTGCGGGCAAGCACCGTTCGCAATGTGTCGATCAGAATATGGTTTTGCTCCTCGGTCCCGATGGTGATCCTCACGCAGTGCGGAAGCCCGAACGCTTTCAAGGGCCGGACAATGATGCCGTGCTTCAAGAGTTCAGCAAAGAGGGCATTCACAGAAGGCTCGTTTTCAAGATGGACCAGGAAGAAGTTTGCTTCTGTGGGAATCACATTCAGGCCAAGAGCGCGGAGGGCAGGGGCGAGGTACCGTTTGCCGGCATTGTTTGCCTCGAGCGTCCGCTGCAGAAACGCGGAATCGCTCAATGCCGCAATTCCACCCGCCTGGGCAAGTGTGCTCGGCTCAAAGGGAAGCTTCACCTTCAGCAGGTTGGTGATCAGCATGTCGTGTGCAAATCCGTATCCAATGCGCACCCCGGCCAACCCATAGGCTTTGGAAAACGTTCTCAATGTAATGACATTGTCGTACCGGTAGTGCATCGAATCCGGGTACTCGGGGTTGTCCTTTGCGTATTCGAAATACGCTTCGTCCAGAATGATCAGCACGTGAGCCGGAACCCGCTTCATGAAGAGATCGAATTCCGCGGTCGTGAAGATCGTCCCGGTCGGATTGTTGGGGTTTGCCAGGTAAATGATCTTCGTGTGTGCGTTGATCTGTCCGGCCATCGCCTCGAGATCGAACCGATAATCCCGAAGCGGAACCATGACCAGCCTTACCCCCCTTGATCGGGCTAACACGTAGAAGCCCACGAACGTTCCGTCCGAGGTGAGGACCTCGTCGTCGTCCAACAGGAATGCGCGAATGATGTTCGACATGATGCCTTCAGACCCGCTTCCGGCGATGACATTTGCGGTCTTCAGGCGGAAGCGTTCCGCAAGGACCTCGCGCAGGTCGAGGCCGCCATTGGGATAGAGGTGGAGATCGGACATGGCAGCGCGGATGGCTTCCATGGCAACGGGGGATGTTCCCAGGGGGTTCTCGTTGGAGGCTAACTTGATGATACGCGTCAGCCCTGTCTCTCGCTGCAGCTCGGAAATGGGCTTGCCGGGCTTGTACGGCTCAAGACTTTCTATGTAAGGCGGTACCAGCCGCACATTAGTAACGAGATAGAGGTGGAAATGACAGGGCAAAAGATAAGAAAGCGAGCCTGGAAAAGCAATCCTTCAGGGCTCTCCCGAAGGGTTGATTTTCGGAGTCCAAATGGTTACAATTTTCGTATTCAGGGAGAACACTCTATGACGCGACTACTCGTACTTGCATGCTGCGTGCTGCTCATTCTGCCCTGGACAGCCGGAGCCGGGGCGCGCGACCATCAGCGTTCCGGGATGCCCAACGAAGTCATTCCGGGTGTAGTTATCGTAAAGTTCAAAACCGGAATCATGCCAATGCAGGGAGCCCTCGCGAAGGGGACCGGTGCATTGGGGAGTGCGCTCGCACGAAACGGGGTGCTGAGCCTTGAGCGTACGTTTCCGGCTGCCCGGCAGCCTGAAGCAACACTTTCCTCTGTGGGGCGGGCAGATCTTGCGCGGGTCTATTATGCAACGGTGGACAAAAGGAGTGACGTAAAAGAAATCGCCCATCGACTCAGCAGGCTCCCGGAGGTGGAATACGCCGAGCCCAAGTACATGCAGCATCTATCGGAATCGCCCAATGACCCGAATTTTTCTGCCAACCAGAGCGCGTACTTTGCCAGGCTGAATGCCATAACAGGTTGGGCGATTGGCAAGGGGAGCCCGAACGTCACCATTGCCGTGGTGGACGGCGGTACATACTGGCAGCATGAGGATTTGATCGGAAACCTGTGGATCAACCCACTCGAGGATATCAACCACAACGGCCGGTTTGACAAGGGTGCTCCTCCTGCGGGAGATGAAGATGGCATTGATCAGGACGGCGACGGCAAGGTGGACGATGTGATCGGGTGGAACTTCACGAACAACACCAACGACCCTCGCGGACTTTCCGCCACGACCAACAGCCGCATGCATGGTACTGCCACCGCAAGCCACTTTGGTGCCGTGACCAACAACGGCATCGGGATGGCAGGCTCAAGCTGGAATTGTCTTCTGATGCCCATTTGTACCGCTTCCCCGACGAGTGATAACAGTATCGAGTTCGGATATGAGGGCATTCAGTTTGCCTTCAGCCACGGGGCGCAGATCATCAATTGCAGCTGGGGGCGATTGGGGGTGTACTCCCAGTTTGAGCGAGACGTGGTCGCCGCGGCCGCACAGGCGGGTGCACTCATCGTTGCGGCGGCCGGGAACGACAGCGTCAATGTTGACCTCACGCCCGAATATCCGGCTTCATTTCCGGAGGTCTTCGGAATTGGTGCCACGAACTCCACCAGTGACGCGAAAGCCTACTTCTCCAATTACGGGGTCAACATTTCGGTGTATGCTCCGGGCACGAATATCTGGAGCGCGTTGGATGGAGGTGGGTACTGGAACGGCGGTTCCGGCACATCGTACTCGTCTCCGCTGGTGGCGGGTCTTGCCGGCATCGTAAAGGCCATGCACCTCACCTGGACGCCTGAACAGATCAAGGCGCAAATCCGCACGACAGCGGATTCCATCGACCTGGTGAATCCCTCCTATGCGGGAAGCGTGGGACGGGGACGGGCGAACTTCGCGCGTGCACTGAGCGAATCTCACGCGGGCATTCAGGTGCTCGATGCGTCAATCGGCACGCTGTCCGGGAGGGACTTTTTCCTCCCCGGTGATACCGCCGTGGTTTCCCTGACCGTGAAGAATGTTCTCCCGCCAGACGCGGCGAACGTGACGTTCACTGCATCGTCGAGCGACCTGGCTCTTCAACCTCTCTCGGGGCCGGTAGCAATTGCCTCTCTCGCGCAGGATGTGGAGGTGACGCTGGCTCCGATGATGTTCCTGGTCGGTCCGGTGTCCGCCAACCATGCGGCCGCAATCACCGTGCGGTGGGTCTCCAATGGCAATGAACGGGATGGTCGCGCATACAGAGTCTATCTGTTTTCTTCCATACCGCGCTGGTTCTTGCAGTCGACGCCTGCGTCCGCATCTCTTTTCAGCGTTCGGGCAGTGAGTCCTTCAGTGGCCTGGGCGGCTGGCGGCGACGGCAATGCCACAGCCCCGGCCGTTGTGCGGACCACCGACGGTGGGCAACACTGGGTGGATGTCACGGGCACATTGATCGGCGTCGACTGCTACTGTGTCTTTGCCGTCGATGACCTTCATGCATGGGTCGGGAGCGGTGACGGCAGAATTTTTGCAACCACCGACGGCGGGTCCACATGGGCCCAGCAGCCCTATCCCGGAACGCAGAGCCCGTTCATTGACGGTATCTGGTTCTTTGACGCGAACAACGGGTACGCTCTCGGGGATCCGGCCGGCACGGGCAACAAGTATGTCATCCTGAACACTACAAACGGCGGCGCTGCCTGGACGCACCTTTCCGCGGAGCCTGTCGCAGGGAGCGGCGAGGCCGGATGGAATAATTCCTTCTGGTGGTCTGACCCGCAACACGGTTGGTTCGGGACGAATCAATTCAGGGTACGGGGGACGAGCGACGCCGGGGCGACATGGTTTTCCGGCTCGACCAGCTCCGCCAGCAGCTTTGGTGTTTCGTTCAAAGACAATCTCAACGGGGTGGCGGTGTTTGATGATGGCAAGGCGTTGGTCACCGTCAATGGCGGAGTGAGCTGGGGTATCCCGAGCGCGCCGTCACCAGGCGCACAGCTGGTGGGTGTGGCGTTTGCTCCGGGCACCAATGCCGTCTGGACTTCGGACGGCCTGCTCCCGTATCGCTCCAACGATGCGGGAAGGACTTGGATGGTCCAGTCCGCTTTTCCATTCACTGGATCCATCCTCCATCTTTCATTCGCCGACTCTTCCCATGGCTGGGCGTCGACGTCGTTCGGCGAGGCTCTCAACTATCGCTCGGACACGACCCCGATAGGGTCTCGACCGTCCACCATTCCGGCGGTGTTCGGGCTTGAACAGAATTATCCGAACCCGTTCAATCCGTTGACCATTATTAAGTACACTGTGGGAGGGACCGGGGGCTCGGGGCTCGGGGCTCGCGATGTGTCGCTGGCTGTGTATGATGTACTGGGTAGGCAGGTTGCGGTGCTGATCAATGAACCCAAGCTGCCGGGGGGCTATGAGGTGGCATTCGATGGCTCAGGATTGGCCAGCGGGGTGTATTTCTACCGGATGCAGGTCCGACCTTTGGACTCCGCCATAGGGCGAGACTCTAGAAGCGGAGCGGGCGGATTCATCGCGACAAGAAAAATGCTGCTGCTCCATTGAATCCATATCCACGTCAGGCATAACATGCATCGATTCTTTGTGGCGGTTCTGTTCAGTGTTCTCTGTTTCCGGCAGGCGGGTGCCCAGTTTGAAGGGATCGTGGAGACGCGGAACCTCACAACCGACGAGATCGGGAGCCTGCAACAGTTCACCATGACCATGTGGATCAAGAAAGACCGGATCCGCGTGCAAAGTTCTGCATTCGGCGCTACTCCCGTTACCACGATGATCTACAGACACGACCGGCATATCATCTGGATGCTGAACGAGGAAGACAAGACGTATTTCGAAATTCTTCAGGAAGAGAAGCCGCAGGGGCCGGGGTCCGGGCGGGGGCCCAGCCTTGAAGACAAACCCACGATCCGCCGTACGGGCCGCACGAAGAAAATCCTTGGCTACGCGTGCGAACAAGTGCTCCTGACCCGGGCCGAGGGGGAAACAGAGATCTGGGGTACAAGAAAACTTCCTGATCTGGCCGCCACTACTTCAAAGGTGCTCGGGCAATCGGAAGCGGAGGGGGGCGGGTGGATGGACGAGGTTGCGAGTCTCGGCCTCTATCCTCTCGTCTCTTCGACCCGCATCGGGGGGAAACTCGTCGAGTCGCAGGAGACGACTCGGATTGAGATGAAGAACCTTACCCCTGACCTCTTTGACCTCCCCCCGGGTTACCAGAAACAAGCCATGGGGGATATGAAGGAACCACATCATGATTGAGCTGCAATTCTCGAGCACCCGGTCATTGTGTTCCACGCTGATACTGATCAGGATCTTGTTGGGTACTTTATCGCCTTAGCCGAAGTGCATGACTGGGCGATATCAGATATCAGAAATCTGAACTCGAACGCCCCCGCTCCTTAGTGCATCCTTGAGGCGGGGGCGTTCGTGGGGATGGGGGGACTCGAACCCCCACGCTGTTGCCAGTGGCAGATCTTGACGAGATGATCTGCATCTCCCGCATGATTCTTACCCAACGCATGAATGAATTGTTAGGCCTGCCTGAGACATACCTTTCTGCTAATTGCACGGATAACTAGACCATAAGAAATGAATTCAGGCGCAATCGCATCTTGACGAGCCACCAGCTGTTGCGCGGCACAGCCGTTGGCGATCCGCCGGATGCGCAACGCATCACCGCGGCATCAGCGCGAACACACCCCAGCCCAGGTATTCACGCGTGTAAGCGGCGTAGCGCTCGGGTTCCGAGGTCAGTTTGGCTCGAACATCTTTCGCGAACTCGTCGTCGGGATTGGCTTCAAGCCATCGGCGCATAGTGAGCCATTTGGCCGCCTCGTATCTGTCCCAGCCGTCTTGGTCAGCCAGAACCATTTCCACGACGTCGTAGCCAAGGTGGCCGAAAGACGCGAGGAGTTCTGGAAGCATGAGAAAGTCGGAGATTGAGTTGGCATGACACTCCTTGGCAACATCATCCGTCGGCGGTAACTGCCGCCAATAGGGCTCGCCGATGAGGATAATCCCTCCGGTGCGCAGGCTCTGCGCCAGAAGCTCGATAGTGCCGGCGACTCCCCCGGCGATCCAAGTGGCACCGACACAGGCTGCCACACTGACCTTCTCGTCAGAGACGTAGCCGGCAGCATCGCCATGGATGAACTTGACTTGATGGGCGACGCCGAGTTCTTCAGCACGGAGTGTCGCTTGCTCGGTGAACAACTGGCTCATGTCGATGCCGATGCCGATGACGCCGTGATCGCGTGCCCAGGTACAGAGCATCTCCCCCGAACCGCTGCCGAGGTCGAGCACTCGGGCCCCCCATTCCAGACGCAGCGCCGCGCCGAGAGTAGCGAGCTTTTCGGCTGTGATCGGGTTGTGGATGCGGTGAGCACTCTCAGTGATGTTGAATATCCGTGGGATGTCCATTGTGGAAAATTTCCTTACGGGTGTGAATAGATTCGGTCAGGGCCTAACTCTTGGCTTATCGCATTTCGTCTACTCGACTAGATTTGAGCCAGAGATATGCTCCGCATCTACGGGTGCCTCACATTGGGTGGCGTTGTACCTATCTATGAACTCATGGAATGTCCGAGGGTCGGCGTGGAGGTAGAACATAGCCTGCCCATTGGTTGAGCGATGGCCCTTGAAAAGTCCGGACCGGCGATCAAGCAAACCTTCCTGATTGGCGTTGGCCATGGTATCGATGAATTGTTCTACCATGTCCAGAGCGGTGACTGTGGGCAGATCAGAGAAGGTGAATTGGTACCAAGGCATGGCAAAATTGTAGTGAAATAGTTGCGGGTGCGGGTGGACTCCGATCGGTAGTCGCCTTGCGGTGTCTTGTAACGGGCGTAGTACACGCCCCGGTGCTTGACCAGAAACTTGTAGTCGCGCATTTGTATGGTCCCTACGAATACGCGACTGGAAGGAGTGGCCATTCGAACGCCCCCGCTCCTTAGTGCATCCTTGAGGCGGGGGCGTTGCGGTATTGTTTCAGCTAAGCCAAAAACCGAAGTGCACAACCGGGCGATATCTGAAGTCTGAAACAGTACTGTCCGGTTAAGACCAATGAAACTAACCACAAGTACCTGTGTCCACTCGACTTAAGAGGATTCGGCCCTGTCCTCGATTTGAATTCGTCAAAGGTTTCTTCCAAGGACCCAGGGTCTTGCCGTTCAATGCGTTAGCACGATGGCACAATGCTTGTGCGAGTGCTTAACCGGACAGTACTGAGTCTGAAATCAGATATCAGAAATCTGAATTCGAACGCCCCCGCTCCTTAGTGCATCCTTGAGGCCGGGGGCGTTCGTGGGGATGGGGGGACTCGAACCCCCACGCTGTTGCCAGTGGCAGATTTTGAGTCTGCTGCGTCTACCAGTTCCGCCACATCCCCGAGCAGGTACACCGAAACACTCAATTATAAGGAAAGAGCAGGGGACATGCAAACTTTCGACTCTCCTACGTCTCTTGAACATAGTAGTCCTGAGCGGGTCGATCGGGTGACTTTACTCCAATTCCCTATTCGTGTATATTTCTCAAGATGCGAGCTCACCCCGATATTCATTTTCCCCGAGCGTTGGTCATTGCTTCGCTCGCGGTCACGCTGGTGCCCGCGTTTGCGCTTGCCCAGGAACAATCCCCCCTGCCATCCATCCCCCTGGGCGGTCAGATCATCGACGTCACCCCTTCTATTGCGGATTCAACGATAGCTCTTCCCGACCAGTTCATCGCTGCCGGGAGCGATACGCTCTCGGTTGATTCGGCGACAGTGCTGAAGAGAGGGGTGGACTACTCCATTGGCTACAGATTTGGCACCGTGAAGTTCGCGAAGGGGTTCGTTGATGCTCTCCTGAGCGGCAGCACAGGGCCCCGCCGCGTCGCGATTATCTATCGCTATTTCCCGTTCAAGTTCAGGGAGGAGTATGCACACCGCAGGCTTACAGTCCTGGCGGATTCCGCCGGCAAAGACACCCTCCGGGTGGCGAAGTCGTCTTCCTCCTTCAACATTGAAGATATCTTTGGGCCGAACCTCCAGAAGAGCGGCAGCATCGTCCGTGGCTTCACGGTCGGTTCCAACCGTGACGTGTCCCTGAACTCCGGGCTCCGGATGCAGCTCTCAGGCAGGATTGCATCGGATATCGAGATTGCCGCGGCGCTGACGGACGAGAACACACCGATCCAGCCGGAAGGAACAACGCAAACGCTCCAGGAATTCGACAATGTCTTCGTGGAGATCAAAAGCACCGACGTTGGAGCAACTCTCGGCGATTTCATGCTGGATTTGCCGGCCACCGAGTTTGCCCGGCTGAGCAGGAAGCTGCAGGGTGCCAAAGGCATGGCCGACTACCGGCTCGGTTTTACCAATGGCTCGGCCACGATCGCCGGTGCAGTTACCCGTGGGAAATTCAACACGAACCAGTTCAACGGCATCGAAGGGGTACAGGGGCCCTACCTCCTTACCGGCCGGAACGGCGAGCGTGACATTATCATCATCGCCGGCACAGAGAAGGTGTATATTGACGGCGAGGTGAGGACACGCGGAGAGACCAATGACTACACGATCGATTATTCCAGCGGCGAGATCACGTTTACCACGCGCCGGTTGATCACCTCGGCCTCGCGCATTACGGTCGATTTTGAATACACGGACCGCCAGTACACGCGCTCGCTCCTGGCGGTCCAGAACACGTCCAGATTTTTCGACAACCGCGCGCGTTTTACATTTACCTATCTCCGTGAGGCCGACGACCAGGATGCACCGATCGACCTGGTGCTGAACGACAGCGCCAGGACCGCGCTCCGGTATGCGGGAGCCGACAAGAACAAGGCGTTCCTGAGCGGTGTCACAAAGGTGGATTCCAACGGGCTCTATGTCCGGGTGGATACAGTGCTGTCCGACGGGGCTCAGGTGCAATTCTTCCGATACGCACCGGGCGATCCGAATGCACTGTACAATATTGTCTTCTCGCGCGTGGGATTCGGCAACGGAAGTTACATCCGCCTGCAGGCAGGTGTGTTTGAGTACAAAGGGCCCGGCGGTGGCGATTATGCCCCGCTTCGCTATCTCCCGCTTCCGCAGGAGCAGCAAGTCCTTGACATGGTGCTGGACGTCGCGCCGGTGAAAGATCTGAAAGTTACGGGAGAGTTTGCCAGGAGCATGTTCGATCCCAACCGCTTCTCGATTTCCAACGTGACGCAATCAGGCCACGCGCTGAAGTTCGCGGGTACGTACACTCCGCGGGAGGTGAAACTCTTCGGAATGAACATCGGGGGATTTGACCTGGCGCTGAACGAGCGGTATACCAATCATGAGTTTGTTCCGCTCGACAGGACGAATGACATCGAATTCACGAGGAAATGGGGAATTGACTCCCTCGCACAGGCGGACGAGGAAATTCAGGAGGGCTCGCTGAAATATCTGCCCGGCAAGGCGCTGACCATCGGGGGAGGATATGGGAAGATCACGCGGGGAAGCCAGTTCCGGTCGGTTCGCAATGAAGGGCAGGTCACCCTGCGCGGCGAAGGACTTCCCTTTGTCCAATACTACCTTGAAGACATTCGGTCCAAAGACGCGTCCGCCGATAACGCAAGTTCCTGGCTGCGGCAGCGCGGGTCAATCGAGCAGACGTATTGGAAGATCACGCCACGCCTTTTTTATGAAGGAGAGAACAGGAGGATCTCTTCTCTCTCAACGTCGGCTGTGGAACCGGGGAGTTTTTCCTTTGATCTGTTCGGAGGAGGACTCGGCATCAAGGGGGCAGGGCGGCTCTCGGCCTCCGCGGAGTTCAGCACCCGGACGGACAGGGTGTTCTCCGATGGCGTGGTCGAACGGGAATCCCGATCTTTTACCCAGGCGTACTCCGGGAACGTGGCAGACTGGAACACCTTTACCACAGTGCTTGACGTGACGCTGAGACAGAAGACATTCTCACCCCGGTTCAGAGATCTCGGGAACAGCGACATCCGCACCGTGCTTGTCAGGAGCCAGTCGCGCTACGCGCCGTTCAACCGGGCCCTGGACGCCGATCTACTCTACGAGGTGTCGACGGAACGCTCCTCGCAGCTGCAACGGATCTTCGTGCGGGTCACGCAGGGGACCGGGAACTATCGCTACCTCGGCGACCTGAACAACAACGGCCTGGCGGATGACAATGAATTCGTGCTCACGCGATTCGACGGGGACTACGTGGCGGTGACCGTTCCGACCGACCAGCTCGTTCCCATCATCGATCTCAAGACAGGATTGCGGGTGCGCTTCTCCCCTGTACGCCTGTTCCAAAAGCCTTCCACGGGGCTCGAGAAATTTCTCTCCATTCTGAGCGGTGAGACGTACGTGCGTGTCGATGAGAAGAGCACCGAACGCGACCTGAAAGAGATCTATCTGCTGCACTTCTCCCACTTTCAGAACGACAGCACAACGATTTCGGGCCTGCAGTTGTTTACGCAGGATCTCTTTTTCTTCGAAGGACAGCAGGCATTCTCAGCTCGTTTGCGCTACTCGGAGCAGGTCGGGCTCAACAACTTCAGCGGAGGGGCGGAGAGGAGTTACGTCGGGGAACGTTCGTTGCGCCTGCGCTGGCAGCTTGTGCCGGAGATTTCCAACCAGGTTGATTTCATCAACCGGATCGACCGCCTTGAATCTGTATCGATTTCTCCACGCATGCGGGATATTCTTTCGAACGATCTGACGTTCGATCTCTCCTACAGGCCGCAGCAGGAGATCGAGCTCGGCTTCAAGGTGGAAGTCTCCCGGGCAACTGATCGGCTCCCGGTTCCTGAAGTCACCGCGGACCTCAACAGCCAATCCGTCCGGTTCGTCTATGCGTTTCAAGGGGCGGGACAGACGCGGGTGGAATTCACTCGCAATGAAATTGCCATGCCCCGGGCACCGCAGGCGTTTCCCTTCGAGCTCACGGGCGGGCTGGTCGTGGGGAAAACATGGGTTTGGCGGGCGGCATTTGATTATCGCGTCACCAGTTTTCTTCAGGCCAGCATGAATTACGATGGTCGTGTGGAGCAAGGAGGAGCAGCGGTGCATACGGCAAGAGCAGAGGTAAGAGCGTTTTTCTGAGAGACCCGACGCACGATTGAAAAATGGATGCTCGTGAAAGGCGGCGATTTTCCCCTGTCCCATAACTTCCAGCCCCTCAACCGTCTCTCTTCGACTGCTCACTTTTCACTTTAATCGCTTCTGCGTGTTCGCCACCGATGACCACAGATAAGTTTCGGGGATGAATGTTCATTGCTGGTGTCCGACTTCTTGCTTCTTAATTTCCCTTTTTTTATACTGCCGATGGCCTTCAGCACGCTCCCAGGGGATTTCTGCTCCTTCGCTTAAACACGCGCACCGACAATCGACGATTCTCACCATGGTGTACTGCACTTCTTTTGAGTCAAAGATCGGTCTCATCTATATCGCATCGACCGACAAAGGAGTCTGCAAGATCAGTGTCCCACGCCAAACCAAGAAGGACTTCTTCCGGTGGCTGCGTGAGAATTTCGATGACAGCGAAGTTGTCGACAACAAGTCGCGCAACAAAGAAGTCATGGATCAGTTGAACAGGTATTTCAACGGACGGCTTGCCAAATTCACCTGCGCGATGGACATGCGTGGATCCCCGTTCCAGCTCCGCGTGTGGAAAGAACTTGTGAAGATCACCTACGGCACGACCATCAGCTACAAACAGCTTGCAAAGCGGCTTGGAACCAGCCGCGGGTTCCAGGCCATCGGCCGCGCGAACGCGGCCAATCCCCTTCCCATCATTGTCCCGTGCCACCGGGTCCTCGGTACAGACGGGACGCTTGTCGGCTACGCCAGCGGCGTTAAGACAAAAGAGTTCCTTTTGAAGCTCGAAGGTTCGTTGATGATCTGAGGCGGGTGAACGGGCTTGCCGACTCTGTTATCCTGCTGGAATTATCTCCTTGCGATTGCGCGGTCGGGCGGTCGGGTCGCTGACCCGACCACCTGTGCTACCCCGGGGTGTGGATCGCGGTGTGGACGGGACTGGCGTCCCGTCCTACATTTATTTTCCTCCCACTTCGTAAATCCGATGCCTCGATTGTAATACAAGTATGAGGGATTTTTACCAACGCCATCTGCCGCATCTCCAGCCCTCCGATGGGCTCTTCAGCGTGACCTTCCGTTTGGCGGGCTCGCTACCGAAATCAGTCGTCCTCGCGTTGCGCCAGGAACAAGAACAAACGGAGAAATGGCTTGCGGGGCTTCCCGAAGGAAGAGGAAAGGGCGCTCGTTTCAGGGAGTCTCGAGAGGAGTATGCACGAAGATTCGATCAGGCTCTGCATGGGCGAAACGTTGGACCCCGGTGGCTTGCCCGAGAAGACATCGCCCGCTTGGTAATGGGGATGCTCTTGCGTTTCGCGACGGGCATGTCTGTGACCGCGTGGCAGATTGCACCATGGCAAACCATGTCCACGCACTCCTGGGTCTAGGCGATTGGCTTTCCAGCCTCGGCATGGGAGACCTCAAGCCTGTGATCCCTCATACCGTCACGGAAGGAGGAAAAAACCTCACGGCTGTTTTGGCGAATCTCAAGAAACACACAGCGCTACGGGCCAACCGCATCTTGACCCGGTCCGGGCCATTTTGGCAAGATGAAAGCTACGATCACCTCATTCGAAGCGGGGAGGAATTTGAGCATGCCGCACGCTACATTCTGGGAAACCCGGTTCAGGCGGGTTTGTGTGGGAATTGGCGTGAGTGGCCCTGGACATATTGCGCGCCTTGGCTGCTGGAGCTTTTGTAGGACCGGTCGCCCGTCCTGAGATTCCTCAGGAGGAAACTCGTGGCTCCGGTTGGGCTATTGCCGATGGAGTTCCACCCTGCGCTGCAAGACGGGTCACCCGACCACCTGTGCTACCCCGGGGTGTGGATTGCGGTGTGGACGGGACTGCCGTCCCGATTCTCCGAATCGGGACGAGCCTCGTCCCCGGAGGGGGCGGAAAGTGGGACGGGGCGTCCCATCCTACATCAACCACGTTTTTCAGCGGACATCCATGTTGCCGTCCGGTTCGTTTTTCGTTATATTCCAAGACACGCATTCCAAGAATTTTCCAGCATACCCGGCGCTGCCCGATGTCGTTCCTGAAAGACCTGAATCCCGTGCAGAGAGAGGCTGTCGAGGCTGTCAACGGTCCCGTGATGATCATTGCCGGCGCCGGCAGCGGCAAGACCCGCGTGCTAACCTATCGCGTGGCTCACCTTGTCGCACTCGGGGTGCGTCCGGAATCGATCCTTGCCCTGACGTTCACCAACAAGGCGGCCAACGAGATGAAGGCCCGCATCACCTCGCTGGTGGGGGAGGAGGCGCACCACGTCTGGATGGGCACATTCCATTCTCTTTTCGCGCGCATTCTGCGCATGGAAGCCCAGGCGCTTGGCTACCAGCGGAATTTCACGATCTACGATGCGGACGACTCGCTCTCGCAGATCAAGGCGGCCATGAATGCGCTGGGCATCCCGCAGCAACAGTTCAGCCCGCAAGGGATCCGCTCGCGGATCAGCATGGCCAAGAATCAGATGGTCTCGCCCAAAACCTACCGGGAAAGCGGCCAGGATCCGATGACCGAAAAGACCGCCATGGTGTATGAGCAATACGGAAAAGCGCTCAGGCGGTCGAATGCCATGGACTTCGACGACCTGCTTCTGAAGCCGCTCGAGCTCTTCATGCAGTACCCGGACGTGCTCAAGCGCTATCAGGAGCGGTTCACGTACATCCTTGTGGATGAATACCAGGATACCAACAGGGTGCAGTACCGCCTCCTGCAAGAGCTGGCACGGGCGTCCAGGAACATCTGCGTTGTCGGCGACGACGCACAAAGCATCTATGCATTTCGCGGGGCGGACATACGAAATATCCTGGACTTCGAAAAGGATTATCCCGCCTGCAGGATTTTCCGCCTCGAGCAGAACTATCGGTCCACGAAGACCATCCTCGGACTTGCGGATTCCCTTATCCGCCAGAACCGCGACCAGATCGCCAAGAAGCTCTGGACGAGCAACAATGACGGCGAGTCGGTCATCGTAAACGTCTGTGAAGATGACCGGGAGGAAGGGCGGCGGATTGTATCCCGCATCGAGGAGGAATCCGTCCGCAAGAAACTGGACCTCAAGGATTTTGCCGTGCTCTACCGGACCAACGCGCAGTCGCGCTCCATTGAAGACGCGCTGCGTCGAAACGGCATTCCGTACGGTATCGTCGGCGGCGTGGCTTTCTACAAGCGGAAGGAGATCAAGGACATCCTCGCGTACCTCCGGGTCGTGGCAAACCCGCAGGACGGCGAGAGCCTGCTCCGCATCATCAACGTTCCTTCCCGGTCGATCGGGGAGACGACGATCAACAAGCTGCGGGCATTTGCCGCGCGGGAGAAGCTCTCCCCGTTGGACACACTCGCAGCGAAGGGGTTGGAAAAAGTTCTCCCCGAGAGGACCTTGAAAGCTGTCCGACAGTTTCACGGGCTCATGCGGAAATACATCGCGCTAAAGTCGGAGATGTCTGTCAGCGAGCTTGCGCGGGCGCTGGTGGATGATATCGGCATCCTCCCTGCGCTGAAAGAAGAGAATACGGCGGATTCCCTTACGCGGCGAGAGAACATCCAGGAGCTTGTCTCCGCGCTGACGGAATTCAACGACCAGCACCCGCAGGCAGGCCTTGAAGATTTTCTGGAGGAGGTTTCGCTGGTGTCGGACGTGGACACGGCGGATTTCGGACGGAATGCGGTCACGCTCATGACACTGCATGCCGCAAAAGGGTTGGAGTTCCCCGTGATTTTCATCACGGGATTGGAAGAAGGGCTTTTCCCGCTTGCCCAGGCCCTGAACGATAGGAGAGAGCTCGAGGAAGAACGGCGCCTCATGTATGTCGGGATCACGCGCGCGAAAGTGAAGCTCTATCTTTCGTATGCCATGGTCCGATACCGGTTCGGTGAGAAGACCTATTCCATGAAGTCCCGCTTCCTGGACGAAGTGGACGAAGGGCTCGTCCGCTTTGAAGGGGCGGGCAGCCAGCCCAAAGCGTACCGCCGTCCGGACCCATCGCCCACAGCAGTTCCGAACTTCGGCCCTGCACCCGGCCTCAAGCGGGCGGTCCGGACATTGGACGAGCATGCATCCGATCCCATGCCCGATTACGAGAACGAATCCCAGGAACCGATTCAGGCGAGGGTGGGCACGCGCGTGGTGCACGCGACATTCGGGCGGGGCCGCATCGTTGCGCTGGACGGGCGGGGGGAGAATGCGCGTGCGATCGTGGACTTTGAATCCGTAGGACGAAAACACCTGTTGCTCAAATTCGCGCACCTCAAGACCGTATGATGCGATTTGCCCGGCCGTTGCTCGGGGGGACGTGGAAGGCTCTCCTCACCCTCTGGGCATACACAATCTCGATTGGCAAGAAGGTGGTGGACCTTGACATCCTCTTCCTGGCGTCAGGCGTTGCCTTCAACGGCGTCCTGACGCTCATTCCGCTTATGCTCTTGCTCGCGTCCGCGCTGGGAATTTTCCTGAATTCATCGGAGCTGGGTGTCCAGCAGCTGCACACGATCCTCAACACCATCTTTCCCCCTCAGCCGTTTGCCACGAGCATCAAGAGCTCCATTCTCGACATGCTCTCCAGCATCGTCGAACACAGGAATTCTCTCGGGCTGTTCGGGTTCCTGGTGTTGATCTGGACGGCGCTGGGGCTCTTCGATTCCATCCGGAGCGTTTTGCACCGGGTGTACTATCTCAAGAGGACGAAGGGCCTCATTGCAAGCCTGTTGCACGATGTAGGCTTTCTCTTCCTCGCGTTCATCTTCTTCATTGTTTCAAACGTGGCAATCTGGGTGTCAACGTTCGTGGAACGACTCGCCCTCGAGGTCCCCGGGCTCCGGTTGCTCCAGCTGCAGGGGTTCGACAAAGCAGTCCCCACCGTCATCATCACGGTGATCACCACCTTCATGTTCTACATCCTGTACCGCCACATGACCGACTCCAAGCCGCCCAAGGCCGCGGCCGTGATTTCTACCGTGACGACGACCGTCCTGTGGATAGTGTCCGGGAAGGTGTTTGCAGTGTATCTCACGAGTTTCTCGGCCATCGCGACGGTATACGGACCATATGCATTCCTGCTGGTGCTGTTGATCTGGATCTATTATACAAGTATGATTTTCGTCTTCGGAGGTATCGTCGGGCAGGTCCACTGGGAACGTCTCCGCGCGCGGGAAACAAGCGCGGCAGACTGAATCCCACATCCTCATTGAGAACATCTATGGCCCAAGAACCAGATGACTATTTGAAAGAGCTTCGTGCACGTGCGCTGCTTGGCGGAGGCGCTCAGCGCATCCAGGATCAGCATGCGAAAGGGAAACTTACCGCACGCGAGCGCCTCGACATTCTGCTGGACGAAGGGACCTTCGAGGAGCTGGATATGTTTGCCCAGCACCGCTCATACGACTTCGGTCTCGAAAAACAGCGATACCTGGGAGACGGAGTGGTGACGGGCACGGGACGGATCCATGGCCGGCTGGTCTGCGTCTTCAGCCAGGACTTCACGGTCTTCGGCGGTTCTCTTTCGGAAGCGCATGCAGAAAAGATCGGCAAGGTGATGGATCTCGCCATGAAGGTGGGATGTCCCGTCATCGGACTGAATGACTCGGGAGGAGCAAGGATTCAGGAGGGAGTGGTCAGCCTGGGTGGCTATGCGGATATTTTTCTCCGGAACACTCTCGCCTCGGGGGTGATCCCGCAGATCTCGGCCATCATGGGGCCGTGCGCGGGCGGGGCGGTCTATTCCCCGGCCATCACCGATTTCGTTTTTATGGTGAAGAACACCAGCTACATGTTCGTGACAGGCCCCAGCGTAGTCCAGACGGTGACCCACGAGACCGTGAGCGCGGAAGAGCTTGGAGGCGCGATGACACATGCCTCCCGAAGCGGGGTCGCGCACTTTGCCTCTCCGAGCGAAGTCGATTGCCTGGAAAGCATACGTACGCTTCTCGCCTATCTTCCTTCCAACAACCGGGATGACCCGCCATCGATTCAGTGCATGGATGATGAGAACAGGCAGGATGACGCCCTGGCAACACTTGTGCCTGCCAACCCGAACAAGCCGTACGATATGCGCGGTGTGATCAAGCACGTGGTGGATGACGGAAGCTTCTACGAAGTGCACGCACACTATGCGGAGAACTTGCTTGTGGGCTTTGCACGGCTCGGGGGCGCGTCCGTAGGGATCGTCGCGAATCAACCTGCGGTCCTGGCCGGAGTGCTGGACATCGAGTCGTCCCGGAAGGGAGCGCGGTTCGTCCGTTTCTGCGACGCGTTCAACATCCCGCTGGTCGTCTTTGAGGATGTTCCCGGGTTCCTGCCGGGCACCGACCAGGAGTGGCGGGGGATCATTGCAAACGGAGCCAAACTCCTGTATGCCTTCTGCGAAGCAACAGTGCCCCGGGTCACGGTGATTACCCGGAAGGCGTACGGTGGGGCCTACGACGTGATGAACTCGAAGCACATCCGCGGGGATTTCAACTTCGCCTGGCCGGGGGCCGAGATTGCGGTCATGGGGCCGAAGGGGGCGGCTGAAATCATTTTCCGCCGCGAGATCGAATCGGCGCCGGACAAAGGAAAAGTGCTCGCTGAAAAAGAAGCCGAGTACCGGGAGAAGTTCGCCAATCCCTATCTTGCCGCAGGGCGGGGATATATCGATGCCGTCATCGAGCCGCAGGAGACCCGTCCTCGCCTCATCCGCGCACTCCGGATCCTGGAGGACAAGGTGGACTCGAACCCGCGCAAGAAACACGGGAACATACCGCTCTAGGGCTACCACGCAAACCCGCCAGGGTGGGGCTGTTCTTTTTGTAAGTGTGACGCCTTCGGCGAAGGGCATGGCAAAACTGTAGGTAACTGAGATTTACACACATGAGTTCCCGCCGCCCGCCTCGACCTGCAACTTTTTTTACGCACCTGATCAAAAATTCCTTGTGTCTGATTCGCTGGATGGTTATACTTTGAGAAGAGGTGGATTGCATAGCGTTATACGCCTCTGGGTTATCCCTTTCGTTTCAGGTCCTTTCGGCGGCGGCGACGCCGTCTCTGTTACTTGCCAATACTTTATCGTTTGCAACTGCGAGTTTTTGTCTTTTGGTACTGTTGTTGTAGAATTATCACTAAGCAATCATGGAGGGTGATACTGGTGGAATGGCGAACAAGACTTCTGTATGCGGGCCTGGGCTTTCTTGCTCTGATCCTCGTCGATTGTTCATCGCAACAAACAGCAGTGAACGGCAGAGCAGCCGGGGTGTCGGCACCGCAGCAGGATGCCACTTCTGCCTCTGGCGTCGGCGGGATGCAGGCCGATACATCCACGGTTGCAGAGGCAACCCCGCAGGAACCGGAGCCCGCACTGAGTGATTCGTTGGTGAGCACGATGCTGGAGAAAGCGCGGCAGCACTACGTGTCCGCCATGAATGCCGCGGACAACGGCGACTCCGCGCGGTCTGCCGCACAATTCGAGACCGCGATTGAGATCCTCAACGAGCTGAGTTACGTTCCCGAGATCGAAATCAACAAAGACTTCAACGACCTGAGCAAAGCGGTCATTGAGGACTACGAGCAATACATCGCCCGGATCGACAGTCTGGGGCCGCAGACGTCCATCTTTGCACTCCGGGAGAAACTGAATCAGGTCGTCGAAGGGTCGGATTCCGTGGGTGCGGCGCTGCCGACGGGGGTCATCCAGGGCACAACAATTCCACTGGTCGTGAATAGTCTCGTAGAACAGAATATCGCCTTCTTCCAGGGCCGCGGGCGCGTGCACATGGAGCGGTGGCTCTCCGAAGCCGGGAAGTACTTTCCCCTCATGAAGCGGATCCTGGCGGAAGAAGGGGTGCCCGAAGAAATGGTGTATCTTTCCATGGTCGAGAGCGGCGTGAATCCCACGGCGCGTTCGTGGGCGAAGGCTGTCGGGATGTGGCAGTTTGTGAAAGGAACCGGGCGCCTGTACGGGTTGCGCGGCGATTACTGGTTTGATGAGCGGCGCGATTTTGAAAAATCGACGCGCGCGGCCGCCCGCCACCTGAAAGACCTCCATGACGAATTTGGCGACTGGTATCTGGTGATGGCGGCGTACAACGCCGGTGCAGGGCGTGTCTATCGCGGCATCCGGCGGAGCGGCGAGACCGACTTCTGGAGAATGCGCCGGCATCTCCCGCGCGAGACCCGTAACTATGTACCGGAGTACATCGCGGTAGCAATCATTGCGATGAACCCGGAGGCGTACGGCTTTCCCGGCATTACGCCCGCACCCCCGCTCACATACGAATATGCTACCGTGACAGACTGCATCGACCTCGACGTGCTGGCCGAGTGCGCTGCGAGCGACCTGGAAACCCTGCGCGAGCTGAACCCGGAGCTGGTGCAAATGTGCACGCCGCCGCGCACCACCGGGTACCGCCTTCGCATTCCCCGCGGGACGACCGACAAGTTCATGCAGAAGTATGCCCAGATCCCGGACGAGCAGAAGCGCGATTGGATTGTACACCGGATCCGCAAGGGCGATACCATTGCAGGAGTTGCGAAGAAGTACGGCATTTCCGCTCAGATTATTCGCGAGGCGAACAAGAGTGCGGCGTCCAGGAAACGGCTGCCGGTGGGACAGGCGCTGGTGATCCCCGTGCCGAAGGGATCCGAACGCTATGCAGCCATCACCGCCTCATCGGCGGCCGAGGTAGCCTCGGTGACGGACGCGGTCTCGCCGCGTCCCAGGAAATCCGCGGACCGGTCGCGGATTACGCGTGCGCTGGCCCACTCGAAGGCCGAGCCTGCGGATCGCGAAGGAAAGAGCCGCCTGACCTACAGGGTGAAAAAGGGAGACACGATCGGGCATATCGCCGAGTGGTTCCAGTGCAGGGCGACGGACATCAGGAACTGGAACGACATTCCTTTCGGCAAACCGATCTGGGCGGGACAGAACCTGCTCGTGTGGGTGGACAGCGACCAGTTGGGCAATTTCGAGAAGATCGCCGGGCTGAGCTTTGAGGAAAAAGAGAAGAACACAACGCCGGCGCAGACAACCGAGGTCTCCGATGAGAACGGAGAAGGTTCGACGAAATATGTGGTCAGGAAAGGGGAGACGCTGGACAAGATTTCCCGCGACCACAATGTGTCCATTGCTCAGCTGAAACGGTGGAATCATCTTCGGAAGGACCAGATCAACGCCGGCCAGGAGCTGGTGATCCTTACCGACGCGCAGCACATCGCCCTGAAACAGGAGAGAGTGGGGGAGAGAATGGCGAGGTGATCCTGTACATCGTCAAGAGAGGGGAGACCCTCTGGGACATCGCCCGTGCTCACAACACCGAGCCGGGAACGCTGAAAGCGTACAACGATATTACGCGCAACAAGATCTACGCCGGCCAGGAATTGAAGATCCCCACCGGCAAGCAGACCCTCAAAGAGTGAAGTGGCAAACGTCAATAGGAGCCCGGCCGAAGGGGAAGAGCTTTCGTCCGGGCTTCTTTCTTTTTTCGAACATTCATGGCTGCCATCATGCCGGTTCCATCCAGAGAGGCGCTGGTCGCCGAGCTCGTGCAGTACTTTTTGCACGAGGGCCTTGCCGTGCATGGCGCCCAGGGCGTGGAGGGATACGATGCGCCTCCTGCGATCCGCAATGACGGCTTTGGATCTTCACGTCCCTGCCATCCCGATGTCGTGGGTTTCGACGGCGGTCAGAGGCGCATTGTGTTCGGGCTGGTGAGGGCGGACAGGGAATCGCTGGACACAGAACAGTCGCTTGAGGAATACAACGTGTGCCTTGATCACAACGCCGGCTTGCAGGGGAGGGCATCGGTCCTCTACGTTCTGATTCCTCCGTCGCTCCTGGAAGAATTCACCTCGCTCGTCACGCATTACATTCATCGGGAGTACTGGCACCGGGTGATCCCGGTGGCATCGGGCTTGTTTGAAGTGGAGCGTGGATAGTCAGGGTTGGAGAAGCGAATTCCATAGCAGCACCAAAGCCTTGATTCATCCCCTTTTTTTCTCTATCTTTTCCCTGCCAACGCTTTTTCGGCGCGACGCACAGACCTTTCGGAGAGGTGGGTGAGTGGCCGAAACCAACGGTTTGCTAAACCGTCGTAGGGTGTAAAACTCTACCGAGAGTTCGAATCTCTCCCTCTCCGCTGCTTTCCTGTAAGCTGTTATGTATCATGATACTTAGCGCTCGTCATTCCGCCCGGTGGCCATTTCGTGCCCACTTCCGAAGGAACTCCAAGGAAAGGTAGGGTAATTGCATTATGGCCACTACGAAAGTAAAACTCCGCACACAAACCTCATCCAATGGTTCAACAGTATACGTGTTGGACTATCGCGTCAACGGCAAGCGAATCCGCAAGAAAGTTGGCCCGAACAAGCGCGATGCTGAACTGATTCGGTCCAAAATCGAACACGAGATACTCTTGGGACAATACCAGATCAAGACAAAAAAGCGCCAGATGTCACTGGATGCCCTTGTCCAGGATTTTCTCGATTCGAAAAAAATCTCGGTACGAAACAGCTCCTATACTCGGTATCGGAATTATTTGGACCCATTCGTGAACTTCTTCAAGAAGCTGTTTCCTGAGGCTAGTGCCGATATCACGTTAATTGAATCGGCCTACATCCGTAAATTTATTGAGGAAGCGGTACGCGTAGGGGTTGCCGGCGATAAGATATGGTCCAAAAGGACAACAAACGATGCCACAGGTGTAATCAGGAGCGTCTTTGTGTTTGCCATAGATTCTGACTATCTGGCCAAGAATCCGGCCGGAAAGATCAAACAATTGAAGACCCCGCCAAAGGGGAAAGTCGATTATTACACCCCAGAAGAATTGGCCGACCTGTGGAAAACAGTGAATCCTCACTGGGTGGATCCTCTGAAGTTCATTTCCTTGACAGGGCTGCGCAAAGGAGAGCTGATAAATCTGCGGTGGAAGAACGTGGACTTGACGCCAGGTGACGAGAAGATCACCATTGAGTCGTATTATGATTGGGAGACAAAGACGGGTGACTCGCGCATAGTTCCTCTTAATAGCGAAGCGCTGGAAATCATCCAGCGATGGCAAGGCAAGCACACAGACTTAGTATTCACGAATCCCGTAGGCAAAAAAATCCACCCAGACAAGATTTACCGTCCACTAAAGAAGGCGCTCAGCACACTGCAGCTCGAAGGTGACGTTCATAAGCTCCGGCACACCTTTGCCAGCCGCCTGGTGATGGCAGGCGTTGACCTTGTCACGATCAAGAACCTACTTGGACATTCGGACATTCAGACAACGCAGATTTACACCCATGTAAGCCCCAAGCACGAACGCTCGGCGGTGGACAAACTGGTGGTAGGGAAGCAAAAGGGGGGAGCTGCGTCAGCGTAAAACCTACCCATCTACAGACAAAAGGCAGGTCCAGTCACAACCGGCTGGACCTTTTTTGTTTCTATCCGGCACTGTCATCATAACAACATTCGCCGATGGTAGTTGGGCTGAAGATTTGATAAGAATGGCCCGGTCGATGGGTGGCCGGGCTCTTTTATTTACCCCTCTTCCCTACTGCGTTTGCCCACACCATGAACACGGATGGTAATTAGCATGTGCGATGGTTGGTGAACAACGCTTCTAATAGCGGTGATGTAGCACGTGGAAGCTCGATGCTGCGCTGCCGATGCTTTACCATGGGTTCAACAATAGAGGGATCGATAGGGTAGGCGAGCGGACAAAGGAAGAAGTGGAAGGAATGAAAAACGGGGCGCCGATCTACAGCGGACTTTTCGTTCCTCAGCTTAAGCCGGATGAGATACCAGCAGCAATCGACACAGCTCTGAAGGCGGGTGCCAATGGAGTGGCGGTGTTTGCTTCTCCGTTAATGACCGAGCAACATTGGACGGCGATTGGCAAAGCAACGGCCCAGGAACATCATTAGGAAAGCCGCCTCCTGAAGGCAAGGGGCACCTAGTAATACGCCTTGATTCCTCCAAATCCGAACTGTTTGTTCCTGCTCGTCATCCGGATAAAATAGGCAAGGCGTTTCTCAAACTCCCGCGGTCGCTTGCGCGCACCCTCAATGAAGGCGATTCGGATTCGTTTGTACGTGGGCGAGAATTTCCGATAGTTTTTCCAGGCCTCTTCGTCTGCTTTAATGGCTTCCAGAATATCGGGCGGAATTCTGAACCGCTTCCTCCGAAAAGGTCCCAGCGTGGCAAACACCTCTTTTACCACCTTCCGCTGCTTGATGAGCTTCTTGAGCCTCTCCTGGTTCGCCTGAGAATAGGGACTCCGTGGGTTCCTTGGCGAGAATCGCTGTGCGAATCGCTCCTCGTCAATCCTTCGGACCGTGCTGTCGATCCAGCCGAAGCAGAGCGCTTCTTCAACGGCATCGTTATAGGCAATGCGTGGTTTCCCGGTCTCCTTCCTGTAGTAGATGAGCCAGACTTCCCGTTCCGATCGGTAATGTCTCCTCAGCCACGAGCGCCATTCCCTGCGGGATTTTACATACAACGAATTCCTGGTATTGATCCTGGCAGGCATTGCGGTCGTTTATCCTTTTCTCCAGTCAGCCCAGAGAGACACAACTCCAACGCCGAGGAAGAGCAATGCTTCCAGCCAGTTTTGCTTTTCGAGCGCCTCAATCAACGCGATGCCGAAGAAGAGTATGAAGACGGTGACGTTTGTTGCGCTGAATTTTACCTGCTTCATGCTACTTCTCCTCCTTTGAGCGCTGGCGCGGAAAGACCGTGCGTATTGCACATGTGCACGCGCTTGTTTAAGGGTAGCAGTGTCGTCGGCTGCGATCACCTTGCCTTCTATGATGTCTCCCATCTGAACAAAACTCTTGATGCCAAACGATATTACATGGTATGCCATGCAGCATAGCCGGAAGTTCACCAATTACCTCATCTGGCAAAGGCTCCGTGGCCCAAGCGCTCTTGTCACTAAAATATCCGAAGTTCTCCGTACCCTGCCAGTAGTTTTCTTTGATAGTCTCGACTATACTACCAGCGAAGTCTACGAACCCTAACGGACGCCACTTGATGGTATTTCTGCGCCTGCCATCTCTGCGGGGAACGACCGAATTTCTGCGGTAATCTAAAATAGATAGGACCAAGATATCTTTATGAAGAGGATTGCTTGATGAAAAATAATGAATACGAAGATCGGACGCAACCGATAGAGGCTGAGGTTGCAAGAGGTGACAGAATCGGACGAGCCCCCGGTCGATGAGTGGCCGGGCTGACTGTTGTCTTCACGGATTACTGTGAGAATGGGTTCTCCACCGTGTTGCATCGCGGTCATGTATGCTATGCCGTCGCCATGGTTGGGTGGAGAACCTTCAAGCGATCATGGCGATCCTAAAAAGGTCGAGTGCAGGCGATCGATAATAGCATACGCCTGCCCACGGAGGGATCCAGCGATGGGTTCCTTTCTTTAACAAAAGAGCCCGGCCAGAAGGGGAGAACCGGGCTCTGGTATGATAATCGCTCGCGCTTATTTTGCCAGCAGGAGTTTGTTCACCTTGGAGAAATTAAGTTGCCCTGTCTCATCGGCGACATAGAAGCGCGCAAAATAGACCCCACTGGGGCTGGAGGAAGCATTCCAAGTCACGGTGTGGTAGCCTGCCTCGTGAAGGCCTCTGGCTAAGACGGCAATCTCCCGACCGAGGAGATCGTAGACCTGCAGCGTGACATTTGCTCTTTTCGGCAAGCCGAAGTCAAGCGTTGTGGAAGGATTGAAAGGATTTGGATAATTCGGACCCAGGAAGAACTCTGTTGGGACGTCTGTCCCGTCGGCGAACGACTTCCGCGGGTTGTAATTAACCGCCGAGGAAACGATGTTTGACGCATCGGACATGTTGTTCGCGGCATCGTAGGCAATGACGTAGTATTGTGCCCAGCTTCCACCGGTGCCGCCTGTGCGAATCACGCATTCAGGGTCGGTGTATTGCCATGTGCCGGTCCCGAGAGTTGCAATGAGTTGATACTGTGATTCGCCGGGACTCACCTTGCGGTACAGCTTATACCCCGATAGATCTCGTTCGGAATTCGGTTGCCACTGTAGAGTTGGATGCTGGCCTACTACTCCTTGGACAATGAGGTTCTTTGGAGGAGCAGGCTTCGGGTTTCCCAAGTGTTTCAGTACCTCGATGTAACCGGGATGTTCCCACCCGATACTCCCACCGCCGGGTGAAGATGAAATAACACTTAGCCCACCCAAGTTCTGAACATCAGCAAGAACTGCTTTTGTGAACGGTGTGTAGGGATCAACCGAAGCAACTGTCTGCTGTGGAGACGAGAGGAAGTAGTTGCCGGTCTTCTGGTTAATAAAGACCTTCACAATTCCTTCATAACCCACTACTACAATGTCATTCCACCCATCGTTCTTCGTACCATCGTTTGGGGCACCCAGGTCACCAATGGCTACCAGAGGCGTGCTGGTGACATCGGCAGTCCAAATCGGTGTCCCTCCGATTGTTCCCGCACCGTTGTTGAGGTAAAGGGCAACGCTCTGTGTGCCACCTGCAAATCCAACCAAGATATCCTGATATCCATCGTTGTTGACGTCACCGACGGCAAAGGAATTGATGCCGTAGCCGTTGGAGATGTTTTGCGGAGCGCCAAAACCGTTGCTGTTGTTATTCAGACGTATAGAGAATCCACTTGAGTACGTCGTTACCAGATCCCACTTATCGGGGTCGGTCGAATAGATTGTCCGGTTCAACTGGGCCAGGGCAACCTTGTTGGCAGCGATTGCGAAGCTGTACGGATTAGCGTCAACATACCCGTTGCCCAGGTTGCGGTAGATTTTCACCTGGGAGCCCGTTGTGATTGCCAGGTCATGCAACCCATCACTGGAGCTGAACGGACCCCACGAGGCATCTAGAGCAATCCCCGTGAGGGTCTGACTGGGGGTTCCCGTGATGCCATTGCCTGTGTTGTAGTGTATCTGGGTGCCACTCTTGCGCGGTATAGCCAAATCTTTGCGGGGCTGGTCAGGCCTGAGTTTTCCGAAGACCGCATTGTAGATTTCCATCGTGTTTTCGTAGGGACTCCAGTTGATGAAGAAGTCCGTAAACGAAGGGAAAGAGCCACTTCCGTCATTATACGACTGAAACCCGAACCAATCAATGCCAAAACTGGCGTCCCTGATGTTCTGTCCAACGGCGAGATCCAGGAAACCATCAGAGCTAATTGCCTCAACATCGAAATTGGCGTAGGCGCTGAAATTGGGGTCGTGCCATCCTTCGCCACTGGTCGTATGGATTGGCACCCTTGCTCGAGTCGTGCTTACATACTGCGCTAGAGAAGACATGGCACACGTAAGAAGTAGAATTCCCAGGTACATCACTGATCGCTTCATATGCAGTTCCTTTCCGGTTGTATCAACGGTTCATTGCTTTTCACCCCGATTGTTCGTTCCTTCAAGCTGCAAACAGAACGGACCTTTCCGTTTTCTCGAGAGAGAACGGCGAGTGTTTGCCAGCCTGGCAAAGTGTCCTGTTTGCGGTGTCAACTGGGCCGGCTGGTGTTTGCGCACCGGTCGGCCTTTCTTTTGTAGCTACTGCAGGAGAATCATCTTTCTGGTTTCAGTGCGTTGTCCGGTGCTCTTGCCCGTAAACGTCAGGCGATAGAGATAGACACCGCTTGCGACATCACCTCCTTCGCGGGTTTTGCCATTCCAGTGAACGGTCTGCACTCCGGCCGGATACCGCTCTCCTCCAAGCCGGATAACCTCTCTACCCAAAATGTCATAGATGACCACGCTGGTTGTTCCTTCTTCCGGGAGCTGAAAGCGGATGGCAGTCTCTCCATTGAAGGGATTAGGATAGTTCTGCAGGAGTTGAAAGCTTCGCGCTACGGGTGGTGGCTCAAGAGGCACTAGATCAACTGTGCCGTGGACCTCATAGATACAGATCGAATTCCTGTTGGGGAGGAGCTCATGGATCTTGGCGAAGACAATGTTGCTTGTGCCGTCGTTGTCAATGTCCAAAAAAGAGAAGTTCTGAATGGAGGTCGAATCGAGCATCCACGTGAACACAGGTTCTCCGCTTTGGGGCCTGTAGGCATGCAGCTCGCTGTAGGAGGTGTCGACTCTGCCCCAGGTGTTCGCTCCGGCAGCTAGACGCGTGCCGTTTAAGGAGCCGACATTGACCCAGAGCGGGGTGTTGCGCAAGGAGGAATCCGCCCAGAGCACGCTCCAGGTAGTGTCGTGCTGGTGTTTCAAGGCGTACATCGAGCCAAAGCCAATGGGGCCGACCCCGCCGATGAGAAGCTCTTCGCCGCCGTCATTGTCTAAGTCGGTAAACATGGGTGCCGTGCTCCCGGAGAAAAGTCCGGTATAGAGTCTTCGGGTCTTCCAGGCAAACACGTCTTGGGTGCCGTCCCACCACGTGTAGCCCAGATCAAGCGGCTCACCGTAGCCGAAACCCCCGTTACCTGGGAGGATCTCATCATTCCCTTCACCATCGACCTGCCCTACCGCCATGTCGAAGCAGTAGGCTTGATAGCGGGCGATGTATCCGTTAAAGACCATTGAGCGGGAGAACTTCATGTAGAATTCTGACACATACACCATCGTTTCGTCATAGCTTGCAGACGGATCGCTGTTGAGCACGATGAGCTCCTTCACTCCATTGTGATTGAAATCAGCTTCCACGGCCTTGTAGATCGCGGCATTGCCTCGGGTACCAGCTGGGAAGCCAATGTTGGATTCCAGCACCTGGTAGCTCTTTGGTCCCCAGCACTCAAGCATGGTCATGACGCCGCCCCCGTCTTTGGGTTGCACCAGGACGATTTCCTTATGCCCATCCTGATCGAGATCACAGATGCAGTACGGACCACCGAAGCCATTGACAATCACTGTATCCCACTCCACTGAGTACACATCATCCCCCGTGCATTCATAGACCACCAGGCGCCGCCGGGAAGAGGTAAGTGAGGTGTCAGTGATGCCGTAGACCAGATTCATCTTTCCGTCGTTGTCCAGATCCCCAATGGCAAGCGTGTAGGCGGGGAACGGGTTCGTCTCACTCTGCCAGGTGAGCTGGAAGTCCGGTGTGCTCATCGACTCTGGCCTTGTCAATGCTTGGACCTGGCGGGGATCTCCCTCGGCTAGCATCGTTGCATGTGGGATCTGCTCGGTGCTTCCTCCCTGGTAGGCAGCCACGAGATCGCCCCAACTGGCAGGATCGACAAGTGTTGGGGTAATTCTCCTGCTTTTCTGCCACTGGAGTTTCTCGATGGGAGCTGTTACCGGGCGCTGCCAGAAGGGGCTTGCCGTATAGAGTCCGTTCCCCAGATTGCGGTACACCTTCAACAGTCCCTCTTCGACTACCGCAACATCCTGCAGCGGATCGGGATCAAAGAGGCCGAGTGCGGCATGGGGAGGAAATGGCGCAACCGGCACTCCCAGATGCAGCTGAAAGCCGAAGCTCGCCAGGGATCGCTCGTTCGGATGCTCCTCAGCCAGGGTGCTTCTGCCAGAGAGAAGAAGGACCAGAACGATCGCCGGGAGATGGAAAGGCAAGTGGGGGGAACAATAACGGGAGGGTGCCATGGGTTCTTTCGCTCCTTTCGTTTGCTTCTGCAAATGCCGTCCTGTGCGCAAGAGAAGAAAGCGATAGAAATTGTGCCCGTCACCTCAGCCGGTTGTTCAAACGATGATGAGTAATCACTGACATCTTCGTGATTGCCGAGTCCGATGAAAATGCAGTCTGATCATTCAGGTCACTTTTTGCTTGCACACAAAAGTAGTGCAGCGTTTCACGAATGTCAAGGAATTTTTGATAAATCGCAACAAACCACGACCGAAATACCATACCTAGAGTAAAACGAAAAGCTCAGAGAATGATAAGTTTTTCCCTGAGCTTCTCTGCTTTGTGCTCTATACCAGAAGTGGCCGAGCGAAGGAGCATGACCATGACAACGCGTTCACCAGCTGAACGGGTCTTTTCTGCGTGACAAGTTTTTTGACTTCGTGATTCCGGGGGATGTCATGGAGTAAGAGGTAGGATCTGGAAGTTCACCCCACCATCGCCTTCACCAACCGCTTTCTTCACCTCTTCGTGTATCGCAGCGCAAAACTCCCCTCTTACTGCGTCGCGAAAACACCTCGTTGAAACTTTATTTTCTCCATGCAGAATCGTCAATGTTTGCAGGGGTAAATCGCATTATGTCGTCTGGTCGAGATTTGACAAAAGTTGCTGATTGTCCGGAATAGTTAGTATACTCACCAGTGAGAAGGCCGCTGTCTTTCTGAACCTGACTCACCTCGAAATCTAAATCTCCTGCGGTACAATCCCACGCAAGATGTGTTTGGTCTTTCCTGCAGTAATCTCAGCTGAAGACAATCAAGAAAAAGGACAATCAATGAAACTCTATCACACAAAAGATCTCGGCGTTGCTGCCTGGCTGGTCTCCAATGGACTTGCCGTGCACCATTTCGAGCGAGAAGGCAAATTAACCGTGTTCTCCTTCATCACGACTGACAACACAGAGCGACTCGTCGCACAATACTATTCCTCGGATGCCAAGGTATCACCCATGATATTCAACTCGGCTATCAGGACCTTAAAAACCATGATGTTTAAAAATGATCTCGCAGCACCCTCTATAAGTGAAAGCACATATGTCGAACGTTCAAACAGAACCCATTAATGAAAGCTTAGTAGTCTCTGCTGAAACAGCCGTTACCACTATACCAAATATTGACACGAACACAGCCGGACACCTTCTGGTTGATGATACACAAGAATTTGCAGTTGCCGCTAAAGCACCAGCTGTTACCGCTATACCAAATATTGATACGAAGACATCCGGAAGTTTTCCGGTTGACGATGAATTTATTAATACATATTACTCCCTCTTCAGTGGCCGCACAGACCAAGTGGGGCAGGGGGATAGTCTCTCCACACCTGTTTCCTCGGTAGATGAAATACTCGCGTTCGTCGAGGACCACCTCAATGGTAAAGTCCGCTTAGGCCTCTATAACCTGTTGCCCGATGTCACCTGCACTTGGGCAATGATCGAATGTGAGAATCACGGATCGCAACCTGTCGAAGACCCGGCCAAAACTTCACTGGAGATCGTTACCTATCTCCGCTCCCATGGCATAGCTGCCTACCGCGAACTGTCCAAGAACCCATCTGGCACCTGTTATCATATCTGGATATTCTTCAGTCGCCCGGTCAAGGCGTTCAAATTACTTGAAGGATTTAGGCTCTTTCTCTCGCGTACACTCGGCATTAGCGTGGAGATATTTCCCAAGGGATATGACCCGAACACCATCGGTAACTTCGTCTGGATGCCTCTTTTTGGTGGAACCGACATTGTGGACGGAAAACCAGGCAAAGGCGTCAATGAAGGCAGGACAGTGTTTGTCGATGACAATGGACATCCTTATGCCGACCAACGGGCGGTGATCGAAGGCGTGGAACGGAACTCAGAAGAAGCTTTTGATATATTTTTAGCTGATTACCACATCTCTTTTTCGGACAGTACTGGACTTGCCTTGGCAAGCCATCATAGTACTGAAAACGATGTCCCGAAAGCCGATCTGGAAAAAGTCCGGCAGTGTTCGTTCATGAAGCACTGCGAAGACAATGCAGCAAACCTGCCTGAACCCTACTGGTACGCTTGGATTACCAACGCCATCCGTTGCATTGGTGGCCGGGAATACATTCATGAGTACAGCCGGAAGTACGCCCGGTATTCGAAATCTAAAACCGACAAAAAGATTGCCCATGCTTTGGCTGACACAGGCCCGATGACCCATGAAACAATTGCGGGCCTGGGACGCAAGTGCGATTGCCCGACGAAGTTTAAGGCGCCGATATCCAGAAGTTACTGGCGCGATGTTGAAGCGGAAATTAAGCGGATTAAGGGAATCAACGATACCGCTGAAAAAGCGGTGGAGTTGGCTTCTTTGATTAACTATATCGGCAAGTCACTCGATGGCATCGAGCGTGATTTGTACGAAGCGCAGCTCAAGAAAACATTTAACTTGAAGCAACGGTCGTTTCAGGGGGAGTCAGGACCGACTCCTGGAGCGGCTAAAGCATACAAGATTAACTACGACCGGCCTCTGACCGACATTCTCGATGAGCTGAAAGATGCAGACTTCGGTGATGTTTTTTGTGCGCGTGGGGTCTTTACGTGGTTCAAAGAACATGAACAGGCTCGGTATTTTACCGATGAAGCTGAACTGCATTATATCTACCACCAGGGCAAGCTGATCCCGATGGCGGATGCATCATCGGATTTTGCTGCCTTACTCTTATATCACGCCAACATCTCCCTAGCAACAGCCTTTGGACGCGTCACCGTGCAGGTGATGAACGCGATGGCACAAGAAGAAGGAAAACGCATTAAGAAAAATACCTGGCTTGAAACCCATCAGGCACAGCATTCCGTGTATCTAAACCTGAAGAATGAACGCGAAGAACTCGCGAAAATCACTCCCCTCGGCGTGGAATTGATTCCCAACGGCGAGAATGTGGACAGTATATTCATGCATAATACGCCCTCGGATAAGTTCCAGCCCGTGGCCTTTTGTGCACTTGACAGTGAAAACCTCAAGAACGCGCTCGAGCTTTCTGAAGATCTCATCATACGGCATATCCCTTGTCCTGACTACGAAAAGTGGTTTGCCTATGGCTGGCGCTTGAGCTATCCCCTCTATGACTTTACGACGGCGCATTTTACACTCCGTCTGGAAGGGCGTCACCAGAGCGGCAAATCCAGTGCTTGTAAGATTCTTTCTCAGTCACTGTATGGAAAGGCCTTTGACACAACAAGCACGGTAGCCAGCATGTTTTCTGATGCTGCCATCAACCCGCTCGTGATGGATGAGAATATCGAACGCGGCGACTTCTATCGGGATCCGGGTCACGCGGACTTTTATCTGATTGCCGCCACCGGCGGGGCAAAGCAAAAGCGTGATGTGGGAACTGCTAGCGGGCTGGTCCTGGAGAAAATCCGGGCACTTTTACTTTCCAATGGTATCGAAGCACTCGGCAAATCCGAACAGACAAGCCGGTTGCTCGTCTTTGAATGCGACAGAAAAAGCTATAACTCCCACTTCACAAGTGCCGTGCTGCAGAAAATCCTTGAGCAGCGGGATGTGCTACTATCGGCTAATTTCATACTGACATCACGGGTGCTGGCTCGCATCAAAGCTGGAGATTGGCTCGGGGTTCTCGAACGTCTCCAGAGTGAGTATCCGGACCACGCAAAAAACCGGATGTTCGAGCATTTAGGCATTATTATTCTGTACCTGGAAGAGTTTTTCAAGGCTGCTGGTAAAGCAGAATCCGTGTGGGATATGCTCGGCAATCTCATGCGAACACAAGAAGACCGGGCGATTGAAGAGATCGTCGATTCAGATCCAATCATCGAGGCGCTGGAAATTCTTCGCCGAAGTGCGCAGAAGCAATATGACTATGAAACCCGTCACAAAAGCCTGTTCGATTCATCGGATAAAAGTCGGGCCTTGACACTCGATGTGACGAAATTATTGACTGAGGTGGAATATGGGAAGACGAGCTTTAAACTCCAGGGAAGAGCGAAAGAATTGCTTTCGGCTTTTTCCACAGCGTTGAAGGTCCATACTGGCAGGCAATTTACAATCAATACAGGAAAGACTCTGTCTGATAGGCTTAAGAACATCGAGCCTGAGTTGAAAGCCCATGGCTACACGCTGAACATCATAAATGACACCCATAACGGTCAGAAGGCTTATGAGTTCTCTTGGTTACAAGCGGAGAATGAACCACCACCGGGATGCGATTACGTTATTTGAGTGACAGACATATGCGGGAGTGAGCAGGAATGAAAGGCCACTCCCGCAGCCATTCCCGCAAGGTCTTAGGGCGTTAAAAGTGGCTAAAACAAATAAAAAATAAAGAAATAGAAATATAAATATAATAAGAAGCAGGAATGGCAGGAATGAATTGTAGATATACCCCCTATATACAAAAAAAGAAAAACTCATATTGGCCGAAGGCCGAGAGAGAGGCATGTATTTTTTTATTGTATAGGGGAGGCATGTACCTAATTCATTCCCGCCATTCCCGCAATATGCCGATAATCGGTTATTTCAGTTCGGAATAGCCAAAAATCCTTGCGGGAATGAAATGAATCGCACCTGCGGGGATGCGGGTAGTACTCCGCACAGCACCCGCGAAGCGGGGGAAGACAAGATTATTTTTTTATATTTTTTTGGACATCCGATCATTCGGACAAGCAACACATATGCAACACGAATACGCAGTTCACGTTCATCCACCTGGCGCACCAACTAATCCTCGCGCCTAAGGTTCTGGACGCAGAAGCTGCATGCAATACACGAAAAATGAAAAAAACATAAGAATAATCATGAATAAATATCAAAAAACCGATAAATCCTGGCTCAAAATCGACCCGAAAACGGGGTTTGAAAAACAACGAACGGTAGGACCGGAGCTATTTGCACAAAGGAATCCCGAGCTTAGACTTTGCGGCTTCGGTGAAGCACGTGAACCTGGCTTCGACGCTTTTCGTCATGAATTCAAAGACGATCTGGTCTATGCGATGGATTTCTTCTATGAATGCGGTAAAAAGTACTCAAAAAAGAAAGAAATCCTGCACTCTGGCGAGTTGCTGGCTGACTGTAAAAGGTGGTGGTGGCACGTAAAGGGCCGGGAAAACACCGTTCACGAAGGATCCATCATTGCCGCTGGGATTATGGAGGGCTATCCCTATAAGCGGATAGCCGGTGGTAGCGTGAGATTTAAAATGGAGAAGACATGAAACCATGGGAAAAATTTAAAAAAGACCAGCAACGATTAGTCAGGTTGCGAGATCTGTTCGGACATAACAGAGAACCACATTTTGAGCATCCATCAACACCCACATCTGATGATGGGCAGAAGTTTATGGATGAGATAATTGAAGGCGCCAAAATCATAGGCAACGGACCGCCGAATACGGGCCAAATCGAATAGAATTGGCCTTCAATCTCGACCGTTTTGGATGACATGCATGAGTCGCTCGTGAATCAAAAAATGAAAATGTGTCCCCGATCCGTGAGTTGTCGTTTCCAGCGCGAATCATGCGGATTAAGTAGGGTATTGCGTGCACACCTGCATGAGTTCTGGGCTTCTTTTTCATTTTGTCACGTGCTGGAGCCATCACTTGACATTTGCTTTGGGGTAAGGTATATTTTGCCAGTTCTTTTCCCAAACACTACCAGGCACCCCGCCCCCCATTTTTTCTACCGCTTTCTCTAGTTTGCCCTTTATCAAAGCCATAAGAGCCGGTACGTCGTCCCAGTTGACTGCCCAGCACGTTAGTGTTTTACCTTTTTTCACTAATGCCGGTGATATATGATGGATAAACTGCACAATCTAATCCTATCCGGAACAGTTAGCCTTCTCATGTTGTACGGGTGCAACGAACTAGGGCCAGAGTCGTCCCCGCTTTGGGAGGCTCCCGGATATAAAGCGACGTTCGAATCGATTGAGATTCCTGATTCCACAATTCTCCGCCTAGGGTATTCCTCTTCTCTCGCTCCCGACGGTTTCTATGTGGAAGACTGGGAGGCGGGGAGTATCTACTACGAAACCACTCTGAGCATCGCTCCAGAACATCTTCGGCAACCGCCGTTCTATTTCCTGTCCACCAACGCCCGGCAACAAGCCTATGCCTGGTCAGAATCATCCTCGGTACACAGTGCCTACTACCGGGAGCTTGTCAGTGAAAGAGAGACTGACCGCTTCTATGAGTTCCGCCGGGTCTACAAGCAGAACCCTAAAGACATTCTGCTCAGCCGCGTTCACAAGCTCTCGTACCTTGATCGTTCAAACTTCGATTACTTCGCGCATGCTTCCCTGATTGGGCGCCTGAACGCGCGTCCCATCGATGAGGCGACCGTGCGAAGCCTTGCGGAATACCTGTGGTTTATTGACTACGACGGCACGAGAGCCTTGGCGTCTGTTCCAGCAACGCGGGGTGACACGGTATATTGTGCCTTGTATGAGCTGAGAATGGGGTGGGGTGATTGGGACATGAACGACGTCGCAGTCTTGTATCGGACCGTGTACGCAGTCTCAAGGTCAAATGGTGATGTTATCCGACAGCGATACGAACTGCGGCGAGTCGTGGGGCGCATGAACTAACGTTCCCATCTAAAGGAAGTGTAGGTAAGAAGAAGCGAAATTCGTTGCTAGTGTCTCTCAGCGGTTGGCCGGAATTCAAGCAATGAAATCGATCATCAGCGTATTGTTGCTTTCCCCTTTGTTAGCACTAGCTCAGCCGCGACTTGGCCTCTACACCGGAATTAACTTTCCTGCTTCAACCATTCCCTTTGGAGAAAGAATGGTTCTGGAGGAGCCTTTACCGTCGTTCTGGCATGAGCTGGGCATGAAGACATCCTTTGTGACGCGAC
>CAWEKI010000009.1:0-831696 GCA_963809695.1 uncultured Bacteroidota bacterium
AATGTCGCCAGGCTCTTCATGGAAATCACCGAGCCCTTTTCCGGCTCACCTTTCCTCGTAATCTCATAATCGACTTCATCAACGCTGGTGAACCAGGTGGGTCTGAGAATTGTGTAATCAAGGTCTGAAGCTTCGATCAGATCGGCGGCTTTTCGATATGGACGCAGGACTGGCCTCACCGGGTCGTCATAGATGCCGATAGAACTGATGAAAATGAGTCTCTTGACCCCCGCTTCATCCATCGTTTTGACGATGATTTTCGCCATCTCTTCCAGATCGCCTGCGAGATTGGCGTAAACGACATTAATGCCCGTCATCGCTTTCTTCAGATCTCCAGGCTTCAGCGCATCTCCTTCGATTATGCGCCACCCAGGGTCGACGCGACTTTTCAACCGACGGTCACTCCGCAGAAACAAAGTCAACTGAATATCGCTTTCCTTTCTCAACAAATCGATTACGATCCCCGCAATGTTGCCGCTGGCTCCTACGATCAATACGTTTCTCATTACAGCCCCGTTCTTCTTTCCAATTCTTCAGGATAACGATCCCCGGCCACCTTCGTCTTCTCAAGAGCTGAGCTGATTTCATCGAGATCTTGCGGTGTCAATGTGATGCTCGCCGCCCCGATGTTCTCTTCCAACCTGTGCAGCTTGGTCGTACCGGGAATCGGGACGATCCATGGCTTCTGGGCCAGCAGCCAGGCGATGGCGATCTGTGCGGGAGTAGCCTTCTTCTGTTGTGCGATCTCGCTCAGCAAGTCTACCAGCGCTTGATTGGCTTTTCGATTCTCCGCAGTGAAGCGTGGTACAATGTTGCGGAAGTCTCCCTTCTCAAATGTCGTGTTCTCGTCGATCTTGCCAGTGAGAAAGCCCTTCCCGAGCGGACTGAAGGGGACGAAACCGATGCCGAGTTCTTCAAGCGTTGGGATCACCTCCTCTTCTGGCCTCCTCCACCAGAGCGAATACTCACTCTGAAGCGCTGTGACAGGTTGGACCGCGTGTGCCCTGCGAATGGTCTTAACCCCCGCCTCCGACATGCCGAAGTGCTTCACTTTGCCTTCCTGAATGAGGTCTTTCACAGCTCCGGCCACATCTTCAATCGGCACATTCACATCAACGCGGTGCTGATAGAAGAGATCGATCCTATCGGTCTTGAGTCTTTTCAGGGATGCCTCAGCCACTGTCTTTATATGCTCCGGGTGGCTATCCTGTCCGAGCTGCTTCCCGTTCGGAGCAATGTTGAATCCAAATTTGGTGGCAACTACCACTTTGTCGCGCACAGTTGCCAGGGCCTCTCCAACCAATTCCTCATTGGTGAAGGGTCCGTATGCCTCTGCCGTGTCGAAAAAAGTGATGCCACGATCGACAGCGCTCCGGATCAGCGATATCATTTCACGTTTATCCGGAACCGTGCCGTAGGCAAAACTCATTCCCATGCAACCCAGCCCGAGGGATGAGACTTCCAGGTTACTCTTTCCAAGTCTGCGTTTTTGCATACTGCCTCCCACTACATGTTGTCACAGATTTCAAGAATAAATGTACACACCTTCTTCCCGAACGACTATCCCGATTCTCCGCTTTGATTGCCTAATCCTCCATGCCTGTGGAGTTCTAGGTGACAAAACTCTACATTGGTATGGCTAATAGAAGGAATGACGATGAACCGAACAATTGCGCTATCGACCGAAGATATACTCTCGGTTGCACTGAGGCATTGTGCTGGTGTAGGCGTGCACACTACAGCTCTGGAAGCTCTCAAGATCGTCCGGCGGGATAGGACAACGGAAGCCTTGCCCACAGTGTACAGCCCGTGCGTCTGCTTTGTGCTTCAGGGTGAAAAGAATGTGTGGTCCGGGAAGAAGGTTTTTCGCTACAATTCCTCAACCTACCTGGTGAGTTGTTTGGATATTCCGGCTACATCGCAGGTCGCGGTGGCTACGCCCCAACACCCGTTTGTCTGCCTCATGTTGGAACTGCAGCCCTCGCTCGTCTATGAGATCCTGCAGGAGACCTCCCCCGTCAGGCCACAGCGTGTTGAGCCCGAGGGCGGGCTCTTTGTGGAGAAGGTGACCCCGGAACTGGCCGGTGCCTTTGCCCGCCTGGTGCGGACGCTTGAGAGCCCGAAGGACCTGAAGGTGCTTGCCCCTGCCATTATCCGCGAGATCCATTACCGCCTGATGGACTCGCGATTTGGCGCAAGGGTACAGCTGCTTGGCGTGGTTGGAAGCAAGACACAAAGGATCGGGAAGGTGGTGGAACAGCTGAAGAGAGATTTTGCATCGCCGCTGAAAGTAACCGACCTTGCCCGCCTGGCGCACATGAGCCCCTCGGCGTTTCATCAGCACTTTCGGGAAGTCACGAATATGAGTCCGCTGCAGTATCAGAAACAGATCAGGCTTCAGGAAGCAAGGCGACTACTCTTCACTGCGACCACAGATGCAGCAGATGTGGCTTACAAGGTCGGATACGAAAGCCCGTCTCAGTTCAGTCGGGAGTACAGGCGCCTCTTTGGACAGCCGCCGATGCGGGACATCGAACGGCTTCGTATGCCTGAAGTAACGCGGAATTAAGTGCATCCCTCAAAGAAAAACCCCGAAGAGCAACATTCGCACTTCGGGGTCTTTCGCTCCGCGAGCAGGACTCGAACCTGCAACCCTGCGGTTAACAGCCGCATGCTCTACCATTGAGCTATCGCGGAATATGAACAGCTACATCTACTTCCTCTGCAATAGCCGCATGTTGAGGGCCGCGCTTCAATCGGCGGCCCGAAATCCCGCCGGTGTTTGGCGGGACTCTACCATTGAGCTATCGCGGATTAATATACGGAAGATGCCGGAAATAGTCAATTCTCAGCCTTCCTTTTCTGAGACCGGTTCTGCAACTCCTGCGCAACCTCTCCTAACCCTACTCCCTCCTGCTCCAGCAAAACCAGGAGGTGATACAACAGATCCGACACCTCCCATGCTATCTCCCCCTTGCTGTGATTCTTCGCCGCAATGATCACCTCCCCCGCCTCTTCCCCGACCTTCTTCAAAATGCGGTCGACACCCGAACTGAATAGCTTCGTCGTGTATGATCCCTCGGGCATTTTCTCTTTGCGATCATGGATCACCCGCGAAAGCTCGCCCATCACCTGGGCGAAACCAGCCCCCGGCTCGGATTCCTGTTTCAGCTCTCGGTAAAAGCAGCTTCGGTTCCCCGTGTGACACGCCACCCCGATCTGCTCTGCACGCACGAGCAGCGTATCACCATCACAATCCACCGCAATGCTCTTCACCGCCTGCGTGTGCCCTGAGGTCTCCCCTTTGTGCCAGAGCTCCTTCCTGCTCCTGCTCCAAAAGTGCGTCTGGCCGGTCTCAATGGTTTTTGCCAGACTCTCTTTGTTCATGTATGCCACCATCAAGACCTCGCCTGATGTGGCATCCTGCACGACTGCGGGCACGAGCCCGTCGCGATCAAATTTTACTTCCTGAACGTCAACCGTCATCGTACGGGCACTCCTTCTTTTGCGAGATACTGTTTGACCTGAGAAATGGTGAGCGTACGAGAGTGAAACAACGACGCGGCTAACACGGCATCTGCACCACCGTCCGTCAACGCGGACGCAAAATCCTCCAACCGGCCTGCCCCACCAGAAGCAATAACCGGAATCCTGACGCGAGAAGTGATCGCTTTCAGCAAGTCCACGTCATACCCCGACTGAGTGCCATCCCTGTCCATGCTTGTCAGAAGTATTTCACCGGCTCCCCGTCTCTCCACCTCCCCGGCCCATTCAAGGCCGTCCCGTTCGGTACGCTCTTTTCCTCCATAGATATACACATCCCATCCTTGCCGGTTCGCGCTGCGCTTTACATCAATCGCCGCAACCACGCACTGACTGCCGAACCGGTCAGCAGCCTCGGTGATCAACTCCGGTCTCTGCACGGCCCGCGTGTTGAGGCTCACCCTGTCCGCGCCGGCGTTGAGAAGGACCCTGATATCCTCCGCCGCGCTGATTCCACCGCCAACCGTCAACGGGATGAAGATACTATCGGCAACGGCTTCGATGACATGAATCAAACTCTTGCGCTCTTCCTTCGATGCCGTGATGTCCAGGATCGCCAGCTCGTCCGCTCCCTCATCGTTGTAGTAGCGGGCATGCGCCGCAGGGTCTCCCATGTCTCGAAGCTGCTCGAACTGAACGCCCTTGACGACTTTCCCGGCCTTGACATCCAGACATGGCACTATGCGTTTCCTCAGCATGATTGCACATCCTCCAGGATCCGGCGCAAATCGATCTTGCCTTCATACAACGCTTTGCCGATGATCACTCCCGTGATTCCCCGCAAACCCATGCGGGCCACTTCGAGGACATCTTCCTTGCTTGATACACCTCCTGACGCGATGATCCCAAGCCCGGTTTTCTCCGCAAGCATCCTCAATGTCACAAGGTCAGGTCCGCTCATCATTCCATCCCTGCTGATATCGGTATAGAGAGCTTCTCTGACGCCCATTTCTTCCATCTCCTTCGCCATGTCCAGGACGGGACGGTCCGTCACTTCCGTCCACCCTCTTGTCGCGACCTTACCGTTGGAAGCATCCAGCGCCACGATTATTCTGTCGCCCCCTTCCCGCCGCAGGAGATCTGCCAGGAGCGGCTTGTTCTCGATTGCGATCGTTCCCAAGACCAGCTTGTCCACCCCCGTTCCGAACGCGGCATCAATGTCCTCCATGGACCGAAGGCCTCCACCAAACTGCACGCCGACTTTGACTTCCGCCACGATTCTGCGGACAATGTCGACATTTCCCGAAGCGCGTCCGAACGCACCGTCAAGGTTCACGATATGGATCTTAGCCGCACCAAGTTCAGCCCAGCGCTTCGCCACAGCAACCGGATCGGAGGAGTATTCAGTTGTTGCATCGTCTCGCCCTTGGAGGAGACGGACGCATTTGCCATCCTTGAGGTCGATTGCGGGGATGATGTCCATAGAATCAGTTCCCAATTCATGGGTTCCCAATTCTTCATTCATCAGTTCAAAGTTCACGCGTTAGCTGTTCGAATACGTAACGCATGAACGCCTGAACAGCGTACGTATGAACAATGGACGTTGAGTTGGGAATATTCGCCTATCATCGTTTGCAGAGCACTATAGCTCCGCAAACCGCTTCAGGATCTGCAGCCCTGCATCCTGGGATTTCTCCGGATGAAACTGCACGCCGAATGTATTTCCTATCATTACCGCGGAGGAAAAATCTATACCATAGGATGTCGTTGCAATTGTATAGTCGGATAGCGGGGCATAAAATGAATGCACGAAATAATAGCACCCGCCCCCTGACGCCGCATCAAGCAGCTGCTGCCCTGGCGATGCCTTGACATCGTTCCACCCGATGTGCGGCACCTTCACATCGTCGGAGAACTTCTTCACCTCACCGGGAAGTATATCCAACCCCGGAATGCCGGGAGATTCTTCGCTGGACCGGAAAAGAAGCTGCATGCCGAGACAAATCCCCAGCAGCGGGGTCCCGCTCCTGATCTGCTGGACCAGCGGCACTCGCAATCCCATGGAATCAATCCGGCGGACGGCCTCACCAAATGCCCCAACCCCCGGAAGCACCACTTTTTCCGCCTGGGCTATCACCCGTGGGTCATCCGTGATCGTGGCATCATATCCAACCTCAGCGAACCCTCTTCGCACATTCCGCAGATTCCCCATCCCGTAGTCAACAATCGCGATCATAGCACACCCTTCGTCGACGGTATCTGATCCTGCATCGTCACCCGGACCGCCTGGCGGAGGGCCCGGCCGAACGATTTGAAGATGGCTTCTACCTGATGGTGAGCATTCGTCCCATATAATAGAGCGATATGGATGTTCATTTTCCCTTCGCCAGCGATTGCCTGGAAGAATTCCTTGACAAGCTCAAGCGAAAAACCGTTGATGCTCTCCCGCGAAAAAGATGCATGAAACACCAGATAGCCCCGGCCGCTCAGGTCGATCACCGTGCGCGCCAGAGCCTCATCCATGGCGACAAAAGCGGTCCCGAAGCGTTCGATGCCCCGCTTCTCTCCGAGGGCATCACGGAGCACCTTCCCGAGGCAGATGCCAACATCTTCCACAAGATGGTGCTCATCGACGTGCAGATCTCCCTTCGCCTTCAGCATCAAATCCACACTACCATGCTTGGCGATATGCGAGAGCATGTGGTCAAAAAACCCGAGCCCGGTTTCTATCGCATACACCCCCGTGCCATCGAGATTCATCCGCAGGTCGATCGATGTTTCAGTGGTATCCCGGACCACAGAGGATTCTCTGCTCATAGTGCCTCCTGAAGTGCAGTGAGGAATTCACGGTTCTCCTCCGGCTTTCCCACAGTCACACGCAATCCCCGGCCGAGGTTGGGATACGATGAGACGTCCCGAATCAAAATGCCTTTAGCAAGGAGAGCATCAAAGATCTGTCTGGGGGTCTTCTCCCGGGACTCGAAAAGGATGAAATTCCCTTCGGAGCGATACGCGATCAGCGATGGGATGCGAGACAGTTCCTTCAGGACGAATTCCCGCTCACACTTGAGCACTTCGATCCATCCCTTGATCGTTTCCCACCGATCGAGAAGCGTCTCCATGGCAAGAAGTGAAAAAATGTTGACGCTATATGGGAGCTTCAGCTTGCTCAGTTCTCTGGCAAGCGCGGGAGCGAGCAGTGCATATCCCAACCGCAGCCCGGCGGCTCCCATGGCTTTGGAGAAGGTCTGCAGCACCACCAACCGGTCGTACTCCTTCAACAGTGACGCATGCGACTCACGCGCGAACTGCACATATGCCTCATCCAGAACAACGAGCGCATTGGTCCCCTCGATAATTGCCCGCAACTCGCTCCGCGAAAGAAATGTGCCAGTGGGATTATTGGGAGAACAGATAACAACGAGGCGGGCACCTGACTCGTTCGCGGCAGCAATGATCCGTTCTGTGTCAAAGAGAAAAGTACTGGACATAGGCACTTCATGAACTTCAGCAGCCAACCCTTGGGCCAGCAGTTTGTAAAGGGTAAATGTGGGCTGGCTGATCACTGCTGCAACTCCCCGTTCGAGCAAGGCGGTAAAGATGAGCTGAAGCAGATCGTTGGATCCGTTGCCGATGAGGATCCCCTCCGCCTGCCAGCCTGTAAACGCGGCAAGCTTCTCTATCTGCTGCTGCGGAACAAACGGAGGATATCGGGACCAGGAAAGAGTCCCCACCCGATGCAGGATTTCGTCCTTGATCTGCTGCGGGAGCTCATACGGGTTCTCGTTCTGATTGAGCTTGATGCGCGCCGGATGCTGCCTCAGCGTGTATTCTGTGAGCGTCTTGATCTCCTTGCGGATCAATTCTTTCACCGACTCTTCCTCCTTATCGCAACGGACGCCGCATGCCCGTGGAGCCCTTCCACCTTCGCGAGGGTTTCCACCGGGTTAGCAAGCCGTTCAAATTCCTTCCTGCTAAACGTGATGATATTGGTGAATTTGATGAAGTCCAGTACACCGAGCGGAGAACTGAATCGGGCTGTTCCGGCTGTAGGCAGCGTGTGGTTCGGGCCGGCTGCATAGTCCCCCAGGGCTTCGGTAGACCAGCTGCCAAGGAAGATCGAACCGGCATGTTTTACTCTTGAGGCAAAAGCCTCGGGGTTCTTCAGCAGGACTTCCAGATGCTCCGGGGCTATCGCGTTCACAATCTCCGCCGCGTCCGCTAGTGACGGAACCTGGATGATCGCGCCTTGCTGGTCCAGCGCGCGCCGTGCAATATCCCGCCGGGGCGCCAACTCCAGCTGGCGGTCAAGCTCCGCACAGATGGTTCCCGCCAGCCCGGGATCCGTGGTGATGCAGATCGGCACTGCACGTTCATCGTGCTCCGCCTGAGCAATCAGGTCGGCCGCGATAAATTCCGGACGAGCCTGACGATCTGCCACAATCACCACTTCCGTCGGCCCGGCAATCACATCTATCCCCACCGTCCCGTACAACATCTGCTTTGCCGCGGCGACATAGGCGTTTCCGGGTCCCGTGATCTTGTCCACGCGCCTGATCGACTCGGTCCCGTAGGCAAACGCTGCAATAGCCTGTGCCCCCCCAATCCTGTAGATCTCCGTAATACCGCACTCCCGGGCAGCGGCCAGGACTTCCGGCGATATCTTTCCTTCCCGCGAACAGGGAGTGGTCATGACAATGTCTTTCACTCCGGCGATTGCTGCGGGAACGGCATTCATGAGGACTGTCGAGGGATACGCCGCCTTCCCTCCCGGGATGTAGATGCCCACGCGCTCCAACGGCGCAGCACGCTGTTGCAGTTTCCTCCCCGGACTCTTGATCGTCCAGGTTTTGGGAAGCTGTCTTTTGTGGAACCTCTCGATGTTACGTTTTGCCGTCTTGAGGGCTTCCCGAAATTCTCGCGATACCTTACTGCAAGCAGCATCCACTTCCCGGGGGGAGACAAGCAGTCCCAGCGAGTCGATAAGTGCACAGTCCAGCTGCCGTGTGTATGTCGTGACCGCTTCATCTCCCTCTTTCCGGACACGCTCGACGATCTCACGCACCTTTGCCTCGATCACCGGGTCGGGTTCCCATTGCCGCCGTGCCAGAGCCAAGACTTCCCGCCGGTTGGTCGTCAAATCAAGTATTCGCATAGACCACCCTGTCAAACTGTGCAATCAGATTATTCACCTGCTGTGCCTTGATCTTCATGGCGGTTCTGTTCACGATGAGCTTCGCACTCACCGGCGCGATCTCTTCGATCACCCGCATGCCGTTTTCGCGAAGCGTCCTGCCGGTCTCCACAAGGTCAACGATGACGTCCGCCAGGCCGAGGAGCGGAGCGATCTCCACTGAGCCGTCGAGCTTCACGATATGCACATGAGCATTCTTCCCCTTGAAAAAGCGGGCGGCAGTTCGGGGATATTTGGTGGCAACATGGATATCCTTCCGGTAGGAAACTTCCTTGTCTGCCGGACCCGCCACGGCAAGCGCACAGCGGCCGATCTGCAGATCCAAAGGCTCGTTGACGTCGCTATCCAACTCTCGCAGGATGTCGCTCCCGCAAATGCCAGCATCAATGACACCCGATTCCACATAGACTGGAATATCAACCGGCTTGAGCATGACAAAACGAAAGAGCTTGTCCCGATCTTCAATGAAGAGCAGACGCGATCCGTCCCCGGGCGTCACGTTTATCCCCGCCTTTCCCATCAGTTCCAGCGATTGGTCGAGCAATCGCCCCTTAGGCAGGGCGATGAGAAGCTTCTGCTTCATAGTAATGATACCAGATTGTCCACTGAAAATGAGAAGCCCACTGCAGGCATCGGCCGCCCGAACTCCTGGAGGAGCGAATCGTACCGCCCTCCCTTCCCCAGTTCGGTTGACACTCTGGAGCTGAAGAACCCGAACATCACGCCCGTGTAATACTCCATTTCATCGATCTCCGTGAGGTCGAAGACAATGTTTTCCGTCCAGGGAGAGAGCCGGGACGCTAGTTCGAGCAACTCGTCGATCGCCGCGGCCGCCTCCTGATTGTGAATCGCTGTCCGGGCAGCGCGAAGATCCTCTTTCGTTCCAACGCAGCGGCAGATCTCGTTCACTTGTCGCTGGACTTCGGGAGCGACCCCGAATCCTTGCAGCCGTGCTGCCACTCTGCGCATGTCCTTCCGGTCGATCTCGGTCTTGACCTGCCGGAGTGCCTCCGGATCCAGGTCAAGTGCCTTGATGATACCGCGGAAGATTCCCGCATGATTCAAGTGCAGATAGACCTCCCTGATGCCGGCAGCTGCCAGACATTCCAGTGCCGTTGACAGGATCTCAGCATCGCGCTCGATGGAATTGGCTCCCAGCAGCTCCGCCCCGATTTGTCTGAACTCATGGAATTTTCCCCTGTGCACGTCGGCCTTCCGGAACACGTTGCCACAATACCAGAGCCGGTAGGGCACGTCCTCTCCCAGGACGCCGCTTGCGACTACCCGCGCGATAGCCGGTGTGAAGTCGGCACGCAACGCCAGAAGGTTGTCATCACGGTCCAGGAATTTGAACGTGAATTCCTTGATGCTTTGTCTCCCTCTGGTGTAGACATCCAGGTATTCAACACCCGACGGAGAAACCTCGCCGAAGCCCTGCTTGTCGAAGACCTCCGCAAACTGCCGCTCGATGGCGCGCCGGGACCGTGCCTCATCGAAGGCGACATCGCGGAAGCCGGTGGGCAGGCCGATGCTTGATTTTCCCATACTACCTCAACAATAGAAAAGAGAAGAGCCCTTCCTGGCATTCCAAGAAGGGCTCTTCGACACTCGTTACTGCTCAGTCAGCTATCCATTCTTTAGCATACCAGGACATGCGGCTTCGTCGCCATGGTGATGGTGGTGATGATGATGCGCCGATGTGTGGTGTGCGAGAATCATAGTGATAGATAATACGAAATGATCATGCATGAATCAAGAAAAAAACGAGAAAAATCTCGTGAAACAAAAAGTCTGAAATATCGTGTCCACTTCGGAAAAACGTCGATTTTCGAGTAATACTGTTAGGGGAGAGAAATGAACGGTCGATCCAGGAAATCATAGAATCACTGCCTGCGACTGAAACCTCTGTAACACCATTTGTTGCTCTAATTCACCCTTCGCGTGCTTGCGTGGTTCGACCAGCCCCGCTCTTCCCCCCGGTTCTTTTTTTCCCAGGGTCGTCTGCGGCCGCGCCGATCGCCGGCCGATCCATTTCCTTTTCCCTGACCTTGCGGGCGGGCGTGAGGATTCGGCTTCCGGTCCAGCTTAGGCTGAGGAGCGTTGGACTGCAGAGGTTTCGCAAGGGGACGTACGTCAGAGGCGGTCTTCAAAGTGATCACTCCCCGATAGCTGAAGAGAATCTGCTTGAAGAAATCCTGTTCCTCACCCCCTGCCACAAGCGAGATGGCCTGCCCATGCTTGCCTGCGCGGGCAGTACGGCCAACCCGGTGGGTGTAGGATTCCACATCGCGCGGGATTTCATAATTATAGACGTGAGAGATCCCGTCGATATCCAGGCCCCGGGCAGCCACATCGGTCGCCACGAGTACGTTGTATCTCTTGTTGCGGAAATCGTTCGTCGCCTTGTCCCGCTGCGGTTGCGACATATTTCCGTTGAGGCAGCGGGCAGCGATTCCTTCCTTCGAAAGCTTGTCAGCCAGCCGCTTCGTGATGTGCTTTCTGTTGCAGAACACGAGAACAAGGTCTCGCTCCGCTTTCAGGAGGTGAACCAACAATGCCTGTTTCTGTTCGGCGGACGTTTGATAATAGGTTTGATGAAGCAGCTCGGGCTTCACCTTCGAGGCCATCTCGACATTCAAGGGATCGCGGAGAAATTTCCGTGCAAGTACCTGGATTTCTTTCGAGATCGTAGCACTGAAGAGAAGTGTCCTTCGGTCCGCTGGGACGCGGTGGAGGATCTTCTCGATATCGCGGATGAACCCCATGTCCAGCATCCGGTCCGCTTCGTCAAGGACGACGGTCTGCACCGTGTCCAGCGAGAGCCAGCCTCTGTTGAGCAGGTCCAGCAGCCTGCCGGGCGTGCCGACGATGATATTCGTGCGATCGAATTTCCTGCGCTGCTCGTTGATGGAGACGCCGCCATAGACTGCGGTGACTCCCAGGTGTTTGCCTTCGGAGAATTTGATGAACTCGCCGGTGATTTGCGAGGCAAGTTCACGTGTCGGCGCAATGACCAACGCGCGCAAGCCATCGCGCCGGTTCATGGATTCGATAATCGGGATCGCAAAGCTAAGCGTTTTGCCCGAGCCGGTCTCCGATTGCGCGATGACATCGCGTCCGTCAAAAATTGCCGGAATGATCTCGGTTTGAATTGGTGTCGGAGTGGTGATGCCATGTGAGGCAAGCAGTCCGACCATGCCCTTGCTGAGTCGCAAGGATTCGGATTTCATGATGTTTCCAAGTAGTGAAAAAAAGTGAATCCCGGCCATCAGATTCTGACAGACCGGGATTTCTGTTCAGCAGCGTAGTGTCACGCTTTAGGCGGGTGAAACGTTTGAAGCCTGAAGCCCCTTGGGGCCCTGCTCGACGTCAAACTGCACCTGATCGCCTTCATTCAGAGTCTTGTAGCCTGATCCGGAAATGGCGCGGAAGTGCACAAACACATCTTCACCAGTCGTCCGTTGAATAAAGCCAAAACCCTTTGCAGCATTGAACCACTTCACGGTTCCCTTTTCCATGGAACTCGACCTTTCTTAAATATTGATTAATAAACTCCCCCATACCCCTTCTGGGCAGGAGGTCCGCGGTACAGCTGGCGTGAAGTGCCTCATAAAAAACAAAAAGTCGCAACCTGGTCAGGATACCACTCTACCATAGTTGCGACAGACTTTGCTTTGCTAAAGCTCAACGACGGCGAACTGTGCCTAACGCACATAAGATACACGAACCATTTGCCAATAGCAAGCGAAATCGACACTGGCCCAAAATTCCTTTTGGGGCTTGCTCAGCGAACCAGCGTGCGAACTGCATCCACAATCAAAAACGAGACCCAGGCCACCAAGGCCGATGCCGGGATTGTTATGATCCAGGCCCAGACCAGCTTCCCCGCCACTCCCCAACGGACAGCCGAAAGACGTTTTGTGGCGCCGACACCCATGATCGCTCCGGCAATCGTGTGTGTGGTGCTGACAGCGATTCCGCCGAAGGCAGTCAGGAGCAATGTAATGCCTCCAGCGGTCTCGGCACAAAAGCCGTCGGAGGGCTTCAGTTTGGTGATCTTCGACCCCATCGTTTTCACGATCCTCCATCCGCCGAAGAGTGTGCCGAACGCAATTGCGGTGTATGATGCGGTGATCACCCAGAACGGCACATGGAATTCATGGATCACGCCCGCCGTCAGCAAAAGGCTTGTGATGATCCCCATCGTCTTTTGGGCATCATTTGTGCCGTGCCCCAGGCTGTAGAGCGCCGCCGACAACAGCTGCAGCTTCCGGAAGACGTGATCAACTTTCGACGCGCTTTTTCTCCTGACAAACCAGAGTACCGCCACCTGCAGCCAGTACCCCAGGATCATCCCGATCGCCGGTGCCAGGACGATGAAGAGAAGCGTCTTGACCCAGCTGGCGTAGAAGATCGATCCGAATCCCGCCTTCGCAATCGCCGCCCCGGCATACCCCCCCATGAGCGCGTGCGAAGAGCTTGAAGGAATCCCGTAGAACCAGGTGATCAGATTCCAGGCGATGGCCCCGAGCAGGCCGCTGAGAATCACCCATTCGTTGATAACAGAAATGTCGATCAGATCGCGCCCGATGGTCTTGGCGATGTGGACGTCGAATACCAGCGCGGCGACGAAATTGAAGAACGCGGCCCAGACTACAGCGGCCCGGGGAGTGAGGACTCTCGTCGACACGATTGTGGCAATCGAGTTGGCCGCGTCGTGGAAGCCGTTGAGGAAATCAAAGACAAGAGCAATAAGGATAATGACGACGACGAGTGTGATCATCCGCCTAGCCTGATTCGTGAGGGTGAATGTAGCCGCTGGACAGAAGCTCGTGCTCAGGCATTCTTTACCATGATCGACTCAATCACGTTTGCCGCATCCTCACATTGATCCGTGGCTGTCTCCAGGCTGACAAAAAGCTCTTTCTGCTTGATGAGCACGATGGGGTCTTTGCACGTATCGAAGAGACTCGCAATTGCACGTTCGAACAAATCGTCCGCCTCGTTCTCCAGGCTGTTGATCCGAACGAGGCTCTCACTGATCTTGGGGGCATTCCGCAGATCACGCAGCAGCGGGATGGCCGTGTGCAGTTCCTTCACCTGATCGTAGATCATACCGGCAAGCCGCTCTGCATCACGGGGAATACTCTCGACCCGGTACAGGATGATCCGTCCGGCCGCTCCGTGGATGTAATCGATAATGTCGTCCATCTTCGAGGCAAGCTGGTGAATATCTTCCCGGTCGAACGGCGTGATAAACGTCCCGGCCAGTTCCGAGTAGATCGTGTGCGTGATCTCGTCTCCCTTGTGCTCGAGCTCTTCCAGCCTCCGGATCTTCTGGCCCCGTTCCTCCTTGCTCATACTATTGGACATCAGATCCTTGAACATGCTGGCGGCAGCGAGAACGTTTTCGACATCTTTTTCAAAATACACAAAGAACTTGTCGTCCTTCGGGAGGAGGGCATGCAATAGTGAATCCAGCTTCATGGGAACGCTCGGAATGTGGGAGAACTTTCCAGGGAAACTGCTTTTCGGCTTATTCCTCAGCGGATACCCTGCGGCGACGAGCCTTCGTCGCTGCGCGAGCCTGTTTCTGCTTCGCCCGCGCATGCCGGGCCCCGGAGCTCGGCCGGGTGGCAATCCTACGCTTCTGCGGTGCAAGGACCCGCTGGAGAAGCATCACAAACTTCTCCACGACGTCCTCCCGGTTCTTCCACTGGCTGCGGGACTCCTGCGATGCAAGGCGCACCACCCCCCTCCCGTCCACCATTCCCGCCAGCTTCTTCAGGAGCCGTTCCCGCGTCTGTTCATCGAGAGACGGAGAATGTCCCGCATCGAACGTCAACTCCACGCGTGTGGCAACCTTGTTGACATTCTGCCCGCCCGGTCCAGCGCTCCGGGTAAAGTGAAAGCCGAGTTCGGCTTCGGGAATCTTCAGCCAGGGGTAGATCTCAAGCAACTTTTTCATGCGTCCCAATATACCACTTAATTCCGACATTTGCGATTCTGTCCGGATCTGCGTACTATGATCCCGACATCTCCCCTTGAACTTCTTACACCGATGAAGCTACCCGCCGGCAGCAAACATGTCGTTGAAATCAGCACTCCTCGCGGCCTGGGATCCGGCCAAATCGTGCGCGTGTACCGAAAGCTGTTGATGTACCGTCGGCGGCTAAGCTCCGACTGGTTTCTCGATCCCGAGCAGGCTGAGCGCTTCGCCCGAAAGACTGCCGCGAACCTCGCGGCACAGGACAACAGTGCCCCGTGAAGTCCCGCACGCTTCGCTAAGCCTCATTACATTCCGTTATGAATCACACATCATCGGTAGGGTTACTCAAGACGTTCCCGCGAGTCTTCTGGATCGCGAATGTCATGGAGCTCTTCGAGCGTGCTGCATACTATGGCCTGAACTCGGTCCTGGCAATCTATCTCTCCGACTCGGTGCTGTCTGGAGGACTAGGCTTCTCGGAGGAATCCGTCGGTTTCCTGCAGAGCCTGATCTACGCATTCACCTACGTTGTGCCGATCCTGGGAGGGGCGCTCGCCGACCGCTACGGATACCGCCGCATGTTGCTCGTGGCGTTCTCGCTGCTCGCTTCAGGCTATTTCCTGAGCGGACAAATGAGCACCTATGGCACCATTTTCGTGGCGTTGCTCGTCATGGCAACCGGCGCAGGATTGTTCAAGCCGATCATCTCGGGCACCCTTGCCCGGTCCACGACGGAAGAGAACTCCGGGTTCGGCTTCGGCATTTATTATTGGATGATCAACCTTGGCGCGTTCCTCGCTCCCCTGGCCGTGACGTTCTTCAAGGGATTCTCATGGTCCCTCGTGTTCAGCGCTTCATCTTTGTACTGTGCGCTCATGCTTCTGCCCGCGCTTTTCCTCTACCGCGATCCTCCAAGGCCTGAAAACACCAGAAAGCTTAAAGAGGTGCTGGGCAATGCAGCCATGGTTCTGGGCGATGCCAGATTCATGCTCATGATCTTCGTCTATTCGGGATTCTGGATCCTCTACTTCCAGAATTTCGGCTCCGTGCTCTGGTTCCTCCGTGATTTTGTCGATGCCACACCCGTGGATCGAGCATTCGCCGCCATGGGCATCAATCTGAAGTTCGACGCGGAGCATGTGACCGTCGTGAACGCCGGCACGATTATTCTCCTTCAGGTGCTGATCAGCAGGCTCTTCAAGAACGTCAAGGCGCTTCCCACGATGATCACCGGGATGGGAATCGGCGTGCTCGGTTTTGTCTGCCTCGCTTATTCCCAGACCATCTGGATCTTCATCCTCGGGATCGCGGTTTTTTCCATCGGAGAAATGACTGCCCATCCGAAATACTACAGCTATGTGGGCATCGTTGCCCCTGCGGACAAGAAAGCAGTCTACATGGGATATGCTTTTCTGTACGGAGTGATCGGGAGTTTAATCGGGTCGAACATCGGGGGTGTTCTTTACGAAGCCATGCTAAAGCCCCAGGTAGGAAACCCGGGAGCTGCACCGGCCTACCGCGGATTCTGGCTCCTCTTTGCGGCGCTTGACCTGGTGTCCATGGTGGGACTCATGCTCTTCAACAGATATTTTGCCGAAGATTCCTCTGCGTCGAACCGCGCGGCGCGCCGAATCATGGCAGGGATATATGTCCTCCTCATCTGCCTTGGCGGGTGGTTTCTTGTAGATTCACTTTCCGGCCCAAGCATAGCCTACAAGACCCTCGTGCAGTCTGCAATCATGCTTCTGATTGGTCTCGGTGGAATCATCATTAGCGTGAAGCATCGCGCGACGGTAGATGGCCTCCCCCAGTAATTTGGGATCGTTGATCGGGTAACTCGGTCAGAGGAGGGAAGATTCTCACATGCGGGAGATTGCCCTCAGCAGTAGGGTTGGAGGGTGAACATAGGGGTGACACGAACAGCAATTCATTGTCTTTCCCGTCTGCGGCTTTGCATGGTGGCGGCCCTTTCAGGAGTTCTCGCTTCCGGGCTGTCGCGGTCCAGCAACCTTGCCACATTGGCGGGATCCGATGAGGGAAGCTCGCACACGAAATTCTGGCAGATGTACGCGGTCGCTCCGGTCTCCGGAGCCAGCAGTCTCCCTGCAAACGGCGCAAGGTCCCGGATTGACCGTTCACCTTCGCCGGAATACAAGAACACCGAGTCAGGCAGGAACCTGCCGTAGATCTCGCGGAGAATCGGACCTGCGGCAGCTCGACTCTTGCCGGCAACAACGATCTGACGGGATGGCGAAAGCATGAGGGCTAGTGCGCAGGCGAGTTGGGGTACTGCCACCGGCTGCTCCCGCAGGATCCGGGCGCATGCCCGTAGCGTCTGTTCTGCTTTTCTCCCCCATTCCTCCCGTTCGGTCATCCGGGCGAGACGGAGCAGATTCAGTGCCGCCACAGAATTTCCGGCCGGTTCTGCGCCGTCATAGAGTTCTCTGAGCCGGACCAGAATCGTCTGATCCTGACCGGCAGTATCGAAAAAGCCGCCATGTTCGCTGTCCCAGAAGAGCTCCAGCATTTTCTCGGTCAGTTCCATCGCGTAGCGGAGCCATCGCGCCTCGAGCGAGGACTCATAGAGATCAATCATCCCTTGAGCAAGGAAAGCATAGTCATCCAGATGCCCATCGAACTTGGCTTCACCCTCTCGGTATCTGCGCAGCAAATTGCCGCGGTTGCCCCGGAGATGGGTGAGAAGAAACTCACCTGCACGTACCGCTGCTTGCAGGTGTTCTGGATTCTGGAGCACCCGGTATGCCCGCGCAAACGCACTGATCATCAGTCCGTTCCACGAAGTGAGGATCTTATCGTCAAGATGCGGCCGCGGCCGATCCTTCCGGGCAGCAAAGAGCTTGCGCCTGGCCAATGCCAGGGTCTCTTGCACGCGCTCCTCCGAGCGATTGAACGCCGCTGCCGTGTCGCTCAGGGATTCTGCAACGTACAGGATGTTCCTTCCCGTGAACTCATGTTGAGGATCTAACGGCGCATTCCCATCCTCCTCCACGCCGTAGTAATAGGCGAACACCCGGCCGTCCCCTTCCCCCAGAAGCCTCATGATCTCGCCCTTCGTCCAGACGTAAAATGCCCCCTCTCCGCTCTCCGCGGGATCGTCGGGGCGCTGACTATCGGCGTCCTCAGCCGAGTAGAAACCGCCGCCCTCATCGGTCAGGTCCCGCCGTACGTAGGTGAGAACATCGTTGGCCACGTTCGCGTAGTAGGGGTCCTGTGTGACCAGGTGCAGATCTAAATAAGCTACAGCGAGTTGTGCTTGATCGTACAACATCTTCTCAAAATGCGGGACCCGCCATTCGGCATCGACGGAGTACCGATGGAATCCCCCTCCAACCTGGTCGTACATACCGCCGGAGGCCATCTTCTGAAGCGAGTATTCGGTCATCTCAAGCGCTTCGTGATTCCCTGTCCGGTAGTGATATGAGAGCAGGAAATTGAACATCGCGGGCCTGGGAAATTTCGGCCCCTGACCGAAGCCGCCGAAAACCGGATCATAGGTCTTTCGGAATTGTTCAAAACAGAGGGCCAGTGATTCCTCACGCAGATCTCCTTCTGCGACAACCTGAGAGGCCTCCTGGAGGAATGCCGTAATGCCCTGGGCGGACTGGTCCACCTTTTCCCGTTCCTTCTCCCAGATCTCATGAACCCTCTCGAGTATCTCAGGAAAACCGGTGCGGCCGTAGCGCGATTCCGGAGGGAAGTAGGTCCCGCCATAAAATGGCTTCAGGTCCGGTGTGAGAAACATCGACATTGGCCAGCCGCCGTTTTGACCCATCGCCTGCAGCGCGGTCATGTAGACGCGATCAACATCCGGCCGCTCCTCCCGGTCCACTTTGATCGGGACGAAGTGCTCGTTCATGAGCGCCGCGACATTCTCGTTCTCGAACGATTCCCGCTCCATGACGTGGCACCAATGGCAGGTTGAGTATCCCACGGAGAGAAAAATCGGTTTTTGTTCGGTGCGGGCCTTCGCAAAGGCTTCATCGCCCCACGGGTACCAATCCACCGGGTTGTGGGCATGCTGCAACAGATACGGGCTTTTTTCTCGAATCAGTCTGTTCGTGTGCATGGCAAACTATGTCGTGCCCTCCTCTTCTTCCTGCGTTGGACCGGCAGGCACAAGTCCCGGCAAAGTTTCCGGCGCGCCATCCTCACGCTCTCCGATCTGCTGCCTCCACATGGCGTGGTAGAGCCCTTTCTTCTCCAGGAGATCCTGGTGGCGGCCCGATTCGACGATCTTCCCCCGCTCCAGCACGTAAATGCAGTCCGCGTGGAGCACCGTCGAAAGGCGATGGGCAATCAGGATCGTGATCATTTCCGTGCCGCGGGTCACTTTCCTCACCGTGTCACTGATCTCGTTCTCGGTCAGCGAGTCAAGGGATGACGTGGCTTCATCAAGGACAAGGAGGTCAGGGCGGCGCAACAGCGCGCGGGCAATAGAGAGGCGTTGTTTTTCACCCCCGGAGACCTTCACTCCGCCTTCCCCGATCATTGTGTCCAATGCCTTGTCGGCCCTCGCAAGCAGGCTCTGGCATGCGGCCTTCTGCAAAGCATCGAGGCACTCGGCGTCTGTAGCTATCGGATTGACAAACAGCAGATTTTCCCGAATCGTGCCCGCAAAGAGCTGGGTATCCTGCGTGACAAACCCGATCCGCTCCCGCAAGCGATCCAGATCAATGGTATCCGCAGGGTTGCTATTGTACAGAATTCTGCCAGACTGAGGGCAGTAAAGCCCAACCAGGAGCTTCACAAGGGTTGTCTTGCCCGAGCCGGAGGGCCCAACGAACGCAATGGTCTGCCTGCTGCGCACGTGAAAGGAGATGTCCGCCAGGGCCCGGACACTTGCTGTCTGGTGCCTGAATGATACCTGCTCGAACGCAAGAGTTGCCAGCGTCCCCACATCAACCGGTGCGGTTGCCCTCGGCTCTTTGGGAGTTTTCAAAATATCGTCGAAATTCTTGAGGGAAACTTCGGTCTCGCGGTAGATGTTGATGACGTTCCCCAGCTCCTGCAAAGGCCCAAAGATAAAGAAGGAGTATATAAAGAGCGAAAAGAACTGCCCGACGGTGATCATTTGAGCGTAGATCATGTACAGCATCAGAAAGAGAATGCTGGTTCTCAGGAAGTTCACAGCGGTTCCCTGGATGAAGCTAAGGCTCCGGAGGTACTTTACCTTCTTCAGTTCGAGCAGAAGGATTTTTTCCGTCGTCGAATTCAGCCGGTCAATCTCCTGTCCGGCGAGGCCGAGGCTTTTCACCAGCTCGATGTTCCGCAGTGATTCAGTTGTCGAACCGGCAAGCGCGGTGGTCCTGGCAACGATATCCTTCTGGATGACCTTGATCTTCCGGCTCAGCACGGAGCTCAGCACACCCAGCAAAGGGACCGTCGCAAAATACGCCGGGGCGATCAGCCAGTGGACGCTGAACGCATAACCCATCACGAAGACTACGCCGATGAGCGACGTGAAGACGATATTGATGGCAGCAGCGACAAGCTTTTCCACGTCCGTCCGGACCTTCTGAAGCTTCCCGAGCGTTTCCCCGCTCCGTTGATCCTCGAACGTCGCATAGGGAAGCTCCAGCGAATGTGCGATGCCGTCAGAATAGATCCGCGCACCGAGCCGCTGAGTGACGACGTTGATAAAATAGTCCTGGAAGTTCTTTGCTACGCGGGAAACAAACGCCACCCCCACGGCGGCGGCAAGAAGCAGGCTGACCCCTTTGAAGAATTCGCCGGTGGTGTATTCTTTGAATTTTGTGGCGTAGTTGTCGATTACGTAACGGAAGATCAGGGGATCGAGGAGGGAGAAAATCTGGTTGATCGCCGCCAGCACCAGCGCGAGCAGGATCAGTTTCCAGTACCGTTGAAGGTATGGAAGAAGTACATTCATGGAAAGGAACGGTCGAAAATGAACAAACGGAATTGGTACAGTATACGAAAAACGTGGCTAAATAGCGACGGCAAGTTCATTGACATTCCACGGCGAAATTGGTATATTGTCACGCCGTTGAGGGTTTTTTCCTATCCCCGCGGTTCTCAATTCTCGGTTTGCCCGGGGCTGTAGCTCAGCTGGGAGAGCGCGTGAATGGCATTCACGAGGTCAGGGGTTCGATCCCCCTCAGCTCCACGAACGCCCCACTTCCATAACTGAACGATGGAAGTGGGGCGTTCGAATTATCCATGATCCATTATCTATGGATAATTGGCCTGAGCACTCATACTGAATCTGACCTCTGTCACCCGTCTCTCTTGATACTCCTCCCGATTTTCGCTATTTTCTCATTTGAGAAAGCCTCTTTCCTCACCATCCATCCGGTAAGACCATGAAAGATCTTGGCAAAGCGTTCAGCTTCATGTTCGATGACCCCGCGTGGGTCATGAAGGTCGTCATCGCAGCCCTGTTCATGTTGTTGTCCGTTGTGGGTCTCGGAGTTTTCGTACTGTTCGGGTATTTCGTGGAGCTGACACAGCGCGTCATGCGGCGGGAACGGTATCCCCTCCCGGAGTGGAAGGACGTGGGGGTGAAATTCGTTGTCGGGATCAAATACTTTGTCGTGCTTCTTGTATATGCACTTCCTTTCATCTTCCTCTTGATACCGCTGCTGGTCCTTACCGCCATCACTGCAGTCACGGACAATTCCCAAGCCCTTGGCCCGTATGTCGCAGTTTACACGTTCGGCTTCATTCTGTTGATGGTGCCATATATTCTTTTTTTTACGCTCCTGACCCCCATCATCACCTACAGATTCGCCCTGCGCGAGCGAGTCAGCGACGGTCTGGATATCGGAGGAATTCTCGGGGACTTCAAGCGGAACTGGCAAAATACGCTGGTAGTTGTGTTGATATCCGTGGGCCTGAAATCGTTTGCCGGCATCGGCATCCTCGCACTCATCATCGGAGTCTTCTTTACGCTGTTTTACGCGTATGCCGTCGTCGGGCACATGTACGGAGCACTGTATTTGAGTGCTGAGGAAGGAGCAGTGGTGTAAATGACGTTGCATTGCAAGATCCTCTGTGCGTCGCTCTTCTTCTTTGTACTGATCGGCGCAACGGGATGCAAGGATCAAAACGCTGTCCAACCGGGTGAGAGCCCATCTACCGTGGTTTTTCCTGAACGGAACGTCAGCTTCGGCGTACATGTGCAAACACTGTTCAACCAGACTTGCGCCATCGGCTTGTGTCATGATGATAACACGCACGCCGGGGGGTTGAGCCTGACCGGGTATTACAATACCGTCTACGCCGTTCCGGGAATCGTTGTGTCCAAGGATCCGCAGAACAGCATTCTGGTCATGAAGATCGAGGGCAGGGGACCCACGGGGGACAGGATGCCCCCTTACGCGAATGGACTGAATCAGAACCAGATCAACGGCATCAGGACGTGGATTGCGGAGGGAGCGCAAAACAATTGAAGAAGCAGGGGCTGGGGAGTGGGGGCTAAGGACAAGTAAAGCACCTCAAGCATCACCGGTCTAAACTAATCTCCTAACCCCTCTTTACCATTCTCAGTTCCCAGTTCTCAGTTCCCCATTCTCAATTAGGTTTTATCTCCCTTTCGGGTTTCTCCCCCACAGAAGTTTCGCCCGCAGCACGTCGAAGTACGTCGTATCGGTGCGCTTGACAAGACGGACGGAGTATTTCGCTTTCTTGACCCTCACTTCAATCGGCGGGCGCAGAAATGACTCCATCTGGCCATCCGCCGAGATCAACACCTCGTCACTGTCGGCCTGCACAATGATTCGAATCGAGCTGGTATCCGGCACGATGATCGGCCTGCCGCTCAGCGTGTGCGGAGAGATCGGAGTAATGCCGATGACCGGGCTGGCCGGGGTCACAATGGGGCCACCATTGGAGAGCGCGTAGGCTGTTGATCCGGTCGGCGTAGAGACAATCAATCCATCCCCGCGGTACGTGACTGCGTATGCCCCGTCGATGTGCATTTCTATATCAATCACGCGTGAAGAGCGCGACTTGTCGACAACGATGTCGTTGACGGCGTGGAACACCAGCCCGGGGAGGTTTGGCGACGTTGCCTCCAGCACCAGCCGGTCCTCGATGTAGAATTTCCTGTTGAGAATGTCGCCGATCGCTTCCTGCATTTCCTCCGGGGCAACCTCGGCCAGAAATCCAAGTTTGCCGAGGTTGATGCCAAGGATCGGGGTCCCTCTTGCGCCGACGGAACGGGCCGCGGCCAGGATAGTGCCATCGCCCCCGAGGGCGACAAGCACGTCCGATTTCTCGACGCATTGCTCGAAATCGCAGGCATGTTTCTTCCCGGTCGCAGACCCGGGCGCCAGAAGGTCCATGATCTTCCGATCGATCATGTATTCCGTTCCGGCGCTTTCAAGCTTTTCCACCAGCTTGGGGATCGCCTGGCGGAGCGCCGGTTTGTCTGTGTTTCCGATGATGGCAAATCTCATTGCGGGTTCTGTCCTTCCGAAGTGCTGGAAGCGTCAGCCGGCGGAGGAGTTGTTGCCTCGGGCTTCTTGTTCGCTTCATCCACAAAATTGAGCTTAAGTTCCTGTATGACCGTGCCGAGCAACCGGTTTTCGTTCTCGCTGAGATTCCCTTTTGTCTTCTCCTTCAGCATATCCAGGATGTCAATGGAATTCTGAGCCGCCGCAAGGTCGCGTTCAATAGCGCCCGTCACCGGATTTTTGATCTTGCCGAGCTGATGCATGGTGGCGGTGTGAAACATGAGGACCAGCTGGGTAAAGAAGAATTGCTGCTTTTCGCTGGCGTCCATAGGCAGACTCCCCTAAAAGTTGAAATGGCACTAATCCCTGCCCTGGGATCCGTTGCGTGTCAATTCCCAGAGCTTGGCGTATTTCGAAAAGACATAGGCAGACGAAAGAACGGAGAGAACGAAACCATGCACTCCATCAAGGAAACCGAGCCGGAAAAAATACATTTTCACAAAAAGGAACGGCGGCCGGACCAGCAGGTCCCAGAGCCTGAACGAATTTCCGTTTGCGGCCATATCCTCGGCGGCAAGGGAGGTGTACTTGTTGAACTTCCCAAGGTACTGCTGCAAATGGAGATCCGTATAATGGAGAAGGTCGTACCGGAGCATACCAACCTTTCCTTGAAGCTCGAGCCGTTCATGCACGCGCGTCTCGCTGAACCTCCCATGCCCCTTTCGAAAGAGGCGAACAACGCGGGACGGGTACCATCCGCAGTGCTTGATCCACTTTCCCAGGAAGTACGCCCGTCGTGCAACGGAGTACCCGCTGTAAGCGGACTCGTCCCGCCTCACAAGATCTTTGATCTCTTTCGCCAGCTCGGCCGGGACGCGCTCATCGGCATCCAGCCAGAGAATCCATTCCCCCGACGCATGATCGAGAGCAAAGTTGCGTGCGTGTCCGTACCCCTGCCAGTCAATCGTGTAGATGTCCGACGTGAAGCGCTTTGCCAGATCGATCGTTTTGTCGCTGCTTCCAGAATCCACGACCACAAGCTGATCGGCCCATCGCACGGTTTCCAGGCATTCCACGATGTTACGTTCTTCATCCAGGGTAATGGTGATCACGGTAAGCCTGGCCATGGTCAGCGTTCTCCTCTCTCGCCCGCGGCTGCTGCTAGCGGCTCCTCCACGATCGGCGTCGGTGGAGGCAATTCCCCCACGGCAAGCGTCAGGCCAAGCATCACCCAGAACAGGATCACCACTTCCTGGTCCCCAAAGCTCCACTCCGTCAGTCCGTCGACGTGGAAGCCCACGAACACCGCGAGGGCGCCGAGCGCGACCGAGCCGCGGAACCAGTCGGCGCGCACCCGTTTCCAGATCCGCCACTCGGTCTGGACGATCTTCACGAACATCGCTGCGACGGCAGCAAAGCCGACGACACCAAGCGTCACCAGGACCTGCATCGCAATGTTATGCAAATGACCATGTTGCGCGGGGTCACCCGGGTCCATGTAGCGCAGATAAATATCGTGAATGTCAATGTCGCCCACGCCCACAATCGGGTGATCCGCAAAAATCCTCAGTCCCGTTTTCCAGAGCATGAGCCGGGATGCATTTTCCGGATGGTTCAGGTCCACAATGCTCCTGATACGGCTTTCCACATACGGGGGCGCAAACAGGATCACGAGCACGATGAGCACCAGCAGCGGAATGAGGAGCTTCTTGTTGCGTACAAGCGCAATGAATACGATGCCGGCACCGGCAGCCAGGTACGCTCCCCGGGTGACAGTCGCGTAGAGGCTGACTCCCACCGGGATCAAGGCGATAGATTGCCGCCGCTCTGATCCGTCGCGGGGTCTCCGGATGCACCGCGAACGGGAGGAGCAGAAGCAGCGCGATCATCATCAGCTCGGAGGTGGTCATATAGAATTGAAAGATCCCCAGGCGCACCACATCTTCAGGAGGACTGAAGGCCAACTTCCCCACCCCGATACAGGCAACAACGGTTGCCGCGGCGAGAAGAACTCCCACGGCGCGTTTTGCAGCCTGGTCCGTCGTGATCCACGTCGCGAAAAAATACACGATCCCGATCAGCAGAACCCGCTTTGAGAAAGCGAAGGACTGTGCCGCCCGGTACGAGAAGATCGTGGAGAGTATTTCCGCGACCACATATGCCAGGAAGAAGTAATCCAGCGGCGTCGGGCGGACAAGAAAGCGGCGCTCACGCAGCATAATGCCGGCAAAGCAAATGGCCATCAAGCCGAGCGAGAGAGAATTGACCGCGATCGAAAAGTATGCGGAGGCAAGAAAGATGTACATCGCCGCCAACATCACGAAGCGGAGCCAGATCCCCAGAGACGGAGGGTGGCCGATGGCCGCCGGAGACGGGATGTCGTTGATCGTTTTCACACAAACCCCGATGCTATCGCTAGATCCTGAACTGCAGATCGTACAGTTTTTTGTACAACCCCCGCTGCCGGTGCACGAGATCCGCATGCCGTCCGGTCTCCACGATGCGCCCAGCTTCGAGCACCACGATCCGGTCCGCGTGCTGGACGGTGGAGAGCCGGTGCGCGATGACGATCGAGGTACGCCCCGCCATCAAATGCTCGATCGCTTCCTGGACCAGGATCTCGGACTCCGTGTCCAGTGCCGACGTTGCCTCGTCAAGGATCAGGATGGGAGGATTCTTCAGAATCGCACGTGCCAGCGCCAGACGTTGCCGCTCCCCGCCGGAAATCTTCACTCCCCGTTCGCCGATCACTGAATCGTACCCCCGGGGCATCTCTGTGATGAAGTGGTGGGCATTTGCAGCCTTCGCGGCCGCTATGACACGCTCGATCGGGCAATCATCCAGCCCGTACGCGATATTACTGCGCACCGTATCATTAAAGAGGATGGTTTCCTGTGTCACGATGCCGATGTTCTCCCGGAGCGACCGCACCTCCAAACTTCGGAGGTCCACGCCGTCGATGGAGATCGAGCCGGACGTGGGATCATAGAACCGGGGCAGAAGATCCACGAGCGTGGATTTGCCCGCACCGCTCGGCCCCACGATCGCAACGACTTCTCCCTTCTTGATCGTGAAGTCCACATCGGCCAGCACGATGTCGCCATCCCGGTACCGGAAGCTGACGTCTTTGAACCGGATCTCGGAGCGCAGGTCGCACAACTTCACAGGATTTGCACAGTCGCGGATGTTCGGTTCCGTGTCCAGGATCTCGAAAACACGCTTGCCTGCGGCTGTTGCCTCCTGCAAACGGTTATTGACGCTGCTGAGCTCCTTGATCGGCGGCATCAGCTGGAACATCGCGAACAGGAAGCCCAGGAACTGGCTTGCACTCAGTCCCTCATGCGACAGCACCTGCGATCCTCCATACCAGATGATGACCGCGCCGGCCACGGCGCTGAGGAATTCCGTGCTCGGAGACGCGAGGTTCCTGATACGCGTCACTCTCAGGATCGTATCGAATGCCCGCTGCCCTTCCCACGCGAACTTCTTGTTCTCAAAGTTCTCCATGCCGAACGCCTTGACCACCTTCACGCCGGTAATGGTCTCATGCAGCACCGAGGTCAAATCCGCCATGCGTTGCTGCACGAGACCGCTCTCTTTGTGCACTCGCCGCCCGACGCCGGCAATGATTACCAGCGCTACGGGAAACACCACGAAGACCAGGACAGTCAGCTTCCAGCTGATCATCAGCGTGATGGTCAGGTAGACCGCGATCAGGAGCGGTTCCCGGATCATCGTCTGAAATGTCGCAGAAATGCCGGTGTTGATCACGGGAACGTCGTTCATGACGCGGGATATCAGGTTCCCGGTGCGCTCGTTTGAGAAATACCCCAGCGGGAGCTCGTGGATGTGCTTGTAGAGGTCGTTGCGGAGATCCTTGATCAGCCCCTGCTCCACCGATACCATGAGGTTCGACTGCAGATAGCCGAAGAAATTCTTGATCAGGAACGAGATCACGATGATAACGCACACATTGCGAAGCGAGACCATCGGATCGCCGGAAAACACCAGATGCTGAAACCATGATGCCAGGCCGTCTTTCACCGCGAGGAGCCAGCTCGGCATCATCGAGGCTCCAGGCTGGAGTTGAGCGGCGGCCCCGCCCGGCGTGCCGCTGATGAGCGTTTCGAGCAGTGGAATCGTGAGGTAGATCGAGAGTCCGCTGAAGATCGAAAACATGATGGAGCAGAAGACGGAAAGGGTTAGCTGTCCGGAGTAGGGGCGTATATAGTGCAGAACCCGGCGGTAGATGCTCATTGCTTGTGTTTCAGGGCGTTGAGTTCAACATTCGTGGTTGGGGGAAGCACACCCTTCCCTTCCTTCTGACGCATCCGGTATTCCCAGAGCTTGGCATAGAGCAGCATGGTGTAAGTGGCATCCAGTAGCGCCAGGACAAACCCGTGGAATCCGTCTTTGTACCCCTTCTTTGAAAAAAACATTCGGAGAAAATGAGAGAGCGGATTCAGGATCAAGTTATGCCAGCGTGCGTCGGCAGCAGGGTTGTCTTTCAGCTTGTTGGAGACATGCAGAGACGTGTACTCGTTCATCTTCTCCACATAGGCGTAGATGGTGCCATACGTGTGATGATACAGATATCCCTTCAGTCTTCCCCGTTTCCCCCTGGTATTGAAGCCGCCATGGATTTCCTGATGCTCAGGATAGTAGCTGTCTTTTCTAAAAAATCGGAACTGGTAATCCGGGAACCACCCGCCGTGTTCGATCCACTTGCCGAAGGCCGACGGCTTACGAATGAATTCATACCCCACGATGTCCCCGTCTCCACGCAGCACCGTTTGCACTTCCGCCGCAAGCGCGTCGGATATTTCCTCATCTGCATCGATGACGAAGATCCAATCCCCCGTCGCGTAGGTGATCCCCCGCTCCACCTGCTTGCTGGTGCCAGGATACTCGTGCTGGTAGACCTTATCCGTATACTTGCGTGCCAGCTCCACGGTCCGGTCCGTGCTGAATGAATCGACAACAACGATCTCGTCTGCCCACCGCATGCTTCCGAGGCACCGGTCGATGTTCTTCTCCTCGTTCAGTGTGACAAGAATGACGGAAAGCCTTTGCATGAATGATCACCTCACCACGAGGTTGACGAGCCGGTTCTTGACGACGACGGCCTTCACCAGCTTCTTCCCATCCATATGCTTGCGAACGTTCTCATCCTGAAGTGCCAGGGTTTCGAGATCCTTGTCACTCGTATCCATGGCCGCCTCCAGCCTCCCGCGGACCTTGCCGTTGACCTGCAGGACCACCTCCACCGTGGGAGCCTGGAGCTTGGACGAATCATACTCCGGCCAGGGTTCGTACGCCAGACTTTCCGTGTGCCCCAGTTTTTCCCACAATTCCTCGGCAAGATGCGGAGCAAACGGTGCAAGCAGCAGAACGAACGGCTCGAGAAATTGCCGTGGACGGGACTCGCTCAACATCACCTCGTTCACGAAGATCATCATCTGGCTGATCGCGGTGTTGAACCGCAATCCCTCGATATCCTCCCCGACCTTCTTCACCGTGGTGTGGAAGGCCCGTTCAAGGTCGGCGCGCACCGCCATCGGCTTCACCTCCGGGTCCAGGCGTCCGTCGTCATCAACGTACAGCCGCCAGATCCTGTTCAAGAACCTGAACACGCCTTCGACATTGCGCGTACTCCAGGGCTTCATTTCTTCCAGAGGACCCATGAACATCTCGAACAGGCGCATGGCGTCGGCGCCATACTGTTTGACCACCTCGTCCGGATTGACCACGTTGCCACGCGACTTGGACATCTTCCGTGAATCTTCACCGAGGATGATCCCCTGGTGGCGCAGCTTCATGAATGGCTCCCTGGTACTTACATGACCCAGGTCGTAAAGCACCTTGTGCCAGAACCGGGCGTACATCAGATGGAGAACGGCATGCTCAGCCCCTCCCACGTAAAGATCAACAGGCATCCAGAGACGCTCGAGCTCAGGCGCGCAAAAAGCGTGGGGATTCCGCGAATCTATGAAACGGAGGTAATACCAGCATGACCCCGCCCACTGCGGCATGGTGTTGGTTTCCCGACGACCCCGAAGCCCGGTCTTTGGATCCGCAACGTGTACCCACTCTTCGGCGAGTGCCAGTGGCGATTCGGTGGTTCCGCTCGGTTGAAATTTCTTCAGGTCGGGGAGCAGAAGCGGAAGTTGATCCTGGGGCAGCGGCTGCATCGTGCCGTCTTCCAGGTACACGATGGGGATAGGTTCACCCCAGTACCGTTGCCGCGAGAAGAGCCAGTCGCGCAGCTTGTATTGCACCGTCCCCTTCCCCAGCCCCCGCTTTTCCAGCCACTCAATGATCCTGGATTTGGCTTGCGCTGTGCCCAGACCGTTCAGCGACACCTCGGCATTTGCCGAGTTGACGGCGGTGCCGTCTCCGACGTATGCTTTAGCGGACAGATCCCCCCCTGCGACGACTTCTGTAATCGGCAGGTTGAATTTCTTCGCAAAGGCATAGTCCCGCTCATCGTGCCCCGGGACGGCCATAATAGCGCCCGTTCCATATCCCATCAGGACATAGTCCGCGATCCAGACCGGAATTGTCGTGCCAGTGGCTGGATTTGTCACGAATCCGCCGGTGAACACCCCGGTCTTTTCCGCCTCGATTCCTCTTTCCAGGTCGCTCTTCAATTTCGCCTGCGCCCGGTACTCTTCGACGGCGCTGCGCTGTTCGTTTGTGGTCAGAGGTTCAACAAGCGGATGCTCCGGAGCAAGAACCATGTAGGTGGCGCCGAAGATCGTGTCCGGGCGGGTGGTAAACACACGGATGTTCTGTGCCCCCCCATGCACCGGGAAATCGATTTCTGCTCCTTCCGACCGGCCAATCCAGTTTCGTTGCTGCTCCAGGGTCGAAGCAGGCCAGTCAAGTTCACCCGAATCCCGCAGCAGTCTTTCGGCATAGGCGGTAATGCGCATCATCCACTGGCGCATTGGTCGGCGCTCGACCGTGTATCCCTTATCTGTCCATTCAGCCACCTCCTCATTCGCCAGCACTGTCCCCAATCCCTCACACCAATTCACCGGGATCTCCGCCACGTAGGCCAGCCGGAATTTCGCAAGAAAATCGTGCTGCTCTTTTCTGCCTTTCCTTTTCCACTCTTCCGCCGTAAACGATCCCGATCCTGGCAGATCCGACGTGCCTTTGACGTTCAACTCATCGATCAGCGTCTCCACCGGCCGCGCCCTGTCCTGGCGCGGATCGTACCACGAGCCATAGATCTGCAGGAAGATCCACTGGGTCCATTTGTAGTATTCCGGATCGGTCGTGTTGATCTCGCGCGACCAATCGTAGCCAAGCCCGAGCATCTTGATCTGCCGCCGGAACGTCGAGATATTTTGTTCTGTTGTAATGCGCGGATGAATGTTCGTCTGCATTGCGTAGCGTTCCGCCGGCAGCCCAAAGGCATCCCAGCCGATGGGATGGAGCACGTTCAACCCCTGCATCCGTTTGTAGCGGGAGAGGATATCTGTAGCGGTGTAGCCTTCAGGATGACCCACATGAAGTCCCGCCCCAGAGGGATAGGGGAACATGTCCAGGACATAGACCTTGGGCCGGGCGGTTGAGCTATCAGTCCTGAACGTCCCGTGATCATCCCAGTAGAGCTGCCATTTCGCTTCAATAATGTTGAACGGATACGCCATAAGCTATTGAGTTCTTTGACGTTGTGTGTTTTGATTGACGTAGAGCATGGCCGTCTCTATGCTTCCCAGGCGCATGCGTTCCCGGATCTCATCCGCCGTGGCGCCGGAGGCAGCCATCAAGAGAGCTGCAGTATGGCGAAGGGAGCCTGGCGTTACTTTTCCACTAGTCCCCTTTTTGACTCCGGCGGCGCCAAGATAGCGGTTGACCCTCTCCCGAACGCCGCGTGTGCTCATCCGCGCTCCCCAGGTTCTGTTCCCGGCGCTGGCGAAAAGCGGATCGGTGGGCCGGAGCACTCCCCGGGATGCCAAATATCGGTCGATGATCGCGACCAGATCCTGCGGAAGGGAAACGGCGGCATCTTTGAGCACTTTGCCCTTTCCCTGCACCCAGAGCAGCGGGCTTTCACCTTCCCGGTGAAGATCCTGCAGATCCGCGCGAACGATCTCGATTTCCGACAGGCCGCAAACGACCATCAGCTTCACAAATACCAGGTCGCGCAGGCAACGCTGATCCACGTCCTGCCGAGCATCGGTCGAGACGACATCCATGAGCGCTTGTACCTGGGCGGGAGTAAGGACACCGCGTGAATGGGAAAGGGGGCGCTGGCCGCCGCCGACCAGCTTCCCCGGGTTGTCGCGAAGAACCCCTTCTTTCACAAGAAAATCGCACAACCGGCGCACCGCGGTCAGGTAGGTCGAAATCGACACCCAGGAAAGCCTTTTCTTCTTCTTCAGAAATCGCTTGTATCTCTCGATGTCCCGGACGCGAAATCTGCACTCGCGATCCTCCTGGAACCAACGAACAAAGCCGCGCAGGGCACGCTCATAGGTTGCTCGTGTTTCCGGACGCCTGTGCCGCAGGCTCCGCAAGAACCCCTCCTGGTACTTCCGGAGCGAGCGGAAGGAGAGTCTCACGCTCGGGAATTCGCCGGTTTCCATGCGGAAAGCTCAAGGATTATGGACTTTGCAATAACAGAAGTTAAGAAGAAAGAGAAAGAAGAGCAAGGTGAGGAAAAGGCCAAGTACAAACTGAGAGGGCGCAAACCCTTAGGCTGCTCGAGGGGTTCGACTCTCTCAGCCGGACCGTCCTCGCTCAGGGTTGCCCTCACGGAGTGACCCTGAGGGCTGTGTTCGTCTTGTACAGGTGGATACTCTTTCAGCAACACTTCACGACCATCATCGTGATATCGTCCGACTGCGGGGCGCCTTTGGCAAATTCCTGCACATGATGGTGGATCGCAACGGTCACCTCCTGGGCGCTCATGCCCGCATGGGCGCGCACCACCGCCTCAAGCCGCTCCTCTCCGAATTCCTCCGCCTCTTTGCTCATTGCTTCGCTCACGCCGTCCGTGAACAACACCAGCATGTCCCCTTTCCGCATCGGGATGCTCTGCTGCTCGTAAGGGATCGGCGACTTCATGACTCCAAGGATCATGCCTCCCTTGTCCAGGCGATCCATGGTGCCATCGCCATGGAGCAGGTAGGGATAGTTGTGCCCCGCGTTGACATAGGTCAGGTTCAGTGAAGCGGGATCGAGCATCGCCCAGAAGAACGTAACGAACTTGTTTCCCCCGGTGTTCTGGCACATCAGGTCGTTCACCCGCTCCGTCAATTCGGCCAGAGGCAGGTTCAGAGGCACCAAAGCGCGGATCGTGGCTTGCAGGTTGGCCATCAGCAGAGCAGCGGGCGTGCCTTTGCCAGACACGTCGCCGATCGCAATGATGTACTTTCCCTCCGGCGCCACGATCACGTCGTAATAGTCCCCTCCCACCTGCTTGGAAGAAATGTTCGCAGCGGCCAGATCGAGGTTGGGGATCACCGGCAGCACGCTCGGCAGGAGGCCCTTCTGGATGTCGCGCGCGATCATCAATTCATCTTCCATGCGCTGTTTTTCCAGCGCCTCCTTGAACAGCCGGGCGTTCTCGAGCGAGATGATGGCAACATTGCCGAGCAAAGAGAGGAATTCGAGGTCTGCCGGGCCGAACAGTTCGTGGCTCAGTTTTTCGCCCAGGATGATCAGACCCTTGATCTCTCCCTGCAGCTGCATCGGCACAACCACACTCAGGCGCATGTCGCTCAGCACCGGACGGGGATCATAGCCCTGGCGGATGATCAGATCGGACACGAGGCAGGGAGCCTTCAACTTCGCCAGCGATGCCAGCAACTCGCCTTGAGGGAGATTGCCATCGGTACGGGAAGCCACGACCCGCATGTCCGGCCCCTCCTTGAGGCATACCAGGTAACGGCTCACGCCAATCTGTCCCAGCAATGAGAAGACGAGCAGGCGAACAATCTTATCCGGATCCAGGAGGGCGCCGAATTCCTTGCCCAGGTCAAAGAGTGTGTTGAGTTCCTGGATCTTCCGATCCAGCTTTCTGTTGACCTGCTGCAGCTCGCCGATGGTTCTGCTTTTTTCGATCGCGGTGGCGGAGATATTGGCCAGTGAGCGGAGGTACGACTTCTCCCTGGATTGCAGCTTTTTACCTGCAACGCGCTCGCCAAAGCCGAGAACGCCGATGGGCTGCTCGGCAATGAACATAGGGAGGAGAATCCTGACACCCCATTGTCTCAAGAGCTCCGTCCAGGGGGCACGGGACCGTTCACGGGCATCCACTGAGACCAACGAATGCGGCATTCTCGGGATGGTCACGCTCTTGCCCTTCAGATCACCGGGAAAGCCTTTGATCATTTCGACGGTATACTCTTTTCGGGAGCCGGGATTCGTCAGCAGGACCATCCCCCTGGTTGCCAGAATCTTCCCCATAATGGTAAGGAGGATATGGCTGAAGATAAACTGGGGCGCGATGGAAGAGTTGATGACTGTGCTGAATTCGAACAGCGCCGCGAAGTCGAAATGGCTTTCGTACGATTCCGATCCCTGGAGGACGCTGCGTGGCTTCTTGGGAGGCATATCGGGGTTACCGCGGGAGATACTTTGTCAGAAGCACTTCGTTTTTCTTGCCGGGCTCAATGTTATATTCGACTTTGTCCATGAGCGATTTCATCAGATAGATGCCCAGCCCCCCTCGCCGGTAGTGCGTGAGATATTCTTTCATGTCGGGTGCAAGGACATCCGAGGGATTGAACTGCCTGCCGGTGTCCCTGATGGACACCTCAAAGGTGCGTCCCCGGGGCCTGATGGTGACGGTGATGACCTTGGTCGGATCAAATTTGTACGCGTGCTTGATAACGTTGGTGCATGCTTCATCAACCGCCAGGGCGATCTTGCTCACCTCTTCATCGGAGAAGCCGAATTTCCGCGCCGAGGCGGAGACAAATTCCCGGACGGCGATCAATCGATCTGTCCGGCTCTCGATATGTATGCTTTCTGTTTTCACCGTGCCTGACCGGGATTTGACAAGCGGTCACTTCGACTTTGATTTTTCGAAGAACTTCACCACTGCCTCCCGCTCCTCCTTGAAGATCTCATAGAGCAGCGGGAAGCCCAGAAGGTCGAACACATTATAGACCTTTGCTGACATATTGGTCAGCTTGATATCCCCCTGGTTCTTCCTGACGTCCTCGATGAACGCCATGAAAACACCCAGCCCTGCACTGCTTATATACGAGAGATCCTTGCAGTTTACTACAATGTTGAAGCGGGAATTCTTCATCAAATTCTGCAAGACCTCTTCCAGCTTCGGAGCAGTGTGCGCATCCAGGTATCCCTTGAGCTCCAGGACGTTCACCCCTTCCGTTTCCCGCTGTCCGATCTTGAAATCACTCATTGATGGTCCTCCGATGACAGACAATTCGCTATGACGAGTGTCACTTCAATTTGCTTTTTCGCTGTGTTCGGCAGCCGAATGACATCTTGAAGTGTCGCAGATAGAACTCTTTGACAACGCTGGACACAACCACGCCGGCACTAACTTCCGGCGGGCGCCCGCCATTTCAGCACGACAAGGGTAAGATCGTCGTCGGTCACCTGGCGATCCACGAATGTCTTTACATTCTCCACGATCCCATCTTTGATCGCGGTGGCCGATTGACCGCGCAATCTCCGGGCTGCTTCCAGAAGCCGGTCGTAGCCGAATTCCTCTTCGCCCCGCCGGGCCTCGGTAATCCCATCGGTGTAAAAGATACAGAGATCCCCTTCGCGGAGGGAAAGCGAGTATTCCTCAATGGCACGGTTGAAGATCTCCCCCCTGCTCAGGCCCATCCCCATGCCGCTGGGACGGACATATTCCACCTGCTCGCCGGAGACAAGCAGCATGGGGCAGTGCCCGGCACGCGCAAGCGTCAGAACCCCTGTCCGCACGTCCAGCACGGCATAAATGAGGCTCACAAACGAATGCTTATCGACGGACCCGGCAAGTGCCTCGTTGGCCCTGATCACAAATTCCCGGGGTGATGAATACATTCTGCTCAGTGCCTGAAAGATCCCCTTTACCTCCGACATATAGAAGGCTGCGGAGACCCCCTTGCCGGACACATCCCCCACGACAATGCCGAGCTGGTGATCATTCAATTCCACAAAATCATAGTAATCGCCCCCCACTTCAAAAGCGGGAGTAGAGACGGCGTCGATCTCGAGTGTGTCGTAACGCGGGACCGCCTGCGGGAGGAGGCGTTTTTGCATTTCCTGAGCCACAAGCATTTCCCGGAACAGTCGCTCCCGATCGAGCGACTCCTTGATCAACCGCGAATTCTCAATTGCCACCGTGGCCTGGTCCGCAAAAGCCGCGATGACATCCACATCATCCTTCACGAAGCCGAACGTCGAAGACTTGGTCGCATAGAGGAGACCGATGAGGCCGCTGTGGGACACTAGCGGCACCACCACCAGCGAGGCAATCGGGCTCTTTCCCTTCTTCAGATGCGCGAAGCGCCCGTCGCGCCCCATATCGTCGATCACGATGGGCTTGAGGCCGGCCATCACTTCTTCCCTGAGGTTCGGCCCATCCGGCAGGACCAACTCGTCGATCTCCTCCTGCGTGATATTCTTGCACGCCGCCACCTGCACGTGGTACCCCGCCGGACCCACGCGCGCAACGGACCATTCTCTTCCGTCCTGTGGTACCTCGTCTGACCGGTGAATGATTTCCAGCCAGCAGCTCTTCGCCTCGCAGACGTCGAGCGTCATGGTGGTCACGCTGTCGACCAGCTCGTTGAAATCGAACACCTGTGTCACGAGCTTGCTCAGGTTGTGCAGCGACGTCACTTCCGATCGTTTGCGATCGAACGCATCCGCCGTCGGGAGGTGGAACAGCGTGCTGATGAACGCCATGCCAAAATAGATGTTTCCCAGGATCGTCGTCAACAGCACGAGCTGCTTCAACGGATACGAGTAATAGAGAAGCGATCTGCCGATCAGCGAGCTCTGCGCCAGAAGAATGTTGACCGCCAGAAATCCGAGAAAGAGGAAAAAGGCATACACCATCCCGATGATCTTTTCGCGCTTCGTCAGGAACACGATCCAGGGAAGCCGGAACGAATTGGCGAGCGCTGCGGCAATTGCCAGGGCGAACAGGATGCTTGTCAACACGCTCGTATCCAGGGGGCGCATCATGATGGTGGATGCGGCCGCCGCAAGGATAAGAACCACCAGGATCAGGAAATTCCTCTGCGTCCCCTTTTTTCGGTTGTAAAGCACCAGGTCCCGGAGAAGACGGAGCGTCAGGACCGCGAAGGCGCCGAGCAGAAGGCTCACCAGGGATCCCACAAAGAGCGTCCCGTAGTCCAACGGAAGCAAGGCGAGATTCTTGGCGTCGAAGCCGTCCACCGACATCGTGGCAAGCCCCACGCTGACCAGGAGCGCGCAGAGCATGGCTATGAGGAGGAGGCCCAGCCTCTTCATCGGACTCTGTTCGCGCCGTGCCATGATATTGTTGGCGACCAGATACAGCAGCACGAAAGCGCCGATGGTTGTGCCGTCGCGGAACAGGCTCAGGCCGCCGATCTCCAGCTCCACATTCTTCCCGATCACGTCAATCGTGAATTTGACGAGAAGCAGGAGAAAGGCGCCGCCAAGGTAAAGAACCCGACGTAGTCTCATGGCTTCACAGCTGCATCAAGAGCCAGCTGCCTTTTGCGCATTTTGCAGAAAACACGATGCACAATGTCCCCGCTGAGCGTCCCGCCCAGCACATAGCATGACGCAGGAGATGGCTCCTGCCTCCTGCTCAGAAGTTCCGAGCATCCCCGTGATGGACATGAAAACCAGAAACCTGAGTAGAATCAGTATATTCTGGAAGGAGTCGCGGAGCAAGATCAGCGCGATTTTCCAGGGGATCTCCCGGCTTAACCGGACGCGTTTGATATCCATTGACCGCCGATGCGCAGCCGGCGCCGGTCAGCCACGTGGCAAAAGCCCCCGTGCAAGTGCAACGTCAAATGGCGCTACACTTCCAACCCGGCAATGAACCGGTCAGCATCGCGTGCGAAGCTCGAGGCCGGGTAGTTCTTCTGCACTCTCTTGTACAGCTCAATCGCGGTCTCCTTCTCCCCCGCCTGCCCGTAGTTTCGCGCCGCACTGCTCATGTTCTCGGCAGCATTGCCATCCTGCGGATATTTGGTGGCCGCCTTTTCAAAATTCTCTGCTGCCTCCTTGTGTTTCCCCATGGCTTCGTAACAGCTTCCTATGCCTGCCAGGCGCGAGACGGCCAGGACATCTTCCGTCGGGCTGAAATCCTCAAACTGTTCCAGGGCCAGGTCATACTTGCCGAGATGATAGTAAGCGTTGGCAAGGTAAAACCGGGCGTAGTTGCCCGCACGCAAGCTTCCATAGTTGTCCACGATCGATTTGAGCCCGGTGATGTTCCGTTCCGGTACTCCGTCGATGGCCTGCTGATACTGTCCGTTGTCGTACAGGCTGAACACTTCTCCCAACTGCACCGCAGCCCTCTCGCCATTGTCCGCCCTGTTCTTCAGGAAGATGATCGAAGCGATGATCAACACTGCGACGACCGTGACGGCAATGCTGATATTCTTCTTGTTCCTCTCGTAGAAACCGGTAATCTTGACATACGAGGTAATGAGGGCGTCTTCTTTTAGTTCGCGTTTGGTGATCTTTTTCTTCGGGCTGAGCATGAGGGAAACAACTCCTATGGGATTGACATGAAATGCCTGTGGCGACTAGCCTGGGGCCATCAGGAAGGAACAGCGAAATGGCGAAAGAGAGAATTGTGCGCCCGTCGGGAGTCGAACCCGAAACCTTTGGCTCCGGAGGCCAACGCTCTATCCAATTGAGCTACGGACGCAGTCTTTATCGTGTAAAAATAGCAAAAAAACCATTGATGTTCAATAGAAAAAAGCTGGGATTAGGGGTGAGTGTGGACCATTGATGTAGGTTGAACTCTAGTGCCTCCGGAGAATCCTCTGTTTACGAGGTAATTTGAAAGCGAGACGATCGCCAGGATAAGCACCAACAGGATCACGCAATAGGCCGCTGCAGCGCCAAAATTGAACGTCCGCAGTTGCGAGAGGATCTCAACAGAGATGGGACGGCTGGAATAGGTGTAAAGAAGGACAGACGAAACGAATTCCCCCAGGGCGGAAATTACCGTGAGAAGGGCGCCTGATACAATTCCGGGGAATATCAAAGGGAGCGCAATCCGGCGGAATCGTCGCCAGGGGCCCGCGCCGAACGATTCGCCAGCCTCCAACAAAGCGTCATCCAGCTGTTCCAGGGCTGCCGTGGTCGAACGGACAACGAGCGGATAGAGCCTGATGAAGTATGCCAACGGAAGAATCCAAAAGGTTCCTACCAGGATCTGGAAACCGCTGAACGGCGTCGGCACGTTGAACGCCAGGATCAAGCTCAGCGCAATCACGGTCCCGGGGATCGCATACGGGATGGTGAGAATGACGTCCAGCACCGTGCGAGCCCGGCGGAGCACCCCCTTCGTGAGCAGATACGCAGCGGTCACCCCCACGAGTATCACCGCAACGAGCGTCACTAACCCCATGACAAGGCTGTTGCGAATCGGTTCGAGGATGCGCGGGTCAGTGAAAAGTCGGACATAGTTCTCGACGGTGTATGCCCCGGGAAGCACCTGCACGGTCCACGACCCCTCTTGTGCAAACGAGATCAGTACGATCGTGATCAGAGGGAGAAGAACGAGCAGGAGTATGAACACGATCACCGCGATGAACACGAACTGCACCACCCTGCTGAGCGGGAGCGTCCCCGTACGCGGCACCCCCTTGGCTCTCCCAACCCTCACCTCCCTTCCCGACAGCACCTGCAAGGCAACAAAAAACCCCATGGCCACAAACGTCAGCAGCATCGCCTGCGCGGCCGCGAGATTCATCTCTCCGTTCAGCTTGGTGGTGTAGATCAGCAGCGTGATGAATCTCTTCTCCCCGGCAAACAACAATGGGGCTGAGAACGAGGCCATGCTCGCCATGAATGTCAGAATCGACGCTCCGACGAGCGAAGGGCGAAGTTCCGGGAAAACAACCCTGCGGAAGGTGCTCCAGGGGCTGCTGCCAAGCCCCGCAGCCGCCTCCATGACCGAGGCGTCAATCTGCCGAAGGGCCGTGGACACGAAGAGATAGAAATAGACATAGAACGAATAGACATGGATCGCCACAATCGCCCCGAAGCCATTCAGGTAAAGCGGCGGGGTTCTGCTGCCGGTCAGGATCTGGAGCACACGCGGCAGAATGCCGCTCTCCCCGAAGACAAACAGGAAGGCGATCACACCCACCAGGGGCGGCAACGCAATCGGTACAACGGCAAGACGGGACAAGAGAGCACGACTGTGAAACCGGATTTGTGTCAACCCAAAGGCGAGGAACGTGCCAACGACGGCGCTGAAAAGGACAGAGAGAACGGAGACCGCAACTGAATTCCAGACCGCCTCCATGTTCCCCCTGTTTCCTGGATCGAGCAGACTTGCATAACGCGCAAACGATATTCCTCCACCCGACAGAAGACTCTGACGTATCGTCACCACGAGCGGATATAGCACGTAACCGGTGATCACAAAGAGGAGAAAAAGGACGGGTAGTGTGGCGAATGGACGAAGCGCCTTCATGTCAGGCCCCCTGATACAGTGTGCAGCGCGACCAATCGATGCGCGCGCGAGCACGGGCGCCCGGGCCCAACACCTTTGTCTCCGGTGAACTGACCCCGGCGACATGCAGGCGCAGTCCGGAAAGACTGACGACGAAGTTCGTTGTGAACCCGAGGTACTCCCGGTCCTCGATAAGGATGAGGGCCCCCTCAGTTCCCCCTTCAGGAAAGAGGGTCACCGCCTCGGGCTTGATCGCCAGCACTGCGTTGCCCTGCACGCGTCCCGCAAAACCGGCGGGGAGCGCCAGCGTCGTACCGTTTGTCTCAAATACGGAACCGGCCACGACCCTCCCGGCGATCAGATTCCCACCCCCGACGAACCCTGCGACAAAGGGAGAGACCGGTGACTCGTACACCTCCACGGGAGTGCCGACCTGCTCGAACCGTCCTGCACGCATGACAGCAACGCGATCGGACAAACTCATTGCTTCCGCCTGGTCATGAGTCACATAAACCGTCGTGATCCCGGTCTTTCGCTGGAGAGAACGGATTTCCTCGCGCGTCTGCAGGCGCAGCGTCACGTCGAGATTGCTCAGCGGCTCATCAAAGAGCAGTAAGGCCGGTTCAACCACAAGAGCCCGCGCAACTGCGACTCTCTGTTGTTCCCCCCCGGATAACAAAGGAACTGGAGCGTCAATCTTGGTCCTCAACCGCACAGCATCAAGGATGGATTCCACTCGTTTCCGGATGTCGGCGGACCTGACTTTTTTCGTCTCAAGACCGAAGGCGACATTGCCGGACACTGTCATGTGCGGGAAGAGCGCGTAATTCTGAAACACCATTCCGATGCCCCGTCCTTGCGCCGGCGTGCCGGTGATGTCCTTCCCATGCAGAAGGATCCGACCGGTAGACACAGACTCAAACCCTGCGATCAGCCTCAGCAGCGTCGTTTTCCCGCAGCCGCTTGGGCCGAGGATGGAGAAAAACTCGCCGGAAGCGATATCAAGCGAGATACCGGAGACGGCATCGACGTTCCCGAATTTCTTGGAGACGTCGCGGAGAGACAGTGCGGCCATGGCGGCAGTCAAGGTGTTGTAAAGAGCCTCTTCCCCGATCCCTTCACCTGCTCATCCCACATCTTCATCCACTCCTTCTCATGCAGTGCAATGTTTTTCCACTCCACATCCATCGGGCGAAGCGTGAGCTTGGAAATCCACCGCGGCAAGGAGGATGCCGGGATATCCCGACGAGTGGGGATACGATAGAACCCCGCCGCTTGCCGGATCATGCTTTCTTTTGAAGTCACAAATTCATAGAAGGCGCGTGCCTGCTCGGGATGCTTCGCCCCTTTGACAATGGCGATGCAATCGGTCACCAGCGGCGTGCCGCTCGCCGGGATCACGTATCCGAACGGATAGTGATTGGTCTCGATCTGCAGCTGGACATCCGGGAGATCCCAGACCGTCAGCGGCGCCTCCTGGCGGGCAACCCCCAGGTACAGCTGTGTGGGATCAGCCACGTACGTTTTCGTGTTGGCATCCAGTCTCTGCAGCCAGCGGAATCCCGCTGTGCTATCCCCCGTACGCGCGATCTCCCTCTGGATCAACGCGGAGAAGATGATTCGCATCGTGCCTGAAGCGAGAGGGTAGCGGATAATGATCTTGTCCCGCCACCGGGGCTCAAGGAGCTCGTCCCAGTCTTTCGGCGCATCCTTCGAAGCGATCATCTGGGTATTGTACATGATGACTTCGGGGGTGATGAACGTCCCATACCAGTAACCCCGAGGACTCTTGAATTCTGGCGCTTCCGCACTGTCCCAGCTGGGCACGTATCGTTCGAGCAGCCCCTCCTCCTCGGCACGGGCAAATGCCGTCATCGGCGCACCCCACCAGACGTCAGCTTGCGGATTGTCCCGCTCCGTACGAACACGGTCATAGGCATCCTGGGAGCCCATGTCGAGCCACTGCACATCGGTTTCCGGATGCGCCGCCTCGAACTGCCGCTCAAATTCTTCGAGCATCTCCTTTCCATGGGGGGAATACACGACAATGGGGGTCTTTCCGCCGTCCGACGAACAGCCGGCAAGCGCAAGCAACCCCACGCATATGATGCCGCCCCTTACCATTTATTTCCTCGTATAAGAGTAAGAGATCATGTTGGCGAAACAGCGGAACGCCCCGGGGTTTTCTTCTTTGAGCTGCCTGTACCAAACATAAGACGTGTAGATGTACGACCCTTTTCCCACGCGTGCAACCAGGTAGCCGGATGTGAGCGGCTCCTCGTCCGGATCGCTTGTCGAGAGCAGCCGGGTGTATTCCGGCGCGACGTCCCCGGGGAAATAGACTCCACGTTCCTGCTTCCAGCCGTTCCAGTCGCGGCCGCCGATCCGGTTTGGCGCGCTCAGCAATGGATGGTCAGGCACCAGTATCGTGATTGGAGCTTCTTCGACGGTGACTCTCCTGCGAGTGATCTGGAATGGAAAGGGCGCATACTCGGGTTTCCACTCCTGATCCCGCTGGTACATCACTATCAGGTTTCCCCCGTTCCGCACGTATTCCAGCAGCCGGTTGTTGAACCTCTTGAGAGCCTCCCGCACAAGATACGCCCGGATATCAACAATGATGCTGGTATAACGGCCGAGATCACCGTGTTCGATGTCACTATCGCTCACTAACTCGTACGGCACGTGTAGCTGGCTGGAGGCTGATTCGAGAGTGTTGTCGTAGCTGGTAATGATCCCCAGCTTGACGTTCTCCGCCACCTCCACGTCAAAGACGCTCACCGGCACCGCCGCCGATGCCTGCGCCCCCCTGAATCGCAGCACATACTCTCCGGTCTTCACACCCTGCGGCGGGTGTACGATGATCGGGCCGGCCGCGGTGTCATCCTCCCTCTTCATCTCGAACCGGGCCTGCGTGCATTTCCATCCCGGCGGCGCATCCGCAGTGACCGAACCACTGATGCCGTGCGGCAGGAAATTCGTAAGCATCCAGGAGAATTTCAAATCACGGCCCGACCGCCCCGGGAGGTAACCCGCAACCTCCGGGCCCACCGACAGCCATTGGGCAGGAGCAACGTCAAATGCGAGGGATACCTGCCCGGAAACCGGAATCCCATTCAGGAGATAATCAATCCGCGCAGAGACGTTCTGATGTCGCTCGAGAGAATAGTACTGGGCCACCTCCCTGGGAAGCGTCGGAAGAGCATCGCTGCCAACATGCAATGTGAATGTCCCGCTCGTGCTGTGCGACCCGGATTGAGGGCCCAATCCCGTCCCCTCATTCACGACCCATCCCTGCGGGAGCTCAAACCTGACCCGCACCCCGCTCACAGTGCATTGTGTGGATGCCATATGTAATTCGCCATCCACCGCTTGGCGAGCGACCACAATGCTGTCCGTCAATACCAGCGACGTTTCAACGCCGCAGCTAAGCGCCACGATTCGTTCAATTTCGGCGCGCCAATATTCTTCCATTCTCCGGGATAGCGGGGAATTGTTCGCAGAGGTCTCCAGGCTGTCAACCCGCCGCAAGACAGAAGAAGCGCTCCGCAACAACGAATCACGAGCCATTCCGAAGTGCCACGTCGACAGTTCGACCGACAATGAGTGAAGGGGCGCAAGGGCAGGATCACGCCAGTAGTCAATCCCTGAGAAGAAGCTTGTGCTGTCTCCTTCGTACAAACTGTTCGTCCGCATGAGCTTGTACATGCTCTTGCCCCGGGTAAAGGCGCGTAGGTTTGCGCGCTCCATTCCCTGGGTTCTGTGTTTCCTCAAGGCCTCTGAAGCGATATCAACATAAGCTACCCCGCGGAGCTCATCCGTGTCAAGGATCGGGTTGTACACGTCCGCTGTGGGTGCGGCGCGGCCTCCAACCCGAAAGAAAAGCTTTCGCGGCTGCCAGACGGTGATCCCCTGCTCTTGCAGTTGTTCCGGAAAGCATGTGGAATCAGCGGAGGCATCGAACGCAGCAATCGCCGTAATGGCGACCGCTTGATGGTTTCCGTGCCCGTCGATGGTATTATGGTTGGTGAAGAGAATATCCGGCTTGTATTTCCGGATGACATAGACAAGGCGGCGGAGAACCTCGCGGGAGCCTCCCCATTTTTGAAATGTCTCGGTCGAGGTCTTGGAGAAGCCGAAATCAAGGAAATTCAGGAAGCGCACTTCAGTCCCAAGGATCTTGCCCGCTTCTTCTGTCTCACGGGAACGGAGGACGCCAAGCTTTTCGTACAGTTCGGGTCCTTTCTCGTTCTGCCCCCCTTCACCACGCGTGAAAAGCACGGAGTATGTATGCACTCCGAGCTTCATCCTCAAGTAGGCAAGCGTCGATCCATCCTCGTCGTCCGGATGGGCGGAAAGGTCCATAGCGACGCCGGGATTGGAGAGGTCAAGGAACGCCTGTTGGAGTTCTACTGAATTCTGAGCAAGGGCTGCTGCATGAAGAAGCAAGAGGAACGCAAAGAGCCGGCGGAATGACATTCAGGAATCCTGGCGCAAAGTTCGTTCTATCTCATCCCACCCTACCGCCCCCTCTCTGAGAAGTCGCGGTGGAGATGTACTGACATCAACGATAGTAGATGGAGCACTCGATACACGCGCTCCCGCATCAATAAAAAGATCGACCCCTTCGGGGAACACTCTCCGGATTTCACCGATGGTGTCCAGGGGCGGCCGCCCTGCACGGTTCGCGCTTGTCGAGGTGATCGGCCCACCGCACGCCTGTACGAGTGCCCGGCAGAATTCACTCGACGGCACCCTGGCCCCAATCGTCCCGGTTCCGGCGCCAAGCTCCGTGGATACGCGGGCAGAAGCCTTGAAGACAAGCGTCAGCGGCCCTGGCCAGAAGAAATCCATCAGTGAGCGTGCTTCGGGCGTTACTTCCTCCACAAATGGTTGGAGCCTCTCGAACGCATCCACAATGACGAGGAGCGGTTTTGCTCCTTCCCTCCCTTTGAGTTCATACACGCGGCGGAGCGCGCCGAGGTTTCCGACATCGGCACCTATTCCATAGAGAGTTTCCGTCGGGTAGACGATCACTCCTCCGGCTCTGATAACCGCCGCGGCACGTTCGATCACTCCAGGGTCCGGTTGACCGGGAAGAATTGCCACGCTCCCCCCTGTCATGCATTCCTCCCATCTGCATCCAGGATCGAGCGAACAGCCCGATGGACTTCATCCGGACTGATTCCGTTCATGCAAGCGAATGTCCCAACGGGACAGACGTCACCTCCATGAATACCGCACGGCCTGCAGGCCAATCCTTCCACCCCCAGGATTCGGTTCCGCGGACCTGTCGGCGCAAAGCCAAAGGCAGGAACTGTTGCACCAAAGATCGCCACCACGGGCGTCCGCACGCCGACAGCGAGATGCATGGGCGCGCTGTCGTTTGACACCACTGCGCTACAACACCTGATCATCTCGGCGGACTGCAAGAGCGAGAATTGCCCGGCAGCATTGAGCAAGCCCCCGTCATCCATTCCCTCGGCAATTTTCTTGCACAACTCTGCGTCCTTCGGCCCGCCAACCAGGACGACAGACAGGCCATCCCCCATGAGCTTCCCGCACAACTGCCGGTAGCTCTCCATGGGCCACCGTTTCGTATTCCACACCGATCCGGGCGCAACAGCAATCAGGTGAGAGATATCGAACCGTGCCGATCCAGCTTTTCGGCGATCCAGCATTGCTTGAACAATTTTTCGGTCATCCTCGTTCGGGTAGAGGCGAGGAAGTTCGTCGGACGGGGGAATGATGCCCAAGGGGGTCAGAAGGTCGAGGTCGCGCCCGATTTCATTCCGGTCTCGGCGGTAGAGGACTCGATCGGTAAACAGGACAGGAGCAGCGCTTGTGGTAAAGCCGATGCGGCGGGGAATTCCTGCAAGCCAGGGGACCAGTGCACTGCGCAGGGAGCGGTGAGGAACGATGACGAGATCGAAATGCCTGCTACGCAGTCGGCGTACGAGCCGAAGCAGGCCGCCAGGCCCGCGGTCCACCCCTTGCTTGTCATACAGAATGATTTCGTCAACTGCCGGGTGATTGCGGAGGACTTCCGAAGCAACGGGAGTCGCCACAAATGAGATTCTCCCGCCGGGGTCATGCGCGTGCAGGACCTGCGCCAGAGGGAGGGCCAGAATAATGTCGCCTATGAACGCAGTATGAAAGATCAGGATCCTGTTCGGGTGACTCATACCGCGTCCTGATTGACCGACGCCCGGGGGAGCTTCGGGAATTGGAGGGACTGGAAATATCCGGTGTGCTTCCACCGCTTATGCATCCAGAGCCAATGATCCGGATAGAGCCGAATGTACCGTTCCAGCACGGCGGCATGCCTGCGGGTAAGCTCGGCAATGTTCTCTTCATTGTACGTATCGAGCCCGCTTCGGTCGACCTCCTCAAACACAGCCTCGTGGGTACCGTCTGCCTGCCTGACCAGCGCCACGAAGACTATGGGAGCTCCGCTCTTGAGGCTGAATGCGGCAGTCCCTTTGTGTGTGGCAGCCGGCCGGTCAAAGAAGTCGATGAAAAGCGATTCCTTCGGGCCGCTCTGGTCTCCAAGAATGAGCAACACTTCTTTCCGTTCGAGAGTCTTGAGCACCTCCCGCACCGACGGCCCCATGGGAATGGTGGTGACGTTGAATCGACGCCGTTGCGCATCGATGATGGCGTTGATTTTCCTATTGCGTTGAAGCTGGACGATCACGGTCGCAGCCCATCCCAGGCGAACGAGGAAACTGGAAACGAGCAGCTCCCAGCTTCCGAAATGACCGGAAAGGAGGATGACCCCTTTCCCCCGTTCACGTGCACGATATGCGACTTCAGGATTTACAAGGTGGACAAGATCCGCGAGTTCTTCCTTCGCCGCCTGGCCAGACCAGAGCATTTCCACGAGTGAGATCCCGTAGTTCTGAAACGCCCCGCGGGCAATGGTGCGGATCTCTTCCGGGCTTTTTTCCGGGAACGCACGTGCGAGGTTATCCAGGGCCACGCGCCTGCGGGAGACTGTCAGCACATAGGCAAGCCTGCCCAGTACCCGCCCCAGTCGCTCCGCCGCGGAGTAAGAAAGTATTCGCGCCATCCGCTGAACGATGCGGAAGAGCGTATATTCGATCGTTTCTTTCACGCCAGATTATTGGGGCGTCAGATACCGTTGCCAGCCATCATCATGAAGCTCGTTCCGGTGCGTCGAGTTTACGAGCTCGTAGTCCCCGCCCGGGCTGCGGAGCACAAAATCAAATTCCACGCCTCCCTGAATGCTGTTATACGTCCAGACTTCGTACGGTCGGTACTCCGATTCGTTTGGGTGGCGCTCGCAGTCATCCGGCGAGCCGTACGTAATGTAGACGCGGCCACGGTCCGTGCGGTAGCCTTTCTTTCCCATCATACGGAAATTCTGGTTGGCGTATGCCACGCGGGCCATATATGTTTCGCGCATCCCGGCGGGGCGGCGGCGCCAGAAGCCGGTGAGGAACTTTCGCTTCGCGTCGACACCTTTCAGGCCGGAGTATTGTGCCAGTTCCTCCGGCAATGTCTCGTACTTCGTCTCCTTCCACTCATCATCGAGTTCAGCTTCATCCATCGTCGCATAAATCGTCAACGGAAGTGCTCCTGCAGATGACTGGAGCGAGGAATCGAGGCCGAGAAGGGAGTTATATACATAAAACTTCTTCCCGCTCGAGGTCATGGTCTTTTTCGTGCTGTCCAGGAGAGAAAGCAACAGCGTATATGTTCCCGTCTTCAGATTGTGGATGGAAACCGTGTCCACGATGACACGTGACTCGTACTTGCGCTGCTGTGGACGATCCCACGAGAGCATCTCGCGCCCCACGGCATCGAACACCGATGAGCGGATGATATAGCCGCTACGGTCCTCTCCGTTCAAAAGGTTGTACGCTTCAGCATAGTAGAAGCATGTCTGGTTCTCGCCGTATACCCCCCCGACATTCGGCCTGACCTCGAACCTGTTCTTGTAGAAAACCGATTTCTGGTCGGAGAGCCGTATCGTGGAAGCAAATTCCACATCGCTGAGCACCGTCTTCCCCTGGCCAACCGGGTGCACCGACAGCCGGAACGTCACGCTGTCTGTCCGCGATGCATTCGCCATATCGCGGCCGACAAATTTCAGCGTGTATTCTCCGCCGGGAAGCGACATACTATGGATGCTGACGAGATTCATGCCCTGCATGATCATTGATGTGTCGCTCACCAAATGTGGTGCAAGCCACCGGGCGATATAGATCACCGAGTCCTTCATTTTGACGGTAACCGTCGCGTCCAGCATTCCCTTGTACCCCGCAGAATCGGGAACATACGTAAGCGCCGCCTGCGGAAAACTGTAGTAGAGTTCCACTTGCGCCGTCGAATCGTCGGGACCACGAAAGCGGGAACAATCCAGCGTGATGCGCAATGGCTCTCGAGGCTGAATTTCCTGCGCGTGCGACGCGGCACTCGCGGCCAGAACCGAGGCAATGAAGAAGATTACGTAAGGTTTGCTACGCATAGGGAAATAACTCATGTGATGTAAGTGAGAATGAACGATTTCGTTGCAGCCCCGTCTATTCTCCAAGAACTTTCACAACAACGCGCTTGCGCCGCTGCCCATCGAATTCCGCATAATAGATTTGTTGCCAGGGGCCAAGGTCCAAACCGCTGTTCGTGACGGGGACGATCACTTCGTGGTGAACCAGGAGGCTCTTGAGGTGCGCATCACCGTTTGTCTCACCGGTGTTGTGGTGATGATAACGCTCGTCGTACGGGGCCAGACGCTCCAGCCAGGCGTCAATATCCTTGATCAGCCCCTGCTCCGCGTCATTCACGTAAACACCTGCCGTAATGTGCATCGCAGAAACCAACACCATCCCCTCCTTGACTCCGCTTTTTGCGACGACTTCCTCCACTTGCTGGGTAATATTCAGGTATTCCCGAAGCGTGCGGGTGTTGAACCAGAGGTATTCGGTAGTCGCTTTCATATGCAAACCCTATGTGGAGTGTCGCGTCCGCTTCTTTCTCTGAGAGGACAAACTGCACACACGACGCGGAAGCCATCCTGAGGCCACCATTTGGGTTCGGGGTCCGGCATGATTGCCGCGGCGCCTCGATGGAACGAAAAAAGGAGCGTGCTGCGGGGCTCCTTTTCATTATCAAAGATAGCAAATGGCACACTCAGAGGCAAGATGCAGGCAGGCATCCACAAGGACACAACGCCGTCAATTCCTCGCACGGCGCGGCCCGGGCGAATGTACCACTTTTTTCGTATATTTGATGTCGTAAAACATATCCTATGAACCTTGACCTGATCCTCTTCATTGCCTTCGGGTTGATTTCCACATTGGCCCTGGCGGCAGCCGTGCTCTGCTTTCGAAAAGCGCTCGCCGTTTCCGGTGAGAAGGACGGCGACCTGAAGATGTTCTTCTGGGCCTTCGGCTCCATGATGGGATTGATTGTTTCCGGCATGAGCGCGGCATACATTCTCCTGCCGATCATTCTGCATCGGTAAATCGATGAATCCCGGCACCGCACTTGCACATCTTGGAGTGATCTCACTTCAGGCCTCCTCTGCATTTGAAGATTCCCGCACACAGCGGCACATTCCAGCCCATCGCGTTATAGGGGAGCTTGTGCCAACCTTCATCAATCGACTCAGATCACAGACTCGCCACGAAAGGGAAATCGCAATCAAGAGGTTCGTCCGGAAGGCCTCCCAATACGGATGCGCTCTCGTTGAGGGGTCGACAGTCTATCTTTTCTACGCCGGCCGGGCGAAGCAGGTCAACGTGCCCGGCGACCTGAACGAGTGGAGTCCCTCGGCCGATGTCATGTTCCGTGTCCGGGGGACCAATTTCCACTATCTCGCCAAGAATGTTCCCGGGTGTGCCCGGTTTGAATACAGGCTCGCCGTCGACTCGACCTGGATACTCGACCCGTACAATCACCAGCTGGCAATCGGAGGTTCCGTCCCTAATTCGGAAGTCGCAATGCCCGGATATCGCCCACCGGATGATCTCAGGTATCGTGCGGCCATCCCGCACGGCGCTGTCGAGGCGATGGATTTCCCCAGCACGCTTCTCAAGCGATCGCACCCGGTGTTCATGTATCTGCCCCACGGCTATCGCCGGGCAGGGCGGGCGTACCCTTCCCTGTATGTCCTTGACGGCGGTGACTACCTCAGCCTGGGAATGATGGCCACGGTGCTGGATAATTTGATTGCCGCCCAACGCATTCGCCCGATCGTCGCTGTCTTCGTGGATCCCCGGACAGATGTCACGCGGCCAAGAACCAACAAGCGGGCGATTGACTATACCATGAGCGATCCGTTCGTTGCATTCCTCACCCGCGAGCTCCGGCCGGCGATCGAACGGACATATCACGTACATACGTCGGCCCGGAATAGAGGCCTCATGGGCACTTCACTCGGCGGCTTGCTCGCAACCTACGCCGCGTACAAACGGCCAGATGTGTTTTCACTCTGTGCCGCTCAATCCCCCGCCTATTGGTGGAAGAAAAACACCCTCATCAACCTGATCGCTGACGGTCCGGCCAAGCCGGTGCGGTTCTATCTCGACACTGGCACAATTCACGACACCCATGAGACCACACGCGCCATGCGCGATGTGCTGGAGGGAAAAGGATACCGGTACAGCTATGCAGAATACCCGGAGGGACACAACTGGGGAAACTGGCGTGCACGCATTCCAAAGATCCTTGAGTACTTCTGGGGGATACCATGATTCGGCCGGCCGCCTTCCTGGTCGTTCTGCTCTTTCTTGGAGGATCGCACCTGCGGGGAGAGAGTACTCTCGATTCGCTCGGCATCGTTGTCCGGGGCGCGTCCCGTGAGTATTCTTTCACGAACAAAGGGTCTGCCTATTTGTACGGAGAGACCAATGCACCCAACCGAACGACCTGGCAGGGCTTTAATGTAGCCGGGCACGAGGTCCTGGATGACTATGTCCTCGTCGTCGACGGCCACCCGGTTGACCGCGCATCGGCCGTGACGACTGTCTACCCGGATTATTTGCGGCGTGCGTATCCCGAGGGTATCATCGAAGAGGTCCATCCCGTGGACAGCGTTGCGGTTCTCGCGATCCATATCTATTCCCAGGGCGGTCCGGCACACGTGGAGATCATTCCGTTCTTTACAGATTTTCGGTCGAAGGGAGAGATTGTCATGCATGATTCGGCCGGGGTCATGCTCCTGGCCCGAACGAATCACATGCGGCGCACGCCGCGCGAAAATTATCCGGTGTGGCTCGCGGTCCACGGTTCCGGATTCACCGTCGACCAAACGGAGACGCAACAGGGAAGTCAGTATTCCCCGTTTTCCCTGACATCGCCCGCATCGCGTCGGCGGATCATCACCTTCGCACTCGCGGACAGGCCTTCAGAGGCCCGGTCTCTCGCGAGCGGGTATGAAAGAAAGCAGAATGCGTACATTACCGGCCGGCGGAAGCGGATGGAACGGCTCCTGGCAGAGAGCGAGGTCACCACAAGCGACCAGCGCTTGACCCGGGCCCTTGCCTGGGCCAAGCTTTCGCTGGATGCCCTCATCATGAACCAGGGAATGCACGGCATCTTTGCAGGACTGCCCTGGTTCAACAATTATTGGGGTCGCGACACATTCATCTCGCTTCCCGGTGCCGCGCTGGTCACCGGCCGGTTCGATGAAGCGAGAACTATTCTTCTCTCCTTTGGGGCGTTTCAGGAGGAAGACTCGCGCTCTTCGAATTATGGACGCATTCCCAATCTCATCACCCCCGCGGAAAAGATATACAACACTGCCGACGCCACGCCCCGCTTTGTCCTCATGGCGAAGGACTACGTGGAGCGATCGGGCGATACCGCGTTCATCCGTGAGGTGTATCCCATCGTCCGCCGTGCAATGGTGGGCACACTGCTGTTCCACAAAGACTCGCTCTCATTACTCACCCATGACGACGGGGAGAGCTGGATGGATGCGGTGGGACCGAACGGTCCATGGAGCCCGCGGGGAAACCGGGCCAATGACATCGAGGCCCTCTGGCTCCAGCAGATTGATGCGTCCGCATGGTTTGCACGACAGGTGGGCGATGATATGGACGCGGACATCTGGGAGCGCATGGGGGCTGATTGCAGGAAGAATCTCATCCGCATGTTCCTGACGTGGCCGGAAAACCGGGTCGCCGACAGGCTGCGGCCGGACGGCACTCAAGACACGACCGTGCGGCCGAACCAGATTTTCCTGGCGCCCATCCTCGATGACCAGACGCGGGCAAACCTTGTGCGCACGGTGCTCTCTCGGCTTACCTATCGCTTTGGCGTCGCATCGCTTTCGCAGAACGATCCGAATTTCCATCCCTACCACCAGCATGAACCGTATTACCCGAAAGACGCGGCCTATCACAACGGCACCGTCTGGACCTGGCTGCAAGGGCCGCTGATTTCCGAGCTCTGCCTGTTCGGTAGGCACGATATCGCCGCACAGCTGACCGAGAACAGTGTGCACCAGATCCTCGACCGCGGAGCTATCGGCACCCAGTCGGAACTTCTGGATGCCGTCCCCCATCCCGGCGAAGCCGAGCCGCGATTGTCCGGCACCTTTTCACAGGCATGGAACCTCGCAGAATTTATCCGAAACTTCTATGATGACTACCTCGGCGTGCGTGTGGACCGGTTCAAGAACCAGCTCACCCTGCGCCCGCACCTCCCGCCATCCATTGACTCAGTTCAGGCACGCCTCACACTTGGCGGCCTGAACATCCAGGTCAAGGTTCAAAGCGATTCCATCACGACCTGGGTACTCCTGGATTGGGGAAAGCAGGACGAAGAGATCGACGCCGTGATAGAGCTTGCCAGCCCTACGTCAGGGTTCTTGCGGTCCCGTTTCCAGATTCCTGCGCATTCGCTCGTGCAGGCGTGGGTCGAAGGGAATCATGTCGCCGTTCTGGCCAACAATGAGCCTCTCCTTCACACAAACACGCGGATCGTGCTCCCTCCGTTGGGCGCCCTACCACAGCCATTCGAATTCCTGGAACCGGTGATTCGCCCGGGACTCCGGGCCATGAAGGGACCCGACTATCCGCTTTTGGCAAATGCACAGATCAAGGAGCAGAACCCCCACGCGGCGGTGCTGGTCGACGTCGCGGATACGATCGAGGACGACCGAGGTGCCGGCATGTACAGCTACCCCCTGAATACGAGCTTCGTACCCGGATCATTTGATATTGCCCACTTTACACTCACCAGCGATTCGGTAAACGCCTATTTCTCCCTCACTTTCACAGCGCTATCAGACCCCGGCTGGCATCCGGAGTACGGATTCCAACTGACCTATGTGGCAATCGCGATCGATGAAGACAGCACCGTCGGCTCTGGCAAGGTTCTCGTCCCGCACAACGCTTACTACAAACTGGACCCACGCCATGCGTTTGAGAAGCTGCTCTTGATCGGCGGAGGAGTGCAGCTGGAAGACACCGCAGGCAAGGCGATTGTCGCTTACATACCCATCCGGGGGGACGAGGCCAACCCGTTGGGCAATGCACACACGGGGACCATCGATTTCGCTCTGCCTCTCTCCTACCTCGGCCATCCCACGGCTGCCTGGACGTTCACCATTCTCGCCGGGGGGCAGGACGACCACGGCGGGTCAGGACTCGGGGAATTCAGGACCGTGAACACCGCACCGGGCGAATGGAACGGAGGAGGAAAACAGAAAACCGATGATCCGAATGTCTACGATGTACTCGCCGTTCATGTCAGACCAGGGAAATAGACCGCTATGAAGAACAGCTGGACACTCAAAGGAAAGAGAGCGCTTGTCACCGGGGGGACCAAGGGGATCGGACGAGCAATTGCGGATGAGTTTTTGGCGCTCGGCGCAAAGGTGACGATTGTTGCACGGACAAAGGGGGATGTGGAGGCCCTCATCAAAGCCTGGAGAGAGCAGGCTCCGGCAATCGATGGCATTGTTGCGGACGTCAGCAAGGCTTCCGGCGTTGAAGAGATTGTTGACGCCCTACATCGGGATTCAGCCCGTCTGGATATCCTGGTCAACAACGCGGGCACAAATATCCGCAAGGAGTCTTTGGGTTACTCTCGTGAGGAGTTTGATTTCCTGGTCGCCACCAATATGACGCCTGCTTTCGAACTCAGCCGACGGCTTCATCCTCTTCTGAAGGCATCCGGAAGCAGCAGCATCGTGAACGTGGTTTCTGTTGGCGGCATCACTGCGCTCGGCACGGGCGCGCCGTATGCAATGTCCAAAGCGGCGATTATACAATTGACGAAGTATTTGGCCGCGGAGTGGGCAAAAGACGGCATCCGCGTCAACGCCATCGCCCCCTGGTATATCCGGACTCCCCTTGCTGAAACAGTCCTGAAGGACGAGCGGTATCTTGCGGCAGTGCTTGCCCGGACGCCGACGGGAAGGATTGGAAAACCGGAGGAGGTTGCAGCCCTGGCAGCGTTCCTCTGCATGCCCGGAGCAGGATATATCACGGGACAATGCATTGCAGTGGACGGAGGATTTACGGCCCAAGGGTTTAGCCGGGAGGAAGCGACTGGGGCGAGCTATTGAGTTCGCTCCCACCCACCTCACTCATTAACCCACTGGGCAAACCCTCCCTCCTGCACGTCTCCGGATGAGCTCAGTTGCATGACCTTTGTGAGCATCGTGCCATCAGGCTTCATGACATAGAGCGCCAATCCTTCATTCCGGCGCCTTCCGACAATAGCCATCAGCTTGCCGTCAGGAGAACTCAGCAGCGTGGATTGATACCTGAATCCACCAGGAATCCGCACAGGCAGGTGGAACAGCGGACCGGCAGTTCTGAAAATATCGAAGAGGCTGTCTTCTGGCAACTGACCAAAACAAAATAGTTCTCCGTGCTGAGTCCACGCGCAGCCGTTCGCATCCAATCTCCAGTCCCCCGCTACCACTCCTTTTGTGCCGCCGGTCTGTATGTCGATGACCAATATCCCCGCGGCCGAGCCGGCAGGGGGCCCACAAGCAATGTATCTCCCCTCGGGACTCCACTGGGGCGGATAGAGATTACGGGAGTCTGCCACGTCTTTCTGCCCTGATCCATCTACGGCAACGAGTGCAAGGGTATACCGAACTCCTGGCGATGTCTCACGGATATGCGCGATCAAGGACCCATCGGGCGACAATCTTGGCAGCCAGGCATGCGAGGTTTGGTTGAGCGTGTCTGAAAGGGTAACGAGGCTTCCTCCTGCCGCAGCCACGCAGCAAATTGCTGTCGCGCCGCTGCTGGCATATGATGCCGAGAAAACAACGAGGGAACCAGATGCAGAAATATCAGGGAAGTACTCCGAGACCTGAGACCGGTTTGTGATGTTCGCTTCAGCGCCGCCTGAAAGGGGAAGTGTGTAGATGTCCTGCGAATGTTGAGGTGAAATTCTCGCATAGACGCTCGTTTTTCCATTGAGCGATGCGCGCACATCAGATCCCTCCAGGGCAAGGGTCCGCAGGGTCCCTGCTGAACCATCAAGATCTATCGCATAGATACCATTTGCAAGTTCGGGGCCCCCTCCAACGACTGAGAAAATCACGCAGCCAGACAGATTGAAGACCCCTGTCGACAAATCACTCGTTGTGGTACCTTCTTCGCAATCGAGGCCAAGCACGATTGCAGAAACGAGGAGCAGGGGGCGAAATAGCCTCATGACAGCCACCTGAATGTGATACAACCGAGGATCCAGTACACTACTCGCAGGGAACAATATCTGAGGTGCCGCAGACGCCACCATTCCGCAATTGTAATGCGGCCCTCGTGGTAATCTCAGCCTTTTACGCTGCCCAGTGTCAACCCCGAAACCAGGTACTTGCTCAATCCCAGGAACAGGACCACCACCGGAATGGTGACGATGATCGACGAGGCGCCGTACAATCCCCACTCCGTGGACATGTTGCTCTCGAACGACTTCAATCCCAGCGGAAGCGTCCAGAGCCTGCTGTCCTGAAGGATCTGGGCGGCAACGATGTACTCCGCCCAGGCGGTCATAAAGGCAAAAAGTGCCGTGATCACAAGAGCCGGTGCCGCAAGCGGCAGGATGATCTGGTAGAACGCCTGGAACTGATTGCATCCGTCGATTCGCGCCGCCTCTTCGAGGCTGTACGGAATCGTATCGTAGTACCCTTTCATCGTCCAGATCGTGAACGGCAGAGCCGTCGCGGTGTATATGATGATGATCCCCAGATAGGTATTGATCAGGCCAAGCTTGATCAGCATAATGTAGAGCGGGAGCAGGAGCATCGTGGCGGGAAACATCTGCGTGGTCAGAAGGCTCAGCAGGCCGATTTTTTTTCCTATAAAGCTGAACCGGGAGAAGGCATATCCGGTCATGGCAGCCAGCACGACGCCAGTCAAAGTGACCACGAGCGAAACCAGGATGCTGTTCCCCATCCAGCGCAGGAAGGGACGATCCCGGAAGAGCTCAACGTAATTGGAGAGGGTGGCGTTGTCCGGGATGATCTGCAGCGATGTCGAGAGCAGCCTGTCTGCCGGCCTCAGGGAGATGGTAACGACCTGAAGGATCGGATAGACCGCGATCACGGTGAAGATCACCAGCACGAGGTATGAAAAAAAGATCCGGAGGAATTTCTTGTTGATCATGGGAGACCTGTTTTGAGATTGCTTCGCATAACACGCTCGCACTGACGACTTGTACACAAGTCGTCAATACGCCGCCTCCGTTGCCCTGGTTCTCTTCATGAAGAAGAGGCTGAACATCAAAAGGATCACGAAGATCACCATGGAGAGCGCGGCGGCATATCCATAGCGGTACAGGTTGAACGCCGCCTTGTACACGAACGAGACCAGAATGTGCGTCTGATCCGACGGCTCCCCCGCATTGCTCACCAGCCAGACGATATTCAGATTGTTGAACGTCCAGACCGTCCCCAGCGTGATGGCCGGGATCATGACCGGCCGGATGAGCGGGATCGTGATATTCTTTAGCTTGTGCAGCCATGATGCACCATCGATGTCCGCGGCTTCATAAAGCTCGAGCGGGATGCTTTGGAGCGCGCCAAGAGCGATGATCATCATAAAGGGAGAGCCGAGCCATACGTTCGTCAGAATGCAGGCAAGGAACGCTTCCGTGGGGCTCTTGAGCCATTCGACGGCGGGGAGGTTCAGATATTTGGCAATAATGAGATTGATGGAGCCGTATTCATAGTTGAACATCCCCCTCCAGGTAAGGGCCACGATGTACTGAGGGATCGCCCATGGGAGGATCAACAACGTCCTGAAGACTGGCTTCAGCCTGATCTCCTTCTGGTTGATGAGGAGTGCAAGGGCAACCCCGATCACCACGTGGAACACCACGTTCACCACGGTCCAGATGATCGTCTTGAGGAAGACCGAATAGAAGTCGGGCTGGGTGGGTTCGGTGAAGACTTTCACGTACTGCTGCACCCCGGTGATCCGCCAATCCTTGATGTGGCCAAGGCTCATGTTGGAGAACGAGATGACCACATTGTAGATGAACGGGTAGAACACCACGGCAAACAGGATGACAAACGCGGGGACGACCAGCAACGCGATGAATAGTTTGTGTGCGGTGCGATTCATGGCGGATCGGCAGTCAGTGGAAAGAGAGGCTGATGATAAACGTTAGTCGTTCATCTCCCGGATTTTCCTCAGGGCGAGATCCTGCATGTCCTTCGCGGCCTGTTCCGGCGTTTCTGAGCCACCGAGGACGGCCTGGTAACTCGGGCGCATGGCATCCCAGATGGCGCGAAGCTCCGGCACCACCGGCATGGGGCGCCCGCGCTCTATCTGCAATGCCGAGTTCTTCAGGATGTCGTCATTCTTTACAAAGTCTGATTCCACGGCCTCTTTTCGCGTGGGCATGGTCCATAACGTCCGGGCGGTTTCGAGCTGCATGACCGGGCGCATGAGAAACTTCAACAGTTCGACCACGAGGGCCCTCTTCTCCTGAGGCACATTCGTGTTGAGGGAGAAACCCTTGGGAGAAATCATGGGGGCGCACCAGAGTCCGGTTTCGACGATTTTCGGCAGCGGGGCCACGCCAAAATCAACACCCGCTTTCCTGTATCCTGCCCAAGACCAGTCGCCGTTGATGATCATCCCGCTTTTGCCATCCTTGAACAGGAGGTCCGCAAAGTTATAGTCCGCCTCCTCCGGGATGATCCGGTACTTGTCGCGCAGGTCGCGAATGAATTTCAGGCCGTTGATCGTCCCCGGAGTATCAAGCGTTGGATTTCCCTCTTCGTCCATCACCCATCCGCCGAACCCGGTCATGAAGGGAATAAAAAAGAACGGCTCCGTGTAGTTCCAGGTGAGTCCGTACACATCCGGCCTTCCGTCCCCGTTCAGGTCTCTGGTGAGCTTTTTCCCAAGTTGGATCAGCTCCACATCGGTCTGGGGCGGGACGGAGACAAGTGCTTTGTTGTAGATCAGCGTCAGGTGATTTCCGATCTTGTCGGCGATCTGGTAAAGGTGTCCCTTGTACCAGGTCAGACCTTTGGGAATGAACTTGTCCAAATATTCCTTGTCGAACAGCGGTTCAAGCGGATCGATGATACCCATGACCTGAAACGGCCCCACCTGATCCGATGGACCGTAAACCAGGTCCGGTCCCTGGCCGGCAATGGCCGCCACGATGAATCCGGATCGAAGTTCTTCCGTCTCCTTGTAGATCTCCTCGACCGTGACTCCTGGGTGCTCTTGCATGAACTTCTTGAGCTGACCATCGAGCACGATGCGCTCGTCAACTCGCATTTGATGCCAGATGACAATACGATTGGGATCAGGTGTCTCCCTGCAACCGCCAAGGAGAGAAAATACGGCAGGGAGCAACAGGAGGAAGATAAGGGAGCTGCGGTTCATGGGCACCAATCTACTTCATGATCGGAATAAAATCCAGATACGCGGGAGTTTCACAAAAAACCAGGGTATCCTCCGCCGCTGTCACTCATGACTTTGGGTGTTGCCAGGATAGTTCCAGGATCGTTCCTGGTTCGTACCGGAATTCAGTACTCAAACACCAGGCACTGCCCCGGCTTCAGTGCTGCCTGCAAGTGCCCATCGGTCACCGGAAAGCGTTTCCCGGAGAGAAGATCCACTACCTTCTTGCGGGTTGTTTCAACCTGCACCGCACCCTGTTCCGGTCCTGTCATATTGCCGTTCGCCACCACGCCCAGCCGCTTTCCCGAATCGTTGGAGACTCTCGCGTAGGCAAGGATGTTCCAATTGTCAGCGTTGAGAATCCTGAATGTCTCATTGCGTCCGTCGGTCACGAGTGCGTGATAACGCTCCCGGAGAGCAACGACCTCGGCGATGAATTTCGCAAACCGGTCTTTCGAGAGCCAGTTGTAGCAGTATGCGCTGAAGAGCGGAAGCTTTTCAGAAGGCATCCTCCGCTGATCTTCGGCAGTGAAGTCCAGCCCGGTGTTAATCGGAAAGTGCTCTCCAAGCTCAAATCCCGAATGGAGGAAGAAGACAGCAGGCAAGAACGCATTCACCACCAGGGTCCATTGGGAGTACGTCAATCCCCCCTTTCGTGAAGCCGCACGGGGCGTGTTGTGGTTCTCCGAAGTTGCAAAGAACGGCAGAGGCAGGGATTCGTGGGACAAGCGCCTGGTGAATTCCTTCATGTAGTTCAATTCATGTTGAATGTGCCAGAGGTACCCCATGACCGCGTTGTACCCTTCCTCCCGGCTCCTCCACTCGATGGCGAAGTTCTCGTCCCAGAATGCGAAATCATGATCGAGGCCGCGGGCCGTGCGTATCATTTCGGCCTTGAGGTCCTTCGGGAGCGCGTGCCCCATATCGATCATGACGCCGTCAATATGGAACTCGCGCTGGTAATAAGGGACGATGCCGATGATACGGTCCCAGAGCGGACGATTAACAAACTGAGGCTGGGTCAACCGCGAATCGTACATGCGGAGCGTATTGTAGGCAATGTAGTTGAAGTCGGGATTTGTATACATCCGCAAGTACGTCACGTCGTTCCATGGCGGCTGATTGTCGTCCGGGGGCCAATCAGCAAACACGCCGGGGATCCTGACGCGCGTTCCATTTTCCAGCACGCCGATGTAGCGCATTCCTTCCTTGTTGACGTTCTCGGGACGGGGAGGCTGCGTGAAAAAATCCCTGTACACCTGATGGGGCGGCACAAGGTTGTCGAATCTGCCGGAGTTCACATCATGGTGAATTCGCCCGAGTTCCTCCGGGGTGAAGAGGGGGGAACCGTAGCGCGATTCCTCGCTGTGGGATGGACCGCGGGGAAGCACATCGTCCCTGATCCAGTAGAACCATTCGGGATGCTCCTTCACCCAATCGCCGTCCTTGGCGGCGGTCCGAAACACAAATTCGACAACAACACGGAGTCCGATCGCATGCGCCGCCTCTACAAACGCCTTGAACTCGGTCTTTGCATCAAGACCCAGCGACGGCTCGCTCAGGGACTCATCCAGTTCATACGGATTGCGGATAGCATACGGCGAGCCAAGATCTCCTTTGTTGCCATCATGGCCGATCGACGTGATCGGGAGAAGGTGCACCGCCGTTGCCCCCAACCGCTTGATGTACGGAAGCATGGCTATCGCTTTCAGAAATGTCCCGGTGTCCCGGAACCCCTGACTGTTGACCGGCAGATCCAGGTTCCCGTTCTGGTCATGGTCAAAGGCCGTTGTCGTGCGGACAAACATGTTGTAGATGATGGCATCTCTGCTCCACTCCCCCCCTGATCCCTTCACACGCGCTCGGGGTTTTGCTTTTCTGGCATGCTGAACAATCCCGAGATAGTACTCATAGGGATTGACTTTCACTGCTTTCGCGCCTTTTGACACGGAGATCCAGGCAGAGGGTACATAGTAGCTGAACTTCTTCTTCAGGGTCTGCTTATGCTTTGAGGCAAGCGTTTGCGCGAGGATGTCAAGAGCACGTGGAGTCTTGGTATGTTTCATGACCTTTACTTCCCGAATGTGTCTTCAATAACTATCGCCGACGCTGATTTCTCATGAACAGCATACGATCGATGCCGCGCAGGAAATTCCTCGCCCGGAGCCCAGATGCCTGGCTCTCCACTGTTTGTATACTTGTATTGGACTTCGACTCCCACAGGGACCTGCACTTCAAGCGACCAGACACCATCCCCCGACCTGAGGTCACCATGAGTGCCGTCATCATACATGGCAGTGACATTCGGTTTCCACGAGGAGAGCGACGGAAGGTTCCCTGCAATATAGATCGCGCGCTTTACGCTCTGATCTTTTGCATTGCAGGTGAAAAGGACCGTCTGCTCACCCCCCGAACTGCGGGCCATGGCTCCTTTGCCAGCCCCCCCGGCTGCAGGACTGGCGGCAGAGACATCCTTGATGATCGGCGCGAAATCCCGCGCTGGAACGCGGGCACCTGCCCGGGCCGCGAATTCGTACATGTTCCGAAGGTGCGTCAAGAATGCCGTGTCAAATGGCTTGTCTCCCCCGGGCGCAGTCTGATCATCTCCATACCACCAGAACCAATCCGACCCTTCAGCGGCATAGATCGCTTCCCATGCCATATATCCGTACCACGCCTCCGTGCCTTGCCGAGGAGCATCTGCCAGCGGGTTCGGCCGGGGAATGCCCGACCGATGCAGATCCTGACGCGCCTGCAACAAGTAATTCCATGCCAGGTTTTCTTCCGGCTCTCCGATCCAGGTGTCAAAATTCCCGTTGATCCAGGACCCGGGCCAGAGCCATCGCATAGCAGGCTGCGACGCCGTGGGATGTGCCGGAACCCTGCGCACAGGATCTCCCGCAAGATACTCCATGATTGTGGTCGTGACGATCTGCCCTTCAGCCGCCAGTTTGCTCAGCTTCCGGTAGAGCGCACTGAGAAATTCCTTCCCGTCGATGTCTTTCCGATACCATTCCCATGCATTTTCACCGTCAAGGATCACCGTGACAAGGACATCAGGTTCATTCGTGGAGGGCGCTCGCGAAAGGATGGTCTGAACAAAGTCTTCGGCAGCTTCCTCCCCCCGGTAGTTCTGATATTTGAATCCGATGCGGTCCGAGAGCTCCGTGTCGCGAAAGATCAACGAAATGGAACTGTCCGCAGAGCCTCCATCCCCGGCAGGGAAACGATACGGCGTCGTGTTGGGTTGCCCCAGCGGATCGGATCGCTGCAGCACTTTGATGTCGCTTGCCGTCCAGAGAATTCCGTTGCTTCTCAGAATTCCGAGAACCGGTTGCGCCACGGCCCCCTCCCCTGGCCACATGCCGACAGGGGCCTCTCCGAACATCGCGGTATAGAATTTCACGGCTTTGGCAACCTGGGCTTGCGCATCCTGGGGGAACGAGAAGCGGGAGGGGAGCGAATCCTTCGGCTGGCAAATATGAGCAAGATCGGTATCGTAAATGAGCGGCAGGATCGGATGGTAGTACGGCGTTGTGATGATTTCCGCCTGCCCTCTCCCGCTGGCCGAGGAATAGCGAATCTCCTGATGCACCGGAATGACATTGGCCATGACCTTGCAAGCCTCCGCCACAACCCGGTTACAATCCGCCTCAGTGATCTTTCTCTTCAAATAGAATTTGCCGTCTAACCGGAACTCCACGAGATCGCTCAGATCGCACACGGTGCCGTCGGGAAGTTGAACCGGTCCGCGCAAGAAGTCGGGGTCAAAATACGCAAGATAGAACCAACACTTGATCTCGCGCATCTCCTGTACCGAAAAGAGATGGTACCCGTGCGTGGCGCCCGAAGGAATCTTCTTCTTCAGCGCAAGATATTCGGGGAAACGCTCCAGCATCACTTCGCTGATGCCGAAGGCATTCCAGACATTCCGGTAAAGATAATCCTTGTCTGCCTTGCTAAACCGGGCGCTGTTCTTCAATGCCAGATCGATCCAGGGATCCGTTTTCCCCTTCCACGCCTTCCAGAAGGCCCGGACATCGACGGTGTTCTTGCGCGTGTCCACATACGGCCCCAGGCGGTCGACATAGTAAGTCTTCAGCTGCAACAGGAGCGACGACGTAAGGTTGATGGTGCAGTGGACATCGGGGTACTTCCGCAACATCGCAGCCATGTCGAAATAGTCTTTGGTGGCATGCGTGCGCACCCAGGGACCGGTCAGCTGGTCTGTTTCGGGGTCGACGTAGAGCGGCTGATGCTGGTGCCAGATGATGCCCAGGTAGACCGGCTTCCTGCCGGCCCGGGCTGAGTACGCGTCCTTAAGGCTCGAGCGCAGTGACGACGAAATGGCCGAATGCAATACCTCGTCACTCTGATTGACGACAAACACAGAATTCCGTCCGCTTTTGTTGTAGTTCATGATGGTCATGGGGGTGACGTCCGCTCATGGTGACAGGCGAAGCAGTTGGGCAATGGGCCCTGTCATCCTAAGCGAGTCCCGACGACTCTCGTCGGGACGAGTCGAAGGACTATTGCTCTTTTTGCCTGGAAGGCCGTATATTACTGAGCACAAAACTGACGAACAATCCCTGCCTTCCAGATTGCAATCTAACAAAAATAGACAAACGCTTCAACTCTCCTCGGAAAGGCGCCGGCTTTTCTTCTTGGTCACGCTGCTCACCCCAGCAGTGCTCTTTTTGCTCCTTGAACTCTTTCTTCGGCTCATTCATTACGGCCCGGACCTCTCCCTCTTTGCCACGGAAACGATTCATGGCAAGAAATATTTCATCATGAATCCGCAGGTCAAGGGGCGCTATTTCTTCCAGGTCGATTTCAACCCGAGTACGTCCCCCGACTATTTCCAGGTCCCGAAACCTGCCGATACCTACCGGATTTTTTGTCTTGGCGCTTCCACGACGGTCGGATACCCCTACTGGTACAACGGATCGTTTGCCACATTTCTCCGCGACCGCTTGAGGGCAACGTTTCCGCAAACAAGTATCGAGGTGATCAACCTCGGAATGACGGCAACGAACAGCTACACGGTCGCCGACATTGCCCGGGAGCTTCCGCCGTTCCAGCCCGATTGCATCATCGTGTACGACGGGCATAATGAGTTCTATGGCGCCCTGGGCGTTGCATCGCACGAATCGTTTGGCCGCTCCCCGTGGGTCAACCGGCTCTACTTCAGGCTGGTACATTACCGCGTGTTTGTGCTGATGCGGGATCTGCTCTCTGCGATCACCGGCATGTTCCAGAAGAGCGAACAGGACCTTCCACCCGCAACCATGATGGAGCGCCTTTCGCGGGGCCAGTATGTGCAGCACGGCGGCGAGGTGTATCGCGAGGGGCTCGCGGTCTTCAGGGAAAACCTCAACCGGCTGCGCGACATCTGTACCGATGCCGGCATCCCTCTTATCGTCTCAACGCAGGTCTCCAACATTCGCCGTCAGCCGCCGTTTGTCTCGATTGACGATCCGCTCACAACACCTGAAGAGCGGGTCAGATTCAATAGTACGCTCAATGACGGCATTACGAAATACCTGAACGGAGATTTTCCCGCTGCTCTCGCGGCGCTGCAGGGCATCACGGGGCCGGACACGCTTCGCGCCGACCTCCACTTTCGCATTGCACAATGTCTCGACACACTCTCCCGCAGCCGCGAAGCACGCCGCGAATACACGTTCGCGAGAGATTTCGACCAGCTCCGGTTTCGGGCCAGCAGTGATTTCAACAACGCAATCAGGGAAATGGCGGACGGAAAACACGTCTTTGTCGCTGACGTGGACAGCGCATTTGCAGTTGCATCGCCGGATTCGTTGATCGGCAACGAATTCATTGTGGAACATCTCCACCCGACCCTCACCGGCCACTTCATGATGGCACAGCAGTATGCCGGCATTCTCCGCGCCCATGGACTGGCGGCCGATGCCCGGGCGTGGCATGCTGCGGACACACTCTCCGAAGCACGACTCTGGAACGAACGATCCGCAACCAGGCTGGATGAGATGATCGGCGCCAGGAAAACAGCGATCCTCACCTCGGGCTGGCCGTTCCGTGACCAGCCACCAAGCGTTCCATCTGTCCCCGAAACAGATACGCTCGGGCAGATCGTGGGGCTTGTCATGAGAGACAGGATAAGCTGGGAGCGCGCTCATATGGAGGCGGCCGCATACTATGCGAGGCGCCAGGACATCCGTGAAGCAGCGCAGGAGTATCGCGTGGTTGCAGCAGAGATGCCCTTTGATCCATCACCCCTGGTCCGGCTGGGAGAGCTCTACGCCCACACAGGACAGGTTGACGAGGCGCGCCAGGCTTTTCAGGGCTCCCTGCAAAGGGAAGAAACCGCACGGGGCTATTCCGGATTGGGAGGAATTGCGCTCCTCGCGGGCGCAATCCCGGAAGCGGCTTCATACTATGAAAAAGCTGTCACACTTTCTCTTTCACCGGAGGAACGCGCAGAGAGCCAGTACATTCTTGCCCTGCTGCTTCTGCGATCGGGCAACCGGGAGCGTGCGGTTCAAGAATTGAAGGACGTGCTGAAGGCTGTCCCGTCACACCGGCAGGCCACCGAGCTGCTTTCCCGAATCGCCGGTGGAAAATGACAATGAAGCCGCAAATCCTGCTGTGAGCCGGAATATTCTTGCTGCCCGGGACGGGCATGGACGGAAGATGGTCGTTGTACGGCGAGAAGACGGGAACGGGTAGCAATGGCTCATACACCAATCCTGAGTTCGGCCGGGATCGGGATACCGCCGATCCCGGTGTTTTTCAATCGGGCCCCGCACGATGATCGGACGATCAACTCGGGCATAAAGGAAGTTAACGTCGGTTCCTGCGACGGATGCTGCATCCGTGACATCAGTTTTTCCAGCGCAAGAACGCCCATGTCATACATCGGTTGCCGCATGGTGGTCAGCTGGGCGTGCTGGGCCAGTTCAATATCATCGAAGCTTACAATTGCCATATCCTCGGGAACGCGAATGCCGGCGTCGCGCAAGGCTTCCAGGCCTCCGATCGCCTGCACGTCACTTGCAATGAACAGCGCCGTCGGCCGCATGGGGCCGGGCATCCGCTGCAACAGTTCAATCATGGACTCGCGTCCCGCTTCGCGATTGTATCCGTCCTGCTTCCCGATGGTCGAAATCACCACGCGCTCATTCGAAAATGGAAGGCCCGCTTCTTCAAGCGCAGCCCGGAAGCCTTCGAGCCGATCCTGCGCCGGCTTGGTCTCCAGGCTCGCGTTGATCATCGCGATATTCCTGTGCCCCAGCGCAATGAGGTGCCGTGTTGCATTCATGGCCCCTTCGCGATTTTCCACATGGATGGAATCAAACAACGGATGATAGGCATCCACAAGCACGAGGGGAAGATTGATCTGCTGGAACTTCGCAACGATCGATTCCGGAAATTTCATGGAGAAAAACATCACGCCATCCACGTGACCTCTGGCCAGTGACCGGCGAAGGTAGTAATCGGCCTGCGAGGTGTGGTTCACACCGTAGAGGATCAGGTCAAAGCCTAGTTCTCCCGCTTTGTCCTGGACGCCCTGCAAAACCTGGATAAAGAAGTAATTCGTGAAGAAGGGTATGACGGCGGAAATAGTGTTGGTCTTCTTGGATGCAAGCCGCTGAGCGTAGGCATGGGGTTGGTAGCTGAGGCGCTTGACAACTTCTAGGACTCTCGCCCTCGTTTGGGGGGAGACGCTCGGGTGGTTGTTCAAGCACCGTGAAACAGTGCCGATCCCCACTTTGGCTTCTCGGGCCAGGTCGTAGATTGTGACACCCATGTCAGGAATGCCTATTCAGAGCGCAAGAAGGAAGTTTGGAAGCGCTTCCACAAAGATACGGAATTCTTTCTTAATGTCAAGCGGATTTTTTCGAATTTCGACAGAAGTTGGCCATTTGCCCCCGACTGCACCATGGAACATCCCTGGAAGGCTTCCAAGCGTTTACTCGCGAAGAAACACCAAACCTCTGGGAGCCGGGGCTGCCCCGGACTTCTCGAGCGAAACAGTATTGGGTGTTGTGTTTTGTGCCATGGGTTGATATATTTCAGTTTACGATTTCATTTCGATCTCCTAACCTCCATTTCTCATCCAGGATCCAAATGGCTGACGTCAAACTTGAAAATGTCTCGAAAATCTATGACAACAAAGTCACGGCGGTCCGCGATGTCAACGTCTCTATCAAGGACAAGGAATTCGTCGTCCTCGTCGGCCCGTCCGGCTGCGGCAAATCCACGGTCCTGCGCATGATCGCCGGACTGGAGGAAATCTCCCAGGGTACCATCAGTATCGACGGCCGGGTCGTCAATGATATCGCGCCAAAGGACCGTGACATCGCAATGGTGTTCCAGAACTACGCCCTGTATCCACACATGAGTGTTTACGAGAACCTCGCCTTCGGCCTGAAACTCCGGAAGTACCCAAAACAGGAGATCGACGAGCGTGTCCAGCACGCCGCGAAGATCCTCGGCATTGATTCCTACCTCGACCGGAAACCGAAGGCGCTCTCCGGCGGGCAGCGACAGCGCGTCGCTCTCGGCCGTGCCATCGTACGCCAGCCGAAAGTCTTCCTCTTCGATGAGCCACTCAGCAATCTGGATGCGAACCTCCGCGTGCAAATGCGCACCGAGATTTCGCGCCTCCACCACCGCCTTCAAACCACGATGATCTATGTCACGCACGACCAGATCGAGGCGATGTCCATGGGAGACAGGATCGTGGTCCTGCGCGACGGGCTGGTCCAACAGGTTGATACGCCGCTGAATATCTACCATCACCCGGTGAATCGATTCGTCGCCGGCTTCATTGGCAGCCCCACGATGAACTTCCTGAATGGCACCATCACCGCGAACGGAAAATTCACATTCCACCAGGAGGGGACATCTCTCTCGATCGCGATTCCTCCATCGTTCGAGACACGCCTGAAGCCGATCGTCGACCGGCCGATCACGCTCGGGATCCGGCCGGAGCACATTTTTGCACACAAGCCGGTGGGTGTCGAAGCCACCTCTCCGTTCCAGGCTCAGGTGGAAGTGGTGGAACCGGTGGGCAACGAGATCTTCATTTACTTCTCCACGGGCAGCGGCAACCAGTATGTCGCGCGCCTGGCAACAGAGGTCCCTCCCGAGGTCGGGAAGCCGTTCAGCCTGATGCTCGACATTTCCAAGATCCACGTCTTTGACAGACAGACGGAGGCAACACTGTAGCACGTCTGCATGGTGCTCCGATGCGTCTACTCACGGCAGGCTGCGTAACCCTTCTTGTCTCTTCTTCCCTCATTGCGCAGTGGTCCACCGTCGGGCCGGTGGACTCTGTAGTCGAGAAAGGTCCTCAGAAGGTCATGGTTCGGGCCGGGCACGGCGTCCTTCAGGCCGAGGTCCTTGCCGATGATGTCGTCCGCATCCGTTTTGCACCCGGCGGCGGGTTGTCCAGGGATTTCTCCTGGGCAGTTATGCAAACGCAGCTGCCCGCAGTGCCAACGGATGTCCGCGAAACGGCTTCCGAAATCCGCTTATCGACAAAACGGGTCACATGCGTCCTCCGGAAAAAACCCCTCCGTCTGCGTTTCCTGGATCAGGACGGCAACGTCGTCAATGAAGATGACTCGCTGAAGGGAATTTCCTGGTGCGGCTCTGAGGTGCGGGTCTGGAAAACCATGCCCCGGGGAGAGCGCTACTACGGCTTCGGCGAAAAGGCGGGCCTGCTCGAACGGGGCGGCCACCACATGACGATGTGGAATTCCGACATCCCTGCCTATACCGCAGACACCGACCCGCTTTATGAATCGATTCCGTTTTTCTACGGTATCCGGCACGGCCGGGCCTACGGAATTTTCTTCGACAACCCATTCCGCTCGTCGTTCGACATGGGCAAAGGGTCCAGAGATCAGTACTCCTTCGGGGCTGAAGCGGGAGAACTGAACTACTATTTCTTCGCCGGCCCCGGGCCAAAGGATGTCCTGGCACGATTCACGGACCTCGTCGGCAAGATGCCCCTTCCGCCGCGTTGGTCTCTCGGCTACCAGCAGTCACGCTGGAGCTATGCGCCCGAGCAACGAATGAAAGAAATTGCGGAAGGATTCAGATCCAGGAATATACCGTGCGATGTGATCTATCTTGACATCGATTACATGGAGGGATATCGGATCTTTACCTGGAGCAAGAAGAATTTCCCGGACCCAGCACGGATGATCTCCGACCTCGGCAACGAAGGATTCAAGATCGCCGTGATCGTGGACCCGGGCATCAAAACGGATTCAGCCTACTCTGCGTACCGTTCCGGACTCTCCGGAGGAGACTTCGTAAAGTATCCCGACGGCACAGTGTATACAGGAAAAGTCTGGCCCGGCGTGTGCGCCTTTCCGGATTTCACCAACGGCAACGCCAGGGCATGGTGGGGTGAGCAGTTCTCCGGACTCGTTGCCGCCGGCGTCCGTGGATGGTGGAATGACATGAACGAACCGTCGGTCTTCGACGTCCCCACCAAGACCATTGATCTGAACGTCCTGCACAACAACGACGGCCGCATCATCACGCACGCGGAAGCTCACAATATTTACGGGCTGCAGATGACCAGAGCAACGTACGAGGGAGTCCGCAAGCTGCTTCCCGCGGAACGCCCTTTCGTGCTCACCCGCGCTTCGTACGCCGGCGGGGCCCGCTACTCCGCAGCGTGGACAGGAGACAACGTTGCCTCATGGGAACATTTGCACCTTGCGCTCAACATGTGCCTGAATTTCAGCATCTCCGGACAACCGTTCGTGGGCTCGGACATCGGCGGCTTCATCGGTTACCCATCCGGCGAACTCTTCGCGCGGTGGCTCCAGCTCGGCGTCTTCACCCCCCTGATGCGTGCCCACTCCGTCATCAACGAAAAGAACAAAGAGCCCTGGGAATTCGGTGAACGCTTCACAGCGATCAACCGCGCTACGATCACGCTCCGGTATCGCCTGCTGCCGCTCGTTTACAATGTGATGTACAATGCCGCACAGACCGGCATGCCCGCAATGCGTCCTCTGATCTTTCAGTACCCTGAGCGGGAAGAGTATGGCGGGACGGACGACGAATTCATGTTTGGCGACGATGTCCTTGTGGCTCCGGTCCTTCAGGAAGGGATGACCCGCCGAGATGTGTCTCTTCCTCCCGGCCTCTGGTACAACTACTGGACGGACTCCACCGCGGCGGGAGGAAGCTGGGTCAATGTCGCAGCCCCTGTGGACCGGATCCCGTTTTTTGTCCGTTCAGGCGCCATCATCCCTTCCCAGCAACCCCTCCAGTTTTCGTCGCAAGCCCCCATCGACCCGTTGACACTCTCCATCTACTGTGCAGAAGAAGGCAGGACGGACAGTACGGTCTATTATGAGGATGATGGCCATACATTTGAGTATTTGAAGGGGGGATACCTCAAAAGGACATTCACCCAATCTGTCGGCGTGTCGGATGTCACATTTTTCGCGTCGGCAAGTGACGGTTCGTACACTCCGCCCGCGCGCTCGGTCCTGCTGCGCTTTGTTGGATATGGCGGTCGACCTTCATCTGCAACACTGAACGGAAAACCGCTTGCCCGCCAGAAGGCCAAGACCTCCCCCCCGTCCGGTACCGGCTGGACATACGACCCAGGAAAGCGAACCGTCCTGGTCAGGATTTCTGAGACAGGGCAGAAATATGAGGTCGTTCTGCGAGGAAGCCGGTGATCCGCGGCGATGCCGTTGCAATTGTCACGATGAATTGTATATTTAGGGTCATGCCCGAAACACAGATATCTGACCGGGAGCCTCAATCCTCCCTTGCCGTTCAGCTTCAGGACGCATCGGCACTCGCAGGCCGCGGTGAATACGCGGCGGCCCTCCGGCACGTCAGGTCGGTGAAATCCGTCCAGCCGGAGAACATCTACGTTCTTGCGTTTGAGCGCCAGGTGGAGCAACTCCTTGAGCTGACTGAGGGCGGTTTCATTACAGAAGAGCAACGGATGGATATTCTCGAGTCGATCCCCGGCATCGTTGAGAGGGCAATTCAACAGCCGAACACGCGCCCTTCTGATATGGCTTCCCCCACGCGACGCCTGGAACAGGCATCCACCGAAGAACGGTCCGCTGCGCTCTCGTGGTTGAAGAACCAGTACTTCCAGCACGCGCATGATTACGTCCAGAAGGGGCAGTTCTCGCACGCTCTCACGGAGATCCAGCGTGTGTACATCATTGATCCCAACAACGACACGGCGCGCGATTTCGAAAAGCAGATCCACAAGCTATTGGATCTAAAACAGCAGAACCTAAACCCGGTGGCTGCTTCCGAAGCTGCCGCCGAGGGATCCGGCCGCAAGGAATCCAACTTCTGGCTCATCGCCGCGGGAGTGGTGTTCATTGTGGTGACGGTGCTGGTGATCTACTTCCTCTACCGGTAGGTTGCTGTTTCTTCCCCGCTAACGCCCACGGTTGTCCATCGTCTTCACGTCTCGCGCTGGACGCTCGCCGACACTTCCTCCCGCCGGGCTGCTGCAGCAGAAGCCGCAATCAGGATCTTGCGCCATACGCCTGGAGGGCACCTGGAGACAGGCCACTCCACCTTTTGTGGACTCGATGTCACCACGTATACCGGACCGTGTAGTTGACCACAGCCTCGCCGTCCTTCGCGATCTTCACAGGGAATCTCAATGTAGATTGATCCACTTTTTTCCATTCCACATTGCTCCGAACGACCTCCCACTGGCTCCAACGCCAGGGGTGTTCGTACACCTGCACTTCTGCGGCGGTCGCCTTGTGGTTCCGCACTTTCACTTCAATCGTCTCTTCGACGACATGTCCCGAAGAAACCACTTTGAAGTCTTTCTGGGCCCGTTCACCCACGATATCAAATGCATTGCCCAGGTAGAGCTTGAGTTCTTCGTCTTTCGGGGTATGATCAATTTCATCCTCTCCGATGAACTGTTCCTTGCCGTCATCGTCCCGCTTGTAAACGCGGACCTTCCCTTTCGGCAGCGGGATTCCAAGGCCGGATCGCTCTTCGTTCTTGAACGTGACGTACACCCCCACTTTTGTATTGGCCTCTTGCCCGAAACTCGACTGCGACCGGTAGGAATAGTTGTTGCGGTACATTCTCCACTGATCAGCCATCCCGTCATAAATGAAGACTTTCACCGACGGGACGTTCTTGCCCGAGGCCAGCTCCATTTGCTTGGTTTCTTCGTTGTTCAAATCGGTGCGCCGCTGGAGCGTGTAAAGCTTGTACTCAAAGAGCTCGGTCTGTTTGAACTGCGGAGCAGCCTCGTCCGCGGCCATCACACTCTTGGACATCCGGAGAACCTGGCCAAATTCCTGCTTCACGAGATTCACATCGCCTGCCACCAGCTTGAGGCCGGCGTTCTTGAACGATGTGCCCGAATAATTGTTGAGCGTGACCCATCCTGTCAGGTCCAGCCGCGAATCGTCTTTGTTCAGCAACGCAACGTAATTGCATGTCCAGGAGAGCTGGCCGGCGAGGTAACTGATCTCCGTCTTATGCGTGCCTTCCCGGGAATTGCTGACCAGCCAGTCGAGCTGGGGCTTGAGGATCAGCCCTTCCGGAAGGCTCGGAAGCACCAGGCGACCCGCCGGGTTCAGCTCTATTTTGCCGTTGATCTCGGCAATCATCCCTCCGATTGCCATGTAATTGGAAGGTGCCCCCCCATACTGCGGTTGAGGTTGGTAGCCCGTCGCAAGCAGTTTTCCGGACACAGAGTATTCTTTTTTCGAGTCCGGGTCAACCCTGATGAACTCCACCTCTTTGCCAAGGTACTTCTCCAGCAGCTTTGCCTGATGCACCAGGTCGAATTGATAATTTTGTTCCAGCACACGCACGGCGGATGGATCGGTGATGCTCACAAAATGGAGTGAGGTCCCATCGATGGTTGCAGGAATGTCGGGAATGACCACATGGCCGGTCCCCTTGGGGATCGTGATCGTCCGTTCCTCCCGGATGAGAGAAATGTTCTGGTTGTAGATCGTAAGGTCGACCGAGGTGCGGTCTCCGGTGGCGACGTTTCCACGCGCCTGGGAGAAGGCCGGGCCGTCGAGGAACCCGAGGCAGAGGAGGATCGCGCTGCAGACTAGTGAGGACCGTTTCATGGGTGTCTCCGGCAGTTATGCATGATTGATTGAATTACCCTTCAAAACTTGCTACCTTCCTACGTTTACTTTCTGACTGTTCATATCATTAACCAATGAAAGGTAAATGGGAACACCGCTCCCATTTTTGAACACGGACGCCAGGATCCTGGACCTGCTGCGCCAGGGCGACGAAGTGGCATTGGTGATGCTTTACCGTTCGAACCGGAAGCCGGTGACGGCGTTCGTGCTCAGGAACAACGGCACCCAGGACGACGCGGAGGACATGCTCCAGGAAGCCCTCGTCGTTCTGTGGGAACGGGTGCGGAGCGGCCGGTTTCAATATACGGCAAAACTTGACACCTTTGTCTACGCGACAGTCAAAAATATGTGGATGCGCCGCCTCTATAGCAAGCGGCGTGAGGTCAAGGAAAATCAAAGCCATGAAGAAAGCCCGGACGGTGCCCCCTCTGCCCTTGAGGAGATGATCGCAGGGGAAGAATCCCGTATCGTCAAAGAGGCCCTGGAAAGACTCGGGGAGCCGTGCCGGAAGCTGCTCCTGTTGTTCTATTGGGAGGAGCTTTCCATGGATGCAATAGCAGCGCGTCTCGGCTTCGCGAATGCCGAGACCGCAAAATCGAAAAAATACCAATGCAAGAAAGCCTTGCAGGCGCTCTTGCTGGAACGATTCAGTTGAAGCCCATGGATACGTCCGTACAACATTTTGCCGAGGATCCAGACGCCCTCTCAGATTACATTCTGCGACGGCTCGATCGGGCAACACTTGCACGATGTGATGAACATGTGCAAAGCTGCGAGAGCTGCAGGCAGGCAGTTCATGCAGAGAGAACCATCGCCGCCGGCATCAAGCGTGCCGGCCGCGATCAACTCAAGGAACGTCTTGGCATGCTTGTGGGCATGCCTTCCACCCGCCGGATCGCCTGGCCGTATGTCTTGAGCGTTGCGGCAGTCTTTCTGATCCTCATCGGCATCGGTGTCTACAGGCAATGGTTCGTCACATACAATGATGTCGCCGCCCTGGAACGTCCGCTAAAAGAAGAAAAGGCCGATCAAGCGACCCCGCAGGTACCAAACGAGCAGGCTCGACCTGCTCAAACCGCCTCCCGCTCATCTGAGTCCATGCCCAAGCAACGCGACGCCGGACAAGAACATCAACCAGAGGAAAACATGGCAAAGGGGAAGAACGAGAAACTTGGCTATGCTCAGGCACCCATGGACCGTCTCGAAGAATCGCCGGCAGCGTCAGGCAAGGACAAGGGACGGGCAGACATTCCCCGATCTGCGATGGTTACACCGCAAGGCCAGCAGGAATTCTGGGCCAGGGGCACACTGATCACGCAGGCGTTTGACGGGAAGGAGACCGGCGAGGACAGAGCGGCAAAGACCCTGATGACCGACGGAGTCCATGGCGCAAGCGCACGCCTGCCCGCAGCGATTGCTTCACTGCGCGTCACCGTGGAGCAACGCTCTGCATCGCGGCTCCCCTCGGATCTTCAGAGACAGCAACTCCACAACCGCCAGACAATTCAAACCCTCGTCCGGCAGGCAGCGGGAGAGACACGGCTGACGCTCTACCCCGAATCTCCCTTTGACTCGACGCAGTTGCGTTCTGCCCTGGCCCACCAGGTAGCTCCCGATTCTCTCATTGTCCAGATCGGCGGCCAGCAGATCGGCTACCGGTTCCCCGCCGGCACGCTCGGGACGATGCAGGTTGATACGACAAAGCCTGGACGGAAGTAGGCTTTCGGCAAGAAGAACAGAGAGGAGCTACAAAGTTCACACTGGTTTTGCCCTCTCACCCTTATTCTTGTATCTCTTGTGCATTCAATGGCATTATTTTAGCAGCACCATCCTCTTCACCGCGGAAAACGATCCCGCTGTCAAACGGTAGAGGTAGACCCCGCTGGCCAACCCGTTAGCATCAAATCGGACCTCATACGTCCCCGCCGCTTTTCTCTCATTCACCAACACGGTCACTTCTCTGCCCAGCAGGTCATACACACTGAGCCGCACATCACTGTCACCTGGCACCTGAAACCTGACACGTGTTGTTGGGTTAAAAGGGTTTGGGTAGTTCTGGGCCAATTCATAGATCCTGGGTATCAGACCGCCTTGACCTGGCGAAATCATCCCAACGGCGGTGTATGTGAATACGCGTCCCTCCACTTTCGGTATCAGCGTACCCATTTGCTGGATATACCCCGCGAGCGCACTGAATTCCGTCGTGTCACCACAAATGTGGGCGTTCGAATAGGGTATCCCTAACATGTTCAGGAACATGGGGACAAATTCATTCGCGGTGACGGTAAATGTTGCCTGGGGATCCAACGGCACTCCTGCAACTTCCATATGGGTGACCCTGGCAAAAGCTGCCTGTTCGGGATCATAGGAATACTTCATCCCGGAGACCTGCACAAGGAACTCATCGTCCTGTTCTATGTCCGAGAGTCCAAATTCCAGCCCTGCCCAGAGCGCCCCGCCTGTCAGTTCAAAGGTAACAAGGCGGTATCCAAGTCCATTCTCCGTGTTGAACCCATACCCGACGACCCGGAAAGCATCCGCCGCTACGATGGGGCCGGGGTACAGGGGTTCTGCCGTTGACCCACCGACCTCCATGGCAATCTGAGTCCCGGTGACGGCACGGAAGGCATCGGTAACGAGGTTGCCGATCGGGGTGTCATGCTTGCCCGGATACATCAATGAATCTGCAACCTCCTCAAAGTAGGAATTCACGTCAGCAATCTTTGCCGAATACACCGGGCCGTAGACCGACTCGATGTCCGCGATCATGCCGCTCACAGCCGCCGCGGTATTTGGCTCCTCTGGAATTGTGCTGGTTATTGGCATGAGCGTGTAGTCCAGCAGTTGGACCTTCCCGCCATTCACCGTTACGCGCACTTTGCCAAGATCAAGGTAGAAAGCGTTTGCCTGCACGATCCAGGTGGTGTCGCCGGAAGGATTCTGGACAGGCTGAGCATGCTCAAGCGCGAAGTGGTCATGCCCCCCGATGATGACGTGTATGCCGGGGACATGCTGTGCGACGAGTCGATCGTCCGCCAACCCAAGGTGGGAAAGGCAGACGACCACCGTGCAGCCATTTGTCATCAGCGTTTCAACCATTGCTGCGGCAGTTTGAACGAAATTCGTGTCAAGCACGGCGGGCGCGGGCTGGGAGATCAGGTTCGTGGCCGGAGTTGTGAGGCCAAAGATCCCCACCTTGACGTTGCCGACCTGTTTGGTGGTGTAGGGAACGATGTATTTCTTCAACGGCTGAACGGCCGGGTCTTCAAGATAGATATTCGCGGACAGCACCGGAAATCCTCCCGCCACGAAGCCGCTGTCCAGTGCCGTGAGCAGCGTTGATGGGGTGAGGTCGAATTCGTGATTGCCCAGAGTCATCGCATCACAGCCGATGGAAGCCAGGATCTGCAACTCGGCCACGCCAAAGTATCTGTTGTAGAACAGGTCACCGATCGACAGGTCCCCTGCGTGCAGCAGCAACGCTTTCGGGTCCGCCATTCTCTCCATGCCGATCAGAGTCACGACCCGCCCGATCCCGCCCAGTGAGCCTTCGAGCGAGGCGTTCCGCGGGCCTATCGGCGCAAGGTTGCTGTGCGTATCATTCACATGGAGTATCGTCACCGTATCCGTCTGACTGTAGAGCGAGAATGAAGCCAGAAAGGAGCAAGCCAGTACGACAATCAGTAACCGTTTCATAGTGCCTCCTTTAGAATATTTGTCCAAAGTTCAGGTAGAATCCCATCGTCTCCTTCCCCCACCCCACATCCAGCCGCACGACAAATGTTTCCATGCATAGCCTGAGGCCCGCGGTCGGATTCACCGCCCAATGGCTCAAGCTGTATTGTGACATCGAATGAAAGACTCTCCCCGCATCAAGGGCCGCAATCCCGGCCAACCGCCTGTACACAGGGAAGCGCAGCTCTGCATTGGCCACAGCGGCAACCATGTCGAGGTAGCGGTCCTGCGGGGAACCACGCACGGTGCTGTTACCTCCCACAGACAGGAGTGTCTGTACCGGAAGCGCGTCCCCGGCCACGACGGACGTCATATACCTGAGAGCGACGATCGTGCCCGAGGGGAATAGCGGATAGTAATATTGAGCCAGTGCCGTGTAGCGATTGAACGACACATTCCAGGCTGCCGACACTGGAGCACGCTCATATTCCACCTGGAACACCAATCCCGAAGCGGGATTGATGAAGCTGTTTCGCGTGTCGTAACGCAACTGAAGGAACATCGACGCAAACTCCGCCCGGCCGGCGTTAAGTTCCGGGGGAAGGCTCTTCAGGCTGCTCTCATTGGAGAATCCATAGTTGCGCACAGCTTTGAACCGTGCCCCCACAGTGCCAACCACTGTGGAGGAGAACCCCCGGCTCAGTGCGAGATTCAATTCCAACGGCTCTTTCGTATAGAATTCTCTCTGGTCAAAGGATGACCCCATCCCGACACCGAAGAAGCTATTGCTGATCCACTTGTCATAGTCCACGAAGAAATCGACCGCAACCGGAAAGGCGTTTCTCTGCCGAAGCTCCGCATCAGGAAGAGAGAAGGCGAATCGATACCACCGTTCCCCTTTTGTACTGTTGAAGAGCGTCACATCGAACGATTCCCGCACTCCTAGCTGATTTCTGAAGACCACCTTCCCGCCATAGCCAAATCCGGCGTCGGTATCATAGCTGAGGATAGGGAAAAATTCGATGATCGTCGGGTCATCCTTGGCCGCGCCCGCGTCACCTGACCCGGAAGGCTGCAACACCTGCGCGAACACCGGCGGGAGGAAGAGGTAGCTTGCCATCAGGAGGTGAGCCGTTGTCACTCCGCGCCAGGAGATCATCAAAAACTGTCCCTGATAGAATTTGAGGAGATCTGTTCCTCGGTGCAGTTCCAATATAGACTCGTCGCATGCCGGAATTGTCACAGAATTGTCATGCTCATGTCACAAAAAAGCATGCCTGTACGGCAAGGGTTTTTACACCACCTTGACAATTTTGTGACAGCGGAACGCCTCCGATTTCGTATGCTTGATACAGAAACAGGAGGAATCGGAATCATGAATAATCAACTCCTTACCGCTGAAGTGGAAACCCCCTCGGTCCTACGCATTTTCAGCAGCCAGTTCATCCTCGCGTATGTGACAACCATGAGGCCATACCTGATGTTCGTCTCCGGAATCACTGGAATCGCAGGTCTTTCCCACGTCCAGACGACGAACCTGATCCACGAGCTCCTTGTGGTAGCCGCTTCTTTCCTGTCATACGGCTTCGGACAGGCGTTGACCGATTGCTTTCAGACGGACACAGACCGGATCTCATCTCCCTATAGGCCGCTCACGCACGGATTAATCACCAAGGTTCAGGTCATGGGCGTCACCATCCCCGGCCTTGCCCTGTGCGTTTGGGCCTTCGGTTCCGCCAATCCGCTCAACTATATATTGGGCATCCTTGCCGGCCTGGGGCTTGCCACGTATACCCCCTTCAAGCGGCAATGGTGGGGTGGACCGTCCTACAACGCAGGGATTGTGGCAACGCTCTGCATCATGGCAATGCTTACCGGCCCGACACCTGTAACCCCGGGAATGGTGTGGATGCTTTCAGCGGTATTCTTTGGCTACGCGAATTTCGTTCTGTCGGGATACTTCAAAGACATTGATGCAGACAGGGCTACCGGATACAATACGTTTCCGGTTGTCTTTGGAAGATATCGGTCAGCTCTCCTCTGTGACCTGTTCGCGTTGGCGGCCTGCGGTTCGACCATGGCTGCTTTGAGTTCCGACCTGGTGCATGCCACTGCATGGGCGAAATTCCCGGCCGCCGCTTTTGCACTCTCCGGCGTCAGCGCGGCATGCATGGGACAGATCAGGCTGCACCGCGTCAAAGCTGACAACGAGGCACATCGGGCAATCGCTCCAGTTGTACACAGTTACATTTTGCTTCTTTCGGCAATTGCCGTCATGCAGCAACCAGAGTGGACCCCGGCTGTCCTGTTTTTCTATGCTGCTTTCGTTGTGACGATGAAGATCCGCCCGGAAAAAAGCCAAATCTAGGGAGAAGTCATGCTCATATTCCTAAACCCGACCGCAGGAGGCGGAAGAGCCTTGGACCGATGGAAGCGAGTCGCACCACATCTTGCTGCTGAAAACGAGATTCAAGTCCACGTGCTGGGAGGACAAATGGACCGGCTTCAGGTGCTGCTCAACGCGTTAGAGCACGGAGAGACAAAAATCGTAGCCGCCGGCGGCGATGGCACCGTCAACGCCGTGCTGACAATGCTGATGGACGAGCAGGTGAGAGACGCAGTTGACCGGGTTACCTTTGGTGCGATAGGACTCGGGTCGAGCAATGATTTCCATAAACCGGCGACCGCTACTTTGGAAGACTGCCCCTGCAAGCTGGACTTCACCCATGCCCGACTGCGAGACGTTGGCGTGTTGGCCACGAATCTCCGTGGTGCTGAAGTGCATTACTATTTCATGAGTAACGCAAGCATTGGCGCCACTGCCGACGCAAACAGGGAGTTCAACGAACCCGACCGGCTGCTGCAGGATCTCAAACGCTATTCTACCCCCGCTGCAATCCTCTACGCAGCCGTGAAAACCATCGCCAGGCATAGAAACGTTACGGCAATCATTGCCAGCTCCGAGACAGGCGCCATTCAAGTCCGTTTGAGCAATCTTGGCGTGGTCAAGAACAATCATTTTTCCGGGAATCTGCGGTATGATCTCCCCGGCCGGATGGACAACGGACTACTCGGCGTTCACCTTTGCCACGAAATGAGCGGCCTCGAGTTGATCCACGTCCTTCTCGCTCTCTCAACAGGGCGGTTCCGCGGGCTGCGAAAGACCCGCTCGTGGTCGAGCAGCTCCCTGTCCGTTTGGACTGCACGCCCGATGAACGTCGAGTTCGACGGAGAGATTATCTGCACCCGCTCGGTGCGGTTCACAGTCCTGCACAACGCCCTTAAGGTGTGCCCATGAACAGCGCAATTTTGGAGAACCAGATGATCGATCGTTTGACCCGGGCCTTCCGCAGGTCTCCCTGCCAGGTGAATCGGTTGAACGAAAGCGATGCAGAAATTCTTCGACTCGGCAACACGGACATGGCCCTCGCCATCACGACCGACTCGATCGTGGAGGAAATTGCCAGCGGATTGTATGATGACCCCTACATGATCGGGTGGATGACGGCAACAGTGAACTTCAGCGATCTCGCCGCCGTCGGGGCAGCCCCGGCCGGACTGCTCGTTGCCGAAACATTCCCGCCGGCATTGCCGGAAGAGTTCCTTCGGGAAATCCAACGCGGCATCGACGAAGCGTGCTGCGCGTGCGGATCCTATGTCCTTGGCGGAGACACCAACTCCGGAAGCACCCTGGAGCTGACGGGATGCGCCGTTGGGACTGTCGAAGGGAACAGGTTTCTTTCCCGGGTGGGTGCCCGCCCGGGTGATCTGCTTTACAGCAGCGGGCCCCTGGGAACGGGCAATGCGTATGCATTGAGCCGCTTCGTCACTCCCGGGGCCCGCTATCCATTCGCACCTCACGCGCGCGTTCGCGAAGGACAGATCATCCGGGGACTCGCCGGTGCCTGCATGGATACAAGCGATGGAACGCTTGCAACTCTGGACCAGCTCATGCGTGTGAACAAAGTCGGTTTCCGGCTGGGCTGCAGCTGGAGAGCGGCGCTGGATGCACACGCCAAAGAGCTCGCTGCACAGGCGGAAATTCCTGCCTGGCTTCTTCTGGCCGGACAACATGGAGAATTCGAGCTTCTCTTCACGGTAACCCCGGAGCACGAAAAGGAGCTGCTCGACCGTGCAGCGTCAGCAGACTGGCACCCGGTCAGGTTCGGAACCGTCATCCCCCGGGCGGAAGTCAGTCTTGAGGTCTATGGCAGAACCATCCTGATCGACACGGCAAGAATCCGAAATTCGGCATTTACCGCACACGACAATATCGGGGAGTACATTCAGGAACTACTAATCATTGACAGAGAACTCCAGAAAGGGAATGGTTATCATGGCGAACACTGATAGTTATGCCGGCGGCGAGAATTTCGACCTTCGCCATATTTTGGTCCATGGCCGCGAACTCGGACTTCATGAGCGCATGGAATTCTTTCAAGACTTCCTGAAGAGCATTGCGACCGACCGGGAAACACTGACGCTCCGCCAGATCGCAACGGCGGCGGATCGGCAAGTAGAGGTCCTGAACCCGCATGATGGGACACGGCAGTCAATGCTCATGTTCGGCTCGAACAACTATCTCGGGCTGGCGCACCACCCTCATGTCCGCGAGAAGGTGGAAGAGGTCATTCGGCAGTACGGCACCGGCCTCGGCGGCCCTCCTTTGCTGAACGGGTACACCCCGCTCCACCGGTCGCTGGAGGAGCGGCTGGCCGCCCTGAAGGGAGCCGAAGATGCTCTTCTCTTTTCGAGCGGATACGGGGCCAACGTGGGGGCGGTTACGGGACTGGTGAATCGCAAAGACGTCGTGCTGTATGACGCCTACAGTCATGCTTCCTTTTGCGACGGGCTGAAGATGGCCGGAGTGCCATCCTTCCGATTCCCTCACAACGACGCCGAGAAGCTGAGCTCGCTCCTGGCCCAACACGCCCCAGGGGCCCACGACGTGTTCGTCGGAGTGGAAGGGGTCTATTCCATGGACGGCGATCTTGCACCCCTGGATGCGATCGTATCGCTCTGCAAAGCGCACGGAGCAGTCCTCCTCCTGGATGATGCCCATGGGACAGGCGTGATGGGCAGAACCGGGCGCGGCACCGCCGAGCATTTCGGAGTTGAGGGAGGCATCGACATAACGGTGGGCACGTTCAGCAAGACGCTGGCAGTCACCGGCGGGTTCATCGCGGCAAGCAGGCCCGTTATCGACTACCTCCGCTACTTCGCTCGCTCATATATGTTCTCCGCATCGCTTCCACCCATGGTCATTGCTGCCGTCCACGCAGGGCTGGACGTCATGGAGGGGGAACCGGTTCTGCTTGAGAATCTGAGGGGAAATATCCGATACGCCGTTCAAGGATTCCGCTCGCTCGGGTTCGATGTCCCCGGGGACTCTCCGATCATCGCCCTTCGCGTGCCCGTGGGGATGAACATCCGTCATGCCGGACAGGAGTTTCACCGCAGAGGGATCTTCGTGAATTCGATTGAATATCCGGCCGTCCCGGTCTCGCAACAGCGGTTCAGAATCAGCTTAACGGCCGTTCACACGCGCGCCGATATTGACACGTTGCTTACGGCCGTGAAAGAGGTGTGGGAAGTATTCGCAACCGGGGAAATCGAAGGGTCCCAGGAACAGATGGCACTGGCCTCATAGTCACTGACGAAGGAATACTCATCATGAAAAAGCCCAAGCTCTTGATTATCGTCCTCTTTCAAAATCTCGGCGAGGAGAATCCGTGGTATGCCCAGAGTCCTGCGCCTCCCCTTCCTGGCATCCTGCTGGCCGGGATGACTCCGGATATCGTTGACGTGGAGGTTCTTCATGAAATGGTGCGCCCCATCGACTACAGGACGGACGCCAGCTACATCGCGATCAGTTTTATGGACTACCTCGCGCCCCATGCGTATGAGGTCGCCTCTCGATTCAAGGCCCTCGGCAAGGTTGTGGTTGGAGGCGGGAAGTACGCCTCAACATTTCCCGATGAAGCAGCCCCACATTTTGATTCGATCCTGGTCGGTGAGGCCCAGGGCATCTGGCCCAAAATGGTTCGGGACATGGTTGCTGGAACTCTGCAACCACGTTACGTTGCTGACGCAGTTCCCTCCCTCAAGGAGATACCCCCTCCCCGTTATGACCTTGTGGAGGATACGTACGAAGTTCCGGTCGTGACCGAGACCTCCCGGGGATGTCCCCATCCGTGCACCTACTGCCAGTTGAACATCCGGCGCTTGCCATACAGGACACGTCCCGTGGAGGACATTGTCCGCGATCTTAAAGACACCGCCCGTCTTCCCTGGCACAAGCGTAAACTGGCGATGATTCTGGATAACAACTTCGGCGGAGACATGGCGCACGCCAAAGCCGTCCTTCGCGAGGTCGCAAAGCTCGGCTTCTGGGCGATCGGCACACAATTCAGCATCGAGTGCCTGCGCGACAAGGAATTCGTTGAGCTACTTTCGAAGGCACGAGCCAGGATGGCATTCATCGGGCTCGAATCTCTGAATGAGAAGAGCCTGCAAGGAGTGCGCAAAACCCAGAACAGGGTCGAGGAGTTCAAGGAAGCATTCAACGAGCTTCACAGGCGCGGCATACTGACGTTCGCCGGCTATATGTTCGCGTTGGATGAGGATACCCCGGAGTACTATGACACGTTGTGCGAGAAGTTGGACGACGTGGGTGTCGCGGTGATTCTTCCTTCGATCGCCATACCTTTGTACGGCACCCCCTGGTATCGGCGGGTCGCGGCCGAGGGACGATTGACAGACACAAACCTGGCGCATTATGAAGGCGATCATCTGGTGTTCCGGCACCCTCACCTTACGGAGGGGCAGGTACATGATGCATACCGGCATGTGAACCAGGTGTTCTTTTCCTGGCGGTGGATTATCCGCCGGTGGGCGCGGCTCATCAAGCTGCAACGGATTCAGGAATCGATTCCGCAGTTCGTGCTCAAAGTCCTTCTCTTCACCGGAATCTATTTCAAGCTCTCAGTCTTTCAAAAGCACCACGCGCAGGTGAGGGTGCTGTCACGTGCGCCGGTGGCAGAAGGTACGTCACAGGAGAGCGGTGGTTCATGGCGGGATAAGGACAGGAGGGTGGCATAGGCTGCCGCACTCAGGCCCGACGGTCACTTCAACACAAACTTGTAGCCCGCCGTGTGCACGGTGAGAAGATGCTTCGGATGCGCGGGGTCATCTTCGATCTTCTTCCGGAGCGAAAGAATATAATTGTCGACTGTGCGGGTCACCGGGTAGGTTTCGTACCCCCAGATCTTGTCGAGCAACATGTCGCGCGTGACGACATCCCCCGCGTGCTCCACGAAGTATTTCAGAATATCGAACTCCTTGGAGCTGAGCTTCAGGTTCTTCCTGCTCTTCACCGCCTCCTGCTTCTTGAAATCAACCTGGACATTACCGAATGTACACTCCTCGATCTCTCGCGAGATCTCTCCTTTCCTTCGGAGCAGCGCCTTGATCCGTGCGAGAAGCTCCGGAATGCTGAACGGCTTCGTCACATAATCGTCCGCCCCCAGCTCAAGCCCCACGACTTTGTCCGTCTCCCGCTTCTTGCTGGAGAGCATGAGAATCGGAATGTTGATGCCGCTCTGCCGGATCTCCCGGCAGACGTCTTCTCCGTTCTTGTCCGGAAGACGCAGATCAAGAATTACCAGATCCACGTTCTCCTGCGTCGCCGTCTGGAGGCCCTTGGCACCCGTGTTCGCTGTCAAGACGCTGTAGTGCTCCGCGGTGAGCACATCCTGCAGCCCTTTGATGATCGAAGCATCATCATCGACAACCAGGATAGTCTTCATTGGATGTTTCCTCCGATGGTGGCAGATGGTTTGGCCTGGGAAAGAGGGAAATTGAGCACAAATTTTGTCCCTCGCCCAGGGATGCTGGTCATCACGATGTTTCCCGCGTGTGCATCCATCACATGTTTGACCACAGACAAACCCAGCCCCACTCCCTGCACGCGGCTGCTCTGGCCCGGTTCTCGATAAAACTTGTCAAAAAGGTGCGGGATCGCTTCTGCAGAAATACCAACACCATGGTCTTCCACGCTGCACACCGCCCGACCCGGGATTCTGGAAACTTTCACGGCAAGCCATTTCTTTTCGGCCGAATACTTTATGGAATTGCCTATAAGATTAATAATCGCGTCCGCCACCGCGTCGGCATCCGCATTGATGCGCACGGGGCGCACCGGGCGGCGGAACCGGACCGTGAATTGTTGCATGTCAAGCTGATACTTCATCAACTCCATGACGTTCTGCCCGATCTCTGCCAGGTCCGCTTCCGCAAACCGATACTCCTTTCTCCCCTGGTCGATCCGCGCGGCGTCCAGAATGGTGCTCACCATCCGGCCAAGCCTGTCGGTCTCCCCCTCGATGATGTGGAGATATTCCGCCGCCTTTCGAGCGGGCTTCGCATCCCCTGCACGGAGCAGCTGGGTAAACATCTTGATGGACGTGAGAGGAGTCCGGAGCTCATGGGAGACATAGGAAACGAAATCGGATTTCAGCTCGCTCAACTCCTCCAGGCGCCGGGACTCCGCCTCTTTTTCAAAGAGCTCCTTCTGCAGACGGATCCGGTTCAGCGCAAGCCCTGCCTCCCCGGCAAATACCGCCAGCAACCCCATGTCATCCGGCGTGAACCGGGCACCCGATTTCTTGCGCCCCAGGACAAGCAGTCCCTGGACCGCCGAGCCAGCCGAGAGCATCGGGAGGAGAAGCGAAATACCCCACCTGGCAAACGCCAACGCATCGGCAGTCTCGTGCATAATGCCCGGCTCCACGACTTCATCGAGGGCAATCGCAAGGCGCTGAGAGGCAAGCGGGGACTCAGGCGCCAACGTGATTGCCACCCCGTCCGCCAGAGCAAAGCCGGATTGAGCGAGGAGCCGGAGCCGCCCTTCCGGGAGCATGTAATAGCAGAATCCTATACGCTCCACCGGGATAAAGGTGCTGACCTGCTGCACAGTGAGCAAGGCAACCGCGCGATCATCCATGCAAGTCTTGATCTCGTCCATGAAACGGGATTGAGCCTCGCGAAAACTGTAACGAATCCTGAAGAACCGCTTGTCCACGGCCCGCTGCACCCTGGTTCGTACGGGCTCAAAGAGCAGCGCGACAAGGATGGCGCCTGCTGCACCGGCAGCCATCTGCCCGACGACGGAGGCAACCAGGGTGACGATGATAACATAGATGCCGAGCAATACGACCAGGACCACCACATACGCGGTGGTTCGCTGGATCACCTGCTCCACGTCGAACAGGTGATAGCGCGCGACGGAGATCGCGAATGACGCGGGAATGAACGCCATAAAGACCAGGGTATACTCCTCATGAACCAGTCCGGTCGGCTGAAAGAGTTCGGGGATGATGTTCAGGAGGAGGAACGGCGTCGGTCCGATGCAAAGACCCCAGAGGACCCACTGCAGCTTCCGCCGCTCTTCATGGGTGGATGCAGTCCTGTAGGCCCGTACGAAGTTCACGATCCCCGCGCCCACGAGCAATAACACGTAAATGTGGAGAACGTCATACCAGAGATTGTATTCCAGAAAGCGTTCAAGAGACCGTTCCGTGACGGCGCGCCAGTATGTCAGCCCCAGCCCCACGGCCAGGATGGTTGCGGGGACGTAGCCCAGCACCCCACGACGCACCAGCGATCCCGGCCGCCGCTTCGGAAACACGGTGGTGAAAAGATAAAACGTGGTCGCGACAGAGAGATATGAGAGAAAAAACGTCATGCTGCTCACGAAGCCTGTCAGGCTATGCGGCGTCACTCCTTCAAATGCGGTGGTCAACACAACCGCAAGGGAAGTGGTGGATGCATGAAGAAACGCCGCCGCGAGGTCTCGGGGCCGCGCCAGGAGGACGAAAATGCCAAGAGACAAGGTGAAAAGGGCGACGAGCAGAATAACAATCCGGTAGGAGATCCGGTAAAACTGGATCGTCCGCACTCCGGCGGAAATCACTGGCCCGTCCGACTGGCGATAGGTGATTTGAACCGAATCGCCAATGGAATGGAAGTTGGCAAGGAACTCCAGCGCGTCGGCTGTGGTGAGCTGTTGGCCATCGAAGGAGAGGAGCTGATCACCCGGGGCCAGGCCGGGGCATGCACCGGGGTCCAGGATCTCCGACACGCGCACGACCGACCCGTGGTCGACCGACTGAAACGGAGCCTGTGCCCGTTCCATCAGCGATGGGATGTGCAGCGCGCAAAGGACGATCAATATGCCGTCGATATACAGGAACAGCCGCGTGTGTACAGAGAGGCGGGACATATGAAAGTAGAAGCTGAATGAGAAATGGGAGAGCACTTGAATGTACCATTGACTTCCGTGGAAGTCAATATGAGCTCTGATGAAACAGCTTCTGCTCACACTCCCGGCAAAACTCCGCCGGTTTTGTGTCGATGTCCTCGACGTACGTCGAGATGTGCATCGCGCATTCGAGAGCGCGGCAATGAATGAGGCCGTAGGTGTGGCCAAGCTCGTGCATGGCCTCTTTCAGAAGCCGCTCGGCAAACACCCTCCCGTCGGCAGGGAGCCCGTAACGCTCGTTCGGCAACCGATAGTACGATACCACGCCGACAAGCCCGCCGAGTTGCGCCTCACCGAAGACGTAGGTCAGGATGGGAATGAAGAGATCCTGGCCGGCAACACCCAGCACCTTTGTGGACGAAGCTGCGTCAGTAATCCGGTAACGCTCAAGAAGGTGTCCGATGATGCCTGTGGAATTGTACTGCGCACGCTGTGGGTCATAGAAGGGATCAATGGGCACCGCCTTCTCATGGACCGCCACCGTAGCGCGAAACCTGCGTTCCAGATGAGGACCGAGATCCGTAATGACCGACTGCTCCGCATTCCCCAAAGGGAGGAGATAGATGGCGTTCACGACTCCCGTTTCAAGCCGTATTTTTCGATCTTGTGGTACAGAGTAACGCGGTCAATGTCCAGGATTGCCGCGCTCCGGCTGACGTTCCAGCTCGTCTCTTTGAGAATCTGCTCGATGTGCCGGCGTTCCATATCTTCGAGCTTCTTGCCATCGCCGGTGACGAGCGCCCCGTTCTGCATCGGCAGATGATGGCGCTCGATCATGTCCCCCTGAACCACCACCATGGCTCTCTCGATGGCATTTTCGAGCTCACGGACATTGCCGGGCCAGTCATACCCGCGCAACGCATGCATTGCTTCCGGTGTGAAACCACGGACATTCTTGTTCATCTGCCGGGCGTATTTCTCGAGGAAGAAGTGCGCAAGCCGCGCAAGGTCTCCCCGGCGCCCGCGCAACGGCGGCAGCTCGATCGTAAACACGTTCAACCGGTAGTAGAGGTCCTCACGGAAGGTCCCTTCCTTCACCGCCCTCTCCAGATCCTTGTTCGTGGCACAAATGACCCGGAAGTCCGAACGCACGACCTCTGTCCCTCCCACCCGCGTGAACTGTTTTGTCTCGATGACGCGCAACAGATCCATTTGTGTCTTCACGTCAATGTTCCCGACCTCATCCAGGAAAAGCGTGCCGCCGTCGGCGAGCTCCACCTTTCCCTTCCGCCGGTATTGCGCGCCCGTGAATGCTCCCCGCTCATGCCCGAAGAGCTCGCTCTCCAGCAGCGTTTCGGTCATTGCGCCGCAATTGACCGTGACCAGCGGGAAGTAACGGCGCGAGCTCCCATTGTGAATGGCCCTGGCAACGAGCTCCTTGCCCGTCCCGCTCTCCCCGCGAATCATCACGGTCGTGTCAGTCAGCGCGACCGTGTGCACAAGCTCCAGCACCTTGGCCATTTCGGGCGATTCGCCGATGATCTCTCCACCGGTGGTCAGCTCGCTTACTGCGTGGCGCAGCTTCTCGTTCTCCAGAGCCAGCTCCTGCTGTTTCAAGGCTTTTTCGATCAGGTGATCGAGATAGTCGGGGTCGATCGGTTTGGTGATGTAATCGTAGGCACCCTCTTTTAACGCCTTGACCGCCGTATCCACCGACGCAAAAGCGGTGATGATAATGACAACGATATTCTTATTGATCTCCCGCACGCGCTGGAGCAGCTCGATGCCATCCATGCCCGGCATCTTGATATCCACCAGCATCAGCATGTAGCAGCCGGCTTGCAGTTTCTTGAGTGCCACTGCGGCATTCTCCGCAGAATCCACCTTGAAGCCGTCTTCGCGGAACCACTTCGTCAACGACTCCCGCACGATCAGTTCATCGTCGACCACAAGGATGCCGATTTCACTCCTGTTCATATATTCGCTCCTTCTAAAGGCGGTACTTGGAAATGCTGCGCCGGCTCTGCCGGCTGGACCGCTGGGAGAGTCAGGGTGAACGTGGTGCCCTTTCCCACGCTTGACTCAACTTCGATCGAGCCATGGTGACGCTCGATGATTCCGTAAGCGATTGCAAGCCCGAGTCCCACGCCTTTCCCTTCCGACTTTGTGGTAAAGAAAGGCTCAAAAATATGCGCCTTCACGTCATCATGCATGCCCATGCCGTTGTCGATGACCTTGAAGATAAGATTCTTCTTGACCCGTTTCACGTCCACGGTGAGATGTCCTCCTCCGGCAACCCCGGAAGGGCCCGCCATGGCCTCAACGCCGTTCATCATCAGTGCAATCAACACCTGCTGAATCTGTCCGTGGTCACAGACAAGCTCATCATCGTCCGTGCAGGAGGTGACGACCTTGACATTGTTCATCTCCGCATAATGGTTGATGAGCAAAGCACACCGCTCAACGACTGTCCTGATCCTCGTCGTCTGAAAGGCCATGCCCCCCTGGCGGGCAAAGACCAGCAAGTTCTTCACGATGTTGCCGCATCGCTGCGCTTCGTCTGCCATCAACCGGAGATCGTCGCAATAGCTCTCGACCTGCTCCTGTGGAAGCGAAGTCTTCCGGATACGCTTGATCAACAAACGGGCGAACGTGAGAATGCCTTCCAGGGGATTGTTCAGTTCATGGGCGACACTCGATGCAAGATTCCCGAGTGATGCCATTTTCTCCACCCTCACCATTTGTTTGTGCGCGTCTTCGAGGGCCGCGGTCTTCTGCCTGACCTTCGCCTCCAGGGTCTGCGACCAGGCCGCATTCTCTTCCCGCGCGCGCGCAAGCTCTTCGGTCATGATGTTGAACGACCGGGCCAACTGCCCGAGCTCATCGCTTCCCCACGCGTCCAGCCTGTGATCAAGCTGCCCGGATGTGACCATCTCCACGCCAACGGCCAGTCTTTTGACCGGCCGACGGACGAACAACCAGATGAAGGCCCCCGACACGAGCCCGATGAGCAGCACTGCTCCGACAGAGAGGATAAGGAGCTGCATCGTGTTCTGCGCCAGCCCGCGATCCACCTTGGCAAGACTCATCTTTACGTCAAGGACGCCCAGAATGGTCTTGCTGACCTCATGAGCATGGCAGGCCGCGTCCGAACATTGAGGTTCATTGCGGATCGGCGTGATCAGCCCGAGCACTCGCTCCCCTCCCGGATTTGTGAATATCCGGGATAGCGTGCTGCTGGTTGCGTGCGGACTCTCCAGACCGGAGGGGTGACAGCTCACACAGGCCTCCGCGTTCATGTCCACCTTGGTGAACAGGTCGGCAGGGTTGGTCCCGAATGCTACTACCCCCTGTTTGTTGTAAATCCGGATCCCCGCGATGCCTGGTTCACCCCCAAGCGAGGCGATGATCTGATGCACATCCTCCTTCTGGTTGAGCATCATGCTGTGGCGAGTCGATCGGGCGATCATATCGCTTACCCGCACCGCGCTTTGCACCACCTGCTCCATCAGGTTGGACTGTTGCACCCGGATTGAGGCAAACGTCAACGCGGCCAGAATCAAGGTCTGGACAGTAACGATCAGGAGGAAAAGCTTAAATGCTATTGTACGGGTCAGTCTCACCTACAGCTCCCGGAAATCTTCGGATTCACCCACATTCTGATAGTTCACAAATCATGCCATTTGCCTCGATTTCAGTATGCCGAAACCGGCGCCATTTCGGCAAAATCCGGCTTCTCTTTGCCAAAAAACCTTTCAATTCCCACATCTAGGAAACTTCTGTTGCATTTTTAAGCAATTAGAAAGGGACACCCGCTACATCGCGAGTGCCCCTTCGAACACAGGTCATTCTGGATTTTTTCCTCTACTTCGCTACAACAGCCCGCAACTCCGGCGTGCGATGGCTCGCGGCTCCCAATTCGCCCTGCCTGGCTGCTTCATGATGGGACTTCTCTCCAAACACCTTGAAGTTCTTGGCGATGATCGTGAAGGCCACAAACCCGAACGCTACCAGCCCGAGAGTGATGAAGAGCTCCTGCCAGGAAGGGATGTACGTGCGGGTTGGCCATTGCTCCATGCTCGTGATCGCCGTATTCATGCGGTTTGCCACAAAGCCAAGCAAGACGAACACCGAAGCATAGAAGAGACCCTTCTTGCTGTTGCGCATACTGGGGAGAAGAAGCAGAACGAAAGGAAGTATGACTCCCAGGACAATCTCGAGCGCAAACATACCGCTCTGGTACGTCGGCTCGAAGACGTATTTGAGCGCATCCCGGGCCATCAGATCCTGAACCCGGACCGTGAAAAAGAGCGCCAGGACGACCGCAAGGACTTTTGCCAGCTCACTCAAGAGCGGAAGCTCTACTTCCCTGCCAAACGCTCTCGAGGAAAGGAACGACTCGAAAATGGTCATCGCCAGCCCAGCTCCAACACAGGAGATGATGAAGAGGAACGGAATGATGTTGGAATACCAGAGCGGATGCATGCGACTCGGGATGATCAGGAAAAGCGATCCAAGCGAAGACTGATGCAGGGTCGACAGGATCACCCCCGCAATCACAAGCGGAATCGTGATGGCCTTCATCACTTTCAGCGGCTTCTCGAGTTTGAATCGCTCAAGGATGACCGGACTGAATTCCAGGGCCAGCACCGTTGTGTAGAGCATGACGCACCAGGCGACCTCAAACATGACCGAATGCGTGTTCCACATGATCATGGCGTGCCAGATGGCCCAGGGGCGCCCGAGGTCTGCCATCAGCCCTGCAATAACGAGCACGTAGCCGAGGAAGGCAGTCAGGATTGTGGGGCGCAGGATGGGCCTGAACCGCTCAAGGTTAAAGACATACACCGTGGCAGCGATCGTGAATCCGCCGGCGGCGAGACCCACTCCGACCAGAATGTCGAAGCCGATCCAGAGTCCCCAGGGGAACGTATCAGCGAGGTGGGTAGTGGCGCCAAGGCCGAGGGCATACCGCTGCACGAGGGCGATGAATCCGATGCCCATGATAACGAAGGCGACGACTTTCCAGAACGTGAGTTTCAATTTCATGGCTATGACCTTTCATGATGCGATGTTTCGCTTGCCTTCCGCCGTTCCTCGGCTTCGAACCGGGCAACATCCGTACGCCGGGCGGTGATCCAGTGAATGCCGAACAACATGACGCCTGCGGCAACCGTATATTTCGGGATCTGCGACAGGACGCGCCATGAGAGATCCGGGATTGGTTCCTTGGGCAGATTCATGGGGAAGCCGAGCTGCTCGAAGGGGATGCCGGAGATATACATAACCGATGTGCCTCCCGCCTCCGTGAGCCCGTAGATGTAGTTCACATACTGCCCCGGGTTTTCGTCGATCCGCTTCCGGGCTTCCTTGATGAGTTCATCTCGGTCGCCAAACGTCGTTGCACCGAACTGGCATGCCTCCGAACAGGCAGTCTGCCCTCCGGCAGCCACACGCTCGTAGCACATGCGGCACTTCTGGATCCGCGGCGTCAGGCTTCCCCACTCGTAGCGCGGCACCTCGAACGGACAGGCCTGCATACAGTAGCGACACCCGATGCATTTCGATTCGTCGTACAGCACCGCACCTGTATCCATCTTGGTGAACGCGCCCACCAGACAGGCGGAGACGCATGTGGGCTGGTTGCAGTGCATGCAGAGCCGGCGGACGTAGGTCTGGTCGTCATTGTACGACTGCACTACGGTATAGTGCGTCGCGGACAACGCCTTTGCCTCTTCTTCCGGCAGGTTGTTCGCCGCGGCGCAGGCCCGTTCACATTCGCGGCATCCGACGCATTTGGTTATATCGATGAGCAATCCACGAGACTTTGACATGACATTCTCCTCTTACTGGTTGGATCGTATGGATACACGGTCTTCAGCGCTCCCCTGCAGCTCCAGGAACCTGTGCTGAAACTCTCTCCATGCTCCTCCGTCATACTGCTTGAGAAGTCCGGTCACCGGCTCACCGCCGTCCTGGGCCAGTGCATACGCGCCGTGCCCTTCAAGCGCGCCAAAGAATTCCCGGGCGGCATCAGCCTGCTGCCGCAGCCATTGCATGGCCTGTGCACCGACCATTCCTTCCCCTTTCTTCTCCGGCTGAATCTTCATCAACCAGCCACGGCCGTACGGATCCGTCGCAGCCAGCGCCGGAGAACGAAGCACATCCTGGTTGACGGACATCACCTTCCCCGAGACCGGGGAGGCGAGTCGGATTTCTTTCCCTCGATTTTCGAGTGTGATGCCCTGCGTTTCAGGGTTCACGAGAGCACCGGACGGAGGAATGACAAGACTCTCCACCGCACCAAGAAATTTCGCGAGAAACTCGTCCAGGCCGATGGTGATGGTCCCTTGCGGGTCATCTTTCAACCAGGTATGATTTGTCCCCAACCGGATTCCTTCCGGCACGGGCTGGAACGTCTGTCCGAGGATCGTCAGGCTCTCAGCAACTTGTTCAGCGGCCTTCCGGGTCCTGCTCCGTTGGACGAAATGGTCGACGGTCAGGAACAGGGTTAACGTGGCAAGCACAAATAGCACGGTCATTGCAGATCTCCATTCAAATGTTCTAGGTTATGCTTCAGTCAGGAAAAATTCTCTCGTTACTCCTTTCCACTCATCGTCGGAACAACGATCGGAAAGGTTTGGAACCATGACGCCGCCGTCCTGGTACATCAGTGCGGGGGTGGCGGAAAAAAAGCGGCCGAGATGCGCTTTCACACTCTCCTGCCATTCGTGAACGGTTTTGCCCGTGAGCAAATTGTGAAGCTGTGGAGAGAGCTTTGCAGGCCGCACTCGGAACAACCATCCGTCTCCATAGGGAGAGGTGTTGATCAGCGAAGGGTTGGTGAGGACCATTTCATTTTTCTCGATGACATGGCCGCTGACCGGGCTCACCATTTTGAGCTTCCTGCTGCCATGGACTACCTCCCAGGCAACCCCTCCCTGGTCAACGCGCTTCAACAGCCGGGGGAGCGCTACGGCGTCAATGGACCCGATCACCGATTGCGCAAAGTCATCCATACCTACCAGGACGTCTCCATCTTCGGTCATGCGAAGCCATCCATGCCCGGGATGGACGTACCGCGGCACGAGAACCTGCTCGGCAGGTTTACGCGCGTGTCGCGGCCGCAGAAGACCAGAGATGATGAGTACGACCGCAGTGAGAACGGCTAGAATTGTTGACATGACCTATCTCCTTGATGATGTATCCGCCTACGACTCTGCTATAACTTCTTCCAAGAACCCTGCCAGAATGCCGGAGTTTCCAACACGGAAAGGCTGAAGTGTCCAGTGTGTTGAATTTCAAGAACTTATACGGTAGGTTGCCCATTCATTCCTTGCTACCCAAGAATTAAAAGATCTTTCGAATGTTGAACTTTGCATCACTCCTACGGGCAGATGCGTTGGCGACTTGTCTATCTGCTGATATATGTAGTAGTTAGCAGCTCTTGCACTGTTGTTGCATTCCACCACGACTGCTGTTGTACAATTCATCATACTTACCTCCTGTATGAAGGCCCAATCCTGAGCCAGTTTGACCGATTGCTCGAACAGACAGGGCACCTAATCATATTCCAAAAAGTGGGACGGACTTTTTCTTTTTGAGAAAGAGAATCATCCCTGAGGGATGGAAACTGAGAGCTCAACTCTCAAATCCAAAGGAACTCAGCTTTAAATTGAGCATTCGCTAGTTATCGCCATCCGGAATGCGTGCGCAGGCAGGTATCATGGGTTTCGTTCTGGCATGTCAAATGCTACTGCCGGGGACAAGAGACAATAGCTTCCACTCAACAAAGAGGTCACAATGTCCGAATACGTTCAGAGTCTCATGGCTCAAGTAAAAGCAAAAAACCCGAGCGAACCGGAATTTCACCAGGCTGTCCAGGAAGTCGCCGAATCGCTGGAGCTGGTCCTACAGCGGCACCCCGAATACCGTTCGGCGAAAATCCTCGAGCGGATGGTGGAACCGGAGCGCGTCATCATGTTCCGCGTCCCATGGATGGACGATCAGGGGGAATATCACGTCAACCGCGGCTTCCGGATCCAGATGAACAGCGCAATCGGCCCGTACAAAGGGGGACTGCGCTTCCATCCATCAGTAACTCTCGGGATTTTGAAATTCCTTGCATTCGAACAGGTTTTCAAGAACAGTCTTACTTCTCTCCCCATGGGCGGGGGCAAAGGAGGATCCGATTTTGACCCCAAAGGGAAGAGCGACCATGAAGTGATGCGTTTCTGCCAGAGTTTCATGACTGAGCTGTACCGCCACATTGGACCCGATGTGGATGTTCCTGCAGGAGATATCGGTGTAGGAACCAGGGAAATTGGCTTTCTGTTCGGTCAGTACAAACGCCTCACCAAGGAGTTTTCCGGAGTGCTTACTGGAAAAGGCCTGAACTGGGGAGGCTCGCTTGTCCGGCCCGAAGCTACCGGCTTCGGGGTCGTTTATTTTGCAGAGGAGATGCTCAAGACGCGGGATCAATCCATAGCGGGAAAGATCGTGGCCGTTTCGGGATTCGGCAACGTGGCGTGGGGCGCTGCGCTCAAAGCTACCCAGCTCGGGGCAAAGGTGGTAACCCTTTCAGGGCCCGATGGCTTCATATGCGACATGGGCGGCTTGAGCGAGGAGAAGATTGCATACATGCTGGAAATGCGGGCCAGCGCTCGGGACCAGGTGGCCGACTTCGCCCTAAAATTCAAGGTTCCCTTCTACCCCGGGAAGCATCCCTGGGGGGTCAAGGTCGATGTCGCCCTCCCCTGTGCCACCCAGAACGAGCTCAATCAGGACGATGCGCGCGAACTGGTGAAGAACGGATGCCAGTGCGTGTGCGAAGGGGCCAATATGCCCACGACGCTCGAAGGAGTCAAGGTATTCCTCGATGCGAAGATCCTTTATTCTCCCGGCAAGGCGTCGAACGCCGGTGGTGTGGCCACGTCCGGCCTCGAAATGAGCCAGAACAGCATGCGCCTCCCCTGGCCGAAGGAAGAGGTCGATCACCGTCTGCACCAGATCATGAAGAATATCCATCAGACCTGTCTGCAGACCGCGGAAAAGTACAGCACGCCGGGTAACTATGTGAACGGTGCGAACATCGGCGGGTTCCTCAAGGTTGCCGATGCTATGATGGATCAGGGACTCGTGTAATGCCGCCACGAAGCGGGGCAATGCACCGCGCCGCTTCCCCTATTACCCGGGACAAGACAAATGCCGGGGATGCGGAGAACGCGAAGGCCCACAGAGCAAGATGATTTATGGAAGAAGCCCATCGATGGAGACGCTCTATTCTCTGAGCACTCTGGCTTTTCCTCCATACCTGAATATCTTTTCGCTGTGACACTCTGCGTCCTCCGTCCCCGCCGTGTTCGACCTGCACATCGGATACTTGCGTGTCAGAGCTGATTCTCGTAAGTTGAACTCGAACTCTCTCTTCCCTTCCGATCATCCCAACCATGGATAGCATCGACCGCCACGAGATCGAAAACATCTACTCCGGCCGGATCAAGAATTTTCAGAAGTTGATGCCCTTCAAGGTCCAGGACATCCTTCTGGTCTCCAGCCTTTATGACAACTACCTGTTCGAAGAAGATGGACAGCTTTACGAGCTGATCCGCGAGGAATCCCGCGTCCTGAACCTCAGCCATCCCCCGGAGATCACGCACGTCACAAGCGGCAGCGAGGCGCTCGAGCTCGCTTCCTCCGAACACAACTTCGACCTGATCATCACAACGCTGCATATTGAAGACATGCACGTGGTGAAATTCGCCCAGATGGTGCGTGACGCAGGGCTGAAAATCCCGGTGGTCCTTCTCGCCTACGACAACCGCGAGAGAAAGGAAATCGTCACCTACTATGACACCTCCGTATTCGAACGGATCTTTATCTGGCAGGGGGACTTCCGGCTGCTGATCGCCATCATTAACGACGTCGAAGACCGTTTGAACGTTGAGAGAGACACGTTCGCGGTCGGCGTCCAATCGATCATCCTGCTGGAAGACAACGTCAAATTCTACTCATCCTATCTTCCCATCATCTACACGGAGATCCTGAATCAATCTCAGCGCCTCATCTCGGAAGGGATCAATGTCACGCACAAACTCCTCAGGACCCGGGCTCGACCGAAAATTCTTCTCTGCACGACGTATGAGGATGCATGGGCATATTACGAGAAGTACCAGGATTTTCTCCTCGGAATCATCTCTGACATCAATTTTCTCCGCAACGGCGTCAAGGACCGGGAAGGCGGACTGAATTTCGCCAGGGAAGTGCGAAAGCAGCATCAGGACATCCCTATCCTGCTTCAGTCGAGCAATCCTGAATTCGACGCCCGCGCGCGCGAGATCGGTGCCTCCTTCCTTCTTAAAGGCTCTCCCCGCCTGTTGCACGAGCTGCGCAGCTTCATCCTGGGCAACCTCGGGTTTGGCGATTTTGTCTTCCGCACCCACGATGGGCGGGAGGTCGGGCGCGCGACGAATCTCAGAGAGCTGGAAGAGCAACTGAAGATCGTGCCCGATGAATCGATCCGGTATCATGGCGGAAACAATCACTTCTCCAACTGGCTGAAAGCCCGCACGGAGTTCGCCCTTGCCGACAACCTGCGGCCGCGCAAGGTAGAAGAGTTCGCCTCCACGGCCGACCTGCGGGACCTCTTGATCCGCTCCCTCCGGGAGTACAGGGAGAGCCGGACCCGGGGCGTGATCACCGAATTTTCCGCCGAGTCGTTTGACCCTGTCAACAGCTTCGCCCGCATCGGCGGAGGATCGCTCGGAGGCAAGGCACGCGGTCTGGGCTTCATCAACACGCTGATCGACAACTATCATGTGCGGAACCGTTTTCCCGGTGTCGAGATCTCCGTTCCCTCTGCCGTCGTCCTGACAACCGACGTCTTCGACCGCTTCATCGAGCAGAACCGGCTGGATGGATTCGCGCTCAATCCGCCGGACGACAGGGAACTGCTCCAGTGTTTCGTCGATGCCCCGTACTTCCCGGAGGATGTCGTGGCAACGCTGGCCGATTTTCTGCACGTCATCCGCGAGCCGCTGGCGGTCCGTTCTTCGAGTCTCCTGGAAGACTCCCAGTATCAACCCTTCGCGGGCGTGTACCAGACATACATGATCGCGAACAATGACCCGGACCATGAGGCTCGTCTCACAGAGCTTCTTCGCGCGATCAGGCTGGTCTACGCTTCTACATTCGCGCAGAAAGCGCGCGATTATTTGAAGGCGACCACGTATCGCCTGGAAGAGGAAAAGATGGCGGTGATCGTGCAGCGCATGGTGGGCTCCCCCCGCAACGGGCGTTTCTACCCCGACTTCGCCGGCGTGGCAAAGTCGTACAATTTTTATCCCGTCCCGCCTCAGAAGTCCACGGACGGGATTGTGTTTGTCGCGCTCGGGCTGGGGAAAACCGTGGTTGATGGCGGCAACACAGTGCGGTTCTGCCCGAAGTACCCCCGGCATCTCCTGCAGTTCTTCTCCACCAGGGAAACGATCCGGAACGCTCAGCAGGATTTTTTTGCGCTGAATCTTGACGAGAGCATGCTCCGCGGACCGGGAGCGTCGCCGGACCAATTCGTCCAGCGGTTCGATCTCGCGGCGGCGGAAAAGGATCAGTCGCTTTACCTTGCAGGCTCGACGTATTCGCCGGAGAATGATTCCGTGTATGATGGGATCTCGCGGAATGGCAGACGGGTGGTCACGTTTGCCCCCATCCTCAAGCACAAGATCTTCCCGCTCCCGGAGATCATGGACCTCATGCTGGACATGGGGACCTGGGGCATGGGGACGCCCGTGGAGATCGAGTTCGCAGTGAACATGAATGTCCCGCCGGGGAAGCCAAAAGAATTCGCCATGCTCCAGATTCGCCCCCTGGTCATGAGTCACGAACTGGAAGAATTGAATGTCGACGATGTGGATCGAAGCCGCGTCATCTGTCAGAGCCAGCAGGTTCTGGGCAACGGCGCGATCACTGACATTCATGATGTCGTGGTGGTCGATATCCACACCTTCGATCGCGCCAGGAGCGCAGACGTGGCCCAGGAGGTGAGCGCAATGAACAGCAAGCTCCTGGCTGAGCGCTGCCCGTATGTCCTGATCGGGGTCGGACGCTGGGGAAGCCTGGACCACTGGCTGGGAATCCCTGTTACCTGGGACCAGATTTCGGGCGCATGCGTTATCGTCGAGTCGGGATTCAAGGACTTCAACGTGACCCCGTCACAGGGATCGCATTTCTTCCAGAATATTACATCGTTCCGTGTAGGGTATTTCACGGTGAACTCTTTTAGCGGCCTGGGGTTCATCGACTGGGATTGGCTGCTCGCGCAGGAACCGGCGGAGCAACGGACGTTCACCCGACATCTCCGCTTCACACGGCCGATCACGGCGAAGATCAACGGCCACCGGAACAAAGGTATTATCCTCAAGCCGGAGGAATAGCCGATGACCAAGGGTCGCAAGAAGAGAAGCGTATCCCGTACGTCTGCAATCGTCAGCAGGCACGAGGACATCTGGGAGATCGTGCGGCGGATTCCGCGGGGCCGGGTCTCGACCTACGGGCAGATCGCAAGGCTTGCCGGACTGGTCAGGCGCGCCCGCTTCGTCGGCTACGCTCTCCATAACCTCCCCCCCGGCATGCCCATCCCATGGCATCGCGTGATCAACACCCGGGGGACGATCTCATTCCCGGAAGGTAGCCCCAACTTCAAGAGACAACGGGAGCTCCTGGAACGGGAGGGCATCCGGCTCATCGATGGGAAGGTGGATTTGAAGAAAAAGGGATGGCCAAAAAGGTGAGGCATCGTGTCAGCTGGTAGAACCCAGCACAACTTATCCGCCTGGTGTAAAGAGGGCTGTTGCGGTGGCCATCGCGAGGATCTTTCCAACCATGGCACTCTCTCGCTCCTGCGGCTTCGCATACGGGCCAAGGAGTAGCTGGGGCACTGAGAGAGCATAGATGGTAAGTTCAAGAGTGTGGGGTTCGGAACCGAGGGGAACTCTCGGTCCTGCATATCCCAGGTCGCCAAAAGAATTCCGCAGCTCAAGAGCACCTGCAGGCAGTCTTTCCCGCGCTACCGACGCTTTCTCCTGGATCTCTCTCACCGTGCCCGGGATGTTCACCACGTACCAGTAAACCCACCCTTCCATTGAAGGGTGGTTGTCCATCAGAGTAAGCACGAAGGATTTGGTTTCTTTCGGGACTTCCCCCCAGGAAACGACCGGAGAGACATTCTGGCCCCCTGGTATCTCTTTGTTGGCACATTTCTGCGGCAGGTATTTGCCACTATGGAGAGCCGGGAAGTATGCTTTCATCACATAGAAGCAGATTACTTTCTCGTTGAAGGGGCCGGGACCCGCGCCTTGAGACCGGCGGAGATGCGTATTTCGTTCTTGATTTCGTCCAGCTCCACTCTTCCCTTTCTCAAGTATTTAATCCCGCGCATCTGAAGGTCTACAACCTCTTTCAATCCGAGGTCCCGACCGGTAATAATGATGATCGGTATCCCTTTGGTCTCAGGATCCGCTTTCAAGTCTTCAATGTACTCCATTCCCGCCTTCCTGCGCAAGGCCAGGTCCACGAGGATCACGGCCGGCTTGTGTTCTTTTGCCCAGCTGACGACGTCCGCCTGATCGACCGGGAATTGGATGCCGTCAAATCCGTCATCCTCAACGATGAACTTCAGGAGATTCGAGAAGTCAATGCTGTCCTCGACGATAAGGATGCATTTCTTCAGCGACTGCTTGACCGATTTGGGCATATGCCTGAATTGGTTTGGAGAAATGAAAAGGAAGAGGATGAGGACAGGAGGAAGATACGGGAATGAAGGTAATTAGTCAAATGGAGCCTCTTCAGAGATGCGCTGCAAAAATCGAACTGGATGATCGTCAGCGCGCCACCGGCTCCTTCAAGTACAGACCCGCACTGGCAAGGCACCTGGGCCTTGATTTCATGGGACAATTTCGCCTGTCAACCTCTTTGGTTACAAGCGATCATGGGCGTCTTCGCTGCTGTTAGCGAAATTTCAAAAATCTATGCGGTTCCTTAGACTATCCATCGGATCATTGAGACGTTGATCTTCGCCGTCGCATTCTCAACCCGGAAAGATGTCCGGAACCCTCGGGACTCAATAGGAACAGTCCGGGCACCTTTCTTGTTGAATGAAAAAGTTAGTGTTGCTCTATTCGTATTATATTGCTAATTTCTGTCCAACTATTAACAAGCGAAGGGCGAGCAGAACAATGAATAAGCTGGTGGTACTCCTGTCTACCCTGTGCATGGTGCTGCTACTTTCATGTTCCTCCCTCACACTGGACAATGTCGACTATGGATGGCCTGTCGAAAGCGTCACCACCGTGAGCCCCGAGAACATGGTTTCCGAAGGGCGCTACGCACTCAGTTTCGATATTGCACCTGTCGCGCAGGAAGAGTTTCAGGATTCAACCGCATTGCGCGGAAGTCAAGTCAGGATCTTGCGGGATTCGGAAGGATACTACTTCCTCACAGGACCCAAGTTCAAGCATGTGTACGTTTTCAAACCCGGCAGGCATGAACTGCTCAAGGAGAACATTATCGAAATCTCGCAGACCGGGCTGCAGAATCCGGCTCTCAATCTCCGGCGCCCCTACGTCGAACTGCTCGACGGCGAAGGGTTCAGGAAAATCATGTCACGAGGTGGAATCATCGAAGAGGGAAAACAATGAGAACAGCCGTCTGTCTGATGTTCCTACTCGCACTCTCGGCGCCGGCAGGCCAGGCCCTGGCGCAGCAATCCGATTTCAACGTCCAACAGTCCTTTGAGCAGCGGTACAACGAACTGCGTGCAAAGATCGACTCGGCCAGCTCGACGGCGGAGATGGATTCGCTCCGGCGCCAGATCGATGCATTCGCGCAGCAGTTTCAGGACAAGCGCGAATTCCTGGACAAGGCATTGTATCCTGATACCTACGACGGAAGGATCAGCACGCTGCGCAGCCTGCATCAGGTCGCGCGTGACCGGACCTCCACAATTCAGACTCAGTCCATGCGGATCAGCGAACTCCAGACGGCAGTTACCGAGCTCACCGTGAAGCTGGATACGCTCACGGGGGAGCGTACCCGGCTTTTCGCGGAACTGCAGCAGAGCAAGCGTTCGGAGTCTTCGCTACGGGAGGCCGTCCGCCGTCTGACGAGTAACCTCCAGGCCTATGACCGGCTCGTGTTCTCGCTGATGGATTCCCTCTTTCTCCCCTACGACCGGAACCTCAAGCAGGCAACGGAAGTGGAGAAGCAGAATGTGGCCAGCAACCTGGAGCGGGCGAACGTTCTGAAGCGGATCCGCGATGTTGCCAGCGACAACGTGCGCTTCCTCGAGGCCACCCAGTTGCAGGGAAAGGATTACGCCAATTTGCTCGATCAATACCAGCAGTTCCAGAACCGGTGGCAAGGCCTGAGCGCAAAGCTGCAGGATGTTGCCACAGCCGCCGAGCGAGGGTCAGCCACGGCGCCGCGCGGAAAGGCCAACAACGGCGCGAAAACCGCCGCGGCGATCTACACCGACCGCGCCCAGGTCGATTCTGCGGTCACCGTATGGAACGAGAAGCTGCAGTCCGGTTTCTGGAGCACCCTCGAGAAGGAATTCACCAGCCGCGGTGTCGCCGTGAACCACTTTGTCGACGCTCCCAGTTTCGACGCGAGCATGCGCACCTTCATCGCGGCGGCGAAGGAAGGGAAACAGGATCCTTCGGTCTTCGTTGACCAGGTGTGGAAGGAGAGAATTGACAAGGAGTGGAGGGACGCGCTGACCAGAGAAACGATGCTCGGAAAGACGGGGTACGCATCCCTGGATAAGGCCGTGAGCGATCTGAGTCAGAACAAGATCGACCTGAAGCTGATCATCTACATCATCATCATTGTTGCGATCGCTCTCCTGGCCTGGTGGTTCATCTCGCGCAAACCGAAGGCCAGATCGGACGCAGAGCCTGCCGCGTGACCGGTGCTATGATCCCGACAAAGAAGGACGGGGGGCCAGCCCTGGCTCCCCGTTTTGTCTTCTGCACTCCATCGTTCTTGTCCACTAATGACAATAGAAGTCGATCGCCCTCGTGATCGCAGCGCTGCACACCGGATCGAATCCCACAAGACTGAGCGAGAACATCCTGCAATCCACGGAAGGACGATACAGCCCCTTTGAGGCATACCCGGCGCCTTCGAACGCACCCACCTTCCCGGCACTGATGGAGTGTGTGAGGATCGATTCCTCGGCCCGGTAAAGCGGCTCTCTCTTCTCATAATAATCGGGCGCGAGGCGATCCAGCTTTGCGCGGAGCGCTTCGATGCTGTCGTACTGCGTTTTTTCCCAGGGCGTCGGCAGCTCAATGCCGGGCGTCAGAAGTTCCTTCCACTTCACATTCTTCTTGTCGACAAACGCGGTCACATTGGGCTCCCATGGCTCGACCCCTGGCGGATAGAAATCATTGTACGCCGTGGAAGAGCTGTAATACTCGTCACCAAGCCCGGCAAACGAATGGCCGAATTCATGGACATACACATAGTCCATCTGCCACTCCTGCCCTTTCACAATTTCCCGCGTGTACGTCGTCGCAAACAGGTTGAAGATCCCGCCGCCGCCGTACCGGGTGTCGTTGATCAGGATGCAGAGAAAGTCATAGGGCGCGGCGGCGGCCGCATCACGCACCGCCTTGTTCTCGGTGGTCAGCACATAGCGCGCGGACCCGAAGGTGTTGTACATCGTTCCGAGAGCGTTGTTCTTCCATACGTTTTTGTCCGGGACGTCGATACCCGACTCCCCCGATTCCACCTCGACCGCCCAAACGTTGAAGTCCTTTTTCCGGTCACTGAAAGGATGCGTTCCGAACATGACCTCCGTGAAATGCTTTGCGTCTTTCCTGAACTTCTCCATCTCCCCTTTCGTGTAGCCATCGCCCAGGATGGCAATATCCACCTTCTCCGCCGGATCGCCGTTCTTCATGACCCCGGTGACTTTGTACGTCTGTGGCCGTTTCTCCGTATTCACCTGTGTCGGGTCATTCGGGTTGATGGCGGCGGAGAACAGCTCGTGGAAGACCATCTTCCTGTCGCGCCGCGAGATGGTGAGCTGGATCTCCCGCTTCGGGAAAGGAAAGCGGACCGTTTCCGAGAATGTCCGGTGAACTCCGGCCAACGCCTCGTCCGTGGTCTGCCATTCATTGAACATCGATGAGAAACCGCGCGAATAGATCAGCGCATTGGTGCCCCGGTCGTAGACGCGCACCATGAACTCGCCGAGGTTAAGCGTGTCGATCAGATTCCGCTTGCTTCCAGCCCAGTCTCCTTCCACAACCACCTGGTCGAGACTCAGGGTCTCTTCTCCCTTGGTGCCGGTGTGGTAGTAGTCCACCCGCATTGTTTTCCCTGAGAACATACCTTCATCTCCAGCGCGTAACAGCATCGGAATCGCCATAGAGATTGCGAGAAGTTGAAGACGCACGTGTGCCTCCTGGTTGGTGAGACAGCAGTCTGATTTACTTGACGTCCAGCAGCTCGACGTCAAAAACAAGCTCGGCATTCGGAGGAATCACGCCTCCTGTCCCTCTCGATCCGTAACCCAGGGAGGGAGGAATGATGAGCTTGCGCTTCCCTCCCACTTTCATGCCGGCGATCCCCTCATCCCATCCCTTGATCACCTGGCCGGCGCCGAGTGCAAACGTCAACGGCTGGTTGCGGTCCACGGAGCTGTCGAATTTCTTTCCGCTGGTCAGGTACCCGGTGTAGTGGACGGTCACTTGTTGTCCGGATTGTGCCTGTGCGCCGGTTCCTTCCTTCACTTCAACGTATGAAAGGCCGGAGGGCAGAGATTTCTTTTCCATAGCGGTCGTTTCTCCCGGATATGTACGGAGAGATGGCTGGCACCCTATGAAAAAGAGGAGCGCCAGCAGGATGGTCGTGGTTCGGACTGGAGTCAAAAGGCTACCTCGGTGGTGAACAGTGATAAGGAAAAGATAGGTGTTTTCAGCGAGATATGAAAGCTGAGCCGGGGGCGACAGGCCAGAGAGGATACAAGAGAACCGATGATCAATTCCGGACCTCGCGCTTCCGCAGGCCGGAACCGCTTTCGGTCCTAGTGGGCTTCTGTTGCTTCGATTGCGCTATAGCTCGGCTCACGTTCCGGCGCGGAATTCAGCCAGGCTGCCGGGGGAAGAGACGAGATGCAAGACGGTGATTTGCCTGCCATGGGAGGCTTCATGCGGACGGACACGCCCCAGGCGGCACTGCAGGAACGAGGAGAGGTGAGTTCACCGCCACTTTTGCCGTGCTCATCTATTGTGACCTCCCACACTGCCTGAGCGATCTTCTTGTCGTCCGGGTCATGGACATAAAGGAAGGCCCGTCCTTCTGCGCGCGCGAATCCCGTCACGGTCACCCAGTGCCCGCCGCCATCGGCCAGCCAGACAAGAAGCTCTACCCCTTCGTTGTTCGAGATTCGCTGCGCGAGAAAATCCAGCGCCCGGCCGCCGCGGGAATTATCGTCTTCATTGCCTCCTCCGACGACAACGGGCAGCCCCTTTTCGTGTGCATACGCCTTGAGGCCGTTGAACATCTGATTCCCTTTCAGCCCACGACAGGGCCTGTGGATCGTGCCCGACATGGACTTCATCAGGTCGAGTATCAAATGCGAGGTATCAAGCGAGCCGTCCGACTTCTGTGGAAGCAACTTGGCGAACTGGTGGTCATGAGAGAGCCAGAGTAGAGTATTGGCTGCTGATGTCGGTCCACATTCGTTGGACCGCTGAGCAATGTCCGGCACCGCGAACGAGCGAGCGCCGTTTCCTGTGTGCACTGGGGGGATGGTCTTCCCGGGACGGGAAGAGAAACCCTGTCGCGGGTTTTCGGTACCCTGGCCGATGGATTCCTGTGTTCCCCAATTCGAATTCGAGATCCTGATTGTACTCTTCGACCATTCGCTGAGATCCGACATCTCCTTCGGCAATTCCAGGGAGATCGGCTTTTCGGTGACGATGATGGCACAGGACTTTGTCGCAGCGAGCGGTACGCTCATGTCGCTCATGTCAAACCAGACGCTGAAGCGCGGGTCGGACAGCACCTCATCGGTCATTGGCACGGGAACGTTTCGCACGACCCATTCCTGCTGAACCCCGTTTTCGATTTCATACGCGTGAATGGTGCCGTTGCCGTCCAGGTCGATCACCGCATTGACGTAGCCCATGGGTGTGGAATGCAGCACGCCGGTTACCGTGAAATCAAACGTTCCGTCCCGGCTGGGTTGCTCGGAGGAATTGTAGACGCGTGTGACGCCCGGACGGGAGGTGTCCGCAATAGGTTCCAGGTCCGGTGAATTCAAGGACAGGAAGCGGAAAACAGCAAGCAGAATGGTCGCGAGTGACGTGATCCGGTGCACCAGGGTACCTCGTTTTTCAAAGACTCGGGAATCCCTGCTTGCCCCCAACAACAGGTCCGCCCTTCATTGACTTGTGCAGATGCGATGGAACCTCAAGTGGTCCTTCAATCACTTCTGCAAAAATCAATAAGAAAACGTCACAAGAAACATGCCGATTGGATGGATGTGGTAACATCGAGAGATGAGAAGATGTCCGTTGGCCCAGACACTCGAATATCGCAATTTGTGGAACAGGTTGTACTGAATTTTCTACAATCTACTTACTCGGGCATAACGCCCCGGGCGGGAGCGGGGAAGGCGGCTCATGCCACTCCCCCACGGTCAGGAAGAGGAACTAGCCGAACAGCATCCGCAGCCAATGGACTGACACGAAGACAAAACCCGCAAGAATTGCCGAAGCAGGAATCGTCAGGATCCAGGCCCAGACAATGTTGCCTGCAATCCCCCAGCGAACCGCCGAGACGCGCCGCGTCGCGCCGACGCCCATGATCGCGCCCGCAATAGTGTGGGTTGTGCTGACCGGAATACCGGCCGCGGCCGTCCCGAAGAGGATGATTGCGCTTGAGGTTTCTGCGCAAAAACCGTGGACCGGGCGAAGGCTCGTCAGTTTCATCCCCATCGTCCGCACGACCTTCCAGCCGCCGAGGTAGGTGCCAAGTCCGATGGCACCATGGGCGGCGAAAATCACCCACGTCGGAATATAGAATGTCGGACCAAGCAGACCTGCGGTGTACAAGGTCAGGGCGATGATGCCCATGGTTTTTTGGGCATCATTGGTGCCGTGACCGAGTGAATAAGCGGCAGACGAGAGCAACTGGCCCACACGGAATCCACGGTCCACTGCGGCCGGAGTGCTCTTGCGAAACAACCAGAGCACAAGCACCATGGAGATATATCCGAAAATCATTCCCAGGAGGGGCGAGAGAACGATGAAGAGGGCAATCTTGAAAATCCCCTCCAAGATCAAGGCATTGAAACCAGCCTTGGGAATTGCTGCTCCTATGAGACCGCCAATGAGAGCGTGGGAGACGCTGATGGGAAGTCCGTAATGCGTGCAGAAATGTGACCAGGCGATTGCACCAAGAAGCGCCGAGAGGATCAAGTAGTGATCGACTATCGAAACATCGATTACCCCCTTACCGATCGTGGTTGCCACGTGAAGGCTGAACCCGAATGCCGCGACGACATTGAAGAAGGCAGCCCAAAACACTGCTACGCGCGGAGACAGGACGCGGGTCGAGACGACAGTCGCAATGGAATTGGCCGCGTCGTTCATTCCATTGATGAAATCAAAGAGCAGAGCGAGGAGGATGATCGTGAGAACGAGAACCATGGCCGACTCAGAAGTGTGCGAAGAATGAGGGGTGACAATGTGGCCGACGTGCCGATTCGCGAGTGCAAGGGGTGGTTAATGCCGCGAACCACCGCGGCAAAGATAAGTTTCTTCTGTTACGAGAATGTTACCGGAGTGTTAACTTTGTGTTAAGTCGGCGCTCCACTGCTATCCTGATCTTTGACCTTCATCTCGTCTTCAGGTGGGGTCACCCATGGCTTGAAGATTCGGGTTGTTCCTCACAATTATCAGGAATTTACACATCCGTTGTGCAAAATCCCCGCAACCTCTTTCAATCCTACATCGTAAAGACTATATTAGACACACCTTCCCATAATCCATTGAAATCATCATGCACACCATGGAGGATTCGATGGAACACCTCACACGGCGGAACTTCATAAAGACAACGGCTGTGGCAACCGCTGGCATTTTTACCGCACCGCTTCTCAAAGCAGAATGGCTGGGGCTCGCGCGTGCGGACTTGCCGGAATATTTCCAGAATGAGTTCGGTGTCACTGACGAACTGTGCCAGAGGGTGCTTGCAAAGGCGCTCTCGAAAGGCGGAGATTTTGCGGATCTCTACTTTGAACATACCATCAGCAACTGGGTGGGATTGGAAGACGGAAAAGTGAACCGCGCCTCCTGCGATATTGCACTCGGCGTCGGCATACGTACCGTGAAAGGAGATCAGGTCGGGTATGGATACACCCAGGAACTGACAGCAGACTCCATGCTCGCTGCCGCGGCGACGGCGGCAACCATTGCACATGCCGGTCCTACGATACCTGCGAGCCAGTACATTACACCGGTTCATGGCAGTTATTACCCACTCGAGAAAGTGATCACACGGGTTCCGCTCGAATCGAAAGTGCCACTCGTGCAGGCGGTGAATGACAAATGTTTCGGACTCTCACCGCTGATCATCAAAGTGAATTCGACGTTCCACGACCAGCAGAAACGCATTCTCATTGTCACGAGTGACGGAGTGAAAGTCGAAGATCTCCAGCCGCGGACATACCTGACGGCATCCGTAACGGCCGAGAAGAACGGAAAGCGCGAACGGGCCGGATGGAATTTCGGCGGACGGAGGGATTTTGCCTATTTCACCCCAGCTCTTGTGGACGAAGTGGCCAAGATTGCCGTGGATCGCGTGACTGTGATGTTTGATGCGATAAAGCCACCGGCAGGCGAGATGCCGGTGGTGCTGGGGCCCGGCGTGACGGGAATTCTGCTGCACGAAGCGATCGGCCACGGGATGGAGGCCGATTTCAATCGGAAGAAGACCTCAACGTATAGTACAATGCTTGGGAAAAAAGTGGCCGAACCTGAAGTGACCATCATCGACGATGCCACCAACCCCAACCTCCTTGGCTCAATCAATGTTGATGACGAAGGCACGCCAGGGAAGAAAACCGTGTTGGTCGACAAGGGCATTCTCTCCAGTTATATGCACGACAAAATTTCCGCCCGCTTCTACAATGTCGAACCAACAGGTAACGGGCGGCGAGAAAGCTACCAGCACTACATCCAGCCCCGCATGCGCAACACCTATATGCTTCCCGGGCCCGCGACTCCAGATGAAGTGATTGGTAGCGTTAGCAGAGGAATCTATATCCAGGATGTCAGCAATGGCCAGGTGAAGATAGGGGAAGGCGACTTCGCCTTCTACGTTTCACAGGGCAGAATGATCGAGGGAGGGAAGCTCACCACTCCGATCAAGGATGTGAACATCATGGGTAACGGTCCGAAGATGCTCAGTACCGTCACCATGGTTGCGAATGATCTTCAACTGTTCAAGGGTGGTACCGGCGCCTGCGGCAAAGGCGGGCAGGCTGTGCCGGTCGGGTTCGGACTTCCGACCATTCTCGTGAAGTCGTTGACCGTCGGCGGTGTGAAAGCATAAAGGAAGGAGAACAATAATGAACACTCAAATGCTCGAACTCGCGACATGGTCAATCGCAACGGCAAAAGCTGCGGGCGCCGACGCATGTCGTGTAGGCATCAATAGTAACCGATCGGTGGAAATCGGTTACCGTGAACGAAAACCGGAAACGATCAAAGAGGCGACCACCAAGGGTCTTAATATCGAGATATTCGTGAAGGGACGGTACTCTGTGCAAAGCACATCCGACCTGAGGAAAGACGCATTGACGGCCTTCATCACGCAGGCCATTGCTTCAACAAAGCTTCTTGCTGAAGATTCTTTCCGCACCCTACCCGACGCCAAATACTATGAAGGGCAATCGAAGACTGACCTCAAGACCGTCGATCCTCAGTATGGAGCGTTCTCTCCCGAAGAGAGGCATCAGATCGTGAAGGCATTGGAGGATGCATGTCTGGCAATGGGCGGATCGAAGGTCATATCCGCGACAGCAAGTTTTGAGGACGGCCGCAGCGAATCGCTTCTGGTGGCGAGTAACGGATTTCAAGGGTTCAACGAATCAACGTACTATGCTCAGTTTGCAGAAATGACCGCGCAGGACCAGGGGGACAGAAAACCGAACGGGTACTATTATGCGGTTGGGATCACACGCAAGGAGCTACCAAGCGCCGAAAAGACCGGCTCGATGGCTGCCCAACGGACGCTCGATCTGTTCGGTGCAAAGAAGATCAAAACGGAGACTCTTCCGATCATCATCGAGAATCAGAATGTCGGTCGGATCCTCGGCGGGCTTCTTGCGGCAATGTACGGCCGTAATATTCAACAGAAACAGTCGTTCCTTGCGGACAAGAAGGGATCCAAGATTGCCAGCGATAAACTGACCCTGATCGACGATCCGTTAATTGTTGCCGGACTCGGGAGCCGGCTCTACGATGGCGATGGGATGGCTTCGAAAAAGCGAACCATGATCGATGCGGGTGTGCTCAAGGATTTCTTCGTGGATTGGTACTACAGTCGGAAGCTCGGCTGGGAACCCACAACGGGAGGTCCCTCCAACCTGATCATTCCTCCCGGCAAACGGTCGGTGAAGGAGATCATGAAAGACCTTAAAAGAGGCATCCTGATCACCGGATTCATCGGTGGAAACTCGAATTCAACGACCGGCGATTCCTCGATTGGGATATTTGGTACACTCTTTGAAAACGGAGAGCTCGTGCAGCCGGTCGCAGAAATGAACATTGCCGGGAATCATCTGGAGTTCTGGCATAAGCTTGCAGAAGTTGCGGGTGACCCGTGGCCGTATTCATCGTTCCGGATGCCGAGTCTTGTTTTTACTGATGTCGTTGTGTCTGGTGTATAGATAATTCGAAGGGGCTGTCCCAGAAGTCATGAGGCAGCCCCTCATTATTTATGGGCAGTGTGATTCGGGAGTGTGTTTGCGTGCTGAGGGAGATGAATCTTGCTGGTGCCGTCAGTTTGGCCTGGCGGTCCGTCGGGAGTCGTTGTGAAGGTTGGCGAGATTGTGGGCGAGACTTACTAACCCGTATTCGATGTGTACCTTGTCACGGGAGCGGAGGAAGAACCTCCGGAAGCCCCTGTTATGCTTGATCTGAGCGAAGACGGTTTCGACATCGGTGTAACGTTGTCGGCGGAGGGATTGCCCCTGGTCAGAGTCCAGCCGCTCCCGTGCCCGGGCTTGTAGAGCTGCAAGACGATGACTGACCCTGATACGTCGGTTGTACTGGCTCTTGTGGCACTGTTCCCGCAAGGCGCATCCGTCGCAGTTCTCAGCCTCATAGAGGCGCCGGCGTGATCGATACCCATTCTCAGATACTGACGACTCTTCACCGACAAAGGTCAGGTGCACTCCGGCCGGACAGGTGTAGCGATCGTGTGCAGCGTCGTACGGGAGGTTCTCGAGGCGGAAGATCTGTTTGCCGAAGGATCGTTTCTTCTGCAGTTCGTACTGATTGTATTTGACGTACGCTTCGATCCCTTCCCCTTCCAGGTACTCGTCGTTTGCCTCGCTGCCGTAGCCGGCGTCGGCAATCACGCGATCCGGCATCCTGCCAAGTCGTTCCTTCAACGCTCTCATGTGCTCCGGCAGGGTGGCCGTGTCGGTCGGGCGGTGGTGGATACTGTAGTGGAGGATGTACCGCCGCTCGGTTCCCATCTGTACATTGTAGCCGGCCTTCAACTGCCCGTTGCGCATATGGTCTTCCTTCATGCGCATGAACGTCGCGTCAGTGTCGGTCTTGGAGAAGCTGTTCCGCGTGCCGAAGAGGGCTTCCTGCTTCTGGTACCGCTCCAGGCGCTTCAGGCAGTCCTCTTCCAGCGTCTTTTTGGCTTTGGCCAGGGTCCGGGCCTTCCGGGTTTTAGGCTTGAGCGGCGCCTTCTCGTTGAGCTTCTTCAGCCGCTCGTTCAGCTCCTGGACCTTCCGACGGATCAGCTCCGGCGTCACCTCGCTCTCCTCTCCCATCTCCGCCAGATCCTTATCCCCGTAGGCCTCGTTCTCTTCCTTCTCCACCTCGTCAATGTGGCGCAGTAAGTCCTTCACCTTCTTCCGAACGCCCGCCTTGTTCTTCTGGACCGCCTTCTTCCACACAAAACTGTACTTGTTGGCGTTCGCTTCGATCTTCGTCCCGTCCAGGAAGTAGTCCTGGAGCCTCACCAACTTCGCTTCCGTGAGGATCTCGATCAGGGATGTGAACACCTCGTTCAACGCCCCCTTCAGCCGCGACGACCGAAAGCGGTTGATCGTCCGGAAGTCCGGCTCGTTCCCTCCACTGAGCCACCGACAGTGGATGTTCTCCCTGAGCGCCTTGGCGATCTGCCGCGAGGAGTACAACCGTTGCGTATACGCGTAGGCGATCACTTTCAAGAGCATCTCCGGATGATAACTGCTGGCTCCCCCTCCCGGATAGGCCCGGATGATACTGGCCAGATCCATCTGTGCGATCGTCCGGTTGATCGTACGCACCAGATGGGTCTCAGGAATCAGCTCTTCCAAACTCTGAGGTAATAAGGTGGGGTGATGCTGAAGGTACTTCTTGAAGGCTACTCTTCTTGCCATTGTGCGCTCACTTCCGTTATTGGCGCACAATATAATACCGTGTCACGCTCTTTCAAAGAAAAAAATGGGCTGCCCCTTGAAAACTTTTGGGACAGCCCCTTCGCGCGACAGGGCTCTGCGTGAACATGAGAACGGCACGTTGCTCGGCTCCGGATATCAGGACCTTACTTCGTCTCCATGTCTGCGGTTCCCCCGCCCATCGATTTCAACTCCCCAACCATCACGTCCCCGTTCTTGAACACCAGAGAATCAGTCTGTCCGAGTAACGGCCCCGTACATGTCACGATGAGCGAGAATCAGGCGAGGAGTAAGGTGCGGGCGCTGGGCAGGGTTTCCAGTGCCGCCACTGGTGGCCCTTTCTACATTTGGGGTGTGCTCTGGGTGGTCGGGTTCCTCCATGGCAATCAGGCTGGGGCCGATGCCGGTGAGAATTATCTCAACCATCAAAATCACGGCAGCCAATCCGAACGAACTCGAACATATGGTCAGTTCTTCAAACCTTCCTTCGCCTGCCGGAGATCTTCCAGAATCTCCCCCGCGTGCTGGTAGCGCCTGGCGGGGTCTTTTTCAAGCGCGCGGTGGACGATACGGGCAATATCGGCGGAGATATCCGTTCGGAGCGTGCTAATTGGAGTGGGGTCGACGTTAATGATGAGGTATAACAGCGCAGATTCCTGCTCCGCTTCGAACGGAAGCCTTCCGGTCAACAGTTCGTAGAGAACAATACCCACCGAGAAGATGTCGCTGCGCGGATCGAGGTGGTCCCCTCGGGCCTGTTCCGGCGACATGTACGCGGTCGTTCCTGCAATGCCGAGTTGGTCGGCCAGTCCCTCCGAGTTGATGAACCTGGCGGCAAGCCCGCAGTCAACGATCTTCACCTCCTCGGCTTTGCTGAAGAGAATGTTCTCCGTTTTGATGTCGCGATGGAGCATATTCTTGCGGTGGACCGCATTCACACCTTCGCAGAGCTGGAGGGCAACGTCAATCCACGTCCGGAGGGGCAGCGGTCCATGCTCGTGGATGAACCTGCGAAGCGTGTGCCCGTCAACGTACTCCATGACGAGGAACGGCTGCCCCTCATGCTCGTCCACTTCGTACAACACTGCAACGTTCGGGTGCAGCAGGCTAGCTGCCATTCGAGCTTCGTTCAGCAGGCGGGAGCGAATCCCCTCGTCGCGAGTGAAAATGCTGGGGGGAAATTTCAGCGCGACAATGCGGTGGAGGACAAGGTCTTCTGCCTTGTAGACAACTCCCATTCCACCTTCGCCGAGCTTCTGCAGAATCTTGTAGTGCGATATTGTCTGGCCGATCATAGAACCAAGCCCATTCTCTTCAGGATGGCCTGAAAGCGCGGATGGTTGCGCAGATCATCAAAAATAGGATCGACACTCAGATACGGCATATTCGGGTCATGCGCCTCGTACGCCTTGTCGAACCAGTCGAGGGCTTCCTCCTTCATTCCGGCCCTGGTGTACAAGGTGGCTATCTGCCAGGGGGTCACATACGACGTCTTTGATCGCTCGATGAGCATCTCCGCCAGTCTCTGCAAGGCGCGGGTGTATCCGCCTTCGGCGCGCCCACGGCTGAGAGCTTCTACGGCCTCGCGATCCCCTCTCGCCTCATAGGAGAGCCTCCACACCTCCAGCGCTTCGTCGTACATCTTCTTCTGGTGGTAGGCAGAGCGGATTGTGGACAATGCGATCGGTTCACTGGGGCTGAGTTCCAACGTCTTGCGCAACAGCCGTATGACCTCGTCATAGCGGTGGACGTACATAAGATCCATCGCATACAAACCCTGGATCAGGGGGTTAAAAGGATCCAGCTTCATTGCTTCCTCAATGTGTCCGATCGCTTCATCATGACGCTTGAGGATGAACAGGAGTTGGGAGAAGTAGGCGTGCGCCTCCACCTGGTTCGGGTTGAGCTCTACAGATTTTCGCAGGGATTGCACTGCACCATCCCAGTTCCAATCCAACCAGGCCCTCCGAACACCGATTATGTAGTGCACCTCCGCAAGGGAGGAATCCAACGCAAGTGCTTTCGTTTCTGCCCACTTGCCCTCCCTGGCTGCGGCGCTCATCGGGACGTAGCCCATTTGCGCCCGCGCACCCCACACCAGCGCGATGCCCGCAAAGGCCGGAGCATACGTGGAGTCGATCTGAGTCGATAGTTCGTAGTATTGCAGGGCCGTCGTGATGCCCTCGCGGGTGAGCTTATACAAGTAGAAATTTCCCTTCAAATAGGCCTCATAGGCCTTGGGGTCGACAGTCCTTCCCTGCCGAAGGAGATTTTGTTCCTCCGGCGTGAGCCTCACGCGAACCTGGCCGGCGATCGTCTTCGCGATCTCTCCCTGCAAGACCAGGAGCTCCCTGAAGTCGCGTGAAAACTCTTCTGCCCACAGATACTTGTTTGTCGATGCATCAATGATCCGAATCGTGATCTTCACATGGTCGGCTAATTGGACCACTGACCCTTCCAGAACGTATGACACCCCGAGCTCGGAGGCGATCTCGGATGCGGATTTGTTGGTTCCTCTGTACTTCATCGCGGATGACCTCTGGGTCACGCGCAGGCCATTGATTCGGGCCAGGTCCGTAATCAGGGCATCGGTCATCCCGTCGGTGAACCATTCCTGGCCTTTGTCATTGGTGATGTTCTCGAACGGCAGGAGAACAATTGAGACCGGTCCGGAAGTGGGAACAGGCTTCGCAAGGAAATACACTGTGACAGCGATCAGGACGACCGCCACAGGCAAGATCCTTGCAGCGATCCTCCTCTGGTGTCTTCCCAAGGAGCCAAAGGTCCTTTTGCGCAACCGGCCCTCCGCTCGTTCTCCCGATACGGCCTCGAGGTCAGCACAAAACTCATCAACTGTCTGGTAGCGCCGTGCAGGGTCTTTCGCTATCGCCCGCTGGATGACGTGATCGAGTTTTGGCGGAACCTCCGGCCGAATCTTCGTCACGAATTCCGGATCTTCGTTCAAGATACGATATGTCACCGCCTCTTCATAGTCCCCTGCGAATGGATTCCGTCCGGTGAGCATCTCGTATAACACCACTCCGATTGCCCAGATGTCGGTCCGGTGATCCGTCGTTTCGCCGCGTGCCTGCTCGGGCGACATATACGCTGCAGTACCAACCGTCGATCCCGTCTTCGTCAGCATCGTCCGTCCGCTGAGCTTGGCCAACCCGAAATCGACGATCTTGGCTACGTCGTGCGATGTCACCATCACGTTTGCGGGCTTGATGTCGCGATGGATGATCCCGTGCGAATGCGCGTCGATGAGTCCCCGTGCGATCTGGTTCGCATAGCGTAATGCCTGGTTGAGCTCGAGCGGACCGCGTTCGATTTTCATCTTGAGGGTCTCTCCCTCGAGACACTCCATGGAGATGAACATCCGACCGTCATCGCTTTCGTCGATGTCGTGAACGACACAGATGTTGTCGTGCTGGAGGGAGGAGGCGGCCTTGGCCTCGTGAATGAATCGCTGCTTGGCTTCGGGGTCGCGGGTGAGCTCAGGGGGGAGGAACTTGAGTGCCACAGGGCGGTCGAGCTTGAGGTCTTGGGCCTTGTATACGACACCCATTCCACCAGAGCCAAGTTGCTCGAGAATCCTGTAGTGCGAAATAATCTGGCCGATCATACGGAACCTACCCAGATGGGTTATTCGAATTCTCCGAGCAGACTCAGAAAATCCGGGTCTTTCAGGTACTGTCCAAAATCTGGATCGTTCCTGACCCAGCCGCGATACGCTGCCCCACCCTCAAAGGCTATTCTCAAGTACTTCAGCATCTCTTCCTTTTCTCCCAATGCGGCTAGTGCACAGGCAGCGTTGTAGTGGGCGTGGCTGTCTGTTGAGTCAGTTGCGTGTATTTTCCCTACCTCAACCATGGCGTTGTCCCGATCGTGGAACCGCGCATAGTAATTTGCGACTCTGCTGCGCGTAACCGTATCGTCGGGATTGAGAGCAAGCCTGCGGATGCCGGTTTCGAGTGCCCTATGTGCAGTAGCTATGCTAAGCTCTTCGTTCCCTTGTCTCCGGTAGGTCATGTCGAGGCGGACCAACGGCTCCTCGCTGTAGGGCTTCATCTGCGCTGCCTGCAGGTAGCAGTATACTGCCCCGTCGTTCTCGCCCGTTAGGTCGCATGCCATGCCCATCCAGAGGAATCCCTCGTAGAAATCCGGCTTCTCCTGGATGAGCTTTTCAAACATCAGCTTTGCCTCACCGAAACGCTTCTGATGCACATACACCGTTCCGAGTGCCAGGCGCGCCTCGAGTGAACCTGGATCGAGTGCGAGCGCTCTCTCGCTCACCTCGATGATGCGAGCGAGCCACTTCTGATTCCCCTCATACCAGGTGAACATATGAGAGCACGCTTCGGCGAGTCCGGAGAGGGCTCCCACGAAATCAGGATCGATGGCGAGGGCACGTTCATACATCTGTATTGAGGCCTCGGCGTTCTTCCGGCCACGCTGCAACACAAGATCTTTCCCACGCATGTAAAAGTCATACGCCCTCAGGTCATCCGTGGGTCTTCTGGTGAGAGATGCTTTTTCGGATTCGGTGAGAGACACCCGCAAGGCATCGACGATTCTTCCGGACACTTCGTTCTGCAGGTCGAAGATGTCTTCCAGAAGCCTGTCAAATCGTTCGGCCCAGATGTGGTATCCGGTCCGCACATCCGTCAGCTGGGCTGTGATGCGAATTCGGTTCCCTGCCTTGCGCACACTTCCCTCCAGCACATAATTGGCGCGGAGCGCCTCTCCGAGCTGCCGGGTGTTAATGTCTTTGTCCCGGAACGGCAGTACATCGTTGCGGGGGACAACCCTGAGTGACTTGATCCTGGAAAGGTCTGTGATGATGTCTTCGGTAATGCCTGCGCAGAAATAATCTGTATCATGTTCAGAGCTCATGTTCTCGAAATAGAGAACCGCGACGCTATTCTCTGTCGACGGACGGGAAGTCGCAAGGGATGTTCCCGAGAGCTCCTGGATGATAGACTCCGCTGACGGGATTCTTTTTGCGGGGTCTTTCTCAAGCAGTTTGGAGACCAGAACCAGGAGGTGTTCTGGAACATCCGGCCGATACTGTCGCAGTGGTGGAGGAGTGGTGTTCAAGATTTCGTAGACAAGTGCGGCTTCATGTTCGCCTCGGAACGGTGGATAGCCGGCAAGCATTTCGTACAGTGCTACACCGAGCGACCAGAGGTCTGTGCGGTGATCGACGTCCTCCCCGCGAACTTGCTCAGGCGACATATATGCGAATGTCCCGACAGTCGATCCAGGCTTCGTCAGGCCGATATGTCCGGTGAGCTTTGCGAGCCCGAAGTCGAGGATTTTGGCCGCTCCCTCTGCGGTGATGAGGACATTAGCCGGTTTTATGTCGCGGTGGATGATTCCTTTCGAATGCGCTTTGGCCAATCCTTGGGCGATCTGCCGGATAAGGGTGACGGCTTCCTCAATCCCCAACGCTCCCCGAGTGATCTTCTCCTTCAGCGTCTCCCCCTCATAGCAGGCCATCACGATGAACGTCTGGCCATCGCCCGCGTCCTCTATGTCGTGCACAATGCAAATATTCGGATGGTCAAGTGACGATGCAGCCTGAGCTTCGTGGATGAATCGGTCTTTCGCTTCGGGATCAGTAGTAAGCTCAGGGGGGAGGAATTTAAGTGCCACGATACGTTTGAGGCGGGTATCTTCGGCTTTGTAGACGATTCCCATCCCGCCTCCGCCGAGGCGCTCGAGGATCTTATAGTGAGAGATAGACTGGCCGATCATAGGAGTCCCCGATGAAATATCCACTATCCATGGATCACAGATAATAGGTCCCGCCAAAGGCGGGACGCGATTCCTACGGAACGAGGATCCAACGGCACGGCGGAAAGATAGGAGAGTTGAGAGACAATATCAATTGGCGATCGACGATAAGCAACCGTGGGGAGAGGATCGCAGATGAACCCGAGGCTCGCTGGAGCTCATTATCACCTATTCCCACAACCTCTCGAAGCGGTACGCCAGTTGGGCGACGAGCATCGCGAACGGCTCCGTGGAACGGGCAATTCGTGGGGGCCCAGCGTCCACCGGATCGAAACCCGCGCCAGAGGAGGTATTAGCCGACGACGAGTTCGGTGTTGAGGGCACGGCCAGGGAGGATTGAAAAAAAGAGCCCTTGTTGATATCATATGTCTGATATCGTGGCGCCGAAGGCGCCACGGAGGGGTGAGGATGACTGTGTGTCCAGGGGTATGGTTGCCGGGCTACTGTTTCTCGAATGTGAGCAACTCACGACACTCCGACTGTGGGTTCTTCATCGATCCCACGGAAGCTAGTGTCCGGCCGACATCAGTCCGCCGGGGGAGGTAAACCTTGCTGTGGGATGCCAAGCCGAGGTCGCGTGCCAGATGGGTAACCTCGAACGGGAAATCGATGATCCCGAACCGGCCGACCGTGGGTTCGACAATGATGGACACCCGCCCGCCCGGTTTCAAGATGCGCACGCACTCCCGGACGATCGTTTTGAACTTCGTCAGTGTTTCCATCAGTGCGGTGCCTGGAGAAAATTCTGGCTCTGTCCCCCGTGGGTAAAAGTCGTGGGGAGGATCAAGAAACACATAGTCAACGGAGCTTGTCTGTTCGGGGATGCCAGTTTGCAGAATATTTACCCGCTTGATACGGTCATCAGCCGGCTCGCTGTCATACATCCGGCACGTGCGGTCATTGAAGAAGGGCAGCGAATCGATGACGTCGCCCGTCGTGGCGCTCCCGGCCATCGGATCGACGATCAGCCAGGCCGGTTCAGTGTAGTAGAAGAGTGCGTTGGCGACGATCTGGCCGGGAAGTCGTCCTTTCGTATTCGGCTTGCCGAATCTCGGATCCGGGAGATCAAAAGACCAGATATTCTTTTCCTTAAGGTCGAAGCCGTAGCGCGTCTTTTCGTCCTCGCGGCGAGCCAGCTCGTCGTCGCGGATCTTCTTCTGAAGGTCGGAGATCGTCCATTTGTTTGTGATGGCCTGCTTTTCGTAGTGGTCCCGCTTCTTGCTCTCCTCGACCTTCGTCGCAAGTTCGAAATAGAAGACTTCGGGGAGCGGACGTTTCTCGACGTCCGGGTAGTAGCTGTAGTAGCGCTGACATTGCTTCAGCATCGAGTACGGGAATTTGAATCCGGGCATTTCTGCCATACGCTTCATGATCTGTTCTGCAAATACTCCCTCCTTTAATGCGGCAGGGATCACCCGCTCGACGAGGAACTTGCCGAGGTCCCAGTAATGGTCCGCGGAGAAATCCTTGACCCGTTCGATCAGCGGATCGAGCGAGGACGATGTCCCGGATGTCGCAGGACGGTGGGCTTTTGTCATAGTGTGACTCCTCTCGATATCGATAGAGGTATGACTGTGTAGTGACAGTGATGGCGTAATTATACGAAAGGCCAGGGCGAGAGTCAACCGCGGGCTGGGGCAGGGTAATCCGATTTCAGGGGGAGAGGAATGAGAAAGACCTTGTCGGTATCCGGGGTCCAATATCAGTCAAGGGGAAATTCCCATGGACGCCTCTCCCCCTGCCGATTTTATTGACACTGACGGGTGGGTCGATTCCCATCCGACGACCACCGTGCGCAAGCTGATCGGGAACCCTTGCTTCGAGCCGCTGGCGGGAGTCCTGCCAGAGTAGGTGGAAAGGGGGATCGACCGGGTCCTGGACAAGCTTGATGCGTATAGTGGTGGCCAGGGAATCTTTTCTCCCGCAATTCCTGTTGTAATTTCATGCCCTGCCCCAGGTCTTCGGGGCAGACCCCCCCGTACTCCCAGGCGTTGATGTCCGGCACGACAAGGAAGACTGCTTTCGGGGGGGTCAACGACGGCGCAACAAGCACGTGGCGATAACGCAGCAGATCACATGTACTCATAATGCAGGGAGGTCAAGCATGCTCAAGATAAATCCATACTTGAACTTTGCAGGGAATACCGAAGACGCTTTTAAGTTCTACAAATCCGTCTTTGGTGGAGAGTTCGCAATGCTGCAACGCTTTAAGGATACCCCCGAGGCCGGCAGAGTTCCCGAGCAGGAGAAAGAAAAAATCATGCATGTTTCCCTACCGGTTGGGGAAGCCACCACGCTGATGGCTACCGATGCGCTTGAATCGATGGGGCATAAGCTGAGTGTAGGCAACAATATTCAGCTATCGATTGAGGCCGAGAGCAAGAATGAGGTCGACAAACTATTCAAAGGCCTCTCCGCCGGAGGGAAGGTCACAATGCCGCTGGCCGACACATTCTGGGGAGCTTACTTTGGAATGGTCACCGACAAATTCGGCGTGCAATGGATGGTGAGTTATTCCAAACCACAACAAACCAAGTGAGCAGGTTCGCGTACTGCAAAATATCAGCGAGGAGATGTTACCATGATGAGATATGGATGTCTGGCGATCTGCGTTGCGGCGATGCTGTCTCCCGGGTTGGCCCGTGCAGGCAATTTCCATACGCCGGATTCGGGCAGGGGTGTGAAGAATGGTCCCATACGCGTTGACATCCCCGTTGTTCTGGAACGGGCTGATGTGGTCTTCAACATGGATCACCTGGCCTTCGCGGGAGACATGCCAGTGGGGATGAACTACATGCGTCTCCTGTCCGCCCGATTCAGAGAGATGAACACCAAGGGGAAAATCATTGCCATATTCCACGGTGACGCAGCGTACATGACGCTTACCGACAGTGCATACAACGCCTACCGCAAAGTCAATACGGGCAATCCCTACAAAGTGCTTATCGCGGGGCTGCTCGGATCGGGTGTCCAGATTGAAGAATGCGTGGTGTCAATGAAGAATCATCAGTGGGGCAACGAGGACCTCCTCCCCGGGATCAAGGTCAACTCCGGCGCGGTAGGCCGTCTGATCCAGCTGGTCCAGAAGGGGTTCGTGCAAATCGAGCCCTGACGGAGGCTGCGGGATTGGAGGGTCGGATCAATCGTCCATGCCTGCCCGCCTCAGTGGATTCTTGAAAGCAGGTCCGTCCCGTCCTGTTTTTTTTGACGGGACGAGACTCTCGGCTCCGTGGAGCGAAAGCGCCACGTGGGGTCCCGCAGAGTCCTGAAAATGCTCATCTTCGAGCTGATACAACAAGGTGGATTCCCTTGACCGTGAAGAAGTCCACCCGATGAACCGTTTGATCCGTCTGGGGGAGTTACTTTTAGTTAGTATCACCTGATACCTAGGCAAAAAGTGGTTACTTTTCACTATCTCATTGCCGGAGGTATCATCTATGTTGGATCAACCACTCAGTGCCCGGCTTCAGTCGAAGTCGGTCAAGCAGTCGATCATCGCAAGCATCGCCAGGGATTTCAATCTCACCCCGATCCTGGCCGAAGCGTATTTTTCTCAGATCAGCGATTACTTTGTTCGCCACGCCGAGCTCAACCTGAGCGCCGGGCAACTGCAGTACCTCGCCGTCGATGAGAACGAGCCTGCCGGCAAACCCCTTGCCTTGTGCAAGAAGGTCTCGGTCAAGCTCACGCTGCACAACCCCGAGGAGGATCTCCCCGTCTACAAGAAGTCTGGGCTGCACGGGCTTAGGCAACACAAGATCGTCCGCATCACCAACGACGCGATCGAGCAGGGCGGCCTGCTCTCCTACGAAGATATCGCCTTCATCCTCACCTGCAGCGTCGTCACCATCAAGCGCGACATGAGCCACATGCGCAAGCAGGGGATCATCCTGCCTTCCCGCGGCTGGCGTCATGAGATGGGCCGCGGCCAGACGCACAAGACGCAGATCCTCGAGCTCTACCTCTCGGGTCACCAGTTCTCCGAGATCGAACGGCGCACCAAACACTCGGAGACGGCCATCAAACGCTACATCCAGGACTTCGCCCGCGTGGTGCTGCTCCAGAAGAAGGGCTTCACCGTCGATCAGATCCGCATCTCCACCGGCTTCTCCCACCGCTTGATCGGGGAGTATCTCAAGCTCCTGAAGGCCCATGCCAGGAGCCGGGAGCTCACGCGGATACTGCAAAGCCCCAAAAAAAGGGGGCGCTGAACGCTATGATCGCAAAGAACTTACAGTTCCTCCCCAGGGATACCCGCGACTTCTCGCCACAGTCGCTCGCCCAAGCCCGACACAAACGCATGAAGGGAAAAACCCTCAGGCACATCCTCCTCGACCGCTTCCTCAACCACTACGGCTACGACAAAGGTGCCGTCACCGCCGCTGCCATCATCGATGATCTGCTGGCCCCCATCGAGCAGTACTACCCGTACACCGACCAGAGCTTCCTCAAACCCGGGCAGATGGTCTGGCATGCTGTCCCCATCGAGGAGTACCCCAGGAAGGGCAAATCCATGCGTGAGACCAAACTCACGCCCGTGGTCCTCGACCTCATCACCGACGACAATATCGAAGACCTCCGCATCCCCGTCCATAGCCGAACACTCAAAATCAAGAAGGTCGAGCGCTGGACCACCCAGGCCTACGATCAGGGAGCGCTCCTCTCGCAACTCGACCTGGCCGTTCTCCTTACCAACAACGAGGCCACCACGGGCGCCTACGTCCGCGAGTATCAGAATCTCTACCACAGGGCTCTTCCTACCCGCGGCAACATCCAGCTCATCGGCTCAGGCCAGACCCACAAACGCGTGATCATCGCCCTGCACCTCAAGGGCTATCTTGTCCCAACCATCTGCCACAAAACCAACCACTCCAAGGAAGCCGTCGAACGCTACATCCGCGACTTTGAATCGGTCAAACTCTTATCCACCAAATTTGAGGACATCGATGTCATCTCGCGCATCATCCGTCTCTCTCCCTCAGTCGTCAAGCAGTCCTTGGACCTTCTACCGCTTGACTCCTGAGGGAACAGATTTTACATTAACTTACCCACCGAAGCCATGGTATCAGGTGATACTATTTCACCAAAAGCATCTTCCGGGTCTGGACGAATGCTCCGGCCGTGAGCTTATAAAGATACACCCCACTCGCCAGCCCTGAGCCGTCAAACCGGAATTCATACGTTCCGGGCTGTGTCTTTTCGTTCACCAACACCGCCACCTTCCTGCCTAGGATATCATAGACGACCAGCGACACATCACTAACCCCTATCCCCCACCCCCTATTCCCTCCAACAGTGTATTTAATAATGGTTGACGGATTGAACGGGTTCGGATAGTTCTGCTCGAGCGAGTAGCTTTGCGGAATTTCCCGTGCCGCATGTACCGAAGTCATGATAACACTTTGATTCCAATGTGCGAGCTTGAACGAGCGTTTTCCCCCGGCTCTTTTGAAAAACCCACCGACGTAAATATCATCGCCCGACGACGCCAGGGATAACCCAAAATTATCGAGGCCACTGCCGAGAGAATGCCAGCTACTGTCGGAGAAATTCCACCGGGCTATCATGTTGACTTGTGCGCCGCTAGCGTTGCGGAAGAGTCCGGTCGCAAACAGGTTGTCGCCCGAAAGGAGAAGTGCTTGCACAGTGCTGTCGACACCCTCCCCTAGCGATGACCAGGAACTGCCGTCCCATTTTGCAATATTGTTGACGTCTACACTGCCTCCCGCCCGATGAAATAAACCACCGACATAGATTGCGGAGCGGTTTCCCCTAATAGCATGCACCGGGCCCAACACTCCCTCAAAAGCCGGTGGTCCCAGTGCGCTCCAGGTGCCCGCATCCCACACCGCAATTCGTGTCGCGGGGGACCCACCCGCGTACACAAAATCACCGCCGACATACAGCTTGGCATGACGGAAGAGACGGTCGAAAACGGGTTGAAGAGCGTAGACCACTCCGAGTGAATTGATCCCAGACCCCGTGATACCGCTACCAAGCGATACCCAGGTGGTACCGGTCCATTCAGCGATATTGCTGGCCGCAACTGTTCCCGCCGAGTCAAACCTCCCCCCGGCATACAGATGGTATTCCGTTGCCGAGATGGCTTCGGTAATAGCAAACACCGCTCCGCCGAAGCTGACATGGAGTCCTAATCCAAGAGGTGACCATGCCGCGCCGTCCCATTGTGCGATATTCCGGGCCGGTGCCCCTCCCGCGTTCCGAAAGAGCCCACCGACATAAATTGCCCCCGAGGTACTTACATAGATCGCCTCGACTGCTCCGTCCACACCGTTGGACGGGCCGTCTCCAAGTGTTTTCCAACTCTGTGTATGGCTCTCCCACTGAACGATGTTGTTGGCAGCTACGGTACCTGCCGCATCGAACAAACCACCGAGGTAGAGATCGCTGTCCTTGACTGCCACTACGTAGAGGTTGCCGGCAGTGGAGTTTGGTTGTTTCGTGGGGGAAAAGAGGCTCGTCCACTTCGATCCGGTCCACCGCGCAATAAAGTCACTTGGCAGTGTGGTGTCACCATTCGAGTAATCTGTGAAGCTGCCAGCAAAGTAGATATCCCTTCCGTAGCTGGCGATAGCACGGGCCGGCGAATTGAGCCCGTTCGCAAGGAACGAAAGTATGTGCTGGGCGCTGTCCCATGCAGCAACAAATCCCCTCTGCGAGGCGGTGCTGGCGAAATCGCCGGAGACATAAAGTTTCCCGCCGCTGTAACACAGCGCAACGACATTGCCACTAAGGCTAAATTCCGGTGATGACCAATGAGAGCCATCCCACACAGCGATATGCGCCGCACTTACCACCCCACCGACTGTTGAGAAATCGCCGCCGACATAAAGCTTTCCTCTCGCGAACGCCAACGAGGAAACGAAATCGTCTGTTCCCTCATAAGGCGAATCGCCAAGCGTATGCCATGCTGTGCCATCCCATCGGGCTATATAGTGTGCCGGGGACCCTCCTGCAATGCTGATGTAACCTCCTGCATATATCGACACACCATCATTTGCAAGCGTATAGATAAAATCATTCTGACCTGTCCCTGTCCCCAAAGCATGCCATGCAGATCCATCCCACCGTGCAATATTGCCAACGGCTATCCCGTTTCCGGCAGTTGAAAAATACCCCGCCACGTAGAGATCAGACCCGATGCTCGTCAACGCTGCCACAGGGCCGGACACGCCGTCATTCGGGTTCTGGCCAAGGGAGGACCAAGAATTGCCATTCCACGCGGCAACCCTGCTTGCCGGCAGCCCCCCCGCAATATCAAAGTATCCCCCCACATAGAGGATGCTATCCACAAAAGCAAGTGCCGTCACTGGTCCGTCAACCCCCACCCCTAGTGTTTTCCAGGACACCCCATCCCAACGGACGATATAATTGGCTTCGGTTGACTCCGTGCCCGTGAAAGCTCCACCAAAGTAGATGTCGTTCCCATGGATGGCAATTGCGCTCACGGAGTTATTTGTACCAACGGGACCAGGGAAACTGTCATCCCAATGAACATCTCCTGTGTCTGTGTCCAGGCCCATCTGTTGGAAGGACTGAACCAGGCCCGGAGTGCGCGAGAACATGGGCTCCCCGTGAGGTCCCAGGTGCATGTGCCAGCCGGTCGGGTCAAGAGAACCGGTGAGCCCGGTGCCAGCGCGGAATGATCCGTCGGGGTTGAGGACCGACTCTAGAGGAAGAAGAGATGAAGCATCCGGAGATTGAGAATACGATACGGAACCGAAAAAGAAGACGACAAGCAAGAGTGGAACAACATGGAGAAGTAGTGCCCGTTTCGCCATACGACCTCCTTAGATTGGTAACTGCCGCGCGTTTCCCGTAACTTGCACCCACCCCGCACCTCCAGCTGCGAGCGAACAATAACTGGTACGGGTAACAAATATCATTATAAACTCGTTCCACATATTTCTGGATAGATCATCGATAATTCGAAGGCCCCGCAATATGTCCAAACCCACCTCTCCCCAAAAAACGCTCTTTCCTCCCCTCGTAAAATCTCCCGTCTCGTTGTAATACATATTGAATGCGACGAACTGTGCAGGATCAGCTCGGCAAGCAGAAAGACCGCTGAGGAAAACTCCCGGAAGGGAAAGCAGGCGTAGAATGCGCTTCCATCAGTTCAGATATCTGAACTCTGAACTCGTGACGCCAGAGGCGCCATGCGGGGTCGCAACGAACTTTTATGGTGGTCACATTACAATCTTCTTCCGGGTCTGAACGAAGGTCCGTGCCTCAAGACGAAAGATATGCACGCCGCTGGAGAAGGCCGGCCATCAACCCAGGCGCATTGAACCCCCTGATCGAATCCCCGCAGCTTTTGACATTGCCGAAGGACTGCAGTATATTTAGAGTGAAATTCAACAGAACATATAGCTGGCGCATCGCCTGACCCACTCTTCGACAGGGTACATGCGCCAAGGAGCGCACGATGAATCTACTGGGGCAAACGACGCTCGGGATCATCATACTTCTGCTTCTTGGTATGCTGGTCGTTGTCAAGCGAGCTGCCACGGGCGATGTTCTCGATAAGCCGCAAGGAAATCTGCTCGTCCAGCTCGTCAACGTCTTCAACCTCTTCTTCCTGCTGGTTGTTAATCCGCTGGCAGCGATTCTGCTACTCACGCACCGCCTTAAAGCTGTTGATCCTACATACCTGGTCATCCAGAAGCCGGTAATACTGGCGACAATCGAGCTTGCGGGATTCGCTTCGTATGTGGCGGGTTTTTTCGTCATGGCCTGGGCGCTCATCACGCTTGAGAAAAATTACCAGCTTGGTGGTAGCGCACCTCGCTCATACGATCGGATGATCATGGGTGGACCCTACCGGCTGATCAGACATCCCATGTATGCTGCTGCGCTCAGTATCGCTCTGGGACTCTCTCTCCTGATTCAGTCCTGGGCCTTCATGCTCGCCTTCTGCATCTATCTTGTATTGATCCTTTTGTTGATTCCTCTGGAGGAGGAAAGGCTCTTGAAAGCCTACGGTGAGCAATATCTGACCTACCGAAACAACACACGGAAATTGTTGATCTTCACACCGATCTCCCACAGGAGCAATTAAATGAATGTCTTGACAGTGTACGCCCACCCGAATCCAAAATCACTCTGCCATGCTCTTTTGGAGCAGTTCAGCAAGGGCTTAGCGGATGCCGGTCACACAAACGAAATCGTTGACCTGTATGCGATAAAGTTCGACCCCGTATTTCGCATGGAGGACTTTGCCAGCTACGTCCACGAGAGCATGCCCCTGGAGATTTTGGAAGATATGAACTTAAAGCAACGCGTGATGGACTCTGCGGGAGGTCCGATTCGGCGCTTCATCGCTAAGCAATGGATTCAAAACAAAGATACCCTGGCGGTAGCGAGGTTTATTCACGACCACAGACCCAAAGACGTCATCGAGCAGTGGGAGAAGCTCCAGAACGCCCAGGGACTCGCCTTCATTGCGCCAGTGTTCTGGCTTCATTTCCCCGCGATTCTGAAAGGATGGTTTGAGCGGGTTTTCGCATATGGCGACGCCTATGCCCTGAAGCTTGAGGGATGGGAAGGCGACGTAAAGGGTCGAATTCCGTTACTGCACCATGAAAAGGCTCTGGTCATTAGTACCACGCTATTCAGGGAAGAAGACTACAAGACCTACTGGGAATTACCCATGACGCGGATTATCGACGATTGGGGATTGCGATACCCTGGGGTGAAGAAAGTCGAGCACGTGTATTTCTATCGTGCGCCTGTTGCTGACGAAGAGACCAGGCGCGGTTTTCTTGAACGGGCGTACATCCTGGGAAGAGACTTCGCGACAACATGACGGGCTCTCCGATGTTGCGCCTCGTTCAAAATGTCCTCCTGGAAAGTTTTTTGCAGCTCATGCGTCAATCAAATCGAACCGTTACAATGGGGAGCGTGCCTTTGAAAATGTGTTGTGCGAAGCCACAACGATTCGGTGGGCGGTGATCAATTATCCATAGATTATCGATAATGGATAATTCGAAGGCCCCACGCCACCTGAAATATCCTTGGTAGGCGTGGGGCCTTCGCGGGGTCGCAACGAACTTTGATAATGGTCACATTGCCCTTGAAGCAGCAAGGGCGGCACCCACGAGTGCTCGGATGCCCGCCAAATGACGATGAAATCTGCTTAGGGAAATCACCTTACGAAGATTATCTGCTACGGCAGGATGAAGTTTCCGTCGACTATTTCATCTTCACCGGGCCGAAGTACCGGTCAAGCCATTCGAGGCTCTGCTTGGTAACTAGATAATAGGGGACGGCGTGAGATGCCTCGAAGACGTACTGCTTCTTGTGCTCCATCGGGGTTCCAAGGAGTCTAAACATCGGCTTCTGAGAAGTTTCGACGGGGAAGAATTGATCATATTCCCCGTTGATCATTAGGACCGGCACCTTGATCCGGGTGACGAAGTTGATCGGGTCAACCTCGGGCTGTGATTTGTGCAAGTCAAGCCCACCCACGTTGAGAATGACCGTCTTTATGCGCGGGTCCACGGCGGGAATGAGGCCGCCCATCTCCCCTCCCCAACTCACCCCATAGTAGGCAACTTTCGTCGCGTCGAGATCCTTACGGGTATCGATGTAGTCTATAGTCCTTGAGAAATCTTTGACCCATTGGATCACGTGTTCTTTGTAAGAATTTGTTTCGTTTGGTGTATCGGAATTGAACCCGTCACCTCTTTCGAAGGTCCCTTTGTAGATTGGAAAAACGAATGCGTGTCCGCTTTTCACGAAAAAGTTGTAGTACGCTACCCTGAGCACTTTGCTCGACCGGGAGAAAATCGCCTCAGAGCCCGGGAAGAGTACAACGGTCTGATACGGCGGGGAAGACACGCGTGGAAGGAACACATAGGCCATCATCCGCTCATTCCCGTACGCTGCAGAAAAGGTGACCAATTGCTTGGTCCATTCATTCGTGCTATCTACGGCTTCAATTCTTTCACGGAGTGGTATCCTGTCGTATGCGTACAACCGCAGGTAGGACTTGAAAACTTGATCCGAAACGGGAGTCTCTTTCGAATAATCACGGCGTGCAATCTCCGCGGGTTTGAGCAAGAGAGAGGTGTCGGCAATCGGCACCAGATATTTCGCGCAACGAAGGCCGTTGGTAGGAGATCGATCGAAGGGATCCTGACTATATGCATCCGTGAACGAGTAGAGCTGATCGTTCCAGCCGCCCCCAAGGATGAATCTCTTTTGGTCGTTCAGATTCCAGCACCACTCGCGAACATTGCCCGCCATATCAACGTTGCCGTAGAACGACACTCCCTGTTTGCTGCCCACCGGCACCGAACCGTTACCAGAGAAGTTGCTTCTCGCGATAATGCTGGCGGCAAGCCAGGGGTACGCAGCTTTGTTCCAGTGAAAGATGGATGGCAGGCTCTTCCCGGCAAATTCAGCGTACGCAGCCGCCTCATACCAGCTCAGGCCGCCAACGGGATACTCTTCCCTCCCCTGAGGATACGCCCCCACCTCCCAGGTCGCAGGACCCTGCCTTCCGGTCACATCCACGAATTGAGCAATAGCTTGTTCCCAGGTTAGTTTCTTGCCATCCCTCACAAAATCGTTTTTCCAGTACTTGCGATTCCGGTACCCGCCGCCGTCCATGAACTGCTTAAACTGACTGTTTGTGACCTCGAATTTGTCGATGAAGTAATCTCCCTGTATAACAGCCCTCAGATTGTCCATGCCCGGCATGAAGAGCTGATATTCTCCTCCCGAGACACGCACCATGCCGTCAGGGACGATTCCGACCGTATCCATCGTGATTCGTAGCTTGAGCGTGTCTTGGGGAGAGGGTTTATTCACCCAACTTCTGAGCACATCTATGGTCGTGAAGCCATCTCTTGTAAACTCAAGTCGGAACGTCCCGCGTGGAACCCGCAGCCCCTCAATCGGTGTGGTGCCAAGTGGTATCCAGGTGTCCGATGTGTCAGTATACACCTTGTAGCGGCATTGCGCTCCGGCAGGGACAGAGGTGACCGATACCACCCAACTCGCTTCATCCATGTATTTCAGGAGCACAGAATCGGATGGAATGTATCCCATCGCTTTTGTGCCAATTTCGAAGGCAGAGATCCATTCTCCTGCCTCGACAAGTCGGATACTCTCTGGAACAGCAACATTGCGCGCCCAGGAGACCTTGTTGTTTCTGTCAATCCAATTATAGACAAGGGAACAAAGGCCGAGGAACAAAACGAACAGTGGTATGGCAATAACCGGTCGCCTGATCTGTCGTAGCGTTAGAAAGGAACTATGGGCAATGGCACTTCCGGGCTGCAATTGCGACAACTCCTGGACGACTTCTATCATCGACGAGTACCGCAACTCTCGATCCTTCTGAAGCATCCTGACCACGATACCCGACAACTTCTGAGGGAACTCCGGTCGCAACGAGGATAAGGGCTGTATCTCTTCGTTGACGATCGAATAGAGTATCGCCGACTCGTGCTCGCCACGGAACGGAGTCTTCCCGCTGAGCATCTGGTACAACACAACGCCCAGCGACCAGATATCTGTGCGCGCATCTAGTTCCATGCCTCGCGCTTGTTCGGGCGACATGTACGAGGCCGTTCCCACAGTGGCGCCTGCTCTCGTCAACATTGACTGCGCGGAGAGTTTGGCAAGGCCAAAGTCCACGATCTTGACCACTCGCATTCCGGTGACCAAGACGTTGGCAGGCTTGATGTCGCGGTGGATAATGCCCTGGGCGTGTGCATGTGCAAGACCCTGGGCAATCTGTATCCCGATGTCTACAGCCTCTTCAATCTTCAAGGACCCGCGCTCGATCATGTTGTTGAGCGTTTCGCCCTCGTAGTAGTCCATGACGATAAACAGCTGTCCGTCGGGGGTCTCATCGATGTCATGGACTGTGCAAATGTTGTTGTGCTGGAGCGCCGAGGCGGCCTGCGCCTCGCGGATGAAGCGATCCTTGGCGTCTCTATCTCGTGTCAGCTCGGGCGGGAGAAACTTCAGGGCGACGGTGCGCTTGAGGCGGGTATCTTCGGCTTTGTAAACGACACCCATCCCGCCTTCGCCCAGCTTCGAGAGGATCTTGTAGTGAGACACGGTGATGCCGATCATGGGAGGATCCAGGTATGATTATCCATGATCCATGGATAACTGATCATTCGGTCCCGCTCACGCGGGACCGCGATTTTTTTGCGGCACGATGGTCAATCAATTCAGATATCTGAATTCTGAACTCGAACGGCCCCACCCCTTCCAGAATATTCCCTGAAGGCGTGGGGCGCCACGCCGGGTCGCAACGAACTTTGATAATGGTCACATTGCCCTTGAAACAGCAAGGGCGGTAGCATGAGTGATCGGATGCCGACTAAACAGACCGCAGAATCCACCAGCGGAACTTACTTGACGTAAATCATCTTCTTTGCTGATGTAAATTCACCAGTTTCGATCCTATAATAATAGACTCCAGAAGGCACCGCTCTGCCAAAGTTGTTTTTCGCATCCCACGCTACTGTATATTCTCCACTATTCTTCAATTCATCCACTAATGTTTTGATCAACCGACCTAATGAGTCATAGATTTTCAATTCGACATGAGACGCTTGTTGCACTGAATACCGGATCGTCGTTGCCGGGTTAAATGGGTTGGGATAGTTCTGACGTAATGAATACTCTATCGGCGTTCTTCCTTCTTCTTTAACATCTGTTAGAGAGGCGCTAAAGCTCCCGACATTGCTCCATGGACCAGAGCCCATAAAATTGCTTGCTTGAACCCGCCAGTAGTACAACCTCTCAAGTAGAAACCCGCTTATCATTCTGAACGTATCTGACGTCGTAACTGCGCGGTTGACGGAAGTGAATGTCGAGTCGTATGCCGTCTGGAGCAGGTACTGGTCGGCGTACAGCGTTTTATTCCAATGGAATATGAACCCATCAGAGCTACCAGAGGTGTCAGGGGTGACGGCACCAAGTACCGGCAGGGATGGTAGGGGTATTGTTGTGACAAACTGCCAGACAGTACTCCATATGCCCAACCCATCTGCAGTTTTCACTTGCACACGCCAATAGTGTGGTCTGCCTTTGGTGAGGCCGGTGACTGTTTTTATTGTATCTGTTGTCGAATCGCTTACGGCGACGCTGGCAAAAGTCGGATCGGTTGATAATTGGAAATAATACTTCTCGGCAGCGCTCAGTCTTTTCCATCTGAAGGTAAGACTTGTATCCGCACCTTTTTCACCATCGGGAGGATAGACTAGAGTGGCATAATACGTTGTGCCGTTAACAAGTGTCGGATTACTCCACGTGATCCATGGGGAGAGGTCGATCGTGTACCCCCAATTATCCGCAATGTTGGTAGTATTCGCAGTATCCTTCCCAAGCAGGAACTTGTCCACAAAGGCTCCAATTTCCGGTATCTGGCTTCCTGGTACCTGGCAGTGCGAATGTCCACCGATAACGGAATAGCCGAATCGATCGGCGATGCCTAAAGCGGTGTAGACCTTTTTAGAAGCATTGCTACAGACGTAACACGAAGGGTTTGACAGCCATGTATAATCCGGGTTTGCCGTAACGTACAATGCACGGGGTGCGCACATTGCCATTAACTCGTGGTGATCTTCCGGCAGGCGAGAGACGTTATTGCCTGAAAATTGCGACATCGAATTCATGAACCAGTTATAATCCGTGTTATCTATTTTTTCCACGGTACCACTAGGCTCAGACTGTGAGTATCTCCACGCCGTGGCTCCGCCGCCACCCGATTCCTGCGAAATTGTGAGCGCAATTCTCTCGTCAAACGCGCCGGCAAAGAGCGCCATTTTGCCTGCATAAGAACAACCGGTGACGCAGAGATGCTTCAGATCGATGGGAAGAACGTTTTCAACCAGCTCCAGGCCGTCGATGATGCGACTGACCCCCCAGGCCCACGCACTGTATTGGCCCGTATTGGTGGGGTTAAGATTCGGGTAAAGCTGATAGTAAGGATCCGTCGTACTCGGGCCGCCATACTTCGTGACCTGATTATGCACATAGGTGATTTGTGCAACGTTGCGGCTGGTAAAGATAGTAGATGGGATACTGCCACTGGGACTATTCATTCCGATCACACCCGGGAAGGGTCCGCTCCCCGCCGGGAGAACAACCTGCGACGTCAGTGTAAGAGTTTTGCCGTTCACGGTAACCTGCACCGTGAGCACGCCCCCTGAGTAGTTGGCTGCTATGGTGTCCGGGCGAGGGGGCTTTTGCCCGATCTCAAAATTCTGTATCTGAGCACCGATCTCAGAACGCCGGATTCGCCAATCAGAGTAGTACGACATGCGGCCTCTGCCATCTGCCCACTCGAACGGGTCGGGCAAGGCCTGGACAATGGGGAGTTGGCTGAAGGAAGGCAAGGGAGGTTTCGGACAGTCAGATCCCGTGTTCTCAACGTCATATACCAAGGGCATTGTCTGAGCGAATGAATGGACCGCCACCAGTGCGTTCACTAGAAACGTTACGAGGACCACTTTTGCTCTCATTGTGAGACACTCCTAAATGTGGAATATCCTTTTCCCAGACGAGAGAATCGATGAGTTCGCCACAGATGAACACAGAAGAAGATTTGGGAAAAAACACCGGCGGAATAAATGGAAATGGCACAGGCAATGTATTCATTGCAAAATTCATTCGCAAACGAGCGGATTGCCCCACGAGGAAAAAGCAAGACTCTACCACAAAAGGGGGAAACCTTCTGGTTAGCGTTTCCGAGTGAGTACTCACTTGACCAAGACCATCGTTCTCGACTGCACGAACGACCCCGCCTGCCCGCCATCTGTTTGGCGGGCCATCAGCCGGTAGACGTACACGCCACTCGCGAGCCCGGATGCGTCGAACTTCACTTCGTAGTTTCCTGCAGCTTTCATCTCGTTCATCAGCACCGCCACTTCTCGTCCCAGGAGGTCATACACGACAAGCTTTACATCACTGACACCTGGCACCTGGAACCTGACACCTGTTTTCGGATTGAAGGGGTTAGGGTAGTTCCCCTGCAGTTCGAAATGATCTGAGCCGCTTCTCTTGCCCTCGTTCACCCCCGTGGCGATCCCCGGTCGGATGCGGTAGACGCTTGTCTGCGCCGTGATGTAGAGCGTCTTCCTGTCGGCGTCCCCCCACGCGCAATTTGACGGGGTTTGCGGTGTGACGATCAATGTCACGTACGTTCCTGACGGGGAAACCACCCAGATGCCGCCCGGTCCTGCGCAATAGACGTTGCCGCTCGAATCAACCTTCATGCCGTCGGCATATCCTGTTTGCGGGATGGTGAAGAACAATCGTTTGTTTGCGAACGTTGAATCATTCACCACGTCCCAGACATAGATCTTGTGCTGAGCGGACTCGTTCACGTAGAGCCGGCTTTCATCGGGAGAAAAACAGATGCCGTTTGGTTTGTCGAACGTGCTATCGATGACCTGTAGCCGGCCTGACGGACTCAGCCTGAATATCCCCTTGAAGCTCAACTCTCTTGTTTGGCCCGCGGGGACATTGAAATCTGGATCCGTGAAGAAGATTGAGCCGCTCGGTGACACGACGATATCGTTTGGGCTGTTGAACCGCTTGCCGTTGTAGGTTGAGACAAGGGGAGTAATGGTTCCGTTTGGTTCCTGGCGTGCGATGCGCCGTCTTTGCATCTGGGTGAGGATGAGGTTTCCTTGATGATCAAACGTCAATCCATTAGAACTGTCCGCAGGTTTCAAGTAGATCGACATCGTCGAATCACCCTTGGACCATTGGTAGATGGTGGAGGGATAGATGTCGCTGAAGAGGAGTCCAACTCCATCCTTCCACACAGGCCCTTCGACGAACTGGAAACCCGTCCAGAGCCGCTCCACTGTTCTCCCTGTTCCTTGCGCGTGCCCGATTCCATGGACGGCGAAGGCCGCGAGCTGCAGGGTGAAAACGGTGACGAGAGCCAGGTGTGATTTGAAACGATGATGTGAAGTCATAACGGACCTTATTTCTTGATGTGCATCGCTGAGGGGACAATATCTGAATTCTCAGGCTGGGGTGCAACTTAGCTCCGCTGGGCCAACAACGTCCCGAAGTCACCGTTCAGGGATTGAGTCGAAGCTCATGTATATTTGTAGCGATTCCGTCGCTGCGAAGGGGAATTCAAAGGCGAGGGCAACAGGTTGCTTTTCTCAGGATATCCAAGTAGACTTCTGCAAATGCTCCCATGATGAACGGTTCCACAGCGTTTAGATAAGGCGAACCCGCACATAGGCCACCCCACCGCCTCGCTTGCCAACACAGGCGTGTTGGACTTGGCCAGAGGTCACGTGTTACGCATCCTGCAACATTCACGGGGAGCAGAAAGGAGAGATGCAATTATGCCACGGCGCATCGGCAATCATAAGGGGCATCTCCTGATTAGATGGCTGCTTGTTATTACACTTACGATTTCTTTTGCACCCCCGAGCTCAGCCTGCACGATATTCGTGCTAACAGATGGCCGTCGGGTCTACTTCTGCAACAACGAGGATTGGACTAATCCTGCGACGAGGATCTGGTTCATTCCGGCTGGAGAAGGTTACTACGGGTGTGTCTATGTCGGCTATAACGACGGATGGGCGCGAGGAGGCATGAACACGGAAGGCCTCGCCTGTGATTGGGTGGGAGGATTCAAAGAGGAGTGGCAAGGTGATGCTGTCACATGCGTTCGTGGTAATCCAACAGAACGCTTGCTTGAATCTTGTGCCACTGTTGAAGATGCCATCGCCTTTTTCCAAAAGCACAGAGAACCGGATTTCTCGCACGCCAAGGTTCTGGTGGCAGACAAAAATGGGACGTCTGTCGTTATTGGAGCCCACGATGGCAAACTGCAAATCGACAGATCCAAACGGAGCAGGGGTTTTGGGTATGCCTCTCAAACCTTCCGCGACTGTTTCGCAAAGGACTCTGCGTTCACGGCGGCCAACGGCGCCTCGATCTTGCGCGCTTGCCTGCAGGAGGGCAAGTTTGCCACAAAATACTCCAATATGTTCGACCTGAAATCAGGGGACATTCACCTTTATCAGTTCCACCAACATGTAGAGAGCAGGCGGATGAACCTTGCGGTCGAACTCGCCAAAGGAGGGCACTATTTTGAGATGCCGCAAATCCATCGACGATTTTCTACTGATGTGATACCCTTGCTCATGAATATGAGGCGGTTTGTGATAGATGATTTTCCTCCAATTTCTGACCCGGAACCGAAAACCACCAATCACATTCGTGCCGTGATGGAAGGTGCAATTTCCGGAACGATGCGTCCAGAAGATTTCCAGGCTGAAGTGTGGTCGTCGATATTTCCTCTGCAAAAGGATATCCAGACAGACCTGAAGAGGTTCGGCAGCTTTCAATCGGTTACGCTCGTCGAACACAAAACTGAAGGAAACAGGCGCATCAATCGTTACCGCATTGAGTTCGAAAATATCCGTTCACTGATGCGGTTTGTGCTTGACGATCAAGAGACGATTGTTTACTTCAAATCGGAAGCTACTGAACGAAAACCGGGGGCCGATCTTGGAGAGTAGAAGCGAGTAACGTCAAACAGCTCAGCGCCAAACGGATCGGTGCAATAGAGGACAACAGATTCCGCACTCTAGTGCGGTTGCATTAACGGACCTGCTCGGGAGGCCGTGATCAATTATCCACGGACTATGCCTGCCCGCCATCTTGAGTCTACGAAGACAGGTCCGGTCTCTGCCCCCGGCAGAGACCGAGACTCTCGTGGCGCCGATGGCGCCACGGAGCGGGGATAACTGATAATTCGTGGCGCCGGAGGCGCCACGAGGGACGGCCTCCTGCGTGCGAGGCAGGTGCTCTGACAGTTGCTCATCGAATCTTGACTTGGGATAGCTCGTGGGGCGGGAGGTGCGTTGTGATATCGGCTTGATTTGTGGGCGGTGATCAATTATCCATGGATTATGGATAACTGATAATTCGAGGGCCCTGCCGCCATCTGATAAGTTGATGGCGGCAGGGCCTTCGCGGGGTGGATGGGGGTCCCACAGAATTTTGATCGTGGCCACATTTGGCTTGAGATCGCGTTGAGAAAGCCGAAATTGGTCGCAAAAACCGGCCAGATTAGCACCGAACCGGGCCGTTTGGCTGACGTCCCCCTCTTTGCCCCATCAGCAGAAATCAAGGGCAATTCGCTCATCCACGGGCCCTTTGACAATGCGGGAAGAGCGTAGTATATTTCGAGCGAGAATCAAGAACACATTTAGCAGCCGCAATCCCTGTAGCCTTCTTGGACAGGGCATTTGCGCCAAGGAGTGCACGATGAGTCTACTGGGGCAAACGATGCTCGGGATCATCATATTCCTGCTTCTTGGTATGCTGGTCATTGTCAAGCGGGTTGCAACGGGTGATGTCCTGGACAAGCCACAAGGTAATTTGCTCGTTCGATTTGTCAATATTTTCAACCTCTTCTTCTTGCTGGTTGTCAATCCGCTCGCCGCTATTCTGCTCTTAACTCGGCGCCCGGCAGTATATGATCCTACGCACCTGACCATCGAGAAACCGTTTATTCTGACGGCGGTTGAGCTTGCCTTCGTAGCGGAAACCCCTTTGCCGAATCCTTTGTTATGAAGTCCGACCTGGTCTCTGAGAAGCAGACCAACAAGTATGACAGAAAAGCCTGATTTTTCTCCTCAGGCTTCTTGACATTCTAAGACGGAATCGTACTTTATCATAAAAGCCTTTCCCTTTTCCATGGCCCGTCTTCCGAAGGACATATCGCTCTTACTTCTGGCCTTGCTTTACCTCGCTGCAACATCGGCGGTGATGTATTCGCATATCACGATGCCCTGCCGCTCAGCCGGCACGGAAAAAGTGCAGCCAACGCAACGCTCCTCGAACACGCAGGCACGACCGGTTTGGGTCCCGCGGCGACATATGCCGATGGTCAAAGACCTATCCACATGGTCCTTTGTCTCAATCCAGACACCGGACCAGCTGGACCCTCAGCGGATTCACGTGGTAAAACCCAGAGATCCGGTACTCCCGAACTCTTCCTTCTATTCTGCTTCAGTTCCTGCAAGGGCATCCCCGCTTTCCTGAGTTCTCCTCTCTCGTGAGTCGTGTTGGCGCACCTGGCTATCCCCGTGTACGCGTACTTGACTCTTGAACCGAATTCAATCCGCACAACGTATGGCGACGCAGAGTGCAACAAGGAAGACGGACTATAGAATTCTGGAAGGCATAGACGGAGAAGATGGCTTCAACCTTCACTCTTTCGCTCAAAGGGTTATATTTAGATAGTGTATGATATGGGAGACAAGCTAAAGAACACATCGCTCATCCTGCTTGTGGCGTTGTATTTCCTTGCCTCCAACGGGATGGTTCTCGAATTTGCCTCCTGGTTGTATTCTACCGAGGAAGAGGCGACCATTGGTTTTGACGCCGGGCCATCAAAAGACCTACACAACCCGACGATTCGGTCGCGTACCTGTCATCCGCAGACGTTGTCCGTCATCGTCCCTTCATTGGCGCTTCCCACGCGCAGGGTCATCGATCCTCATGTTCACCTCATTGCTTTTACCTGGAGAGAGGAAGCACTACCATACTACACTTCACTTCTCCCTTTATTGCACCTATCGGCGTCCGTCCATGCTTGGGCCAAACTCGTGATTATTCGCCCTGGAAAAAGAGGACAAGTCAGTAGGAGGATCTGCACGGTCAAGGAAGAGTGGCGCAATGACAGGCGTTCATAAGCGAACAATGCTGCGGAAGCCCATGGATACCCAGCTAATCCGGGGAGACCACCCTCAGTTCAGCGTGGTAATTCCCACGTATAACCGTGCTGATCAGGTGCGCAATGCAATCGACAGCGCCCTCCGCCAGACGTACGCTGCAGCGGAGATCATTGTCGTTGACGACGGGTCACGCGATTCCACGCGGGTGCGTCTTGAAGCATACGCTCAACGTGTTCGCTACCTGCATCAAGACAACGCAGGTGCCGCCTCCGCGAGGAACCGCGGAGCCAGGGAAGCGCGTCATCCCTGGTTGGCATTTCTGGATTCTGACGATGTGTGGCTCCCTGATTATCTTGAGCACATGGCTGGTGCAATTTCGGGCACGGCAGGCGCCGCAGTTCTGTATTTTTCCGATGCCGATTTTGAACGCTCGCCAGCACCGAAGAACCGGTGGACGCGCGCCGGGTTTGATGCACATGCTCCGTTCGAACTTTTCGAGAAACCACTTGCCATTGTTTTTGCGGAGTCTCAACCGATGCTCCTGCCATTTTCCGTATTCAACCGCTCAATGTTTCTGGACGCGGGCGGTTTGTGGGAACGATTGCCGGCTGCCGAAGACACGCACCTTTACGTCCGCCTGGGATTGCTTTACCCCATGTGTGCCGTGGCTTTTCGTGGAGGTACTGTGAATGGTGGACCTGAAGATGCCGGACGCCTGACCGGCGTGTTCGGACCATCAACAGTGAGGCGTTGGGACTGCTCCGTCTTGTTGTGGAGGGATATCCTGCAGAGAACCCCGGATCTCCCGCCATCCTATCGACAACTCCTGACGACACGTATCGCCGGCGCATATTGGCGGAAAGCGCTCCTTTGCGCAAAGAACTTCAGACTCCTGGCTGCGGCAAAAGCTATGGGATTCTCACTTGTCCATGATCCCTCGGTGGCATCGCATGCCGCGACTAGGAGACTTTTCGATAGTCGTTCATAAGGAAGGATAAGACTTCATGGATCTCAGTATTGTCATCATTACACTCAATGAAGACAGGACGATTGGTGCATGCATCGAATCTGTGCTTGGTGACACGTCAGGCCTTCACCGGGAGGTCATTCTCGTGGATGCGTCATCCACTGACCGGACGGTGGAGATTGCCCGCCGCTATCCTGTGACGGTCATCCGGATCGATGAATGTTCGGAATTCTCCCCTGCCGCCGGACGTCATGTGGGCACACGATGTGCAAAGGGGAAATACATTCTCTTTCTGGATGGCGACAATATACTCATCCCGGGTTGGGTCGGGACTGCCCTGGCCCAGTTCAAGGCAGAGCCGATCGCTGCCATAGCTGGAAGGATTTACCGCGTCAATCCCGGCGAAGAACAAAGCTTCAGGCACCCGGACAGGCTCGCGCCCGGAGCGGCCTTGTATTTGCCTACTGCAGGAATGTACAAGAGAGATGTGCTGGAGCAGGTTGGTTCATTCAATCCCTTCCTCAAGGGAGAAGAAGAACGGGAACTTGGATTCAGAATCCGAATGGCGGGGCATTCGATACGCCAGGTGAATTTCCCGATGATCTATCATATGTTGAAGGAGCGGACGAGATCCGAATTGGATGAGAAGGCCGGCTACTACACCGGCGTAGGGCAGATTTTCCGGCGATATGGTCCTCGAAGCATAAGCTGGAACCTGCTGATAAGACATCGAATGACATTTGCTGTGCATGTGACCATAACGGCCACATGTTTTTGGTTAATCGGGGTTACAGTAGCTGAGATGTATCTGCACACGCTGGCCACAGTTGTCGTCGTTGCGCTGCTCATCCTGGCTATGGCTGCTCTGAAGGGATGGTTGAAACTATGGCTGTTCTTCAGGAACGAGTATCTCGTACTAACAAGTATCATCCGAGGGTTTTGGCGAGGGCTACCCGAGGCCACAAAGTTCCGCGAGGCTACCACGGCGCTCCCTTCTCGGGTGTGTGTATCCTCAAACTCTATGAAAGGCAATCCGTGAACAACCCGGTTTCTTTTCCCATTTCCATGATCCACTGAGCAGTAACCTATAGCGCCATTGGATTCCCCCGGCATCAGTGTGACACATAAAAATAGAAGTCCTCACCCAGGTCCTCCACCAGTGCCAGATCGAAGAGAGGGCCAAGGCTACCCGGTCTTGGCCTGGTTTTGCCATAAATGAACCCAATGGAGTTGTCGAGCAGTCCTCCTGTCATGAACACCATGTAACCCTTGACTTTCACCATACAATAGCACCCCGCCTGGGAAAGGCCTTCGAGAATCGATTCATCCCTCGATGGGTACCGATAGCCCCGCAAGGTGTCAACCTGGGGCGACATCTCAAACGGAGATCAACGAGGAACGACATATCGCCAGTAGATCCCGTTCTGCCGGTACGTGTTATCGACGCGTTCGTATCCTTCCCCGTCTGCCAGTTCCTTCTGTTGGACATAAATCGAGGGGAGGTCTGTTCAGCCTCCAGGCGCAGCCAATTACGCGGAGCCGCGGGGGCTGAAAGCCGAAGTGATTTCATCCACAAGGTCGGCGTCGTGCGCAGGGAACTCAATCAGTCGCTCGTCTGGCTGCGCATGATTGAACGAAGGACAATAGGACCACCAGATATCGTGGCACGGTTGCGCCTGGAGTGTGACGAAATGTGCAGAATCATCTCTGCAAGCAGGAAGACCGCTGAGGAGAACTCCCGGAAGCGAAAGCAGGCGTTGAATGCGCTTCCATCAGTTCAGATATCTGAATTCAGAATTCGAAGGCCCCGCCACCATCAACTTATGCGATGGTGGCGGGGCCTTCGCGGGGTAGACGGGGGTCGCAGCAAACTTTGATGGTGGTCACATTCGCCACGGGATAGCAACGGCCACCAATGGGTGCCCGTATGGGCGCCGATTAGACGGCGAAAGCCCCGTCGGAAATTCACTTGATAACCAGCATCTTCCGCGTCTGAACGAAATTTCCCGAAGTAAGACGATAAAGGTACACACCGGTCGCGAGACCGGAAGCGTCGAACTTGACCTCGTAGCTTCCCGGCTGGTTCTTCTCATGGACTAGGACCGCCACCTGCCTTCCCAACAGATCATACACAATCAGCGAGACATCGCTGGCCCCTGGTCCCCGGCCCCCGGCCCCTCCCACCGTGTATTGAATCACAGTCGACGGATTAAACGGATTCGGATAATTCTGAGCCAGCGAAAAAGCCATCGGAGGACCGGCCGATGCCTCAGGAACGTCCGTCAGCGTGCCATACGTGATGCCGTCAATCCTCGCACCTGCCAGCACGCTGTATCCTGCAGGAAACCATACCAACCGTTCGAGCCCGATGCCTTCCCAAAGCCATTCATGCACCGCGGCCTGTGTGAAATTCGTGTCGGAAGGAACAAAGTACTGGATGCCCAAAATCCTGCGGGCGGAGCCATAGACAGTGTCGATGACGATCGAATCGAATCGTGCAACCATGTTGTTGAGCGTAGACCACGGGGAGCGCGACAAGTCGCCAAGACGGTACCACATGATCTCCGACCCGGGAAGACCCTCGATAACGTTGTCGAGAGAATCGAATCGGAAGAGGTCGCCCCCCATCACCGTGTAGGATACGCCGTGAATCAATGTATCACCGGTGACGGCCTTGTCGAGGGTGTCATAGGTCCAGCGTCCATCAAATTCGAAGTATCGCCAACGGTCTCCAACGGCAAGAGGAAAGAACGGCGAAGAATTGCCAGAGACCTTCGCCTCTTGGGCTGGAGCAACACCGGCCCCGATGACGAAGACACCAATGACAGCAAGCAATCGAGGAAGGTGCGAACAAAGGTTCATGACAGTCCTCCTTGAGAATTGTCCTCAGCAGGAGGTGAAATGCACTTCCGAGTGCGCGGCGCGACGGTCGGCACTCCCATTGTCCTCCTTTCAAGGCAATCGCTGTAGGGCAGAATCAGAAAATGCAGGCTTGCAGCCAGAGAGTCGTTGAGGTGGGCTCTACAACGAGGGAACTGGAACAGGGTCCAGGTGAGCGGCTCGATGGCTGGGGGTGCCATCGTGCATTTGCGCAAGTATAGCACGGAACTTGGAGAAAGGCAAGCCCAGAACTCATCATCCTGGGCCCTACCGCCCCTGCAAACCGGAACTACCTCTACTGCTAAAAGTCCCGTAATTTACTGCCATCGCTATCTTTCACCATGGGATGCACTAGGCAGGCGGTCGCAAAGATCTTCTTCCAAGAGTTAAGGAGTTCCGCAGTTAATCGTCATATATAGGTTCGGAACCCGGCATGGACGCTCCATCGATAACCTGGGTCCGTTCAGAGAAGTGCGTCCCGGTTGGATCCACATTTGGCCGACAGCGGTGGGATGGTCACTATTGGGGAGTGTCGAGATTCCGTCGTTTGGGGCAGACGCTATTTATTCCTTACTGCCGGCAGACTGTTCAAAACGTACCGCAAACCTTCGGTAGGCAATTTTGCCCGGGCGTCAAGAAATCTGCCTTCACGATCAATGAGAACAAACGTCGGCACCTGCTCGATTTCATATGCATTTTGAAAGTCAGAATGCCAGCCATTGGTTGCCATAAATTGCAGACCATCCAGGTTGAGTTCCTTCATCCTCTTGATCCACGCATCTTTCGTACCGTCAAGGTTCACAGCAATAAAAGTGATGTTTGCGTCGCGGAACTCCGCTTTGATCTCCTTCAACGCGGGGATTTCTTGTATGCACGGGCCACAGTAGATTCCCCAGACATCCATCAGGAGATATTTGCCGCGAAAATCTCTGAGAGTATATGTACTGTCCCTCGTATCCTTCAACGTAAATCCCGGCGCAGAACGTCCGGCGCGGAATTTTCGCAGTGATGTGTAGAGTTTTCTTAGCCCTTGAACGAGTTTCGGATCTCTTAACGTGTTCTCGATGATTGCATACAAACTATCATTGACATCCATATAGTAGATTTGAGCCCACATCTGGTGGTACAGAATGTTATCAAGCACTTTTTGATTGTTAAAGGTTTCTCCAATCGCTTTCAACAATACCTTTGTAGTAAAATATGAATCTTCATACGATTGCTGATTCTGTTGAGACGCTTTGAACACCTTCATGTCGAGAAAGGTGCTCGTAAAATCGTCGAAATCCGACAATTGCAGAAAGGAAGGGTCGTTGAAGTGCGCCTTGTGCAGATAATCATAGAAATTCCCCGGTAGCTGCGCTTTCTTTCCGGTGTACAGTTGATATCGGTGTTCATACCTGTTGAGGGGGCACCATGCCCAGAAGTTTACACGTTCCTTTTCGATTCGGACAAATTCTTTGTTCACTCCCTGAGAATGCGCCAATAGTTGATTCAACGGCGCTTTCAACACCTCGAGCAGGTTCGTCACGGCAGATGTAAACGATCCCGGATTTTGCGAATAAAAGGCGGTCCTGTCAAAATTTCTCAAAAGTGAATCAGTGAGGGTATACCAGTCTGCGAGATAATTGGAAGCGACTGCACTTCCGTTGTCAGGACTGACGTTTAGTTTATTGCCGGGATTGACAAAGATGCTATCGCCCGGAATGAGAAACAGGTTGATTGTCTTATCGGTCTTGAGCTGAAAATACTGCGGAGAGTTTATGGATATCCTGAAATTGAAAAGACCTGACGAATTTGACTTCGTTGTATGTGAGCCATAGTAGTTCTTGAGTGTAACGTCCGTCAATGTTTGCTTTGAAAGACCCGCTACTGTGCATTCTTTGGCAAGAATTACATTGTTGACGCTCAGCAGCAGGACCATCAGAATGAAACAAGATCGTAGTGTTTTCATCGTATGTCCGATCTCTTGTTCGATAATCGTCTTTCAACCGTTCAGACGAACTTTGAAGGACAGGATCGATCGTGTGAGCGGCTCGATGGCTGAGGGCGCCATCGTGCAGCATTTGTCGCAAGTATACTGCCAAACCCTGAAATAAGCAAGCCCAGAACTCATCACCCTGGGCCCATAAACGAAGACCGCATCCAAACCCGCTTGTAAGAAAGCCACAATCTGGCAAATCCTAGCCAAGCGTTCTCCATTTGCACGCACTCTTAGCGTGATCGTCGCGTAGGCCCCTCTCCATCGCGTCTTCCTGGCAGGCGCTGCAGTACCGGGAGCATCCGCTCCCGACTGTTGGCGCTGCTCAATGACGTGTTTCAAAATGTAGGGCGCTAGGATTTTGGCTGCCCGGTCAAACCTCTCCCATGGGGTAAGGGTTGGATCGAACCTGTTGTAGATCTGAACGAGCAGCGGGCTACGCTTGTCTACTTCATCCTTGCGGGTTGATGGCGCAATGTAGACGAGCCTTCCCGATGCCGCTGCCAGTCTATTCCTTGAAAGTGGCATCGGGACGGCCTCCTGCGTGCGAGGCAGGTGCTCTGACAATTGCTCATCGAATCTTGACTTGTGATAGCTCGTGGGGCGGGAGGTGCGTTGTGATATCGGCTTGATTTGTGGGCGGTGATCAATTATCCATAATCCATGGATAACCGATAATTCGAAGGCCCTGCCGCCATCGAATAAGTTGATGGCGGCAGGGCCTTCGCAGGGTCGCAACGAACTTTGTTAGTGGTCACATTGCCCTTGAAACAGAAAGGGCGGCACCCATGAATGATCGGATGCCCGCCCGCATACACTTCGCGAATTGAGAGTCGCTACTTGATAACCAGCATCTCGCGAGTCTGAACGAAGCTCCCGGCGGTGAGCCGATAGAGGTACACGCCGCTCGCGAGGCCAGCCGCATCGAACTCTACCTCGTAGCTCCCCGGCGCCTTCCTTTCATTCACCAGCACCGCTACTTCGCGGCCAAGCAGATCGTACACCACTAGCTTTACCTCACTGACCCCTGCCACCTGATACCTGATCCCTGTTGTCGGATTGAACGGGTTGGGGTAGTTCTGCTCGAGAGCAAAACGGGTGGGGATGGCCTGCCGGCCGTCTGGAACATCTGTTGTTACCTGCTCTTCTTGTGCGCCTATATCAGAGGGTTGAGATCCTGCCGGACGAGGACGCGGATGCCCGCCAAAGTCGGACGTCGGCGCACGGTACCAAATCCCATTGACGTATAGCGAGTCGACCCCACGTCCGATGCACGGACTGAATTTCGTGAGGTTGAAGACCGAATCGCCAACAACAAATTTAGGATCCGAATCAATATTTCCTGTTCCGGCATATCCTCCCTGCACATCGCAGTTGAGGACATCCGCCCTCGAGCTCGAGCCGAGGACGGAGATCTCGGCGTGGGACTGTGCGGTGTCGGCCCAGAAGATATTGTTGAAAGCAACAACTATTGCTCCGGCACGTAGGAGTGCGCCACCTCCTACCGTTGCATTGTTGTCGCAGATCGTGTTGTTGACCAGAACCGCCGGAGGAGTCGAAAGGGATCCTTCAATCCCGATGCCACCTCCGTTCACAGTAGTGTTGTTTTCGATGATGTTGTTCTCAATCCGGGGCTTTTCATTCCTGATGCCAATGCCCCCTCCGATCGTATTAGAACCTCCGAGAGCTGTGTTGCCCCCGATGTAATTGCCGGAAAGCGTCATCTGTCGAAGTTCAGTACTGTCCGCGGCGAGCAAGCAAATGCCGCCCCCATATGCGGTTACACTGGTTGAGGTCTGAATGAGATTGTCAACAACGCGATTATTGCGGAACTCCAAATCCCCGGCCCGAACGAGGAAACCGCCACCATAACTCGCATACTGTGTAGCTGTAGGGGCAAGAGCTCGATTTCTTGCGATGAGATTGCCAACGAGACTGAAAGTCCCCGATTCGCAATTTATTCCCCCACAATGGCTGCCGGACATGGTCCCTTGAGTGTTTACCGTGTTATCAATGATAGTGTTGTTTCGAATGATCGCTTTCATATTGTACACCTCAACACCCGCGCCTCCCCCCCAGGTGCCGCTCAGGGTGTTTCCCGAAACGATGTTCTGCTCCATGATTAGCGTCTGTCCGTTTTCCGCGTCCACCCCGCCTCCCCAGAGTTGCCCACCGGAAAGGCTGTTTTGAGTGATGATGTTTCGCACCAGCCGGGCTCCGGACGTACAATACACCCCTCCTCCGCCCATATATCCCGTAGCTGATGTTCCTTTACCGCCACGAACAGTGAACCCACATAACACTGAATTTGTATCTTCCCCCGAAATGAAATAGACCACGGAGGCGCTGTCCCCGATTATTGCCCCACCCCCGTCGATGACTGTCTGCGAAATATGGGATGTGTCGCTTGTCGTGAGAAATGTGCTGGCGACAACGATCTTCTTTCCCCTGAAAAAAATATTCTCATAATAGGTGCCATCAGAAACAAGCACCGTGTCACCGTTGCTGGAGGCGTCGATTGCGGCCTGGATGGTTGAATACTGCAATGGTACCCTGCGCACCGAAGAAAGGAGATGGGGCCATGGTGGACGGCTGAGGTTCAAGAGATTTGTGTTCTCTGTCTGAGGAACCTTGTGCACCCTACCGGTGAATACTGGCTTTTCGGGGTCTATTGTCCGGGCAATCTGCCCGAATGCACCGGGAATCCCGAATATCGTCCCCCCGCTGAACAAGACAGCAATGAGCAAGCCGTTTTTCATGGATGCCTCCGTGGTTGTTTGATTGCCAAAATGTAGGAAAGATGGAGTGGCAAGTGATATGAATACTTAGACAAATGATGAGAAAATCTGGTCATTTGTCCTAATTATGGCTTTGGAATCCAGATTAGGATTTTTTTGGGCGGACCTCGGAAGGCAGAATACCGAACCGTTCGTGGAAACAAGAAGTGAAGTACGAGGGATCGCCAAAGCCGACCTGATAGGCGATCTCAGCGACAGTTGCAGCATTCTTCTCAAGAAGCTCGCGCGCACGCTGGAGCCGCAAATACCGGATTAGTTCTGCGGTCGAAAGATTGGTCAACCCCATCAGTTTACGGTCGAGATGCCTTCGGCTCAAGGCAACCTCACGGGCAACGGATTCGGCGTCGAGGTTTTCGTCATTCATCCGTTCTTCAATTGCAGTCATGACTCGCTTCAGCAATGCGTCATCGAGGGAGGAGACCGCGACCTCTCCGGGCTTCAGGACAACACCCGCCGAGAATTTTTTCTTCAGTTGTCGCCGCTGCTCAATCAGGTTCCGCACCCGGGCCATGAGTTCTTTGGCATCAAACGGCTTTGTCACATAGTCATCCGCCCCGGTTTCCAGCCCTTCAATCTTGCTATCGGTCCCCGCGCGTGCGGTAAGGAGAATGATCGGTATATGACTCGTCCGCACATCCTGCTTCAAGGCCCGGCAGAGTTCCATCCCGTCTATTTTCGGCATCATCAGATCGCTGATGATGATGTCCGGGACCATCTCTATCGCCTGATCATAGCCCTCCTTTCCATCCTTCGCCTCGTGCACCGCATAGTCAGTTTCCAGGAACTCCCGAATATAACTGCGCAGGTCCGCGTTATCCTCCACAACTATGACCATGGGTTTTCCATCCGGTGAATTGTGGGCAGGAATATTGCCCGCCACGAAGGGAGACACGACAACGGGAAGTTGCTCGAGCCTCTCACCTTGAGGGGAAAGATCGATCATTTCTTCCCGCCGATACGCGGATTCTCCCATCGGCAAGATTACTGTAAACATTGATCCTTTTCCAGGCGTGCTCTCGACAGTTATTGTCCCATGATGGAGATCGACAAGCTCCTTCGTCAGCGCCAGACCAATCCCGGTTCCTTCAGTTGTGTGGGTCTCGTCGACTCGGTAGAACCGATCAAAGATGTGGGGCAAGTGCTCGGGGGCGATGCCCGGGCCGGTGTCGCTCACCGATACCCTCACCCCTTCGCTCTCCCTCTCCCATTTCGGGAGTGGGGGAAGGGGGGTGAGGGCAACAAGGACATCCACAGCCCCACCTTCCGGAGTAAACTTGAGCGCATTGGACATCAGGTTATTGACGACCTTTTCGAGCTTGTCATGGTCAAAGAAGCCTTCGACCGTCTGAGCATCAGACCGGAACTCGAGATTGATCTTCTTCCTCTCCGCCCAGGACTCGAAGGACATTACGACTCGACGGAGGAACGAGACGATATCGCCGCATGAGACCTGGAGACGCATCATCCCTGATTCCAGGCGTGAGAAATCGAGCAGCTGGCTCACCATTGCATGGAGCTTTCGTGCGTTATCGTGGATGAGGTGGAATTTCTGCCGTGCGGGCCCTTCTCCGGCTATCTCCAGTCCTTGCTCTGCCGGTCCGAGAATGAGTGTGAGCGGAGTGCGGAACTCGTGCGAGATGTTCGAGAAAAATCGAGATTTCAGCCGGTCCACTTCAGCAAGATGTTCAGCCTGGAAATGCTCCATCTCAGCTGATTGCTTCAATTGTATTTGCCGCAGGCGCAGCCGGTATGACGCGTAAAGCGCCGTAATCAGCAACAATCCATAGGCGGCATACGCCCATGTCGTCCGCCACCAGGGTGGAGCGACGCTAATTGCCAGGGCGATCTCCTGGTCAGGCCACTCACCCCGGGAGGAAGATGCCCGGACCCTGAACGCGTACCCTCCGGGGCGAAGACCTGGATATCGCACGTAGCGACGCCCTTTGAGTTCTACCCATTCCTTCTCCAGGCCTTCCAGCCTGTACCGATAGTCGACGAGCTGCGGCGCGTCAATGTCGAGGGCCGCAAATTCCAACTCGATCACGTTCTGATCAGAAGAAAGCGACAGGGAGCCGGACCCATCGAGCATCGTTGTTGGGACAACTGAAACATCATTGATGCTCATCCTGGAGATCACGAGGGGTGGCGCCGCACGATGGTTACGCAATACACTGTCGGGATCAAAAATGTTCAGGCCACTAGAGCCGCTGAGCAGTACTTTGCCATCATCCAGGTTTTCCATGTCTACAGCATACCCGCACACGCCATCCGATACATCAAAGTTCACGAACTGACCGGTTGAAGCGTCGAGCGTCGAAAGCTGCCCGTCACTGTACGATACCCACAGCCTCCCTTTCCGGTCTGATCCGATGACACGGGCGGCATTCACTTCCGGAAATTCCGGATTGGGATATCGCGTAAATGTCCGGCTCATCGGATTCCAGAGGTTGATCACACTCACAGCACCGAACCAAATTCTGCCTGATGGGTCCTCATACAGGTTGTTTGTTCGATCATTGCTCAAAGAATTAGGGTTGGAACGATCGTGCACAAAATGTTCTACTGAGTCGGAAGCCGGATCAATGTGATAGAGGCCGTCAAGAATCGTGGCCACCCAGATGTTCCCTTGACGGTCCTTGATGACGTCATTAGCCCGCCCAAACACTGTGCTTGATCCTCGTATGAAATTTCCAGAAACACGATCGAATTTCCAGAGACCGTCATGTGCAGCTGCTATCCAGAGGGACTCCCCGGAGCCCGGGGCAATGCTCCTCACTGCTGCGTCCCCACTGTGCCGCTGATCCCCATATCGAAAGTTCATGACCTGCTGTGTAGTCAGATCAACTTTGTACAGACCGGGTCCCCAAATGCCGTACCATAAGGTGCCCTTTTTATCGAGGAAGGAGGTGCGCATATTGGAGTCCCAGTAGGTCGCCTTCGCACCCTGCAGGACATCAATGGACTCCACAATTGTTCGCTTATGGTCGTCCACCTGGTACACTTTCCCGTACGAACAAATCCAATACTCACCCTCCCTTGTACGTTCTATTGATTCAAATCCCCATGCTGATGCGCCTTGCGGTCCATGCGAAAAATGCGGGAACCGCATGGATTTCTCACTGAGCCAGTAGAGGCCGCCCCCACCCGTGCTGATCCAGAGAGTGCCTGTTTGGTCGAGCGATAATTGCATGGCGGCGTTCCCAAAGGGGCGCGTGCCAGAAGTCAGGTACGGTGTCCGTGTGCCCGTCATCGGCGAAAAGAGATCCACTCCTTCTGAACTTGCAAGCCAGAGGTTCCCTTGCCGGTCCAACGTACCGTCCAGAATGTTATCCCTCGCAATCGAGAGGCTGTCATCTTTGCTGTGTCGAAAACCGGATACCTCTCCGTCTTTCCAATTGACCTTGAGAAGCCCCTCCGATGTCAGGAGCCAGAGGTTTGCGGAGTTGTCGTGAATGAGACCCCACATGAGCACAGAATTGAGCCGCCTTCCAGGAGAGCCGGGGAAGTCCGGACGCGAAACCGTGCAGGTCCTGCGATCGAAGAGGAGAAGTCCGCTGTCGGAAGCCACGAGGATTCTGCCATCGGAATGCATGCTCAAGTCATTTGCGCTATTTCGGGGAGTTCCGAGCGCGTATGTGCGGAAGCGGATGGCCCGCGCGAGACTATCGATGTCGCTCGCTCCGGCGGCCATCGGCAACTCAACGCGCACGATCCCGGCTTTTCCGCCGTTTGTTCCGAGCCAGAGGACGCCGGTGCTATCTTCGAGCATCGAAAGCACCGTTCTTGTCTGAAGCCAGGTGGAGTCGCCGGGTCGGGGGCGAAAATTCACGAAACGATCGCGAACCGGATCATAGAGGCTCAAGCCCGCATCATATGTTCCCACCCAGAGGCGGTGTCTGCTGTCCTCCTTGACCGCAAAGATCATGCTGGAGGATATCGAGGAGGAATCGTTCAGGATGTTGCGATAGGTTTTGAAGCTGTATCCATCATATCTCGATAGTCCGTTCCCGGTTCCGATCCAGACGAAGCCTTTGCTGTCGCGACACACGCGCGATAGTATGTTGTCGCTGGACATGCCGTCGGCGGTCGTGAGGTGGTTGAAGTGGAAAACGGGGAGGAGCCGGTCCTGAGCGGGAAGAGAATCCGGACCCACCAGCAGGAACAAATTCAGCAAAAAAACGATGCGGCCTCGTGAGGGGGAGCGGGTAAGCACGGGAGTCCTCAACGGCTGTGCGTTATTGCGGTGGCAGGGAGAACCAGCGGTGCGGAGGAATGATACGGAAGGAAAAGCGTAGAGTCAATGAGTTCAGATATCTGAATTCGGGGTATCCTAACTGTAAACACTCGGCGCCTTTGGCGCTCGGCGGGGCGGCCTCCTGCGTGACTACGGAGGCGGTGATCAATTACCCATGCCTGCCCGCCTTCTTGGATTCATGTAGGCAGGTGGGGGGTCTTGGATAACTGATAATTCGAAGGCCCCGCCGCCAGTTGGCAAAGTCAATCAAGGCCTCTCCTAGAACCCGACCTCTCAGAAGAAAAGTTTCTACACACCTCACAAAAACCTCTTCTCCGTTGTAATACATATAGGAGGGACTATCCTAAGATATTGACCTATTCATACGGAGAACTGGTTATGGATGCCACGGCACCAGACGATTTCATTGACATCGAAAAATGGGAAGACACGCACCAACCGACAACTGTGCGGAAACTCATTGGCAATCCCTCGTTTAGGGCGATGGCGGAAATTCCGAGTGAGGAGTTCGAGGGAGAGATTAACAAGATCTTGGATTGCCTGGCGGAGTTCCGAATTGACGTAGATATGGAGGGAATCACGCCAGAGGAAGCCTACAACTTCCTGACTAAGGAAATTATGGATTCAGATATCGAAGACCCTCCTGCTCCGGAATGGTGGAATGTCTTCTGCTATTACTTGTATCACTTGGACGCAGAAGATGGGAGCACTGATGGCACGCCTAGACTTCAACGTAATGTGGACACAGGTGGATATAAGATCGTGGGGAACGCGGCAGATGCGAAAGAGTGATGACATCCGAGATTGGTCGGAATCCGACGCTGCTTGGATCCTTGATAAGCGCCGCTGTAATTCAAATAACAAGAATATCAGGTGAAGGACACAATAATGGCAAAGGGCGATGATATCGAGGCACGGCTATCGCTATTTTCCTCTCACGTACTCGACATCTGCGATCTGCTCCCGCGAACTCCGAAGGGGAGCCACATTGCGGGTCAGCCAGTGCGCTGCGGCACAGCGGGTGGCGCAAACTATGCGGAAGCCAGAGCTGCCGAGAGCCGCGAGGATTTCATTCACAAGCTGGCAATTGTCCTGAAGGAACTGAATGAAACGAGGTATTGGCTCGGTGTGATTTTGGGCAAGAAACTGATCGACCCGGCGCTGGTTCTGCCGGTCATCGAGGAGTGCGTTACCCTGAGCAAGATCCTTGCGGTCAGCAGGCGAACGGCGGCGGAGAATGCCGGGCTCCTTGGGAGGCGGTGATTCAGTAGCAGGTTTGCTGAGTAGGCGGTGATTAATTATCCATAGATTATGGAGAATCGATAATTCGAAGGCCCAACCACCATCTACTTATTTGATGGTGGTTGGGCCTTCGCGGGGTGGACGGGGGTCGCAGCGAACTTTGATGGTGGTCACATTTGCCGGAATGCAGCAAAGCGGGCACCCATGAGTGCTCGGATGCCCGCCCCAGACACTTCAGGAATTGGGGAATCGCTACTTGATAACCACCATCTTGCGAGTCTGAACGAAGCCGCTCGACTCCGCTCGCGGCCCCGAGCCTGTCGAGGGGCTCCCGGCGGTGAACCGAGAGTCGCCAGCACTATCCTGGTCGATTCACGTTCGTCAAATGGTTATGAAGCGCTCTTTTGGCGTCATGCAGAAACCGCAGCGGGCCGAGACGTCGCTCGCGTACGTATTGCCACAGACGGGGCAGACGTAATAACGCGACGCGAGAGTCTTCTCGGCTCCGGCGTCCAATGCCTCCAGAGCCTGCGTGTAAAGCTCCTTGTGCTTGAGCTCCGTCTTGTATGCATAGTTGAAAGAGACCAGGGCGAGGCTTGCCTTTGCTTTGTTGGCGGTCTTGATAAAGTCGGGGTACATTGTCGAAGCTTCGTATGACTCTCCTTTGATCGCGTCTTTTAGATTCTCTTTGGTCGTCTTCACTTCATACTTGGGCGTAACCTCTCCCATCTTCTCGCCCATCTGTTCGAGGACGGCTCGATGGTTGTTGGCATGTATCTTTTCCGCGTTAGATGCCGCCTCAAAAAGCAGGGCAACCTGAGCGTACCCCTCCTCACGTGCCTTTTGAGCATACGCAGCGTACTTGGCGCTTGCTGTTGTCTCACCGGTAGTAGCTGCTTTTAGGTCTTCGATGGTTTTGGTGGGAGGCACTTTATCAGCTGCCGTGCACATACCGCCAACAAGGAACGCCAGGATCAAAAGAGCAACGATGTTTTTCATGACTGTCTCCTTTTCATGGATTATGAACGAGGTTATTCTTTGGTGGTGCTCGCCGGACTTTCACTCTGCAAAGAGGGCTCCTCCTCCACGCTAACGACGAGTTGAACCCCGGCAGCATGGTTGAAAACAAGCTGGCCGCCATAGTGTCCGGTGCGCGCTAACGATATTACCCCGATGAAGTACAGACCAACGGCAATCCAGCGCCAGTTTCCTGACGACTTCTTTGCCAGAAGCATGCCCAGACGAAACAGCGCTGCCGCCGCCATGATCCAGAGGGTAAGCTCCGCTGAACTCTCATGGATCTCAAGCGCCCTCTTCAGCGGACCTTCTTCCACCAACCCGTCACCGGCAATATTTCCCGTGACAAATGCTGCGATCAAACCCAGAGTCCCCAGGATCAACAGATAGAAGCCAACCCAGTTGAAGAATTGACGCTTCAACAGAAGCCCAGTAACATCGGAAAAAAACCCAATGATCAACAGGGCAATAGGAAAGTGCACAATCATCGGGTGAAGATAGGTGAGGTCAGGCACGGCGTCCTCCTTTCAAGAAAATTGCAGAAGATGGTTCGACGCGACGGTCTTCCTGGTATGCGGTGTGCGGCCCGGTCCAAGGCAGGGCCATTGTGGTCAAGCGAAAATACAGAAAAGCCATTAGATAATCCATCCCCACCGAGAAATTCACTGTACTATTCAGGTCCAACTCACGTCCCGACGCAACAACAGGGTCAGCACCCGAGAGGATGAGCTTTTGACGGGGTACATCGGAATCCCAACATGGTATCCAAGCAAGCCAAAGAGTTTTGATCGATCTCCACGCTTGTTTGAAGTCTCGATTTTCCCTATATTGCGCCATGAGCACATCAAAATTGTGGTTGTACATGAACAAGGTCATCATCATCGCTGTATTGCTCACGTGGTGTCTGGTATTCCTGCCAGTATCGGCGATGCATGACGGACAGTCTCTCCGGTGTTCAGATAGCCCCACGCTCCCAGTGAACGGCGGCTGCAACAGCCATTCCGGGAGTTGCGATTGTGGGTCTGTTGATCACACCGCCATTGTATTCACATCACCTCACGGTAGTTTACCCCCGCGTTTGGCAATATTTGCCGATATTCAGGTCTTCTTCCCTCCTGTCTTTGAATCACCGATCTTTCGTCCTCCTGTCTACTGCTGATTGATTCATCGCTCGCAGAGGGGCGAATGCCAACCCCTCGAACCTCCTCAATCCTATTGACGAGAGTGTTCTCGGTCAAGCATCTTCCCATAGGAATTAGAGTTCGTGTAGGAGTGCGTTAGCATGATCGGCGCTGGGATTGACACCCAGTTCGATTCTGCCGCGACCATCGTGGCGAATATTGCCAATAATAGTTCAGCCACGATATTCTTCAAATGCTTGAGACCTAAGCCTTGAGGTCGTTCCCGACTTCTCATGAGGCGAGCCTTTATCAAAACCCAATAGCGGAGTCTAGCAACATGCAATCGCGAACCATCCATTGGATCTTTGCCATCGGGGTATTCGGCATATCACTTGCCCAGTATCTGTTGACGGTTCAGCCGTCGGTCTCCTTCTGGGACGCGGGGGAGATTGCTGCGGCCAAAAAACTGCTCCAGGTACCGCATCCGCCGGGAGCTCCCCTATCGCTTCTTGTGGGACGTTTGTTCTACCTGCTGCCGCTCTCGGAGAGCATGGGATTCAGGGTAAATCTTCTCTCAGTGTTTTCGACGTCTTTTGCCGTGTTGTTCCTGTATCTGTCCATCGCGAAGTTGCTCGGACGAATGCCTGCTTTTGAGCATGAGGGGATCGTGTGGCATCTGGCGAGGCCTATGGCAGCCGCAATCGGAGCCCTCTCCTTTTCCTTCTGCGACACCCTTTGGTTCAACGGCGTGGAAGCAGAGGCTTGGCCTTGATCACGCCGTTCTTGAGGAGGTGTGGCTGCATGAGAAGCAAGGCTTCTCGAAAACCCCGCAACTGGGCTACAAGTATGGGGGGCTATAAGACCCGAAGGTGTTTCTCGAAGAGCATGCATCCCGAATGCTTGTGAACTATCGTATGGCGTTCTTGCGTCTTGCTCTCTCGTACGCGAACGACCGGCGTGATTCCACGCAAAGTGCGGCCACCCTGGATCGCATGGAACAAGTGCTCCCGCGAGCTGTTCGTCCAATGGACCTGGGGATGGCTTCTGACATCATGTTCTTCTATCATCGCCTCGGCCGCACAAGCCGGTTTGCGGAGATGGCAGTCGACGTCGAGCAAGAGTGCAAGCGGATGATTGCCGATGGCATGGTCAAAATGAACTCTTACGAGAACCCGTATCGTGTTCTTCTTGATATCTACGAGATCCAAAGGCGGCACACTGAAGTGATTGAGCTTCTGACCAAGCTTGACCAGCTATATCCAGATTCGCCGGAGATCGTGCAGCGCCTGCGTGCTGCGCAAAGCGCGTCAAAGGAGGGCGTTTATCATACACAAACTGCATGAGTCTTGAGTTATCAAGCCCGTAAAGGAGTCAACGGAATGGCTGGCTCATTTGATATTGGCACGATCAGCGGACTCACGAACGTTGAGGTTGCTGACCGACATCGTACTGAGGGATTCAATGAACTTCCCCAGTCGAAGAAGAAGAGTGTCTTCTCCATACTCCTCGAAATAGTCCGGGAGCCAATGTTTCTGCTTCTGATCGCCTGTGGCATTCTCTATCTGCTCCTTGGCGACTTCAAAGAAGCCCTGATGCTCCTGGGCTTCGTGTTCGTCATTATTGGGATCACGCTCTATCAGGAGAACAAGACGGAGCGGGCCCTTGATGCCCTTCGCGATCTCTCAAGCCCGCGTGCTCTCGTCATTCGTGACAGCGCACAGACCCGTATTGCGGGACGAGAGGTGGTACGCGAGGATATCATCTTGCTCTCCGAGGGCGACCGTGTTCCAGCCGATGCTGTCGTCCTCCATTCCGTCAATCTTTCCGCCGACGAATCACTGCTGACCGGCGAGTCCGTGCCTGTGAGGAAAAGCGCGTGGGATAACGTGTCAGTGCTCGGCCGTCCGGGTGGCGATGACAACCCCGTTGTCTACTCAGGTACTATGATCGTACGTGGACAGGGCGTTGCGCGAGTGACCGCGATCGGGTCACAAACCGAGATCGGCAAAATCGGGAAGGCCCTGCAGACGATCGAAACAGAGGACACCTATCTCCAGAAGCAGACCAGCAAGATCGTGTTGACGTTTGCCGTTGTGGGGGCCGTTCTCTGCGCGTTGGTGATCATCATATACGCGCTGACCCGATATAATTGGATTGAAGGCATTCTCGTTGGCCTGTCACTCGCGATGGCGATCCTTCCGGAGGAGTTTCCAGTCGTCTTGACAATTTTCCTCGCCCTGGGGGCGTGGCGTATCTCGCGACGAAACGTTCTCACCCGTCGGGCCCAGGCGATTGAAACCCTTGGGTCTGCTACTGTGCTCTGTTCAGACAAGACCGGAACGCTTACGCACAACCGCATGACCGTGACACGTTTGTGCGTTGGCGGCAAGCTGTTCGACGTGGATGAGAGGGAGAAAAACCTGCCGGACGAATTTCACCCTGTCGTCGAATATGCTGTACTGGCAAGTCCCGTCGATCCGTTTGATCCCATGGAAAAAGCCATGAAGGATTTGGCGATGAGGACCCTGGTGAAGACGGAACACATTCACACAGATTGGTCATTAGTGCGGGAGTATCCTCTTTCTGACAGACTTCTCGCTATGAGCCGCGTGTGGGAACAAAGAGACGGAAGCAGATTTATCATCGCGGCCAAGGGGGCGCCAGAGGCCATTGCCGATCTCTGCCACATGTCGGAACATGAGCTAAGAGCATTGCGGGCGGAAATCGATGCCCTGGCAAACGACGGCCTACGGGTCATAGCGGTCGCCGCTGCTGGATTTGATCGACGCAGCCTGCCTGCCGGTCAGCACGAGTTCCCCTTCGGATTTCTCGGGCTTCTGGGACTTTTCGATCCGGTCAGGGAAAACGTCCCCCAAGCAGTGTCTTTGGCTAAACGCGCCGGCATCCGCGTCATCATGATAACTGGGGATTATCCGGGAACGGCGAAGAACATTGCGAAGGTCATCGGCCTCGACAAACCGGACGGCCTCATTACCGGTCAGGAACTTGACGCCCTTGACGACGAGGAATTGAAAAGACGCATAGGTGGCATCAGCGTTTTCGCCCGCGTGGTCCCGGACCAGAAACTTCGGATTGTCCAGGCCCTCAAGGCAAACAATGAAGTCGTGGCCATGACCGGCGACGGTGTGAACGACGCGCCCGCGCTTAAAGCGGCACACATTGGCATCGCCATGGGGGGCCGTGGTACCGATGTTGCGCGAGAATCTGCCGCGCTCGTTTTGCTTGACGATGATTTTTCATCTATCGTGAATGCTGCCCGCCTGGGGAGACGGATCTTCGACAATCTCCAGAAAGCGATGACGTTCATATTTGCCGTGCACATCCCGATAGCCGGGATGTCGCTCGTCCCAGTCCTCTTTGGCTGGCCGATTGCCCTGTTGCCCGTGCATATCCTGTTCCTGGAACTTATCATCGATCCCTCCTGCACAGTGGTCTTCGAAATGGAGGAAGAAGAAAAGGACATCATGGACAGGAAACCTCGTCCAGTCGCTAACCCTCTTTTCGATGCCAGAATGGTGTTCATCGGATTGTTCCAGGGATTGGGACATCTGGCGATTATCGTTCCTTTATATGCTTGGGCGCTTGCCTCTGGCCTTGGCGAAGGTGAAGCACACTCGCTTGTGTTCGTCAACCTCGTGCTCGGTAATATCAGCATGATATTTTCAAATCGGTATTGGACAAAGAACATCTTCTCCATCATGAGAATACCGAACAGAACGCTTTGGTACATTACTGGCATGGCTATCGCCCTGCTGTTGGTAACGCTACATGTCCCGTCGGTCAGCGCGTTGTTCCATTTTTCCCCGCTCCATCCATGGCAATACCTCTTGTGTCTGGGAACAGGCATCCTTGCCGTGGCCATCAATGAGATCGCAAAATTGCCGTCTCTAATAAAATTCCTTACAGGCTCACGGTGGTCGCTGGGAGGACAAGCCCATTTGATTGCTTAAATCGTTGGCAAAGGGGCCAGAAGGGTAAATTCAGCGACAACAGATGGAATCTCGCCCCGACTCCACCGGCTCCAGTCGAATTCTCGCTCTTGCTGCCGGAACACTGTAACAGACTACCGTGAGAACGTGCCATCAACTTGTTATTCCCAAAATTCTCGGCAAACGTGAAGACCGTTAGGGTTCTCGATTCCCGCCCCTCCGACACCTCCCGGCTACACACGTAGATGATGAGAAGCCAAGACCCAGCCGACCGTCCTAAACATAATTTATATCACTGTGTTGGCAGTTGGAGGGAATCTGTTGACAGCTGGCATCAAAATCTGGCGTGAGGGAGAGAATTGGGGGGGCACCCACGGCTTGAGAGACTCATGCAAGCGGGGTTGGTGCGTCACCGACGACGGAAGCCACTGCCCAGCGGGAGCCGTCGCGCGACAGATTAGCACACGATGGGCAATGTTCCCTGATCCTGAGAAGATGTCTCATCCGGATCTTGGAAGCGAGAGCTTCATCTTCTCACATATGGCCATGAACCTCGGATTTCCGAACAATGAATCAAAAATTTGAGCCGTTGTGGATATATATGTCATTAGCGGGTCATGTAATTCAAAACCCTTTTCAATCCAGTCCATGGCTTTATCAGGTTGATTCGCTATAATGTACCTAAAGGCCATATCCATAAAGCCAATGTAATTGTTTTCAGCATATTTCTCCAAATGTAACATTAATTCTTCATACGCCGAAACGATTCCGGATTCTCTGTAAATCTTCTCAATCTCTTTATGTGTATCTTCTTCAAATGGAAATGGAAGCGAGTATTTTAACGCTCCGATGACTTTGTCGTAATCCTTGCACATATAAGCTGCTATTTCAAGCATTTGATTAATATTGATGTCCCCGGGATTACCTGCCAAAGCTTCTTGCGCGAGAGACAAGCTGGCTTTGTAATCACCTGCCTGCACCAGCGTTCCTAAATACAAAAGCTTCGTGAGAAAATTTAACGGATCGAGGCTGATGGCAAGTTCTCTCTGCGCCAATGATTCGTCACACCTGTTCAGGATCAATAACAACTGTGCATACATCAGCCTTGAGAGGGGGTTGTTGGGATTAATGGCCAGAGCCTTTAAGAACTCTTTTTCGCTCTTTCCCCAGTCCCATTCCACCAATTGAGCAATCACGGCACTTTGATAATGAACTTCAGCAAGATCCGGATCCAATTCCATCGCTTTGTTAAGGTTCTCAAAGATCTTTGGAGCAGCTACGGAAGGTGGTTCCCACCCCGTTTGTTGTATCCATATCCAGACCTCTGCCAGACCTGCATAGAGAGGTGCCCAGTCAGGGTTCTTCTCAACGGCGCTATTCAGAAATTCCAGGGCTTTATTCAACGATTCCCTCGTAAAATCAGTCCAATAAGAGCGAGCCTTCAGATATTCATCATATACTTCAAGATCCGCGGCCGGTATTTTTTCAATGAGCCTTTTCTCTTCAGGGGATATGACCGCTTTGAGTTCTTCAGCTATTGATTTGGCAATCCTGATCTGGATGTTAAAGATATCCTCAACATCGGTGATCTTTTGCTGAAATGATTCTCCCCAGAGATGTGACTCATGCTCGGCCATGATCAGCTGGGCCCTCAGGCGGAAGACATTGCCGTATTTCTGACCGCTGCCCTCCACGATGTAGTTCACGCCCAGCTCCTCGGCGATCTCGTGGACGGTTTTTTTCCTTTCCCGATATTGTTCGACCGACGTGCGGGAGATGACCCTGAGCGCCTTGATCTTCTGGAGGTTGTTCAGAATCTCCTCCATCACCCCGTTGATGAAATAGGTATTCTCCTGGTCGGGGCTGTCGTTGATGAAGGGGAGCACGGCGATGGACTTCTCGGGATGGTCGACCAGAGGCTTGGCTTTGAGGGGTTTGAGGCCCTCGGCGACGGCCGCGAGATCGTCCCGGAACTCCTCCATGGTCTGATAACGCTCTGCCGGCTGCTTTGCCAGGGCATGTCCGACGATCTGTGCGAGGCCGGGGAGCGTCTCGGGACGGACCTTCGAGAGCGGCTCCGGCTCTGTGTTGAGAATCTGATAGACCAGCGCCTGCTCGTATTCGCTGGCGAACGGCCGATGGCCCGCGATCATCTCATACAGCACCACGCCGAGTGACCAAATATCCGTGCGGTGATCAACCACTCCTCCGCTCGCCTGTTCTGGGGACATGTAGGGTGCCGTGCCCAGTGTGGAACCCGTCTTCGTGAGCATCGTCCGACCGGAGAGTTTTGCCAGGCCAAAGTCAACGATCTTGGCCACACCGTCCGACGTGATCAGAATATTGGCCGGCTTGACATCGCGATGGACAATGCCAGATTCATGGGCTTTGGCGAGTCCCTGCGCCACTTGGGTCGCTATCCCAACAGCCTCGTCGACAAGCAAAGGCCCCCGCCCAATCCTCGTCTTCAGAGTCTCCCCATCATAGCACGCCATCGCCATGAACATTTGCCCATCAGCCGTTTCGTTGATTTCAAAAACCGTGCTAACATTTGGATGATCGAGAGCTGAGGCCGCCTGTGCCTCGTGCGTAAACCGCTCTTTGGCTTCGAGATCACCGGTGAGAGCCGGAGGGAGAAACTTGAGGGCTACAGTACGTTTGAGCTTTGTGTCTTCGGCCTTGTAGACGACACCCATGCCGCCTTCGCCGAGCTTCTCGAGGATCCTATAGTGGGATATTGTCTGGCCGATCATGCGAAACCCTAAAAGACAAAGGGGAGTTCGATTCACTTGACGAAAAGATTGTCAATCTTCACGATGCTCGTCTTCAGCCGGTTGCGGGAATATGTGAAGACCTTGTCCGCGTACTCCGCGCTCCAGAAGCTGTAACTGTATCCTGGCTGGAGATCGGCGATCTTTGATCGTTTCAGAGTTCTGAGACTAAGCCTCCAAAGAGCATCGTTTTTCGGAGTGGCGTAGTAAAGCCATTCGTCAGCTGGGTCACCCCAGGATACTTCGGCCGGTTTGAGTATTGTAATTCCGGCTTCCGCAGCATTCTTCTGAAACTCCTGTCGAGAAAGCAGTCGGCGTCCTGTTTCCGAAGCCACGAAGAGTTTTGTATTTTTCAAGATGGGAAAAATCAGCTCCCGTGGAAGGGCTTCTTCCGTACCGGTGCGGATATTCAATGTTATGGGGAAGTTGGGATTCGATTGCCCATCAACGTGCGTAGTATCCCTCATCATCGCAACAGTGGAATCTGAGAGCCAACGGAAAATGACACCCTTCCCGACGTCCTGAACCCGCCTCCCGCTGGCAAGGTGAATGATCTTGCAGAATCCGTTCCCACCTGAGATCTCCAAAAAGGCAATCGAATGTCCCGAAGGTGACCACAGGGGCAAATATCTATCTATGAGCGAGTCGTGCGGGAAGAGCGCCTCCTGGTGTCCCGTGGAGAGGTCACGAATCACGAGCGTTGTTTTGAGCGTGGGGTGACTTATCACGAGCGCGATGGTCTTTCCGTCCGGAGAGAGATGGGACTGCTCAATATTCTCTTCTGGGTAGACCTGCCTGTGTCCGGTTCCATCGGTATTCACCATCCACAACGTTGAGACACTCGATCGCTGTGAGAACACCATCCTGTTGGCCGCGGTAGAGACGGACATTCCATTGTCGGGTCCTGCACCCCTGGTGATTTGGACCGCCTGCCCCCCCTTCGCGGGGATAGCCCAGATGTTGAAATTGCCGCTTCGATTTGTAGTATAGAGGATATAACCGTTCGCCAGCCACACAGCTTCATCGATCGACTTCTTGTCATCGGTCAGCTGCGTTTCCGCACCTGTCGTCAGGTCGCGAATGATGATTTCGTTGTAATCACCCTTCATCGGTCGGGTGAACGCGAACTTCTTGCCATCCGGAGACGCGGCCATCGTAAAATAGTTCGATCCCCCTGCCATCAAGGAGTCGATGAACTCTATCCTGGCGTCGGTCCCCTGTGGAGATACGCTCCAGTACTCATGTAGCTGTGTGCGCCCCGGTGAGCGGCCAGCCACACCACGATAGTAGTAGATCCTGTCCCCCGCGGGGCTCCATATCGGTGTGATTCCAGTGTCAGCTATAACACGAACAGATCCGCTCAGGATCGATACCACGCAGACCTCAGAGACTGTTGCACCCCGGCGAATGCGCCCGTACGTGACGTAATTTCCATCCGGAGAGAATGTCACCTTGCCAGCATTTCCCATGTTGAGTGTAGAGTCGGTTGTGAGCCTTTTGCTCTCACTCGATTCCGTATACATAACGTAGACATCCCAGTTCCCATTCAGGTCGGCTCCCATGAATGCAAGCCACTTGCCGTCGGGCGAGATCCCCGGATATTGATACTCAGTTGCCGGGATTTGGAGGCCGGAAATTTCCATGGCAGGATTGATCTCGGGGAGAGAGGAACCCGACAGGAACCGAATGGCAGCGACAATAAGAACAATGGCAACGGAGGCGGCGCCGATCAAAACGACCGGCTTTCGGTAGACCGGTCGTGAGCCAACGGTTTCCGGATGCATTTCTGCAGGAGCACGCGTGTCGTCCGTTTGCACGGGGAGTGGCTGGACCGATGTTCGCATAACGCGGGAGGTTCTCTTTTGCGACCTCCTGAGATCCGCAACTATATCATCAAAGTGCTGGTAGCGGTCGTTCGGGTCCTTCTCCAGGCAGCGCTGGATCAGGTTCACGACGACGGCAGAAAGGTCCGGCAGAACTGTTGCGATATCCTGCGGCTCTTCGTTAACGATGGAATACATCATCGCAGCATCGTGTTCTCCACGGAAGGGGAGATGGCCGGTTAGCATCTCAAACAGGAGAACTCCGAAGGAGAAGATATCAGAACGGGCGTCAACCTCTCCCCCCTGAATCTGTTCCGGTGCCATATAGGCAAGCGTCCCGACAGTGCTCGAGGTCTTTGTGAGCTTGAGGGATCCTTTGAACTTGGCCAACCCGAAGTCCATCACCTTTACCTGGTTCTTCGAGTTGACCATAATGTTTTCTGCTTTGATGTCCCGGTGGACTATCCCGTGCGTGTGGGCTTCCTGGAGTGCTTCTGCGATCTGGACAGCAAACTGGAGAGCCGCGTCGTACTTCACGACGCCAGGTTGTTCCTTCTGCCTCAGGGTGACACCGTCCACGCATTCCATGACAATGAACATGTCGCCTTCGATTTCTTCGATGGCGTGAATTGTGCAGATGTTGGGATGGTTCAGTACCGCTGCAGCCTGGGCTTCCTGAAGGAATCTCGCCTTCTCCGATATGTCGGTGCAGATGCGGTGGGGAAGAAACTTCAAAGCGACGATGCGGTTAAGCTTGAGGTCTTGGGCCTTGTACACAACGCCCATCCCGCCTTCACCGATCTTCTCAAGGATCTTGTAATGGGAAACCGTTTGACCGATCATCGAGAGCTCCTACAGAATAGGTGCCTGCCGCGAGGCCAGTGTAGATGCGGAGGCCTTGGATGGAAATCGAGGTACTTAGAATCTGGACTGAAACCCGCGGGAAGAGGTGGGAAGGCAGGTGCTCCCTCTAAATCTGGCGTGGGATGCCCGCGTTTGACCGATAACTACACGGGTGGAACTTACGCTATTACGACACAATAGTCAATGTTGACAATGTCAACAGTGGTCGAGGTGGGTGAGCTTCCGCCCCAGATGTGAACAAACCCGCATGGCGCAACGGCTTTCTCTCATTTGATGCCCCAAGCGCCAACCGTGTAAGCGCATCAAATGAAGAAGGCCCGGGGTCTATTCCGAGCCTTCTCTTTACGTACACTTCAACGATGGTTACCGGACTAAGAGCAATTTGCGCGCCTGGACAAAAGCTCCTGCCTGCAAGCGATAGAAGTACACACCACTGGCCAATTCTGCCGCGTCGAACTTCACCTCGTGAACTTCCGCGTCCCTCTTCTCATTCACCAACACAGATACCTGTCGACCGAGGACGTCATAGACCGTTAGGCTAACGTGTGACGCTCTCGGCAACTCGTACTTGATCGTCGTGCTGGGCCTTCGCGGGGTGGATGGGGGTCGCAACGAACTTTGATGGTCATCACATTTGCCCCGAAACAGCAGTGCGGGCACCCTTGAGTGTTCGGATGCCCACCCGCATACACATCTGGAACTGGAATTCGCTATTTGATGACCAACATCTTCCTGGTCTGGACATGGGTTCCAGTGGTAAGCCGATAAAGGTACACACCACTTGCGAGACCGGATGCGTCGAACTTGACCTCGTGAACTCCCGCGGCCCGCCTCTCATTCACCAAGACTGACACCTTTCGACCGAGGATGTCGTAGACGTTCAGGGTCACGTATGAAGCCTTCGGCAACCCAAACTTGATGGACGTGCTCGGGTTGAAGGGGCTGGGATACTTTTGGATTGAATCGAAATACCGAAGCAATGAGTTCTAATAAGCTCACGGAACAGATTTCGCAAGAACTGTGCGCTGCAGAAACGCGAGTACGGTGTCCTTGGCAATCAAACCTTGTGCTGTGAACCTGACCGGTAGTGACCCGTAGATATCGAACACATGACCCCATTCGCCCAATATCAGTTGACAGCTCTTTCCATGGGCAAGGAGACTATCATGGAATTCAATCGACTGCTCGTATGGAACTATAGAGTCAGCGGTGCCGTGGAAGAGCAAAACTGGTGTCACGATGTTGCCCACATTGGCGATACAGTTCCCCTTTGTCGCTCGGAGTGCCGGATTCGAGGCGAAGGCCTTGCGAAGAAGGCCTTCACCATCAAGACCCGGGCTGCGCAGGTTATTTATGTTGTCATAAAGTCCATAGAAAAGGATAACCGCATCAAGATGGTCACTAATTGTGGAATCAGTCTGATAAAACCTGTAATCGTTGTCCCAGATTATGCTTTGTCCCCAATGGAATGCACCTTCCGACTCGCCAAGACCCACAATCTTCCCAGTGGTAATCCTGTATCGTGCAGCATTGCGTCGCAAGTATTGGACAGCAGTCTTGAAACTCTGAATTGGCTTTGGATACGCGCTCAGGATGCTGTCGCGCATATCGTAGTAGTCTATCGTCATGGCCGTATATCCGTGAGCAGCCAGGGTGTCACACCAAGCAGCCAAAGTATGCCTCGTCCCTGTCATGAAGTGAGCCAGCACAACGCCCACTCCATTCGGGGAATTGGGTATGTATACTGTTGCGGGGAGAGGACCGTCTTGATACCCCGGCGGTGTATAGACAGTATCAAGGACAAGTTGACCGAATGCAGTAGGGAAGAAGAGGACGACAGTTAGTGCAAGACAGATTGATTGAGTTCTCATTTTGTCCTCCTTTCCACGCAAACGCTGTAGGGCAGAATCAGAAAAATGCGGGCTTACAGCCAGGGGCTCGTCGTGGTGAGCTCTACAACGGAGGAACTGGAACAGCGTCCAAGACTTCGGCTCGATGGCTGAGGGTGCCATCGTGCATGTGTCTGGCGCAAGTATACCACCGAACGCTGAGAAAAGCAAGCCCAGAGCCCCTCCTCCGCTTGCGGTTTGCGTAGCCGCACGACACTGAGCAGCAATTTGCGCGTCGGCAAGGATCTGCCAACTGTTGACACGTTTGTCCTTGAGCCAACACTGTAAAGACTTGGGCAGGTGCGGTGGGTAAGCGTGGTTTACCGTTCTGCCAGCTTCCGTTCAATGGTTACCCATCATTGACCTGTAGGATTCAAAGCTCTCCTTAGCAAGCGAAACAACTCATTGGGCTTTTCGAGATCCGCCGCATGGCCACACCGCTCAATGTAGTAGACCTGGGTCTGTGGCACAGACCGCACAATGCTGAACACAACCTCCTCGGGAAGATTGTCCTGCCGGGGGCGGATGATCGTGCAGCGCCCTTTGTAGTTCTTGAGAGGTTCTTTGAGATCGTATCCTCTGTACAAGCTCTTCCACATCAAATCCGCCATCGCAGGGCTGTAGTCGATGTGTCGGAAATATTCTTCAAACACCTTGCGACCCGCCGAGTGATCATAGAAATAGCACATGTATGAAAACACGTTCCGCATGAGTTGGGCTTGGACAGAATCGCGCGATCCGGTCTCCGGGCTGCTCCAGTAAGCCAGCGAATCGCGTTCCGAGGGGTACATTGCTCGCGCAAGATTATCAAAAAAGGGCACCACGAGTGAGGTGTCGATAAATCCCGGACCAACGAGCACAAGGTTCTGAGCATTCGAGGGATAATACGAGGCATACGCCAGGGCCAGCATTGCGCCCCATGAATAGCCGCAAAGGGTTAATGTATTGTCTCCGAGATGCTCGCGCAGGTTATCAAGATCCCTGTAAGCCCGTTGAACATTAATTGTTGCGGAATCCAGCCTAACTTTCTTGGAAAGACCAGTCCCGCGTTGTTCAAAGAGAATTGTCTCAAACTGATTGCTGAGCGAATCCAGCCAGTCTTTCATGCCGCTTGCACCAAACCCCGGCCCGCCATAAAGCATTACAACTCTCGGCCCCGACCCGGAGCGAGTGTAGTAGAGTGTCTCCCCGTCATCGGTTCTGAAGCTTTGCGGTTGTTGTGCATACGCAACGGCGGCGAGCACTGAGGCGAGGATGAGTGTGATTATCCGCATGTTGGCCTCCATTCACCAATGCGTGGCAGAAACGTGAAGTCTACCAGCGGCAGTCCTCACGTCGAGAGGAGCCACCACAGTTCCTCCTCGATGTTGAGGATGGATTTCTGCCCTAGCTAAAGGGTCGTCGGGGTAGGCTCTACAACGAGGGGACTGGAACAGGGTCCAGAGCGGCGGCTCGATGGCTGAGGGTGCCATCGTGCATTTGCCGCAAGTATACTACCGAAGGATGAAATAAGCAAGCTTAGAACTCATCATCCTGGACCAGAAAGAAAAAGCCCACCTGTACGAGCGCGGGCAGAAACAAAGGCAACCTGGTGAATGGGCCGCCTTTCTCACACATCGGATGGTCAGTCTTCAGCGGATCAGCAACAATTTTTTCGTGGCTACGAAACTCCCAGCGTGCAATCTATAGAAGTACACCCCCTACGCCAATCCTGTTGCTTCAGATATTACGGCGTATACTCACGCATCCTTCTTCTCACTCACCATTACAAACACTTCGCGTCCAGAATGTCGTACACCGTCAGGCTCACGTGTGACGCTCTCGGCAACTCGAACTTGATCGTCGTGCATGGCCTTCGCGGGGCGGATGGGGGTCCCACAGAACCCTGATGGTGGTCACATTCGCTGTACAGGAGCGCACACTCGCCTAAACTCGTTGCCAAATCTGCCAGAATACGTATGGTCGTGGACTGAGTTGGCGTTTTAAACGCCTATAGAATGCCCGGAACAGGGAATGAGGTCAATGCGGAATTGTTTGCCATCGTGAAGAGATCGTTATAGAAGAGCCCGCTCGATGGTTAGCCGGAGTAAGAGTGCAAATCGTACCCTGAGATCAACCCTTTTTTCGGAAAAAGATAGCCCTCATCTTCACACAAGAAGTCAGGGCTTTTTTGTTACTAGAACCCGCGCCCGGAACCCTTCGTCTCGCCACAACTGAAATCGTTCTGGCTCGCTCAGGGTCTCATCACGCCGCGGGGGGCGAGATTCGACAGGGCCCCGCACAAACGCCATGCGGGGTTTCGGGACCGACGGAGCGGTCCCTTAAGGTACGTGCGGGGGAGATCAGACGATCAGGTCACCGTCTAACCTCTCAAGCTGCTCGGCGGGTAGCCAAACTCCTCCCTAAAGCATCTGGTAAAATATGCAGGGCTTGCGAACCCTAACGCGTACGCTACTTCTGAAATGTTTTCATTCCTCTCCCGCAGAATGGCTCTCGCGCGTTCCAGTCTGTACCGTCTGATGTATCTGCCGGCAGATCTTCCTGTGAGCGCTTTCATTTTTCTGTGAATCTGCATCCTGCTCATTCCAACCTCTTTACCAAGATCCTCCATGCCAAACCCCTCTTCCGATAGGTGTCTCTCAATGACTTCCTTGAGAGTAGTCATAAACTTTTCATCAATGCTACTTATTTTTCTTCTTCCTTTTGCAGGCTCGCTGTATGCAATCGTAGCAAATCTTTGTTGGAGCTTCCTTCTCAGGGCTATCAGGTTCTTAACACGAACCTGAAGTTCTTTTGGATCAAATGGCTTTGTGAGGTAATCATCCGCCCCTATTCCCAAGCCTTCGAGTTTACTTTCCTGGCCTGCTTTAGCTGTCAGTATAATAATCGGCACATGGCTTGTTCTCTCGTCGTTCTTGAGCGTCTTTACGAGTTCACTGCCATTCAACTTCGGCATCATCATGTCGCTTATGATCATGTCGGGAATGATTTCTACTGCTTTTCGTATCCCTTCCTCTCCGTCGTCGGCCTCTTCGATTAGGTAGTTCTTCTCAAGAACTCCCCTTATGTACCCTTTCATATCATGATTGTCTTCCACAACGAGGATAATCTGCCATTCTTCCTTTGCTGGAGTAGTTTCCTCAACAAAAACGTCTTTCGTATTGCCTTCAGGTGGAATATGCTCTTCCAGAATGCTCGCGGACGGATTGTCATCGTTCTCATCCATTCCAACGTCTTCCTCGTTTAAGTGAGCTCTTCCCAAAGGAAAGATCAACGTGACCTCTGTCCATAATCCCGGTTCACTTTTTATCGTTATCTTCCCATGAAGCAATTCCACCAATTCCTTCGTGAGGGCAAGGCCTATGCCTGTTCCCTCATGCTCTTTTGTGACGGAAGAATCAACCTGGTAAAACCTGTCAAAGACCTTTGGAATCTCGTTCTCAGGTATGCCAATTCCTGTGTCCCGCACTTTGAGCTCGATGAGGTTATCGCTCTCTCCCACTGAGACATGTATCGTTCCAGTCGAAGGCGTGAACTTAAGAGCGTTTGACAAAATATTGGAGAGTATTTTTGTCATCTTGTCTTTGTCGAAATACATCTCAATCGACTCTCTTTCCGAAGAAAGTTCCAGTGATATATTTTTCGCTTCAGAGAAGGACTCGAAAGATGCCACAAGGCCTCTGACAAAGGCTACCAAATTGCCCCTGGAAGCCTGAATTCTCGTCCGCCCCGCTTCCAGTTTCGACAGGTCGAGCAGCTGGTTTACCAGGTGCAGAAGACGTTTGGCATTTCTTCTGATTATCCCCGCATCTCTGATAACCTTCTCATCCGAAGAAGTGGAGGCAATGTTGTCCGCCGGACCGAGAATTAACGTCAAGGGGGTTCTGAACTCATGAGAAATATTTGCAAAAAATCTTGATTTCATTTCATCCGTTGCATCCCTTTCCTTCAGAATGGCAACATTCATTCTCACTGTTTCCTTTAACTCGATCCTCTTTAGCTCGTACCGTCGTATTCCATAGAGAGTGATCATGAGAATCAACCCGTACGACAGATAAGCCCAGGTGGTTCTCCACCAGGGAGGGAAAATACGAATGGCAATCGAGGTCCCTGCCTGGTTCCAGATTCCATCATTGTTCGATCCCCTGACCCTGAACACATATTCACCGGGAGGCAGATTTGGATAGGACGCATAAATCCTGCTCCCGGAATAGACCCAATCCTTATCCACGCCCTCCATTGTATAGGCATATTGATTTCTTTCGGGGCTCACAAAACTTAAGGTGGCAAATTCAAATGATAAGAAGTTCTTACTGTAGGGCAACTGGATTCTCGCTCCGAAGGGAACAGCTTTATCAAACACTCGCACTGATGTTATGACAATCGGCGGAATATAGGGATTGTCCTGTATGCTGTCGGGCTGAAAACGGGTGAGTCCACCCGGGCCTCCGAAATAGATTTCTCCGTTCCGCGTTTCACATCCCGTGTAATAGAACCGATTACTGGTGAATCCATACGACCGATCATAGTTCGTGATCTGGCCTGACTCGGGTTTGAACTTCGTAATGCCGTTGTCGGTACTGAACCATAAATTGCCGTGCGAATCGCCTTCTATGGAAAATATCAGGTTTGACGGGAGACCTTCGTTCTCAGTAAAATGGACAAAAGACCTGGTAGCGCGTATGTATCTATTCAGTCCAACATCTGTTCCGAACCAAACGTCTTTCTTCTTGTCCTCGTAAATGGTAGTGATGGAATTGCCAGAGATGCTTCGAGGATCATTCGCATCGGACCTGAACACAACAGACGTCCTTTGGGAGGGATCATACTCGATCAGCCCGGCGTCTTTCGTCCCCGCCCAGAGCAGTCCAAAAGAATCCCTGAGAACGCATTTGATCGAAGTACTGGTTGATTGGATCAATGAGATAGTTTTCGTTCGCTTGTCGATGGAGAACACTCCGCCTTCAAGTGTCCCCACCCATGCCGTATCGTTCGAGGAGGGCGCATAAATGCAGTAGACCTGCTGGTGGAATTCCTCGCCGGACGGGTATGTGATGCGGGTTGCTCGTCCGTTTCTTGTCTTCAAATAGATACCGCCTTCAGAGGATTTCATAAATATGTTTCCTGAATCGTCTTCGGCGATATAGCTCCTTCCTGTTCTATAGCTGTTGAATTGGGGGGCAAAAGTTTCCGTCCCTGGATCAAATTGTAACGTCTTCCCGTTATCCATCTGAACCCATAATTTGCCGTCACCGCCTGTAATGACGCTGGCGCCCGTTCCAAACGACCTGTCCCATGAGTGTTCGACATCATTGTATTGCTTGAAAGGTCGTGTCTTTCGATTTATCTTATCTACTCCGTTAAATGTAGTAATCCATACTGTGCCCGACCGTTCACAGACAATCGCCAGAATCAAATTGATGCTCAGACTTCCGGGGTCATCCTCATCATGATAGTAGTGAGTGAACGAGTACGTTTGGCTGTTGAATGTGATGAGCCCATTGCTTTTGGTGCCGACCCAATAGACCCCGTCATGATCCTGGCAGACCGATTCAATGTTATCACTTGTTAAACTGTGGAGGCTTTGGGGATCTCTGTCGTCGTGCTTGAAGCTTGTAGAGGCTCCGCTTTTTGGATCAACTTCGATCAGTCCCTCTCCATTCGTGCACAGCCATATCATGCCGGAATGGTCTTCATACAAAGAATTTATTTCGGAGGAGAGGGAGTACTCAATCGAGTTATTCCACTCAATTCTAATAGTTCCTGCTCCGTGTTTCGGGTCCTGCCAGTAGTGAATAAACCTTCCTGTTTTGCGATCCAATTTATCAAGCCCGTTGCCCGTGCCAACCCAGACCGAACCCCGGCTATCTTCCAGGAGGGAATGAACGTAGTTATTGCTGATACTACGGGGGTCTGTACTGTCGTGCCGGAAGGTCCTGATCTCGCCCGAGGATTGATCAAATCTCATCAGGCCGTCCGCCGTTCCGATCCAGAGCACTCCTGATGTATCTTCACAAAGGGAGAGCACATAGCTGCTGAAATAAGCTCCGCTTGCCGGGGCGTGGGGAAAGACGTGGGAGAATGAACCGGTTGCACGCTCGAACTTATCCAGGCCAAGCGAGCTTCCAATCCAGAGATTGCCATCTTTGTCTTCGCAAAGAGCCTGGACTGTTCCGCTGCTTATGCTGTTGGGGTTTCCCGGGTCATGTGTATATGAGGTGAAGCGATTGCCGTCATAGCGGTCTATCCCGTTATAGGTACCAAACCATAAATACCCTGTTCTATCCTGGATCAGGCATGGAGCAATATAGGAACTCATTCCCTGGTCGGGATTCAGATGCTCGAAGATTTCTAGTTTTGCATTCTGCGGATAGAGCTGATTCGACGTAATTGCAATGGCTGAAATCGTGGGAACAAGGAAGTGGCGAAAAAGCGTGTTAAACTGAATCTTCATGAGGATATCCACTCACCTACATGTGCGACCGAATGATTAACAAGCCACTCCCCCGGGCTGTTCCTTCGTAGCTCTACCGGACAGGAATTACTTTGTTACAGGAAGACAAGTCTTTGTTACGAATTTAATATGCAGTGGGGATCGAAATTCTATTTATTGGACAAAAAAAGCAGAAGGAGATCCCCCCATGAAAAGGACTAATTCGGTGTTTCTTTTCATTCTTATGATGCTATCCAGTCCTGGATATGGCCAGTACGTCGCCAATACTTACGCATCCGGACTCCCCGGTGCTGTGGGAATCCAGATAGACGGCAGAGGCTGGATTTGGGTGGCTCAAATTGGCAGCGGACACGCAGATTCTAAAATTTCCATCGTGACAGGAGAGGACAAGGTTTATCCATTTATCACGGGTCTTCCCTCTGAAATAAGCCCCACAGGCGATATAGTCGGAGCCGAACATGTGTTCTTTCGTCCCGACGGGAAATTACTCATCATGCAGGGAGGCCCCGGCACCGATTCCCTCTCCCAATCCATTCTTCTTGTAGATACTACAGGATTCATCCCGGGGGTCTCTTCACCCCTTGATCGGTCTGCCATAGAAAATGTGTACAAGGTGGGGAAGTTCCTGCATGGCGTCGGGGATACGTTGTCCAATCCATACGCATTGGCGTTCGGGCCGAACAACGACATGTATATTGCTGATGCTGCAGCGAACGCTATAGTGAAGCGAGATAACTCAAACGGGGATTTCAGCTTGTTTGCAGATTTTCCGAATATCCCCAATGCGACCGGCATAGGAGGACCCACGAGTGAAGTCGTTCCAACCGGGATCGTTTACAAAGACGGAAAGTTTTTTGTGGGCAGTCTGACGGGTTTCCCTTTTGCGAATGATGCTTCCGCGCTCTACGAAATTGATACAGCAGGGCATGTTTCCAGTTATAAGAACGGCCTAACCACAATCGTAGACGTGACAACCGATTCAAAAGATAGCCTCGTGGTATTGCAGCACGCCGCCTTTCAGCCTCCCCCTCACCCGTTCGCGCCAAACTCAGGCGCTATATTGAGAATCAATGGTGGGAATATTGACACTATCTTCAGTGGGCTAAACAGACCAACATCGGTCAGATTCAAATCAGACAACGAACTTTATGTTTCGACCCTTACAGATGGTACGATTATACGAATCGTTAAGGCTGAAATCCTCACGAAGCACTTGCAGCTTTGGCTCAAAGCAGATGCGGGGGTGGTGCTCAATGGTTCTAAGGTCAGCGCATGGCTGGATCAAAGCGGCAATGGAAATAACGCTTTCGAATCTGATACAAGCCGCCAGCCGGTATTAGCAAATAATGAACTTAATGGTAAACCAGTCATACGCTTTGATGGAGTGAACGACAGGCTAGGATTCACAGGCTCAAAACGGATGACGCAGATCAGTCTCTTTATGCTTTTCAAGAACAAATCTGGCGCCTCCGGGTCAAACGCCCCTGGTTTTGTGCTGACATTCGGCCCTGGAGGCTCGTTTGTCGCAAACGAGCACTTTGCCATTAAGATGCGGGGAATGGATAACGGCGATGACGATATTATTGTTGGCACTGAAGATCACAGCGATTATACTAAAGCGACTGGTCCGGGTATAGCTGCATATGATGAATGGAGGAATTTAAACATTACCAGAAACACAACTGTTTGGAATACAACGCTGCGCTGGAATGGAATTGATGCTCCCATATCCGCTTCAGGCTCAAATCTTCCTATTTCCATTCCCCTGGGTGATTCCACCGCTTCAGGGGGAGGAATTGGATCAACTGACAACTTCCCGGATTTGGGAACCGTCCTGGCTAAATGCGACATAGCCGAAATAGCAGTCTACGATACAGTCCTATCAGATTCAGACAGATTATCAATAGAGATATATCTAAGCAATAAGTACGGTATGACGACGACAACCGGACTTGTTGCCTTCCAGAGCAAGGACATTACTGAAAGCTTTAAACTCTCCCAAAATTATCCCAACCCGTTCAACCCAACAACCACGATCGAATACGCACTGCCACACAGATCACACGTTTCGCTCACCGTCTTCAATATGCTCGGCCAGCAGGTGGCCACACTGGTCAATGGCGAGGTTGAGGCGGGATATCACGGAGTGCAGTTCAACGCGGCAGGGCTGGCATCAGGCGTGTACTTCTATCGCCTGCAGACGCCCGGCTTCGTCCAGACGCGCAAGCTGCTTTTAGTCCGATAGGCATTAGGGTCCGTAGACCTGCAGTGTAGTAGGTTACCGATGATTGTAATCACCGATAGCCGCAAGACTTTTGCGGAGTAGACGAGACTTCCCAATTTCGACTCCGTCGGAATCGGGACCGCTTCCTGCGTGAGAGGCTTGGTCAGTTCAGATACCTGAATTCTGAACTCGAACGCCCCACCTCCAAGGATTTCCTTTGAAGGTGGGGCGTTCGCGGGGTGGACGGGGGTCCCAACGAACTTTGATGGTCATCACATTGCTCTTGAAACAGCAAGGGCGGCACCCATGAGTGCTCGGATATCCGCCTTCTGCTGATAGCCAGGAATGGGCCTATTGCACGGGTCCAAGGTAACGGTCCAGCCAGTCGAGCACTTCTCTGATCAGCTGGATCCTCGGCACGAAATGGCCGGTTTCATAGACGACATGCCTTTTCTGTGCGGCCGGCGTTCCGAGCATCTCATAGAGCGGAATCTGGGAAGTTTCGAGTGGGAAGAATGTGTCGTAACGGCCATTAAGCATGAGCACAGGGATCCTGACTCGTGAGGCATAGTTGAACGGGTCTACTTCCGGCAGCGCTCTCTGGAATTTGAGGCCGGCGACATAGTGCACACTGGCCTTGAACCGCTTTTCCACCGCAACAAACAAGATACCGAGACGTCCTCCCCAACTCAACCCGTAGTACGCCAGCTTTTCTTTATCGATGTCTGGCCGTGTCTCCAAGTAATCAATCGATCGCTCAAGATCCTTCGCAATCTGGATGATCCAGTCTTTGTAGGCGTTGGTCATAAATGGCACATCGGTGGTAATTCCAGAATTGCGCTCGTACGTTCCTTTATAAATAGGATAAAGCACTGCGCGGCCGCTCTTGATCACAAAGTCGATGACGCCGGTCTGCAGCTGCGTGCTTGATCGGTCAAGGATCGCGTTTGAGCCAGGGAAAAAGACAACGGTCTGATAGGGGACCTTGCCCACCCGTGGCAGAAACAGAAATGCAGTAACCCGTTCGTTCCCATATGCCGCATTGAATCCTATCTTCTGTTTGACCCAATCCTCCGTCGTGTCGGAGGATTCGATGCTGCTTTTGAGATCCGTCCTGTCATACGAGAAAAGCGGAAGGAAGAACTTGAACACGTTGTCCGGCACCGGCTTTTCTTTCAGAAAATCGCGGACAGGCCTTGCAATGGATCTCATCGCGAGATGAAGGTTCGTATCAGCCTCCCGGTATCTGACGCACCGAAACCCATTGGAGACAGAACGGTCGAAAGGGAGCTGTGTGTACGCACTGGTGAACATATATGTCTCGTCGTTCCATCCCCCGCCCAGAATGAACCGCTCTTCGCCATCGGCATTCCAGCACCATTCCCGGACATTTCCTGCCATATCAAGGGTTCCAAATGCTCCCAATCCCTGGTTTTTCCCGACGGCGTCAGGCCCCTTGTTTTTGAAATTGCTTAGCGGGATGACATACGAACACGCGGTGGGCTGCGCCTCCTCATTCCAGTGGAAAATTGTTGGCAAGCTCTTGCCGGCAAACAACGCATATGCGACGGCTTCGTACCAGCTGACGCCAGCAACCGGAAAATCTGCCTGCCCCTCCGGGTACGATCCGATCTCCCAGGTTGACGGACCCGGCCGGCCCGTCTTGTCCTTGAATTCCCTCATCGCCTCTTCCCAAGTCAATGATTTTCCATTCTTCACGAAGGGCTGCTTCCAGTAGTCCTGGTTCTGGTATCCACCAGCCTCGAGAAACTTCTTGTACTCCTTGTTCGAGACTTCGTACCTGTCGATGAGATAGTCACCGAGGTCGATGGGGTCGATGTGCTCAAGTCCGGAAAGTTCCAGTGCGTTCTTACCGCCAGACACGTGTACCATGCCATTCGGAAGGGACCCGACTTTATCTAGCTTGAAGGTGATTGAGCTGATCCAGCGTGCCATTGTAGCGGCATAGAGTTCAGTGTATCCTTCTTTCTCGAATTTCAACCGGAGAAAACTGATCGGGAGTCGCACGCTATCCACGGGAGATGTCCCGAGCAACGTCCAACCCTGATCCGGAGAGTCGTAGTCCTTGATGTAGATCTTGGCTCCAGCGGGTTCGGACCGAATAGAGGCATACCGGGAAAACCTCGGCCAGGTCTTGAGAAGGAGGGGATCATCAGTTGCATATGGCTCGATCTGACTCGCGAGTGTGAATGCTTCAAAGTACCTATCCTCGTCGGTGAGCCGCGCAACCTCGGTGACACCTGCCCCGCGGGCCCAGGAAATCTTGCCGCTACGGTCAAGAAACCAATATGTGCCATACACCAGGCCGATAAGCAGGAGGAGCACAACCAGAGCGACTCCTGGCTTCTTTATTGACAGGACTCCTCTGCCGGAAGCGGGGTGAATGAACGGACCGGCAAGCTCATTCTTGATCGCACCGAGAGCCTGAGCGAGGTCTCCCATCGAGCTGTAGCGGGCAGATGGCTCCTTCTGGAGACATTGCGAGACGACCGCATCGATTGAAGGGGGGATAGCGGGCAAAAGAGTACGGATCGATAACGGTTCCTCATTGATAATGGAGTACATTATCGCTGATTCGTGTTCCCCACGGAAGGGGAGCGCGCCGGTTAGCATCTCGAACAACATCACGCCCAGGGACCAGATATCGGTCCGGGCATCTACGGAGCCGCCTCTGGCCTGCTCAGGCGACATGTACCCGACCGTGCCAAGAGTGCTGCCATTCCTGGTCAGCATAGTGCGTCCGCCCAGTTTGGCAATCCCGAAATCCACGATCTTTGCCACTCCGTCAGGTGTGACCATGACGTTGGCGGATTTGATGTCGCGGTGAATGATCCCTTGTTCATGGGCCCTCGTGAGTCCCCGGGCAACCTGGAAGGTGATGTCGACAGCCTGGTCGGGTTTCAGCGGACCACCTTCGAGCTTTTTCTTTAACGTCTCTCCTTCGAGGTATTCCATGACCATAAACAGCTGTCCATCGGTGGTATTGTCGAAGTCATGGATCACGCAGATGTTGGTATGCTGCAGGCCGGAAGCGGCCTTTGCTTCGTGCATGAAACGCTCTTTGGACTCGGTGTCACTCGTAAGGTGGGTAGGAAGGAATTTCAAGGCTACCGGGCGATCGAGATGAATGTCGTGAGCCATGTAGACCACGCCCATGCCACCTTCGCCGAGCTTTTCGAGGATCTTATAGTGGGAGATGGTTTTGCCGATCATGGGAAGCTCCACGGACGTGTGTCATCCCAGAGGCACGAGGAACTAGTAATGGTATGGCGGAATGATACGGAAGGGGAAGGCCAGAGTCAAACGGAGGAGAAACCAATTCAGATATCTGAATTCAGATATCTGACTTCTGAATTCGAAGGCCCAACCACAATCGAATAAGTTGATGGTGGTCACATTTGCCCGGGAAATAAGGGAATCAGTACCAACGGTATCCAACCCGCTCTTTCAATTACCGGGAACGCGGCTTATGGGTATAATGTTGCCCTTTCGAAGCCGCAAGGAGTTGTTCTGATGAGAGAGATGATTGTCTCGAAGGCCTGGGCGCAAGTAGCTCTTCTTGTTTTTGCTTTCGGCTTTTTCGTGCTGGGGTTCCTCGCTTACCGGACGTACGTGGCCGAGCCGCCTATCCCCGCAAAGGTAGTTGACCCATCCGGGATAACGCTTTTCATGGGGGCGGACATCACGGCAGGGCAGCAGGCTTTCCTGAGGAACGGGCTGATGGAATTCGGCTCCGTCTACGGACACGGCGCCTACCTGGGTCCTGATTTCACCGCCGATTACTTGCACCGAGCAGCGCTCATCGAACTTGAAATGCTGGGCGGCCCTTCCTCTGACCGGGCAAAGGCCCTGACCATCGACGACTTCAAGAAAAACAGGTACGACTCAGCGAGCGGGACATTGCTCTATTCTGCCGCTCAGGTAAAAGCGTTCGAATTGCTCTACACACACTACCAGCAATTTTTCTCGGATCCGACAACAGAACATGGGCTTCGATCAGGAGCGATCACCGACACGAATGAGATCCGCCAGCTCACCGCATATTTCAGTTGGACGGCATGGACAGCCGCTGCATTGCGTCCCGGGAATAACTACACATACACGAACAACTGGCCTCCGGAGGAGCTTGTAGACAATCGACCGAGTGCCGATGCTTTCATCTGGAGTGTCGTTTCTCTCATTACCCTACTGGGTGGAATCGGGCTTCTTCTGACGGCTTTTGGCCGCTGGCAATTCCTGGGCTGGCATGGACGCGACCAGCGGGCATTGAGATTCATCGAGCCCGGGACTGTGCCGATGACTCCCGCCCAGACAGCGACGGCGTATTTTTTCCTCGTCATGGCGGTCCTCTTTCTGCTCCAAGCACTCCTGGGTGGTTCCATCCAGCACTATCGCACGGAGATCTCCAATTTCTTGGGATTCAATCTCGCAGAAGTGCTCCCGTACAATCTTGCCCGGGCCTGGCATTTGCAGCTCGCCATCTTCTGGGTATCAGCGTCCTACCTTGCGGCTGGCATCTTCATCGCGCCGATGATTGCCGGGCGTGAACCGAAAGGACAGCATTGGTTCGCGTACGGGCTTCTCGGAGGAGTGGCGATCGTCGTCTTCGGCAGCCTGGCAGGAGAGTATGCCGGCATCTTCTCCTGGATAACGACCTGGTGGGTCTGGTTCGGGAACCAGGGGTTCGAGTATCTCGACCTTGGGCGGTTCTGGCAGGTGCTCCTCTCCATCAGCCTTGTCCTCTGGGTGGTCATGCTCTTTCGGACCCTGCGCGGCAGGCTCAGGCAGGAACACCACGGGAACATGCCCTGGATGTTTTTCTATGCGGCGTTATCTATCCCGGCCTTCTACGCCGTTGGCCTTCTTGCAAATACTTCCGCGCATTTTGCCACGGCGGACTTTTGGCGATTCTGGCTGGTGCATCTCTGGGTGGAGGATTTTCTTGAACTGTTCACCACGGTCATCGTTGCATATATCTTTGTCCTGCTGGGCGTGGTCGAGGAACGGACTGCTCTCACGCTGATCTATCTAGACTTCATCATCTACTCGGTCGGCGGCGTCATTGGGACTATGCACCATCTGTATTTCAGCGGCACACCTGTCGAGCATATGGCTCTTGGTGCAGTCTTCTCGGCCGGGGAAGTGGTTCCGCTGACCTTCCTGACTGTCGAAGCGTGGAGTTTCCTGCAGCTTGGAGCGGTCCAGAGCACGAAATCAACTAGCCCTTTTCCTCACCGTTGGGCGGTGATGTTTTTAGGAGCGGTTGGATTCTGGAATTTCCTCGGGGCCGGAGTGTTTGGGTTCCTCATCAATCTTCCCATTGTGTCTTACTATGAGATCGGTACTGCTCTCACGGCCAACCATGCACATACGGCTTTCATGGGAGTCTACGGGATGCTCGCGATAGGGCTCGGGCTTTTCTGTCTCCGGTATCTCATTCCTGCGGAAAAGTGGTCGGACAAGGCCGCGAAGTTCAGTTTCTGGTCTTTGAACATCGGTCTTGCGTGGATGTCATTCGGCACACTCTTCCCACTTGGGGTCATACAGCTCTATCATTCAGTCAGCGCCGGTTATTATGAAGCGCGGTCAATGAAATTCCTGACCTCCGGCGTGAACACCATGATTGAATGGATAAGGTTACCGGGAGACCTGCTCTTCATAATCGGCATCCTCCCCATCCTGTATCTCTGCTGGATGGGAGTCCGTTACAGGATAAAAAGCAGATCGCCGGAAGAAGGTGCCGCAGTGCTTTTCACCGAGACCACGCCGACGCGAGGAACGGAGGGACAATGAATGGATTATATTCTCCCGGTCCTGAGGTACTCTTTGCCGCCGGATACTCGCTGTTCCTGCTGATCGTTTCAGTGGCGCTCGAATTGGCGGCACGCCGCACACACCGGTACGTGCGCACCTCCAGGCTCGTCGGCTTCCACTATCTTAAACACATTGATGCCTGGGTTTGCTCTCAAGGGAAGCATCTCTGGCTCCTCGGTCGTGACCAAAACAGAAATGTCGCTACGTACCGGGCAGCTCCCCTTGATTGCAACCGATGCCCGGTCAAAGCGCGTTGCACCACTTCCGACGATGGACGTGAGTTGATCTCGTTCGAAACCCGTTGGCCGCATTCTGAGATCGAGCGCTTCCAACGAGGCATCTCTCTCTCCCTGATTGTCCTGGCTCTCGTTATTGCCGGCCTGGAGCTTTTGCGGCATCATGCAGCAGGTGAAGCAGCCCTCCTCAGCTCTGTCATCGTGCCTGGCCTCGCGCTTGGCTCCCGCATCCTCAACAAGTTCATTCTGTGAATGCCTCGTCTGGTTCCGGCTTGTTGGCCGTGAGCAACTTCTCTCCGCGGAGACTGGTGGCGCGGTGCAAGATGAGTGCGGCCAGGCGCCCGATATACTTTCAGCTTTTCATCCGCTTGATTGCCAACTCTCGCAGCAAGGCGTCATGCTCTGTCGGATACTCCTCAACGCAAACCACTTGCCAAGCCCCTTTGCCCTTCGTAGACGGCGTCCACCCATCATTATGCCTCCAGAGACGCCAGGCCACATCGTGGGATGAGCCAATGTAGTACGACCCATCCTTCTCACTCTGCAAGATGTAAACAAACCAGGACTGCTCCATATATGTACTACAACGTGCAGGTTCGTTTTACGAGATCTCAAGGAAATTTCCTTGGCACAAGTGCGTAGAGGACTATAGGGATTGCCGACACAAAAAAGAACGGGGCCGGAACGGGGTGACTCTCGCTGTTAGGGGAATCGGGTGACTCAGAGATAGGTAGACGAGACTTCCCGATGCCGCCGCTGGTCTAGTCCTTGGGAGCGGCATCGGGACGGCCTCCTGCGTGGCTCGGTGGGCGGTGATCAATTATCCATAGATTATGGATGACTGATAATTCGAATGCCCAGCAACCATCCGATAAGTTGATGGTTGCTGGGCCTTCGCGGGCTGAACGGGGGTCCCAACGAACTTTGATGGTGGTCACATTGCCCTTGAAACAGCAGAGCGGGCACCCTTGATCGCTCGGATGCCCGCCCCAGACACTTCAGGAACTGGAAATCGCTACTTGATAACCAGCATCTTGCGAGTCTGAACGAAGCTCCCGGCGGTGAGCCGATAGAGGTACACGCCGCTTGCAAGTCCGCTGCCATCAAAGCTGACCTCGTACGTTCCGGGCGTCTTTCGTTCATTGACCAGCACGGACACCTCACGACCGAGAATGTCATACACGCTCAACCGCACCATCGAGGACTTCGGTAGCTCAAACTTGATATTCGTGCTCGGGTTGAACGGGTTGGGGTAGTTCTGCGAGAGAATGAAGTGGTTCGGGACATCCTGTTGTCCCCCGGGAACTGAGAGTGAAGATATGTTAACCTTCGACCATGCATGACCAATTGAGTATTGGTACGACGTATCGGGCGATCTCCACCCGTCATACCACATATGGAGTGTGTCACCAACCAACAGTACGGCTCCCACACAAGTGCACTCTGCATCCCAGGTGCCCGCCGTTGGCATAAGCACCGGATTCGATGGGCATCGCGTCCAGTTGGTTCTCCCATCCTTGGAAACTGCGAGTCCAGTCCAACCACGAAAGCCACTTCGACTGCCAACGTACCACATGTACGAGGAATCGCCAATGCTAACCACGTTGGGTTGGTTAACAAAAGAACCATCCCATTGACCTGGGCCACCAACACCCAGGACCGGGTTGTTCACCGTATCCCGTATCCAGTTGATTCCGTCGGAGGATTCCGCATATCCTATCTTCGCCATTGTGAGGGACAGATTATACCCGTCGTACCACATTTTGTATCCTCCCTGTTGCGAAACCACAAAGCAGCAGTAGGGACCGGCAGCTTCCCAGTCCGCGGTTCCAGGCCCGAAGACTGGATTGCCCGAATATTTCGTCCAGTGTATCCCGTCCGGCGACGTTGCGTATCCGAGATAACCCGGCTTTGATGGAAGATTATTATTATAAGATGAATACCACATCTTGTATTGACCGTTCTCCCGCAAGACCTGTGGTGCATCTGTTGTGAAGCTGTCCCATGTACCCGGGTCCGGAGATAAAACAGGAGACGGGTACATGGACCAGGTGATGCCGTCGCTTGAAACTGCGCGACCAATACTATATGGACGCCACGTATCGTCAGATGTAGGACCAGGACACGCGTTGAACCACATTTCATAGCGTGCCGAATCGGGATTGAACAGGACACACGGAGTGAATGCATTCGCACTCCATGTTCCACGTACCCCGGTAAATACGGGGTTGCGGGCATCTTTTGTCCATATGTACAACGTGGTCTTGAACATGTGCGCATCGCACTCGCTGCTATTTGCACTCCACTCTAATCTAACCTTCACGTCCTGTTTGAACCAATGGGCGCCCACTCGGAAGGCACAGGTAAGGGAATCCTGTTCGCCAGGGTCAAGTCGTGTCGGCCCGTCGATTGGCGCGAGAGGTGCCAGTACGGGATCCACCGTGACGTTGAATGAAAGGTTCTCCGCTGCAAGCGGCAGGAGATTTTTCACTTTGACCGAGAGGATCACGGTATCGCCTGCCACAAAGAGTGTCCTTTCCGATGGTGTGTGAAAGCGTCCCGCAACTACCACGACCCCTGAATGCACCTCTGAGAGGGCGCGCTGGAAGTTCACCCGCCCGTGGCCGAGCGACCCCGCATAGGTGGGATTCTCAATGTCGATCGGGTCGCTTGTCATACGGATCTGCTCGGCGACCTGATCCGGCGTCCAGTCTGGATGCGCGGCAAAGAGCAGGCCTGCCAGTCCTGCCACCAGCGGGCTTGAATGCGACGTGCCCTGATCTGTCCCGTAGGAACCGTTGTCCTTGGCCACATGGATCCGCATGCCAGGGGCGAAGACCGAAACACTCAGGCCGATATTCGTGAAATAAGCAATCTCGTCGGAAGTATCCGTCGTTGCCCCCACCGAAAGGACATGATCATAGGAAGCAAGATAGTACGGGCTCTCGTCCAGATTCTGCAGATGATTGTTCCCCGCTGCGGCAACGATAAGTGCGCCCCGCTGTGTCGCCGCCGTAATGACGTCCTGTTCCCACTGCGAGAAACCGCCGGCTTGGCGCCAGCTGCAGTTAATGACGCGGGCGCCCATGCGGGAAGCATATTCAATACCCTCGAAGCCTCAGGGAATCGAGTTATCAAATTGGGCATCCGCAGCACAGACCGGCATCACCCGGCAGTTCCAGCTCGTGCCGGCCATCCCTCGGCCGTTGTTGGTCACGGCCCCGAATGCGCTGGCCGTTTCTGTCCCATGATCGGCACTGCCCGGGGTAGTTTGGGACCCCCGAGGGTTGTTCGAATTGTAGGTGAAATTCCAGCCGATCATATCATCCACCTTCCCGTTGCCGTCCTGGTAAATGCCATCTTCGTCTCCCTCAGGAGGAGGCCCGGGGTCAAAGGGGCCATTGTGATTGATGTCCTCTGCGGGGTTGATCCAGAGGTTCGCATTCAAATCCTCATGATGCCAGTTCGTCCCGCCATCGACCGTGGCAATCACTGCTGACAGTTTTATTTACGTTTTGATCCCTCTCTCTTCCACAACTGGACAAGTTTGCTACGACGAGATCCTGGCAGGATGGTGTTAGGGGGAAAAAGCCCAGAACTCATCCTGGGCCCCACAAAGAAAGAAGCCCCATCCGAACCGGCATGGGGCTTAGGACACTTGCGGTCGAAATTCATCTTACCAGCAAACGCTTACGCATCTGCATGAAATTGCCTGACCCATGGTTGCAGATCGTCGGCAAAAATAGTTCAATAACTTCAAAGCCCTCTGAGCCAGACTCTCTACAAACCCCTCATGATCATCGACCATTCAGCGAGAAACAAAGAGAGCACAATCCTTGCGGGTCTGGCTCTCAATGGTAACCTTTCTCCTAATATGAGGTGTGCCACAGGGGATTTGTCATTTCCGCTATGCGCCTTCTTTGACTTCTGTGATCTCATCTGCGAGAAGACCATGCGCTTCACGATGAACTGCCACCGCTGCTTCCTTGTTGGGCGCATCAACCAGACAGAAGACCTTCCCGGCGCGTTCATCGAACCAATACTTGATGTATTTCACGCCATGCTTCTTCTGAACCTCGAGGTCCTTTGCGTGGGCACTTGCGACAGCTGCCGCAGTCAGCCCGGGAATGTGTTTGTGAACATCCATAAAGAGGGGCATGTGATGCTCCTTTCTGAATTTGTGGATGATTGTGAAGTGGATTAGGTGCTTGAAACTCTTGACACCTGACGGTGCAACACAAACAGACTCATTGAGCTGTGATTGATGGAGCTTTCCCACGGAGGTGGTGTTTTTGTACTGATCAATGGAATGACTAGCGATGCGAAACGTATAATTGACGGGGTGGGTAGCCATTACAGTAGTAAGCCGATCCTGGCTGCTCATTGAAGAGGAACGATTCGTCGAGCATGATATCCCGTAGCGCACGGGACCTCCCGAAACTGACGTTGACCTTCCCGACTGGATGGGACAGGTTACTCGACAATCGTGATGCAAGGAACAGGAATAGAAAGATGACCGCTACAGCACATTGATTGGAACCCCTATCAAAGCGTATTCGTTCCTTTAACGATAATAGGGCAAAACCCACCATTTGTCATGGCTAGTCATCAATTCAGGATTCAGCGAAGCCGGCTTGGTTATTCCGAGAATTTGACTTGGATAAACACTTCTATGGTCGACAATGAGAAAGCTTACGATGCAGGTTACGGCAGCGTTCGGACTCAGGGTTGCACCAAAGAGCTCGATCGCCATGACGCTAGCTGAGTTCGGAGTATTTGCACATCCCGCCAGTGTGCCGACCATCCCCAGCGCTGCCCCTGTCGCAGGGTCAAGTCCGAATATCCAAGCAATGTAGCTCCCGGCAGTTGCCCCGATGAAGAAAATTGGAGTACCGATTCCGCCTCTCCCTCCAAATGAGAGAGTGATTGCCGTCGCGGCCATCTTGATGAACGGGTCGTATCCAGTTCCCACACTTTGACCATTGAGGACCGATTCCACGGTCGTGAGACCCAGCCCGAGATACAATGACACTTCAAGCATACAAAATTGAATTGTATTCCGACCTCTTCCCGCTGCCGCCACATTGACGAACCGCTTTACTACGGAGCGAGACTTAGAAAACACCCAGGCTCTTGAGAATGAGTCCCAAGACCCCGAGCCCGATGATTGCCACGAGTATTTTGAATTGCACCTGGCCACCGCCATCGTCTGGGCTGGTATGCTTGAGAAATTCCTTCTTCTGGCGGGCGCTGGGGTTTTCGACTGGGTCTTGAACTGACTGATCGTGTCTCATGGCATGAGGTTGAAAGAAGAAACAACGCGAAAAACTGCTAAATGTTCGTCAGCCCCATGTCGTCTCGGCCATAGCATTCCCTCACTCGAGGAGTGGGAACTCTTCCGGAAGCAATTCAGTTCATGAGTATTGAAACCTCCCCGACTCCCCCATCAGAAGTTTCACGCCATCATCATGCCATGGAGGCCGATCTGGGCCACTCATACGAGGGATCTACTGCGTTCAGGGAGGCGGTTCGGCTCTTCCTCCGCTCACCGCAAACGAGGTTTGTTCGCTATATCCATGCTAGCGTATCGAACGACCCGACCTATTTCGAAAACAACCGACGAAGTATAGAGCAGGCAGTGTACTCGATCCTCGCCATGCAGGGTATGGAGCCCGAGAAGGCATTCGAACGGTCATCGGTTCTTGAATTGACTCGTGTTGCAGGCGGAAAACTGAACATCAAAGGGAATGAAGATAGGTGGGCCGTGGCTTCATCCCAACAACCATTTCCAAACAGGCCTGGATTGACTATGGCAGGCGGCCCGATGTCTGGAATCGGGAGAAGTTCCAAAAGGAATCATTGAAATAGCAGTGCTACAGGGAGAATGTGTTGATTAGCCTGAACGGAGGCTAGCTTAGCCGACAAACAAAAGCGCGAAGCTGTACAGACGCCTTGCGCGCAAACATTTCTGAATGGTCGGGCTATGCTGAAGCACGGACTCATCATTCTGTGCTTCCTGTTGCTCGGGCATTTTTTCAAACGTGAAGAATCCAAATATGGTGACAGTCATTGCGACATTCCCCAGCGTCGCAGCCATGGAAGCCTTCGTGTCGAGTCCCAAGCTGAAATAGGCTATGGACAACGGAGGCGTGATCGGCAAACCTGATGTGTAAGTACTGAAAGCAATGGCGAACTAGAGCCCGTCCTCATGCACATACACAATATCATGGAAGGAGCAACGACGATGAAAGCTATTATTATGTTGTTCACGTCAGCGCTAGTGCTGGCTGGTTGTGCAGGGCCAAACCGTGATCTCGTGCCCTTGGGAAAACAGGCGGATGCATATGGGAATGCCCACAACATCGACGGGTTTGCCGGGATGCTTGCCGGCGATGTTGTGGCAAAAGGCCCGGACGGGACTATACACAAGGGGAAGGACTCCGTGAAAGCCTGGATGGGTGGAATGATGTCTGGGTTCCACGTCGATTCGCGGGGATGGCAGCAATCGGGTGACACGTTATCGTGGATGTCCAGCGTTCGCTCAGACGCCTTCGCCGCGATGGGTATCAATCCGATAAAGGTGAACACAATGGCGGTCTTTGCCGGCGACAAGATTCACTACTTCCAGGCCAACCTGGACGAGGAATCAGCAGGGAAAATGCTTTTCCTTCGATTCTACAATGATGTCGTGAACGGAGGGAATATCGATGCAATCGATAACTATGTTGCCGAGGACATGATCGACCACCAGCCCGGCCCCCCGGGAACACCAAAAGGGCTTGCAGGTGTGAAGTGGTACTTCAAGATGATTCACGAGGCTTACCCGGATTTGCACGGCACGCCTTCGCTCGTCCTCGCAGACGGCAATAAGGTTTTCGTCTACGCCACATGGGAGGGGACGAACAAGGGAAAATTCATGGGTAAGTCTCCGACGAACAAGAAGACCTCCTGGGGTGTGGCCGATGTAATTCGCCTTGTTGACGGGAAGGCAGTGGAGCACTGGGGCTGGGAGGACAAGACTGGAGCTATGGCGCAACCCTCCAGCAAGTGATTGGGAACGTTCTACAAGGATCACCGGAAATTTGACGTAGATGAAGAAGATGCTCGTACTGAAATCGATTTCTCTCACCTAGTATTTTCAAAGCCCATCACTTCATAGCGCGTGGTGGGCTTTCTTTTTTCAAAGTTTACACAATTGCCGAAAGAAGTTCGAGGTGAGACTTGACATCCGAGAGAATTGAGCAAACACATGTTTCCTTTTTCAGCAAGGTGAGCGTCGTTGTTGGGCGTGTTATGCGCAGCGTCCATAGTCACATTACAGATCGAGCGTTCTGCTTATGCTCGTGGTGGGCGGCCGCGGCGAGCGCACGCGAGCCAGCAGTCCGCTCCACTGCAATGTTAGCTGGCTTCGCCAAGACGCTTGCGCATCAGCAGATTCCGATGACCATGTGGGTGGTCGTCCACCGTCGCCACCACCTCGAAGCCGTGCTTGGCGTAAAACCTCGGAGCTTGAAAACTGAACGTCATGAGGACGATCTGCGTGCACCCCCGCCGGCGAGCTTCTTGCTCTGCTGCCCCTAGCAGCCTCGTCCCCAAACCCTTCTTACGCCTCGCCTCCTCTACCCAAAATTGGCGGATCTCCAAGCAACCGCCCCAAGTATTCCCGCAGATCCCGGCGACGATTCGATCCCGCTCGTCCCGCACGAAGATCGCCAGCCACTTGCCGTCCGTAATGCCTGTCACGATTGAATTGAACGTGTAGATTTGATCTTCCAAATACTGAACTTGGTCTGGTGTAGGTTCTGTGTTGATAACGAATTCGGAAATAGGTATCATTTTCGCATCCTACCATTTGTGTGGAAAACAATATCAGGAACCGGGGTATCCAGTTCAAATGTATATTTATTGCTTTAGATCAGCAAACCTTTGCTGACTTTGGGCGTCGCGCATAACGTCCTAGACACCACGCCACCCCGTTGCGAGCCCATCACGATGATCGCGTTCCATCCCCTACTATTGACGCGCACCACGTCGGGGCCGGGCTGATCTTTGTGGAGCCGAAGGGGACAGGCTTGACGCTTGAGTTTGCCAATGATCGCAAATTTGAGTTCAGTTGGGATCGCAGAGGGCAGAACGTGAAGCTCATCAAGCGAGACAAGAGCTACGTGATTCTCTCGCTGGAAGGTGATTGGGGGTCAGACGAGGGACAGGTCAGGGTCAGATACTTTTTATCAACGGCGAAGGAGGAATGGGCCGCCCTCAGAAAGATTCTTGCGGTGAGCCGACGGACAGCGGCGCAAAATGCGGGCTTGCTTGGAAGGCGGTGATCAATTATTCATGGATTATGGATGACTGATAATTCGAAGGCCCGGCAACCATCTAGTAAGTTGATGGTTGCCGGACCTTCGCGGGGTGGATGGGGGTCCCAACGAACTTTGATCGTGGTCACAATTGGGTTGAACCGGTCGAACGATCACCAGGGAGAGCTACGAAGCCACTCTGAAGATTCTGAGATAGCTTATTCAAACAAGTGTCTTCCGACTTTCTTGCTAGATGCGCAAACTTGACAAAGCAAGACTGTAGCATTATGTTAGGACTCCATGGGTGATAAAAATGTCAACACTCCTTCTTTGCTCTACCATACTCCACTTTGACCGCGTGGCCAGATGATACAAGTCAGTAGCAGAAATTCTTGGTTTGTTCTGGGGCGAGTCTTACTTTTCATGGTCGGTTGCGCGGCAACCCTTGCGGCCGCCACTCCGCTTTTCGCGAACTTTCCAGGCATTTGGCGGGAACTCAGCGCAGGACTGACTGCTGCGCTCGGGGCACTTCTGTTGACGCTGGTGTTTGCGCACTGGGAAAGACTCCGCTTGAAGGATGTCGGGGTTGCTCCTGATTCGGGCAGTGTTGGCCACCTTCTTCTCGGATTTATCGCAGGTGTGTTGATTGTGGGAATCTGGGCGTCAGCGTTGATTCTCACATGCGGTCTGAAACTGGCTCCCGAGCCCGAACGTCTTCCAGCGCAAGTTGCAATGCAGTTAGCTGTTTATGTCGTTCTTTCGTGCCGTGAAGAACTGGGCTTCCACGGATACCCGTTGCGAAGGTCGAACCAAGTGTTTGGTCTCTGGCCCGCCCAGATTTTGGTGGCGCTCATTTTTGCTCTTGAACATAAAGTTGGAGGCTCATCATGGGCGCAAGCGTTCCTGGGAAGCGGAATGGGCTCGTTGCTTTTTGGTATGGCCTCCATTGCCACCAGGGGTTTAGCAGTACCAATTGGCATGCACGCTGCATGGAACTTCGGTCAATGGATGCTCGGTCTCAAGGGAACACACGGGTTGTGGCAGGTGATTGTTCCAGAAGGGCGCGCAGAGGCTATCGAAAATATCGCGATGATAATCTACTTCGCGCTCTTTGGTATCGCAACTATGGTCCTTTGGCTGTGGCATCGCCGATCGGCGCACAACTAGTCTCTTTCTTTTTGCGTGGGGGCGGGAAGGAGTTATGACAGGACCTGGCCCGGGTTCAGCACATCGCCCGGAAGAGTCCTATGCCGGCGGAGACCTCAGTCCCGATAGGGGATGAGTGCGACCAGGTGGTGATGATCGTCTCGGCCAGTAAAATTACCGCAGAGAAGAATGCGAGACCCGGAAAGTAAAGAGGAGGATTAAGATCCTCAGCGATATCATAGGTCTGATATCAGATATCAGACCTATGATATCGAAATGGCCCGCCGTCAGATACTTTTGACGGCGGGCCATTTCGCGGGGTGGACGGGGGTCCCAACGAACTTTGATCGTCGTCACATTTGCCCAGGATTTTGGGAATCGCTGGTAGGGGAACTCCTATGCCGCAGTCGAGTAGCTTGAACCTCACAATACTCCGACTCGCTCCTCAACGAGCAAACAATGACCAGATTCCCCCAAGGCCAGCAATGGACAATAGTAATGCAAGTGCGACGCTCAGTGGCAAGATGGTCACAACAGGGAGTTCTCCCCGCCGGAGTCTGCGCAAGGAATAAAGATGAAGTAGACCCGCAAGAGACGTTGCCGCAATTCCCAGAATGATTAGCGACGTCCCAAAGAAGATCGCACCCTCATGAAGGCGAACGCTTTCGGCGCTGGGGTTTGCCTGCCGAACGGCACGGAAGAACGCAACCAGGCCAAACCCAAATGTTCCCATAGTCAAGGCTGTGCGGATCCACGCCAGGGTGGTTCGATCCAGGGCGAGTGATGTCCGGTAGGTCGCCATCGTTGTGCGGTCCTTTGCCAGACCCATGCGCGGATCAGAAGAGTTAGTTAATTCCTGGGTCATAAAAATGTTCCTCGTGGCTCCGAGGCTCGATGTAGTTTAGAAGAAGGTTGACTGCCACCCGATAGCGAACGTTGTAAAGTCCGCGCCGAAGCGGATAATGGCTCCTGTGCTGCCGGCGAATTTTAGCGAGTGCCGATTTCCAACCGGCAGCACGAGCGTCCCACCGACACGCAAGTTGTTTTGCCGATTATCTACCGCTACTCCGTTGACGAACGATTGGCCCCCGGTATAATAGGTCATGTCAAAGGCCGCCCACATCTGTGGCTGTACATTGAGGCTGATGTGAGCCTGGAATGAAAGCATAGGGTCTTGAGTACAAACAGCCGACCCCGGGTAAAAAGAGTTGTTGGCAGTAAACAACCAGACCGCAGCGTACAGATCAAAGAGCCAACGCTCGCCCATTGGGTGTGATAGTGCGACTTCAGGTTTGAATGCCCATCTGTTGGTGCCTGTGTTGGCGAGCTTCTCAGGTGAGTAATGGCCAGTGGGGACGGCTACTGTGACGCTTGTCCCAAGAATAGTCTGACGTTGAACGTGCGCAAATTCCCCCACCCCGACTGCGGGAGCCCCAAGCACAAGCATCGACACACGCAGGCGCATGTCGCCGAAACCGGCTTGATTGGCAGTTTCCCCGCCTCCTTGAACGTCCGCGGAAACCTGAGCCCAGGAGTATGGCAGCGTGGCAAACACCTGAGCGGTTTGACCAAATAGACTGAACGTATGTCCGAGACCAAGCGACGGGGTCTCAACTGTAGCGTGACCATTTTCGAGCGGGATTCCCAGATCCGTTATGACACCACCGTGTGAGTAGGTAAAGCCGCTTACGAGAAGGGTAGCATCTATTGGAACCCGAGCATAAGCTCTGGGATCAAGATCCTGCCCGAAGCCCGGGTTGCAGAAAAGCAACACGAAGAGCAACCCGAGCGGGGCGCGGAGAGGTTCTACCGGTCCTGGCACCAAGTGTGGGAATCCTACTTGACTGTATATCCTTTTCCTTCAAGGCATGCGGAATAAGCTTTCTTGAAACTGTCGATCTTCGCCTGGTCGGCGGCGGCGGCCTGTTTCTTTGCTTCTTCTTCTTTTTTGGCATCGTTCTTTTTCTTCGAGGAAGCACCTTTCATTCCACCTGCCGTGGCGCCAATTGCAGCACCCTTGCCTGCATCCCCTGCAATTGCGCCAATGGCCGCACCCGCCACAGCACCCTTTGCAGCCCCCTTCACGGCTGATCCGTCGGCGCCCTTAGCAACGGTGTCCGGTTTTGTCGCAGTCAAATTCATCGGATCAACACCGCTCTGCTGCACTGCCCAGGAATAACACGCTTGCTCGTCGGTCGACTGTTGCTCCGGCTTCTGATCCTTGGCGGGGAACACATAAAGGCCCAGGTTCTTATTCAATGATGCCGTCATCGAAGCCGGCGGTGCTGTCTGTGTTCCCTGGGCGTATGCCATGCTCGCGAATACCAGACTCACAACAAAGAGAATCCATACATTTTTCATATCCTTATCCTTTTGTCCAATGATCGAAGTTGTTAAACATTGAATCGTGTCTTAAGCGGGGTCGTCGTGTGCAACGACGCTGCTCCCAGCACAGCTCCGAAGAGTGTGTTCAACTGGGGTTCCGGTCTTTGCCCGCTAAAGTCGGGCCATTCCTTATTCGGCTGCACTCTTTGCATCTTCCATTTCAGCTTCCTTCTCCTTGTCAGTGCCGGTGGCAGCAAACGGATGAACTGTAATGGTGACCTTGTTCACATGTCCGTTGAAATGTGCCGATGCACCGTAGTTGGCGACCCAGGTACCGTCATCGGTCCCAACGTCGGCCAGATCATCGACCGAGAATATCCCCGGCTGGGTTTTCCCGATCCGCCCCGAGGCCACCTTGTTGCCATCGACCGTGATCACGCCATTGCCCCCTTTGCCCAACCCGGGACCCTCATACTGGAAGTCATAGACAATGGTATGCTTGCCAGGTTTCAAGGCCTGACTTGAGGCGACGGTCCACTGCTCCAGGCCCAAGTAGTTGTAAGTGAAAGTCGGTTTGCCATTCTTCACGTAGAAGGAGAAGCCCCCGAACCTGCCGCCCTGGCAGACGATGACCCCGTTGGCATTGGCCGAAACCTCCACATCGCTCGTGATCGTGTAGGCAGTGTTCCTCGTGCTGATAAAGATATCGATCCCCATCCCCTTCATCCCTTCGGCCAACGTCAGTGAGGTCCTGTCACCTAAGACGGTCGGCCGCCCCACAACCTTGGCGTCGGTCCGGACGAGCAAGCGGTCATCGATCGGTAGCACATGGTACTTCTCCCCTTCGCTCATGAACAAGGCCTGCAGTTCTTTGAGCTTGTCCGGGTGTTGGGCGGCCACATCGGTTGACAAGGAAAAATCTTCCTTCGAATCATACAATTCCCACACATCCTCTGCTAGCGAATGAGCGGGCAGTGGTTTCCATGCCGCCCGATGGATCGTCCGGGCCATCCAGCCGTCCTTGTAGATCCCCCGGTTCCCGAACATCTCGAAGTACTGCACCGTGTGCCGCTCTTTAGCAGCGCCGTCGCCGAACGTGTAAAGGAGGCTGGTGCCTTCGATCGGGTCTTGCGTGATGCCGTTGACCATCTTCGGCGAGGGGATCTGGCAGGCCTCGTACACGGTCGGGGCGATATCGATCACATGCGTGAACTGGGAGCGGATCTCCCCCTTGGCCTTGATGCCTTTGGGCCAACTGACGACCATGCCATTGCGCGTGCCGCCAAAGTCCGAGGCCACTTGCTTGGTCCAGCTGAAAGGCGCGTCCATCGCAACGGCCCAGCCGGCCGCATAATGGGGATAGGTGCTGGGCCCCCCCCAAACGTCGTAATGCTTGAGCATATCCGGCACTGTCTCGGGAACAGAGTTGAAAAAGCTCATTTCACTGTACATGCCATTCATCTGCCCTTCGGCACTGGCCCCGTTGTCCCCCAGGATGTAGAAGACCAAGGTGTTCTCCATATCGCCCAAGTCCTCGATGGCCGCGATGAGGCGTCCCACTTCATAATCGATGTGTTCGCCGAAGCCGGCGTACGTTTCCATCTGGCGGGCAAAGAGCTTCTTCTCATCGGAGGAAAGCTTCTCCCAGTCCTTGATGTCGCCGGGCTTGGGGGCAAGTTTCGTGTTCTCGGGAACGATGCCGAGTTTCTTCTCCCGTTCCAGCGTGATCTCGCGCATCTTGTCCCATCCCATATCGAACTTCCCTTTATACTTCTCGATGTACTCCTTCGGCGCGTGATGCGGGGCGTGCGTGGCCCCGGGGGCAAAATAGACGAAGAAGGGCTTCTCCGGCGTTAGGGCTTGCTGGAAACGCACCCAGCTGATGGCCTGATTGGTCATGTCGGTGCTGAAATGGTAGTTCGGATCCTTAGGGGTTTCTACCAGGGTGACACCGTCATAGACCAGGGGTGACCATTCATTGGTCTCTCCACCAATGAAGCCATAGAATTTGTCAAAGCCTGAGTGTGTGGGCCAGCGGTCCAAGGAACCGGACACGGAGATCTCCCACGGGGGTGTCTCGTGGTATTTGCCGAAGGCGGCCGTGCTGTAGCCGTTCTGGCGGAGCACCTCGGCCATAGGCGTGATCGACTGCGGCCGCACGCCATTGTTACCCGGGAAGGTCGTCGCAGTCTCCATGATCGAGCCAGCGTTGTTGCTGTGGTGGTTGTAGCCGGTCAAGAGGGCCACACGGGTCGGCGAGGAGAGCGCCGTGGTGTGGAAACAATTGTACGTCAGCCCTTGGGCGGCCAGGCGCTCCACATTGGGCATGTTCACCGGGCCGCCGAAGCGGCTGGAGGCACCGAAACCCATGTCGTCAAGGAGGATGATCACCACGTTGGGCGCCCCTTTGGGTGCCGTGACGTGAAAACGCTCGGGGGCTTTAGCGTTCCGGGCGTCGAGCTCTTTGTAGGTAGGTCGCACAGGTTCTTTGATCGGGAGCATTGTGCGGTCCAGGGAGGCCGCTTCGCCTGAGCCCTGCTTCTGCTGTTCTTGCTTGTCTGAAGTGCAAGAGCACAGCATTGCGGCCGAGCCGACGACTGTCAGCAACTTGGTGTTCATACTGTTCCTCCGTGATTCATACGATGAAAGATAATTTCCGCAATGATCGGAAAGGTCACGCAAGAGGATTCTCTTCCTCATGTGGCATTCGGACTTTTTCAATGAATTCCAGACCCTGTTGGCTTACAATCTTATAGACGAAGACTCCGGGCCTTTTGATGGACATTTCCATACCTTCAAGAACCTTTGAGTATCCATCCGATCGTAGCCGGCGAAAGAGATCCTCCTCCGACTGCCAGGCCTCCATGAGAACAAGAGCATCCGGGTCCGATTCCATGCCCAGCGAGCAGTCGAGGCATCCGGGTTCAAGACGCAAGGGTCTTAAAAGCCGTGTGAGAAATTCTCGTGCGGCTTCTTTTTCGTCGAACGAGGGAAAGATACGCACTAAGGTAAGAAACATAGCCTGTGAACTTGCACTTTCCATGCCACATCAGACGCTAGAAATGGAAAGCCGAGAAACTCCGACGTGTCAACGGGTTGGGTGGATTGGCGGGAAATTCTAATGAGGGTGAGATTGGCCGAAAGAGGCGAGATCCCGTCTCAGGATGAAATACCGTCCCGATTCCCCTTCGTGGGTATGCCAAGTTTCTTCATTTTTGAGTAAAGGCTGGATGGATTCAACCCGAGGATGGCAGCAGCCCCCCGTTCCCCTTTGACTTGCCAGCGGGTCTGCTTCAGGATACCGAGTATGTGCTGTCGTTCAACTTCCTCGAGCATCAGGGCAGGTCTAACATCCGGTTGATGGAACTCAGGCATCCTTACCTCAAGCTTATCTCCCTGGCTAATGATGAATGCTTGTTCGATGAGATTCTTTAGCTCCCGGACGTTTCCTGGCCAATGATGTCGGACCAGAGCGTCCATCGTTTCCTTTGGAATGAGTCGAATGTCCTTTCTCATCTCCTTGGAGAAATGCTCCACAAAGTTCCAGACGAGCAAAGGGATATCCTCCGTCCTCTTTCGTAGAGGTGGAACCTCAACGGCGAATACATTCAGGCGGTAGTAGAGATCCTCTCGGAAGCGTCCCTCCCGCACCTCTTTGGCCAGATCACGGTTAGTGGCTGCTATGAAGCGCACGTTCACGGATATCGTTCTTGGGCTGCCGAGAACCTCAAAGCAGCCTTCCTGGAGTACCCGAAGAAGTTTTCCTTGTGTCTCCCTGGCTAGCTCTCCAATCTCATCGAGGAAGATCGTCCCTTTGTCAGCAAGCTGGAAGCGGCCAATTTGTTTCGTCATAGCCCCTGTGTACGCCCCGCGCTCCCGGCCGAACAGTTCGCTTTCGATCAAGGTGGCAGGCAAGGAAGCGCAGTCAACCTTCACCAACAAACACTCCCTTCGTCCACTCAGACCGTGGATTGCTCGAGCCACCAGGTCTTTTCCGGTACCTGTCTCTCCCGTGATCAAGACTGTAGTGTCTGTCGGCGCAACCTGTTCCACTTTGTGCAGAACTGCCTTGATGGCATCGCTCTTGCCGACAATCTCGGCATGCGATTGTGTTAGACCGATCTCTTTGCGAAGATAGCGAGTCTCGTCTTGCAGGAGCTCATTCAGTCGCTTGATTTCTTCAAGGGAACGACTGGTAGTTTCTTCTAACTTCTTTCGTTCCGAGATATCAATCGACACGCCCAGGAAGTGATTTCCTCCGCCGAACGATTCCGGGGACCGGTCCCCTCGGACAGTGAGCCAGCGTATCTCCCCGCCGGGGAGCACGACGCGGTACTCGCTCTGGAAAGCGGTCCGGTTCTGCACTGCGCTCTGCAAACCGTGTTTCAACCGCCCAACATCATCGTGATGAACGATGCTGAAGAGCTTATCAAGATTGACTGGTTCCTCCCGCCGCATGCCGTAGAGTTCCCTTGCCTGGACGGTCGCCCAGATAGTGCTGGTGTCCAGATCAAGATCCCAGAGTCCTGCACCAGCCAGTCCAGCTGCGAGGTCAAGCCGGAGCTCTGTTTCGCGTTGAGCAACGATTGCCCTGTTCCGTTCCAGTGCCGTGACCAGAACTTTTGCGAACACCTGCAAACGAGGGATATAATCTACCAGCCAAGGCGGTCCCGGTCGCGTATACACCAGTTGGAGGGCAAACCGTATTGATCCTTCGATAGCCACCGGGATGACCAAGATTGCCTGAATTCCCAGTTCCGCATGAATGCGGCGGTCAGCACTTGCTTCCGCCGGGAATTCATCAAGGCTGTTCAACAAAATGACGTCCCCGCGAAGCGCTTTGGCTACGACCCATGGAGCCACCGGGCCATAGTCGAACATTTCCGGCATAACAGGGATATCGCTGGTTACCTGCAGATGGGTCAGAATCGCTGCACTTGTGTGGGAATCCATTCGAAAAAGGGCACACATGTTCGAATCAAAGAATTCAAGAATCTTCATGAGTGCGCTGTCGATTTCTGCGTCGACTTCCCGGGGAATCATGCCGAGGAAGCGGGCGGAAATGTCTGTAAGAAGAATCTCAAACTGCAGTTGGCCTGAGGCGGTGCCTAAACGCTTGTTTTCGTCTGGCAGTGACAAATGAGTGCTCACTGATCAAATCGGACCGGTGAGAGCGCCATTGATAAACGTCTCGGATCAGAGAAGATGTTCGGATGATTTGAATGCAGACACAATATAGAAAAAGTCGGATGAAAGGCAAAACACTTTCCGGCAGGCACGCCAGGAGGTCAACCGTCTTTGAGGTGAGCCATATTCGGGTAACGATTGTGAGGAATGCAGTCGCAAAGTTAATTCTGACGGCAGACCCACGCTCTCTTCGTCCCATTGGTCTCTACAAGAAAAGGCATCGGGACCGCCCCTGCCGAGGAGGCAGGCGTTGCCAGGGGTAACAGGAATGTAGCACGACACGACGACGGAAACCCAAATCTAATCGAGGGGCAAGGCGGGGGTGGTTTGCTAAGTGGGCGGTGATCAATTATCCCTTGGTAGGCTGTGATCAATTATCCATGGATAATGGATGCTTGATAATTCGAAGGCCCAGCAACCATCTAGTAAGTTGATGGTTGCTGGGCCTTCGCGGGGTGGATGGGGGTCCCAACGAACTTTGATGGTGGTCACATTGCTCTTGAAACAGCAAGGGCGGCACCCATGAGTGATCGGATGCCCGCTTGTTCATCTCTATAGATGCCGCTGTCGGTTGCGGCGAAGAGATTGATCCCGGTGATCCATTCCTTTGTGGCAACGAGCGAGAATACAATGCGGTTCTCCAGACCGGCATATGCATTTGTCCAGTTTGCCCCACCGTTGCTTGAGACAAAAACTCCACCACCAAATGTACCCGCAAAGAGACTCGTCACCGTTGCCCCTTTGGGGCTTGCGGCAAGAGAGAGCACAGAACTATCTGCCAAGCCGTTGCTGAAGCCTGTCCAGATCGATCCATTGTTGGTCGAGACGTACACGCCGACATTGGTTCCTGCGAATAGATTGATTCCCATGACGGCAAAAGAGAGAACCGAAGTGCCAGATGGAAATCCGTTGTTGATTGCCGTCCAGCTGGTGCCATTGGTGGTCGAACGGTAGGCTCCAGAGCCATCAGTGCCTGCAAAGAGAACTGTATCCCCTGCTTGTTCAGTACTGACGGCAAAAGAAACGATAGGATCATACACCGGTAAACCGCCGTTAGCCTTGATCCAATCGGTCCCATTATTGGTAGAGAGGTAAACCCCACTCGAGGTTCCACTGAAGGTACCTGCAAAGAGGTGAGATCCGCTGAAGACGAGTGCGTATACCGTGCAATTCGGCGGCAGCCCGGAGTTGACTGGTGTCCAATCAGCTCCATCGTTGCCTGAACGGTAAACTCCACTATTATTCGTACCAGCGAATAGATTGACGCCGTCAGTGACGAGGGACTCCAGAAAACCACCCGGAGGACCATTGGTCTGGACCCATTGGGCACAGACCTTTTCAGTAGAACAGAAGCATTCAACCAGGCACACGAGCAGGGGGACAATGGAAAAGGGTCTCATGTGTGGCCTCCATGGAGGAAACAGTGTGCACAAAGTTTGGAGATGATGTGCTCCAAAGTCCTCATCGGGGAAAAGATCCACCATAGTATGGTAGCCAGGCGGAGGTCCAGCGTGGTTGCTGGACTCTGGGGGCACACTAGTTCCTTACAACTGACTAATGATCCGTCCCCTCTCCTAGCAGGACAGGAACGAGCGTCTCGTCCTGTTTCAGAAGAAGGAACGGGACGGACCAACTCCTTGCACCTCCTTTTCTGACACCTTCTACTGTGGCCCGCAGAATTCCTCGGCGAAATATTTCGCAGTCAATCCTTCCCCTGTCGCATGGATGAGCAGGTCGTTCCAGTAGAGGCTTGCTCCGGGGCGAAAGACTTTGTCTTTGAGCATTGTTCCAACTCCCTGGTTCCCGGCAAATGAGAACTCCTCGGTATGCGCTTTGCCCGCCACCGAACGCCCCAGGGCTCCAAGGATCTGCGAAGCCACCAGGTTGCCTAGCATATAGTTGTGGTAGTAGCAAGGATATTGCGCGATATGGATCTTTGCGGCCCAATCGGGGGCGTTGCGCCCTGCGGGGCGTTTCACAAATTGATACTCTTCGACTAGGTCCCACCAGAGTTTGTTTAAGTCCTGATCGGGATCTTTGTACAATGCCCGTTCAAAGCGCATCATCACTTGAGCCCATCGGCTGAAGATCAGCGACTGGTTCCGCAAATTCTCAAGCCCTTCCCGACGGACCGTTTCCCGCTGCTTTTCGTCAGCTCCGGCCATGGCGCAGAGCCAATCCGCATTCTGGGCCTGGCGTTCCATCAGCATAGCGATTGCCTCGGTCAGAAAGGTGTGAGTCTCGATCCTGAGCAGGAACGGAAGCGTACTGTCGATGTTCCTGGAATAGGCGCCGTGCCCCAGTTCGTGCAGCAGAGTGCCGGTCCAGTAGATGTCATCGGACACGTTGCACATTGTCCGCACATCGCCCCGTCGGTCGATATCGGTCTCATAGGCATGCTGGTATTTTCCCTTGCGAGGGTAGAGGTCGCTGTTCTTCAGGATTGCATCGACAGGGAGTCCGATACCTTCATAATAGCGTCGGACAATATCTACGACATCCTTTCCCTTGACGTATGTATCAAGGTTGATACTTCCCACCGAGGGTGCTTCCTGGAAGAAGGGATCACTGTAGTGCCAGGGACAAAGCGTAGCGGGGGAGATGCCGAAATGTGCTGCTACCTTCTTGTCCAACGCTTCCTTCATGCGGGCGAAAGGTTTGTCGGTGAGGGTCTTGAGCTCGTCGAAGATGCGGACGATGTCTGCCTCATCCTGCTCGTCGGATGCGAGCATCATCACGTAGTAGTTTTCGAAACCGGCCTGGCGTGCAGCCTCGTTGCGGAGCTTTGCGAGTTCGACGAGAAGCGGAGCCACGGGTACTGCAATTTGCTTACTGGCTTCCCAGGCTTTCTTCCGTCGGGCGGGGTTACGTTCCGTCGTGAGGATTGTGCGAATGTCGTTGTCGCTAACCTGCTTGCCGTCGATCGTGCCGCGGAACGTGTTGAACATCATGGCGATCGCGCTTTGCTTCTCGGAGATCCTGCGAAGAAGCGATGTGTCCACCTGGTTCTTGAGATAGTTGTTGTAGACCAAGATCAGCTGGCGCTGCAGAAGAGAGTCCTTGATATTCCCTCGCTCTCTGATGTCCTTCAGGAAAAGGAAATCGGCCCGGTTTGAACGGATCTTCCTGAGTGCGAAGTCCAGGGCGGCTGACTCATCGTAGTACTTCTTGTCACCCGTGGCGTTGGCGTTCCAGTCAGCCAGGTTCTGTGCCTTCATAAGTGGCTCGACAAGGGCAACATGGCCGCTGATGAAGCCGCGCACCTTCTCCTCGTTGGTTTTCTGTGGATTGCACGAAACTAGACAGAACCCCAGAAGAAAAGAGATGATGGAGAGAATTAGGCATTTCATTGACGCCTCCTTTTCTTGCTTTGTTTTGGTTCTTCTGACAGCTGTTACTTTGTGCCTGACGCCTCTTCGGTGACCAGAGGGAGCTCAACGTAGCTCGCTTGCCCCGGGCTATGATAAATACGATGCACTGCCTTTCGATAGTCCTCCGGCCTGGCCCGGAAGATGTTCGGCACAAAGGTCTGCGGGCAAGAACCGGGCGGAGTCTTCCGACGTTGCGGCGATGCGAGGTGGCAGGAACTTCAGGGCAACGGTGCGGGTGAGCTTCAGATCCTCAGCTTTGTAGACAACTCCCATGCCGCCTTCGCCGAGTTTCTCGAGGATCTTATAGTGGGAGATGGTTTTGCCGATCATGGGAATCTCCACGGGCGTGAATGATCCCAGGTACATGCAGGACTTTAGCGGTACGGCGCAATGATACGGAAGGAAAAGGCGAGAGTCAACCCTGATTAATTATCCATAATCCCCGCCTGCCTTCACGAATTTTAATGGCCGGGCAGGCATGGATAATCGACAATTCGAAGGCCCCGCAACCATGCCCAGTCCCACCTCTTCGCCCAAAAAACTATCTCCTCCCCTCGTAAAATCTCCCCTCCCGTTGTAATACATATAGGCGGGACTGCCAGAAAGTCACCGCACTGCCTCGAACTCTACCACGAATTTCAAGGAGGTCAGAATGGCGAGCGGAGAAGAACTTCAAGAACGGCTCACCGACTTTGCTGTAAGAGTCATGGATCTGTGCGACAAGTTGCCGAAGACCTTCGCCGGCAGGCACCTTAGCGAGCAACTGTTCCGGTCAGGGACGGCGAGCGCGGCTAACTATGCCGAGGCAAGGGGGACGGAAAGCCGCAGTGATTTCATCCATAAACTTGGCGTTGTGCGCAAGGAACTGAATGAATCACTGGTCTGGCTGCGCATGATTGAACGAAGGGCAATGGGACCACCGGACAGCCTGGCGCATTTGCGATCGGAGTGCGACGAGTTGTGCAGGATCATTTCGGCAAGCAGGAAGACTGCGGAGGAAAATGCGAGGAAGGAGAAACACGGTTAGGAAATTCTTCATTCAATTCAGATATCAGAATTCAGATATCTGAATTCTGAACTCGAAGGCCCTGCCGCCATCGAATAAGTTGATGGCGGCAGGGCCTTCGCGGGCTGAACAGGGGTCGCAGCGAACTTTGATGGTGGTCACATTTGCCTCCAAACGGGAAAGCAGGCACCCATGAGTGCTCGGATGCCCGCTATCTCGTCTCAATTCTCCCTGCAAGCCGCTATTTGACGACGATCATCTTGCGGATCTGGGTGAATGTGCCGGTCGTAAGCTTGTACAAGTACACCCCGCTGGCAAGGGCTGAAGCATTGAACTCGACCTCATGAACCCCTGCATCCCGCCTCTCATTCACTAACACCGACACCTCGCGACCCAGAACGTCATACACACTCAACTTCACTTCCGAGGCTCTCGGCAATTCGTACGTGATGGTCGTGCTCGGGTTGAAGGGGTTGGGGTAGTTTTGCGTGAGGGTGAATCTAGCCGGAAAGTGATCACCTGTTCCTATTGCATCCGGACTCTGCACAACAGAAATCTTTACGTTATCAATGTACCATCCATCCATGCCTGGGAAATTGATCCCATCTGACACGAGGAGGTGTCTGAATTTGAAAGGATGAGTTGCATAATTTGATATGTCAATGATCTCATGCACCCACATTGGTTGCACTCCTCCATAGATGGGTTTGTCGATATTGTACCACGGAGCAGTTCTTCCCACATAGGTGTATTGCCCGGCAAGCGGAATCCAGGTCGAACCGTTGTCCGTGGTGATTTGAATCTGCGCGTAGTCATACCCATATTCCGTCGCCCATTGTGCATCAAATTCAAGAAATGTCCTGGAGGAACTTTGAGCCGGGATAGGATCCTTTACGGTGAAGGTTACGCTTGCATTCGGGGAATAGTTGCCACTTGGGGAATCAGTAAATGATGTCGGTGGAGACAAATATCTTCCCGAAGTTATGTTCCAGCCACCCGTCGTTTCCCAGTTCGTCAAGGTGTTTGCTTCATCAGACCATGTCACTGTCAGATCAGCCGCCAGAAATTGGCAGAAGGTCGCTGGAGGTATGTTCCCAGGTGGATTGAACCCGCCTCCGCCCGATGGGTATGTCCTGACTGTGGTTGAGTTTTCGTCTTGCGCAGCAATGTAGTACTGGACTTCGGTGCCGCTGGGCAAGATCGGCACATCGAAACCATAGTGTCCACCTCCGGTCGCGGTTCCAACAATCGTGATGAAATCACCATAGCTTCCATTGATCGTTCTTGTGCGGTAGTACATTCTAGGCGATTGAGCACCGGTCCCAATGTGTTTGCCGGAGTATATAGACACACTCGTCTTCACAGCCTGTGCCGGAACCACAGTCGATACCGGCGTGTGCACGATATCAAAATTGAGCTGCATGGCAAGGAACGCAATCGTGCCCAGAGCGAGTCTGGCCATTTTCGCAAAGTAGGGCTTGTTCAAATACTGAACGCGGTCAGATGTGGTGTGATAATTGTGGTTTCTGTCAAAGAAAGCATCCTGATCAAAGAGAACGGCATCAAACCCGTGGTACCAGCATGGCGCCTGGTCGCTGTCCGCCATTGGGGGGAAAGCTACAATATTCAGACCGATTCCGTATTGGCTGTTGATTTCCATCATGTGACTTCGGATCTCGACAGCATGCACTCGCTCGAGTTCTTGCACATGGCACTGCCCGTCGTTATTGGAATCCCAGCCAAGCATTTCCATGTTAATGAACCCAAGGATTGAGTCGCCTGCGGCAACAGCCTGGTCTGCGTAATACGTGCTTCCAATGAGATAAGGGGATACCTCTTCTTCATCCCAGAGAGCATATACAATCGTACAAGGAAAAGAATACCGGGACAGTATTCGGGCAGCCTCAAGGACAGCGGCAACTGCATCTCCGTTATCGTCTGCTCCGGGAGCAACTGGCCCTTCCGGCATATCATCATAGTGTGCACAGATAACGAACGTCTTGTTCGGGAACACTGTCCCGACTTGTGTCGCCAGGACATTGTTTCCAGTGGAGCTGTAGTGTTGTATAGTCACAGGTAGTCCGTAGGACTCCAGCTTTTGTTTGACGTACGCTTCTGAAAGAGCATTGCCCGGCTGATCTCTATGCCGTGACAGAATCGTTTCCGATTTGCCATTGACCATTGTCTGCACTTCTCCAGAGAGTTCCTTCACAACCAGGATCAATGAGTCAATGCTTACAGAATCGATGATCTGCTGAATAACCGGTGACTGCGCACGGAGATTCAACTGCGGAACAAGAAGGAAAATTAACGAATACTGCAAAACCTTTTTCATAATAGCTCCTCTGTCAAATCTGACCACGACATTTACTTCAACAGCATCAATCGCTTTGTTTGTGTTAACTCTCCCTTGGCGCCTCCAGCGACATCCAGAGGCCGGACGTGAATGCGATAGAAATACACACCGCTCGACAAGCCAGATCCATCAAAGCTGATCTGGTACGTTCCCGGCGCCCTCTTTTCATCAACCAACACCGCCACCTCACGACCCAGCATATCGAATACAGTCAATCGGATTTTTGACGTCAGGGGTAATTCGTAAAGAATGGTGGTGCTCGGGTTGAATGGATTGGGGTAGTTCTGATGAAGTAGGAAATCTTGCGGCATCAAGTTGGACGGTGGGCCGACCGAGGTAATCATCTCCGACAACGGCCGCCTGAACAATCCGCTGCCGGACGGTCCCCACATGCCCCAACTCCCGGAACCCCAGAAGACGTACTTGTCGTTCGTGGCGAGCGGCACTCCCGAGTAGCCGGGTGTAGGACCGACTGACCGCCAGCGAGCACCGCCGTCCGTTGAAAGATATAAGCTATCGCAGCACCATGTTCCCGCGAAGAGGTTTGTGCTGCTCACTCCCATGCCAGAAACCTGCCTTGCGAAATCCGTCTCCGCAATCGTCCAGTATGTGCCGTGGTCCGTCGAACGAAAGACGATGCCGCGCTCCCATGAGTGCCAGCCTCCCGCGAACAGACTGGTTCCCATCGTGACAAACGAGTTTACTCCCCAAGCCGGACTGTATCCCGGTGGGGCAGGGGGCGGAAAGCCTTCGTTGCTTGCGCTCCAGCTTGTTCCATTGTTCGTGGAACGAAAAACTCCGCTATCGGTCGCAGCAAAGAGATATTCACCTGAGATGGCGAGAGCACGGACGACGACGTTGGTCAGACCATTGCTGGCGGGATTCCAACTTACACCGTCATTGGTTGTGGAATAGACGCCGCTGCCGTACGTCCCCGCGAAGAGGACCTGTCCGCTTGAAGCAAAACAGGTCACATGCGCATATCCTGAAGTGTCACCATAGGCTGTCGCCTTGGGAAATCCTGCGTTGACCGGCATCCACGTTGTCCCGTGATCCGATGAACGAAGCACTCCCTTACCCAACCACGACCCGTTCCCTGACCCTACGAAGACATCGGCGTCTTGAATGATGATAGCATCCGCTTCAGCCGATATCAGAGGCACCCAGCTTTCTCCGTTGTCGGTTGAGTGGAAGACGAATGTCTCGACGGGCAATATTGATTTCGAGCCCCCTCCCCATGCGGCGGCAACAAAAAGCTCCGGCCCTCTGACGGCCAATGCAGTTATAGCAACGTAGGGATTTCTACCCGGGCTTCGTATGTTCCAGCTTAAGCCATTGTCGGTTGAAACGGATATGCCCACAGTAGTCCCTGCAAAAATGTTCGCCCCAGAGACACTGAGAGCAAAGATTGCACCACTCATCAACCCACAGTTCTCTGCTTGCCACGTTATTCCGCTGTTCTTGGAGAATAAAATGCCGCCGTCTGTCCCGGCAAAAAGACTGGCGCCCGAGACGGCAAGAGCCCGGACATTGGTATTCTTCAGGCCGGTGTCTGCCACTGTCCAACTTGTGCCCTGGTCGGTCGAACGAAAGACGCCACCTTCGGTCCCGGCAAACATAATTGTGTCGCTCACGGCCAGGGCAGTAACATACCGGCCGGCCAGGCCATTGCCTGACTGCGTCCAGGTGGCGCCGCTGTTCGACGACAGATACACACCGCCTACGGTTCCATCGTCAACACCGGCATAGTGTGCCGAGCCCAACTGCACCATGCAGCTGAACTTCGGGAAAGGTGTGTTGGCTGCTGTCCAGGTTGTTCCGCTGTCCGTGGAGACGAAGACCCGCTCTTCGCTATTGGCAGCAGCTGCATAGACCCTCGACCCGCAGACCCCGAACGAATATACATACAGGCCGGAAATCGCCGATGTCCACTGTGCGCCATTGTCAGTCGAGAGGAATACTCCGGTAGAGGTTCCTGCAAGAAGATTTGCCCCGGAGACGGCGAGCGCATTGACTATCGTATCGGGCAAACCGGTATTCATGTCTGTCCAGGTCGTGCCGTTGTCCGTGGAGACAAGAACACCTCCTCCTGGGCAACCGGCAAAGGCTCTCGAGCCGATTGTCGCGAAACAGGTGACGGGTCCAACGTACGGCCCGATTTGCTTCCACTGGGCGAACGCAGCTGGATTCATAACAAGAATGGCGATTGCGAACCAAATGGATCGGGTTCTCATTTCGTCCTCCCTATTTCAAGAGCTTCAATCGATTTGTCTGTATGAGCACAAGTCGTGAGCGTGGCGACAGACCGAACTCGCAAGCAAATGTACTCAAAGACCCAGGGGGGTACCTATCGCCGGGGTTGCAAAGAGTGTCGCAGCCGTTGCGTGAGCGAAAAGTAAGGGATTTTGCGGGTTTGGGGGTATGGATAGGGGGAAGATAAAAGGAAAACGACGGGGGATATGGGGTTCCCTACTGCTCGGTACGTCTGACCTCGCTGGGTGTTCTCCCAAACTGTTCGTGGAAGCACTTCGTGAAGTGAGCCGGAGTGCTGAATCCGACCGTATATGCTATTTCTGCTACTGTGGCGCTATTCTGCCGGAGCAGATCCATGGCCCTGTGGAGACGAAGGTAACGGATGAAATCCCCTGCCGCCATCCCAGTGATCGCAGTCAGTTTTCTGTGTATCTGCGATCGGCTCATTGCGACTTCCCTGCTGAGCTCCTCGGGCCCGAACCCTTCCTCAGACATATGTGCTTCAACAATGCTCTTCGCCTTCTGCAGGAACGTATCGTCGATTGAGCTTACGGTGATCTCGCCCGGCTTCAGCACCTGCCCGGCCTTGAACCGTTCACGTAGTTTCCGCCGCAAATCGATGAGGTTCTTGACCCTCGCCAGGAGCTCCTTTGGCTCGAAGGGTTTCACCAGATAATCGTCGGCCCCAGTCTCAAAGCCTTCAATCTTGTTTTCGCTCCCCGCTTTCGCCGTGAGAAGGATAACCGGGATATGACTCGTTTTCTCATCAAGTTTGAGCGTCTTGCAGACTTCGTAGCCATCTTTCTTCGGCATCATCACATCGCTGATTACAAGATCAGGGACGGTCTCTTGCGCTTTATCTATCCCTGCGGCTCCATCACGGGCTTCCAACACCTGATATAATGAGACAAGAAATCCTCTTATGTAGGTCCGGACGTCGGCATTGTCTTCAATAATCAGGACAATTGGTCTCTGGTCTCCTGCGGCCGACGGTTCTTCTTCATCCACCGGGTCCACTGCAGGCTTTTCGGCAAGCATCGACGATGGTGTATACGTCACGGGCTCGATTGGTTCTTGCACTTCTACGATCTCCTCGTCTTTCAAGTGGCTCCGCCCCAGGGGAAGCCGCAGAGTAAACTCCGTCCCCCGTCCGACCTCGCTTTTGACTTCAATCGTGCCATGGTGCAGCTCGACGAGCTCCTTGACGAGTGCAAGGCCGATGCCCGAGCCCTCGTGTTCACGAGTCTGAGATTCGTCGACCTGGTAGAATCGGTCGAAGATTTTGTCCAGCTGCTCGGGCGGTATGCCGACGCCGGTATCGGCAACAATCATTTCGACGCAACCCTTCCGCCCGGGTGTCGGTTGAGAGGTCGGCGACACTCGCAATGACAAGCTCACCCTCCCGCCTTCCGCCGTAAATTTGAACGCATTCGAAACAAGGTTGCTGATGATCTTCTCAATCATATCCCTGTCACAATAAATTTCGATCTCTTCCTGTTCGACCACAACGTCCAATGCGATCTCTCTCAACCCCGCAGAAGACTCGAATGAATAGGCAAGCCCTCTGACAAGCGGGACGATATTCATGCGGCTGGCATGGAGTTTCATTGCCCCTGCCTCCAGCTTCGAGAGGTCAAGCAGCTGGTTGATCAGTCTGAGGAGCCGATGGGCGTTGCGTTCTACCATCGACATGTCGTTCTGCAACTCGCCCACCTCCGGCGTCGTGCCCAGAGAGTCAACCTCGCTTTTCAGATGGGGCGGAGCCGAAGAACGACTGAGTTCCTTCCATTTTTGAATAGGTCCGAGGATGAGTGTAAGCGGGGTGCGGAACTCGTGGGAGATATTGGCGAAAAAGCGGGATTTCAGACGGTCAACTTCTTCCAGGTGCATCGCCTGTTGTCGCAGCGAAAGCTGTCTGACCCGCAGACGATATCCCGCGGAGAGCAGACCGAACACAAAAAGCGCGTATGCTCCGTATGCCCACCATGTGCGCCACCAGGGTGGCGTGATGGTAATCGAGAGAGCGGTTTCCTCGTCAGGCCATCGATGGAATTTGTTGGATGCTTTTACCCTGAAGACATACCTGCCGGGAGCCAGGCCTGGATAGCGCACGAAGCGGCGATTGCCGGGATTGACCCACGTATCTTCCAGCCCCTCCAGCCGATACTGGTATTCGATGAGATGTCCCTGTCCCGGATCGATTGCAGCAAACTCGAACTCCAGCACATTCTGGGTGTGTTCAAACTGCAGGGGGGCGACCTGAAGACTCTGCTGCGGGACATTCGCTGTGTCGTTCACCGATAGCCTCGAAATGACGAGCGGTGGTACCCACACCGGAGCGTAGAGACTGTCGGGGTGGACCATGATCATTCCATTGTACCCAACGAGGACTACTCTCCCATCATCGAGCGAAGTCATATTGATGGGGCTTAAAAGTCCGTCAGAAAAATCGAAATTGGTGGAAGTGTTGGTGTTCGGGTCGAAAATACTCAACCCCTTCCCGACGTATCTTACCCAGAGCCTCCCCCGGCTGTCGCTCCCAAGCGGGAGCACCAGGAAGGCATCCGCGAAGACATTGTTTACCACCAGTTTAAGCGATCTGGTCTCCGCATCCCAGACATGTAGACCCTTGCTGCCGACCCAGATTCTTCCCTGGGGATCCTGGTAGGTCATTTGAGGATGGACATTGCTGAGTAAATCTGAATGGATCGAGTCGTTCATTAGGAGTTCTGACCGATGTGTCAACGGATCAACAACGAAGAGTCCCAGCAATTCATCAGAGATCCAAATCTTTCCTGATCGGTCTTTCATCAGGTGAACGACCTGCCCCCTGACATCGTGCGGGATGGTAGAGAAGGCGTGGCGTCGCATGTCGAAGCTGAGGAGTTTGTCGTTGAAAGCGGCGATCCAGAGTGTGTCCCCTCTTGCGTTCACGATGCTTCTGCATATGTCATCCTTGGCTGCCAAATTGGCGAGGTAACCTGAGTAGCGGTAGTTTCTCACTCGCCCCGTCTCAGGTTCAAAACCATACAGACCCAAACCCCATGTCCCAAACCAGAGTGTTCCTTTTCCATCGTCATGCGAGGCCCAGACGCCCTCGGGGCCGTACCCGCTCTTTTCGCCTTTGAACAGATCAACGATCCGCAGTACCCTCAGATCGTCCGGCCGTATCAGTACGACCTTCCCCTCTGCTCCAATCCAGTAAGAGCCATCGCCCCAGCGGTCGATTGTTTCCATCTCCATTGGTCGGCCTGAAGGTCCCCGCAAAGCATAGTGGGGAAACCGAAACGATGCTCGCGGCAGATAGTACAATCCGTCATCAGCCGTACTGATCCAGAGTGTTCCGGAGTTATCAACTGCCATTCGTGTCCACATCGATTTTCCCGGCACTCCCCCCCCCGGAAGATAATCTTCGTATGAACCGGAAAGCGGGTCGAATAAGTCAACGCTCTCGCCAGTCGCGATCCACATCTTGCCTTGGCCGTCTTGCTGAAGCTCCTCGATCCGGTCAACTTTTGAACTCTTTGTCTCTTTCGAGTTTTTGTGATAGCTCGTCAGCGAGCCGCTGGCTTGGTCGAGCAGATACAGACCATGAGAGGCGGTTCCTATCCAGAGCTTCTTGGGGTTCTCCCGAAAGAGAGTGTTTACAGGGAGGGTATCGAGGAGCAGTCCCTCAACACGAGGGAGGCCAGGTCGCGAAATCCTGCACGTGTGGCGGTTGAAAACGAACAATCCACCAAACGAAGCGACGATGAGACTAGAGTCATCCCATCGCTCCACTTTTGCTGTCCCGTCCTTGAAACCGTCAAATGGCATCGTCCGAAACCGAGCATGACGAGTCACGCTGTCCGCATTTGTCTCATTGATGGCAGCCCCAAGGTCGAGCGACACAATATCATCTTCCGTCCCAAGCCAGAGAATTCCGGCGTCGTCTTCGTAGATGGTCTGAATGTATGACGCATGAAGCGACGAACTGTCATTTCTCCGTCCCAGGAAGTTGACAAACCGATCTTTCACGGGGTCGAAGAGGCTGAGGCCGGTGGCATACTTCCCGATCCAGAACCGACCCTTTGAGTCGATAGAGAGCACGAGCGGATTATTTGGCGTGCTGAATTCGCGATAGATTTTGCAGCCATACCCATCGTATCTTGCGAGACCGTTCTCGGTGCCGACCCAAATGAACCCTTCGCGATCGCGAACGACATTTGAACGGATTTGGTTCGAAGGGAGACCGTCGGCAGTTGTCAGGCGGTTGAAGTGGAAAACGGGGAGGAGCCTGTCCTGCGCCGGAAGCAGGTGAGAGCTGACGATGATCAACAGGACGAAGAGAGTGCCCCGATGTAGGAACGAAGGTCTTCTTGTGTGGAATTCGGCGAAGCAATGGCCGGATCGGTTGGGATCAATCATTGGAATTCCCACAGGTTTGCGAGGTTCCAACGCCATGAAGACTCAGGGGTACGGCGGAATAATACGGAAGCGGAGGGCGAGAGTCAAATTCAAAAGAACAGTTCAGATATCAGAGTTCAGATATCTGAATTCTGAATTCGAAGGCCCCACGCCACCGGTAATATCCTTGGTAGGCGTGGGGCCTTCGCGGGGTGGATGGGGGTCGCAACGAACTTTGATGGTCGTCACATTGCCCTTGAAACAGCAAGGGCGGCACCCATGAGTGATCGGATGCCTGCCTGTTCATCTCTATTCCCCCTGCAAACCGCTATTTTTAGTTAGTATCACCTGATACCTAGGCAAAAAGTGGTTACTTTTCACTATCTCATTGCCGGAGGTATCATCTATGTTGGATCAACCACTCAGTGCCCGGCTTCAGTCGAAGTCGGTCAAGCAGTCGATCATCGCAAGCATCGCCAGAGATTTCAACCTCACCCCGATCCTGGCAGAAGCGTACTTCTCTCAGATCAGCGATTACTTCCTGCAGCATGCCGAGGTTCAACTCGGTGCCGGTCAGTGTCACTACCTGGCCGTCGATGAGAATGAGCCTGCCGGCAAGCCCATTGCTCTGTGCAAGAAGGTCTCCGTCAAGCTCACGCTGCACAACCCCGAGGAGGATCTTGCCCGTCTACAAGAAGTCTGGGCTGCACGGGCTTCGGCAACACAAGATCGTCCGCATCACCAACGAGGCGATCGAGCAGGGCGGCCTGCTCTCCTACGAGGACATCGCCTTCATCCTCACCTGCAGCGTCGTCACCATCAAGCGCGACATGAGCCACATGCGCAAGCAGGGGATCATCCTGCCTTCCCGCGGCTGGCGTCATGAGATGGGCCGCGGCCAGACGCACAAGACGCAGATCCTCGAGCTCTACCTCTCGGGTCACCAGTTCTCCGAGATCGAACGGCGCACCAAACACTCGGAGACGGCCATCAAACGCTACATCCAGGACTTCGCCCGCGTGGTGCTGCTCCAGAAGAAAGGCTTCACCGTTGATCAGATCCGCATCTCCACCGGCTTCTCCCACCGCTTGATCGGGGAGTATCTCAAGCTCCTGAAGGCCCATGCCAGGAGCCGGGAGCTCACGCGGATACTGCAAAGCCCCAAAAAAAGGGGGCGCTGAACGCTATGATCGCAAAGAACTTACAGTTCCTCCCCAGGGATACCCGCGACTTCTCGCCACAGTCGCTCGCCCAAGCCCGACACAAACGCATGAAGGGAAAAACCCTCAGGCACATCCTCCTCGACCGCTTCCTCAACCACTACGGCTACGACAAAGGTGCGGTCACCGCCTCAGCCATCATCGACGACCTTCTTGCGCTCATCGAACAGTACTACCGCTACACCGACAACTCCTTCCTCAAGCAAGGCCAGATGGTCTGGCCTGCTGTCCCTGTGGATGAGTATCCCAAGAAGGGCAAGTCGATCGCTCAGACGAAGCTCCGTCCTGTGGTCCTTGACATCATCACCGACAGTGACATCGAGGACATGAAAACTCCTCTCCACCACCGGGAGCTCCGCCTCAAGAAGATCGAGCGCTGGACCACCCAGGCCTACGATCAGGGAGCGCTCCTCTCGCAACTCGACCTGGCCGTTCTCCTTACCAACAACGAGGCCACCACGGGCGCCTACGTCCGCGAGTATCAGAATCTCTACCACAGGGCTCTTCCTACCCGCGGCAACATCCAGCTCATCGGCTCAGGCCAGACCCACAAACGCGTGATCATCGCCCTGCACCTCAAGGGCTATCTTGTCCCAACCATCTGCCACAAAACCAACCACTCCAAGGAAGCCGTCGAACGCTACATCCGCGACTTTGAATCGGTCAAACTCTTATCCACCAAATTTGAGGACGTCGATGTCATCTCGCGCATCATCCGTCTCTCTCCCTCAGTCGTCGAGCAGTACTTGGACCTTCTACCGCTTGACTCCTGAGGGAACAGATTTTACATTAACTTACCCACCGAAGCCATGGTATCAGGTGATACTATTTCAGAACTATTAGTTTGCGCGTCTGAACAAAATCAGCCGCCATTAGTCGGTACAAGTAGACCCCGCTCGCAAGATTCGAACCGTCAAACTTCACCTCGTGAACTCCCGCATCTCTCCGCTCATTCAACAGCACGGACACTTCGCGCCCCAGAATGTCATACACGCTCAGGGTCACGTGTGACGCTTTCGGCAACTCGAACGTGATAGTCGTGCTCGGGTTGAACGGATTGGGGTAATTCTGGTCCAGAGCATAGACCGTCGGCAATGGCTGCGGTTGCTCCGCCACTCCTGTGACGATGAGTGTTTGTGGCACTGTCCAGCATACATGGCCGTCCATTCCCAGTTGAAATTTCAGGTTGAAGTGTCCGGGAAATCTAGATGGATCATAATTGATCCAGAAGCTCCCGGTGGGGTTCTGTGTTTGCCCAGCAGCGATATCGTAGAAGGAGCGCACTGAAGGCGTGATTCCTGTAACGCAGGAATCGGTGCAAATAAGGCTTACCGTGCCATGCTTGAAGGGGGCGGTAGCTCCCATATTCTTCACATAGGGCAGCACCTCGCACGACGCTGCATCGCGATTGTCCTGGTATTCGACGCTATCTATAGCCAGGGGCCCGGCAGTGGTCAGAAGTGCAACATCGGGTAATCGCCTGGAGGTACCCTGGGCTATATCCTTTGTCTCTACACTAACGGTGTACGTGCCCTCAGTCGCAGGTGCTAGAAGCCTGGCGCCCCAGATGCTGTCCCCGGAACTACCATCGCCGTGGACCCCGTCGTTGTAGAAAAGCACGCTATCATGCACCAAGCCATAGTCAGTCACCACCGCACTCACAGCAGATTGATGTTGCAGAGGATTGGCCAGGACGGCCCATACGGTGACACTGTCCACCCCGGGTCGACCGTAGTAGTGGTCCATGGTAACATTGTGTGCATAGGTCAATGTCGACATCCACGCAAGGGCACGCTTGACGACATCATCTTCTCCTTTTGCCACGCCATCGCGGGTGAGCCATACCTCTTCATCCACCGGAAAAGCCTTATGGATCATGTGACCTTCGTTGTTGTACTTGGAGTATACACATCCATTGTCAACACGGCCACTGTAACCATTGGATGTGAATTCCGGATTAACGCCAGGCTTGAAATCCGTGTATGCCCCGACCGTGGGTTTTCCAAAGAACCGGACCATCGGATGGAAGCGCATTCTGAACGCGTTGTAGTCGCCGGAGCTGCCGGCTCCCGGACCCGTCAGGACCGCGATCGGATGATCGAATATTTCGGGTGTCGGGGTGAAGTAATCGGATGGCCAGCCTGTCGTGATTGTGAGGTCAAGATGGCCGCCTCCGGGGACGCGGTAGGCACTTCCATAGTTTGATGTGGGATCAAAATTGAACAGGTGTTTGAAGCCATCGTTGGCGTAATCAGGCCAACCTCCCCAATTCGTCCTAAAATCCAGGATCAACCCTTGGACGTTTCGCACGTGCATGAGATCGTCAACAGCCTGCCCGAACAACACTTTGGTGTTCCCCTGCGGCACGCCGAACCAATCCCAGGCATAGATATACCCGATCGAGGTTCCCTCGACCACACCCCACGACACGAGTTTGTTTGACTGCAGATCGGGGAAGGAGACCCCCGGGACCGGCAGCTGCTCCGTCGCAATGAAATAGGGGGCTATGATGCTTTTCAGCAACGAGGTCGAATAATGCACGGTGTCATTCCCAGGATATTTCGCGACATCGATCGTATCGAACAACCCCCAGTTCATCCCTGCGATCATGATACACAGATGCTCGAACGAGGCCGTCGAAGCGGAGAATCCCTGTCCACCCTTAAGCACAGGCAATTCCGCATTGAAGAGGTCCCTGATCAATCGTTTCCATGGAACACCATCGTACCCGAGAACGATGTCGCCTGGCTTTAGACCGAGCGGATGATTTGCCATCACACTATACACCAGTGCACTGCTATCAGGAAGCGGGGTCACGCCGGCGCCGAACGGAGTCCGAAATACCATGGCGTTGAGATTGAGTATTGGCACTCCTGCCTGATAGCGAAACGACGGCCAATTCGGATATTCTGCAATATTGTCCGAGTAGAGACCCAGGCCGGCATCGATGCCATTGTCCTTGAGATAGACGTGCCACTCGTTGAGTTCACGGGTGAGCCGGCTCAGGATCCCGTAGAATCTGCCACGACTGACGCCTGACTCGACGATCGGACGGTAGACATTTTTCAAAGAATCCCAGTTGATGACGAGATTCGGGAAACCACCCCACGTCTGATCCACTTTGCTCCAATAGCTGTCGAACGTCTGGAGTTTCAGTGCCGTGGACATCCCGGGACCCCAGGCTGAATCGACCAGTCGTCGCCAATCCGCCGGCGTGTAGTGTCCCTGCGCTTTGAGTAAATTTGCCGGGGCCACCGCTGTCTTTTCCAGCGACTCCGTTCGAATGGCAGGCTCGACATGCCCGGCTCGGGTGCCCGGGTACATCTGTGCCTTCGTCACAACTGGTAGCAGACACACCAACATAATCCCGATCAAGATCCTCATATACCCTCCCTTGGTTCTCGGTTCATTTCGTCGAAATCATTTTCCGGCATGCCAAGAAGCTTCCGACCTGCATCCGGCAGATATACACACCGCTCGCAAGATTCGAGCCGTCGAAGGTGACCTCGTACACTCCCGCGTCCCTCCTCTCGTTCACCAGCACAGATACCTCGCGTCCCAGTAAATCGTAGACACTCAACCTCACGGCCGAAGACTTCGGCAGCTCGAACGTGATGGTCGTACTCGGGTTGAACGGATTGGGGTAGCTCTGGGAGAGCCGGAACCCCTGCGGGGTTTCCCTCGTAATATTGTCGACTGATACGATTATCTCTGACAAGGCGCGACGCCATATACCTCCATCAGTCCCAGTCTCAGTACTCCCTGTGCCTGCGAAGAGGTATGAGCCGCATACGGCAAGTGAGTTAGCCCAGTGCGCCGTGAGTCCCACATCTATCCAACTCGTGCCGTTGTTGGTAGATAGAAAGACACCACGCCCTGGTGCAGCAAAAAGGTTCGTTCCGTTGACTGCAAGAGTGAGAATATGCAGGTCGGTCAACCCGTCATTAACGGAAGTCCAGTTTGTGCCGTTGTTGGTAGAGCGGAAGACGCCGCCCGCACCAGTGCCGGCAAAGAGATACGTGCCGCCTGTCCCGCCAGGGGCGGGGCTCACCGCAAGCGCTTGGACCGAGGTGTCCGTCAAACCGGCATTCACTGCAGTCCAGCTTGTGCCATTGTTGGTGGACCGAAAGACACCGTTCCAGGTCCCGGCGAAGAGGTACTGGCCACTCGACGCGATGCACGCAACGGAGGAATAGCCTGTAGTGTCTTGAGTAAACCGTGGCAATCCTTTACGAACCGCAGTCCAGCGTGAGCCGTGGTCAGTGGAAAGAAAGACGCCGCCACCCCAAGTCCCGGCAAAGAGGTTTGTTCCCGACACAGCAAGAGATGCAATGCTATAAAAAATCGTGGTGTCAATAGTTTCTCTCGGCAATCCTTCATTGACCGTCGTCCAGGTAGCCCCGTTGTTGGTGAAAAGAAGGACGCCGTCTCTCCGAGTCCCGGCTAAGAGAGTTGACCCGGAGACCGCAAGAACGTTGATATTAGGCGTCGGAAATTTGTCCCAGTTGGTGCCGCTGTCGGTGGACAACGACAAATAACCTCCACCTCTACTATTAGAGCCTGCAAAAAGATTAGTGCCGCTTACAGTAATGCAACTCACACCGCCCCAAGGGTCGCATACATTGACCCACTGTGCAGACGCAAAGGGACACAGCAAGAGAATTGCCAGTGCGAGACAGATAGATTGAGTTCTCATCTTGTTCTCCTTTCCAAGCCAACGCTGTAGGAGATTACGCACGTGAAGTAGGACTCGGTGGGTCGTCGGGTAGGAAGATATAGTAAAAACACTCGGCGGCTCGCTGACTCCTTCTTCGCGCCAAGAGCTACTTCAAAAGAACGAATTTCTTCGATTGGACGAAGTCTCCCGCCTTCAGTCGGTAGAAGTACACCCCACTAGACAATCCTGCTGCATCAAACTCCACTACATATTCTGCCAGATCCAGTCTGGGCTAGCGCCTCTGGGGAGAGCAACAGAATCGTAAGAATGACATGATACGTCCTCATGTGACACCTCTTGTGCATGTGGCAAAAAGGTTTCGTTTGTGGATGTCGTCCATTTCGGAGCCTTCACAAGCCTATTGAGTAGGGGAATTTAGAACGAAAGCTTGTGCAAACGACCTGTCAACCTGGCTGCCGTGTCTGTGCCGCCAATCGGGGCAAGACCGAGACCAAAATCAGCGACACCACGTCTTGAATGAGGCGCCGCCCCGTGGCTTGTATTGTCCACGACGTTCCAGGATACTGACGCAATCTACACATTCAGAGAGGGAGGGGCATATGAACGTAGTCGCAAACTCTATCACGGAAGTCGCATGAGGAGGAGCCTTTGAAAAATGGGGCGGTATCGAAGGACAAAAGCAGCGAAAATTCGGTAGGAAGAGGTGCAGTGATCGATTATGACATTATACGGGCTTGACCTCGCTTGGCGTTACACCAAAAAGCTCGCGAAAGCACTTTGTGAAGTAAGCTGGACTGCTGAAACCAACCATGTAGGCAATTTCGGCAACCGTGGCAGCGTTCTGCCTGAGCAGATCCATTGCTCGATGAAGGCGCAAATAGCGCATAAAATCACTTGGGGGCATATCTGTCAGCGCTGAAACCTTTCGATGGATCTGTGATCGGCTCATGCCTACCTCTTTGCCGAGTTCCTCAACGCTGAAATCTTCATCACTCATATGACTTTCGATTGCAGCTTTCACTTTTGCCAGGAACGCGTCGTCTATCGAGGTCACTGTCACCTCGCCCGGCCTCAACACATGGACTGTGCCGAAGCGCTCCCGCAGCATACGGCGTTGTGCAATGAGGTTCTTGACCCTCGCCAGGAGCTCCTTCGGTTCGAACGGCTTTGTCAGGTAGTCATCGGCGCCGGTGCCCAAGCCTTCAATCTTGTTCTCGCTGCCCGCCTTTGCTGTGAGGAGAATGATGGGAATGTGGCACGTTCGCACATCCTGCTTTAGGGCGCGGCAGAGTTCCATTCCATCCATTTCGGGCATCATCACGTCGCTGATGACGATATCCGGCACGAGATCCGTAGCATAGTCGAATCCCTCCTTACCGTTTCCAGCTTCTCGTACAGCATAGTCGGCATCAAGGTACTCACGGACATAAGCCCTCAAATCTGCGTTGTCCTCCACCACAAGAACGATGGGCTTGCCCTCGGAACGTGTGACCGCTGGATTTGGCCTTATCTCGTCTGAGGGCGAGCCGAGTTTACTCTTTCTACGGTCCGGGACTTCGGGTGGAGAATCCGCCATATCTTTCGGTGCGTATGCAGACTTATCAATCGGCAATGTCACAGTAAACACTGTCCCTGTCCCGAGCGTACTTTCAACCACGATAGTCCCATGGTGGAGATCCACAAGCTCTTTTGTGAGCGCCAGGCCTATCCCCGTTCCTTCACTTGAGTGCGTCTCGTCCACGCGATAAAAGCGCTCGAATATGTGGGGAAGGTGCTCTGGGGCGATTCCGGAGCCGTTGTCGCAGATGGCGATACTCACCCACTCCCCCCTTCTCCCTCGCTCCTTCTCGTGTAGCTTCGCGAGTGGGCTCGGGGGTGAGGAGAAAACTCGCACCTCGACCTTGCCTCCCTCGGGTGTGAACTTCAGCGCGTTTGAGACCAGATTGTTCAGTATCTTTTCCAGCTTGTCTTCGTCATAGAATCCTGTCGCAGTTTCGATATCGGAGTTGAACTCCAGCGCGATGTCCTTCCGTTCCGCCCAGGATTCAAACGACATCGCAGTCCGCCGAATGAAGCGAACAATGTCGTTGCGCGACACCTGGAGTTTCATCGCGCCCGATTCCACGCGTGAGAAATCCAGCAATTGGTTTACGAGTGCGTGGAGTCTCCATGCGTTATCTCTGATGAGACGCAAACTCTGACGCGTCGAAGTTTCCTTTGTTGTTTCTATCGCGTGCTCCGCCGGCCCCAAAATCAGGGTAAGCGGAGTACGGAATTCATGTGAAACATTGGCAAAGAACCGAGATTTGAGTTTATCGACCTCGGCAATGCGTTCTGTTTGGGAGTGCTCCATCTCTGCCTGTTGCTTTAATTGAATTCCCCGTATTCGAATTCGGTAACCAGCAACGAGCGATCCAAGGAGAATGGCAACGTATGCTCCGTATGCCCACCTCGACTGCCACCAAGGCGGATTTATGGCTAAGGAAATGGAGATCTCTTGATCTGGCCAGCGGCCAAGCTTGTTCATGGCTTTGGCTCTGAAGACATAACCTCCCGGATTCAATCCCGGATAGCGCACGGAGCGGCGCCCGTTGGTATGGATCCAGTCGTTTTCCAGCCCTTCGAGTCTATAGGAATATTCAATCAGGTGGGGAGCGCCTGGTTCAATGGCGCCAAATTCGAATTCAATGACATTACGGTTGTACGGCAACATGAGCCCTGAAGCCCCGGTTATCCTCTGGGGTGATATCTCCACAGTGTCGTTTACAATCACTTTCGTGAAGGCAAACGGGGGCGGGATCTGCGGTTTGTACAGGCTGTCGGGGTGAACAAGGTTGATTCCACCTCCACCCACTAAGGCGATTCTTCCATCGTGAAGCTGCGCCATATCATTTGCGCCGGCAAGGCCGTCGGTACGATCGTAGTTGGCAAAAGTGCCGGTAGTCGGGTTAAGTACCCCAAGCCCCTTCCATTCGTACGATACCCACAGATTTCCGCGCTTGTCACTCAATCGTGGTGTTGCAGATCGAGCCTCCGGGAAGAATGCATTTGGAAAATGTCTGAAGCCGCGGCTTTCGGCGTCCCAGAGATTCACCATCCTGGCGCCAACCCATATTCTTCCCTGGGGATCCTTATAGACACCTACCAGATCGTCGTCACTGAGAGAATTCGATTGATCCGCCTTATACGCGAAGCGGTCTATCCCCTTCGTAGTGGGATTGAGACGCAAGAGACCGAATACCTGGTCTGTTACCCACAAATTGCCCGCATCATCGTTGACTACGTTCAGCACGTTGGCCAGCCGTTGGCCGAAAATCTCCGACCGGTCTGTAAACTTGTTTGTGCGTGTGTCGAACTGAAACAGACCATCCTTGTACCCGGCGATCCAGAGCGAGTCGCCTGTTCCACCCGCTATGCTTGCACAGACGTCCGTACTGTACGGCAGCTTGACCATCTGAGTGGAGGGACGGAAATTGAGGACCCTTCCAGAGCCCAGCTCAAACCTATAAATTCCCGAACCCATAGAACCGTGCCACATTCTCCCCTCACTGTCAACATAGCTACCATGAACATAGCTGCCGCCCTGGCCACCGTATTTACTCTTTGCTCCCTTATACAGGTCGATAGTCTGCAGGATATTCAAACTTGATGGTTGCATTTGGATCATTTTTCCTTCAGCACGGATCCAGACAGAGCCATCGTTGCTTTCGCTGATGGATTCCATGCTTTGAGAGGTCGTGCCGACTCCCTTGAGCCCGTATCGAGTGAAGCGGAACGACGCCGGCGGTAGGAAGAAAAGACCGTTCACCGCGGTGCTGACCCATACGATGTCCCGGGAATCAATAGATAGCCAAGTGACTAGTCCAAATGGAATAGCTGAAGATGTCAGATACTCCTCATACGAGCCTGAAGATGGATTGAAAAGATCCAGCCCGGAGGTCGTGGCCACCCAAAAACGGCCGGCTTTATCGAAGACTCCACACATAATTTGATCGTCTCGCCGGTGTCCGTTACCTGGCGGTCGTTTGTGAAACGCGGAAGTCAATCCTGTCGCGCGATCGTACAGGTATAGACCCTGATTACACGTCCCAAGCCATAGCTTCTGCGGAGTCTCCCAGCAGAGAGAGGCCACCCTGACGGTGTCCAATTTGACTCCTGCAGTCGCAGGGAACCCCGGGCGTTTTCGATTGCCGGTTCCCGGGTCGATCACAAAAAGGCCATTATCGGAAGCGACCAAAACAGTACGGTCATCCCAATCGCAAAAGTCCCAGATGGTATTCTTGAACCCCTGGAATGTACGGAATCGGATACGACGAGCAATGCTGTCGGGACTGGCCCCAACCGGCGCTGCAGACAAATCGACGAGCAGGACTTCTCCATCCAGCGATCCGCACCAGAGATTTCCGAATTTGTCTTCGAAGAAAGTAACCATAGATTTCGCGTGCAGCCACGTGCTGTCGGAATCCCTCGGCAGAAAATTCACAAAGCGATCGTGATCGGCGATGTAGAGGCTCAGACCCGTCGCGAGACTCCCCACCCAGAGAAGGCCCCTCTTGTCGAAATGAAGCATCGTGAGCTTATTTGAGGATAACGAGCCGGCGTCGCCCGGTTTGTTGCGATAGATTTTACTCGATTGTCCGTCGAACCGGACGAGGCCGTCTCCGGTCCCAATCCATATAAACCCTTGCGAATCGCGCACGACTTTCGAGGCAATTTCATTGGTTGGAAGTCCGTTGGCTGTTGTAATGCGTTCGAAGTTGAACACTGGTAACAACTTTTCTTGTGCACCAAGAGGCTGACAGTTGGCGATGATAATCAGGGCGAAGAGGATGCCCCGCCGTGCGGACGACGTGGCTATACGGGGATATAGCCCGGGCAAATGGCTGATGTGGCAGGGGTCCGTCAAGGCACTCTCCACCGGGGTGAAAGATCGAGCGGGCCGCACGAAGTATCAAGTAACGGGGATAAGATAGGGTGGAGGAGGGACAGAGTCAAACGGGAAGGATGACCTATAATCCATGGATCATCGATAATTCGAAGGCCCAGCAACCATCCGATAAGTTGATGGTTGCTGGGCCTTCGCGGGGTCGACGAGACTCGAACTCGCGGCCTCCTGCGTGACAGGCAGGCGCTCTAACCAAACTGAGCTACGACCCCGTTTGAAATCTTTCCGATTCCGGCTCTTTCATCCCTCTCTGCACTAAAATATAGCAAATGATTCTGATTTGTGCAAGCGATTATCGGTCATCACAGCCATACATTCACAAGAGACCTGGAAGCGCATCTGCACTCCCCCCCTTTTCCGCCGTGTAACTACATGCTTTAGATCTACGTTGTGGAGTGAGCTGAGATGAGGCTGTTGCTTACGCTTCTGAACTCTTGGGTTAGAGTTCGCAACACCACTGTGGTGCACATTGACTTTTATACCCATCCATTGCAGAGAGAATAACCTGAGGTGATCCCTCTGGCAAGGTCCAGCCCCTTCTTCAAGTAAATTCTCGCGCTTACAGCTTCCGCGCAACAGGTGAAATGCTCGGCTTCACAGGCTCTGGATCAGGAGAACGAGCAGTCTGTGTACATAGTAAAACGGCACACCATCTTGGACTAATAGGCTGGCAAAAGTGTGTGGACGGGAGTGGAAGGGCAACTTTGTGCTGGCCTGCTTCTTGTCCCTTCCATTTGACAATACAAATTGTTCGGTGTACATTCCTACGTCCTGGTATCGGTTTCGTCAACCACGCGCGATACCCACCTGATCAGTAATCCGGTGACGAATTCTTGCGTGAACCCTGCACGGAGCACTGGCGTGGCGTCCTCTGTTGGAGGCTGGGCCATAGCTCAACTGTGGTAGTTCTGGCTGGCCCCGATCATTGCTGCCATTCGCGGCGCGACAATAGGCGGGTTCATCGGCACCTCGGACAACTGATTCACACTCTCCAAGAACCGATAGCATGGACTGACGGCATGGAGCTGGCTGCACGGCGCGCGACAATTGGCACGCCGAAGCCGGCAAACCCCCGCGAAGCGGGAACCTTTTCATTCAACCTGGAGGATCTACCATGAAGAGAACCACTCTCTGGATCGCGCTATGCACCGCACTCACCGTACTCGTGCTTGCGGCCTCACCTGCTGTGGCGCAGGCACCGAAAACTGCGACCGTGACCACCTCCGTACTGAAGGGCACAGTATTGTGGGTCGATGGCAACGACCTCACGGTCAAGATGTCGACCGGCGAAATAAAGACCTTTAGGGTCCCGGAGGGGAGGAAGGCCATCATCGACGGCAAGGAGCTGACGGTGCACGAACTGCAGCCGGGGACGACGCTCACCGCCACCACGTTTACCACCCAGACCCCGGTGACGGTTCGGACGAAAACGCTCAAGAGCGCCACGGTGTGGCATGTCCAGGCAAACACCGTGATCCTGAAGCTGCCGAATGGCGAGAACAAAATGTACGAGGTGAAACCAGACCAGAAGTTCATGGTGAATGGCAAAATGGCGACCGTGGACGAACTGCGGGTGGGAGATGTCATCTCGGTGGAGAAGATCGTCGAAGAACCCACGGTGGAGATCGCGACGAACTCCACCATCGTGGGGCAGGCCCCACCACCAGCCCCGCCACCCGCTGCGCCGTCTCCTGAGCCGGCACAGGCGAAGAAGACCGCCCCGGCAGTGGCCACGCCGTCATCTGAACCAGCTCCTCCCCCGGCACCCGTCGAAACACAACCCGCGCCGCCGCCGGAACAAACCACCAGCCCGCTGCTATGGGTGGGCTTGATCCTCCTTTTGATTATCATCGCCGTCGTCATCTACCGCACGACGCGCAAAGCGAAGAAGGCCTAGTGAGATTCCGGAGCGCAGGGGAGAGCGGTGCACCGCGCTGCTCCCCCTGCACCCCGCATCACCATCCTGCAACAACAGAGACTCAGAAGATACTAGTGAATAGACGAGGTGGTAAATGCCACTCTCGTGACGGATCAGAGTTGCCATGATGCCTGCAGGAGATAAGTCAAAACTTCTTTAGGACACTTCTAACAACGGGTGAAAAAGGGAGTGTAGGAAGCCAAAAGGGGAAAATCGGAGTTGAATTCAGGATCCAAGGATTTGAAGGGGCTGTTTCTCGGTGACAGGCAGGCGCTCTAACCAAACTGAGCAACTACCCCGGGTGGACTATCTAACCAAATTGAGGGCTGCCCCCGGCAGCCCGAAATCCCGCTCGGTGTTCGAGCGGGACTGAGCTACTACCCCGATGCGCGCATTAATATACAAAATACCGTCGCAATCCGTAAGAGGGTCGTTCGCTCCCATCGTCGGCAGCAGCCTTGCTTTTTGACAAAAGATAACAGATATTCTCCGCTGTCGCTTGATCAGGCTTCTTTCAATCGTCCGACTGTTCCTCTGTTCCCCCCCACATCGAGTAGGACTACTCGTTGGCTACCACGGGGGTACGTTACATTGGCGCCACGCACAGACAGCGTGCTCTGACGCGGGTGAGACGTCGGCAGCCGCCGACTATTTAAGAGTATCAACGCTCTACCCGACGACCCACCGATATTCCCGCACCAAAGAGCGCGCATTCCTCCCCTTCAACCGCCCCGGAGAGTCTCAATGAAGAGGAGATGCAGACTACTTGTCACTCCAGCGTTCATACTTTTCCTCGCGTTTCGGTTCGGAAACGCGTCCGCACAAACACTACAAGGCGAACATGTCGACACGAGCCTGACCGACAGTTATTCGGTCCAAGCAGGCGACCCAGCCGGTCAGAGGGTCTATTACTTCTACGAACCCTATCCCTTGAAGCCCGGCTCAGCCGTGTTTCAGCTCGGCGCCTCCTTCTCGCTCCTCCCCTACCCCGACATGGAGCAAGAACTCCCCATCCCTGCACTCGATGTACAGTACAAGCGAGGCATTTTTGACAACGTCGCAATTGACGGCACGCTGTCCACCAATATCTACTCCAATCTCCTCCACGGCGGAATCCAGCTGCATACCAGACTCGGCCGGTTCAGCTGCGGATTAGCCAACCACATTGGCGGCGTGTACGGCTTCATCAAGAGGGAAAATGTGTTTGACCGGGTCGACGCCTACGCCCTGTTTGATATGATGATCCTGCGGCTTGGGTATCGATTTGCTGATTTTGCCCTCTCCCTTTCTTTCGTGGCCACCTACGTCATCAAGAGCCAATCCCATGTCAACGGCATGGAGGCGCCCGGCGGACCTGAGCGGTCGATCAACGACTATTGGTGCACATGGGCAATTGAACAACCGTTCCTAAGAAGTCTCCACCTTTCCATCGGCATGAGCCTGGGTTATACGCGAACGCCATATCAAACCTGGATGCTCTACAATACGACCGACGAGTGGTTGTTTGCGCCGGAGTTTTTTTTCGCGATACAACTATGAAGCTGATCCTCCCCTTAGCGCTCCTCCTGACATGTGCTTGTTCGTGGGCTCAGCCGGTTACGGACACAACATACCAGGTGGAGTTGACCACGACGGCGAGCCCGATGTTCAACTTCTTCAGGCTCCCACGAGTGCCTGGAAGCACCAGCACGACGTCTGTGGGCTATGGCATCTCCTTGCGCGCTCTCTGGCACCCAGGCCGTTTACTCTCCGTGGGATTGTTGTCCGGGTACTTCATCATCGCGGAGGACGACATTTCCGTCGAGCAGCCATCCAACGAATTGAGCTACCACGCCCGTCTCGCAACAATTCCGTTGCTGCTGGCACTGACCATGCAGAAATATAATATCGAGCTCGGCCTGGGGGTGGGACCGTATCTTATGATGACCATGCTGCAAGGGGGCCACAGCACTCCTGTGCACGGAAGCCGGCTTGAAATGGGCATGACCTTCTTTGGTGCCTACATGTTCCCGCTGGGCAACAACATCCAAATTGGTCCCGAATTGCGCGTCGTCTCCTTCCGTTACCGTGGCATTATTTCTGTCATGCCGTCGTGCAGTTTCCGATTTGTCCCGCTGAGGTACTGACTGATGAAACTTCGTCTTGCAGTCATACTGATGTGCACAGTCATGGGATCCTGTAACCCCGGCCTCCCTACTGCCCCCGATCTGTACGTGGACTTCGAAATGATAGATTCACCAACAAACCCGCTGAATCCTGCAGGCAAGTCGTATATGGATGGCGTGTACGAAGTGGTACAGGGAAAAGGGAAGCTCGGCAACCCGGTTGTCGGCAAATGGATCGGGAATCGGTGGTGTCTGTATTCCGTACACGATGTTGTGTTTTGCGTGTGTGCAGGAGGTTCCCTGGGAGATTCGATAAAACTCTGGGGTTATGAGCGGGTCGTCCGCTCGGGTTCGGGGACCAGACTAAGATTGACTATCGCCGGGAATGACGGCGCGCGAGATGTAATTTCTGCGGTGAAACCTGTTTCAGTCAGATTCCTGGGAGTGACCGACGATGGTGAGCAGATCGAACTCAGGCGCATTCGGGATATCAATTCTGCACGATTTGAGCGACTGGCTCATCGCGGTGGAGCACGGAATTCAGAACGCCTGGGAATATCTGAGAACAGCATTCCCATGATCAGGTATGCTCCCCTCATGGGGGCTACCGGGGTAGAGGTGGACGTTAAGCGTACGAGGGATAATCAGCTCATCGTCTTTCACGACGATAGCTTTTCCCCGCGCACCGTCCAGGGTGCGTACCTGCTGGGGAAAGTTGGTGACTATGACCTGGAGCAGATAACGGCGCTCGGGAAACTGATCAACGGGGAACCAATACCGAAGCTCGTTGACCTGTTGAAGGCCGTCATCGATGACACTGACCTGAAGCTCGTCTGGCTAGATATCAAGGATGCCGGAGCGGTCAGTCAAGTGGTGCAGATTCAGAAGGAGATGATGGCCCGCGCGAAAGACGCTGTCGCCACGAGAGGCAGAGCGACCCTGAGCATTCTGCTGGGCATACCATCTCAGGAGGTCCTGGACGCCTACCTTCCGTTCAAGGACGACTCATCGGCTGATGCCCTGGTTGAACTTGACGCTGCAACTGCGCTCTCGTTGCCACACTGCAGTGTGTGGGCACCAACCTGGACCCGAGACATAACGCCCTCGGATGTTGCCATAATGCGTGCCCACCACCCGCCCATTAGAGTGTTCACATGGACCGTTGACCTTCATGAAAGCATGATGGACTATTTGAACAGAGTAGACGGCATACTCACCAACTATCCCAGCCTTCTCACTGCTTTTCATGGTGTCAAAGAGTAGCACCGGCACTGGAGATCAAGGCTTCTCCCAACTATCACCACATGGGGCGAGTTCAATTGGGACTGGGGCTACGTCGACTCCCTGGTCAACATTGCCCGTTCGCACGGCAGAAGTTTTCATGGGTTCCGAAAATCCAGGACTCTCTGGAGTGCTGCCGCATACGCGCGGGCGTTTCCGGATCGGTTCCTCGGGCTGAGCCATTTTCCTTTGGGCGCAAGGGGAATCGATTTCCCGAATCTTACACATGACACCATTGGCACCGGGGCCGGGTGTGACGACGGCGGTGCCGGATCATGCAAACCGGGCGGGCCAGACGGCCCACTTTTTAACCTCCTCAAATACGGATATCAAATTGGCGGGGAGTACATGGAGGTTTGGTCCGCCGATGTGATTGCGTACCCGCAAGGTTTGGCAGCCGCGAAAGCATCTTGTTAGTTCATCACCGATGTCCAAGAGACACCGCCAGAATTGCCAACGAGCACCAGCGTGCTCCAGAACTACCCGAATCCGTTTAACCCTTTAACAGTTATTAAATACACTATTGGAGGGACTAGGGGTCAGGGGCTAGGGGTTAGTGATGTTTCTCTTGTTGTGTATGACATTCTTGACAGGCAAGTGGCGGTGCTGGTGAAGGAATAGAAATCTCCTGGAATCTATGCAGTGCGGTTCGAAGGCTCAGGCTTGGCGAGCGGCGTGCACTTCTACAAGCTCACTGCGGGATCATTCATTCAGACCCGGAAGATAATCCTCGTGAAGTAAGTCGACCACCGGCGGGATGTTCGAGCATCCATCCGATGAATGGGGAACGATGAATTGAGAAGCGGCGCAGGACACCCATAGTTTGAACAGGCCCCGAATAAAAGCATTTCGGGGCGACAAGGCTCACTGGCATTTCAAATACCTTTGTCGTCCTGACACGCTCTTAGTCAGGACTTATCCCTAGCATTTCATAGCCCCCGTCTATTAGCTGACAGGTCCTGAATCCTCCGGCCCGCTCGACTCATGGCGCCGAAGGCGACACTCGCTCGGGGTCTGGCGAAGCCATCCCTTCGGGAGAACCCTGAGAGAACTCGAAGGGTTCGGCTCACTCGCAGAGACCGCTCGTTCGCTCAGGACATTTCGGGACGACTCTTGTCGAAGGACCTTGCGAGACGGCACCCAAGGATCGGCCTGCGGAGCGCCCCATGCCTTTCAGTCTGGACACTGAGTGCGTGGGGACGTCCAAGATCAGATATCTGAATTCAGATATCAGACATCTGATATCGCGCCGCGGCGCAGATGGCGCCACGGCGCGCGGGGTCTGACCCTGGTCTGTCCCTGGACCTGTCCCTGGTCTGACCCCATTTAATGCGGCGCGATCCCCACGCCTCACGGCTTCCTCGCCAGAGGCGTGCGGCGTTCGATTTCAGAGATATGATTTCGGTTTACGTCTCCCCCGTGCCGGTAAACATAGCCGCGTAGGGTCGGCCATCGAAGGCTGACTCGACGTGCACGATCTTCCCGTTCTTGAACTGGAGCCACTCGGCGACCAGAACGGTTCCCTCGGCAGGAGCCTTTGTCTCCAACTCGAAAAAGATCGCGGCGTTGTCCCCTTCAGCGATGATCTTCTTTACATCCAGCCGCACCGTGACCTGGAGTAGCCCGGTAAGGGCCGAAATGTATTGCTCGGCGCTTCGATACGTCTCAAATAGACCAACGAACACCAGGTCGTTGTGAAGATACTGCCGGGCCTCTGCCATGTTGCGCCTCTGGACCGCTTCATAAAACTTCTTGAGAATCTCCCCCGTGTTTGTCATGATCGAATCTCGCTTTATGTTTGATTATTTCACCACAACTTCGGGAGCGGCTTACCTGATTCAAGTAAGGACTTGAGGCTCGAGAGCACTTTCGGCCAACCTTCAGTGATACCTCGGAGCATTTCAGAACCAGGTTCAAGAAGATCGTGCGTCACCGTCAGGCGAACCACCCCATGCATCGGTTTAAGATCGAACGTGACTCTGGAGTGTTTTTCCTCGCGACTTTCATCAGAGGGGTCTGCCCATGTTAACACAAGCCGACGCGGCGGCGAACTCTCGATGACCTTTCCGACCAGCTTGAGGTCTCGCGCTTTGTTGGACTCACGGTGCTCCCACCTGGACCCGGGCTTCCAATCAGAGATGTTCTCATGTTGCCAGTACTTCCTGGTCATCCTCGCATCGATGAGGGCCTTCCAGAGTTTCCGGGGCGTCGTTTTAATGTAGACGACATAGACAAATTGGGGCTTCTCCATACTAGCGTCCTTCCATAGTGTTTTTGAGATCGTCCAACGCCTGCAATTGCTGCCGTTCAAATTTTGCAATCCATCGGGTATAGATTTCGTGGATTGGGACGGGATTGAGATAGTGCAGCTTTTCGCGCCCGTGCCAGATCGTGGTGACGAGATTCGCTGCCTCCAGGGACCTGAGATGTTGAGTGACCGCTTGTCGTGACATGCCAAGGTCGATGCAGAGTTTTCCCAGCGGTTCGCCATTGCGGGCCCGCAAGGTATCCAGGAGTCGTCTCCGTGTTGGATTGGCGAGCGCTCTAAATACAGAGTCCATATTCATTGTACAAATATATGCAATAAAACACTTGCATGTCAAGTGGCCTCCGTCCTCATGAAAATAACCACTGAATATGGGGTCTTGGAGGCGATAGAAATGAGCTCAGATATCTGATATTTCCCTTGGTTTGACTCTGTCCCCCCTCTATCCTATCTTACCGCCGTACCGCCGATTCCACGTGCCGCTGGGATAATTCACCTCGCTGGAGATTCCCGTGCTCGGCCGATCCATCTCCCATTACAGAATCCTCGAAAAACTTGGCGAAGGTGGGATGGGGGTCGTATACAAAGCCCAGGACACCAAGCTCAATCGCACCGTAGCACTCAAGTTCCTTCCCTCCACCATTCTTGCGGGCGACGAAGAGAAGAAGCGTTTCTCCCGTGAAGCTCAGGCAGCCGCTGCTCTCAATCACCCTAACATCGCCACCGTTTTCGCCATTGACGACGTCGACGAACAGACCTTCATCTCACTCGAATTGGTCGAAGGTCAATCGCTCGATAAGAAAATCGCTTCCGGACCGTTGAAACTCGCCGAGACAATAGACATCGCCCTGCAAATTTGCGAGGGGCTCCAGGCAGCGCACGAAAAAGGGATCGTCCACCGTGATATCAAGAGCGCCAACATCATGGTCACGGAAAATGGAAGGGTGAAGATCCTGGATTTCGGCCTGGCAAAACTCAAGGGCGTCTCACGAGTCACGAAAGAAGGAGCGACAATCGGGACCATGGGTTACATGTCCCCGGAGCAACTACGGGGTGACGCGGTGGACCAGAGATCCGATATCTGGTCGACAGGTGTGCTCCTGTACGAAATGGTCTCCGGATGTCCACCATTTCATGGTGACTACGAACAGGCGGTCACCTACCAGATATTGAACGAACAGCCCGAGCCGCTTACTGCAGTTCGAACGGGCGTCCCAATGGAACTGGAACGGATCGTGCACAAGATGTTGGCAAAGAATCCGGGTGAGAGATATCAATCGGTCAAAGAAATCCTTGTCGACCTGAGGGCAGCGAGCCTCACACTCTCGAAGGGATCATCCTCCATGCGCCGATCACAGGTTACCGGAGGACCCCGATCGAAACAGCGACGGCTGGTATTATTCGTTGCGGTCGCTTGCCTGGGAGCTATCCTCGGCGGAGGCAGCATCTGGTTGGCGATGCACAAATCCCTCGCACCTTCCGGGTCGCACCAGATGAGGATCCTGACTGTGGCCACAGGCAGCAGGATCGAGGAAGCCATCATTTCGCCAGATGGCTCACAGGTTGCCTACACGAAGAAGCGACTCCTGTACGTCCGCAACCTGTCCCATGTCGCTGAAAGGGCGATCGAGGGAACCGCTGGCGCAAAGGCTCCGTTCTGGTCCCCCGGGGGCGACGCGATCGGGTATGCCACAGAAACATTTCTCTGGCGGGTCCCGGCCGCCGGGGGAGAACCTGTCGCCCTCTGTAAAATATCGAGAAACTATGTCGGGGCATTCTGGAATCCTTCCGGCCGTATCATCTTCGCAATGGCAGGAACAGGGATCTTCAGTATTCCTGAGCAAGGGGGCGATCCCAGAGTGGTACTCTCCCCTGATTCCTCACAAGGTGATTTTGACTTTCATTCTCCCTATGCGGCACCCGACGGTGAGAGTATCCTGGCAGTACTTCATGGGAGAGACAACTGGGTGAGCAAGGTGTTGGTCTTGCGAGGGCAAACACGCCGGACGATACTCGAGATACCAAACTCGTACCTGTCAAGACCAACCTATTCGTCCACAGGGCATCTACTTTTCTCTGAAGACTCCCCCCGGTATGGCATTTGGGCGATCGAGTTTTCACCGACAGCAGAAGGATCACTCAGCGAGCCGTTCATGGTGAAAGACGGGGCCCATTCGCCCAGCGTGTCACTCGACGGCACACTCGTATGCGTGGCGGGGCCCCGGTCTGTCCAGCAAATGGGGTGGGTATCCCGCAGCGGCCACATCGAGCACTTCATCGGAGAACCACTGGATCAACTTCGGCAGCCCATGATTTCGCCGGATGGCAAAAAGGTTGCTGCTGCAGCATATCTCAATGGAGTAATGGATATCTGGATCTACGATCTGCAGCAGGGGACCCAAACCCGCCTTTCGACTGAGGGAAGCCTGGACATGGAGCCAGTCTGGTCCCCTGGAAGCGACACACTTGCATTCCAGACGGGAAAATGGGGAGGGACTGCAAGTATTGTGCGCACACGCGCCGAAGCTGGTGGGGTCATCGATTCCTTGCTGATGGGACTCCAAAACCTCGTCTCCTGGTCGCGAGATGGCAAATTCATAGTGATGGTGAAGGATCAACAAGTAGCTTACATTAACTTGAGGGAGAGCAAGCCCAAGCCGAGGTATGTCGACGTTTCCGCGAAGGTGTCCGGGGCGAGTCTCTCCCCCAACGGCAGATACGTAGCCTTCGTGTCAGAAGAGACCGGTAGACGGGAAGTGTATATCGCTCCTTTCCCCGGAGGCGGACGCAAATGGAGGGCATCCGTACGGGGAGGCGTGCAGCCCAAGTGGGCCAAAGGTGGAAAGGAACTTTTTTTCCTGGTACAGGATAAGCTGGCATCGGTCAGTTTCGATGATCGCCCCACAGTGAGAATCGGGACTCCGCAGATTCTCTTTTCACCTGACAGTATTCGCGGCTACCTATCATTATTCGACTGGCGATGGTACGACCCAGCCCCCGATGGAGAACATTTCGTTGTTGTAACAGAGACCGAGAGCAGCAACGAGGAGTCGAGCGTTCTTCTTCTGGAGAATTGGCAGGCAGCCATCGGCGGCGGGAAAAAGCCTTAGAGGCGGTTCGGCACAGAGTCCTGCTCTTCATGGAAATGACCCGTGAGGCGGAGACGTTCGATATCAGAGATCAGAGCTGTTATCTGTTGATTGATATTCTTCCTCTGCTCCCCTACTTACCGTCCAACGGCTATAGTGGGCGTGCCGCAAGGATCTTACATGCCCAGGGAGATTCCGGTGATCGACAAGATTGCAAACCACGATCAAATCCCATCGAGTTTCCAGGGCACTGCTCGCAGGTTCTGCTGGCTCCTCGTCTCGCTAGCCTTTCTCATGGTGTTCCACCAGCTCCTTTCGGCCCAGGACAAGCTCCTCCCCGTTTTTCACTTCAACCGCCTCACGACCGGCGACGGCCTTCCGACAAACGAGATTCGATCCAACATCGTGACCGATCGTCAGGGGTTTGTCTGGATAGGCACGGTGAATGGACTTGCGCGGTACGACGGATACACATGCAAGGTCTATCGAAACATACGGGATGATCCCCACTCGATCTCCTCCAACGGCATCATGTCACTCCTCGTCGACTCGCGAGGTCTCCTCTGGGTTGGTACCTTTGACACTGGCCTCAGCCTCTATGATGCCGCGAATGACCGTTTTGTGAATTTTCTGCCGCGAGCCAAAGATGGCACCCTGATGGGACTAAAGGCAATCCTCATGCTCTATGAAGACAGGGCTGGGAATGTCTGGGCCTCGTCCTATGAAAATAGAGTCGTTCTTGCGGACATGTCGGGTCTTGTCCGCGAGACCAATGTGGATAGCATAGCTGCCTACGTGGGCTTTCAGCTGTTCCAACTGGAGGGATCGAAGGAGGCTGTATACATAGGCGAGTGGGATGAACAGTCCCTCCTTTTCGGGACGGCCCGGGGCCTTACCATTTACAACCGCGCAACCAAGCTGTTGGCGCACTTGACTCTCCCCGGGGCCTCGAGCACAATTTTGGATACGGTTACGATAACCGCATTCTGGTGGGAGTCGACTGAACGACTCTGGATCGCAACGCGGTCCAATGGATTGTACCTGTTCGATCGCACCAGAGAGTCGCTCACTGCATACCCGAAGCCACCGGCAGGAGGAAAAAGGCCACCGGACAATAGAATTACGGATATCCTGATCGACAATGGCGGCCGGTTGTGGATCAGCACGCCGACCACCCTTGATCTCTTCGACCCTTCGGTGGGCGCGTACAAGGAGTATTTGATGGGTTGGTCCGGTCCTCCGAGAAATCCTTACCTGCTGTCTGTTGACAGGTTGGGGAGACTGTGGCTGTCCACGATGGATGACGGCCTCTATTTCTTGACACCTCAATCCTTGCGATTCCCTCACTTTGCGCTCAAAGGCAAAGATGGAAAACCAAGGTCGATGGAGACGATCGATGAGACGGGTGACGGCACCTATTGGATAGCGACCGAAGGAAAGGTTGTGCGCGTTCGGTTAGCTGATCTGAAGGTGCTTCAGACAGTCGACCTGTTCAAAGGGAAAAAGCCCACGTATTGGCGCGCGGGAGTCATGGATTCGTACCGCGATCCCAAAGGAACCCTATGGTACGGGTCATGGGGCCTGGGACTCTTCAGGTTCGAACCGGGTACAGGGGCTGTGACGAACTACCGTTTCTCGACTCAAGTCGCCGATGTGACAAACAAGGACGACGTCTGCTTTAGCATCACCGGAGGGGCGGGTGACTCCCTCTGGATCGGTGCATACAGGGACGGGCTCCTCCAGTTCGATACCCAAACCAAGCGGTTTTCACGGCGACTAACCGTGGCTGGTAACTCCCTTGTCAATGTCTATCGAGTGATGAAAGACAACGCTGGCAAGATATGGATCTCGGATGAACAACAAGGGGTGGTGGTTCTGGATCCAGCGACTAATGCCGCTGGCCATTTCACACACGACCAGAAAAATCCAACATCCCTCAGCGACGATCGGGGACGACACACATACCAGGACCCGGGCGGGAACATCTGGGTTGGGACGAAAGCTCTCAACCTCTGGAACCCTGAGAGCAGGTCGTTCACTCGCTTCACGAATGAGGCCTTCAGCAATGCCGCCTATGTCTTGCCAATGGGAACAGACCTCCAGGCGAGGCTCTGGGTCTACTACTATCCTGGAGCAGTGGGCATCCTTGACCGCACAACCGGCAAGTTTTCCAACGTTGCTCCATCTGACGGCCTTTGTGCCAATATTTATGAGATGTCACGCCTTCAGAATGGGGAGGTGGTCCTTCTTGGATGGGGTGGGATGAATATCATCTCACCAGAAAGCTCCTTGGCGCCGCAACCGATTCCCCCGCTGGTCCTGACACGAATGTCGATTAATGACTCAACGAACGTGCCGGCACATCGCCTCTCTGGCTCCACTCTGGATTTGCCGCATGATCAGAGCACACTAGAATTCGAATTTGCCGCGATCGATCCCAACACCGGACAGTTGATCACGTACCAGTACCGGCTGGAGGGGCTGGAAGATTCCTGGGTCCATCCGGTCGGGCGGCGGTTCGTGCGGTATCCGGGGCTGGCTCCAGGTGATTACCGGTTCAGAGTGAAAGCGGTGAACACTTACGGTTGGTGGCCGGATCAGGAAATTGCACTTGCAATCTCCATAGCGCCGCCATGGTGGCAGAATTCATGGTTTCGCGTCTTTGCTCTCCTCGGGGTTATCGGGGCCGCCTTCGTCTACTATCGTCGTGAGGTCAATCGCTTGCGGCGGGACAAACGGATGCAGCAGGAATTCTCCCGGCAACAGATCACGTTTCAGGAAGCGGAGCGGAAGCGCATCGCGGCAGAACTTCACGACGGACTCGGACAGGACCTTCTAATTGCCGCGAACGAAATCGAGGGGGCCCTGAAGGAAAGAGGGCGATCGCCGAAGCGGATGAAAGAAATTGCTGCGCTCATCCATGGATCTGTCAATTCCGCAAGGGAGATCGCCTCGAACCTCCATCCCCATCAGTTAGACCGCCTGGGGCTGAGTGTGGCAGTCGGCGCGCTCGCGCGAATGCTGTCGAAATCCTCATGTCTTACTGTAGACCATTCCTGTTCTTACGTGGACGGGGTTCTGCCAAAGGAGGCGGAACTCCATTTGTATCGCATCATCCAGGAGGCACTCACCAATGCGGTCCGGCACGCATCAGCGAAACACGTTCGTGTCGAAGTGAAGAAGTCGGACGGCGACATTACCGCTGTCATCAGCGACGACGGAATAGGTTTCAACCCGGCAGAGTTCGCCAAAAGGGAAGCGTCGGGCACCCAAGGAGACATCGCCCGCGGCTTCGGCCTCGCAAGCATGGCCGAGCGGGCAAAGATCATTGGGGGAACGCTGAAGATCTCCGCCTTTCCCGGGTCGGGAACCACCATAACCGTTATCATTCCCCATGGATAGGAGCGCATCCTTGAATTCGCCGTTGCGGGTACTGATCGCGGACGACCATCCCATCGTTCGGGAGGGGCTCATGCGGATCATCGCCCTCGAGAAGGCATTCACGATTATTGCACAGGCCGGAGACGGGGCAGAGGCGCTGCGAGTCATCACTGAGCTGCATCCGGACATCGCCGTTCTGGATATCTCGATGCCCGTCATGGATGGCCTTGAAGTGGCCCGACGCGTGCAGCAGCAGGGACTGCTCACGGAGCTCGTCCTGCTGACGATGTACAAGGACCCGGAATACCTTGAGGCTGCGATGGACCTGGGAGTCTGCGGGTATCTCGTGAAAGAGAGCGTCAGTGCAGATTTTCTTTCCTGCCTCAAGACAGTCGCTGCAGGCCAACACTACATCAGCCCGATCATCGCACATTTGCTTGTGGAGTGGAAAAAAAAGAGCTCTTCTTCCGCGAAAGCCCTCCCACTCCGCGAGCGTGTGACACCAGCCGAGCTCTCCATCCTCCGGCTCCTGTCTGAGAACAGGAGTAACAAGGAGATCGCTGAGACACTCTTCATCGGCGTCCGCACCGTCGAAAACCACCGGGCCCGCATATGCCGGAAGCTCGGAATCCAGGGACACAACAAGTTGCTCCAATTCGCACTGGAAAACCGTGGAAAGCTACTTTGAGTAGTCCCCGCAACCCTCTTTGAGTAGTTACCAGTCTATCTTTCCCTCTCCTCCCATCGTACCTTTGGCATCGTAGTCTTGTCCTCAACGGTGCTCCGTGACTTTTCTAATTGCAGATGACAACCAGCGCTTTCGCCAATCGGTGGCGCGATACATCCGGAGCAACATTCCCGACCACCACAGCTTTTACGAGGCCTGCGACGGTGATGAGGCGGCATCACTCTACGGGCGGATCCATCCAGACTGGGTCCTGATGGATATTGCGATGGAACCGGTCGACGGTCTCGCTGGTTCGCGCGCAATTCTTAGCGCTCACCCCGAAGCAAAGATCATCATACTGACAAACTACGACGACCCCGATTACCGCCAGGTGGCCAAGGATTCGGGGACCTCGGCATTCATCTTGAAAGAGCATCTCAGCGAACTCATCACCATCCTCTCACCACAATCCACGCGAGGTTCAACATGAAAGCAGCAGGCAACACTCTCCTTACCATATCCCTTCTCGCAGCTTGTTTGTGCCTTACAACAGATTCGTATTCGCAAGGTACTTCGCGTCGTGCCCCCAGGGGGGGAGATATTCAGCGCGCAAGGGCAATGAACGCGAATGCACCGGTGTTGCACAAGAGCCTGGTCCTCGACCCACTGCCGGCCGGAACCTACACGGTTGGGACCGGAGGGACATTTCCCACAATTGATTCTGCCTACAGTCGGTTGCGGGGAGGGGGCATTCTCGGATCGGTCACATTGCTTCTCACGGACACTCTGTACGTTCCGCCTCCGCAGAGCAACGAATTCCGGCTGGAAGGCCCTATTGCCGGGACAGGGCTGGCTAGCCGGGTCACGATCCGACCGGCAGATAATGTTGCAGTCACGATCAAGGGGAATGGAACCGCCACATTAACTTTCCACAACGTGAGCTATTTGATACTCGATGGCATCAGTCTTCAAGGAAGCACCAGGCTGAAGGTACACACGCAGTTGAACACGGCTTATGGCTGGAACGATGGCGTCGATCTCTGGGGAGACTGCGATCATAATATCATCCAGAATGTGTCAGTCGGGTCTGATGACACAGGGAGACTTGATGCCGGAGGCATTGTCTTGGTCCAGGACGATTTGGGAGCGCCGGACAGTTGCCTCATTTCCGGCGTGTCAATAGTATCGGCTGGAGTGGGGATATTTGTTGGCGGTTATAATTCCCCAACGCACCGGCCGATGGGGAATATTATTCGGGGTTGTCAGATTGGCTCGCCGACTGATAGCCTCATCAGCAGGGGAATTCAACTTCAGGGAGCGGACGGGACTCTGGTCGAAGGCAACTATGTCGAAAATCTGCGGCTTGTCCTCAAGGACCCATGGAATGATCCCTGGGTCATCGGCATCAACGCTTATTTCTGCAAGAACACTGTGATTCGAAATAACGTCGTGCACGGTCTGCGCGGAAGCAACGGAGCCTTCCTCCAGGCAATTTCAGGTACGGGGGCCTCTGGCGACGTCGGTGAGGCGCTTTGGATCTACAACAACATGGTATATGACCTTGAGAACAGGAGCACGACGGGCACGCCGTGGACCGAGGGAATCATTCTTTGGTGGAACGGTAATGCTCTGGTTGCCCACAACACGGTGCACCTGAGCGGAACGGGGAGGGCGCCAAACGTCTGCGATGCTCTGACCATTGAGCAGGGGATGACAAACTGTACAATACGGAATAATGTCCTTGTGAATTCCTCCACCTGGCTGACACGGGACACCTGCACCGTCATGTGGATTCATCCGGCGGCAACATTCACTTCCGACCACAACGACCTGTACACCGACACGTTGTTGAACGCAACGGTCCGGAGAAATGCAGTTTACCACACACTCCAGCAGTGGCAGGGATCGGGAAGCGATGCCCACAGCGTCAGTATGATGCCTCCGTTCCGGGAGCCGTATCTTCATATCGACACCACGAACGCAGCGGCCAGGCAACTCAATGGGCACGGCATTCCCCTGGCTGCTATCGCGTATGACTTTGATGGACAACAAAGAAACGTGACCAGTCCCGATATCGGTGCGGATGAGTTCACGATTCCTCCTCCTTCCAACTGGGGGGCTGTGTGGACAAAGGATTCCCGTAACCCTGCTCTCTCCGGTGGTGCGGATGGGTCCTGGAACCGGCATGTCTTCATGCCGTGCGTTCTTTACAACGCTGATTCGGCCAGATACGAGATGTGGTTTGGCGGATCCTATGGCCCGGGCACTTCCAATTGGCGTCCGTACCGTATTGGGCGCGCGGTTTCCACGGACGGCATTAGCTGGACGATGGATCCTTCGCCTGTCCTTACCCCCGATGCAGGCACTTGGGAAGCATACACTATAGAGCAGCCAATGGTGATACGGGAGGACGGAAATTACAAAATGTGGTACACAGGTTCTCCTGACTGGATCGTAACCAAGATCGGATATGCGACTTCTCCCGACGGTATACATTGGACGAAATATTCCGGCAATCCTGTGATGGACGTCGGGAAGGCGGCCTGGGAAGCCGGTGGGCCGTACAGCTGCAGCGTCTTGCCGTCCAGTGGTGGGTACAGGATGTGGTATGGGGCGTACGAGGCAGTGCCTTCGCAGGTTGCGCGGATAGGATATGCCACTTCTCTGGATGGGATTACGTGGCAGCGCGACACGGTGAACAACCCGGTCGTGGGGGTGGGTGGTGCAGCGCAGTGGGATGCTGGATGGGCAATTGCTCCGCATGTCCTCCAGGTCGAAGATACTCATTATATGTGGTATACCGGGGCGGCAACTGGTTCAGGCACTCGCTCAGGCGGAGTTGCCATTTCGAACGACATGGGAAAAACCTGGACAAAGCATGCAATGAACCCTGTACTGCAGCCGTCGAACGGCGGGTGGGACGGGACTTACGTAGAGCTCGGAACGGTGTTGCGGCGCGGAGACACACTTGACATCTGGTACGCTGGCGCGCTTGCGCCGTCATATCACTGGATGATAGGGCATGCTGCGTCAGTGCCGGTCACTGACGCTATCATTGTGAGTGGAAGGGACATGCCGCAACAGTTCATGCTCTTCCAGAATTATCCCAACCCTTTCAATCCGTTAACAATTATTAAATTCACTATCGGAGGGAATAGGGGTCAGGGACTAGGGGTTAGTGGTGTGTCACTTGTTGTGTATGACATCCTGGGCAGAGAAGTGGCGGTGCTAGTCAATGAGAGGAAAGCAGCGGGGAGCTACGAAGTGAGCTTCGATGGGAGAGGGCTGGCAAGCGGCGTGTATCTGTATCGCCTGCAAGCCGGAAATTTCGTGGAGACAAAGAAAATGATGCTTTTGAAGTAGACACCCCTGAGAAGAAGGAACCACCTACAATAACAGAAAGGACGCAGTCATGAAGACTCTGCAATATCTTTTGCTGATCATCGCGAGTATGGCATTGGTGGCGATGGGATGCTCGCATGACACAAGCACACCGGTGGCGCCGGGGAATGAGCGCAAAGGCTCGCCGGCCTCTCCTGAAGCGCTTGCCAAGAAAGGACCGATAGTCCACGCCGTCCAGGGGTCCACGAATGGGACGTTTCTTGGCGTGTACGATAAAAACGTTATCAACACCTATGCCGCCCATCAATATGCGGATGGGTCTTTCGACGGACAGTACATAATCAACGCAGCAAAAATCGCAGGGGCTGACAAGACATGGAAGTGGAACGGTAGAGTAGTTTTTTTGAAGGTATACACGGACCTCGAAGGATTCGGTAAGTTCGCCGTGATCGGCGGAATTGAGACGACGGGAGCATTTGCAGGCACATACGAGCTCTTCTTTGTTATTGACAATGGCCCGGGCGCGAATGCCCAGACGGCGCATTCAATGTGGGTCGGTGTCGACGAAGCGGCCATTATTGAAAAAGGAAATACGGCTCCTGCCGACCTCATTAGCGAGCTTGGCATCGAGACCGCCGACCACGGGAATTTGCGAGTTTACTAAGTGATCGACCGGTGATGCGTGAAACAGGCGGGCATCCGATCACTCGTGGATGCCCGCTTCGCTGCCTCCAGGGACATGTGACAACCATCAGGGTTCTGTGGCACCCCGAGAACGCCCCACGTGTAACGATTTTTTTCCGAAGGCGTGGGGCGTTCGAATTATCAGTTATCCGAGGTTATGGATATTAGAAATTCAATTCAAACCCGAGCCGGGCCGACATCGGCGGTTGATATCTGTAGGCTTGACCATAAGTCGGCTCGGAATAGGTGAAATTCCCGGTGGCGTCCAGATTACCCTTCCATTGCTGAACATCAACTACGGCCCGACGACTGGCTATTTGGAACACGTCGAGTATGATCCTCGCGTGGGGAAAAACCTCAGACGGCAATCCATACGAGACTCGCGCGCTGAGATCCCAAATGGCGGGAGTTCTTCCTGCAGTCCCACGCGGGGCAATCAACGCGGTCGGCCTATCGATGGGATTTGCGTACACGCTCAACGGCGTTCCGGTCTGGGCGATGAAATAGGTACCCACAGCCAGTCCAAAATCGAACCGGTACGATCCCGCAAGTTTGAACACATGCGTCCGGTCGTTGGGCAGCAGCCCTGTCCCGTACTGTTTCGTGCTACCAAGATCGTCGAAGGCGACCGTAACGTTCGGGAACGTGCTGTGGAATGCCGCGTCGAACACGCCGCCGTAGTTTCCATAGTTCCTCGACAGCACATACGACGCAAGAAAATTGAAATGAGGATCGCCGTTTTGCTCGAGGGAAACTACGAGCGCAGTATATTCACGTTTGACGCGTGGCCATTCCGCAAGAGGACCCAATCCTGGATTGCCACCCTGCCAGGTCCCCGTAGAGGCGACGTATGCGTCATCGATCGCCTGCCGGAGGGTTCGGTAAAGTCCCTCCAGTCGCAACTTGATTGTGCCGTGTATTGCCCGTTCGAACCCCAGACTGACCTCATCGTAGTATTGCCCGTGCAATCCCTCTATGCCCTTCGCGAACGTCGCAGATCCGGCCGAAATCGTGTCGCCACCGGTTCGGGAGACTCTCGGATCTTGTCTGTAGTGTACTGTGTTATTGTAACCCTGGTCGCTGAATCCCAGCGAATTGAACAGGGCGAACTCCTGCGAGTAGCGTCCGACCGATCCGAATATCTTCTGGGTCCCTTTCTCGTCCATCACATAGGTGAAACCCAGCCTTGGCTGCAAGGGGATCGTAACCTTCTGGGCAACCTCTCCGTTTGACCCGACGATGTCCTGGCCGTCCCATCGAATCCCTGCATGCACGCTCACGCTCCGGGAGACTTGCCATGTGTCGTGAATAAAAACCGACGAAATGTTATCGTGCACGGTCTGATAGCCATTGTCGTACCACTCGTAGTAGCTCGAGTCGTTTTCTTTACCTATGCCGTGGTTCAGGTATCGGTTGTCAGTGCCGTTCACTTTGTATTCAACCCCGGCCCTTACTGAATGCTCGCCGACGAGCACTCGTGCAGCGAGCTTTCCGGCAGTTGCATAGCGAAACGAATCCCAGGTGCTTCCCGGTCCGCCTGACCAGACCTGACCAGTCGGCGGATACTCAACGTAGAATATCTCCTCCCTGCCTTGCTGCGTACCGGGATCACCCGTATCATGCCGATTCACGCGCGCGATTGATCCCTCGATAAGAACGTTTTGCCCGAGAGTGTATGTCCCATTCAGCGAAAGATTGATGCCGCCGAAACCGATGTCCATATAATATGAATCAGGTGTCGCCAGAACCGCCGGCGGAACCCCTACCCCGCGACCGACCGCATCCTGAGTAGATGGGTCTCCTGTCCCAGTCATGACAAGCTGCAGCTGCTCCGATGCCCTCCAGGTCAGCTTACCGGCGAAAGAGTACACCCGAGTTTTATCCACGGAGATGCCGTACCCGGGGACTTCGACATCACGATTGGCAAACGTGGGATTGTACGCGACAAAGAACCAGAGGTCGTCGCGGACGATCGGGCCTCCCAGGCTTACCCCGACGTCGTAGTTGGAGAACCCTCCCTGTGTCGGATCCGATAGGCCGATCTCCCTCTCCCCGGAGAATCTGTTGCTCGTATAGAACCCGAAGACCGATCCGTGCAACTCATTCGAACCTGAAAATGTGATGACATTCAGCACCCCCCCCAGCGCGCTGCGGGAGTCGGCATCATAACCGCCGGCCGTCACCTCGATCTCGCGGACGAAATTGTACGGCAGAGCCGTAGCGCTCGATTGAATGAGTGGGTCCGTCACTTCTACCCCGTCAACGATGTACTTGTTCTCAGCCCCGGTAGCCCCTCCGATGTTCACCCCGTCGCCAAAGTAGCTGGTATTCGATAGGGGTAGCATCGCGATCACTTCTTTGTAGTTTCGGTCGAGAGGAAGATTGTCGATCTCGGCAGGTCGAAGGTTTGAACCGTACGTGGTGCTGGTCGCATCCATACTCACCCGACTGGCAGAGACAACGAGTTCGGGCATGTTGTGCACCTGCTGACGCATGGAGATCGTGCCAAGACCTGTCGTTCTGCCAAGCTGAATGCGAAGGTTGTCGACAACGATGGGAATATACGCCGGGTGGCTGATGCGGACGGAGATCACACCTGGCGGCAAGGCCAGTATCACGCAACGACCACGATCATCACTCACTGTACCGCGTACGCCCTGCACCTCGTTGCCTGTGACGGCGACGTTTACTCCGGGAATCGGTTCTCCGAGCGAATCGCGAACGCTGAATTGCAGACCACCGGTCACCTCCTGCGCCGGAGCAGTTTCCAGCGTGAGAGAGAGCATGCAAATGATGAGACTCAGAAGCAATACCCGAAGCGGGGCGACGGGGGTAGCCATGAAGCACCTCCGCAGATGTGGTGGGGTGGGAACTGGATAGGGGTTTACGCGCCCTAAGTAACAAACGTCTACCTCAAAGTCAAATGATTGAAATAATTGATATTTTCCTTAGTTTATTCTATCTTGTCGGCGAAAGGTCAATTCCTCATTTTGACCGTCTACCTGCCAACTGTATGGCGGACCTGTCCCCGCCCGACCGAACGGGATAGCAGCCCTTGGCGGAAAGCATACTCGCCCGTGTAGGCTTCCCATGATCAGCAGAGCCCTCATGCTGAATTCCGAGATCGGAGGCTCACACTCAGAAATCGCCAAAGCGACTCCTTCGAATTCCTACGTCCTTCCTTGGCTTCATTTTCTCCTTTTTGGGATTCGACGGTGGGCAATTCTATTCTGCCTTCTGACGCCACCTCTGGAGCCCTCCGATGCGCAGGACAGACTGCTTCCCGTCTACCAATTCCAGCGTATCAACGGCCTGACAACAGACCAGATCCGCTCGCACGTTGTCAGGGACAGATCTGGATTCATTTGGATCGGCACACTGAATGGTCTCAATAGATATGATGGATACAGCGTCAAGGAGTACCGGCACGACCCCGGCGATCCTCACTCACTCTCGTCCAACATCGTCAAGGATCTGTTCGTGGACAAGAGCGGCCGGCTCTGGGTGGGGACTTTCGACTCGGGGCTGAGTCTTTACGATCCCGGCCACGATTGGTTCATAAATCTCCTCCCGCGCCATGGTGACTCGTCATGGTATGATGCGAGGCACATTTACGAGATCTCCGAGGACCGCTCTGGCAATCTGTGGCTCGGGACCATCGGTTCCGGCGCAATCTGTCTACAGCTTCCACCGGGGGAAATTGCAGATCTGGATAGCATTGCCCGTCACATCCGCTGGACCTCGTACGCGATCAGCACCAGAGACAATAGCGCCGGCTGTGTGCTTGAGCGTGAAGATGGCACATTTTTCGTTGCTTCTGATAGTGGCGTCGTAATGCTGAACCCACTAACTCATGTGGCCTCGCGGCTCCATTTTCCCGGCCAAACCGGTCGCCGGCTCGATCGTCTTATAGTCAATTGCATGCTAGTGGGTTCTCGCGGAAATCTATGGATTGGGACTAATTCTGAAGGGTTGTTCAGAGTCGAGAGAGATCACAAAACGGTAACACACTACCGCCACAGGGAAGAAGACGATTTCTCGGTCAAATCTGACGCCATCTGGGATCTGGCGGAGGACCGGAGCGGGAACATCTGGATAGGAAGCGGAGGAGGCATCGATTTGTTTTCTCCAATAACTGGCCGTCGTATCCCCTATCTGGCAATCGGTCTTGGGGCACATTGGCCGACAAGTTGGATGAGGATGTCCCTTGACGTGAACAATGTGCTCTGGATTGGCACAATGGACGGGGGTGTCCATTTCCTCAGCCCCGAGTCCTGGCGATTTCCCCTTTATTCCTTGCCGCGCAAAGACGGCATATCGCCGGTCTCCTTCTGGAGGATTACACGCGACCATCGAGGGGCCTATTGGTGCATGACGTCCGATGGGAATCTCTACGACATAGATTTCACTAACGGCAGAGTGCTGAGAAGCATCAACGTCCTTGGTCTAAAGCAGACATCGTACACCGATGGGAATCCCTCATTCATTGACACAAAGGGATTCTACTGGTTAGGGACGTGGGGGCTCGGCTTGTATCGTGTTGATCTACGGTATGGTGGGGTTAGAAGGTACAATGTCGAGTTGGGTCTCGGCACGGATCGGATCGTTAATGGTATTGCTCAGGGTGAGGGGGATACGCTCTGGCTCGCAAAAGAATTTGATGGATTGAAGAAATTTGACCCGGCGTCAAAGAGCTTCACAGGGATACCAGGTCTACCCATCGACAACGTCTACGATGTCTTGAAGGATCGCCTCGGGATGATCTGGATGAGTTCTGAGGCTGATGGTATAAAGGTTCTTGACCCTACAACGGGTTCCATAAAAGTGCTTCGGCACGATCTTTCCAACCCACGCTCCTTGAGCAACGACCATGCTCGCTACCTGTATGAAGACTCTTCGGGACGCATCTGGGTGGGAGCGGGCAATCAGGTCAATCTCTGGGAGCCTTCAAGCGAATCGTTTACGCGCTATAACAACCCGTTGTTCAACAAGGCCCTCTTTGCGGATGTTCTTGGCCTGGATCAGAAGGGGAAACTCTGGGTGGAATTTCTCGGCTCAGGCGTGTCGGTCCTGGACCCTTCCAACGGCATTTTCACAAACTATGATGGGAACGACGGTATCTTTGGTTCCTTCCCAATGGCAACTCTCTCGGATGGGAGGGTGGTGATTCCTCACTGGGCCGGTATCAACATCTTCCATCCCGATAGCATTGATGCGCCACGTCCTCCACCTCCATTTCTTATCACGACGATCAGGATCAACGACACAACATCGTTTCCTCCATCGCTTGTCGACAGCACGCGGCTTCTGAGTCTATCGCATGAACAGAACGTTCTGGAATTCGGGTTCGCGGCAATTGATCCGGGGGCCACGCATCGTATCGCCTATCTGTACAGGCTGGACGGACTGGAAAAAGACTGGGTCCACCCCGACGCCCGACAGTATGTGCGGTATCCGGGCCTGGGCCCGGGCAAGTACGTGTTCAGAGTCAAAGCAATCAACACGTTCGATCGCTGGCCGGACCAGGAGATCGCACTGGCCATAACCATCACGCCACCTTGGTGGCGCACATGGTGGGCATACGCCGTCTACACTTTCTTTGTTGTCGGGTTGCTCTCGAGCATTTACCGGGTGCGACTGCGTCAGATTCAGTTGCACCAACAAGTACAGATGGAGAGACTGGAGCATGAGCGGGCACTCGACCGGGAGCGCGTCCGGATTTCCCAGGATATGCACGACGAAGTGGGAGCAAGCCTCTCTGAGATCTCCATTCTCAGTGAGCTGGCCAGGAGGAATCTGCAGAAGCCTGAAGAGGCTGCGGCCCGTGTGCAAGAGATCTCGGAGCGCTCCGGTGAGGTCATCACCAATATCGGTGAGATCATCTGGGCGATCAACCCGACAAATGACCCGGTCGACAACCTGATCTCCTATCTCCGCCGCTATGCGGTACACTACCTCGGCCTGGCAGATATCACGTGCATGTTTTCCGTAGCAGATGAAATTCCACCCTTCACATTCTCCTCAGCCGTCCGGCGCAATATCTTCCTGGTGGTGAAGGAAGCCCTTCACAACGTCGTGAAGCATGCTGTGGCATCCGAAGTGACGACCAGGATAGAATTCATAGAAAAGGGCATGGAGATCCGCATCGAGGACAATGGAAAAGGGTTTGTGCCTGAAGAGCATTATGGTTCTGGAAACGGCCTGACGAGCATGCAACAACGCCTTTCCGACATCGGCGCAACCATCAGAGTTGAATCCGAGCCTGGCTGCGGGACGAAAGTCTTGATCTGTGTCTGAATCACGTTGTTCATTCTTGAAGATCAACATGTTTATGACAATTTTCGGGTTGACTCTCCTCTTCCCCTTCCGTATCTTTTTGCGAAACGAGTTCTTTGTATGAAACGCTCCTTTTAAGAGGCGTTTGACTTTCTGTGCCGGCTATAAAGGCAACCTCCGACTGGGAGGAATGAGATGGTCGGCTCGACAGTCACCCGCTGTAAGATTCCCCAAAAGCCTCACAGCGGGCACACAGGTATACACCTCAGGGCTAAAAGCAGATCCCTGAGCCATTCCATTACTCTTGAAGACATTCCTCCTCCCTCTTCCTGCATCCCGGATAGCAATAATCGTTCCATCCGAGAAGCACAGGCTTCGTCTGCAAAAGATTGCATGAAAAGTGAAACAACTTCACAGGGAATCGACTTTTTCACCGCTGGATTGTATTTCAGTTAGAGAGGAGATCAGGATTAGCCAAATTGTAGAAAGCAAAGATCAACAACGAGGTGATAGGTTTCAGGTATCATGAAGTATGAAGTCTGAGTTACCAGATACCAACTACTGTCACCTGAGACCTGTATTTATGTTCGACATCTCCAATCGCTCCAATGTCTCCACCACTCTCCAGGTTCCAGAAGCAAATTCCCACCAGTAACATCGGATCGACTTCCTACACCGGGAGGTATTATGAGAGTTGTTATCCGATTCGTCCTGGCCTTTCTCCTTCTCACGACTGCATGCTTCGGCGCCGGCCGCATTAAGGGAAGGGTCGTTGACAAGCAGACGGACGAACCGCTCGTCGGCGCAAACGTCTTCATCCCCGGAACCTCCTCCGGCTCAGCCACAGGACCTGACGGTTCCTACCTCATCCTCGAAGTTCCCGCCGGGGTCTACAACTTAACCGCGAGGTACGTGGGGTACACTTCGATGACGATCGAGGAACTTCGGGTCTTCAATGATCTCACCACGGAAGTAAACCTCGCGCTCGTCTCCGAGGCCATCAACATCCAGGCAGTGATCGTAACTGCCGAGAGGCCCCTGGTCAATCCCACAGCAACGAACGCGGTACGCATTGTGACCTCCGACCAGATTGCCACCCTCCCTGTCCGCACCGTCAACGAGATCCTGTCGTTGATGCCTGGCGTCAACTATCAAGATGGCAACATCTATATCCGCGGTGGGCGAGTGGACGAAACTGGCTATTATCTGGAAGGCGTTTCCGTGACTGACCCTCAGTACGGAGGGCGAGGAGTTACCATTGCCTCACAAGCACTTGAAGAGATCTCGGTGCAGTCTGCAGGGTACGAAGCAGAATACGGCCGGGCAAATTCCGGAATCGTCCAACATCAGTTGAGGACTGCAAGTAACGAGTTTAAGGCCTTTGTTGAATTCATCACGGACAACATTACGGCGGCCAGCAAAGAATCCTGGACAGAGGGGAAGAAACGCATAGGTGCAACCTGGTACGGGTACAGCGACCTCAACGCCTCGATTAGTACACCTGTCTTTACAGAAAAGGTCAAACTCTTCGGCCTGTTCAATCATACCTTTCAGGCAGATAAGCACCCGCATCCATATCCGGGCTCCTCCATCGGGCTTGTCGTCGACCCAGGTACCGGTGACAGCGTCGATTTCAACTATCCGGCAGGGATCAAGTTGAATAACTCTAACGAAATCTACACCGGGACGGGTACGCTCATGTTGGATTTCCATCCCCTGCAACTACGGTTCTCGGGATCATATTCAAGGGCGGTTACTTTCAGCGGATATCAAGCATGGCCGGGGGATGACCGTTCCCGAATCCCCAAGACCAACATTTACGACGGGTTCGCATCTCTTAAAGCGACATACTTCTTTTCGCCAACGGTTTTCGGAGAGATTAGCGGAGGCTGGTTTGGGTATTCCAGCAAGACCTTTGACCCGATGCTCACCGATAACTTCCTGGCTTATGGAGACAGCGTTGCGAATGCAGAGGCAGGGGTCATTTGGGAGCGTTCTCCCTTGGACCCCACTGGACGCTATGAGCCGCCACCCTGGAACCAGATCTATGGCTACTGGCTCGTGGCACCGGGAAAGCCCTGGTCAGAATACACGAAAATAGAGCGCTCCAACATATCACTCAACGGGGCCTTCTCCGCCCAACTTGGAAGGAACCACATGTTGAAGCTAGGGGGTGATTACCAGAAATTCACGATCCGAACGTACCAAGTTGGATATCCTGACGGCCTGGCGAGGCAGATTGCACAGAACGACGCCCTAGCTGCCTCGGATCCCTCGAAGATGACTATGGAGCAGCTCATGATCTGGAACTATGTAAACAACTACGGATACGATGTCCTCGGCTACACCAACAACAGCTACACCTTCATTGGCCCCCGGCGCCCGGTCTTTGCCTCAGCATATATCCAGGACAGGATAGATTTCAACGATCTCGTTGTGAACATCGGATTGCGTTATGACTACATTAATACTGCTGCCTTTGTGCCGATCGATCCAAGTCATCCAGAACTTACGCGCGATCCTTACACTAATGAAGTCCATCCGGAGGGTCTCCGAAAATCTACTCCTTTCCAGAGTCTCTCCCCTCGTCTGGGGATCGCATACCCGGTTACCGACCGCACCGTGTTTCATGTCCAATACTCCAAGCTCGTGCAACAATCGCGGCTTCGAGACGTGAACCTTGGTCTCTACAGTGGCGCGATTTTCTCCTCCGCCACATCGAGCCCAATCGGTTTTGACCTGCGTCCAGAACGGACGACGCAGTATGAGATAGGGTTCACTCATCAGCTAGGCGATTTCACCTCCATCGATGTGACCGGCTATTACAAGGACGTCAAGGATCAGATTGTGATGCGCGCGATGGAGCCGGACCGGACCTCCCCGTACATCTCCTACGGATCCTATGAAAATGGGGATTTCGCAACAACCAAGGGTGTCGAGCTGACATTCACCATGCGCAGATACAAGCGGCTCATGGTCAATGGTTCGCTCTCGTTCCAGGATGCGCGCGGCTCTGGCTCCTTCCCGAATTCCAACTGGGGAATTATTGGTGCCGGAACGGACACGACGTTCACTCCCTATTATATCTCTCCCCTCAATTACATGAACGCGGTGCGCGGCACCATCAACCTCGACTATAGATTTGCCAGGGATGACGGCGGGCCAATCCTGAGCGAACTTGGTGTGTCGCTCCTCTGGACGTTCAACAGCGGGCATCCCTACACCCGAACGTCGGCGACCTCAGATGAGTTCTACGCCCGAGCTCGTATCCCAATTGAGGCGATGAACTCGTCAACGACGCCGTGGGTGTACCAGGCCGACCTACGCGTAGACAAGACAATTCGCTTCACAGAGGATCTTGCCGGAACGATATCGCTCTATGTCATCAATCTCTTTGACACTCGGAACGTGCTGAACGTCTGGTCACGAACGGGCAGTGCAGAAGATGACGGCTATCTGAGCAATCCGGAACTGAGCAGCTCTCCCATCAGCAAATACGGATCACAGTATGCCGACGTCTATCGCTTGTTGACTCTCTCGTACACCCGGCCCCCCACGTATTTCAACGACCCATATTTCTATGGCTCGCCCAGGCAAATACGCCTCGGGTTGAGGCTCGAGTATTGAAAGGAGCGGAACACCATGAGGAGACATTATGTACCGTTGATGGCTCTCTTGATCCTTCTGGCAGGTCCGCAATCACAAGCTCGAGAGACCGGCCGCCGGACGGGCAATTCCCCCCAGAAGGTCCTTGGTTCCCCGACATGGACAAGATTCAACATCAACCATCGATCCACCAGCATCTCTGTCAATGGCTCAAGTGATGCGAGCCAGGTAAGCTTTGGTTACCTCCCTGGGACTCTTCTACCCAAAAGGGAGCGGCTTGGGCCCAGTAGTTGCCGCAGGACCCTTGTGGGGAGCTCGCGCTGGTGCCGAAGGAGATATCCGGATAGCGGGGACAGCTTGGTACTCGACGCTTGCGCCCGGAAGGATCCTCGATAGCTTGCAGCCGGAATCATCCGATCTGCCAAAGAATCGGATCTACCGCGTGCGCCCCGATATTCCGCCCGGAAATTCATCCACCGACATATCCTCGGAGTCTGCTGATGGCGAAGGGAGCCCGGAAACAATCTATGCCCAGTACCATACTGATTGGACCGAGTGGCCTGCGCAAGATGGCGCCCCGTTCGATGACAAAAACAAGGACGGCATCTATGATCCTACCATTGACGTCCCGGGCGTGCCGGGCGCAGATCAGACCATATGGGGCGTGGCCCGCGATGTTCCTAATCTTCAGCTTTGGAACACGCCTCCGCTCGGAGTAGAGATGCAGGCAACAGTCTGGGGGTACCGGAGCGAAGGCGCTTTGGGGTATATGTACTTCAAGCGCTACATGTTGATCAACCGGAACTCAATCCCATTTGACAGCATGTTTGTTGCGCTCTGGGCGGACCCGGACCTTGGGAACCCGGGGATGACTTAGCAGGTTGCGACACAACACGAAACCTTGGATTCGTATACAACGGGCAGGAGAGCGACCTCAAGTACTCTCCCCTCCCTCCTCCTTCTGTTGGGTTCGATTTTTTCGAGGGACCGATTGTCCCTGGCACGCCGACAGATTCTGCAATCTTCAAAGGAAGGAGAGTGTACGGGAAGCGGAACCTTCCCATGACTGCATTTTTCGCAAACACTGGCGGTTCCTTTGACCCTGTGCTGAAGGATCCCTTTGACCAGGACGGTAATGCGGTTGGAGTCTATCGCATGCTGCAGGGGGCTTCTCGCACTGTCAGGAGAACCTTATGTCGATCCGACGAACGGGCTCCGACACGATACCCCTTTAATGGCGATCCGGAGAAGCGAACGGGGTGGCTGGACGGAACATACGGCCTCACCTTTGGTGACCGGCGGATGGGTGTCGCTACTGGACCTTTCACCATGGCCCCGGGCGACACGCAGGAGATTGTTGTTGCTGAAATCTGTGCCGGTGCTTTCTCCGGCTGTGACAGGTTGTCAGCTATTCGGCTTGTTGAAATTTTACGACGATCAAGCACAGGATGCCTATGACAATTTCTTTGCAGTTCCTCGTGCACCTGTGGCACCTCAAGTTCAGGCGTCCGCCCTCAATAACGAAATTGTACTGGACTGGGGAAGCGACTCAGCCGCAATAGCCGCCACCGAAGTCCCGGCTCCACTGGGATACTCTTTCGAGGGGCAGAACGCGTACGCAGCTTCCAAGCACCTCCGCCTCACTGGCAGATTCAAAGCGCTTGGTGACATTCGATTTTGTTAACGGCGTGGGAAAAATCATCGACGCTGAGTTCGACCCGAATCAAGGTAGTGTCTTTCCGACGGTAAAAGAATACGGGACAGACAGCGGCATTCAGCGATGGTTGAACATAACTTCGGACGCGTACAACAATAATCACCCTCTAGTAAACGGAACCCCCTACTATTTTGCAGTCACCGCATATAACTTCAATCCGAAGCCGGGTCTCACGCCATCCACTCTGGAGAGTTCACCGGTGGTGTTCACCGTGATCCCGCACTCGCCGGATCCCGGGACACGGTACGGAGGGCATTCCGGTGACTCGATTGCTCCCGTGATCCATACGACAATCCCTGGTCTTTTTCCTTCCGATGGAACGGTTCTACCTCTGATCATAGACCCGTCAAAGCTTACAGGGCATCAGTATGCGGTAACGTTCGACACCGTGGCGGGCAGTGTGTCGTGGAGGTTGACGGACGCGACGACCGGCGTTGTGAAACTCTCGAAACAGGAGAATCAGAGCGGAGATCAACACTACCTGGCCGTAGATGGAATTCAGACAATTGTCAGTGGGCCGCTGAACGATGGCTGGAGGGACTGGACGATCCCTGCCGGCAGACAACACTGGACATGGGCTGATGCCAACGACTGGGGGATGGATGGCTTCAACGGCGCCATGGGGAATGGTTATGATTTTTGGCTTTCGAGTTCTACCGTTACTTATGACAAATTGCGCAGTGTGAGTATCATGTTTGCGGCTGCGGATGGAACATGGAATCCCAACTCACCTCAATCGGACCCAAACTTCTCCAAGGGCTATCGCTATCTGCGTGGGGCATCCAAGGCCCCTGCGCTCCCTGAATTTGGCCCTTGGATCGTAAATCCCACAGGGGGCTATGCATATCAGGATTACAGCTACAGCATACCCTTCAGCGCGTGGAATGTTGAGACGAGTCCGCCAACGCGTCTCATGGTCGGACATTTGGAGAATAACGACTCACTCGGGTGTGTGGACGGCCGCTATTGGCCCCCAATTAGTGGGGCGGGTATCAACAATGTCTCAACCAAAGGCCCCCGCGAGTGGTTTTTCATATTCGATATTCCGTATTCAGAGAGTCCTGATCCACTACTGACTGTGGACATCCTGAACAATACCCCGATTATGATGTGGATGGGAACCCCAAATCGAATCGCAGGCACCGATTCGAATTTCGTAGCAGGCGACGAATTTCTGATCCTCACCAATCATCTTAACGTACCGGGAAATAGTTTCTCCTTCATTGCACCAACCAACGTGGTCGGCGATCTGGCTCTGGCGAAGAATGACGTCAGCCAGATCAACGTCTTCCCCAACCCTTACTACGGAGTCAATCCTCAGGAATTGAACAAGTATCAGAGGTTTGTCACGTTCAAACCACCTGCCCAGGAAGGCCACCATTCGCATTTTCAATCTTGCAGGTGTGATGGTGAGGACAATCAACAGGGAAAGCGATTCGCAGTTCGAACAATGGGATCTGAAGAATGACAACGCCCTTCCGGTGGGGAGCGGATTGTACATTGCATATATCGAAATGCCTGATGTTCAGGCAACGAAGATCCTCAAAATCGCGGTCGTCCAGGAGCAACAGATCCTTGACAGATATTAGAGGTGGACAATGAAACTCTCCTTCATAGTCTTCACGTGTCTGTTTTCTGCCGCAACCGTTTTTGCGAGTTCGGGCAATCGAACCGGCACAAACGGTGCTTCTGAGCTTCTCATACCGGTCGGCGCCCGTGACATCGGTATGGGTGGTTCCACGGTGGCCTTGACTTCGGGGCCGGAGGCGCTCTTCTGGAATCCGGCGGGAATCGGTGGGATCCAACAAGGTCACTCTTTTTGCCTCTCACATGAGCTACATCGCTGATATCGGCGTGGAATGCGCATCCGTCGCAGTGGATTTTGCGGAATTCGGTGTGCTGGCGTTTCAGCTCAAGGCCCTTTCCATCGGCGACATCCCTGTGACGACGGTGAACACGCCTGACGGGTCGCGGCCAGCTATTTCTCTCCCCGATTCCTGACGTTTGGACTCACGTTCGGGCGGCAGCTCACCGACCGGATCAAGGTAGGCGTTACAGTCAACCTCATTTCCGAACAGATGGCAGACGTCAGCGCTGCCGGGTTTTCTTTTGACATGGGTGTAATCTACGACAATCTCGCCAGCATAAAGGGGCTCAGCTTCGGAGTCGTAGTGAAAAACATCGGGCCACAAATGAAGTTTGACGGCCCGGGGCTGAACGTGAACGCAGTTTCATCGGACTCGAGTCGCCCGAGCATACATCTACAGCGCTGAAGCGGCGTCATTCGAGCTGCCTTCGACGATCGAATTGGGTTTCGGGTACCAGACCACGATTTCCGAAGATCATACCGTGACCGCGTCAACGGCATTTCAAAACAACAACTTCAGCGACGATGCCTATCGCGTGGGACTGGAGTACGGCTTCCAGAATCTCTTCTTCGTGCGGGGAGGGTACGACTATGCACCGGTGGAGCAGACGCCAAGGGTAAATATCTTCGGGCCCGCTTTCGGCGTTGGCGCCCATGCCTCTGTCGGCGGCACGGATGTAACGTTTGACGATGCGTATCGTTCGGCAAAGTACTTTAATGGAAACCATGTGTTTTCGGTGAAGATCGGGCTGTAAGAAATAGGTTCTAGGTTTTAGGTGCCAGGTGACAGGAATTGATAATTAGGAATTGCTCACACCAAACACCTAAACCTAGCACCTAATCCGGAACAAGCACATGATTGGAAGCACGGTCTCTCACAATAGAATCCTTGAGCAACTCGGCAGCGGGGGTATGTCCCAAAACGGCCCACTCACCCCGCACAACGGGGTGAGTGGCTGCCGTTTTGCGGATCCCGCCGATGGCGGGAGGCGTGCATCATGATTGGCCAAACTGTTGCGCACTATAGGATTCTCGAGAAACTCGGTGAAGGAGGTATGGGCGTTGTCTGACCGTGCCGAAGACATGCTCCTCAAGCGCACCGTCGCGCTGAAATTCCTCCCTCCTGCCCTCACCTCCGACCCTGAGGCCAAAGAACGTTTCATGCATGAGGCCAGAGCCGCCTCTGCCCTGGATCATCCCAATATCTGCAACATCCATGAAATCGGAGAGACCGACGACGGGCAGACCTACCTGGTGATGGCGTGCTATGAGGGACAGACGCTGAAAAGCAAAATTGAGGATGGAGGATGGAAGATTGAAGATGGTATTGACGTAGCCATTCAGATCGCCGAAGGACTCGCCCGTGCCCATGAAGCAGGCATCATCCACAGGGATATCAAGCCGGCCAATATCATGGTCACCACCCGGGGGGAGGTGAAGATCCTGGATTTTGGTCTGGCCAAGCTCTCCGGGCAGACCATCCTGACCAAGACCGGGAGCAGGCTGGGGACAGCTGCGTACATGTCCCCCGAGCAAGCGAAGGGCGAGCAGGTCGACCAGCGCACGGACATCTGGTCCATGGGTGTTGTCCTGTACGAGATGCTCACCGGGCGGCGTCCGTTTGAGAGTGACCAGGAGCAGGCACTGTGCTACGAGATCCTGAATGAGTCTCCGAAACCGGTGAGGTCGTTGCGGCCGGAGGTACCCGAAGCCCTTGAGCAGATCGTCCAGAGGGCTCTGGCAAAGAAGCCCGAAGAGAGGTACCAGACGGCTGATGAGTTGATGGCAGATTTGAAAGTCGTCAAGGGAGGTGAAGAATCTACCGGGACGACGCTTGCCGGACAGCTTGCGAGGGATTCCGCACGTAGAAAGACTTTGATGAAAGTCGGCTTTGGAGCCGCTGTCATCGCGATGGCAGCCCTCATATATTTTTTCCTCTCCCCCATTCTGCAGGAGAGCGCCCTTGCCTCAAACCCGAAGACGATCCTTGTTCTGCCCTTTGAAAATCAGACTGGAGATACTGGTCTGGACAACCTGCAGGTCGCTATTCAGGATCAGCTGATCACAAGTCTTGACCAGTCGAAGTACTTCCATGTGGTGACCCGCATGCGGATCAAGGACCTCCTGAGGCAAATGGGAAAGCAGGGGACTGAGAAGGCGGATCATTCGTTAGGACTGGAGTTGTGCCGCAGGGGAAGGGGCCGAGGTGATCGTTGAGGGGAGTTTCACCAGGGCTGGGACCCTCTTTGCGACGACGGCAAAGCTTCTTGATGTCACAACCCTCGGACAACTGAAAACGGTCACGGCAAACGGTGAGGGTGTGGAGAGCTACCTGCTGACACAGATCGACAAGCTCAGTAAAGACATCTCAGCCGCACTCGGGGTACGGTCCAGGATAGCAGAAGAGACGCTGCGACCGATCGCGGAGGTGACCACGAGTTCCCCCGAAGCCTACCAGCTCTACCTCGCCGCCCGGGAAAAAACCGATGATGGTGACTGGGTGCATGGAAGACCAGGACTCGAGCTGGCAGTGAAAAAAGATGCCAATTTCGTCATGGCATGGGTCTGGCTAAAGACGGCATGCGAGGTGATGGGAGACGAAAGTGCGATCGAGGTCTGCACGCAGAAAGTGCGATCACTTGCCTTGAAAGCCACAGAAAGGGAAAGATTTGTTATCGCCGTGTACGATACGGTTGTCAGGAGAGAGGTGATGGGAGGAAGATCCACTGACGACGTAGAGTTCTGCAAATATGCCGTAGAACGATTTCCGAGAGAAAAGGAGATCTGGGAGGTCCTCGGGTTCCAGCTCTCGGCTCGATACCGTGTTGACGAGGCAATCGCAGCGTACACCAAGACACTGGAACTCGATCCCAGGTCATCGGGCGCCCTGAATATGCTCGCATATTCGTATAACGCGAAAGGCGAGTTCGAAAAGGCGATCGAGACGTTCAAAAGATACATGTCCGCGCACCCGGGCAACGCCAATCCCTATGACAGTATGGGGGATATCTATACCTACAACGGCAAGGAGGCAGAGGCAATCGATGCGTACAAGAATGCCCTTGCCGTGAAGCCGGATTTCGTTGCATCGGCTATGGGCATCGCAAGGGTCTACTTCAACAGGGAAGACTACAGTGAAGCCCTCCGATGGGTCGACAGCTCAATCACGATCTCTCCGGCGGCCGCGATTCGGGCCAACCAGATGAATGCGAAGGCGTATTATCTCTTCTGGCTGGGAAGACTCAAGGATGCGGGGCGGGAACTGCGGGCTGCGCGACAGACCATGGTCAGCGCAGGATTGAGAGACGAGCGTCTCAAAGACGAGTACAATGTGGACCCTATCGAACCCTGGATTCTGTGTGAACGGGGCGATGTGACAGAAGCGCGCAATCTTCTTCGTTCGTGGTGGAGCAAAGACCGCAAATTTACCCTGGACACCGCGTTGACTGCAGCAAGACAAATCAAAATCAACTTCTTCCTTGGACTCATGGACCTGAAGGCAGGGCAACTCGATTCGGTGGAGTCGAGACTGTCGCTGATCGACAATCTGGCTTCTCCGTACAGGTCTGCCGATTCAACGGAGGGCAGCGTAGGTCTCGTGAAGGGAAACGATACCGAGTTGGGAGGGATGCTGCGCGGAGAGTTACTCCTGAAACGTGGTCGTCCTGCTGAAGCGTTGGAAGCCATGCCCGCAGTTTACCAGGTGCATTACGGGGCAAGTCGACCAGATGTTCTGAAAAGCGGCGTTTCGATCCAGCTTCGGTTTCTTCCGCTTCCTCAGGATCCTTATCCCCGAGCCTATGTGGCACTGGGAAAACTCGACAGTGCCATCGCCGCATACGAGAGAGCGGTCTCCCATGAAACGGAACCCTTCTTTCCGATTATCCCGCGCTACCACTTCCGGCTGGCACTCGTTTACGAGCAGGCGGGGATGAAACAGATGGCAATCGAGGAATACGTGAAATTCCTCAAGATCTGGGGAAAGGCGGACTCGATCTATAAGGAGCCGGCGGATGCGAGGAAGAGGCTGGCAAGGTTGAAAAGAACAATAAGGTTCTTGGTGTTAGGTGCTAGGTGTCAGGAATTGATAATTAGGAATTGCTAACACCTTAACGGGAATCTGCGAGGTTCAAACATGATTGGCTCTACTATCTCGCACTATAGAATCCTTGAGCGGAGTGGTGCCAGCGGCATGTCCCAAAATCACCCACGAGCGTTTTGTGCGAGTGGTCGTGATTTTGCGGACCCCGCACTCCTTATGCGGGGGCCGTTATGAAGATTGGACAAATCATATCCCACTATAGAATCTTGGAGAAATTGGGGGAAGGTGGAATGGGAGTGGTCTACCGCGCAGAAGACACCCAGCTCAAGCGCATTGTCGCCTTGAAGTTCCTCCCTCCCACGCTCACCTCTGATCCCGAGGCGCAGCAGCGGTTTGTTCATGAAGCCCAGGCCGCTTCTGCCCTTGACCATTCCAATATCTGCACAATTCATGAGATCGGTAGCAGTGACGACGGCCAGATGTTCATCGTCATGACCTGCTATGACGGGCAGACTCTCAACAAGTTGATAGAACAGGGACCGCAGGATATTGACGTGGCCCTGGATATTGCAATCCAGATTGCGGGAGGGCTCGCATGCGCTCATGAGGCAGGTATCGTGCACCGGGACATCAAGCCAGCCAATATCTTCATCACACGCCACAATGAGGTGAAGATCCTGGATTTTGGCCTGGCCAAGCTCACCGGGCAGACGATGCTGACCAAGACCGGAAGCACGATGGGCACCGCGGCCTATATGTCACCGGAGCAAGCCCTGGCAGAGAACGTTGATGAAAGGACCGATATCTGGTCGCTCGGGGTAGTGCTCTATGAGATGCTCACTGGCAGGAAGCCCTTTGAGAGCGACTATGAGCAGGCGCTTATCTACTCTATCCTGAACGAGATTCCGAAGCCCATGCGTCAGAGTCGGCCGGAAGTTCCTGAGGTGGTCGAACAGATCGTGGCCCGGGCCATGGGGAAGCGCTTTGACGACCGCTATGAGAAGGCAAACGACCTCCTTGCCGATCTGAAAATCGCACGGGGGAAAGATGCCACAGGCGGCACAATCGCAACTGCGGCGGCAATCAAGAAGAGGGAGAAAAAGAGGCAGGCTCGGGTTCTGATTGCAGCTGGCGCAGGAGTGCTCATGCTGGCAGCGGCCCTGTTGATAGGCCTGCCTCTCATCCAGGATCAGGCCCTGGCCTCCAATCCCAGGGCAACGGCCTTCATCAGCTTCGAGAATCAAACAGGGGTCGAGTCTCTGAGTTATCTCGGCAGCGTGCTGCCAAAGGTTCTGTGTGCAACGTTGGAAGATTCCAAGTACATCCGCATGGTTTCCTTTGATCGGATGCGCGAGTTGATGAAGCAGATCGGAAAAGACACGGTACAGTTCATTGACCGGGAGACCGGGTTGACGCTCTGCCGGAGAGCGGGGATCGATGTTATGGGTGCGGGGAGTTTCACAAAAGCCGGGCCACTCTTTCTTGCTAATATCGAATTGATAGACGTGAACACGGGCAGGCGGCTCGGCAGCGTGCTGAAAGCGCGTGGACGGGGAGAAGAGAGTTTCCTGGAACGGGATGGTATTGTGGATGATCTTGCGCGGCAGGTATCACGTGGGTTGGGCGTGTCGCAACTGGGCACCCAGGCCGGGGTCAAACCTATTTCAGAAGTGAGCACGAGTTCCATGGAAGCACGGCAGTATTATGAGAGGGGAAAACTAGAGAGAGAAAAACTCAATCTGAGAGACGCCCGCACTTTCCTGGAACTGGCGATCAGTAAAGATTCATCTTTCGCCCTAGCCTGGTACGAACTTGCCAATTGCTTTATGAACCTGGGAGATGGACCGGGGCTGAAAAACGCAAGGAGCCATCTACTGAGCACGCTTTCACGAACGACGGAGGTAGAGAAATTCCATATCGCCGTGTACGACACAAACCTTCAGGCTTCCTTGCTGAAAAGCAGGGGACGGGAGTGGGAAAAGCGGGATTGGGCCTCCTTCGCCAAAGCGCGAGCTGAGATCTTCCCATTCGATGTCGACTTCCGGCTTGAATACGCGGGGGAATTAAGAGACACGGCGGCCATAGCAGAATACCAGAGAATACTCGAGATGGACAGGGCAAATGCTCAGGCCTGGCTTTATCTCGGTTATTCCTACCTATCCAGACGGCAGGGCGAAAAGGCGATACAGGCATTTGAGCGAAACGCCGAGCTGCAACCCGGTGATCCAAACCCTATCGAATCGATCGCAGAGGCCTATCTTGTACTTGGAAGATTTGATGAAAGCATAGCAAAATGCGAGGAGGCTCTCAGCCTCAAGTCCGACTTTTTCGCGGCATCGCTCATGCTGGCCAAACTCTCTTTCATGAGGGAGAACTACGACGAAGCGATCTCACGGCTTGACCGCGCTTTCCCGGACCAACCTTCCCGGTTCAACCAGGCTTCGAATCTGTGGTGGCGGGCGTACTATCTCGCCTGGGCCGGACGATTGACGGAAGCTGAGCTTCGGCTTAGAAAGTCGGAGGGGATGTTATCGCCCGAGTACGGATTCGACAGATTCATCCTCGAGCGCATCAGCTGGTTGAGAGGATGGATTGCGTATGAGAGAGGCGAGTGGAAAGAATCTCGTGTGCAGCTCTCGGCCTGGGCGGCAACACCTGATTACACAAAGTTACAGGCTCGGCTCTACGCGGAGTTCTGCCTCGGTCTCCTGGATCTCAAGGAAGGGAAGATGGACTCGGTGAAATCCAGGCTCGAGCGGATGAAGGAAATGGATCGAAACGGATCTCCGCTCGGTTGGTCCTTGCCGGCTGGATTATTCTGGAACTATTACGGACACGCACTGAATGCTGCTTACTTCCTTGCTATGCACCATCCTGAGGAGATCCGGCCAGATTGGGGATGGAACGTGCAGGACTTCATGCAAGATGATCCCGACCCTCGGGTCAGCGCTTCTTGGCCTATCGTCCAATGGGCCAATCCTGACATTCCCTCGGTCGCCTGGATCCCGGTCCCATTCGACATAATGCCCAGGGCTTATATTGAACGTGGAATAATCGATTCCGCAATCGCATCGTACGAAATCGCCCTAAGAGATCCTCCGCATTTCAGGCGACCCATCATCCCCCGCTATTACTACCGCCTCGCGCGGCTCTACGAGCAGAAGGGGATGAAGGACAAAGCCGTTGAGAACTATGCAAAGTTTTCAAAAGTCTGGGGGAAGGCGGATCCGATTTATAAAGAGCCGGCGGATGCGAGGAAGAGGCTGGCAAGGTTAAAAGGCACAATATAGGTGTCGGGTGACAGAAGTCAGGTGGCAGGAATTGGGAATTAGTAACTGAAACTTTCTGACACCCGACACCTGAAACCTGACACCTCACACCTGACACTACATGGGAAGATCCATGTTTTTCTTCAAGAGAAAACCCGCAGAGACACCACCCGTAGCGACGGCCTTGCCACCTCCGGACGATGTGCCGCATGTCCATGACGCGGAGAAAGTGCTCAGTCTTGCGCAAGTGCTCAGCCAGCAGAGCGATTTCCAGGAGATTTTGCGACTGATCGCGTCAAAAGGGCTGACGCTTTTCAACGCCGACAGCTTCACTATCGACATGGTCAACCCGGCCACCCAACATACCATCAAAACGCTCCTGCGGCAGGGAGCTGCTTGTGATGACCGCCATTTACATCTCCTTCGCGTGAATATTGCCGGGTGGGTCATGAAACATGGGGAGCCGTTTCTGTCAGGAGACATCTCGGCCGATGATCGCTTCGCCCCACACCTTTTCAACGGAATCCCCGTCTGCTCTGCGATGTGCGTGGCTATCCAGAACGAAGGGCTGGTTTGCGGCCACATCCTCGTGACGAGCAATAACCCTGAGCGGCGCTTCGGGACCGACGATCTTGATCTGCTCAAGAAAGGTTCCTCCGTTTGGGGCGCTTTTCTGAACAACCCGCGTCGGGTACAAGAATACTTTCATGATTCGATACCTGACGATGTCCTCGTTTTGAAGTTTGTCCCTCTCGGTTTGCACGGCAACAGTCGCAAATTCAAGGAACTCCTTCGCGCCGTCGATGCCGCCGCGAAATGCGACGTCAGGGTTTTTCTCGAAGGACAAAGTGGGTCAGGAAAAGAATGTGTTGCCCGTGCCATCCATAAGTCGGGCAGCCGCTGCGAAAGACCATTCGTTGCCATCGACTGCGGCGCCATTCCGGAACATCTTATGGAAAGTGAACTGTTCGGCCATGTCAGAGGAGCGTTTACCGGAGCAGCACAGACCCGGCGAGGACTGCTGGAAGAAGCTCACAGTGGGACACTTTTCATGGACGAGATCGAGAATCTTCCCTATGATATGCAGGCCAAACTTCTCCGTGTGCTTCAAGAGGGGGAGGTGCGAGCCATCGGGAGCAACGTGAGCCGAAAAGTGAATATCCGGATCATTAGCGCCTCCCACACGCCTGCAGTCAAACTCGTCAAAGAGAGAAAGCTTCGGGAGGATCTCTTCTATCGATTGCATGTCTATCCGATCAGCGTACCAACGCTCAACGAACGGGGTGAGGATATCCCGTTGCTGGCAAACCATTTTCTGAAGGCATTTGCCTCTCCCCAGGGGAAAAAAGCAGAGGCATTTCATCCTCTGCTGATGCATTTCGTGACTCATAGAATCTGGCAAGGGAATGTGCGGGAGCTGGAAAATTTCGTCGAGCGAATGGTGACCCTGGCATCTCCGGACCAGACAATACTGGATCAAAGCCTTTTACCGGAAGAATACAGTGTGGAATTCCGCTCATCGTCACTCGCCAGACCGACCCAGGCGGGAGCGAAGCCCCTGCGGGAAAGTGTGCAGGAGACCGAACGACAGATCCTGTATGAGGCCCTGGTCGCTCACAACTGGAATCAGTCGGAGGCTGCACGGGCGCTCCAGATCTCGGAGAGAACCATGCGTTACAAGATGAACAGACTCAGGCTCGGCAAAGGAACTGGCGCAGGCAGCAATTAATCGATTCTCGACAATTTTTGCCTCCCGTAAATTTGACACTGGCAATCATTAAGGCTCTCGTGGATTTTGTCGAGTCACCTTCCTCCCTTCCCCCCTTAAACCCAACGCCTTCTGGCCCCTAAGCTATGAAACTGCAATATCTTATGTCGGCACCCACCTTGGATTTTTCTGGCCCACCGTTTGAATGAGTCTCCTTCGTAAGAGAGAGCCCGTTACACCGGGTTCTTTCACAAGCAAGAAAATCCCCCAGAAGGAAAGGAGACACGCCATGAAACCCGCCGTTCGATTTGTTCTCGTTCTTACCCTGTTCGTTCCGCTCTCTGCGGTCGCTCAGGACTTCCCAGTCCTTGCAAGCCTGTTCAAGCAAGCCACTATTGAGCAAACTGAAAAAAGCCTGATAATGGCGCTGGAGAGTGAGTCGCCAGGACTTCAAACCAGTGCCGCAATCACCATCCGCGAACTCAAGATGATGATGCCCGAACGTTCCTTCTCCTGCTTCGTCATCCCGCTCATGCGGATAGTAAAAACGGAAGAAGCGGACCGTTGCTCGCGTGTAATCGCAGCCATCGCCCTCCATGATCTCCACTCCGAGATGGGAGACTTTGCTATCGCGCGCGCGTCAAAGTTCTGTGATTGCGACAAGATGAAACACATCTGTACTTGGCTGACATATTATCGGCTGCTGGAGAATCATCCGGAGCTTGCCCCTAACAAGGAATCTGGCGCGCCATTGGCAGCAGGAACACCGTCCAAGTAGGATCGCCTCCCTGAACATCCTCGCGACTTCCTGACATACCCGGGTCGGGGCATTCGCCCCGACCCCTTGCATAGCCCCAGGTGGACCAGTTGCAGCCCTCTTTCCCCTTGCAATTGCCGCAGCGGGACGCAGATGAGAATAAAGAGAGTCAAAAAGGCTTTGCCGCTAATCCCACGCTCCGCTTTTCTGACTACTGCTCTAGTTGACTCTCCCCTTTCACTTCCGTATCTTTCGCCGAACCGTTGAATCAGGTCCTGCTCTTTCTGCGCCCGCTACGTTTCAACCTCTACCCGGGGGGATCTAGATGGTCGGCTCAACAGTCACCCACTACAAGATCCTCGAAAAGCTCGGCGAAGGGGGGATGGGCGTGGTCTACAAGGCCCACGACACTCGACTCGACCGCGACGTCGCACTGAAGTTCCTCCACTGGCAATCTCACGCAAGATCCTCAAGCGAAGCGCCGCTTTATCGAGGAAGCCAAAGGGGCCTCCGCACTCCAGCACAACAATATCTGCACGGTCCATGACATAGATGAAGCCTCCGACGGCACGATGTTCCTTGTCATGGACTGTTATGAGGGGCGGTCGCTCAAAGACATCATCGACGGCGGCCCAATGAAGCTCGAAGATGCAGTCGACGTCGCGAGGCAGGTTGCACAGGGACTTCAGAAGGCCCACGAGAAAGGAATCGTCCATCGCGATGTCAAACCGGGGAATATCATCATCACCCGTGATGGAGTGGCAAAGATCCTGGACTTCGGCTTGGCGAAGCTCGCCGACCAGACAAGAATGACCAGGGAGGGGGCGATAGCCGGGACACCGATGTATATGTCCCCCGAGCAAGTGCGCGGCGAGAAGGTGGACCATCGGACCGATCTCTGGTCTCTCGGCGTGGTCTTGTACGAGATGCTCACAGGCCGGCCACCATTCGCAACGGAACACTACCAGGCACAAATGTACTGCATCCTCAACACCGATCCTCCCCCTCCCTCTTCCTTGCGTCAGGATCTACCGCCGGCCCTCGAGGTATTGCTGCTCAAGCTCTTGGACAAAAATCCGGCAAAACGCTATCAATCAGCCGCGGAACTCTGTTCTGATCTCCAATGCGTCGGTGATCGGACAGGCAGAGGCACGACAGTGCGAGTGCAAGCGCGACGCCTGATCAGAAGCGTCTACACATACCTCGGGGCGGTTCTGCTCCTGGCAGCGTTCGCGTGGCTCGTGTGGCCAACGAGTGTCCCCCCTTCTTCAAAGAGGACTCCGTGGCGAATCGCCATACTCCCGTTTCAGCGGGTGACGCAGCGAGCGGAGGCGGCCGACTGGCCGATGGAAGTCCAGATGATGATGGTGGATCACCTGAACGGTGTCGAGGATCTGCGCATCATCGACCCCTTTACGCTCAGCAGTGTTGCGGGCAACTCTGACACCGGTCCCGCCCAGGCCCTTGCGTCCGTCCGGCAATTTGGCGCGTCCTACCTTATCAATGGCACTCTCGAGTCACTTGACACGATGTTTGTCCTCCGGTCCACGCTTACCGATGTGTCAGATGGATCTGTGAAAATGTCTTACGCCGGTCCGTTTGTCTCCGCGCATGAACTTCCACAAGCCGTTCAGCATGCCTCGCAGCAGATCCTGAACTACTTTCAGATCCAGACTCTCTCGCGGGATGGAAGAACCCGGGAGGATCTTCAACCCTGGCTCAGCCACAGGACAAAGCAGCTGGATGCCATCAAGGCATTTCTCCAGGGCGCACAGTTCAGCTGGCGGATGCGACCGGGTGGGGATGTCTATTTCAGGAAAGCGATTGAGTTGGATTCAACATTTGTCACCCCGCGAACCTGGCTGATCTCGGGCCTCGTCCTCCACGGAGAGCTCGCTGAGGCGAAGGTGCACCAGGCCTTTCTTATGAGGAACATGTTCACTGCGGGCCCCTTTGAGCAAGCGTTGATCCGATGGACGGGATCCTTGATCGAAGGAGACATGAATGGACAGGCACGGGCGTTGGAGGACGCGCTGGAGTACTCGCCAGGAAACGATGTTCTGATGTACCTCCTTGCCGACGTCAAGATCTCACAGGAGGACTATGCTGCGGGCGCCCGGGTTATCCGTCCGGCGGTCGAATCGGGCTGGACTTTCCAACCAGCATCGCTCATGCTTGGGTACAGCCTCTTCCGGCTTGGTGAATTTGCTCAATGCCGTGAGATTCTCGAGCGCTCACTGAACCTTGAAACAGTGCTTCCGGAGACCTACGCTTTTCTGGCTGCGCTCGCACTTCACGATGGAGACTCAACGCAGAGCGAATCATACGCCGGCGAATTCATACATATCTCGCGGGAGGAAGGGGACGCGCTGGACAGCGCCTATGCAAACCTGGGGAGCCATTTTCTGTCTCTTGGACTCGCCTTGTCCGCATCGTCATACCTCTCCAGGGCAGTGGAACTCAATCCGCACAAAGCAGAGTACCTTCTCAAGCTCGCCCAATCACTTCTGGATTTGGGCGATCTGGCGCGCGCGACCGATGCAGCCAGACGTGCAACGGCACTCGACTCCACGTCCTCCCAAATCCATGACCTTCTGGGGCGCGTCGCGCAGATGAAGCAGGATACTTCTGAAGCATTGAGGCAGTATGCATTATGCCTTGCCGTCGATTCAGTGAGTTTACGGTCACGGGAAATCCGCAGCCGGGTAAGTGATCTACTGCGCAAATAAACCAATCACAATCACGGAGGTTGCCATGGCCACACGCAGAGTCACATTGAAAAGAGTCTATGAGCTCGCGAAGAAAAACGAGGGCTTTCTCGATGCCGTTCTCAGAAATCCGGAAAAAGCCCTGGCAAAAGAGGGACTCTCACTCTCCGAGAAAGATCTCGCGGCGCTCAGGCGATGGCTCCGGAAGGTGTACAAGATCAGCGGGAGGAATCTCGTGCGACTGCTCATGATCCCGGCAAAGGTAGAACGGATCTATCCCTGGCCGAAGAGCCTTCCGTGACCGAATCGCGAACTGCAAGGGCATTTTCCCGAGCCCGGGTGACGGAGCCCTTGATCATTTCGATGGAAGATCTCATGCCCGGCGTGGAGAAGGGCGTGCGGGAGTGGCATCCCCAACTCGCCCGCTCCTTTGAACGGTACGCTTCTGTCAGGACACGCCGGCGGCGGGCAAAAAAGGATCACGTGCGTGCGGAACCACACTGGCTTCTCCTGCCCCAGTGGCTTATGCGGCACCATAGGCAGAAAGACAAGGCCAGTAAGAAATTCCTTGCAGATATCGTGCGTGGACAGTTTTGCGCATTCCTTGCGATTAAGCTGCAGGATGATCTGTTTGACGGGCATGTGTCGGACCGCTCACTCATCTATGCCGCGGATCACTTGCTTCTTTCCGCGCGCACGTCATTCGCGCCCTACTTCCCGACACGGTCGGCGTTTTGGACATTCTTTGACTCATCGATCCGCCGCACTGTAAATGCAATAATCGATTGGGACGATTGCCAGCTCCACGGGTTTGGTCCTGCTTCATCGGTAAAAGGGATGACGAGCGCAGGGTATGCAGTCTGCAACCTTGGGACATTTGCCGTATGTCTTCGCTTGAAGAAGCCCCGTCTGTACCGAGCCCTGCTACCCTGGACAGATGAACTCGCTTATGTGGGGCAACTCCTCGATGATCTCGAGGATATGCAGGAGGACTTTCTTCAGGGAAGGTTGAATTATGCTGCGCGGTTTCTGTTAGGGCGACCGACTAATAGCCGCACAGAGATCGCGCAGCAGCTTGCCACGGCCATCCTTTTCGATGGAAAACTGGGGGAATTCCTCAAGATGCTCGAGGGGCGTCTCTCTCGGGCGGCCGGGATCGCGCGCTCAATCGGGCTGCCTCCTCTCCTCGAGTTCATCCACGAATACCAAGGCATGCTGGGATCAATGGAGAAGAAGAATCATCAAAGGAGAGTCCGAGCGATCTTCGAACATGTTGATTCAATCAGAGCCCATCATACGCGCGCTGACAGGTGCTGACTAATGGCGTGTCCGGACGACACGATGGCGGAAGAATTAAAGAAGATTCTCATCCTGTGATGATTCTCTTCAGGGACTGTCCATCGCTTGGATCCCCCGTCACTTCGAGCGAGCTCAGGGTCCCGAAGAGAGTTCCTTATGTCTTTGCTTCTGGAAAATCATCCTTCATCTTACTATATTCAGCAATCCAAATATCGAGCGTGAGATGAAAAAGCTCCTCCCTGCTGCCCTGATACTAATGCTCTTCATCGTGGGTTACGGCATTGCGCTCCTGGTCTTCGTGGATCCGGACATCAGCATGGTGCTGGATCGCGGCTATCTTCAAACCGACCGCCTCCGCTTCGCCAAAGATTTTCTCTGGGGCGCCGCCACATCTGCCTACCAGGTGGAAGGAAATTGCACGAACTGCAATTGGTCAGAATTCGAGAAAGCGATTGACCCGCAAGGGCGGCCGCATATTGCACGGGGCCAGAGGTGTGGCATTGCAGATGACCAATGGAACCGGTATAAAGGGGATATTCAGTTGCTCAAGGAAATGCACCTGAACGCCTACCGGTTCTCTATCGAGTGGAGCAAAATAGAACCTGAAGAGGGAGTTTTTGTCGATTCGGTCCTGGATCACTATGAACGGGTTGTGGACGAGCTCCGTGCGAATGGCATCGAACCTTTTATTACCCTTCATCATTTCACGAACCCGCTCTGGTTCGAGCGGAAAGGCGGATTCGAGCGCGATGACTCTCCCGCGATCCTTGCCCGGTTCGCCACGAAAGTGGCCAGGCGGCTCGGGCCCAAAGTCCGCTTCTGGTCAACAATCAACGAGCCGAATGTCTATGCAGTTGAGGGTTACTATATGGGCAACTTCCCTCCGGCACAGCACGACCCGGCAAAAGCCATCCACGTTTTTCGAAACATGCTGCGGGCGCACACGGCGTGTTACCAGGCAATCAAGCAAATTCGTCCCGAAGCGCATGTGGGCCTTGCCACCAGTGTTTTCATCTTCGATCCGCCCCAGCGCTGGAACCTTCTGGACGTGATGCTTGCACACTACCTCACGAAAGCCTTCTCCATCTCGGTAATCGACTACCTCAATACCGGCGTCTTTGATTTCTCACTCCCCGGCGTGGGGAGTGACCACTTCGAAACCGGCGTGTCCGAAGGATTCGACTTTGTCGGTCTGAACTACTATACCCGCTTTCAATACCACTTGCAGCCATTCAGTAGCGAAAAAATGCTTCCTGTCCAGTCCCTTCCGCGCGAGAATCTTACCGACAATGGATGGGAAATTTACAAGGAAGGGCTGTACAGGGCGCTCCATATGATATCATCACGAACCGCGAAGCCGATCTACATTACTGAAAACGGCATCGCTGACGACAGCGATCAGAAACGCGCCAGCTTCATTGAGGATCACGTGTTGACCGCGAATCGGGGCATATTTGACGGAATGAACGTGAAAGGATATTTCTACTGGTCGCTCATGGACAATTTTGAGTGGACTGACGGTTTCGACGTGCGGTTCGGGCTCTATGCCGTGGATTATGAGACGCAGAAGCGGACCGTGCGGCAGGGAAGCTTGAAATACAAAGAGATCATCATGACGTGGGCCAGGCGACTTCAATGAGTGATCGCGAAATCAATCGAGGGATTCGAATGGATGACAATGAGCGAGATCTCTCAGTCTCCCTGGCTTCCGCGAACTTGAGAAGCATCGTCTTTGCGGTCCCTCCGGTTGTATTGGTCCTGGCATTCTACATTTTGTTCTGGGGACGCCCTCACTTTGTGGTTGACCGGGGTTGGCTTTTTTCTCTGATTGGCCTTTTTCTGCTGGGAATCATCGCACATGAAGCTATCCACGGAGTGGTCTGGGCGCTCTGGGGAACCAGGTCATTTTCGACGATCAAATTCGGGATGAACCTGCGAGCCCTGGCACCGTACGCCCATGCCACGGTTCCGATGAAAGCGGGAGCCTACCGCCTGGGAGCGGTAAGCCCGGCCTTCGTCCTTGGTGTGATCCCCTCACTGTTGGGGATCATCACCGGGAACTTGCTTGCCACGGTGTTCGGCATCATTTTCCTCGCGGCGGCTGCGGGAGATTTTCTCATCCTGTGGCTCATCCGCGACGTCCCCTCCGACGCCCTCGTGAAAGACCATCCGACCCGCGCGGGGTGCGTCGTGCTAAATTTTCCATATGGATCATGAATGGTTATTGAGCTGCCCCCAAGAGTTTGCGAATCGCCTCCATTGCGCCTTTGTTATCCCGAATCCCGCTCCAGTTGTAGATGCAGACGTATCGGCACTTCGGAATCGTCAACGTGCGGGCGAGCGCTGCGTGCCAGTCGTTCGCGCTGCTATCTCCCATCAGCATCCACTCCACGGCAGCCCAGTACGGTGCGTCGCTCTTCGCCAAAACTCTCTGTATGCCTTTATCCTTCGCGGCATCCCCCGCATGCCTGTAAAAGCTCCACCCGGGACAGGTGTACCTGTTCAACGCAGCATCGTAAAGAAGCTCCTCTTCCTTCCACCCTCCGACGTGCGTGAATAACTTCTCCCGTGGGACACCGAGCTCCGAAGCGAGGCCGCAGAGATCCTCGAGATGCCGGGTAACAATCCGGGCAAGGTCCGCTTCCTTCAACACGCCCGAAGTTGCCAATCCCGCTGTCGTGACCGCTGCATAGCCAATTGCCACGACTCCCCTGTCCGGCACAAGCTCTCCTTTGAGCTCGACCTGAAGATCGCTCGCCTCGGGTTGATCCAGGAGCGCATTGCCATTCGGAAGATAAAATGAGTTCACGCCAATCGCGCTCTCCCAACCCAACTTGATGCCAATCAGGAGATGCTTTTTTTGTGCCGGCAGACCTTTCCACCACTCGAGCACAAGCGGGACGAACACTCGCATCTCCTCGTGACAGGCTGCCCGGTACCGTGCGCTCATGAAATTCGGAGGGGGAAGGACGCGTATTTGTCTCCCCCAATTGCGCCATGCGATCTTCATCGCATATTCGGGGCCCCACCCGTACCATTCAACATTGTCCCGGTTGGTACTGTCGTACCCTGGCCGGTTTGGATCCCACCAGTTCCAAAGATCCGGACGAGCCTCCCACCACTGTTCGCCATCAAGCTGCACTATTACCGGGACGCTGTACTCGGCCGACAGTGAGAGGAACGCAGCCAGATCCTTCCTGGTTTGTCCGCGAGACTGGTTGAGGTAAGAGAAGATGGCGCCAATTCCTACACCGATGTGCTCGGAGGACCTGCCTTTTGTCGCCCGCAGGACTTGTTCGAAAATCGGGCGATACGATTCGCCAGGTATGATATTGAGAACGACATACTGGTCCTCTGATCGGGCATCGCTTGGCACGATCAATGCAAAAACCGGACAGAGAAGGGCTATCATGAGCAGGCTTCGAGACAAACGGCCGGTTGCGGGCATGCTTGTTCTCCCACATGTCGATCAAGAATACAAAACCTTTGCTCCAAAGGCAAAACCGTATTGACTTTTGCAGGAGTGATGGATACAATGTTCCTACCACTTCTACACAAGTCGATGATGATGAACCGCCGCCAGGTATTGACCGCAGGCGCGGCAGCACTTGCGGGATTGAGCGTGCTGCGAGGCCGGGCGGCAGACAACACGAGCAACCGAACAGGCCGGAGCAGGATCCCCCTCGTACACATCACCGACCTGTACCACCCCCCGCAGGATCCTGATGACCACTTCGACCTGGCAACGATCGCTGCACTTGAAGAATATGATCTCAAGGGGGTTATCCTCGACGCCACCGGGCGGTTCCTGAATCCTTCTCCGGACTCGCGCGACATTCGACGTGATCCCGGTTTCATTCCTGTTGTACAGATGGGCTACTTGCTGGGGCGAGATATTCCGGTAGCGGTCGGCCCGGGGGAACCTCTAAGGACCTCTCAGGATACGATCGCTGACAGGCCGTTCCAAGAGCAGGCGGGTGTGAACCTCTTGCTTGACATTCTGGGAAGGTCTACCTCGAAAGTCATTGTTTCAGTCGTCGGATCATGCAGGGTCCTTACAGCAGCATACAGTCGGAACCCTGATCTACTTCACTCCAGCATCCGGTCAATTCTGCTCAACGCCGGGGCTTTGGGAGGTTCGAAGAAAGAATGGAACGTCGGCCTGGATCCCGAGGCATATAAAGGTCTCTGGCATTCGGGCCTTCCCATACATTGGTACCCCTGTGCCACCGAGCGGGGCGCGTTCGATCCGGACAACGAACGGGGAACGTATTGGAAGGCAACTCATGCGGTGCTGCTTCGCAATCTCTCTTCCTCCCTACAGGCATGGTTCGCATATGCTCTGACCGGGAGCAGCCGCGGTGATATCATCAGGGTTCTTTCAGAAATGCCTTCTCCGCCAATCTGGGATGGTCTTTTGACGCAGGAGCGCAACCTTTGGGCAACTGCCTCCCTTGTAATGGGTGCAGGCCGGGTTCTGGCAAGGCCAGCTGAGGGATGGAGGTTCATTCCGGCCGGCACGGCAGGAAAGGAAGAGGTGTGGCCCTGGCGGCTTGACCGCATCGATGCAACAGTGAATGAGCGGGCCGAGGTGCAGTGGCGCGGAGTTGAGGAGAAAGGAAATGCATTGCTCTTCGGCAGAGAAAGAAGAACCGGATTCGGCACGGCAATGGCGGAAGCGCTCGGCGCGTTACTGCGATCGATCTAGTGTCCCACCAACTATCATTTCCTATAAACGACGGGGCACAGTGCTCGCTCCAACTTGAACTCTGTCCGAGAATTCGCTGCAATTGAAAGTTGGAGCGGCACTAGTCATCCGTGATGAATGCTCTGAATCACCGGGCCAATGCAGCACGACGCAAAGCCTCGAGCCCATCCTGATGACGAGGCAAATGGTAATCAAGTCGCCGATGCGGGCGCAGGGCGTTCCAGTTCGGCGGGATGTGGATGGAAATTCTTGTGCAGGATCTTCGCCCCATCGAACCCGTTGAACTTGGTCGAAGAAGCGGTGCTGTACGCTCCGATATTCTCTGTGATGAGATAGTCCCCTACCTCCAGATTCCACGGAAGTTCCACGGAAAGCGAAATCTTGTCGAAACTGTCGCACGTCGGACCGACCACCGCGCAGATCTCGATTCTCCTTCTTTGAATGCGTGGAAGTTCGGGATCCAGTGGTCGTACACGACGCCGGAAAACGTGTGGTACACGCCATCGTTGATGTGGTAGAACACCTTGCCGTCCCGCCGGGCCTTGCCGATGATCTCCGATACAAGCGTTGCAGCCGTAGCCACCATGAAGCGCCCCGGCTCGGCGAGGATCTCGATATCCTGCGGGAAGAGCCGCGTGAACTCTGAATTCAAGATCGTAGCAAGCTTTTCAAATTGCGGAACACCAGGTTCATACGGGACCGGGAACCCGCCGCCGATATCGACGAGGTTCAGGGGGAAACCTCTTCTGCGCGCATCGTTGAGAATTGTCGCGGCGATATCGAGCGCCACCGTGTAGTTGTCGAAGTTCGTGCACTGGCTTCCGACGTGGAAACTGACCCCTTCGACCTTCAGCCCCATGTCAAACGCCTGCTGGATCAGCAGCTGGGCATCCCCCGGCTCCGCCCCGAACTTCGAGGCCATCTCGACCTGCGAGCCGGTATCCGGGACTTTCAGCCGCAATACCAGCCCGGCCGTCTCGCAATGATGTTTGAGCTTGACCAGCTCGGCATTGTTGTCGAAGGTCACCAGCGGCTTGTACTGTTTGATCTTCGCCAGTGTGGTCTGGTCCTTGATGGTATTGGAGAAAATGATCTTGTCCCAGATGTAGTGCTTCTTCTCCTTCCGCTCAAAATGCCTGATGTACTGATACACCTGCATGAACTCGTTGTACGAGGCCACGTCGAAACTGCATCCCTCCTCGAACAGCGTCTCGATGATCTGCTGCTGGGAGTTAGCCTTCACAGCATAGTAGCATTGCACACGCGGCAGGTGCTCCTTGAATGTCCGGTAATTCTGCCGCAGTATGTCGTGGTCAACGATGAACAACGGGGAGCCGTGCTGCTGCACGAGGCGGAGGAGCTCTTCGTTTTTGTCCAAGGTTATTCTCCTGAAATCCAGAAATCTTGTCCTCACAGCGGAAGTTTCTTCATGAGGCCCGAAAGTTCTTCAACTTCTTTGTTGTTTTCCAGATACGACTCGATCAGTTTCTTCCGCAGTTCTTCCCCGCGGTCTATACAGACGCTTCAGCTTCTTCGGTTTTGTCGTCTGCAGGACATACGCTACGAGCATCGGGAATGCCACCGTCACATCGACGTAGGCCGTCACGGTCTCTTCGAGCTTCGTCGGATCGATCTTCCCCCAGCTCACCGCTTCGCTCGGCGGTGCGCCTGAAAGTCCGCCGGTGTCCGGACGTGCATCCGTGATATTGATGTCATAATCCTGGCCTGCCTCCGGGATCATCAGCACTTCCTGGATCTGCGGCTCGGTCTGCAGGAGGAAGTTCTTCGGGCTGCCTCCGCCGATGAGAAGAACGCCTGTCTTTCCCTTTCTCATATTTCTTGGCGTTGAGGATAATCGCCGTCGAATCGTTGACATCGATGCTCGGATTGATCTTGAGCTTGAAGTACTCCTTGAGTCCCTTCGTTTCGGCCAGCAGCTCCAATCCCGCCACGTTCATGCCGATGGTGGAATCGCCGGGAGAGGACGTGAAAACCGGAATGCCATTGCGGTATGCCGCCGCCAGCACGCTCACTTCGCCGATCTTGTTCTTCTTTTCGAAATCGTTCAGGATCTTGCCGAGGAGATGGTAATACTCCCTCGTCCCCATTTCCTTCTGGAACTCGGGGCGCAGCATGATCTTCCGCAGGACGCGGTCGGTCGCCATCAGGACGTCCTGATAGTCGAACAGGATATCATAGATCCTGGTCACTCCCTTGTCGCGGAGATCTGCATCGTCCACATTGTGGCTCCCGCGGAAGAGAGGCATATTCAGCGCAAAGTGCATGTCGTGGTACATGTTGGCGCCCGTTGCGACCAACCAGTCCACGAACCCGTGATTCATGAGGGGAATGATCGTGGAGGGTCCGAGGCCGGCCGGCGTCAACGCGCCCGCGATGCTCAGTCCGATCGTGACGTCCTGCTTCGAGTATTTGTCCCGCATCAACTGGCAGGCAGCCCGGAGCCTTCCGCCATTGTACGCATCCATGTTGTTGATAACGTCGGCGACAGTGGACTTCTTCGAGGTCGGTGTTGGGAGCACTCTCTTCCCCGACAGATAGCTGTTCTTGTCCGAGTGATGCTTCATCGAGTGGTTCATCTGTTTTCCTTCTGTGTGTTGAAAGCGTAGTTCATCAATTTGTAGGTAAGTTTTGCGGCAGTGTAATCGGGGTGCTGCACGGTCTTGTTCGGGGCAAACTCCACAACATCGAATCCCACGATGCTCTTTTGCTCGCCTATCAGGCGCAGGACCTTCATGGTTTCCGCCCAGAACAGCCCGTTGGGTTCCGGCGTTCCGGTGCTGGGCATGATGGAAGGATCCAGTCCATCGACATCGAACGTCACATAGACCTGTCGCGTAAGTTTCGATAGGATCAATGGGATCCACCCTGCCATTTCCCGGATCTGATGGGCATACAATGTGGTGATCGCGCTCGTGCGAATAAATTCTGCCTCTTCCGGAGAAAGAGCGCGAATGCCCACCTGGACCACTCGTGCGGGATCCATGAACTCGCACACCCGTGCCATAACAGAGGCATGACTGAACTTCGAACCCTCGTAGCTCTCCCTGAGGTCCGCGTGAGCATCAAAGTGCACCACCGAGAGATCGGGATATTTCTCGAGGTAGGCCTTTATAGGAGCCTGAGAGATGGTGTGTTCTCCGCCAAGAACCACGACGAATTTGCCATCAGCAAGGAGCTTCTTCACCGCCTCGTAGATCTTCGCCATTGCTTTCTCTCCCGTGCTCTTGCCGAGATTGACGGGGGGAAGAGTTGCGAGGCCGACGTTCTTGCAGAGCTCTGTCCCGAGCTCTTCATCGTAGAATTCCACATAGCGCGAGGCATCCAGGATAGCGCGAGGACCCCGCCCGGTTCCTCCGCCGTAGCTCACCGTGTGCTCATACGGCACGGGTAGGACGACGATTTGCGACGAGGCGTACGACGAAATCTGGCCCTCGATGCCGAGGAAATTCTGTTTTTTGCCAAGAACAACACGTCCAGGCTGAGCTTTCATACCGGGCACCGGGGATGATGAGAGAATGAAAATGCGACACAAATCTAGGGGAGAAAAAGGTCATACGCAAGAGGAAAAGACCGATTGAGCACACGCCACTCCTGGCGGAGCTCAAAGTCCAGACGAGATCCGCGTTCTAACCGCCAATCACTTGGTTGATTCTTGCCTCGCCCTTTGATACATTGGGCTCACAATCCTCACACACGGGAGCCACCCATGAAACTCCCATCCATCCGCCAGGCGTACCACGAGGCCCTTGCAACGGCTCGCCGGTTTCCGGTCGTCATCTTCGATGCCGCCCTGGCCACCGGGGCAGCCTTGATAATCATCGATCACGAGGGCCCCGCGAAACCAACGATCCTTTTCAATATCCTGCTCGCAGGAATCCTTGGAATTCCCCTCCTTACCACTCTGGTCCTCGTGGCAGAAAGAAGAGGCCTGAGCCGGTCTGCCCTACTAGGACTCCAGATCGTGGGAATCGTAATGCTCGCCGGATACGCCCTCACGATCCCCACTGATTTCACCCATGCCCCGTTGGTCACGCTTTTCCGGTTCTTCATCCTTGCGGTGGCTCTTCATTTGTCGGCCTCCACCGCACCATACGCTGCTAAAGGCGAATGGAACGGGTTCTGGCACTACAACAAGGCACTCTTCCTTAGAATATTGACGGCGTTCCTCTATTCGCTTGTGCTCTATGCGGGGCTGGCCATTGCACTTGCGGCTCTCGACAATCTCTTTGGAGTGTATGTCCCCGGGAAGCGGTACTTTGAGCTCTGGGTTCTGATCACTGGATTGTTCACCACCTGGTTCTTTCTCGCCGGCATTGCAGAAAATTTGGCACAACTCGACAGTCTGACTGACTATCCAAAGAGTCTGAAGATTCTTGCGCAGTATATCCTTTTGCCCATTGTCCTCATTTATCTTGTCATACTGTATGCATATCTGACCAAGATTGTCGTTGCCTGGGATTGGCCGCAGGGTTGGGTAAGCAAACTCATCCTCGGGTTCTCAGCCACGGGGATGTTTTCGCTCCTCCTCCTGCATCCCATCATGGGCCGCGCGGAAAATGTCTGGGTAAAAAAAACCGAACAGTGGTTCTACATTGTGCTGATTCCGCTTGTCATTATGTTGTTCCTGGCAGTCTGGAGAAGGATTGGAGAATACGGGATCACGGAGGGACGATATCTTGCTATGGCCTTAGGTGTCTGGCTTGGATTTCTCATCGTCTACCATAGTGTGAGCAAAACTAAGAGCATCAAGGCCATTCCGGCATCGCTTTGCTTGCTGGCATTTGCTGTGAGCTTCGGCCCCTGGGGAGCATTTTCCGTTGCCAGGCAAAGTCAAATCGGGCGTCTCGAAAGTCTTACTGCTCAAGCAGGGATTCTTGTCGACTCGAAAATCCGACCGGTCCACGAAGAGGTCCCCTATGCTCAAGCAAAGCAGATCAGTGCTGTCCTTGCCTACCTTCACGAGGTGCACGGTTTTGACGGAATTCAGGGGTGGTTCGCGGAGAGTCTCAAGGAGGACACGAGTTCATCCCGGGTTGCCTATAAGAGTCCTGAAGCGGTAGCAAAGATGATGGGCATCGAATTCGTTTCGCACTGGGCCACATCTCCGGACGGGATAACGACCTTCGACGCTGAGGGCCCGTTCAGTCCCGAGGGGTATGACAGAATGGCGATTCTCCAAATGTACTGGAGGGGAGGCAACAAGGTCGAATTTCCGGCTGACGGAATCTCCTATCGGATGTCTGCAGATCTTGATACCATGACCTTCTCGGCGATTCGTACGGGTGAGGTGCTCGTCGAGTTCGACCTTCGTCGGCATGCGGAAGAGCTCTTGAAGAAGTACCGCACGACTGCGACAGATCATGTACCGAATGAAGCGATGGCCGTGAGCAGTGCCGAGCATGGTCTCAGAGTCCGGATTTGTCCGTCGCGACTCCAGATCCAGGAGCGCGACGGCAAGACGAGGCTCTCCGGGATAAGTGCTGTGGTTCTTTACACCGTCGAGAAGAGCCAGTAACGGGTGGGGGGCATTCGCTTCCTCCAATTCATTTCACCAGATTCATCTTGTGAGACTCGACGTACGGCCCGGCGCACAGGCGATAGATGTACACACCACTCGATGGGCCGATGCCGTCGATCGTGACCTGATACGTTCCTGTTGCGTTTCTCTCATTGACCAAAACCGCGACTTTCCTTCCGAGAATGTCAAATACCACAATAGACACATCACTAGCCCCTAATCCGTGCCGAGGCGCTTGAGCTGTATCATCGGGCTGCTGGGGCCTCCGGAAGTCCAGACCAAGGTTATGTGACCGGAGGAATTCGCATTATCATACTCCAGCTCGAACGGAGGTTTCATTGGTCGCCCTCCATAATCAACCTTACGATGCTGCAACGAAAATTATGGGGCAATTTGCGCGACTACATGCGATGATTCCTCACTGTGAGATTGTCCAACGGAACTCACTTCTGCAGAATCTTATCGTTTTTCTTGATCGGTATTCAACTCTCTGGGAGTTCGGGTGGACCAGTACCGTAACACATCCACAATGTCTGGTGCCAAAGGTGCCAGGCATCCGGAAAGTGAGGCGAATGCTCGACATGGCTCCCCAACGATTTCGTCGCCGTTGCTTCTTCCCTTTTCCCGGCGTATCTTCACGCCAGACGGTAATAACCCATTCTTCATTAATGGGTTAATTGCGGATAATGGTCAATTATCCCGGGGACCGCACGATGGTCGGTACGAAGGTTTCCCATTACGAAATTCTTGAGAAGCTCGGCCAAGGGGGCATGGGCACTGTCTACAAAGCCCACGACACACGCCTGCAACGCACCATTGCGCTGAAGTTCCTCCCCACTCACCTCACTTGCGACCCCGAAGCTAAACAGCGCCTCATCCACGAGGCACAGGCTGCCTCAGCCCTCCAGCACAGCAATATCTGCGTTGTCCATGACATTGATGAGACTTCCGACGGACAGATGTTCCTTGTGATGGAATGTCTGGAAGGGGAAACACTCAAGAAAAAGATCGAACGTGGGCCGCTGAAGATCGATGAAGCTCTGAACATCGCGATCCAGGTTGCCTCGGGACTTGCCAAAGCACATGAGCATGGCATTATCCACCGGGACATCAAGCCCGGGAACATCATGGTCACCAATGACGGAGTGGCCAAAGTGGTCGATTTCGGGCTCGCCAAGCTCGCCGGGCGTACGCTGCTGACCAAAGCCGGCACAACGCTTGGGACGCTGGCATATATGTCGCCTGAGCAGACGAGGGGCGAGGCGGCCGACCGAAGGTCGGATATCTGGTCTCTGGGAGTGGTCCTCTATGAAATGGTTGTCGGCAAGATGCCGTTCACCGGGGACTATGAGAACGTTGTTGTCTACGAGATTGCCAACGTTGAACCGGAGCCGGTCACATCGCTCCGGACGGGCGTGCCGATGGATCTCGAGCGGACGATCACCAAAGCCATGGCGAAGTCACCCGAAGAGCGCTATCAGCACATTGACGAGATGCTGGTCGACTTGAAGCGGTTAGTGAAAGAATCAGAGAGTTTAGCCGCTGGATCGAGGGTGCAGCCGGTCTCTGCACCGCCAAGGAAACGCACCTGGAAGAAGATGCTCCTGTACGCCTCCCTCCTTCCTGTTCTCTTGATTGCCTTCTTGATGGTCAAGCCCCTCCTGTTTGAGGACATGGTTGTCTCCGAGCCCAAGCCCGTTGCCGTGGTGGCCTTCGTCAATCAGACGGGAGATCGATCGTACGACTATCTCCGCGAGGCTATCCCGAACCTGCTGATCACGAGCCTTGAACAATCGAAATACCTCCGCGTGATGACCTGGGAGCGGATGAACGACGTCTTGAAGCAGATGGGGAAGACGGATGTCACGCTCATCGACAAGGATCTGGGTTTCGAACTCTGCCGCAGGGAAGGGATCCACGCGATTGTCATCGGCACGTTCATCAAGGCCGGTGAGACATTTGCCACCGATGTCAAGGTCCTTGATGTCACTACCAAGGAGCTCTTGAAGACGGCAAGCGCCCGTGGCGACGGAGTGCAGAGCATCCTGAACGGGCAGATCGACCAGCTCAGCAGGGAGATCGCCCGCGGCGTCGGACTCTCTCAGCGCAAGGTGGAAGCCACACCAGCCCAAATTGCGGAAGTAACCACGCCATCCATGGATGCATATAACTTCTTCTTGCGTGGGAGGGCAGAGTATGAAAAGCTGTACTATGCAGAGTCCGGCGAATTTTTTGAAAGAGCCGTGAAGCTGGACTCCAACTTTGCGTTGGCATATTTCTATCTCTCCAGGGCCTATGGCGCTGTGCTGGAGATTCCCAAGGCGATCCAGGCAATTGAAAGAGCAATGACACTTGTGGCAAGAGCTCCTGAAAAGGAGCGGCTGGCAATAGAGTCGCGCTACGCCGTGATTGTCGAAAGGAACCCTCCAAAGCGCACGGCTCTCCTCGAGGAGTTGGTGAGGAAATATCCCCTGGAAAAGCGATTCCACGACGAGCTAGGCCAACAGTACCAGGCGACGGGCCGGGTTAATGAAGCCCAGCTGGAATATGAAAAGTCGATCGAGCTCGATCCGAACTTCGCTTCCCCAACAAATGGCCTTGCCTACATATACGCAGACCAGGGTCTCTATGAAAAGGCGATCCAGGCCCTGGAGCGGTACGCATCACTCTCGCCAGGGGACGCAAACCCCTACGATTCGATGGGTGAAATGTTCCTCAGGATGGGCAAACTTGATGCGTCGATAGCCAGATATCAAGAAGCAATACGGCTCCAGCCCACATTCTTCGGTGCATTCAAGAGTATTGCCTATGTCTACGCACTCAAGGAAGAGTATCGGGAGTCCCTCCGGTGGATCGACAGCCTGCATCAAACGGCCCCAACGATCGGGCTGAAGGCTGAGTCTATGGCCTGGAGGGCTTTGCTACTCTCCAGCACTGGAAGATTTCGCGAATCGAGGCACCAACTTGAACAGATGATCCGGCCCATTCAACAGCTTGGGGGCCCATGGTTGTCTGGCCCGTACCATTGGATGAAGGGATGGGAAGCTTTGCACTGGCGGAACTTCAAGGCGGCGCGAGAAGAATTCGCAGCGTACAAAGCAACGTATTCCCAGAACAATCCACGGACTCCAATTGTGAGTCAAGTTCTGGGAGATCTTCTTGAGGTTTGTGTATGCCTGAAGGAAGGTCGCATAGACTCCGCCCGGGCGCGTGTTAACGCACTGCGGCCATCGTTACGCACCCTGGAGTCTCTGAGCGGAACTGTCATCATGATCTCAGGGATTCTTGAGGCAGAGGTGCTCCTGGCCGAGGGAAAACCCGACAGCGCCATCCGTGTTTATCGCGATACGCCGGTCATTGGTCCTTCCATGGCAGTCGGTTGGCGCATGCCTCTTTACAACGTCCCGCCTTTGAGAGACATTGTCCCCCTTGCGTTCCAGTTGAAAGGGGATCTCGACAGCGCTATTACGGAATATGAACGGTTGCTAAGAGTCGACCCCGCGACCAAGGACAGGCGATGGATCAACCCACTCTACCATTACCGATTGGCGGCGCTCTGTCAACGCACGGGCAACAGTGACAAGGCGGAAGCTGAGTACCGGCGCTTCCTCGAGATCTGGAATGGTGCGGACAGTGATCAGCCCCAACTACTTGATGCACGAAGGCAGCTTGCAAAGTTGAAACAACCGAAGAAATAAATTCGCCGGGCATGCGCCAGGAGGGAACCTTCTGGCAGATCTAGTGTTCATACCTGTGGTACACGCATCTGTCAGTCATTTCAGGATTTTTCCAGTGTGGGGGGAGCGGCGTCTCGTGCGAACCTCGGTGAGTGGAAGCGGGGACGGCGCAACGTGAAGCACGATATGCTCGTGCAGTTCAAGGTGCGTGTACCATCCATGTGGCGAGAGCCAGGCCTGTGAATATGGGCCTGGCTCTCCGCGTTTTGTGGCTACGTCGATGGACAAGGGAGGACCAGAGGTACCTGAATGGCTGCGGAAGCAATTACTTTATTCTCCGGACAGCTTCGCGCAACACGTGAAGTGCCTCGTTGGCATGTAAGGATGGCCCCGACGGAGTGGCTGAGGAGATCATATTGATGACATTCTTCGCTTGCCTCTGCTTCTGCAGACTCAGATAGCCGGGGTTCTTTTCGATCTGCGATTGCACAAAGAGAATATACTCGTAGTTGCGCGGGCAGAGAAGGCTCTGAACGGCTTTTTCGAGGTCATTCTTTCTTAGCGACATGCAATGCTCTCCAGGAGGAATTGCGTGGCGAGAGGTACCAGCCATGATGCCCGAAACAGGAAAAACATAGCAATCCCCTCTCTCTATGAACGCGCCCCCTGGCAGGATCGTTCCCGGACGGCCTTTTCGGTTTCCAGCCCGTTTGGAGTCACATCCGGGGATAGTTGCTTTTCGCCCATTCCCCAATTATCTTGTTTCTGTAAGGAATAGACGTTCTACCTGTGAACTGCGGATGAAAACCACCGGTCTCATTTTTAATATACAGCGATTTTCCATTCATGACGGCCCTGGCATCCGTACGTCGGTATTCCTGAAGGGATGCCCCTTGCGTTGCTTCTGGTGCCACAACCCCGAAGGACGACTGCTTCGTCCCGACATCCGCTACTCGCCGGGGCGGTGCATCGCTTGCGGCGCCTGCGTCGAGGCATGTCCCAACCATGCGCATGCACTTCTGGACGGTATCCATGTGTTCGCGCGCGAGCGGTGCCACGGCGACGGCGCCTGCCTCGAGGTATGCTATTCCGGCGCTCTCGAGCTGAACGGGCGGGAGATGAGCATAGAACAGGTAATGGAAGAAGTCCTGCGCGACCGGCCTTTTTATGAATCTTCAGAAGGAGGCGTAACGCTGACGGGAGGTGAACCTTCACTCCAGGAAGAGTTCACGCGAGGCATCCTGTCCCGGTGCAAGGAAAAAGGCATTCACACTGCAATTGAGACATGTGGGGAGTGCTCCTGGCCCACACTCGAGTCTATCCTCCCCTTCGCGGACCTGGTGATGATGGACATCAAATTGATCACCACGGAGAAGCACCTCGACGCCACAGGCAGGTCCAATGAACGGATCCTGGCGAACGCCCGCAATCTTGCGCGCACGACTAAGCCGCTTATTTTCCGCACCCCGATTATTCCCAACGTAAACGATTCCGAGGAAGAATTTGACAAGATCCTGTCATTTATAAGAGATTTGATCAATCTTCACTCGGGTTCCAAGATCACCTACGAGCTTCTCCCATTCCACAGGCTGGCAACCGACAAGTACACCGGCCTGGGATTGGAGTACGCCGCTGCAACACTCGCTCCGCCCCCGAAAGAGAGGTTGCGAGAACTTACGGATATTGCGGAAAGGGCTGGAATCAATGTTCGTACCCGCTGAGCTTACGTACAACGAGCGCATCGATCAGCTTCGGAAAACCAAGATGCGGCACACCGAAGAGAAGTGGAAGGCGCTCGGCCACATGGACATGGACGATCACGGGCTTGTCCTGCCCCCGCCAGAGTCACGCAAAATCGTAACCGTGACGAGCGGATCCGGCTTCACCATGACTGATGCGCTCTTCACGGATTTCGTACCCAGGAGCAACCATCCCAGCGGCGGTTTCTTCGGAGCGCGCGCAAACGGAGAAAATTTCAGGGCTCTGCTGGAGATGCACCCGACATGCATTGATCCGGTCAGCTCCCTTGCAGGCGGATATATGACGAATTTCCTTTCGTATCGCATTCCCGCCTGGAACCCGGACTACGATTACTCTCATCTCGCAATGGAGCAGGACCTCTACAAACTCCATCCGGGCATTGGCGCCGTCCAGCATTTTTGCCAGGACATGACGATCGGCTTCAACCTCGGCTGGGGAGGCATTCTCGGGAACATCCGCCATTACCGCACCGTCAACACCGACGAAGAAGCCCGGGAGCTCTACGATGGCCTGGAGCATTTCGTGCTCGGGATCCAGAACTGGATCGGGCGCCATGCCGCGCAGGCACGGCGCATAGCGGAACATGAAATGCGTCCGCAATTCCGGCGGAACCTACTCGAAATGGCGGAGATTAATGAGCGGCTGGTGCGTGAGCCTCCCAAGACGTTCCACGAGGCTCTCCAATGGACCCTCTGGTATCAACTGGCGGGAAAGATGTATAATATGGGAGGCTCGCTGGGAAGGATCGACCAGTTCCTTTATCCTTTCTATCGGCATGACAAGGATCTCGGCATACTCACTGACGAGGAAGCCATTTTCTACCTGGCCTGTCTTTTTGTGATGGACACGAGTTACAGCCAGCTCGGCGGGCCCGACGCGGCCGGGAACGACACCACCAATGAGCTCTCCTACCTAGTTCTCGAAGCAATCCACCGACTGAAGGTACCGGTCAATGTTGGGGTCAGCGTGGGGCATAATGTGGACCCCAATCTCCTCAGGCGCGGCGTGGAGATCATGTTCGAAGACAGGACCGGGATCCCCAAGTTTCTTGGCGTGGACCAGACGAGCAGCGGTTTTTCGCGCAACGGGTATCCCATCGAGCTGGGACGGGAGCGCGCGTACTCCGGCTGCCACTGGTGTGCTATTCCGGGGCGTGAGTACACGGTCAACGATTGTGTGAAGGTGAATCTCGCCGCAGTGTTCATCGCCGCCTTGAGGGACATGATGTCCGATGTGTCGGTCCCCCCTACCCCCGACCGGCTCTGGCAGCTTTTTGAACACCACGTGCGCCGCAGCATTGAAGTGGTTGCCGAAGGGTTGGACTTCCATATCGATCACATGTGGCAGGTCTTCCCCGAGTTGCATCTCGATCTTCTCTGCCATGGACCGATCGAACGGGGGCGTGACGCTTCCCATGGCGGTGTTGAATTCTACAACCTGTGCGTGGATGCCGCGGGGCTCGCAACGGTAGCCAACTCGTTCGCCGCAGTCGAGCAGCGCATCTTCTGTGAAAAGCGGCTCACCTGGGAAGGATTAATGAACCATCTGGACTCCAACTGGGCGGGAACAGAGGGCGAACGGGTCAGGCAGATGATGAAAAGTATCCCGCACTACGGCACAGGAGGATCGAGAGCTGATGAATACGCGCGCAGGATCGCGCAGACATTCACGCAACTGGTTAAAGAAAAGGGGACGCCACACGGGTTCAATATGATCCCGGGGCTCTTTTCCTGGGCGGCCCATCTGATGATGGGTCGGGACGTCGGGCCAACGCCCAATGGCCGCCGTATCGGCGATCCGATTTCCCACGGACCGAACCCTGAACCGGGATTCCGCAAGGACGGCGCCCCCACCGCACTGGCCCTCGCCGTTGCGGCGGTTCAACCCGGCTACGGCAACACCGCACCTCTGCAGATGGAACTCGATCCCGGCATCTCGAAAGATGAAGAAGACCGGGAGAAGGTTGTCACGCTGATCCGAACGCATATGGATCTGGGTGGCACACAAATCAACTTGAATATCGTCGATAAAGAAAAGATCCTGGCTGCCCACAAGGATCCGAGCAAATTCCCTGACCTGATCGTACGCGTCACCGGGTTCAGCGCATACTTTGCGAGCCTGTCCCCGGAGATGCGGCAGGTGGTGGTGGATCGGATCATTGACGAGAGCTAGCACTATCGATGGATACTCATGAGGTCGGGTCTCCAGACCCGACCTCATGAGCTCAACCAATATCGTGTCGAACTGTAAGGACGGGACTGGAGTCCCGCCCTACATCAGCCCACGCATGCTCACCCCTCGACGAAGATTCCTCTCGTACGTCCGCGACCCCGGGGGGTCGGCGCCGGTCATTTCCCCTTTTCTGCCGCATCGCGAGGTCATTCTGAAGACGCTCGCGTACCTCGGCATTCCATGCACAGATGACCCGATCAGGGATGAGATCCGGGTCGCGCAGGCGCTCGGGTATGAGCCTATGTTCATGACCGACTGCTCAGGATTGATCTTCCCCTGGGTGATCGACGAATCGCGCTCGTCGGGCGAGGACGTCGTCCGGGTCATCCGTACACGGAACGGCGAATGGATCCGTCGCTCCCCGCGGGAAGAACCCGCATGGAGCGACGCTACGGGATGTGCGGTACAATCCCGGCAGGACCATGAGATGCTCGTCCGTGTGTGCGAAGAGATCGGTGAACGCGAAGGGGAAATCAGGGATTACTTCCGGACCTGGCGCCGCAATGTGGAAGAGGGCGGGGTGATCGTCATGGGGCATCCGCACTGCTCATGGTTGGGCAGCCAGATCAGCCCCTCCGCCATCTTCTACCAATGGAACGATTTCCCGGACATCTACGCCAGGAGCATGAACGCGGTCTGCGAAGCTTCTCTATTCGTTATGTCCATTGCCATGGAGGAGCAGATCGACTTCATGAGCGACTCGAGTTACGGTCTGGAAATGACGTCGCCCGAGTTATTTCGGACCATGGACTTGCCCTATATCCAGCGGTTCTCCGCGTGGACCCATGAGCGCAACGGGTTGTTCTGGTACCACAACTGTGGTTTCACACAGAAGCTGATCCTGGAGGGGACCTTCAACACGATGGGAGCGGATGTTATTGAGACCATCGCTCCTCCCCCCGAAGGGGATAACCGTCTCGACGAATCGCGAAGATCCATCGACCCTGGGATTTGCACCAAAGGGAATCTCAGCCTCGGTCTTTTGCGGGATGGCACACCAGATGAGATCTGCCGGGAGGCCACGAGAATGGTTCAGGCGGTCCGGGAATTCCCTCACATTTTCTCCACTGCGGACGCTGTACTTCCCGGGACGCCTCCGGGGAATTTCGTCGCATTCATTGAATCGCTGCACGACGCACTCGGCGCGTAACCGCCCAACCGTTCTTCGCTATCCATCACTCATGCACAGGAACTGCCATGCGCCTGAAATATGCCGCTGTGCTGCTCATTGCGCTGTTCTGTCTATCATGTTCGCGCACCTCCGACGTTGTGGAGGTTCAATTCTGGAATTTCGGCGGGATGCCCAAATTTCTCGACTGGATCCGCAAGCAAGTCCAGGTCTATAACAGCACGCACCCGAAAGTCAAGGTCGTCCTGGCAGAAAAGAGCTGGCACCAGATCCGCGAAATCCTCTACGCCGGTTTCAGCGCGGGGGCGGGGCCGGACATTATGACGCTGCACGCCGACCACGCCGCGGAATTCGGAGCAGGGGGGTACTTCTACCCCTTGAACAACTTCCCGGATTTTGAGCAGGTGAAACAATGGTTTGAGCCGCACGTCATGGAGTCGACGAAATACAAGGGCAACTACTACGGGCTCCCTTCGTCGGCGATCGTGTTCATCCTCGTGTGCAACAAGCAGCTTTTTGACGCTGAAGGGATTGCACCACCCAGAACGTGGTCGGAGTTCCGGGAGGCTGCGAAGAGGTTGACGAAAGACCTCGATGGTGATGGGGCAACAGACCAGTATGGGCTCGTTCTGCTCGGCGGGGACAAAGGAGGGTTTTCCTATCGTCTTGCCCCCTTCTTGATGAGAGCCGGGGTGAAGATCATGACGGACGATGCCGGCACGTTTGATTTGAACTCCCCGCGCGGGGTCGCCACGGTGAAGCTCTTCGCGGACATGAACCAGATTGACCATTCCGTGACCCCGGGCTTCCTTGCATACACGCTTTCCGAAATCAACGACCTCTTCTGCAGCAACAAGGTGGCCATGAGCATCGAAGGGCCATGGTTCCAGCAACTGGTCGAAGATAAAAGCCCGGGGAAGCAGTTCTACACCGTGCCGGTCCCTGTGCCGGACGATATGATCGATCGATACAAGGAGATGCCTTCGCTCCAGGACATGGTTATGTATCCCATCAACGCGCATTCCAAGCATCTTGCCGAGACCTGGGAATTTCTGAAGTTCATCAGGAATGCCGAGGCCGACAGGCTCTATATTGACCACAAGACCGGTGGACTTCCCACCACGATGCAGGTGCTGAACTCTCCGGACTGCGCAAAGCGGATGGCCTGGGACGTTTACGAGAACGAACTCAAGCATAGCACGCCATGGCCTGCGCACCCCCAGATCATTCCGGTGGCAAAGAATATCCTTGCGCCCTACGCGGAGAAAGCCATTGTAGGAGAAATGACTGCACAGGCGGCGATGGATGCTGCGGTCAAGGAGGCTCAGGCGCTCATTGAGGAGGGCAAATGAAGAGGTCCACGCCATACCTGCTTCTTGCTCCCGCACTACTCTTTACCGGCTTCATTTTGTTGTTTCCGCTCTTTCAGAACCTGGTCAACAGCCTGATGCATGTGACGCTGGCACGGCAGGGAGGCGGATGGGCGGGCCTGGACAACTATTCCCGCGTGCTCTCGGACGGGCTCTTCTGGCTAGCGTTCAGGAACACGGTGGCATACGCGGTGGCAGGGACAGCGGCCGCATTACTGCTGGGGCTGGGGTTCGCCCTTCTTCTGAACATGCGCCTGGGGAGGTTCAACGACGTCATGAGCTTCCTCTACTCGATTCCCTGGGTGGTCTCTCCCGTCGTTGCAGGCTTCGCCTGGAAATGGCTGCTGAACGACAGTTTCGGGATGCTCAATGAATGGCTGACACGGTGGGGAATCGTCCGCGAGGACATCAACTGGTTAGGGGACCCGCGGACGGCGCTGCTGTGCGTGGCAGTTGCACGGATCTGGCAGTTCTATCCGTTTGCCATGGTGATGTTCCTCGCAGGGCTGCAGTGCATTCCCCAGGAGCAATATGAAGCCGCCCAGGTGGACGGCGCGAACCCATTCCGGAAATTCTATCACATCACGCTCCCCAACCTCCGCTATGTGACATCCGTTCTTCTGTTGCTGGGTGTGATCTGGAGTTTCAATGACTTCAACATGGTTTTTGTCATGACCCGTGGCGGACCGATCAACGCCTCCATGGTGCTCCCTGTGCTCGTGCGGGAATACTCGTTCGTGTACTTCGACATTGGGAAAGGCTCGGCACTCTCCATTCTGGTATTTGCCCTGCTGGTCCTGCTCTCGTTCTTCTATCTCAGGGTGTTGACCAAGAGGGAAGCAGCATGAAGAAACCCGCACGTATCATCGTCATGCTCTTGCTGGCATCACTTGTCATGCTTCCCTTTCTCTGGACGGCTGCCACCTCGTTCAAGCCGCTCACGGAAGTGAACAAGCATCCGCCGGAGTGGTTCAGCCCCAACATGAGCCTCGAGCCGTACCGTGACATGTTCTTTTATCTTCCTTTCTCAAGCTACACCGTCAACAGCCTTGTCGTTGCGGGCGCAGCCACCATCCTCACGCTCATGATGGGAAGCCTTGCCGGGTTCGCTTTCGCCCGATTCAAATTCCGCGGGAAGAAACTCATCCTGCTTCTGTTCCTGCTCTCTCAAATGTTGCCGGGCGCCTCGGTGATCATTCCCCTGTTCCAGCTGGTAACCGCGACAGGGCTCTACGACACGCTGATCGGCCTAATCCTCGTTCACACGGCGGTGATGCTCCCATTCGTGATCTGGCTCCTCTATGGCTTCTTCTGCGGTATCCCGCGGGAGGTTGAAGATGCGGCATTGATCGATGGGTGCTCGAGGGTGAGCGCAATGTGGAGGGTCATCCTCCCACTGGCTCTCCCCGGTTTGGGGGCAACGGCACTGTTTGCATTTCTGGGATCCTGGAATGAATTTTTTTTCTCGCTGCTGCTGACCACATCCGACTCTGCAAGGACAATTCCGGTGGGAATCGGCCTGTTCGTAGGAGAATATCAGGATGTCTGGAATCAAATGTCCGCCGCGGCAATCCTGTTCAGCGTTCCTCCGCTTTTGCTTTTCCTGTTGATGCGTAAAACGTTTGTGAAGGGGCTCGCGGCGGGAGCGTTACAGTAGAGCATAATGGCCGCCAGGCATTGAATTGATGCCGCTTCCTTGAATTCCTGCAGAATATACGGTATCATGTGTAAAATTACCCATCGCTTGTAAGCCTTGTTTATTCATGTCAAGGGTCGCTGGGGCTCTTATCGCATTGCTGTTGTTTCCTGCCGCTCTTCCGGCACAACGGGCACTCACGCTTGAGCAGTGCCTGCGCCAGGCCAAAGACCAGAGCATTACTCTGCGCAGAGAAGAGATCACGTATCGTGCGGCTCAGCTGACACATGCGGAAATCCGCTCAACTGCGCTTCCCCAGGTGAAACTCAATGCCGCTGCTTCCTATGCACCCTGGTCGGGATTGCGAGGATATGACCCCACGATCACTGAGGGAGGGCAACTCTCCGGCCAGATTGTGGTACAGGAATCGCTCTTCGATGGCGGCATTCGAGGGCTGAAGACCGACCAGCTCTCCTTCGAACTGGATCGGCTTTCTGACCAGAAGCGAGCGGTGGAGCGCGACCTGATCTATACAGTCACTTCTCTCTTTTTCGAAGCTCTCAGGGCGGATCGCGCAGTAACGCTGCAGGCCGTCAGCGTACAACAGCTCAACGACTACCTGGGCTTGCTCGACCAAATGATGCTTGGAGGAGGCGCAAGCCAAACGGATCTCCTGCGCACGCAGGTACAGCGGGACAACGCACAGCTGGGACTCTCCCGGGCAGCGCAGGAGGCCGCGCTGGCGAAGCTCGAGCTTGCCGAGGCGATGGGCACGCCAGGCGACACCGCGTTTGGTCTTTCCGGAACCCTTGATCTTCCACCCGACACGGCCCGTGGTGTCCAGGAAGATACTTCGATGGAGAACATTGAATTGAAAATGGCGAGGCTGGACCTTGAAAAGAGCCTCGTCGATGTCGAGCTTTCAAGACGTGAACATTGGCCTACCCTCTCCCTGACCGGCGACGTCGGATGGCTGACGTCCGCAAATAGCTTGCGTCTCCCGGGTGGTGAGCGCATAAACCCACTGGGGTATTCAGTCGGTGTCGTTGTGGAGATGCCTATTGTGACCTGGGGAGGGATCGGATCTCGCATCGAGCAACGCCAGGCCGCAGTGGAGGGACAACGCCTGGGAGTTGAGCAGTTATCTCGTACACTGCGCCGGGAATTGATGAGCATTCGCGTCCAGATGGAGAACGCTCTCGGAACGGTCCGTTCCCTGCGCACCACGCTTCGCGCAGCCGAAGACAATTTCCTGCTGACAAAATCCAAATTCGCCGGTGGTGGCACGCTGTCGCTTGAAGTGCTGAACGCCCAACAACTCCTGGCGGACAGTCGCCTCATGGAACTACAGGCCCTTGCCGCGTGGCACACGCTTAAGGCGCGCTACGATCAACTACGCGCACAATGAACGCCATGGACTCCCCATCGCCGGTCGTCCGCATCTTTGTGTTCGCAGCCTTCATCCTCGCCTCGGTGTCCGGATGCAATCGTCGTCCTCCGGAGGAAGAAGGAGCAGGGCCGACGGAGTCTCCCATGGTCCCCGTCAGGATCGCGATGGTGCGTCGCGGGGACGCGCTGACCACTGTCTCCGTGACCGGGAAGACGGATGCCCTAAAAAAGGAGAAAATCTTTTCTCCGGTCACCGGGAGGATCATTTCTCTGAAGGCACTTGAGGGAACTCCGGTTCGCAAGGGGGAGGTGATGGCGACCATCAGGCCGAGGGAAGCCCAGAGCGCCATTGCTGGGGCCGAAGCCCTGCTCAAGCGAGCGCGCACACCTTCCCAGGAGGAGGAAGCCCGCAGGGCACTCGCGCTTGCTGAGGCAGCCGAGAACACCGTGGACCTTCGCGCCGCCTTTGACGGCACGGTCAGCCAGCGCATTGTGGCCGAAGAGGAGTTCGTGGGAGAGAACGCCGAACTCTTCACTCTCGTGGATCTCTCCTCGCTGGTCTTTCTCGCCGATGTACCTCTCTCGGCTCTTTGGGAAATTCATCCGGGTGAGCCTGCTGACATCAACTTCACGGGGCTGCCGGGCCACACATTTCGTGGCACGGTGGGCGCGATAAGCCCGCAAAGCGATCCGCAGAGTCAAACCGTGAGAGCACGACTCCGGTTTGCCGGAGCCGTGCCCGCCCTGCTGCGCACAGAGATGGTGGGAACGGCCCGGATCGTCACCGGCTCCCGCCGGCAGGCACTCCTTGTTCCACGCACCGCCCTCCTGAGAGATGATGAGAACAACACGTATTCCGTTGTCATTGTGACTCCCGATTCCCTGGCGCACAGAGTGCCGGTCAGCGTCGGTGTCCTCTCTGACTCCTCAGCGGAGATCACCGGCGGCATACTGCAGCCGGGAATGAACGTCGTAGTGGAAGGGAATTACGCACTGGCGGATTCTACCAGGGTATCCATCGCCGGGGACGGAAGCCCATGATGCTTTTCGATTACGTCCGCCGGCACGCAAAAGCGTTTTTCTTTACCGTCATCCTCTTGACGCTCGCCGGAGCCGCCTCAGTTTTTCGCATGCCCGTTTCGCTTTTCCCCGACGTCACGTTCCCCCGGATTGTCATCCTCGCCGACAATGGTGAGGAACCTTCCGAACGGATGATGGTGGAAGTCACCAAACCGCTGGAAGAAGTCGCAGGATCCATTCCCGGGGTCAACCTCGTGCGCTCCACGACGAGCCGAGGTTCCACTGAAATCTCGGTAGGGCTTGACTGGAGCGCAAATGTTCGTGAGGTGCTGCAGCTCCTGCAAGGGCGGATAGCCAATATCCGGAACTCCCTCCCTCCTGCCGCCGCGATCCAGGCGGAGCAAATGACGGTCTCGGTCTTTCCCATTCTGGGCTACAGCCTTACCTCCGACTCGCTGGACCTCGTGCAGTTGCGCGACATTGCACTCTACCAGATTCGTCCCGCTCTCCTGCGGGTACACGGTGTCGCACGCGTTGACGTTGTCGGAGGGGACACGCGCGAATTCGCCGTCACCGTCTCCCCTGCGAAGCTGGCTGCATACCACCTGGATGTCCGCGTCGTCAGCAATGCCATTGCCAGGACGAACATGGTCAGCTCGGCAGGAAAGGTGTACGACAACTACCAGATGTATCTCTCCCTGGTCTCGGGGCTGCTTCATTCGGTGGACGACATCAAGGCGGTGGTTGTCTCGACGCAGGGGGGTGTTCCTATCCGTGTGTCCGACGTCGCTGACGTCACCCCGTCGACGGCCGATCGCACTATCCGGACCACGGCCCACGGCCGCGATGCCGTTCTCATCAACATTCTCAAGCATCCCACCGGCAGCACCGTGGAAATCGGGCGTGATGCCAACGCGGAGGTGCAAACGCTTTCCCTGCCCCGTGGTGTCCGATTTGAGAACTTCTACGACCAGGGAGATTTCATCAGCAATTCCATCCAGGGGACAAGGGACAGTATTGCCGTCGGGATACTTCTGGCCATGGTTGTGCTGTTTGTATTCCTCCGCAACTGGCGCATGACGCTCGTGGTCATGCTCGTCGTCCCGGCCACCATCGCCACAACACTCCTCTGCCTGAACGCCATCGGCCTGACGATCAACATCATGACGTTGGGAGGAATGGCAGCCGCGGTGGGATTGATCATCGATGATTCCATCGTGGTGATTGAGTACGTGTTTACCCGGCTGGCCCAGCGCCGGACTCCGGGCACCGGACCGCAGCTCTCGTTCGGTCAGGCCATTGCACCATCGCTGCAGGAGATCTTCCCGGCCATCATTGGCTCGACAGCAAGCACGATCGTGATTCACATCCCGCTGGCCTTCCTCGGCGGCATCACGGGCGCGTTCTTTGCTTCCCTCTCGATCACCATGGTGGTCGCGATGCTGACATCCTTTTTCTTCTCCATCACGTTCGCGCCTTTGCTGGCAGCGGACTTCCTGCGCGGGGAAGATGTCCGGCGCGAGGTGGAGCGCGAAACACGCAAGTCCCGGATGGCTGATTGGTACGGGGGTGCGATGCGGCGCCTCCTCCGATTCCGGATCCTGGCAATTCCGGCAGCGCTGCTGCTCCTGAGCCTTACCTATATTCTCTACAATCATATCGGCAACAGCTTCATGCCGGAGATGGATGAAGGCGCCTTTGTCCTGGACTATGCCTCCCCCCCGGGAACGTCGCTTGATGAGACCGATAGAATTCTCACGAATGCCGAATCCATTCTCATGTCCGTGCCGGAAGTGGAGTCCTACTCGCGCCGGACCGGCACGGAACTCGGCTTTTTCCTCACGGAACCGAACACAGGCGATTTCGTGGTGAAGCTACGGAAGGAGCGGAAACGCAGTATCGATGAGGTCATAGACGAAGTGCGCAGCCGCGTCGAGAGCAACCAGCCTGCCTTGCGCGTTGAATTCGGACAGCTGATGATGGATGTGATCGGTGATCTCACCAACAGCCCGTCTCCGGTTGAGATCAAGCTGTTCGGGGAGAACAAGGCTCTTCTGGAACAGAAGGCGGGCGAGGTCAAACAGCTGATTGACAGTGTCCCGGGGGTTGTCGATGCATTCGATGGCATTGTCGTCGCCGGACCCGATGTTACACTCCACGTGGATCTTCTCAAGGCGGCACAGGCAGGGTTTTCTGTTGCAGAGCTGCTCGATGAAATGGAGGGAGTGATCCGGGGACAATCGGAATCAAGCATCCAGAAAGGGGAAAAACTGATGGCTGTCAGGGTCCGGTACCCTGCCAAATATCATACGGCGATCGACAAGATCGAAGGCCTCGTGTTGACCAATAGCGCGGGCGTTCCCGTTCCGTTGAGGAGTTTTGTCACTATCGAGCGCACGACCGGTCAGACGGAGATCCACCGGGAACGACTGCGTCAAATGGTGGCGGTCACGGCAAGGATCTCGGGGCGCGACCTAGGACACACGATCGATGACATCAAGGCCCAGCTTGCCTCCCGCTTTGCCGCTCCTCCCGGGGTCACTCTTGAATTTGGCGGGATCTATCAGACCCAGCAGGAGTCCTTCCGAGGATTGCTCCTGGTCGCCATCGCTGCCTTCATGCTTGTGTTCCTGGTTCTTCTGATTGAATTCGGGGAGTTCGCTGTGCCTCTGTCGATTTTTGTCGTGAATCTCCTGTCCTTGGCCGGGGTGTTTGGCATGCTCTGGGTAACGGGGGTCAGTTTCAATATATCCAGTTTTGTCGGCATCATCATGATCATCGGCATCGTCGCCGAAAATGCCATCTTCGTTGTAGATGCGGCAAGGCGACTCCAGGCAGAAGGGATGACCATGGATGACGCGTTGATCCAGGCAGGCAGAGTCCGGGCCCGTCCGATCCTTATGACGACGCTGGCAGCGGTCCTCGCTCTCCTTCCGCTCTCCCTGGGGATGGGAGCCGGATCGCAGATGCAGCAGCCGCTAGCCATTGCCGTCATCGGAGGATTCTCCGTGTCCAGTCTCCTCTTGTTCTTTGCACTCCCGCTTTTCTATCGCCTCTTTCATCGAAGAGGGCACCAACAGACATCGTCCACACAAGAAGGAATCACACCATGAAGAGATTTATGCCAGCTCTGTTCGTCTGCACTCTGCTGCTCGTCGCGGCCGTTCCTCACGTGCATGCCCAGGCAACAGGATATCGCATCCTGGACAGCCTGACATTGGGCGGCGAAGGGGGATGGGATTATCTGACAGTGGACACTGTGGCGGAACGCCTGTATGTATCGCGTGGAATGCGTGCGCAGATCGTAGACCTCACTCACCTTGCGCTGATCGGTGAGATCCCGAATACCCCGGGCATTCACGGCATTGCCCTCGTTCCTTCGCTTGGCCGCGGATACACGAGCAACGGGCGGGACTCCTCGGTAACCATCTTTGACATGAAGACGCTGAAGAGCATGAGCGTCCTCAAGATCGATGGACGTAATCCGGATGCAATTCTGTTTGATGCACTCTCGCAACGGCTTTTTACATTCAATGGCGGGAGCGCGAATGCCACAGCGATTGACGTTGCCGCGGATGCGATTTCCGGGATGGTTCCGCTGGGTGGAAAGCCCGAATTCGCCGTCGACGACGGCCAGGGTCACATCTTTGTCAACCTTGAGGACCGAAGCAGTCTGGCTGAAATCGACACACGAGCGCTTCGGGTCGTCAGGACATGGCCACTTGCCCCGGGGGAAGAACCGACAGGATTGGCAATCGACCGGGTGAAGGGGAGGCTCTTTTCGGGTTGCTCAAACCGCCTCATGGTTATCTCGGATATCAAGGCGGGCAAGGTAATTACAGCGGTGCCCATCGGAGAGGGCGTGGACGGAACAGCCTTTGATCCGGCCACCGGGTTAGCGTTCTCCTCGAACGGAGAGGGAACGCTAACAGTCATTCGTGAGGATGCTCCCGGAAAGTTCATTGAGGTGGATACCGTGCCCACCAGGCGTGGTGCCCGCACGCTGGCCCTCGATGAAAAGACGCATCGCATGTATACCGTGTCGGCAAGATTTGGACCACCTCCACCTCCAACACCCGAGCGCCCACGCCCCCGACCAGCCCTGATATCCGGGAGCCAGACACTCTATGTCATAGGCCGCTAGGATGCTGACCTAACATGGAGCAGTGTCCACTTCGGGCATCGAAGTTCTCGATTCGCCGTCTCTTTTGATCTCCTGCAGTTTCACCCGAGAAGGCGGTGCACAACGGCGCCCGCCAAATTGCCGGAGGAGCCGCGCAAAAGCACGCTCATCCTTGGTGCTCAGGTAGTACGTCGCGGGAGTTGCCTCGTGGTCCTCAGGAGCAGCGTAAAAGTGTGAATCGTCTGCTGAGCCCTCCCGTCGAGACGACTTCATGAACGCACGGGTAAGGGACAGATGTATCGGTTCCGCGAAGCTGCGCAAATCAAAAACATACCAGACCATTACAGACCCGCCGGGAAAGTAATAGATAAACCACCTATACAACGACACAATAGGTGGCAGCAGTTCCAGCCAGCAGGCGGGAAAGGGGTATAGTCAAAAAGGCCGCATTCCACGCAAAAGAAGGGCATGCCAATGTCGGGTGCGCGAAGGGGAACTTTATTGTCGTGGGTGACGGAGGGAAGGCGTTGGGAGACCAGCGGTATTTTGATTTTTGTAGAAATTGGAGCATGGTCGAAAGAAAGGCTACGTGACCGCCGGTTGGTGTTGTCGCGGAAGAGTAAAAAAGAAAGTGGCCCCCTTCCCCTCCTCTCCTTCAGCCCAGATCCTCCCGCCGTGACGTTCAACGATCTTTCGGACGTTGGCGAGTCCAATGCCTGTTCCTTCGAACTCGGTCTGTCCGTGAAGGCGCTGGAAGACCTGGAACAGCCTTCCTGCCTTTGCCGAGGGGAAACCAACGCCGTTATCCCGGACAAAATAGAGGTTCTCATTCCCACGCAGGCTTCCGCCTACTTCAATGCGGGGTCCCGCAACTGTGCGGGTGAACTTGAGCGCGTTGGAGAGAAGATTCGCAAACACCTGTCGCAACAACACAGGGTCTGCCGTGACGGCAGGCAATGAAAGCACATCGACAGCGGGAGCGCCGGGGCCCGCTACCTGCCGTTGCTGCTCGATGACGGCCCGCACAAGGGTCTCCACATCGACCGGCACGAGCTGGGGGACCTGCCGGGCAATACGCGAGAACACGAGCAAAGAGGTGATGAGTTGATTCATGAGCTCGGTGTTTTTCAGGATCAACTCGAGATGCTGGCGCTGCTTTTCCGTCAGGTTCCCCGCTCCATCCCTGCGGAGCATGTCGGCAAAGCCGGTAATCAACCGGAGCGGCGATTTCAGATCGTGCGAGACCGAATAGCTGAATGACTCCAATTCACGATTTGCCCGCCGCAGTTCTTCCGTCCGTCCCTGCACCCGCTCTTCCAGCTCTTCATTCAGCCGCCTGATCTCAGCCTCGGCGTTCTTCCGGGCGGTGATATCTTCCTTGATCGCGAGGAAATGCTGGATCTTGCCTTCCTTGTTCCTGACCGCCGAGATTGACGCATATTCCCAGTAGAGTTCGCCATTCTTTTTCTTGTTGTGAAATTCTCCGCGCCATTCTCCGCCGGCGAGGAGGGTGGTCCACAACTGCGAATACTCTTCCCGGGGTTGCTCCCCCGACTTGAGAATCCGCGGGTTCTGCCCGAACGATTCCTCCCGGCTATATCCGGTCAGGCGAACGAATTTCTCATTGACGTATTCGATCGTTCCGTTCACATCAGTGATCACAATGGATGCCGGGCTTTGTTCCACGGCTCGGGAGAGCATCACGAGCTGCTCTTCCACCCGCTTGCGCTCATTGATCTCACGGAAATAAACCGAAAGGCCGCTGGCACCTGTAGGATATGCGGTGACCTCGATCCACTGATCGAGGACCAGCGAGAAGACCTCTTCATGCACCACCTGCCGCTGACGCATCGCCCGATCGAGCATCTTCTGAAAAGGGGTCCCGGCCGCCAGGGGGAACGCTTCAGTCACAACCTTTCCCATAAGCTCTTCGCGCGAACGGGCGTAAAGGGTTTCGGCTCTATGGTTGATATACGTAAAGCGCCAATCCTCGTCAAGTGCGATGAAGGCATCCTGAATGCTCTCAAGGATTTCCGAGGTCTTCTGGTGCGCTCGACGCAGCGCAGCCTCGGCTTCCCTCCGTTTTCGCCTGTCGTCCGCCTCATTGAGGGCCCTGCGGACGGCAGGAATGAGCCGAAACAGACGATCCTTGATCACATAGTCAGTGGCACCTCGCTGGAGCGTCTCAATTGCCCGTTCCTCTCCTAATTCACCAGTAACCATGATGAAGGGAATATCCGGACAAACCTCCTGAGCTACCTTGAGGGCCTGGTCGCCGTCGAAGCCCGGCATGCGGTAATCGGAGAGAATGAGATCAAAGTCCTTCTGCTGCAGCGCGGCGAGAAACTCCTCTCTGTTGCTGACATACTTCACTGATGCGCGGAGTTCCTTCGGATCCACCTGGAGCATCTCGGCAATCAGCTCCGCATCCAAGGGGCTGTCGTCAAGGTGGAGAATCCGGACCAAGTCCCTATCATGCTCAGACATGCAATTGGTCTCCGGTCGGACAAAAAGCAACGAGGACAGGAAGTATAGATATAAAAAAGCGCGTCAAGTATCAAGCGAAGGCAACATGCAAAAGCTCGAACATCATGTCTTTCGCTTGACAGGTTGTCGAGTCCGGGCTTCCATATCCCTGAGGAAGGCAATTCCCTGCCGCACAAACACCGCACCATCGGGGCACACATTATGAAACATTCCCCGCCGGTAGGCGAAATCGCCGATCCCCGAGTTGTAGCCTTCAAGTCCCACGTATCCGTCAAACCCGATTGCGTGCAAAGTCTCGAAAATGGATTGCCAGGGGATCAGTCCTCCACCCGGAATCCCCCGGTCGTTCTCGCAGGCGTGAAGGGCGTAGAGGCGCGAGCCTGTGGATCGAATCGCGTCAGGATAGTCCCGGATTTCGGTGACAACATGATATGTGTCAAAGAGCACCGTGAGGTTGGGATGGAGTGCCAGATCCAGCAGGCAGAGCAGCTGCTGAGGCGTATTGACCATGTGAGTGCGAAAATGACTCATCGGCTCGAGGACGATCGTCACATTGCGCTTGGAGGCATACTCCGCAAGTTCATGCAGCCCTTCGGCCGTCTGCTTGAACTCGCCGTTCGGCGGGCGCCGGCGTTTCACGACACCCGGGTGACCGTACAGCGCACCCGCATACGCCACAGCTCCAAGTGCAGCCGCGATATCCACCTGCCGTTTATGCCAGATGAGTCCCTTCGCCCGGTCCGCCTGGTCGTCAGCCGAGAGGTCGCATTCCACCGGCCAGGCTCCTCCCGGGCCGACCAGCAGGTCCAGGCCCAATGATGCGGCCCGCTCACCTGTCCGGACGGGGTCAAAGACAACGTCGTCTCCCACCGACAGCTCGAACATATCCAGACCGAGTTCCCTTGCTTGGTCGAGTATATGAAGCTCGGAATCCGACCACCGTTCGACAAAAAGGTAGCAGTGTGCGCCGTATTTCATAGACAGGCAAAGTGATGCCTCACAGTACAGGATTTTTGTGGGAAATGCAAGATTATGGACCAAAGCACTCCGAGGTCGGTCAGCGGTTCCCGTGAGACATCGAAAGGAATAAGCCGCCTCGTTCTCCCGGCATGGAAAGCCGGAAATGTCGGTGACTCCCCATGACAGTTGACAGGAATTTTCACTATATTCTGGAAGACAGTGGGAAGTACCAGGCACGAGACGTGAAGGAATCATGATGAAAGAAGACACCGTTCGCGAAAAGCTGAGAAGCCTCTACACGGAGTTGAAAAACACCCGGTCCAATGACCCGCAGACTCAGGATCGGCTCCGGACGTTGACGGCTGATGTCAAGAACGCTCTCGACAACATTGACGATCTCCGGCCGGATCAGCACAAGAACGTTCTGGATCGCCTGCAGGGTGCAGTGGAACATTTTGAGACTTCGCATCCCGAGCTGACATCGGTGCTCAATGACGTTATTTCGTCTCTTGCGAATTGGGGGATCTAGAGCTGGGTCACTTTGCAGTCCAGATGCATTCGTCTTCGACTTCCTTTGATCTCTCCACGCCTCGCACCTCAATGAGGTTCTCCCCTTGAACAAGCGTGATATTCTTCCAGACGAAGATCCGGTCTGAACCGGGCTGCACTCGAACGGGTTTTCCATTTACGGTGAGAAAGACGCTGTCACAATTGGAGTACACCCTCACTTCGGTCTCTCCCGCGAGGCGGGAAGCATAACGCCGGCTGGTGATGTATACCATCGGCTCCGGGTTCCAGTGCGCTTTGTACAGAAAGAAAGCGTCTTTTTTGACTTTCCGGTCTGCCGTAACCAAACCCTTATCATTTCTTCCCGGGCGTTCTCCTTCTCCCCTCCCGTCTGATGCGAAATCGAACATATTCCACACAAACGTTCCCCACACAAACGGCCTTTTGGTCAAAGCAGCCCATGAGACCTCATGCACGTGTGCCTGCCACTCTTCCGGGTGCCAGGGACCAGCAGGGTCGGGATGGCGTGGTGGGACCTCGTGCTGGCTCGTCCCTGCCCCGGCGCCATACTCACTGATGCAAACCGCGCTATGTGGGAAGCGCCGATGCAAGGTATCCAGGGAGGGACCGAGATCCTCCGGGGAACTCTCATACCAACCTTTGTACAGATTGTAGCCGATCACATCGGTGATGCTGTTAATGGGTTCCGCCCCGTCATAGTTTCCCCGACTTGCAGCGACGGTCAGCCGCGTCGGGTCAAGCTGCTTTGCGAGTGCATTCAATTCCGACACCACCGTTCCATACAATGGGCGATCCCTGTCCGGGATCAGTTCGTTGAACATGCTCCACATGACAATGGAAGGATGGTTATAATTCTGCTTTATGAGCTCGATCAATTGCCGCCTGCACGTAGAGGAGAATTCAGGCGATGGATGAATCTCGTCCACGAGGGCAAGTTCTGCCCAGACAATCATCCCCCCGTTATCGCACAAGTCGTAAAAGGCCTGCGCATGCTGATAATGTGCAAGTCGGAGGGCAGTGCACCCCAGTTCTTCGATGAGCCTGTAATCCTCTTCAAATTCCTTTTGCCCGATGGCCCACCCCAAGTTCTCTCTGTCTTGATGGCGGTTAACTCCGTGCAGGTGGTACCCCCGGCCGTTCAGAATGAATCCGGCACCCGGGTCAATCCTGAAGAACCGGAGTCCGAGCGGCTGGACGACCTGGTCCTTGAGTATCGGGCCGTCCAACACATCGATCGAGACCTTGTACAAGTATGGGTCAGTTCGTCCGTTCCAGAGATGCGGAGCTGTCAATGAAATGCGTTGAACGGCATTCCGCTGAGAGCGCGGACCAAGCGCGATCAACGTGTCCAAGCTCAGCACCTGGGCACCCCGTCGGTCAGTGACAGAGCAGCGAACCGTCACAGGACGAGACCGGGCTGAGGAATTGCGAAGGATCGTCGTCACTTCCACGTCTGCACGCTCCGGGGTGACATATTGCTGTCTGAGGAAGACCCCTGGCGAGGCATATTCGGTGGGAGAGACCGAAACATCCTCCAGCATGATCAGATGGACGTCCCGGTAAAGCCCGCCAAAGATGGTGAAATCACCTCGGAGCGGCGAAATGGTGGAGTCTGGCGCGTTGCTCACCTTCACGGCGACGATATTGGAAGCATCAAACTGGACGAAAGGTGTAATCTCGACACAAAAGGCTCCAAATCCTCCCGTATGGCTCACCGCCGGCTTGCCGTTCACGAAGACTTCCGCAGCTGTCGCCGCAGCATCAAACTTGAGAAAGAGACTTTTTCCCCGGACTCGGGATGGAATCACTAAGTTCTTTCGATACCATCCAATCCCTCGATAGTAATCATTTCCTCCGTCCTGCCCATCCAGAGCGTTCCAGGTATGCGGCAGAGAGACATCCTGCCACTGTTGGTCAGGATAGCTGATTGCTTCCGCTCCGGGCGCGTCAGCGCGCAGGAACTTCCAGTCATTATTGATGATCGTGTCCATACGCGGTTGGGCTGAGACGAGGCATGATGCAAACAACGCAACGGCAAGGATCGTCACTCCTGGATAGACCCGTCGGACTCTAGTGCCGGGGGGGCGAAGAGTTAAGAGTGAAGAGTGAAAAGACCTGAGAGAAAGCATTTATATCACTCCAGTGCTACCTCGACGTCAACAGCCTTCACACCATCCGCTGGTTTCGGAACAATGTTGCCGTCAATTGGATGTCCGTCCATCGTGAGACGCGCCCGGTTTCCTTTTCCCTTCCTCTTGACCACGATATCATAGCGTACCCCCTGGAAGAACCGGGAAACGGAAAAGCCGTTCCAGGCAGCGGGAATCGCCGGGGCTATGCAGAGCCCTTCGTGCGTCGGGCGGACGCCAAGGATGAATTGCGTGATGGCGACATAATTCCAGGCAGCAGTTCCGGTAAGCCATGAATTCTTCGCCTCGCCGTGCGTCGGGGCATCCTTGCCCGCGATCATTTGCGCGTAGGCATATGGTTCGCAGCGGTGGAGATCGCTGATCTTCTCCCGGGCGGACGGGTTGATGCGCAGATAATAGTCGAGAGCCCGGTCTCCATTTCCCGCGAGCGCCTCCGCGATGATAACCCAGGGGTTGTTATGGCAGAAGATCCCCGCGTTTTCCTTGTATCCCGGCGGGTACGATGAGATCTCGCCGAGATGGAGGTAGTATTTCGAATAGGCCGGCTGCTGCAGCATAATTCCATGCTTCGTGGCCAGGAGTGCGTTCACCGAATCGAGCGCCTTTCGCGCCAGCCCATCCTCCAGGCCAATTCCCGCAATGACGCAAAAGCCCTGGGGCTCGATGAAGATCTTTCCTTCCTCGCATTCTTTCGATCCAACCTTGCGCCCGGAATCATCGTAGGCCCGGACGAACCAATCGCCATCCCAACCATGCTCCCGGACTGTCGCATCCATCTGCCGGGCAGCCGCACGGTACTGCATTGCATCGGCGTGAAGCCCGCGCCGCTCAGCGATGTCGGCCAGCTCCCGTGCCGCCAGCACGAACATGCCCGCAATGAACACTGATTCAGCGACCTTGCCCTCCTTGTTCGTCGTGGTCTGAAAGGACTGGCCTGGAGTCTCCGAGAAGCAGTTCAAATTGAGGCAATCATTCCAATCGGCCCGGCCGATGAGCGGCAGCTGGTGCGGCCCGAGACGGTCAAGCGTGTAGCGCAGGCTTCGCTCCAGATGAACGTAGAGCGGCGACTCGCTGCCCGGCTTGTTGTCATACGGCACTGGCGCATTAAGGATGCTCCAGTCTGCCGTCTCTTTCAGATAAGCCGCAACGCCAAGGATGAGCCAGAGCGGATCGTCGTTGAAGTTGCCGCCGATATCATTGTTGCCTCGTTTGGTCAGAGGCTGGTACTGGTGATACGCTCCCCCGGTCTCCAATTGCGTGGAGGCAAGGTCAAGCACGCGCTCTCTGGCCCGTCCGGGGACCATGTGCACGAATCCAAGCAGGTCCTGATTGGAATCGCGGAATCCCAGCCCTCGTCCGATACCTGACTCATAGAATGAGGCTGAGCGTGACATGTTGAACGTCGCCATGCATTGATAGGCATTCCAGATGTTCACCATGCGGTTCACGTGCCGGTCAGGAGTCTTCGCCTGGAACAGCCCGAGCAGCTGATCCCAGTAACGGCACAGCGAGGCGAAGGCCGCGTCCACTTCCACCGGCCTACGGTACCTGGCAATGACAGGCTTCACGGTCTGCTTGTTGATGGTCTGCGATTCCGGTGGATCGAATTTCTCCTCCCGGGCATTCTCATGATAGCCCAGGATAAAAACGACCTGTTTCGTCTCTCCCGGCTTCAGGTCAAGCTTGACATGGTGCGATCCAATCGGCGCCCATCCGTGCGCCACAGAGTCGAACGATCGCCCGCGGTCCACAGCAGCCGGGGCGTCCCACCCACGGTACGGGCCCAGGAAAACGTCACGCTGCGTGTCAAAGCCTGCCAACCTCGCCGAACAGGCAAAATAAGAGAAATGGTCACGCCGTTCCCGATATTCTGTCTTGTGGTAGATCACACCATCATCCACCTCTACTTCGCCGGTGCTGAAATTGCGCTGGAAATTCGTCGCATCATCCTGCGCGTCCCAGAGACAGAATTCAACGCTGGAAAAGAGGGACAACCGGGCTGGTCTCCGCCGCAGATTGGTGATGTTGCATCGCCAGAGTTCGAGGTTCTCCCCGAGCGGGACAAAGTAAAGCGTTTCGGCCTTGATGTGATTGTACGTCGATCCAATGATGCTGTACCCCATACCATGACGGCAGCTGTAGTTCTCCACGGCATGGCGCGTTGGTTGCCAGGAGGGAGACCAGAACTCGCCATTTGCATTGTCCCGCAAATAGATATATCGGCCGCCGACATCGAACGGGGCGTTATTGTACCGATAGCGGGTGAGGCGGCGAAGGCGCGCGTCGCGATAAAAGGAATATCCTCCGGCCGTGTTGGAAATGATTCCGAAGTACGCCTCGCATCCCAGATAATTGATCCAGGGAAGCGGCGTATCCGGCCTGGTGATCACATACTCGCGTTGCTTGTCGTCAAAGGAGCCGTAGGTCATGGTCTTTCTCACTAGTGTGGATAAGTTCGTTCTATGTACAATATCATCCCTCTGTGGCCCTTTGAGACCTCCGTGCCCTTTGTGTTTGTCCTGTCCTGAGCTATCCTATTCTTCTTCAATCATCTCCACTTCTCTCCACTTCCCGTTTCTCCCACACCGTATCGTCTTGATCTCAAATGGCTCGAACTCCAGCTTCATGGACATTGCCGGCTTTGTCATTCGAACCTCACCAACAGTCTTCTCCCCCACCGTTTCTTGAAACCGCAGAATGAGCGCCTTGCCATCCCATGACTGCTTGCAGGCAAGAAGCCTGACGGCCCGAGAATGCACCGTCAGCAACTCCTCCACCGAGGGCGTCCTTTCTCCTATCGGAAAATGCGCAAGCACATACGGCGGGGCGCTGATCCAATCAGCCAGCCCGGTCACGGCTTCCCGAAGTTCAGGCAAATTGCCTGTCATCAGCAGCAGCCGCATTTCGTGCACGCCCTGATCCATCACGGTCTGACGGCGAGCGTGTTCCAGCGGGAAGGTGCGCTCATAGCAATAGAGCGGGCTTCTGAGCAACGAAATTCGAACGTCCCCGTCCTTCACATCGAATCCATACTGCCCGCTGTTCACAATTGCGAGAGCGGGTTGAGATCCAGACGCATCCCCATGGATGATCATCCAACGTCCCTGGAGATGTTCCTGGCCGTCCGCGGGTCTGCTGATCGTACCGCCCGGAGCCTCGCAGAGAACGCGAGAATACATAAACACCGTTGGGATTGAAAGCTTCAGCCGCTTCCTCCACTCATTCCACTGAATACGAAGCCGGAGTTCCAGGAAAGGGAAGGCTGAATAGGCGATGGTCCGGAGGTTCATCGTGCTCTTGCCATATTCGAACAGCGCATCTGTGATTTTCCGGACAGAGCCCTCTTCGGCATTTCTGAAAGAGCCAGGCACGGCCGAAAACGCTCCCAGTACGTTGCGGTAACTCCATTCCTCCATCCCCCACGAGTCGGCCAGGTCCTCAACGACAAGCGGCAGCAGGCCTTTGCCTGAGAGGATCTCTTCTCCGCCGGCGCTCTTCAGGCTCGTAAGTAGTCCTGATGTGGAATCCAGCGTATGAGGCACCTGGGGAGAGAGCCGAGCGATCGTCGGAGACCCCGCATGCATCTCGACGCGGTAGTGTGCCGCTCCGACTGCTGGAAGCGAAGCGTTGAAACTCAGCTTCCGTCTCCATGAATCCACCAGAAGCAGGGAATCGGGAGCCTCCTCCTGGACAGGAATTTCATTCCCGTCCAGCGTGAACAGGCGTGTGTGCCACGTCCCCTCGAATTTCGGGACATGGTCGATCATGTATTCAAACTCCAGAGGGACATCAGGTGCCGAGGGGTTCATGTTCAATACGGTCACCGGGATCTGCAGTGAGAGCGGCTGGCCCGGCGAGAACCCGCCAACGGCCCCAAGCCGCAGGCGGCGTGTTGTTTCGGAAGACCGCCCGTAGAGATCCATCGCGTCGAGCTCAGCCGGCTCAATCGATGAGCCAGGGAGGATGTCGTGGAAGTCATTGAAGAGATGATCGCGCCAGGCGTCCGCGAACGCTTCAACAGGGTACGGATGATCGTGCAGCCACCATGCAGCCGACAGGACACCCTCGGTTTGCACGAGCTCGCCGAGGTTGCGCTGCATCCTTCGTTTCAGCCGGGACATGGAAGTGTAACAGCCCGTGAAGACTCGCTGAAGATCTCCCGAGAACACCGGGACCTCTGCCAGGATGGGACGTACCGCATCATAGAAGAGCTCAGTGGAGCTGTGGACGATCTGGACACGGCGCTCGCCTTCTATAAGTTCCTGGATCTGCTCCAACTCCTTTCGGGTCGCACCGCCCCCATGGTCGCCGAGCCCCCAGAAGACCGGCGTGTCGTGACCGTTCTTCAAGGCAAGTTCGACCCCGGCGCGAATACGATCCACCGCTTTGTTGTGAAACGTGTTATACGCGGGAAAAGGTATCCGATAGACGGCAATTTCGGAGCCGTCCACCCCCCTCCACCTGTAAAGATCGGAGGGCAAGGGGAGATCCTTTCGCTCTGGCCGCATGTGAATATACATCTTGTACCCGGCTTTCACGAGGATCTGGGGAAGCCCCCCGCTATGACCGAACGAATCTACATTGTATGCCACGATCGGTCGAACACCAAAATGCTCCGAGAAGAACCGTCGGCCTCCCGCAATATGGCGGATGAGGGCTTCGCAGCCCGGGATATTCACGTCGGGCTGCAGGTCCCATCCGCCGGCAATGCACCACCGCCCCTCCGCGACTAACCTGCGGATCTCCTCAAACAACGAGGGGGCATGCTCCTTCACCCAGCGGTACAGGATCGCCTCATTGTGATTGAAGACAAAACCGGGAAATTCTCTGAGCAGCCGTGCGGCGATGCCGAACGTCGTGATGGCCTCCGCGGCTCCTTCCTCCCACCGCCATTGCCAGACCGGGTCCAGGTGCGCGTTGCAGATCAGGTGAACAACAGGCTTCTTCATGATCCACCCTCGTGATCCGGTCGTCGTTCCGTGACTTCGGCAAAAGTCAGTGGTTCAGGAGATGGGCCTGGCGTCATGCTTTGCTCATCCTTGGACGGAAGGTGTTTATACCAGGTCTTGTAGAGAACCGCCATCGTCATGAGGAGCAAAACGATCCACACGACCACATTGGACCAGTCCTTCAGGAACATGTACAAGGGGATGACGCCCAGGCAGAATTGGAAGAACGCTGCGATCACCGAGTTTAGGATATCGAATGCCGGTTCAGGATCTTTGGCGGGAACGAGCCCGCGGCGGACCGCTTCGAGACGTACCGGCCCCCAGAAACCGAACGGACGGACTTTCGCGTAGAACCGGACCAGTGTCTCCATGTCGGATGGCTCCGTGAGCAGCGTGATGACCACTGTAGCAGCAAACGAAGCGCCCATCAGAAACATGATTGCCCAGTACAGCGGCAAGTCGTTCAGGAACAGTTTATGGATGACGACAATTCCGGTCGAAGCAACCATGCTCCAGACAAAGCCACGGGCATTGAAACGCCACCAATGCCACCGCATGGCTGCCGGCACCATGATCATGGTAAGCATCACATACAGCAGCAATTCCCAGGCGGAGACGATTTGTTCATACATGAAACTCAACGCGAAACCGAGTATCATGACGACCGAAGACGCGACCATGCCGAGGCGGACAAGAGATTGCTCCGGCATGTTCTTCGCGAAATAGCGCTTCAGGAAATCGTTCAGCACGACGTTGCTGGTGACATTGATGATGGCACTCAGCGTTGACATGAGCGCCGCAAGGAGCACCGCCATGAAAAGTCCTGAAATGCCGATTGGCAGGTTCCGCACGACAATGGGCATGATTCGCTCGGCATCGAAACTTTCCGTCGTTCCCATATAGTGGATTCCGAAGGCAAGGAACGATCCGGCGAGCAGCCATCGAACCGTATGTCCGAGCGTCCAGGCGCCGGCCGCAAGGGAAGCCTCGCGCGTGTTCTTCGTGGTCAGAAAGAATGTGAAGTCCCAGCCAAGTGGCCCCGCCAGCAATTTAAAAAACATCCAGACAATGCTGGCGAGAATGAATGGCCCGAACGGGAAGTACTGGTGATATGTTGCAGGAGCCTGCCTGAGGTACTCAGGCCACAGCGTGGCCGTTGGCATGAGCGAGCCCCACTCAGGCGTTCGCGCCGCAAGCGCCGGAAGCCCATCCGGCAAATAGAGCGCGGCAATGCTCAACCCTACAGCGCCGAGGATGATCAGAACCGTCTGGAAGATATCGGTCCAGACCACGCCGAAGAACCCTCCGAATGTGACATAGATGCCAACGGCCACAAAAAGAATAGAGGTGGACGCCCAGCGCGGCAGTGGCACGAATTCCTCGGCAAACTTGCCGGTGCCGACCGCCACATACATCAACGTGAGGATCATAGAAAGAAGGACGAAACCTGCCACGGCGAGTCGGAGGATGTCTGTATCCCTGGTATCGCCAAACCGGGTCACGTTCCATTCGGCCGGTGTCATCACGCCGGACCGCCTGATGTATTTTGCCTGATAGGACATGTAGATCGCCATCATGAAAAAGCCCCAGCCGATATGGAGAACCCACATCGACTTGATGCCGAGGTAGTACATCAATCCGACGATGAGCATCGTCCCGCCAATGTCTGTGTAGCTGGAACAACCAGACAGGCCGATCATCCACCATGATGTTTGCCTCTCGGCGAGGTAGTAGGCGTCGAGTTTGCTCATTGCGCGCTTGCGGAAAAACAAACCGATCTGGATCGTCGCGAGCATGTAGACAATCACTATTACTGTATCAACAGGATGTAGAGCCATGGGAAAGGGCCTGACGAGGATAGAGAGGACGGTGAGAACCAGTGTGAGGAATATACGGCAAAGGAAAGACAAAGGAAACAGGGCCCGCTTGCATTTGTCGCGTCTGCTCGGTACGTTGCATCAGGCCAGCAAGGTCGCCCCGCACGTACCCCACTCCTGGTGCCTTCCATCTCTCCCCCCGAGGCACGTGCCTTTCACATCCTTCTGCATAGTCGGAGGTTCGACTCCAATGACCTTACATGCGAAGACTCTCGTGTTGGCGTTGGCGGCATCTGGCACGTTATGCCTCGCCGGGAATGCAGGGAGGGGAAATGTACATGGCACAAACAAGGTGGCCACGATTGGCCACTATTCTACCTTCCTGATCAACAACATCTTCAACTCCTACGGCAACAACGGGGACGGCTCATACAACAGACTGAGCAGCGACAACCAGGGGTTCGAATTCCCCAAAGGGAGCGGCAAGCACACTGTCTTTGAAGACGGCATCGTCTGGGGAGGTTTTCACAAGGGGCATAGCGCTCCCAAGGTAGGCGGTTCGGTCTACCGTCACGCTCTCCAACCCGGTCGTATTCTCACTCCCGGCGGGCCGACGGAAGCGGATTCCGCCATCGCTGATGACCCTTCGAAACCCGAATACCGGGTGTATCGGGTGCGACCGGATGTTTCTCCGACAATTCCGTTTGAATCTGTCCAGGCCTCTCTAGAGCAAGAAGCTACTTTGCTCCGCCGCTATGATGCCGGCGCATCGGCTCAGGCACTCTATGATGCGTACGTGAAAGATTGGAACGAATGGCCAGGCAAAGGATCATCGACCGATCATTTGGGGCTCGCGCCCTTCAACGATCTCAACGGCGATGGCATCTACGAGCCTGCGGTGGATATCCCAGGGCGACCAGGTGCCGCTCAGACCCTCTACTATGTGGCGAACGATCTCAACTATAGTCTCACGAATATGCTCTCGGGCTCCCCGCCCATTGGTCTGGAGATGCATCATACGATCTGGGGATACAACACCGGAGGCGCACTCGACAACACCATTTTTGCGAGCACAATTCTCATCAACAAAAGTGGCGCTCCCGTTGACAGCATGTTCCTGGTGCAATGGGCCGATCCCGATGTTGGCGATGCAGGAGACGACTTCGTCGGCTGTGATACATCGCGGAATGTTGGTTTCGCGTATAATGGCCTGGCTTCTGATCATACCTATGGGACTGCAGTCCCCGCCGTGGGGTTTGAGTTGCTGCAAGGCCCCATCGTTCCAAGTCCGGGGGATTCCGCAATATTCCTTATGGCCAGCCGATATGGCTACAGAAATTTGCCCATGACAGCGTTTAATTTTTTTTCGGCGGGTTCTCCATGTTACTTCGATCCGATACAAGGGCCCGGGGGCGCCCTGGAATGGTATAATTTGATGAACGGTCTAGACAAATGCAGCGGAACTTCCTACCTGAATTCTCTAACGGGGCAACCAACGAAATTCGTCTTTGACGGAGATCCGGTCATGGGGCTGGGATGGATCGACGGAATGATTGGCTATCCACCAACAACCCTTCCACCCACGGATCGCCGCCTTTGCGTTGTCACGGGTCCGTTCATCATGGCAAATGGCGATACCCAGGAAGTAGTGGTTGCCAACATCGCTGGGCTCGGTGCAGATCACCTCTCCAGCATCGCAGTACTTAAGAGTTATGCGGATGCTGTTCGGTCAATGTTCCCTTCTCTTTTGCACAACTCTCCTCCTTTGGGTTCAGCCTTAGTCGGCTACCCTTCACCCGATAGCGCTCGCGTGACATTCGCCTTCGATACAAGGAACAATGCCGGACCAATAGAGTCAGTCTCGGGAGAGCTGAAAGACTCTTCAGGAACGTTGATCGAGAGTGTCGGATTTTTCGATGATGGAACGCACGGGGATTCGATTGCAGCCGATCGTATATTCACAAATGCTGTCACAATGCAGAGATCCCTCAGGCCAATCGTCCTTGATGTCTACACACTCTCTTCTGACGGCAGAAGTGGAACGTGGCCTGCGCTCCTTTCAGCAATCACCGTGGCGGGACCGGTGACAATCCACGGACTGACGATCTTCTCCGACAATATTAATAACGACGGGGAGGCCAATCCCGGCGAGAACGTCCGCTTCGGCGTTACCACAGTAAACGGAACGGCGTTCCCTCTCGCGCTGCACCTCGTCTCGAGCACCGGTACGCACGATATCCCATCAATCGACCCTGGGACGTCGGACGTGATGTCGTACAACCCGAGCGACCCCCTGAGCTACTTCACTGTGAACATTCCATCATCCGCGGTGAACTCGCGCTACGATGTGCCTTTGGCCATCCAGGATACACATGGCAACTCCTGGTCAGGTACATTCACGTTTGACGTTGTGCCTCTCGCGGATACGCTGAGGACCGCCCTGCTTGCTCATGTCACTGGAACCGCCAACGGGTCCTTTGACATCAACGTCGTCCAACGAGCAGATGTCCGCAATGATCTGTACGTCATCTGGGGAGTGGATTCGATCAACTCTTCAGGGGAAGGCGGCTTTACATTGAAGGATTCCACTGACGGCCGGATCCTTCTCCTGAACCATGCGTTGCCCGATTCGCTCGGACACAACATCCCGGTCACGGACGGCTTCAAGGTGCTGCAAGGAACCATCGATCACACGTTTGGATACAGGTCATACGAAATACCGAACGGTCAACGCGATTGGTCCTGGACCAACGGAGATTCGCTCCGGCTCGAGGGGCTCCTCGGATCGATCAGTTCTGGCTCGACCTACTGGGTGGGCAAGCCCTCCTCGGTCACAGTGCGACAACTATCGAGCGTCCTGATCCGTTTCGCCCAGACCGACGAGATCGGAAACCTGCTTGCTTCAACCGACACTAATGTCTCATATGCTTATCGGTATCTCCGGAATGCTTCCGCGCCCCAGGCAAAACCTGAGTTTGGGCCCTTCATTATCAATCCAGCCGACGGATTCCCGTACCAAGACTACAAGCACAACTTTCCGTTCGCGGCCTACGATATCATGCAGTCACCTCCAGTGCGCTTGATGGTCGGATACCTCGAGAATAACGTTGGGGGAGGAACGGTCGATGGCAAATACTGGCCTCCATATTATACGGATGAAATCGACAATTCTACGACCTCAGGACCAGGAGAGTGGTTCCTCATCTTCAATGTGCCTTATAGCGAAGCAGGGTCTCTCGCATTGCAGACAGACATTCTGAACAACACAATACCCATTCTCTGGTGGGGGACGCCCACGCGCCGATTGCCGAACTTCCAGGCAGGAGATGAATTCCTGATCAGGGCATATCACCCTCCAACATCGAGTGACAGCTACACGTTCAATCCCAAGATCGTGGTCGCCGTGGACAGGCAAATGCATCCTCGGTCGTTCGAGTTGTCGCAGAATTATCCAAACCCGTTCAATCCTAGAACAGGGATCAGGTATCAGGTGCCGGGGGTCAGTAATGTGAACTTAATAGTGTATGATATGCTGGGCCGGGAGGTGGCGGTGTTGGTGAATGAGCGGAAAGCGCCGGGCTCCTATGAAGTGGAGTTTGACGGGAGCAGGCTGGCATCAGGGGTCTACTTCTACCGACTGATGGCGGGGAATTTCGTACAGACTAAGAAAATGTTGATGCTGAAATAGTATTCGCACGGACATGTTTTCACACGCAATGGCCCGCGTCTGTGGGGGCAGACGGCACCAGTAATCATTCCAGGAGCAGTTGCTCACAGACGTCTGTGAGACAGTAATTGTGTCCCCAAAGCAGAATTGCCCTGGTCCCACCTCCACGGGCCCGGAATAGGTCAACGACACCCAGCCCGCCATACAGGATGAAGGGTGGCAGAGCTGAAAATATTACCACCTGGGCACGACTTTGCCCGCGGTGATGTTAAATAATGAACGAGTGACACTTAGGAGGGAAGCAACATGAAAGGGATGATGTTCGTTGCATTTGTCCTGGCCTGCCTTCTTGCCGGTTCCGGGTGTATGACCGGAGACGACACCAGTTACAACCGGGACCAGGGTCCCAAAGCAGACTCACTTGCCTTGACATCGCATGATATCATCACAATGTCCAAGGCGAAGGTGGGAGATGATGTGATCGTGCACTTGATCCGCACGACCGATTCGTACTTCCATCTGCGGTCGCGGGATGTGGTGGAGCTGGCAGATTCCGGCGTCAGTGACAAGGTCATCGAAGCCATGATAAAGACAGCCGAGGCCCCTCGAGAGCAAGGAGCAAGACCATACTATTATGTCCCCTATTACCCCACGTATTGGTATGGCGCCTATCCTTATTGGTATCCATGGAGCTTTGGCTTAAGCGTGGGGTACTATTCTCCGGTGTATCACCGCGGGTACGTGGTGCCACACTATGGTTACGGCGCTCCGCATCACTACTATGCCGGACATGCCTCCTATGGCGGGCATTCGAGTGGCGGCGGACGCAGCTCGGGCGGCGGCTCGCGAACGTCGGGGCGGCGTCGCTAACGCAAGCTGAAATCTCTGACACCATAGAGGGCTCCGGCCCAACGGGATCCTCTGGATGGAAACGCCCAAAAGCTCCCTGGCTGAAATTTTTGTTTTTAGCCCCTTCCTGTTTTATGCTCTTCTTCCCCGATCGAGTGATGGGCGCTTCCTTCAACGAGCACACAAGCGACTACTTCCTCTTTTCCAAAGACGTTGGCGGGGGCGAGTGGTACCAGAACCACCGGTTTGACGTCAATACCGGAGACATCACGCTGCTCACTGGACGACACCACAATCCTCGCCCGCGAGGAATATTCCATCAACGAATCATATCTTTGGATCTTCGATGCCTCCACCGGCAAAAAGACTGTACTGACAACCGAAAGCGGAACCGCACAGGTTTCATATGTCCTGGCGGAGTTATACGTATCTTACCAGCGACATCGCATCGCACACACGGAAGCTGGTCCCAGGCCTTCCTGTCGGTGTTATAGGAGGTATCGCCCCATTGAACAATGCAAAGGAAATCACCAAACCGCTGTTTATTGTCCAAGGAAGGAACGACCCCCGCGTTCCGGCCAGCGAGGCTCAACAGATGCTCACAACGCTCACGAGGAGCAAGGTTCCGGTTTGGTTCCTGATGGCAAATGATGAGGGACACGGTTTCGCAAAGAAGAAGAATGCCGATTACCTCTTCTCTGCCACTGTCCCATTCATCAAGACTTTTCTCCTCAACTGACTGAATGTGACTCTTCAATCTGCGTTTATCTTGCCCGGGGCAGGTGGTGCTATTTCACCAGATTCATCTTCTTACTTTCTACAAACTCCCCTGCCTTCATCCGGTATACGTAAGTACCGCTTGCCAGGCCTGACGCGTCAAACTGCACAGTGTATGTCCCGGCTGGTTTTCTCTCGTTGACCAGCACTGCCACCTCTCTGCCCAAGAGGTCATACACACTGAGCTTTACATCACTAACACCTGGCACCTGAAACCTAATACCTGTTTTTGGATTGAACGGGTTCGGATAATTCTGTTCCAAAGCAAACACACGGGGAACATCCTCATGATCTTCCGCAATATCGGCTGCCACGAGGCTGAATTCCATGCGGTTCACATTGTACCCTCCGGTGACGAACGAAAATTGGAGGTCATGCATGCCCCCGGCAAGCTGATAATTACCCAGCATCAAGGTCGTCCATGCTTGCCAGCCGCCGGTTCCCGGGATGCTCAGCGAGGGGGTGAAGTCAACGCCATCCCAGCTCAGCTTCGCGGTCCCACCCGATTGTCCGGAAGAAACCCGGACCTTGATCGTGTACAGCCCCCCGGTCTGGACCTGAACGGTATACGACATACTTTCCCCCGCTGCCGTCCAGCCAACATTGTACCCGTTGCTCGAAGGATCGGTTGAGGCCTCGATGTCCACCCCGTCGTTCCGGTACGACCAGCCCGAATTGTAACTCCCTCCCCCCGATCCTCCCGTATTCTGATAGTCCGCATCATTGTAAGCGAGCCCGACTCTTCCCATGTCGTAGTTGACTGCGTAGACGATCCCGGGGATGATGTTCGCGGCGAATGGTTGGCGTGCGGTCGTGAAGGGAACGCGGAACAGGGCATCAATGAAGTCCGGATGGTAGATGCATTGCCCGGTTTGAAGGAGCGCCGCCTGTTCAAGTAAGGCATTTTCAGCGAATGTCGCTGAAGGTTTGGTACCACCGTTGTTCCAGTAGTTGAGGAGCACGTTGTAGGTGGGAGATTTCTTCGCTGAAAGCGGACAGGAGATGCTCTCGATCTTCTTCAACGTCCACCATGACCAACCGATCTTGTATTTCTCAAACATCGCTATCGCATCTGCAAACCATTGATTCGAGTTCTCTCCCGACTCCCCCATCCAGAGCGGCCGGTTGGAATTCCCGCGAAGGTTGAGATAGCTCTGGATCGAGCCCGGATCTGCGTTGCTGTTCCAGTACTTGTGAAAGCTCCAGGCCATATTGGCGTCCCACGCGGGGGTCAGCCCGCTGAAGTCCGTGGCATACCAGTTTCCTTCTGCAAAGATCAAATGGTTTTGATCGACCGTGCGAATGCTGTCTGTGATTCTGACGAAAAGGTCACGCAGCGGCCTATTGTCTCCGCTGGGGAAGGTAAAAGCCGTCTCGTTCAGAAGATCGTACCCGCCGATCCAATGCTTGTCTGCATATCGCCGGGCTATTTCTTTCCAGAGCTCCGCCGTCCTTTGTTGGTACTGTGCGCTCTCCCAGAGCGACGGGTATCCCTGATAGTCGCTGATGTTGCCAGTGTTCTGCCCTCCCACGGCACAATGCAGGTCAAGAATGAGATAGATTTGATTCGCTTCACACCAACCCAGCAGGCTGTCGATGGCTGCAAACCCGTGATCGTCGTACACTCCCTGTCCCGGGCTCAGGAGGCTCCAGTGCATCGGCAATCGAATGGAATTAAACCCCCAGCGGCCGATGCTGTCGATGTCCCGGCGCGTCACATAGCTCGCCCGGTAGAGTTCCATGAACTGGAGCGCTTTCTGGTCGCCGACGACCGAGGCGATTGCGTTGAGGAACCCTGTAGGGGAATCGTACGGGGAATTCGTCCCGAGCATATATCCTTCCGGCACAAGCCAGCCTCCCAGACCGATTCCCCGCAGGATGATCGGCTGGCCGTTCCCGTCTTGAATGTAGTAGCCCGACGCATGGAGAAACCCCTGGGACCAGGCAGTACGCATTTGACATATTGAAAGGAGCAAAGCAATCAAGAGCGCTTTCTTCATCATAACCCCGCGTCTGAAATCGAGAATAGGCTAGATGAATATACGCAAGCGCTATGCCAATGGCGAATGCTGGAAGAGCGCGGTGAAGCGAGGGATATTCAGTCCTCCCTCGCGAGGTTATCATTTTGAGATTATCAGAATGTGACCGTCTCTTTCTCCAGCACGTCTCTGATGGTACGCAGAAGTTTTTCGCCGGTGTAAGGCTTCAGAAGAAAAGCGTCCACCTGAATCGAGATGTTGTTCACTTTTCCCCCGACTTCCAGCCCCGTGGCAGCTATCACCTTCACGCGGGGATTGATCTTCCGCAGCGCTCGTATAGTCGCCGCCCCGTCGAGATATGGCATCATCATGTCGGTCAGGACAACCTTGATTTCATCCTTCATCTGGGAATAGACGGCAAGCGCCTCCGTGCCGTCTTGCGCCGTCAGAACGCGGTAGCCGGACGATTCCAGGGAAGTCTTCGTGACTTCGAGGATTGACAACTCATCATCGACAATCAGGAGCAGTTCGCCGTTTCCATGCGGAACCTCTTCCACCTCAGCCCTCTTTGGCTGTTGCCGCGCGCGATGGCTGGCGGGAAGATAAACGCGGAACGCAGAACCCCGTCCCATCTCGCTGTACACGCTGATGAACCCGCCATGGCTTTTGATGATCGCGCGTACTGTGGAGAGGCCGATTCCTGTTCCTTTCCCCACTTCCTTGGTGGTATAGAACGGCTCGAAGATCCGTGGCAGCACATGCGGCGGAATGCCGGTCCCGGTATCTGATACCGAGATTGAAACATATGGGCCGGTTTGTGCCTCGAGATTGGTGCGAACATAATGTTCATCGAGGGTGATATTCTCAGCGGTGATCTGGAGGAGGCCGCTGTCCGGCATCGCGTCCCGGGCGTTGACGCAGAGATTCATGAGCACCTGGTGGAGCTGTGTCGGATCCCCGGAGACGGTCCAGAGATCTTTCGGCAGGTCGGATGTGATCTTCAGCATCTTGGGGAATGTCTCGATCAGGATCTTGACGACGTCCTTGATAAGATGCGCAGGCTGAAGCACAATATGCTCCCCTTCGACCCCGCGGGCGAACATGAGCACCTGGCGGACGAGGTCCGCTCCCCGGTTGGCGCTCGTTTCCAGCGCGTTCAGCACTCGTTGTGACTGATCGTCAGAACTCTTCTCGCGCAGATAATCGATGGAGAGAAGGATCGGGCCAAGGATGTTGTTCAGGTCATGGGCGATACCGCCGGCAAGCGTGCCGATGCTCTCCATGCGCTGGGCGCGCAAGGATTGCGCCTCGAGCTTCTTTTTCTCTGTGATGTCCGTGTTGATCGCCAGGACAGAGTAGGGCTCGCCAGAATCGTCCCGGGCAATCGCCCACCGGCACTCCACGACAATCGGCCGCCCGTCTTTCGTGCGCTGATTGAGTTCTCCCCGCCACTCGCCATCATGCAGCAGCATTTCCATCGCCCGAGTCCACTGCTTATCATCGGGATGAATAAGACCGGCCACATCACTGCCTACGGCCTCCTCACTGCTCCATCCATAAGTGTTCTCTGCCCCCTTGTTCCAGTAAAGGACCGTGCGATTAAGGTCGTAGATCAGGATCGCCTCCGTGGCGTCATCGAGGAGCGCAGACTGGCTCCGGATTTTTTCCTCCGCGGAGCGGCGCTCGGTCAGATCCTCTTTGATGGAGACAAAGTGTGTAATGGTTCCGTCCGAATCGCGAACGGGGGCTATGGTCTCAAGTTCCCAGACAATCTGGCCATTCTTCTTCCGGTTCTGGAGAGCTCCCCGCCAGACCTCTCCGGCGGTGATGGTCTTCCAGAGCTTTTCGTAAACCGCTTCGCTCTGTTTGCCGGAGCTCATCACGCGCGGGGTTTTCCCGACAACCTCTTCCAGGGCGAACCCGCTGACCTCCTTGAATTTCGGGTTCACATATTCAATAGCTCCCCGGGCATCGGTGATCATGACCGAGACGGGGCTCTGCTCCACCACCCGAGACAGCGTCCGAAGCTGCTTCTGGTCCCGGTGGAGATCGGAAAGGTCGTGGGCAACGGCATAGATGAGGTGTGCAACGGGAGGGGCAACAGCGGTCCAGGAAAGCCACCGGTAGCTGCCATCCTTGCAGCGAAAGCGACACTCGAATGATGTGACGGGGGCGCTTTCCGCGAGCTTACGAAAATGCTCCTGGACCAATGGTCGATCGTCCGGGTGGGTAAATTCAATCAGCGGACGCCGTACGAGTTCCGCAGCGCTGTGGCCGAGCACATGCTCCCACGCCGAACTGACCTGAAAAAACCGATCGTCAAGCGTGATGACGCAAAACAGCTCCGGTGAAGAGAGCGACCGGGGAGGGAATCCCCCTGCGAGCCCGCTGGAACGCACCATATCGCTCCCGTTGCCGGAGAAAAGAACGACATTTACATTTTGGTGCGAGGAAGGATCAGTCTGAAGTGTTTCGCGCAGCGTCGAAGTATTGCTGCCGGGGAGAGCTGTATCAAGAAGGATGAGATCGGGGTGTTCGTCTCTGGCTACCCGGAGACACTCCTGTCCGGAGGAGGCCTCCAACACCCGACGACCTTTGACCGCTAGGAATTCTTTGAGGAGGTTGCGGGTCGCAACGTCGGCACTCGCTATAAGAATACCCCACTCACTCTGCATGCACACTCTCCCACACCCTCTTCAAGTCCTATAGCTTCACTCCCAGTCAATAAAGAAAGGGAAAACCACAATTGCAAGTTCAGTTGAATTTCTCATCTTCTTTCCCTAAGCTCGACCATGGCACGCCGTTTCGCGAAATGGTTCCTTCTCCCTCTCGCGCTGATTCTCTTTCTCCTTGCGCTGACGCTGGCCTATTTCTCCTTCAAGGACTATGATGCGGAATTTTCGTCCAGGAAAGGAAAACTCGTTTTCTCCTCGCTGGAACCTGCAGGCTGGAGCGGAGAAGAAAGAAGGTACTGGTTAAGGCTGCAAGGTAATACCGGGCTTGCATCCGAGTGTGGCCTCCTGGTTCCTCCCGGCCGGGGCGTCCGCTACCCCGCCTTCATTCTCCTCGGGGGTAAAGCTACGGGCAAGTATGCCATTGACTACGCCCTCGGAGTGAAGGATGTCATTATCATCGCCCCCGACTATCCGTATACCCCCCGCGAATCCTACACGGTTCTGGAAGCGCTCGCCGACCTTCCCACAATCCGGCAGGCGATATTTGACATGGTGCCATCCGTGGAGCTTGCCACAGACTATCTCTGGACCAGGGAGGATGTTGACACCGGAAAGGTGGTGTTGCTCGGGTATAGCTTTGGCGCTCCGTACGTACCGATTCTTGCCAGCCGCGATCGCCGTTTTGCGGCAGCCGCCATCGTCTACGGCGGCGGCGATCTCCAATCCATGATTCGGCACAACGTCCGCCGCTATGAGGGGGCGCTCTTCAGTGACTGTATCGGCGTTCTCTCAGGTCTCCTGCTCCGTCCGCTCGAACCGCTCCGTTCCATTCACAGCGTCTCCCCAACTCCGCTCATCATGATCAATGGAGAACAGGACGAACAGGTTCCCCGGAGGAACACCGAGATGCTCTTCACGGCCGCCGGGGAGCCGAAACGGATCATCTGGCTTCCATCGCACCACGTCAATCCTCACGACACGACGTTGACCAGGAATATCATTCACACGCTAAGCCGCGAGCTGATCAGCCTGGGGGTCCTTCCTCCCGCCTCCCGGGTGCCCTGAGATCTCAGACTTCTTCAGGAACCGCCGTCTGTTGGTCTGCAGTCCGCCCCAGGGCATCCGCAACGTTGGACACGGTCTTTCCCTCCTTCGAGACGTACGAGTAGACAGCAGGGACCACATAGAGCGTCAACCCCGTCGCAAGTATGAGGCCGCCCACCACTGCGATTCCCATGGACACCCGGCTCTCCGAGCCTGCGCCGAGAGCAAGCGCGACCGGAAGCGTCCCGAGGATTGTAGAAAGCGCAGTCATCAGGATCGGGCGGAGTCGCGAAACCGCCGCATCCTCAATAGCCTCCATCAGCCGCAGCCCGGCTGCCTTGCGCTGGTTCGCGAACTCGACAATCAGAATGCCGTTTTTGGTGACAAGCCCGATGAGCATGATCAAACCGATTTCGCTGAAGATATTGACCGTTTGGTTGAAGTACCAGAGAGAGAACAGCGCGCCAGCCACCGCCAGTGGGACCGTGAACATGATGATGAAGGGATCTCTGAAGCTCTCAAACTGGGCGGCGAGTACCAGATAGATCAGAATCAGGGCAAGCGCGAATGCAAACGCAAGGCTCGAAGAACTTTCCTCGTAGTCTTTCGAGGCACCGTCAAGTGCGGTCGTGAACGTTTCGTCGAGGGTTCTTTTACCGATCTCCCTCATGACCGCAATGCCATCCCCCAGCGTGTATCCTTTCGCAAGGCCTGCCGAAATCGTCGCAGAGATCTGTCTGTTGAACCGGTAGAGGGCCGGAGGGCTGTTTTGCTCCGTCAGGGTGACCAGGTTATCCAGCTGTATCAGCTGACCGCTGCTGTTGCGGACGGAGAGTGACTTGAGGTCCAGGGGCTGGTCCCGGTTTTCCCGGGTCATTTGCCCGATCACCTGGTATTGCTTTCCGTTCATGACAAAGTAATCAAGCCGCTGCCCGCTGTACGACAGCTGCAACGTCTGTGCAATGTCCATGGCGGTCACTCCGAGTGCGAGCGCCCGTTCCCGGTTGATTTCCACACGGAGTTCCGGTTTGTTGAACTTCAGGTCCACGTCCACATACTGAAAAACCGGATTCTTCTGGGCTTCCGCCAGGAACCGCGGGACCTCTTCCCGGAGCTTCTCGAAGTTGGGCGCAAGGATGACGAACTGCACGGGAAGCGCGCTTCCGCGAGAGCCGATGGACTGGTCCTGGATCACGAACGTCCGCGCAGCCGTGAGCCGGCGCGTCAGGGGCGCGAGTTGTTCCGCAATCTGTTGTTGTGAACGCGTCCGCTGGCCCGGATCTTTCAGGATGAGATTGATGCGCCCCGAATTCGCCCCGCCCGTACCGGAACCGGGAGATGTCATGGTAATGATGGCCTCACTCTCCGGCACAGCCCTCTGGACCATTGACGTCAGGGTATCCATGTAGGCGCTCATATACTCGAATGTCACCCCCTCCTGTGCGACCGCGTTCAGCCGCAAGCTGCTCCGATCCTCAAGAGGAGCCAGCTCCGTAGAAAGCATGAACCAGAGCGCCACGCTCACCGCCACTGCAGCCGCCATGATCAGGAACGCGCGCCCCCGCTTTGCCAGGAAGGCATGGAGCGACGACCGGTACCCGGCAAGCAGGGCCGCGAAGTATTTCTCCGTAGCCTTGTAGAACCGGCTGTGTTCATGCCTCCATTGGAGAATGCGCGTCGACATCATCGGTGTAAGCGTGAGCGACACGAACGCCGAGATCAGGACCGAACCTGCCAGGACGATGCCGAATTCCCGGAACAACCGTCCTGTGATGCCTCTCAGAAATATCACGGGCAGAAAAACTGCCGCCAGGGCCACGGTGGTGGCGATGATCGCAAAATAGACCTCCGCGGAGCCGCGCACGCCGGCGCTCCTTGCCGGCATTCCGCTTTCCACCTTTGCAAAGATGTTCTCCAGCATCACGATTGCATCATCCACGACAAGACCGATGGCAAGCACGATCGCCAGGAGGGTGAGGACATTGATGGAGTAGTCCATCAAATACATGATGAAGAACGCTCCGATCAGCGAGACCGGAACCGCGATCATCGGGATAATGGTGGTACGCAGATCGCGCAGGAAGACGTAGATCACCAGAAAGACCAGTATGAAGGCAATCCCGACGGTCTCGGCCACTTCCGCAATGGAGCGCCTGATATACCGGGATGAGTCAAAGCCAATACCAAAAGTGATGTCAGGCGGAAGGTCGCGCTTGATCTCCTCAAGGCGGCGATAGAACTCATCGACGATGGACACATAATTCGCACCCGAGCGGGGGATCAGCACGATTCCCACCATCGGAATCGCATCACGCTTCATGATGCTCCGGAGATTCTCCGGCCCAAGCTCCGCGGACCCGATGTCCCGCAGCTTGACGACGCGTCCCTGTACCTCCCGGATGATCAAATTGTTGAACTCTTCGGGCGTCGTGAGCCTGCTCATCGTGCGCACGGTCAGCTCCGTGGATTCCCCCTCGATGCGGCCGGAGGGCAACTCCACGTTTTGCCGCTGCACGGCGTTGCGGACGTCCAGCGGGGTCAGTCCACACGAAGCAAGCCGGGCAGGATCCATCCAGATGCGCATGGAGTACTGTTTCGCGCCCCAGATCATCACCTCGCTCACGCCTTGAATCGTCTGCAGGCGCTCCTTGAAGATATTGGTAGCAATCTCGGTCAGCTGGAGAAGATTCCGCTTGTCGCTCTTGATGTTGAGATTGACGATGGGAACCGCATCCGCGTCCGCTTTCGTGACGGTGGGGTTGTCGGCATCGGGAGGGAGCAAGCGCATGGCCCGCGAGACCTTATCGCGGACATCGTTCGCCGCCGTCTCCATGTCCAGGCCGAGTTCAAACTCGACGGTGATGGACGTCCGCCCGTCAGCGCTCACCGATTTGATGGTGCGAATTCCTTCGATGCCGCTGATGGATTCTTCCAGCGGCTCGGTGATCCGCGATTCCATCACGTCGGCGTTCGCCCCCGTATACGTCGCCGAGACCGTAATGATGGGAGGATCGACACTCGGATATTCCCGTACACCCAGGTACGTAAACCCGATGACGCCGAAGAGCACCACACCGAGCGACATCACAATGGCAAGCACAGGACGATTGATCGAAGTGGCTGAAAGACTCATGGATTACTGCACCTCCACCAGCTTCAACGGGGCTCCGCCCACGACCTGCAGCAATCCCGTGGTCAGCAGCGTGTCCCCGGGAGCCAGCCCCTGTGTCACCTGTACTTTGTTCTCGGTTCGCAGCCCGATTTGTACACGCACCTCCTGCGCGATGCCACCTCGGCAGACATACACTTTTTGCCCCTCAAGATCGGGCACCAGCGCCTGCGTCGGCACCAGCACAGCTCCTTCCACCTGCTCCAGCACCAGTTCTACCTCGGCAAATGCGCCTGGCATGATCCGCCCCTCAGCGTTCGAGCTGATCGCCCGGAGCAGGACATTCCTTGTGACCGGGTCGATCTTCGGCTCCACGGCAAGGATCGTTCCCTCGAACCGCTCATTTCTCCCCGAGACCCGGAAGAACACCGATTGTCCTTTCCGTACACTCGAGACGTACTTTTCGGGCACGGCAAAGTCCAACTTGACGCTTTGCATATCCTGAAGATTCGCGATCCTGATCGTCGGATCTACATAACTCCCTTCACTGACATATCTGAGGCCGATGATACCGTCGAAAGGGGCTTTCAACTCGGTTTTTTCAATCTGCGCATCAATGAGCTGGAGCTGCGCGTTGATCCCGTTCAGCTCGCTCAACGCGCTCTCGTAGTCTTCGGGACTGATCCCTTGTTTTTCGTAAAGCTGTTTCCGTCTCCGCTCTTTCTCCTGTGCGAGCTGGCGCTGGGATTCCGCCTTGATCCTCAACGCCCGAAGCTCCGAGTCGTTGATCTTCACCAACAGAGCACCCTTCTTGACCCTGCTCCCCTCCGAGAAAAAAATCCTATCGATCTTCCCCACGGCTTCGCTTCGGAGTTCCACTTCTTCCCTCGCGAGCACGGTTCCGGTGGCCAGCACCTTATTGATCAGGATTTCGGGCTTGAGGACGATGGCCGAAACCGGCAGGCGGACGTCACGCTCAGTCGCGACTCTCCCGGCATCCACACCGGGGAGGAGCCGCCGAAGCCGCGGGCTGGCTGCCAGAATCACAATGACGATTGCCCCAACAATAATGGCGCTCGTTCGAATCTTTGGTTTCATGGATTGTCCCCTCATTGCGGAAGCGGTCCGGGAGGGAGATGATCCGTCAGGTAGCTGGTCAGGAGTTCGAACAGATGCCTCGTTGTGTTCTCACCTTCATAAATCCCGTGTGACCGGTTTGGATATGCCATCATCGTGAACTGCTTGTTCGCTTTGATAAGTGCATTGATAAGCCTCTCGGATCCCTGATAGTGGACATTGTCGTCTCCGGTGCCATGGACCAGCAGGAGATTTCCCTTCAGATTGGCGGCATGCGTGACGGGCGACCCCTGCTTGTATCCCTCGGCGTTGTCGTCCGGGAGCCCCATGTATCGTTCCTGGTAGACGGCATCATACAGCAGCTGGTCGGGAACCGGGGCGACGGCCATGCCGGTATTGTACAGCCCGGGATACCGGAAGAGCATGTTGAGCGTCATCGACCCCCCGCCGCTCCACCCCCAGATGCCGATGCGGGAGGAATCCACGAAAGGCCAGCGGATGATCTGACGCATGGCCGCTGCCTGGTCTTCCGAGGCAAGGATTCCTATCTGGCGGTAGATACATTTCCGCCACTCCCGTCCGCGCGGAGACGGCGTCCCACGATTATCGATGCTCATCACAATATATCCCTTCTGTGTCAACATCAGGTGCCAGAGGTAGTCCGATCCTCCGAAACGGTCGACCACCGTCTGCCCGGCCGGCTCTCCATAAATGGTGACGAAGACAGGGTACCGTTTTGTCGAATCAAAGTCGGGAGGGAGCATCTTCCATCCGTCCAGCTGTATCCCGTTTCCGATATCCACGCGGAAGAACGAGGACGCACCCCTCTTCAGACGGGCAAGGGCCGTACGGACCCTTGCACCGTCGGAAAGCATCCGCTGCACCTCGTGATCGGGCAGGTCGACCAGCTCAGTAATTGACGGAACGCCAAAGCGGGAATACGTGTGGAAGGCCCACCGGCCGTCAGGCGATATGTCATAGCTGTGGCTCCCGGGTTGACCATCAGGCGTGACCCGCTCAAGTTTCCCCTTTCCATCCAGCCTGACGCGGTAGAGATAGCGCTGCGTGGGGTTCTCCGGCGATGCGGAGAAGTACACCCAGCCGCGGGTTGTGTCAAGACGGACGATATCGATCACGTCGTATTCGCCCGGTGTCAGGAGACGGCGACTGGTGCCGTCGCGGCTGTACAGGAAAAGGTGCCGCCAGCCGTCGCTCTCGCTCAACCAGGTGAAATTCTTTCCCCTGTTCACCCAGTACAGGTCACTCACCACGTCGACCCACGCACTGTCGCGTTCCGTCAGGGCCGTGCGAAGAGCGCCCGTGCGTACGTTGCCCAGCATGACCTGATCGGTGTTCTGGAGCCGGTTCATGTATTGAAAGGCAACTTCATCGGATGTACCAGCCCAGTCCATTCTCGGGATATAATTATTGCGGGGATCCCCGGCGGGTTGGAACCAGACCGTGGGTCCTCCGGTGGCACTCACAACGCCGACCTTGCATGATGAGAGCGTCGTTCCAACTTTGGGGTATTGCACCGGAATGACGAATGAATAGAGCGAGTCCGTGTCGTTGATCAGGAGGAAGTCACGCACCCCGCTCGCATCGAGCTGCCAGTATGCGAGGCGGGAGCCATCCGGACTCCAACGGAACCCATCCCGCAGATCAAATTCCTCTTCGTAGACCCAATCGAACGTCCCGTTAATGACCGTTCGCGACCCGTCGTGGGTAAGCTGTGTAATGCTTCCGGTCATCAGGTCTTCAACATCAATATTGTTGCCGCGCACATACGCCACCCGATTTCCATCGGGAGAAAACTTGGCAAACATGAGCGTGGAAGGCTCAGCGTCGCCCCCAAGCTTTTTCAAGCTGCTGTCAGCAAGCGTCAGGACCCAGTAGTCCCCCCGCGTGTTTCTGCGCCATACACGCCGGGAATTTGCGAAGATCAGGAGTCTTTTCTTGTCAGGGGACCATAGGTAATCCTCAATCCCCAACTGCGAGCTTGAACCGGCTGGAACCATCTTCTCGCCACGGATGAGAACCTCACGCTTTCCACTCTTCGTGTCGAAGCGTACAATATCCCGCCCCTTTTTCCCCGCGGCCGGCTCGAGGGTAGTGTATCCCAGCCCCTCGTCAATCCATCGTGATTGACCGAACCCGCGGCCACCATGGAATTCGGCTGAAGCAAAAATACGGTCGACCGTAAGAAGGGTCGAGTCGGGAGTCTGTGCCGAAAGAGGAAACGCAAAGCAGAGTAATGCAATGAGGATTAGTAAGAAACGGCTCATGAGATGCTCCAGGAACGGATGGTTGGTAAATCGCAGCAACCGGATCCCCCTGCTCTCCCCCCCCCGACTACCCGACCGGCAGAATAAAAGCTACGCATTGTGGGAAGGAGAGTCAAGCGGTTCCCGGAAAAGGGAGAGCAACGAACCAGAGAAACACAGAAGAACTCGAAGGATTCAGAGGGCCACAGAGGAAGTTACCTGGTACGGGAAATCAGGAAGCAGAAAACCCGCACAAGTAAGAGTGAAAATAAATACTTTCCCATTCTTTTGCGTCTTGTGAGCTCTTTGTGGATTCCCTTTGCCTGGAAAACCCCTCTGCGGCTCTTCGTGTTCTCTGCGGTCTCTGTGTTCCTCTTGTCACAAGCCCTGCTTCGTTTTTACGAGGGAAGCTGTATCGTATCCCTTTTCTCTTATTCTCTCCAAGATCTTTTCATAGATGGTATCATCAATCTTCGGTGTTCGCGACAAGATCCAGAGGTATTCGCGGCTGGGCTCACCTATGACAGCGTAACTGTAATCCTCAGCAAGGTCAATAATCCAGTAATCCCCCCATACAAAAGGAAGGAAGGATAGCCATGCGGGAGCGAAGCGGACTTCCAGCTTGGAGTTCGGCTCATCTTCGCTCTTCCTCCTTGCTTTTCCTTCGGCCTCGGTCATCTCGCCATTCTCCTTGCGGCATCGATTGACGACGTTGACGGTGCCGTCGTCGAGCAAGGCATAGTTGGCTGTGACACCCCCGGTGCACTTTTTCTGGAAGCTGTTTGGCAGCCTGGCAATTTCATACCAGGTGCCAGCGTACCGGTTGAGGTCGACGGAAGGAACGACATCCAGCGGCCGTTTGGCGCTGTCATCTCCAGCGACCGAATACGCTGTCCCAAGGATGAGTCCGAGAAGGACCAAATGTGTCTTCATTCTGAATGTACCCGTGAAGTTTTACTCACCCATAAATATAGCGAAAAATCCATTTCGACGCGAGCCCTGAGTCTTTTGACCTAACACCCACCTTAGGAAAGAGGAACAAAGATTCACGCCTCGATCATGGGGCATGGCCTGAAGCAACTCCTCCGAGATTTGACTTTAGCCTATCCATTCACTAGATTATGACCCATCAGTCATTATTTGACTACATGGTCATTTTTCCGGAGAGCATTTCAAGATGATTTCCCCCCCAGCGCTAGACCAGCACTCACGCAAGGAACGAGAGAGACGGCAGCACGAAGAAGAGATCCTGCAGTCCGCGCGTGAACTTTTTGCCCGAAAAGGATACTATAATACAACGCTGGAAGAAATTGCCCACCATGCCCAGTTTGGAAAGGGCACCATCTATAACTACTTTTCGAGCAAGGAAGACCTTTTTTGCGGCATCCTGAGCAGACTCCTGGATCTCTCCCTGGAGGTCGCAGAGTCTTCAATTGCACTTCCCGGGACCACGCGCGAGAAACTGACTGCATACGCAAAGGCTATCCTCTCCTATTCCGAAAAGAACGCCGATCTTTTCCATATGATCGTGCGCGAAGTGGTGCAATTGAATTTCCTGGAACAAAGCCCGCGGGCTACCGATCTCAAAGATCGCTTGCACAAAACCTGGGAGGTCCTTGCCATCCCCCTTACGAAGGATATCAATGCCGGCAAGATTAAGGCATTCGATGCCGTCCATCTTGCTGCCATGTTCGACAATCTTCTGCGCCTCCATGCCGTGCAGCCATTCCGGGAGCTCTTTTGGCGTGGCCCCATGGATGTCGATGCTTTGGCGCAGTCTCTCGTAGATTTCTTTTTTGAAGGTGTACAACAACGAGGTCAAAACCAATGATGAAGAACGCTCGTCACGGACTACGTATCTTCTTACTCCTCTTTCCACTGATGGCACGAGGGGAAGACCCGGACCAGGCTGAACTTCTGGTCGTCACGCTGGACAAGGCGATCTCCATGGCGCTCGAGCAGAACCGCGACGTCCTCATCGCCGAGCAGGAGCGCCACAAAGCGGACGCACAAGTGGGCGAGGCTCGCTCGGGAGCTTTTCCGCAGTTCTGGTTGAACGGGTCGTACTCCAGGTACTTCCTGAAACAGGTTCTGTTCCTTCCTCCCAACTCCATGATCAATCCCACCGATAGGGAGCAAGCGCTCGAAATCGGATCAGACAACGCCTATATTGGGACCGCTCAGATCTCTCAGGTTCTGTTCAGCAAGAAACTTGGTGCGGCGATGAACATAGCCGAGGCATATCATGACTACTCGGAGCAAGGATATCGGGGCACCCGGGAAGATGTCGCGCTGCAGGTAAAGAAGGCTTTCTACAATGTACTGCTCATGCAAAAACTTGTGGAAGCAAACCGCCAAGGGCTTGACGTGGTCAAAGCGAATCTCGAGAACGTCCAATCCCAGTACCGACATGGTACTGCAGCGGAATTCGACCTCCTGCGCGCCGAGGTGCAGCTCGCAAATACCGAACCGCTATTGACTTCGGCTGAGAACAGCCTGCTTCTTGCGGGGAACGCTTTGAAAAGCCTGCTCTCAGTTCCGCTGGAAACAAATATGCGGATCGAAGGCACCTTCGCATTCGAGGAAATCGACAGCACAACCATTCGCGAAGCGCAGACAAACGCGATGGCCGCAAATCCCTTGCTTGCCCAGCTTGCACTCCAGGAGACAATGCTGGACGAGAACATCTCCATTGAAAAGGCCAACTATTGGCCAACGCTCGGACTTGTGGGAAATTACCAATGGATGACCCAGACCAATACATTCAAGTTCAGCAACTATTTCTGGGCGAAGATGCTGAGCGTGGGGATTTCCATTCAGTGGTCGGTGTTCGACGGACTCCGGACGAGCGCTCGCGTGGAACAGGCTTCGGTCGACAAAATGAAGATCCATTATGCGCGGCTCAAGGCAGAAGAGGGCATGAAGATCCAGATCCAGGCTGCTCAATTGAAGATGGCGGAAGCCAAGAAGCGGATCGCAGGACAGGAAATGAACATCCAGCAGGCCGAAAAAGCCGTGCGCATCGCCCAGACTCGCTACAAAAGCGGCGTGGGAACTCAGCTCGAACTGTTGGACACGCAGGTCGCCATGACGCGGGCCCGGACGAACTACGCTCAGGCCATCTATGATTATCTCGTTGCCCAGGCCGAATGGCAATTCGCCGTCGGCACCCCGTCATGACACCGGAGTACGCCATCATGCATTTCAACAGAGGAGGCAGACCAGCCTTGAACATCATGAGTACATCCTTCAACCATGCAGTGATTGTGGGCGCTCTCGCCGTCATCGTATTCGGTCTCACGGGGTGCGGCGCGGGCAACAAAGACCAACGGGAGGGTCCGGGGCAGGAAAAGCAGTCTGCCCGCATCGTGCCGGTGGAGGTCGCCGTGGCCGGTCAGAAAAACATGACCGTGACCAAAACGTATTCGGGAACGCTCGAGGGAGAGGAACAGGCGAATATCGTCGCCAAGATCTCTGAACGCGTTACAAGCGTCAACGCCCGCGTGGGGCAAGTGGTCGAGGCCCGGCATATCGCGATCGGCCTGGACAAGAGCGGAGTTTCCTCCCAGTATTACCAGGCTGAGGCCAACTACAGGAACAGCGAAAAGACGTTACAACGGATGAAATCCCTGTACGATGAAGGTGCAGTCTCGCTCCAGACACTGGACGGCGCCCAGACCGCATTTGACGTCGCAAAGGCGAATTTTGATGCCGCCCGGAGCACCGTCCAACTCGCGTGTCCGATTTCCGGGCTCGTGACGGCCGTGAACGTCAATGTGGGCGACCTGACGACACCGGGGGCCATTCTGGTGACCATCGCCCGTGTCGGCACCATGAAAGTGATCTTCAGCATCAACGAGACCGACGTGGCCAGCATGGCGATCGGCCAGCAGGTGATGGTGTTTTCGGAGACACGGCCGGATGTGACACGCCAGGGTCGCATTATTCAGCTGTCGAAATCGGCTGATGTGGGCTCACGATCGTTTGAGGTGAAGGCCCTCTTCCCGAACACCCCTGACGCCTGGTTCAAGCCGGGGATGTTCTGCAAAGCAGGCGTCCAACTTTCCCCCAGAGAGAAGGCGCTCGTTATCCCGGCCGCAGCTGTCCAGAGCGACGGTGTCATCGACCGTGTATTCCTGGTCCGCGGCGGACAGTCGTTCCAGCAGAAAGTCGAGGTCGGTATTACCGACGGTGACAACACCGAAATCGTCCGTGGCCTCTCCCCTGGAGACACTGTTGCGACGGTCGGAACGAATAACTTGAAAGACAGCAGCTACGTCAAGGTGGTGAGCAAATGAAACTAGCCAATGTTTCAATCGATCGACCCGTCTTCGCGACCATGATGGTTTTCGCGCTCATCGTGCTGGGGCTCTTCTCGTACGCCAAGCTGAACATTGACCAGTTCCCGGATGTTGATTTCCCTTTCGTGACCGCAACGACAGTTCTCCCCGGCGCCGGTCCGGAGCAGATTGAGACAGAGGTTACCAAGAAGATTGAAGATGCGGTCAACCCGATTGCGGGGGTCGATCACATCCAATCGATCTCCCAGGAAGGGGTTTCGCTGGTCATCGTTCAATTCAAGCTGGAAGTGGATGGGCGGCAGGCAGCCCAGGAAGTACGGGAAAAGATCGCGGCGATCCGTGCGAACCTCCCCACGGACATCAAGGATCCGGTCATCCAGCGCTTCGACCCCGCGAGTCAGCCCATCATCACGGTCACCGTTGCGGGCGACCGGTCGGAGAAGGAGATTACGACGTACACCAAGGACGTGATCAAGAAACGGCTCGAAAACGTCCCGGGCGTAGGCGCGGTGGACCTGGTCGGAGGCGCCGAGCGGGAGATTCAGGTTGAGGTGGATGGGGCGCGGCTGCAAGCCTATGGCCTTTCCGTGCAAGATGTAATTCAGAGCGTGGGTGCGGCCAACGTGGAGATTCCAGCAGGGAACCTGATCCAGGGGCCACGTCAGCTTTTGCTCCGCACGATGGGAAAATACACCAATATCGATGATTTCAAAAAGGTCGTCGTTGCCACGCCGGGCGGAAAGGTTGTACGCCTCGCCGAGGTGGCAAATGTGATTGACGGGATCAAAGAGCGGGTGAGCCTGACGCGGTTGGACAGGGAGCGTGCCGCGGGCCTGAATATCCGACGCCAATCGGGCAGCAACACCGTCCGGGTCGCCGATGCGATCAAAAAACAGGTTGACCGTGTCGTCAAGGATCTTCCCCCTGATCTTCGCCTCGTGGTGGCGCGGGACAACAGCACGTTTATCCGTGACTCGGTGAACGATGTGCTCTTTGACATCATGTACGGCGGTCTGCTGGCTGTCGTCGTCGTGTATCTCTTCCTGGCCAACGTTCGCCCGACGATCATCAGCGCACTCGCGTTGCCGACATCCATCATTGCCAGCTTCATCATCATGTACGCGTTGAACTTCACGCTGAACGTGATGTCCCTTATGGCCCTTTCGCTTGCGGTCGGCCTCCTGATCGACGACGCCATCGTCGTGATCGAAAACATTTACCGACACATGGACGCCGGAGAGACGGCGTTCGAAGCAGCAAAGGCAGCCACGAGCGAGATCGGCCTTGCAGTCATGGCGACGACATTCACGATCGTCGCCGTCTTCGTCCCCGTCGCGTTCATGCCTGGCATTGTGGGCCGGTTCTTCTACCAGTTCGGCATCACCGTATCCGCTTCCGTGCTGGTGTCGCTCTTCGTTGCCTTCACGCTGACCCCGATGCTTGCCTCCCGATGGTTGAAAAAAGAGGACGAGGAGCTCACGAACGAAGGCAACTTCTGGCGAAAGGGACTTTACTATTTCAACCATGCGTTTGTAGTGATGAGCACGGGGTACCAGCGGGCTATTACCTGGTCCCTGCGTCATCGCAAGACCGTGATATTCGGCTCTCTGGCGGTGTTCTTTTCCAGCTTTTTCTTGATGCGTTTCCTTGGCGGGTCGTTCTTTCCGGAAAGTGACAATAACGAGTTCACGATGACGATCAACGCCGCTCCCGGAAGCTCCCTTGAAGAGACGGGAGTGATCTGTTCCACGATCGAGGAGACGTTGAAGCATCATCATGAGGTCATAACAACCCTCACGACGATCGGCGCCGGAAATGACCCGGTGACACGTGCGAGCATCCTGGTGAAACTCACGGGCAAGCGGGAGCGCAAGAGAGGGGTCTTCCAGATCATGGATGAGGTTCGCGCAGAGCTCAAAGACCTGCCCGGCGCCAACCTCAGCTTCGCGACGCAAGGAGGGGTCGGAGGAAACCAGAAGCCAGTCATCATGAGCGTCCGTGGCGAAAAAATGGCCCAGTTGCAGCAGATCGCTGACCGTGTCGAAGAGATCGTGCGGAGCACTCCCGGCGCAGTCGACGTCGAGAACAGCCTGGAGACTTCGAAACCGGAGGTCCGCATTCGCATCGACCGGGACAAAGCGTCGGATCTCGGCATTAACGTGGGTCTGATTGCCACGACGGTACGCGCGATGGTGGACGGCTACGTGGCCACGCAGTATCAGGAGGGAGAGGAGCAATACGATGTCCGTGTGCGCCTCCGGAAGGAAGACCGTACATCATTGGAGGACATCAACAATCTCACGATCAAGAGCACCAAGAACCTTCCGGGGAACCAGAAGCTGCTGATCCCCATCAACGCTGTCGCCGAGATCCGGCAGGGCTCCGGGCCCTCCAGGATCAACCGCTTTGACCGACAGCGCGAGATCAGGATCGATGCAAACCTTTCAGGGCACCTCCTCGTCCAGGTCCTTGGAGAAATCCAAGCGAGAACCGGCGCGCTGGATATCCCACCGGGCTATTCGGTGGGAGTTACGGGGCAGGGAGAAATGCAGGCAGAATCTTTCGGCAACATCTTTCTGTCGCTGGGACTCGCCATTGTGTTCGTCTACATCGTCCTGGCCGCACAATTCGAGAGCTTCAAGTACCCCTTTGCCATCATGCTGGCCCTCCCCATGTCCCTGATCGGGGCAATCATCGCCTTGCTGGTATTCAAAAGCTCGCTCTCGGTGATATCGATGATCGGCATCATCATGTTGATGGGACTGGTGACGAAGAACGGCATCCTGCTCGTGGACTATGCCAACGTGCTGCGCGACCGCGGACACGAGCGGAGCGACGCGCTTGTGCGGGCGGGAGCCACCAGGCTCCGGCCGATTCTCATGACCACGTTCGCCATGATCTTTGGCATGGCTCCGCTGGCACTGGCGCTGGGTGAAGGAAGCGAATTCCGTTCTCCCATGGGGCAGGCCGTCATCGGAGGCCTAATCACCTCTACCCTGCTGACCCTCTTTATCGTCCCGGTGGTTTACTCGATCCTTGATGATTTCTCATTCCGGAAGGTGTTTGCATTTGTCCCACGCCTTGTTGCCCGTCTGGTCGCACTCCTGAAAAAACGACCGGCAAGGGAGCACCGACCGAAAGTGAAGCCGGAGGAAGTCGTTGAATCATAAGGTATGGAGATATCCCTGATGAAAATTGCAATCGTTGTGTGCAACGAAGCCTTTACGTCCCGGGTAATGGAAATCCTGACACGGAACGGTATTGATTTCTACACTCGGTGGGAGCACGTAACAGGGAAGGGACACGGGACCGAGCCGCACCTCGGGACCCGGAGCTTTCCCGAAATCAACTCGGTCCTGATGATTGCTTTTGACCAGGAGCAGCTGCTCACGAAATTCATTCAGGAACTCACCGAAGCCAACGGCGCCATCCGCCGGCCGGATGATAAAATACGGCTGTTTCAGCTGCCGCTCGAGAGAATGTTGTAAGAGCAGCAGCATGTACTCATCGTGTGATGACACGTCCTGTGTTCACCAGAACCGCTGAATTCTGGACATCTGCTTTCCAAAGGGCGGGCTTCCATTTATTGATTACCGGCGAGGCTTGGATGGAACGCGTGCGCGGGGGTACCGGTCACCGCGACGCCCCCCCAACAACAAAACAGGGGCACAAACCACCGTGCCCCTGTTTTTCCCAGCTCTGTCGCTTCGACAAATGACCTATCGTTTTCTTCGCGTTGTTCCCGCAACTTCGAGGTGCTTGGTCGACGACCCATTGCCTCCACGGTGATACACCGGCATACACCACTGGCGGTACTTCACCATGCGGCCCCGAACAACATTGAAGAAGATCTCCCGGAGCTGCTTGACCACGGGTCCCATGCTCCCAGACCCTATCACGCGATGGTCGATCTTTGTCACCGCGCTCAGCTGGACGCCGGTCCCCGAAAAGAACACCTCATCCGCCAGGAAGAGCTCTGTCCGGTCCATACGGCGCTCGACGACGTCAATGCCCAGTTCATTCTTCAGCAGCAGCATGATCGTGCGCCGCGTGATGCCCTCCAGGATGTTGTCCGATACCGGAGGCGTGATGGCAATCCCATCCCTGATGATGAAAATATTTTCGGCCGACCCCTCCGAAACATGCCCGTCCTCGCTCAACACGATCGCCTCATCGAAACCCGAGAGCTGGGCGTCAGATTTGGCGAGGGCAGAATTGACGTACGCCCCCGCAATTTTCCCTCTGGCCGGAATGGAGTTGTCATCCACGCGCCGCCAGGAAGAGATCGTACAGTGCGCATTCTGGTCGTTCTCCACGTAACGTCCAAACGGAACAGATGCAATCGCCAGCCGCGGGGTCAGGTTGTGCAACCGCACCCCGATGATCTCATCAGCGTAAAACGCTAACGGACGGATGTAACAATCCGTCTTGAACTCTTCTGTCCGACAAAGTTCGAGGGTCGCCTCAACGAGATCTTCCGGGGTATAGGGAAAGCTCATCCTAAGGATGCTGGCCGATTGCAGGAATCGCCGGTAATGGTCGATCGGACGGAACACAAATAATTCACCTTCGTCGCTGTTCCAGTAGCCGCGAATTCCGCCAAACACTGCAGTCCCATAATTGAGACCATGAGTCAGAATGCCAACCTTCGCTTCCGAGTAGGGAACGATTTTTCCATCAAAGAAGACGTAGCCTGGGAGACTCATACGAATCCCTTTCATTTTGGATTTCCGGGGAAAAATCGGTACAATGCTATTCACAGAAATATACACTTCTTTGGGCCGAGATGGAAGCCTTTTTTGATTTCGGCTCTCTGTTCATGACCGCGGCTGATGTGCGATGTGTCACACGATTTGCGGAAGATTTTGAATAGCTTTGCTGCGAGATTTCAGACGAGGCGAGGGTTCGATGGTCAGTTTCTTGCGGTATCAGGGTCCAGCATTCGCCTGGGTGGCGATGATCTTCGCCAGCTCCGCCATGCCGACCGGTTTTTTTGCGCGATTCGGAGTGGAAGCACCCTGGGCCCCGAAGGTCGTGCATGTCCTCTTTTTTTTCTTCCTCTGCTTCTTCCTGAGCCGCGCGCTCCGGCATCAGCATACGTCCCCATTCCTCTCACGGTGGAGCATCCCCATAAGCATTCTGATCTGCGTGACGTTTGGAATCCTTGATGAAGTGCATCAGATGTTCGTGATGGGAAGACACCCCCGCATTTCTGACGTGCTCCTTGACCTCTCCGGAGCAACGCTCATGGCGGTGACGCTGTGGCTCTGGGGCCGGGTACAATCCGTCCGTCGGGAACGGGTCACCTCGTGAGGCTCTCCTTCACTGCAGCGATTTAAGGTAGGCTACAACATCCCGGGCATCCTGTTCGGTCATCCGGAACTGCGGCATGGGCGGGAGTGGAGGTTGGCCGTTCCGGGCGATTCCGCTGGTCAGTAGCCGAACCCCATCATCTTCTGAATAGCCTGGCATCCCCGCAATGCGCGGAGCCTGAAATGCCCATTGCTGGCCAGGAAATGGAGACCGGAGAGGAATTGGCGCTCCTCTCAAGAGTTTGTCTGTGAGGAGGGCACCATGCTCATCGCGGGGAGTGTGGCATTGGACACACTGTGCCACATTGTGAACGATGTACTTCCCACGCTCCGCGTTGCCCACCCCCCCTGGATTCTCCACTTTTTTCCCTTGCCCGATGCCGATCATGGCAACAATCGGGACAAGGACGGCCCCGATGATGACTTTCATCTCGATTCTCCGCTTGATCGTTGAATCACTTGAACAGCAGGGAGGGCAGGTTCGTTCCGTGAAGGTTGATCGTGGGGTTTCTCACAACGATGGATTGTCCCGAAGTTGTGCCCCGGGCAACCGGGCCATAATCGACGAATTCCCTGTCCGACACAATGCAAGGGAATGGCGAGGCATGTAAACGACCCGAAATACGGCGCTCGATGTGGCCGGGATGACCAAAGGCACCGCCTGATCGGCAAGGAAGGATGCCCCCCCACCCTGCACACCGGTCACCGTGATCGCACGGAGGGAATCATTATTATCTTTGTGGCCCGATGAATTCTCCTTGTGCCTTGTGTTCGTCTTGTACCCCGTTTTCTTTTCAACTGTTTTTTTTCCACAATCTTCTTATCTTGATTTCATTGCTCTCTCGCCCCTCATTGACCCTTGGCTCATATCACCACATAAGGACACCCATGAACGATTCAGCGCTGGACAGATTTATCCGGTACGCCAAGATCGACACACAATCCAAGGATGATGTCGAGGACTATCCCAGCACCAGGAAACAGCTTGATCTGTTGAACCTCCTTCTGAAGGAGCTGAAAGACCTCGGCCTCAAGGACGCCCGCATTGACAACTATGGTTACGTCATGGCCACGGTACCATCCAATCTCCCCGGGAACCATGCCGCCTACGGGAAGGTGCCGATGATCGGGTTCATTGCACACGTCGACACCTCCCCTTCTGCCAGCGGTACCGACGTGAAGCCGCAGGTGATGACATACAAGGGAGGAGACATCATTTTACCGGGAGACAACTCCGTGGTCATCCGTACATCGGAGAACCCTGAACTCCGTCAGAACATAGGCAAAACGATTGTCACATCGGACGGGACGACACTGCTTGGCGCTGACGATAAGGCGGGGCTTGCCATTATCATGACCGCGGTGCAGGCACTGGTGAACAAACCTTCTTTGCTTCACGGAGACGTCAGGATCGCGTTCACGCCCGACGAAGAGGTGGGAAACGGCACTAAGTTTTTCGACATTGGTGAGTTCGGTGCCAGGTTTGCCTACACGGTTGACGGAGATACACCCGGAGAGTTGAACAAGGAGACTTTCAGCGCGGACGCGGCCGTCATTACTGTCCATGGCAGGAATATTCATCCCGGCAGCGCGAAGAACATCATGGTCAATTCCATCAGAGCAATGGCGGACCTGATCGTGCGCATGCCGAGAGATATGGCACCCGAAACGACGGAGGGATATGAGCCGTATATTCATCCTCACATCATCGAGGGCGAAGAGGCCCGGTCAACGCTCAAAATGCTGCTGCGCGATTTCGAAACGGAGGGATTGAAAAAGCAGGCGGGGATCCTCCAGAAGATCATTGCCGAGGTGCAGCCGTTACACCCGAAGGCACGGTTCGAGCTCAAGATCACGGAATCATACCGCAATATGCGCTACGGCGTAGAGAAAGAGCCGAAGGGGCTCGAGGCACTCTGGGAAGCTACCAGGCGGGCAGGTCTCGACCCGAAGTGGGTACCGATCCGGGGGGGAACCGATGGATCACGCCTGACCGAAAAAGGCCTCCCGACGCCCAACATCTTCACCGGCGGACAAAATTATCATGGCCCTACCGAGTGGCTTTCGGTGGAGGGCATGGAGAAGTCTGTCGAGACCGTCGTCAATCTCGCGCAGATCTGGGTCGAGAAGAGCGTCAGTTGAAACCTCTCATTCTTACACTCACCGCTTAGGAGCATTGCATGGAGCCAGAGACCACGACGATCGGCCTTCCGGAGAATGCGTACAAGGAGCTCAAGGAGGGGGAGGAATATTCTCCCGTCATGGACCGCGCAAAAGCGTACCCGGAAGTGACTCCCTGGTCTGTCGGCTGGGGCCTTGTGATGTCCGTCCTCTTTTCTGCTGCCGCGGCCTATTCCGGACTGAAGATCGGACAGGTCTTCGAGGCGGCAATCCCGATCGCTATCCTTGCCGTTGGTCTTTCCACGGCGTTCCGGAGAAAGAATGCTCTTGGTCAGAATGTCATCATTCAGTCCATCGGGGCAAGCTCCGGCGTCATCGTCGCCGGGGCGATCTTCACCATTCCCGCTCTGTACATTCTTGATCTTCCCGCATCGTTCTACCAGGTGTTCTTCGCCTCCGCGCTCGGCGGCTTTCTGGGGATCCTGTTCATGATCCCGTTCAGGAAGTACTTTGTAAAAGACATGCATGGGAAACTCCCATTTCCGGAAGCGACCGCGACAACGGAGATCCTTCTCGCGGGCGAGAAAGGCGGCAAGCAGGCCGGGGTGCTGGTGGTGAGCGGGTTGATCGGCGGGGTGTTTGATTTCATTTTCAACGCGTTCGGCTGGTGGACGGAAGTCGTGACGACGCGAATGTTCGACTGGGGGCATGCACTCGCTGACCGGACCAAAATGGTGTTCAAGCTGGATGTCTCGGCCATGGTGTTCGGGCTCGGCTATATTGTCGGCCTCAAGTACTCCGCCATCATTGCCGCCGGTTCCTTCCTCTCCTGGTTCGTCCTGATCCCCCTCTTCTATGAAGTGGGACATGGGCTCGCCGCTCCGCTCGGTGCGACAGCTTCCAAACTGATAGCGGACATGAGCGCGGAAGAGATCTTTAGAACATACGTCCGCCAGATCGGCATTGGCGGCATCGCGATGGCGGGGATCGTGGGTATCATCCGCTCCTCGAAGATTATCGCAGGAGCATTCAAGCTCGCCTACAGCGAGATCTTCCATCGGCACGGCGTGAGCGGGAATTCCGTTCCACGGACGCAGACCGATATTAAAATGCTCTTCAACATCCTGTTTATCCTTCTGGCCGCGCTCGGAATATTCGTGTTCTTCTATGCCGGCGTGGTGTTCAATCTCGTTCACGCGCTCGTGGGCCTGGTGATCGTCATTGTCATTTCATTCCTGTTCACGACCGTGGCAGCCAACGCCACTGCCATCGTCGGTACCAACCCGGTGTCGGGCATGACCCTGATGACGTTGATACTCTCCTCGTTCGTCCTGACGCAGGTCGGCCTCACGGGGACATCGGGCATGGTGAGCGCTTTGATCATTGGCGGCGTGGTCTGTACGGCGCTGTCGGTTGCCGGTGGGTTCATCACGGACCTGAAGATCGGCTATTGGCTCGGCTCAACGCCGAAGAAGCAGGAGTCGTGGAAGTTCCTCGGCGTGACGCTTTCTGCGGCGACGGTGGGAGGCGTGATTCTGGTCTTGAATCAGACCTACGGGTTCAAAGGAGAAGGCGCAATGGTAGCACCACAGGCGAATGCCATGGCCGCCGTGATCCAGCCGCTGATGTCAAATACTCCGGCTCCATGGATGCTTTACGCCGTCGGCGCGATCATTGCGCTGATCCTCACGCTGATCAAGATCCCTCCTCTTGCGTTTGCCCTCGGCATGTACATCCCGCAGGAGCTCAATACCCCCCTGCTCCTGGGGGGCATCGTTGCCTGGTGGGTTACTTCGCGGACTGCGAACGAAAAGTTGAACAATGCGCGCTTCTCCCGAGGAACGCTCATTGCCTCCGGGTTCATTGCGGGCGGAGCACTTTTCGGCGTTTTCTATGCGTTTCTTCGCTTCATCGATCAGTTCGTTCACCTCGGCGTGATGTCCTGGATGAACAACGCATGGGCCGAGTCGGCCAACGGGGAAATCTCCGGCCTGATCGCTTTCATCGTGCTCGTGGGATATGCCCTGTGGGATACAATGAGGGCCAAAGAGGAATAACTTCCGCCGAGTACGGGGAAGCCTTTTGCCTTTGACAGCGGGAGGCAATCACTCCTCCAGCGTCGAGAGGTCTCCTTCATCGATTCCCTGGGCCCGCGCCTTCAGCACACGCCGCATGATCTTTCCGCTTCGGGTCTTGGGAAGAGATGCCATGAAGTTGATTTTCTCCGGCTTTGCGATCGGCCCAACCTCATGGGCGATATGCTGCTTGAGCTCTTCGGCAAGCGCTTCGCTCCCTTCGTGTCCCGCACGCAGTATCACATACGCATGGATGGCAACACCCTTGATCTCGTGCGGCAACCCGATAACGGCTGCTTCGGCTACCGCCGGGTGACTGACAAGGGCTGACTCGAGTTCCGCAGTGCCAAGCCGGTAACCGCTGACTTTGATGACATCGTCCACCCTGCCGATGATCCAAAAATACCCGTCTTCATCCTTGCGCGCCGAGTCACCGGCCAGGTACATCCCCGGATATTTGCTCCAGTAGGTCTTCACATACCGCTCCGGATCCTTGTAGATGGTCCGCAGCATCGCCGGCCAGGGCTTCTTCAACACAAGGAAGCCTTCTTCACCCGGCGCCACGGATTTCCCATGCTCATCCACCACATCGGCGTCAACGCCGGGATACGGAAGCGTTCCCGATCCGGGCTTCAGCGGCGAAGCGGGCATCGGCGTGATCATGAACATCCCTGTCTCCGTCTGCCACCATGTATCCATGACCGGGCACCGTTCCTTGCCGATGTTTTTGAAATACCAGCGCCACGCTTCGGGATTGATCGGTTCCCCCACGCTCCCAAGCAGCCGCAACGAGGAAAGATCATGCCTGTTCGGCCACGCCTCGCCGAAGCGCATCAGGCCACGAATCGCCGTTGGCGTGGTATAGAGCACCGACACCCCGTACTTTTCAATGATCGACCACCACCGGTCAGGAAACGGATAGGTGGGGGCGCCTTCGTACATCACCGACGTGGCACCCGCAATCAGCGGCGCGTAGACGATATATGAGTGGCCGGTGACCCAGCCCGGATCGGCAGTGCACCACCACCGGTCTTCCTCTTTCAGATCGAACACGTCTTTGAGCGTGGCATAGACGCCTACCTGGTAGCCCCCGTGCGTATGAAGCACAGCCTTCGGTTTCCCCGTCGTTCCGGAAGTATACAGGATGTAGAGGGGATCCTCAGAATCCATCACCTCGGTTTCGCAGCGGTTGTTGTTTCTCGTCAACGGAAGGGACATCAGTTCATGGTACCAGTAGTCGCGGCCGGCCTCCATGCTTATCTCTTTCCCTGTGTGCCGGATAACCACCACGTTCTCCGGGGCGCCTGTCCGTCTCAGCGCCTCATCGACGATCTTTTTCAACTCGACCGTCTTACCGTTCATGTTGCCGCCGTCCGCAGTCACGATCACTTTGGACCCGCTGTCCTCAATCCGGCCGTGCAAGGCTTCAACGGAGAACCCTCCGTAGACCACCGAGTGGACAGCGCCGATTTTCGCAGTCGCAAGCATGGCGATGACCGTTTCCGGGATCCGTGGCATGTAGATGGTCACGCGGTCACCTTTCGTTACTCCCATGCTTTTCAGAACGTTCGCGAATTTGCACACCTCCCGCGCGAGGGCATGGTAGGACATCGTGCGAACCTCCCCCTTCTCCCCCTCCCAGATGAGCGCGAGCTTGTTCCGCCGCCAGGACCGGGCGTGGCGGTCAAGGGCATTTTGCACGATGTTCGTCTTCCCGCCTACAAACCACTTGAAGAAGGGCTTCTCGGATTCATCAAGCACTTTGTCCCACTTTCTGTACCACTCCAACTCCCCGGCACGACGAGCCCAATATCCTTCCAGGTCTTCCTGAGCCTCCCGCCGCGCAGCCACCGGGTCCGGCACGTTGGCGTTGGCAACGATTTCCTGAGCAGGAGAATACACTTCTCCGTGCAGCCCTCCGTTTGCCGGTTGCTTGGATTGTTGCATGGTCATGCCTCCGCTAATGTAGGATGTGGGATGAGATTGTCCGATGCTGGTAACGATATCAATTCGTAAGAACAATATCAATGCTCATGCGGTTCAGACAGGGACCTGTATTGACATTTGCGTCTTGTCGTCTTAGATTTGTTCCCCTAACCGAAGGTACCGCCATGACCGTTCATTCGACCACTTTCACTATTGAAACTGCCGGCTTTGCCGACATCCATGACATCACCGGGCGGGCATCCCGCCAGGTATCGGCATCCGGCGTTCAACACGGGACGCTTGCCGTGTTCGTGCCCGGCGCAACGGCTGGAGTGACCACGATCGAGTATGAGGAGGGGGCATTGGAAGATTTGAAGAACGCATTCGCGCGCATTGCGCCCGAGGGTATTCACTACGCGCATGACGCCCGATGGGGGGACGGGAACGGCTTTGCGCACGTCCGGGCCGCGATTCTCGGGCCTTCTCTTTCAGTACCGATCATGCGCGGCCGGCTCGGGCTCGGGACATGGCAGCAAATCGTCCTTGTGGACTTCGACAATCGACCGCGCGAACGGAGCGTGATTCTGCAGATCATGGGTGAGTGACGCAGGCCTTTATCGCCCTGAGATTCTGGAGTGGAACAACGGCCTCCGTAGTGATGTTTCCAATCCCGGAAGCTGCTGGCCGGTTAATATAGCGCCGCCTCACGAGGACCCGATGATGAAAAAAGAAGTCCTGTCGCCATTCACTCCTGCCAGAGTGTTCGCCTGTGGAACGCTCTCGGCGGCCATCGCCGTTGGTCTTGGCGCATTCGGTGCCCATGCCCTCAAGTCTGCCCTCAGCCCGGAGCAGCTGGCAACGTATGAGACCGGAGTGCGATATCAAATGTATCATGCGCTAGCTCTGATGGCGACAGGACTCGGAGGACGGTTCTGGGCTCCTGAAGCCCCTCGGGATTTTGTGCTCGCCGGATGGTGTTTTGCAGCTGGAACGATTCTGTTTTCGGGAAGTCTGTACGCCCTGACCCTCTCCGGAAAGCTTTGGCTGGCGTATATGACACCGCTCGGCGGAATACTCTTGTTTGCCGGGTGGATTTTTCTCTTCACCGCCGCAGTGAAGGAGCGTCATTGACCTTCGCGCAGGAATTCCCGATATTGGTCGTCAATCCAGGAACATAGGAGACAGAGAATGATACGCAAGACGTTTTATTTCCTTCTCGTCATTGCACTTGGAGCGGGGATATGGTGCGCGTTCGCCATCTGGACGGGCATTTATTCCATTTACACCATCCCTCCATCCCGTGATAACCCCGACGGTGCGACGCTCATTGTGTCTCGTGATGAGGGAGAACCCATGTTCAATTCACCACAGTACACCCCCCCCGTGAAGAAGCCAACCGAACGGTCAGGCCTTGCCTTCACATCGGTCATAAAGCCGAAGCGGCCGTTGGAGACGCGGACCATTGTGCGGCTTCCATATAATTCATGGACGTACAAGAAATCGTTGGAACCCCAGGAAGACTCACTCTAGCGCTCGCATGTTCACAATACTCCCAGATACCGGCAAGCCCGATCTCTCCGGGTTGCGCATTCGTCGAGAAACGGAGGAGCAAAAGCATACAGAACCCGCCGGCAATCGGAAGTTATGGAAATTTATCCTTCCCGTTGGTCTCCTTCTGCTCCTTATAGCCCTCTACTTTCTCCTCAAGGCAACGCTTGCAACGGCAACAGAGGTCGACATCACGATCGCGGCCCTCACCTATCCTTCGCAGGAAAATGCCGTGCTCACTGCAAGCGGGTACGTTGTCGCGCAACGGAAGGCTGCCGTGGCATCGAAGGGAACCGGTCGGCTCGAGTACCTCGGCGTGGAGGAAGGGGATAAGGTGAAAAAAGGAGAAGTGATCGCACGCCTCGAGGATCAGGACATGCTCGCAGCCCTGGCTCAGGCGAAGGCGGGCTTGGACGTGGCAAAAGCTGACCTGAATGATGCTGAACGGTCCCTGGCCCGCACAAAGTCGCTGTTCGGTTCGCATCTTGCATCGCAGGCCGATCTGGATGCCGCCGAGGCACGATTCAATCGTGTCAGTGCCACGATCATCTCTTCAGGGGCCGGGGTCCGTGCGGCAGAGGTAGGAGTGGAGAACACGCGCATTCGCGCACCCTTCGACGGTACCGTGCTGACCAAGGACGCCGATGTTGGAGAAGTCGTTGCTCCCTTCGCTTCGTCTGTGAACTCCCGCGGGGCCGTGGTGACGATGGCGGATATGTCCTCGCTCCAGGTGGAGGCGGATGTGTCGGAATCGAACATCACGCGGGTCAGTGTCGGGCAGCCTTGTGAGATCGTGCTTGACGCCTATCCTGACAAACGGTACCGCGGGCTTGTGCACAAGATCGTTCCGACGGCGGATCGCGCAAAAGCGACCGTTATGACGAAAGTTGTCTTTCTGGAGCGCGATGAGCGGGTCCTGCCGGAGATGAGCGCCAAGGTGACATTCCTCTCCGGTGATTCGGCCACATCTCAGGCAGGCGGTCCGCCTCTGCTTACCGTGCCGACGTCCTCGATCGTGAAGCGATCCGGCGGTGCGGCGGTCCTGGCTGTTCGGGGAGGAAAGGCAGTTGAATCGCCGGTGCGCACCGGGCGCATATTGGGGGACCGAACAGAGATCCTCCAGGGAGTTTCTCAGGGTGACCAGCTGATCCTGGATCCCAGGCCGGACATTGTCACGGGAACCAGTGTAAAACCGCGCTCCAAGTAGCGTGTCATTCGAAATCTGATGTTAACGACCAACGGAGAACCTCGTATGCCGCAAGCCGATGGCCAGCCGATGATCCAAATCAGCAACGTCTCGAAATCCTACAGGCGGGACAGCATCAGGATCCCCGTCCTCTCCAATATTTCGCTGACCGTCCCCGGGGGGGAGTTCCTTGCGCTCATGGGACCCTCCGGTTCCGGCAAGACTACGCTGCTCAATCTGATTGCGGGCATCGACAAGCCGGACAACGGCGAGGTGGTGATCCATGGAACCTCCATTGGCTCGCTCAACGAGTCTGCCCTTGCACGGTGGCGTTCGACGCACATCGGGTTCATTTTCCAGTTCTACAATCTCCTCCCAGTGCTCACCGCGTACGAGAATGTGGAGCTCCCCCTTCTTCTCACCAACCTCTCAAAGAAAGAGAAACGGGACCACGTCACGGCCGCCCTGACACTGGTCGGCCTCGGGGACAGGACGAAACATTATCCCAAGCAGCTGTCGGGTGGACAGGAACAGCGGGTAGCAATCGCCCGGGCCATCGTCACGGATCCCACGGTCCTGGTTGCTGACGAGCCAACGGGGGACCTGGACAAGACCTCGGCATCGGAGATCATGACGCTCCTCGAACGCCTCAACAACGAGTACGGAAAGACGATCATCATGGTGACTCACGACCCGCGTGCGGCGGAAAAGGCGCACAAGGTGATGCACCTTGACAAGGGAGAGCTAACGTCATGAGAGTCCTCAAGCTGATCACGAAGAACTTGCTTCGCCACAAGCTGCGTACATTCCTGACCATTGTCGGGATTGCAGTCGCGGTGATGGCGTTCGGGTTGATCCGGACCGTGGTCACCGCATGGAACGCGGGAGTCGAGGCTTCGGCGGCCAACAGGCTGATCACCCGTCACGCGGTGTCGTTCATTTTCCCTCTCCCTCTCGCCTATGAAAGCCGGATCGAGAAGGTCCCCGGAATCAATCTGGTGACCTACGCGAATTGGTTCGGCGGGGTCTATATTGACAAGGATCAATTCTTCGCCCGCCTGGCCGTGGACGCTGAGCATTACTTCGATGTCTACCCGGAACTCATTGTCCCGAAGGACCAGTTGGAAACGTTCAAGCGGGAGCGGAATGCCTGCATTATCGGCAGCCAGATTGCCGAGCGCTACCATCTCAAGATCGGCGATATCATGCCCATCGAGGGGGATATCTACCCCGGCCAGTGGGAATTCGTTGTGCGGGGCATTTACCAGCCACGCGACAAGAGCACTGACCCTTCGAACATGCTTTTTCACTGGCAATACGTGGATGAACGCATGAAGCAGGACTCGCCGGGACGCGAAGGGCAGGTGGGCTGGTACGTTATTCGCATCAGCAACCCCGCCGACGACGCAAAAGTGTCGGGGCAAGTGGACCAGCTCTTCGCAAATTCGTCCGCAGAAACGAAGACGGAAACTGAGAAGCAGTTTCAACAGGGCTTCCTGGCCTCCGCGGGGGCTATCATCACCGCGATGAACTTCATCTCGTTCATCATCATTGGCATTATCATGCTGGTCCTTGGCAACACGATGATCATGGCTGCGCGAGAGCGGATCCGCGAATATGGCGTGCTCAAGACCATTGGATTCTCGACGCAGCATCTTATCGGGCTGATCGCCGGCGAATCTCTCGCCATCTCGTTCGTCGGCGGCGCCATCGGTCTCGCGGCAACTTTCCCCCTGGCAGAAGGATTCTCCGAAGCACTGCCAAAAGGATGGTTCCCGGTATTTAACGTTGAGCCAATTACGATCGTTCTTGCGGGGAGCGCCGCGGTCCTGGTGGGACTGATCGCGTCCATTTTCCCGATCCACAGGGCTGTGAGCACAAGCATCGTGGATGCGCTCCGCCAGGCTGGATAGCAGAGAACACACCGGGAACGTAAAAGTCACGAGGGCAAGCAGACATGAAGATTCCCCTGAAATACTCGCTCCGAAGCCTCTGGACACGACGGCTCACCACGATCCTGACGATGATCGGTATTGCGCTCGTGGTCTTCGTGTTCGCCGCGGTGTTGATGATGGCCCATGGCCTGCAACAAACGCTTGTGGCCACCGGGTCTGATGGTAACATGATTGTCCTTCGCAAATCTGCTGGCGCGGAGATCACCAGCATCATCAGCCGGGAAGAAGCCAATATCATCACTTCACTGCCCCAGGTCGCCCGCACCCCTGATGGGAAAGCCCTCGCTTCGGGAGAGGTCGTCGTGGTCATCAACCTTCGCTATATCGGCTCCGCCGGCTATGCGAACCTGACAGTGCGCGGCGTCTCCCCCCAGGCATTCCAGCTCCGCCCTCAGGTCCGGCTGGTGAGCGGCAGGTTGTTCCGTTTCGGTTCGCGCGAAGTGATCGTCGGCAGCTCGGTCGCGCGGCGGTTCCAGGGCGCCTCGCTGGGCGATCACATCAAGTTCGGCGGGGATCTCTGGGAAATCGTCGGGGTGTTCGACGGTGAGGGAAGCGGTTTCGATTCTGAAATCTGGGGGGATGAAGACCAGCTCGGACAGGCGTTCCAACGGCCGGTGTTTTCGACGGTTACCGTCCGGCTTGAACGGCCGGACCAATATCAGGAATTCCTCAACGCGTTTGAGAACGACAGGAGACTGCAGACGCTCGAGGCGAAGAGGGAAAAACAGTTTTACGAGGAGCAATCGGAGATCCTGGCAAAGTTCATCCGCATCCTGGGGATCGCGATCACCGTCATTTTCAGCATCGGCGCTGTGATCGGGGCCATGATCACCATGTACGCGGCGGTCTCCAACAGGACTGTGGAAATTGGAACGCTCCGCTCCCTCGGGTTCCGGCGTCGCAGCGTTCTGGGCGCATTTCTTGTGGAATCCTTCCTGCTCTCCATGTTTGGTGGGATTGCCGGCCTCATGCTCGCGTCCGTCCTGCAATTCTTCTCGGTCTCCATGATCAATTATGCTTCGTTTTCCGAGGTCGCATTCAGCTTTTCGCTTTCTCCGGATATTGTCCTTTCTTCGCTCCTTTTTTCTCTGATCATGGGGCTGGTGGGCGGATTCCTCCCGGCGGTAAGAGCGTCACGGTTGAATATTCTGAGCGCCCTCAGGGCGGCTTAGGAAACGCAGTGCCCATGGTCATCGAATGGACGTCGCCCGCACCAGCCACCGGACGAACGGCATAGCGTCCCGGAACACCTTGGCCACTGTCTCCGCGAAGCCGGCACGCAGGCACGGTTCATGCCCCGATTCCGTTCCAACAAAGAATTGCTTGTAGCGGAGAAATTCGATCATGGCGTGGTCCCTGGGATAGCCAAGTGGCGCTTTCTGCAGCTTTTCCCCCATGATCTCTCCGAATGTGCGCTTGAACGTGCGATCCCGAACAATCTCGAGGAAATCGTCCGGGTGATCCGCAATGGAACGGCGGATCGCCTTCAGCTGCTCGCCGCTCGGCATGTAGAGACCGCCACCGATGAAGATCTCGCCCGGCTCGATGCCCATATACAAACCCGGGATCTCCCCCGGGCTTTTCTTCCCGCGGAGATCAAAATATGCCGCGATGTTCGTCTTGTATGGGGCCTTATTTTTGCTGAAGCGCACGTCGCGGTAGATCCGGAAGACTGACTTGCGCGGACTGAAGAAGATCTCGGGCGCATCGTCGGCAAGCTTCTGGGCAAGGGAGGCTATGAGGCACTGCATCGGAAATTTCACCAACTGTTCATAGTCCTCCTTGTGCTTCTGGAACCATGGCCGATTATTGTTCCTCTTCAGCTTCTGAAGGAACGAAATGCCCTCTTTCGGGAATCCCTCAAAAGGGGGAAACAGATCGTCCCCGATTGGCGGCCCGCTTCGCATAGATCCTCCTCCTGATAATGGATTGAAATGGCAAATCGAATTCCCCTGGCTCTGCAGAACATGCGGTTGCGCCTTGAAGCCGCGGGGTCGTTGTTTTCATATCCCTTACTTCCTGCTGTAGCGGCCGTGCTGATAGCAGCCGCATGCTCCTTCCTGGTCTACCCGGAGGTTGCTGGGTCGCTGAACAATAAAATCACCACGGACCGCTATGATGAGCTCGCACTCGGTATCTACCATAACGGGACCCTTTCCTTCTTTCCAGATCCGACACCCACCGTACTTCGAGCTCCTTTCTACCCCCTTCTCCTCGCGGCGGTCTTTTCGCTCGGGGAGCAGATGATACCGTCCAGTGTTCAAATTGTCCAGGCTTTCCTGCATGGACTGACCTGCCTCCTGGCCTTTCAAATCGGGAAGATGCTTTGCGGCCCCCGCCGTGCCCCACTGGTGGCGCTCCTCTGCGCAATCCACCCCTATCTTCTCTGGTACGCGGGGCGGTTGGTCATTGAGACGGTCTCCGTGCTTCTCTTCACCCTGATTGTCTTTTGTGTGTTGCGCCTGCTTTCCAGACCGACCATGTTGCGCGCTCTCTTAACCGGGCTTGCGGTGGGCGGGGGGGTATTGTGTAAATCCACATACCTCCCGTTTATGTTCGTGATCCCCTTTCTGTTGTACTTCTCCCGGCCCCGACGCACTCCACTTCTCCATCTCTTGCTCGTGCTGGCCGTCTCCCTCTCCACGATTGCACCCTGGATCATCCGTAACCATGCCGTGAGCGGGCAGTGGGGAATCGTACAGGCGCTCACTGGATACAATTTCTACGTTGGAGACGCATTCGTCGAACGATACGCCGGTTCTCCGTTGAATTATGCAGCGATCATCGCGCGAACCGACTTTTCCAGGATGGACGAAGGGCTGCCTGACCACATCAGGCAAACTAGCGGAGCCAGGCGCGAAACGTTGCAGGATGAATGGCTGCTTTCCCAAAGCGTTGAACGGTACCTGGAGGATCCCCCGTTCCTGCTCGCCAAGATCGCCGCAAATGCCGTCATGTTCTGGACCCTCGGAAGCACTCTGCCTGTGAGCATCCTCACCATGATCCTGCAATTGCCGCTACTGTTTTTCTTCGTGCGATCGGCGGCAAAGCGAATGCGGCGCGATGGCCCATTCTGTCCGGATTGCATTCCGATCTGGCTCATTACGGTGTATTTTGCAATTCATCTGCCTGTGTATGCGCTGGCCAGGTTCAGCGTAGTTTTTGTTCCGACGATGATCGCGTACGCCTTTTTCCGGATTTCAGATCGTGATTCCCCACCGACCTACCGCTCCTAACGGAGCAAGCATGGAGCACCGGGGGCAGACCACATTATTCCTTGGGCAACAATCTTCCCTGGCGATCGATCCAAAACTCCGATTGCCCGCCTCCCATGTCGATCGGATTGCCGCTCTTTCCGTTGAAAAACACCAATCGGAGACGATCCGGGGTAAAGCGCATTTGAACAAAACCGGGCGCGGAGAACCCCTCGTCGCGAGGCAGCGGCAGTGCAGCCGTGAATTCACGCGGAGGGGCCGGCACCTTCACGCGGGTTGTCATTGAGCCAGCGCCTGACACGATCTGAACCCGTGGACAAACAGAACAGTCCTCTGCCGGCACTCCGGTCTCCAGAAGCTGCAGACTACGATCATGCGATGAAAGAACCGCCTGTACAGCCACCTGGCCGGCCCGGAGAGCTTCCGTCAATGAATCGACATATTGCCTGTAGCGCGGGGCACACAGATCTTCGGGGTCGAGCCAGTTTCTTACCCACCCCGAAGGATTTGAATCTCTGTCGCAGGAAGTAAGGTATTCCACGACCTTCTCATCATCATTCCACACAGAGTATCCCCCATGTTCGCCGACAGTGGCCAGAGGATGATGTGTGCACAATACCCGCCAGACAATTCCCCGTGTTCCCCCTTCGGCGCTGAGCATGCGGCGCAGACTGTCGAGCACCGGATGCCAGGTCGCCGGCTCTGAGCGGAGAAGGAGAGCCGAGTCAAAGAGGATGAACTCCGCGCTGTCAGCGCTCCCCGCTTCCAGGGGAAACGCTGCTCGTGCAGGCATCCCGTAATGGTACGTCCATCCCGGAATCTCCGCAGCGCGCGCATTCCCTTTGTCCGACAAGCCTGACGGTCCCTCCTGTATCTTGATCAGTCCAAAGAACACAGAAGATTCCAATGCATTGCGGGCATAATAGTCATGCTCACCCGGGATTGCATGAACGCGCGCTCTCCCCAGGCCATCCATCGGCACTTTGAACGGCCCAAGGGAAGACGCGATCTCACTTTCCACGGAGGCAGCAGGGACGTTCAATCCGGTCGGCGTAAAATTGTCTCCGAGGAAGAACAACGCCTGGTAGCGTCCCGCATCATGTTGTCCCGTATACATCTCAGAAATGTAGGAGCTGTTGCCATGCAGCGTGGATCCCGACTCCCCCGCGTCGCCGATTGCAATGACGGTCAGCGGCTCTTTCGGATCCCCCGACCGCAGCGGCGTGCTGGCTGCAGAGGAAGGAAAAAAAGAAGAAACCATGGCAATTGGCAAAACCAAACTGGCAGCCAGGATAGAGAGGCTCATAGACTGTTCTTCCGCCACAATTGTGATCACGCGTTGATCGCTGTCCGAGATAGCACGCTAGGGTGTAAAGATACCACTTTCTCACTCCAATTTCTTGTGGAACCGGAGGACGCTGACAGTCAACACCACCACGCCGAACACCAGGAGCGCGACAGACTGTGTCCAGAGCTCGTTGAGCCCGGCCCCTTTGAGAAAAATGCCGCGGAGGATTTCGAGAAAATAGCGGAGTGGAATAATATAGGTAACGTACTGAATCACCCGGGGCATGTTTGCGATCGGAAAAGCAAATCCGCCGAGGAACAAGAACGGCATGAAGAAGAAGAATTGGGCGATAAGCATTGCCTGCTGCTGCGATTTTGCGATGGTGGAGATAAAGAGTCCAAGGCCGAGGGTCGTGAGGATGAAAAGGCCGCTCAGCCCAAAAAGTAGCGGAAGGCTTCCCACGAGAGGTACGTTGAACCAGAAACGGGCCAGGGCTATGACCGCGATGACATCCAGAAAACCCACCAGGGAGAACGGAATCAGCTTTCCAAGGATGAGTTGGTGGGGTTTGATGGGGGTGACCATGAGCTGCTCAAGGGTTCCCAGTTCCTTTTCCTTGACTATTCCGAGAGACGTCAGCGTCATGGTGATGATCATCAGAACCAGGGCCACAACACCCGGGACCATGAAGTTGGAGCTCACCAGATCCGGGTTGAACCATACGCGCGGCTCCGGAATGATCCGGGCAATGTTTCGCCCCGCGATGAGGGTGGCATACTGGGTTACCACCGATTGTGAATACGATGCGATGATCTGGGTTGCATAGGTCAGCAGAATATTCGCCGTGTTCGCATCGGCTCCATCAAGGATGATCTGAACCTCTGTGGTTTTGCGGCCGAGGATGTCCCGTCCAAAACCTGTGGGAATCACCAGGGCAATCGAGGCCTTCCCATTCTCAATATAGCCGTTCACTTCGGGAGAGGTGTTGACCGTGTAATCGATGATGAAATAGCCCGAGTTGCTGAACTCCCGAATGAATTCTCTGCTTTCCCGGCTCTTGTCCTGATCACAGACCACCATGGTGCTGTTCTTGATGTCGGTCGTGGCGGCATACCCCAGCAGGAGGACCTGGAGCAATGGGGCGACGATCGACACGACAAGCATCTTCCTGTCCCGGCGCATCTGGTAGAATTCCTTCTTCATGATCTCGAGGATCACGTCGAAACTGTTTTTCATGGCCTAAACGCTCCTTTTCACCATGCGTCGAGTCCCGATTGTCAGCATGACGAGCGCGAAGAGGATCATGTACACAAACTGCTCCCAGACGGCACCGAAACCGACGCCCCGCAGCATGACGCCCCGCACGACGATAAGGAAGAACTTGTTGACTGCAATGTTCGAGAAGACCTGAAGCGCGACAGGCATGCTCGACACGGGAAACACAAACCCCGAGAGGAGGAATGACGGAAGCAGCGAGCTGAATACCGATACCATGAAGGCGACCTGTTGAGAGTCAGTGACCGTGGAAATGAGCAATCCTTGCCCGAGCGCGCCCAGGGTGATCGTGAAAATCGCCGCGTAGAGCAGCAGAAAGCTCCCTTTGACCTCCACGTCGAAAAGCAGGTAACCAAGCAGCAGGATCAGAGAGGCGGCCAGGAGGCTGATGCCCATGTACGGAATGGTCTTTCCCAGAATGATATCCACCGGCCGGAGAGGTGACACCATGATTTGCTCCATCGTCCCGCGCTCCTTCTCACGGACCACCGTGAGCGATGTAGAGATCACGCCCGTGAGGACGATGATAAATCCGATGAGCCCGGGGATGAGAAATCGGGAGGAGGTGAGATCGGGATTGTACCAGATTCTCGGCTGGAAGGAAATGGGCAGATATGGCTCGCGTCCGCGGATCTGCCAGGCCTGCGCCACCATCCGGGTGGAATAGTCCATGGTCATCCGGGTTGCATATCCGACGGCCTGCCCGGCGCTGTTGGCATCGGACCCGTCCACCAGGATCTGGACAGCTGCATTGCGGCCTGCAAGCAAATCGCGCGCGTAGGTGGTCGGTATGACCACGGCGGCTTTTGCACTGCCCTGCAGAAAAAGCTCTTCGATCTCACGGTAGCTTCCGGCCTCGAATTTGTAATCGAAATTCTCGGTCTGCTTGAACTTTTCCAGGAAGTCACGGCTCTCCGCAGTCCTGCTCTGGTCAAAGATGACGAGCGGGATGTGCTTGACGTCAAAGTCCAGCGCATACCCAACTAGAACGATCATCAATGCAGGAAGCACCAGCAGCATGCCGAGCGACGTTGGGTCTCTCCGGATCTGCCGGAACTCTTTGATGATAATCGGCCGGAGCCGTTGGACGATACCTGCACGCACGATTTTGTCCCTCCCCTGGTGTCGCCCATTATGGCATGGGTTTACCTTCTGTAGGTAGTCCAGGGACGACGCTGCCCCTGGCCATAGCATGTTTCCCCTCCGGGGAAATTCGAGCCCTACGCCGATGCCCGCACTTGTGGCTTGTCCCGTTCGAGAAGATAGAGAAACACATCCTCGAGCGATGGGACAATCCGTTCGATCTGGCTCACGCGGATGCCGTGCTCCTCCAAGACCCGTCGGATCAGTGCCTTTCCCTCCTCTTCGGAGGAGGTCATCACGTGCAGCGATGTGCCGAAGACCGAGGTCTCGATGGCCCATGGTTGCACGCGAACAAGCTCGAGTGCCTCCACCACCGGGTCGCATACCACTTCAAGGATAGGCTGTTTGATGTTCTCCGTCTTCAGCTCCACGGGGCTGCCCGCCGCAATGAGCCTGCCGGCGTTGATGAGAATAATATCATTGCAGTACTCGGCCTCATCGAGGAAATGTGTGGTGACGAGGACCGTTATACCTTCCGACGAGAGCCGGTTGATCAATTCCCAGAAATTCCTCCGTGAGATCGGGTCCACCCCTCCGGTCGGTTCGTCAAGAAAGACAATGCGCGGCTCATGCAGGATTGCACATCCCAGGGCAAGCCTCTGCTTCCATCCGCCGGAGAGCGTCCGGGTGAGGCTGTCTTCCCGCCCCTTGAGGTCGGCCATCTTCAGGACCCACTCTTTCCGCTCTTCAAGCCTGGACCCGCGCAAGCCATAGATGCCGCCGTAGAACCGTATGTTTTGTTCGACCGTCAGGTCGTCGTACAGCGAAAAGCGCTGGGACATGTAGCCGATGTTCAGTTTCACCTGTTCGGTCTGCCGGTTGATGTCGAAGCCTCCCACCATCGCCGTGCCCGAAGTGGGCTGAAGCAGTCCGCACAGCATGCGGATGGTCGTGGACTTCCCCGCGCCATTCGCCCCAAGAAAGCCGAAGATCTCTCCGCGGCGTACCGTGAAACTGACATGGTCCACGGCAGTGAAGGCACCAAAACGCTTGGTGAGATCGTGGACCTCTATGGCGTTCTCACTCATGATTCTGGTCGCCTCCTGATGCGCGGGCGAAACGGGCGCGGGCAACCTCGAATTCAACAAGAGCTCCCGTATAATTTGTGCGGGCCTGCAACAGGGAGACGCTCGCATCGAGTACGTCCGTAGAAGTCGCCAGTCCACTGCGGTATTTGTCCTGCATGGTTCGGACATTCTCCTCCGCCTGGCTGATCGCGAGGGAAGCCACGTCTACCTTGTCTCTTGCCCGGCGCTTCGCCAGGTCATAGCGCGTTACCTCGAGTGAAACATTCTCCTTCATCTGCTCAAACATGAACTTGTTTGCAACCATGTTTGCGCGCGCCTGCTCGACCTGCGCAGAGGTAGCTCCCCAGTTCCAGACGTCCAGTTGCATCGAGACGCCAAAATCCCATGTTCCTCTGAACAGATCCAGCGTGGGCAGGTAGCGGGGATTCGGGCGCGAATAATAGTAGTTTCCCGTGAAGAAAATCTGCGGCCACCAGTTTCCCTTCGCAGCCTTTACGTTCGCTTCAGACGCCTGCACCCGCGCCTGCATTGCCTGCAGATCGGGGCGAAGCTGCCAGGCCATGGTTTCAATGTTCGGCAGTGGCTGCCTTATCTCCCCCCGGTGTGTGCTATCCACCCGCGGTTGTGAAACTGGCTCGATAGCCATCTCCAGCGGCTGGCCGATGAGATTGTTGAGGTTCATCATGGCAACTTGCAGATCATTCACCGCATCAATCTGGCTGAGTTTAGCATTGGAAAGTTGCACCTGGATCTTCAAGAGGTCATTTCGGGTGGCCATCCCCGCTTTCAGGAGGTTCTCGGTGTCCTTCGCATAGGTCTCCAAACGTGCGACGTTCTCGTCAACAAACCGGTTCGTCTCACTGGTCTGATGGAGCGTCCAGTATGCGACAGTGATGGCAAGCACCAGGTCTGCTTCGTCGTTGATCCGGTCCAAGGATCCCGCCTTGGCCAGCAGTTCGGCTGCCCGGGCGTTGCTCGCCAGCTTGAACCCAGTGAAGATGGGCTGTTGCAGCCCGGCGTGGAGGGCGTAACTATTGAGCACCGTCGGCGATATGACGAACGGTACATTCATACCCGGGACTCTTACGGCGAATGGCGGAACGTCACTGAGCCGCCTGTAGCTTCCATCAACCTTTACGCTGGGTAGAAGGCCCGAGTTTGCCTCATCGGCGCGTGCCGAGGCTCCTTCTGCCTTTGCAGAGGAGGCTTGGAGCGTCCTGCTCCGTTCCTTCCCTATGGCAATCGCTTGTTCCAGGGTCAACCGGGTAACGGTCTGCCCTTCCGCCAGAGTGGAGAGCAGAAGAGTGGCAATCAGGATCCATTTCATGCTGAGACCTCACGCTGTGCGTTCTGTGTTAACAAGGAAATAAAGACGTTCTCCAGCGAAGGGTTGATCACCCTCCAGCTGGAGATGCTCAGGCCTTGCTGGTGCAGGACACGTTCCACTTCGCGCATTCCGGAGGGCGCATCGTCGACGATGACATTCAGCCGGTCGCCGAAGGCCTGCACCTCCTTCAGCCCCGGATGCCCTTTCAGAAGACGGAATCCGTCCCTGACCCGCTCCATGACGATTTCAAGGACCTTCCCCTCCATCCGTTTTCGCGTTTCCGCGGGCGTGTTCACGCTGATGGCCCTTCCCTGATTCATGAGCGCAACGCGTGAACAGCGCTCGGCCTCATCGAGGTAGGGGGTGCTCATGACAATCGTAATGCCTTCGCTTTGCAGTGATAGAAGGATCTTCCAGAAATCGCGCCTGGAAACGGGATCCACGCCGGTGGTTGGCTCGTCCAGGAACAGTATCTTCGGTTGATGAATCAACGTGCAGGCAAGGGCAAGCTTTTGTTTCATCCCCCCCGACAGCCGTTCCGCGAGACGACCGCGGAAAGGGGTCAGGCGGGTGAATTCCAGCAGCTCGTCGCGTCGTCGTTTGTAGTCATATACCTGATTGATCTCGGCGAAGAACTCGATATTCTCGTCAATCGTGAGGTCACCGTAGAGCGAAAAGCGCTGCGAAAGATAGCCTATCTGGCGTTTTACGCGATCTGGGTCCTTCAGAATATCGAATCCGAGCACGGACGCAGTTCCGCCCGATGGAACAAGGATGCCGCAGAGCATCCGGATCGTAGTAGTCTTCCCGGCGCCATCCGGCCCGACAAGGCCGAACATTTCCCCCGCCTCTACGTGCAGCTGCAGCCCGTCCACGGCGGCAATGTCGCCAAAACGCTTACTGAGATTATCGATCGTGATGACCGCGCTCATGTCCATACCTCAGGAGTTTACCGCGGTTGAAATCCTGGCGTCCGCAGGGAGCCCCGGCTTCAATGCCCCATCCGGGTTCTTGACTTCGATCTTGACACCGAACACCAGTTTGGTGCGCTCTTCCTTCGTCTGGACGTTTTTTGGCGTGAACTCTGCCGTGGGTGAGATGTAGATAACGCTTCCATCGAAGGTTCTCCCCTGCCCGAACGCATCGATGCTCACTTTCGCGTCCTGCCCCAGGTGAATCCTGCCCAGATCGCGTTCGTTCACGTAGATCATGAGATTGACCGGATCCAGCCGGGTAATCCGAAGGACGTTGCTCCCCAACGTGACCAGTTCGCCCGGCTCGATAGCCCTCAGTGTAACAGTGCCGCCGGAGGGGGCAAGGACCGAGCAGTCGCGTACCTTTTTCCGAAGGAGATCCACCTGTGCCGCCGCATAGTCCCGGCGGTTCCGGGCGTTGTCGATCTCTTCAGGGCGGAGGCCACGCTTCAATTTCTCATAGGTTTGCTCTGCGGCGACAAACCGGGCGTACACATCGTCATATTGCTTCTGCGTGATCGTTTGCGAGGCCAGTAGGTCTTTCATGCGCTTGTAGTCCCCCTCCGCATTCTTATAGGCCGCTTCCGCCTGGATTACATCCTCCCTGCGTGATCCCGCAAGCGCCAGGCGATATGTCGCCTCGAACGACTCCAGGTTTGACACCGCTTGCCGCAACTGGATCTGGTATTCGGCATCGTCGACCGTGAGCAGCGTATCCCCGTGGACAACTCTGGACCCTTCATTGACCCGGACGGTTTTCACCTTGCCGGCGACTTCGGTCCCAATGTTGACGTCAGTGCCTTCAATGGTGCCTGAAGCCTCGACAATATTCTTGTCGCCGCTGGAGCAGCCGGCAACGAGGAAGGAAACGAGAAGCAGAAGGGTGAACCAGCACGCGCGTTTCATTGTGCACCTTACGATTGACGTGATAGAAGGTCATTCTTGCGGAGTTGTTCGAGATCGTCTCTCCCCCGATCCGTGAGAATTCCGGTGAAGAACAGGGTCAAAATGTTGTCCACCGCCTCACGGGGTGAAAAGGATTCCTGAGCAAGGACGGTGGGGTTCATCACAGTGCGGATCGATCCCAGCACAACGAGCAGAAAGATCCGTTTGTTGACGTCGCTTCGGACATATCCCTCTTTGATGCCCTGTTCCACAAGATGGGAGAACACGTCGGTGATCCGGTGCTTCCGGAATTCCTCGATGCGCTTCCAGAGATCTGGTGCGAAACGCTCGACGTCGATCTGCAGCGCCCGGCTGATGCGTGTGGACTGGAGCATGACAAAGCTCATGAGTTCGTTGATCTTGGAGATGAAGTCCTTGTCGCTGCCAATTATTTCCCCGAGGTGAGTCCGTCCTTCGGCCATAATCCTGTCTGCCACCTGATTGATCAGGTCTTCCTTCGTCGGAAAGAATTTGTAGAAGGTCTTCTTGCTCATCCCGAACATCGCAGCAATCTCATCGACGGAGAGGCGGGAGAAGCCCTCGGCAAGGATCCGGTCCCTCACCGCCTCCAGGATGCGCTGTTTCTGGGCAATCCCTTTGGGCGAGGTGGCACCCGAGGAAACGCTGTTGGTCTTTTGAGTTTCCATCATGGCAAACAAAAATCCTGTCTTCGTACAGGAAACTATTGTGGTTTCTTTGGTTTCCAAGATACGGCATCGGAGGTCAAAAGTCAAGAGAAAAGAGCAAAAAGAAAGCCCGGCGATCACGCCGGGCCTTCCCCAAATTGACATATCTGTCAATTTCTTAATACATATCCCCCATGCCGCCGCCCGGAGGCATCGCCGGCATCGGCTTCTTCTCTTCGGGCCTCTCGACGATCGTCGCCTCGGTGGTCAGCAACAGCGCCGCCACGGAAGCAGCGTTCTCGAGCGCCGTTCGCGCGACCTTCGTCGGGTCGATCACGCCGGATTTCACCAGGTTCTCGAACTGACCGCTGAACGCGTTGAACCCGAAGTCGTCCTTCTCCGCACGTACGCGGTTCACCACGACCGAACCTTCTTCGCCGGCGTTTTCCACGATCAGTCGAATGGGCTCCTCGAGCGCCCGCCGGATGATGTTGACGCCGGTGACCTGATCTTCATTGGCGGTCTTCACGCTGTCCAGCTTCATAGATGCGCGCAGATACGCTACGCCGCCGCCCGGGACAATGCCCTCTTCCACTGCCGCGCGTGTTGCATGCAGGGCGTCTTCCACACGTGCCTTCTTCTCTTTCATCTCCACTTCGGTCGCCGCACCGATCTTCAGAACCGCCACGCCGCCCGACAGCTTCGCAAGGCGCTCCTGGAGCTTTTCCTTGTCATAGTCGGATGTGGTCTTCTCGATCTGTGCCTTGATTTCGTTGATGCGCTTCTTGATGTCTTCCTTCTTGCCGGCGCCTTCCACGATCGTCGTGTTATCCTTGTCTATCGTGACCTTCTTCGCGCGGCCGAGATAGCTGATCGTTGCATTCTCGAGCTTGTATCCCTGCTCTTCGGAGATCACGGTACCCGCGGTGAGAATTGCGACATCCTCAAGCATGGCCTTCCGCCTGTCACCGAATCCAGGAGCTTTCACGGCAGCGACTCGCAGAGTACCACGCAGCTTATTTACCACAAGCGTTGCAAGGGCCTCGCCTTCCAAATCCTCTGCGATCACAAGGATCGGGCTACCGGTCTGGGCAACTTTCTCGAGAATCGGGAGAAGATCCTTCATGGATGAGATCTTCTTGTCGTGGATCAGGATCATCGGATTTTCAAGAACCGCTTCCATCGTCTCTGCGTCAGTGACGAAGTACGGAGAGAGATAGCCGCGGTCGAACTGCATTCCCTCCACCACTTCAATATTGGTATCGGTCCCCTTCGCCTCTTCTACCGTAATGACGCCGTCGGTCCCGACTTTCATCATCGCGTCGGCAATGAGCTCGCCGATGATCGTGTCGTTGTTCGCGGAGATTGAGCCAACCTGGGCAATCTCTTTCTTGCTGGTCTTGTCGACGGGCTTGCTGATCTCCCTCAGACCCTCGACCACTTTCGCGACTGCCAGGTCGATCCCGCGCTTGAGATCCATCGGGTTTGCACCAGCGGCCACATTTTTCAATCCTTCGCGCACGATTGCCTGGGCGAGGACCGTTGCCGTCGTCGTGCCGTCGCCGGCGACATCGGAAGTCTTCGACGCAACCTCGCGCACCATCTGCGCGCCCATGTTTTCGAGCGGGTTCTCAAGCTCGATTTCTTTTGCCACCGTGACGCCGTCCTTGGTGATGGTGGGCGCGCCAAATTTCTTGTCGATGACGACATTCCGCCCCTTGGGGCCGAGTGTCACCTTCACCGCGTCGGCCAGCTGGTCCACGCCACGCTTCAGGGCCGCACGGGCGTCAGTACTATATTGAATTAGCTTTGCTGCCATGGTAAGTGATCTCCTTGTTAAGATTCGTCAATTTCGTAATCGTCCGTGTTACACTACCGCGAAAATATCCGCCTCACGCATGATCAAATATTCTTCCCCCTCGACCGTTACTTCGGTTCCGGAATACTTGCCGTACAACACCTTGTCACCAACCTTCACTTCGCAAGGGATCTTCTTGCCGTCATCAGAAATTTTGCCGGGGCCTACTGCAACCACTTCCCCGATGACCGGTTTTTCTTTTGCGGTATCAGGGAGGATGATTCCCCCTTTTGTTTTCTCTTCTGCCGCAGCGGGCTTGATAATAACCCGATCAGCCAAAGGCTTCATCTTCATACGACCTCCAAGCTAGTATGTCCGTGATGTATTGAAATGGAGAAAAAATGCCGAAGTGCACTGATTATTAGCACTCTCCTTTAGCGAGTGCCAACAAGATACAACAAAAGGATCAAAAAGTCAAGCATTCGCCACTTTTTGGTTTTTTGCGGTGGTATTCAGGGGTCAGGACAGCGTTTCCTGCTGAAGCGGGGCAACGTCAAAGATATGCAGCCCATAGGCGGGCAGGTCGAAGAACATTCCCTTGGAAATAAGCCCCGTTCGCTCGCGGACATAGAAGGCACTCCCCATCAGGTCGCGGAATTTTATCGGCGAACCGCCAAGAGACTGTTCGGGGAGATCCACATAGCACTGGCTGTTGTGCGGCGCATAGTTGACGACAACAAGTCGCTTGCCAGCTGAAGGCTCTTCCCACCAGAAGGCTAGATTATCCTGCCAGGTTGGATTGTCATGCCAGGCCGGTCGGACCGTAAGCAGCCGCCACTCCCCTTTCTTGAACGTGTCCGAGTCCAGGCATGACAACAACCGCGTGTAGAAGGATCTGGTGCGGGCATTGACCGGTTGATGGGGCCGGCGGCCCAACTGCACAGGAACCTTCACCGAGCGCCCTTCAAATTGTCCGTCATGATAAAGCACCATTCCGGGAACTGTCGAGGCAACCGTGGCCGCAGCGTAATGCCAGGAGTCCGAAGGGAGCGACGCCGCCGCGGGGGGCTCATCATGATTCTCGATAAAGCGCAGGGAGCGGGTCTGAAAGCCGATTTCCGCTTTCAGATGCTCGCGCACGGAGGACGCTCCTTCTCTCAAAAGCCGGTCATAGAGGATTTTGTCATAGGTGAAATCGAACCCGAGCTGCTGGAGCTCCCACTCAAGGTTCCAGTACGCCTCCGCAATGAACCTGAATTCCGGCTTCTCTGCCTTAATGGTTCTGATCGCTTCCTTCCAGAACTCTTCGGTGAGCGCCGGCCCTTCCTGGCGAGCGAGATCCCCCCAGGTGCGGCGGAAGACATCGTTCAGCACAAGCATCGCCATATCGCACCGCAGCCCGTCACAGTAGGCGGCAATCGTACGGATCTCCTCAATGACCGCCCGGCGCACCGCGCCCGAACGGTAGTTCAGTTGGGCCGTGTCCGTCCATCCCGGAAATACAGGATCGCGTCCGAACGCGATGACGCGATCACCCTTGTCCGTGCGCGCCTTGAAGAAGGCATCGGGCCGCTCAACATCATCCCCCTTGCTTCCCTGCATGTAATAATCCGGATGGCCCGTCACCCAGCGGTGATCGCGCGACGTGTGGTTGCACACGAAATCCAGAATCAGGCCAAGACGCCGCTCTTTCATCCGCCGATAGAGCGTCGCAAGCCCTTTGAAGTCACCGATGTCTTGCGCTGGCTCGTACGCCCGTATGGCATAGGGAGAGCCGATCACGTCTGCGTCGGTGAAATCCGGCAGCACTCTCTTGTATTCCTCCCGAAGCTCCTTGTGCTCCCGTGCAATCCTGACGCCGGCCGGCCCGGTGGCCCAGATTCCCATCAGCCAGACGGCATCGAGCCTTTCGTCCACCCATCCCTGGAGTACATCGTCCGGGATCGTCCCGAGCGTCACACGCTTGCCTTCACGTGCAGAGAGCTCCCTGAACAGCACTCGCGCATTCACCTCATACACGAGCGGATGCGTGGTCGTAAAAAGGCGAGTTTTCGACTCTTCCGTGCCAGCCATGAGTAAACTCCACAAGATCAGAGCTACGCTCTGTTGCTCTCCGGATCCTCCGCAGCCTGTGGGAGCGATTCACGGTCGTCCGTGCCCGCGACGACGATCACGTACTCCCCGCGAGGAGCTTTCTGTCTCACCTTTTCAAGAACGGTCGACATACTCCCTCTCAACACCTCTTCGAACTTTTTCGTCGCCTCACGCACCACCGCTACGCGCCGGTCTCCACAATGCGCCAGGATGGCTTCGAGTGTCTTCGTCACCCGGTGCGGTGCTTCATACAAAACGAATGTCCGGCGCTCCTCCTTCAACTCTTCGAGCCGTGTCCTTCGTCCCTTCTTGACCGGAAGAAACCCTTCGAACACAAACCGGTCCATCGGCAGCCCGCTGACCACGAGCGCAGCCAGGAACGCACTCGCCCCGGGGACAGGAATCACTCTGATCCCTTCCGCGACCGCTTCGCGTATCATGCTGAATGCCGGGTCCGAGATTCCCGGCGTGCCAGCATCGGTCACCACCGCTATGGTAGTGCCAGCCTTCAGCTTCGCCAGAAGCTCCGGCACGCGCCGGCGCTCATTGTAACTGAAATAGCTGATCAAGGGCTTGGAAATGCCGAGATGTTCGAGGAGGAAACCGGTCTTGCGGGTGTCTTCCGCCGCAACGAGATCCACGCCGCCGAGGACACCCACAGCCCGCCTGGTGATATCGCCCAGGTTGCCGATCGGTGTGCTCACAATGTACAGCGCGCCTGGTTCGATGGTCTCACTCATATTCCCCAATCGCGCGCATACCTGAATTCCACATTCACTGTCCTGTTGGAGATTTTGGCGATGACGGGGGGGCGGCGCTTGAACTGGTTCTGCCTCACCATCGATTTCACCCGTGCAATAAAACTCTGATCGAACCCCATCTCCTGAAGCTGCGATTCATTTCTGCGCTCGTCAATCATGAAGTACAGAAGACGGTCGACATCCCCGTACGTGAAGCCGAACTCTCCTTCATCCGTCTGTCCTTCCCAGAGATCGGCCGAAGGTTTCTTGTCAATAATGGAACGCGGGACTCCAAGCGACTCCGCCAGCTGCCAGATCTGCGTCTTGTACAGGTCACCCAGCGGATTGATCGCAGACGCCAGGTCACCGAAGAGCGTTCCGTATCCGAGCAGGATCTCGGTCTTGTTGCTCGTGCCGAAGACTAGCGCCCGGTCACGCTGGGAAAGATCGTAGAGCACGATCATGCGCTGCCGCGCCATAATATTCCCGGCCCGTACGCGATCCACCGAGCCGCCCGTTCGGAGGTAGGCATCCACCATGTCGCTGATCTCTACCACTTCAGTAGAGATGCCCAGGATCTTCGCCACTTCGTCGGCGTCCGTCCGGCTTTGGGAGCTGCTGGAGCGGTATGGCATGATCACCCCGCGCACATTCTCCTTGCCCAGCGCCGCCGCCGCCAAAAATGCACAAACGGCTGAATCCACACCTCCGGAGAGCCCAAGAATCCCTTTCCTGAAACCCGCGTTCTGGGTCTCATCGCGCAGAAAATTCACAAGAATCTTCCGTACAATATCCGTGTTCAGGGAGAGGCTGCCGTTTCGTTCGCCGCTTGTTTCCATGGGAGTAAACTACTGAATTCAATTATCGGATACAAGAATCGGCGTAAATTGTTGATTTTCGCGACCAAATTCAATAGAATAGAGCAACCAACGGAAGGCGTCGCATGACAGGAGCGCAACGCATATTTGCAGGGTTTGTCGTCATTATCCTCGCCGTGTCTACACTCCGGGCAGGGGACGGCCGGCTTGACAACGCATTAAGGAAAGCCAGCCCGTCGGATATACTCACATGCTGGGTTTTCTTCACAGACAAGGGAACCGCGCCGCTTTCAAAGCTCTCTCAGCCGGCGTCCCTGGTCTCGGAGCGGTCACTCCAGCGACGACAGCATGCGCTTCCCGGTGACCAACTCGTCGACGAAACAGATCTGCCTCTGGAACAACAGTATGTGGATCAGGTTGCGGCGCTGGTCACCAAGGTCCGTCAACACACCAAGTGGCTCAATGGGGTGAGCGTTGAAGCCACCCCTGCGCAGATCGCCCGCATCAAAGTGCTTCCGTTCGTGAAGGAGGTCCAACCGGTCGCACGGTTCCTGAACAAACGCCCGATCGAGGTGCCCTCCCCTTCCAAACCTCCGGCCTCCGGTTTGAACGAGGGAGCGGGGACCGATACACTCAACTATGGCCCCTCGCTCGGACAGCTCGCGCAAATCAACGTCCCCGCCGTTCACAACACGGGCAACTCCGCACAGGGAATTCTCATCGGTGTATTCGATAACGGCGTCAGGCTCCTGGGCCATCAGGCGTTCGACAGCTTGCGCTCCAGGATCATCGCCACGTATGACTTTGTGGATCACAAAGTGGATGTCACGCCGGATAACCCGGGTGCTGGTTTCGGGTCGCACGGCGTGCTCACACTCTCAGCCCTCGCAGGCTATCGCCCCGGCCAGCTGATCGGTCCGGCCTATGGCGCCAGTTTCGTTCTGGCACGGACAGAGAATGACAGCGCTTCCGATTTCTATCCGAGTGAAGAGGACAACTGGATTGCGGCCGCCGAGTGGGCGGAGAGCCTTGGTGTGCAAGTGACGAGTACGTCGCTGGGCTACTATGAACATGTCGACGCGCCGAGTTGGACCTGGCAGGATATGGACGGCAAGACCATTCCCATTTCGCGGGCCGCCACACTTGCCGCGCGAAAAGGGGTCATCGTCGTGAATTCGGCGGGGAACGATGCCGACCGCGCGACGCCCAATACGCTCGTCGCGCCGGCGGATGCAGACAGCATCATTACCGTGGGAGCGGTGAACGGCTCCGGAATCATCGCCAGCTTTAGCTCTTACGGTCCGACCGTGGATGGCCGCATCAAACCCGACGTCGTCGCGCAAGGGATCGCTGTCCGATGCGCTGACCCGATCGACAGCACCCTGTACGCTTACGCGAGCGGTACCTCGCTTTCCTGTCCGCTTGTTGCGGGAGCCGCGGCGCTGATTTTGAAAGCTCATCCCGCAGCCAAGCCAATGGATGTCGTGAATGCGCTCAAGGCGACCGCAAACAACGCGGCCACTCCCGACAATCAATATGGATGGGGACTTATCGACGTGGTGGCCGCAATCCACTCCCTCAACCCGCCGGAGTCTGTCGCAACATATTCGAGACTTCGGACCGTCATCCGCGGAAACGATATTCAGTTTTTCCTGCCTGAGCCGGCAACGGTCACCATCAAGGTCTACAACATTCTCGGCCAGGAAATAAAAACGCTGCTCAACGGCGTTCAGACCGCGACGACATCGGCGGTGAATTGGGACGGAACGAGCTCGAGCGGCAACCGGGTGGCTTCAGGGATCTATTTTTTCCAGCTGGAGGCAAGGGGTGTGTCCGGCAGCATTTATTTCGACGCCGGCAAGACGATGATCTTGCGGTAAACGAAAGAGGCCCCCGCCAACTTCTGGCGGGAGCCTTTTCGCAACCGGCCTGGTACGCTCACCGCATCTCGCGGATCGAGCGGCGTATGATCTCCATCCCCTCGTCAATCTCCTCTTCCGTGACGTTCAACGGCGGCCTGAACCGGATGGCCCGCTCTCCGCTCGGAAGGATGATCAATCCGTTCTCCAGACACCTTGTCCTGATCTTCGTCCGAAGGCCGGGTGTGGCCACGTCAAACGCGGCATAAAGACCGAGCCCCCGCGGATTGCTCACCATCTCCGGCATCTCCGCCGCAAGCCCCATAAGCCGCGCAAGGAGGTGCGCGCCGACCATCCGGGCGTTCTCAACCAGGTTCTCTTCTTCAATGATTTCCAGGTAGCGCTGCGCCCGCACCATGTCGGTGAGGTTGCCTCCCCAGGTGGAATTCAGACGGCTGGGAACGGCAAAGACGTTGTCCTTCACTTCTTCAATCCGTCTTCCACAGAGGATGCCGCACACCTGCATCTTCTTCCCGAAGGCGATGATGTCCGGCTGAACGAAGTGCTGATGCGCCCACATTTTCCCCGTCATGCCAACGCCAGTCTGGACTTCGTCAATGATCAGCATCGCCTCGTTTTCGTCGGCAAGCTGACGGAGCGCCAGGAAGAATTCGCGGCGGAAATGGTTGTCCCCCCCTTCTCCCTGGACCGCTTCGATGATGATCGCCGCGATGTCATCCTTGTTGGCCCGGAAGGCTTCCTTGATCTGCCCTAGGGAAGTCTGCTCGTCGCGCACCACGCGCGCGAGATTCTCCTCATTCAACGGAAACCGCACCGTGGGATTCAACACCCTGGGCCAGGGAAATTTCGGATACAGGTCGGTCTTGACCGGATCAGTATTGGTCAACGAAAGCGTGTAGCCGCTCCGGCCATGGAAGCACTGCCGGAAATGGACCACCTGTGTACCGCGCTCTTCTTTGTATCCCTGAGCGAAGTTTTTGCGGACCTTCCAGTCAAACGCTGCCTTCAACGTGTTTTCCACCCCCAGCGCACCTCCTTCCACGAGGAAGAGGTGGGGCAGATATTCCGGAATGGCCACACGGCTGAACGTCTCGACGAACTCTGCCTGTTCGGCCGTATAGATATCGGAATTGGAGGGCTTGTTGACCGCAACGTACGCCAGCTTCTCCATGAACTCCGGCGCGGTCATCTTCGGATGGTTCAACCCAACGGGCGATGAAGCAACGAAGGTGAAGAAGTCAAGATAACGTTTGCCGTTTCTGGCATCGACGAGGTACGAGCCCCGGCTTCTCTTTAGATCAATGACGATGTCGAACCCGTCAACCAGCATATGCTTCGCAAGCGTCGGAAACACCTGGTTTGGCGGAACGATGGTATGTGCGGACGATGATGCTACCGTCCCGAATACATGGTCGTGCATGGCAATTCTCCCGAATATGGTCTCTGGTTATGGAAATGGGGACACATAGCCAGAGGGATTCAGAAGAATTCCTGGTGCTCGAACAGAGAGACGATATACGCTTTCACCGTAGCCACAGTTGCGCTGGTCCCCTCTTACTTCTCGTAGTTGTCGATTTGGGCGCGTTGCAGGCCGCCGCTGTAGTCGATGTAGACGGTTTTCCACTCGGAGAAGAAATCGTACACGGTCCATCCCCCCTCGCGGTGCCCGTTCCCCGTTTGCTTGACGCCGCCGAAAGGCATATGCGCTTCGGCACCGATCGTCGGAGCGTTGATATAGGTAATGCCCGCCTTGATATCCCGGATCGCATGGAACGCGTTGTTCACGCTGGCGGTGTAGATCGACGATGACAACCCGTAGATGGTGTTGTTCAGGACGCTCACCGCCTCATCCAGGCTCCGGACCCTGATCACCGAAAGGACGGGCCCGAAAATTTCTTCGCGGGCAATCCGATGTTCCGGCTTGACGTCCGCAAAAACCGTGGGTGCATAGAACCACCCCTTCTCCAGCCCGCCCGACTTCGGGATCTTGCCACCGAGCACCAACCGGGCCCCCTCTTGCAGTCCCACGTCCACATACTCTTGAACAGTCTTTTGCTGTCCCTCGTTCACGCACGGACCAACGTCCACTCCCTCGATCAGTCCATCCCCCAAACGGAGGTGGCCGGCGCGTTCCACCAGCATGCCCAGGAACTTGTCATGGATCTTTTCATGAAGAATGAGCCGGCTCGTCGCCGTGCAACGCTGTCCGGTCGTTCCAAACGCACCCCACAGGACGCCATCCAGAGCCAGGGTCAGGTCTGCATCATCCATCACGATCTGCGCGTTCTTACCCCCGAGTTCCAGCGAGACGCGTTTGAGGGTGGAAGCCGCGGCTTCCGAAATCCGCTTGCCCACAGCGGTCGACCCGGTGAAACTCACAAGGTCTACATCGGGATGGCTCACGATTGCCATCCCTACCTCCCCTCCGCCGCCATGCACGATATTCACAACCCCTTCCGGAATGCCTGCATCAAGGAGAATCTCCACAAGCGATGTGGCCGTGGCAGGAGTGTCCGAGGCAGGTTTGAAGACAATGGTATTCCCGCACAGAAGCGCCGGGAAGATCTTCCAGGTTGGGATAGCCATCGGAAAATTCCAGGGGGTTACGATCCCTGCCACGCCAATCGGTACCCGCATCGCCATGTTGAATTTGTCGGGCAACTCGGATGGCACCGTGTGGCCGAAAAGCCGCCGCCCCTCGCTTGAGGCATAGTAGGCAGTGTCAATCCCTTCCTGTACGTCGCCCCGGGTCTCCGTCAGGACCTTGCCCATCTCCCGCGTCATCTGACGGGCAAGCTCTTCTTTCCGCGCAACCATCAGGTCGCCCACTTTTCGCAATATGTCGCCCCTTTTCGGAGCAGGGACAAGCCGCCACATTTCAAAAGCGGCCCTGGCCGCTTTCACGGCTTCCTCGACGTCCTCTTTCCCTGAGCGGGGGAAAGTGCCAACGATCTCATCCCAGTTGGCGGGATTTCTGTTCTCGAATGTCTTGCCCGACGTCGCGTCAACCCACTTCCCGTTGATCAAATTCTGAAATTTTTTTGCCATAAATGACATTCCTTTATCGCTTGTCAGAGGGCATGGACCCACGGCTACTGGAAAAGTCAATGGTCCAGACCGACCCTCTGGAAAATGTAGTCCACATTGCGAATGCTCTTTTGGAGATCGAAGAGTTCGTCGAGCTCCCCATCGTTCAGCACTGCCCTGATCTCCGGCCGTTCATGGAGCAACTGTTTGAATTCCTTCCCGGACTGCCACACTTCCATTGCCGCCGATTGCACCATCCTGTAGGCATCTTCCCGCTTCATGCCCCGTTTCGTGAGCGCGAGAAGGACTGATTGAGAGAAAATCAACCCATGCGTCCGGCTCAGGTTCGCAACCATGTTGCTCGGATACACAATCAGCCGATCGATCACATCCGTCAGCAATGAGAGCATGTAGTCCAACAAGATGCAGCTGTCAGGGACCACGACGCGCTCAACGGAGGAGTGTGTGATATCCCGTTCATGCCAGAGAGAGACGTTCTCCATCGCCGCAACCGCGTTCCCCCGAAGCACGCGTGAGAGGCCCGCAATCCGCTCACAGGTGATGGGATTGCGCTTGTGCGGCATCGCCGACGATCCTTTTTGTCCTTTTGAAAAAAACTCCTCCGCCTCCAGCACCTCGGTCCGCTGCAGATGTCTGATCTCCGTTGCCATCTTCTCCAGCGAGCTTCCAATTACCCCCAGGACGGCCATGAACTCGGCATGCCGGTCTCTCTGGAGTATCTGTGTCGAGACGGGTGCCGGCTTCAGACCCAGCTTCGCGCAAACATATTCTTCCACTTTAGGGCTGAGATGCTCGAAGGTTCCAACCGCTCCCGATATCTGCCCCACCGAGATGCGTTCCACCGCCGCCGTCAGCCTGTCAATATTCCGTCGCGTCTCGTCGAACCAGAGCGCCAGCTTCAGGCCGAACGTGGTGGGCTCGGCGTGAATTCCGTGCGTCCTGCCGACCATGATCGTGGTCTTGAACTCTTTTGCACGCCGACCAAGAACATCCCTCAGCTTCATGAGATCAGCCAGAAGGATTTCCCCCGACTGTTTCATCTGCACCGCCAGGCAGGTGTCCAGGACATCAGAGGAGGTCATGCCTACGTGGATGAAGCGCGATTCAGGTCCGACGTGCTCTCCAACGTTTGTCAGGAACGCGATGACATCGTGTTTAACCTCAGCCTCGATCTCATCGATCCGCGCAACTTCAAAAGCGGCCTTCTCCCGGATCACACGGACCGCCTCGGCCGGTATCACGCCGAGTTGCGCCTGAGCCTCGCACGCCAGGATCTCGATCTCCAGCCAGATCGAGTACTTGTTCTGATCTTCCCAGATGCGCCCCATCGCGGGACGGGTATATCTCGGTATCATGGCAGCCTGCGGGATAGTAGAGGTTACTTTTTCTCGAGCTTGAGTTTCAAATTGACCGTATTGCGATCCCGGAAGACCTTCATCGCAAGCACGTCCCCCACTTTTGCATCGTCCACGATGCCAACGATGCCGGATTCATCGGCAACCTTCTCGCCATTCACTTCCTGGATGATGTCCCCCACCTTGAACCCTGCACGTTCGGCAGGACTTCCCCTCTTCACTTCGCTCACAATCACACCTTCCGCCCGGTCCAGCCCAAAGTAGCGGGCCACGCGGGAATCGACCGTCTGGACTTCGAGCCCGGTCCAGTACTCCCGCTCGATCTTTCCGCTCCGCTTCAGATCGGCGAGAACGGTCTTGACGCGATTGATCGGAATGGCGAAGCCCAGACCGATGCTTCCCTGGTTTGGCGTGTAGATCATGGAGTTCACGCCGATGACCTCGCCAACACTGTTGAGGAGCGGGCCACCGCTATTCCCTGCATTGATCGCTGCGTCGGTCTGGATCATCCCCCGATACACGCGGCCTTCCTCAGCCCGGAGGTTCATCTTGGTCGCGCTCACAACGCCTACTGTCACTGTTGGCTTGTCGCTGATATCGAACAGCCCAAAAGGATTGCCGAAGGCGATTGCCCATTCCCCGATGATGACGTCGTCGGAATTGCCGAGCTTCAGATACGGGAGATTCTTCCCGTCTATTCTTAGCAGCGCGATGTCGGAAACCGCATCGGTGCCCACCAATTCCGCCTTGTGTTTCCCTCCATCGGTGAGAGTGACCATGATTTCCTTGGCGTTTCCAGCCACGTGGTCGTTCGTGAGGATGTATCCATCGGCCGAGATCAGAAATCCCGACCCCAGCCCCTGCACCTGCTGGGTGTACGTCTGGTCGCCAAAGAACTGACGGAAGAACGGATCGTCTCCCCACGGGGTCCGGTAACGGTACTGCCGCACTTCGGTCACCGTAATTCCTACGACGGCCGGACTTGCCTCAGCAACGGTCCTGGTGATCGCGTTGCGCCGGGATTGGTCGAGATCCGGGCCAACCGAGTCGCGCGAACGAGATTCCTGGAAAGGCGCAGAATCGTAGCTCGCCGCAGTGATGGGTAACCCGGGCGTGGAAGTGGAAGTATGGCCAAGGTTGTATCCAATCAGTCCTCCCCCCACGAGGGGGACCAAGAACATAAGGACGATCATCAACGTCTTCCCCCTCATGATTTCGCCTTTTCAGTTTCTGTTTTAGCCTGTTCAGAATCTCTCGCACCACGCCGCTGGCGCACGAACTCTCTGATTGGAGCTATATGCTTGACGAGGATAACGAAAAAAATCAGTAGTACAAAAAGCCGCACGCCGCCGGTTGGGGTCGCGCCTGTGACAGCTCTTTCTAAGATCGACGACGGGACAATCAAGGCTCCCATGATCAGCAAGGCGGTGGCAATCGCATTGCCAACGTTGACATTCCGAGTCAGTAGGTACCCGATGCCCCACAAAAGCAGCCACGCGGGAAGAATAGGCCATGCGAGAGCCAACGCAACCCCGGCAGCGGTGGCAAGACCCCTCCCTCCTTTGAAATTGAGCCAGACTGGAAAATTATGGCCCACAACTGAAGCAACACCAGCCGCCGCGCATTCGGCAAAATCGCCACCGAACAGAAACCTCGCGGCGACAACAGCTGCGAATCCTTTGAGCAAGTCGAGCGAAAGAACTACAACCCCCACCAGCCGGGAATGGGTCACCAGATAACTGTTCAGCGCGCCGACGTTCCCGCTTCCTGCCTGCCGTATGTCCTTTCTGGACTTCCACCTGACCATCAGATAGGCGCCCGGGATCGAACCGAGGATGTAGCCCAGCGCTGCAGCCAGGAAGAAGCTAAGAGTCATGGACCTTTGGGAAAATGCCACAAATCAACAAAAAATACGGAAATTACGAGGCAGAGTCAAGGTGGGTGGCCTACCTGAAAAATGCACTTGGCTCGCAATGAACAGTGACCCTGAGCGAATCCCGACCCTTTTCGTCGGGATGAGTCAAGGGTGGGTGTTTGTCTTTGTCATTGCCCTCGAATTCTTGCTTAACCTTCCGAAAAGGCCTATATTTGTTTTTTTCACCCATCACTCTTCACTACGGTCATGACCAAAGAAGAGCTCACATCTCTTTTGGGAAAATTCAAGGAACAGAAGATTTCGTCGGAGCAGGTGATCGAGCGGATCTCGGCCGGCATTGCCGAGCCATTGGGTTTTGCCACGCTCGATCACCACCGGGAGCTGCGGCAGGGCTTTCCGGAGGTTATCCTCTGCGAAGGAAAAACACCCGCCCAGGTTGCACTCATCGCAAAGAGAATTGTGGCATACGGGAGCGTGCTCCTCGCCACGCGTGCCGACAAGACGCATTATGCCGCACTTCGCAGGAGCGTCCGCAAGGCGAAGTTCGATCCTGTCTCGCGGACCATTACCGCAAACACGCACCTGGCAAAAAAAAGGGGCAGAGGAACAATCCTCGTCGTTACGGCAGGGACATCAGACATACCGGTCGCCGAAGAGGCTGCGGTGACCGCATCGGTCATGGGAAATGACGTGGACAGGCTTTTCGACGTCGGCGTCGCGGGAATCCACCGGATCCTCCGCCAGAGCGAAAAACTACGGAATGCTTCGGTCATTATTGTTGTTGCAGGAATGGAGGGGGCTCTCGCCAGCGTTGTTGGCGGATTGGTAGGAGTCCCGGTTATCGCCGTCCCGACATCCATCGGCTACGGAGCCAGCTTCAAGGGCCTTGCGGCGCTGCTGGGCATGTTGAATTCGTGTGCTGCGGGAGTAACAGTCGTGAACATCGACAACGGATTCGGTGCAGGCTTCGCGGCCGGCTTGATCAATCGAAAGGAGAGATGACCAACGGCGGGGTAGCGGCGCGGAAAGTGGGCCTGGTGGGAACGGGTCTGGTAGGATCGTCGTTCGCATATGGCCTGATGATTCGCGGTACGGCAGCGGAACTGGCGCTCGTCGACGCGAACAACGACAAGGCCGTGGGGGAGATGATGGACTTCAACCACGGGCTCTCGTTCGTGAGGCCTATGAAGATCGCAGCAGGCGGCTACGAGGATCTTGCCGGTTCGCACGTTGTGGTGATCGCCGCTGGCGCATCCCAGAAGCCCGGGGAAACCCGCCTGGACCTTCTGACCCGAAACGCAGCCATCTTTTCAAAAATCGTTCCTGAAGTGGTGCGCCACAATCCCGGCGGCATCATCCTCGTAGCGACCAATCCAGTAGACATCCTGACCTACATCTCGTTGAAAGAATCCGGCCTTCCTCCCGCAAAGATCATCGGCTCGGGGACCATCCTGGACACCTCCCGGTTCCGCTTCCTGCTCGGCCACTATTATGGCGTTGACGCCCGGAGCGTGCACGCCTATATCATAGGTGAACACGGGGACAGCGAGATCCCCCTCTGGAGCCTTGCCAATATCGGCGGAGTCCGGCTGCAGGAATTCGCTCCGCTGTCGGACAAGACCTACGACCAGGTGGAAATGAACCGTCTGTTCCTCGAGGTACGGGATGCGGCGTATGAAATCATCAAGCGGAAAGGGGCAACGTACTACGCGATCGGGCTCGGCCTTGTGTCCATCGTGGAATCGATCATCGGCGACCACCGCTCCGTTCTGTCGGTGTCCACGCTGATGACAGGACAGTACGGCGTCCGCGATATCTGCCTGAGCCTGCCATGCGTCGTCGGAGCGAATGGCATCGAGGAAGTCCTGACGCTGAACCTTAGCTCCGTGGAGGAGATGGGGTTTCGTCGCTCCGCAGAGAAATTGGTGGCAACGCTGGAGTCGCTAGCAACCCTGCGTTCGCCGGCATGAAGCACCACAGGCTCTTTAGACACCCGCGCGTACAGCGGGTATTATCCGGGGCTGCCACACCACGCACTGCATGCCCTTGCAGAGAGTCTGGGCGGGATGGCGATCATGACACGTGCCGCCAAGCGGCACCTCCTGCGCCGGCAGACCGGGGTGACTGAGAGCCTTGTCCGGATCTGGGGAGAACCAAAGGGCGCGGAAGACATGCTGGCCGACCTCGCGACGGCGCTGGAAGACGCCAGATAAGAGACCAATATTGAATTCCACTTTGTTTTTCCCTATCTTGAGTGCTACTCGACAAGGCTTGACTTCTTACCTATGAAAACCGTGATAATGGCTGGAGGCTTCGGTACACGGCTGCGCCCGTTAACGGCGAACACGCCGAAGCCCATGGTCCCGTTGGCAAACAGACCCATGATGCACCATATCGTCAACCTTCTGAAGCAACATGGGATTACCGATCTGATCTCCTCGCTCTTCTTCTTCCCTGACGCCATCACCTCCTACTTCGGCGACGGCTCCCAATTCGGCGTGAGCATGAAGTATGCGCGCGCCGATGCCGACTATGGAACAGCCGGCAGCGTCCGCAACGCAACGTATGGAATGAACGAGCGGGTCATGGTGATCAGCGGCGATGTGTTGACGGATTTCAACCTCGCCGAGGCGATCCGTTTCCATGAGGAGAAACGGGCACAGGCAACGATTGTTCTGACACATGCCAAGAACCCCCTGCAATTCGGCGTCGTCATCACGGCGGCAGACGGAAAGATCACCCGCTTCCTGGAGAAGCCCACGTGGGGGGAGGTCTTCAGCGACACGATCAACACCGGGATCTACATTCTGGAACCCGAAGTGATCGAGATGATCCCCTACCGGGAGGATTACGATTTCGGCAAGGACCTCTTCCCTCTCCTGCTCCGGCAGGATGCCGGCCTCTACGGATGCGTCGTCGAAGGCTACTGGCGGGATATCGGGAACCTGAACGAGTATCAGGAAGCGCACACGGACATCCTCAACGGCATCGTGAAGGTGGAGACCCCGGGCGCCGAACATGGCCCGCTTGTCGTCGGGGAGGGGACACGGTATCAGCCGGAAACGCTGCAGGTGCGCGGACACGCAGTCATTGGAGCCAACTGCACGGTCGGCGAAGGGGTGAAGCTTTACAACACCGTCATCGGCGACAATTGCGTGGTCGGACCCGGCGCAATTCTCACCAACACGGTCGTCTGGAACGACGTCGTCATCGGGCATAGTTGTGAGCTGTCCGCCGACGTGGTGGGCCGCCAGACATCGATCGGCGACATGGCGGTGATTGCGGATAACGTCTTTATCAGCGATTCGTGCTGGATCGGCCGCGGCGCCCGTCTCAGCGCGAACATCAAGCTCTGGCCGGAAAAGGTCGTTGAGGAAGGGGCTATCCTTACCCGCAGCCTTGTATGGGAAGACAAGTGGCTTCGGGAGTTGTTTACCGACTCACGCGTGACAGGGCTGTCCAATATTGAAATGAACCCGGAGTTCGGCGCAAAGCTTGGAGCTGCCTATGGCGCGTTCATTGGCACCGGCAAGACCGTGGTGACCAGCCGGGACTCGGACAATGTCTCACGCATGATGAACCGGGCCCTGATCTGCGGCCTGCTCTCTGCAGGGGTGAATACGTTCGACCTTCGGGCGACCTCCATCCCGCTTCTGCGCCACGAGCTCAGCGGCGGCAAGGAAGCGGGTGGTCTGCACGTGCGCCGCTCCCCCACCGACAAGAACCTGACTGACATCGTGTTCTTCGACGCCAACGGCAAGGATCTCCCCGGCAACCGGACCAAGAGCGTGGAGCGGCTCTTTTTTGGCGAGGACTTTGCGCGTGCGCCGCACGAACAGGTCGGGGAAATCTTCTTCCCCGAGCGTACGACGGAGGTCTACAAGGAGAAATTCCTTTCCTCGCTGGACATCGAAGCCATCGGGAAGAAGAAATTCCGGATTGTCATCGACTATTCCAATGGCATTGCTTCCACGATCTTCCCGATCATCCTGGGCTCGTTCGACTTCCAGGTGGTGGCTCTGAACGCCCATCTGGATCCGCGAAAGCTGACCCGCGACCGGAATGAGCACGAATATTCCCTGAACCAGCTCTGCCACATCTCCACCTCGCTGAAATACGACATCGGATGCCTGATCGATGCGGGCGGGGAGAAATTGACGGTCGTCAACGAAGACGGCCAGGCGGTAGACAGCGACCGGCTGCTCGCCATCGTTGCCGAGCTGTTCATGGAAACACATCCAGACGCGAAAGTCATTGCCGTGCCCATCACCTCCTCCGCCGAAGTGGATCTGGTGGCGCGGGCGCGGGGCGTGGAGGTGCTCAAGACCAGGGACAGCCATCTGGCCATGATGCAGGCAGCGTCGGACAAGCGGGTTCGATTCGTAGGAGGAACCAGGGGAGGTTTTGTGTTCACCGATTTCTTCTTTGCCACCGACGCGATGTATTCCGTGGCGAAGATCCTGGAGATGATGGCTATCACCGGCAGGAGCCTGGGAAGCGTGGACAGCGCCATCCCGCGGCTTGCCACCGCCCGGCGCAACGTCAATTGCTCCTGGGAATACAAGGGCAAAGTCATGCGCAAGATCATGAGCGACTCCGACCGGTTCCGGCGCGACCTGGTGGACGGGGTCAAGATTCACTTCGACGGCAACAGTCCGGCCATTTCCGCTCTGCTCATCCCGGACAAGGAGCGCGCCCTTTTTCACATTACCGCCGAGGGGCACGACCAGACATCCGCTGACCGCATTGCCGACGAGTACGAAAAGAAAGTCATTCATTGGCGCGACGAACCATAAGAAAGCACGACGTACATGAAAATCAGCGACATCCTCACCGATGATCTTGTGGTGACGGGGCTGCAGGGAAAGACGAAGGATGATATTATCGATGCCATGATCGATCTTGTCGCCGTTTCCCCGAAAGTGCTCGACAAAGAGAAAGTGCGCAAGGCCATTTTCGAACGGGAGAGGATCATGTCCACGGGCGTGGGCAACGGCTTCGCCATCCCGCACGGCAAAACCGATGCCGTGACCGATATCGTGGCGGCATTTGCGGTCACCGCTGAACCCATCGACTATCAATCCCTCGACGAAAAGCCTGTCCGCCTTGTCTTCCTGCTGGTGGGAAAAGACAACCTCGTGGGCCCGCACATCAAACTGCTGAGCAGGATCTCGCGGTTGATGAACAAGGAAGATTTCCGCAAACGCCTCCTGACGCAACAGACGTCCCGCGAAATCATCGACATGTTCCGACAGGAGGAAGCGACCTACTTCGAGGTCTGAATGGCACGACAGGAAAACAAGGACAATGCCGAATACCGCCTGCTGATCACCCCTCATTACAACGAACGCGGAGAGAAGTATACGACGCTGTTTCTGCTGGAAACAGTGAAATCCTTCGCCAGCTTCCGGTATGACCTCTCGGTTGAGGAAGCCATCGACAAGAAGACTATCAAATACCGGGTCCTCGGTCTCAAGACCCCTCATCTGTCCTTGCCGGCGACGGGACACGCACAGTTCATGCGCGAATACGACAACCTGAAGGGCACCTACGAAGTCGTGATCGAGGGGCTTGACGGGAAAATCAATTCGTTCTCGGTCCGCATCGCACCGCAGCAGGTGCGGCTCGTGAGCGCGCCTTCCCAATCATTCATCAGTATCTGCACCGACAGAGGTGCCTGGTCCGACAAATGATTCCCGTTCTCTTCCAAATCGGACCATTCAAGGTCTATAGTTACGGCCTGATGCTCGGGATCGGCTTCCTTTTGGGAAGCTACATCCTTTCCCGCGAGCTGAAACGCAAAAGGCTTGATCCCAACATGGCCAGCACCATCACGGTGCTGGCGGTCATCTTCGGCATCGCGGGCGCAAAAATTCTCTTCCTGATCGAGGACTGGAAGTATTTTGTCGCCGATCCGCTCGGCATGGCGTTCTCCCCCGGTGGGCTCACCTGGTACGGCGGGTTCATTCTCGCCCTCAGCGCAGTGATCATCTATGTCCGTCGGAAGAGGGTACCGATCCTGAAAGTCCTGGATGGCCTCGGCATCGCACTTATCCTCGCCTATGGCGTCGCCCGCCTCGGCTGCCACTTCTCCGGCGACGGGGACTACGGTTTCCCGACAAACCTCCCTTGGGGAACGGACTACGAACATGGCACCTATCCGCCTTCACGCGCCTTCGCCATTTTCCCGGAGATCACCAGCAAATACCCCGGCGGTATCGTCCCCGATAACACTCCCTGCCATCCTACTCCGGTCTACGAAATGCTCATGGGACTCATCGGATTTGCCATCCTCTGGCGATTGCGGAAAAAACCCTACCCGGACGGCAAGCTCTTCATGATCTACCTGATGCTTTCCAGTGTGTTCCGGTTCTCGGTTGAATTCCTCCGGCTCAATCCCAGACTCCTTTTCGGCTTGTCCGAAGCGCAACTGGTCAGCATTCCTCTCTTCTTCGCGGGACTCCTGATCATGTTGTACCTGGACCGGAAGCAGCGGGAAAATGAAGCCCGGCCGGCTCCCCGTTGATTTTCGAAAACAGTATGGGGACACCAGGGCCCTTTGAAGATCGATAACTCCATGGAAACAAGCCCCAACTCCGCACGCAGGATTGCGGGACGCAAGCCTGTGCTTGAGGCTCTCAAGGCGGGCACGCGGATCGAAAAGATTCTGATACTGCAGGGAGTCCACGGGGGAATCATCGAGGAAATCCGCACCGCAGCCAAGCGCGCGCATGTCCCGGTCGTGGATGCGGGTCGAGAAGAATTCTACGCCGTGGCCGAAGAGCGCACTTCTCAGGGGACCATCGCGCTGACGGCCAACGGGAAGCAGTTGCAGTCGCTCGAACAGATGCTCTCCTTCGTTCATGGCCGCACAGAGCCGGGGTTCCTGCTTCTTCTGGACGAGATCGAAGACCCTCAGAACCTGGGCGCCCTTATCCGCACAGCGGAATGTGCCGGCGTCCAGGGCGTCATTGTCCCCAGACACCATTCCGCGCCGGTGGGGCCGGCGGCGGTGAAGGCATCCGCAGGCGCGACGGAGCATATGGCGATCGCGGAAGTGACCAATATCGTCAATGCAGTAGAGGAGTTGAAGAACGAGGGGTTCTGGATTGTAGGGCTCGAAGGATCAGGCACCACCCTGTACACAGCGGCCGACTATCGAGGTCCCACTGCGCTTGTCGTGGGAAATGAAGGAAAAGGGATTCGCCGGCTCGTGAAAGAGCACTGCGACTTCCTGGTGAGCATCCCCGTGCTCGGCAAGGTGAGCTCGCTCAACGCATCGGTTGCCGGGGCGCTGGTGATGTACGAGGCGGTGAAGCAGAGAGCGACCAAGGACAAGAGGACCACCGAGGACTCAAAGGGCCTCAGAAAAGATCGTTAGGTAGGGGAAAGCGAATTCTGAATTGTGAATCAGCAATCGGCTGTTGATTGTGCTAGTTGCCCGAAATTTGTTTTCTGTGTTCGTCTTGTCCCCAGCAAGAAGCAACATCACTTTTCCACCCTCTACTGCGTCTCATCCCCCCTCATCAACCCATACTTCTTCATCTTATTATACAGGTGGCTGCGCTGGATATCCAGTGCTTCCGCCGTCCGGCTGATATTCCAGCCGTGGTTCTCGAGCTGTTTCCGGATGAAGGCCGCTTCCGCCCGGTCTTTGAACGCCTGAAACGTTCCCCCGGTATTTACCATGTCATCGCTCTGGTTGAGCTTGCCCGGCACTCCTGACTCGATGGCTTCAGCCTCGATCACATTGTTCGGCGTCATGATCACCAGCCGCTCCACGATGTTCCGCAGCTCCCGCACGTTTCCGCTCCATTCCATGGACTGGAGCTTGTTCAGAGCCTCCGGGGAAAAGATTTTGAGCGCCATACCATTGCGCTGGCAGATGTCCTCCGCGAACGCAGCGGCAAGGATCGAAATATCCTCCTTTCTTTCCCGGAGCGGCGGGACATGAATGGGGATCACGTTCAGACGGTGGTAAAAATCTTCCCGGAAGGCATGCTGTTTGATCGCATCGATAAGGTTCTTGTTCGTTGCGGCGATCACACGTACGTCGACGGCAATCTGGCGTGCCCCTCCCACGCGCTCAATCTTTCGTTCTTCGAGTGCCCGAAGCACCTTGGCCTGTGCATTCAGGCTCATGTCTCCCACCTCATCAAGGAAAATCGTGCCGCCGTCCGCAAGCTCGAACTTGCCGATCCGTTGCACCGTCGCGCCGGTGAAGGACCCCTTTTCGTGGCCGAACAGTTCTGACTCGATCAACTCGTTGGGAATCGCCGCACAATTCACCTCCACCAGCGGCCCCTTGGAGCGCTTGCTGAGCCGATGAATCGCTTTGGCGACGAGCTCCTTTCCTGATCCATTCTCTCCGGTAATCAGCACGCTGGAATCCGTCGGGGCCACCCGCTCGATCGCTGCCAGGACATCCCTGACTTTCGGGCTCTCTCCCAGGATAGCATCTTTCCCCTCGACCTTCTCCTTCATCTGCCGGACCTCCGCCAGCAGATGTTTCTGCTCGAGAGCATTCCGAACGACGATCATGAGTTTCCCCAGGTCCAATGGCTTTTGCAGGAAGTCATACGCGCCGTGCTTGGTCGCCTCAACGGCCGTCTCGATGGTCCCGTGACCGGACACCATGATCACAGAAAGGTCGGGATGATTTTCCTTGATCTTCTGCAAAACCACCAGCCCATCCATGCCGGGCATCTTGATGTCCAGCAGGACGAGATCCGGCGGCATGGTTTCGATCTGCGCGAGAGCGGCAAGGCCATTTTCCACGCCAGAGACCTCGTAGTGATGGTACTCCAGCGTTTTCTTGAGCCAGGCCCGGATCTCCTTATCGTCGTCAACCACGAGAATCGTCTTCATTATTTCTCCTTGTCAATGCAATCCGCGAGAAAGAAAGCTGGATGGGCGCAGGTCCCTGTCTGACAGCAGACCGAACCCGAATTGTCCTCCCTGCCGGTCAGCCCGGAGGTCCCGCCAATCATTCACTCCGCCTACGATAAACTGCTCTTCTCCCCATTCAACGAACTCGCCGGTTCTCTCGGCCGACTCCGGGGACTCCGCCAGGAGCGCAAGGTAAGCTGAGCCAAAGAAATGCTGCAGCTTGTCTCTATCGCCGGCGATCCCGGGGGGCGTGTCGGGATATAGCTTTCCTGGAAGCGCGCTGATCCGCCTCTGAAATACATCGGGAAATTCGGACGTCAAGGGGAGCCAGATGAGGTCTCCGACAAGAGGGAGTTCCACGCCAAATGAGCGATGGTCCATCGTGGACAGCAGACAGATGATGAGCGCCTCGCCTGTGTTGTTCCAGCAAAGATGCAGGGCACGATTGAAGATCGCATCGACGGCCTGAAGATCGCCGTACACCAGCCGGAATCGAGCGAACTCCTCCCCGCAAATGTAGTCCTTGAGCTGATATTCATCCTGAAGGATCTTCGGGATAAAGAAGGGGGCAAAAAAGCTTAGACCTTCGGGGATTGCTTCCGGCGGGTCAAAGACCGCAACCGGTAACTTTTCCTGTGCAATCGTCTGCCCCCTAGCACCTCCCGCAAGGATGGCCACCAGCGCGAGGCAACGGACTGTTTGTCGCATGACCGTTGCGGGCCTCAGGTTTGAATCACGCCCGTGTTGAAGCGGGGTATGTCAGTATTGTGCGCCGCCATCGCAATCCCGCGAGAGATCGCCTCCCGGGTTGCGAGCGGATCAAGGATCCCATCGACCCAGAGCCTTGCCGCGGCATAGAACGGGTCGGTTTCCCTTTCATACCGCTCCGTGATCTCATCCAGAAGTTGTTGTTGTTGTTCTTTCGTGAGTTGCTGGTTTCCTTTCTGTGACTGTTGAAGGCGGATGCTCAGCAGGGTCTCGCTCGCCTGTTTTCCACCCATGACCGCGATCTGTGCCGATGGCCAGGCAAAAAGCAGGCGAGGGTCATACGCCTTGCCGCACATGGCATAGTTGCCCGCCCCGTAGCTGTTGCCCACAACGACAGTGAACTTCGGAACCACGCTGTTGGCAACAGCGTTTACCATTTTCGCCCCGTCTTTGATGATCCCCCCCTGCTCGGCTCTGCTGCCCACCATGAAACCGGTGACGTCCTGAATGAAGACAAGCGGAATAAGCTTCTGATTGCAGTTGAGAACGAACCGCGCGCCTTTGTCCGCGCTGTCGCTATAAATCACCCCCCCCACTTGCATCTCCCCCTTCCGTGTCTTTACAACCATGCGCTGGTTCGCAACGATCCCCACCGCCCAGCCATCGATCCGTGCGTACCCGGTGATGAGTGTCTTGCCAAAACCTGCCTTGTACTCGTCCAGATCGCTCCCGTCGATGATGCGGGCAAGCACTTCATACATATCGTACGGCTTGGTCCGTTCGACGGGGAGGATGCCGTAAAGGTCTTCGGATTCGAAGCGGGGATTCTGCGGCTGGATGCGGTTAAAGAGGGTGGTTGCTTTCGATCCCATCTTCCCGAAGATGCTGCGGATCTTCTTGAGACATGCATCGTCGTTCGCGACTCTGTGGTCCGTGACGCCGCTGATCTCGCTGTGGACAAGCGCCCCTCCCAGCTCTTCGTTCTCGATCTCCTCACCGATGGCGGCCTTGACGAGGTGCGAACCAGCGAGGAAAACGCTCCCCGTCTTTTCCACAATAAGTGCTTCGTCACTCATGATCGGGAGGTACGCTCCGCCTGCAACGCAGGGTCCCATGATCGCCGCAATCTGGGGAATGCCCATCGAGGATATCACAGCGTTGTTCCTGAAGATCCGTCCGAAGTGCTCTTTGTCCGGGAAGATTTCGGATTGCATGGGGAGGAACACGCCCGACGAATCGACGAGGTAGATGATCGGAAGCCGGTTCTCCATCGCGATTTCCTGTGCGCGGAGGTTCTTTTTGCAGGTCATGGGAAACCATGCCCCCGCCTTGACCGTGGCATCGTTCGCAACGATGACCGATTCCCGGCCATGGATGAGGCCGATCCCGAGCACGGTTCCGGCTGAAGGGGCGCCGCCGAACTGCTGATACATGTCATACGCGGCAAAGAGCCCGATCTCAAGGAATTCGGTCCCGGGGTCGATCAGACGCTCGATGCGCTCGCGTGCAGTCAACTTTCCTTTCTGATGCAGCTTCTCGATTGCCTGGCTCCCTCCCCCGCGCATGACAGCGTCGCCACGCGCGCGGCAGAGCTGGAGCATGGTCCGCATGTTCTCGGCATTCTTCTGAAACGCAGCAGTCTTGTGAAGAACGGAGCCGATGAGGGCCATGGCGTGCTTTACCTCCCCCCTAGAATGTTGCGAGCAATGACCATTTTCTGGACTTCGGAAGTCCCTTCGCCGATGGTCATCAGCTTGACATCCCGATACAATTTCTCGACAGGGTACTCTTTGATAAATCCATACCCGCCATGGATCTGTACCGCGTCGCTGGTCGCACGGGCTGCCGCTTCGCTCGCAAAGTATTTTGCCTCTGACGCCGCAAGAGTGATATTCTCTCCCCGCATTTTCATCCAGGCAGATCGGTGAGTCAGGAGCCGTGCCGCCTGAATTTCCGTCGCCATGTCGGCGAGCTTCCATTGAATCGCCTGGAACTCCGCCAGCGGCTTGCCAAATTGTTGCCGCTCTTTTGCGTACTTCAGGCTGGCATCGAGCGCACCCTGAGCGATGCCCACCGAAAGCGCCGCGATCCCCACCCGCCCGCCATCGAGCACATGCAATGCCTGCTTGAACCCCTCCCCCGGCCTACCAATCAGGTTTTCGGCCGGCACCCGTACATCGTCAAAGAGGAGTGTTGCCGTATCGCTGCATCGCATGCCCAGTTTGTTCTCCTTCTTCCCCACCGTGAACCCTTTCATCCCCTTTTCCAGGATGAACGCGGAGATGCCTCCTTTCCCCTTATTCCGGTCCGACGACGCCATGACCACGTACGTTGATCCAACGGAGCCCTGCGTGATAAACGATTTGCTGCCACTGATAACCCAGTTGTTACCGTCACGTTCCGCAGTCGTCTTCATACCTCCCGAGTCGCTCCCCGATCCTGGCTCGGTTAGTCCCCATGCGCCCAGTGCCTTTCCCGAAGCGAGGTCCGGCACAAAGCGCCCCTTTTGCCCGTCGCTGCCAAAGCTCATGATGTGTCCCGTGCACAGGCTGTTGTGCGACGCGACGGTGAGCGCGACTGAAGGATCGATCCGTGCAAGCTCTTCGATAATGATTGCCGCACTGATATCGTCCAGCGCGGCACCACCCAAGTCTTCCGGCCATGTCATTCCCATGAACCCGAGGCCCGCCAGTTTCTCGACGAGCACAAAAGGAAACTCCTGCGATTCGTCATACTTCATGACCACCGGGCGCATTTCACTCTCTGCAAAATCCCGCGCCAAAGCCCGAACGGCCTCCTGGCTTTCGTTAAACTCAAATTGAGGCCCCTGCATCAGGCGAACGTCACTATCCATTGCATCCTCCTCTCATTACCAAAGAACCCGCCCGCGTATGCGGTTGTCCGGCCTGTGTGAACTAGGGGATGTGAAAACTCTCAATGAGTTCTCGTGCCACATCCCACGGGGTGGATTCCTTCGCCGCGAGGGCATCCAGGCGCCGCGCCAACAAGGCGACCCGCTCGCCGGACCAGAAGTCGACATGCAGCCTGTCGGCAACGAGCTCTTGCACGCGGCGCTGAAGGCGCATCGTCCGCTTCACCACCAGACGGCCGCTTCCCTCGAGGTGAGCTCGATGCTTCTCTATATGCGCTGCGATTTCGGGAATCCCGATCCCATCGCTGGCAACAGACTTCAACACGTCTGCGTTCCATCCCGCCGACTGGCGGAAGTTCAGGATCATCTGAATGGCCATGACCGCCTGGTCGGCTCCGGCACGGTCGGCTTTGTTCACAACAAAGAAGTCGGCAATCTCCATCAGGCCGGCCTTCATGGCCTGGATGGAATCACCCGATTCCGGAACCAGAACGACGACGGTAGTATCGGCCGCCCCTGCAATATCCAGCTCCGACTGTCCAACGCCGACCGTTTCCAGGATGATGATGTCTTTCCCGGCTGCATCAAGGACATCGGCTGCCTCAACCGCCTTTCGGCTCAAGCCTCCCAGGCTCCCGCGCGACGCCATGCTCCGGATAAAGACCCCGGCATCCATCTCCACTTCCGTCATCCGCACCCGATCCCCGAGTAGCGCGCCCCCCGTAAAAGGGCTGGTAGGATCCACGGCGATGATGCCGATAGTCTTTCTCTGAGTTCTGTAAAACTGGGCGAGTTTGCTTGTGATGGTGCTCTTCCCGGCCCCGGGAGGCCCCGTCACGCCTATCCGGTAGCTTCGTCCAGTCCAGGGGAAAAGGCGTGTAAGGAGTTCGGTAGATCCCGCGGCATCGTTTTCCACCATGGAGATCGCCCGTGCGATCGCAACATGGTTTCCTTCCCGCAGTTTCGCCAGATCCGGTGGTCTGTTAGGCCCCATGCGACGATTCATGTCTGAAGAAATCCACTGTGCGGGCAAGCCCTTTCTCCAACGTCACGGTGGGCTTCCAGCCCAATGCGGAGGAAATCTTGCTGTGATCAAGCACGCTTCTCAACTGTTCTCCCTTCTTCGCCGGTCCATGCTGCTCCTCGCACGAAGAGCCGGTCTCTTTCTTGAGAATGCGAAAGAGAGTGTTGACGTCCGACTCTTTCCCTGTGCCGATATTGAAGACATTGGACCCCTTGCAGTCAAGGGCCAGGACATTGGCTCGGACAACATCGCCGACGAACACATAGTCACGGGTCTGTGTGCCTTCACCGTTGACGATGGCGGGAGTACCGGCAAGCATCCGGCTGGTAAAAATCGCCACCACTCCCGCCTCCCCTTCGGGATTCTGCCTGGGGCCATACACATTGGCATAGCGAAGGTTGACAGAGTCAAGGCCATACACCGCTCTGTAGTAAAAAAGGTATTGTTCTGTCGCAAGTTTTGCGACCCCATAGGGCGAAATAGGGCGGGTCGGGTGCTGCTCGTCCGCGGGAAAATAGTCTTGCTCTCCGTAGATAGCGCCTCCGCTGGAAGCGAAGATGAACTTCGATACGCCGGCTTTCACGCACTCTTCAAGCAGCGTCAGCACTCCAAGGATGTTCACGGAGGCATCGAAGACCGGATCGGCGACCGATCGGCGGACATCCATCTGTGCGGCGTGGTGGTTCACGACGTTGAATTTCTCCCGGGCAAAGAGCGCTTTCAATGCCTCGGCATCCCGTATATCCAGCTGCACGAAGTTCGCCCCCGGGTTGATGTTCGTCTTGCGACCGGTGGAGAGGTTGTCCAGCACCGTCACATCATGACCGAGATGGATATACGCATCGACAATGTGAGACGCGATAAAACCGGCGCCGCCGGTCACCAGGATCTTCATTCCTCCTCCAATGAAAGACTTTGGGCCAGACCCTTTTGGCCGATGTCGTGCCTGAAGTGCATGCCTTCAAAGCTAAGCTTCTCTACGGCCTGGTAGGCTTTCGCGATGGTGGTCTGCAGCCCTTCCGACGCACACACGGCCGTTATGCCAAGGACTCTCCCTCCTGCCGTAACAAGGGCATCTCCCTCCCGCCTCGTACCCGCATGGAAAGGAAGAATGCCGGGCAATGCTTCAAGCTCCTCGAGCCCGTGGATTATCTTGCCAACTTGATGCGAATCAGGATATCCGCCGGAGGCAAGCACCACGCATACTGCGGTTGCGCCTGGCACGGCTTTGACCCCGGTACCCTCGCTCAACCCTGAGGTTGCGGATGCGTAGAGCGCCGCGACGAGGTCCCCGTCAAATAACGGCAGAACCACCTGGGTCTCCGGGTCTCCGAATCTGCAATTGTATTCCACCACCCTGGGGCCGATCTCGGTCAGCATCAAGCCAACATACAGGCATCCGTGATATGGCCTTCCCTCGGCGGCCATGCCCGCAAGCGTAGGACCGATAATCTGCTGTTCTACATCTCGCAAAATCTCGGGAGTGACGCAGGACGCAGGAGCATAGGCTCCCATGCCCCCGGTGTTCTTGCCGCGATCGTTATCAAAGACCCTTTTGTGATCCTGGGCAGGGGCAAGCACGATGTGGTGCTGTCCATCCGAAAGTGCGAAGACGGAAGCTTCTTCACCCGACATGCATTCTTCGATGACCACCCGTGCCCCGGCAGACCCGAACGCCTTCTCGATGGTCATCTGGTGCAGCGCCGCAAGAGCTTCTTCCCGACTGGTGCATACAGAGACCCCTTTCCCGGCAGCAAGGCCATCCGCTTTAAGAACGATGGGCACCGGCGCGCTCTCGAGGTACTTCCGGGCCTCGTCGAGCTGCGTGCCATCGAAGATCCGGCAGTCGGCTGTGGGAATGCCGTGCCTGGTCATGAAATTCTTCGCGAACACCTTGCTCCACTCCAGTTCGGCGGCATCCCGCGTTGGCCCAAAGATGGTCAGACCCTCCCTGACGAAGAGGTCCACAACTCCCCCGGCGAGCGGCTGCTCCGGCCCGACCACGGTCAGGTCGATCTTCTCCGCCCGGGCAAAACGCAGGAGCCCGTCGAGGTCGGTGGCGCTGAGTGGAACACATTCCGCCAGCGAAGCAATGCCGGGATTTCCGGGCGCACAGAAGAGCCGCGAGGTCAGAGGACTCTGGCTGATCTTCCACGCAAGCGCATGCTCCCGTCCTCCCGATCCGATCAGAAGGATGTTCATATCACGGCACCATGAGTGATTCAAAGACTTTGATAAGCGAGCTGGTCAGCGCGACCCGGTTGTACTTCTCAACGATCTCCGGCTTCGGGCCTTTCAAGGCATGCCGCTCAAACTGGTCGAAGTAGCTTGCGATTTCCCTCTTAATGCCGACAACGTCGTTCGGGGCAACCGTTCTGCCTCCCGCTTCCTCGATGGTGTGTTTGAGGAACCCCTCGGGAACACAGCCAAGGATGGGCTTCCCCGCACCGATGTATTCGTACGTTTTTCCCGGAGATCCCAAATCGTCCCCGACAATGACCCAGAGGACATCCGAATCGATGATCTCCCGGACGCAATCCGGATGCGGGAGGTAACCAAGCACTTTGACAGATTCCTGAAGGCCCAGGCGGGAGACCAGCTTCAGGTTTTCCTCCCGGAAATTCCCGGCAAACACGGCTTCGATACGTCCGCGAAGTCTGGGCTTCTCTTGGAAGAGGTCATGCAGAGCCTGGAGGAAGTAGTCGGGTACCCTGTCCTCCCAAAACACCCCCGCATACGTGATCTTCATCTTATCCGCGTGGGCGCGGCCGGGTCTTTTTTCCTTTGCTGCAGCAAAATCCTCGGGGTCGAATCCCTGGGAAATAATGTCGATGTCCTGGTAGCTCAGAAACTTGTACCGGCTGATGAGCACCTCTTTCACGCGACGGTTGGTGGTGATGATATGACTGCTCGCGCGAAGCGCACGCCGTTCCAAGAGGATGTTGCGCTGCTTGTGCAATGGCGTCGGGTAGAACTTGAACGGGTAGTCCACCCATGGGTCCCGGTAGTCAAGGACGAGTGGCTTGTTGATTTTCGCCTTGACGGCCGCTCCGATCAGAAAATCGGTGAACGGGGGGGCGGTGGAAAAGATGAGATCAAAAGGTGTTTCTTTGTGAAGCGCCAGGGCGCGTTTCGTCGCCTCCGCCATCCATCCGACCTTGTTGTCGGGGATGAAGAACACATCGCTGAAGCGGCTCAGCGCCTTTCGCATCCGTTCCGGCGGCAGGTCCACGAGGTCCTTTTTCGAGAGCTTCCCCGGTCCCGCAGGCGCCGTGCGGACGACAGTGATATCGGGGTTCTCGAGATCACGCATGAGGGTCTCGTCCTTCGCGAAGTACCCTCGCGGTTCCACGGTCAAAACCGTAGGGAGCCATCCATAGTTCGGAAGGTATTTCACGAACTTGAGCGTGCGCTGGACTCCGCTTAAGCCCATGGGCGGAAAATAATACGCAATGACCAGTACGCGGCGCGGGGTAAAGTCAGGTTCAATCATGCCCATGTCATTTCAACGTCATCCTCCACTAAAGGATCATCAATTCTCGCGGGGCGTCGGTCAACACCCTGCATCCGGTTCGGGTCAGGACCACATCATCTTCAATGCGCACGCCTCCCACGCCGGGGACATAGAGACCCGGCTCGATCGTCACGACACTGCCGGCCTGGAGCCGCTCCGTGCTGAGCGGCGAGATGCGGGGACGTTCGTGGATGTTCAGGCCAATCCCATGGCCGAGGGAATGGACAAAATAGCGGCCATACCCTGCCTTGCGCAGCCGCTCACGCGCGACGGCATCGAGGTCCCGGGCCGGAAGCCCTGCTCTCGCTGCTGCCATCGCAGCGGTGTGTGCGTCCAGGACCAAGGCATACATCTCCCGGGCACGGCGGGACGTTTTGCCCATCGCCACAGTGCGCGTGATGTCCGAGCAGTATCCGTTGCATGTCGTGCCGAAATCCAGGATCACCATTTCCCCGGACCTGATCTTTTTCCCTGTCGGAACGGCGTGGGGCAGGACGGCCCGTTCTCCGCTCGCGACGATCGGCTCAAAGGCATCGCGCTCCCCTCCGTGCCTTTTCTGCAGGAAGGAGATCTCCGCGGCAATATCGGCTTCCCTTACCCCGGGGCGCAGGAGAGGAACGATCTCCGAAAGCACCCGGCCCGAAATCAGGGCGGCGTTCCGAATACTCTCAATCTCCGCCGGATCCTTGACCAGCGCAAGGCTCTCCACGATCTCCGCATGCCCTGAAAACCTCTGCCGGGGAAAAAGCCTTTTCAGCGAGCGGTACTGCGCGTACGAGAGATGGTGGGACTCGATTCCTACCTTGCGGCGCTTCCCCAGCATTCCGTCCGCAGCCACCGCTTCAAAAAGACCGAGCGACGTAACGACGCGCTTGCATCGACGTGCCTCCATCCTGCTCTGCCGGGCGTAGCGGGAATCGGTGATGAGGACCATGTCCGTTCCGGTCACGACACACAAGCCGTTCGAGCCGGAGAAGCCGGTCAGGTATCGGACATTCGGAAGCGAGGAAACGAGAAGAGCATCCAGCCCCCGCTCCTTCAATTCGCGCCGGAGCCGTACGAGTCGGGAACTCATCGGAAGAAGATGTTACCCATGGTAGTTCGGGGCTTCCTTTGTGATCGCAATATCATGCGGATGACTCTCTCTCAGACCGGCATCGGTCATTTTTACGAATTGCCCTTTGGCCTTCAAGTCTCCGATCGACTTCGCACCGCAGTAGCCCATCGCAGCACGCAACCCGCCGATCATCTGGAAGATGGTGTCGCCGAGCGGACCTTTGTATGGGACACGTCCCTCAATACCTTCCGGGACCAGCTTTTGAAGGTCGTCCTCCGCATCCTGGAAGTAGCGATCCTTGCTCCCCCGTTTCATCGCCTCGATGGAACCCATCCCGCGATACATCTTGTAGCTTCGGCCTTCGTAGAGGACCTTCTCCCCCGGACTCTCATCCACACCGGCAAAAAGGCCGCCGATCATCACGGCATCGGCGCCGGCGGCGATCGCCTTGGCGATATCCCCCGTTTGCTTGATCCCTCCGTCGGCAATGATGGGAACATTCGAGCGCGCAGCCGCGGCGGCGCAGTTCAGAATCGCCGTCACTTGCGGCACCCCGATGCCGGCGACTACCCGGGTGGTGCAGATGGAGCCCGGCCCCACACCCACCTTTACCGCGTCGGCTCCTGCACGGATCAGTTCGCGCGTCGCCTCTGCCGTGGCAATATTGCCCGCGACCAATTGAATACTGCCGAATTCCTTCCGGACCCGCTTCACCATTTCCAGCACGCCGTGCGAATGCCCGTGAGCGGTGTCCACAATGATCAAATCCACTCCCGCCCTGACCAGCGCCGCCACACGGTCAATCGTGTCAGAGGTTACCCCGACGGCCGCACCGACACGCAGGCGGCCGTGCTCGTCCTTGCACGCCCACGGGTGCTTGATTTTCTTTTGAATGTCCTTGAAGGTGATGAGCCCCTTCAGCACTCCGTGATGATCCACGACGGGGAGCTTTTCGATCTTGTGCTTCTCGAGGATGTGCTCAGCCTGCTTGAGCTTCGTGCCAACGGGAGCGGTGACGAGATTCTCCTTGGTCATGATCGCAGACACCAGCTGGTCCCCGTCGGGCTGAAAGCGAAGGTCTCTGTTGGTGATGATGCCGATGAGCCTGTTCGCGTCATCCACGACCGGGATGCCCGAGATCTTGTACTTGTTCATGAGCACCAGCACGTCCTTCACCCGCTGATCCGCGCGCACTGTGACCGGATTCAGGATCATGCCGCTCTCTGAGCGCTTCACCTTGTCCACCTGCTCGGCCTGGGCGTGAATCGACATGTTCTTGTGAAGGATCCCCATTCCTCCTTCGCGGGCCATTGCGATGGCCATTTCGGACTCGGTCACGGTATCCATGGCTGCGCTCATCAGCGGAATGTTCAGCTCGATGGACCTGGTCAGCCTGGTGCGGACGTCCACCTCCCGAGGGAGAACGCTGGACTTTGCCGGAACAAGGAGGACGTCGTCGTAGGTGAGTGCATCGCCGATGATTTTCTGCTTGGCCACTGTCGTCCCTCGGTTGTAAGTGTTAGGTATATGCGGGAATTCCTGTCACATCCTCCCCGACGATCAGCGTGTGCATCTCATGCGTCCCCTCGTATGTCAGCACCGACTCCAGGTTTGCTGCATGACGCATGACCGGATACTCATCGAGAATGCCGTTTGCTCCCAGGATCGTGCGAGCTGCCCGCGCGATCTCCAGCGCATGATACACGTTATTTCGTTTGGCCATCGAGATCTGCTGAAAGCGGACTTTCCCGGCGTCCTTCAGCCTTCCAAGTTGGAGACTTAGCAGCTGCGCCTTGGTGATCTCGGTGATCATGTGCACGAGCTTGGCCTGGGTGAGCTGGAAGGATGCGATCGGCCTGTCGAACTGGATACGGGTCTTTGCATAACCCAATGCCGCATCGTAGCATGCCATTGCAGCGCCAATCGCCCCCCAGGCAATACCATAACGCGCCTGGCTCAAACAGGAGAGCGGCAGCCGAAGGCCCGACCCCTTCGGAAGAATATTGGCCTTCGGAATGAGGACATCCTCGAGGACGAGCTCCGAGGTCACGGACGCACGCAGCGAGTGCTTTCCCTTCATCTCGGGAGCGGAAAAGCCTTTTGTCCCCTTCTCAACGAGAAACCCATGAACGTCGCCGTTGAGCTTCGCCCAGATCACCGCAACGTCGGCGATCGTGCCATTTGTGATCCACATCTTCGCGCCGTTCAAGAGATACCCGCCAGCACGCTCTTCGGCTCTTGTCGCCATCCCTCCGGGATTAGATCCGAAATCTGGTTCGGTCAGGCCGAAACAGCCGATCTTTTCGCCACTGGCGAGCCGTGGGAGCCAGTGGTCCTTCTGCTCTTCCGATCCGTAGGCAAAAATGGGGTACATGACGAGGGCGCTCTGAACGCTGGCGAAGCTTCGAATGCTGCTGTCTCCCCGCTCGAGTTCCTGCATGACGAGCCCGTAAGCCACGTTGTTCATCTCTGCACAACCGTACTTCGCCGGAAGGGTCGACCCGAAGAGTCCGAGCTGTGCCATTGTCCCGACAAGATCTCCGGGAAATGTACCGGCTCTATTGTGGTGCTCGATGATCGGCAGGACCCGGTCATCGACGAAATCCCGCACCGTGGAACGGACGAGGATCTCGTCTTCGCTCAGTAGAGAATCAATATTGAAGTAGTCTACACCACGGAACTTCGACATAGCGGCTCTTCGAACTGCACACGCTGGATGGAGAAAAGCCCTGTCTTCCGTCGGATATACAGGGCTTAAATTGCATAATTAATGAAAAATGAGGCGGAAAGTCAAGGTTCCGGTGAAAGGGTCTACGCAGGACGAACACTCGGGACGCAGGGTGTTACACTTCGGTCAGAGCGGCGCATGGGAAAAGCGATGCATTGCTTCCCCCTCACTCAGGTGCCTTCAGGCCGTACCGCTTGATCTTCAGGTAGAGGGTCTTCTTGCTGATGCCGAGCATCTCGGCCGTTCGCGTGCGGTTGAAGTTGTTGAGCTTCAGCACATGGTCTATGTGTACGCGCTCCATTTCTTCCAGCGAGGAGGCAACAACCGCTGGAGCAATTTCACCCGTCGCCGGTATGTCAGTCCCGACTATCTCGGACCGGTGGAAGTACATGGCGAGATCTTTCTCGTCGATGATTTCGCCGCTGGAAAGAAGGATTGCTCCTTCCAGGACATGCTCAAGCTCCCGGACGTTCCCGGGCCAATTATATTCCATCAATAACTGAAGAGCACCCGGTGAAAGGGTTTTTGCGTTCTTGGATTTGGTCTTACGACGCAGGAAGTAGTCCGCGAGGATGGGGATATCTTCCTTCCTCTCGCAGAGCGTGGGAACCCGGAGCGTTACCACGTTGAGCCTATAGAGCAAATCTTCCCGGAAACGCCCCATCTTCACCTCCTCCCGGAGGTCCTTGTTGGTAGCGCATACGACACGGACGTCCACGGAAAGCAAGTTCGTTCCCCCCACCCTCCGGAACTCGCCGGTCTCAAGAAATCGCAGGAGTTTCGGCTGGATGGCCGGGCTGATATCGCCGACCTCGTCGAGGAACAACGTCCCGCCATTCGCCACTTCGACGAGGCCCTGCTTGGTGGCATAGGCATTTGTGAACGCGCCCTTTTCATGACCGAACACTTCGCTCTCAAGGAGTGCATCCGGGATTGAGGCACAGTTCACCGCCACGAACGGACGGTTGTTGCGTGGACTCCTGCGGTGCACGAGGCCTGCGATGAGCTCTTTTCCGGTGCCGCTCGCACCTTCAATCAGCACAAACGAATCGCTTTCGGCGAACCGCGAGGCGCTCTCGATGAGTTTCAGGAACGCCGCGCTTTGCCCGATCAGTTCCGAGGACCCCGTCTTCCGCGACAGCTCGCTCTTCATGAGCTTGTTGTCGATGAAAAGCTGCTTTCGCTCTATCGCCCGGTGAATGGTATTGAAGAGTTCGTCGATGTCGTAGGGCTTGGCCAGGAAATCGTACGCGCCGAGCTTGATCGTCTCGATTGCGGTCTTGACATCGGCGTAATTGGTGAGGATGATGACCTGTGTCGTGGGAGAATACTCTTGAATGAATTTCAGGACCTCAATGCCGCTGACCCGCGGCATGCGGATATCGAGGAGAACAACATCATAAACCTTGGCCTGAATTTGATTGATCGCCTGGCCGCCGTCCATCGCGGTGTCAACGGCAAATTCTTCAGATTCTCCGAGCTCGCTCTCAAGAAGGATTCTCAGCGGCTCTTCGTCGTCAACAATCAGCAGGTTGTATTTCTTCGCCATCGCTGCGCTATTCGTTCAGGACGCGCTCAATGGTGGTCAGGAGATCGACCAGATCATACGGCTTGCTGACAAAATCATCGGCACCCAGTTTCTTCGATTCGATAGCGTTCTTCAGGTCCGCAAACCCTGTCAGCATGACGACCTTCGTCTTCTCATGCTTCTCCTTGATGAATTTCAGCACTTCGAAGCCATTGAGCCGGGGCATTTTGATATCAAGCAAGACCAGGTCAAATGGTGACTTGTCCAGCTCACTGATTGCCTCGTCTCCATCGGCCGCAGTCCGGACCTCATAACCCTCATTCGCCAACTCTCCACCCAAAACTGTGCGCAACGCATCCTCATCGTCAACCACAAGAATACTACTTTTTTTCGCCATCAGGTGATCCCTTTTATGAAACGGAAGGCATTCGCCAGGTCGGTTGGCGCTAACTGTTGATTATAGGCAATGAAGAGAAGAAAATCAACGCCCATTCTCTCCTTTCGGGATTGTTGTGCCGGGAGACACACGGGGATGTTTGCATGTCTCGGAATGAAATGCTATACTAGTGGCACTGAGTCATTGCCTGATATGCGCTTACAGGCCAGAATCATGTTGAAATGGCACTGGGAAGGCAATTTTGGGGACCATGGAAACCAGTGGGATAATCAACCTTTTGTTCGTCGATGACGACGCCAGTTACATGGCCGTTGCCCAGCATTTGCTGTCAAAATACCAGGGAAAGCGCTTCAACATCCTGTGGAAGCAGGATGGACCCTCGGCTCTCGCGGAACTGCAGGAAAACCAATCGATTGACATGCTTCTCATCGATTATTATCTCCCTGAAGTCAACGGGCTGGAGGTAACGCGCCAGATCCGGGAGAAGAAATTCGCGGTTCCGATCATTTTTCTGACGTCCAACAGGGATTTCCGGCTCGCCATTGAGGCTATGAGGTATGGAGTCGAGGATTACATGGTCAAAGAAGAGGCCGTGGACTCTGTCCTTCCCCGGACCATCTTGAATATCCTGGAACGGGTGCACCTCAAGAAGCAAATCGCAGAACAGCAAAAATCGGAGCTGCTCGCAAAGAAACGCACCGAGGCGATCAAAGAGCTGGTCGTCACGGTCTGCCATGAATTCAACAACCCACTGGCCGCAATCAAGATAAGCACCGACATTCTCCTGCGCCAGCAGCTCACCGAACTTGAGAGGGAAGTGGTGAAGGGCATCGACGGCAACATCAATCTCGTGGAAAAGGAGATCACCAAGCTGAGAGACATCAGCTTCGATTAGTGCCGCAGACAAGTCCCCACACAGGGATTGAGTGTCAAGTGTGAGTGGTTGGGCGAGGTTTTTTCAGCTGGATTCGTCTCTACTTGCATCTTCCTTCCTGGTTCCGTATATTAAGATCACTATCAGTTGAACGCAAGCCTCTCAAGGGTTCTTTTTTTTGGGATATGTTGCGAGCCAAACCATACACGGATAAGAATCATATTTCAACAGTACTGAGAGAACTATAAAAAAGTCCCGCCTGCCAGCGGGACTTTTTTTATTTGTTTGCGTCGATCGGAAGAAATGAATGTTCGGGACATACAAGGTCTGATCGAGTCGTGGGCTCCCCGGGAGATTGCCTGGGAGCGGGACAACGTTGGGCTGCAGTGCGGAGATCCGGCAGCCGAGGTACGTCGGATCCTGTTGGCGCTCGATGTGACGGAAGGCATAGTCGCGGAAGCGCATCGGCGGAAGGCGGATCTTCTTATCAGCCACCACCCCCTTTTGTTCCGGCCGGTCCCGAGCATTCATCCCGGAACGCCAACGGGGCGCTGCCTGAGGTCGCTGATCGCCAACAATATCTCGTTGCTCTCCGCACACACTAATCTGGATTTTGCGCGTGGCGGCACGAGCTTCGCGCTCGCGGACGCTCTTGGACTTGAGAACATTGAGTTCTTGCACCGCCCGTACCGGACACAGAAGAAGATCGTAACGTTCGTTCCGGCATCTCACGTGGATGCTGTTGCTGCCGCAATGGCCGGCGCCGGCGCGGGGATCATCGGCAACTACGAACGCTGCTCGTTCAGAGCGCCAGGCACCGGAACCTTCCAGGGCAACGCTTCGTCCCACCCCGCGATTGGACGCCGGGCGGTCCTCGAAGAAGTCCCCGAGGTGCGGCTGGAAATGGCGGTTCAACAGTGGGACGTTGACCGGGTGATCCGGGCCATGCTTGGTGCGCATCCTTACGAAGAGGTCGCGTACGATGTGTTCGGCTCGGAGGCCCCTGTGACGTCCTTCGGTATGGGAGTTATCGGCACTCTATCCCGCGCCGTGTCTCCGGCTGAATTTGTGCGGACGATAAAGCAGGTTCTGGGTGTGGCTTCGGTGCGCTGTACGCCTTTTCACACCGACAAGGTACGGTGCATTGCCGCATGCGGCGGCAGCGGCGCCGAACTGCTGGGGGAGGCGGTGCGCCAGGGAGCCGACGCATTTGTAACGGCTGACGTAAAGTATCATGCGTTCCATGAGGCGCTCGGCGCGACGATTCTGATCGATGCCGGGCACTGGGAAACGGAATTTCCTGTGGTCCGGGTGCTTGCCGCCCGGCTGGAAAAGGAAATTCGCCGGCGGACGGGCCGCCTGCCGATCATGGTGGCCTCGACCCCCACAAATCCTGTCAGGTATGTCTAGCATTATTTGAGGAGCAGCAATTGGAAAACAAGCTTCGCAGCCTGTATGCATTACAGAATATCGACTCGAACCTCGACGAGCTGGAGGAAATGAAAGGGGATCTCCCTTCGGAGATCGGCGACCTTGAGGCAAAGGCCGATGAATTGAAGGCACGCAAAGCAGCCCTGGAAGAAACGATGAGAAACGCTTTCGCGATGCGCGACGGTGCCGACAGCGAGATCATCTCTCTGAAGGAGAAGGTCGAGCGGTACAAATCCCAGCAGTTCGCGGTCAGAAACAATCGGGAATACGATGCCCTGACGAAGGAGATGGACAACGCTACGGACACGATCGCGCGCCTTGAGAAAGAGATGGATCAGCTTGAGGGCAAAGCGACCAATGCGCGCGGGGACATCGATGCGGCCACCCTGCAAATCGAAGAATTGACAACGGTCCTGGAAGAAAAGCGGGCAGCGCTGGCCGAGGTCTCCAAGACCACCGAAGCCGAGGAGGAAAAATACCGTCACGACCGTCAGAAGCTTGTCGTGCGCATTCCCAAGGCGGACCTCGCCACCTATGAACGCATCCGCAAGGCGAAGCGGGGGAAGGCCATCGTCTCGGTAAAGCGAGGAGCATGCGGAGGATGCTATAATCGTGTCCCGCCGCAAAAAATCCTCGAGCTGCGCCAGAACAACAAGCTGTACATGTGTGAACACTGCGGGCGCATCCTGGTATCGGACGAAATTGTGGAAAGCGCGTCGTCGGGAGCATGACTCTTTATGCCTTCACCGACGGCGCCTCGCGTGGGAATCCCGGTGAGAGCGGGATCGGAATCATTGTCAAAGACGGCAGCAACAAGGTCCTGTTCTCACTGAACGCACACATCGGAACCACGACCAACAACGTGGCCGAGTACAGAGCGCTCCTTGCGCTGCTGCAGAAGATCGCAGGCGTGTCATGCACGCACCTGGTCGTGCACTCGGACAGCGAACTCATGGTCCGACAGGTCAACGGGCAGTACAAAGTTAAAGATCGCGAACTCAAGAAATACTACCAGCAGGTTATCGCGGCGATCTCCAGCCTGCCGTTCACAGTGGAACTGAAGCACATCCCGCGTGAAGAAAACCGGGATGCGGACACGCTGGCCAACATCGGGATTGACTCCAGGACGGTGATCACGCCCCCGGACCCCGAGAAAATCAGGCCGCGTTGAGTGTTTCTTTAAAAAAACAACATACAATCACAATGCAGGTCGGGCAACCGCGTCCCGAATCCGCCTCTGGCGGAGCCAGGATGAGGAAAGTCCGAACTCCACAGAGCAAGGTGCCCCGTGAATAACAGGGGTCTTACGGCCGCAAGTCCGTGGGAACGGAAAGTGTCACAGAAAATATACCACCGGTCATGGTCTTGCCCGCAAGGGCAGGAGCAGGGCCGGAAAGGGTGAAATGGCGAGGTAAGAGCTCACCGCCCTGTCAGCAATGGCAGGGGCAGGACAAACCCCACCTGGAGCAAGACCAAATAAGAGAGGAGAAGCTGCTCGCTTCACTGCGTTGCCCCGCGCGTTTGCGGCGGCAGAGCAACACTCTCGGGTAGGTCGCTTGAGCCAAGGAGCAATCCGAGGCCTAGAGAAATGGTTGCCTCTCCCTCCCTTCCGGGCGGGACAGACAGAATTCGGCTTACAGACCTGCACTGCTTCTGTATCCCGCCAACGGCGGGCGGAAGCAGCTGACCTTTGAGGAATAACGTGAACAGGATTTCAAGGGATCATCGGTGGACCCTCATGGATCCGCCGGATGCAGAAGCCGTAGCTCGCCTTTCCCGTGAAATCAGCGTACCGGAATCCATCGCCCGAATTCTCCTCTACAGAGGCATCGACGATTACGACAAGGCAAAGGCCTATTTCCGCCCCAGCCTGGACTCCCTGCATGACCCTTTCCTGATGGGAGGCATGGAGGTTGCCGTTACGCGAATCATCGATGGCATCCGGCAGGGGGAGAAGTTCTTTGTGTTCGGCGACTACGATGTGGACGGTACGAATGGCGCATCGATGCTCTATCTGTTCCTGCAAGAGATGGGCGCAACAGTAGAGTTCTACACGCCGGACCGGATCAAGGAAGGGTACGGTATTTCACGCCAGGGGATCGACCGCGCAAAAGATACCGGCGTCGGGGTCTTCCTCGCCATCGATTGCGGGATCACGGCCATTGACCAGGTGGAATACGCCAACGGGCTCGGGATGGATGTGATCATCTGCGACCATCATGAGCCGGGAGCGGTCCTGCCCGGAGCGCTGGCCGTGCTGGATCCGATCATCCCCGGCGACCGTTACCCCTTCAAGAGTCTTTGCGGGTGCGGGGTGGGGTTCAAGCTGGTCCAGGCAGTGGCCCGCCGGCTGGAAAAAGAGTCCGTGGTCTTCTCCTATCTCGATTTCGTGACCCTGGCCAGCACCGCAGATATCGTCCCGCTCGTCGGCGAGAACCGGATCCTCACGCGGCTCGGGCTCGAGGCCATCAATGCGAACCCGCGTCCTGGGATCAGAGCCCTGATCGATGTCGCCGGATTGAAACCCGGGCAAATCACCACCGGACAGATTGTCTTCGTGCTTGCTCCGCGGATCAACGCCGTGGGGCGGCTGGGCGACGCGATGCGCGCCGTGAAGCTGCTCACGTGCACGGATCCGGAAGAGGCCACGGAGCTGGCACGCGTGCTCGAAGAGGAAAATAAGAACCGCCGGAAGATCGACGAAGACACGTTCGCCGAGGCGCAACTGATCGCCGAGTCACTGTTCGACCTGGAGACCGAAGCGGCGCTGGTGCTCCACGAGGAGCACTGGCACCCCGGGGTGGTAGGAATCGTTGCTTCACGCATGGTCGAGAAATATTACAAGCCCTCCATTATGATGGCGACGGTCGATGGCGTGGCCAAAGGGTCCGCGCGGAGCATCTCTGGCTTCGATGTCTACCAGGCACTCAAGCGGTGCGAGGAAAAGATCATCCAGTTCGGCGGTCACAAATATGCAGCCGGCCTGACGGTCGAGCTCGCTCGCCTCGATGAATTTCGCGAGGCCTTCAACCAGGCCGTTCGCGAATTGATGACCGAGGAGTTGCGGACGCCGGAGATCAAGATCGAAGTGGAAATAAGCCTGACCGATATCACGCCGCGGTTCATGCGGATCCTCAGGGAGTTTGCACCGTTCGGCCCGGGCAACATGCGCCCGGTGTTCCTGGCACGGCACTTGGAAGTCGTCGGCTCCCCTCGGATCGTGGGGAAGAACCACCTACGGTTCAAGGTACGGCAAAACGGGACGATCATCGACGCCATCGGTTTCGGCCTGGGGGACCTGCTCCCTCGTGTCCCCACGGGACGCAGGGACCTTGAGTGCGTCTTTACAGTGGAGGAGAACGACTGGAACACCCTCCCGGGAACCCGCGAGGGAGATCCCGTCCCGCAACTCAAAATCAAAGACCTACGCTAATCAAGGCAAGGAGATAGATAACATGTCCGGTCACTCAAAGTGGGCAACGATCAAGAGGAAAAAGGGTGCGACGGACGCCGCACGTGGGCGGCTGTTCACCCGGCTTATTAAGGAAATTACCATTGCGGCACGCAGCGGCGGCAGCAACCAGGAAGGTAACCCCCGTCTCCGCCTGGCCATTCAGACTGCAAAGGCCAACAACATGCCTGCGGACAACATCAAACGTGCGATCCAAAAGGGCACAGGCGAGCTGCCTGGCGTGACCCTTGAAGAAGTCGCCTATGAAGGGTACGGCCCCGGCGGCGTGGCCATCCTCGTGGACGTGGTCACGGACAACAGCAACCGCACGGTGTCCGAAATGCGGCATGTCTTCTCGCGGAACAACGGCAACCTCGGCCAGAGCGGGAGCGTCGCATGGATGTTCCACAAAAAGGGAATCATGGTCCTTCTTAAATCCCGAAACTCGAAGAGCGAAGACGAGATCATGGATATCATCCTCGAGGCGGGCGCGGACGACATGCAGACCGACGGGGAGGAGTATACCATTCTCACGTCTCCTCACGCCTTCGAACCGGTCAGAAAAGCGCTGGAGGATAAGGGCGCGGTGATCGAAAGCGCTTCCCTTCAGATGGTGCCCCAGAACACCGTGAAGGTGTCGGGCCGCGAAGCGGAACAGCTGCTGAAACTGATGGAAGCCCTCGAAGAGCATGACGATGTCCAAAACGTTTATGCGAACTTCGACATCGACGAGAAAGAACTTGCGTCGCTGCATGGGTGACGGTGCGTCCCATCCCGGCGGCCGCGCGGCCCATATCGTGCTGGGGGTGGACCCCGGCACTCTCGTCACCGGGTTCGGGGTGGTCTCCTCGACGCAAAATGCGTTGGAACTCCTGGAGGCCGGCACAATCCGGAACCGGGGCGGCGAGACCATGCCGATCCGCCTGAAGCGCATTTATGAGGGACTGCAGTCTTTGATCGACCGGCACCACCCCGACGAGTTCGCGATTGAATCCGCATTCTACGGAAAGAACGCGCAGTCCGCACTCAAGCTCGGACAAGCGCGCGGCGTCTCTATCCTCGCCGCCGTGGAGAAGGAGATTCCCACCACGGAGTATTCACCCCGCGAAGTCAAACAAGCAGTGGTCGGGAAAGGTACCGCAACCAAAGAGCAAGTGCAATTCATGGTTCGCGCACTGCTCCATGTGCAAGGGGGAGCAATGCCCCTCGATACCTCCGATGCGATCGCGGTCGCGATCTGCCATCTGCACCGCGGGGGAGCCAAGGTGCCTCGCCACAAAGACTGGTCCTCATTTGTCGCTGCACATCCGGAGAGGATCAGGCCATGATCACGTCACTGCGCGGAACGCTCATCCGGAAGTCCCCCACTGAGATTGTCATTGATGTCCAGGGCGTCGGATACGGCCTCAGTATTCCCCTTTCCACGTTTGAAGTACTGGGAGAACTTGACACGCCGGTCTCCCTCTTCACCTATCTGCACGTTCGGGAGGACGCGCTCCAGCTTTTCGGGTTTGCCAGCGAGGAAGAACGGAATCTCTTCAAAGTCCTGATCTCCGTCACCGGCATCGGACCCAAGATGGCGCAGAGCATTCTCTCGGGAATTTCAGGCGCGGATCTCCGCAATGCGATCCTCCTGGGAGATTTCAGCATGCTCACGATGATTCCGGGTGTCGGCAGGAAGCTGGCCGAGCGGCTTGTGGTCGAACTCAGGGATAAGATCGGCAAAGTGCCTGCGGGCTCTTCGATCCTGGCCGCCTCCACGGAGGCGCAGACACGCGTCCGCTCGGAAGCTCTCCTGGCCCTCACGTCGCTCGGCTACAACCGCGCCTCCGCCGAGCGCGCGATCAAGACCGCTCTCAAGGACGACAGCAGCGTGGAAGCTTCCCTCGAAAAGCTGATCAAGGCCGCCCTTCGGCACGCGGTAAAATAGACGCCTTATTTGTATCTCACCCCCTGAAATCGTACCTTTTCACTGCAATCTTGAAGCTGATGCCCGAATTCGAACCGAGGAAGAGCGCCGCTACTATGAGAAAAGCAGACACAACCACTCCAGAGAGGCTGGAAGCCGAGGCGGAATACGATCAGGCGCTCCGCCCGCTCCGGTTCGAGGAATTCAGCGGGCAAGAAAAGATTACGGAGAATTTGAAAGTCTTCATCAGCGCGGCAAGACAGCGCGGGGAAACACTGGACCATGTCCTCCTGACCGGCCCTCCGGGGCTCGGGAAAACGACCCTCGCGCACATCATCGCCACCGAGATGGGAAGCAATATCAAGATCACTTCCGGGCCGGTCCTGGACAAACCGGGAGATCTTGCCGGCCTCCTTACCAACTTGCAGGAGCGGGACGTTCTTTTCATCGACGAGATCCACCGGCTGAACCCGGTGGTAGAAGAGTACCTCTACTCTGCAATGGAGGATTTCCGATTGGATATCATGATAGATTCAGGGCCAAGTGCGCGAACCGTACAGCTATCCCTCCCCCGCTATACGCTGATCGGAGCAACAACGCGCGCGGGCCTGTTGACAGCCCCGCTGCGGGCCAGATTCGGGGTCACCAACCGGCTGGATTATTACTCTACAGACGTTCTTTTCCAAATTCTTCAGCGTTCCTCGAGAATTCTGAAGGTTGACGTGGATGACGATGGAGTCGTAGAGATCGCCCGCCGCTCACGTGGGACGCCCCGTATTGCCAACCGTCTTCTCCGGCGCTGCCGGGATTTTGCGCAGGCGGACCCGAAGCTTGCCCGCTACAAGGGAAGCATCACCCGCGAGGTCGCGGACTACGGGCTCAAAGCTCTCGAAGTGGACGAGCATGGTCTGGACGAGATGGACAAGCGCATTCTCCTCTGCATTCTCGAAAAGTACGCAGGAGGGCCTGTGGGGGTCAATACACTCGCCGTGGCGGTTGGAGAGGAGCCAGGCACGATCGAGGAAGTCTATGAGCCGTATCTGATTCAGGAGGGTTTCATCAAACGCACCCCGCGTGGGCGCGAGGCAACATCGCTTGCCTATGAGCACTTCCATTTGCGCCGGCCCGGGGGAACGAACCAGATGAAGATGTCATTGTAGAGGAATGACACCGTATCCCCAATTCACGGTTCCCCCGAGAAGAACCCAACTGCCATGCCCCTGCGTAAACTCCCGCGAGCGTTTTATCTTCGTCCTACCCTTCAGGTTGCTCAGGACCTCCTCGGGATGGTCTTGGTGCGGCGCTGGCGGAAAGGAATGCTCTCAGGAAGGATTGTCGAGACGGAAGCGTACCTGGGAGCGCGGGACCCGGCCAGCCATGCTTACCGTGGGATGACCAAGCGCAACGAGGTCATGTTCGGCCTGGGCGGACACCTCTATGTGTACTTCACCTATGGGATGCACTACTGCTGCAATGTCGTCACGGAGGAAGAAGGAATCGGGCACGCGGTGCTGATACGCGCGTTGGAGCCGCTGGAAGGAATTCGCGCAATGGCACGGAACCGGAAAATAGTGCCTCCGGGAAAAACGGAGGGCGCCTCCCCGCATCGCGCCATGCTCCAACTTTGCAGCGGTCCTGCCAGGCTTTGCCAGGCACTCTCCATCACCGGAAGCGACAACGGGATTGACCTGTGCGATTCCGTCATCTGGATTGCGGAGAATCGCCAACAGCAGGCGTCCCCTCCTGTCGCAAGCTCTACCCGCGTCGGGATCACCGGGGGAACCGGGCACGAATGGCGGTTCTATGTCAAAGACAACCCGTTTGTTTCACGTGGAAAGCCGGTTGCTCGCAGCGCCTCCAACGCCACAACAACCGATAGCTGATATCGGATATCATCTGGGGTCGTTCCTCTACTTCAAAAGCACCATCTGTCTGGAGGCGACAAACGATCCTGCCATCAGGCGGCAGATATATACCCCACTCGCCAGGCCGCTCGCATCGAAGCTGTCCTGATAGCTCCCCGCTGCTCTTTGTCCATCCACCAACACGGCGACCTCCCGGCCGAGCATATCGTAGACCACCAGCCGCACGTGACTGGCAACTGACAACTGGCTACTGACTACAGTTTTGGGATTGAACGGGTTCGGGTAGTTCTGTTCCAACCGTGTCGCCATCGGGAGCAGCTCCGCCGGTTCGCGCACGGCGTTCGCGCCGAAGCTGACATACGCGCGGATGGAGTAGGCAAATGCGTTCCCCGGTGAGCTCTGATCATTGAGTATATACCAATTATCGCTGGTTGCTTCCGTGTAGTACGTGTAGCTGTGGAAGACGTCACCGCTGGTATAGGGCTCATCCACCACCATGACGCGCGGATACGTACTTGAAGTTCCTACATACGGGAAAGCCACCGCAAAATCCGTCCCGGCATCAATCCCGAATGACCGCAGATCAATTTTTACCCAGGGAGATGTTCCGGTCCTGGTGGCAACTACGGGAACTGCAACCGGTGCTCCCAGGGGACTCGGCTGTTGAACGCCTGAGAACCTGTAAATGCCGCCATTGATCGTCCCCGCCATGTGCAAGGCAACCCGCACAGAATCAAGATGCGCTCCCGGCACGCCGTTGAACCAGACGCACGCGCTATCCCCCGCCTGGAGCGGAAGATATCCTGTCGGCTCTGAAGTATCATATTTCAGTTCAACACTGTTGGCGCCGCTACCGCTGGACTGGTAGCTATACGTAGCCGAATTGTTCTGGCTGGTGTTGATCACGACAAAATGAATCTCCGAATAAGCTGAGCCGAACCCAGGTTCATGGAATTCGATTCCAGGTGTCACGCTGAGGACCCGGCTAGGAGCACCGATCTCCACCGCCTTGATGACCAGATTGGCACTCGACGTCGAAAAGCTGATGCGGAGGTCCGCTCCCCCCGTGTATGAGAGGTACTGGGCTGCCAGAGCGTAGACCGTCTCTCCGGTGAGAGGCACGTTCGGGTTTACAAATGTAGTTCCGGCAGCTTTCGGGAGATCAGGATACATGTACCCGTAGCGCGGATCCACGGTGGCATCGTCGAGAATATTGGCCACCAGCCAGTCCGGGAAGATATCGGCGAACCGCCTGGCAGAACCATAGCTTGCCAGACCGGCATCAAGGCCCGCTATCCCGTGCAAGGATGATGCGACGATCGGCATGAGGAGCCCTGCACCGAACTGGTCGCCGAAATACTGGAAAAACCGCCCCGCGCGGGAATAATCATTCAAGACACCCGGGTCGCCAACAGCGCGCCAGTCGAAGAGAGAATGGTTCGTCTCGTTGACGTAACCGCTCTGGTTCTTGATACCGTAGCCGCAATGCGACTCCGCAAAACAGGAACACCCTTCGTTGACGAACGTGATCTCGCCGGCATCCTTGCTCCAGTGGATCATGTGCTGAAACTCATGAGCCGCCGTGCTCATCGCCGCCGTGACTCCCCACGCCTGTGTGAGATCCAGTGGATTCGCGTCGACATAGTAGATCTCCGCGTTGTTGCCATTGGGGTATCCAAGGACCTCATTGCCGCTCCAGAAGTAGCCTGCCACGTATCCTCCTGAGCCAGTATACCCATCATTAATATCCAGAATGAGGATGACGATCCTGGAATCGCCGTCAATGTCCGGCGGAGTCCCAAAGGTGTTGACATCCATTTCATAGACCCCCTTGGAAGCGTTCGCAGGCGTATGGTTATCAAAAGCATTCATGACAGAATCGACGGCTGCCTGCGTCGCCCTCGTCCCCCAGGATGCGTCTTCCACAAACACGTAGCAGTGCGTGCCGATGGCACGGCAGGTAGAGGGCACGTCATACCAGGTGGTGGTGCCGAATGTCTGGGCCTTCCACGTATGGGTCGATCCGACGACGAAACTCCACGAAGGTTTCAGCAATGCGGACCGTGTGAGCGCTTCAGGATGCTGCGCGACATAGGCAACGACCTCCTGGCTTTCCCGCTGCAGGAGATGGGAACCCGCAATGGGGAACATCCCCGAAGGAAGCCCGTCCGCAGCACGCGTTGAGAGGACAGCCTGGCTGAATGCCACAACAGGCAGAGCGAGAACCAGAAGTGCCGTGAGAACACTCGTCCGCGGTCTCATGTAAGAGTCTCCAAGAAAGTGGGAAGAATCGGAGGGGTCACTGCTTTACTATCTCGGCTAGTTTTACACGAACAGCCCGGCCTTCAGGAACCTGAGAGGTCCCTTCGTACGAAACCTGTGCAAGCTCGCCTTGATGGCCGCGAAGGTATTTGTCAACCTCGGGCGAGCAGAGCAAGACAACGTAGTTCCGCTCATCGAGTTGAAGGGCGAGCTGCGTGAACGGGTCGTTCCCCAATAGATACACCTTCCCCTGCAATTCCCCTTGCTCACTCATCGGCACCGTTGTGCTCCTGCACCCGAAAGAGGCCAGAAGCAGGAACAGGCTGCTCATCAATGCTGTTCGTCGAATCATAGGCGTTTTCTGAGACCAAGATACAAGAAATCAGGAAATTCTCCTAGCAAAAAAAACGTGGTTTCCCTCACATTCTGCGTTTTGGTCACCCCACCGCTCTCCAGGCGATAGAAGTGCACACCGGATGAGACGGCATGCAACGAGGATGCGCCTGTTTCGGCGTAAGAACCGCGCCGAATGCAAAGCAAGTTGAATCTGGAATGGTGAAATCAACGCCACATCTAGGGAGCGCGCATACGCTAGCGGCAGCGCATAATCCGGATCACTTCAGTTCTTTTCGTAAAACCTCCGCTGTGGGTGAGTCCGTCGCGCGGACAAGCTCCTCGGGGGTGCCTTCTGCCACGATCTTCCCCCCTTCGTCTCCTCCGCCCGGGCCAAGGTCAACAATCCAATCGGCGGTCTTGATCACATCCAGGTTGTGCTCGATGACAATGACGGTGTTCCCTTTGTCCACGAGTTTGTTCAAGACGTCGAGTAACATGCGGATGTCTTCGAAATGTAGTCCGGTCGTGGGCTCATCCAGAATGTACAGGGTGTTGCCGGTACCCACCTTGGAGAGCTCCGTTGAGAGCTTCACTCTCTGCGCCTCTCCTCCGCTCAGCGTGGTTGCCTGCTGTCCAAGCTTGATGTATCCCAGCCCAACGTCGTACAGGGTTTGCAGCTTCCGCTGCAACCCAGGAATTTCGCTGAAGAAATCCACCGCCTCGGCGACCGTCATATCAAGGACGTCGGCGATGGACTTGCCTTTGTACAGGACCTGAAGCGTTTCCCGGTTGTAGCGCTTCCCTTTGCACACATCGCACTGAACATAGACGTCCGGAAGAAAGTTCATTTCAATTTTCTTTACCCCATCCCCCTCACACGCCTCGCAACGCCCCCCCGCAACGTTAAAACTGAATCGGCCGGGCTTGTACCCCCGGATCTTTGCTTCCGGCATTTGCGTAAAAAGGTCCCGGATGAGGCCAAACAGGGCTGTATAGGTGGCTGGGTTCGACCGCGGCGTCCGGCCGATCGGCGATTGGTCAATGTCGATCACCTTGTCGATATTCTTGACCCCATCCACCTTCTTGAAGGGAAGAGGCACAAGCTTGGACTTGTAGAACGTTCGAGAGAGAATGCGATAGAGCGTTTCATCGATCAATGAGGATTTTCCCGAGCCACTCACGCCTGTCACGGCAATAAATGTCCCAAGGGGGAGCCGGAGAGTAACATCCTGGAGGTTGTTCCCGGTTGCCCCGTGCAAGGCGATCATCCTCCCGTTCCCCTTCCTGCGTTCTAGCGGGACTGGAATCGTCCGCGTGCCCAGGAGATACTGGGCGGTATAGGAGATAGGCTCAAAGCCGTTTCCGGAGGTCGGGATCAGATCATTGCGCAGGGCGAGCTTGTCCGGAGCGCCGGCCGTCACCAGGTAGCCGCCATGTTCTCCCGCACCCGGACCCAGGTCGATCACGTAGTCTGCGCTCAGGATCATTTCCTTATCATGCTCCACAACGATCACGGTGTTCCCGAGATCTCTCAACCGCTTCAAGGAGTCGATCAGCTTGATGTTGTCCCGCTGATGAAGTCCGATGCTTGGCTCGTCAAGGATGTAGAGGACTCCCACGAGCTGGGACCCGATCTGCGTTGCCAGTCTGATGCGCTGCCCCTCGCCGCCGGAGAGGGTTCGCGCGGGCCGATCCATGGTCAGATAATCGAGCCCCACATTCAAGAGGAACTCCAGCCGTTGCCGGATCTCCTTGAGGATCGGTGCGGCGATGGCTGTCTGGCGCACCGGAAGAGTGAGGGTACGGAAAAATGCGGCGGCTTCCGTGATGGAAAGACCCACGATGTCCTGAATGCCATACCGTCGTTCAGCATCGGCGTCCTCGATCATGACCGCCAGGCTCTCTTTCTTCAGCCTCCCCCCTTTGCACTCGGGGCAGGGCATCGCGTTCATGTATGCTTCGACCCATTCCCGGATGTTGTTCGAGCTCGTGTCGCTGTAATAGTGCTTGAGGATATCCAACATCCCGCCAAACCGATGCCGGTACGTCACGCTGCGTCCGCTGGCGTAGCGGTATTCAATTTCAAATTTTTCCTCTCCCCCTCCGTTGAGGAGAACTTCCTGGGCGCGTTTCGACATTTTCCTGATCGGCGTGTCAAAATCGAACCCGTACGCCTTGCCCACTGCCTTGATCTGGCTGAAGACCCATGTCTGTCTCGGCTTGCCGAGCGGCGCGAGCCCTTCTTCGTTGATGGAAAGGGATGAATCGGGGATCATGAGGCGCGTATCGAACTCTTTCACCTCGCCGAGGCCGTTGCAGGTGGGACATGCCCCAAAGGGCGAATTGAAGGAAAAGGAATTCGGCGCCGGTTCCTCATAGCTGATGTTGCAGAAGGGGCAGGACAGATGCCTGCTAAAAAGGATATCGTCCTGGCCCTTTGCCGACTTTTTCGGCCCGGACGCCCCTTTTGCGCTTCGACGAGCTTTCCCCAGTCCGCTGCCCGTCTCCGGACCGGGCAAGACATTTGCAATCATCGTGCCGCTCCCGAACCGGAGCGCCACCTCCACCGAATCGGCAACGCGCGACCGGGACTCGCTCCGCACGATGATGCGGTCAACCACGATCTCGACGGAGTGAACCTTGTAGCGGTCCACCTGCATGCCGCTTTCGATCTCACGGACAACACCATCGACACGTACGCGCAGAAACCCATCGCGGAGCATCTCTTCGAACAGCTCCCGGTAGTGTCCCTTTCTTCCCCGCACCGCTGGAGCAAGGATCTGAACCTTCGCCCCGTCCGGCAGCTTCATGATGCTGTCGATGATCTGGTCGGTGGTTTGTTTCTGGACCATTCTTCCGCATTGCCAGCAGAACTGGGTCCCCGCACGCGCGAAGAGCAACCGCAGGTAATCATAGATCTCGGTCACCGTGCCGACGGTCGAGCGGGGATTCGGACTGACCGTCTTCTGCTCGATGGAGATGGCAGGGCTGAGGCCCTCGATATAGTCCACGTCCGGCCGCTCCATCACATCCAGGAATTGCCGGGCATACGCGGAGAGGCTTTCCACGAAACGCCGCTGTCCCTCGGCATAGACGGTATCAAAGGCAAGGCTGGATTTTCCGGAACCGGAAAGCCCGGTGATCACCGCGAGCTTGTTGCGAGGGATATCAACATCGATGTCCTTGAGGTTATGTTCCCGGGCTCCGCGGATGACAATGGCGTCCGATTCCGGCTGGCGTTCACTCAATAAATTCTTCCCCGTTTGCTCAAGTATTCCACCAATGCGACGTCAAACGGCGTGCCGGTGTCCAGCAGGACGTAGTCCACATAGTTCTCGCGGCAACTGCGTTTGTATTTTTCAAGAAACGTTTTCATTGCCTCCTGGTAAGAGCGCTGGATCTGCCAGGGCTGCGTCATCATCTTCTCCTCCGTCTCCACATCCGTGAAAAGGGCTTCTCCGCCGAACGCAAAGCTCCGCTCCATCGGATCGAGGACCTGCATCACGATCACTTCGTTCTTCTTGTGCCGGAAGTGTTTGAGCGCAGCAATGACCTGGTCGGGATCATCCAGCAGGTCGCTGATCACGATTACCAGGCCGCGCCGCTTGATGCGTTCGGCAATCTGATGGAGCGACTTTCCTGCGCCGGTGGTGCCGGAGGGGCGCAGCCGTTGAAGCTCGATCAGGATCTGACGGAGGTAGGCCTTGGTTGCGTGCGGAGGAAGATAGGAGGTGATCTCCTGGTCAAAGAGCGCCAGGCCGACAGCGTCCTGCTGCTTGATCATCATGAAGGATAGTGCGGCAGCGATGTAGGAGCCGTATTCAAGCTTGGACAGTTGTCCGGGAGACGCATACCCCATGGACCGGCTCGTGTCCAGAATGATGTAGGATTTGAGGTTGGTCTCTTCTTCGTATTGCTTGATGTAGTAGCGGTCGGTCTTCCCGTACAGCTTCCAATCGATGTGCCGGATCTCGTCCCCCGGCATGTACTGTCGGTGTTCGGCAAATTCCACACTGAATCCATGATACGGGCTCTGGTGCAATCCCGTTATGAACCCCTCCACGACAAGCCGGGCCCGCAGTTCCATGTTCGCCAGCTTAGAGACGACATGGGGCTTGAGATATTGCCTGTAGTCCTCCGCCACGGTCGCCACCCCTCACATTGGATGTTGACGCGCACCCACCTTTTTGGGTTTGCTTCCCGCCACCACGCCCTGCTTCTGTGCCTTCAGGCTATCCGACGGGAGAAGTTCCTCGGGGGATTTTCCCAGTTCGTTCAGCTCGAATTGCGCTGAGCCCGCCATCTCATGATGTGGATACCGATCCAGGAAACGCCTGTACCATGCGGCGGCGCTGTCAAGCAGATGAAGATCATTATTGTACAGGTAACCCACAAGAAACGTGGCAACAGGAGCCTTTTGTGCGTCCGGATATTTCTCCGCATAGAGCTTGTAGGAAACAACAGCCTGCGCGGGATCCCGCATTTCATCGTTGCGGATTGTCGCGGCCCTGAACAGCGCACGCTCTGCAAGCGGATCGTCCGGATACTCGGACACGACTTTCATGTAATTTTCCAGCGCCGGCTCAAAGAGGTTGCCCCTGCCTTCCCGGTTGCGCAGCGTGTCTGCAGTCTGCTTTGCCAACGTGTACGCATCCTCGGCTTTCGAAAAATAGTCGTTGGCGGAGCGCTTTCCACAGCCGGCAAGCAGAAGAAGCAGTACCAGGACTGGAGGCCAGAGTCGTTTCATGCCGCACTAATCCTTTCGGTTGTATGAATAAGCATTATACAGAAAAAGCGGACGAAGGTCAATTCTTCGACTCACGGATCGTAGTGATCCTGACCGAGTCGCGATGTTTTTCATCGGGACGAGTTGAAGGACTCGAGGACTGCCGCGAAGTAGCCATCCGTTTGCGTCTTGTGCGGCAGGAGGGTCAGAAATGGGGTCTGTGACGGAAGGCTAATGCCCTGGCGTAAAAGGATTTCGGATGCGGAGACGGCCTGGAATTCCTGATGGCCTTTCAGAAATTGACCCACGACCTCCTCATTTTCCTCCATGAGCAATGAGCAGGTGGCATAAACAAGTCGTCCCCCGGGCTTTAGAAGCCGGGAATACTCCTCCAAGATGGAGAGCTGTCGTTCAGCGGCGGCAGCCAGGGACTGCCTCGCGAACCCCATCTTCGCGCCTGGATTCCGCCGGAACGTGCCTACGCCCGTGCACGGAGCATCAACAAGGACCGCATCTGCAAGGCCCTTCCATCGGTCGATCTGCACGTCCCCCGCTTCGCAAAGCTGAACGATTGTGACCCCTGCCCGCTCTCCCCGCTCACGCAAGGCTGTCAATCGGCGCGGCTCGGTGTCGATCGCGAGGATCGAGCCGGTGTTTTGCATCAACGCGGCAATGTTCAGGGTCTTTCCGCCCGCACCCGCACACGCATCTACCACCCGGAAACCCGGGGCAGGCTCAAGCAGCAATGACAGGAGCTGGCTGCCTTCATCCTGCATCTCGAACGCGCCCTCCCGGAACGCATGAAGCGCATAAATGTTCATGCGCTTTTCCAGCGTGAGCCCCACGGGTGAAAACATGGTCCTGGCCGTTCTGATGCCTTCTTCCTGGAGCAGGGACTGGCATTCGTCGACGGTGCAGCGCAGGGTGTTGACACGGACAGTCGTGGGAGCTTGAAGGTTTGAGGCCGCACAAAGCCGCTCCCCTTCTTCCTCTCCGAAGCGGACGATCCATTCTTGCACGATGCTTGCAGGTATGGAATACGAAACGGCGAGCCGCTGGACGGGATCAGCATCCGCCGCGGGGACGGTGATCCGATCAATGGCTTCGAGAAGGTGCGCACAAACCGCTTCGTGCCCGGTAACGGACCGGACGGCGACAAGATCGGCGAGTATTGCTGAAGACTCCTCTCTCAGAATCAAGCGCGCGTAGGCAACATACAATTCCAGGGGGGTTGCCACGGCTGCATCGCGGGAAGGAGCGGCAGAATCGCGCGCAGATGCAACATTGGCTTCAAGAAGGAGGAAATTCCTGAGGATCCCGTAAAGGGTCTCGGCAACGTACCGGCGGTCTTTGGAGCCGAGGTAATGCCGGGTTCGAAAGAACTCCGCAAGCACGCCGTCCGCTGGCCGGGGCTGGGATCGGACAAGCTCAAGGACTTCCAGAACATGTCCGATGAGCGAAGATTTTTTCATGCGGATACACTGGCACTACACATAGGCGGCCGGCGATTTCATGCCGGAGGTCATATAGGCACGGGCCATCCGCGACGTGTTACACGCAACGCTGATCTGTCCATTCTTGTTCAGCACGATTATTCCGCCTCGTCCTTGCACTTTCCGCCCGAGTATCTCAATTCCTGCACGCGCGGCCGCCTCCGGGTCTCCCCCGTTCCTCTCCATGGCATCAATGACGAACTTCACGAGCACCACCCTGATGATGTGTTCACCTTCCCCGGTAGCCACGGCTCCGCCAATGTTGTCGTCAGCATAGACGCCGCATCCTACAAGCGGTGAATCGCCCACACGGCCAGGGTACTTGTTGGGTGTCCCTCCGGTTGACGCGGCAGCGACGATGTGTCCCCTCCTGTCAAGCGCCACCGCCCCCACCGTGTCATGTCCCCTTTGTCCCTTCCGGGGCGACTTACGTCCGGCACTCGTGCGCGGTTCTTCCTGAGCCTGGCGCCACCGGGCGAGTTGTTCGCCTGTGATCAGGTCATCCTTCCCGCCAGGAGAGATGCCATGCTCTCGAGCAAATCGGGCAGCCCCCAGGCCAACAAGCAGGACATGCTCGCTCTTTTCCATGATGAGCCTCGCCACAGACACAGGGTGTGCGATGTGCTGCAGGGCCGCCACCGCACCCGCACGGAAGGTTTTCCCTTCCATCATGCTTGCATCCATTTCTATCTCCCCGGCCGCGTTGAGGACCGACCCGCGTCCAGCGTTGAACGTCTCGTCGTCCTCCATTGCCATGACGGCTCGTTCAACCGCATCTGCTGCTCCACCGCCACCCGACAGAACAGTCCACCCCGCTTTCACTGCCTTCAGGACTCCCCGCCGGTGCGCGGCAACAGCATCGTCCGGGATCTCCCATGCCCCTCCATGGACAAGCAATGAAATCACGAATGCCCCTACCAAGTTTGATGGGAAAAATTACTAAACGGGCTCCCGGAATGCAACACCGAAAAACACACTGTGACCCAGCTAACGCGCTGGATCACAGTCCTCTACCGCCTTGCAGGCTCAGGCTCACGAGTCCCCTGTTTGGAGAATGCCAGCAATCCGAGCTTGTCCAGGCCGATTTCCACGGTGTCCCCCGCAGAAAAATCCCCCTTCAAGATGCGCTCAGAAAACGGATTGACAATGTGCTTCTGAATCACCCGCTTGAGCGGCCTGGCCCCATACACGGGATCAAAGCCGAGCTTTGCAATCCAGTCTTTGGCATCGTCTGTCATCGCAAGCGTGATTCCGCTCCTTTCCAGGAGTTCCTGCACGCGCCTGAGCTGCAACGACACTACCTCCCTGATGTCGCCCTGGGTCAGCGGTTTGAAGACAATGACTTCATCCACCCGGTTCAGGAACTCGGGCCGGATCGTCTGCTTCAGCAACTGATACAGGTTCTGTTTCAGGTCTGCGAACGTCTCATCCCATTGCTCGCCGTCCTTAAAGCCGGACGAAATCTTCTCGCTGATCAGGTGTGAACCGAGGTTGGATGTCATGATAATGATCGTATTCTTGAAATCGACCGTCCGTCCTTTGCTGTCCGTCAGTCTGCCATCGTCCAGCACCTGCAAGAGGATATTGAACACGTCAGGGTGAGCCTTCTCGATTTCATCCAGCAGAACCACAGAGTACGGTTTCCGTCGGACGGCCTCCGTGAGTTGTCCTCCCTCGTCATAGCCGACATATCCCGGGGGCGCGCCAATCAGCCGCGACACCGAGAATTTCTCCATATACTCGCTCATGTCGATCCGCACGATCGCATTTTCGGTGTTAAAGAGAAACTCCGCCAATGCTCGGGCAAGCTCGGTCTTTCCGACGCCGGTGCTCCCGAGGAAGATAAACGAGCCAATCGGGCGCTTTTCATCCTGGAGTCCCGCGCGCGATCGCCTGACAGCGGCGCTCACGGCACGAACCGCCTCGTCTTGCCCTACCACCCGTTGGTGGAGCCGGTCCTCAAGATGAAGAAGTTTTTCCCTGTCGCTTTCCAGCATGCGGGAAACCGGGACACCCGTCCATCGCGCCACGATCTCGGCGATATCCTCGGCGTCCACTTCTTCTTTGAGCATCTTCCGGTCCCTCTGCACCTCCTGTAGTCGTGTTGACGCCTTCCCGATCCTCCTCTCAAGATCTGTCAGAACGCCGTACCGGATCTCCGCCACCTTGGCCAGATCTCCCTCCCGTTCGTTTCGTTCCGCCATCTGCTTGGCGTTCTCCACTTCCCCTTTCATCTTCCTGATCGATTGGATCAGCTCTTTCTCAAGCTGCCAGTGTGCCCGGAGCCCGGTCTGGTTCTGCTTCAGCTCGCCGAGCTCCTGCTCAATGGCCTCCAGCCGCTCCCGCGACGCTTCGTCCCGCTCCCTGCGGATCGCTTCGCGCTCGATCTCCAGCTGCGTGATCTTCCGCTCCACCTGGTCCAGCTCTTCCGGCATGGAATCAATTTCGATCCTGAGCTTCGATGCCGCTTCGTCCACCAGGTCGATTGCTTTGTCCGGCAGGAAGCGGTCCGAGATGTACCGGTTGCTGAGCTGAGCGGCGGCAACGAGGGCTCCATCGGTGATGCGAACACCGTGGTGCACCTCATAGCGCTCTTTCAGCCCGCGCAGGATGGAAATGGTCGATTCCACATCCGGCTCGTTCACCATCACCGGCTGGAACCGGCGCTCGAGCGCGGGATCCTTCTCAATGTACTTCCGGTATTCATCGATAGTCGTCGCGCCGATGGCACGCAGTTCACCCTTGGCAAGCGCGGGCTTCAACATGTTTGCGGCGTCCACCGACCCCTGCGCGGAGCCCGCACCGACAAGCGTATGCAGTTCGTCGATGAAAAGGATGATCTCGCCATCGGACTCCACCACTTCTTTCAGGAGCGCTTTCAGGCGCTCTTCGAACTGCCCGCGGAAGCTCGTCCCCGCGACAAGTGACCCCATGTCCAGCGCAACGATGCGCTTGGATTTCAACGTCTCCGGTATGTCCCCTTTGACAATCCTGCCGGCAATTCCTTCGGCGATGGCAGTCTTGCCAACGCCCGGCTCTCCGATGAGGACAGGATTATTCTTTGTCCTGCGGGCGAGCACTTGCAGTACGCGCCGGATCTCTTCGTCGCGGCCGATGACCGGATCAAGCTTCCCTTTGCGGGCCAGTTCGTTCAAATCACGCCCGTAACGCTCCAGGGCCTGGTATTTTTCCTCCGGGGTCTGGTCGGTCACCCGCTGGTTCCCCCGGATCTCTTTCAGGACGGAATAAATGACCTCGGCGGTGACGCCCTGATCCCGGAGGATCTTGCCGGCGTTCGAGTCCGAAGCTTCCACCAGCCCCAAGAGGAGGTGTTCAGTGCTGACATACTCATCCCTCAGGTCCTGAGCCTGTTTTTGAGCCCGCTCAAAGACACGGGCCAGGCTTTGGGAGATATTCTTGTTGCCGAGACCCGCGCCGCTCACTTTGGGCAGCCGATCCAGCAACTCGTTCATCTTGATCTTCAGGAAGTTGACGTTGGCACTCGCTTTCTGAAGGATGGGGACCACGGTCCCCGAAGAATCCTGTATCAACGCGGCGAGCAGGTGCTCCGGTTCGATGACCTGGTTCCCGTAGCTCGACGCGATCTCCTGGGCGCTCTGTACAGCTTCCTGTGATTTTACGGTAAATTTATTGAAGTTCATTTTTTGCGCTCCTTCGGCGGCACCATGACACAAAAGGCGAGGGGTTGCCTCGCCTTTTGCGCTGTGATGCCTCGCCAACTCCCGTGTTACTTCTGTTTGTTCTTGTCGTCCACCACTTCATATTGTGCATCTTCGACCTTCTTCTCGTCGGCTTTCCCGGCCTGTCCTTGCTGCTGTTGCCCCTCCGGGCCGGCCTGGCCGGAAGCGGTCGCCTGCTGGTACATCTGCGACGACGCCTCGTTCCACGAGGTGTTCAATGCGTCCATTGCAGACTTGATCGACGCCACGTTGTTGCTTTTGATGGCTTCTTTCAACTTCTCATTGGCACTTTCGACCTTGCCCCGTGCCTCCGCGCTGATCTTCTCACCGAATTCCTTCAGTTGTTTCTCGGTCTGGAAAGAGAGCGTATCGGCCTGGTTTCTCATGTCGATTTCCTCCTTCTTCTTCCGGTCTTCGGAGGAGTGCGCCTGAGCATCCGTCTTCATTTTCTCAACTTCCTCCTTGCTCAGGCCGCTCGACGACGTGATACGGATCGATTGCTCTTTGTTTGTTCCCTTGTCCTTCGCTGAGACGTGCAGAATGCCGTTGGCATCAATGTCGAACGTGACCTCGATTTGCGGAATGCCCCTGGGTGCCGGCGGTATGCCGTCCAGGTGGAACCGCCCCAGGGTCCTGTTATCGTTGGCCAGAGGCCGTTCGCCCTGCAAGATGTTGATCTCGACCGAAGGCTGATTGTCCGATGCCGTCGAGAACACCTCGCTCTTCCGGGTCGGGATCGTCGTGTTCGCATCGATGAGCTTTGTCATCACGCCGCCCAGGGTTTCGATACCAAGGGAAAGCGGAGTCACATCGAGGAGGAGCACGTCGGTGACGTCGCCCGCGAGAACACCACCTTGAATCGCGGCTCCGATGGCCACCACCTCGTCCGGGTTGACGCCCTTGTGGGGTTCCCGTCCAAAGACGTCCTTGACGAGCTGCTGCACTTTCGGCACGCGGGTCATCCCGCCGACGAGGATCACCTCATCGATCTGCTGCGGGTTGAGTCCCGCATCCTTGAGCGCACGCTCGGTTGGTCCGAGTGTCCGCTGGATGAGGTCGTCCACCAGCTGTTCGAACTTCGCCCTGGTGAGCGTCATGTTCAGGTGCTTGGGACCTTCCGCCGTCGCCGTGATAAACGGCAGGTTGATCTCGGTCTGCATCAGTTGGGAGAGCTCCATCTTGGCCTTCTCGGCCGCTTCCCTCAAACGTTGAAGCGCCATCGGATCCTTGCGGAGGTCGATGCCCTCGGTCTTCTTGAATTCATCGGCGATGTGATCCAGCACGCGCTGGTCAAAGTTGTCGCCGCCGAGGTGTGTGTCGCCGTTCGTGGACTTCACCTCAAACACCCCTTCGCCGAGCTCGAGGATCGAGATATCGAACGTCCCACCCCCAAGGTCGTAGATTGCCACTTTGCTGTCCTTGTGCTTCTTGTCGAGGCCGTAGGCAAGCGCTGCGGCGGTCGGCTCATTGATGATCCGCTTGACCGTGAGTCCGGCAATCTCGCCCGCTTCCTTGGTGGCCTGCCGCTGGGCATCATTGAAGTACGCCGGCACCGTGATGACCGCCTCGGTGACTTTCTGCCCGAGGTAGTCTTCAGCGGTCTGCTTCATTTTCTGGAGGATCATCGCACTGATCTCAGGAGGGGAGTACACGCGCCCGCCCACTTCGACGCGTGCAGTATTGTTCTCCCCCTGCACGACCTTGTAGGAGACAAGCCTCATTTCCTCTGTAACCTCACCGAAAAAGCGTCCCATAAAGCGTTTAATCGAGTAGACGGTGTTCTGGGGATTCGTTACCGCCTGGCGTTTTGCGGCTTGGCCTACCAGCCGTTCGCCGCTTTTCGTAAAACCGACGACCGATGGAGTGGTTCTTCCACCTTCGGAGTTCGGAATGACTGCAGGCTCGTTTCCCTCCATGACCGCGACACAAGAGTTTGTCGTGCCAAGGTCAATTCCAATGATCTTTCCCATCCTATTGTTCTCCTTAGCTTATCGAAGTAGACCCAACTTTACAGTTGTTAGACTCAATACCCATGCCAGTATTACCAGGGAAAGGTATCACGTAAGCTATTAATTGCCAACGAGTTGAACGCATATATTTCGAGTTTGAATTTCTTTGAAAAAATACGCCAAAACGGCTGACTTGTTCTGCCCTTATGGCATGATTGGGTCTGCCATTTTTTCCGTAAGACATGCAAAAAGGTTTCACTTGACTTTACTCGGGGGATTCTCTATCATGAAAAGTCTGCATGTGCCCGCAATACGGCTGTTCACTCCCTTCCCTTGGAAATGCTCAACCAATAGCTATGAGGTGAGGCGATGTATACTGCTCAGGCTTTGAGACAGGGGCTGAAGACCCGGCGGTTCGGCAACAAGATCTACACGTTTGACACGATCGATTCGACGAACAACTGCGCACGGGCCCTGGCAGCGTGCTGGGCCGACGAAGGGACGGTTATCATCGCCGAGCAGCAGACCGCCGGCAAGGGAAGACTTGGCAGAGTCTGGCAGGCAAATCCGAACGAGAATCTTACCTTCTCCATTATCCTCCGTCCCGCCGCAGATCCCGAGCAAGTAAACCTGTTGCCCCTGTACGTCGCAGTTGCCGTTGCACAAGCCATCGAACGCGCCACCAGCCTCACGGTGGAATGTAAATGGCCCAACGACCTGCTGGTCAACCGCAAGAAAGTTGCAGGCATTTTGCTGGAAGGATCCGTAAAAGAGAACACCCTGGAATATGTCGTTGTCGGGATCGGCGTGAACGTGAACCAGATCATATTCGCGCACGATCTGGAAGGGAAAGCCACTTCCCTCCGGCTCGAAGGGGGAAAAGAAGTGGACCGGCTGGCGCTCTTCCGGGAAATTCTGAATTCGCTCGAGAAAAACTACAAGACCCTTTCGTCTTCCGGCTTCAACACTGTCCTTCCCCTCTGGCTGGCACGCTCCAGTATGATCAACCGGCAGATTTCCGTCTCCGAACGGGGTTCCGTCATTTCCGGCGTTGTGCGTGGGCTGAGCCCGGAGGGGGGATTGATCCTCGACTCTCCTCAGGGAGCCAAAACTCTCTTCGCGGGAGATGTAACGATCCTGGGAATTGATGTACCGGCCGCATAGCCCCTGCACAAGTCCTCACGGCAAGGAAAAGGATTCTTTACCACCCACACTCCATGCTCCTCGCGGTCGACATCGGCAACACGCACACTGGCCTCGGGGTCTTCCAGCATGATCGCTTGATTGCCACGCACCGTCTTTCCACGAACCGCAGCCGCACTGCTGTCGAGACGTGGACGGCCATCTCCCCTTTTTTCGCCGGGGCAGGAATTGCTCCCGATACAATTACTGGGTTCGGTATTTCTTCGGTCGTTCCGGACACAGCTATGGTTTTCGCGGCGGTCGGCCGCGACCAGCTCAAGGTCAGCCCGGTGGTCGTGTCGGGAAGCTTGAGCCTCGGCATCGGCATCCTGTATGACGATCCGGAGTCCCTCGGCGCCGACAGGATCTGCAACGCCGTCGCCGGATTTCACAAGTATGGCGGGCCGTTGATCATCATTGACCTGGGAACTGCCACCACGTTCGATATCGTGAACGACCGCGGCGATTTCCTCGGCGGGCCAATTGCGCTCGGGCTCGGAACGCAGGCTGCCGAGCTCCACCGCAGGACCGCGCAACTTCCGGAAATCGAACTGACGTCCCCTCCTTCGGTCATTGCTCACAATACGCGCTCAGCAATGCAGGCAGGTATCCTCATCGGCGGGATCGAAGCTATGGAGGGGCTTGTCCGCAGGATCCGGAATGAGTTGGGCTCACCCGCAAAGGTCATCGCCACCGGCGGACTCTCACAACTGGTGGCATCCCTTTCACCCGTCGTTGAAGCCTGTGAGCCGTACCTGGTCCTGGAAGGAGTCCGGTTGATTGTTGAGCGGCTGCGGTCAGTCTAATTCGGCCAGGCGCCGCTCGAGAAAGCGGCGCTCCGGCGCCTGTTGGGTGAGCTTGAGCGCCAGGGCGTAGGAGGCCCGGGCGTCAGCGGCCTTTCCCAGCCGCCGGCAGAGATCGGCACGCGCAGAATGCGCAAAATGATAGCTTGTGAGCTCTCCTCGTGCGAGCAGGGCATCGATAAGTGCCAGGCCGGGCTCGGGGCCATCGCGCATGGCAACCGCCACCGCACGGTTGAGTTCAACGACCGGAGAGGGAGCCACCAGCATCAGCAGATCGTAAAGCGAGACGATCCTGGCCCAATCCGTTGCCGCAGCCTCGGGCACACCGGCATGCACGGCAGCGATCGCGGCCTGGAGACTATACGGACCCACCCGGCGCGTGGCAAGCGCACGCCCCACCAGACTCAATCCCTCCGCAATTTGATCGCTGTCCCAGAGTGACCGGTCCTGCTTCTCCAGAAGCACCAGATCCCCTTCACGAGAAGTGCGGGCAGCACGCCTGGATTCCTGTAACAACATCAACGCCAGCAACCCAATGGCTTCGGGGTCAGGGAGCAGGGCAACGAGCAAGCGCCCAATGCGGATCGCTTCTCCTGAGAGATCGGGACGCGTCAGCGATTCGCCCGAGGATGCAGAGTATCCCTCATTGAAGAGGAGATAGATCACCTGCAGGACGGCATCCAGCCGGCCAGGAAGCTCCGCGGCCGGCGGTACCTGATAAGGGATGCGTGCCTCACGAATCTTCGTCTTGGCGCGCACGATCCGCTGAGCCAGCGTGGAGGGCGTGGTAAGAAATGCACGCGCGATTTCCTCGGTGGTGAGGCCGCAGACTTCCCGCAGCGTCAGCGCAAGCCGGGCTTCCGGCGACAGCGCCGGATGGCAGCAGGTGAAAATCAGCCGGAGCCGGTCGTCCTCAACTTCGTCTCCTTCCCATTCAATGCCGGGCACGCGTGTTGCCTCCGCGTGCTCATCCGAGTCGTCCAGAACCTGGAAACGTGACTGCCGCCGCTGGCTGTCGATGGCCTTGAACCTCCCTGCAGAAACCAGCCAGGCGCGAGGATTGTGGGGAACGCCATCCCGCGGCCACTGTTCGAGTGCGGCCCGGAATGCGTCCTGGACCGCCTCTTCCGCAGCGTCGAAGTCCCCCAAGAGGCGGATCAGCGTAGCGAGAATCCGGCGGGACTCCAGGCGGTAGATTCCATCGACGAGACGGGGAATATCTTCAGGGCCGTGTTCTGTCACGCGTACGCTTTCGTCTCAACCACTTCGACGATCCGCGCCCGGGGGTCGCTCATGATCGTACCCTGGATACGTCCCCAGACCTTCCGCATCGCGGCAAGCAGCGCTTCCGCCTGCCTCGCCGTGTCGAACTCCAGGTCGATGATGATATATTTCTGATCGTCGACCGGCCGGAAGATCCGGTACCGGAGGACGCCCGACTTTTCCCGGCCGACGGGATCGCTATCAAATGCTTTCTTCCAACCGTCGAAATCGGTGATCGGATGTTCGATACGCAGGATGTACATGGGAGTCCCTCTGTTTCCCGGATTAACGCCCGATGTCTGCTTGCGGTTCCATATGCCATCTGCTCGCAATGCTTCAGCCACAAAAGGCATAGAATTGACAACATGTGTCTACGGATCTCGATTCCTGGCGAGCCGAAATCCAGCAGCAAGGCATGCGGGGGGTGGGCAGCACGAAGGTATGCGAGCCCCTGGGTTGGTCAGCGCAATCCAGGAGTCACCTGGTGAAAGAGCATCTGCCGGAGAGATGAGCCTAAGGAGAATATCCGTGTGCCCCTGTCCAATTCGTTTGTTTCTGCCCGATATGTTACCAGGAGGTGACGTGAACGGTTGAAAGTTATCGGACCAAACAGAGCTTCTTGGCGTCGTTAAAACCTCCCGCCTTCAGGCGGCAGAAATAAACCCCTGACGCCAGGTTGCTCGCGTTGAACTGCACGTCGTGGTAGCCGGCCTCGATTTCACCGTTCACCAATAGGGCGACTTCCTGGCCGAGTGAGCTGTAAACAGCGAGCTTTACATGGGAACGTTGAGGCAGATCATACGGGATCGTTGTCGACGGATTGAAGGGGTTTGGGAAATTCTGCTTCAGGGCAAAGACTGTTGGGGTGCCTGGCGTGGGATTGACAGACGATGAGGTAATCGTGAATGTCTGCTCGGGCGCGAATTGCGAAGCTGCAAGCTGGTTGTCAACCGACTGGACACTCCACGTGTATGTGCCGGGGCGAAGGTTTCTGACCGTGGCCGTTGTCCGCACCCCGGCATTTCCCATCTTTGGGACACGCCGGAAACCGGTCACGGGGTTCGAGAGCGGCGACATGGCTTCTATTCCTCCGGGCGTGGTGCCGACACGCAGGTTGTAGCTGATCACGCTGGGGGGCGTTTCACGGTCGGTCGCGGGACTCCAGGAGAGTGTGACGCTGTTTCCATGCACCACCGCACCTGCTCCAGCTGGGACACTCGGCGCATCATTACTATCAACAACGACGACGTTTCGGTAGAGAAGCGAGGCCGGCTTCAGAAGCTTATTGTCTGTGTACGGGTCTTGCCGGGGAACAGTTCCCCCGGTGACCAGCAGGTCCAACCGTCCGTCTTTGTCGTAGTCTCCCCATTCCACCGATCCCCACCATGTTCCGACAAGGTTCGCTCCGATGTCCGTGAATGTCCCGTCCCCGTTATTGTGGTAAACTCTCGTGGTCGGGTTGGTTCCGAGATAGAGATCGTGCCCTCCACTTATAGCGATGTCAAGAAAGCCGTCGTTGTCATAGTCGCCGACGGCAACTGCACCTACCGTAACGGGTGCGAGCTGGGCGCCGATATCGTGGAATGTTCCTTCCCGATCGTTGTGATAGATCTTCGCAACCAGGCCGCTGCCTCCGCCCCCCGTCAAGAGAAGATCTGGCCAGCCATCATTGTCGTAATCAAACCAGGCCAGAGCCGAAGATGCGACTGCCTCGAACGAATCTTGGCCTTGCACCGGGTTCACGACCTCGACAAAAGACTGCATGCTGTCCCCCACCTGGGTGTTCCGGAAAAGACGGGTCTGCGCCCACCCACCCCACCCACTGATCAAGAGGTCAAGGTCACCATCCCTGTCAAAGTCGGCCCACGCCACAGAACTCCCCCACACACCGGGTAGAGATGCCGGATCCTCGACAAGTTGGTTGTTGATATTCCTGTACAATTTCGATAAGAACGTGCCCCCAAGGTCGGGCGATCCGCAGATGAAGAGGTCCAGCCGCCCGTCATTGTTGTAATCCACCCAGGTGACCGATCCGCCATTCACGTTCGTAATCGGTGCTTCCATATCAATGAACGATCCAACCACATTCCGGTAAACCCGCGAGACCGGATCCATCGTCCCGGGGGTCCGGTTTCCTTCGAAAGCGATGTCATAGTCTCCGTCGTTTTCAAAATCTCCCCAGGTCATTCCCCGCTCGCAGGCAACCGGAACGAGATTGGCCTCGATGTTGATGAAACCGTTCACACTGTCGTTTGCGTAGATGCCGGACACCGTCCCTGTACTGCTGACACCCGCCATCAGAATATCAAGCCGAGAGTCATTGTTATAGTCGAAGAAGACGGCATCGCCGGCAACCACACCAGGAATGGAAGGCGTCTGGGGAACCCAGGCAATGCTGTCCAGCAGGACGTTGCGCTTTGTCAAGCGCTGCTGAGCATCTGCTGCTGCGACAGAGAGCACCGTTATGAGCATAACGAACGCGCACAGCGCGATGTGAAGCCGGGTACGATGGAGATGCGATGGAAACATGGAGTCCTCTTTCTTTCTGTTGAGCCGACGATTACCTCCAGCACGCTCATCTTCCCAACGAGCAAGAACGAAAAAAGGACCAGCGTCGGTGCAACGGGGGGATTGGCGTGGTCTGAGAATGTGCACTTCAATATAGCGTACCATGAGTGGAGAATCAATGACCGGGAGCAAAACGAGCTCACGGAAGAGTTACCCATGAGAGTCAATGGTAACTCAATGCGCTCGAATTTCGCACTGTATATATTTGGAGAACGTAGGCTAGGGGCTCGTCGAGAAAGCAGCAAGAGGTCAGAAGTCAGAAAAGCGAGGAATAGATGTCAGGTGAGTGATTGGTGACCCCGCCATCCACATCGGTGTCCATCTACCATCTGTGTTTATCTGTGGCAAAAAAACCAAAGGCCCGATTTTCATCGGGCCCTGGCACACATGGAATCCCACGTCTATCGGCTTACGTTTTCTTCTTACGGTGTCCCGAAAATCCTCACCGACGCCTGTGCGAGATGCACGAGCGGCGAGAAGTAGATCCCCAGAAGGACCGTCGGGACGAGGAGCACGAGCAGCGTGACGGTCTGCACGCTGCCGAAGGTCAACGCAGGTGCCTGTTCCGATACACCCTGGCGCAGGAACATGTTCCTGAGCACACGCACATAGTAATAGAGCGCTATGACACTGTTCAACGCACCCACCACCGCCAGCCAGACCCAGCCGTGGTTGATCAGCGCCGCGAACAGATACAATTTGCCGATAAATCCTGCCGTCGGCGGAAGCCCGGTCAGCGATATCAGGAAAATCGCAAGGGCTACGGTCAGGAATGGCGCGCGGGAGCCAAGACCCTTGTAGTCTTCGATGTCCTCGCTGCCAATCTTGTTCGCGATCAACATAACGACATAGAACGCGCCCAGGTTCATGAAGAGATAGATCACGAAGTACAGCAGAACCGCGGTAATTCCCTCGTTGCTCAGCACGACCACGCCCATGAGGAGGTATCCAGCATGCGCGATGCTCGAATACGCCAGGAGCCGCTTCATGTTGTTCTGCCAGATCGCGACCACGTTGCCGAGCGTCATGGTGAGCACGGAAAGCGCGGCAATGATCTGAGTCCACTCGAACCCCTGCAGGGTTGCCCAGGTTCCGGCCGGAAGCGCGACCGCGCTGTTATCGATAAAGGTCACTTTCAGAAAACGGATCATCATGGCAAACCCGCCCGCCTTGGACGCCACAGCGAGGAATGCGGTGATCGTGATCGGCGCTCCTTCATATACGTCCGGAGCCCAGAAGTGGAACGGTACCGCAGAGATCTTGTACCCAAAGCCCGCAAGCGTGAGCACGCCGGCAATCAGCAGCACATAGCTGGTGGTCCCTCCTCCCGCCAGCACCGCAGGAAGATTCTGATTGATCGTATAGATATCCAGAGACCCCGTCAGGCCATAGATAATGGAGATGCCATACAGCATGAGCCCGGAAGAGAATGCGCCATAGATCACGTACTTGAGGGACGCCTCGCTGGAATCGCTTGCCTCCCGTGTGTATCCTGCCAGGATGTATGAGCTGATGGAGGACAGCTCCAGTGCCAGATACATCATCAGCAAGTTGCTGGCCCCTGCCATAAGAACCATGCCCAGCGTCAGGGCAACCAGCAACGCGTAGTACTCGCCGAGCTTCCGACCGGGCGAATTGAGCTCGGCGGAACTGAGTGAAAACACGACAATCAGGATGGCCGAGAGAAGTATGACGATCTTGAAAAAGAAGGCGAAGGGATCAACGGCCACCATGTTGAAGAAAATCGACGTATGCATGCCGCTTTGAGCCAGGACCAGCGCGCCGGTGACGAGGAAGCCGGCCATTGCCACGGTTGCCACCACCGGGGCAGACCGCCTGGCGATCAGGTCGGCAACAATCGCGACCAGCAGGGTTACCGTCAGCGCGATCTCGGGATAGAAGAACGACAGGTCTTTGAGGATTTGTTCAGACATAACAACCTTGAGTCATCGAGTCGTAGTCAGGGTGGGACTGTGTATCACAGTCCAGCATCTAAAATCCAAAATGGGGTCACTTCATTCCTACCATGACCGTCCCTGCCGAGTTCTGCACGATATCGGACAGGTAGTTCAAGGACGAATTCATCAGGTTAAGCACGGGCGCCGGATAAATTCCGCAGAAAATGACCACCACGCCCAGCGAGGCAAGCATGAGCGTCTCCCGGCCGTTCATGTCGGTCAGGTTCTTCCATTTCTCCGGAAGCGTACCGAGGAACACCCTCTGCAGCACCCAGAGCATGTAGCCCGCGGTGAGAACGATCGTGACAGCGCCGATGATCGTGAGCGTCTGGAATGTCTGGAACGCCCCGAGCAGCGAGAAGGTCTCGCTGATAAAGCCGCTAAGGCCCGGCAGTCCAAGCGCGGCAAAGAACGCAACGGTCATCGCGGCCGCGTAGCGCGGCATCTGGTTCATCAGACCGCCAAATTCGTTGATCCCCCGGGTATGCGCACGGTCGTAGATCACGCCCACGATAAGGAAGAGCATCGCGGTGATCGTACCGTGGTTGAACATCTGGAAGACTGCGCCGGTCATTCCTTGCGTGTTCATCGATGCCATCCCGAGCACGACGATGCCCATGTGGCTTACGCTCGAGTAGGCGATGAGTTTCTTGAAGTCGGTCTGCGCCATGGCCACCAGCGCGCCATAGACCATGCTGATCACCCCGAGGAGGGCAAGCTCCCAGGAGAAATGCCGCATGGCATCCGGGAAGATCGGAAAGCTGATGCGGAGCATGCCGTACGTCCCCATTTTCAGCAGAACCCCGGCAAGGATGACGCTGATCGGCGTAGGCGCTTCAACGTGCGCGTCGGGCAACCATGTGTGGAATGGAAAGAGTGGCACCTTGATCGCGAATCCGATGAAAAGCGCGCCGTACGCAAGGTAGCGCCATGTGGTGTGGAATCCTGCCAGAAGCGATCCCGGCGTAAAGTTGGCGGGATCCATCATTGCCGTCATGTTGAACGTGTAGATCCTTTCAAGGCCGCGGAATCCGACTTTTGCCGCCTCCGTCACCGAGTAGATCGTCCCGGCCGGATCGATATACACATTCACGCTGAAGTAGAGCGCCAGCATGGCCAACAGCATGAGCACGCTGCCGAACAAGGTGTAAAGGAAGAACTTGATCGCGGCATATTCGCGGCGCGGACCGCCCCAGACGCCGATCAGGAAGTACATCGGCAGCAGCATCACTTCCCAGAAGACGTAGAAGAGGAAGAAGTCCAGGGAAACGAACACCCCCATCATGCCGGTGTTCAACAGGAGGAGGAGCGCATAATAGCCTTTTATCGACTTCTCGATGGGCCAGGAGGAGATCGTGGCGATGCAGCTGACAAGCGCCGTCAACAGGACCATCACCACGCTGATCCCGTCGATGCCGACCAGGTACTCAATGTGGATGCGGCCGAACCATGCCACACTCTTGATGTCGATCCAGGGAGCCTTCTCCACGAACTGCATGCCAGCCTGAGAGGTGACGCCTGCCAGGCCCCGATCGAACCGGGAGAAGATCACCACGGCCAACACCACCTGAATCACGGTGACTGCCAGCGACGTCCATCGAATTGCATCCCGCTGTTCTTTGGGCAGCAGCAGCACGACCACCATGCCGAGGATGGGCAGGAATGTCATCCATGAGAGAATGCCGATTCCGAAGAGTGAGAATTCCATTAACGTTCTATCCTCCAGTACAGGTTATTGCACAAGCCGGAACACAAAGTAAAACACCATGACGCCGAAGACCGCAAACACCACGTACGTTTGAACCTTGCCCGTTTGCAGCTTCCGCAGGACAAGCCCCAGAAAACCGGACAGGTACGCGGTCAGGTTCACCGCGCCGTCGATGACCACGTTGTCGAACTTGCCGCTGATGAACGATGTCACGCGGGTGATTCCGCCCATGGCGTTCACGATGCCATCAATGACGTTATTGTCAAACCATCGCATCGCATTCGTCAGGGCGAGCGTCCCTTCGACCACAACGCCGTTATACAGCTCGTCGAAATACCACTTGTTCAGCAGGAAGGCGTGCACACCCTTGTATTTCTCCGCGATCTTGTCCGCATCCACCCGCTTCCAGTAGTATGTCATGAAGGCAATCGCGATACCGCTCAAGGCGACAAGGAGCGACAACAGGGGGGCAAGCAACTCTACGTGCTCCAGCGTCTTCTCGAAGACCTCGGCCGAAGGTGCGGCAAGGGCGGCCGGCACCACCGTTTCGGGACGCTCCACTGCATGCGCGATCCAGCCGTCTGCTCCGCTGAACGGGTTGAAGCTGTAGAAGATGAAGAACGAGAGCACGGCAAGAATGATGAGGGGCACGGTCATCACGTGGGGAGATTCCTTGATGTGCTCGAACCGGCGGGCGTCTTTATGCTCTCCCATGAAGGTGAGGATCACGATACGAAACATGTAGAATGCCGTCATCCCGGCGACAAGGAACCCGATCACCGGAATCAGGGCATGTCCGGTGAGCCCGCCGTAGACCAGTGTGCCTGCGAGAATCTCATCCTTGCTCAGGAAGCCGGACGTGAACGGAATGCCCGATATTGCCAGCGTGTAGACCACGAATGTCCAGAAGGTTATGGGCATCTTTTCCCGCAGCCCTCCCATGTTCCGGATGTCCTGCGGATCGGTGTGGTGGTCCCCCTGATGATGCAGTGCATGATGCATGGCATGGATCACGGAGCCCGATCCGAGGAAGAGCCCCGCTTTGAACATGGCATGTGTGACCAGGTGGAAGAAGCCTGCCGTGTACGCGCCCACGCCCAAGCCCATGATCATGTAGCCAAGCTGGCTGATCGTGGAATACGCAAGCACCTTCTTGATGTCGTTCTGTGCGATCGCAATCGTCGCGGAGATGAATGCCGTAATGGCGCCGATGTACGCGATCACCATCAAGGCCTGAGCGGTCATGAGCGGGAACGTCCTGGCAACAAGGTAGACTCCCGCGGCCACCATCGTGGCAGCGTGGATCAATGCGCTGACAGGGGTCGGGCCTTCCATGGCATCGGGAAGCCAGACATGAAGGGGAAATTGGGCGGACTTGCCCACCGCGCCGCAGAAGATCAGGATGCCGGCCGCCGTCAGCCACCATTCGCTCCCATTCGGAAGCTGGCCGGCCTTGATGCCATCAAAGATCTCCTGAAGCCCGAATGTATGGAACGTCGCATACATGAGCAGGATGCCGATCAGGAATCCGAAGTCCCCGATACGGTTCACCACGAACGCCTTGATGGCGGCATTGGAAGCGCTCTTCTTCTCATACCAGTGACCGATCAGCAGGTACGAGCAGATACCGACCAGCTCCCATCCCACGTAGAGCATGAACAGGTTGTTGGCCAGGACGATCTCCAGCATGGAGAAGGAGAAGAGTCCGAGGTAGGCGAAATAGCGAGAGTACCGGACATCTCCCTGCATATAGCCGATGGAGAAGAAGTGCACCAGCGTGCTGATGAGCGTGACGACCACCAGCATGATTGCCGTGAGGTTGTCGATGGAAAAGCCAAGGACAATCTTCAACGGACCGATGCCCGGGACGTTGTTGAAGTCCACCCAGGTGAAATTCAGCGTCAGGGTCTCATGCGGGTAGTTCATGAGCTTCTGCCCCAAGACCACGACCGCACAGAGCAGCGCCGTGGTAATGATTGCCGTCTCGATCCAGTCTCCCTGCTTCGGCAGTCTCTTGCCGAAGAAGATCATCACGGTAAAGCCGAGCAGCGGCAGCAGCAACGCAGCCAGTGCGATGGACATCAAGGTGTCGTGTGGCATAGGGGGTTCTTACTCTTTCAGGTTGCTCACTTCATCCACGTTCACGGTGTGGAACCGGTGATAGATGTTCAAAATAATCGCCAGGGCGATGGCCGCTTCGCAGGCGGCAAGGATGATGACGAAAATGGCCGCGACCTGGCCGTCGAGCCTCAAGGTACTGTACCGGGAGAAGGCGATCAGGTTGATGTTTGCGGCATTGAGAACCAGCTCCACGCCCATGAGGACCAGAATGGCATTCTTCCTCGTGATGATTCCGTACAGCCCCAGAGCGAAAAGCACGGCACTGACGATAAGGAAATGCGCCAGCTGCACATGGGGAAGCCAGGCAGCGAATTCGTTCCAGAAGACCGACAGAGCGCTCATTGTGCCACCCTCCTGTTCCGGCGGGCCGTCATCGCAGCGCCGATCAATGCGACAAGCAGGATGACCGAGGCGACCTCAAACGGCAGCAGATAACCGGTCATGAGCATCTCTCCGAGAGCCTGGGTCGTGGGGGGAAGGGTGATCATCGCGGCGCCCGTGGTCCTCCAGGTGGAGTAGAAGAGCCCCGCCAGGGTTCCCGCCACGATCGCCACCAGGATCAGGGCCGGGATGGTCTGGAACGTGCCGGTCTTGATCTCCACATTGATCACCTTGTTGGTGAGCATGACGCCGAACAACATGAGCACAAGAATGCCGCCGACGTAGATCAGGATCTGCGTGACCGCGAGGAAGTCCGCCTGAAGCAGCGCATAGATGCCCGCGACGCCGAAGAACGTGAAGAGCAGCGCGAAGGCCGAGTAAATGATGTTCTTCGAGAACACCACGATGAACCCGGAGACGATCGTGATGACCGCAAAGACAAAGAAGACAAGATCGAAAAGTTGCATAAGGCTATACGGTTGTTCCTGTTGCTGAAGTTGGCCCTGTTTTTTCGCCTGAGACAGGCGCGGAAGCGGGAGCAGCTGGCATCGGTGTCGCCGCAGGTTTCGCTGCGACCGCGGAGGCGGCCGGCCCGGGCGCCGCTGGCTTCGGCGCTGCTGCGGCTGCAGCCTTCTTCGCTGCCTGCTCTTTCTCGTGGGCGGCCAGTTTCGTCTTCGCCTGCTCGATGGCCTCCGGCGGCATCACGGCAAAATTGTAGATAAGAGCCTGGCGGTCGTATTCGGAAAATTCGTACACATCCGTCATCTTGATGCATTCCGTCGGGCAGGGAGGCACGCACAGTCCGCAGTAGCAGCATTTCGCAATATCAATGTCGAAGCGCGGGACATACAATCGCTTCTTCGTCCCCACCGACGTCAGCCCGAGGTCCACATCAGGCGTGGACTTGATCGTCTCGATCGTGATGCAGTCCACCGGGCAGGCCATGGAGCACTGATCACATCCGATGCAATCATCCATATTCACGTACAGGCGGTTGCGCGCCCGGTCGGGCAGTTGCAGCCGGACATCGGGATACTGGATCGTGACCGCAGGCGTGAAGAGATGACGCCAGGTCACCTTCATGCCGATCAGCACGGTCAGGAGGCCGTCCCAGATGTTTTGGAAATACTGTTGCATAACAGGTCCTTCAAGCAATCCAGAATCAGAGACGTGATGCCCGCGCGGTCAACGCGCCAGCATCACCCAGAAGCCCACGCCGAGCACGATCAGGAACGAGAACGGAATGAGCACCTTCCAGCCGACATACATCAACTGATCCACGCGCAGCCGGGGGAGGGTCCACCGCAGCCACATCTGAACAAAAATAAACGTCATCCCTTTGGCGATGAACCAGAGCGCGCCCCACCAGGGGCCCGACAGGAATGCGCCGAACGGGCTGTTCCATCCCCCCAGGAAGAGTGTTGTGGCGATAGCCGAGACCGCGAACATGTTGGCATATTCGGAGAGGAATAGCAGCGCGAAGCGCATCCCGCCATACTCTGTATGATAGCCTCCTACCAGTTCCGATTCCGCCTCGGGTATGTCGAAAGGAGTCCGGTTCGCTTCCGCAAGCGAGGCGACGAAGTAGATCACACAGGCGAGCAACAGGAACGGAAACTTCTGGAAAACGAACCAGTTCCAGAACCACCCGGACTGCTGTTGATTGATCAGTTGAAGATCGAACGTCCCGGAAACCATGACAACCGCAAGCAGCGAGATTGCCACGGGAATCTCATAGCTGACGATCTGCGCCGCTGAGCGAAGCGCGCCAAAAAGAGACCATTTGTTGTTCGAGGCCCACCCTGCCATCAAGAGGCCGATCACGACCAGCGACGAGATGGAGATAACATAGAAGAGGCCGACGTTGATCTCGCTGCCGACGTACGCCGCGCTGAACGGGATCGCTGCATACGCCGCGTAGGATCCGGCAAACACCACATACGGAGCCAGTTTGAAGAGGGTTTTATCTGCCGCCGACGGGATGATGTCCTCTTTCTGAATGAGCTTCAGGATGTCTGCGATCGTCTGCGACCATCCATGCCATCCGCCGGTCCGCATCGGGCCGAGACGGTCCTGCATGTGCGCCGAGACCTTCCGCTCCCACCAGACTGCGAACAGGGCAAATGGGATTACCCAAAGCAGGGGGACAATGGCCATCAGCGCATAGACGAGGATTTCGTTCTGGAGAAGGCTTGTGAGTGCTTCTTTCATGCGAGTCGATTCATTGAGTCATTGTGTGATCGGGACGTTACCGGTCCACCTCTCCCAGCACGATATCGATGCTGCCGAGAATGGCAACCACATCGGCGATCATTGCGCCGCGGGACATAGCCGGAAGGGCCGAGAGGTTCACAAAGCAAGGTCCCTTGACCTTAACGCGGAAGGGCGTCGCCGTCCCGTCCGAGACGATGTAGTATCCTAGTTCGCCTTTGGGAGTCTCTGTCCGGACGTACACTTCGCCGGGGTTGGGGCGAATCCTCTTCGGGATGGCAGCTTGCACATCGCCGGCAGGCATCTTATCCAACGCCTGTTCAATGATGTTGACGCTCTGCTCCATCTCATGGACTCGCACCATGTATCGGTCCCAGCAATCCCCGACTGTCCCTTTCAGCCCTTTCCCCACCGGGATGTCGAAGTCCAGCTTGTCATACACCGAGTACGGGTCGTTTTTCCGAAGGTCCCACTTCACCCCCGAGCCCCGGAGGGTAGGCCCGCTTACGCCATAGTTCATCGCCACATCCCCCGGGAGGACACCGACATTCGCCGTGCGCTCGATAAAGATCTTGTTGTACGAGAGGAGGTCGTTCAGCTCTTTGATATTCGGGCGGAAGTACTTGCAGAACGCCTTCACTTTCTCGCTGAAATCCGCCGGCACATCGTGGGACAGCCCCCCCACCCATATGTAATTGTAGAGGAGCCGGGCACCGCACGTACGTTCGAAAATATCGAGGACATGCTCGCGATCACGCATACAATAGAGGAATGGCGTGAAAGCGCCGATGTCCATGCCGTAGGTCCCGATGGCGATCAGGTGGCTGACGATCCGTGAAAACTCTGCCATGATGACGCGGATGTATTCGACCCGCTCGGGCACCTTGATGTTCAACAGCTTTTCGACGGCGACGGCGTACCCGAACTCGTTGCTCATTGCGGCCACGTAATCCATGCGGTCGGCGTACGGGATCACCTGCTGGTAGTTGCTCATGTGTTCGCAATGCTTCTCGAAGCAACGATGCAGGTACCCGATGTGCGGAATGACGTCCACAACCACTTCCCCGTTCACGATCAGCTCGAGCCGGAGCACGCCGTGGGTCGAAGGGTGCTGCGGACCCATGTTGATGACCATCTCCTCCGACCGAAGCGCGCGGCTGAAGCCGGCAACCGTGTCGGGGCGGGTTCCGGAGAATTCAACTTTTTGCAGGGTTTCTTCCATTAGTAAGGCACCTTCATCCCGTTGTAAAACTCCGGCACCTGATAGTCCTTTCTCATCGGGTGCCCCTCCCAGTCATCCGGCAAGAGAATGCGCCGCATGTCCGGGTGACCGTCGAACACAATTCCATACAGGTCGAACGCTTCACGCTCATGCCAGTTGGCTGTCTTCCAAACAGACTCAACAGATTGACAGTGCAGGTTCTCGGCCGTCACGTCCACCTTCAGGACGAACTTCTGGTTCAGCCGGGTCGAGTTCAGGTGGTAGACCACGCCCAGCTTTCCCCCGGTGTAGTCCATTCCGCTCAGGCACATCAGCAGGTCGAACTGTAACCGTTCATGATCCCGAAGGAACAGGGCCACGTCCTTGATCTTGTCCGGAGCGACTTTCACGAAAGGATCAATCACTCCTTCCAGCTTGGCATCCAGAATGGTATTGCCGAAGCGGGACTTCAGCAGTTCATGAATTTCTTGTGCTGTCATGGAGGTATCAGGCTGTCTTCTTCTGTATGAGGCTTCCGGCCCGGATCTTTTCCTGGAGCTTCATCAGTCCTTCCATCAGGGCTTCAGGCCGGGGAGGGCATCCGGGCACGTACACGTCAACGGGGATGATTCTATCCACACCTTTCAGAACATGGTATCCGTGCTCCCAGTATGGCCCGCCGCAGTTTGAGCAGCTTCCCATCGAAATGACATAGCGCGGTTCGGACATCTGGTCGTAGAGCGTCTTGATACGGGATGCCATCTTGAGCGATACGGTCCCGGCTACGATCATGACATCGGATTGCCGTGGGGAGCCTCGGAAGAATGTCCCGAAACGGTCAAAATCATAGTGGGAAGCACCGGTGGCCATCATCTCGATGGCGCAGCAGGCAAGGCCAAACTGCATTCCCCAGAGGGACGACAAGCGTGCCCAGCTGAGCAGGTTGTCCATCGAAGTGATGAAAACGTTGCTGTTATCGAATCGTTGGTCCAGGAGTCCCATTATGCCTCGACTTCGTCTTGTTTCACTTCCGGCTCTCGAACGCCAATTCCATGCTCGTACATCGGGATCTTGGGCGCAGGCTTGTCCCAATCCAGGTCCCCTTTTCGCCACACATATGCATATCCCACGAACAGGATTGCCAGGAACACCAGCATTTCGACGAACGCGAACCAGCCGAGATTCCTGTAAACCGTCGCCCAGGGAAACAGGAAGACCACTTCGACATCGAAAATGAGGAAAATGAGGGCTATCACGTAAAAGCGGATGTTGAAGCGGACTCGAGTGTCACCGAAGGGAATCTCGCCGCACTCGTAGGTGGCCAACTTGCTGGGATACGGGCGATTCGGGCGCAAGAGCCAGGCCACCAGCAACCCTATGGCCACGAATAGCACCCCGACTATCAGAAAGATCAAAACCCGACCGAATTCGGTTAACATTGAAATGAATCTCCGGAATCAAAGAGGGAAGGCAATTCGGAAAGAGACCTTTTACAATCGATCACCAATATAAAAATATCGTGCTGCAATGTCAAATTACATTGGTTTGTCACGTTTCCGGATCTTCACGCAACCAACGTGCCAAAGAGGAATGCTTCTAAATGGGCAGAAACGATATGAATGTGGAACACGTCGTTGCATGAACGGGGGAAAATTCGCATAAATGCGAAAAGCAGGGGCCAGTTCATTCCCAGCGGAACAGCGTCACTGCAAGGATGCAAGCCAGAATGCTCCAGACCGCGAGCCCAAGTAATTGTGGAGCGACGTCGACAAGAGAGGCGCCGTCAATAGCGACCGAGCGCATGGCATCGGCAAGATGAGTAAGAGGGAGGAAATCAGTAACCCGGTGCAGAAATCCGGGAAGGCTCGATCGGCTGAAGAAGATACCGGAAAGGAATAACAACGGCAGAGTGATGATATTGGCAAGCGGAGCGACCTGATCTTCGCTCTTTGATATACCGGCAAGCGCAAATCCCATGGAGAGGAACACGATCGCGCCGAGCGCGCCGATCAAGAACATGGAAAAGAGATTTCCGGCGAAGTGGAAATGCAGGAAGAGCATCCCCACCACCACCATCAAGACAATCTGCAGCATCAACACGGCGACGCGCGTTACCACCTGCGCGATGATGAAATCAGCAGGGGTGATCGGGGTCACCGAAAGTCGCCGAAGAATGCCGCGTTTCTTCAAAGAGACAAATCCAAACGCGACCCCGAAGATCCCCATCTGCATGATCGACATCGAAAGGATGCCGGGGAGGAGGAAATCAAGGTAGGTCAGATTCCTGCTCTTGACGGGGTGGGGACGGACGATGATTCGCCCCGCCAGAGGGCTCCGTTCGAAGAGCCGTTCATCCAGGAAGCGCTGAAGGACGAGCAGGCCGATTTGCGTCTGTTGCACCCGCTCTTCATTCGTGTACGCGACAATACTGCCGGAATCACCAGACGTGATCGACGGGGAGATCACAAGAACGAGGTCCCGCTCTCCTTTCTGCAGTTCCCCGAGCTCCAACTCCTTCGAGCCCTCGTCGGTCTTGAAGGTCTCCACCTGTCTCAGCGCGCGAAGCAGATCAGCGCTGGTGCCGCCGGACTCATCCACGATGCCGAGACGAATGGAGCCCAGGGTATCGAACCGAACAAACGCAAAGATGGACACGATGAAGAGCGGGAGAATGAAGGACCAGAGGATCGCCTCTCGCTGGCGGAAGTACATCTTGAATGAGGCAACAGTCAGTTTCCACGTGATACGCATTCATTCCTCCCTCAGCAGGTGGCCGGTCAGGTTCAGGAAGACATCCTCCAGGCTGGCCAGATGCTGGACCCGTTCCCTTTTGAAGCCCCCCGAGAGCAAATGCTGTACGAGGACCCGGGGCGGGTCGAGCGCAATGATCTTGCCCCCGTCCATGATCGCGACCCGGTCGCACAGTTCTTCAGCTTCGTCCATGTAGTGCGTGGTGAGGACGATGGTCTTTCCTTCCGACCGGATTTTTTTCACCACGCCCCAGAGATGCCGCCGCGCTTGTGGATCCAGGCCGGTCGTGGGTTCATCCAGGAACAGGACGAGGGGATCATTGACCAGCGCCGCCGCGATCGAAAACCGTTGCTTTTGCCCGCCGGAGAGTTCCCCGACGCGGGACGTTGCCTTGTCCTGCAGCTCCACCTCCTCCAACAACCGGCCGGCATCCACCCTTCTGCCGTACAACTCTCCGAACAGCGTAAGGAGCTCCGTGAGATCCAGCTTGTCAAAGAACGACGATGACTGAAGCTGCACACCGATCCGGCGCTTCACCTCCTGGGGATTCCGGCGGACATCCACGCCATCCAGGAAGATCTCTCCCGTCTCAAACAGGCGGAGGGTCTCGATGCATTCCAGCGTCGTGGTCTTCCCCGCGCCGTTCGGACCGAGGATGCCGAAGATCTCCTGCCGCTCGACGCTAAAGCTTACGCCGTTCACTGCCACAAGTTCACCGTATTTTTTTACCAGGTCACGCACGATCAGGACAGGAGACGGCATGAGTCTTTGCCTCATTAAAGTGTGTCTTCCTTGCTCACCACCATTCTCCTGGTGAACAATGTGAGCGGGCGTTGCAGTTGCACGGGATAGGCTAACGTATCGTAGACGATTTCCACCCGCTCCGTGACCTTCTGCCCCGGTTTCAACTTGAACGTGACCGGTATGACGAGAGGCATTGGGGGGAACGAATACCAGTAGTATGACCTGAAGCGGTCGGACTCTTCACGCCCGCGACGGTTGCCCCTATGAGCCCACTCCGACGTGGCTTCAAAGGCATCGCGGCTCCGGTACGTCACGGCAACCGTGAACGGTGGAACAGGAGAGCTGATTTCGAGTCTGCGGGTGACCGAGCGCAGAGTATCTCCTGCCGCGGTTTCAGATGTTGCCGGGACAATCACCGGCCAGATTCCCGACGGTGGAATGACGGGGTGAAGCGTGAAGCTGTTCACCCGCCCCTGGATCGTTGAGTCTTTCCCGTCATGGGTCAACAAGAGCCCGGAAAGAAACTCGCCGCTGGAGACTTCCATCGCGGCCGTATCCGATCCCACGGTGATCGTTTCCTGCACGCGCACCGTCGGCTGCCAGAATCTGTCATAGACGTCACGCCCGGCCAGAAAGATCGCAAGGAGCACAAAGACCGCCACGGCCACTGCCAGGCCGCGCCACGTCCGGAACCGTTTCAGCCCGAACATGTCCGGGGAGGCTCCATGATGCAGCGCCACAGCGACATAAGCGAACGGGAGCGAGATCAAGGTAAACAAGACTGCATAAGAGAGATGATAAAGGAGACCTTTCCAGAAGGCATCAAAGAGAACCCCCAGGAGTAAATGTTGAATCAGGCCGAGGTACTCGTTGAAGACGAGCCTCCAGATCATCACCACAGCCGCAGCGAACAAGAGCAGTCTCAGCCAGCTGTCTTTCACGAGTCCCATGAGCGCTACGAGGAGGAGCGCGGCGGCGGGATAGAGCGCAAGCTCAACACTTGCTGACAGGAGCGCCAGCGTGGCCAGGAGAAGCAGGACGATCCCTCGCATCAGGTACGGGGCTGGATCTTCCGCTATGGTTAGCCGGGTCAGGATTCGTAATCCCAGCCAGAATCCCATCAGCCCGGAAACCATTCCCAGCACCACGAATCCGGGGTAGTTGTTCACCCAGGCAAATCGTACTCCGTTCAACATCGTAACGACGATGGTCGACGACCACACACACACCTGTATAATGAACAGAACCAGAAGCACTTTCAGTCCCGACCAACGGACTTTCAAAGCACGATCGACCCTTTCCCTCTTCACCCAGAGGCGGACAAGAACGAAGAGCGCAACAAGGAGAACGACCAGCTCAAACCCGAGCAGGAGCCCGTGAGAGAAGAAATGCGGGACCGCACCCAGCTGCACCAGCCAGTATTTCTCCGTGGTGCGGGAAGGAATACCTGCATCAAACCGATCCGCGAGCGCAATCACCAGGTCGCCCGATCGCTTCAGGCCACTGGGAGTGAATGTGTCGAGATTGTCGAGAGGGGTGTGAATCGGGTAGTTGACATCCGAGGTGAAGTCAAGCGCTGGGATCCCTTTCTGGATGAATGGCATATGATCAGAGCCTGTCGCTCCTTTCCCGACAGAATTCAGCGTCATGCTCTGCGTCTGATAATAGAGATCATCATAGTGAAGTTGATTGTAGAAGATGTCAAACCCGGCCTCCACCAGCCAGCGTGGAGCGCTCACCTCATTTCCTCCTTCCGGATCAATCTCCAGCAGTCCCGAGCCATCGGCCATGTCGATCTGCAGCATCAGGTCTACACTGTCGATCATGGGAAAGTGATCCACGAAATATTCCGATCCACGCAGCCCCATTTCTTCCCCTCCCCAGCAGCAGAACACGAGGGTCGAATTATGCTCGCGCTTTGCCATGACCCTGGCGATTTCCATAACACTTGCAGCCCCTGAGCCATCATCGTTAGCTCCCGGGACGTCCGGACCCGAGGAGTCAATGTGGCCGCCGATCAGGATGATTCTCCCGGTCTTTCCTTTCAAAACGCCAACGGCAATCCCGCTTCGGGTGTTCACCCCTTCCGCCACAGTGAACGGCATGATGTAGCTTTCCCGGCAGCCGTACTCCTTGAATTTGGAGGCCGCAAAAGCCAGGGCGCGCTGTTCGGCGGGAGACCCCATGGGGCGGGGGCCGATGTCACCCGCCAGGGTTGTAAGAAGCGACCTGGCGTTCTCCAGGGAGAACTCCGCATTCTGCGCCATCGCAGTCTCCGACACGATAAGGAGCAAGATTGAAAACAGGATGCGTTGAGTCATGGGAGGTCTTTCACATTGACATTTGCGTAAGGAGGTATGCGCTCAGGATTTCCACGAGACTTCATGAACGCCGGACCTGGCGTTGACATGCCTGGCAAGGATGAACAGAAGGTCGGAAAGGCGATTCAGATATGCAATCGTTTCTTCGGCGACCGGCTCGGCATGGGAGAGGCGGACGACAGCACGCTCTGCACGCCTGCAAACCGTTCGGGCGAAGTGGATCCGGGCAGCAACTGGAGTCCCACCGGGAAGGATAAAGTTGTGGAGCGGTGGAAGATCGACACCCAGGGAATCGATGAGTTCCTCCAGATGTGCCGTATCCTTCCGATGGACACGGGGAATCGCGGGGGTTCTGCTTGGATCAGGCGTGGCGAGCTCGGCTCCCAGCGTGAAGAGTTTCGCCTGGATCGGTCTGAGAACCATTTCGACATCGCCTTCGTTATTGTCTGCGAGGACGATACCGAGGACAGAATTCAACTCATCCACCGTGCCATATGCCTCGACTCGAAGGGCATCTTTTGGCACGCGCTGACCGCCGTAGAGTGCAGTGTCTCCCCTGTCGCCTGTCTTGGTATAGATTTTCATGAATGTGCCCCAATGTAGAGAAATCGGGCCTAACAAGCAATGAAACCGTGCCTCTTTTGCGTTTCCTTTGCCGATTCAATATATTACACGAACACACACGCCGGCGGAAAACCCACATGACGCGTCCACTGTACCTTGCCTTGACCCTGGGAGCCATCCTGGCCTTGCTCCCGGGATGCCTCATCGTCGAGACAAAAGAATACCACATCACGCTGATGAACGGCGCAGCGGGAGAGGCACGAATTGTCTTTAACGACATCCAATCGGAGACCGACGACACAGCCGATGTCTCAAAGTCGGACTTCGATCAATTGATCGACCTGTACCTGCACGGCAGCCAGCTCGAGCGGGACAATCCGGGATATCGCAACGTGGAGAAGCATCTCTACGAAAAAGACGGGAAGCTCAGCGGCGAGGTGACATTCGCGTTCGACAGCCTCGCGGTGATGCGCTTGTTCCAGTATGAACATGACGGTCCGCTCATGTACTTCGTCGGAAGTCCGCTCTCCTCCGAAGTCATGGTCGAGACCAATGGAACGTACGGCCGCGACTGGATGCCGATCGTCTTCTGGCCGAAAGGGACAAAAGAGCTGTACATCAAGACCCACGTCGTATCACAGGGCTCGTATCATCGATCCCTCCTGGCCCTGTTCAAAGCATGGGAGCAATCGCCGCAGGCAAAAGAAAAGTCTCAGTGAGCCGAGGAGGAATCGACGGGGCCCTCCTTCATCCATCCCGCCATTTTTGACACCTCCAGCGTTCCCTTCCTCAGTGCCCGCAGCTTCATGAATGCAAAGAGCACGGGCGTGACCACCAGGACATGGATGGTGGAGGTGATGAGTCCACCGATCATTGGGGCCGCAAGAGGCTTCATGACGTCCGCCCCCACACCTGCACTCCACATGATGGGGATCAGTCCAATGAGGCTCGTAGCCACTGTCATCACTTTCGGCCGGAGCCGAAGCACCGAACCCTCAACAGTGGCATCATAGATATCCTGTGCCGTGATCGGCCCGCGGGCCCCCCGCCGATGCTCGAGAAGCTTCCGGTCGAGCGCCTCGTGCAGATACACAACCATCACCACGCCGGTCTGCACGGCGAGGCCATACAGCGCGATGAAGCCGACCCAGACGGCAACAGAGAAGTTGTATCCGAGCAGGAACGTAAGATAGACCCCGCCGATCAGAGCAAACGGAACGGAAAGCATCACTACCAGCGCCTCGGTGAAATCTTTGGTTGTGAAGTACAGCATGACGAAGATGATCACGAAGACGATTGGCATGAGCAGCTCAAGCCGTTCCTTGGCGCGGACCTGGTTCTCCCACTGGCCGCTCCACTGGACGGTGTAACCGGCTGGCAGCTTCAGTTCTTTCCCCAGGACAGCCTTTGCCTCGTTCACGAAGCTGCCCATATCTCTTCCCCGCACATTCAGGAACACGATCGACCGAAGCTGCGCGTTCTCGCTGGAGATCATTGGCGGCCCGGGGACCACCTCGATTTTCGCCAGTTGACCCAGCGGAAGATACGAACGACTCGAGACCCGAGGTGAACCGGGAAGGATGCCCTGAGAACGCAGAGCGGCAGAGCCCGTCCGCGGCCCATTGGCACCTCCGCCCATTGGGGATCCGTTCCCGGACATCCCGTTGCCTCCCGAAGCAACCGGAGTGTAGACAGACTGCGCTGCCATCGCAGGCTGACTGGACGCATCAGGAATATTGACGGGGACAAGCAGACTCCTCAACGCCTCCGGGTCTCTTCTCCACTCCCGTCCGTACCTGACCCGGATGGGAAAGCGCTGCCGTCCTTCGATCACCGTACCGATATTTTCTCCGCCGATGGCGGTCTCGATCATATCCTGGACATCCCCGATGTTGATGCCGTACCGGGCCACGGCTTCGCGGTCGATATCAATGTCGAGGAACAGCCCTCCTTGCGTGCGCTCCGCGTAAAGATCCGCCGCCCCGCGGACGCCGCGAAGAACCTGCTCCGCACGAATGGCCAGTGCCTCAAGCGTGTCCAGGTTTCGTCCGAAAATCTTCACTCCGAGGTCCGTGCGCACACCGGTAGAAAGCATATTGATCCGGTTGATGATCGGCTGCGTCCAGCCATTGCGCACGCCCGGGATCTGCAGTTTGGCATCCAGGTCCGCGATGATATCATTTCTGGTCACGCCGGGCCGCCATTGGTCTTTCGGCTTCAAGAGAATAATTGACTCGATCATGCTCACGGGAGCCGGGTCCGTGGAAGTTTCCGCCTTCCCTGCCTTGCCGAGAACGGTTTCGACTTCCGGCTCGCTCATGATGATCGCGTCCTGGACCTGCATGATCCTGTTCACTTCCGTGATCGAGGCTGACGGCAGCGTCACGGGCATGAACAGCAGGCTCCCTTCATCCAGCGGGGGCATGAATTCAGATCCCATGTTCATGATCATGGGAATGGTCAGGAGCAGCGCGAGCACATTCACCGCAATGGTGGCCGCCCGATGCCGGAGCACCCAGTGAATGACAGGCTGATAAACGCGCTTGAGGAAACTGGTGATCGGATTTTGTTCGTCCCGCCGGAACTTGCCTCTCGTCAGCAGGGTCATCAACATCGGAACGAGCGTAATCGCAATGATCGCCGAGCCGGCAAGGACAAAGGTCTTTGTGAACGCCAGCGGCCGGAACAATTTTCCTTCCTGCCCCTCAAGCAGGAAGACCGGGAGGAACGAAACGACCATGATTGCTACGGCGAAGAAGATCGCGCGGCCGACCTGTTTGGCAGAGAGAATCGAGATCTCGACATAATCGCTCGTGGTAAGTGTCCCTTTTTCCTCCTGCGCACGGGCGACATTCCGGTGCGCATTCTCCACGAGCACAATCGACGCATCCACGATCACGCCGATCGCGATGGCAATGCCCCCCAGCGACATGATATTTGAGGTAATGCCGAAAAGCTTCATGCAGATGAACGCCACCAGCACCGCAACCGGGATTTCGATGATGATCCGGATAACGCTTCGCATATGCATGAGGAAGAGGAACACGACGATGCTGACGACGATGGCCTCCTCCAGCAGTGCGTGGCTCAAAGTATTGACGGCGGCCATGATGAGGCTGCTCCGGTCATACGCCGTCGTAATCTTTACACCTGCCGGGAGGCCGGGCGAGATTTCGGCGATCTTCGCCTTTACGCGATCGATGACATCCTTGGCATTCTCGCCATATCGCATTACCACGATCCCTCCCACCGCCTGCCCCTGCCCGTCTTTCTCCAGCGATCCGCGCCGTATGTCGCCCCCGAGCTGGACGCTGCCAATGTTCTTGATGTACACCGGCGTTCCATCCGGACCCGAGCCTACGACACTGTTTTCCACGTCGTGCAGCGACTGGATGTATCCCTGCCCTCTAACAAAATACTCAGCGTCCGACACCTCGAGGATCTTGCCCCCAACGTCGTTGTTCGACCGCGTAACCGCGTTCTTGACATCGGCCAGCGTCAGGTTGTACGCCTTCATTCTGGCAGGATCGATGTCCACCTGGTACTGGCGGACAAAGCCGCCGATGGAAGCCACCTCGGCAACTCCAGGAACCCCCTGCAGGTTGAGCTTCACGTACCAGTCCTGAATTGCCCGGAGCGTCCCCAAATCGTACTTCCCGTCAAGGGTGTACCAGAAAACATGTCCCACCCCGGTACCGTCCGGCCCGAGCTGCACCTTCGCGCCCGGCGGCAGCGACGCCTGCACCGTGGAGAGCTTTTCCAACACACGGCTCCGTGCCCAGTAGAGGTCGGCGGATTCATTGAAGATGATGTAGATGAACGACATCCCGAACATCGACTGGGCCCGGATGGCATGTACCTCGGGGACCCCTTGCAGCGCCGTGACCAGGGGAAACGTCACCTGGTCTTCCACAAGCTGTGGAGACCGACCCATCCAATCCGTGAAGACAATGACCTGGTTTTCGGAGAGGTCGGGGATGGCATCCAGCGACGTATGCGCCACTGCCCAGATTCCCCATCCGATAATGATCAGATAGAGGAAAATGATGATGAACTTGTTCCGGGCGGAAAAATCAATGATCTTCTCAATCATACGAGTGTCCTTCTTCCATCATTCCACGATGACGGTGCCATGCAGCATACCCATGCCGCACGTAAAATGAATTTCTCCCGGCTTCTGTGGAGGAAGCTCGATGGATGTCGTTTTTCCCTCCGACAACTTACGGCGAAGATGCAGTTCCGCAAACACGACTTCGCTCCTGCACGCCCCTCCATCCTTCCGGAAGAATTCCAGCGTTATGGGCAAATCCCGGTGTACCCTCACCACGTCCGGAGCGTACTCCCCGTCCACCACGATCTTGACTCTGTTCTCACCCGATGAAGGGCTGGCAGGGTTATCCTGGGCAATGGGTACGCCCGCCCTGTGGGTTGCATGCGGGTTCGCTGTCCCCGGCTGCTGAAGCGCGCTCTCAGAGTCGATCAAAAATCCTCCGGTCTGCGCCACGTTCTCGCCCTCACAAACCCCCCGCAGGATCTCGACCTGGCCGCTGTCCGCCGCCCCTGTAATGACGTCACGCGGCTCGAACTGATTCGGTTGCACCTCCACCCATACCACCGTGCGAGGCCCCGTCGACAGCACAGCACTTTGTGGCACAACGACGGCCGAGTTTGCGGTTGCAAACACATGCGCGCGGATAAACATGTTCGGTTTTAAAAGTCCTTCTTTGTTCGGAATTTCGGTCCGAACCCGGATCGTGCGCGTACCAGGATTCACCACCGGATCAATAAATGTCACGCGTCCGTTGAATGTCATCTCCGGGTACGCTTCGGTCGTCACGCCGATGGCTTGCCCCGTCTTCACGGCCCGTAAATCTTTCTCATACACGTCCAGGTATGCCCACACCATGGAAAGATCGGCCAGCTGGTAAAGAGTCATCCCTTCATCTACATACATCCCCTCCTGGACATCCTTCTGCAGGACCGTTCCCGAGATCGGGGAGAAAAACGTCACGGCAGTGCTGATCTGACCTGACGTCTCCAGGCGGGCGATCTGGGGATCCGTGAGGCCGAAGTGAATCTTCAAGCGATCGCGGGAGGCTTCGAGCAGCTTTTTCTGCATGGTCCCGGTGATCTCGGCGGAAGCGGATCCCTGCTCGGCCTGCAGCGCAATCAGGAAATCTCGCTCGGCGGAAATGAGGTCGGGGCTGTAGAGATCGAAAAGCGGCTCTCCCCTGTGCACTTTTTGTCCGGTCGTATTGACGTAGAGTTTCTCAAGCCGTCCCCGGAACCGTGCGGCGACGATCGCCTGTGACGGCTCTGCGGCAGCTACGATTCCCACGGCGTTGATTTCAGTGGTGAGCGCCCGACGCACGGCGGGAATTGACGTGATGTTGGCAAGGACGCGCTGCGTTGGGGAGAGGCTCACGCCCCGGAACTCAGCCGTATCGACCGGGCTCCGGGCATGCGCGGATTTCTTCACGAGCGCCATGCCGCACACCGGACAAGCCCCCGGCCTGTCGGATCTCACCCAGGGATGCATCGGGCAGGTGTAATACTCAGCCCTGTCCGCAGCCAGCTGCATGCCGACGGAATCGCTTTTTCCTGCGGCGGCCGCCGGATCCTTCTGGCCACAACCGGCGAGCGAGAGAGCAAGAAGAACAAGGAACCCGTAAGTCACTGTATGATTTGTTGTTTTCATTATCGTGCCACTCTGTTTATTCAAGAGACGTGCCAACCGCCTTCTCCAGTGAAGCGAAAGCGGTCAGGTAATCTGCAACGAGCATGTAATATTCCATCCGGAGCATCTGGACCATGCGGTAGCTGTCCAGGAGCGAAAGAAAATCCGTTTTGTCGGTCTGGTATGATACCAGCGTTGACTGCAGGGTCTGCTCGGCCTGAGGAAGAATCGCGCTGCGATAACGGCGGACCTGCTCAAGGCGCGACTGGGTTTTCGCCCACGCGTCCCGCACGTCGCTTGCCGCCATGTTCTTCATGTCCGCAAGGCTGAGCTCGCTTGACCGGACATTGAGTTCGTTTTCCTCGGTTCTCCCGGAGTATTGCCCGCTTGACCATGGGGCAATCGGGATGGTGATCCCGATCATGGCCGCCCAGAGATCCGTTCCCTCCTTCATCTGCTTGTAGGTGCCCTTGAGCATAAGATCGGGAATGCGCTCCCGCTGGGAGGCGCTGAGCTCCGCTTTGTTCATTTCAATCTCGTACTGCATGGCACGAAGTTCCGGACGGTTCTCCCAGGCTTTTTGCTGGAGTTGCTCGAGGGTGCCCGGGTACTCGCGGACGTCAATCTCCGCCACGCGGGGGACAGGCGTCCCCGGAGGGGATGCCCGCAGCGCGTTCATCATGGCCTCTGCCGCCCCAAGCTCCTGCCCGATCATGGATCGCTCGTTCTCCAGCTTGGCCAGTTCGACCTGCGCCTTGAGCACGTCACTCTGCGAAGAAATGCCCACGCTGTATTTTTCCCGAGCGGATTCAACGATCTGGCTCAGAAGACGCTGGTTTTCCGCATTTACCTCCAGCCGGCGCTGCGCGGCATACAGCATCGCATAGGCGGTCTTGACCCGCGCAACCAGGTTTCGTTCAACCCCTGCTGACTGCTGTTCGGTGATGCGAACGTTGGCCCGCGCGACCTCCTCCGTGGCTGACTTTTTCCCGAGCGGTATCATTTGCTGGATGTAGTAGTCCGTTTCCATTCCGTCCCGAAAGGGATTTGCAGATGTCACCGGAGTTGCGTAGAATTCGACCCCGGCTTGAGGATCATCCCATGCTGTGGCCTGGGGCACCCTGGCTTCCGCGCCCTGGATCCGAAGCCTGCTTGCTTGAAGAGACGGGTTGTTTTGAATCACCTGTTGGATCAACCCGGCCAGGGTTGCCACGCTGTCAGGGGCAGGATTGGCTGGCGCGCTTTCGCCCGCGTCACTCATAGCAATGTGCAGACAAAACAGCACGATGATATTGAAGAGGACTGGAAGTCTTCTCATGTCCACGACGCTCCATTAGGTTGAATGCATGACCAAATGACCACGGAGAGGATGGATTCCTCCCGGGGCAGTCATTTCACGAACCGAGGAGTGTGGCTAAATCAGGAATGTGGCGTTCAGGATATACTTCTCCACCGAAGGCGGAGATGCAGCTGCTGAAGAAGCAAAGAGAATGGAATGCGTGGGAACACGCTGCGTGCCGGAGAATGCCGAAAGAGGCAGGAGCGCAAGAAGATCAAGCTGTTGCGGAGCAGAATGTTGATTTCCTGTAACGATCGGATTGGTGTTCAAGCCTCCCGCCACAGAGACAGCACAGCACGACATGTCCGATGTCATGACAGGAGTGCCGGAAGCCGCGCCGTCGTCTGCCGGTATATTCGCCATCATGCTCATCGGCCGATCGCAACAGCTCCGTTCGGCCATGAGGCACGAATGCAATACCGCGGTGAATCCGCTGCTGGACAACGTCAGCAAGATTGAGACGATTGTCGCGGTAAGGCGCGTATGTCGATTCTGGTGAGACATCGTGAGTAGTAGAACCCGCCAGTGAACTGACTATATTATAAGATTTTTTCGTGAAATTAGCAAATCCCGAGAGGAGGCCGGGTGTAAATGTCTCATTGTATCACTTTCGCTTGAAACTCAACGCCGATCTGCTTCAGGAAGTCGTATGGCATTTCACCCCCGGCAAACACAAAGACATAGTCGTTCCGAAGCGTGAGCACTCCTTGTTCGGTTTCCAGCGTGACATCTGTGCTCCTGATCTCACGAACGTGGGAATTCATCACGACGCTCAAGTTTCGCCGTTTGATAGCGTCATCGAGATGCTCCATATTCCGGGCTTTCAGGCGGGTGAATTCCGATTTGCGATAAGAAAGCGTCACGTTGTTCGTGCGCTGGAGGGCAAGTCCCAATGCCGCCTCCACCGCAGAGTCCCCTCCTCCAACGACCAGAGCGTGGACTTCCTTGTATGACTCTGTATCCATCAGGCGATACATCACCTTTGAGCGCTCTTCTCCAGGGACGCCGAGCTTCCGCGGCGTTCCCCTTCTTCCCAGGGCGAGGACCACGTGAGACGCCGGGTAGCTCCCCTTCACCGTCTCAACGACGAACTGTCCATCGCCCCGCCGGATATTTGTCACTTTTTCATTCACCTGAATCTGCAGACCAGTCTTCGTAATGATGCTGTTCCAAAGGTCAAGCATCGACTCCTTTGATGTCTCAGTCAACTTCACCTTTCCCCAGAGGGGCAAGTCGACCGGCGACGTCATGACGATTTTGCTGCGCGGGTACTGGAGAATTGTGCCGCCGATTTCTCCCTGTTCCAGCACCCGGTACGGGAAACCATGCTGCTTCGCCGTCAATGCCGCCGCCAACCCCGATGGCCCCGCGCCGACGATCACCACTTCAACGGGCTCTCCGGGCTTCGCGCAGCGCGCAATCTCCTCTACTGCCATCCGCCCCTGGGTGATGGCGTTCTTGATAAGCCCCATGCCGCCGAGTTCGCCGGCAATGAACATGCCGGGCACGCTGGTCTCCAGGTTTTCACTCAGGATCGGGAGGTCGGCGCTCCGGCCGGGGCTTGCCATCAACAGCGTGATCGCGCCGGCGGGGCACGCGTCAGCGCACAGGCCATGTCCAACACACTTCGCGCCATGGACGAGCGTGGCCTTCCCTTCGATCACGGCAAGCACGTCCCCCTCAGGACACGCTCCGACGCAGCCACCGCATCCAATGCACTTCAACGCATCGATGTGGGGGTGCATCGTTGTCGCAGCGGTCAAGCCGGCAACCTGGAGAGTGTCAAAGCGACGTTTTGCTTCCTGTTCCTTCCGGCGAAAACGCAGAAAATAGGGAACGACCGTAAGGAGAATGAGGACAAGCGCAATCAGTGTTGTGGTGACGAAATCTGACATAGATTCACCTTAAAACCGGAGGCCGAGTTCGCACATCAACCGTTCGCTGTCCCTCAGGCTGTCCCAGACCTTATCATAGCTAATCAGTGAAAAGAGTGCCTGCGAGATCCGCCATTGCAGCATCACGCTTCCCGTGGTCGCGACATAGCGGCTCTCCTGAGCCACGACCGTGTAGGCATATCGGTCATAACGAAGCATCAGGCTGAGATCGCGCGTTATCCAATCGTCGGCGTCAAACGTGAGATCTTTCCCGTTCGTGTAGATTCCCGTCAGATCGTTGTACTGGCCTCCAATATTAATTCCGGACCCGGCCAGGTCCACGATCCTCACCCCGCCCCCCAGGCTCCTCGTCGTACGTTCGAGGCCGGAAGCGGGACGGAATCGCCCCATTGCAGTCAGTGTAATGTTGAACGGAATCCGGAAGGAAACGGACCCGCGATATCCCTCCCTGAGGGCATGATCGAAAAGGCTGTCAGGGAGCGACTTCATGCTTTCGAGAAGATAGATATTCCGTGTCGCGTCGAATCCCGCAGAGGCACTCAACCAGGAGAGCGGGACATAAGAGACCGTTGCGTAGGTATTGGTGAGACGGAATTTCGTCGTAGGAACGCCATCTTCCATGACATGGAGATCAATTTCAGTGCTCTGGTAGAGAAAGAGGTCCAGCCCGAGGCGTGCCGTGTTCTGAACGTAGAGAAAATCCCGGTCCAGTTTGCCATTGTACAATTGCCGCCCGTATGCAACGGTGGCATCCCATCGGCTGTACTGCTGTCCTTCCCAGCCATAGTGTGCAAACAGGGCGCCTTTCTGCTGATGCGTGTCAAGACTCGACGTGCGATAATCTGGTTGAAAACCCGCGAGCACGCCCACGGAAAAAGCGCCGGCCCTCATATACACCTGCGCACCGTCTATCTGTCCGAGGCCTCCCATGAATACTGAGGTCACTCGTCCCGCGCTCCAGCCAACGACCGCGTGCACATCATCATAGGAAAGGGTAAAATCATAAAGCCGGAACCGGTACCTTCCCCCGTCTTCATATGTCCTGAGGGAAGCATTCTCATAGGTCCTGGCAAAGAACGAGAAATTCATTCCGGTTCCAAACAGCCGGCTGATATTGAGGCGTGTGTAGACCGATGGCTGGGAAAAGTCCGGTGCGGCTCCGGAGAATCCTGCTTGCGCGTACTGAAGCGCTACCCGTCCGGAGATGATATTGTTCGAAGGTTCTCCCGCACTTCTCACGATTCTCTCCTGAGCAACCTCGGATTGCCTGGCCGGAGGAGCAGCCTGGAGAGTTGGATCAGAGACCTGCAGCGCGACGACCTTGGTAACATACGCGCTGTCCCCCACGACGATTGAGTTGGACCCCTGGCCCGTCGACGGAACGAGCAGGTGGACCGCCGATGAACTGGAAGACACCGCAATGATCACCCCTCGTGCTCGCACCTGGGACCCGTGGACGAGCGTGACCGTATCCCCCTGCGCAAATCCCTTCTCGCGCCCCGCGTTGAGGTAGATGGAACCCGAGGAAATATACGACACTGCCACTCCGATCGTCCTTTCCGTCTGGGCTTGTAGCTTGAACGACATCACAGCGAGCAGGGCGAGCAACAGGAAGTTCGGGGTTCTCAATCTCCACCTCCTCCCCGCGGGTGACACCTGTAGCAGGCGGCGCTCTCATATGTGTAGCCGGAGACTCCTGTGTGTCTGGGGTCCGTGTTCCCCTGGCTGTGCTCATGACATGTAACGCAGGAGAACACTTTGTAGTTCGACGGAACCGTATGACAATCCGCACACGTCGTCCACCTGCCCGGCGGGTGACTGCTGCCGGCGCCGATGGGGAAGTATGTGGTATGGTCCCACGTTGACGGGGACCATGCCGTGGTGCTATGGCATGTCTGGCAATCGGTGGGGAATCCCGCGGCCGCATGGTTGGGATTGGTCGTGGAGTTGTAGTTCTGCTGATGGCATCCGACACACGTTGTGGGTGTGCCGGCATAGACACCGTTGATATGACATGACGCGCACGGAGTGGTCACGTGGACCCCTGTCAACGTGAAGTGCGTGTTGCTGTGATTGAATGTCGAGGGTTTCCACGCAGTCGTTGTATGGCAGACCGTGCAATCGAGCGAGAAGGACGGCTGCGTATGCTTTGGGGTGACCACATTGTTGTAGTCGGTCTGGTGGCAGCCCGAGCATTGCGTTGGCGTGTTCTGGTACCGTCCGTTCGGATGACACTGGGTGCAGGCGACAGCCACGTGCGCTCCCGTGAGGGGGAACTGGGTCTTGCTGTGATCGAAGGTGGATGGCTGCCACGCAGTGGTGTTATGACAGGTCTGGCAGTCGGTGGGGAACCCCGCTGTGACGTGATTGGGATTCGTCGTGGCATTGAATTGCTGCTGATGACAGCCAACGCACGTCATCGGCGTCCCCGCATACACTCCATTAATATGACAGGATGCACAGGCAGCGGTCACGTGCGCACCGGTCAAGGTGAAGCGCGTCGTGCTGTGATTGAAACTTGAAGGCTTCCATACGCTCGTAGAGTGACAAAGAGTGCAATCAAGCGAGAATGACGGCTGCGTGTGCTTCGGCGTGACCACCGCAGCATAGTCAGCCTGGTGGCAACCAGAACACTGGAGCGGAGTGCCCTGATAGCGGCCGTTCGGATGGCACTGGCTGCACGCTACCGCTGCATGTGCACCGGTCAACGGGAATTGCGTCTTGGAATGGTCGAACGTCGCCGGCTGCCAGGCTGTTGTCGTGTGACATGACTGGCAATCGGTCGAGAACCCGGACGTAACATGATTCGGGTTGGTCGTTGCGTTATACTGTTGCTGATGACAACTGACGCACGTCATCGCCATTCCGGCATAGACCCCGTTGATGTGGCAGGAAGAACAAGCAGTTGTTACGTGAGCCCCGGTCAACGGGAATCGCGTGGTGCCGTGATTGAAGCTGGAAGGCTTCCATGCCGAGGTTGTATGGCAGCCGGTGCAGTCCGTGGAGAACGTTGGAAGCACGTGCTTGGGACTCACGACATTGTTGTAATCAGTCTGATGGCAGGAAACACATTGCGTCGGCGTCCCTTGATAGCGGTTGTTCTGATGGCATTGCGTGCAAAGGACGGCAGCGTGAGCTCCTGTCAGCGGGAATTGCGTTTTCGAGTGATCAAATGATGACGGCCGCCATGCAGTTGTCGAATGGCACAACGTGCAATCCGTAGGGAATCCTGCAGCAACGTGATTGGGATTGACCGCATTGTTGAAATCTCCCTGGTGGCAGCTCGAACACTGCGTCGGGGTTCCGGCATAGACCCCATTCTGATGACAGGATGCGCAAGGCACCTGCATGTGATCGCCGGTCAGCGGGAACTTTGTCTTGTTGTGAGCAAATGTCGACGGATTCCAGGCGGCTGTGGTGTGGCAGACAGTACAGTCGAGCGAGAATGACGGCTGGGTATGCTTCGGGCTCAAAACCGCGTTATACTGCTGCAGATGGCAGCTTGAACATTGCGTTGGCGTCCCAAGATAGACCCCATTCTTATGGCATTGGCTGCAGGGAACGGCTGGATGCGCCCCGGTCAGTGGAAATTGCGTTTTGGAATGGTCGAAATTGGATGGCTTCCAGGCGGTCGTCGAATGACAGGAGTTACACTCCGTGGAGAAACTCGGCGGCACGTGTTTCGGATTCATCGCGTTGTTGGCATCGGCCTGGTGGCAGGAGACGCACTGCATTGAAGTTCCCTGAAACCTCCCGCCCTGGTGACACTGAGAGCAAGGAACAGCGACATGAGCCCCGGTGAGGGGGAATGATGTCTGCGCATGATTGAATCCGCCCCCCCAGGAGACCGCTGTTGCCGCATGACATTGGACGCAGTCCGTGCTGAATCCCGACGACCGGTGTGGGGGTGCCGTTGTCGCGTCGTAGTCCGCTCGGTGGCACCCGTAACAGTCTGTTGTCAGCCCGACGTATTCATTCTTCTGCTGATTAACGTGGCAGGCCTCGCAGGGGGCCGTCATATGCGCGCCGAGAAGCGGGAACTTCGTGCGGTTGTGACGCTGCGCCATATCCGGCACGAGCCAGCTCGCAGGTGAGTGGCATCGATCGCAGGTGGCGCTGAGCTCGCCACGGTGAACATCCTTGTGGCAATCGACGCATTGCGAGGAGGTCCCTTTGAACTTGAGGCTGCTGTGGCACTTCCTGCAATCCAGACCGACGTGAAGCCCCTTAAGAGAAAACCGGGTAGCGTCATGATTGAACTTCATGGGAGAGGCAAGCATTTTCCATGAGCTCGTCACATGACAATTCTCGCAGGCAAGTTCCAGTTTGCCATGGGGCGATTCCTGCCCCATGAGAATCGGCGTGTTATACAGCAGCACCATACAGAGAGATGCAGCAACGGACAGCCGGACAGCCAGGTTCATTCACCACTCCCCGGAGCTCTCTTTTGTTTTTCCATTCCAGACGCATGGCAGTCGGCACATTGGGCTGGTGTGCCCGCATAGAGCCGCCGTTCCCGCGAAGTCCCCTGGTCCACCAGAAGATGACACTTCACGCAGGCCACCTGGGCGTGCCCTCCCGTGAGGGGAAAGCCGGTGGTCTCATGCGAAAATATCAACACATTCCATGCCAGTGTCGTGTGGCACGTCTCGCAGCGATTCGCCATTTGCTGTTCAAATTGCCGTTTATGGACATCGGGGTGGCAGGTCGTGCACGCCACAGGACCGTTCCAACGCAACAATCTCTTGGGGGCATCGGGGAGAGTTCTCGCGGTGTCGGCGACGGGGACGCCTTTACCTTCCGCGACGGTCCCGGTAATTAAATGGCACTGGGCGCAGGCGAGGTCGAGATGTTTTCCCCGCAGCGGGAATCGCGTGCGCTCGTGGCCATAGCGGACCGTGTGCCATCCCTCGGTGGAGTGACAGGTCGGGCACCCAACTGGCGCGGCCGCACCGAATTGATTCCGGTGAAGATCTTTGTGACACGATTCGCAGTGCCCGGGATCCTTCCATCGGAATTTCCAGACGCTCTTTGCGGCAACAGTCTCGGCCGCATGACATGCGCGGCAGGGAACGGCCAGATGCTCCCCGGAGAGTGCAAAGTGAGTGTGCTGGTGCTGTTCTACCGCAAATGTAGAGGGAGCGAAGCCGTCAACGGTGTGGCACGACTCACAGGCACCCCTGTCCGGCCGATCGGCAAACTGCCCGGCATGGGCATCGGCGTGACAATCGGTACACCGGGAGAAATTCGCGATCTTCAGGTTGACGGCTGGCGTTCCTTTCCGTCCGCCATGGCACTGTTCGCATTTCACCGTTGCATGGCGGCCACGAAGAGGGAACCGCGTCGTGGCATGATCGAAATGGCCGGGGGCAACCTGGGTCCATCCGTTGGTGTTATGGCAGCTCTCGCATGACTCTTTGAACCGTCCCGTATGCGGATCGCGGTGGCACGCCGAACAGGAAGCAAATTGCAGGCCCGTGAAACGGGTCATATTGGCTGTGTCTTTCTTATGGCACTTGCCGCACTCCACTTTCTGATGCAGGCCTGTCAGGAGAAAATTGGCCGTGCTGTGGTCAAACTTCGATGCCGGTTTCCAGCCATCCATCGCATGGCATCGGAGGCAGCTTCCGGTGAATTGCCCCCGATGCGTGTCGGCATGGCAAGACAAGCACTCAGCCGAGAGACCAAGATAGGTTCCCTTCTCAAGAGCTGCACCGTTCTTGAGCACGTCTTGCGCCTTGATGTTTTCACGCTTGTGACACTGGGAACATGAAAGCTTGACGTGAGCTCCCTGGAGGGAAAAACCGACAGTGGAATGGTTGAAGGACGAAACATCGAACTTGACAAGGGGAAAGTTCCGGCCGTGGTGTTCTTTGTGGCATTCCACACACTGCCGCCCCTGGTAGAGCGCATGCAAGCCGGTTCGGGCACCAATGCGCGTCTGAATTTCGGTATGACACTGGAGACATTTGTCGCTTGAAACCGCCTTCGCCAGGGCGTGACAGGCGGTACAATGCTCCATCCCTTCCAGGTTTGCATGCGCCCCGGAGAGCTCCCCCGGCGAGATCTGCGCATGGAGGACGCTACGCGCAAGGGAAATGGCCAGAAACCAAAGAACCGCTGATCGCAGCATATTATCTCGCCTTACCAGATCCATGTATACCCAAACGCCAATGCCACGGCGATATGGATGAGCATGATGACAAACATGACGATGGCAAACGGCAGGTGCACGACATGCCAGTAGTGGAACATCTGCTTGAACTGGCCGAGAAACGCGATGCGCCGCATGAAGGTGATGCGCCGCCGTACAAGCCGACGGACAGCCCCGACAAGAGCCGGATCTACGGAGCGCTTGAGCTCATCAAGTGCGCGGTTGAGCTTCCTTTTCCTCGTGACGCTTTGCAGGAAAAAGAAATCCAGCACTTCCAGAGGGGACATACCGCTCGCCGGGCGTGATGGAAGCGCCATGGCATCCATAGTACGCAGGAAGATCGGATCGAGCCCGTACTGGGCTTGAAGGACTTCTCCGATCTTTTTGTTTTCCTGTTCGAGTTCGGCAACGGAGAGCTCATTTCCCTGGATGCCCTTCGGGATCTGGACATAGAGGTACCTCCCTACCACGCCGCTCGCAACCACAGCCACCATGCTCCAGAAACTGACGGCGACAAGGCCCCCGAGCTTGAACGTGGAGTGATACACAATGAGCATAGGACCCGCCAGACAGAGAAAGATGTGAAACTGGAGGTGGTTCGAGATCTTTCCCCAGTGAGAGAAGGCTCGAATGCGTTTCCTTGCGGAGTAGATTCCGACCCCCACAATCAGGAAGCAGGAGCCGACTATCCCGTATCCGTGGCCTTCGATTCCGGTTGGCTTGAGTGTGTCGTACTGCGCGTGGAATGGGCGCTCATCGAGCGGGGTCAGGTAATACCCGCACCCCCGCACGCCGATAACCACACTGGCAATCAGGAAAGCAGCAACGAGCAGTAGGGTGTAGAGCGTATGAAGAGTTGAGCGCATCGCACAGGATTTGCGTTATTTGGGGGTCGTATTCGCCTCCCGCACAATGCTCCGTCGCATTCACGAAGACAAGATACAATAGGTGTGGCGAAGTGTCAACAGAGAGCTGTAGCCAGAAGTCAGACGTCATGTGTGGCACAAGAACAGGGATGAACTCCCAATGGCAAGCCTTGGATTCAACCTGCAATCTCGGTATATTAAGCCCGCTATGCAATCGTTGGAACTCTGGCGCAAGAACCTCTACATCCTCTGGGGAACCCAGTTCATCGCAATGGTGGGAATGAACCTGGTCATTCCCTTCCTTCCTTTCTTTGTTCGCGAACTCGGAGTCACCGACCCGACCGACCTGGCTCGTTGGAGCGGATTGGTGTTTGCGGGGCCCTTCTTCCTCTCGTTCGTCGCGACCCCTTTCTGGGGCTCCATGGGAGATAGATATGGACGTAAAGTGATGGTGGTGCGGGCGCTGATCGGCCTGGCACTCTCCCAGCTTCTCATCGGCCTGTCGCGGAATGTGTATGAGCTTTTCGCATTCAGGATCGTGCAGGGAGGCATCAGCGGATATATCGCGGCGTCCATTGCGCTGGTTTCAACAACCACCCCGCGCGAACGTATCGGCTACGCGCTCGGCATCATGCAGTCGTCGTCGGCCGCAGGAGCCGTCCTTGGTCCGTTTCTCGGCGGATTGCTGGCTGACATGCTCGGCTACCGGGAGATCTTTTTTATCACGGCAGGTCTGTGCACCGTTGTGACCGTGGTGGTCGCCCGGATGGTACACGAGCCCGAGCAGGGTGCACGGGCTGTCCGGACCTTTACCGTCCGGGACAATTATCGGTTCATGTTCACCAACAGGCATCTTCGTCTTACCGCAATCACGATGGTGGTGGCACAGACGTCAGTCCTCATGATCGAGCCGATTTTCGCACTCTTCGTGGAGAGTTTCAAGACCGACACGAAGTTTATCTCCACGCTGACGGGCGGCATCTTTTCCATCTCAGGGCTCTCCATGGTGCTGTTCGCTGCCTGGTGGGGAAAGCGCAACGACGAACGGGGATACACAAAGAATCTTTCCCTTGCGCTTGCCGTGGTGGGCGTGGTTTATGCAGGACACATTATTGTCCAGGACCTCTTCCAGCTTGCCGTCCTTCGCGCTTTTCTCGGGTTCGCGCAGGCGGGTGTACTGCCGGCTCTTTATTCACTCACCAATCTCAATGCTCCCCCCGAGCGGCGAGGTGGGATCATCGCCGTGGCGTCGAGCATGACCGTCCTGGGGAACATGATCGGGCCGATTGTCGGAGGATTTGTTGCCGGGCACTTCGGCATCACCGCCTCATTCGTGGCAAACAGCTGCATGCTGATCGGCATGAGCCTGATCGTCCGGAGGAATCTCACCGACGCACCTGTCGCGCAGGCCTCTCCCATCGTGCCGACGCCAACCGCTGTCCCCGCCCCCGTTGTAGATCGAGGGACGGACGACTACTGAAGGTGATACTCCCATACCCTAGCCCGCAGGACAAACCTCCCGCTTACGAGGCGTTCTTCTTCGCTCTCTCCCATTTTCGATTCCCATCCTTCTATTCTCGATCCTCGATTATTGACTCCCTCAGGCCGTTACCGTATCTTACTTTATTCATGACTCCTCCATTCTCGAGCTCCCAATGAAACAGACGGAACGGCTCTACCTGCTGGACGGGATGGCTCTCGCCTACCGTGCCTATTTTGCGTTCATTGGACGGCCGCTGATCAACAGCAAAGGGCTCAATACGAGCGCCGTGTACGGCTTCGCGACTGCCCTTATGAAGATATTGAGCGAAAAACCGGACCATGTCGCAGTGGTCTTCGACACGCCGCAACCCACGTTTCGACACAAGCTCTACCCCGAATACAAGGCCACGAGGCAAAAGATGCCGGAGGACATGGCCTACCAGCTGGACAAGCTGAAGGAGGTGGTTCGGGCTTTCAACACGCCCAGCATCGAGCTTCCGGGGTACGAAGCCGATGACGTCATTGGCACGCTAGCACGGCGGGCAGAGAAAGAGGGGGTCTTTACGTACCTCGTCACGGGGGACAAAGACTTCATGCAACTGATCTCCCCTCTCATCAAGATGTACAAGCCAGGCAAAGCAGGCGGCGAACCGGAGATCGTGGATGAGTCGGGCGTGCTGCAAAAATTCGGCGTCGCGCCCGAGCATGTGGTTGATGTGCTGGCGCTGATCGGGGACACGTCAGACAACGTCCCGGGAGTACGAGGCATCGGAGAGAAGACCGCGATCCCGCTCATCCAGAAATATGGATCGCTCGAGGATCTGTACCGTCACATCGAGGAAATCCCGCAGAAAGGGGTTCGGGACAAACTCTCTTCAAACAAGGAGACTGCCTTTCTCTCCAAGGAACTGGTGACCATAGAGACCCAGGCTCCGGTCACGATTAATTTTCATGAGCTTCGGGTGGCCCAGCCTGATACGCCCCGGTTGCTCAAGTTGTTTGAAGACCTGGAGTTCAAGCTCCTGGCAGAAAAGATGCGTGGGGCGGACCAGTCTGTGAACGCTCCCTCCCCCGCTCCAGCCTCAACGCCTGCACGTCCTCCCGCCAACGAGGACATCTCGTTCGATCCGGCTTCGATGACCATTCTCGATATCACCACGGATGAGCACGAGTATCAGTGCGTAACCACGGAGAAGGCGCTCAATGACCTTTGCGCGAAACTGAAGCAATGCGGCAGATTCGTTATCGACACAGAGACAACATCAAAGGATCCGCTTCGTGGTGAGCTCATCGGACTTTCCTTCAGCACATGCGACCGGGAAGGTTATTACGTGCCGGTCAGGATGAAGCCAATCGCTTCAGCGGGCGAACCGGCTCTCTTTGCTGAAGAGAAAGCACGCCACAACCATCTGGTCGACGCACTGGACGGCAAGGTTGTCTTGAAGAAGCTCAAGCCGATCCTGTCAGATCCGGCGATCGGGAAGATCGGGCAGAACATCAAGTATGACATGCTCGTCCTTTTGAACAACGGCATAGAGCTGGAAGGCATCGTGTTCGACACCATGGTGGGAAGTTATATGATCCGCGCGGATGGCCAGCACAACATGGATAGTCTCGCACTCGGGACGCTCAATTATCGCACCATAACGTTCGAGGATCTGGTTGGAAAGGGCAGGAATCAGAAGTTGATCACCGAGGTCGCGCTCAAGGAGATTGCCGCTTACTCGGCCGAAGACGCGGACATCACGATGCGGCTCTATTCATATCAGACGCGCGAATTGCGGGAGCTCGGGCTTCTTTCCCTCTGTGAGGAGATGGAATTCCCCCTCATTCCCGTACTTGCGCGGATGGAGTTTGCGGGAATCTCTCTGGATGTCGACCACCTCGAAGGGATGTCGAAGGAGATTGACCGGCAGCTGCAGTCACTCATTGCAGATATCCATCGCGATGCCGGCGGGGTGTTCAATATCAATTCCACGCAGCAACTCGGCGAAGTCTTGTTCACCCGGCTGAACCTTCCCACGCAACGGAAAACCAAGACCGGATTTTCAACCGATGTGAGCGTACTGGAGTCGCTCCGGGGACAGCACCAGATCATAGAAAAACTCCTGGACTTCCGTCAGCTCACGAAGCTGAAGTCGACGTATGTTGACGCGCTTCCCTTGTTGATCAAGCCTGACACAGGCAGGGTTCACACCTCATTCAATCAGACGGTCGCTGCCACAGGACGATTGTCGTCGAGTGACCCGAATCTACAGAACATTCCCATCCGCACAGAAATCGGGCGCTCTATCCGTGCTGCGTTCGTTCCGGCCAGGGGCATGGAGCTTCTCTCAGCCGACTATTCGCAAATCGAGCTTCGCGTCATGGCGCACGTGTGCGGCGATCCGGGGCTGGTAGAGGCATTCAACAACAACGAAGATATCCACGCCACAACCGCGGCAAAGGTCTTTGGCGTCGCCGCCAAAGAGATAACACGAGAGATGCGGCGGAAGGCAAAAGAAGTGAACTTCGGCATTATGTACGGCATCGGCCCGTTCGGGCTGGCCGCCCGGCTGGGAATCGCTCAGAATGAGGCGCGCGATATCATCGCCCGGTATTTCGAGCGGTTCCCGAAGGTGAAACAGTACATCAACGATACGATTGCCGGCGCGCGGCAAAACGGGTATGTCTCAACGCTTCTCGGCCGCCGCCGCTATTTCGCCGACATCAACAGCCGGAATCAGAATATCCGGGCAAATGCCGAACGCGCTGCCATCAATATGCCCATCCAGGGAACCGCCGCCGATATGATCAAGGTGGCCATGATCCGGATCGACGGCGACATTCGAAAGAAGAAACTGAAGAGCCGGATGCTCCTGCAGGTGCATGATGAGCTTGTCTTCGAGATTCCCCCGGGAGAACTGGACACCATGAGATCCTTGGTGACCGAGCGAATGCAGAACGCGATGAAGTTGAGCGTGCCGGTGAATGTGGATATTGGGACGGGGAAAAACTGGTTGGAAGCTCACTGAAGCGATAATTGTACGCTCGCGGGCATGTCAGGCTGTTTATTGTAGACATCTTGCCAATGAAGTCCAAGAGTCTGATTCGCACAGCGTTGCCTTCACAGGGTCCGGGCTTGCATCCGGCGTCTGCTACTGTCGACTTCTCGGACCACCTGGTAATCAGACCATTCGATTGCTCTTAGCATGTTCGGGACCCACACAGATGCTTCGAGTAGCCCAGACGAAACCCGCCTCCTCAAGACGTCCAGCTGAGCCAGCTTCACACAATCTCTCTGGCTTGATTTAAACTGGGTCAAGCTCCACTTGACGAACCGAGGTGGGCTGGACTTCCAGGGGCTATGACAAAGCGGGGAATCCCATTTTGGACTCGGTTACACACCAGGTAACGAGATTCCCTTACAGCGGAGATCCTACAACGGGTTCCGGATGAATTTGTCCATTCGGCAAAGGAGGAGCTGGGTTCGATATGTTTTCCGGACCATGCCCTACCAATCGCTCGTCGTGTCATCAGTGGAAGACGGCCGCCCTGGCACCTTGCCACTGGAGTTCACCCTCGATCAGAACTATCCCAACCCGTTCAATCCGACAACAGTGATCAGGTTCCAGGTGCCAGGTGTCAGGGATGTTAAGATCACAGTTTTTGATGTTGTCGGGAGGGAGGTGGCCGTCCTGGTCAATGAATGGAAGCAGGAAATTTCGTTCAGACTCGGAAGCTATGCATCCTCAAGTGAACAGACCTATCACCACGTCTAGCGCCCGTACGACCTATCATTCCACCGCAACTCATTCTTGAACGCCCTCAGATCGGTTTTCGCGTCGATCAGCAAGCACTCTATCCCGAGCATCTCGGCGAAGTCCTCGATATACTCAGCATCGATCGCCTGGGAGAACGCAGTATGGTGTGCGCCACCAGCATAGATCCAGGCTGTTGCTGCAACTTCGAGATTCGGTTTTGGCACCCACAGCGCGCGTGCGACGGGCAAACGAGGAAGGTCCTTGTCGGGATGAACAACCGTTACCTCGTTCACAATCAAACGGAACCGATCGCCCAGATCGATCAAGGAGATGTTGAGCGCTTCTCCCATCGGTACATCAAAGACCAGACGCGGCGGATCCTCCTTCCCCCCAATGCCCAGCGGATGCACCTCCAGCTTTGGCTTCGAGGACGCGATGGACTCGCACACCTCCAGCATGTGCGCACCAAGCACTTTCATACCCGAAGGATCGAGATGATACGTGTAGTCCTCCATGAATGATGTGCCGCCCTGCAGTCCTGAGGACATTACCTTAGCCGCACGGACCATCATCGAAGTTTTCCAGTCCCCTTCCGCGCCAAATCCGTACCCGTCGTTCATCAGCCGCTGCACTGCCAGCCCGGGAAGTTGCTTCAGGCCGTGCAAGTTTTCAAATGTAGTCGTGAATGCCTTGTACTTCCCCTGTTCAAGAAACGCGCGCAACCCCAGCTCTATCCTGGCACATTCCACCACGTTCATTCGCTTTTCTCCTCCCTCCCGTGCCGCCGGGGCGAGAACGTACTCCTCTTCATAGGACTTCACGACCTGCTTCACGCTCGCTTCAGGAACACTGTTCACGCATTGAGCAAGATCTCCCAGACCATATCCATTTACGGAGTACCCAAACGTCGCCTGCGCTTCCACTTTGTCTCCCTCAGTGACGGCCACCTCCCGCATATTGTCGCCAAAGCGAACAACCCTTGCATCGCGCATGTCGGCCAGGGCCGCCGCTACCCTCATCCATTTGCCGACTTGTGTGTGCACGCGAGGTTCCTGCCAGTGCCCGCTAACAACCTTCCGGTTCTTCCTCATTCGAGTACAGATGAAGCCAAACTCCCGGTCACCATGGGCAGCCTGGTTAAGGTTCATAAAATCCATGTCGATGCTGCTCCACGGAATATCCCGGTTGTATTGCGTATGGAGATGCAGCAGGGGTTTCTGAAGAGCCTTGAGCCCCCCGATCCACATTTTCGCCGGGGAAAATGTGTGCATCCAGGTGATCACTCCAGCGCAATGCGCGTCGTTGTTCGCTTCACGCATCACATTCAGAATCATCTCTGGCGACGTGACCACCGGTTTGGATTGAATCGGAAAGGGAACTGCCTGTGATTCATTGAATCCCTGGACGATCTTCTCCGCATTTTCAGCGACTTGTTGAAGAACCCCGGGACCGTACAGGTGCTGGCTGCCGGTGATGAACCACACACGGTATTGTTTTATGTCAATCATTGTCTTACCCTCGAGATCGGTCTTGGAGATGGTGGATGGACTGACGATATATACGTTTCAATTTTCCGGAAATCAATCAGAAAACCTCCCCCGTCATCATAAGTCATTTCCCACGGCTCACACACAAATGAGCCCAGGATGTGTTCCTGGGCTCCAGGCAACAAGCTTTCCCATGTCTCTAAAGCGGCGGGTCTCAGTAATGAACAATTGGCATTTTCTGACCGCTGGCACCTACCCCCTCACCCAGTGCTCTATGCTGACGATTTCCTATTCAACAACAGTGTAATGCCGAACAAGATCAGCGCGATAGGCCAGTACTGTCTCAGTGCCTCCACAACATCCCACCTGTTGAGATAGCCCATCTCGGCAAGAACCAATACCGCTCCCGTTCCCATAAAAAAAATGGCGGGAACGATCACATGCCAGTTGCGCGGCTTCACCGCGAACATCATCAGGAAACCCACCCCCACCAGCACGACCGTCCAGGGAAAAAGCAGGTAGGATGAAATGTAGAAGACACCCAGATCTTCGGACATTTGGTAACCGCCCAGGACAAGAAGCACCGTCCCCCAGAAGGCCGCCCCGGGGCGGCCTGTCGTGAAGGCGGTCATCAGCTTGAACGCGCCGAACAGGGCAACGATTCCCCAGAGGGCGGCGTGCCAGCTGAAGTCCACCACACCCATCCGGTGCAGGAGCATTGCAGCTCCCACCGCGATCAATCCCACACCGAACCAGGGAAAGCGCACTTTGAAAGTCTCCATTGCATTGTACCTTCTCATGTCTTTGAATACAGAGCAGCCGTTCAGGACACGTGAGTGACCACAGGTGCCAGAGGTTCCTGCGGCACGACGATCGCCATGGCAATATACAGGAGGATCATGAACCCGAACGACGCGAACGCGGCAATTGCGAACAGCAGCCGGACGATCGTCGGATCAGTGCCAATATGGTTCGCAATGCCCCCGCAAACACCAAGAAACTTCTTGTCGGTTCTGGACCGGTAGAGGCGATTCGAGCGCGGGTGCGCGGGAGCCGCGACAGGCTCAGGCCCCGGCACATCCGCCGGGATTGGCTCCGCAGAGGCCATGATGCCATTCCTCCCGCCGTACAGAAACGCAACGCCAGCCAGGATCAGCAACAGCGGGAGCATCACGCTCCAGGAAAAGCCCCACCAGTGGTGCCAGATCGGGATTCCCAGGTTATCCAGCAGCAGGAGCATACCAAAAGCAATCAGCAGAGCGCCCCAGAATTTGCCGTTCGCGCCGTGGGACTTGGGAGTGGCCGGCGCACCGGCGGCAACGGTTCCCGGAGGCACGGCAGGCATCACGACCATTGCCACAATATATAGAACGATCCCCGTCCCTCCAAACAGCGTCAACAGAACCCAGAGGATGCGAATAAGTGTCACGTCAAGCCCGAGATATTCGGCGATGCCTCCGCACACACCGTCGATCATCCGCTCCGTGCGCGATTTGTAGAGACGTTTCGAGGTCATAACAGCCTCCATTGGGAATATGAGTAGCCTCACTTGATAATACGCACGGAAAAAGGGGATGTTACGTGGAGGATTTGTCATAAATTGTCACATTGAGCAGCTCGCGAGGCTGGCTGTTTTTGTCACTGATGTGCAAAGGTGGGGGGTGGGATGGATGAGGATCCTGGATTCATCCGTGGCGCTCGAGCACCACCCTGGGGCACCGGTTGATATCACATCTACCTCCTACCAACAGAAAAAGCCGGCCCCAAGGTCGGCTTTCTCAGATCCCGGAGAGAATCCCTCTTACACCTCCATGATCTCCTTTTCCTTCTGCGCCAGGAGAGCATCGACATCTTTGATGTACTTGTCAGTCATCTTCTGGAGATCGGTCTCCCCCCTCTTGCGCTCGTCCTCGGAGAAATGCTCCGCCTTCTCGGATTTCTTCAAATGCTCGATGCCATCTCTCCGGATATTGCGCACGGCGATCTTTCCTTCTTCGCCGAACTTCTTGGTCAGCTTCACAAGCTCGCGCCTGCGCTCTTCGTTCAGAGGAGGAATCGGAATGCGGATCAGTTCTGAGTCCTTCACGGGATTGAGCCCCAGATTGGCCGTCTGGATGGCCTTGCTCACCGGTTCGATCATGCTCTTGTCGTAGGGCTGCACGGTAAGCGTGTGGACATCAGACACGCTGACGTTTCCCACATGGCTCAGAGCGGTCATGGTCCCGTAGTAGTCAACCTTGATCCCATCCAACAGAACGGTCGTTGCCTTGCCGGTGCGGATCTTGATAAGCTCCTGACGGACAACTTCAAGAGCCTTATGCATCTTTTCCTCGGCTTCTTTCAGGATTTGCTTTACCATGAAATCCTCCGCTAGGTATTTTCCATAAGAGGTGAAGACAATTCCATCACTTTGGTTCCCACCGGTTCCCCGAGGACGATCCGCCTCAAATTGCCGGGCGTGTTCATGTTAAAGACCAGGATCGGCAGCTTGTTTTCCCGGCAGAGGGTGATCGCAGTCATGTCCATGACCTTGAGCTCCTTCCGGAGGACATCAAGGTAGGAGATCTCCGCGAACCGGAACGCCGACGGGTTCCGCTCGGGGTCGGAGTCGTAGACCCCGTCCACACGGGTTCCCTTCATGATCACGTCGGCTTCGATCTCAATAGCGCGCAAAGCGGCCGCGGTATCGGTCGTGAAATACGGGTTCCCGGTTCCCGCGCCAAAGATCACGATCCGGTCTTTCTCCAGATGGCGGATCGCGCGACGCCGGATGAACGGCTCGGCAATGACATCCATTTTGATGGCCGACATCAGGCGAGTGATCATTCCTTCCTTCTCCAGCGCGCTTTGCAGGGCGAGGGCGTTGATAACGGTGGCTAGCATCCCCATATGGTCCCCGGTCACCTTGTCGATGCCAGCGGACGAGTTTGAGACGCCCCGGAAGATGTTGCCGCCGCCGATCACAATGCCCACCTGAACACCAAGATCCTTCACGCTTTTGATGTCCAGCGCATAGCGCTTCAGCACCTGAGAGTCGATCCCGAACTCCTGTTCGCCCATGAGCGCTTCGCCGCTCAGCTTGAGCAAGACCCTCGCGTACTGTGGCTTCTTCATGTTCAATGGGCCTCTTCGCCGAGGTGGAACCGGACAAACCTCTTGACCGCAACCGGCTTGCCTGCTTTTATGCTTGTCTCCTGCAGGTATTCCTTGATGGTCTTGCCGGAATCCTTGATGAAGATCTGCTCCATCAGGCAGACTTCCTGGTAGAATTTCTCAAGGCGCCCGTTGGCGATCTTGTCCACGATCTGTGCCGGCTTTCCCTCATTCTCCGCCTGCGTCCGGTATATTTCCATCTCCCGCTCGATCACGGGCTTGTCGATCTGCTCGCGTGTAATGACCATCGGGTTCATCGCGGCGATCTGCATGGCCACATCGCGTCCGGCACCGCCGGCTGCATCCGCGCCGTCCAGGCCGGTGAACTCCACGAGCACGCCGATCTTGCTCCCCAGGTGCGTGTAGGATCCCACCGAACCTGCCTCTGCCCGGTACAGAGCAAAGCGTTTCACATCGATCTTCTCTCCCACCTTTGCAAGGAGATCGTTCTGGAGCTCAGAGACCTTCTTCCGTCCCTGCGCGGGAAGGGCCGCAACCTGCTCCAGGCTTGCAGGCTTCTCCTTTTCAATCGCCTCCGCGACGGCATTGGCGAAGCCGACGAAATCTTCGCTGCGCGCGACAAAGTCCGTTTCGCTGTTCACTTCCACGATCACGCCGGTCTTTCCGTCACTGCTTACCCGGGTGACAATCGCCCCTTCTTTCGCGGAGCGGTCGGCACGCTTCTGGGCAACCGCCGCCCCTTTCTTGCGCAGGTACTCGATGGCCGCCTCCATGTTTCCATCGGTCGATTCCAGCGCCCGTTTGCAGTCCATCATGCCGGCTCCGGTCTGATCCCGGAGCTTCTTGATCATATCAGTGGTTATATCCATGGTCTCTTTCAATGGTTGAAATCACTTCGTTGCCGCTCTCGGCTCTCCCGCGGGCGCGGCATCCTTTCCCCTGTTCTCCTGTTCGCCGGCCATCTCCATCTGACGCGCTACCGAGCGCTCTTTCCCTTCCAGGATGGCGTCCGCGAACGCCTTTGTTACAACCTGCACCGACTTGATGGCATCGTCATTGGCAGGAATGAGGTAGTCAATTTCTTCCGGATCACAGTTTGTATCCACGATCGCAAACACCGGGATGGCGAGACGCCTGGCCTCTTTGACGGCAATCGCCTCTTTCTTCGTGTCCACCACAAACAGGGCGCCGGGAAGGCGCGTCATCTCCACTACGCCGGAAAGTACGTTGTTGAGCTTCTCCTTCTCACGCAGCAGGAAAAGTCCTTCCTTCTTCGTGATCTTGTCGAACGTCCCATCGCTTTCCATCTTTTCGATGTTGGTGAGCCGCTTGACGCTCTTCCGGATGGTGGTGAAGTTCGTGAGTGAACCGCCGAGCCAGCGTTCGCTCACGTAAAACTGTCCGGTGCGAACGGCCTCTTCTCGGATGACGTCCTTGGCCTGTTTCTTGGTGCCCACAAACAGGACACGCTTGCCTTCCGCCACAATATTCGCAATGGCGGTGCATGCTTCGTCCAGCAGGAGGGTGGTTTTCATGAGGTCGATGACGTGGATCCCGTTGCGCTCCATGAAAATGTAGGGACGCATCTTGGGGTTCCAACGGCGGGTAAGATGGCCGAAATGACATCCGGCCGCGAGTAACTCGGCGACTTGCACGCGAGGCATGAGGTGTTCCTTCTATTTGAGTTTATTCGTCTACCCCCTTCAACTTCCGTCGGAGTCCCGTCACCGGGACACTCCCGCCGGAATCCAGAGGTATGTTTATTTAGGGTGCGCGGCAACCGTACCTGCATTCAGAGGCTGAGTGTGCAGCGCTCCCTCATTACAAGGTTCCGATCAGCGCTTGGAGAACTGGAATCTCTTGCGGGCTTTCTTCTGACCGTACTTTTTCCGTTCCACCATGCGCGGGTCGCGGGTCATGTACCCGGCCGCGCGGAGCGGTGCGCGATTCTCCTCACTGATGGAGACCAGTGCCCGGGCGATGCTCAGGCGGATGGCGCCGGCCTGCCCCGTGGTGCCGCCTCCCTCAACGTTCACGCGCACGTCGTACTTGCCCGCGGACTGTGTGACTTCCAGCGGCTTCACGACGTCCTGCCGCAGAGTCTCCAGCGGGAAGAACTGCTCAAGAGGTTTCTTGTTGATCGTAATTTTGCCGGACCCGGGCGATAAGATCACCCGGGCAACCGCTGTCTTTCTCCGTCCGACGGATGCAGTGCTCTGTGGATGCATTCTCGTGTAGATCTCCTACTTCGATGAGTTATTGAAGGAATACGCTTCGGGCTGTTGCGCAGCATGAGGATGCTCGGGGCCCGGATACACTTTCATTTTTTTGAAGATCTGGCGTCCCAGCTTGTTGTGGGGAAGCATCCCTTTCACCGCATGCTCGAAAACGCGCGCGGGATTCTTCTGCATAATGTCGCCGAACTTCTCCCACGTCGCGCCCCCCGGATAGCCGGTGTAATGGAAGTATTCCTTCAGTTCGGAGCGCTTCCCCGTCAACTTGATCTTTGCGGCGTTGACCACGACGACGAAATCTCCCAGGTCCGCGTTCGGCGTGAACATCGGTTTGTGTTTCCCCCGCAACAGCCGCGCAATTTCGGTCGCAACGCGGCCCAAGGTCTTCCCGTCCGCATCAATGAGATGCCACTTGCGCTGGATATCTGTTTCCTTGAAGAAATGTGTTGCCTTGTCCACGGCTTACTCCTGAAAGAATATGACGAAAACGCGGGGCTGGAAAAGCTTACAAATTTAAGCAAAACCGAGAGAAAAGTCAACCCTTCATCTCACGAGAAACGTTCGCTCACGATCCCAGGGTCAACTGGTAATCGGGGCTGATGCGAAGGGCTATATTTGCCCCTCTGCATGATACGAGCTCCTCACAAGGGGTCCTGACTCAACGTGTCTAAAGCCCATTTCCACCCCCCTTTTCTTGAACATCCCGAATTCGTCCGGATGGACGTACCGGTCTACAGGGAGATGCTCCTTCGTGGGCTGTAGGTACTGCCCTAATGTCAAAATGTCGCACTGCACCTGCCTCAGGTCCCGCATGACCTCCAAGACTTCTTCAGGTTTTTCCCCCAGGCCAAGCATCAGGCCGCTTTTGGTCACCATCCCCTTTTTCTTTGCTCTGTCCAGGAGTTCAACGGATCGGGCGTACTTGGCTTGCGGACGGACCGTTTGATACAGCCGGGGAACGGTCTCCGTGTTGTGGTTCAGGATATCGGGACGGGCATCAACAACGATCTCGAGTGCCCATTCGACACCACGGAAGTCCGGAATAAGGACCTCAATCTTGATGGAAGGATTCACAAGACGGGCCTGCCGGATGGTTTCCGCGAAGATCGCCGCGCCGCCATCCGGCAATTCATCCCGATTCACAGAGGTAATCACCGCGTGCCTGATCCCCATGCTCCGGATCGCTTCTGCGACACGGAATGGTTCTTCCACATCAAGTCCGGCAGGACGCCCGGTCTTGACGGCACAAAAACCGCAGGAGCGCGTGCAAATATCCCCAAGGATCATGAATGTCGCTGTGCCGGCATTCCAGCACTCCCCCATGTTCGGACACCGCGCCTCTTCACACACGGTATGAAGGTGCTGGTGCCCCATCAATCCCTTCAGCCGGGAAAAATTCTCGCCGAGAGGAACTTTGACCTTGAGCCAGTCGGGGCGCCGGTGACGCGGAGAAGGCTCGGACAATTTTGATTCCTGAATAATGAAATCCATCGATACCTGTAGGGTCGTATTAGACTGAAATGGCGCTCGTATCAAATTGCTGAAGGTTCTGCACGATCTCTTCCAGAAACATCCCGCCCAGCGCACCGTCAATCACCCGGTGATCGAAGGAGAGCGTGAAGTACGCAATCGACCGGATGGCAATGGCGTCGTTGATCACCGCCACCCGCTTCTTGATCGCACCGGTGCCAAGGATCGCAACCTGCGGCTGATTGATGATCGGCGTGCCGAAGAGCGTGCCGAAGACGCCGTAGTTCGAGATCGTGAACGTGCCCCCCTGGATATCGTCCGGGGTGAGCTTTTTGGAGCGGGTCCGGCCGGCCAGGTCGTTCACCGCGCGGGCAAATCCCAGGAAGTTCTTCTCCTCGGCATGCTTTACCACCGGAACGATGAGGCCGTTCTCCGAAGCGACGGCGATGCCGAGATTGATAAAATTCTTTTTGATGATCTTGTCCCCCTCAATGGAGCAGTTGATGAGCGGATATTTCTTTATCGCTTTCACCACGGCATCCACGATATAGGGTGTATAGGTGAGCTTGAACCCTTCTCTGCGCCCGAACTCCGCTTCATGCATGGAACGGTGCTTGACAATTTCCGTCATGTCCACTTCGTGCACGGCCGCGACGTGCGGCGACGTCTGGACACTATTCACCATGTGTTGGGCCATTCGCTGCAGCACGTTGCTCATCTGCAGGACATCATAGTCCGGCGATGGATACTTGGACCGCAGCGCAGGCGCGTCCGCAGGCCTGGCCACGATGCTGCCAGGCGCCGATGGGGTCACTGGAGGAACAGCCTCTTTCTCCGCCTGCCCGGCGGGCGCGGCCTGGGGCTCTTCAGGTGCCCCTGGGGTCGACCCCTCCTTTTTCGCGGCAACGTAGCTCATCAGGTCTTTCTTTGTCACTCGTCCATTTTCGCCTGTCCCGGGCACTCTCTCCAGTTCGGCCATGGAGAGCCCTTCGGTTCGGGCAATGTTCAGGACAAGGGGAGAATAGAATCTTCCTTCCCCCGCTTGCTGCTCCGGAGGTGCGAGCCGCGAAGGAGCAACAGGCGGTGTCACGGTCTTCTGCGGTACGGCTTCGGGTTTCTGAGTTTTCGCCGGAGCACCCGTTGCGGCATCATTGCCATCGGTCTCGAGATACCCGATCACCGTCCTGACAGACACCGTCTGATTTTCCGGCACGACGATCTCGGCGAGCGTGCCCGCGGCGGGCGAGGGAATCTCCGAATCTACCTTGTCCGTGCTGATCTCCAGGAGCGTCTCATCCTTTCTCACCTTCTCGCCCACTTTCTTGTGCCACTTCACAATCGTGCCTTCGACGATGCTTTCCCCCATTTGCGGCATTACTACTTCGATCCTGGACATGCGCAATCCTCCTGTAAATTCAAAACGCACTGAGTTCCCGGAGCGCCTGTACGATTTTCGGCGTGTCGGGGAGAACGTACTCTTCAAGCGTCGGGGCAAAGGGGACCGGTGTATCCAGTGCGGCCAGACGTCGAACCGGCGCATCGAGGTGTTGAAAGGCATGCTCGGCGATCAGCGCCGCAACCTCGCCGCCGATCCCGCCCGTGAGCGCGGCTTCATGAACAATCAGAACCTTGCCCGTGGATCGCACCGACTCTACAATGAGCTCCCGATCGAGCGGTACCAGTGTCCGGAGGTCCACCACGCGCGCCTCCACTCCATCTTCCTTCGAGAGGATCGATGCCGCTTCGAGACAAAGGTGGACCGTCGGCCCGTACGTAATAACGGCTACGTCATTCCCTTCCCGCTTTACCTCCCCCTTACCGATCGGGACAGTGACTTCCTGCCCGGGTACATCCCCCTTGATCCTTCGATAGAGATATTTGTACTCAAAGAACAGTACCGGATTGTTGTCCCGAATGGCGGCGGTCATCAATCCCTTCGCGTCGTAGGCCGTTGATGGCGCCACGACTTTCAGGCCGGGAACATTGAAGAACCAGGCCTCCGGATTGGCCGAATGATAGGGGCCGCCATGAACCCTGCCGCCGCTCGGCAGACGAATGACGATCGGGACCGGCAGATGCCAGCGATAATGGATCTTCGCGGCGTTCACCACGATCTGGTTGAATGCGCCAGTGACAAAATCCGCGAACTGCATCTCGGCGATTGGACGCATCCCCACCACCGCAGCCCCGATCGCGGCTCCAACGATGGCCGCCTCAGACAAAGGGGTATCAATCACCCGTTCTTCGCCGAAATGCTCCAGGAAGCCCTTCGTCGCTTTGAAAGCCCCACCATAGGCACCGATATCCTCCCCCAGAAGAAAGACCGTCTCGTCCCGCTCCATCTCTTCCCACATTCCCCGGGAAATGGCTTCAAGGTACGTGGCCGTCATGTGTCGGCGTAGACTCCTTCCGCAGCATCGGGACCCTCTGGAAGCGGATTCGACTCCGCTTCGTTGACGGCCCCTTCGACTCCATCATTGATTTCCCGCTCGATCTTCGTTATGTGCTCCTGCACAAGAACACCGTCTTTCAACAGAATCGATTCATATTGCGCGATAGGATCCTTCTTCTTCCATTCCTCCAGGAGCGCCGCGGGCACATAGGACGCATCATCGGAGGCGGAATGTCCTTGCATGCGCATGCTCAGGCTTTCGATAAGCGTGGGTCCCTCTCCCTTTCTTGCACGTTGGACCGCCTCACGGGAGGTCCTGTACACCAGATCCACATCGGTGCCATCAATCGTGTGGCCCGGAATGCCATAGCCGTGCGCCCGATCGGAGAGCCGAGCCGCAGCGTATTGCCTGAAGGTTGGCGTGGAGTATGCGAACTGATTATTCTCGACCATCAGGACAAGCGGGAGTTTCATGACGGCTGCGAAGTTGAGCCCTTCATGGAATTCTCCCACGTTGCTTCCTCCATCTCCAATATAGGTCATGACCACCGCCCCCTCCTTGCGCAGCTTTGAAGCAAGCGCGACGCCCGCGGCCACCGGGATCATTGCAGCAAGGTGACTGACATTTCCATAGATCTTCAGCGATGGGTCAGCGTAGTGTCCCGTGCCGTCTCTGCCGCGCGTATGGCTGTCTGCCCGGCCGAGTTGCTGCAGAAAAATGTTCCTGAGCGATTGTCCTTTCACAAGATGGGCACCCAGATCCCTGTGCATGGGAAAAAGGTAATCCTTTTTTTCGAGCGCCGCGGCACTGCCAACTGCCGTCGCTTCGTTTCCCGTGCCCGTATACGCACCACCCACAATCTTCCCTTGCCGGTAGAGGCGCATGATCATGCTTTCGCACTCCCGCGTCAGCCGCATATAATAGTAAAGCCTGAGCCTCAGGTCGGAGGAAAGGGGCGAATCCATGTCAGTATCGTATCAATTTCTCAAGCGCCGCGACAATATCCGACTCTTGCGGCAACATCGCGTTTTCAAGCCCCGGGTTGTACGGAATGGGAGTGTCCTTCGCAGCTACACGCTGCACCGGGCCATCCAGATATTCGAAGGCCTCTTCGGCAATGATGGCGGCAATTTCTCCGCCGAAGCCGCTGGTGAGAGTGTCTTCGTGCGCGATCAGGACCTTCCCGGTCTTGCGCACAGAGCGCAGGATCGTTTCCCGATCAAGGGGATTCAGCGTCCTTAGGTCGATAACCTCCACCGTGACGCTGTCCCGCTCCTCCACCTTTCGCGCCGCGTCGAGCGACCGTTGCACAAGCATCCCCCAGGTGATAATGGTGACGTCGTCTCCGGATTTCTTCACGTTGGCGACTCCGAACGGTAACAGAAAATCGGGACCGGGCTCAGGAGAGGATGCAAAGCCCTGACGGTACAGGCCCTTGTGCTCACAAAAAAGCACCGGGTCATTCTCGCGGCAGGCAGTCTTCAGAAGCCCCTTCGCGTCAGCTGCGCTGGAGGGAAAGACAACACGGATGCCCGGGATGTGCGTGAAGAAACCTTCAATGGATTGGCTATGATACAGCCCGCCATGGATGTACCCGCCGACCGCCACGCGAATCACCATGGGGCAGGACCATTGGCTGTCAGAGCGGAAACGGAGCGTTGCCACTTCGTCGCGGATCTGCATGAACGCGGGCCAGATATAGTCGCCAAATTGGATTTCCACCACCGGCTTGAAAGTCCCACGGACCGCCAATCCAAGGGCCGTCCCCACAATGCTGGCCTCTGCGAGTGGCGAATTAAACACGCGCTTTTCGCCAAACCTGTCGGTCAACCCCTTCGTCGCAGTGAAGACGCCGCCTTTTTTGCCTGCAACATCTTCTCCATAGATCACCATCCGGGGATTGTTTTCCATTTCTTCGGCAAGCGCATGGTTGATGGCATCTACCATTACGATTCTCGGACCTTTGTGCAAGGATTCCACGAATCCTTCGCGCGGCACAACAACTCCTGGAGAGTACACATGCCTTTCCAGCTCTTGCGGATTGGGCTGGGGCTGCTCCTCTGCCCATTCGGCTGCCCGATCTATGCGTTCCTGGATCTCTTTTCTGATCGTTGCGATCTCCTCCTGACCAAGGTGCCCCTGCTCCATCAGGAATTGCTCCATACGAGGAAGGGGATCGCGCCTGCGGTCTTCCTCGAGGTCTTCCGCGTCACGGTACTTCCGCTGGTCGTCAGACGAAGAATGGGCCAGCAGCCGTACGGTATCAGCTTCGATCACACTCGGCCCTTCGCCACGCCGCGCGCGGGCAACGGCGTCAGCCGCAGCATCGAAGGTTTCACGAAAATCGCAGCCATCCACGTGATATCGATTCAACCCGTCATATCCCTTGAGCATTTCGCAGATCGATTTCCCGGCAACCTGCGTAGACACCGGCACGGAGATGGCAAACCCGTTATTTTGGATCAGGAAGATCACCGGGAAGCGCCCCCGTGAGGCCCACTTGACCGACTCGTGAAACTCGCCCTCGCTGGTGGCTCCTTCTCCGGAGGAAACGTACACGACTTCATCTTTTCCCTCCATGGCGGCCCCCATCGCCGTACCTACAGCTTCAAGATACTGCGTTCCGGTCGGGCTTGACTGCGATATAATCCTCCATTTTTTATGCCCGTAGTGGAAGGGCATTGCAAAGCCATGGCTGCTCGGGCCCTCCTTGCGGTGGAGCGCCTCCAACATTACATCTTCGATCGTGTACCCGAATTGAAGAGAGAAAGCAAGGTCTCGGTAGTAGGGGTACGCCCAGTCATAGCCAGGCTTCATTGCCAGGGATGTTGCCACCTGCGCCACTTCGTGCCCGGATCCCCCGATGTGAAAGAACACTTTGCCCTGTTTGAGCAGCACGAGGATCTTGTTGTCCAAGAAGCGGGCCGCGACGGCGTTCCGATATGCGCCGAGAATCTGTTCCCTGCTCAACCTTTCCGCAGCGCTATCCGGCACCGGCTGTCCGGTGAGTCGCTTGCCGTTCTTCCCTCGCGTCACAGCGGTCGTGGTTCTGGGAGACACACAATACCTCCTTCGGTACAGATTTCATTGATCATCGCAGGCTTGACATCAACATGAAAAACTCCGGCGAATTCCCGGAGCAACTCTGGCACAACCTCTTCGATCGTCACCATCCGCCCCAGCAGTTCCTCCATCGACGTGATTCCTTTCTCGAAAATCCCGCATGGAATGATACGATCAAAATAGGACAAGTCCGTCGACACGTTGAGCGCGAATCCGTGCATGGTCACCCACCTGCTGGAACGGATCCCCATCGCACAGACCTTGTCATCGCCAACCCAGACGCCGGTATATCCTTCAATCCTCGATCCACGGATGCCAAATCGGGCGAGCAGGCTGATGATGACCGCTTCCAGGTCCCGGAGATACCGATGGAGATCGAGATAATAATTGTGCATGTCGAGGATGGGGTAACCGACGAGCTGGCCAGGGCCGTGATACGTGACGTCCCCTCCCCGATCGTTATAAACGAGGGCGATTCCTTTTTCTTGAAGCTCCGGGAGGCCGGCCAGCAGGTGGTTCGGATCGCCGGATCGGCCGATCGTATAGACCGGAAGATGTTCGGTCAGCAGCAGGGTATCCGGAATCGCATCTGCAAGGCGGAGATCGAAGAGCTGTCGTTGCAGGTTCCAGCAGGACTCGTATTCCGTCACTCCAAGGTCGACGGCCCGGATAAGCATGCCTTGCGATGTCATGATGAATAATAAAGAACAAGCAATGCAGCCAGAGACATCCCTAGATGTTGATCGCCTCCCCGTACGCTGCCGCTGCAGCTTCCATGATCGCCTCGCTGAGCGTCGGGTGCGCATGCACTGCCTGAAAAATACTCTGGGCTGTCGCTTCGAGCTTCTTCGCGATGAGGAGTTCTGCAATCTGTTCCGTAGCTTCTGCGCCAAGGATGTGCGCCCCGAGCAGCTCGCCGTAGGAGGCATCAAAAATCAATTTCACCATCCCCTCTGTCTCACCCGTGGCGACAGCCTTCCCAAGCGGTCGGAACGGAAACCGGCCGATTTTGACCTCGTGCCCTTCCGCTCTTGCTTTCTCCTCTGTCAGGCCGATGCTCGCGAGTTGCGGCTGGCAATAGGTGCACCCGGGGATGGTGCAATAATCCATCGGCGCGGGGTTCTTGCCGGCGATTGCTTCAATACAGTGGATCCCTTCGGCTGACGCAACATGTGCGAGCCATGGAGGACCGATCACGTCCCCGATAGCATAGATGCCCGGGACGTTGGTTCGGTAATCCTTGTCTACTTTGATGCTCGAGCGTTCAACCGCAACGCCTGCTTCCTCAAGTCCGAGGTTCTCGACATTGCCCTGCACCCCGGTCGCCATCAACGCAACATCGGCAACAAGTTCTTTCCGTCCTTCCCCCGAGGAGACCGTCACAGCCACATCGTTCGCGCGGGGTTTGACGGTTTCAACCTTTGTCTCTGTCAGGATCTCGATTCCTTGTTTCCGGAGGGAGCTCTCAAGCAGCTTGGTCAGCTCACGATCCTCGATGGGCAGGATCCCGGGCATCATTTCTACGATCGTCACGTTGGTGCCGAGCGCGTTGTAGAAGTACGCAAACTCGATCCCGATCGCCCCGGCCCCCATAATGATCATAGATTTCGGTTGTTCGGGCAGAATCATAGCTTCGGTGCTGGAAATGACCCGCTTCCGGTCGATCACAACCCCCGGAAGGGACCGCGACCTGGCTCCGGTTGCCATGATGATATGCGTTGCCCGGACGCGCTGATCCTTTTTTCCTTCGGCCTTGAGCTCCACGTGCCCGTTGCCCGCAAGCCGGGCGAAGCCTGAGAAAACCTCGATCTTGTTCTTCTTCATCAGGTACTCCACCCCCTTGGAGACCTTGTCGGCAACGCCCCGGCTTCGCTTGATAATCTTCCGGAAGTCAACCCGGAGGTTGTCGTAGGAGATCCCCCACTCCTCCGCTTTGCGGAACAGCTGGACGATCTCGGCATTCTTCAAAAGGGCTTTGGTGGGGATGCAACCCCAGTTGAGGCACACACCGCCGAGCCTGTCGCGCTCAACGATGCCGGTCTTCATTCCCAGCTGCGCAGACCGGATAGCAGCGGTATACCCTCCGGGGCCGCCGCCGATTACGAGAACATCAAAGTCCTGGTCCACCATGCATACCTCGGGAAACAGAGAAAAAGCGGGACGCCATCCTTGTAACACCCTCACGTACTTCCTGGTTTCACCGTGCTTTACCGGGAGAAAGTCTGGCAAATTTGTAAAATATAGGCAAGTATGGTCTGAAAGTCAAAAACCTTCGTCTCCCTTACAAGAGGCATTCGGTCGCTCAGGATCACTGGGCTGTAGTCCTGAGCGAACGATGTTGGTGAATCGGAGGGGATTGGAACTCGTTCTCTTGTTTTGTATCTTATGCGGTCCTTGTTCTCTTAACCTCTCCCCAATGCAGAAACACTACGTCCGCTCGTTATTTGACGCCATTGCGCACCATTATGACCTGCTGAACCACTTGCTCAGCGGCGGGACCGATTTTTACTGGCGCCGGCGGGCCATCCAACACCTCGAGGAAATAGCGCCAAAACGCATTCTTGACGTGGCAACCGGGACAGCTGACTTTGCCATTGCCGCGTTGAAACTGCATCCACATCAGGTCGTGGGCATTGACATCGCCGGGGAAATGTTAAAACGTGCGGAGGAGAAGGTACAGCAGCGTGGGTTCGGCCAGGTCATCCGCCTTCAGAAAGGGGAGGCGGAACATCTGGGTTTCGAAGCTGGGAGTTTCGACGCGGCCATCGTCGCGTTTGGGGCACGCAATTTCGAGGATCTTCAGGCTGGACTGGCAGAAATGCACAGGGTGCTGCGCCCGGGGGGCATGATCGTCGTCCTGGAGTTCTCCCGACCCTCCCGGTTTCCGTTCAGACAGGCATATTTCTTCTACTTCAAGAACGTGGTGCCTCTGGTTGGCCGCCTGGTTTCAAAACATAACTACGCCTACCGGTACCTCCCTGACACTGTCCTGAAATTCCCGGAAGGAGAAGATTTTCTCTCGATACTCCGGAACGCGGGGTTTACCTCAACAGCCGAGGAGCGCCTGACGTTCGGCATTGCCACGATTTACACTGGTTTGAAAGAAGGGCCCGCGCGAAAACTCTGACATCCGCAGTATCGTGGTCAAGGGCTGGTGGGATGCATTATGTGGCATCGCGAACTCCAGGGGCTTCGGCGCTGGTGCCTTCTAATCCGGGGAAATAGATAGAGATCGGCAATTCCGACATTTATAAACAGAAGAAAGTCACATTATGACCGAGAGAATCATCAGAGTCGGGCACAGTCCGGATCCAGACGATGCATTCATGTTTTATGGGCTGGCAAGCGGCAAGGTACAGCTGCCGGGTATCAGGATTGAGCACATGCTTGAAGATATCCAGTCTCTGAATGAACGGGCCAGAAAAGGAGAGCTGGAGGTCACGGCAATCTCCGCGCACGCATTCTCGTATGTTGCGGACCGCTACTGGATCATGAGGACGGGAGCGAGCATGGGGGAGGGATACGGGCCGGTCATCATCTCGCGAAAGTATTCGTCGCTCGGAGAGTTGAGAGGAAAAACGGTCGGCACGCCCGGTCCCCTGACAACCGCGACGCTGCTATTCAAGACATTCACCGATGGCATCAGGAATATTGACATGCCGTTCGACAGAATCATGGACGCAGTGGATCAAGGGACCGTGGATGCAGGGCTCCTGATTCATGAGGGGCAGATCACCTACGAATCCCTCGGATACAACAAGGTGCTGGACTTCGGCGAATTCTGGGAATCGGAAACACACGGGCTTCCGCTTCCCCTCGGCCTTGACGTTGTTCGAAAGGACCTGGGCGAGGCTATGGCACGCACGCTTTCACGCGGCCTGAAGGAGAGCATCGCGTACGGGTACAAACATCAGGACGAGTCCATTCCATACGCGCTTCAATGGGGGCGGGGAATCAGTACAACGCTTGGCGAGAAATTCGTAAAGATGTATGTGAGCGAGTTGACGATCGATATGGGAGAGAAAGGAAAAGCTGCCCTGGAGTTGCTCTTCGCGAAAGGAGCCGAGAAGGGACTGATACCGAAGGTCTCTCCATTTGAGCTGTATTAGAGCCCGATGCATCGGGCGCCGATCCACTGTTCACACCAGGCACGTGGGCAGCTCAAAGACCTTCATGATGTCGTACAGCGTTGTCCGTTGCGCCGCAGCAAAACCCGATTCATGAATGAGTTGGATGCACTCTTCTGTGTTTGTCTTGTTCACGAAGTTCGCGGCGGCGTGGACGTTTTCTTCCAGCAGCGTTCCGCCAAAATCGTCCGCTCCAAAATGGAGGGCAATTTGTCCGGTCTTCTTTCCTTCCGAAAACCAGGACGCTTGAATGTGAGGAAAATTGTCCAGATAGATCCTGGAAAGTGCGATCATCTGGAGGTACCGGGTTGGAGTCGCGTAGCGGGGGATGATTTTCTCCAGCGGCGTGTTGCCCGGCTTGAAACTCCAGGGGACAAATGCAGTGAAGCCATGGTATTCATCCTGCAGCTTCCGGACAACCCCGAGGTGCTCGATGATGTCTTCATCATTCTCCAGGTGCCCGTACATCATTGTCGCCGTGGACTTGTATCCGATCCGGTGTGCCTCGCGCATGACGGCAAGCCAGTCGGCGCTGGTTCCTTTGAGATGGCTGATCTTCCGCTTTACCCGGTCCGAAAGGATCTCCGCCCCACCTCCGGGGAGGGACCGGAGGCCGGCATCCCAGAGTTGCTGCAGGACCCCTGACACGGAGAGGCCCGAGATCTTCGCGATGCCGATGATCTCCGACGTCGAGAAGAAATGGGGGTAGATTTCCGGGACCTCCTTCACGGTCCGTTCGACAAGTTCCAGGTAATACTCCAGAGGCAGAGAAGGATGGACGCCTCCCTGCAGCAGGACCGTCGTGACCCCGCAGGCCGCAGATTCCTTGAACTTCGCGATCATGTGATCCACGGAGTAGGTGTATTCACCTTCCTCGCCCGGATGCCTGTAAAACGCGCAGAAGATGCAGTCCACCGTGCACAGATTTGAATAGTTTGGGTTGGTATCCACGACGAATGTCACGCGCCGCTCGGGATTCAGCCGAGTGCGTATCTCGCCGGCGAGATCCGCCATGTCCAGGAGATCGAAATTGCGGAGAAGGTGAAGCCCTTCGTCCGGGCTGATTCGTTGTCCGTCGCGGACTTTCCGGGCGATGTCAGACGATTGCATACGGCCTTGGTCCCATGCTGTTTCTAGCTATTCGCCACTGGCTTTTGTTCCGAATGGAGCGGCTCGATCGCAGAGAGCAGCGTTCTGAATGCTATCATGGCCTCCCTTTCCCTCTCACCCAGCCTGTAGTTGAATCCTTCCAGATACTCCTGGGTTTCCGCGTCCGTGAGTCCGATGCGCCTGCCGTGAGCGCCGGCAGACGGCACAAAATTATCTTCACATGCGTCGAGCGAGCTTCCAAGGATTTCACTCAGTTTGCGTTTGTCCGACTCCGGCAGGGAGCGCTTCTGAGCCCAGACGGCAAATACGAAGGGAAGTTTCTTCCAATCATACCATTCTTTCGCAAGATCGTAGACGAGTTCGAAACCCTCCAAACCGTACTTGTTCCGGCGGAGCGCCTCATCGCCGATCAGGAGGACAGCGGCATAGCCCGAATTGTCATTCACGCCGGCATGCAGCCGCTCAAACCGGGCGTGCACGCCGTACTTCTTCTCCAGCAACACCCGCAACAGTTTCACCGAAGTCGCGGTGTCGTCCGTGATGCCGATGACCTTCCCATCCAGCCCTGCCCATCCTTCGCGGGAGAAGAGCATGACGCTCTTCACCTGGTCGCGCGTGGCGATACACCATCCCATGAGTTCCAGGTGTCCCTCCTGCCGGAAATAGTCCATAAGAGAAAAGATCCCGGCATCGATCTCCCCTTTCTCGCTCAGCACACCCATGCGGCGGGGCACCACCGGCAGAATCCGGAAGCGCTGCTTCTCAAAATGAGCGTAGAAAGGAACTGAGTTGAGATACGGGATCTTGCCAATGACATGCTCGGCATGGAGCTTCAGCGGATTGTAGAACGCATCGCGTTCCACCGGGATCTTTCCCGCGTCGCGTATAATGCGCACGATCTGGTCCTTCTTGAGCGTCATTGGACTGGTTGCACCGGCGTCATGCGCGATCTTCTCCCCGCCGACCGTCCCGTCCATATCATCAGCCCCGAAATTCAGGGCCACCGAGGCCACCTCCTCGGTCAGCATGACCCAGTAGGCTTTGATATGCGGAAAGTTGTCCAGCATCAGCCGGGAAACCGCGATGGTCTTGAGGTCATCGATGGCAGAGGTGAACTGATTCTTTGGTTTGATCCCGGTGTCGCCCGGCTGGAAGGCGAGCGGGATGAATGTCAGAAACCCCCCCGTTTCGTCCTGCGCTTCGCGGAGCTTCGCCATGTGCACAAGGCGCTCCTCCAGAGTCTCGATGTGTCCATAGAGCATGGTGCTGTTCGTCGGAATGCCCATCCGGTGCGCGGTCTTATGCACATCGAACCACGCTCGCGCCCCAATTTTCTGGTTGAAGAGCAGTTTCCGCACCCGCTCGGAGAAGATCTCTGCACCGCCCCCCGGCATTGTCCGCATGCCGGCATTTTTCAACTGCCGCAGGACTTCTTCGACTGGCATCTTGAACTTCTTGTGGAAGAAGTCAACTTCGACTGCGGTGAAGGCTTTGATGTCCGCCTCCGGAAGCCGGTCACGGATCGCACGAACAATGCCCAGGTAGCGCTCCCAGGGCCAGTCCGGCGGCATGCCGCCGGTAATATGGACTTCCCGGATCTCGTCGGTGACCTTGCCAAGTATCTCCCCGGTCGTCATCTCATAGGCATCGGGAGCCCCCTTCTTGGTGGCGAAATCACAGAACTTGCACGAGAGGACACAAACGTTCGTGTGCTCGATCTTTTGATTCAGGACAAAATAGACCGCATCGCCGCTCTTCGTCTGCTGGACGGCGTGAGCCATCTTGCCAAGCGAGATCAGGTCATGGGTGCGGTACAATGTCAGACCCTCCTCCAGCGAAAGGCGGTCGCCGTGCTGGACGCGTTCCCAGATGGGGATAAGGTGTTTGTCCTGAAAATGAATCTCAGTATGAGTCATGAATGTGTTCGGTGTCAGTGATTACGCAATGTTGTTTAGCGCCAGTAGGCGTCCCAGCGTTCTTCGACCCGCTGCTTGATACTCTCCGTCATCGCCAGCGGCTTCGGATAACCCGGCTTCCAGGTGGCATCAATTCCCATGACTCCCTTATAGACGGGGCTGATGCCCACCAGGCGTTGTTCCGTAAACACGAGGTCACGCTCGCAATCAAAGCGCGTGAAAAGTCCCCAGATGTAATTTTCCCGGTCGTCCAGACTGACATCCTCGCTCACCGCCGCCACGATCCGCACCCCCTCCAACTGTTCGTGGACAACGAGCTTCTTGAGCACATCCATTCCCGCACCCGTCACCTTCACCAGGAGCAGCGCATCATGCACGAACCGGAGGTCGACGATGCGCCGGTCAACAGATTTCAACCTTTCAATCCCCCCTCCCACCCCCCCGTTGAGAAAGGGGGGGCGGGGCACAGGGCGCTGCTTCTTTGTTGCATCAACAATCATCCTGCTCCCCAGGTTCATCGTGTAGCTGGTAAAATCCAGCGTGTCGAGCGGGACGCGGGGAATCATAACAAAATCAAAGTGCGGATCGAAGTGATCGCGCACCTCCTTCATGACGGCGTCGAAGCTTCTGGCGTTCACCCCTTCGGAGACGAGGATGATGCATTTGGTCAGCGAGAGCTGCGACATCCCCATAAGCCCGAGGGCAGTCTTCATGGATTCCTTGGCGTATCGCTGGTCCACAGCCACAACGAGCAGGTTGTGGAATCCCGCCTCGTAGTAGGCCCACATATCCGTGATCTCCGCATGGATCAGCCTGACGAGCGGGCCGAGGATCTCCTGGGTGGCATCTCCCATGAACTTGTCTTCCATCGGAGGAATGCCCACGACAGTTGCCGGATAGACCGGATTCCTTCTATGCGTCATCGCGGTAAGGCGAAACACCGGGAAATCGGCAGCATGAGAATAATGCCCAAAATGGTCGCCGAAGGGCCCTTCCCATTTCCTTTCATGCAGCGGCACGACGCCTTCCAGGATGAACTCGGCATTGGCGGGGACCATGACGGAAACGGATTTTCCCCGAACAAATTCTGTGCGCCGCCCGCGCAGGAAGCCTGCGAACATCGCCTCGTCGATATTCTCCGGCAGGGCAGCGATCGTCGCCATGAGGAGTGCCGGATCGGTCCCGAGCGCCACGGCCAGCTCAAACGGTGTCCCCAGCTTCTCCGCCTGATAGTAGTGAAACCCTCCTCCCTTCTGGATCTGCCAGTGCATGCCGGTGGTTTGTTTGTCGAACACCTGCATGCGGTACATCCCCATGTTCCTCTTCCCGTGGCGCGGATCATAGGTGATCACTTGCGGGAGAGTGAGAAACGGGCCTCCATCCTCCGGCCAGCAGGTGAGCACGGGCAGAGCATCGAGGTCCGGAGAGTCAACCACCTCCTGGGCGATGGCCGAGGAGACTTTTCGCGGAGGGGCATGGAGAAATCTCCTTGCCAGCCGCCGGTGCTTCCACAGCGTTGAAGGTAGTGGTGGGAAGAGATCGCCAAAGAACCGGATGAGTTCCTGCCCGAACTCCCCCGGGTGTTTACCCAGAGCAAGTTCGCAGCGGCGGTCCGAAGCGAGCGCGTTGATGACGAGAGGGTACACCGAGCCCTTGACCTTCTCGAACAGCAGCGCCGGCTTCTTCTCCCGGATCGCCCGGGTCGCAATCTCGGTGACCTCAAGGTGCGGATCCACCTCCAGCGAGACGCGGTGCAGCTCACCGATGGATTCCAGGTACCGTGCAAAATCTCCGTAAGTTTGAACGCTTGTCTTCATTGATTCCGTCATCGAGTCGCATGAGAACCTGGAGCGCAGCCAGAAGTCAGTTTCTCCTACTCCAGCTCTTCCTCTCGCCACCCTTTGCCTGACCTGATCCCAAGCTGTGCAAGCACCCGGTCGGTGAACGCACTCACATAGGCTTCGACGGTTCCAGGGAGATAGTACATGGGCGGGGATATGGGCATGATAATCGCACCATACGATGAAAGCCTGGCACATTGCTCCAGCGAGACGGTGGAGAGAGGGGTCTCACGCACGCAAATGATCAGCTTGAAGCGCTCTTTCAGGCACACCTGAGCCGTCCGGGTGATGAGCGTGTCCCCGATCCCCGAGGCGATCTTTCCGATGGTGGATGTGGAAGCCGGAATGATGACGAACGCGTCCAGGGCGTTGGACCCGGAAGCGGTCGGCGAGGTGAGATCATCGTCTGAAAACAGCCGCGTCACGTACTGCTTCAGATCCTTCTCCCCCATCTTCAATTCGTCATGCAGCAGCACTTTTCCCCATGCGCTGACGATCAGATACTTTTTGTCCGGACACCGTTTCAGAAAATCCAGAGCAAAGACAGCACCGGACGACCCGGTGATCCCAACGACGGTTCTCATGTCCATATCCCCACGACGACCATGGCGAACACGACAAATCCCGCCACGGCATTGATCTTGAAGAACGCCAGCTCCACATCATCCGCCTTTTGTTGTTCAAGGTAGAGAAGGTAGCCGGTAAGGAGCAGCAAGGGAAGCGCGAGCAGGGAGAAAATCGAATAGAAAAAAAGACCCATCAGGATGAGGAAGGCGGCTCCGTGCAAGTATGCGGAATACCGGAGAGCCCGCTCCCTCCCAAACCGCGACGGGAAGGAATAGAGCGATTCTTTCCGGTCAAACTCTTCGTCAAGCGTCGAGTAGATGATATCAAAGCCCGCCACCCAGAGCAGCGTAAACAAGGAGAGCAGCGCCGGCGCCAGGAGATGGTCGAATGACGGAGACATGGCAAACCATCCCCCCAGCGGGCCCATGGCGAGGCCGAGGCCCACGCCAAAATGGGCAAGCGGCGTGTACCTCTTCATCGTGGGATACACGCTGAAGACGACGAGAGGGATTGGCGACATGATGAAGCAGAAGTCGGCGATCAGGAATGCCGAACCGAAGTAGAGCGCCAGACCGGCGATCATGACCCAGCTTGCCTCCCAGAGGGTCATCCGGCCGCTGGGAATGTCGCGCAACGCTGTGCGCGGGTTACGTTTATCGATGTTCCGGTCGATGATCCGATTGAGCGCAAAGGCAACGGTCCTTGCTCCTGTTGCGGCAGTGAGAACAAGGATTAGGACCCTGACCGGCGGGATTGTTCCCCGGGAGGCGAGCAAGACGCCACTATAGATCAACGGCAGAGAGAAGAGCGTATGCTCGATTTTTACAAAGGAGAAGAAACGCTTCATCACTCCCACTCTATTGTTGCCGGTGGTTTGGAGCTGATGTCGTACACCACCCTGTTGATGCCGCGGATCTCATTTGTGATGCGTGAGGAGATCCGGGCAAGCACCTCATGCGGAATCCGGAACCAGTCTGCCGTCATGCCGTCGATGCTGGCCACAGCACGCAGGGCAACCGTGTATTCATACGTCCGGCCGTCGCCCATGACACCCACCGACTTCACAGGAAGCAAGACGACGAATCCCTGCCAGATGTCCCGGTAAAGGCCCGCCTTGCGCACCTCTTCCGTGAAAATCGCGTCTGCCTCGCGGAGCAGCGTGAGGCGTTCGGTGGTGATTTCACCGAGCACGCGCACGGCAAGGCCGGGGCCTGGGAAGGGATGCCGCCAGATCATCTCGTCAGGCAGGCCGAGCTGGGCGCCCACGGCACGCACCTCATCTTTAAAGAGCTCCCGGAACGGCTCAATCAACTTCATGCGCATTTTTTCCGGAAGTCCGCCGACGTTGTGGTGGGTCTTAATCGTCACCGAGGGTCCCCTGAACGAGGTGGACTCGATGACGTCCGGATACAGGGTCCCTTGTGCGAGGAAGTCAACCTGTCCCATTTTTTTTGCTTCAGCCTCGAACAGTTCGATGAAGAGATTTCCGATGATCTTTCTTTTCTTCTCGGGGTCTGTGACATCGCCCAGGCGTTCAAGGAACAGGGCACTCGCATCGACATAGTCGAGGTCGAACTTGAAGGTGTCGCGGAAGGTCTCGAGGACCTGCTCCGATTCGCCCTTTCTCATCATGCCGTTGTTGATGTGGATGCACTTCAGCTGGTCGCCAACCGCGCGATGGAGCAGGACAGCGGCGACCGAAGAGTCAACGCCGCCGCTCAGGGCGCAGATGACCTTTCCCGTTCCGACCCGTGCCTTAATATCCGCAACGGCGCTCTCTATGAAGGATGTGGGGCTCCACCCTCCTTTGCAGCTACAGATCTCGTAAAGAAAATTCCGGAGGATCTCCTTGCCCGTCGGCGTGTGCACGACCTCAGGGTGAAATTGCACGCCGTAGATCTTTTTGTCCCTGTTTCGGATGGCACAGATGGGCGCATTCTGCGTATGGCCGATTGGTTCGAAGCCCTCGGGTAACCGAGTAAGGTGGTCTCCGTGACTCATCCAGACAGTCAGACCCTTTCCATTCTCGGAACGGACGCCGGCGAAGAGATCGCTGTTGTCGTCGACAGAGAGTTGCGCCTGCCCGTACTCACGCCGGGCGGCTTTATCTACCTCGCCGCCGAGTTGGAACGCCATCAGTTGCAGACCATAGCAGATCCCAAGGATGGGAATACCAAGATTCCAGATTTCAGGGGAAGAGATTGGCGCACCGGGTTCGTAGGTGCTGTAGGGGCTCCCTGAGAGGATGATGCCCCTGGGGTTCATGGACCGGATTTTTTCAATAGAGATGGAGTAAGGGTGGAGTTCCGAGAACACCCCGAGTTCGCGGACACGCCGGGCGATAAGCTGCGAGTATTGGCCCCCGTAATCGAGTACGAGAACGAGTTCGGGATGGGGCATACGATCCGAGTATGAGGAATTTCTCCTAATATAGGCAATTTTGAGTTGGCAAACAACGGTGGACGGGTTTCTGCTGTCCGGGTGGCGTTGAAACGTTTTTCGTTTTTTGGCCCGGCAAATCGTAAAAAGGTATTACATAATTGGGATTTGAGGAGTTCCATCAGCGGCGGCACTGCACACAACACAGATCGGAGACTTTCAAAATGTCCGGGAACAGTAAATCCCTCACCGAGCCAGACATTGCCGTCCATGTCCTGCGTCAGTCGTACACGCTGTCACAGGTTCTCATTGACCCGACACATGGTTTATCATCGCACGAATGTGCTCCGGAACATGCACCGGTTCGATGACTATACTGGGATGGCCGCTCTTCCAGACCCTGAACACCTCGTCGGCAAACGCCTGCCCGATTGATGTCACGTTCGTGAAATCCAACACGATGTGCTCGGACTTCTCGAGCCCGGTAAGCACGCGCCGTGCCTCCGAGCGGGAAAGGTATGCAGAGTCGAGCCTGTATAATGCTATGCGTACCTCAGTGCGGTCAAAAGCGTATGCCTCGCCGGCATACCGGTTGAATACGTCCGCAAGCTTTACGGTGGAATTGAGGTCCACCCAGAACTCAACCCGCGTGCCAGTCACCTCGCTGATCTCGGCGGTCAAGACATCGGGAAGGCGATTGTCAAACGTGAGACGAAGGTTGCTGCTCTTGATCTGAAGAAGGCTCGCAACTCGCGACGAGAAGAAAAGTCCTTCTCCCGAATGACGCTTCGGATCGGTAGTTTGTTTTCCTTTGAGAAGGAGCTGGAGTCCCTCGACTTCGCTTGATAGGCCATGCGTTTCTTTAATGTTCCGAAAAATGCCTATGCCTCGGTCAACAACGGAAAAACCGATGGCCCGGTCGCTTCTCTCCATTCGGACAGTGATGGTTGCCGAGCGAGAATGGTCGATAGCGTTGTTGAGGATTTCAGTAAACCCGTAGTCGACAATTCTGCCGACGTTTTCAGGCACAGTGCGCAGGATGGCGGTCTGCTGCTTGATCTCCTTGAGGATGGTGTCTTCCTGGAGATTCCGATTCTTCAGGAGCCTGGTGTATGCAAGCTCACGAGACAGTGCCTCCGAGAGGCGTGTGCTGTCATTCGCAACGTAGCGCGCACGGTTCGCCTTCCCTATCCGCCGTACGCGCCCTTCGTTCATTAGTCGCTAGTGATGGATCCCCCGCAAACGCCCCGGGCCGGACACACAGCCCGGCCCGAGGGGGCGACCTACTTCCGCCGCACCACGCGCTTCCGCTGCTTCTTCATGAAATCGTTCAAAATGTCCGCAAGATCGGGCTTCGTAGTCTCAGCCAGCGAGTACTGGACACGAACGGAAGGCTTGTTGATGGAGATGATCCTCCGCAGGTCGATCGGTGTCCCGATGATCACGGCATCGCATGGCACCAGGTTGATCGTGGTCTCAAGATCCTTCACCTGGCCGTCGCCATATCCCATAGCCGGTAGCAGGATGCCGATCGCAGGATATTTCGCATACGTCTCCGCAAGGGAACCCACGGCATACGGGCGCGGATCGACGATCTCGCTGGCACCATATGACCGCGCCGCGATCGTACCGGCGCCATACTTCATTTCGCCATGTGTGAGCGTCGGGCCGTCTTCGATCACCATGACGCGTTTCCCCCGAATGATCTCGGGGTCTTCCACCGTGATCGGCGATGTGGAAAGCACGACTTGCGCCCGCGGGTTCACTTCCACCACGTTCGCCATGACCATGTCGATATTTTCTTTGGGGGCGGAATCTACCTTGTTCACCACAACGACATCGGCGAGCCGGAGATTTGTTTCTCCCGGGAAATACGAGATCTCATGCCCCGGTCGATGCGGGTCTACGACCGTTATGGTGAGGTCCGGTTTGTAGAACGACATATCATTGTTACCGCCATCCCAGACGATGATGTCGGCTTCTTTCTCCGCCTGCCGGAGAATCGCTTCGTAGTCCACGCCCGCATAAATGATCGTCCCCATCACGATATGCGGCTCATATTCCTCCATCTCCTCCACCGTGCAATGGTATTTGTGAAGATCGTCGATGCTGGCGAAGCGCTGGACCTTCTGCTTGACCAGATCGCCGTATGGCATCGGATGGCGCACCGCCACGACGCGCGCTCCCTGGCTTCGCAGATAGGAACACACCTTGCGTGATGTCTGGCTCTTTCCCGCCCCGGTGCGGACGGCCACGACGGCAACCACCGGGACCTTTGACACAAGCATTGTCTGTCGTGCACCAAGGACTTTGAAATCCGCGCCATGGGCCATCACCAGCGCCGCCCTCCGCATGACGTACCCGTACGGTACATCGGAATAGGCGAACACCACTTCATCCACCTTCAGCTTTTCGATCAAGCGAGGCAGCTCCGCCTCGGGATAGATCGGGATGCCTTTCGGATAGAGCGACCCTGCAAGCTTCGCCGGATATTTCCGGCCGGCAATGTTGGGGATCTGCGTGGCGGTGAAAGCAACCACTTCATACTTCCTGTTGCCGCGATACACGGCGTTGAAATTGTGGAAATCTCTTCCTGCCGCTCCCATGATCAGAACTCGAGTTCTTGGCATACAACAACCTCCTCGTTGGACAGTGCATTCATGAACGTATTGACGCAGACACAACGATATGAGTTCCCGCTTTCCCCCCAACGGCGTCGACAAGGTGTTCGCTGTTCGTAATGACTGCGTCCTTGCCGCCCCGCTCCAGGAACTTCAGCGCTGCGGTGATTTTCGGTCCCATGCTGCCGGCCGGGAAGTGCCCGTCCTGAAGATAGCGATGGCATTCTTCCGCCGTTATCAGGTCAAGCGGCCGTTGAGACGGTTTCCCGTAATTCAGACTGACACGATCGACATCCGTGGCAATGGCAAAGACGTCCGCCTGAAGCTGGCTCGCAAGGATTGCCGAGGTGTGGTCTTTGTCGATGACGGCCTCGACTCCTTTGGTGATGTCGTGATCGTTGAAGACCGGTACGCCTCCCCCGCCGGCGGCGATCACCACCAGGCCGCGATCTACGCAGGCACGGATCGCATCCAGTTCAATGATTTCGACGGGCTCGGGCGAAGGGACAACCCTGCGATACCCTCGTGAAGAGTCCTCGACAATCGTCCAGTCAAAAAGATCGCGGTATCGCGCCGCGACGTCTTTTGTATAGAATGGACCAATTGGTTTCGTGGGATTCTTGAATGCCGGATCATTTCGGTCCACCAGCACCTGTGTCACCAGCGAGACCACTGGCGTCTTGAGGCCCTCCTGTTGCAGCATTTGCCACATGGCGTACTGGAGAACGTACCCGATCTCCCCTTGCGTCGTGGCAACGCAGCAATCAAGGGGAAGGCGGTAGGCATAGGCAGCAGCCAGCTCGGAACGCGTCAGCGCTGCTCCTACCTGCGGGCCGTTCCCGTGCGTCAGGACAACGCGGTGGCCTGCACGCAGAAGGCGCACCACGGCAGATGCAGTGTCAACCGCATTTTCAAATTGCTCCTGTGCCGTCCCCTTCTGGCTTCCCCTGATCAGCGCATTCCCTCCAACCGCGACGAGCACGAGTTTCGACATGTCAGTCTCTTAGCAATTCAAACATGATCGCCTTCTGGACATGGAGCCGGTTCTCCGCTTCCTGAAACACCACCGAGTTCGGCGAATCTATGATCTCATCCGTCACTTCCTCTCCCCGGTGCGCCGGGAGGCAATGCATGAAGAGCGCATCCGGGTTCGCCATAGAAAAGAGCGCCCGGTTCACCTGGTAAGGAGCGAATACCTGCCGGCGCGCTTCCGCCTCGGCTTCCTGCCCCATACTCGCCCACGTGTCCGTGTACACCACGTCGGCATCCCGAACCGCCTCGCGAGGCTCGGCCGTCCACTGCAGGGTGCCTCCTGTTTTCCCGGCAATTTCCCGTGCACGCTGCATTACCTGTTCCTCCGGCTTGTGTGCTTCGGGGGTCGCCACATATAGCCTCGCCCCGAGCTTCGCCGCGGCCAGGAGCAGCGAATGGGCAACGTTGTTGCCATCTCCGACATAACAGAGCTTCAGTTTCTTCAGATGCTTCTTGCACTCCTGGATCGTGAAGAGGTCCGCTAGCGCCTGGCAGGGATGTTCATGATCTGTCAGGCCATTGATCACAGGAATGCGAGCATACTCCGCAAGCGACGTGCAGATGTCATGACCAAACGTACGGATCATGATCCCATCCACCATCCGTTCCAGATTCTTTGCAACGTCATACAACGACTCGCGCTTCCCCAGGTTGATGTCCGCAGGAGTGAGTAACAGCGAGTCCCCCCCCAGCTGCTTGATTCCAACCGTGAATGTTGTCCTCGTCCGCAACGATGGTTTCTCAAAGATCAAAGCCATCATCTTACCATCCAATGACTTCCTGTATTTCTTTGGACGCGCCTTCATGTCCGCTGCCACTTTGAAGAGAGATTTGATCTCATCAGCAGTGAGATCATCGACAGAAAGAAAGTCCCTCCCTCTAAAAGCATGCTTCCGTCCGGTGGTCTTCGTGACTCTTTTCAATGGGGTTCTCCTCTGATTCGAGATAGATGGAGTTTGACCTCGCAACGGTCAAATTACGTGCCTATTCTTGCCCCAGTTTAAACAATTTAAACCACTATTTTCGCTATTTTTTGATGTTTTTTTCTTAGCTTTAAGAAATTCGATGTTTAAACAATTTAAACAGTAGTCGGGAATAGGAAAAATATGAAGGTCGCATTTCAAGGGGTTCATGGAGCTTACAGCGAGATGGCGGTTCTGAAACTCCTGGGGGTAAACGTTCGTACGATCCCGGTGGAGACATTCGATGAGGTCTTCCGGGCTGTCGAGCGGCGCATGGCAGACCGCGGCCTTATCCCGATAGAAAACTCTCTCGCGGGGAGCATCCATCAAAACTACGACCTCCTTCTGTCCCACAACCTCCATATTATCCGTGAAACCCATCTCCGGATTGAACATGTCCTGATGTGCCACCCATCCTCCTCGCTGGCCCGATTGAAGGAGGTTCGCTCCCATCCCCAGGCGCTTGCCCAGTGCAGCAGGTTCTTCGAACGGCATCGGCGGCTGAAACCGATCGCCTTCTATGACACGGCAGGTGCGGCAAAATCCATCATGGAATCGGGCACGCAGGAGACCGGAGCGATCGCCGGTCTGCACGCGGCACGCCTCTACGGCCTCAACGTGCTCCAACGAAACATCGAGAACGAGCAACACAATTATACACGGTTCCTTCTGATCTCCCGTCTACCGTGGCATCCACAGCCGGGTATCCGGACGAAGTGCAGCATCGCTTTTCGCCCGGTGCTGAACCAACCCGGAATTCTGTTTCGCATTCTGGGTGTTTTCTCACTGAGGGATATTGATCTGCTGAAAATTGAATCCCGGCCCGACCCGCGTTCTCCCTTTGAATATCTGTTTTATCTGGACCTGGCCGGGAGTCCAAAAGAACCAAAAGTCGCGAAAGCACTCGAGCACCTGAAAGAGGTGGTCACCCATTTTCGCCTCCTCGGTGCCTACCCCGTGGGAAGCGGAAAGTTCTACGGCGGAAGGTGAACCCGGGTGAGCTTCCCCCGGTTCATTCATTCAAATGAGAGCAGTGGCACCAAGGAGGAAGATGGGAGGAATCAAGGGAAGAGGGGCCGCGTACAATCCGCCTAACCGGTTTGAGCGGCTGCAGTACCAGGCTCTCGAAGTCGAGCTGGATTATGAAGACGAGCGTCCGCCATTTCGAACACAGTTCTATGACGACACTTCGCGCTCCATCCTGGCGAGGAACGACAGCCCCGACATCTCTTTCACGTACAGCATCAATCCCTACCGGGGATGCGAGCATGGATGCGTCTATTGCTATGCCCGCCCATCCCATGAATATCTTGGATTCTCTGCCGGACTGGATTTCGAATCAAAGATCATGGTGAAGCGGAATGCCCCCGCTCTGCTGGAGGAGGCGCTGCGCCGGAAAACCTGGACGCCGCAGACGGTCACCATTTCCGGGAATACCGACTGCTATCAACCCGCGGAGCGCCTGTTCCGCCTTACACGCGGCTGTCTCGAGGTCTTCCTCCGATTCCGCAACCCTGCCGGCATCATCACGAAGAACGCCCTCATCCTGCGCGATATTGACGTCCTTCAGGAAATGGCGCGCCTCAACATCGTGCATGTGCTGATCTCAATGATCACGCTGGATCCCGATCTCGTGCGGAAGTTGGAGCCCCGCACTGCTAGTCCGACAGCGAGGCTGCATGCGATCCGTGAGCTTGCGCGGCACGGCATCCCGGTTGGGCTCAACCTCGCGCCGGTCATTCCCGGTCTCACCGATCAGGAGATCCCCGGCCTGCTCAAGGCTGCAGCAGACAATGGGGCAACGCGCGCAGCTTTTTCTCCCGTCCGCCTCCCGGGGGCCGTCGAACCGCTGTTCACAGAGTGGATCCGCCGCACATTTCCCGACCGTGCCGAGAAAGTGCTGAACCGTATCAGAAGCATTCATGAAGGGAAGCTGAACGATTCACGTTTCGGTAGCAGGATGACCGGCAACGGGGAAATTGCCAGAGTGATGAACGACCTCTTCACGCTCCACGCCTCGCGCCACCACCTCGATGGTGAATGGGTGGAAATGACAACAAAGCACTTCCGTCGGGAGCCGGACGGACAACAAGAGCTTTTCTGAACCGTCTCGATCGCCCGACAGATGGCCCTGCAAGCCAGGAGGGGTTGTCTTCCTTTCTTCGAACCAAAAATCGTTCACTTGATGATCTCTATCTCTCGTGATCGCGTCAGTGTCTGCAGTCGTTTCTTATCCGTGACGGACACTGTCAGCGTGTAGACCCCCGGCTTGACCCCTTGGAAATCCATCAACTGGAATTCGGAGCGGCTGTCATCCGAGAGGTCCCGTTTGATCTCGCCAAGCACTGTTGACGCATCAGGCCGGTCCTTGGGAGCCAGAGTGAACCGCGCGGTATAGACTGCATGCCCGTCGTTGTCCTTCACGAGATTGTACACTTGCAGATAGGCATAGAAGGGTTTCTCGTTCTGGTAGCTCCTGAAAGGACTCTGCACCACCTTCACGCCGTCGATCTCAATCAAGGGACCGGAGGTGGCAGGAAGAAGAAGCTGGAGATCGCTCAGCATGAATTCGCTTCCGGCAAACGATGGAATGCGGAGGTGTTCGGTCCATGTGCCCACGGCCGGTGCTTCCAGTGCGCGCACATGCGCCACCAGCCGTACCGAATCGGAGCCCAGAACCTGGCGGAAGAGACCGATGTAGGATCCCTTCCCATCGGGCGTAAGCAACAGATCGAGCGTATCCCGCGTGGCATCTATGACGCGGCCGCCACCGGGAGAGGTGGTGGAAATCCCTACCTCGACAAGCACTTTCTTGGTACTGGCGCCAGCCGCCTCGCGCAGCGATGAATACGGGATGGCGTAACTCACGTCCAGGAGCGTCCTGCCAGATGAACTCCGGAAGGCGTCGATGGCATGCGGTACAGGAAATTCCTTCGTCCCGTTGTTCCACACGTGCCGGTCAGTCGCCAGTGCGGTTGCCACGACCTTCTCCTCGTCCTGCTGGATATCGGCAACAAGTTTCGTAGCTTCGAGCCCGCCACCTTTCTGGAGCCTGGAGTATCGCGGGTCATACATGGCGAGATTGGCGAGCATTTCGCTGTCGAGATAGTCCGGATCGCCGGGCAGAGGGGTGAGCCTCCAATTATCGGATGCGGTATTGTGCAGGGCGAAGTGGAAGATGCGCTGCGGCTCGTCGCCAGACGCAAAATAGAGCCAGGACTGATGCTGATCAACGGCCTTGGGGCCATAGGTGTTTGCGTTTTCAATTCTCCGGAACCACTCCCTTGTCTCTGTGTTGTACCTGTCCTCCAATGGCACAACCTGATCCTCCAGCCTTCTCTGCATAGGATCATTGGGGTTCCACGCAACAGGGGCGTTCCCCATGGTCCGCTCGATTTTGTTCGGCGGGCCCTGACGGAGGAAGATCAGGCCCGGATCATTAAACTCTTTGTTCAGGTAGAACGCATTCGGCAGTTTGAGCACTTTTGTCCGATCAGGATCTGAAAAGCCTGTGCGCAATCCATAGTACTCGAATTGCTCTTCCGCCTGGACGTAACGCCGCAGATGTTCGATGAGGCGGTAGTTGATCGCAGTGGCCGGCATTGGATTGCGCACCTGCCAGAACCGGTGGAAAAAACTGCTCTTAAGGCGGTCGGAGGAGAGCGAGCGGTATTGCTCCAACTCCTTATCCGCAATGATATATTTGAGATCCTCAAAGACGAGTGCCGCGCCAAGCCAGCTCGAGATAGCATCAATCCCTTTCCAATAGCAGAACTGTGCCCGCGCATCGTCATTCACCGATGCGTAGATGCGGGCAAGGGAAAGATAGCACGCTTGGGGTGGCACACCGGAAGGCTCCTTCAGAAGCTGAATCAGTGCAATTTCTGCCTCCGGGAGGTGCCTGCTCCTTCGCCGGACCTCGGCGGCGAAGTAGCGCCCATAGCCATTTCCCTGCCCCTCCAACCAGGGCAGTACCTCATTCGGCTCGGCCTCCGAGATGTAGTGCCGGTAGATGCGGAAAAGCCCGACCTGAGCGTCAACCTGATCAGGGCGGAGGAGCAGCTGGCGGCTGGCCAGGGCAATGGCATCGGCCAACTCTTCCTGGCATTCCTTCAGTCGGGCGTACTGGTACAGCACGTCCTTGTAGAGGGAGTCACTGGCAAGCACGGCGTCAAAGTGATCGCGGGACCTTCCCCATGCAACCGTCCGAATAATCCCCGCCGTTTGCGCTCCCCATTCCCGTTCACAGATACCGGCGCAGTAATGAGCGCCAATGTCGTGGGGATTGTATTTTAGGAGAGTGTCGCAAAGGTGAGCGGCGTCCCACCACTCTTCCTGCGCCATAGCCACCTGCACCAGGCCCAGCCTCGCTTGTCCGGTATGGAGCCCGGAAGAGAGCACCGCCTCAAACAGCGCACGTGCAGTGTCTGTGCTCCCGCGCGAGAGATACCGATGAGCCGTCTTAAGCAAGGAATCGGGATGAACGGCGGACGAGTCCGTCTGCGCGGCGCAGAGGGAGACTGCAGCAGAGACAACGAACCAAACAATGACACGATGAAATCTCATGGGAACCTGGTCTAGACTCTGGGAGGAATCCATGGCACCCCTCCGTCTGAAGGAAGTTACCGAGGCCAGGCGTCAGAATCAACTCCCCAAGCCGGGTGACTGTTCGCATCGTGAGTTTTTGTGCCCTTTGTGCTTCTCTTGTCCATGGTTTTGTGAATTTCTCATTTTGTCCGTATATTTTAGGATTAATGACTCCTCCTCCCCTCAACTGGAAAATCTAAGGACGCAAAGCATGTCTTCTGACTCAGAGACCTCCCTCTCTTTCGCACGTCGCCACATCGGACCGGGACCGGAAGCTTCAATGGAAATGCTCAGAACGCTGGGTTACGCTTCACTCGAAGCCTTCACTAATGACGTGGTTCCCAGATCAATACGCACATCTCAGCCATTGGTGATCGGCGAACCCATTGGCGAGTATGATCTGCTTGTCAGGCTGAGGGAGATCGCATCGCAAAACAAGCCATGGCGCTCGTTCATTGGCATGGGATATTATGACACCGTGACACCACCGGTGATCCTCCGGAATATCCTGGAAAACCCCGGATGGTACACGGCCTACACTCCATATCAGGCGGAGATCGCGCAGGGGCGCCTGGAGGCGCTGTTGAACTTTCAGACAATGGTTGCCGACCTGACCGCGCTACCCATTGCCAATGCATCTCTTCTGGATGAAGGGACTGCCGCGGCAGAGGCGATGAGCATGTTCCACGCGATCAAAGGACGCACCGCACCTGCAGCGTTCTTTGTTTCGGATTCATGCCACCCGCAAACCATAGGTGTCCTGCGGACACGTGCTCATGCTCTGGGTATCGAGATCGTTGTCGGCAAGCATCAAATCGCGGAGCTCCCGGCAGACTGCTTCGGCGCCATTGTACAATATCCAGCAACAGACGGCGCAGTGTACGATTACCGCTCATTCATAGACCAGGTTCACTCGGCAGGAGGAAAGGTCGTCGTCGCCGCTGACCTGTTGAGCCTGACGTTGCTCACGCCACCGGGAGAATTTGGAGCAGACGCAGCCGTAGGCAGCACCCAGCGGTTTGGAATTCCGATGGGTTATGGCGGGCCCCACGCAGCGTATCTTGCCACGATGGATGAATACAAGCGGCATATGCCCGGGCGCATCATCGGCGTTTCCGTGGATTCCCGGGGCAAGAGGGCTCTGCGGATGGCGCTTCAAACGCGCGAGCAACATATACGGAGAGAGAAGGCCACATCCAACGTGTGCACGGCGCAGGTTCTCCTGGCAGTCATGGCAGGCATGTATGCTGTGTATCATGGGCCCGAAGGACTTGAGGAAATCGGAGGGAGAGTGCACGGCCTTGCCAGGATGCTGGCGAAAGGCCTGGAAGCCGCGGGCCATGTGCTCGTCCACAAGGATTTCTTCGATACGTTGCGGGTGAAGCCAAAGGCCGGCACGCTGAACGCAATTCTCGAGGCTGCGGTGACCCACGGCATGAACTTCCGCAGGTATGAGGATGGCACACTGGGCATTTCGCTGGACGAGGTCGCGAACACTGCAGAAGTCGACCACCTGCTCGATGTGTTCGCTCGTGGACGGACCGGAGGACCAAGCGGCCGGCAGACTAACGGGGCGAGAGAGCAGGGCTACGAGGGAAGTATGAAGCGAACGTCACGCTATCTCCAGCACCCGGTGTTCAACAGCCATCACTCGGAAACGGAAATGCTCCGGTACATTCACGAACTGGAGTCCAGGGATCTCTCTCTGACGACGAGCATGATTCCACTCGGCTCCTGCACGATGAAGCTGAATGCAACGACAGAAATGATCCCGGTGACCTGGACGGAATTCGGCCGGATGCATCCCTATGCGCCACAGGAACAGGCCGCCGGCTACGCGCGGATATTCCAGCAGCTCGGGGGATGGCTCGCAGACATCGCCGGCCTGCCTGCCGTCTCGCTGATGCCCAATGCCGGAGCACAGGGGGAATACACGGGCTTGCTTGTGATTCGTGCTTATCACGCATCCAGAGGAGACAAGCAGCGCCGCGTCTGCCTGATCCCGACTTCTGCCCACGGGACAAATCCCGCGAGCGCCGTGATGGCAGGAATGGACATTGTGCTGGTCCGCTGCGACAGTTACGGCAACATCGATGTCGCCGACCTCAAAGCTAAGGCCGAGCAACACAGGGATAATCTCGCCGCCCTGATGGTTACTTATCCCTCCACACACGGCGTGTTCGAGGAAGCCATCAAGGAGATCTGCGCGATCATTCATGCCAACGGCGGGCAGGTGTATATGGATGGCGCGAACATGAATGCACAGGTGGGGCTCTGCCGCCCCGGAGAGGTCGGTGCGGATGTCTGTCACATCAATCTGCACAAGACGTTCTGCATCCCGCATGGCGGAGGAGGCCCGGGCATGGGACCGATTGCCGTAGCCAGGCATCTTGCCCCCTTCCTACCCGGACATCCCGTGGTTCCGGTTGGCGGCCCGGAAGCTATCGGCCCGGTCTCTGCCGCACCCTGGGGAAGCGCGAACATTTTGGTGATCTCGTGGGCCTACATCGCGATGATGGGAAGTGATGGACTGACCAAAGCCACGAAGATGGCAATCCTCAACGCAAACTACATGGCGAAGCGCCTTGAAGAATTTTATCCGGTCCTGTACAGAGGAGCCAGCGGGCACGTTGCACACGAATTCATCCTCGACCTGCGGGGCTTCAAGGAAACCGGCGTGGAGGCGGAGGATGTCGCGAAGCGCCTGATGGACTACGGGTTCCACGCTCCTACTGTCTCCTTTCCGGTCCCGGGCACGCTCATGATCGAGCCGACTGAAAGCGAGCCGAAAGAGGAGCTCGACAGATTCTGCACTACCATGATCGCCATCCGGCAGGAGATTCAGGAAATTGCGGACGGGAAAACCGACAAGCAGAATAACGTCCTTAAAAATGCTCCGCACACCGCCGATGCTGTAGCCAGTGATTCGTGGGACCGTCCATACGGACGAGAGAAAGCAGCGTTTCCGTTGCCCTGGCTGAGGACGCGCAAGTTCTGGCCTTCTGTGGGGCGCGTGAACAACGCCTATGGCGACAGGAACCTGGTCTGCACCTGTCCTCCGGTGGAAGAATACGCGGAGGCCACTGCGTAACAGGCGGTGAGCCTGCAAGACCATAAAGAACAAGCCCCGGGCATGGAGTCGTCCGGGGCTTGCTGTTTAGAGCCGGCGGGGAGTGCCACAAAGAGATGGGCGCTCCAGCGAACTGGATTCTGGGTTGCCTTGGAAGCCAACCCGTCCTGACGCCCGGGGACTGTGATCTCGACCCCGTACTCGGACCAGTGGATGCTCCCGCACCGGCTGACTGCTAGAGGACATCCTTCACGCTTTGACCTTGCTTCAGACTTGGCCATGCGGACGAAAACCAGGACGGCCTGGAAAAGTGGCAGTGATCGTCAAAATGTACCCGAACGCACGGAGAAAGTCAACAAAGCAGGGCCTTGGAGTGATGGTGATCCATTTTTCCCTGACTTTCCGGTCAAGCAGTTCGTCAAGGGTATCCGGTATGGATTCTGCAGAATCGAGGCAATCGGGAAAGATGCCGAATGGTCATCCGGCCGGGCCTGGATGAAATTGTATTACTTCCCGACCAGAGCCTTGTAGGCAGCAGCGTTCAGCAGGGAACCGAGCTCCGAAGGATTCGAAAGGGTCACCTTCACCATCCAGCCATTTCCATAGGGATCCTTATTGACGAGCTCCGGCGTCGCGGCAAGCGCTTTGTTGACTTGTGCGATCGACCCGGACACAGGCGAATAGAGGTCAGACACGGCTTTCACGGCCTCGATGGTCCCGAAGGACTCAGACTGTTTGAGGCTTTTACCGACGGCGGGCAACTCCACGAACACCACGTCCCCCAACTCTCCCTGGGCATGCTCTGTGATGCCCACAGTCCCAGTGTTGCCATCCACGAGGATCCATTCATGGTCTTTCGTATACTTGAGATTCTCGGGGAAATTCATATCAGGCCCTTTCGAAGCATTGTTGAAGGTTCGCGTTCACTCCTGGGGAAGGAATTCAAAATTGTCAAGAAAGCTGGTGTCGAAATTTCCGCTTCGGAATCTTTCGTCGCGCATCACCTGCCTGTGGAAAGGAATGGTCGTCTTGATCCCCTCAATGGTGAATTCCTCCAGGGCCGAGGCCATCTTGTTGATGGCGCCCTGCCTTGTCTGTGCAAACACGACCAACTTGGCAATAAGCGAATCGTAGTATGGAGGCACCGTGTATCCCGCATAGATATGGGTATCGACGCGGACGCCGAAGCCGCCGGGCATATGGAAATCGGTGATCTTGCCCGGGCACGGCCTGAAGTCGTTGGCGGGGTCCTCCGCGTTGATCCGGCACTCCATCGCATGCCCGCGGGGAGTGATCTTTCTCTTTGGAAGCGATTCGCCGGCAGCTACCCGAAGCTGCAGCTTGATCAGGTCATGCCCGGTCACCTGCTCCGTGACCGGATGTTCCACCTGAATCCTCGTATTCATTTCCATGAAATAGAAGTTGCGATCCTTGTCCACCAAGAACTCGATCGTGCCCGCATTTTCATAGCGCACCGCCTTGCACCCTTTGATAGCAGCCTCCCCCATCTTCCGCCGCAGTTCATCGTCCACCACCGGCGACGGAGATTCCTCGATGAGCTTCTGGTGGCGCCGCTGGACCGAGCAGTCGCGTTCCCCAAAATGCATCACATTGCCGTGCTGGTCGCCGAAGACCTGCACTTCCACGTGGCGGGGTTGTTCGATATATTTTTCCACATAAAGATCGGGGTTGTTGAACGCCTGCCCGGCTTCATGTTGAGCAGTTTTGAACGCAAGGTCCATCTCCGCCTCTTCCCGCACAATGCGCATCCCCCGCCCCCCGCCTCCCGCGACTGCCTTGATGATGACGGGAAACCCGATTGCGCGGCCAACTTCCACAGCCTCGCCGGGATCCTTCAATACCCCTTCGCTTCCGGGAACCACGGGCACGCCCGCCTTCTTCATCGTCTCTTTGGCCAGCGCCTTGTCGCCCATCGCGCTGATCATCTCCGGTGTCGGCCCGATGAATTTGATCCCGGACGTCATGCAGATCTCGGCAAAGTTTGCATTCTCGGCGAGAAAGCCGTAGCCAGGATGGATAGCATCAACGTTGGTGATCTCTGCTGCAGCGATGATGCGGGGAATTTTCAGGTAGCTTTCTTTTCCAGGGGGAGGCCCGATACAGACGGCCTCGTCAGCAAAGCGGACATGCAGCGAATCGCGATCTGCCTGCGAGTACACGGCAACGGTCTTGATGCCGAACTGCTTGCATACCCGGATGACGCGGAGGGCAATCTCTCCGCGGTTGGCGATGAGGACTTTCTTAAACACGCCGGTGCTCCGGAATTTCTGGGGACACGTTACGCCTTTTCCACAAGGAAAAGGGTCTGGTCATACTCGACCGGTTGGCCGTTCTCCACCATGACCTTGACGATTTTGCCGGCGGTGTCCGCTTCGATCTCATTCATCAATTTCATGGCTTCAACGATGCAGAGCACGGTGCCCGGCTCAACCGTGGAGCCCACTTGAACAAAAGGGGCAGCATCGGGCGCGGGTGACCGATAGAATGTTCCTACAATGGGGGATTTGATTTCGTGGTACTGAGCAGCGGGTGCAGCAGCGGTCGACGCGGCGGAGGTGACGAGATGCAGCGGTGTCGGGGCTGCAGATGTTGGAAGTGCTACCTCCTGGATCGAACGCGCAATGGCCGGCGCAGTCGCCGCCTGCACGGGGGCGCCGTGCTTTACCAGCCGCACCTTCTTTCCGTCTTCCTCGATCTCGATCTCATCGACGTTGCTTTCAGAGAGAAGCTTCACCAGCTTCTTCACGTAGTTCAGGTCCATGTGGTCTCCTGGGTTCGTCGTGGCTACGCCTTCACCCGTTCGATGTAGTCCCCGCTTCGCGTGTCAACCTTGACAACATCCCCTTCGTTGATAAACAGCGGAACATTGACGCTCGCCCCTGTTTCCACTCTGGCAGGCTTTGTGCCAGCGTTGGCACTGTCCCCCCGAACACCCGGAACGGTCTCAACGACCTTCAGTTCCACGGTGATCGGCAACTCGATGCCGGTGATCTCGGTCGCGTTAAACAGGATGTCCACCGACTCGCCATCTTTCAGAAACTTTGCACCGTCTCCAATCTGCTCTTCCTGAACGGAGAGTTGCTCGTATGTGTCCTTGTCCATAAACACACACCCCGAGCCGTCCCGGTATAAGAACTGGAATTCTTTCCGCTCAATCTTTATGATTTCGATTGCTTCCCCCGCCCTGAACCGGTTCTCGACGACTTTTCCGCTCTTGACGTTCTTGAGCTTCGTCCGAACGAATGCACGCCAGTTCCCGGGGTTCACGTGTTGAAATTCTGTAACAGTCCAGAGCTCGTTGTTGTACTTAATGACCAGGCCGGGCCGGAAATCTGACGTAGATGGCATAACAGTTGGTGTAAACTCCGTAAAATGAATTAGTTGGAAAGGCACAAGGATATTAATATACGCACCCCCTGTCACAATGTCAAGGAAGCCCGTCACACTGCCCTTCCTTGCACGATCGGGGCAGCCGTTGAAGCTGCGTCTTGATTTCCACCACCCATTTCCCTATCCTCATCAACATGAGGAAGTCCATCGCCCTGATCTGCTTTGCCGCATTTTCCCTTGTTACCCTCGGGTCCTGCCGGCACGAGCGCCAAAGCAACATCCTTCCCGAGTCTGCATTCGTTTCCGTGTATGCCAGGCTTACCGCTGTCACAGTGACCGCACGCCCCGTGCCTCCCGATTCCCTCGGCTCGGCCCGGCTGGTCGATTCCATCCTGACATTGGAAGGGGTCACCAGAGAGCAATTTGACGCAACAGTCCGCTGGTACAACGAAGACGTGCAGAGGTGGAAACCGTTTTTCGATCAGGTCGTTCGTGCCCTGGAAGACTCAGTCCGGGTCCAGAAGCCCTGAGCGGACCAGGGACGCCGGGGCACGTGCATACAGCCTCTTACTCAACTTCTCCCATCACGAATCCCCCGATTCCCTTCCGGGCTGAGAAGCCCGCCACCTTGTCCGCCTGGGTCTTGGGGACGATCACGATCAATCCGACACCAAGATTGAATGTGCGTCGCATATCTTCTTCCGGCACTTCCCCAAGACGCTGGATCAAGTTGAAGAGCGCGGGGCGCTTCCACGCCTGCCAGTCGATTCTGAGGGTCCTTCCTTTCGGCATGACGCGCATCGTGTTTCCTACGATTCCGCCTCCGGTGATGTGGGAGAGAGCATGTATATCATAGCGTCCAAACATCGGGCGAACGACGGCCTGATAGGAGCGATGCACGGCCAGAAGCGCTTCGCCGAGCGTAGTTCCCAGCTCATCAACATGCGATTCCACTGACAATGTCTTCAGCAGCACCGCGCGGGCAAGAGAGTAGCCGTTGGTGTGAAGACCGGTGGACGGCAGGCCGACCAACACGTCCCCCCTTCGCACCCGCTTTCCGTTGATGATGTTTTTCCTTTCGACCACACCCACAATTGTTCCCGCAAGGTCGAAGTCTTCCGCCCGGTAGATCCCTGGCATTTCGGCAGTCTCGCCTCCGATGAGGGCACATCCGTTCTCGCGACAGGCCTGCGCGAATCCGCTGATGATGGCGGCGGCATTTACCACATTCAGTTTTCCGGTCGCGAAGTAGTCCAAAAAGTATAGGGGGCGCGCACCGCATACAAGGATGTCATTCACGCAATGATTGACGAGATCCTGCCCAACCGTGTCATATCTTCTCATCATGTTTGCTATCATCACTTTCGTTCCGACCCCATCCACGCTTGAGACCAGCACTGGCCTCTTGTACCCTCTGAAGCGGGCATTGAAGAAACCTCCGAAGGCACCGATGTCACCAATAACGTCCCTCGTATAGGTAGAGCGCACCGAATGTTTGATCTGCCGGACAAATCTGTCCCCTTCCGCGATGTTGACACCGGCCTGGGCGTAGGTGGTAGGCACGGGAGCTCCTTTCAGGATGAGAAAAATGTGCAAAAAAGTACCCAAAAAAGGGGAGAGTTGCAAGGTTGGGGAAATGGCCCGGAATCCTTGCCTGCCGGGACCAAACCCAGGCAGTATGTACGATCAGGATGGCGAAAACAGAAAGGAAATTCTATGGATTTTGAAGAATCGCCAAAGAAATCTCTTCAAACCAGGCGCCGTGCGTCCGACGGAAGTGAGGTTGTCCCGGGTCGGCAGGGACAATCATCGACACGTAGAGAAAAAGGGGTCTCAGACAGGCCATTCCAGTGATTCTTTGGACCAATCCGGGGCAGGCGGTTCACCCCCGGTTTTCGGCTGCCGACACCAGTGTCCCAGTTTCTGGCACATTTTTGGCAATACCATGATTTGCACGGAAGTGAAGATGAGTGCTCTTGCATCACAGAAATCACGTTGCTATATTGTGAAACCTTTTTTGGCGGTGGCATGGCAAAGGTGACATTCACGGACTCACAAAGGTTTGTGAACGTCGGGAAGTGTTTGTGTCTCGGTCGCAATTATCCTGCGCACGCAAAAGAGATGAACGCTGAAGTCCCGGAGAACCCGGTGGTGTTCATCAAGCCGTCCACAGCGGTTATCGGTTCCGGTTCTCGTGTTATCATCCCTCCTCTGTCCCGCGAGCTTCATCATGAAGTGGAGATGGTGGTCCTGATCGGCAAGGAAGGGAAGAACATCCCCCGAGAGAGGGCCTACGATCATGTTTCCGGATATGCCGTCGGCCTTGACATGACGCTTCGTGACGTCCAAGCGGAGGCAAAGAAGAAGGGGCTCCCCTGGAGTGTAGCCAAGGGGTTCGATACTTCGGCGCCGGTCTCCGCCTTCATGGATAAGCGTTTCGTGCCGGATCCACACGCACTCAAATTGTCACTCAAGGTCAACGGCGTGCTGCGGCAATGTTCAAGCACTGCGCATATGATTTTCCGCGTTGATCATATCGTCTCTTATCTTTCATCGATCTTCACGCTTGAAGAGGGTGACCTGATCTTCACCGGCACACCGGAAGGCGTTGGGCAAGTGATACCCGGAGACGAGATGGAAGCGGCGTTAGAGTCTGTCGGAGTCCTGCATGTTGGCGTGGAGAGCTCTTCCACAACCGTTCACCACAGGTAATCATGGCCAAAGTCATTTCCATAGCGCTCCCCAAAGGCGGCGTGGGCAAAACGACCACTGCCGTCAATCTTGCCGCAAGCCTCGCTGTCGCGGAGCAGCGCACACTGCTCATCGACATGGACACCTTCGGGGCATCGGCCATCTCGCTCGGGTTTACCGGCGGGACGATCAACGCGGGCCTGTATGAGGTTTTCAATTTCATTACGGGGTTCACACACGCCATCCACAGGACCGAGCTCAAGTATCTCGACTTCGTCCCGTGCAACGTGCAGAATATCCAGATGGAGGAACGCATCCAGCGGTTGGCGGACGACCGATCCATGCTGCGTAACGCATTGCGGAGCGTCTCGCGCGAATATGACTATGTGATCCTGGACTGTCCGCCGGTCCTGCGCGGCATGTGCACCAATGCCCTCGCGGCGTCGGATTCCGTGCTCATGCCGGTCAAGCCCGGACACTTCGGGCTCGACGCGGTGGACAAACTGTTCTCATACCTTGGCTGGATCAACGAGATCGCCAAGCGCAATATTGAAGTGGAGGGGATACTTCTGACGATGCATGAGCCGAACACCCGCGTCACCGATATCACGATGCGGGAACTGAGCGCGAAGTACGGAAAGCATATGCTCGAGACGATTATCCCGAAAAACACGGCGCTCAGCGAGGCAAGCTTCTTCGGAAAGCCGGCAGTGCTGTACAGCGTGAATTCGCGCGGCGCTGCCGCGTATCTGACGCTGGCGCGGGAGATCATCTCGCATAACATGCAGCGGGTCGTTACCCCGCTTCAACCAACAATCGCCGACCAACTGGCAAAGCAGGCGTAGGGGGAGCGTGAGGAGAAATATGGGACGTGCGGTAGGTGTTGTACTGGGTCTTTGTTTTGTGTTTTGTTTCCTTCCATTTGAACCGGCATTTCTTCCGTCATATCCGGGGATGCGCGCGGCCGCTGCCGCCCCGCTCCCCACGGATTCCATCCGGACAGATTTCTCCGACTACATCTGGCCCACGGATGCAGGAACGACCGTTACATCGACGTTCGCCGAGTTCCGCACCGTGCACTTCCATGGCGGCATCGACATCAGCACCGGAGACCGCACCGGGTACCGGGTCTTCGCCTCACGCGATGGCTATGTCTCCCGCATTCACATCGGGCCGACTGGATATGGCAAAATGCTCTTCGTGCGCCACCGGGATGGCTACTCGACCGCCTACGCGCACCTGAGCAGATTTGCTCCGGCGATCAACGCCCGGGCAGAACGGGAACAACGCCGGCTTGAGCGTTACCCCGTCGACATCGAGTGCAGCCCCGAAGAGTTCCCGGTTCGTAAAGGCGAAGTCATCGCTTACACGGGTGACACCGGGATCGGCTCTCCCCACCTTCATTTCGAGATCAGGGATGAGAACCTTGAAGCGGTGAACCCGCAGCTCGCCGAGCATCTTCGCGTGCCCGACGGGATAGCGCCGGCGGTAAGCAAGGTGGCCATTGCCCCGCTTGGCGAGCAATCACGCGTGCATGGGGGATGGGAAACCCAGGTCTATCAGGCACATACCGTTGGACCGGACCATTACAGAATTTCAGAAACTGTGAATATTACGGGACGCGCCGGATTTGCCGTCAGCGTCCGCGACCGCACCGAAGGGTGCCGATTCCGACGGGGCATCTACCGCAACACACTTTACATTGACGACCGATCGGTCTATTCTGTGCGCCTGGAACGAGCCCCCATGAAAGATGCTCACCAGATCGGTTTGTATTATGACTGGAACTTGCTTGACCGCGGCCAGGGACGGTTCGAAAGGCTCTATGCTGAAGGATCCGGCCCGCATCCATTCCGGCGGGGCGGCCCTCCCGATGAAGGCGTGATCAACAGCAAGGACTTTTCCGAAGGGCGGCATGCGTTCCGGATCGTGTGTGAAGACATCGCAGGAAACCAGTCGGAAGTAAGCGGCGCCCTGGTTTTCAACCACCCTCCCGACTTTCAAATGGAATCGACGGGGCCTGAACTTGCCCTGCGATTCTCGAGTCTTTCCACCGTTGATCGGATCCTCGTAAGCACCGCCCGCGAAGGGATCACCGGATGGTCCTTGCACACCATCATCCCGCAACGCGGCAACGAGGGAACCCTCGTCCGTGTGCCCCTGCCTCCGGGAACGTACGATGTCGTAAAGATCGTCGCCCAGAACGTTTGGGGGACGAAATCCATCCCGCAATTCCATTTTGTCCGGAAGCCCTCCTCCGTCGGCCAATCGTTTGGACTTGAACACACGCTGGGGAACGGCTTCGTGCGCGTCGTGGCCAAGACATCCGGAATGTTCACCATGCCTCCTTCGGTGGCAGTCGATGAAGGACATGAGCGCCGGACGATCACCATGGAACCTACGGATATCGACACCTACGTCGGGTCCTTCAGGCCAGCCGATGCATTCGCCGGGCTGAGACGGATCTCGGCCGATGCCGAGGTCAACGGCCGCCGCTCTTCCGCGTTCGATCAATTCAACCTCTACCCGATCGTACCGGGCAGGTCCGGCTCGTTCACCGCGGACGATGGAAGGCTCGTGATCACGTATGATTCGCTTGCCGCGTACTCCTCGATATTCATGGAAATAGAGAAAGAGGCAGACGATGGAGAGACCGCGTACACTCTGTTGCCTCTTCAGACGGTCCTTGGAGAAGGTCTTCAAGTATCAGTAGCCGGCGATCCCGGCATACAGCATCAAGGGCTCTATTTCCGGGGCAGAAGCAGCCGGGACCTGCTGGCTTCCAAGCCGACGGGACCCGGGATCATGTTCCGGGGGAAGATCACGCGGACGTTGGGTGAACTCTCTCTCGAGGTGGACGATTCTCCCCCGTCCGTCGGCCGGCTCCAAATCTCGACCGGATCGTCCCGGCGGCCTGCCGTGGCGTTTCGGGTGTCGGACAGCGGCTCTGGAATTGAATATGACGACCTAAAGATGTACATTGATGGGAACGTTGCTATTCCAGAAATCGACGGCGAGCACCGCAGGGTACAGTATCAGGCGAGCGACTCCCTTGAACGTGGCTCTCATCTCTTGACGATCCGTCTGAAAGACCGAGTCGGCAACAGCAGCAGCGTGGAGCGACGGTTCTTCATCCACTGACCTACCCGCAGGACGCTCTCCGTTCACAGCAGCAACCGAGGAGCGTTTTCGTGTCCGAAACACAACCGGATTCACCCCTAGCAAAGGTGTATTCTCCCGCCGAGGTGGAGAAGAAGTGGTATTCCTATTGGGAAGAGAACCAGTTCTTCCATGCCGAGGTGAACCCGCTGAAGAGACCGTACACCATCGTCATTCCCCCTCCCAACGTCACGGGCGTGCTCCACATGGGGCACATCCTGAACAACACGTTGCAGGACGCATTCATCCGCTTCAAACGCATGACCGGATTCGAGGCATGCTGGATTCCCGGCATGGACCACGCGGGCATCGCCACCCAGCACGTCGTTGAGCGCTCGCTTTCCCATGAAGGGAAGACGCGGCATGACCTGGGACGGGAAAAGTTCGTGGAGAGGGTCTGGGCTTGGAAGAAACAGTACGGCGGCGTCATCATCAAGCAGCTCCGAACCCTTGGCACGTCGTGCGACTGGGAGCGCGAAAAGTTCACGATGGACGAAAGCCTCTCGGCCGCGGTTCGGGAGGTGTTTGTCCGGCTTTACGAAGAAGGGCTGATCTACCGGGGAAAATACATCGTGAACTGGTGCCCGAAGGACCACACGGCGATCAGCGACGATGAGGTGAACTTCACAGAGCATCAAGGGAAGCTCTACTATATCCGCTATCCGATGAAGGGCGGCGGGACGGGCAACAATCCGGCGTATCTCACCGTTGCCACAACCCGCCCCGAGACCATGCTTGGCGATGCGGCCGTCGCAGTCAATCCACAGGACGAGCGTTTTCGCGCACTCATCGGCCAGGTGGCCCTGCTCCCGCTGACCGACCGCGAGATTCCGATCATCGCCGATGATTTCGTCGACCCTGCCTTTGGCACCGGCATGGTCAAAGTGACGCCCGCCCACGACCCGAACGACTACTGGATCGGGCAGCGGCACCATCTGCCGCAAATCAGCATTTTCGATATCTCCGCGCGCCTGAACGAGAACGTCCCCCCGCGATATCAGGGGTTGGACCGTTTCGAAGCACGCAAACTGGTGATCTCCGATCTCGAACGGCTCACGCTGCTTGCTGAGGCGAAAGACTATACCAACAATGTCGGACATTGCTACCGCTGCAACACGATCATTGAGCCTTTTCTTTCGGACCAGTGGTTCGTACGAATGAAACCGCTGGCAGAGCCCGCGCTCACTGTGGTCGCAAGCGGCGCGATAAAGTTCTATCCGGATCGGTGGGTGAAGGTCTACCAGCACTGGATGACCAACATTCGCGACTGGTGTATCTCGCGTCAGCTCTGGTGGGGACACCGCATTCCGGTCTGGTATTGCGAGAACCAGGTCACCTCCGCATGCAAGGAGCCGCTCGTCAGCCGCTCGACACCGGACCAGTGCCCGCACTGCGGCGGCAAGAGCCTCCGCCAAGACGAGGATGTGCTCGACACATGGTTTTCTTCATGGCTCTGGCCGTTCTCCGTCCATGACTGGCCCGAGCAAGAGAAGTACGGCAAGGCTGCAGACCTGAAGTATTTCTATCCCACTGACACGCTTGTCACCGCCCCCGACATTATTTTCTTCTGGGTGGCGCGGATGATCATGGCCGGATTGAAATTCGGGCCGTCATTCACGGGAAGTGCCCGCCTCGAAGACAACATTCCTTTCAAGGACGTCTATTTCACCAGCCTCGTTCGGGACGACAAAGGACGCAAGATGTCCAAGTCGCTGGGCAACTCCCCGGAGCCGTTGGACCTGATCTCCGAATACGGCGCCGATGCCGTGCGCTTCACGATCCTCTACCTCGCGCCGCTCGGCCAGGATATTCTGTATTCCCGGGAGAAGAATGAGCTCGGGAGGAACTTCGCGAATAAGATCTGGAATGCCGGGCGCTTTTTGCTGATGAACCGGGATCAGACCGGTGAAGCCCCAGGCCTGGGGGAATTCAACATGGACTTTCTTGATCTGGCCGACCGGTGGATTCTCTCACGGCTCCATTCCACGCTCATCGAGCTGAATGCCGCTCTGGAAGAGTATGAGATCAACAAGATCTCCAAGTCCATCTACGATTTCCTATGGCACGACTTCTGTGACTGGTATCTCGAAATGATCAAGTCACGCCTCTACGGCAACGAGACGATCGCCGTCAAGCGGGCGGTGGTCAGCCGGGCGATCGACGTCTTCGATGCAGCGCTTCGCATCCTCCACCCTCTTATGCCGTTTGTCACGGAAGAGCTCTGGCAGAACGTCAGAAAGCGGCTGCCGGGCGAGACCATCATGCGGTGCCAGCTTGTGCGTCCGGACAGAACGCAGATCAACACCGATGTTGAACGTCAGATGGATTTCGTGCAAAAGGGCATCGAAGCCCTCCGGGGGATCCGGGGGGAGATGGGAATTCCTCCCTCGAAAGAAGTCCCGCTCGTCATGAGGACCAGCCCGCAGCATCCCGAAGAGACGATCAGGCAATACGAAGGGTATTTGCAGCGGCTGGCCCGGGTTGATTCCCTTACATTCATTCAGGAGGGCGGGCGCCCCCACCTTTCCGCCAGTGCAGTGGTGGACGGTTCAGAATTCTTTGTCCCTCTGGAAGGCATTATCGACATCAACCTTGAGAAAGCAAGGCTGCAAAGGGAGATCGACCGCATCAACGCGCTGCTGGACGGCATCAGGGGCAAACTGACAAACCAGAACTTTGTTCAGCGCGCACCAGGGGACGTTGTGCAGCGAGAGCGCGCAAAACAGACAAATCTCGAGACAAGCCTTGAGAAGCTCCGTACCAGCCTCGCGCACTTGACTGCCGAGGCATGACCCAGAGGAGAACGATGAAACAAAGACTCCTACTCCCCGTTTTCTCCGCAACGCTGGCATGTGTCTCCGCAATAGCACAGGTTCCCGCACAGCCGCCTGCACCACCATCTCCCAAAGATGCCCAGGCCCTGTATGCTCCCCTACCCCTGGATACCACCATTACCAGAGGCCGGCTCCCCAACGGCATCACCTATTACATCCGTGCGAACCAGAAACCGGAGAAGCGTGCGGAGCTCCGGCTGGTGGTCAACGCCGGCTCCGTGCTCGAGGATGACAATCAGCAAGGGCTTGCGCACTTCGTCGAACACATGGCGTTCAACGGCACGAAGAATTTCCCCAAGCAGGAGTTGGTCAACTTTCTGGAGTCCGTCGGCGTGCGGTTCGGGGCGGATCTGAATGCGTATACCAGCTTCGACGAGACGGTCTACATGCTCCAGGTCCCGACGGATACCCCCTCCATCATGAACAAGGGATTCGACATCCTTGAGGATTGGGCTCACCTGGTGAGTTTCGATGATGAGGAGATTGACAAGGAACGCGGGGTCATTATTGAGGAATGGCGGCTCGGCCGGGGGGCGGGGGCGCGGATCCGTGACAAGCAGTTTCCCGTCGTCTTCAGGAATTCGCGCTATGCTGTGCGGCTCCCGATCGGCAAGAAAGAGATTCTTGAGAGCTTCAAGCATGACACCCTGCGCCGGTTCTACAGCGACTGGTACCGGCCTGATTTGATGGCAGTGGTTGCGGTCGGCGACTTCGATAAAGGCCAAATTGAGGCACTGATCAAGAAGCATTTCTCGGCCGTACCGGCGCGCACCTCAGAACGCAAGCGTCCGCTGTATTCCGTCCCGGAAAACCAGGAAACCCTCTTCGCCATTGCGACCGATCCGGAAGAAACCACGACCGAGGTCAGCTTGAATTTCAAGCACGACGTGGAATCGGACACCCTGGTGCGTGACTACCGGCGGGCGATCGTCGAGCGGCTCTACAACGAGATGCTGACCAACCGCCTGCAGGAGCTGTCGCGCCAATCTGATCCACCGTACCTGTATGCGTACTCCCTCGACGGCCGCTTTGTGCGAACGAAGGAATTCTATTCGCTCACCACGGTCGTGAAAGAAGGAGGTGTGCAAAAGGGGCTCGCCGCGATGTTGACCGAGGCACAGCGGGTCCGCAAATTCGGGTTCACCGCCACGGAACTGGAACGGCAGAAGGAAGACGCTCTCCGGCTGATGCAGGCGGCCTACGAGGAGAAGGACAAGACGGAATCCTCCTCGTTCGCCTCGGAATATATTCGCAACTTCCTTGTGCAGGAACCTTCTCCCGGGATTGCCCGCGAGTACGAAATGTACAGAGCTTTTCTGCCGGGCATCACGTTGGACGAGGTCAATCACGTAGCCGACCGCTGGGTCACGGAACAGAACCGCGTCCTGATGCTGAGCGCACCTCAGGGAGCAGGGATCGCGCTCCCAACGGAAGCAGAGCTCTCCGCTCTCATCGACAGCGTGAGCAAGGCCCCCGTGACCCCGTATGTCGACAAAACGTCTTCCGAGCCTCTGGTCCCGAATGTTCCGCCGCCCGGCAAGATCGTCGACCGGAAAGAATGGAAGGAGCTTGGAGCCACGGAGCTGAAGCTCTCCAATGGCGTGAGGGTGATCCTGAAACCGACGGACTTCAAGAACGACGAAGTGGTGTTCAGTTCATTCAGCTGGGGTGGGACCTCGCTCGTGCCGGACAGCGACTACATTTCGGCCATCACCGCCACGTCGGTCGTTCGCGAGGGAGGGCTCGGCTCGTTCGATGAGATCTCCCTCGAGAAGAAACTGGCCGGAAAGCTCGCAAACGTCGCCCCGTCGATCAGCGAGCTTGCAGAAGGGGTTGGCGGAAGCGCATCTCCGCGCGACCTCACGACGATGTTCCAATTAATCTACCTGTACCTCACCGCACCGCGGGAAGACAGCGGGGCATTCCTGTCGTACCGCGCCAAGATGCGTGGCGCCCTGGAAAACAGGAACGCCCGGCCGGAGGCTGCATTCGATGACACGATTCTCGTCACCATGTCACAGCACAATCCGCGGCGCCGGCCGTTCTCCATGCCAATGCTGGAAGAAATGAATCTAAAAAAGTCGTTTGCCTTCTATCGTGACCGCTTCGCCGATGCCAGTGACTTCACGTTCATTTTCGTTGGGTCATTTACTGAACAAGAGATTGAGCCGCTCATCCAGACCTACCTGGCAACGCTTCCCTCCCTCGGCAGACATGAGAAGTGGAGAGATGTGGGCATCAGGCCGCCGGATGGGGTCGTGACCAGGACGGTTATGCGGGGCATTGAGCCCAAAGCCCAGGTGCGCATCATCTTCTCGGGTCCCTTCACATGGTCGCGGGAGAACCGGCACGCCATCACCGCGCTCGCGAGCGTCCTTCGCATTAAGCTGCGCGAAGCACTGCGCGAGGAAAAAGGAGGAACGTACGGGGTTTCCGTGGGCGGATCCCCGGTCCATTATCCCCGGGAGGAGTATCGGTTCTCTGTTTCCTTCGGCTGCGCGCCGGAACGGGTTGACGAACTGGTCAAAACCACGTTTGAGCAGATCGACAGCCTCAGGAACTTCGGCGTGGCCGAATCGTATATCACGAAAGTCAAGGAAACCGAATGGCGCGAGCGGGAGGTCAGCCTGAAGCAGAACGGGTTCTGGCTTTCAGCGCTTGAATTCTGCCTGAACAACGAGATCGATCCCAGGCAAATCCTGACGTACAATGAGTTGGTAGCTGCGCTGACGTCTAAGGTTGTGAAAGATGCCGCGCGAACCTATCTTAGTACAAAAGAGTACGCCAAATTCATCATGCTGCCCGGCCGTTGACCTAAGTCAAGACTCATGGGCTTCCATCGCATTACGCCGGACCTGATCCGGCAGCTTGAACAGATCGTGGGCCAGGGGTATGTCAGCAGCGACAGTGACTCGCTGTTGCTGCATAGCCGCGACGAGACGGAAGACCTCAGTTTTCTTCCGGAGGTGGTTGTGAGGCCTTCGGAAACCGGTGAAGTCTCCCGGATCCTGGCGCTCGCGAACAACGCGGACATTCCTGTGACCCCGCGGGGGGGAGGAACGGGGCTCTCCGGGGGTGCATTGCCCGTCCATGGCGGCATCTGCCTCTCCATGGACCGGTTCAACCGCATTCTCTCGATCGACCGGCAGAACTTCCAGGCAGTTGTTGAGCCCGGGGTCACCACGCAGCGCTTCCAGGAAGAGCTTGAGCCGCTTGGGTTGTTCTATCCTCCAGACCCGTCATCACGGGGCACATGTCAGCTGGGTGGGAACCTGGCGGAATGCGCGGGGGGCCCTCGCGCCGTAAAATACGGCGTCACCAAGGACTACGTCCTTGGCCTGGAGGCCGTGCTGCCGACAGGCGAGGTGATCAGACCTGGCGCCGCCGTTCTTAAGAACGTCACCGGATACAATCTGACCCAGCTGCTCATCGGCAGCGAGGGAACGCTTGCCGTCATCACAAAGATCATCTTTCGCCTGATTCCCCTCCCCCGATTCCGGAAAGTGGTGCTGGTCCCGTTCTCGTCGCTCGAAGCGGCGACCGCGGCAGTGTCCGCGATTTTCCAGGAAGGCATCACACCATCCGCTCTTGAGTTCATGGAGCGTGCAGCGGTGCACGCCGCCGAGATCCGACTCGGGAAGCAGTGGCCGAACGGCGGGGCCGAGGCACAACTGCTGATTGAGGTGGACGGCACTCATGAGGAGACGCTCGCCGGCGACATCGAGCGCATCGCCGGGGTCGTGGAAAAGTTCGGTGCGGCAGACGTGTTGCTTGCGGACGATCGACAGAAAGTGGAAGATGTCTGGGCATTGCGCCGGAGCATCGGAGAATCGGTGAAGTCCATCTCTGCATACAAAGAAGAGGACACGGTGGTCCCCAGGGCCAACCTGCCGCAGCTCGTCCGGGGCGTGAAGGAGATCGCGCGGCGCTACGGAATCACGGCAATATGCTATGGCCATGCCGGCGACGGGAATGTTCACGTGAACATCCTGAAAGAAAAGCTGGATGATGCCACCTGGGAGAAGAACCTCGACGGCGCCGTGCGCGAGATCTTTCATCTCACGGTCTCGCTCGGCGGAACGATCTCGGGCGAGCACGGGATTGGCTACTCACAAAAGCCGTATCTGTCCATCGCCCTTTCCCCCGTGGAATTGAAGCTCATGCGGGAGATAAAGCGTACCTTCGATCCGAAGGGCATACTCAACCCGGGTAAGATTTTCTTGGAGGAATAGCGGCCCGGTGTCGTCCGTACGCCTGATTGCAGGGTCCCCGAATCCACAAGAGATGGTCGCGAGTTCACGGTCAGGGGTTCGAAGCGATAACGGCCCGGCGCGTGACCAGCGAGCCTTTGAATTGGGAATCCATGAATGAGGATCTGAGGCCGGGGTTCTGTCATTCAAAAAACCACCTGACTACCACCAGGGCTAGGACATGAGAATAACAAAGGCCGTGATTACCGCGGCAGGCAAGGGGCAGCGTACGCTCCCCCTTCAGACGCTCATCGACCGTGACGGAAGGCAGAAATCCGTCCTCGGCATCATTGTGGAAGAGGCTCTCCGGGCCGGCATCGAGGAGCTTTGCATCGTGCTGCATCCGGGCGACGAGGCCCCGTATGCGAAAGTCGCCGGAGATCATGCGGGACGGTTGCGGTTTGTTTATCAGGAACAGGCGCTCGGGTACGGGCACGCGATTCATTGCGCGCGTGAATTCGTGGGCAGTGACCCCTTCCTGCATCTCGTCGGCGACCATCTGTACGTCAGCCGTTCCGAACGGGGATGCGCCCAGCATTTGGTGGAGGTCGCTTCCGCCGAGGAATGCGCGGTGTCCGCTGTCCATCCGACGCGCGAGACTCTGCTCCCCAACTTCGGCGCAGTGTGCGGGCACCGGCTGGCAGGGAGACCGGGCCTTCTGCGCATCCACACGGTGATTGAAAAGCCCACCCCGACGGAAGCCGAGCAACAACTGGTGGTATCGGGGATGCGCGCGGGATATTATCTGTGCTTTTTTGGCATGCATGTCCTCACCCCGTCGGTCATGGATATCCTGGGACAGCAACTTGCCGCCGCGGGAGAGCATGAAAAAGTCACGCTCTCAGACGCCCTGGCAGAGCTCGCAAAGCGGGAGCAGTACCTGGCCCTTGAAAAGGATGATTGGCGATACGACGTCGGTTCGAAGTACGGACTGCTGAACGCTCAACTCGCGCTCGGCTTGAGCGGCGTGGACCGCGACGAAGTAATCACGATGCTGATGGAGATGCTCGCGTTGCGCGAACGGGGCGCCATGAGAGGATCCGCACAATGAGCGAACTGATCCGCATCATCACTGCGGACGAGCCGGATGTGCGTGACAGCTCCCTTGATGCCATTTGCCGGCATGCGACACGGGAAACGCTTTTGCATGAATGCGCCGCGCTGGACGACTTCCGCCGCGACAGCACCAACCTCTACCAACGGGTTCGCGCCCTTTTCTTCCTGTATGCTATCCACCGTTACCATCTCCCGGCAACGCCCGGTTTTCCGACGCGGGGCCTTGTCCCGTTCAACGGGTACGAACACCTTCTGAACCGCCGTTTTGAAGAGGCGGCAGAGATCTTTCTCGAACGCCAGGAAACACATGGACCAAACGACAGCATCTCCAGTGCCCTCGCCTCGGCGTATCGAAGCATCGGCTTCCAGACGCTCGCCGACCAGGTCCGCTCCAGTGTCCGTTCCGTCCGCGGCAACCAGTGGATGTTCCGCATCGGCCACCCGGCCGATCATCCGCTGCGTATCCGGCCGGAGATGCTGCAGCGCGAGGATAGCAATGCGCTCTTCCCTGTTCTGCGCGAAGGAACCCCGGTCCGTATGGACCTGACCCACAGCGGTTGGAGCGATATTTTTTTCCTGGGTATGGATTTCCCCGAAGGCGCACGGGTCCTGAATATTTCCATTGATCTCAGCATACGCGGTGCTGCCGGCTCGCTCCCACCCCGGCCGCCGGTAGAGTCCTACTTCCGGGTCATTGACCGCCCGGTCTTGCGCCTGACCAGCGTGGATCTCGGCACTTCACTGGAGATCGCTGCGCTGGCCGACGTTTTCGACTTTGCGGCAGACTATCTTGGTCTTCTCAAGGCTGCTGTCATTGCCTCAGGCATTATTCCCCCGGGAATGGAAGGCGCTGAGCAGCCTCTCTCCGACCTCCTGGCAAGGATCGTGGGACAGGGGCGGGGTATTGAAATCGTCTCAAACGTCCGCGGGATACCCAAGGGCTCACGCCTGGCAGTGTCGACGACCCTTCTGGCATCCATTATTGCCGTCGGCATGCGCGCAACAGGGCAGACGCGTTCCCTGACCGGTGCGCTCACTGAAAGCGAACGGAGGCTTGTGGCCGCTCGCGCCATCCTGGGAGAATGGCTTGGCGGCTCCGGGGGAGGCTGGCAGGATTCCGGAGGTATCTGGCCGGGCATCAAACTCATCGCAGGGACACGTGCTGTTCAAGGCGAGACCGAATTCGGCATAAGCCGCGGATGCCTCCTCCCCACGCACGCGATTTTCTCGTATGACGACGTCACGCCCGAAACGCGCGAGAAACTGCAGGACAGCCTGGTGCTCGTCCATGGCGGCATGGCACAGGATGTGGGGCCCATCCTGGAAATGGTGACCGAGAAGTACCTTTTGCGCTCAGAAGCAGAATGGCAGGGAAGGAAGGAAGCGATCAAGATCCTGGATGATGTGGTCCGGCAGCTCAAGCGGGGGGACCTGCGCGCAATTGGCAGATCGACGCATAGCAACTTCACCGGCCCAATCCAAACGATCATACCGTGGGCATGTAACCTCTACACGGAAACGCTCATTCACAAGGTTGCGGGAGAATTCGGCGATGGATTCTGGGGATTCTGGATGCTTGGAGGAATGTCCGGCGGTGGAATGGGATTCTTGTTCAATCCCGCCGTCAAACCCGCAGCGCACGTCCGCCTGCAGACCATTCTGAGTGAGACGAAACGCGAGCTTGAGCGCGGCGTACCGTTCGCCATGGAGCCGGTCGTCTATGATTTTGCGATCAATGAGCGGGGAACGTGGTGCGAGCTCCTTTGCGGAGATAGTGCCTTCATGCCGGAAGGATACTACACGCTCACGATCCCGGGACTGCTGCGGATGGAACCTCGCAAGCTTTCTTCCTTCCAGCGCGTCGAGCTCAACCGCTTTGGCGCGGCGGTTCGTGTGGACCCCGGGCTGTCCGGAGTCGTCCAAAAGCTGTTTGACCGCATCTTGCCGAGCGACAACCCGAAAGAGCGCGAAGGCGAAAATCTTCGCGACCTGTTGGGCCGCTACGGCTTTGACCGCGTCCAGCATGAGCAAATACGCTCAGATCTTCGCAGCGGCCGGATCGGAATGTCGCAGAATCGCCTTCCCGTTAACAGCACCATCGACGATGTCGGCCCTGGTGACGTGCTTGACGCTTCCGGGGAGCTCTCGGAAACCCACCGCCGGATTGGCCAAGAAGCGCTTGCGTCCGGCAGCCTGGCTGTTGTCACGCTTGCGGGAGGCGCAGGGAGCCGGTGGACGAAAGGAGCCGGCACGGTCAAGGCACTCAATCCTTTCTGCCGGTTGGACGGCCGCTATCGTTCATTCATCGAGGTACACCTGGCCAAGAGCCGCAAAACCAGCCGTACGTTCACCACAGCGGTGCCGCATGTCATCTCCACCAGCTATTTGACGCACGAGCCGATCAAGACATATCTTGAACGAATCGAGTATTACGGCTATCAGGGACCGATCGTGCTTTCGCCCGGCAGCATCATCGGTTTGCGCTATGTCCCGATGGTCCACGATCTCCGGTTCCTCTGGGAAGAGATGCCGCAACAACTGCTCGACGAACGGGCGCAGAAAGTTCTGGAGAGCCTACATTCGTCCCTGATTGAATGGGCAGTCCAATCGGGCGAAGGAAGCGACTACACCGAGAACCTCCCCATGCAGTGCTTGCACCCTGTCGGCCACTGGTATGAGGTTCCAAACCTCCTGAGGAACGGAACACTGCGCCGATTGCTTCAGGAGAGGCCCGCGTTGAAGCATCTCATGATGCACAATATCGACACGCTCGGTGCCGACATTGATCCTGCCATCTTCGGCTGCCACATTGAATCCGGCGCCGCCCTCACGACGGAAGTTACCACCCGCCGCATCATCGATCGGGGAGGCGGGCTGGCCCGGGTGGACGGCAAGCTTCGTCTCGTGGAAGGGATGGCTCTCCCCAAAGAAGAGATGGAGTTCAGGCTCTCGTTCTACAATTCGGCAACCTACTGGATTGACATCGACCGTCTCCTGCATGCCTTCGCACTCACACGGGAAGATCTTGCACTCGGAGAAAAGGTGACGGCGGCCGTTCGCTCGCTGGCCACACGCATGCCGACGTACATCACCATCAAAGACGTGAAGAAACGGTGGGGCAAAGGGCAGGAAGACATCTACCCGACCGCGCAATACGAGAAGCTCTGGGGGGACATGACCGCCCTGGCCGAGCTGGAATGCCGATATGTTGCCGTCCCGCGATTGCGGGGGCAACAGCTCAAGGAGCCCGCGCAGCTCGACGGCTGGCTGCGGGACGGATCGGCAGCGTATGTGGAGGCCCTGTGTGAGTGGGAGTGAAACAGAGGACAAATGTTGCTTCTTCCATCCATTCGGCTATATTGAGATATCATGGATCACTTTGACCGCGCGCTCGCGGGGATGATCGACCATACCCTGTTGAAGCCCGAAGCCACGCCGGATGAAGTGACAGCGCTCTGCGACGATGCACTCCGGTATCACTTCGCCTCGGTCTGCGTCAATCCGTGCCATGTCACCCTCTGTGCCAAGACATTGCTACATTCAGGCATCGCAGTCTGCACTGTGGTCGGTTTCCCGCTTGGCGCCAGCACGACATCGGCAAAGACATATGAAACCGAGCAGGCAGTGAGTGACGGTGCACGCGAGATCGACGTGGTGATCAATGTTGGCATGTTGAAGGCCCGGGAGGACCGATTCGTCGCGGACGACATCCGTTCCGTAAGCAACGCCGCACATCGCGGAGGAGCACTCTGCAAGGTGATCATTGAGACCGCGTTGCTGACCGACGAGGAGAAAACACGCGCGTGCCTGCTGGCAAAAAAAGCCGGAGCGGACTACGTGAAGACCTCAACCGGATTCAGCAAGGCCGGCGCCACGGCCGCTGACGTGGCCCTGATGCGGCGCACCGTGGGGACGGAGATGGGCGTGAAGGCTGCCGGAGGAATCCGCACCCGGCAGGATGCGCTTGCCATGGTCGCCGCGGGCGCATCGCGGATCGGCGCAAGTGCGAGTGTTACAATTGTTGGAAACTCCGACGGGAACGTCCGGGAGATATCACCATGAAACGACTGGCCTCTTGCCTGCCGGCTGCCTGGGTGGTGCTGGCTCTGTACGGCTGCGGCTCATCGGAAGAGACCCGTGAATCGCTCCCTCCCTCCACCACCCCGACCACAGAACAGACGCAACAGAAGCTCAGGTTCGAAACCCGGATCGATACCGTCAAGACCATGAGCGAGGGTGATCATACCGGGACCGCCGAGTACCCGCGGGAGCGCCAGATCAAGTTCATGGTTCAAATCGGCGCGTTCAAGGACTCACGCAACGCCAGCCGCATCCAGGCGCTTGCCCGGGAGCGATACCATCTCCCGGTCCTGAACGACTACAATACGCGGCTGGGCCTGTACCAGATCAGGATAGGTTTCTTTGAAAACCGGGAGCAGGCAATGGCGTTTCGACAGAAGATGAAATCCGGCTTTCCATCAGAATACAGAGACGCATGGGTCGTCCAGCTGAAAAGATGAGCACACGGGCCTTCATTATCGCGATGGCCATGGGCATCCTGGCGGGATGCGCAGGGCCGAAGGAAACGGCGAAGCCGTCAGCGGGAACCGATGAGGAGCTGAAGAAATACGAGGCGGAGTTCAGACCTTCCGATTACGATCCAGACCCTGGCCGAAAACCCGGCCTCACCGGGACGGAAACGGAGGATGTACCTGATACAACAGCACTCGGGCCGGCCACCGCCCCGGGATTGGAACTGGTTGCCGGCTTCCGCGTACAGTTGATGGCGACTACCAGTATTGATGAAGCAAACGCGAAAAAGACGGAGGCCGAAGGTCTATTCCCGGGAGAGTGGATCTATATAGAGTACGACCCGCCATCGTACAAGGTACGGGCCGGAAATTTCCAGAGCCGCGTTGAGGCCGATCGCTTTGCGAAGCTTGCGTCAAGCCATGGCTTTCAGGATGCGTGGCCGGTCCCTGAGCGCGTATACAAGCAGACGCCGCCTCCGCAGAAGGTGCCAGCGGAGCCTGAGGTGGAAAAATAGACCTTGGGGCACCCGGAATTGGTAATGCGCTCCCGCTCCCACCCCGGCCACACTGCCGCCGGATATCCGGGTAGGCTCCTACTTCAACTGAATTCCCACTCCCTGCACGCCCCACCGGGCCCGCACCTTCACAGAGTCCTGATAGACAGCAAACCGCTCTGATGGTTTGAACGGGAACGGCAATCCGTAGCTGTACGTCCCCGAGCTGTCGGCATCCCGGTACGCGCTGAGCGCGTACCTTCCTTCCGGAAGCCGTTCCAGGAGAAACGACCCCGGGCCGGGCAAGGTGAGAGACTTCCGCCGCACTTCGGTCGCATCAACGCCTGCGGCAGTGATCACGATCGGGCCGACTCCCGTGCGAGCATCAGTGACCGATCCTTCGATTGTCCCCGTTGTTCTCAGGTCGAGCGTCTGGAACCGGACGACCGTCGTGGAATCCTTGTATGAGATTCCCTCCAGATCTCTTACCGAATCCATCACCACCCGGAGCCGATACCACGTATTGAACTGCAGCTCCGCGCCCGGCCGAAGGATCAACTCGACCGGAGAAAGCCAGCGCATCTCCGCATTCAGGCTTCTTTTTCCGGTGTCGCTCAGCGTCACAGCGTGCGCCAGAGGAATGGTGTCCACAGGCTCGGAGAATGTCAGGCGAAGAGGACGGTCGGGGGAAACCCCCCTGGTACTATCGTTTACCGAAACGACCATGCGCGGCTTCAGCGTGTCCGGCTGGCCGCTTCCCGGAAACTCTTCCGACGCATGGAGCGTGTCAATCATGTTCCCTGCCCGATCCGAGATGTTGCGAACAGTGAGCCGGTACGTGGCACCGCTATCCATTCCCGTCGCTATGACGATCCCGGCGCTCGAAGGCGTACCGGGATCCCGATATGACACGGCAACGGGGAGACTTCTTCGGGAGAGCGTATCCAGAACTGTAAACTTCCCGCGATCGAATGAGAGTGAATCAATCGGTTCGCTGAAGCCGACAACAATGTGCCTGCGGTCGAGAGCCCGAACAGCGGTGAGAAACGGATGCGTGGTATCCTCTTCGGACAACCGGAAGTTGACGTCATGGAGTTCCGGATGTTGAGGGGTCAGGGCGATATCTCCCGTCGTGACGCCGTATTGATCCGTCTGTTTGTCATAAATGAGGTTTCTGTATTGATCCCGGACTGCAACAATGCGATAGGTGTTGTATCCGAGATGCGAAAGCGAATAAAACCCACCCTTTCCGGTCTGCATAATATAGTCCGGCCGGGTTCTCTCCGGGTCAAGCGTATCGGGATTGATTCCATCGAGGGCATAGGCGAAGATCATCACCCCCTCCGGCTTCTCATCGTACACTCTGCCGCTGATCGCGCCCCGGTCAAGGGCATCACCGGTTGCAAAGGCGAGTGTAAAGCCCCTGGCCATCCTGTTTCCTACACGCAGGTCTTTTACATCTGTCCCGATGTTCACCACATAGGTGGTGTTCCGACGAAGGGCTTGTGTGAATTTCACCGTCACGCTTGTTCCGCTCCAGTCGAATTCCAGATCGCCAAGATAGGGGGAAATGAAGATGGATTCCTCGAAGCTGCGGCGGTCCACGTACTTGCTGAACTCCAGCTCGATGCTGTGCGTCGCAACATGGACGGCGTTGGTATCGGGCATCGTTTGGACGACCTCGGGAGGCACGGCATCAACCGGGCCGCCCGGGGGAGGGATTTGCCCGGCGCAGGTGACGAACACAAGCGCAGCCAGTACAATGGGAAAATGGACGAAGGGAGTGGAACGGATCGAGGGAATCATTCTGCCGAGCTTTCGAAGGTGTCCCCCGGCGTTCAGAGTTCTCGCACAGCCGGACCGAGGGGATGAGTTCCGCCTGTGTTTTCTGATTATTGCTGCGCCCGCGCTATGTCCGAATGCCCGGACTTTGCACCGTTCCCGGCTTGTGACAGCGCCCGCCGATGGCGCGCCATCCGCACCATCCGCTTGTGCTCGTCAAACGTCGTCGAGAACCAGTGCCCCCCCGTACCGTTTGCAACGAAAAAGTAGTAGTTATGCTCGGCCGGGTAAAGCGCAGCAAGAATTGAAGCCAGCCCCGGGTTATTGACCGGACCCGGCGGCAACCCCCGATGCCGGTAGGTGTTGTATGGACTGTCGAGTTTCAGATCGGAGTACAGCAACCGCCTCGGCCCCGGCTCAAGAACATACTGGATCGTCGGGTCTGCCTCGAGCAGCATTCCCTTCCGCAACCGGTTCCGGTAAACACCCGCAATGACCGGCCGCTCGTCCTTCACCCGCGACTCTCCCTCGACGATAGATGCCAGGGTCAGCACTTGCTCCGTGGTCCATCCGAGCTCCCGCTCGCGCTCACGGAGCGAATCGGCATAGAAATGCATAAACTGCCCGACCAGTCTCTTGACAATTTCCTTTTCGTCCTGCTGCCAGGTGAACACATACGTCTCCGGGAAGAGGTACCCTTCCAGCGAGGCCGCTTCCACGCCCAGGGATTGCGTGAACGACTTATCGGTGACCAGGCGCATGTATTTCGCGGAGTCGATCCCCACCTGCCGGTTCAAGAGCCTCGCTTGTGCCCTCGCTGTGAGCCCCTCCGGAATCGTCACCTGGATCGGTATACCCCCGCGCCCACTCCGCATGGCCAGGAAAATCTCGGAGTTCGAGACTCCGCTATGGAACATGTACTTACCCACCTGCAAACGCGAGATCCCTCCATGCAGCTTCGCAACGAATACAAAGAGCCCCCGGTCACGGATGATGCCCCCGGAGGCAAGCGAGTCTACGATGGTGGAGAACGACTGCCCTCTCGACACATAAAAGACCTTCTCGGAAGCTCCCTCAAAGGAGTTCGGGCCGTAGAACACATACCCCAGCCAGAGCAAAGCTCCGAGAAGCATCACGCCCACCACGGTGAGCGGCAATCTCAACCGCCTGAAAAGCCTCGGCATCAGATGATATTCATGTCTGTTACTCCAATTCAAGATTCGGCACGGCCGCGAGTTCCATCCCCGATTCAACCCCCTGCCGCAACCGGAGCCATCCCACGTATGCGATCATCGCACCGTTGTCCATGCAATATTCCAGAGAAGGATAAAAGAGCCTGAAGCCGCCTGCCCGTGCTTCCTCTCCCAGCCGCCGCCTCAATTCGGAATTTGCCGAAACACCTCCGGCCATGCACACATCTCGCACCTTCATTGCCCGGGCAGCGCGCATGGTCTTGGTCACGAGCACATCGACAACGGAGGCCTGGAATCCGGCACAAACGTCGGCAAGTGGTCCGGCACCGATTGTGCTCATCTGTGCATTCAGCCGATGGTCGCGCAAGTAGTAGAGCACGGCGGTCTTCACACCGCTGAAACTGAAATCAAACGAATCTTCCTCAAGGAATGAACGGGGAAAACGGATGGCTTTCGGATCTCCTTGCCGGGCCTGCCGGTCAATCGCCGGCCCGCCGGGGTAGCCCAGACCGAGCATTTTCGAGACTTTGTCGAATGCTTCCCCTGCCGCGTCATCGCGTGTCTGGCCCAGAACCTTGTGCTGAAATTCCGACACGGCGTATACCAGCATGGTGTGTCCGCCGGAAACGACCAGCGAGAGGATCGGAAATGACGGCTTCTCTTCCCCAAGGAAATTGGAGTACAGGTGCCCTTCCATGTGGTTTACCCCAATGAAGGGAATATGCAGCGCGTAGGCAAGCGCTTTCCCGAAATTCAATCCCACCAGCAGAGCGCCGGCAAGCCCCGGTCCGTACGTTGCCGCGATGCCGCCGAGATCCTCCTTCCCCACCCCGGCTCTGGCGAGCGCTTCTTCTACGACCTGGATGATCAACCGCTGATGCGCCCTGGAGGCCAATTCCGGCACCACGCCGCCATATTTCTGATGCACCAGCTGGGACGAGATCACGTTGGATTTCACAATCCCGTCAGAAATCACTGCGGCTGAGGTCTCATCGCACGACGTTTCGATTCCAAGAACGATCATCACGTAGGATACGCAAAGGGAGCGTAAATTTCAATCCATTCGGGTTGCGGAAGTGCCTCTTTTTTTCTATATTGTGACGCTTGCCAGATTTTCCGACATCTGAAACGAAGAAAGAACGGTACCAGTATGGCACGAGTTTGTGAAATCTGCGGAAAAAAACCCGTCTACGGCAACAACATCAGCCACGCACACAACCTGACTCGCCGGAGATGGAATCCCAATCTCCAGGAAGTACGTGCTCGTGTGAATGGCCGGACTAAGCGGATGACCGTCTGCACGACCTGCATCAAGTCGAACAAGGTAACGAAAGTCGCCTGAGTCGCTCGCGTTCCCCTCCGGAGCGACCTTGCGTTCGCTGTCACAGACGTCTGGAAGCCATCACTGCTGATGGCTTTTTTATTCCATGCCGAAGCTTGAACTACAGCTTAATCTGCCGAACCAGCTGACCCTCCTCCGGATCGTCCTGACGCCCGTGTTTGTGGTTCTATTGCTGTCGGGCTCCCCGGTCTACATGCAATTGTCCCTCGCTGTCTTCGTCATCGCGGCGCTGACCGACTGGTACGACGGTTGGATTGCCCGCAAAATGGGATACGTCTCCCGATGGGGAAAATTCCTCGATCCCCTTGCAGACAAGATCCTCTCGTCTGCAGCGTTGCTCTCCTATGTCGCCCTCGGGCTTGTCGATGGCTGGATGGTCTGGATCGTCATCGTTCGCGATTTCCTCATCACCGGCCTTCGAAGCTACGCCGAATATAAAGACGAGCCGATCGTGACCTCGCGGGGAGCTCAGGCCAAGACATTCGGCGAGTTTGTCGTGATCTACTACATCCTGATCCTCTATGTTGCCAGAAGCATTCCCACGGTCTATGCCGATTTTGGATCCTGGATCGATGCCCTCATGCATCATCAGGTCTTGTTCGGCATGATGTTGCTCGTCACGCTCTCCACCGTTGGAACCGGCATCGCGTATCTGTTCGATAACCGGAAGTTCCTGCGAGCCCTCTATGAAAGCATCAGACCGGCCGAGTGAACCAGAGCCGGAGCACCCCCATGTTTCCTTCATGACCAGGCTTGTCGCTACGGGGCTGTTTGTTGGCTATATCCCATGGGCCTCCGGGACATTCGGTGCACTCCTTGGATGCGCCGTGGTGTTCGTTCCGGCGTTTGAGAACCCGCTGGTTTCCTTGCCCTTCATCGCGACAGGCCTTCTGGCCGGGGTGTTCACGTCGGCCAGGGTTGCTGCGGTAGAAGGACACCGTCTTACCAGAAGCGCGGCAGCCACGAAAGCTCTCTTCCAACCGGAGCCACACCGGGAACCGGATCCTTCCATCGTTGTTATTGATGAGATCGTCGGCATGTGGGTCTCTCTTTTCTTCCTCCCTTTGAATCTGACAACGGTCATTGCATCGTTCGTGCTGTTCCGGCTGTTTGATGTCTTGAAGCCTCCGCCTGCCCGGCAGATTGAAAACGTTCCCAACGGTTGGGGGATCATGCTGGACGATGTCATCGCCGGGATCTACGCAAACGTCGGCACCAGGCTGGTTCTGCTCTTACTTTCGGTACTGCATCCATGAACTCCGCGATCATAACGATCGGTGACGAGCTGTTGATCGGCCAGATCATCAATACAAACCAGGCATACATCGCCGAACAGCTGAATTTCGTTGGGGTTAGCGTCGAGAGAATGCTGACAATCGGGGACGACATGAATGCCATTCTGCAGGCATTCCACGAGAGCTGGTCGTCGTACCAGGTCGTGATCGTTACCGGTGGCCTGGGCCCCACGCATGACGACATCACGAAAAAAGCCGTCTGCGAATTCTTCAACACAGGGTTGATCTCCAGGCAGGACTTGCGGGAGAGCATCCAGACGCTTCTCTCAAAACGCGGCACACGCTGGGGACCGACAGCCGAAGAGCAGACGATGTTCCCGGAAAAGGCGAATGTCATTCCGAATCCGGTGGGAACTGCGGCGGGTATTCTGTTCGATGAGAATGGGAAGTATTTCATGGTCCTCCCCGGCGTACCCTACGAAATGAAGGAGATGGTCGACCGCACGATCGTTCCTTTTCTGAAGTCGAAAGTCACCGGCTCTATCATCCGGCACCTCACCCTCCGCACCACCGGCGCAACGGAGAGCATGCTCGCCGCACAACTTGGCGATGTGAATCTCTTTCTTGAAGGCACTCGGCTCGCATATCTCCCCTCACCGACCGGGGTCCGCTTGCGGATCAGTCTTGACGACACGAATGCCGGAGCCGCTGATCACCGTATGCAGACTGTCGAGGCAAAGATCCGCGCGAAGGTGGGACAGTATGTTTACGGGACGGGAGAAGAAGAACTCGCGGATGTCCTTGGTGGATTCCTTGCCGAGCGGAAGCTCACGATCGCCATCGCGGAATCCTGCACCGGCGGCCTCATCGCCGACAAAATCACGGATGTGAGCGGCAGCTCCCGCTATCTTGAGCGTGCTTTGGTCACCTACAGCAATCGGTCAAAGACCGAGCTGCTCGGAGTGCCCGAAGATCTCCTGGCGCGTGTCGGGGCAGTGAGTCAGGAGGTGGCAGAGGCAATGGCCGTCGGCGTTCGACAGAGGTCGGGAACGGACATCGGTCTGTCAACGACCGGTATTGCTGGACCAGCAGGCGGCAGTGTAGAAAAGCCGGTCGGCCTGGTATGGATTGGCTACTCTGATGCATCAGGCACGTTTGCGCGTCTTTACAGGTTTGGCGAGGGACGAAGGCGGGTGAAGGAGCGCGCCGCCCAGGCGGCGATGGAGCTTGTGCGGAGAAAAGTGCTGGGAATGGAGTAGCCGTGAATCGGGAACGATGGTCGTATACCAAAGGTGTGTGGCGATAGATGATGACCTTGCTTGTGGTCTCTGAACTTCGTTCGTTCCGGTCGTTGCCATTGTAGGCACCAAGGGCTTATGGCACATCTCAGGCTCTTTATCGCATTCGATAGCCCTCCCGAGGTCAAATCAAAGGCAGGAGAGATCCAGGATCGGCTTCGGCAGGCGCAGGCCGATGTTTCCTGGGAACGGCAGGAGAAGCTCCATTGTACGATCAAATTTCTGGGGAACACCGCTTCAGAGCTTCTCCCTTCCATTGTGGACGCACTCACGGATATCGGACGTGCAAATCCCCCATTTACTGTCCGATACCGTGGCACCGGCTGCTTTCCAGACAAACGTGCCCCGCGTATTCTCTGGCTTGGCATTGAAAACCCTGATGAAAGGCTGAATTCGCTCTTCTGGGGGATTGAATCAGCCATGGCCAGCTTGGGATTTGATACAGAACAACGCCAATTTCACCCCCACTTGACCTTGGGGAGAGTCCGAAGTAGGCGAAATCAGGTAAATTTGCTAAAACTTCTGGAAAATGTTACCTTTGATGGTACAACAACATCCGTTGATGAGATTCTGCTTGTAAAAAGCGAATTAAGGCCCACTGGTTCAGAATACACGAAAATTAAATTTGTGCCCCTTGTCGGAAAATTGGGCTAACGGAAGTATATATACAGGAGGCTATACATGTCAGAAGAGAAAGACGCCAAAGCACAGGCACTGAAAATCGCGCTCGAGCAGATCGAAAAGCAGCATGGGAAGGGATCTGTGATGCGGCTCGGCGAAGGCCCGATTGCACAGGTGGACTTCATCTCCACGGGGTCCATCTCACTTGACGCGGCCCTGGGCATCGGGGGCATACCCCGCGGGCGAGTGATCGAGGTGTTTGGTCCGGAGGCATCCGGCAAGACCACCATCTGTCTTCACATCCTTGCCGAAGCTCAGAAGGCGGGTGGCACGACCGCCTTCATCGATGCGGAGCATGCCCTGGATTTGAACTACGCCAAGAAGCTCGGTGTGGACGTGAACAATCTGCTCCTATCCCAGCCCGAATTCGGAGAGCAGGCGCTCGAGATCGTGGAAACGTTGGTACGCAGCGGCGCTCTCGATGTCATTGTCATCGACTCGGTGGCAGCGCTGACGCCGCGGGCCGAGATCGAGGGAGAGATGGGAGATCCGAGCATGGGCGTCCAGGCCCGGCTGATGTCCCAGGCGTTGCGCAAACTCACCTCGGCGATCAGCAAGTCCAAGACGTCGGTGATCTTCACGAACCAGCTTCGCATGAAGATCGGCGTCATGTTCGGGAATCCCGAAACCACGACAGGCGGCAATGCGCTGAAGTTCTATGCATCCGTACGGATGGACGTGAGGCGCATCGAGGCGATCAAGGACGGCACGAACATCGTGGGCAACAGAACACGGGTAAAAGTGGTCAAGAACAAAGTTGCCCCGCCGTTCAAGGAAGCGCAGTTCGACATTCTCTATATGGAAGGAATCTCCAAACTTGGCGACCTGATTGACACAGCCGTCGAGCAGAACATCATTGTGAAGTCCGGTTCCTGGTTCTCTTACAAGGAGGAGCGGATCGGGCAGGGGCGTGACGCGGTGAAGAAGTTCCTGCAGGAGAATGACAAAGCTGCCAGGGCAATTGATGCCGAGACGCGCAAGAAACTCGGCCTTGTGGCGAAGACCAATGCAGCTGTGCCGCCCGAGGCAAAGGGAGACAGTGCCCGCACGGCAGCCGCATCCCAGCCGGCAACGCCTTCCAAGGCAGCACCAGCACCTATGGCTGCGGCCAAACCGGAGCTTGCCAGGAAGAAGTAAGGATTCGGGGTACCACTCACCTCTCAGGCGGCGCTTGGCCGGGGATCCTGATCTTCCGGCGGGCGCCGGTTTTGTATGCGCATCACCGCGATCGAGCCGCAGATGAAAAACCCGACACGTCGGAACGTTTACGCCGACGGTCAGTTCGTAGTCGGCATCAGCGCTGAGACGCTGTTGCGCTTCGGTCTTCGGGTCGGCGACGAGATCCCCCCCGCCCTCATCAACGCCCTCGAGAAAGCCGAGGAGCTTGTCGGTGCCAAAGGAGCCGCCCTTCGCTTCCTCACGGTACGACCGCGTACCGAGCGGGAAATCCGCGACAAGCTCCGGGAGAAGCAATTTGGCGACGAGGAGATCGTACAGACGATCACGGCGCTCAAGACTGCGGGATTGCTGGACGATGGAGCCTTCGCCCGTATGTATATCCGCGATGCGCTCGCGGGCCGCCCGGCGGGTAAGATGCTGCTCAAGAAAAAACTGCTTCTGCTCGGTGTTGACAAGAGCGTCATCGATGCAGCCATCGAGGAAACATTTGCCGGCGTTGATGTCCAGGCCACCGCCCTCGCCCTGGCGAGGCAGTTCATCAAGAAGACGCACAATCTCAAGAGCGGTGAGACCGCGATGAAAACGCGGAATCGCGTCAGCACATTTCTCGCCCGGAAGGGGTATGGATGGGATGTGATCGCAACCGTGCTGAAAGAGATCTTCACGGCTGACGAGGAGACCGAAGGGTAATACGGCGTCAAAGGGCGCAATTCCCGGAGCAGAAAGACCATGAACAGAGTCGTGTTCGACATTGAGACCCTCGCCTACCCGTTTGAGAGCTTCGATCCTGAGCAGCAGTCGTACCTCCTGAAATTTGCGCATTCCGACGAGGAGAAGGCTGAAGCCATCCAGCGGCTCAGCCTCACCCCGTTCACCGCGCGGGTGATCGCAATCGGCATGCTGAATCCTGATTCCAACCAGGGAAAGGTCCTCTATGAATCGCAGGATCAAAAGCCGAGTTACTCTGACGACGGGCTGGTGGAGTTCTTTCCGTGCAATGAGGAGGAGATGCTCAGGGAATTCTGGAAGACGATCGCGCGGTATGCCCAGTTCATCACGTTTAACGGTCGGTCGTTTGACTGCCCTTTTCTTCTGCTCCGGTCCGCCGCGCTTGGGATCAAGCCATCACGGAATCTGATGCCGTATCGTTACACCTGGAGCGAGCACTGCGACCTGATGGAGCAGCTCACGTTCTATGGCGCCTGCCGGAAATTCAGCCTGGATTTCTACTGCAAGGCGTTCGGCATCAAGAGCCCCAAGGGCAACGGCGTCACGGGGCTGGACCTCGGCAGGCTTTTTGAAGATGGCCGCCACAAAAAAATCGCAGAGTACTGCCTCGGAGATGTGCGGGCTACAACGGAATTATTCCGCCGGTGGGTGGATTGTCTGGGGTTTGAGCGGTAGTCTGTTCACGGTTCAGCATGGTGCAACTTTCCCCCACCCCGCTTCACAGAGGTAATTTCGGCCACCGTTTCGAGAACTCGTGATAGATCATCGCCGCTGCACTGAGCTTTAGCAGATCCCACCACGAGAAGATCAGAAATCCGGCAGAAATCGATGAACGCAGGTTGTGAAAATACATTGCGGAGAGTTGCAGCGCGCCGGAGGTGAAGATCACGACCAATCCGGCAGCCATGGCGAGGAATGACCAGATGAGGGAGGAATGTTTCTGAATAAGAAAGCCGGTCAGCGCAGCAGCGGCGGGGAACGCAAGCAGATATCCCCCGGTCGGCCCAAGCAGCCTGGCCACACCGAAAGCTCCACCGGCAAACACGGGCGCCCCCGCAATGCCTGCGGCCAGATAGAGCAGCTGACTGAAAGCACCATTTCGGGCACCCAGGAACGCTCCTGACAGCAAAACGACAAGTGTTTGCAGGGTGTAGGGGACGGGATCATGCGGGATCTCCAACCTGGCACCGAGCGCTGTCGCCCCTGCAAAGGCGGCTATCCAAAAGGATTGCGAAAGAATTGTGTTCTGAGAGATTGCGGTCGAGCGTACCTGAGTGAGTTTCGCCGTTGCGCTCATGCTGTGTTCCTCTTCAAATGGACAATGAAGGCCGATACGTCGTTGGAAAATAGCAAAAAGACTCAGGAGAAGCAAGAGAGGGGGGATTCCTTGCGCTCTCACTATCCCTTGGTCCCTGATTTTCTTGCTTCCTGCTGGCGCCATTTGAACTGGAAATTCCCTTGCTCTTATTACCCCTTTTTATTATCTTAGTGTTCTAAGTCTTAACCACGATCAGCATATGCCGAATGAGCACCCTCAAGGTTTTCTCCGGACGCTCGAACCCGTCACTTGCCGCAAAGATTGCAAATGAATTGGGAGAGCCGCTGGGCCAGGTCGATATCAAGACCTTCAGCGACGGTGAGATTTGGGTGAAGTATGGGGATAATATCCGCGGCAGCGATGTGTTCGTTATTCAGTCTACGAACCCTCCTGCAGAGAACCTGCTGGAGCTTCTGATTATGATCGACGCCGCGAAGCGTGCTTCCGCGCGAAAAGTAGCGGCGGTGATACCCTACTTCGGGTATGCCCGGCAGGACAGGAAGGACCAACCACGGGTCTCCATCACCGCGAAGCTGGTGGCCAACCTGATTACGGAGGCGGGCGCGGACCGGGTGATCACCATGGATCTGCACACACCGCAACTGCAGGGGTTTTTCGATATTCCGGTCGACCATCTTTATTCTTCGGCCATCCTCGTCCGGCACTTCAAGAAAATGAGGATACCGAACCTGGCCGTGGCGTCGCCAGATGTGGGCGGAATCAAAATGGCCCGCGCCTACGCGAAACGTTTGGAAGCGGACCTGATCGTGATTGACAAGCGCCGGCCGCGCCAGAATGAAGCGGAGATCATGAACATCATCGGGGATGCTACCGGCAGGAACATCTTGATTGTGGATGACCTGATTGACACGGCGGGTACATTGCAGAACGCGGTGAAGGCGCTGCGTGATGCAGGTGCCGCCGACGTGTACGCAGCATGCACGCACCCGGTCCTTTCAGGGAAGGCCTTTGAGCGTCTGTTGAGCTCGGGCTTTACATCGATCGTGGTCACGGATACCCTCCCGCTCCGCGAGAAAATCCCGATGATTCACGTGGAGTCAGTCGCTCATATTTTCGCCGAGGCCATCAACCGGACGTTCAAGAACAAGTCCATCAGCTCCCTGTTTGATATTGACAAAGGATAACGTCGTCGCATTCGAAGGAGAGGTAGAATCATGTCAGAAATCGTACTGAACGCGGAACCCCGTGAAACTGCTGCTCGCGCTGCCAAGCGCATGCGCAACCAGGGAATGGTTCCGGGCATCTACTATGCCCGAGGCGAGGAGAACGTCAGTATCGTGGTTCCCGCGCCGAGCCTCGATCCGCTCATCCATACCACCGAGACCCACATCATTGATCTCAAGCTGAAAGATGGCAGCTCGCGCCGCTGCATCCTGCGCGACGTGCAGTTCGACCCGGTGTCGGATCTTCCGGTGCACTTTGACCTTCAGGGCTTGCGCGAAAATGAAAAGCTCGTGATCGAGGTCCCAATCGTCCTGACGGGAGGAATTCCCGCCGGGGTCAAGGACGGCGGCATGGTTCAGCATATGATCCACAGGTTGAAGGTCTCGTGCCTCCCGAAGGACATCCCGGGAAAGATCGAGATCAACATCGCGGGGCTGGCGATCAATGATGCAATCCACGTGAAGGATCTGCAGGTTCCGAATGTGACCATCCTCGAGAATCTCGAGAGTGCCGTCGTCGGCGTGATGCCGCCGACACTGGTGAAGGAAGAAGAGGCCGTGGCACCGGCAGAGGAGGCCATTCAAGAGCCCGAAGTGGTTGGCAAAGGAAAGAAGCCTGAAGAGGGCGAGGAAGGGGCCGAAGCGCCCAAAGGGGACGCAAAGGCGGGCGCATCCAAGGAGAAAGCAGCCCCGGCTCCGAAAGAAGAGAAGAAGAAGTAATCTCCGACGGCGGATCGCATGGATACCGTCGCGATCGTCGGCCTGGGCAATCCGGGAGCGCAGTACCGGGAAACCCGGCACAACGTGGGCTTTCTGGTGGTCGAAGAACTTTGCAACCGGTTTCACGCAGCGCTCAGGCCGGGAAAGGGAGACTATCTCATCGCCCGCACATTCGCGGAGGGCATCGGCGTGCATCTTGCTGCACCGGTGACCTTCATGAACAATAGCGGGGCGGCGGTCCTGGACATTCTGGAACGCTATCAGATTCCTCAGCGCGAACTCCTGGTGGTCGTGGACGATTTCGCCCTTCCCCTTGGCATGCTTCGTTGGCGCATGAAGGGAAGCGATGGAGGGCATAACGGCCTGGCGTCGATCATCTATGCACTGAATTCGCATGAGTTCTCGAGACTCCGGTGCGGGATTGGAACTGACACGATGCCGCCGAAGGCAGATATGGCAGCGTTCGTGCTTTCGCGGTTCGAGCAGACGGAACTGCCGGCAGTGCAGGATATGGTGAAACGCGCTGCGGATGCTTGCCTTGAGTTCGTCCGGACGGGTCACCCGCGCCCCATAAATCCGGAAAAAGTGTAAAATCAATGGTGCCTTTCCCGCCCCCCATCGGGCGCAAGGTGCCCCCTACTCTTCAGTTCACCGCCGGGTGAGTACTGAAGGGTCATCACAGTCCAAAGGGAGGAGAAAGATGGACAAAACTAAGCGGAAGTACGAAACCACGTTCATTGTGAACGCCTCGCTCGACGATACTCAAGTCGATAGCGTCGTCGGACGGGTGCAGGACACAATCACCAAGAACGGCGGGACCATTGTCGCCACAAACAAGTGGGGCAGGAAACGGCTTGCCTACTCGATCAACAAGAAGACCAACGGGTTCTACGTCAATACGGAGTTCGACGCGCCCGGCACGGTCCTCGCGCTGCTGGAGCGGTCATTTCAGCTGGATGAGATGATCCTCCGCTACCTGACGATCGTGCTCGATCGCAAGGCCCTCAAAGCCCGGGCGGCCGCGGCCGCCGCTGTGCCGCCGGCGCCGCAGGAAGAACCCACCCCCGTGCCTGCCCGTGAACCCCTGTTCGCCGAACCGAAAGATGAAAAGAAACCCGAAGGAGAACGACGACCGTGATAACCCCGAGAAAACCACGACGCGATAAAGAGAACCAGATGCCGCGGAAGAAGCGCACCTGCCGGTTCTGCGACGCCAAGGATATCTACATTGACTACAAAGATGAGAAGCGGCTTCAACGCTTTGTCACAGAGCAAGGCAAGATCATCCCGAAGCGCATCACGGGAACTTGCGCCAAACACCAGCGCCAGCTGGTGCAGGCAATCAAACGGGCACGGCACCTGGCGCTCCTGCCGTTCGTCTCTGACAGCATCCGTTAGTCCAAGGGAGAGGAAATCCATGAAAGTCATTTTACGCAAGGATCAGGATAAACTGGGCCAGGTTGGCGCTGTCGTTGATGTGAAAGACGGCTATGCGCGGAACTTTCTGATCCCGAAGGGAATCGCCTATCCCGCCAGCGAAGGAAACATGCGGGCGCTGACGGAAGAAAAAAAGCAGGCCGAACGACGGTCGACAAAAGAGCTCAAAGGGAGCGAGAAGCTCGCCGCGGAACTTGAGAAGCTGTCGGTCACGATAAAGATGAAGGTGGGCGAAGACGAGAAGCTCTTCGGCTCCGTGACCTCGCAGATGATCGCCGACGCCGTGAAGGAGAAGGGGTTCGAAATCGACAAGCGCATCATCGAGCTCCCTGAGCCGATCAAGGCACTCGGAATCTACAATGTCGACGTCAAGCTCCACCAGACCGTCACAGGAAAGGTCAAAGTGTGGGTGGTGCGAGAGTAGCATTGCTCAGCCTCACCTCACGCCGGGTAGTCAGTGCAACACCTCCGGGTTACGCCATCCTCATCTCGGCGGAACCCGGAGGTACGTTTTTGGGAAGACCTTGCGCAGTCCTTCTCTCCTCACGATCTCTCCACCGACAAAAACGCAATTGCTGAATATCTCAACAATTTCGTACGTACCCGGCCTGCTTGACTTTTTGCCCCAAAGAACCTATTATTAATGGATATTGTTTAACTTTTGGGGCACCAATGCCTGGTGCCGCTTTTAAGTGAGAGCAAAACTACTATGACAAAAGAAGTCAAAACACTCGAAGATGTAACCATTCGCTTTGCCGGAGATTCCGGTGACGGAATGCAGCTGACCGGGACGCAATTCACGAACACCGCTGCGTCCCTGGGCAACGACCTCAGTACGCTCCCTGACTACCCCGCGGAAATCCGGGCTCCTGCGGGGACAACCTACGGCGTCAGTGGGTTCCAGGTGCGGTTCGGAAGCACGGACATCCTGACACCGGGCGATACGTGCGATGTGCTTGTCGCAATGAACCCTGCAGCACTGGTCACCAACCTGAAGCTGCTGCGCAAAGGGGGTATCATCATTGTGAATGAGGACGCGTTCATCGACAAGAATCTGAAACTCGCCGGGCTCACCCACAATCCCCTGGAAGACGAAACGCTTTCCGGGTACGAAGTCCATCGTGTCGCGATCAGCCGCCTCACGTCCAGCGCGCTTGCGGACATGAACCTGTCGCAGCGTTTCGTGGACAAGACGAAGAATTTCTTTGCGCTCGGGCTGATGTACTGGATGTACAATCGGCCCCTGGACCAGTCGATCAAGTTCATTGAGGAGAAGTTCGGCGGGAAAGACCCCCAGGTGGCAGAGGCGAACCTCCGGGTAATGAAGGCCGGGTTCAACTACGGCGATACCACGGAGATCTTCACGACGCGGTATGATGTGAAGCCGGCGAAACTCCCTCCGGGAAAGTACCGGAACATCATGGGCAACGTCGCCACGGCGCTCGGGCTCATTGCGGCCGCAAACAAGGCAGGGCTTCAACTCTTCCTCGGCAGCTACCCCATCACACCCGCAAGCGACATCCTGCATGAGTTGTCGAAATACAAGGAATTTGGCGTCAAGACATTCCAGGCAGAGGACGAGATCGCAGCGGTGTGTGCCGCCATCGGTGCATCCTATGCCGGCGCGCTCGGCGTTACAACCACCAGCGGCCCCGGGTTGGCTCTCAAGACCGAAGGAATCGGCCTCGCGATCATGCTCGAGCTTCCACTCATCGTGGTCAATGTCCAGCGCGGCGGACCGAGCACCGGCCTTCCAACCAAGACGGAACAGGCAGACCTGTTGCAGGCAGTCCAGGGAAGGAACGGCGAGGCACCGCTGTGCGTGGTGGCTCCCGCCACTCCGGCTGAATGTTTCAGCTCCGTCTATGAAGCTGCCCGGCTCGCCATCAAATTCATGACTCCGGTTATCTGCCTCACCGATGGTTACCTTGCCAATGGTTCGGAACCGTGGATCATCCCGAACGCGCGGGAGCTCCCTCCCATCCCGGTGAAGTTTCAGAAGGACCCGGCAGGATTCCAGCCCTATGCGCGCGACGAGAAAACCCTTTCGCGTCCCTGGGCCATTCCGGGTACGCCCGGTCTCGAGCATCGGATTGGCGGACTCGAGAAGCAAGATATCACAGGAAACATCAGCTATGACCCGGACAACCACGACCGCATGGTGAAGCTGCGCGCAGCGAAGATCGAGCGCATTGCAGATGACATCCCGCTGCAGGAAGTGGAAGGCGACCCCGAAGGCAAGGTGCTCGTTGTCGGGTGGGGTGGAACGTATGGATCAATCCGGAGCGCGGTGACCAGCGCGCGCGCACGCGGGCTGTCAGTGTCACAGGCACACCTCCGTTACCTGAATCCTTTCCCGCGCAACCTGGGAGAGATCCTGTACCGGTACGAACATGTTCTGGTGCCCGAGATCAACAATGGCCAGCTCGTTAAACTCCTGCGGGCCAAATACCTGGTCAAGGCTGTTCCCTTCAACAAGATCAAGGGATTGCCTCTCCGCTCCGAGGAGATTGAGGAGGCTATCGATACAATTTTGGGAGGCAATCATGCCTGAGACAATTGAGAAACAGGGAGCATCACCTGTCAAGCTTACCATCAAAGACTTCCAGTCCGACCAGGATATTCGCTGGTGCCCCGGCTGCGGGGATTATTCTATTCTTGCGCAGGTGCAGCGCGTGTTTCCCGAGTTCCCGCACAAAAAAGAGAACTATGTTGCCATCTCGGGCATCGGGTGCTCCAGCCGGTTTCCATACTACATGGATGTGTATGGCATTCATGGCATCCACGGCCGCGCACCAGCCATCGCCACGGGGGTGAAGCTCACGAACCCCTCCCTGGATGTCTGGGTAGCAACGGGAGACGGCGACGGGCTCAGCATCGGCGGCAATCACATGATCCACATGCTGCGCCGGAACCTGAACATCAAGGTGCTCCTTTTCAACAACCAGATCTATGGATTGACCAAGGGACAGTTCTCCCCCACTTCGGTGCTCGGGCAAGTCACGAAATCAACCCCTATGGGAGTAATCGACACTCCTTTTATCCCCGTGTCGCTGGCTCTGGGTGCCGGGGCAACGCTGGTGGTCCGGACGATGGACCGCGATCCCAAGCACCTTCAGGAGATGGTCCGGCGCGCCGAACAGCACCATGGCTCGGCGTTCATCGAGATCTACCAGAATTGCAGCGTGTTCAACGACGGGGCTTTTTTCCAGTTCACGGAGAAGGAGACGCGTGACGAGAATGTGGTCTACCTGGAAGACGGCAAACCCCTGATCTTCGGCAAGAACCGCTCCAAGGGGATCCGCCTCAACGGGTTCACGCCCGAGGCCGTCGACCTGACAACCGGGAAGTGGTCCGCGTCCGATCTGCTCGTCCATGACGAGCATGATTCGACGCTCGCCTTTATCCTGGCAAACATGATTCACAAGCCCGAATTGCCGCGCGCCATGGGGGTCTTCGTTTCTCTGCAGCGCCCGACGTTTGAAGAGATGATGACCGACCAGGTGGCCAGGGCAATAAGCAAGAAAGGGAACGGTGACCTGCAGAAACTGCTGGATGGGGACGAAACCTGGACCATCCAGTAAACAGATCACGCAACCATAGTTCAGAGAGGGAGGCTTTGTCCTCCCTTTCTGTTTTTTGTAACGGAATTTCTGCATATATTAGGGCACCGAAACAGGCACTTGTCCAGAGGGATCAGCGGGGAAATGACATCGGCAGTTGAACAAGCTGTTGCTCTTTTTGAACAATCACGCACGTTTGTCCTTTCCACCCATGTGAATCCGGACGGAGACGGGCTCGGATCGGAAATTGCACTTGCGGAATGGCTGTCCGGCCAGGGGAAAGGCGTCAGCATCATCAACTACAGCGCAACCCCCGAAAATTACCTCTTCCTTGATCTTCACCGCCGGATTCTGCGCTATGATCCGTCACGGGACGATGTTCTCCTCGCCGGAGCCGATGTGATCGTCATTCTGGACACCAACCAGCCCGAGCGCCTCAGGACCATGCAGCGTCCTGTGCTGGAAAGCACAGCCGTCAAACTGGTCATCGACCATCACCTGGAACCCCACCCTTTCGCTGACCATTACCTTATCGACGCGGATGCCACATCAACCGGCGAAATCATATACCGGTTGCTCTCCAGGATGGGCCACGATTCCGTCACTCCGCTCATCGCCCAGAACCTGTACTGTGCGATCATGACCGATACCGGATCGTTCCGATACCCCAGAGTGGACTCCGAAATTCACAGGATCGTGGGGGACTTGATCGACCGGGGCGCTGATCCCGTGTCGATCTATTCAAGCATCTATGAACGCTGGTCCAATGGCCGGATTCACCTGTTGGGCGAGATGCTCGCGCGCCTGCAAACCGCGGAGAACGGGATGCTCGCGTATGTTTCGGTCACTCAGGACATGCTCCGCCGCACCGGCACGGCGGAGGTCGACACCGACAATTTCACCGTGTACCCGATGAGTGTCGAGGGGGTCGTGCTCGGCATCCTCTTCCTCGAGCTCAAGGATGGCGTCAAGGTCAGCGTGCGTTCACGAGGGGAGATTCCCATCAATGAGCTTGCGAAAGAGTTTGGTGGAAACGGCCACCTGAATGCCGCAGGGGCGCGCCTCCACAATGTCTCGCTCGAAGAGGTCCAGGGTGCAGTCGTGAAAGCGGCCGCCAAGTATCTCAGCGCATACTCACCAACTTCGCCGATTCGCCATGATAGAACTTAGCGCTGTACGAAGTACCCTTGATCGCATCCGGGCAGAGGCTGTTGCCATGCTGGTGTTTGAGGAAGCCCCGTTGTTCCGCAAGCAGATGGCACGCGTGCGGTCCATCGCCGGAGCCGCGATCCCTTCGTTTGACGATGCGTTCTTTGCCGGCAAGCAACGGCACTCTCTTGTCCTGTACCCTTCCGCTATGAAGGGGCGTGCGTTCATTCTTGTGGGCGCCGGGAAACGAGGGAAGCTCTCCTTCGAGCAGCTCCGCAGGGCCGCAGCCTCGGCAGCCAAAGAAGCAGCGGACCTTCACGCCGCAACGCTGGAAATCCTGGAGCCGGAGGCCGACATTATTACGGAAGGGGTTCCTCTGCTTGATGAGCCCCTCTGGCAAAACGTGGGGCTGGCACTTGGCGAAGGCGCGGCGCTCGCGCTGTACAAATATGACCGCTATATTACGGCAGGCAAAAAGCAAAAAATCCGGTCAGTTTCGATCATCAGTCCTGACCGGAACCGGACGGAGCAAATGCGGAAAGGGCTGGAACTGGCATCGGTACTCTGTGAGGCCACCTGCCTCGCACGCGACCTCGAGAATGCCCCTGCAAATGAGATTTTTCCAGAATCGCTGGCCCGTATAGCCCTCGGAGCCGGACGAAAGAATGGATTCCGGGTCACGGTCCTTAATGAAAAACGGATCAAGGCGCTCAAGATGGGGGGGCTTCTCGGGGTCGCGCAAGGGAGCGCCCGCCCCCCACGGTTCCTGATCATGGAGTACCGGCCCCGGTCCCGCGCGGCAGCAACGGTGGTCCTTGTTGGAAAAGGGGTGACCTTCGATGCAGGAGGGATTTCGATCAAGCCTTCCACGGGAATGGCGGAGATGAAAATGGATATGTCGGGTGCAGCCGCTGTAATCGGGACCATGCAGGCAGCGGCGCGCCTGAAGTTGGGCGTGCATCTGGTGGGTCTCGTGCCTGCGACAGAGAATCTCCCGGGAGGGAGAGCGATGAAGCCGGGGGACATCCTCCGCCACCACAACGGCAAAACGTCCGAGGTGGACAATACGGACGCGGAAGGGCGCCTGATCCTGGCCGACGCGCTCTCGTACGCGGAACGGTTCAAACCGGACGCCGTCATCGATCTTGCTACGCTCACCGGCGCGGTCGTGGTGGCGCTCGGTCACTTCGCCACCGGCATGCTGGGGAACGACCCGCGCTTGATGGCCAGGCTCAAGGAATCGGGCGAACGAACGTACGAACGCGTATGGGAACTTCCGATGTTTGAAGAGTACGAAAAGCTGATCAAAAGCGATGTCGCCGACGTGAAGAACGTGGGAGGACGATGGGCGGGAGCCATCACAGGCGCCATGTTCCTCAAGCAGTTCATTGGCGCTTACCCCTGGGTTCATCTGGATATCGCCGGAACGGCCATGGTGGAGGAGCCGTCCGACTACATTCCCAAGGGGGGCTCCGGCGTCGGCGTCCGGCTGCTCATGGATCTCCTGCGCCACTGGCAGAAATTGTGAGGAAGGATTCTTCATGGAACGTTCTATGAAACGACGTCTCATCCTGGCAATTGCAGCACTCCTTTCTTGCCAGGCTCTCATGGCTCAACCAATGGAGCGAACCCGAGAGGAACGCCCGGGCTTTCTTCTTTATGAAGCCATCAATCGCGCGGGCGAGGATTCGACGCGATCCCGGGTGGATGTTCCCTATCGCATAGACCATGAGTTCTTCGTCCCGGTGAAGAATACTGACACGTCCATCCACTGGCCATTTGTCCGGAATGGCGAAGTTGCGGTCGACCTGATCGATTCCCTCGGCGTGTCCCGGGCCCGGGCAATCACCGATGTGCTGATCGGGCAGAATTCGAGCGAACGCAGCCCGGAACAAAAGCAGTGGTACCAGGGTATTGCTTCGTTCCTCGTTCCGCCGGGGCCCTACACTATTCAGATAGAAGTCACTGACCTTGAATCACAGCGCGACCTCCTTGAGAAACAGCATAAGGTGAGAGCGCAGGTTTTCGGTCCCTCCAGGTTCGTGCTTTCCACGCCGGTGTTCGTTCAGGGCGACCCTGGGCTCCGGTTCCCGGACACGCTTACCATGCAGAACTTCGGCGGCGGACTGCTGTTCGGGGCCCCCGGATCGCTCTTCTTCGAGGTGGATGTAGGAGACGCTCCCGATTCGTCCCTCAGGGTCTCCTACACGATCAAACAGATCGGAACGGAAAAAGAGGATCAGGAGGAAGTCTTGCGGGATTCATCTGCCCGGATCGTCACCATCCCGCATTTGCGGCTGGACAGCGTTTACGCGGAAAACGGCGTCCGCTACGTTGTGGCTAGGGAATCCTCGTCGCGGTTGACCGGCGTGCTCGTCCCGTTCCCTGCGGAGAAGTTGTTGCTGCGCTTGTTCTCCCTCGACCTGAGAGTTTCCCTCGGTCCGCGCGAGGAACACCGTGTCATCCCTTTCCGTACGATCTGGCCGACCATGCCCTTTTCCCTGAGGGACGTGGACCTGGCCCTTGACGCGCTCCGGTTCATCGTCAGCCCGGAACGGCTTGACTCATTGAAGGAGGGAACGTTCGATGAACGCCGGGAGCATCTTGAGACTTTCTGGAGACTTCGGGACAAGACACCCGGTACCGCCCAGAAGGCGCTGATGACAGAGTATTATCGCCGCGTCGACCACGCGAAGCGGAATTTTGGCACGTTGCGTGTTCCGGACGGGTCGAGAACGGACAGGGGCAAGATCTACATTTTGTACGGCCCCCCAACCTCCATGGTTCGAAACCTTGATCCCATCACGGGCTTCCAGGAAACGTGGATTTACGAGAAGCTCGGGAAGGAATTCGTTTTCAAAGACCAGAGCAAATCAGGCAACTACGTCTTGAGCTCCCCGAACGGGTCATGAAACCTGTCGTTGCGATCACCGCGGGAGACTTCAACGGCATCGGACCGGAAGTCTCCCTCAAAAGCGCCTTCCACGCTTCCATTCGCCGACTCTGTATGCCGTTGCTCGTTGGCCCACCGGAGGTATTTGACTTCTACGCGCACCGGTTGAGGCTCCCTGTTCACATCCGCCCTCTGGATGGCAGACAAGAGCCAGTAACGAAACGCCGCGGATCAATCGAGCTTTCCTGTGTCGCGTCTTCATCGGTCGCCCTGTCATCCATCAGGCCGGGCCGTGTCTCGCGTCTGGCCGGGGAGGCGGCGGCGCGAGCAGTGGAAACATCGGTCCGGCTCGTGCAAGCCGGTGCGGCAGACGCCATTGTCACCGCCCCGGTGTCGAAACGCGCAATGCATCTTGCAGGCGTAGACTTCCCCGGACAGACGGAAATGGTCCAGCACTTGTCGGGGACATCCCGTGTGGTCATGATGCTTGTCTGCAGCAAGTTGCGCGTGGGGCTGATCACTATTCATGTGCCGGTCGCAGACGTCGCCCGCCGCATTTCCGGGGCACTTCTTCGTGAGCGTATCCGGGTAATACACGAAGCCCTTCGTACCGATTGGGGGATTCGTGACCCTGCCCTTGCCGTGCTTGGACTTAATCCGCATGCGGGAGAGAGCGGGGATTTGGGTACCGAGGAGAAGCGATTGATAACCCCGGCCCTGCGTTTACTGCAGCGCGCGGGACTGCGCCTTGCCGGACCATTCCCGGCGGATGCTTTTTTTGCGCGGTACACGCCCGGATCCTATGATGCGGTCGTTGCGATGTACCATGACCAGGGGCTGATACCGCTGAAGATGCTCGCCGCCGGCAAAGGAGTGAATGTCTCCGTGGGGCTCCCGATCGTGCGCACGTCTCCCGATCATGGAACCGCATTCGATATTGCCGGCAAGGGGGCAGCCGACGCCGCAAGCATGGTCGAGGCCGTCAGACTGGCGGTCCTCATCGCAAAAAATCGTCGTTCCGTCCATGGGAAGAAGCCATGATCAGCTTTACGAACGTCTCCTTTGCGTTTGCGAATTCCGTCGTCCTGCACGATGTCTCGCTGCAGGTCAAGCCTGGAGAGTTTGTCTTTCTGGTGGGACAGACCGGGTGCGGGAAGAGCACACTGTTGCGCCTGATGTACATGGATATCATACCACAACACGGGACGGTGGTGGTCGGCAAGTACAGTTCCTCGACAATCGCGCAGAGGGAGAAACCCCACCTGCGGAGGACCCTGGGGATTGTCTTTCAGGACTTCAGACTGCTCGAGGACCGCAACGTGTTTGACAATGTGGCTTTCACGCTTCATGTCACGGGGGCTAAAGGCAAAGAAATCAAGAAGCGGGTCCTCCACGCGCTCGCCGATGTCGGGCTGAGCCATCAGCGAAACAAGATGCCGCACGAGCTCTCCGGAGGCGAGCAGCAGCGGGTGGCGGTAGCCCGTGCCCTGGTCAATAACCCGCTTGTTCTGCTGGCGGATGAACCAACGGGCAATCTGGACCCCGAAACGTCACACGAGATTCTTGAGCTCTTGAAGAATATCAATACACGAGGGACAGCGGTCGTCATGGCGACGCACAATTACAACCTGGTGCGAAAAATGCATGAGCGCATTCTGCAGATGCAGGATGCGAAACTGATTGAAGTCCAGAAACGAAAGGAATAGGCACGGATCTGTTATCGAGGGACGCGGCGTCGGAACACAAAAAGTTGAATCCTCACAGCCTACACCACTGCAAGCCTGTAGTTCTCCTGCACCGCCGCCTGGCCGTATTTTTCCTCCAGCCTCGTCACAATGAAATGTCCCTTCGCCATTTTCTGGAAGTGGTCCATGAACAGATAGTTGATCGTGGCACCGCCCAATGCACCAACGATCGGGACGGCCTTTGCCGCGACTTCCTCGCTGACGACGAGGCCAAAGCGCGAGGAGACCCGCATAATGAATCGCAGAAGGGGCGGCGCACCTTCGTCGGCGATCCCTTTTTCCGCAATGTATGAGGCAGCCTCCGAAACCGCCTTCGCCATCGTAGCCCGGATCGTCCAGTAACCACTCTCAACGGCTTCCTCGTCGTCGTTCTTCGCCCCGAGAGCAAGCACCTGCACGCACGATATCCTGGTTTCAGGCTGCCTGACGTCGTGCCCTTCGCTTCGGGCGATGTCGGCAATGGAACGGAGCATGAGGCAGGTGGAAACAGGCAGTTCGAGAGGAAGCGCGAGGATGCCCAGGGCACCGCTCCCTGCACCGGATGCCGCAACAAGGAGTTTGTGCAAACCGTTTCGCGACCGCCGCTTTCTCGTTTCGCCGAGGGTGGACACGGCAAGATTCAGCCCTTTCATGAGGGCTGCTCTTGTCGCATGGGCAACCCTTTCCCTCCACTCATCAGGCAGATAACGGAAACCATACTCAATGGGCTTCCCCATCGCCTCGGCAATCTGCGCTGTCAGCCCCGGACGCTCCAGCAAGCGCTTGGCCTCCTGGAGCGCCCTGTAATCGTGTTGGGTGATCTTTTTCATACGCGGCTCTTCCCCTCGATGCCTGATTTCTTCCTCTCAACGATTCACATGCGCGCTGGCGGCTCCTTGTCCCGGGTCAGAGGATGTCCAGTGCGTACCCTTTGTCATCCTTCCGAATCGATACCCGTTTCCCCCGCTCCCAGGGGTGTCCTGCGGCCTCCGCCTTTACTGGGAGCCAGTAGTGCTCGTGCGGCTGTGCCAGCCCCATGCAATGGCATTCGATCGCCTCCACGGCAGTCTCTTGCTCAGTCGCCCCTAACCGCAGCGTGAATTTCCTAAAGGGTTTAGGAAAGAATCCGAGCGCGTCCTTCGTCACCATAATGCGATGCTGGATCACTTCATCGGCTGAGAGGTCACGCGTGTATGCACTTTTCTTGCTTTTCATTCGGTGTCCTCGCTGATATCATGCATATTCAGGTGGCACGAGCATCAAAGCGTCACTGCCTCTACCCTGTGCACTTCCGGTACATCCTTCATCACGGCCCGTTCAATCCCTGCCCGCAACGTCAGCCGCGACATAGGGCAGATCGCACATGTACCGATCCATTGCACTTCAAGAACGCCTTCCGGTCTGAACCGGATCAGTTGTACATCTCCGCCGTCGGCGCGCAAGTACGGACGCGTGGAATCAAGCGAGTGCTCGATGCGTTCTATGATACCTTCTTCGGCGTTCATGACGTCGGTAGGCCAGCTCCGTTTCAACGTTACCTGCACTTCGAGAGCCACTTCAACGTAGAGCGATTCTAGTTTAGCTGAATCTCCACCGCCGGCGCTTCACCGCTCGCGTTTCTGATACTTACTTGCGCGGCCATGTTTCGGGCGATCCTGAGGATGAGCTCGGACTGGGTTTTCGCGTCCTCATTCAACACGATCGGTTTGCCGATATCGCCGCTGACCCTGATGTTCGTATAGATCGGGATCTCTCCCAGAAACGGCACACCGAGCTCTTCCGCCGCTCTTTTCCCCCCGCCGTTGTCGAAAATCTCCTCCCGCTGGCCGCAGTGCGTGCAGACATAATAGCTCATGTTCTCGACGATTCCAAGGACTGGCACGTTGACCTTTTCAAACATTTTGAAGCCCTTGCGGGCGTCAGCAAGCGAAATATCCTGCGGTGTCGTCACGATGACCGCTCCGGTCAGGGGAATGGTCTGGACAAGCGTGAGCTGAATATCGCCGGTCCCGGGAGGCAGATCAAAAATCAAATAGTCCAGCTCACCCCATTCAACATCCGACATGAACTGTTTGATTGCGCCGGAGGCCATCGGGCCGCGCCAGATCACTGCCTGCATAGGGTCAATCAAGAAACCGATCGACATGACCTTCACGCCCCAGTTCTCCATCGGCAGCAGGTGCTGACCGCGCATCTCCGGGCGTCCCCTGATTCCCATCATCAATGGAATGCTTGGGCCGTACAGATCGGCATCGACAAGGCCGACCCGCGCACCTTCCTTGGCAAGGGCGACGGCCAGGTTGACGGCGACAGTGGATTTCCCCACCCCTCCCTTCCCCGACGCGACGGCAATGGTGTTCTTCACCCCGGGAAGGATCGTCTCTTTCTGTACACTGTCACGGCGTGTCACCCTGGACGTCATCTGCACATTCACTTCCCCAACGCCCTCCACCATGGCGCGGATGGCGTTCTCCGATGCCGCCTTCAACTCGTCACGCACCGGACAGGCCGGCGTGGTGAGCTCAATGGTAAAACTGACATCCCGCCCGGTGATTTTCAGATCGCGGACAAAATTCAAGGACACGATGTCGCGATGGAGATCGGGATCCTTGACTGTACGGAGAGCCTCGAGGATGCTGGTTTCGTTCAGTTCCTTCATGATTCCTTTCTGAGTCCATGGAAGAGGTCATCTCTTCCAACACCAATTTACGAAAGAATGTTCATTTTCTTGCCAACTGTCGCGAAGGCATCCAAAGCTGCATCGAGGTTCTTGCGTGAGAGCGCAGCGGAGATCTGTGCGCGCAGCCGCGCTTCGCCCTTCGGTACCACGGGATACCAGAGTCCACGGATGTAGACCCCGGCCTTGAGCAATCGGTCGCTCATCTCCTGTGCTACCGCGGCTTCGCCCAGCATGATCGGCACGATCGGATGCTCTCCGTCGATGATCGTGTATCCGAGCGCAACGATCTCCTTCCGGAAATATGCGGTGTTTTCATGGAGGCGCTTTACAATCGACCGGTCCTTCATGAGCAGGTCAAAGGCGGCCGAGGCGCCAAGAACAATGGATGGGGGAAGAGAATTCGAGAAGATGTATGTGCGCGCCTTCTGCCGCATGTACGCGATGAGCTCCTTCCGGCCACTGATGTAGCCTCCGGCCGCACCGCCGATTGCCTTGCCGAGCGTTCCCGTCAATACATCGATCTTGCCATGAACACCCTTCGCTTCGGGCGTGCCACGGCCCGTCTTGCCGCATACTCCGACCGCGTGCGAGTCGTCCACAAAAAGAACCGCATTATACTTGGCGGCAACGTTTACGAGCACTTCAAGTGGTGCAAGATCCCCCTCCATGCTGAAGACGCCGTCCGTGGCAATGATCCGGAATCTGTAATCTTTTTCCTTGTCTTCCTCGAGCTGCCATGCCAGATCGTTGGTATCCGCGTGCGGGTAGATCTTCCTGTCCGCTGTCTCGGCCTTGCACAGCCGTTGACCATCGATGATGCTCGCATGGTTGAGGCGATCAGAATAGATCACATCCTTGTACGTTTCCATGCCGAGCTTTTCGTTTGTGAGCGAGGCGAAAAAAGCCTCATTCGCGGCCCAGCAGGAGGAAAAGAGGATCGTGTCCTCGGTGCCCAGGAACTTGGAGATCTTTTTCTCGAGCCTATAGTGGATGTCCTGCGTCCCGCAAATGAAGCGCACGGAGGCTACGCCATAGCCGTACTCTTTGATTCCCTCGATCGCCGCTTTCTTTACCGCGGGGTGATTCGAAAGACCGAGATAGTTGTTCGATGCAAGCATGACCACTTTTTTGCCATTTACCTTCACCATGCCGTCCTGAGCGCTCTGAAGCGGCACTTCGTGCTTAAAGGTCTTGGATTCCTCGAGCTGTTGCAGTTCTCTGGTGACCAGCTCAATGACATTAGCCATCGGTATTCTCCGTTTGATCGCTGGAAGAGTGGGGTGAGGGAAACGCCGCTGCATTCGTCAGCCGGGCGGCAAACGATCCGTCCATTTCATGGCGATGGGGCAGCGTAACGACAAAGCCCTCCGGCGTGACGAAATCGGCGGCGACAAAACGCCTGGCATCGTCGAGAACGAACTCCGGATGCTTCTGCAGGAAGGATTTTACCACCTCCTGGTTTTCTTCCGGTTCAGTGGTGCAGGTGCTATAGACCAGAACGCCTCCCGGTTTCACCATCAGAGCGGCATTCTCGATAATCTCGTTTTGGATCGCCCTGAGCTTGTGGATATCCGCGATATCCCGTTTCCATTTGATGTCCGGTTTTTTTGACAGGACACCCAGGCCCGAGCACGGAGCATCCAAAAGCACTTTGTCGGCCGGTTCGACGCTCATCGTAGAGGCGTCGGCAGTCATGAACGTGACATTGCGAAGTCCAAGGCGGTCGCAGGAGGTTCGAATGAGGTTGAGCTTCCCCTCGTACTTGTCCACGGCAATAACCTGTCCGTCATTCCGCATGACCTCGGCGATATTGGTGGTCTTCCCCCCGGGTGCCGCACACAGGTCGATCACGCGTTCCCCGGGCCGCGGGTCCAGCAACAGGCAGGGAAGCGCAGCGCTTTCGTCCTGCACGGTGAAGAGTCCGTTCCGGAACGATTCCATCTGGCCGATGCGCGACAACCCGCGAGCCCGGACGAAGCGATCGAGGAAGCGTGACGGAGAAGCCTGTACCTGCAATTGGTCCAGTATTTTGAGAAAGCTCGCGCGGTCCGTCTTCAGGTGATTGACCCGGAGCGAAAGATGGGGACGTTCATTGTTTGCCGTGAGGAGGGCTGTCGTTTCCTCTACGCCATATCGTTCCAGCCAGCGCTTCACCATCCAGAGAGGATGAGAGTAGAAGACGGCGATGTACTGCGCCTGGTCTTCTGCCGGATCGGGGTACCGGATGCCTTCAATATTGCGGATGATGTTCCGGAGGACCGCGTTCACCAACCCCGCGGGCTTCTCTCCCCGGATCCTCTTGATGAACTCCACCCCTTCATTGACCGCGGCGGCATGCGGTATGCGCTCAAGGAAAAGCACCTGGTACAATGCAACGCGAAGCGTGTTCTTGACGTTGATCTCGGACTTGGCGAAATTTCCGTGGGAGAACCCGTTCAGGATCCAGTCCAGCTTGTTCTGCCACCGCAGTACCCCGTGGACCAGTTCGCTCAGCAACCCTTTGTCCGGGTCGCTCAATTCGGGCGACTTGAGTTCCGCATCGAGCACCTTGTCGAGATAGGAATCCGTCCTCTCGACCCGGTTCAGGATTTTCACGGCAGTCCCGCGCGGCCCGCTGTAGAGGCTCTTTCGCTCTACCGGTGGAGTGCTTTCGGGCTCTGGAGATTGATCGTTCATTGGTCGAAAATAGGAAAAGCCGGCGAGAGGCGTGGGATGAACGAGTGTATTGCACCGTCATGGTACGTAAACGGCGACGTTCCGCACGGATATCTGCCGGCGGAACGTCGAGTTGTGCAATTCTCCAAGGGATGCCTTCTGACCAGCTGTCGCACCCGCAGAATTATGGTGCGGGAGTTTCTGCTTTCTTCTTCGCGTATTTCTTATTGTATCGCTCGACACGCCCGGCGGAGTCGACCAGCTTCTGACGACCTGTAAAGAAGGGGTGGCAGCTTGAGCAGATTTCGATCTTCAGGTTGCCCGCCGTTGACCTGGTCTCGAAGGTGTTGCCACACACGCACGTAACAACAGCTTTTTTGTAGTCTGGATGGATGCCGTCTTTCATCAGCAAAGCTTCCTTTCTTGCAGCGAATCAACAGAATAAAGTGCTTTAATATACCAAATCCTCCAGAGAGAAGCAACCGTCCGGCAGAAGGGTTGAATTTAGCCGGTGGAATTGATAGATTAGACAGAACGAACTACCCTTCACGCGTGGAGAGGCTATGAAAGCAACCGGCATTATTCTGGCCGCGCTTCTATTTTTTTCGCAAACCTGGTCGCAATCGAATACGGTCTATGATTTCCTGAGAAGTGACGTCAGTGCCCGGGCCGCTGCGCTCGCCGGAAGCTTTGTCACCATCGTGAACGACCCGAACGTGCTCTTTTACAACCCCGCCAGCATTGGCACGCTGGAGCAATCGTCCGGTTCCGTGGGTTTCTTCAAGCATTTGCTGGACATCAATTCCGGCTACGTTTCCTACGGACAGGAATTCGAAGGTATCGGCCACTTCGGCGTCGGCGTTCTCTACACGAATTATGGATCCTTCACTGAAACGGACGAATCGGACAACACACTTGGTACATTCAATGCAGCGGATTTTGCTGCGTCTGTCTGCTACTCTAACATTCTGGACGAGAATCTCTACTACGGTGTCGCCCTCAAATTCATCCATTCCTCCATTGCCGATGCCCGCTCCACCGGGCTGGCCACCGACCTCGGGATACTCTACCATGTCCCCGACACCAAGCTGAACATTGGCGCCAGCGTCCGGAACCTGGGAAAGCAGCTTTCCGCTTATGTCACGACCAAAGAAGAACTTCCGCTCGACGTGTCGGTCGGAGCTTCCATCGTCCCCCGCGGGTTGCCGTTGCTGCTGAACGTCAACTTTCACAAGCTCAACGAGAGCGCGGACACGTTCGCCGACCGCTTCCGGTCATTCGCGGTCGGCGGTGAGTTCACACTGAGCAAGGTCCTCCAGCTTCGATTTGGCTACAACAACGAACAGCGGAAGGATTTGCAGATCGAATCCACAAGCGGCCTCGCGGGATTCTCCGCCGGTCTGGGAATCACGGTCAGCGAGTACCGGATCGACTACGCCCTTTCTTCCCTCGGACAGATCGGAAGCCTGCACAGGATCTCGGTGGGGACGAATTTCTGACGGGCTGACACCTCAAACGAAATGGTTCGGCCGACCCCAACGGGGTCGGACTCTGGAGGTCGGGCATCCCCCCCGACCGTAACAGTACCCCTGGCGATCCGATGACTCCCCTTCGCGGACGGTACACCCCCTAGTGCCCGTGCCCCACGAGCGGCCCCAGCAGCACCGAACCTCCGTAGAAAAGCAGCATCCCGCCGAATACCAGCAAGGGAATAATTCTGTTCTTGGAGTGGTTGATCTCGGGGATCAGGTCGCTCGCGCCGACATACGTGGCAATCCCGGCGGAAAACGCAAACGCAGCGCCCATGATGTTCTCGTTGATGTCCGAGAGGAGAAACACGCTGAGAATGCCGAGCATCGTTGCAACCCCGATGGCCGCCGACGCCAGGAACGCGGTCTGCCGCCGGTGAGCAGCCGCGAGCATGACCGATGCGATGGTGAGCCCTTCGGGTATCTTGTGGAGGAGAACGGCAAAGAAAATCAGGAGCCCGAGGTAGAAGTCGTACTTCATACCGACAGAAATGGCAAAGCCATCAAAGAACGAGTGAATGAAAAGACCCAGGAAGGTGGACACGCTAGCGATGGATGAGACCATCACGTCACGATGGGTCTCCTCGCCGAAGTGTAGATGCCCAACGATGGTGTGTTCAAAGAAGTGCAAAACCGCGTACCCCAGCAGGATATACACCGGGGCGCGCACGCCCACGGCGTGAAGGCTCTCCGGAATAAGCTCCAGAAAAACGAGCGCGAGGATGAATCCGGCTCCCAGGGCGAGCAGGTATTCCTGCACCTGTTTTGGCCACTGCTTCCGCAGGACGACAAAGCTCCCCCCCAGCAGTTCTGCCAGCGCAGCCACAATTCCGTAAAAGATGATTAGGGCATCCATCAATACGTTGCCGCTGATTTCAGGTATTGCACCGCCTGTTTGTGAGAGTCCTGGTATTCCTTCATCGAGAGCACCTTGTCGTACTGTGCAACGGCAAGGTCCCGCTTCCCGAGGATGTCGTAGATGTTCCCCGCTTTCAGGTTAGCCATCACCATGAACCCCGAAGGGCCTTTCGTGTCCAACTCCCTGCACAGCGAATCGCAACGGAAAAAATGGACGAGGGAAGATGCAAATTCCCGTGTGTTCATATCGCACACGGCAAGGTAGTACTCGGCCTCCCGCGCAGCATTCGTGGTGTAGCCCCGCTGCCCTGTTACCGCACGGTCAACAATCTCTCCGAATACCCGCCGGGTTTCGGGCCAGTTGTTCAGCGACGCATAGCAGCGGCCGACATACCTGTGGAAAAGCACATTGCCGTCAAAATCCCCATGCAAGCGCCGGGCAAGGACGAGCGCCTTGCTATAGTCCTTTTCGTAGAAGAAGTAAATCTGTATCAGGAAGTACGTGGTCTCGATAGAAGCGTACTTCCCCTTTTCCGAGGCGAGCGTGAGCTGCTCCAGCCCTTTCTCCTTATCTCCCGCGGGGACAAACAAGAGCAAAGGCTTCAGCCAGGGATATTCCATGGGGATGACGTCCGCGTAGTAGTTGTACATCCCCGTCCCAAGGAGAATATCGTAATTGTTTGGATCGAGTTCCATAGCCGTCTGGACAAGCGGCAGCGCCTTCCTTCCCGCATTTGCAGCAGCAAGGTAATCGTCACGGTGAAATTTCAGCCGCCCCCTGAAACCAATAGCGCCCCCTTTGAAAAAGATCGCCGTGACATTGTTCGGATCCGCGTCCAGAATGGAATCGCACATCTCGACCACGTTGTCCATCGCGTCGAAGAAGCTGTCATCGTACTGGGTATTGTCCAGATCAATCACAATGCGCCACCACGTGACCATGCCCAGGAAGAAATGCCCGGCAGGATCGTGCGGGCGCATGGCCACGAGCTGCTTGAACTCGGCCTCGGCCTTCTCGAATTCGAGATTGTACACCTCATGGATACCTTTGAACGTGATCGCATCGAACACCGAATCGGACTGCGCATGCCCGGCAAGCACGCCCAGCATAGCCATGATCACGATCCCCGGCACACGCCTCTTCATACGCTCACCGCTCCTTCGTGATGGCCGGAGGAACAAGATCCTCGATGGAATCGAGCGTGACCACGCCTCTCGGGCTTGCGATCCCGGCTGTCTTCAAGATGTACCATGTGCACATGATCAGTGCCAGGGTCGCCAGCACGCCCCCTTCCGGACCAAAGGGCCCTCCCGTGATCCACTCCGGGCCTGAGACTGTCGTCATAAAAACCCTGCGTCTCAGAAATTCCTCCCCGCTGGTGGGAAACGAAAACAGTGTGGTCTGACAGAAATTCCATGACGCATGAAGTCCAACCGGAAGCCAGAGGCTTCGGGTCTTCAAATACGCAAAGGAAAGCCAGAGGCCTGCCAGTGCCACGTTGACCGCCGCAAATACCGTCACATGCGGGTTCGCGAGATGGGACGCTCCGAAGAGCAGCGACATCATCATCGCAGCCGGCAAAAACGTGACCGCCTGCATGAGCGTTTGAAAGAGATAACCACGAAACATCAGTTCCTCACCGGCTGCCGCGAGCATGAAGAACAGTGCCGATATCATGACACGTGTTGACACCTCCCCCGCTGACAGGCCGAGCGATGACCATCGAAGATAGCCGAGCCCGTACTGGACGAGGAAGACTCCCGCCATCATGAGAGTTCCGAGGAGACAACCGATTCCAAACTCTTTCCCCGCCGCCGGATGGAACCCCACGCCAATCGCGCCAAGCGGCTTCCGGTTCACAAAGCGCGTCATGATCCAGCTTGCGGCCAGCAAGGCGATCACCAGCGTCAAAGACAGGAACACCGGGTCCACGTCAGGGAACACCATTGCAACGGGGGCGACAAGGAGCATTGCGACGGCAAGCGCCAGCAGAAGAAAAAGTAGCATCCGCCATCCAGCCCGCAACTCGTCATGGCGGCTGAAGAAAATACGGGAAAGGGCGAACCGGCGACGCGGCGCCGACCACCCGCCGTCCTGCTGCGCCCCGTTCTCTGTCACGGCTGCGTCCCGGGGAGCGTCATCAGTGCGAGCGACTTCGTCTGCATCACCGCAGGATCCTTCTGGCTCGCATACAGCAACGCGGGAGTCCGTTGCAGCGACACCCGAATTTCCACCGCTCGGGACGGGAACGACGCCCCCGCCTTCAGATGTACATGGATACGCGCGTAGTTGTTCGTACCGTTGTCACCGACTACTTTGATGTAATATATCGTGTTGTCGGTTACCGTCACATGATCCAGTGTAAATGTCGATGACGCCGGAAATGAAGCGAGATAGTAATCAAGTCCATCCGACTGGTGGGTCACCGTGGAGAAGTATGTCGTGTTCCAGACTGCAGTTAACGTGTTCATGCTCCAGAGTTCCAGCGCCTGGGCAACCTGTCCCAACCCTCCATAGAGGTAGAAGTCTGTCCGTGGCGCATTGGCCGAATTTATCGACAGCGCCGAAGGGTTGAGCGTCGCGGTGCCGGCATCCAGGGCGGATTCCACGGTCGTCACATTCGTCTTGTACTCGTACAAGACCAAGGGCGAGTCAAAGCGCGCCGCCGGCGCCCACTTGATCTCCGCTCCGTCGGATAACGCGCCCGAAACGCGACGGGAATATACGGTGAATGTCTTTTCGACCTGAGTGAGCGAGTCCGCCACGAAGGAGAGCGCGGTCTTGCCCAGCGTATCCCTTTTAGCACCCCATTGCACCACATAGCCCCCGAGTGAATCCGCCGGCCCGGAGGGGGGCGTCCACTGCAACCCTACGCTCGTGCCGTTCACCGACAGCGCTTTCAGGTTCTCCGGCGGCCCCACCTGAGTGGATGGCGAGGTCGTGTCCAGGTTTTCCCCACACCCTGCAAGGACGAGCAGAAGCAAGAGACGAAGTTCTTTGTGCATAGGTTTTTTAGTAGTTGTGCGATACTTTGGCCGCAGAGCTACTCCGCAAGCCGTTCTCGAAGGAACCGCCCCAGTGCATCAGAGGCAATGCGTTCCTGCTTCATGGAATCCCGCTCACGTACTGTCACAGTCTGGTCCTGAAGCGTCTGGGAGTCCACCGTGATGCAATACGGGGTTCCCGCTTCGTCCTGCCTCCTGTACCGCCGCCCCACGGCGCCGCTGTCGTCATAGAAGACCCGGAAATGCGGCCGGAGCGCTACCTCGATGGTCCGTGCGATCTCCGGCATGCCATCCCTGTTGACGAGCGGGAAGACCGCCGCTTTGATGGGCGCCAGCCGCCGGTGAAGCTTCATGACAACACGTGTCTCCATTTTGCCGTCCGCCGTCGGCGCCTGTTCCTCCCGGTACGCGTCCACCAGGAAGGCCATGAACGAGCGGCTGGCTCCCGCTGATGTCTCAATGATGAATGGGGTGTACCGCTCCTTGGTCTCTTCGTCGTAATACTTCATCGACTTCCCGGAGTATTGCTCGTGGCGCGAGAGATCGAAATCGGTCCGGTTATGAATCCCCTCGATCTCTCCCCAGCCAAAGGGGAACTCGTACTCGATATCGTACGCATCCTTGGCGTAATGTGCCAGCTTGTCCGGTTCATGGCGGTGAAACTGCAGTTTTTCCCTGGCGATGCCCAGGTTCAGGAACCACTGCAACCGCTGTTCTTTCCAGTATGCAAACCAGTTCTCATCGGTCCCGGGCTTCACGAAGAACTGCATTTCCATCTGCTCGAATTCGCGTGTCCGGAAGAGGAAGTTTTTGGTGTTGATCTCATTGCGGAACGCCTTGCCGATCTGCGCAATCCCGAAGGGGGGTTTCTGGCGAGACGCAGCCTGGACGTTCAGAAAGTTGACAAAAATCCCCTGCGCAGTCTCCGGGCGAAGGTAAACCACGGCACCGGAATCCTCCATCGGTCCAACGAAGGTCTTGAACATCAGGTTGAACTGCCGCGCCTCGGTGAATTTCCCCTCCGCCTGGCATTTTCCGGCTTTCCGCCCCTTGTAGGCGGGGTTTCCGCAGGGCGAATCCTCGATCTGATCAGCCCGGAAGCGGGCCTTGCATTCCCTGCAGTCTACCATGGGATCGGTGAAATTTTCCACATGACCGGAGGCCTCCCACACGCGTGGGTGCATCAGAATTGCGGCGTCCAACCCTTCCACGTCTTCGCGGTAGGTCATGGTCTGCCACCATTGGTCTTTGACGTTCCGGAGGAGTTCCACGCCGAGCGGGCCATAGTCCCAGCATCCGTTCAGGCCCCCATAGATTTCGCTCGACTGAAACACAAAACCGCGCCGCTTGCTGAGCGAGACGATCTTGTCCATGACTCCGCCGCCTTGCTGCACCGGGGGCTTCTGTGATTGTTGATCCTTGCCGATGGCGTTGCTCCTTTCAGTGTGCTCTGCGTTTTGTCGTTCCATTGACTTGTTCCACCCGGTCGCGGGGCTCGTACGGGCGCATGGCAAACGAGATGGTTCTGATGATGACTCCGTGATTCACAATGTGCATGGTCGCCACATTCTCCTTGCTCCGTTCGGTCGCGGCAACCCGTGCACCGAACGGAAGAATCTGTTGACTCAGTTCATGATTCACCTTGACGGTGGCGAAATCATACGGTACAACAATCCGCTGTTCCAGTCGGAGCAGCTTCTTATCTGGCGTTATCACCTTCCAGGTTGTGACCGATTTCGCCTCGATTGGATAGTGCCCCAGGACGCCGTCGATTGCGGCATTGATCTTCCTGCTGTCGGAGAGTGCGGCCGCAAAATCGTTCACAACAGCTCCGGGTCCGGCAGCCACAAGGCGGTCTGCTACGCTCAGCGCAATTCCCAGCAGCGCCAGGATTCCGGCAATGATCAGCCGGGAGTTGAACCGGTCTGTTACCTCTCCCGGTGTCATCGGTTCTTGAAAACCGGTTTTCGTTTTTCGAGAAACGCCCCTGTTCCCTCCCGAAAATCCTCCGTGGTGCAGCAGCCGCCGAACAGAGCCGCCTCGAGCTTCTCGCCTTCTCCCAATGCCACTTCCTGTGTCGCGTTTACGGCCTTGAGCGCCATGCGGACGGCAGCCTGTCCGAACGAGGAGATCACCTGAGCCATGGCGATCGCACGCGGCATCAACTCCGCGGGGGGAACCACCTTGTTCACTAAACCAATACGCAACGCTTCGGCCGCGTCCACCTGGGTCCCTGTCAGGATCATCTCCATTGCCCTCCCCCGGCCGATCAGGCGGGCCAGACGCTGCGTCCCTCCATAGCCGGGAATGATTCCCAACGCAACCTCGGGCTGGCCAAAGCGTGCCTTCTCCGAGGCAATGCGGATATGACAAGCCAGCGCCAACTCGCACCCTCCCCCCAGGGCATATCCGTTCACTGCGGCGATCACGGGCTTACCCAGGTCCTCGATCATGTCAAACACTTCCTGTCCTCTGGCCGAGAATTCTTTCCCCGTCTCGCCATTCAATGCGGTCAACTCCTTGATGTCCGTCCCCGCAACAAACGCTTTCTCCCCTGACCCGGTGATGATGACGACGTCAACTGAGCCGTCGTGCTTCAGAGAGGCAAAGAGATCGCGCAGTTCAGTCTTGGCCACGGCATTGACCGCGTTGAGCTTGTCAGGACGGTTAATCGTGACCGTGGCGATCCTGTCCTTGACCGCATAGAGCAATGTAGAAAATTCCATTTTACACCACCTCGACTCTGCTTTGATCACCGATCATGAACCTGTGGACCCGTGGTTTTCCGGTTGCTTCGACGATTTCCACATCGTTCCCCAGAATGCTCCCTTCAAGACGGATTCCGACCCGCAGAATCCTGCAATCCCGCAGGATGATGCTGTACTCTACTTCACTGCCTCTGATGACGGTGTTGTTGCCGATGGAAGAGAAAGGCCCGACATAGGAATCCTCAATGACGCAATTCTCCCCGATGATGGCCGGGCCGCGCACCACGCTGTTGATTATTTTGGCCCCGCGTTCCACAACCACTTTCCCCGCAACAACGGACCTGGCATCGATCTCCCCGAGGGATTTTGGCTCAATACTGTCAAGAATCAGCCTGTTCGCTTCAAGCAGATCGGTCGGTTTTCCCGTGTCTTTCCACCACCCCGTGATCTCGGAATATCCGACTTTGAACCCGTGTTCGATTAGATACTGGTGCGCGTCGGAGATCTCGAGCTCCCCGCGGGCGCTCGGACGGATGGCTCTGACGGCTTCAAAAATGTGATGGTCGTAAAGATAGATCCCCGCCACGGCAAAATTGCTCTTCGGGACTCTGGGCTTCTCTTCGATGGATACGATCTTCCCATCCTTGAGCTCGGGAACTCCAAAGCGCTCCGGATCTTTCACCGACGCCAGGGTTAGAAAGCAGTTGCATTTGCTTTTCTCAAACTCGTCAATGAATCTCTTGACCCCGCCGACGACCATGTTGTCCCCCAGGTAAAAGATGAAGCGGTCCTTCCCCATAAACGGCTCCGCAAGCGCCACGACCTGGGCCAGTCCTCCGGGAGTCGCCTGGGGGATGTACGTAATCTTCACCCCCCAGCGTTTCCCATCGCCTATCGCCTTCGGGACTTCATCGCTGTCGGCATTGACGACGATCGCGATGTCATTGATGCCCGAACTTGCAGCCGCCTCGATCGCGTAATGCAGGATCGGCTTATTGGCAATGGGAATGAGGTGCTTGTTTTGCGTATGCGTAATGGGACGGAGGCGTGTGCCGCGGCCGCCACTTGCAATCAACGCTTTCACCTTTTCTCTCCGATTATGGACTTTTTGAGAGTTCCTGTGATCGAACGAGCTGCCGCATCTCTTCCACCCGTTCGGGAGCAAGAGAACCTTTTGCCACAGCGAGGGTAATGGTCTCTTCGGTAAGCGATGAAAAAAACGGCAGCAACCCGGGCGCATAACGGCGGATTGCTGCAAAGTGTTGCGCCACTGTCTCGGTTCCGCCGCGGGCAACAGGGCCGCTGAGCGCTTCGGCCGGCGACGTGGACTCGACGTTTTTCAGGGTCGCCATCATGATCGGCTTGAACACGGGGAAAAAACCGTTTCGAGGATCGCCCAGCTTGGCGTACATTGACTCGAGCACTGCAAGCAAAGCCGTGAGATGGTTGGACGCCACAACACAGGCCGCATGATAGAACACCCGCATGTCCGGTGGCACGTTGAGGGTGTGTCCGCCAAGCTGTGCAGCCAGCCGGTGTGCAACCGCAACAGCCCGCCGTGGACCATCCACCCCGTAGTAGATTCCCGCAATGCTCCCGACGATATCCACCGGGTCAAAGTCGCGAGGAAACGTCTGGAGGGGATGGAAGGAAAATACCGTTGCTCCGCGCGCGGCGAGGGGCGCAAGCGCCTCGGCCGTGAGCATTCCCGAGGCGTGGCATACGCTCAAGCCGCTGAACCGAAGCTGCTCCAGTTCTGAGAGCGCCAGCGCAACGTCGACAACCGCGTTGTGCGGTGTGGTAATCAGAATCAGCGATGTTTCCGGTGGAATGTCGGTCAGCGATGTGGAAAAAAGCCTGCACCGGACGAAACGGGCACATTTTTGGGCGGAAAGTTTCGACCGGGAGATTACAGCAACGATAGGAACACCCGCGTCCGCCAGAATGCGGCCGAGGACGGAGCCGACCTTGCCGGCACCGATTATCGTGACGTTCCATCGTCGCCGCCTCATGTCGCTGGCACCTGGGAAGACCAAGCAATCGCCGAGAGGTAACCCACCACCGAGTCGATCTCCCCGGTGATGTCACCGGAATTGCAGTGGGCCAGGACCTCCATCCGGGTAGCACCCAGCCGCTGCAGAGCCATCATGACCGATACCGCCGGGCCTCCTCCACATGCTTCTGCAACGCCCTCATCCAAGTGGTCCATCAATTTTGCCGGATCGAACTTCTGGATATCTTCGGCGAAGACACTGTCCAGGCGGCGGGCAACCGACGAGGGATAGAAATGTGACAGATCGGTGCTTGCAACCAGCAATGCGTTCTTGCCCTGAAGCACTTCTGCGAGCGTTTCGGCAAGCGAAAAACAGGCATCACGGGTCTGATGCCCGATGACGAGAGGAAGCAACAAAAAATCCCCAAGCGCATACTGGAGAAAGGGCAACTGCACTTCAATCGCATGTTCCTCGCGGTGGCCTGCGTCTGTCGGGCGCAACACCCGGCCCACCGCCAGGGCTTCCGTGCGGAGCACGGCATCAATGCACACCCGGCCGAGCGGGGTTTCGTACATCTCACCTGGATACACCGATACCCCTTCAAAAAAATCGTGATGGCTCGGGGACACCACCACCACGGTGTCGTACTTCTCGCCCATGATCTGGGCATACGCAGCGGCCGCGGTCGGACCAGAATACATGTACCCCGCATGCGGAGCGACAATGCCCTGGATTCTGCCTTGAATGCTCCTCTTTCCTGCAGCAGAGAACATCCCAGCAAGATCTTTCCGCAAATCGTCAGACTTCTTTGTGTAGAACAAGCCGGAAACCGCACTGGGCCGGATGGAAGTGACTGGACTCATGCTCCTTCCCTCGGCGCTGCATAGACTCCTTCCTGCATGATTTCAGCAGTAAAAATATAGATAATCGCCTCGGGCTCTTTCCATGCATTTCTGGGAAGTCCCGCCTTCCGCGCCGTGTTTTCGAGAAATGTCTCCCGATCCCAGCCATACTCCTCGGCCACTTGAGGAAGCAAAAGTCCACGGGCATGATGAAGTTCCAAGACGAGGCCATGCACGCCCACGACAATTTCATTTACGTCCGAAATTCTCTGGGGCTGGGAGAGCACAGAGATCTCTATCCGCGCTTGCTCAAATTCCTGGAGGGTAAGTGGGGGAAAACGTGGATCTTCCAGGGCGGCTTTTTCTGCAACCTCGGCCACGACTTCCGCAAGGGGCATCGGAGCCTGGATGTAGCCGATGCAACCACGTAAATTTCCATCAATCCGTATGGTGACAAATGCCCCTCCGGGCCTCGAAAGATTCCCCTCCGGGGGAATTTGCGCCACGGAAGAACGCCCATGCAACGCATCTCCGATAGCACAGCGCGCGATGGCCACAAGCTCCCGTTTCTCTTCCGGTGTAAACATGAGGTAACGTAACCATAAAAAGAGAGATTTTCAATCCTTCCTCAAAAAGCGCTCGCTCGATGGCTGCACGAAATTCCGGGCGCACGAATTTTGTGAGTCGAGGGTTCGGAAATTCTTCTTCTTTCGTGTATTATCTATGGTGGGGTATTCGGCATCTCCTTGCTTCTCTACCACCCCTTGGCTACATTAGAATTTATCCGATTTGGCCTTTCTGAGGCGTGTGTGGCACTAGAACAGGAGAAGTCTTCCATGCCCTTGATGGTTAGCATATCCGGAATTCGTGGAATCGTGGGGGAAAGCCTGACACCGGAGGTGGCCGTCCGATACTCCTCTGCCTTTGGCGAATATTGCATGAAAGGTTCCACTGCTGTACCAACGGTCATTGTGGGAAGGGATGGCAGGGTGACCGGCAAGTACCTCACCGATCTCATCATTTCCACACTTCGCGCGAAGGGGGTAGCGGTCCGCGATCTTGGCATCTGCCCCACGCCAACAGTACAGCTGGCGGTGGAGCGAACAGGCGCGGCCGGAGGCGTCGCTGTCACAGCCAGCCACAACCCGATACAGTGGAATGGGATGAAATTCGTGGCATCGACAGGTATGTTCCTGGACGGCAACGAAAACCGGGCACTCTGGGCAATAGCGGAGTCTTCTCCCACCTATGCGGCCTGGGACAGTCTGGGCTCGTATGAGGCCGACGACTCCTGGATCGAGAAACATATCGATGCTGTCCTCTCCCTACCCTACATCAATACCAGGGCGATTCAGGCGCGCAAACTCAAGGTGGTCGTGGATTGTATCAATGCCGCGGGCGGGGTGATTGTGCCACAACTTCTCAGGCGGCTGGGAGTGGATATTGTGGAGATGAATTGCGATGTCTCAGGCATCTTTGCGCGCACGCCGGAGCCCATCCCCGAGAACCTCACCGCCCTCACCGAACGCGTTCGCCAGGAAGGGGCCGACCTTGGCATCGCGGTTGATCCCGACGTCGATCGCCTGGTCCTTGTTACCGAGCTTGGCGAGCCCTATGGCGAGGAATATACGATTGCCTCGGCGGTAAAATTCGTCCTTCAGAAAGAGACAGCCCTTCAGGCGCAGCAGGGCCGGAAGCAACAGATGACCGTCGTTGTGAACCTCTCCACAACCCGTGCCGTGAATGACATTGCCGCTGAATATAAGGCCGTCTGCCTGCGCACCCCGGTCGGAGAGATCAATGTCGCCAGGCAGATGAAACTGGCAGGCGCCGTCATTGGTGGAGAGGGAAGCGGTGGAGTGATCTTGCCTGCAGTCCACCTGGGACGGGACGCTATCGTGGGCATTGGATTGCTCCTGCAGATGCTTGCAGAATCGGGGAAATCGCTTTCCGCGCTGAAGACGGGCCTCCCGCTCTACTACATCACCAAGGCGAAGATCGAGACAGGGAAATTCTCCGTTGATGAGATCTTCAAAGCGGTCGAGTCGTCCTATGCGAAGGATGGCGCGATCAACAAGGAGGACGGGATGAAGATTGATTTCCCGGCCAGCTGGGTGCATCTGCGGAAATCGAACACGGAGCCGATCATGCGCATCATCGCCGAAGCGCGCTCGAACTTAGACGCAAAACACCTTGTCGAACGGCTAAAGCGTGACATCACCTCCTACACCATGTGGAGGAAACCCTGACTATCGACCCGCGCACGCTCCTGATGCTCCCGAAAATCCCTGGCATCGGGATCATACGGCTCCGGAGCCTCATCAACCACTTCGGTGATCCCGTCCGGGTCCTCGAAGCAACCCCGAGGGAGCTGGCAGCGGTCGAAGGCATCGAAGAGAAGACCGCGCTGGTGATTGCGCGATTCTGCCGCAGCGCCGGCATGGCAGACATACAGCGCTATGTGGATGACCAAATGCGCAGGCTGCAGAAGTCTGGCGGCCGGCTCGTAAGCCTGTGGGACAAGGACTATCCGGCCAATCTGAAGAAGATCTACGATGCTCCCATCGCACTTTTTACCCGCGGGAACTTTGACCCTAAGGACGCATACTCCATCGCTGTCGTCGGGACCCGGGACCCGACCCCTTACGGCGTTCGCATTGCCGAGCGGTTCACCTCAGATCTCGCACGGAAAGGACTCCCCATCATCAGCGGCCTGGCCCGGGGCATTGACACATGTGCTCATGGCGCGGCTCTCCGGGCCCATGGACGCACCATTGCCGTCATCGGCTCGGGCCTCGACCGGATCTACCCTTCTGAGAATGGTCCGCTGGCAGAGCGGATCGCCATCTCTGGTGCGGTGGTGTCTGAGTATGAGATGGGAGCAAAGCCCGATGCCGTGAATTTCCCGCGCCGCAACAGAATCATCAGCGGCATTGCCATTGCAACACTTGTCGTGGAAACAGGCATTGAGGGCGGAGCGATGATCACGGCCACCACCGCCCTCGACCAGAATCGTGATGTTTTCGCTGTCCCCTTTGCCGTCAATGAAAAGCAAAAAAGCGGCACGAACCTCCTGATCCAGGAGAGCAAGGCCATGCTGGCGGAGAGCGTGGACGACATTCTCGCGGAGCTCGCTCCCCGGCTGCGTGGCGTTGTCAGTGGTTCTTCAACCGTACAACGGGATGCTCCCGCGGAACTCTCGCTTTTCGAACGCAGGCTCTACGATGTGCTGCCGGAAGATGCTCCCGTGCACATCGACGCGCTCGCCCAACGCTCCGGCCTCTCCACGTCCGATACACTCGTTCATCTCCTTTCCCTCGAGATCAAAGGCATCGTCCGGCAGACGCCGGGAAAGATGTTTGCGCGGCTGTAATCGGCGTATCCGGGAACTGCACTGCCATCTCTTACCTACCTTTTTCCTTTTTTTATTTCCCGGAAAGTTGTACCTTATGATTGATCATCATGACTTCGGGAACAGGCATGTTTGTTATAGGTGAGGCAGTCATCGATGACACCGTCGGTCACGTCTCCTTTTGTTGCGATCTTCGCGTCTGTAAAGGCGCCTGTTGTTGTATCTCCGGCGGACGGGGAGCCCCGCTCGAAAACGGAGAAGTCCGGGAGATAGAGAGGGCCTACCCGATCGTCAAGCAGTACCTCAGTGAAAAGAGCGTTCAGACGATTGAGACATCGGGCCTGGTGGACGGCAGACCCGGAGACTATGCCACGGCGTGCATTGACGAGAAGGAATGCGTATTCGTGGCTTTCGATGACGGCATCGCAAAGTGCGGCTTTGAACGGGCATGGCAGGAAGGAAAAATCTCCTGGCGCAAGCCCATCTCCTGCCACCTGTTCCCGATCCGTTTCCACACCATGGGGGGCGAGTACCTCCGCTACGTAGAGATCGAAGAGTGCGCAGGGGGCAGAGAACGCGGCGCAGCGGAAAAGATAAAACTCGTTGAGTTTCTGCGAGTTCCGCTGATCCGCCGCTATGGCGAGGACTGGTACAAGCAGCTGCTCGCCGCATGCTCCACGATATGAATTTTCCCAGTCGCTAACCGGTTCCATGCTGAACATTGCGCTGCAACATAAGATGATGATGAAGCTGTCGCCTCAACAGGTGCAATACCTGAAGATGCTGCAGCTTCCGACACTCGCTCTCGAGCAGAAGATCAAGGCGGAGCTCGAGATGAATCCACTCTTGGAAGAGGGGTTTGAAGAGGAGCAGGAAACTCCCCAGGAGGATGGTGAGAAAGAAGAAGCCGTCCCCGAAGAACCACCCGTGGAGAATAAGACCGAAGAAGTCAAGGAGGCCGAGGAAGACAAGTATACCATCGACGACTACATGAACGACGACCCGTCGGGCTTCAAGACCCGGCAGGTGTCCGACGACGAAGAGCGCGATGAGTTCCCCCTGCCTGATACGATCCCGCTCTACCACCGCCTGCTGGAACAGTTCACCCTTCTGGATCTCGACGAGGAAGACGATCTGCTCGGACAGGAAATCATCGGCAATATCGACGAAGACGGCTACCTGCGTCGCGATCTGGCGGCGATCGTGCAGGACCTCAACCTGATGCACAACACCTCCATTTCGCTGGAGAAGGCTGAGACTGTCCTCAAGAAGATCCAGCATCTGGACCCTGTCGGCATCGGCTCACGTGCGCTCCAGGAATGTCTCGTCGTCCAATTGGAAGCATCCTCCCTCGATCCCCAGATGAAGACGCTCGCCCACCGCGTCCTGACAGAGTTTTACGAAGACTTCACCATGCGTCACTTCGAAGATCTGGCCAAGAAACTGGGCGTCTCTCATGAAGACTTGAAGCGGGTGATTGACGTGATCCAGCACCTTAACCCGAAACCCGGCGAAGGAGAGTTTTCCGCTCAGGAAAACTACGTGGTTCCGGACTTCATCGTCACGAAGTCCGAGGACGATTTCATCATTTCCCTTAACGACAGGAACATCCCGCCACTCCGCATCAACCGTGCCTACAAGGAGTTGATGTCCAAGCGGAAGAAGAACGGGGTATCGGCCGAGGCCAAGGACTTTATCCGGCAGCGTTTCGAAGCGGCCAAGTGGTTCATCAGCTCGATCCACCAACGGCGGGAGACCATGCTCAAGGTCATGCGCACGATCGTCGAGAAGCAGCGGGAGTTTTTCGAGACCGGCGAGGGTTTGAAGCCGATGATTTACAAGGATATTTCCGAAGTGATCATGATGGACATCTCCACCATCAGCCGGGTGGTCAACAGCAAGTACGTCCAGACCGACTACGGGGTGTTCTCTCTCCGCCACTTCTTCAGCGACTCCATCAGCACCGCCGACGGCGAAGAGGTGTCCAACAAGGAGGTCAAGAAGAAGCTCAAGGCGCTCATCGACGCCGAAGACCCGCGCAAGCCGCTGAGCGACCACAAGCTTGGCGAATTGCTGAACGCCCAGGGGCTGAATATCGCCCGCCGCACCGTGGCCAAGTACCGCGAGGCCATGCAAATTCCTGTTGCCCGCCTGCGCCGCAGACTGGCGTAATCTTCCTCGACCGGGGGTCGTGCAACCATGCCAGAATTGATCAGAGCGACGACCGTCATCGGGCTAACGCACCATGGAAAGACTGTGATCGGCTCCGATGGCCAGGTGACCATGGGTCAAACGGTCATGAAGCATCACGCGCGGAAGGTACGCAAGATGTACAATGACCGCGTGCTGGCCGGCTTTGCCGGCGCGGCCGCTGATGCCTTCACCCTGTTCGGGAAATTCGAGGATAATCTCGACAAATACCGGGGCAACCTCGAGCGGGCCGCCGTGGAACTCGCCAAAGAATGGCGCACGGACAAGTACCTCCGCCAGCTCGAGGCACTCCTTGCAGTCCTTGATGGCCAGAAGGCACTTGTCATTTCCGGCACAGGAGAGATCATTGAACCGGACGACGGCATCGTGGCAATCGGATCGGGGGAAGCTTCGCCCTTGCGGCCACACGCATGCTGGTGAAACACTCGAACCTCACGGCCCGGGAAATTGTTGAAGAAGCGTTGCAGACTGCGGCAGATATCTGCATCTACACGAATCGGAACACCACGATCGAGGAACTGTAAGTGGCTGCAGAGGCATGATGACCACTGAGCATCCATTCCCCGCCGAAGAACTGACTCCCCGGCAGATCGTCCACGAGCTGGACAAGTATATCATCGGCCAGGATGCCGCAAAGAAATCCGTTGCCATTGCCCTGCGGAACCGATGGCGCAGGCTCCAGGTCCCTGCCGGCTTGCGGGAAGAGATCATGCCGAACAACATCATCATGATCGGCCCGACCGGCGTTGGCAAAACCGAGATCGCGCGGCGCCTCGCCAAGCTTGCGAACGCACCGTTCATCAAAGTCGAGGCTTCCAAATTCACCGAGGTCGGCTACGTCGGACGGGATGTGGAGTCGATCGTCCGCGATCTGACCGAATACGCGATCACCATGGTGAAGGCCGAGCGGCGGGCAGAAGTCAATGACAAGGCAAAAGACCAGAGCGAGGAACGCCTTCTGGACATGCTGATGCCCACGACGCGCAAACAACGTTCTCCCGGCGCCGAGATGCCTGAGAGCAGCGAATCCGATGAAGAGACCGACCATCACCGGACCCGTGAGAAGCTCCGCGATCGGCTCAGAGCCGGGCAGCTGGAAAACCGGACGATCGAACTGGACGTGCCTGCAGCCAACAATGCGCTCATGCAGGTTATTGGCCCCATGAACCTGGAAGAGATGGGCGTGAACCTGCAAGACATGTTCGGAGGCCTTTTGCCGAAGAAGATGAAACGGCGCAAGGTGACTGTCGGGGAAGCCCGGGTCATTCTCACGAATGAGGAGGCCCAGAAGCTCATCGACCAGGATGCGGCTGTCAAGGAAGCCCTCCTGAGGGTGGAGAACTCGGGGATTGTGTTTCTCGACGAGATCGACAAAATCGCAGGGGCCAAAGGCAACACCGCCGGTCCGGACGTTTCACGCGAAGGCGTCCAGCGCGACCTCCTCCCTATCGTCGAAGGATCCAGCGTGATGACCAAGTACGGCATGGTGAAGACGGATCATATTCTCTTCATCGCCTCCGGCGCGTTCCATGTCTCCAAACCGTCCGATCTGATACCCGAGTTGCAGGGACGATTCCCCATCCGGGTGGAACTCAGCAGCCTGAACGAAGACGACTTTGTCAAGATTCTCACCTTCCCGCAAAATGCACTGATCAAACAGTACGCAGCGCTTCTGGAAACGGAAGGACTCAAGATCGAATTCCGCGAAGACGGGATCAGGGAGATTGCAAAGATCGCCAGCGAGGTGAACGAGCAGGTGGAAAACATCGGTGCGCGCCGCCTGCACACGATCATGACGACCCTGCTGGAGGACGTTCTCTATAACGCGCCCGACGACATGCCACAGAGAACCGTTGTGGTGGACCAAACGCTGGTGCAGTCCCGCCTGGTTGCCCTGGTCAAAAACCGGGACTTGAGCAGATTTATCCTGTAGTTCTTATTTCTAGAGGTTCAGCCTCATCCCCACTGCCGCCGAGCCGTACGACGTTCCCCGGGTCGAAAAGAGCCACGACGCATTTTCCGAGGCCAGGTCCAGGTCAAACATGCCAAGGTGAAACCCAAAGCCGAGCGCCCAGTTGTAGTGGTCTGTGCCACCGAAGGAAAATCCTGTCCGCAGCGGGAGAAACGGAAGCGGGCGAAATTCCAGGCCGAACGAGAGCCTCGGGGTCAGCGTCGAGCCAGCCGTCTCGACCAGACCCTGGTTGTAATCGGCGGCGACCATCATCTCCCCCGGCAGAAAGGATTTGAAGAATGGTAATTTATGCAGGTCCACCGCCACGCCCATCCGGAGGGTTGTGGGAAGCGATGTGCTAAAATCCTCTCCCGGCCGCGATGTACCGTTGACAGCATCCTTTACACCATTGCTCTGATCCGGGTCGAGCGGGTCCGACACGACAATGGTGCTGTCAGCCGTGACCTCCTCCACGTTCCGCGTCCAATTCATCGAGCCGATATCGGTCACGCTGACCCCGACACGCATATACTCCGTGAGGTCTCCGGCCATGCCCAGGTCGATGCCAAGGCCCGTCCCTGCGGGAGCGGGGAAGAGGGAGTAAGAGCCGGAGTGCGATTCTGCAAGAGCATCGATCCGCGACGTGCGGGTATGAAGATCCAGCGTTCCGCGAAGTACTCCTGACGTACTGGTAATCAATGAAGTGTTGAAACGGTCCAGCTCGGCATAGCCATATCCGTGTACCAGTTTCAGCCCGATCCCTCCCGTCACGTTGCTCAGGAAATCGAAACCCGGAAGATTCGTCGCGAACGTGAGTCCATACTCGCGCGTCCACGACCCCACGATATGCGTCTCGCTGAAATCATAGGTTGAGCCGGGCGTGTTGCCGTAGAACAGGAATTCAGCGTACTGATGAGGAATGGCCGCCGCCGAGGCAACACGTTCGGTCACGGTCAGCGCAAAGGCGCCAAATTCCAGGTTGACCATGAGCCCGATCGGCCGGACTTCGAGATCCGCAGAGAGAGTGCCGACACCGTCCGGAAACGCATTCAGGATATCTTGCTTGTCCGCGCTGCTCAGGTAGCGCCCGACTCTGCCGGAGTCTGTATCGATCCCCGTGAAATACTTCTCGTAGAGATCGTACGTCATGAAATCGCTCCCGACATGCATGCCGACCCGGGGTAGGCTCACGATAATCAGATAGTTCCGGTCCCCGCCGATAAGATTGGCCGGATTGATCCCGGCGGCATCCAATCCATGGGTGGAGGCGGCAAATGTCCGTGCCATGCCGATGCCCTGGATGTCCGTCCGCTCGCCGGCAAAGAGCAGGCCGCACCCGCAGAGGGCCGCGACACAGAAGATGAGTGGAATCCGATGCAGCGCGCACCCTGTCATTTGTTCACTCCGTAGGAAATTTCTGACCAGCATCGCACATGGATGTAATCGGATGTCCTGAAACTGACTGCCGGACTTCCCAGCGACGTTGAGAGATCAAACGTGTACTCGACGTACTCCGCCGGCGAAATGAGCTGAGCCTCGGCGTGAGTAAGCTCAAGAGTCACCTTGCTCTGCGCGGGCAGAATCACGTTGCCCTGCTGGTCCACCGCTGCTGAATTGATCTGGATCGGCTGCCCCGACTGGGGAATCGTGAGCATGGACTGCCCCATGAAATCCAGCAATCTGAGCTTTACGCCTACCTGCATTGGGAGGGCGTTCTCTAATTCCATCAGCACCCTGCCATTGTTCACCCCTTCCGTCTCGCCATTCGGGGGGCGTTGATTGCCATCCCCCACCTGCAGTGTGTCGCTGTATGTCGATCCACCAAATCCCACTTTCAGAGGCACGCTCAGATTCACGGTGCCCCCAAAAGAACAGTTCCTCCCTATATTCCTGACCCCCGCGGGCCCCGGGTAATAGACATCCGAGGGGTTCACAAGCACCTTGCCGGAGATCCAGATGGAGTCTGGCAAGCCACCCGGGATCTGGCTCAGGAACCGGCCGACCTCCGTTTCGTCGAATATGATGACACCTTGACCTCCGCTGAGGCGCCGTTGCGTGGCCGGGATCTGTAAGACGGCGAGATCCCCGGCAGGGCTCGTCTTCGCGCTCAGCGTAAGGAACAGGTCCGCAGGACAGGTAACAGTGGAGCGCGTGTTCAGAACGAGAGAAGCAGACGGAATCAGGAGCTGCCATTTGAACTTTTCGGACATCTGAGCGACATTCAATCCGATAACGGTGTTCAGGTCGATCCACGTCGGCTTCAGCACAGCCGATGCGCTGTCGACGACGATCGGGGAGAGAGTAGTCATTGAAATCTCAACCTTGTCCGTGTCGTGCAGCCCCACGGGGGTGTTGACATCATTCGGAATGATAACCGAGCTGACGAGCTCCAGGGATGTGACAAGCCCACCCGAAGGAGAGCTGATTCTGTACCCGGCAAGGTTGAGGTCATAGGAAGCTTCCCCCGCAGCTGACAACGCGACGCTATCTTCAAACTGAACCATCCGCCCCCCCACCGGACGCCAGAGCTCGGAGAGCCGGAACTTCAGCACGACCCCCAGATTGATCCTGTTCCTGAATTCGAGAGCAAGCCGTCCGCTCTTTGCACGGGCCTCCTGAATGATCGTGGAATCGAAAATACTGATGCTTGCCCTGTCGTTGTCCGTCAGGCGCTGCGCCGGGAGGCCGGACATCTGTGCTTCAGACACACGGAGGCCGCTGACGAATATTGTTGCGACGAGCATCGAATCCGGCGGGATCGTCACAGGCGCGCTCGAACCGGCCGTGCGGAACGCCAACCCGCTGATGGTGGCACCGTTGCCAAGCATCCGGTCCGCCAGGTTGTCATATACCGTCTGGCTTCTCCCGGAAGGAATGGAGACGTTCGTAAAATCAAAGAAGCCTTGAATTGTTCCTTGGCGGTCAATCAGTTTGATGGGAGAAGTGGCGGTAATGTCAACCGGAAGATTGTTGCGGATGGTCAAGCCAATTGTTCCGCTCGCGCATGTGATGGATGCGCTGCCCGGCATCGCGTTGGGAACATCGGGGATCGCAAAGGACGATGCGGGAATCGGCATGGTTGCCCCCGGGGGGAGCCCCGGAACGCTCAAGTTTGCAGTGACCGGATCCACCGTGACATTGAATGTACCAAGATGCAGCTGCGCCGTTCCATAGGACGGCGTCAATGAGATCTGGTCGCCCACGAACGTGGGAGGGGCCGCAACGGTCTGAGAGAATACCAACTGGTTTCCCGCGCCTATATGGATCAGGCTCGTGTCCCGCTCGATCATTTCGCCAAGCGTCAGCGTGCGGTCTGTAATAGGCACGGTGAGATCGACATCCCATGTCGGCGCGATGGGTGTCTGCAAATCACGGGAACAGTGAGCGGCAAGGATGGGAAAGAGCAGGACGAGCGCCCGCAACAGGACGCGCGGAGCACGTCCGGCATGAAGGCGGGGCGAATCCCCTGGCTTTTTCATCGTAGCGTAATCCCCAAAAAAGTATGGTGCTGCGGCACATGGGTTCAAACCTGATGCCAGCTTTGTACCCCTGTGTATTCTGTCACAGGGAAAGGGAAGTGGGGCAAAATGATGACTAATAGGGGAAAAAGCGGATGGTCAGAGAAGGGTAAAAAAGGGAGGAGCAGCAACAAGGAAATTCTGACTCCCCCCTCCTACGACGACTTTGTTGAAACTACAAACTGCGCAGAGAGACTGGTGACTAGTGCACCTTTTCGTCGGGCATCATCTGCTGGAAGCCGAACCCGCTGCCCGGCCCTTCGCCATGGATCTTGATCTCTCCGAATTTCAGTTCGAACTTGCCGATGTTGTCCTCCAGCGCCCGGAGCAGGAGTTTTGCGTGTTGGGCGGTCATGATCACCCGCGCATGCACTTTCGCCTTTGGCACGCCGGGAAGCACGCGCGTAAAATCGATGATGAACTCAGCCGGCGAATGCGTGATGATCGCCAGATTGGAATAGATCCCCTCGGCTTCTTTCTCGCCAAGCTCGATATTGATCTGCTGTCCAGCCGGTTGTTGTTCTGCCATGATCGTTCTCCTGTGAAAAAAAAAGCCCCGCCAAAAAGGCGGGGCCATGCGCGTCCATCCGCGTTACTTGGTCTTTGAAAGAGCGTCGAATTTCTCGAATGCCTGCTTTGATTTGTCGGGCATATTGAGGATCGCATACAAGCGTCCAAGCGACTGCCAGAGGCCTGCGTCGTCCGGCCGCGATTGCACGCTTTGCTCAAGGTACGGCAGCGACTGCTTGAACTTTTCCTTATAGCTTTCGTCCGTCTTCGTGTCCTTCCCCTTCCCCTTGTTGTTCGCCGCATCCGCTTCTGCCTTCTTGTCGATTTCGGCCTTTTGGGAAACACCCCAGTTCAGGTACGCGACACCGAGATTGTATCTGGCATCGGAATACTCGGGATCGATCTTCAGCGCCGCATCGAATTGTTCGATGGCTTCCGGGTATTTTTCCTGCTTCAGCAGGAAGACGCCGTACGCGTACCGGTAGGTCTTGTTCTTGGGATCCTTTTCCACCGCTGTCCTGGTGAGTTCCAGTGCCTTGTCCGAATTCTTGGTCCGTTCGTAAGCGTCGATGAGATTCGTGATGTTGTCCGGATCGTTGGGGTTGGTCCTGTACGCCGTCTGAAATGCCGTCATTGCTGAGGCAAAATACTTCTGTGCCCCTGGTTCGTCCTTGGCTGCAGTGCGCTCACTCGCCAGCTGGTAGTTTACCTGTCCCAGGAACTTGGCCGCATCGCCGAAATCAGGATTCTTCTCCAGAGCGGTCTGGAGCATCTGCACGCTGCTCTGGTAGTCCTTCTTTGCAAAGTAAGCCATCGCAGCAACGTAATATGTCCCGGAGCTGTCCGGCTCCATGGCAATACCCGTTTTAAACTGGTCGATCGCCTTGTCGTAGTTCGCTGCGGTATCCTTCCCGGTGTTATAGTTCTTCACCCCTTCGTTGTACATCATTGCCCAGATCGCCAGCCTATTCCGACTGATGTCCGCTTTGTGGACATCGGAAACCTCGAGCGCTTTCTTGTACGCAACAAGCATCTCATCATACTTCTTCAGCTCCAGCCGGACCTGGCCGAGCAGGTACCATGCTTCTTCGTTCTTGTCGTTCTTCTGCAGTTCCTTCGTCAGGCTTGCTTCGGCCTTGTCATACTGCTTCTGGGTAATGTAGAGCTTCGCGCTTGTCAACTCCGCCGAACCGCATTGAAAGCCGGTCGTCGAGAAGAAGACAGCCACGAGGAGGAGAATGGTAAGGGGAAAAATGCGTCTCATGGTTGCTCCTTGGGGATTGGATAGACTCAAAAATCATTGAAATATAGGGAAAGAGCCTGTAAGAAGCAAGAACCCAAAGGCCGCCGGAGGGAAGAGGCATCACATCTTTTCCAACGACTGACCTCTGGCTTCTGACTTCACTCACCGTTCTCGTTCCATTGCCTTTCCCCCCTCTTTTTCTTACATTTTCTGATGAGTTGCATCTTCTGCAAGATCATTCAGAAGGAAGAGCCGGCCGAGATCCTGTACGAAACAGACCGCGTGCTTGCCATGCTGGACATTCGCCCCATTCACTTCGGGCATGCACTGGTCATTCCCAAAGCTCATTGCGTTGACTTCCTTTCCCTGCCGGAGCAGAGTTTTCACGATCTCATGCATGTGACACAGATCGTGGCCCGCGCTCTCGTGAGAACATTCGACCTGGAAGGGTTCAACGTGTTCTCGAACAATGGTCGGATCGCCGGACAGTCGGTCTTTCACTTCCATTTGCACATTGTTCCACGCTACATCGGGGATACCATCCGATTTGCCCCGATGCTCAAAACGTACACCGGACGGTCCATGGCCGAGCATGGCGAACGGATCCGCCGAAATATTCAACCATAGGGAGAGTACCAAACATGTCCAAGTACGAGAAGCTGAATCCGCCCGCTGCCGGACGGAAGATTTCCATTGAGGGGGGAGCACTCCGGGTTCCGGACAATCCTATTATTCCCTTCATTGAAGGGGACGGAACGGGACCTGACATCTGGCGGGCTTCACAGCTTGTCTTTGACGCGGCGGTGGCAAAGGCCTACAAGGGCACGCGTTCCATAGCGTGGTTCGAAGTGTACGCGGGGGAAAAATCCAATGTGGTGTACGGTGCAGGCACATGGCTGCCGGATGACACGCTGACAGCCGTCAAGGAATTCACCGTCGCCATCAAAGGGCCCCTGACGACCCCGGTGGGGGGCGGCATCCGCTCTATCAATGTTGCACTCCGGCAGATGCTCGATCTGTACGTCTGTCTCCGTCCGATCCGGTACTTCAACGGCGTCCCGTCCCCCGTGAAACATCCCGAGCACATCGACATGGTGATCTTCCGGGAAAACACGGAGGATATCTATGCCGGGATCGAGTGGAAAGCAGGAACCCCGGAGGCAGTAAAGATCGTGCAGTGGCTTCAGAAAGAAATGGGGGTGACGAAGATCCGCTTCCCCGAAACGTCCAGCATCGGGATCAAACCCGTCTCCAGGGAAGGGACGGAACGGTTGGTGCGCGCAGCGATTCAGTATGCGATCGCCAACAAGCGTACCTCCGTGACGCTCGTCCACAAGGGGAACATCATGAAATTCACCGAAGGCGGGTTCCGGGACTGGGGCTATGAACTGGCTAAGAGGGAGTTCGCCGGCGATATCGTCACCTGGGACGACTGCGGGGGCCGGAGACCGGAAGGAAAGATCCTTATCAAGGATGTGATCGCCGATGCGTTCCTGCAACAGATCCTTACCCGTCCCTCGGAATACGAGGTGATCGCCACGCTCAACTTGAACGGTGACTACATCTCCGATGCCCTTGCAGCCCAGGTCGGCGGCATCGGCATCGCGCCGGGCGGGAACATCAACTACGAAACGGGTTACGCCGTGTTCGAAGCCACTCACGGAACGGCACCGAAGTACGCCGGGCAGGACAAGGTGAACCCGGGCTCCGTGATTCTCAGCGGTGAAATGATGCTGCGCTATATGGGGTGGCATGAAGCGGCCGACCTGATCATGGCCGCTCTGGAAAAAACCATTGGCCAGAAGGTGGTTACCTATGACTTCGCCCGGCTGATGAAAGGCGCACGCGAAGTCAAGTGCTCGGAGTTTGGAAGGGCGATTGCGGGAAATATGTAGGTACTGTGGCAATAGAGCCATGACGCCCCGCCCTCGGCGGGGCGCCGTTTTTCAATATACGCCAGATCATTCCTTGCCGGGGGTTGCTTCCGCTCGCTTTCTCCCATCCCTATCGTCGTTTCCTGCCTGCGGACTGCAGTATTCTTTGAACACCTCCACAAGGTATTGAGCGATTTCAAAGGCGGTCCGGCGCTCGATCTGATACCGCGGGATGAAATGCACCAACCGGCTGTCCCTGTAAAGCGCCATCGAGGGAGAGGACGGGGGAAGAGCGCCAAGGTGATGCCGCAGCCTGGCTGTGGCCTCGATGTCGCCGCCGGCAAAAACGGTTGTCAGGAGGTCTGGCCGAACGGGGGACTTCATCAGCGCCATGCCCAAACCGGGCCTGGCTTTTCCTGCCGCGCATCCGCATACCGAATTGATCACGATCAGGTTCGTCCCTTTGTGTGTGCTGATCACCGTGTCAACGTCTCCTGCAGTACGGAGCTCACGAAAGCCCAACGCAGTCAGTTCGTCACGGAATGGCTGTATCGCTTTCGGATCGTATTGCATATCTTTCTCCCCCTTCAGCATGTGAATGAACAGTCCGCCCTGCATGTTTCTTTTACAACCCCCTTTGCTGCTCCCGAAGTTCCACGGTAATTTATTTCCGCCCTCTCCTGACCGATTTCTTTTTCGGAGCAGCCTTTCTTGCCCGTTCCGTTTTCCCCTTTTTTGCAGTGCGCGCTTTCGTCTTTCCACTGTTTGTGCGTTTCATGGCCGGCTGACGGCGCGCGCGCTTTTTCCTGGCTGGCCGGGTGGACGCCTTTGGAACGGCGGGAAGCTGAAGCCCGGCATCATGCTGCATTTTTATTGTCTGGGCCGCGATCAGGTTCAACGCGCTCCCGGCTTTGAACCAGCCGATCTGATTCTCGTTGAACGAATGGTTCAGCAAGCACTCATCCACAGTGCCGTCCGAGTGTTTGAGGACCATCTTCAACGGGCCTCCCGGAGCAAAAGACGTGAGACCCAGTATCGAGATCCGGTCGTCTTCGTGGACCTTGTCATAGTCGGCAGGATCAGCGAACGTCAAAGGGAGCATCCCCTGCTTCTTTAGGTTCGTCTCATGGATCCGGGCAAAGCTCTTGACAATGATTGCCCTGCCACCGAGCCAGCGCGGCTCCATTGCAGCATGCTCTCGGCTCGAGCCTTCGCCATAGTTCTCATCCCCCACCACAACCCAGCCCATCCCCCGTGCTTTGTACTCCCGCGCGACTGCCGGGTATTCCTTCTTTTCGCCGGTGAGCACGTTCCTGCCGACACCTGCTTCGCCGGTGAAGGCATTCACCGCGCCGCTGAACATGTTGTTTGAAATGTTGTCCAGGTGGCCGCGGTATTTCAGCCATTTGCCGGCAGGAGAAATGTGGTCGGTCGTGCATTTCCCTTTCGCCTTCAGGAGCAGCGGGACGTCGACCAGATTGTTGCCATCCCACGCCGGGAACGCCTCGAGAACCTGGAGCCGATCGCTCTCCTTGCTCACTTTCACCTTGATCTTTGTCCCGTCTTTTGCCGGGGGCACATATCCGCTCTCCCCGGGAGTAAATCCCCGGAGAGGAAGTTCGTCTCCCGTGGGCGGATCAAGCTTCACGGTTTCTCCCTTGTCGTTGGTAAGCGTATCGGTGATCGGGTTGAAGGTAAGCCGCCCGGCAAATGCGAATGCCGTCACGATCTCAGGGCTCGCGACAAAAGCATGAGTGTCGGGATTGGCATCGTTCCTTCCGGCGAAATTTCTATTGAAGGACGTAATGATGGAATTCTTGTCCCCCTGCTGCACGTCATGCCGTTTCCACTGGCCGATGCAAGGGCCGCATGCGTTCGCCAGGACGACCCCGCCAACATCCGTAAGCACCCGCAGGAGCCCGTCCCGTTCGATGGTCGCTCGAACCTGTTCCGATCCGGGGGTGATGGTGAATTCCGATTTCGCTTTCAACCCGCGCTTCAAAGCCTGCCGCGCAACGCTTGCGGAGCGTTCAATGTCCTCATAGCTCGAGTTTGTGCAGCTGCCGATGAGCGCCACGCGCAGCTCCTCCGGGTACCCATTGTCCCTCACCGCCCGCCCAAAGTCCGAGATCTTCCACGCCTTGTCCGGAGTAAAGGGCCCGTTCACCATCGGCTCCAACTCGGAGAGATTGACCTCTATGATTTGATCATAGAATTCTTCCGGAGAGGAAAGGACCTCAGGATCAGGCCGGAGGAATTCGGCAATGTCGTCGGCAATCTTCGCGACCTGTGCCCGCCCCGTCGCTTTCAGGTACGCCGCCATCCGGGGATCATAGGGAAACACCGACGTTGTGGCACCCACCTCGGCGCCCATGTTGCAGATCGTCGCTTTCCCGGTTCCGGAGATCGAGCCGGTGCCGCCTCCAAAATATTCAATGATGGCACCAGTCCCCCCTTTTACCGTCAGCACTCCCGCCACTTTCAGAATGATGTCCTTCGCCGACGTCCATCCGTTCAGCGATCCGGTGAGGTGCACGCCGATGATCTTCGGGAATTTCAGTTCCCAGGGCATTCCCGCCATCACATCCACCGCATCCGCTCCGCCGACGCCGATGGCGACCATGCCAAGCCCCCCTGCGTTCGGCGTGTGCGAGTCCGTGCCGATCATCATGCCGCCCGGAAACGCATAATTCTCAAGCACCACCTGGTGGATAATGCCGGAGCCGGGCTTCCAGAACCCGATGCCATGACGCGCTGAGACGCTCGCGAGAAAATCATAGACCTCTTTGTTCTCCCTGAACGCATGGTTGAGGTCAGGTCCTGCCCCCGCCTCCGCCCGGATCAGGTGATCGCAATGGACCGTGCTGGGGACGGCAACCTTTGGGATTCCTGCCGACATGAATTGGAGGAGAGCCATTTGGGCCGTTGCATCTTGCATTGCAACACGATCGGGTGTAAACTCGACGTAGGTTACCCCCCGTTGAGGGGCTTCCTTCAAGGGCTTGCGATAGTGTGCGTACAGGATCTTCTCGGTGAGTGTCAGCGGCTTTCCCGTTACTTTTCTCGCTGCGCGAAGCCGTCCCGGTGTTCTGGCATAAATGTGTTCGATAAGATCAATGTCAAAGGCCATGGCAGTATCCTGAATGTGTGGAAAATATACACAATATACGCATAGATGATTCCCTGCGCAACCCATCGACTCACGGAAATCGTTCGCTTGGTGTGACCCGGTGGTTTGCAATACAGGCCGATTTTTGGTATTTTTCTGAATTAGGAACGAGTTTTCTTGTCATGGCGACGAATCCTCTTGAGGAGCCGGTCCAGGAAGAAGAAGTCAATATCCAGGAACCGGCCAAGGTCATCCTGTTCAACGATGATGTGCATACCTTCGAGGAGGTCATTGGCCAGTTGATCAAGGCCATCAAATGCACCGAATCCAAGGCTGAGGCGCTCGCGTGGGAAGTGCATACCAAAGGAAGGGCGATCGTCTATACGGGAGAAATGATCAAATGCGTCGAAGTAAGCTCGATCCTGGAGGAAATAGCCCTGATGACACAGATCGAGGTCTGATGAAATCCAACGAGATCCGAGAGAGTTTTCTCCGCTTCTTTGAAGAGCGGGGACACAGAATCGTTCCCAGCGCGCCCGTGATTCCGCATGGGGACCCGACCCTGCTCTTCACCAACGCAGGGATGAACCAGTTCAAGGATGTCTTCCTCGGAACTGGTACCAGACCCTATGTCCGTGCCGCAGACACCCAGAAGTGTATCCGCGTGAGCGGCAAGCACAATGACCTTGAAGAGGTCGGACGGGACACTTATCACCACACCTTCTTTGAGATGCTTGGTAACTGGTCCTTCGGGGATTATTACAAGAAAGAGGCCATTGCGTGGGCATGGGAACTGCTCACGCAGGTCTGGGGACTGGAAAAGCGCCGGCTGTACGCGACAGTCTTTGAGACTGACGACGAAGCCGAGAGCCTCTGGAAAGCCGTCACGGACATCGACCTCTCTCATGTCCTGCGATTCGGGAAGAAGGATAATTTTTGGGAAATGGGAGACACCGGTCCGTGCGGTCCCTGTTCCGAAATTCATATTGACCTGACTCCCGACCTGAGCGGCGGGAAGCTGGTGAATGCCGGCGATCCCCGGGTGATGGAGATCTGGAACCTGGTTTTCATTCAGCACAACCGCACCCGGGAGGGCGCACTGGAAGACCTTCCCGCGAAACATGTGGACACCGGCATGGGATTCGAGCGGGTCTGCGCCGTCATGCAGGGCAAGCGGTCGAACTATGAGACGGATGTGTTCATGCCTATCATTGACGCGATCGCCAGGGTTACGGAGCATCCGTACGAGGGAGACGCAAACCAGGTGGCCATGCGAGTGATTGCGGACCATGCACGCATGCTCTCATTCGCCATCGCGGACGGAGCTATCCCCGGCAACGACGGGCGCGGGTACGTGCTCCGGCGGATCCTCAGGCGTGCCGCGCGCTTTGGACGGAATCTGCAGATGCGCGAGCCGTTCATCTACCGCATCCCCAGCGCCGTCGCCGCCAACATGGGGAAAGCATTCCCCGAAGTGGGTGAGAAACTCTCTCACATAGAGCGGGTCATCAAGGCGGAGGAAGAGAGCTTCAATGCCACGCTTGACCGCGGCCTGGACATTTTTGAGTCCGTCGTCCAGCGCATCGGCCATTCCACGACGTTTCCCGGCGAGGATGCGTTCAAACTGTACGACACGTTCGGCTTTCCGCTCGACCTCACACAGCTTATGGCAAGCGAGCGCGGCCTCACGGTGGATGTGGGGACATTCACAGACTTGATGGAAGAACAGCGCACGCGGGCCCGAGAGGCAGGCAAGCAAGAGGAGGCCCCCGATATGGCCGCAGTCGCCGCGAAGTTGGCTGAAGTCGCCGACTCGGAATTCGTTGGATATGACCACCTCGAAACGAGATCGCACCTAACCCGCGTGATCGACGGACGGTTTGTGTCGCTCGACCAAACCCCGTTTTATGCACAGTCCGGCGGGCAGGTGGACGATACCGGGTTCATTCGGGGAGAGCGTTTCCTGGCCCAGGTTCTCGATTCCTTCAAGCAGGACAAGAAGATCGTCCATGAGATCCGGATTCTTGAAGGGCGCCCGGAGGAGATAACTGGCAAGGAGGTCGAGGCGACCGTAGACCGTCCGCGCCGTCTCAATATTCAGCGCAATCATTCGGCAACACATCTGGTGCATGAAGCACTCCGCCGGGTACTGGGAACGCATCTTCACCAGCAGGGGTCCCTTGTTGCACCGGACAGGCTTCGGTTCGACTTCAATCATTTCGAGAGGATCTCTCCCGAAGAGCTGAGGGCAATCGAAGAGATCGTCAACGAGAAGATCGCCGCCGCGATTTCGGTTCACGCTCTGAACGACCCGAAAGATTGGCTCTCCATTGACGAAGCGAAACGTCGTTATCCGCATGTCAAAATGTTCTTCGGCGATAAATATGGCGACCGGGTGAGGATCGTTGAAATTGACCCGCAATTTTCGGTTGAGCTCTGTGGCGGCACGCATGTGACCACTACGGAGGATATCGGGCTGTTCAAAATTATCTCCGAGTCGAGCATTGCCAGCGGGATCCGGCGCATCGAAGCCGTGACCGGGGACGGGATCAAACGGTATATTGACGAGCAGATCGTGAAGGTCGGCACCATGGACGAGAGGATCCGCCGGCTGGCCGAGGAGGCTGCGTCCCTGGAAAAAGAGCTGGGGCGGTCACCGGCTGCCCCCGCCCCCCGTGAGCGGCTGACGTTCGCGCTGGCAACCATGGTCACGCAGGAGCATCCTTCCCCCGAAACGCTGAAGATCCTCGACCGTGCGCTGGCAGAACGGGAGCTGGAAACGGAACACCGTACGAAGGCACTCGCCGACCTCCGGAAAGAACTTTCACGGAGCCGCGTGCAAGGGGCTTCGTCGAAGATCGAGGCATTGGTGGCAAGCGCCGCTCACGTGGACGGATTCCGCCTGGTTGCTTCGCGCGTCAACGCAGCGAGCATGGACGAGCTCAAGAGCCTCGGCGATACGTTGCGCGACCGGCTCGGCAGCGGCGTGGGTTTGCTGGCGAGCGTGATCGATGATAAGGTAGCACTTGTGTGCGTGGTGACCGACGACCTCCTGAAGAGAACCCCCCTGCAGGCGGGAAAGATCGTGGGCGCCATTGCGAAACGCGTCGGCGGCGGGGGCGGAGGACGCGCGCATCTGGCCACCGCTGGCGGCAAGGACGTTGCGGAGCTCGACGGCGCCCTGCAGGAAGCCGGAGAAGTTGTGCGGTCGATGCTGGGGCAGTGAATCTTACACATTCCCATCACACACACTCAGCCATGTCACATCTTCCACTCACCATTCTCGCCCGCCAGGCGTTCATTCAGGATGAGCTGAATGCCAGCGCCCGGACAAAGACCAAAATCTTCGAGGAATGCGCGCGGGACATTATCAAGGCCGTGGACGCCATTATCGGAGCCTACAACCGCCACAAGAAAATTCTCTTGTGCGGCAATGGCGGCTCGGCAGCCGATGCGCAGCACCTGGCCACCGAGATGGTAATCCGGATGAATCCGGCCATCAAGCGTCCCGGCCTCCCCGCCATCGCCCTGACCGCCGACTCTACCCTGCTCACGGCGGGAGCCAATGATATCGGCTACGATCAGGTGTTTGCCCGGGCGGTTGAGGCGCTCGGGGAAGAGGGGGACGTACTTATCGGTCTGAGTACAAGCGGAAAATCGGAAAGCGTGAACAACGCGATGAGATTGGCGAGGACGAAAGGGTTGACCACGATCGCTCTCGGAGGCAGAGGAGGCGGTGCGATGAAAGAGCTTGCGGACGTAGCGATCATAGTTCCGTCCGATGACACCGCGAGGATCCAGGAAGGCCACATAACCATCGGTCATATTATTTTTTCGCTGGTGGAGAATGAAATGTACGGCGGGAAGAAAGGCTGAGGTTGGAGAATGGAAGCTCGAAAATCGAGAATGCGTTGGCGCTCATGAGCACAGAAGTCCTGCGGAGAAGGAACGCTGCGGGCAACACCGAACGGGCGGATTTCGTTATTCCACTCTTGCTCGTGCTTCTTGATGCCGTCGCCATAGAGGCGGCATTCCTTGCTTCGTACGCGCTCCGTTTCCACAGCAGACTGTTCGACGCGCTTGGCTTCCTCCAGGAGAATGCACCTCCCATCCACGGCTACGTGCTCGGGTCGCTGGTCGTGATCGTGGTCTGGCTAATGCTGTTCAATTCGCGTCACATGTACGGCGCCCGACGCAACGTCACGCTTGCCGACGAACTGCTTAACACTGTCAGAGTGGTGAGCCTGGGAATGCTCATCGTCATGAGCGCGGCGTTCTTTTACCGTGATTTCTCCTACTCCCGGGTGGTGTTTGGCCTGCTCTGGGGTACAGCCATCGTCTTCATATTTGCCGGCAGGGTGTGCGTGCGGGTGTATGAGCGCTCTCTGTACCGGCGTGGACGCCATCTCCAATCCGCGGTGATCTTCGGAAACAACAGGATTGCCGGCGAGACCTACCAACGGCTCAATCATCACGCCTCGTTCGGGATTGCTATCGCCGGCTATTTCGCGGATGTTCCCGCAGAACACTCAGAGCCGCTTTCTGAAGCTCCTTACCTGGGAACGCTTCAGGCTGCCCCGGCATTCATCAGGGAACACCGGATACGGCTCGGTTTCATCGCACTGCAATTCCACGAACACGACGATTTCCTCGACCTCGTCAGCGGCTGTGAAGGGGTCAACATTGAGTTCATGATGGTCCCGGACATGCTGGGGGTGCTCACCAGCCAGGTCAAAGTGCGGGAACTCGAGGGAATTCCGTTCCTCAGGATCAAAGGGATCCCCCTGACCGCCTGGGGGCGGGTGACCAAGCGCCTATTTGACATCGCTGTCTCAGGCTTGACGTTGCTCCTGCTCTCCCCTCTTCTGCTGGTGGTTGCGGCGGCCATCAAGATGGATTCCCGGGGGTCTGTGTTGTTCCGGCAGCAGCGCGTGGGACTGGATGGAAGGCCGTTTACGATGTACAAGTTCAGATCAATGCGGGAAGGATCGGAAAAATTCGACGTCCAGGCCGGACTCGGGGTCAGGCACGACCCCCGCCGAACCCGGATCGGGAAGCTGCTGCGGAGCACGAGCCTGGATGAGCTTCCGCAGCTCCTGAACGTCTTGAAGGGCGAGATGAGCCTGGTGGGGCCGCGCCCCGAGCGGAGCAGCTTCGTGCAGGAGTTCGGCGCGGTGGTTCCAAAATATCTGGATCGCCACAGGGTGAAGACCGGCGTTACCGGGTGGGCACAGGTCAACGGCCTGCGCGGAGACACGTCCATCGAGGAACGGGTGAAGTACGACCTGTACTATATCGAGAACTGGTCGTTGGCGTTCGATATCAAGATACTGCTCCGCACGATTCGCGCGGCATTCGTGTCCCGGGAGCAGGAGGAATGACTGCACGGGCCGAGAATTTCACCAATTGCCAAGGAAGGACCACCCATGGTTCCTCTGATTGTGTTCTATCTGCACATTATTGGAGGCTCGGCGGCGTTCACGCGCCGATGGCAAGACGAAGGACTTGGTGAAGGGATCCTTGCGGTCTTTTTCGTGGCGCTGATTTTCTTCGTGGGGTGGGGAATGGCCTCCTTCGTCATGAAGATCTTCATGCCCCCGGAGGGATTCGGTAAGCTTTTTGACAGGGACTCCGCTTCCCTTGCGTTGCTGACCATCCTGGAATCGGTGTTCTACTACTTCTATCTGCGGAGCGACGACGCTGAAGCTGCGAGTCAGGAGTGAGCGGCCGGGCGCCGCTCACCCTGACCCGTGCAATCTATCAGACCGGTTGCCTTCTCTATTGCATCGTGTCGATCCAGAGTCCATCCGGAATCTGTGCTTCCAACTTTGCAATCGCTTCCCTTGCCTCTCCCTTTGTCCCGTACCGCCCGACGCGCACCCGGTGCCATTGTTCCCCGTTGACCTCAATATCCATCACATAGGAATCGAATCCAGCCGAGCTCAATATCTGCGCTTGGCTGTTTGCCTTCCCCTTGCTCTTCCAGGATGATACCTGAACGGTGTATCTCCCTGCTCCCGACGGTGCAGTTGCAGCAGGCGAAACTGCAATGGATGGGATGCCTTTCTTGCCGGGTTCCTTGCCCGAAGGCTGCGCTGCGGATTCCTTTCCCTTGCCGGGTGTCACTGACGGCAGCGGTGTCTCTTCCTGGCCACCGGCCGGTGGCGTGGTCACTTGCTCTCCGGACGTTCCCGGCTCTGCCGGCATGGGCTCGGGAATCTGCTCGACAACCTTCGGCACTCTCTTTCCCCAGAGGTGAATGACATGGAAATAGTTCAGCGAGACGACAGCTGCGCTCAGGACCAGCAAGATCACGACAATGGCAAGCCAGGGGGCTTTTTTCTCGCCATCCGGGCCAACCTCACGCAACGTAGGTGGAGGAGTGACGGGACTCTCTTCGGGCGGCTCAGGCGGTAATCCGGTCCCTTCCTCTTCGTCTTGCAAGTTCAGTCGTGGCATGATATGCTCCTCTTCTGGTTGAGTTTCTTCAGTTCTGGACGCTGCAGCACGGTCATACTCATCAAGCGTCACCTCTCTGCTCGTATCGAATATGAACTCCTTCCCTCGTTCAACGGTCTCATCGTACGGAGCTTGCGGCCCGCCGTACTCCGTGTCCCCCGCCTGGGGAGTCACCACATACTTCCCGGTCACAAGGGATCGCAAATTCTCGAATCGCTGGTTTACTTTTCGTGCCAGCTCCTGCTCGGGCTCAAAGTAGGGAATCTTTCTTGTGCGTTTAACTCCCGCCACCCGCGTTCCGAATGTACCGAAATTCGGCACCTCCACCCTCTGGCCCCGCTGCAATGCCGAGAGAAGATACACATAAAACAAATGAGAGACCGCCCCCACTTCCGTTTCACCCGCAACACCCCTGTCTACACACTTTTTGAGGATGTCGGATCGATTCATTGGGCTTTATTACTCCAGTTGATAAGATCCCGAGAGGGCGTGAACAACAGGTAGTCCTTCGGTGGGATAATGAAGATCTCGTGCGTCTCGGTGTTGATCCCCTTCCGGCCAGGGCGGTGATCAATGAGAAAATCACCGATGTTGTCCAGCTCCAGTTCCCCGGCAAGGAGCAACTCTTCAGTCCAAACCTCCCCGATTGTCTGGATGATATCGCGAACGGTCTGCTTCGAGATCCCCGCCCGTTCCGATATCATATTGATCAATTCATCCTGACTCATACGGTTTCCTGATTGAGAGATAACGAGAGGAAAAAGAGACAACCAACACCGGCGAGCCACTCCCGCGTGTGGTATCGCTGCGCAGGCGATGGTCGTGTGTAGACAAGCAGAAGAATCAAATGTAGGAGTGTCGTTAGGGTTTCGAGCACTATTCTAATGTCCCTGACTCTATCCTTTAAAGTAATTTACTAGATGAAAGGGTCGAAGTCAAGGTTTTTTTGATGTATTTACATAGGTCTTTCTCACCCATGTGCTGTCAGCCAACAGGGAGTCGGGTATGGCGGTCGTTGGCATCTGCACGTTTCCGGGGGGATTTCCTCCAGATTGATGTTGAATTTGGCCTGCGGAAGGCGCCGGGACGGTGCTCTTCACCGGGGCCGGGGTGGAGATGGTAGGCCGCGACAACAAGCGCGCCGCCTGTCACCATCACTCGGGGTCAATCCTTAAACTCCCCGGATCGGAAGAGATTCCGTCACGCCGTTACAGTTTCTGGCGGTGCCAGTAATCGAACCAACACGAGCTGCATGACCTGTTTTGGGTCCGCAGAGCTGGTTTTGGACTCTTCATCCGCTCCCACAAGTAATTCGAACGCACGCTCAATCTCGTGCACAGGAAAACGGACGAGCGCGTCCAGGTATTCTCTGAGAAAGAAAGGGCTGACTCTCGCTTCCGCGGCCATCTCCTGCTGCGGTACGTTTCGCCGGCGGAGATCACAGAGCCTGTACAGGGTTGAGAAATATCCCGTCAACATGATAATGATGAACGGAACATTGGCGCCGGTATCCAGCATCCGCTCCATGATCTCACAGGAACGCCTGAGGTCTCTCGCCCCAATGGCCTTCTGCAGCTCGAAGATACTGAGCTCCTTCGACATTCCCACCACGGCCGTAATGTCGTCGACGGTGATGGACGTCCTTGATCCCAGGTAAATGTAGATCTTGTCAAGTTCGTTCTGGAGTTCGCGGAGCGATGTCCCGACATATGCCGCAAGGAGTCTGCAGGCATCCTGCGTGATCTCATGTTCCTGCTTCTTCACGCGCCCGGTGATCCAGGCGGGAACGCGATCGTCATACAAGGGCTTGAATTCCACTGCAACGCCGGTGCGCTTGACGATGGTAAAGGGCCTTTTCCGCGTATCGATCTTGCCCCCGGTCAGGACCAGGCATGTGCTCTTCAACGGCTGCTCGATGTAATTTCCCAGGATCTCCAGGTCCCTGGCGCTGAGCTTTTCAACGCTTTGAACAACCACAGCCCGGCGTTCAGCCATCATCGGAAAGGACGATGCTCTCGCTACGATATCCCTTGCATCCGACTCTTCCCCGCGAAGGATGTCCAGGTTGAATTCCTGGGCATCCCTGGGTACCGCGGCGGCGACCACCGACCGGGTGGCTTCCTCGACGAGGAAATCTTCCTCTCCATGGAGAAGATACACCGGCGACAACTTGCCGCTTGCCAGCAAGTTCTGCAGATCATCGTATGTCGCCTGGTCGCGTGTCATGGCCGGAGCAGTCGCAGGACCTATTTGTTTTCCGTGGATGGAGCCGCCTGCGGTGCAGGTTCACGCTTCACCACTTCGATCTTGACGCGCGGGTTCGGCTTGGGCTCCTTCGAACTGGTCCCACCGGGCTGTTTGGTGACCGTGACAGTCTTCATGAAAATGTCTTCCTTCGGCTTGCCGTCCGTGGGGCCCATCTGCGGGATAATCTCGGCTTCGCCAATCTTCTCCACCACATCCATCCCTTTCACCACCTTGCCGAAGATGGTATAATTCTTCGGCATTCTTAGGATGTCGGCGAGCATGATGAAGAACTGGCTGGAATTTGTGTTGGGTCCCTTATTGGCCATCGCCACAACGCCTTTTTTATACCCTTCCTTGTATGACGGTGCATTGGGATTCAATTCGTCTGCAAAATCTTTTCCCCATATGCTCTTGCCTCCGGCACCTGTCCCGGTCGGGTCGCCTCCCTGAATGACAAAGCCCTTGGCCACCCGGTGGAACAGCACTCCGTCAAAATACTTCCTCTCCGCAAGCTTGACAAAATTCTCGACGGTCTTGGGTGCATCTTCCGCAAATAGCTCGATCTCGATTGTTCCCATCGGTATCTCCTTCCCTGTTGCCTTTTGGGTTTTTCCCTTGGCGGTGCCGGAGGTCTGCCCTGTCATCGGCAAGGCGTACACAAAAATCAACAGCACTACCCCAGCCAGTAGTTTCGTGAGGTTTCTCATGATCAGCACTCCCAGTTATTATGATATGTGTTAGAAATAGAATGTAAGTCCAAGCCTTGCTCCAAGCCCGAAGAACTGCATGGTCGGAGCGGTTCCTCCCTGACCGACAAACCCGGGCGCCATCCCCTCGCTATTGGTGATCTTCCCGATAAAATCCCAACGAAGGTTCACTCCAAGATACGCAAAGAGGCTTTCGCCGAAAGCGGTGTTTCCTTCGGCATCTAGCAGGAGGCCGGGCCCTGTGCCGCTGTAGCGGTCATCCTGGGTGAAGAATTTCACGTCCAGTGATCCGAAGTGATACCCTCCCCCCGCCCCGATTTTCACATTGTACACCGGCTGGTTCAGGAGCACATATTGCAGAACGAGTGATGGAAGGTGCGCCATTGCCGTGTACTCTGCCTGCCCCGAGCCATACGTCGTCGTCACATTGTACGAAGCGAGCAGGTAGGCATACTCGACCTTGAGCACCCAGTCACGTGAGACGGGAACGGTCACCGCCCCGAAGAACTCGGCCGCCGTCTTGAACTCCTGCAGGCGCTGCGTGTTCCCGATCGTCGCGTTTGCCAGGTCCACCACGTCCGTCATGCTTATGTAGCTCACACCCATTCCTCCGGCAACTCCCACCCTGAGAAAGACTTCGTCCGCATTCCCGGAAGGTGCATTCGCCTTGTTCTGTGCGGCACATATTTCAAGCCCCGCAAGAAGCACCATACAACAAAGCCACGCGCCCGATCCGCCGAGTCTCACATCACTCTCCGCTGCCAGGCCGTACTGCTTCCGAGATCGCGACGTTATCGCGGAAAAGGAAATAGGAGCCGACGATTGTCACACCGATGAAACTGATTGCATGGGTCACCGTGGCGAAGCTCAGCGCCACGGCCGGATCAACGTGGAAGAGCTTCTCCAGAGCCTGAGAGGTCAGTGCATGGTAACTGCCTGTCCCGCCGGGGGTCGGAATGGCATAGCCAACGCTCGAGATGACCAGCAGAACGACTGCCGATCGGAAGTCAACTGTCCCTGGCATATTGAACGCGAAGAAGGCAACATATGTCATCAAGGCATACGCGCACCAAACCAGGGCGCTCAGCGACAGAATCGCCGCAGTTTGGCCCGGATTCTTCAGAAAGAGGAAACCATCGAGAAAGGAATGCACCCTGCCACCCACGCGGGTAGCAACCCAGCGTGGCAGGACCGGGTTGACAAAGCGGAGCAGCGCATCCGTCCAGTCACGGCGGACCATGAGCAGTGCCAGCACGAAGAGGATGCCCCCTGTTGCCAGAGTGACCGTGATGCCCGCGGATCGAAGCCACGGAAAAGTCTCCTGGAGGGGCCCTTTGTAGAGGACGGGAATGAGCGCAACCAGTATCAGAAATGTAATGACGTCAATGATCCTCTCCACGACAACCGTCCCGAAGGCCGCGCTCTTGGAGACCGACTCAAGCTTGCCGAGCGCGTACGGACGGGCAAATTCTCCTCCGCGCGGAAGAACGTTGTTTATCAGATACCCGATCATCACTCCCGAAAAGAGGTTGCGAAAACCGATTCCGGGCTTGATCGGGTTCATCAGATAGCGCCAGCGCCACGCACGCACCGCATGACTGATCATGAGCAGCACAAACGACAGCAGGATCCACCAGTAGTTCGCGCGGGCGATGGTCTGCAGGATTTTCCCAAAATCTGTTCCGCGGAAAGCCAGATAGAGGAAAAAGACAGTAACAAGCGCGCTGATGCCATACCGGATGGGTGTCCGGATCCGAGGGGCCACGGAGGCCGAAACCGGTGACTTGTTGGGCAACCGTGCCTCCTAGCGCAGGTCGACGACGTCGGCTCCCTTGGGAATACTGTACACGAAGCGGGAGTCTTGCAGCCCCGTGTTGGTACGCACCTGGAGAACGGCGTACGTGGTCTGCTTCTCGCTGACATCGATGATCTCGACTTGCCGGATCATCCACTCTTTTTCGTCGACCCAGAGCCGCAGCGAATGGATGAAGGACTGGTCGTCCCTGGGTACCAATTTCAAAATCGTAGTTTCGTACGCTCCGATTTTCTCCTGCCCCACGACGGTCGCAGTGAAGTTTTCCGGTGCACCCACGAGGATTTTTTCCGGCGTGAGGGATTGTTCATCCTCCTTGAACCTGTCGATCACCACCTGATTGTTCGAGGCGGAGTATGACCAGACCGTCTGACCATCGGTCACGATAACCTGGTCGTCCATTTCGACGCGGTATTTGTTGTTCTTCTTGATGTAGAGCGTGCCGCTGAGCTGCTGTTCGATTTTCGTCATCGGAAACCGGACTTTTTCCGAGAATTGCAGCTCCGCGTCCGTCACCGCATCATAGCGTTTTCGGACCTTGTCCAGCACATCCTCTGCTTTTTGCGAAGCAAAGAGCATGCTCAGCGGCGCGAACAGGAGAATCACGAAAGTTCCCGCACTCCCCACCCTCCGCATGTTATTCATTGAGTATGACCTCCAATTCGGCTTCTGTTTCCACGAGAACTTCCCGCGCCTTGCTCCCATCGAACGGCCCTACGATGCCCGCCGCTTCCAACTCATCGACCAGCCGCGCAGCGCGCGAATACCCGACCTTCAATCGTCGCTGGAGAAGCGACACCGAACCCTGCTGATGCCGGACGATCAGATGAGCCGCTTCCAAGAACAATTCATCCCTCTCATCGCTCCCTGTCCCGCCGCCAACCCGCTTCTTTTCCGCGATCGAGGGGAGCATGAAGGGCCGGGCATACCCCTGTTGTTTGCTGATGTGATCCACGACCGCGTCGACCTCATCGGGGGAGATGAATGCATTCTGAAGGCGGACCGGCTTGGGGCTCCCGCTCGGGAGGTAGAGCATGTCGCCGTTCCCCAGGAGCTGTTCTGCTCCATTCATGTCCAGGATCGTGCGCGAGTCGGTCTTCGAAGCCACCTGGTACGCGATGCGCGCAGGGAAGTTCGCCTTGATCACGCCGGTGATCACGTCCACCGACGGCCTCTGGGTGGCAACAATGAGATGGATTCCCACGGCGCGCGCCAGCTGCGCAAGGCGGGCGATCGGTTCCTCCACTTCGCGCGCCGCCGTGATCATCAAGTCGGCAAGCTCATCGATGACGACGATCAGATAGGGCATCTTCGAGTGGATTACCACATCGGTGTTCTTGAGCTTCCCGCTTTTCAACTTCTCGTTGTAGTCAGCAATGTTCCGCACCCCGGCATGGGACAGCCGATCATAGCGGTTCTCCATCTCAAATTCCACGCCCTTCAGCGCCAGCACCGCGTTGTGGGGCGTGGTAATGATCTCTTCGTCCACATCGGGAGAAATGGCCAGGAAATGGTTCTTCAGCTTCCCGTATTGCGCGAGCTCGATCTTCTTTGGATCCACGATGACCAGCTTGAGGGAGGACGGGTGCATCCGGTAGAGCAGGCTCGCCAGAATGGTGTTGATGCCAACACTTTTGCCGGAACCCGTCGAACCTGCAATGAGGAGATGGGGCATCTTGCTGAGGTCGTCGGTAAAGACCTCGCCCGCAATGGTCTTCCCCATTGCCAGGGGCAAGGCGGCCGCGGCATCCCGAAAGTTGTTGGAGTTGATCACGCTGCGCACCGTCACAAGAGAGCGGTGCGAGTTGGGGATCTCCACGCCGACGGCAGATTTCCCGGGGATGGGGGCCATAATCCGGATGCCCTTTGCCGCAAGCTTGAGTGCGATGTCGTTCTCCAGGCTCACGATCCGGCTGATCTTGACGCCCGTAGCGGGGACGAGTTCATAGAGCGTCACGACGGGGCCCGGGGTGACGCTGACACTTTCCACCTCCACGTCGAACTCCAGCAGCGTATCGCGCAGGAGATCGGCATTTGCCTTCAGTTCCTCGTCGTCCACATTCTCTTTTCCCGGACGGGGCGCATCGAGCAGGTCGACGCCGGGAAAAACGTAGTCCAGATCTTCCGTCCCAAGTACCGACGCCTCTTCCACTTCTTCTCCCAGCTCCGCAGGGCCCTCGCCATCATCCGCGACAGCCCGGCGTTCGATCTTCATGGGCGGCCTGGCCTGGTTCATGCTCGCCGGGGGCCGCTGAACGATTCCTTCCAGCACTGCAGGTTCCGCAACCGGCTCCTCGAGCGGAGGTTTCGTGATTCTCACCGGAGCTCTGACGGGAGCTCCTTCAATTTCCTCCCCGGCATCCCGGGGCACCTCGGCCGAACGGGAGGATGCCATCTGGGCCCGGTGGGATTGCCACGCATCACGTTTTCTCTCGAGCCAGTCCCAGGTCCGAAGCACGAGGTCCTTGATCCGCTCAATCGTTTGGTGGAGGTCAAGATCAACGGCAAGGACCACGGTGATCAGCATGCCTGCAAGGAGGACCACGGAGCCGCCGACACGTCCCAGGAGGCGCGCGAGCATGGAGGCGATGAAATACCCGACGGCGCCGCACCATTCGGAGCCGGGGCCTGCATCGATAAAGATAAGCCGGCTCATGCCGAACACCGCGGAGATGAGGAGGGCACCGACGACAGTGTAGTTGGTGATCTTCACTGCCCGTCCGAAATCCCGGCCGCGGAGGATGGTCCACCCCCAGAGCCCGAGCAGAAACGGAAGGGCGAAAACGCTATACCCGACGGTGTCTTTGATGAAGATATTGGAGAGATAGGCTCCCGCCAGACCCAGCGCGTTGTGCACCAGGTCGGCTTTCGCCCTGGCCTCGGCATCCGATGTGAGCGCCCTGAAAAGATCAGAAAATCGGACGCCCAGCCCCTCATCGGCCACATCGTACGAGACGAGCGCGATGAACAGCAGCAGAGCTCCCGCCATCATCAGAATGGAGACGACAGCCTTTTTCTGGCCGGAGCTTTTTCGCGTTTCCGCCCTTCGGGAGGAAGCAGACGCACTCCTGGTGCGATCCTGTGGAGCCATGCAGAACCTCGGCAGATCATGAAGACGCTGCAGCCGGAGAGAGATCTCTTCTCTCCGCGTCGCGCTTCAACCTAATCATGTTCCCATCCAATTGCGGCAAAGCGGGAATCGAATCAACAGTTGCACAAATCTTCAGGTCATCCTCAAAACCGATCTCCTGGAGGTACTTGCCATGCTCGGTGCTGCCCAGCAGTTTCAGGATGTTCTTCCCATGGCTGCGGTACAGGGTTTGTGCGGCGAGCGCCCCGTCCGAGAGCGTCACCGCGAGGGATTCATCCCTGGCAAGACTCTGGATCACCATGCCGGCGCAGACGGAGTCTTCGAGCGAAAACGCCCCGTTGGTCCCGGCACACGCCAGGATGACATCACGCGGGCGTTCCCGAAGGAAGCTGACCACCAGAGCCATGTTGACGAACCCACACACGACCATTTCGCGCGCATAGCGGCCATTGACCAGCACCTGAGAGCCATTGGTCGAACTGAACACGATGGTCTTTCCCTTCACCTTCTCGGGAGTGTATTCGGCCGGCGAGTTGCCAAGGCTGAAACCCTGGATCATCCGCCCCCCTCGTTCTCCCGCAAGGAGAACGATGTCACCTGCAAGCTTGGAAGAGAGCTTCACAGCGGATTCCACCGTGGTGACCGGGATGATCTCGCGCGCGCCATTGTACAGGGCAGTGGCGATGGTGGTGCTTGCGCGAAGGACGTCAATGGCAACCACGGTCTTGTCGCGCAGCGCCACCTCATCGGCCTGGTGGGGTGTAAACGACAAATCAATTCGCATGAGCGGGACGCATCATTTCTTTGAAAGAAACGGAACCGGCACCACAGTCGCAGGCACCTCGTTGTTTCTGATGCAGATGCTGATCGCCGTGCCAAATTTCGCAAGCGGCGTCTCCACGTATCCCATACCGATGCCGCTCTCAAGCATGGGGGAGAACATACCGGAGGTCACCGACCCGACAGGCCGTCCACCCGCGTGAATCGGATAGCCCTGCCTCGGGAACGCTTTTTCGTTCACCGAGAATCCCACGAGTTTTCTCTTCGGCCCCTCCTGCTTGGTCTTGAGGATCGGGTGCCGGCCGACGAACTCTCCCTTGTCCACCTTCGTGATCCACCCCAGGCCCGCCTCGATCGGATTCGTCGTTTTGTCGATGTCATGTCCGTACAGGCAGAACCCCATCTCCAGTCGCAACGTGTCCCGCGCACCCAAGCCCACGGGTCCGATACCGAATTCCTTGCCGGCTTCCATAACGGCGTTCCAGAGCTTTTCCGAAGTCTTCACATCGGACGGGAAATAGATCTCAAAGCCGAGCTCTCCGGTGTATCCTGTCCTGGAGATCACCATGTCGACGCCGGCGAGCTTGTGCCGGATGAAATGATAATATTCGACCCTGGGGAGATCCGCCTGGGTCAGCTTGCGGAGCGTGTCGAGAGAGCGGGGGCCCTGGATGGCAAGCAGTGATATGTCATCGGTACGGTTCTTCAATTTGACGTCGCCGAACTGATGCGCTTCCAGCCACCCGATATCCTTCGCAATGTTGGCCGCGTTGATCACCAGCATGTAGTGATCACCCATGTGGTAGACCAAGAGGTCATCGACGATCCCTCCGTCGTCGTAGCACATCGCGGAATACTGCACGCGCCCTTCGGAGAGCTTTGCGGCATCATTGGTGGTGGCGCGCTGGACGAATGCCAGTGCGTCGCGTCCCCACACTTCCACCTCTCCCATGTGCGAGACATCGAAGACCCCCACGCGCTCGCGGACCCGCTTGTGTTCGTCAATGATGCCGGAATACTGGACGGGCATTTCATACCCGCCGAACTCGACGATCTTCGCTCCAAGGTTCCTATGGATGTCGTAAAACGCGGTACGTTTAAGGGGCGTTGTACTCATGGCAATGGCAATCGCGGCTACTTGTATTGATCGGTGATGTCCTTTCCCTGCTTGCGCGAGATGAACCGGAATTCGCCGACAGGGATTGAAGGATCGACTTCGAGCTTGACAAGCACAAAATACTTCAGCATGATCTTCCGGAGGCGGTTATAGGTGCCGTCCTTGAGGTGCATGGCCAGATCCGGATTCACCCGGAGCGTCAGCCGGAACTCTTTGGCCTCGGACTTGAACCGCCGTACCCAGCGTTCCAGCTGGTTCAGCGTTGTGGTCTTCGATCGCACGAGACCGGTACCGCCGCATGAAGGGCAGGGTTCGGTGAAACTATGAAGGATATTCTGGCGAATGCGCTGGCGCGTGATCTGCACGAGGCCGAATTCGGTCATCGGGAGGACGGTCACCTTCGCGCGATCCTTCCGGAATTCCTTCTTGAGCTCCTCGTACACCTTTCTCTTGTTCCGCTCGTCGTCGAGGTCGATGAAATCACACACGATGATGCCGCCGATGTCGCGAAGGCGAAGTTGCCGGCAGACCTCACGGGCGGCTTCCAGGTCCGTCCGCAACGAATTCTGTTCCTGTTCCTTCTTTGCCGCATAGCGTCCGCTGTTCACATCGATCACCACCATCGCCTCGGTGGGCTCGATGATGATGTACCCGCCGCTCTTGAGCCAGACCTTGCGCGCGAGCGTCGTTTCGATCTCTTTCTCAATGCCGTAGACGTCGAAAATCGGCGCCTTGTCGCGATGCAGCTCAATCTTGTCGAGCAGCTGGGAGGATGTGTACTTGATGTACGCCCGGATTTCGCGGTGAAGTTTCTTGGAATCGACGACCACACGGGAAACGTCATTGGAGAACAGGTCCCGGATGACGCTGGACGTAGTGGACATATCCTTGTACACCAGGCAGGGAGCGTTTTCCGATTTGACCGTCTTCTCGATCTCCCGCCACGTCTTAATGAGATCTTCGAGGTCCTTTTGCAGCGCCTCGTCGTCGCGCCCTTCGGCGACGGTCCGGATGATTACGCCGAATCCTTCCGGCAGGATGCCCTGCACGATCTTGCGGAGGCGCCGTTTCTCCTTGAAACTATTGATCTTCTTGGAGATCCCCACCTTGCCGTCAAAAGGCAGGAGCACGAGGAACCGTCCCGCCAGGGACACCTCGGACGTAACCCGGACCCCTTTCTTGCCAACGGGTTCCTTGGTCACCTGGACAATGATTTCCTGCCCTTTGGTGAGCTGAATTTCTTTTTGTGGGGGATGGCCGTTGTCACGGCCGCGCGCGTGTGCGGGAGCGGGGTGTGACGCCTGCTCGGCGCCGTTATGCCCCTGTCGGGGAGCACCCACAGCGGTTTCGGCCGCCGCCTGGGCGGTCTCCGCCACGGAGCTTTTCTCTGCCTGGTCGTCCTCCTCCTCATCCTCCCCGATCATCGCCTGATATTCCTCAAGGCGGTTCCCGATGTCCGAAAAATGGAGGAAACCGTCCTGACTGAGCCCCAGATCGATGAAAGCCGCTTTAATTCCCGGCATCACCTTGGCAACCTTGCCAAGGTATATGTCGCCGACCATCTTTTCCTTGTTCGCGGTCTCGACAAAAAGCTCCGCGAGCCGTCCGTCCTCTGTGATGGCGATCCGTGTCTCGTTGGCCGCCGCGTTGATGATGATTTCTTTCTTCATACCGTACCGATCGTTCCAACCTTTCTGCAATGGACTTGCGTTGGATGCTCCCGCAGCTTCGGAACGAATCAGGCAGGCTCTCGACCCAGTACGAGAGACACACTTTTGAAATCAATGACGCCTCCATCGTTTACCGAAACCTGGCAGCTGACAATTGTTTTTCACCCGTTCACGGGGAATTTGGAGGAGCATGCCTGCAGGGAGAGGGAAAAAAAGAGGTCAAGCTCCCCTGCGTCACACCTTGGCTAACCGACCGTTGCTTCCTTCCGGACCTGGCGGAGTTTGGTTACTTACAGTTGCGCAGGACTTGACCTCAAAACCGGCGTTTGATGGATGCATGCGGGCAAATAATCCTCCGCCCGGAGTCTTGCAGAGGACAGGAGAGTGGAGCTGATCGGGTTCGAACCGACGACCTCCTCGTTGCGAACGAGGCGCTCTCCCAGCTGAGCTACAGCCCCGTCTCTGCTCTTCCTCGCAAGATGTCCGAGAACGCTAGCAATATACGATATTCATCGAATACAATCAACTTCGATGTGCCATCCTTGACAACCGTGACCGAAATGCGTATTTTTCAATACTATTGGACGACTATGGCTTCAGAATTAACAAATAGAGAAAAGACTGTCCTGCGCTACGTTGTGCGGGACTTTATCGAGACAGCCACTCCGATCGGGTCGCGTTATATCTCGAAGCGGCATGAGGATGTCCTGGGGCTGAGTTCGGCCTCAATCCGCAATGTCATGTCCGATCTCGAATATTTGGGCTATATTGGGCATCCACACACATCCGCAGGCAGGATCCCCACAGACCTCGGGTACCGATTCTACCTGGACAGCCTTATGGAACTGGAACAGCTCTCCCCCAGGGAAAAACAGGATATCCGGAAGAATCTGGATTCTGCTGACGAAGCAGACCAGCTCTTGAAGGAATCGTCCCGCCTCCTTGGCAAGATTTCACGCCAGCTCTGCGTGGTCACTCCTCCCTACTTCAGCGAAGGGACCTTCGAAAAGTTGGAGTTGGTGCGGGTTGTGTCGAACCGGATAATCGTCATTATTTCCATCAAGTCCGGGCTCGTGCGCACGATCATGATGGAAGTCGCAAGTGAAATCCAGCCGGAGACGCTGGATGATATTGCACGCTCGCTGAACGAGCGGCTCTGCGGGCTTTCGCTCAACCAGATCCGAGACACGTTTGCCGAGCGGGTCAAGGACGTGCAGAACGAGGAAACCGGGCTCATCCGCCTCTTCATCGAATCGGTGGACAAGCTGTTTGTCCCCGCACGAACCGAACGGTTGCATATTGCCGGGGCGGGAAATGTGATCGAACAACCGGAGTTTACGAACCCTCAGGATTTTCGGAGTGTCATAGAGCTCATCAACAACGAAGAGATCATCATCCACGTTCTCGAAAAGCACAAGGGCAAGCCGACCGAGGTCACGGTGACCATCGGGGAAGAGAATGCGGATGAGAAACTCAAGCCATACAGCGTGATCACGGCAGCGTATAGTGTCGGCGATGCCACCGGATCGATTGGCGTGATCGGGCCAAAACGGATGCTCTATCCCCGGATGATCCCTCTCGTCGACTATGTAGCGAAGACCGTGTCGGAAATGTTTACCAATACTCATCAATCATCATAATGGCAGACGATATCAAAACCGAAGACGAGCAGCCACACGGGGGAAGTGTCGAGGAGAATGAGGGGGGAAACCAGATGGCAGCAGAGTTACAGCAGAAACTGGAGGAAGCAAAGGCGACCGCGGAGATGTGCAAAGATCAACTCCTCCGTAAGGCGGCAGAGTTTGAAAACTACAAGCGAAGGGTGGAAATCGACCAGGTCAATTTTGTCAAGACGGCGAACGAAAGCCTCATCGGACTGCTCCTCCCGGTGCTGGATGACCTTACGCGCTCTTTGAAACTCGGAAAGGAACAAAAGAACTATGATGCATTCTTTAAGGGAGTCGAATTGATCCAAAACAAGTTTATGCAGGTCCTCGAGAACCAGGGGCTCTCGGCGTTTGATTCGCTCGGCAAGCCGTTCGATGTGGATCTACATGATGCTCTGCTGCAAGTCCCGCGCGAGGACGTCCCACCGAGCACCATCGTCGAGGAAGTAGAGCGGGGGTACAGGCTTTACGATCGGGTCCTGAGGCACGCCAAAGTGGTTGTGTCAGCTGAGCCAAAGGCCTCGGATGAATCGAAGAGCCGCGACCGGAACGACCACAGGTAGGGCCATGGCCAATCGCGACTACTACCAGGTCCTGGGTGTTGAACGGAACGCGTCGCAGGATGAGATCAAGCGGGCTTACCGCAAGCTCGCCCTGGAATTTCACCCGGACAGAAATCCGGGGAAGAAGGATGCGGAAGAGAAGTTCAAGGAGGCCGCCGAGGCCTATGAAGTCCTCGGCGATCCGGACAAGCGTCAGCGCTTTGATCGGTTCGGCCCTGAAGGCCTGCGCGGGAGCGCGGACTTCCATCACTTCGACAACATGAACGACATCTTCAGTACCTTCAGCGATATTTTTGCTGGGGGGTCGATCTTCGACGAGATGTTCGGCACCACCGGCAGGTCACGCCAGCGCGCCAATGCTGCATCGGTCGGCTCCGATCTCAAGGTCCGCCTCAAGCTCTCGCTCGAAGAGATCGCGGGAGGGGTTGAAAAAAAGCTGAAGGTGAAGAAGTGGAGGACCTGCGAACCATGCGGCGGGACCGGCGCGAAGGAGCCGGGCGCGACGATCACCTGCCCTGTCTGCCACGGGTCCGGTGAGATCCGGCAGGTGTCCCGCTCCGTGTTCGGGCAGTTCGTGAATATCGCCACCTGCCAGAACTGCTCCGGCGAAGGCAAGGTCGTCAAGGAGCCGTGCCTGGGCTGCCATGGTGAAGGGCGTGTGCAGGGCGAGGGGACCGTCAAGGTACAGATTCCCGCCGGCGTCAGCGAGGGCAACTACATCCCGCTTCGCGGTGAGGGCAATGTCGGCCGCCGGGGAGGCCCCGCAGGAGATATCATCGTGGTCATCGAAGAAGAGCAGCACCAGCTTTTTACGCGCAACGGGGACGACGTGATCCTTGATCTCCTCGTGAGTTTTCCGGAGGCAACGCTCGGGGCCGATATTGAGGTCCCGACACTGACCGGCCGCGCGAAGCTTAAGGTGGACGCCGGCACCCAATCGGGGCGGATCCTGCGCATGCGCGACAAGGGAATCCCCCACCTGAATGCTTTTGGCCGGGGGGACCAGCTCGTGCGCGTCAACGTCTGGGTTCCAACATCGGTTTCCTCGAACGAACGCCAACTGCTCAAGCAGCTCGCCGGGAGCGAGAACGTCAACCCCAAGGAAGGGGACAAGTCCGCCAATTCTGAAAAGAGTTTCTTCGGCAGGGTGAAGAAAGCATTTTCATGAAAGTTCTCCCGTTACTCCAGCGGCGTCTCGGGTTCACGCACAATGAGGTGAGGGTTGTGCTCTTCCTGAGCGCCACGTTTCTGACAGGTCTGGGAATCCGTTGGTACGACGCGGCACGGCAGAGCCATGCCACGATCCCGTTTGATTATACGCGCGTGGACAGTGAGTTTACCGCGCGTTCAATGGCTCTGGCGTCGCTCCCGCCGTCCCTCACGACGCAGACTGCTGCTTTGCCCCGCCGCAAGCCAACACTCAACGAAAAGAGCGTCAATCTCAATGCAGCTACTGCCGCACAGCTCATCGCGCTTCCCGGCATCGGCCCTTCCTACGCCGAGCGGATCATCGCATACCGGGGTGACCATGGGCCGTTCAAGACGGTCGACGAGCTCGCGAACGTCAAAGGGATCGGCAAGAAGCGGCTCGAGCAGATCAGGCCCTTTGTAACGGTGAACTAGCGGCGTCAAATTGAGTTGATTATCCACCTCCATTTTTGCATATTCATCCGTCATGGCATTCAAGGAACGCTCATTAGGGCTCAGCATCAGCGGTCACGGAGTGCAAGCCGTCGAGATCGAACGGGGGGGCACTTCCGGGATGCTGATGGCAATTGACGAGTGGGAGAACAGATTTCCGTTTGACCATGCAGACAGCGGGGAACCCGATACTTCCCGGGAGTTTGGGGAGTACCTGCAGGCCTTTATCAAGGTGAACCGCGTGAAGGCAACGCAGGTGTCCGTCGCCCTGGATACTTCGCTGCTCTTCCTCAACACTCTTCCGGTCGAAGACGGCTTGCCGCGTCCGCGGATCAATGAGCTTATCGATTGGGAACTCCACCAGTTTTTCCCTGACATCCAGCCGAAGGAGTTCATCACCGATATCCATGTGATGGCCACGCACAGGGACCAGGGGTGGAATGAGCTGCTCGCCGTCTCCATCCGCCGGCGCCACACGCTCGCGATCAAAGAAGCGCTCAGGGCAGTGGGGCTCACGCTGCATATTGTCGACGTCGATCACTTCAGCGCCGATATGGCGTTGCGCATCAACTATCCCGATACCTACCGCAGGTTCCTGGCCCTCGTGGGAGTGAAGGAGAACCGGTTGGATATCAGCCTGATGAAGAACGGCGCGCTGCAATCATACTCTTACGTGACCGTGAAGTCGAACCAGGACATCGTTGACCAGATTGCCACGCTCTCCCGTGAGACTAAGGGCATTTACTCGATCACCGTGTACGGGCCGCACCTGGACAAAGACCTCCTCGTGCAGATACGGCGCGGCTCCGCGCTCCTGGTGGAGGCGCTGAACCCGTTGCGTCACATCAACGTTTCGGACAGCCTGCGCCTTTCCGACCATCTGTCAGTCCCCTCCTATCGATTCGCCTCCGCCGTCGGCGTTGCTCTGCGCCGGGATTGAACCATGCGCATCATCACGGGGTTGTATAAGGGACGAGTGATTAAGACCGTACAAGACCTCTCGGTACGGCCGGCAACGGAGCGTGTCCGCCAGACGCTGTTCAACATGCTGGCCAACAGGATCGATTTCGGCGGCATCACGGTGCTGGACCTGTTTGCCGGGAGCGGGAGCCTGGGCCTGGAAGCCCTCAGCCGTGGTGCAGCGCGTGTCACCTTCGTGGAACAGGGCGATGAGGCGATCGGGTTCATCGAAGAGAATGTCCGCGCCCTGGGCTGCGAAGACGCCGCGGAGCTCCTCCCGGTGGATGCCATGGATTTCCTTGCTGCCGGGCGCGGATCCTACGATCTCGCGTTTGCGGACCCGCCGTACGCCTTCGAGCATACCGCCCGTATTCCCGGGTTGATGTTCGAACGCGGCATGGTAAAGCAGGGCGGTTACTTGCTCATAGAACACGCGAAGGATCTGCGGTTCGAAAGCGCTCCCCTGTACGTGGCGGGACCGGAGAAGAAATTCGGCCGCACGCTTGTGACTTTCTTCCAACAGTCGGTGAAGCCATGAAACGGCAGATCGCGATCTATCCGGGCACATTCGACCCGATCACGTTCGGGCATATGGATGTCATCGAACGGGCAGTTGCACTCTTTTCGCAGGTGATTGTTCTTGTGGCGAAGAATACGACGAAATCCCCGCTCTTCACCATTGACGAACGGCTGGCCATGATCCGCGAGGTGCTCCGCGGCAAGAAAGGGGTGAGCGTCGATTGTTTCGACGGCCTCCTCGTGGAATATGCCCAGCACCACAAGGCGGGCGTGATCGTCCGGGGTTTGCGGGCGGTGTCCGATTTCGAATATGAGTTTCAGATGGCACTCACCAACAGAAAGCTTGCCCCGGCGGTCGACACGGTGTTCCTCGCTCCACATGAGGGCTACACGTACTTGAATTCCTCCATTGTCCGCGAAGTGGCCCGCCTGGGGGGAGATGTCTCGGACTTTGTTCCGGCGAGCGTGCAGCGACGACTGACGCAAAAACTCAGGCAAGGATGAAGGGGAGGACAGCGTAACACGAGCATGCGCCCGCTTTCGAAGAAAGTCCAGGAGATCTCCGTATCCCAGACGCTGGCCTTCACCATGAAGGCCCGTGACCTCAAAGAATCTGGCATTGACGTCATCAGCCTGACAGCCGGCGAACCCGATTTTGCCACGCCGCCTCTTATCAAGGACGCCGCGGTGAAGGCTATCGCGGCGGACTTCACGCACTACACGCCGAACCAGGGAATCAGAGACCTCATCCTCGCGATCATCAGGAAGTTCGAATCCGAGAACGGCCTTCATTTTTCTCCGGAGCAGATTCTTGTCTCGTCGGGCGCAAAACATTCCGTCTTTAACGCGCTCCAGGCCCTCTGCGATCCGGGGGATGAAGTGCTCCTGTTCAGTCCGTATTGGGTCAGCTATCCGGAGATGATCCGGCTGGCCGACGGCGTGCCGGTGGCAGTGCCGACATCCATGGCGGAAGGCTTCCGTCCCGATGCGGAACGCCTCCGTGACGCGGTCACTCCCCGTTCCAAAGCGATTATTCTGAACTCGCCTTCCAATCCGACCGGCGTGGTCTACACCCGGGAAGAGTTGGAGGCCATCGCCGCGGTTGCACAGCGGCACGACCTGTACATTATCAGCGACGAGATCTACGAAAAAGTGCTCTTTGACAGGTGCAGGCATCTCAGCATCGGCGCAGTCAAAGGGATCCAGGATCAGGTCCTGACCGTGAACGGGATGTCCAAGGCGTACGCGATGACTGGATGGAGAATCGGCTACATGGGCGGGCCGCCCCTCGCCATGGAAGCCGCGGCGAAGGTCCAGAGCCAGGTGACGTCCAACGCCAACTCGATCGCGCAGAAGGCTGCGCTGGCGGCACTGTCGATGACCATCCCCGAAGTCGAGTCCATGAGAAAAGAGTTCGAACACCGGCGCGATACCGCGCTGGAGAGGCTCTCCTCCATCCGAGGCGTCGATGTGCTGCGTCCGGAAGGCGCCATGTACTTTTTCTTCGGCGTGCGCAATTTCTACGGGACGACGGTGCGTACCTCCACGGACCTGGCGTTGTATCTTCTCGAACGCCACCATGTCGGCGTGGTCCCGGGAGCCGCCTTTGGCGACGACAGCTGCATCAGGATTTCCTTCGCCTGCACGATGGACGAACTGACGGACGGACTGGTACGAATCAAGAAGGGCCTGGAGGAATTACTACACGAGAGAATCAATGCCAACGTATGAATACAAGTGCATGGCGTGCGGCCATGAACTCGAAGAGTTCCATTCGATCACGGAGGAGCCGCTCAAGCGGTGCCCGAACTGCAACACCGACAACCTCGTCCGTGTGCTTGGAACCGGGGCTGGACTGATCTTCAAAGGGACGGGATTCTACCTGACCGACTACAAAAAGAGCCACGTCAGCCATGACGAAGGAGAGAAAAAGAAGGAAAAAACGGATAGCAAGAAAGAAGGGCCCCCCTCCTCGAGTTCCGATACGGAGAAAAAACCGTGAACCTCCCGGCCAACACAAAAGCGGTCCCGCTGCTTGCGCAACGGAACCGCTCGACCAAGACCTGGAAGCCTTCCCCCACAGATCAGGGCTTCTGATCTTCCACTGCACCTTCCTTTGCGTCGGCCTTGTTCCCATCCTTGGTGTTGTCCATCGCCGTTTCGTTGATGGAGGCAACTGCGAGCCGGTCTCCTTCCATCTTGCCGGTCACCTCGACTGCAAGTCCTTTGTCCTTCTCCGATTTCTGCACCAGGTCCTGCGCCATCTCATCGCCATGAGAGTCGAACTTGATATATTTGCCGTCAGAAAAGACTCCATACCCGGAGGCGGCACAGTTGTCTTCCAGCGCACACTCCCTGGTGTGGGCGGCGGCCCGGTCCATGACCTTATCTTTCTTCGCGATTCCCCGCGCGCACATGGCATCGACCACATACCCGCGCAGCGTCACGCTTTCTCCAGCCGATGAGCCCTTCTGGCTTGCCGTGTCCTGGGCGGACGCAAAAGCAGCCCCCACGAACATTGCCAATGTCAAAACGATGCTACGATACATGCAACCCCCTCTTGGAGTGAAAAAATGATCTTGTGCGGTTCACTGGGTAAACAGGCAGGGGGTGTGGCGAGTTCCCGCTCCGATGGATTAATTTCGGGATGAAGAAGTTCGTTTCCTTCTGGCCGGAGATCCCGGCAGCGGCAACTATTGGTAACGGTCGAGCTTGAATCGCTCTCCAAGGTAGAGTTTTCGAGCCTCGGGATCGTTCGCCAGAGATTCTGATGTTCCGGACTTCAGGATATTCCCTTCGAACAAGAGATATGCGCGATCGGTGATGGAAAGTGTCTCATGCACATTATGGTCGGTCACAAGGACGCCGATGCCTCGCTGCTTGAGGCCAGCGACAATCCTCATGATCTCTTCGACCGCGATGGGATCGATGCCGGCAAAGGGCTCATCCAGGAGGATGAACTTGGGCTCGCACACCAGGGCACGTGCGATTTCGGTCCGCCTCCTCTCCCCTCCCGACAGCATGTAGCCCTTGCTCGCCGCCAGGTGGGAGATGTTGAAGTCCTTCATCAACTGCTCGCACCTCGCACGCCTGTCGGCGTTGCTCATCTCCATTGCCTGAAGGACCGCCATGATGTTTTCCTGAACGGACATCTTCCTGAAAATGGATGCCTCCTGGGGCAGGTAGCCAATGCCATGACGCGCCCTTTTGTACATCGGCGTTTTCGTGATCTCGATGTCGTCCAGATAGACGCGGCCCTCGTTGGGCCGGATCATTCCGACGATCATGTAGAATGTCGTCGTTTTGCCGGCTCCATTCGGTCCAAGCAGTCCAACCACCTCTCCCTGCCGCACCTCAATGCTGACGCCTTTGACGACGGTTCTCTTTTTGTACCGCTTGACCAGTTGGTCGGAGCGCAAGACTCTCACTGGACTTTGCACATTTGCATCGGCCATAATACTCGATTCTGATGGTCCTGCCGTGGATGCTTCACTCAGTGGTGACCGCCCCGTTCTGGGCCTGATACCGGAGTCTCGGCCTGTCCGTCCTCCAGGAGAGCCCCGGCAGAGCATACTCCTCCTCCCGGTTCTTTGCAAGGTTTTCCGGAATGTATCGCCCCTCCACCCCGCCGAGGATGCGGATGCTGCTCACCTTCCCGCCGGTGAACTGCATGACAATACGGTCCCCGCTGATCTTGTTGAGGCCGTTCCCCAGCGTGTCCTCATAGATGTGGTAGACGCTGATCGCGCGTATGTCCACGTCGATCCTGCTCAGCGCCGTATCACCGAAGGTCAGACGCATGCTCTCACCCATGACCTGATCCAGGCGCTTGGGGTACAACGAATCACTCCGCGAAAGTGCACCCGCATTGCCCATGACGTCCACCTGGCGGAGCTTTCTTCTGGTCAGGTACACATTCATTGAATCGCCGGAGATCTGTGTTTCCCCATACCAGACCAACGGAGCGCGGCGGAGAAGGATGCTGTCTCCCTGCGTAAAAAAAGTCGCAAGCCCTGCAATACCTGCCAGCTCTGACCGGACCATCCTTACGCTGTCAATGGCCACAAACCGCTTGATCGAGTCGCGGTATACTTCCATCACCTGGCTTCGGACGACAAGCGTATCCGCGGCCCCGGTGGGAAGTGAATCGCGCTGGACCAGCACGGGATCGACGGCCATCCGGCTGAACTGGGTCCCGGCGTCATGCTCCAGCTTCCCCCCTGTGATGACAATATTGTCGGCCTCACTCACGATCCTCACCCGCCCTTCGGCAATGGACTGCCGGGTGTTCCGCAAATACGTGAGCGAGTCAGAGGTCACCGTGGAGGCGCTATCCACAATCTTGACTTTCCCCCGGAAGAAAGCGATGCGAGGCTCCGCGAGGTATTCCCCGTAGTTGGCGGTCAGGCGCACATTCCCATCATCAAGGACCACCCCGTCAAACGCCTCGGCGCGGCGGTCTTTCCTGTAGTAGATGCCGCGCGGGGCCCGCATGGTGGTCTTCTCGTCCCGGATGACCATATTCCCGGTAAGGTAGACAACACCTCTTTCGACAAATTGGAGGGCGCGATCGGAACCAATCTGGACGTTCCCCTGGCTGATCTGGACATGGCCAATGGCCTCGCGGGCAGCTTCTCCGTTGATCATCCGGAACAGCAGACTATCGGCATTGTGTAGAACAAAGACCATGCTCTCTTGCGCCGAGGCCGGCGGCGAGACGCTCCAGATGACCAGGAGACCAAGGCCAAAAAGAGTATGCCTGCAAAGCGTCGCGCTACTCATGGATCAATGCCTGGCCGGTGACCTTGAAGATCTCGTAGTTTTTCAGCCCCTGGTCGCTCTGCATGCCCTGTCCCATGATGTGTTCCGTGGCCGACACAATGTCGACAAACGCGTCTGTTCGGATTTTCCGTGTTGCATTCGTCCAGAAGAGACGCTCTGTCCTGAGCACAGTTCCGTCGTCAGAGATCACCACGACATGGTCATACGCTTCGAAGTCCCTCGTCACATCGTTCACTCTTCCGCGCCGCGCAGTCAGCACCGAGGTGTGCTGCTCCTGCTCGTTGTAGAAGTCCACATGAATGCTGTCTTCCAGCAATGTGTAGTGCTGTCCGCTGTACACGGCAATATGACCAGCCCAGAGCACGGCTTTCGTCCTCGCAGAGTCAGAAAAGACGACCGTGCTTTGCCAGCTCTCCTGCGACGGCAGGTCGGTCTGTGTGAGCGACACGAGAGAAGGCTTGACCTTTTCTTCGCATCCGCAGAGCAGCAGCAGAACGAGCGCACAGAGAGCCGTTTGCCTCACGGGGTATCGTCTCCGCCAAGACCTGCTTTCACGAGATCATGGAGGTGAATGACCCCGACCGGGCAATCACGTTCATTGACCACGATCATCTGCGTGATATTGTAATTTTCCATTTTCTCCAGGGCCAGGACTGCAAGTGTTCCCTGCGCAAGCGTTTTGGGTTGCACGGTCATTGCCATTCCCGCCGTCGTCGAGGAGATGTCGTGGGTCCTGTGCAGGAGCCGTCGCAGGTCGCCGTCGGTGATAATTCCCTCGAGCGAATCGTCCTTCCTGACCACGCATGTACAGCCCAGCCGTTTGGTGGTCATTTCCATGATCGCATCCGCCAGGGAAACGTCCGCGGTCACGCGGGGAACGCCCGCTCCGCGAATCATGAGTTCATCCACTTTGAGCAGGAGGCGCTTCCCCAGCGTCCCCCCCGGATGGTAGCGGGCGAATTCTTCCTGGCTGAACTGCCTCCGGTCCAGCAGGGCAACAGCCAGGGCATCCCCCAGGACGAGGGCGACTGTGGTCGACGAAGTGGGCGCCAGATCATGCGGGCATGCCTCTTCCTGCACAGACGCATTGAGAACGATCGTGGATTCCCGGGCAAGGGCGGAGTTCATTTTCCCCACGAAGGAAATGATCGGCACGCCCAGCCGTTTGAACATGGGGAGTAGTGTGCTTAACTCGGAGGTGGCGCCGCTCTTGGAGATACAGATTACCACATCGTCTTTTCTCAGCAGCCCCAGGTCTCCGTGCGCCGCGTCCGAGGGGTGGAGAAAGACCGCGGGGGTACCCGTGGAGTTCATCGTCGCCACAATTTTCCGCCCGATGATGCCCGACTTCCCAACCCCGGTTACGATCACTTGCCCGGTACAGTCAATGATCAACTCCACTGCGTGGGCGAAATTCTCATCAATCCGCAAGGCCAGATCGTTGACTGCATGCGCCTCAGTCAGCACGACATTCCTGCCTACGGCAATGGACTTGTTGAGGTCCTTCATCGTTTCTCCTTGCCGAACAAGCGTTTCCATCCTTGGAAGAAGCCTCCCGGAGCGGGGGCGGGAAGAGGCGTCCGGACTTTGACGCGCGGCCTGATGGCATTATACCTGATGAAGGCCTCGCGCAGGTCACCATTTGTATACGCGGCCTGACCGATGAAGAATTGACCGATGTCCAGAGCTACTTTTGGATCCCGGATCCCCTTGCACAGCATGAGCTCATTGTGAAAATTGGTGACGGGCAGGAGCAGGTTCATACCGCTGACCCGGTCGTAGATCCAGATTCGCCTCTCTTGCGGTGCAATCGCAAGCGTCAGAACGGCGTCCACCGGCACTGCACGGACCATACCACCCGTCGCGGGCGAGGGCAATCCTGGAAGCCACGTGGAATACGTCCAGCGCTTTTTCTCTTCAAAATGATGGGGTACTTCTTCATCCGAGCCCGAGACAATGTCCACATCGAGCTGAGCCCCGGCGAATTCATGGACCGTCACTGCGTAGGACGCATGCGTGGTTTCGACCATGCCAAACGCGATAACAGGAGACACGGGCACGGAATAATCCGGGGTATCCCCGGGAGCCCCGAGGAGGTAGGTGCCCGGGCCGCGCCTCCCCTGCCCGATCACAACCATGGAATTGATGATCTCCCGGTATTGCCGGTATCCGGGGCGGTCGGCGGGAAGGACTCCTTCCAGGAGGTCCAGTTCCTTTTGCCTCAACTTCCTCGGGTACACGTCATCGGGAGCCATTGCGAGTGCGGTGCGAAAGGATAAAGTCAATGATCTCGCGAACCGCGCCGTCACCGCCGGCCACCGATGTAACGTAATCCACCCTGCGCCTCACCTCCGGGCGCGCGTTACGGGGAGCCGCAGAGAAACCGGCTACAGCAAGAAGCGGGAGATCGAAGGTGTCGTCTCCGATGAAAGCAATCTCACGTTCTGCGAGGTTGTGCCGTGCCTGAATTTCCCTCATGGCAGCTACCTTGTCCGCCGCACCCTGATACACGTCGTCGATGCCAAGCACGCGGGCGCGTGCAGCGACAATCGGCGTTTCGCGCCCGCTGATGATGCCAATGCCAAGCCCGGATTCCCGTGCACGTACGATCCCGTAGCCATCGTGAGCATTGAATCGCTTCAACTCCACGCCATCCGCAGAATAGTAGAGCCCACCATCCGTCATGACACCGTCGACATCAAGGATGAGGAATTTAATGCGGCGGGCCCGTCTGGCTGCGTTACGTTTCGCGGGCATGGTTCAAGGAAACTGTTTGACAATGGTATCGATCTGCATCACCTGGTCCAGGAGCCGGTCCAGAAGGGCCAGGGGGAGCTGGCTTGCGGCATCGCTGAGCGCCTTCGGCGGATCGGGATGCACTTCCAGAAAAATCCCATCACAACCGGCGGCAACACCCGCTCGCGCAATGGGGAAAATAAACTGAGGCTCCCCGCCGCTCTTCATCCCCGTGACATCTCCGCCAGGGAGCTGGACCGAATGCGTTACATCGAGAATCACCGGATAGCCAAGGTCACGCATGATCTTCAACGAGCGCATATCCACAATAAGATTATGATAACCGAACGTCGTCCCCCGCTCGGTAAGCAGGATCCGCGTGTTTCCGGATTCCGCCACTTTCGCGGCCGCATGCTTCATATCTTCGGGGGCCAGGAATTGCCCTTTCTTGATGTTGACCACTCTCCCGGTTCGTCCAGCAGCACTAAGAAGATCACTCTGCCGGGAGAGGAACGCAGGAATCTGGAGCACGTCCGCAACCTCCGCAGCTACGGCGGCTTCGGCTTCGGTGTGGATATCAGTGATAATAGGGAGTTCGAAGCTTTCCTTCACTTCGGAGAGGATCTTCAACGCCTCCTCCATGCCAACGGTCGAGAAGGACTTGCCGCTGGTGCGGTTCGCTTTTCTGTAAGAAGATTTGAAGACCAACGGCAGCCCGTACCTGGACGCGCTGGCTTTGACGGCCTCAGCCGTGCGCAACGTGATGTCCCGCCCCTCCACAACACAAGGCCCGGCAAAGAGCACCAGCGGGCTCCGTTCGCCGATTGGAATGGCCTGAATGTGCACTTTCATAGGACAATAATACGAAAAAACCATGTACAATCAAACCCCTATACCCGAGGAACACAGGTGGCATCAGACTTTTCAATGTCTCATCTTTATTGTATATTGCCCATGAAGAATCGTCCATTTCACCAACTCAGACTGTGTTTTCTGCCTACGCCAAGATCAACCTCGGACTCCTGGTCCTGCACAAGCGGCCTGACGGGTACCACAACATCATGACGGTCTTCCACAGAATTGACCTCTCTGACCGGATCTCTCTGGCCCGTTCAGCGCACATTTCCGTCACATCCACCTCTCCCGATGCTCCCAGCGATGAGTCGAACATCTGCCATAAGGCGGCCTGGCTCCTTCGGGAGAAGCTGAACGTCCGCGATGGCGTGGCAATCACAATCGACAAGAAGATCCCCGTGGGCGCTGGCCTGGGAGGCGGAAGCAGTGACGCGGCAACAGTGCTGCGTCATTTGCCGGCTTTCTGGGGGTGCTCCATCGAGGCAGCATTCCTGTATGATCTGGCGCTCGAATTGGGATCAGATGTACCGTACTTTCTTGATGTAGGGAGTGCATCGGCAAAAGGACGCGGGGAAATTCTGGAGTATTTCCTGCTTGACCTTCCCTTCACAATCCTGCTCTGCAATCCCAACATTCCGGTGGCCACGGGATGGGCATACGGACAGCTCCAACCTCCGCAAGGACGGAAAGAAATAGATCTCAAGGATGTGATCTTGCGCGGAGTGAAGTACCCGCAAATCCTGAACGAGATGCTCGTGAACGACTTCGAACCAGCAGTCTTCCGCGCTCATCCTGAAATTGGCAAGCTCAAAGAGGATATGATCGCGGCAGGTGCAGTCTATGCCTCAATGTCGGGCAGCGGTTCATCGGTTTATGGACTGTTCACAGACCGTGTGAAGGTGGAGAACCTGGCGGCCAGGCTTCGTGCCGGGGAGTACCGAACGTTCGTCACTTCTCCCCACTTCCTCCCTGCAGATTGAATTATGCGCCGGTTGAAAACCGTCATCCTCCTTACCGTATTGTTTCTCCTGCTCCACTGTCTGCCGCCGCCGGCGCTTGGCCAGCAGAACATCCCGCGATTTGGCAAGATCGATTCGATCGGGACCGGATCTATGAAAACTCCCGCCGATTCCGCGGCTGCAGGCGCCGATTCTCTGCACTTGACCCCGGACTCGCTTGGACGCATGAGTACTCCGTTGCTGGTTGGCACTCTGGATCGGACAATGGATTCCTCCTTCGTTGTCACGAAAGAAGAAATCCAATGGATCGATTTCCGCTACCCGGGAAGCATTCTCGAGACCTTCCCGGGAGTGTATATACGCGATCAGGAAAGCGCCGGACAGTATAACCAGATCAACATCCAGGGACAGGACTGGCGGAGCGTCGCAGTGCTGCAGAACGGCAGATTGCTGAACGACCCTGCATCCGGCATCTATAACCTCTACCAATATTCCACGGAATACGCCGACAGGATCGAGTTAATCACGGGACCGCGCGCGTTTCTGTACGGCCTCAACAGCACCACCGGAGTCGTGAATATTGTCACGAGGAACTACAACAGCAACCGCCCGTTTACCAAGCTCAATTATTCCCAGGGCGGGTACGGTTACGCCTACACCGACGGGACGTTCAGCCAGAATGTCTCGCGCAGGCTGAACCTGACACTCGGGTTCCAGTTTCAGGGGGTAGATGGCAGGTTTCTCAACAGCCTTCATGATGCCTGGAATGTCCGGGGCAAAGTGCGATACAACGTCTCCAAAGACCTTAACATCATCCTTTCGGACTACTACACGTCCAGCAAAACCGATCTGAACGGAGGGGTTGACCCTCCCCGGTCCCGGGACCCTTTCGATCCCCGTCTCGCGGTCGTAAAGAACAGTGATTCGTATGACAAGATCACGCGGCACGACCTGGATCTTTCGGTTGTCGGGACGTTTCTGGATGACACCGTCAATGTCTCGACACTGAACCTGTACTATTCCAACAATTTCCGGGAGTATCGGGACGAGGAGAGCCGTCCCAACCCTAACGGCATCTTCATCATGTCCGACCACACCTCCTCCTGGATGGGCGCGACGCTGTCGCAGAATTTCAATACAGAATGGCAGCGGTTCAGCGCAGGGTTGAATCTGGAGCTCAGGCAAGTCGAGGGAAGCCCCAACATTGGGAGACGGAGGAACACGATTGCTTCGGCGTGGGGAAAAGAAGAACTGCTTCTCGGCGAACACCTGACACTGGCAGGATTCGGGCGGATCGACAGCTATCTGCGTCAGCAATACGTCGGCGCGGGGGCTGATGCAACGCTGCACCTCGGCCCTGTTGTATCCATGTTTGGCGGATTTTCCGTCTCCCGCCGGGTGCCGAACTACATGGAGCTCTATTGGACGGACAGCACGGTCACCCGTGCCCAGGCCCCTGTCGCCGAACAGCACCGTGGACTGGAATTGGGGGCCGAGTTCGCCTGGGCAGGCAGCAGCCTTCGCGTCGCCTATTTTCACAGGACGGTTCAGGATCCCATTCTCTTTCTACCCGCTTCCGGCACCTATGTGTTTCCTGCTTTTTCAATCACGAATGGCGCAGCTATCGCCACCAATGGCATTGAGGCGCGCCTCCGGTGGCGGATCTGGATGCTCTACCTCGAGGGTGTGGGGACCTACCTGGTTCAGACTGAAGGAGGGACTGCGCTTGCCATACTTCCGAAACTTTCCCTTTCCGGCGGGCTTTACTTCTGGAACAAGCTCCTGCAGAATCACCTTGAGTTGAAGGCGGGCGTTCGGGGGCAGTATCGATCGGCGCAGAGCGGAGAGTTGTTCAACCCGGAGGCACTTGCATACGTGCCAAACACCGGAACGCGGATTGGCTATGCGTCGGCGGCGGATCTCTTTGTGATCGCACACATCGGGGACGCGTATGTTCACCTTATATGGGAGAACCCCTTGAACATTCAGTATTACTCCACTCCGTTTTATCCCGGAGGTGACCGGGCGATCCGGTTCGGCATTTCGTGGGAATTCTGGAACTGAGGGGGTTCAGCCTGGCAGCGATACCTGAAGTGCTCACAGACGTGCATGAGCAGTTCCTTTCAATCACCCACCACGGCTCAGGAGGCCCACATGGACCCCGAAATCAATCTTCTGCTCTCTATCATCGATGAAGCGTACGAGAAGAAAGCCTGGCATGGCCCTAACCTGCGCGGGTCATTGAAAGGAGTCACTGCCAGGACGGCAGCCTGGAGGCCCGCCCGAGGGAGACACAATATCTGGGAAATCGTCATCCATGCCGCGTACTGGAAATATGCAGTCCGGAGGAGACTGCTCGGAGAGAAGCGCGGATCGTTCCCCCTCAAAGGGAGCAACTGGATCGCGTGTGCGTCTTCAGGGAATGAGGTTGAATGGAAGAAGGAATTGATGCTGCTGCACGAAGTGCATAGAGCCATGCGTGAAGCTGTTGCCGGGCTTCAAAAAAAGGATCTCTACGTGCAGGCTCCCGGAAGCAAGGTGACCAACGTCCGCACGATCTACGGGATTGCCGCCCATGACCTCTATCATGCCGGCCAGATCCAACTTCTGAAGCGGCTGCATCAATCCCGCCGGAAGTAGAACGAATCGCCCCCGGTCAATCGGCCCGGCGGGCAGTGACACGGTGCTGCAGAACTTCAATCGTCCGCCGCGCAGCTTCGTCCCAACTGAAGAGCCCCGCCCAGGCTAAAGCTCCCGCGGAGAGGCGAGCGCGCAACGCTGCATCCCCGAGCAGTAATTCGATCTTGCCTGCCAGATCAGCAACATCCCCGTAGCGATACAGCAGGCCGGTCTTGCCATCCTGCACGGCATCGCGCAGGCCGGGGACATCGCTGGCAATCGCAGGGGTCCCGCACGCGTTCGCCTCAGTGACCGTGAGGCCCCACCCTTCTTTCGAGGACGTGGCGACCTTGAACCACATTTGCTGCAGGAGCCTGATCTTCTCCTGATCGCCCACGAAGCCGGTGAATGAGACTGCATCCTGAACGTTGAGCTCCCGGGCCAACGCTTCCAGGCGGGGACGGTCATCTCCTTCTCCAACAATGACCAACTTCAAGGCTGGCACCTCACCTAACACGAGGCGAAATGCTTGAAGCAGCTGGTCAACGCTCTTGTACTTCTTCAGGCGTCCAAAGTACCCGATCAAGGGGGTTGGACTCCTGGGCACTCCCGTGGGGCGGAACAGCGTGTGATCGACGGCCAGGCCGATATGGACCAACAACGAAGGATCGAAACCGCGGGAAATCAGATCGTTGTACGTACTTGGTGAAACGACGATGAACGGGGTCTTCCTGTTCTTATACAGTGATAGCGCAAGCCGCTCCGTGAGATAGACATACGCTCCGACCACGGGGTTGACCTCACGGAAAACACTTCCCGCAAAAATATGATGAATCACCCCCAGGATCGGCTCCCGCACAAAAAGCGGAGTGACAAAGGGGATCTTGTTCATGTCGTCGATGACGACGTCAAAACCTTCACGCCGAAAGCGCCTTTTGTAGGCGACCGGAACGCGGTAGTTGAACAGGTTCCGCCCGCCTTCCCGGATGATCCTGATGCCATTGAGCACTTCTTCGTGCTGTGCCCCCGGAAAGCTTGAGCAATAGAGCACAACCTCATGCCCGGCCTGCGCAACGCGGGAGAACACTTCATGGAGCTGGACTTCCGCTCCGCCTGAGTATGGGTTCCGGATGTCCTGCCAGTTGAACACGAGGATTTTCATGGGCGGCCGGAGAGAGTTTCCTGCCAGTAGGCGAACACATCCTGCAGCGTCTGACGAAATGGAATTGCCGGAGTCCATCCTGTCGCCGCCGTCAGTCGATCAAAGCTCCCCAGCACGAGCGGGTTGTCATAGGGCCGAATGCGGAGCGGATCAGTTTCGAGTCCCACCTGAATGCCGGTGATGTCCGTGAACAGGGCAATGACTTCCCTGATCATATACGCCTTGCCGGAGCAAATGTTGAAGAGGCTTTCGTCGGTCTGCCGGTCGAACAGCAACCAGTACGCCCGGACAACATCGCGCACGTCCGTGAAGTCCCGGCGGGCGTCCAGATTCCCGGCACGGATGACGGCCGGCGACTTTCCCGCGGCAATCAAGGCAAAATGCCGCCCGAAATCGGAACAGACAAACAACGGGCTCTGGCGAGGGCCCGCATGGTTAAAGGGACGTGCCACGACAACATCCACGTCGAACGTCCTGCGGTACTCCCGGGCGATCAAATCAATGCCGGCTTTGCTCGTCGCGTAAGGATTGTTAGGGAGAAGCGGAAATTCCTCCGTGATCGGCTGCCGGTCGGCAGGCACACGGCCGTACACTTCGCCGCTGCTGACGATCAGGATGGAGCAGGAGTGCCGGCGTGCGGCAAGCATCCGCCCGGACTCCAGGATGCTGAGTCCACCCAGGATGTTGGTTTGGAAGGTCTGGACGGGATCCTGCACTGCGGCAGGAACGAAAGCCTGGGCGGCCAGGTGAATCACCCGATCCGGACTGATCTCATCAAACAGCTGCCGGACTCTCTCGCCATCGGTGATGTCGGCAGCATGCAGGTGCAGCCGGGGAGCAATTTCGCGGATCGACGGGGCATACGTCTCGGCAACGGTGGTTCCATGAATCTCTAAGCCACCGACACCAAGCAAGAATTCCGCCGCATGGCTTCCCACAAAACCGTCAATGCCGGTCACGAGGACGCGCATGGGGGGATCACCTGTCGCGTTGGAGTTTTTCGAGCCGTGCAATATCAGCGTCTACCATCATTGCCACGAGCCCTTTGAAGTCCAGACGGGGTTTCCAGCCCAAGACCCGGCGGGCTTTCCCGGAGTCACCCAGGAGACGGTTCACTTCGGCAGGACGGATCAATGCAGCATCAACCTTCACATACTTCTTCCAGTCGAGCCCGGCGTGATCAAAAGCCGCTCTTGCAAAATCCCGTACGCTGTGTGCTTTGCCAGTGGCGATAACAAAATCTTCGGGGCGTTTCTGCTGCAACATCTTCCAGATTGCCTCAACGTAGTCGCCGGCATATCCCCAATCCCGCCGTGCACCAAGATTTCCGAGGCGCAGGTCTTTGGCAAGCCCGAGCTTGATGCGGGCCACCCCGTCGGAAATCTTGCGGGTGACGAATTCCAACCCGCGCCGTGGAGATTCATGATTGAAGAGGATCCCGGACACGGTGAACATCTCGTAACTTTCGCGGTAGTTCACGGTGATGAAATGCCCGTACACTTTTGCGACGCCGTACGGGCTCCGGGGGTGGAAGGGCGTCTTTTCGTTCTGCGGGCTCTCGACCACCTTCCCGAACATTTCACTGCTGCTGGCCTGGTAGAATTTGATCTTACGGTTGACCAGCTTGATTGCCTCGAGCACCTTGGTGACACCCAGTGCCGTGAACTCGCCGGTAAGCGCCGGCTGGATCCACGACGTCGGGACGAAGGACTGCGCCGCAAAATTGTACACTTCGTCCGGTTCCACGTCTTCGATCAATTCGATCAGCGAAAGCTGATCCAGCAGATCGGCCTGGACGATGCTGATGCGGTCCCGGATGTGCTCGATGCGCTCGAAGTTCTCCGTGCTTGCCCGCCGCACCATGCCAGAGACTTTGTAACCTTTCTCCAGCAACAACTCAGCAAGGTAGGAGCCGTCCTGTCCGGTGATGCCTGTGATGAGGGCACGTTTCATCCGTGGTTCGCTCCCTGTGAAGCGGTGTCGGTCTTCCCCGGCTGCTCGGAGCTGAGCCGATCCTGAGTCTGCTGGATTCTCGCCTTCAGTCCAGGATCATTGGGATATTGCGCTTGCAGCTGTTTGAGGAGATCCAGCGTTTTTCCATACTCTTTTTGCACCTCGTAGATGTCCAGCAGGACCCGGTACGGGTTCCAATACGAGCCAACATTCCCCTTTCCCTCCTCAATCATTTTCCGGCATGCCGTCTCTGCCTCATTGGCCAGCTCCTTGAACCGATCGTCGCGGCCGATGCGGTGATAGAACATTGCCAGGTCCGACGTCAGCTCCCACCCCATCGGGATCTTGGATCTCGGAATGATCGCCTCCATCCGGTCAAGGGTGGCAGCGCTCTTGTCCGTCTGGTTGGCCACATTCGCATAGTAGGTCGCGAGCCTCACGAAAGCGAAGCGCAGATTGATCATGAGGCGCGTCGTGTTTTCATCGTAATAGACATTCGGATCTGCAATGCGGCGGAACTTGAACCCGTGCGCGGGAGTCCGCGAGAATCCTTCCGGCTCATGGAATAGGTTGGCCTCCAGGATTTCAGGATTCACCGCTATGTCCTCCCGTTCAGCCTTTTTCGGCTCCAGTCGCAATGTCAGCCCTTCCAGCCAGAGATAATCATCGAGGCCGATCTTGCTGTCAGGAGCACATGTACCGGCGAAATAGACCGGATGCTTCCACTGATTGGTCTCGATGATGTTTCTGACCATGATGTCCTGGATGCGGATGGCCTTGGTCTGCCCGTATTGCAGCGTGTTCCGCATCGTGAATTCGATCCTCCCCTTTCGGATCGCCGCCGTATCCTGCACCCCAAACTCCCTGAACACCTCCCCGGGAACTGGAAGCTCCACGACGCGAGGCTCCCAGGCCACCGGACTAATATTGGCGATCCGGGTGTCCGAGAGACTGATCGGCACCGGCTGAGCCTCTGAGTAGTATGGTTTATTCTTCATCTGCTGAATATACCAGGGGGTGTTTACCAGGCTCAAATTGACAATTCTGATATCCCGGCGGATTCCTTCCACGTCTTGCAGGTACCAGAGGGGGAAGGTGTCGTTGTCGCCGTTGGTGAACAGGATCGCATCTTTGTCACAGGACTGAAGCATATTGTACGAATAGTCCCACGCCACGTAATTTCCGGACCGGTCATGTTCGTGCCAGTTGACGCGGAGCATGTTGACCGGAATGGCCAGAAAGAAGACTCCGGCGACGCCGAGGGAGGCCGCGGCGAAGGCTTTCGGCGACTTGATGAACCGTGCGGCGTAGTCCACCAGGGCCACGACGCCCACCGCAATCCAGATGGAAAAGACAAACATGGCACCCACATAGAAGTAGTCGCGCTCACGCGGCTGCGGTTCCTGCTGGTTCTGATACAGAGCAAGGACAGGGCCCAGAATGATGAACATCGTCAGAAACACCAGTCCCATTTTCCAGTCTTTTCTGAATTGATAGTAGAGACCCAGAAGCCCGATCAGGAAAGGAATGGCCAGCGTATCCTTCCAATCAACGCCGGCATCCTGATAGTCCCCGGCCGAGCCGATGTAATTCCACCCGATGTACCGGAAGAACATATGATCCAGTTGGTACCGGATCAGGAAGTCCATATCGCTGGAATAATTCGTGTAGATCCCCTGCTGATGCGCTTCCTGGCTGTACCGGCGCGGAAAGAACAGGGGTGCTTGCCCGTACTGCTCGCGGTTGAGATAAGAAGTGAGCCGCGCGAGATTGCTGGGATCATTCTCGTTCATCGGGGGGTGTGCGTTGGAACGAATGAGCACCGAAGTGTAGGTCGTGTAGCCGAAGAATATCAGCACGATCGAGAGAAGCGCGATGTGAAGCATTCTCTGCTTCTTTTTGTACGACACGTAAACGCCATAGCAGGATGCTGCCATGATCAGCCAGGGAAGGTAGGCGATCAGATCGCTTTTCTTCCCCCCGAACTCCCCGTCCATCATCCCGGGAAGGTATTTCACAATTCCCGGGTAGACCACCCAGAACGCGATGACCGAGACCACGGCAAACTTGGCGAAGCTGTTAAGCGTGAACTCATATTTCTTGAAGTATATGATCATCAACACGGGGAAGATCGCGAGCAGGGAGAGCAGGTGCACGCCAAGCGAAAGGCCGATTAGGTATGCGATCAGGATGATGTACCTTTCATTCCCTTCACGGTCTGCCCGGTCCAGCCACCGGAACGCCAGCCAGATGACGGCCGTCAGGAAGAACATGCTCGCACCATAGACCTCCGCCTCGATGGAGTTGTCCCAGTAGGTCGTGGCAAAGGCGAGGGAGAGCGCGCCAATTGCGCTGGCGCCGTAGAGCGCCACCCGGTCGGCAAGCGTCTTCGGGATACCGCGGAAGTTGACGATGGCACGGACGATGATGAGGTAGACAAACCCGATCGCAATCGCGCTCAAAAGGGCGGAAAGCGCGTGGGCCCGTACCGCCTGGTCGGCGGCGAACGGGATCATCATCGCGATTCGAGCCAGGAAAAGGAAAAGGGGCGACCCGGGGGGATGAGGGACCTGCATCAGCTTCGCGGCCGCAATGAATTCGCCGACATCCCAGAACACCACGGTAGGGGCCAGGGTCAACAGATAGGTGACCAGCGCCGCAAGGAACACAACGGCTGCAACAATGCGGTTCACAATTGTGTGATTCATGCAGACCTCATGAAGGGGGTATTCAGAATTTTCGACAGGAACACACCAGATGGCGTACGCCGAGTATCAACGGTACAAAAATGAAATATACGCACAAAGGGGGTGAGATTCAAGAAAAGCAGGGCATTGGGAATAGGGGTTTAAGGATTGATCCCCGTACTATCTCTATGCCATCAATCTTCCCGCAACCTCATCACACAGCAAGAATCCTTTTGCTGTAAGCCGCAACATCGTGTCATCGAACACCGCAAGTTGATCGTGTACCAGCTGTCGGACGATCGCTTGCTGACCGTTTCCAAGCTCTATCCCGAACTCGGCCTTCAGGCGTTCCAGGTCTACCCCGTCGCTCCGCAGGCCGAGAAAGATCCGCTCGTTCACGAGCTCGTGCACTCCGACCTTTTCCAGGAACGCCAACGGAGGCTCCCGGTCCGCAAGGTGCCGGGAATAGGCCGAGACGTTGGCAATGTTGGCCCATCGCTCTCCTGAACGTCCGTCTCCCGAGCGCCAGAAAGAATGTGCGGAAGGCCCAAACCCCAGGTAATTCTCGTGCGACCAGTAGCTGTAGTTGTGCCGGCTCCGGAATCCAGGCTTCGCATAGTTAGATACCTCATAGTGTTCAAAGCCGTGTTCTTCCATTACGCGCATGGTCAGCTCGAAAAGCTCTGCCTCAGCCTCAATCGGGTTCGGGGAGACCTGCCCGGTTCTAACCATGCGGGCAAGAGGAGTGTTATCCTCAACGATCAGACTGTATGCGGAAACGTGTTGTGGCTCCAAGGCAAGCCCTCGCTCAAGCGTGTACAGCCATTGGTCCGGGGTTTGCCCCGGAAGAGAATACATGAGATCGATGCTGATATTGTCGAACCCCGCTTCTCGTGCCAGGGACACGGCATCGACCGCCTGTGCGCGGTCATGGATCCGGCTGAGGAATTTTAGTTCCTGATCTGTGAACGACTGCACCCCGATGCTCAGCCTGTTGATTCCCAGTGCACGGAAGGCCGCGAGCTTTTCCGGCGTGACCGTTCCGGGATTTGTCTCCAGCGTGATCTCGGCGCCGGGAGAAATACTGTAGGAGGAACGGAGACTGGACAGGATCCGGTCGAGTTGTTCAGGCGCAAGGAGCGACGGGGTGCCGCCGCCAAAAAACACCGTTTCAAACCGCGTTCCCTTACCTCGCTGCGCGTACAACTCCAGCTCCACCGTCAGTCCCTTCAGGAATTCCTCCATCGGGGCGAGAGTCTCAATCGAATAGAAGTCACAGTAGAGGCACTTCTTCTCGCAGAATGGTATGTGAAGGTATAAGGAAGCCATGCTGACACGTTGCTTGGTTGACCGATCTGCTCCTGCCCGGTTCCCAATTCAATAGGTTCCAACTCCTCATTGCTCGTTCAGGCGTTGGTCTGTTCGCATTTCGACATCCCCTAATGCACGAGCATTCCAATCCGGTGCCACCGCACGTCCAGCCAGCGCTCCCAGACCGTGGGGGGCGTAGCACCCCAGGACCAGTAGATCAGAATCGGTTTCCCGATGATGAAATCTTCCGGCAGGTACCCCCAGAACCGGCTGTCATAGCTGTCTTCGCGGTTGTCCCCCATCACGAAGTAATAATTCCGAGCAATACGGAGGAAACCGGACGGGTTGCCATCCACGGTAATGCCTCCCTCACGAGTCCTGTGAACAATGTGCCCCTCACGCTCTGCCACAATCGCCCACTGCGTGTAGTTGTCCGGGGTCAGCCGGACGGTATCCCCCTCCGCCGGTATGACGAGCGGGCCATAGTTGTCTTCGTTGAACGGCATTCCCGCCGGGTAGATGCGCGGTTGGTGTTGACCGGGAGGAAGAATGGGGTCGTCTCCGGGTTGGGCTGCCGGCGGGATGGAGAGACCCCGGCCGTTGAGAAACACGCGCCTGTTGATGATCTGCACTGTATCGTGCGGGCAGCCAATGCAGCGCTTCACGTACTTGGTTCGTCGCCGGGGCGCCACGTCGTCCCTATCGCCGGGAAATTGAAAGGCGATGACGTCTCCCGGCCGCGGTTTCATGAACCCGGGGAGCGGAATACCCGGCAGGCTCACGCCGGAAAACGGGAGCTCGGCTCGCGGGTGCACACCGTAGACAAATTTATTGACCAGGACGAAATCGCCGACGAGGAGGGTTCTCTCCATCGACCCGGTTTCAATCCGGAATGCCTCAATGGCGCAGGTCTTGAGGAGCAACGCCGCGAATACGGTTATGACGAGCACCTGGAGATAATCGCGCAGGCGAAGCGCCGGCCGCGGCGTTTCAACGTCTCCTTCCCCTTGCATCTGGACTACTTTCTCCACCGGCAGCTCACTTGATCAGCGTGCCAATTCTCCCCAGGCGTATCGAGGCAAGCTTGGACACAATACTGAAGATCGGGATGTCCGGGTCCCATGACCAGTATACGATCATCGGTGTGCCAACCAGGTTCTCGTCGGGGATAAATCCCCAGAATCGGCTGTCAAGGCTGTTGTCGCGGTTGTCTCCCATCCCGAACATATAGTCGTGTTCGACGGTATACGTAGTGGCCGGAACTCCATCGACAACAATGCGGCCACGGTCATACCCCACCGTATGCCCCTCCCTCTCGATGAACGTGGTCCACCGTTCGAGATTGTCCGGGGTCAGTTCAAGAACGTCCCCTTTTGAAGGGACAACCACCGGCCCCCAGTTATCCTCATTGTAGGGAGCCCCCTTCGGAAAGATGCGCGGTTCCGGATACCCCGGCGGCGCAACGTGGTAGGAGTTGAACTTCATGTTTCGTGGAATCGGCGCGGGCTTGCCATTGATGAGCAGGAGGCGGTTGACAATCTGGATGGTGTCCCCGCTGAGCGCAACACAGCGCTTGAGATAGAACATGAACTCGGGAGACCGCACTTCATCCCGCTGTCCGGGAAATTCAAACACGATCACATCACCCCGATGGACATCCCGGAATGACGGGACGCGAACCCAGGGGATGCGCACATTCGTGAAAGGAATCGTACGGGGCGTTGTGCCGCCATAGATGAACTTATTCACGAACAGGAAATCCCCTGCCATGATCTCATTTTCCATCGAGCCGGTGGGGACTTCAAACGATGCGAGGACAAAGCTATTCAGGAAGAAGAATGCGACCAGAACGAACACCAGATCTTTGAAGAAATCCTTGACCGGCTCCTTCTTGGGTTCGCCTTTCCGCTTGGGGCTATCTTTTGTCATGATGATCTCCGAGTGATAGAAAGCTCGTAATGCCCGATCCCATTACTCATCCTCCATGGACAAGACCGCAAGGAACGCCTCTTGTGGGATTTCCACGCGTCCTACCTGTTTCATACGTTTCTTCCCCTCTTTCTGTTTCTCGAGGAGCTTCCTTTTTCTGGTTATGTCGCCGCCGTAGCACTTTGCCAGCACGTTCTTCCGCATAGCGGCAATGGTTTCCCTCGACACAACCTTGCTGCCGATGGCCGCCTGGATTGCAACTTCGAACATCTGCCGCGGGATCAGCTTGCGGAGCTTCGTGCAGAGCTTTTTTCCCCACTCATGCGCCTTGTCCCGGTGCACAATCGTCGAAAATGCATCAACCGACTCGCCGTTGAGCAAAATATCGAGTTTTACGAGATCTGCCTCCCTGAACTCGAGGAACTCATAATCCAGCGAGGCATACCCCCTGCTCGTGGATTTCAGCTTGTCGTAGAAATCAAAAATAATCTCGGAGAGCGGCATTTCATATGTAATGTCCACACGGGTCGGGTCCAGGTAGGTCGTGTTTCTGTAAACGCCCCGCCGATCCATGCACAGTTTCATAATGTTGCCAACGTACTCGGTCGGCACGATGATCTGCGCCCGGATCATCGGCTCCTCTACCTTCTCGATCTCACCCAGCACCGGCATGTAGGACGGATTGTCCACCAGCACCACTTCGCCGCTCGTCTTCGTGACCCGGTACTCCACGTTGGGCACGGTGTTGATGATGTTCTGATTGTACTCCCGCTCCAGGCGTTCCTGGACGATCTCCATGTGCAGCAACCCCAGGAAGCCGCAGCGGAAGCCGAACCCCAGCGCCGTGGACGTTTCCGGCTCATAGATAAGCGAGGAATCGTTCAGCTGGAGCTTTTCGATCGAGCTCCGGAGATCTTCGAAATCCTCCGCGTTTGTCGGGTACATGCCGCTGAAGACCATCGGCTTGACGTCTTTGTACCCGGGCAGGGGTGCCGGGGCAGGATTCGAAACCAATGTGACGGTGTCCCCCGCCTTCGTGTCATGAACGTCCTTCACGCCAGCGATCAAGTATCCCACGTCCCCCGCAGTCAGCTGGCCGGTCCGGTTGCGCTTCATTTCGAGTACGCCAACTTCCTCTGCCTCGTAGGCCTTGCCGTTATGGAAGAACATCACCTTTTCCCGCTCCTTCAATGTCCCATCGAAGACCCGGATGTACACTACTGAGCCACGATAGATATCGAAGACAGAGTCAAAGATCAGGGCGCGAAGCGGCGCAGCAGGATCCCCCGTCGGCGGTGGAATCCGCCCCACGACAGCTTCCAGGATTTCGTCAATGCCAATATTAGCTTTCGCGCTGGCCAGAATGATGTCTCCATCCTTGCATCCGATCAGGTCTTTGATCTGGTGCTTCACGGATTCAATCATTGCGCTCGGAAGGTCGATCTTGTTGATGACGGGAATGATCTCCAGCCCCGCATCGATGGCGAGATAGAGGTTGCTGATAGTCTGGGCTTCGACACCCTGCGACGCATCCACGACCAAGATTGCCCCTTCGCATGCCGCGAGGGAGCGGGAGACTTCATAGGAGAAGTCTACATGACCGGGGGTATCGATCAGGTTCAGGACGTACTCTTCGCCGTCCTTCCCCTTGTGTTTCATCCGGATCGCGTGCAGCTTGATCGTGATCCCCCGTTCCTGCTCAAGATCCATATCGTCAAGTACCTGGTTGAACTTCATTTCCCGAAGCGTGATCGTCCCGGTCCGCTCGAGCAGCCGGTCGGCGATCGTCGACTTCCCGTGATCGATGTGGGCGATGATGCAGAAGTTCCTGATACGATTCATGAGCAGTGTACTAATGCAAAAGTCCGTCCCGATGAAGCCGGGGCGGACTTGTCTGGGACGGGGTGAAATTTGTTGAGTAATATACGCTTAACGCACGAGAGTTGCAACCCCACGATTCCCCTTGGACCCGCAGGAAAGGTTTGTTCGCGGTCGCTCGGGACTGCTCGACCACTGGAAGTGGAGGCGCGCAATCGCTTTTTTCCTCCAAATTGCGTTTATTTACCTTTGAACTCATTTTCAGGGACGGAGAAGCATGTCAATTCTCGAACTGCCGGCGGTGACGGATTTCCTTCGTAGGCACGCAAATCACGCTTCCCGGCAAAGGCCCACGGCGGTGTTTGACTGCGATGGAACCGTCATCAGAGGCGACGTTGGGGAGGCCATGCTCTACTACCAGATCGAGCACTTTCTCTTCAAGGTCTCCCCTGCTACAGTCTGGCCTGACCATCCGGGGCGCAAGGAGCTTGATGACCTCTTCCGACAGCTGGCTGCGGTCGGGCCGGAAGAGCGTTGCGCTCACCTGGCTTTCCATCCCTTCGCGGACAACATTCTCTCCTGGTACTTCGGACAGATCAACGATGGGAAAGTGGAGAAAGCGTGCGCTGACATTGTCCGCCTCTTTGCGGGATACACGCTCGCACAAGTGCGTGAGATCGCAGACCGCGTGTTCGATGAGGAACGTTCCGCTCCTGTCACATCAAGGAGATTGGGAACTCGTATCCTCCCCAAAGGCATACGGTACATCAAGGAATCCGTCGATCTGATACGCGAGCTGCAACGGCTCAAATTCCACTGCTGGGCGGTTTCGGGAAGCAACAAATGGAGCGTGGAACCGGTCTTTCGCCAATTGGGCATAGGCCCGGAATTTGTTATTGGTATTGAGCTGGAAGAGGAAAATGGCGTGCTCACGTCCCGGGCGAAATCGCCAGTCCCGATACGCGAAAACAAGGTCCATGCATTTGAAAAACACACAACGGCCGTACCGGTCCTTGTCGCCAGCGACTCTCGAAACGACATTCCCCTTTTTCTTTATTCATCAGCGCTGAAGGTGAGGATCAATTCCCGGAATCGCAGCACGGAAGAATTCTTCCGGGAAGGAAGGATTCCCCGGGATGACCAATGGGTGGTGATTGAACAACCGACAATTGAGGAGTAGGCACGCGTATGGCAGATGCAGCTGTCACGATCATCGGGGGGGGCGCCGTAGGACTTGCCATCGCGGCGGAAATATCACGGAGTCACTCTCCGGTATTTTTGCTGGAGCGGAATCCGAAGTATGGCACGGAAACCTCGAGCCGCAACAGCGAAGTCATCCATGCGGGCATATACTACCAGCACAACTCGCTCAAAGCAGTGCTTTGCCTCGAAGGGAATCGCCTGCTGTATGAGCTCTGCGAGCACCACCACATCCCGCACCGCCATATCTGCAAGGTGATCACCGCCACACGGAACAGCGAACTGGGAGAACTTGAGCGCCTGCACCGCCTGGGGACGGGAAATGGTGTGGAGCTGCGGATGCTCACGGCCCACGAGGTGCGCGAGCTTGAGCCCAATATCACAACCGCCGGAGGGATGTTCTCGCCGAACACCGGCATCATCAGTGCCCACGGGCTGATGGACTATTACTACCATACGGCCAAAGACCAGGGCGCGGAGGTCCAGACTCACTGCAATGTCGTCGGCATCGAGCGGAAGAATGGCGAATATGAACTGACCATAGAGGAAAACGGCCAGCGTTCGTCGTTCGCATCGGAACGGGTCGTCAATGCCGCAGGGCTGGAAGCAGACACTGTCGCAGCTATGGCGGGCATCGATGTGGACGCGGCGCAATACCGCCTGCACTGGTGCAAAGGATGCTACTTCGCGCTTCCGAGCTCGCTGAGCAAGTGCGTGTCACACCTTGTCTATCCAGTTCCCACGAAGGATTCGCTCGGCGTGCACGCCGTCGTGGACCTGGGCGGCCGGCTGAAGTTCGGCCCGGACGTTGAGTACCTCTCCACACGCATGTTGGACTACTCCGTGGATGAGAACAAGCGGAATACATTTGCGGAGTCTGTGCGTCGGATTCTCCCGCATGTTCGTGATGAGGATTTGACTCCTGACATGAGCGGGCTGCGCCCAAAACTGCAGGGAAAGGGAGAGCCGCCCAGGGATTTTGTCATTCGTGAGGAATCAGACCGGGGCCTGCCCGGGTTCATTGATCTGATCGGCATCGAGTCGCCGGGGCTGACCGCCTCTCCGGCGATCGCGAAGATGGTACACAAGATGCTTCGGTAGGAGCCGACAAGGCGTGGCAATTCCGGCGTCACATCGGTCCCTGCAATGCCACCTGGACACTCACATTTTTCGTTCCGTTGGCCTGCGCGACCTGCACCGGTACGGAGAGCCGCAACTGCTTGATCAGGCAAAGGCTCTCCTTCCCATCTGCGCAATAGTAGACCACCAGATTGACATCCACAGTGGTCCTCCCTACGCCAAACGTTGCCGGAATACTGACCGGAAATTTCGGATTCTGAATGTTCTGCTCGCGGACCTTCGGGAGAAGCCGCACGACTCCTGAATCTCCGGAAACATAGCCGATGTAAAATGGAGCTTCTGCGTTCAGTTTGTATCCGTCAGGAATCTTGACTGTCACGTCAATCGTCCCGTCGCCCGCGCCTACTTCCTGTTCGGGCACCTCCACGAGATCCCCTTTGAATTCCCCCTTTTTCTTCCGGGAGGCGACCAGCTTCTCGGTGTTCTTCAGTTGCAGCGTCGACACCTGTCGCGATGCGAGATCATATATCCGGATCAGGTGATTGTTCGTGTCCGTGATGTAAAACTTGCCGCCGGAAAACACGAGGCCGTTCGGCTCGTTCAGCGTGGCGTGAAGCGCATCAGTATCTGCCATGCCGATCGTACCGGTGCCAATCAATGTCTCAGCCTTTTCTGTCTTTGGATTGATCTTCTTGATCTTGTTGTTGTAGGTATCGGCCACGTAGAGCGCGCCGTCATGGAACAGAATCCCGATAGGGTGCTGCAGACGAACGTCCTTGCCAATTCCATCAACATCGCCGAAATCGAAGAGCCCCTTTCCCACGATTGTCTGCACCCTGCCCGAGGCCTGAAGCGGCACAGCGCGAACCCCGCTCACTTCGCTGTCGGCGATATAGAGCGTTGAGCCGTCAGTGGTGATTCCGCTCGGCTGCGCGAACGCCGCATCCCGCAGTGGACCATCCACAATGTCTTCGCGGCCGGAACCAGCGTAGGGCTTGGCTTCGAGCGTCTTCAGATCCAGGGTCCAAATCTGATGCGGTCCTGCCATGGCGATGTAGAGCTTTCCATCGTGGACAAGGAGATCCCATGGCGAGTTCAACCGGACAGATGTGCCGGTTCCGCCAATATTGAATTGCCGCGCTTGCATCCCGGTCCCGGCAAGGGTGGTCACGGTCCTCGTCAATAGGTCGATTTTTCGGATGGCGTGGTTTTCCGTGTCCGCGACATAGACAGCCTGGCCCTCCACCACAATGCCCTGCGGCTTGTTGAACCGGGCATTCTCAAAGTCCCCATCTTTCAATCCCGCTGCTCCATCCCCTATGACCTCGAGCACACTCCCATCGGGAATGGATACCACGACAACACGGTTGTGATTTGAATCTGTGATGAAGAGCCTTTTCTGGGCCTGATCCGCCGCAATTTTGCCGGGATAGGCGAGAAATGATTCCTGAGCCTTGCCTTTCTCAAGAGCAAAATGGAGCGCCGTGTGGTTGATCTTCCCCTTCGGGTCGAACTCCTTGATGATCCCGCTGATAACCTGGTCAAAAAGATCGTAAATCCCTTCTCCCGAATGTTTCCCCACAATCTTGCCGTCAGGATCAATGATGATGAATGAAGGCCAGGCATTGACCCCATAGCTGTTCCAGACTTCGAAGTCCTTGTCATTGATCACCGGGTGCTCAATCCCGTACCGGAGGATTGCCTGGCGGATATTATCTGTCCCTTGTTCTGTCGTGAACTTTGCCGAATGAACGCCGATCACGGCCAGCTCATTCGGGTATTTCGTCTCGAGTTTCTTCAGGTCAGGAATAACGTGCATGCAATTGATGCAACAGAATGTCCAAAAATCGAGAAGCACCACCTTGCCACGGAGGTCGTTCAGGGAGATGGGGTGGTCGGTGTTGAGCCATTCGAGACCTTCCGGGAAATCGGGGGCGTTCGCCTTTCCCGCATACACCACCTGCGCCATCGCGGTTCTCCCATTTACTGATTGGTCGACACACGAAACGAGCAGACAAATGGCCAGGAGGATACTGAGGAATGATTTCATGGACTGCGCGCTCCGCATGGATGCTTCTACTCTTTTTTACTTTTGCTCGAAATAGCCGGTCATGCTTCGCTCGGCGATCACCTTCCCGTCAATTGCATTCTGGAAGATCCGAAGCGACGATTCCCGGGGCACATTCAGCGTATCAACACTGAGGGCATAAATCGTGGCAACATAGGGATGCGCTCCGCTCCCGCGGGGCGGCGCAGGACCACCGTAACCGTTTTCCCCGTAGGTATTGTCGATCTCCTTGCAGCCCGGCGCCATATGGCCCGAGCCTGACGCTCCTTCGGGGATCTCCCGTATCCGCAGGGGGATGTTGACCACCATCCAGTGAACCCAGTTCTTTGCAACCGGATGTGGATCGATGATCGTGAATGCGAACGACTTGGCGTTGACCGGGGGATCTTCCCACCGAAATCCCGGCGAGATGTTTTGCCCTTTGATGCTTTGATGTGTGTACTTCGGCGGGATAGAGTCTTTGTCTTTGTAGGAATGACATGTGAGTGCGAACATGCGGCCCTCCTTTAATGACTTTCGCAAATGTAATGGTCAGGAGAACGCGATCGTGAGAGCTTCTCTGTTTGCCTTGATCGTGGTATCGATATCCTCTTCCGAGTGCGCGATGGACACAAATCCCGCCTCGAACTGCGACGGAGCAAGATAGATTCCCCGCTCCAGCATCTCGCGGAAATAGAGGGCGAACCGTTTGGTGTCGGCTTGGAGTGCGGAGCGGTAATCCCTCACCGGCTGCGAAGCGAAAAAGAGCGTGGACATGGAGCCCACACGGTTCTGCAGCGCGGGCAGATGAAGCTCCTCAATGTTCTTTCCGATCCCGGCGGCAAGCCGGCTGCTCTTTCGCTCCAGCCGGTCGTAGAAATCATTGTCCTCCATCAATATCGAGAGCGTCTCATACCCGGCGCTCATTGCGAGTGGATTGCCTGAAAGCGTTCCCGCCTGGTACATGGGCCCGCTTGGCGCGACCAGATTCATGATCTCTTTTTTCCCCCCATAGGCTCCCACCGGCAAGCCGCCGCCGATGATTTTCCCGAGCGTTGTCAGGTCGGGCCGGATGCCGTACAACTCTTGCGCTCCGCCGCGGGCAACCCGGAACCCGGTCATCACTTCATCGAAGATCAGGACAATCCCTTCCCTGCTACACAGGTCGCGCACGCTGCGCAGAAAACCCTGGACGGGCGGCACACACCCCATGTTGCCCACGACCGGCTCGACGATGAGAGCGGCAATCCGTCCTTTGTTCTGATCCACGAGGGCTTGCACTGAATTCACTTCGTTGAATGTGGCATTCAGCGTCCCCGCCGCAACGGCGGAGGGCACCCCCGGGCTGTCGGGAACGCTCAGAGTCATAGCGCCCGAGCCCGCCTTGATCAGGAACGAATCCCCATGACCATGGTAGCATCCCTCAAACTTGACAATCAGCTCCCGTCCTGTAAAAGCACGCGCAAGACGGATCGCACTCATCGTGGCCTCAGTGCCGGAGTTGACCATCCGCACCATCTCCACGGAAGGCATGATGCGGTTGATGAGCTCGGCGATCGATACCTCCAGCTCTGTGGGGGCTCCGAAGCTTGTCCCGGAAAGCGCGGCCTTGCGGACAGCGTCGATCACGCGCGGATGCGCATGGCCCAGGATCAACGGCCCCCAGGAACCGACATAGTCAATGAACTCGTTTCCATCGGCGTCTCGCAGCTTCGAACCGCTTGCCGAAACAATGAACAGGGGCTTCCGCCCAACCGACTTGAACGCCCGGACAGGGGAGTTCACCCCGCCGGGGATCAGCGCGATGGCCTTTTCAAACAGCCGGTCGGAACAATCCGTCTTCATACGCATCACACTAGCGGTCGCGGTCGAGGACCCGCGCCGCATCCTTGGCAAAGTACGTGAGTATCAGGTCCGCCCCGGCACGCTTGATGCCGGTCAGCATTTCCATCATGACCCTTTCTCCGTCTATCCACCCCAGGCGCTCGGCAGCCTTCACCATGGCAAACTCGCCGCTGACATTGTAGGCGGCCGTTGGCATTCCGAACCGCTCCTTGACGCGATAGAGCACGTCGAGGTACGGCATAGCCGGCTTCACCATGACGATGTCTGCCCCTTCCTGAATATCCTGCGCCACCTCCCGAAGCGCTTCGTTAACATTTGCCGGATCCATCTGGTGCGAGCGCCGGTCCCCGAACTTGGGCGTGCTTTCCGCCGCTTCCCGGAAGGGACCATAAAAACCGGATGCGTACTTCGCGGCGTAGGACATGATCGGAACGTTTAGGAAGCCATTTTCATCCAGCACGGAACGGATAGCCTGCACCCGGCCATCAAACATATCCGACGGCGCCACCATGTCCGCGCCTGCCTGGGCGTGTGTCAGCGCTTCGCGCCCGAGGAGGTCCACCGATTCATCGTTGACGATCTCGTTGCCCCGCACGATACCGCAGTGACCGTGAGACGTATACTCGCAGAGACAGACGTCCGTGATCAAATACAGCTCCGGGACCTCCTTCTTCACCGCCCGGAGCGCCTGCTGCACCACGCCGAGCTCGTCATACGCGCCTGAACCGACCTCATCCTTCTCTTCCGGTATGCCGAAGAATATAACTGCCGGAATGCCCAGCGACTTCACCTCTGCACATTCACGGACGATATTGTCCACGGACATCTGGTACACTCCGGGCATCGAAGAAACCTCCTTCTTGACGTTCTTCCCCGGAACCACAAACAGCGGATAAATGAAGTCTTTCTTGGAAAGTTGCGTCTCCCGCACCATATCGCGCAGGACGCTGGTCATCCGCAGCCGCCGGAGCCGGTTCACCGGATATGCTGCTACAGCCGTGTCTTGCATTGCCATATACGTTCCTTTCTCCCTTGATAATACTGAAATTTACCCAAGTCTGGACTCAGAGGCAAACGTCCCATCCATGCCCAACAACCATATCAGACATCTGATATCTGATATTCGTGTTGTATTCTCTCTGCAGTCTTCTTGCCATTCATCACACAGTCCCCGACAGCGATTCCTCCCCGGAAGTTGCTGCAGAAGAAGATTCCGGGATGACCCTCTTCAAAAGTGTTGATCGCATCAAGCACCGCATGATAACCCATGTTATACTGGGGGATTGCCCTGGCCCACCGTATGATCCTCGAAAACACGGGATCTCCCCGGGCTCCAAGGATCGAGCGAATCTCCCCGGTCACGCGCCGCAGAAGTTCACCGTCTCCCAACTCGAGGAGCTCTGGCTGCCGCGCCCCCCCCACAAACGTCGTGAGCGCAACGCATCCGGCCGGGGCGCGCCCCTCGAAGAGAGATGAGGACCAGATCGTGCCAAGTATCTGACGATTCTCCACAGCAGGGATAAGATACCCGAAACCGTCCAGCGCCCTGGAAATCTGGGTGGAGGCGTATCCCAGAAACAGTTCGGCCACCGGGGGATAATAGATTCCATCGAGCAAGGTCGCCAGTGTGGCGGCATGGGGCCGCACTAGAGCACTTGCCGCATAGGCGGGAACCGAAAGGACCACTGCGTCGCCAATCACTGAAAACACATTCCCGTCTTCTGTGCCAGTGACGGTGTATTTTCCAGAAGCCCCATTGCTCCTGGACTGTGCGCGATCAACCCCTGTCACCGTGCACCGGTAACGCACACAGTCTCCGAGCCATCGGCTGATCGCTTCCGGAAACGCCCGCATCCCCTGCACAAAAGAGAACATCTTCGACCGGTCCTTCGCCTTTTCCTTCCGCTGCTTCCGTTCACTGGCTCCCTTGAACATGCCCTTGATCAACCCTCCATACTTCTCTTCGAGGGCGTAGAGCTTCGGAAAAGCATGCCGCACGCTGAGCTGCCCGGGATCCCCGGCGAACACGCCTGCGACAAAAGGATTGATCGCATAGTCCAGGAACTCCCGTCCCAGGCGACGCTCGACGAACCGCGCGACAGATTCTTCCTCTTCTGCCCGGCCGACAAACGGCTCCTTCAAGAGACGGATTTTCCCTGTGGCAGACCAGAGTCCCGTCCGAAGGAACGACCCCGGGCCGAGCGGAAGCACGTGCAGGCGCCCCCCGCGGAGAATATATCGCCTGTCGGATGACGGATCCGCATAGAGCCGCTCTTTCTCAATCCCGAGCCCGGCAAACATTTCCTGGAACAACGGCGTGGTCTCCAGGGCGCTGTTCGGACCCTGCTCGATCAGCCACCCATCCTCCCGGACCGTCTGCATCGTCCCTCCGGGAAAAGCCTCCCGCTCGAGCACGGTCACGTCGATGCCGCTCCGGCGGAGCCAGTACGCCGTCGTCAGGCCGGAGATTCCTGCTCCGACGATGACACAATGGGGGGAGTTCTTCACGTGCGGACCTTTCCCAGTACAATCTCTGCGAGCGCGCGAACGAACAAGGGGTTCGTGTTCAAGGCAGGGCTCATATCAAAATATGTGATTCCCATTTGTTTCGCCCTCTGCCGCATGTCCATGTTGATCTCCCAGAGGGTCTCGCTATGATCTGAGACGAAGGCAATCGGCACAACGATAACATGGGTGACACGATCCCGGGCGAGCCCCTCGATCGTCTGTGTGAGTGACGGTTCAAGCCATTTCTGCGGTCCCACCTTGCTCTGATAGCACAAGGAATGGGGCAGGCCGAACTTCCCCGCCCGCATGACCGCATTGTGGGTTCGCATGATCTGTTGCTGATACGGATCGCCGCTCTGCACGAGCTTCATCGGTGTGCCGTGTGCGCTGAAGACCAGGTGCACCTTCGACCGGTCCTGCGCGGGCACACGGGCGAGGGCAATCCGCAGGTTTCGGACCAGCGCATCGATGTAAAGCGGATGTTCACAGTATTCCTCCACAACGCTCACGTCAAAAGGCTTCAGTCCTCTCTGTGCGACCACCCTCTTCCACTCGTTTACGCTTGAACCGGTAGTGGCTTTTGAGTAATGCGGATACAGCGGGAGCAGCACCACCCGCTCAATTTGTTCCCGTTGAAGCTCCTCCACAACGGCGCCGGTCATGGGATGCCAGTACCGCATCCCCACGAAGACCCGGGCATTGATGCTTTTTTGGAGCTCACATTCCAACGCCCGTGCCTGACGGCGCGTGAGTTTGAGGATGGGCGAGCGGTGGCCGATCTTCCTGTAGAACTCCCGAACGTGCGGGGCGCGCCGCTGCGAGATCATGCGCGCGAGCCTCTTGCGAAAGAGGAATGCCATAGGAAAGTCAATGATATCGGGGTCGCAGAAAAGATTGTACAGAAAGGGCTCGACGCTCTCCAGTGCATCAGGGCCTCCAAGCTGGAGAAGCACGACTCCAATTCTCTCCTCCCGCTTCTCCGGTTCAATCGTGCTGCTTTTCATCAAGAACCTTTCGCACGGCATTGGACAGTTCTTCTGTTCGGTATGGCTTTTGCAGGAAGACTTTGACACCAAGCGCCATCAAGTCACGCGCCCGGTCGTCATCCGAGTACCCGGTCGAGAGGATCGCCCGGACGTTCGGGTTGATCTGCTTCAATCTTTCCATGGTCTCACGCCCTCCCATGCCGGGCATGATCATGTCCAGGATGATCAGGTCAATGGCGCGCCATTGCTTTTCATACAGGGCAACGGCACTCGCGCCATCGGGAGCAGCCATGACGTTGTACCCTTTTGCGGCCAGGATGTCTTTGACCAGCGAGCGGATCATATCTTCGTCATCCACGATGAAGATGGTCTCCTGCCCTCCCGACGTCCGCTCCTGCTCTGGAGCGGGAACGACCACCGGCCCTTCCGCACTCGGGACATACATGAAAAAGGCTGTCCCCGCACCCACTTTGCTCTGAAAGCCGATGAATCCACCATGGTGCTCGATGATGCCATACGCAGTCGCAAGACCCAGCCCGGTACCCTTCCCCTTTTCCTTCGTCGTAAAGAACGGCTCGAAGATCCTTCCCCTGATCGACTCGTCGATGCCGATACCAGTGTCTGCGATTGCAACCCTGATGTAGGCGGACGTGTGTTCGCTTCTGCGCGACAGCAGGTAGGCGTCTGGTTTGTTGATCCGCCTGGTGCTGATCTTCAGCGTCCCCCCGTGCGGCATTGCATCACGGGCGTTGACGCAGAGATTCATCAGCACCTGTTGCATTTGCGACCCATCCCCTTCGATGATCGGGGAAGACGCGGCGAGATCGGTCTCGATCGCGATGCTCTTGTCGATGGACCCCCGCAGAAGCCGAACGGTCTCCTCGATCAGGTGATGAATGTTCATGGGCCCGACGACGTATTTGCCGCCGCGCGCAAAGGCTAGCAATTGCGACGTCAGCTCGGCAGCTCTCACAGCCGACCGCTCGATCGTGTCCAGATGAGCGTACACCTTCTCGTCCTGATAGACTACGCTCTTCAGGTAAGACGAGTAGCCGAGGATGGCGCTCAGGATGTTATTGAAATCGTGCGCGATGCCCCCGGCCAGGAGCCCGATGCTCTCCATTTTTTGGGACTGAAGGAGCTGTTCTTCCAGCCTCCGGCGGTCAGTCACGTCCTCCATCATCCCTACAACATTGACCAGCCTGGAGGAGCGGTCGAAGACAGGAAACATCCGCACATGGACCGTATGCTCCTTTTCGTTGAAGGCATAGTCCGGCCTGAACATCCCGGGATCGATGGTGAATGGCGGCGTGTCCACGATCTGTCCGGCATACGCCGCCGAGACGAGTTTCTGAATCCGGCTGTCCTGCAGAAACGGACTGGTGAACAGGTTGAGCCGGCCAACAACCACGTTCTTGTTCGCGGCACCAAAGAGCCGCATCCATGCTTCGTTCACATCGACGGCATTGCCCTTCGCGTCAAAGACAATGACCCCCATCGGGGTCTGATCGATCAGACGGTTGAAAAAATCGCGCGATTCCAGGATCTGCCGCTCCATGTGCATCCGCCCGGTGATGTCGCGCGCCACTCCCTGAATCCCGATCACCTTCCCGTCTTTAAGAATCGGGCTTTCGTTGATCTCCAGGAGAATCGACCTCCCGTTCGCGCCGAAGATCTCGCACGAGTATGCCGGTGCCGTAGTGCCGCTGCGCATCGTTTCCTCGCGCATTGCCCTGACCATCGCATTCATCGGGTTGGGCGTCAGGTACTTCGTGAAAACATCCTTCCACTCTTCCAGCGTATAGCCCGTGATCTTTTTGACCGACGGCGAAAGATAGGTGTAGACACCTCTCGCATCCTGCACATAAAAAAAATGGTCCTGCGTCCCTTCTACGATCAGGCGCAAGAATTGCTCGGACGAGGCAAGCTTCGCTTCCGCCCGGACCTGCTCGCTGATGTCCCGCACGATCCCCAGGACGAGCTTCTTCCCGCCAATGGTGACAACGCGCGCATTGATCTCCGCCGGAACGATTCTCCCGTCCTTCCGTATGTAATGGACAGGGCGGAAATTCGTGACCGCTCCCTTCGTTTCCAGCCTGCGGAACGCCTTCCTGTGCCTCGGGTGCTCCTCTTCGGGATGCAACGAATAGACGGTCCGGCCGATCAATTCTGCCTTGGTATACCCCGTGAGCTCTGTCGCTTGCGGGTTCGTGTCGAGGATCTCGCCGTTTGCGGGATCAACAATCAGGACCGTATCCACCATCTTGTGAAAGAGCTGACGGTACCGTTCTTCCGAAATCTTGAGGTGCTCTTCGGAGATTTTCCGGTCAATGAGGCGGGCAATCTCGGTCCCGAGGGCCGCCAGGAATTTTATGAACTGCCGGTTCACCCGCCGCTGCTCGGCCGATCCGATGCTCAACGCCCCGATGATCCGGCGGTGCACCGTCAGCGGCACGGAGACAAAGGTGGAGACCTTCAGGTTTCTCAGCATGGGGCTGGTATATCCGTCCCATTCCTGAGCGTTGGACACCGCGATAGGTTTGCGGCTGCGGATAACACGGCCCGAGAGGGTTTCGTCCACCGGGACACGCAGCGTCCCCGATTTCCCTTCCGGCAGGAGCCCGCATTGACCCACGATCTCCAGGACGTCCTCCTCCGGCACGTAGCGTTCAATGGCAACGATCGGGAATCGCGTGAACTTGCTTACCGTTGCAGCGATCCGCGAGTAGACGGTCCGGAGGTTCCCTCCCTGCGTCACCAGGGCGATCACGTTGTAAAGAGCTTCGAGCTCTTTCTCCTTAATTTCCTTCATGTTCCATGACCCAGTCTCGAGGCTGCGACAGAAGCGCCACGAGTTCTGCCTCCCGGCTTCCGGGCTCGGGCTGCATTGCATATTCCCAGCGCGCCTCCGGCGGAAGCGACATCAGGACAGATTCCGAACGGCCTCCCGTCTCCAGGCCGAACAGCGTGCCGCGGTCATACACGAGGTTGAATTCCACGTAGCGTCCGCGCCGGAGGAGCTGCCACCTTCGTTCCCGGTCCCCCCATGGCGCGTCCCGGCGGCGTTCGACAATGGGAAGGTAGGATTCGAGGAATGCATCTGCTGCCGACTGCACGAAGGCAAAATTCCTCGCCGGATCTCCTTGCAGATAGTCGAAGAAGATCCCGCCTACTCCGCGGTTTTCCTGCCTGTGCCGGATGAAGAAGTATTCGTCGCACCACCTCTTGAACTTCGGGTAATATCCGGGGTCATGCGCATCGCAGGCCCGTTTCAACACCCGATGGAAATGTACGATGTCCTCCACGACCGGATAGTAGGGAGTAAGATCCGAACCTCCCCCAAACCAGCTGGTGCCATCGTCCTGTTCAAAGTAGCGATAGTTCATATGCACCGTCGGGATCAACGGGCTCCGGGGATGAAGCACAAGCGAAATACCGGTGGCGTAGAACTGCGCCGTCGCGACGTTCATCGAACGGGCGAGCTTTTCCGGCAGATCCCCGTAGACCTCGGAGGTGTTCACGCCCCCCTTTTCGAAGAGGGCCCCGTCCTGCATCACGCACGCCGTCCCCCCGCCTCCACCCGTACGTTCCCATCGGTCAATGGAAAACAGTCCGGCACCGTCGACCCGTTCCAACGCTGCACGGATCTCTCCCTGAAGCCGTTCAAAATAGACTCGAACCCGGGGAGCCAGTTCTGACACCTCAGGGATCGTTGGGCGTGTATGCTGGCGATGCATGGCGCGTTCAGCCGTGGAAGGCCGGGCTCTCCTCTTTCACAGAACGGACGAGCGCTCGGGCGTGCTCAACAGGAACATCGGGAAAAATGCCATGCCCGAGATTGAAGATGTGTCCGGAGCCCCTGCCGAACTTTTTCAGAATTGACCTGACCTCATGACGGATGTTTTCCGGAGAAGCATAAAGATAGGAAGGGTTCAGATTTCCCTGAACCGCGACCCGGTCGCCAATTCGGCTCCTGACATCCGCAAGGTCAACGGTCCAGTCCACACTTACTGCATCCGCTCCAACATCGGCGATATCGCTGAGCGAATGATTAGCTCCCTTTGAGAAGATAATCACCGGCGCACCATCCCGGTGAAGGTTGGACACGATCTTGAACATGTAATCCAACGAGAACCGTTTGTAATGATCCGGGGTGAGGAACCCTCCCCACGTGTCAAAGATCTGCACGGCATCCGCCCCGGCGGCAATCTGCGCTTCAAGATAGAGACGGACGGCGGTTGCGAGCTTGTCCAGGAGCAGGTGCACGACTTCCGGCTCATCCAGCATCATGCGCGCGATGTGCTTGAATTCCTTGCTGCCTGACCCTTCAATCATGTAGGTGGCAAGAGTCCACGGAGAGCCCGCAAAGCCGATCAGAGGAACACGACCGGCAAGCAAACGCTTCGTGACGGAGATGGCGTCCATGACATACCGCAATCCTCTCTCAGGATCGACCACTCTGAGCACATCCACATCGGCCTTTGATCGGATGGGTACGCGGAAGACCGGGCCGCGCGACTCCACCATCTCCACAGGCATTCCCATGGCATCGGGCACGACCAGGATGTCTGAAAAAATAATGGCGGCATCCACGTCGATGATGTCCACCGGCTGTACCGTGACCTCAGCGGCCAACTCCGGGGTCTTCACCATCGTCATGAAATCTGTTTTGGCGCGAACGGCGCGGTACTCAGGAAGATAGCGCCCTGCCTGGCGCATCATCCAGACCGGCGTCCTCTCGACGTGCAGGCGCCTGCAAGCTCGAAGGAAGAGGTCGTTCATTCGTGGTCACCGAATCGTTGAATGATGGCGTCCGCCAATCCCCTGGCGGTAGAGACTGTTGCCATGAGCCCGCCTGTCCCCCCTAGCTCCCGGATCGCGTCAAGCGTCGACGGTCCGATCGCGGCAATCGTCGTGTGGGTGCTGATCTCGGCCAGACCTCCTCCTGGGACAGCCCCGGCAAGATTCTTCACGGCTGAGGGACTGGCGAATGCTACAACATCAATTTCCCCCTGGAAAATCCTCTGAAGGAGAGCTTCGGCTCCGGTCATGTCCGGGGTGACGGTCTGGTAGACACTGACCGTCTCGACGACAGCCCCTGCTTCTCCGAGGGCATGCAGAAGCTCCTCACGTCCCAGGTTTCCTCGGGGAAAAAGAAAGCGCTTGCCACCAATGTCTGCTGCGGTCAACGACCGGGCCAGGGCATCCGCGTTGAATTGCTCCGGGACAAAACTGACGTTGAGCCCCGATTGCCGGAGCTCTTCTGCCGTCTTTGGCCCGACGGCATAGACGGCACCCTGGATGAAATGAGCCGGGTCCATACCACGGTCACGTATCCGTTGCACAAAGCCTTTTACACCGTTGACGCTGGCAAAAATCACACCATCGTAGTACGCCGGAGGGCGGTCGAGAGCCCGGTCGCACGCTTCCCAGGAGGCAGGAGGAGCAATCTGAATTGTGGGAAAGAAGAGAACCTGGAAACCACAGGCTTCCAGTTCCCGCCTCAAGTCATCAGACTGCTCGCGAGGTCGGGTAACAAGGACGGTTCTACGCCTCATGAGCGGATTTGCCGGAGAATATCCTCAGCACCTTCTGCCAGAAGCCTGCCGGCAAGCTCCCTGCCAAGAGCATCGGCGTCCGCAGGATCTCCTTCAATCTTGCTCCGGACCACTGTTTTTCCATCGAGCGAACCCACCATCGCATCCAGCTTGAGCAATGTCTCCCCGTTCGGGGTCTGCAGCACTCTGCCGAAGGCGCCGATCGGCACCTGGCATCCGCCTTCAAGCGTACGGAGAAGCGCGCGCTCGGCGGTCGTCCCTTGAAGCGTGGCAGGATCGGTAAGGCCAGCCACGACGCTCGTAATGTCAGGATCGCCCCGACGGACTTCAATAGCCAGTGCACCCTGTCCGACGGCCGGGAGGATGACATCTACCTCCACCGTTTCGCCGATCTTTTCCGCCCACCCCAGCCGTACGACGCCTGCCCGGGCAAGGATCATCCCCTGGTAGCCGGATGTCTCAAGCTTTCTGAATCGAGTCCCCAGGTTTCCCCGGATGTCGACGATCTCCATGTCGGGGCGAAGCGAAGCGATCTGGCACTTCCTCCGCAGGCTACCGGTCGCAATGGAGGCTCCGAATGGCTGGGCCATCAATTGCCGGATGTTATTAGTGGGATGCGGAATGAACACGTCACGCGGGTCTTCCCTCCGGCAAACCGCACCGATCACCAGCCCTTCCGGCAGCTCCGTGGGAAGGTCCTTCAGGCTATGCACCGCCAGATCAATCCTTCTCTCGAGCAAGCCAACTTCAATCTCGCGTGTAAAGAGCCCCTTGTCGCCAATCTTCGACAGCGGGGCATCCAGGATCTTGTCACCTGTAGTCTTGATGACCTCGATGGTCACTTCATGTTCGGGATGAAGTCGGACCAGCTCGCTCTGCACCCATCGTGCCTGCCAGAGTGCAAGATCGCTTCCTCTGGTTCCGATCCTCACCGTCCTACTCTTCATGTTTCTCCTTGCCATTCGCCGGAATGCCGAACAGTTCCCGCAAGACCGAACTGCGCAGCAAGCCTTCAGCGCCGCCGCTGCCGTTCTGCGCTCCCTGCTTCAGGGCAGTGGTAGGCTGATGCAGGATCTTGTTGAGGATCCGTTTCGTGACGAGCTCGACCAGTTCTCTGTCCTCGGGACGGAACCGATGGATATTCTTTTCGACCTCATCGCGGCGGATCGCTTCCAGGGCCTCGCGGAAATCCTGAATCGTCGGCCCCACCTGGAGCGACTGATACCACTGCATGAAATCCGACAGCTCCTGGGAAATGATCGCATCCACCCTGGGGATCTCGGCTTTCCGTTTCTCGAGGTTCCTGTCCACGACGGTGCTCAGCGCATCGATGTCGTACAGAAAGACGTTTTCAATCTTCTTCGAGACCGGGCTGACATTCCGGGGAACGCCGATGTCGATGATGAAGAGTGGGTTGTTCGAGCGCTGTTTCATCACCTTGAGCACATCGTCCGGTTGGACGATATAGGAGGGCGCATTGACGGACGTGATCACAATATCGGCAGACCGAAGGGCGTCAACCATTTGCTCGTAGTCCACCACGGTTCCTCCGAACTCCGCGACAAGCGCCTCAGCCTTCTCGCGCGTACGGTTGGCAATCCTGATCTGGCCGACGCCCTTGCTTACCAGGTGCTTCAGCGTAAGCTCGCCGGTTTCTCCCGCCCCGATAAGCAGGGCGGTCTTTTTGGAAAGGTCCTCAAAAATCCTACTGGCGAGCTCGACCGCCGCATAGCTGACGGACACGGCCCCTTCACAGATCGTGGTCTCCGTCCTCGTCCGCTTTCCCACATGGAGCGCCGATTGCATGAGACGGTTCATGACCGGTCCCAGTGCGTCCGCTTCGCGGGAAAGCGTAAAGGCTTCCTTCACCTGGTTCAGGATTTGAATGTCGCCGATCACGAGCGAATCGATCCCGGCCGCCACCCGGAAGAGATGGGAAATGGCGTCCCCCGCCGCATTGCCCACAAAATGCTCTTCCCGCACCATGTCCGAAGCGTTCTTGAAATCGATGAGGAACCTCCGCACCGTCGCTTCATTCGGCGACTGATCCCGGGGCATCCCGTACAGCTCGGTCCTGTTGCAGGTCGAGACCAGCACACATTCGGAAAAGAAAGTCTCCTTCAGACGCCGGACCACCTCCCTGATCTCGTCCGTCGAGAACCACATCCTCTCCCGGATATCTACCGAGGCCGTGTGATGGCTGATGCCGATGGAAAAAAGATTCATCATCCTAATGGAAACTATGGAACCCACTCAAGTACAGGTTAATCACCGTCATCGAGAGAAACACAAACCCAAATGCTACCAGAGAAATCACCATGGTCTTGCGCCCCTGCCATCCCAGGCTCCGCTTTGCTCCCAGGGCGATGGCGTACAGCAACCAGATGAACACCGTACCGACAAGCTTCGGGTCCCAATACGAAAAACTGTCGAATACCCGCGGCAGCCACAGGATACCGATACCGATCGCGACACTCAACAAGGCGAAACCCGAAGACTTCCGACCTGTTACTCATGGTCTCGAGCATTTCGAGACTGGGCAAGCGGCTGTAGATCAGACCGAAGCGGGTTGATTTGATTTCGTGGTAGAGCATGAGGTACAAAAACCCGTACACAGCGGAGAGGGAGATGCCGGTGTATCCGAGCAGCGCGGCCGACACATGGAACCCCAGGACAAGACTGTGCAGATACTCCGGGATGGCAATGGTTTCGCGGATGAAAAGCGATGAAGCTGTCTGAAACAAAAATGCCAGAAGAAGAATGAATGCCCCGGTGTTGCTCGTGCGCGTCCTCCACTCAATATACATGTATGCCACGGTGATGGACGCCGCAAGAAGCGACATGATCTCAAACACACCCGTGATGGGAGGGTGATTCACCATCAGCCCGCGAGCGGTCAGATACAACAGGTGGAGGATTGCCGTGGAAAGGAGCAGCGGGAAGCGGATGCGTTCGAGCGCCTGATTTCCCTTGAAGAAGGTCAGGCCATAGATTAAGACCAGTGCCGCATACAAGAACGGCATCACGACGCAGAGAGTGTCAGCGACAGGCTTCATGGGTATAATATAAGGAAAAATGGGAGAGAATTAAAGGGGCGGCCGGTTTTACCAATGTGTTTGTCCGACGTGTCTCATCCTTAGGGATTGCTGGAAAATAAAAGGACCGTAAACGGCCCTGGCGCCAGAGGCAAGGTTGTACATCCAACAGGGGTCAAGGCTTCGCGAACGAGAAACTCTCCACGTTGCCGGTGAGGGATAGCATCAATTCCATAAGAAAGTGCTGGTACTGCAGATCGGTTACAGTCCTGACAAACTGGTTAAGCATAGAAGTGCCCAACTCGTAGGAGGCCTTGAGGATGATCTTCCAATCATCCGACGAGCCGCTTTGAAGGCTGACCATCATGTCGATGTCCGACCGCTCGGCGTAGGGTTGGAGCGCTGCATGAATGGACTCGGCTGCCCTCTTTTCTTTGCCCAGGATTCTTTCAAGCGTTTTCACATCAATCCGTTTGGCCTGCGAAGGAGCTGAATATGGGATCCGCCCCCGGTCGTTCTCTCTTCGTGCATCCGGAGTAGTCGGCCCGATGAGCTCAGCGGTCCGGCTATCCAGGGCATACACGGCAAGATTCCACCAACGTGTCGAAAGCAAATCATCGAGAGACTCCCGGATTTCGGCAAAGCGCCCTTCAATCTTGCTCTTCAGCTCAACACGCCCGGTGAATACGGTGCCAAACTCAAACGGCAGCAGGATCTGGTGAAGACGGAGGTCGTTCAGAATGCTCTCGTGGGCACCACGCATCCTTACCTTTTCCTGCTTGCTCAGGAGAAGGACCCCGTTCTTGGTAAGGTTCACTGATTCATGATTGAGGATGCTTCCGTAGAAGCGGAGCCCTTGATGGTCCAGGGCAAAAGCGAAGTTCCGGTTGTCGATCCCTTTTTCCTCAAGCAGGAAAGGGAAGGCCGAAGGGCGATCATCAGGATTGATCCGGCTTACACCATGGAGGTAGAGATAGTCGTCGTCCCCCAGCTCGGACGGGATGCGGGGTATTTGTTGGCGGGCTGATACTTCACCTGCTCCGGCGGAGCGTGGTTCCTGCTCAGAGGACTCCATCATTGACGCCGGGGCAACGGCCTGTTCTGGCGGCTCCGCTACCGGAAGGCTCCGCTCGGGACCTGGACCTTCGGCAGGTGGGGCGGGTTCCGGCTGCGCCGCACTCGTGGGAGGAGCAGCACGCGTCCTGCTAAGGAGCTCATGTTGGAGATGTCGCCAGCTGATGATCCGCTCTACTTCATCAGTGAGCTGCGCCACGAGAATGTCCGGGTTGCGCGCACCTAAATCGCCCAACATTTGGCAAATCTTCTCACGGTTCTTCAGTTGTCGGATCAGTTCATCCAACACTGCTGCCCCGTTTTTTCCTTCACCCTGATTGTCCATCGTTCTCCCAAAAGATAGGGAACTTGGTAGTCAACGTCAACGGCAGACCAACGTGAATGCTCGTTCGTCCTCCCCCGTCCTGAGAACCTGTCACTTAGGATCGCTCATATGATACTGCATGATTGAGAGATCCCGAAAAGGAGCATTTCGGGGCCAGCGGGACGAGGATTCGGCGACCTGATCCGTCCCTTGCGTTACCCTCCGAGTTTCCGTATTTTTAACCTTGTTCTGACACTTTCACCCATCTCTGGCATCATATCAAGTGGCGCGACACGAGAAGCTGATAGAGACCGACGAGGAGCTGATCCGGGAGGCAAAATCGGGAGACAGGAGCGCATTTACCTCTCTGGTGAAGCGCTACGAAGAGACGGTCTTCCGCTTTTCATTGAAGCTCTGCCGCGACAGGGAAAAAGCTGAAGAGACTTTGCAGGACACATTCATTAATGTGTACCGCAAGCTTGGTTCTTTTGACGGCAAAGCGAAGTTCAGCACGTGGCTGTACACAATCGTTGCCAACAATTGCCTGATGAAGCGGCGCAGACGAAAGCTTCAAGGCCTTGAAGAACCATTGGAGTTGCTTGACAATCCTGCGGTTTCCCCGGACGGGAAATTTGCTCACCAGATCGTGCGCTGGGAGGATTCGCCGGCGGATATCTTGCTGGGCAAGGAACTCCGGCACTTGCTGGATGAAGCAATCTTGAAGCTTCCCGAGATTTACCGGGCAGTCTTCATCTTGCGCGATGTCGAAGGAAAGTCAAATGATGAAACGGCAAGGGTTCTTGGTATTTCACAGGAAGCGGCGAAATCAAGGCTGCGGAGAGCCCGCGCGTTTCTCCGGGAGCAGCTCGATCCGTACATGACATCGCATCAGGAGAGGTGACAATGAAATGCTGCGACGTGTACCGTTACGTTTGCACAAATCTGGACCAGAATTTGAACTCCGCACGATGCCGCCGCATCAAGAAGCATATTGCGGAATGTCCGGACTGCAGCGCGTATCTGGATTCGCTCCGAAAAACGATCTACCTTTATCGGGAATACCCCACCCCACCGATTCCCCAGGCAGTTCATCGGCGTCTATTCAAGGTCATCCGTACGATCGAGAAGGAATCACCGAAGAGCGTCAAGCACGGAATCCGCAGTAAAGCACGGACAGGAAGATAGTCCGATTTCGAAAGCAACCTCATCCTGTGACCTCGTGAACACCGGAGTGGCCCGCTCCGGGAAAGAGGGACGAGCATTTCAGGACGACACCATTGCTGTTGCTCTACCGGCGCCTCTTTTTTTCATGTGCTCTGCCCTTCAACGCGCTGTATACCGCCGAAAAATCAGCGTCTCCCAGTCCGGCTCTGAGAGCAAGCTTGTAGGAATCTTTGGCTGCCCCCGCCAGAGCAAGGGGCCGGTGCAATTCGCCGGTGAGATCTTCAAGGTAGCGCAGATCCTTTAATATCGCCTTGAGGGAGAACTGAGCGGGGAAGTCATCCTTCAGCAGGTTCTCCTTCTTCGCTTGAAGGACTCCCGAATTGCCCCCTCCGTGCTCCAGGACCTCCAAAGCAGTTGGCTTCTCGATTCCGGCCGACTCGGCAAGAGCCACCGCCTCGCCCAGCGCAACCATGTATGTCGCGAGGACGAAATTGTTGATGAGTTTCATCCTGGTCGACAGGCCTGGCCGTCCGAGAAAATGAATTTGCCTGCACAGTGTATTGATATACGGCTGAGCCCGGTCGAATGCGGATCGTACCCCGGAAACGAGCATGATCAGGTTTCCCAGGAGTGCGGGCTTTACGCTGCCGATAACAGGCGCCTCCAGATACCACGCACCCCGGCCTGCAACGGTCTCGTGAAACGACATGACCTCTTCCGGATGGTTCGTCGTGGTGTCCACAATAACCTTGTCCGCACAGACTCCTGTGAGCACCCCGTTTTCACCCGAGAGCACCTCCCGTACCGCGGCACTGTCGAACAGATTAAGGAAGAGCACTTCCACTTCGCAGACCAGGGCCGCGGGTGAAGACGCGACCCGGACGCTCAAACCCTCCGCTTTGGACAATGTTCTGTTCCAGACGGTCAGGTCAACCCCTTCGGCCGCCAGCCGGGATGCCATTGCCCTCCCCAGGTGCCCCAGGCCAATAAGGCCGGCTTTCATATTATCCTCCCGCTGGCCAGTACCAGCATTTTGGTTTCATTGACGATAGCAGCGGCCTCTCACGCCGATTCGTTTCACCTCTGGCGCACTTACAGCGCACACCACATGACGTTTCCCGGAGCAACACCTGCTCGGGACCAGCTCTCTGCCATCCACAAAACCGAAGGAGTACGGCCCTGTTCGCCTAGTGCTGGTAGTACTTCATGGCCTCCGGGAGTTCCAACTGAATCTTTTCGATCCGGCTCTGATCCGACGGGTGCGTGCTCAGAAATTCAGGTGGCGCCTGCCCGGCCGATTGTTGTGCCATTCGCTGCCAGAATGTCACGGCCCCCTGCGGGTCATACCCTGCCATAGACATGAAAATCAATCCAAGGTGATCCGCCTCGCTTTCCTGGGTCCGGCTGAACGGAAGCAGCGCGCCAACCTGGACCCCTGCGCCAAAAGCAGACATCCAGATCTGCCTGGTCTGTTCCGGTTTCTGTGCGAGTGCTTCCTGCAGTGCCATCCCGCCCAGCTGTGCGAGGAGCTCCTGACTCATCCGCTCATTCCCATGCTCGGCCACCGCATGGGCAATTTCATGGCCCAGCACGACGGCAAGTCCGTTCTCGTCCTTCGTAACGGGCAGGATCCCGGTGTACACAACCACTTTTCCACCGGGCATGCACCAGGCATTTACTTCCTTGCTCTCTACGAGGTTGAATTCCCACTGGTATCCGCTCAGCTGGTCGGACATCCCTTTTTCGGACATGTACCGTTCGACAGCACCCTGGATGCGGCTTCCAACTTTCCGGACGAGCGCGGTCTGCTGTTGGTTGGTACTCAACTTGTTCTGTTTCAGGAAGTCGCTGTACTGTTGGGTACTCATTGAGAGCATCTCGGATCCCGGGATCAGACTCAGCTGCTTCCGGCCGGTCACCGGGACAGTCGAGCATGAGACAATGAAAATGGTGCAGACGAGGACGGGAATTGTTTCGAATACGAATTTTCGCATTGTACTCTTCCTTTCTCAATCACGCTTGAGATTTGAGAATATCGCGGATCTCCCTCAGCAAGACCTCCTCTGCAGGGGGAGCCGCAGGCATAGCCGGGGCCTCCTCTTTCTTGCGCCTTAACCGATTGATCCCTTTGACGAGCAGAAAGATGGCAATCGCGACGATGAGAAAATCGAACGTCGCCTGGATGAAGGCACCATATCTCAGGACCGTCGGAGGCGTGTTTCCCACTCCCTCCTTGAGAAGGACTCCCATCGCCGAGAAGTTCACGCCACCGATGAGAAAGCCGAGCGGCGGCATGATCACGTCGGCAACGAGAGACGAGACGATCTTTCCGAACGCGGCACCGATGATGATACCGACTGCCATATCCAGCATGTTTCCTTTGACTGCGAATTCCTTGAATTCCTGTACGATACTCATGGCAAAGATCTCCTCTGGTGGTTGAATTAGATAAACTGATAGCTGAGGCCGATCGCCAGCACTTGCTTCACCTGCATATGGCCGCTCACGCTCCCGTCGTAGATTGTCTGGACGTTGAAGCTCACGTTTACGTATTCGTTCACCTTGGCCGCAACGCTATTGTCGAACCGAACGTACACATCGGAAACCGGGTTGAACGGCGCGAAGATCTCCAGCCGGGAGGTCAATTGCATGTTCTTGGCGAACTCCCATTCCGCGTCGGTCACGGATTCTCCGCCACCCCACACCTTGCTCTTCGCTCCCCCTGAATACTGATTGTATTTCGATGTCAACACTTCGCGCATGGCAATACCAATACGAGTTTTTATGCCGGCAGCGGGAGTGTATGCCGCACCAAGGCTCTGTGTAAAGAATCCGGGATCCATGAATGCAGAAACGGCCGTGGCAGTTCCCACAGCATCATACGAGTATCCTGTGGCAAACTGCGTTCGTGCGGTCACTGAGGCATAAGGATTGATATACAGTCCCAGTTTGTAGATGAGGAGACTCTCAAAGTAGATCTCATCATCGGTTTTTCTCAACCCCCCACCCCCCAGGCGGGATTGTCCGAAGGCAAGTTTGAGCGTGTTGGACCAGTTTGTCCGTTCCAGGTTCTGCACCGAGCCTCCGTTGAACCAGAGTGTATAGGAGAGGGCGTTCTGCCCACCTTGTACCCAGTTCGTGAATGATGCCTGTGTAAGATTTGCGCCCGCGATGAGGCTGTTCGCCCATCCAAATGTCTTCGTCGTGTCCTTTTGAACTGACGATGCCTTCTCCTGAAATTTCTTCTCGCGCTCTTGCTCCTCTTTCGACATCTGTTGGGAATACAGGTTAAGAGCCGACATGACGAATAATAGAAGTAGGGTCCATCTGGTCATAGGAATTCCTCCAAGTAAAAGAAAAGTATTTACAGATCTGCTCGTGAGGCTTGTCTGAAGAATCTTGCGATAGAATTGGCTGGGCGCCGTTCATGGAACACTCTCCCAGAGGCTGCGGTTCCGTGCCAAGAGCTCGCCATCGGCTCTCCCTAAGGCGAGGAAACATGCCGGAGCCGACTGTGCCTATACCCGTAGAGCAAGTAAACAGCCAACCCAACGACGAGCCACCCACCAAACCGGACCCACGTCACCCAGGGCAAGCCGGTCATGAGATAAAGGCAAGATGCGATGCCGAGGAGTGGTATCCAGGGAACCCATGGGGTCCGGAATGCGCGAGGCCGGTCTGGCTCTCGTTTGCGCAGGATGAGGACGCCGACACAAACCAGGATAAATGCGAACAATGTTCCGATGTTTGTCAGGTCGACCATTTCATCAATGCTCGTGAACATGGAAGTCACCCCCACTGCGACGCCGGTAAGGATCGTGGTAACATATGGCGTACGAAAACGGGGGTGCACACGCGCAAAACTCTTCGGAAGCAGGCCGTCCCGTGCCATGGAGAAAAAGATACGGGGTTGGCCAAGCTGGAACACCAGGAGAACGGCCGTGTGGGCGATCACCGACCCCAGCGCAACAATCCCCACAAAGAGATTTCCCCAATGCTCAATGTTCGCATATTGCAGGGCCAGAGTCAGCGGCTCGGCCTGTTGCGTGGCAAGGACCTTCACCAAATCATGGTACGGGATAATGCCGGTGAACACCGCCGCGACCAGGATATAAACGATCGTGCAGACGATCAAGGAGCCAATGATGCCGATCGGAAGATCCCGTTTCGGGTTGCGCACCTCTTCTGCCACCGTCGACACCGCATCGAAACCGATGTACGCAAAGAAGACCACGGCAGCCCCCGCCTGAATTCCTGCCCAGCCGTTCGGCGCAAACGGCGTCCAGTTTGCCGGTCTCACATACTTCAGCCCGACGAGAACAAAAAAAGTCAGGACAATCAGCTTGATGATGACCATGACGGCATTCGTGCGGGAGCTTTCCCGGATCCCGATGACGAGCAGGATCGTGATAAGCGTGACAATGCCGAAGGCGAACACGTTGAAGACGATCGGCACGCCCAGGACATGCGGTGCACCCTCGAACAGCCCTGGAATTCTTGCCGCTGTCCGATAGTCGGTGCAAAGCCAGTCAGGGATGATGATGCCGAACCCCGCCACAAAGGTCTTGAAGTAATTTGCCCAGCTGATTGCGACCGCGACATTCCCGACGGCGTACTCGATGATCAGATCCCAGCCAATGATCCACGCGACCAGCTCGCCCAGCGTTCCATAGGAATACGTGTAGGCGCTCCCGGAGATTGGGACCATTGCGGCAAATTCCGCATAACAGAGGGCCGCGAAGCCGCACGCAACTGCCGTCAGGGCGAACGAGAGGATCAGCGCAGGGCCTGCCCCCGGCCGTGCCGCGTCTCCTGCCGCAGCCGTTCCAATAGTTGCGAAGATGCCCGCCCCGATGATCGCACCAATGCCCAGCAAAACCACGTCTATAGAGCCAAGAACGCGCTTGAGCTGAAATTCCGGATTTTCCCCCTCGTGGAGGATTGCGTCAAGGCTTTTCCTGCGGAAGATCTGTGGGAGCATATTCTCTTGGTGAAGTGTTGCGTCCAGCATACATAATGGAAGGTAGAAAATCAAGCAGAGAAGAGCAGGGATAGTGACTTCTATGCCCTCCTCCCCGTTCTCTTGTTGACACTGTTCCCTGGTCTGCTATATTTAAGAGAGTGGATGCTTATTCCTCCACTATTCTGTTCAACCACCGAAAGGACCACCCTTCCCATGAAACGTGCCTTGTGTTTCACGTTGTTCATCAGCATTCTGTGCACCTTCGGCGCTGAAGCCCAAGTCAACCCGGAAAAAGTGGATACTGCCACAATCTCCCGGATCAAGGAAGAGGGCCTCACCCAATCGCAGGCAATGGAGTTGATGAGTTACCTGACAGATGTCTGCGGTTCCCGCCTGACCTGGTCGCCCGAATACAAGGGCGCTGCCGATTGGGCCGCCTCGAAGCTCACCGAGTGGAAATTGCAGAATGTGCATCTTGAAACATGGGCTCCTTCCGGGAGAGGATGGTCGTTGCGACACTTCTCCGCAAACATGATTGAACCGAAAACCGTCCCGTTGATTGGCTATCCCAAGGCATGGTCCCCGGGGACCGACGGGACGATCAAAGGGAAAGCGGTGTATCTGGATGTGAAGGCGGATTCCGATTTCGCCAAATACAAGGGAAAGCTCAAGGGGGCATTCGTGTGTATCGGCGAGCCCCGCGACCTCCCTCAGAACTTCAAGCCGTTTGCCGAGCGGCTTCAGGATGACGCTCTTTTGAAGCTCGCCAACGCCGATGCCAGTACCCCCAGGCGCAGGGGGACATTCCGGGGAGACACGACGAGGTTCCGCCGGTACCGGGAAGACGCGCGGTTAATGACCTCGAAGCTTGAATTCTGCAGGAAGGAGAAGGCGCTGGCCATCATCGATGGCGCGCGTGGGGATGGCGGCACCATGATGACCATGTCGGCTTCCGTGCCCCAGGCTTCCGACAGCAATCGGGCCCAACGCATCAACGCATATGATGAAAAGGCTCCTGCCATCTTGCCGCAGGTCACGCTCGCGGCCGAGCACTACAATCGAATCCTGCGGATCCTGAACAAGGGGATCCCCGTGAAGCTGGAAATGGATGTCGAGGTGGAATTCTCGGACGATATGCAGCCGGGCATCAATGTCATCGGCGAGATCCCCGGGACTGATCTGAAAGATGAGGTGGTCATGGTGGGAGCGCATCTGGATTCGTGGCACGCGGGCACCGGCGCCTGTGACGATGGCACCGGCGTCATCACCGCTATGGAGGCCGTCCGCATCCTCAAAGCTCTCGATCTCAAGCCCCGCAGGACCATCCGCATCGGCCTCTGGGGAGGAGAAGAAGAGGGGCTCTTCGGCTCCAAGGCCTATGTGACCCAGCATCTGGGCGAGCGCGCAGGGAGCCAGCAGCCATCCGGTCCTCCCGGAGAGCTCATGAAGAAGGAGGGCTATGAGAAATTCTCGGCCTACTTCAATGACGACAACGGAACCGGCAGATTCCGTGGAATTTATCTTCAGGGGAATGAGGCGCTTCGGTCAGTCTTCCGGGCATGGCTTGCCCCGTTCCAGGACTTTGGCGCATCCACGATTTCGCTGACAAACACCGGGGGAACGGACCATCTGTCGTTTGACGCGGTCGGACTTCCGGGCTTCCAGTTCATCCAGGATCCCGTTGAGTACAGCAGAACGTACCACTCCAACATGGATGTGTATGAGCGGGTCTCCCCGGATGATATGAGGCAAGATGCGGTCATGATGGCGGCGTTTGCCTACACCGCAGCGATGCGGGACGAAAAGCTTTCCCATAAACCGATGCAGGCGGCACCGTCAGTCACAGGAAGTAACTGATGGTGTTGAAACCAACGACAACGAGACGCGGGCTATTGTTCATGGCCGGGGTTGTATGGGCCGTCGCCGGGGGAATCCTTGCATACCGGGGACTCAATTTCATCGGTGAAGCGGCGCCGCATCCCGTCGTTCTCTTCGTGATCGGGGCCGCCGGGGGAGCTCTGTTCTTTGTCGTGATGTTCAGGACGATCTCCGCCCGGCATATTTTCCGCATCGTTCATATCACGCATGAACGCCCCTGTCTTTTCTCGTTCCTCGGGTGGAAGAGCTACCTGATGATGGCACTCATGATCACACTCGGCATGCTGCTCCGGAACGCCTCGTTCGTCCCACGCGATGAACTCGGGACCGCCTATCTCATGATGGCGGTCCCGCTCCTGGCATCGTCATACCGGTTTTTCCACACGGGGATGTTGTACAGAATGTAGGTCGATTGGCCGTCCCGTCGCACGGGACGAGCGTCGTCCCAGCTGCAGCGTGGACGACCCGCAATCCCTACCCGCACACCTTCACCACCACAATGGTCATGTCATCGTGCTGTTTAGTCTTCCCCGCATGCTCTTTGATGTCCGCGAAGATGCCGCTCATGGCGTCAGCTGCCGTACCTGCGGCCTGTTTCTGGACGGAGTGCCGAAGGCGTTCCTCTCCATACTCCTCACAATGACGATTCATCGCTTCGGTGAACCCGTCAGTGTAGAAAACGAAAAGGTCCCCCGGACAGACCTCCGTTGCACCTGCCCGCTTGAAGACCGGCGGGTTGATCTCGGGAAACATCTCCTGTACGATCGAGGCAGCTTTGCTTCCGGCGGAATCCGCATCAATGGAAAGCTGGAGGCTGCCCAGCGGATGAACGTCCCTATAAAGGAAAGAAAACGCGGCAAGGCATCCGGCAGCAATGGCCAGTTTGGACCTCATGCGACCTCCCTTCCAATGGGGAACCGGGAACTCATGTCCAGAACTTTTCCCGCTGTTTTATGGTTCTGAATGACGGAAGGCCCCCCGGGGGGGACCATTCGACAACAGTTGATGGAATAACACCTCTCTATGGACGGAACTGTCGCGGAGAATTCTTCTGCAGTCCCTGCATTCGAGTTCTTCGCTCTCATCGGCCGCCATGCCATACTGTTCCTGGAGCATCTTGGCAAGTATTTCGCGCTCCTCTGGTGGATGATCCGTCACATCTATTCCCTTCGAACATATGCACGGGACGTGTTCCGGCAGATGTTCGCCATCGGCAACAACTCGATCCCGATCGTGATGTTCACTTCAGCGTTTCTTGGAATGGTGACGTCCGTTCAATCCGCACACCAGTTGTACGACTGGATCCCGCGCTCGGTGGTCGGCAACCTGGTCATCAAGTCGGTCCTCCTTGAGCTGACACCCCTCATGTCGGCGCTGGTGCTGGCGGGCAAGGTGGGCGCAACCATCACGGCCGAGCTTGGTTCCATGAGAGTCACCGAGCAGATTGATGCGTTGGAGACCCTTGCTTTTGACTCCATCTCCTTTCTCGTCACGCCGAGGGTACTGGCCGGGATCACCATGTTCCCCGTTCTTGTCGTTATCGGGGATTTTGTGGCAATCCTCGGGGGATTGCTGGGAGCTGTTGCCATTTCGCATATTGCGCCGGAGGCATTCCTTGCAGGGATGCGAAGCTCGTTTCTGGTGAGCGATGCCTTGTTTGGAATTTTGAAGGGGCTGTTTTTCGGATTCGCAATCACTTCGATTGCCTGTTACAAAGGATACTATGTGGAAGGAGGCGCTGAAGGAGTCGGCAAGGCGACGATGAGCACAGTCGTGCTTGCCTGCCTCACCGTCGTTGTCCTGGACTTCATGCTGGCTTCCACGCTGCTTTGAGATGATTACAATACAGAATATCTGGAAACAGTTCAATGGCGAACAGGTGCATAGCGGGGTCAGCCTGGACATTCCCGACCGCGAAACCGTTGTCGTGCTTGGAAAAAGCGGTGGGGGCAAAAGCGTCCTGCTGAAGATGATCGTCGGCCTCATCAAGCCGGACAAGGGAAGCATTATCGTCGACGGCAAAGAGGTGATATCCATGACCTATCGCGGGCTCCGATTGCACAGGATGAAGTTTGGATTTTTGTTTCAAGGTGCCGCGCTTCTGGATTCGCTGACAGTGGGGGAGAACGTAGCTCTCCCGCTGAGGTACCACAGACGCAAGAAGGTCACTGACATCCCTGCACGGGTGAAACAGGCACTTTCGACAGTAGGACTCGACGGCGTGGAACAAATGATGCCTTCGTCTCTCAGCGGTGGCATGCGGAAGCGTGTGGGGCTTGCGCGTGCCATTGTCTATCAACCTCCGTATGTCCTCTATGACGAGCCCACGACGGGCCTTGACATGGAGACGGCGGACGGCATCAACCTGCTGATCAAGGAGCTGCGTACCAAGCTCGGCGTAACATCCATTGTAGTCACGCATGACATTCGGAGCGCCTTTTTGGTGGGAGACCGGTTTGCCATCCTCAACGAGGGCAAGATTATCATGACCGGCACAGCCGACGAGGTTCGTAACTCCCCGGATGACGAGGTCAGAAAATACATCGACAGCAACTTATGAAACTGGGCAATGAAGTAAAAGTCGGCATGGCCGCGTTCGTCGCAGTCATCCTTTTCTTCGCCGGAGTCATCTACCTGCGGGGAATTGATTTCCAGCACAAGGAATACTCACTGACGATCCTCTACGACAATGTGAACGGCCTCAAGGCCGGTAGCCCGATTACGGTCGCAGGGTATACGGTGGGTAAGGTGGAGGAAATGCGCCTCATTGGGGCGGGAATCGCCGTGGAGGCTTCCCTCCAGAGCAAGGTGCGCCTTCCAAAGGACTCTCAGGCACTCATCAAGAGCGCGAGCATCATGGGAGGCAAATACATCGCCATCACTCCGGGTATGTCCCCCGACGCCCTGGAGAGCGGCGACACGTTGCGCGGAACATATCAGGCGGATCTCACCGAGCTCACCTCCACCCTGGCGCCGATCTCTTCCAATGTCCTTGGGATTCTGGAAAATGTTAACAAGACCTTCGATCCGAAAACGCGGCAGGGACTCCAGAACATCGTGGTGGACGTGAACAAAGCCACTGCCGAATTGGAGCAGATCATCCGGAGCCAGGGAGGGCGGATCGATTTTGTTGTGGGAAATTTCGCAACCTTGTCCGAGAACCTCGCCCGTTTTTCGACCGGGCTCGACACAATTGGGCTTTCGCAGCGGACCAAACTGGATTCCAGCCTGACTCTCGTCCGATCGATAGCCGGGAATCTCCAGGCGGCATCGGAAGCACTCAAGTCCACGACTCGCTCTCTCGACGCTGCGGCACAGCGGATCGAGATGGGAGAAGGAACGATCGGCAAGCTTTCCCGGGACCCCCGGTTATATAACAACCTGGACAGTCTCGCAGTGAATCTGAACGCGCTGATTATTGACCTGAAGGAAAACCCGTCTCGGTACGTCAGGTTGAGTCTGTTTTGAACTCATCCCTCAGTTCCTTACATCCCTCGAAATGCGCTTGCTCCAAGAACTCCAAAGATGACCGGGCTCAAGATGAGCCCAAGAATGGCGTACACAACGATCACCACAAGGATCGTTACAACGAGGTACGGGATCACCTTGTCCTGCGGTGTTTTCATCATGTGCGGCATCCCAAGATACACCAGATAGAGCCCGTACAGCGACGCCAGCATGACAAGCCATCCCACCGCCGGGATGATGTACAGGACGCCTGCCACCCAACCGGGGGTTTGGGAATAGGCGACGAGTTGCACGGCCCGGGCGAGGTTCTTCTCAGAGCTGAAATTCGGCGCGAGGAGGTCCACCACATATGCAGTGATGTAGACGCCGATGACTGCGGTCAGGAAGGCAACAATACCCATCGCGATCGCCGCCGAAAAAGACCACGAGATAAGCGGCCCCCCAACAAGACCATACCCGATCACACGGGCCAGAGCCGGGATCAGCGCCAGCGGAAGGACATACTTCAGTATGATCTCCCCGATTCCCGGCGTTTCCGAAGCGATCACCGGCCATTCAGTCTTCGGTGTCATGAGGATGTTCTTTGCTCTGTCAACAATGTTCATGCGACCTCCATGCTTTGATGATAGTGTGGCTGGATGCCCGGACAAGAACAGGATGGTGGAGTAAGAACGAAGGGGAACATACCGGCTCTCAGCGTTTTTTACGGGAGCCGGCCATATGTTCCGGAAGCTCGTTGAAGAAATGCACGGAGGTTTGAATGCCTCGGAAAAAGTGGTCGAGATTGATGAACTCGTCCGGCGCGTGGGCGTTCTCATCCGGCTGGCCGAATCCAAGGAGCACCGTGTCGATGCCCAGCATCTCCTTGAATTGGACAACGATGGGGATAGATCCTCCCTCTCGTTGATAAAGAGGGTTTTTGCCAAATCCCTTTTTCAGCGCTGCAACCGCCGCGGTGACACCCGGGCTGTCGATCGGCGTGATCGCCGGTTCGCCTCCATGAATGAATGTCATGGTCACCTTCACGCCCTTCGGCGCGATCTTCTTGATGTGGCGCTCAAAAAGCCTGGCCACCCTGGAGGACGACTGGTCAGGAACGAGCCGCATGGAGATCTTGGCGGACGCCTTTGATGGAAGAACCGTTTTCGCCCCCTCGCCGATGAATCCCCCCCAGACGCCATTGCACTCAAGCGTGGGCCTTGCCCAGAGGCGCTCAAGGGTCGTGAAACCCTTCTCGCCATAGAGCTGCTTCACACCCAGCTCTGCCGCATATTTCCGGTCGCTCCAGGGAAGCTTCTTGAATGCATCCCGCTCTTTCCGGGTGAGCGGGCGTACGTCATCATAGAATCCGGGAATTGTCACGCGGCCATTCTTGTCATGCAGCTGCGCAATGATCTCCGCCAGCGCCTGGATCGGATTGTGCACCGCCCCGCCAAAGGATCCGGAATGGAGATCTTTGTTTGGCCCGACGACTTCTAGCTGCATGTATGTAAGCCCGCGCAAGCCGTAACAGATGGAAGGAATGTCTTCCCCGAACATCGAGGAATCAGAAATCAAAACGAGGTCGGCCTTGAGGAGCTCTTTTTGGTCCTTGACGAACGCATCAAGGTTTGTGCTCCCGATCTCTTCTTCTCCCTCGATGAGCAGCTTGAGATTCACGGGGAGGGAGCCTTTGGTCTTGAAGTATGCTTCGATGCCTTTCAGATGGATGAACACCTGTCCCTTGTCGTCGGCCGAACCGCGCGCGTATAGTTTGTTGTCGCGGACCGTCGCTTCGAACGGGGGTGAGGTCCAGAGATCCAGCGGCTCCACCGGCTGCACATCATAATGCCCGTAGATGAGCACCGTGGGCTGGCCGGGAGCCCCTAGCCATTCACCGTAGACGATCGGGTGCCCTGACGTCGGAAAGAGCTGTACATTCTGCAACCCTACAATGCGCATATGGTCCGCAACCCAGTGCGCGCACCGCTGCATGTCCGGACCATTCTCGGCATTGGTACTGATGCTGGGAATCGCAAGGAGCTCTTTCAATTCCGCAAAATATCGCTCTTTGTTCGCTTGGATATAAGAGAGAATTTCGTCCATTTCAGCTCCTTGACGATAAGAGATGGGTGATTTGAATATAGACAATGTAATTCTGAGGGTCAAGGTGTGACGGGGCAGAGGTATAACCCCAAGGGTGCCAGTCGTATGTCTGGGCCGAAGTGCAAACATGTACCCCCTTTTGGGCCTCTGCATTAGGGCAACGTTGGCTTTTATTCAGCCTCCATGCCCCCCCCCACGCTTTGCTGCATTTTCCACCGGGGCCCTTTGAAACTGTTACGATTTCTGCGTATTCTGAAATCATATTGCGATATTCTCAACTTCTGCGGAGGCAATGATAGATATGGAAGCCCTCATAAACGGTTCACATCTTCATTATGAAGAGGCCGGCGGCCAGGACGGCATGCCGGTTCTTTTCTTGCATGGTTTCCCGTTCAGCCACGAAATGTGGAAAAAACAGACCGAGGCGGTCTCGAAGAAATATCGCGCGATAGCGTATGATATCAAGGGGCATGGACTCAGCGATGTCGGGGACGGGCAGTACACCATCGAAGGTCACGTTGATGATCTCTTTGCTTTCATGGATCATCTGCATCTCGACCGAGTAGTGATAACAGGCTTGTCGATGGGAGGGTACATTACCCTGAGGGCGCTGGAGCGCAATCAGGACCGGTTTCGTGCCGCCGTGTTGTGCGATACGAAGAGCGAAACCGACACGCCGGAAGGGAAGATGCGCCGGTTCACGAGCATGGTCGAAGTGAAGAAAACCGGGTCGCAACAGTTTGCCGACGCATTTTTGAAAACCGTCTTCGCACCTGAGAGCTTCACCACGAAGCCTGAGGCCGTCGAGTTCATTCGCCGCATCATTTCCCACACTCCCCCGCTGAGCATAGCGGGCACGCTGCTCGCTCTCGCAGCCCGTACTGACACCAGCGGGGCGCTGCCCAACATTCGGATTCCGGTGCTTATTCTCGTCGGGGCTGCGGACCAAACCACTCCACCATCGGTCTCCCAGGCGATGCACGAGCGCATCAAAGGATCGGAACTCCATATTGTTCCAGGTGCAGCGCACCTGAGCAACCTGGAGAACCCGGAGTTCTTCAACCGGGCCCTCCTCTCGTTCCTGGACCGCGTGGGTGCAGGCTCGCGATGAAGCGGGTTCTGATTACGGGCGGTACCGGATTTGTCGGGGCAAATCTTGCCGAGGGGCTCCTCAAACGCGGATGCGACGTCCGTATACTCCGGCGCCCTTCGTCCGACATTCGCGCCCTCGCCGGAATCGATGTCCAGCACTTCTTCGGTGACGTCCGGGATCAGGCATCGCTTACAGAGGCGTTTCGCTCATGCGACACAGTCTTCCACACCGCCGCAATTGTGAAATACTGGAAAGCCCGTTGGAAAGAACAACTCGCCGTCAATGTCGAAGGAACGCGGCACGTTGTCCGTGCATGCCTATCGGAAGGCGTGGCGCGGTTAGTGCATGTCAGCTCCGTCGCCGCGCTGGGGCATCCGCATGATCAGCATCCAGCCGACGAGAACACCGCATTCAACTGGGGAGGCACGGCGGGTTACAAACACAGTAAACGGCTCGCAGAACTCGAAGTTCTTGAGGGGATCAGGAAGGGGCTAGACGCCGTCATCGTCAATCCCTCGGTTATCATCGGGGAGCGGGATGTGAACCTCCACGGCGGGTCGCTGCTGACCAATGTCAAAAAAGGGACCACACTGTTGTACATCGACGGCGGGATAAATGTGGTGTATGTAGGGGATGTGGTCAAGGGGATCCTTCGTGCGGCGGAAAATGGACGCACCGGCGAGCGCTACATTCTTGGCGGTGAGAACCTGACCACACGGGAAGTCTTCGCCCGCACCGCGGCTCTTATCGGCGGCAGGGCGCCCATCGCACGGGTCCCTATTCCCATACTCCACGCCTTTACCAGATTGGTCGAAGGAGGATACGGTTTACTGGGCAAAGAGCCGCCTATTACCATGGACCTGATGGTCCACGCAGGGATATACAACTGGTACAGCTCAGCGAAGGCTCAACGGGAATTTGGCTATACCATCACGCCATTTGACGAGACGATCATGGCGGCGTACGGGTGGTACAGGGAGAATGGGTATCTATAGAGAACTCTTTGAGAGGACGAGCAAGGAGCCGGTCCGGTCTCTGCCGCCGGCGCAGACCGGGACTGTGGTCCCGGCCTATTGGGTCGGGACGGGGGGGGGCGAGTCCTCGCTAGAACAAGGTATATATGAACGGCGCCAGCGCCGAGCCCTGCGTGAACACCAGAAGCAATCCCAGCAGTAGCAACACCAACACGATCGGCCCAAGCCACCACTTCTTGCGCACACGCATGAATGCCCAGAGCTCCCCGAGGATCGCCAATCGACTTGTCTTTTTCATTGGTCGGTCACATTTGAAATGATCTAATGTACTCCACAACCCTGGTACAGTCTTCCAACGACTCCGGCTGCTCGGTCCTTCCTCCCTGACGGGCAAGCTCGTGATATTCCTGAATGCTCATCACGGAAAGCTGCCGCTCCCGCACCTGCTCAATGCTCTTCGCCGCCGAGGCTGCCGCGGAAAGTGTAGTCATGTATGTCACTTTGTGTTCATATGCGGCCCGGCCGATAGCATGCTCGTCTTCGCGCGATACCTGGCCAAGCGGTGTATTGATGATGAGCTGCACCCACCCGTTCCGAATGACGTCGATGATGTTGAGCGTCCCCTCGCTCGCCTTCAGGACTGGTCGGTTCCGAATCCCACGCCCTTTCAAGAACACTGAGGTACCCTGCGTAGCAATAATGTTGAACCCCAGCCGCACGAAGTTATTCACGATATTCGCCGCACGATCGTTCTTGTCATTGTCATTCAGACTGACGAACACCGTTCCCTCCCGCGGCAGCGTGCTGCCCGCCGCCATCGAGGCCTTGGCAAAGGAAACCCCGAAACTGTCCGAAATACCCATAACTTCCCCCGTGGAGCGCATTTCCGGCCCAAGGAAATGACGCGCACTCGGGAATTTCGAGAACGGGAAGACCGATTCCTTCACGGACACATGCTTCGCCCAACCATACCCCTTGATGTCCAGGTCCTTCAATGTGCGCCCGATCATCAGCTTCGCAGCGACCTTTGCGAGCGGAATGCCGGTAGACTTGCTCACAAACGGCACCGTGCGCGAAGCGCGAGGGTTCACCTCCAAAACGTAGATCACACCACCCTGCATAGCGTACTGGATATTGACCAGACCAACCACATGCAGTGCCAGCGCAAGGCGGCGAGTGTATTGCATCAACGTTTGCAGCTGCTGCGGGGTCACGGCGTATGGCGGAAGCACGCAAGCGCTGTCACCAGAATGAATGCCTGCCTCTTCAATATGCTGCATCACGCCGCCGATAAAGACATCGGTACCATCAGAGACAGCGTCCACATCAAATTCAAACGCATCTTCCAGAAAACGGTCGATCAGGACGGGATGATCAGGAGAAACATTGACCGCCTTCCCCATGTACTCGGCCAGCCCTTTGTCATTATAGCAGATCTCCATTGCCCGCCCGCCCAGCACATACGAGGGGCGAACGAGCACAGGAAACCCCACCCTTCGGGCAACTTCAAGGGCCGTCGGCAAGTCCGAAGCGGTACCATAAGGGGGGCAGGGAATTTTCAAATCATCAAGAAGCTTGCCGAACCTCTTTCTGTCCTCCGCAAGGTCGATCCCTTCCGGCGATGTGCCCAGGATCCTGATTCCCCTGGCCTCGAGCGGCTTCGCCAGTTTCAAAGGTGTCTGTCCTCCAAAAGCAACGATCACACCATCGGGTTGTTCCTGCTCGCAGATGTTGAGCACGTCCTCGAACGTCAGCGGCTCGAAGTACAGTTTGTCGGTCGTGTCGTAATCCGTCGAGACCGTCTCCGGATTACAGTTGATCATGATCGTCTCGTACCCTTCCTCGGCAAGCCCCATCACACCATGCACACAGCAGTAGTCAAATTCAATGCCCTGCCCGATCCTGTTCGGACCGCCGCCGAGAATGATGACTTTCTTCCTGGAGGATCGTTTTGACTCGTTTTCCGTTTCGTACGTTGAGTAGTGATAGGGGGTCTCCGCAGCAAACTCGGCGGCGCACGTATCGACGGTCTTGAACACGGGCCGGATTCCCATCGACTCTCTCATTGCTCTGACGGCGAGCTCCTCTTTGCCAAGAATGAACCCGAGCTGCCGGTCCGAGAAACCGTACTGTTTTGCCTTGAGGATCAGGTCGTGATCCGCGTTCTTCCCCACCTTGCGCAGCTCCGCCTCAAGGTCCACAATCTGGTGGATGTTGAAAAGGAACCATGGATCGATGCATGTGATGCTGTGAAGCTCCTGAATGGTCATTCCAAGCTGGAATCCATAGCGGAGGTAGAAGACGTTTTCGGGACGCGAGACGCGGAGCCGCTCCCGGACCCGTTTGCACCATTCTGCTTTTCCTGCTTTATCGAGCTTGAGGACGTCCACGACATCTTTCCCGTCGGCCCCGAGACCTGAACGTCCCTGCTCGAGTGAGCGGAGCGCCTTCTGGAGCGCCTCTTTGAAGGTCCGGCCAAATGCCATTGCCTCGCCGACGGACTTCATCTGCACGCCCAGGGTCTCATCCACCCCCTTGAATTTCTCGAAATCCCACCGCGGGATCTTCACAACGGTGTAATCGATCGTCGGCTCGAAGGAGGCCGGCGTCTTCTTGGTAATATCGTTGGGAATCTCATCCAGCGTGTACCCCACTGCCAGCTTTGCCGCAATCTTGGCGATGGGAAATCCAGTGGCTTTGGAGGCAAGGGCAGAGGAGCGGGAAACACGGGGATTCATTTCGATAACGAGGGAACGCCCCGTCTTCGGATCCACTGCAAACTGGATGTTCGAGCCGCCTGTCTCCACACCGATGGCGCGGATGATCTTAATGGCGTCGTCCCGCATGCGCTGGTATTCTTTGTCCGTCAGGGTCTGGGCGGGAGCTACGGTGATCGAGTCGCCGGTGTGGACCCCCATGGGGTCAAAGTTCTCGATCGAGCAGATGATCACGACGTTGTCATTGAGATCGCGCATCACCTCCAGCTCGTACTCTTTCCATCCGATGACCGATTCCTCGAGCAGGACTTCGTGGATCGGGCTTGCGTCAAGCCCATGTTCGACAGCTCCTTCGAATTCGTCCGCGCTCCTGGCAATGCCGCCCCCGGTTCCCCCAAGGGTGAACGAAGGGCGAATAATGATGGGAAATCCGATGACATCGACCAGCTTTTGTGCTTCTTCAAGAGAGCGCACGAACCCGCCGCGGGGAGTCTGCAGCCCGGCCTTGTCCATCGTGGCCTTGAAGAGCTCCCTGTCCTCCGCCTTTTTGATCGCGTCCAGTTTTGCCCCGATCAATTCGACGTTATATCTCTCCAGCGCCCCGTTCTCCGCCAGCGCAACAGCGGTGTTCAGGGCTGTCTGCCCTCCCATAGTGGGGAGAATCGCATCCGGACGCTCGCGCTCGATGATTTTTTCGACGAAATAGGGGGTGATGGGCTCAATGTAGGTCCGGTCGGCCAGGTCCGGATCGGTCATGATCGTGGCAGGATTGCTGTTGATGAGGATGACGCGGTATCCCTCCTCACGCAGCACTTTGCAGGCTTGTGTCCCGGAATAATCAAACTCGCAGGCCTGACCGATGACGATCGGGCCTGAACCAATGATCAGAATGGATTGAAGGTCAGTGCGCTTCGGCAATGCTCTGTGATCTCCGGGACCAAATATACGAAGAAGATGGAAGGAACGCAACGACGCCGGTTGCCCGGCCTGTCGATACCGCTTTCACTCCTTCCTCTGGATTCTCAGCTCTCGATTAGCTACTTTTCAAAAAAGCATGCCCAGAAAACCGTTCAGATTGAAAACCAGAGAGGCCGGGACAAAACCAGCCCCTTCGTTTCCTCTCTTCTGCGACTACAGGTGCGGCCACGCCGCGTTTGCTCCAGCCGACGCCGTCGGAGCGTGCAGGCGGGAACAGGCAGTGTACTGTACCCTCCTCAAGACCTACAACAACAAAAACGCCCGGTGCATCGCGCACGGGAGGTAACACGATGAACCAATACATCGGGGTCGCACGCTCCCCCTCTCTTATGATCCCGAAGAGAGGGGGAGACGGAAGGGGGGGTGAGTTCTAGCAGCAACCAAAGGTTGGCGGCGTGAAATCCTCTGATGATGCAGACACGACTTGCCCATGTACCAAATACTCCCCCTTGATGAGCACCCGGTACCACCTGCGGCACGCTTCCACAAGGATCACGATGGCGCAGACCATGATGATCAACGTCAGAAGAGAATTCACAAAGCCCTGCGCTTCGCTGCCTGGAAGGGACATGAGGGGCAGGAAATTGTCGGTGATGTTGAGCCAGCCGGCCGTCAGCGTGGTAACTGCGACAAATATCATGGGAATCAGCGTAACCCAGGCGTAGCGCTCCTTCCCCGAGTTGATGATGGCGCTTGTGCCAACGGCAAGTGCAACCGCCGCGAGCAGCTGGTTGGCCGTCCCGAACATCGGCCAGATAGTGCCGATGTTTCCGGTCCAGAGGAAATATCCCCAGGAGAGCACAACCAGCGTCGTTGCGATGATGTTCGCGGGGAGCCAGTCGGTTTTGCCGAACTGCTTCCAAACGCGCCCCCCGAATTCCTGAACCAAGAAGCGTGCAACGCGCGTTCCGGCATCGATCGTGGTCAGGATGAAGAGCGCCTCGAACATGATGGCAAAGTGGTACCAGAACGACATGAATGACCGCAGGCCCGGAAGGCCGGAGAAGATCTGTGCGAAGCCCACCGCGAGCGAGACCGCTCCGCCCGGCCGGCCGGCAACCGTTTCACCGACCTCGCGCGAAAGCTCGGTCAGGTTGACCGTCGACATGCCAAGGGCCGCAAATTTTTCCGGCGAAAGATTGATCGCGAAATAATCCCCCGGATGCAGCGAACAGGCGGCGATCAATGCAACGACCCCGACCAGCCCCTCCATCAACATTGCGCCATAGCCGATGAACCGGGCATCCGACTCCTTGTTCAGCATTTTTGGCGTGGTGCCGGAAGCCACAAGGGCGTGAAATCCCGAGATGGCGCCGCAGGCAATCGTAACAAAGAGGAACGGGAAGAGTTTTCCCGAAAAGATCGGTCCGCCGCCGCCGATGTACTGCGTGAGGGCCGGCATCTTGAGGTCCGGGTGGACCACGATCACACCGACGACCAGTGCCGCAATGGTGCTGATTTTCATGTACGAGCTCAGGTAATCGCGCGGGACAAGCAGCAGCCAGACCGGAAGGACTGATGCGATGAATCCGTAGATTGCCATCGAGATCACGATACCTTCCCGTGAAAGCGTGAAGTAGGGGGCGAGGACCGACCCCGGAATATAACTGCCGAACACCACCGCGGCCACCACGGCGATCACGCCAATGGTGCTCGCTTCCGCGATTTTCCCCGGACGGATACGGTACATCCAGAGTCCCACGAAGAGCGCGATCGGAATGGTCATGGCAATCGTGAAGGTGCCCCAGGAGCTTTCACTCAAGGCGTTGACCACCGCCAGGCCGAGGCCGGCGAGCGCAATCACAAGAATGATCAGGATGGCGATGGAGCCGACAGTGCCCGCAAGTGGACTGATCTCGTTGCGCGCGATTTCTGCCAGCGACCTCCCCTTACGGCGTACCGAGGCAACGAGCGTCGTGAAATCGTGCACTGCACCGGCGAGCACGACTCCTATCAGCAGCCAGAGGAATCCCGGAAGGAAACCGAATTGCGCTGCAAGAACCGGGCCGATCAGAGGGCCCGCACCGGCAATCGCCGCGAAGTGATGGCCAAACAGTACCCACTTGTTTGTGGGCTCGTAGTTCTGGCCATCTCGCATAGTGTGGGCGGGGGTCGTCCGGTTGTCATCAAGGGCCACAACCTTCGCTGCAATGAACGCGCTGTAGTAGCGGTACGCAATTGCCAGGACACACAACGTAGCAATGATCAGGGGAAGAGCATTCATAGAGGTACTTTCATTAATGATTCACTGGTGCCGCATGGAGCTCTGCTCTCGGGCACGATGTCAAAAAGCGCCCTTAAAATAGTCAATCTTCGGACACGCCCCGCCGAATCTGATCGCTACCACATCGAACCTGCACTCCTGCTCGTCGATTCCATGCTGGTAGAGGTACGCTTTCGCCAGGTATCGCACCTGTTCCTGCTTTCGCCGGGTGAGGGCATATTCCGGATCGCCATAGCGGTCGTTGGTGCGGGTCTTCACCTCGCAGAAGACCAGCACATCCCCGTCCTGCGCGATGATATCAATTTCGCCGACACGCCCGAATTCGTAGTTCCTCTGAATGATCCTGTAGCCGAGACGTTCCAGGAAGTCCGCGGCTATCCATTCTCCGAGATCCCCCTTGTCTTTGTTGGTGCTCCCTCTCCCCTGTGGCTGATTGAGCGGCATACATCCTCCTTTTCAGTCACTTTCAGATGAAATGAGCGGCGGTGAATGGCACAAAAGCCCAGGCGCGCAATCGCATCGCGATGCTCCCGCGTTGCGTACCCTTTGTGGATGGCAAATCCGTAACCCGGAAACCGGGCATCGTAGGCGCACATGATGCGGTCCCGCGTCACCTTGGCGATGATCGAAGCGGCGGCGATCGAAAAGCAGAGGCCGTCGCCGCCGACGACAGTGGTGAATGGCACGTTCCCCTCCGGGAACATGTTGCCATCCACGAGCAAGTGGTCGGGCACCAGGGTGAGCTTTGCCACCGCTTCGTGCATGGCGCGGAAGGTCGCGTTCAGGATATTCATTGCGTCGATCATTTCATGTGATACGATCCCGACGCCCACGGAGAACGCCGACTGCATGATGCGGTCGAAGAGTTCCTCTCGGTGTGCGGGGGTCAGTTTCTTGGAATCGTCGACTCCCGGAAGATAGATCCCGGAAGGAAACACCACGGCGGCGGCAACGACCGGTCCCGCCAGCGGGCCGCGCCCTGCCTCATCTATCCCGGCGATGTACCGGATCGGGCCTGTCCGCAAGGAGTGCTCCACCCGGAGCAACTGCGCCTTTCGCTCTTCTTCTTCAGAAGTCATTGATCAGTCCGATGTGGATCTTTCCCTGGCTGAAAGAATCACCCTGTCCGAGGGCAAAGCTCACGCTGATATTGCCCAGCGGGGTGTCGGTCCTTAGGCCGATGCCATAACCATACTTGAACCCATCCTCCGCCGGGATATCCTGCGCCAGGTTGCCCGGACGGCTGTAGTAACCGGTATCCAGGAATCCAAACAGGAAGGAACGCCGCCCGAGCAGGAATCGGTACTCGGCGTTCGTCCATGCAACACGCGATCCGATGAACTGGTTTTCCCGGTATCCCCGCAGCGTTCTGGCGCCGCCGAATCTGAACATGTCGCTCTCCTGGATTTCGCCCCCGCGTACTTCATAGCCGTGCAGACCGAAGGCGATAACCTGCCGCGCAAAAGCCGGTAGGAAAAAGTCCAGATCGAGCAAGAGTCGTCGCACGACGGATTCCCCGGTGTTCAGCACGGCGATGGATGGATCGCTCGCGAGCTTTTTCTTGCCGTAGCTGTATTCGATCCGATAGCGGGCCCCCGTCGTGGGGCTGTACAGATCGTTCCGCGTGTCATACAGAATGTTCGCGCCGATTGCGGTCGTGGCGCTCTGCCGGGTGCTGCTGACATGCAACGAATCAACGGACGGGATCACGTCCTCGGACCGGATGAGGAACCCGACCGAGAGTTCCTCGGAGAGCATGAGATCCGCTTCGCCGTCGAAGGTGCGGTGGACGTAACTGCTGTCTTGCTGGCGCTGAAGAAAACCTCCGCCGACGTTCACCGGCGCCCCGAAAATCCAGGGCTCCACATAGCGAAACCCCAGCTCCTCCGAATACTGGTCTTCCCGCTGCCATCGGACGTTCAGTTTCCGCCCGGTCCCGAAGAGATTTCTCAGCGCGACCGAGACCAACCCGGTAACGTACCCGGCCTGGCCCGTTGCCGCCCCGGGGACGTACCCGACAACACCGTCAAAGGTGTTGGTGTTTCCTTCCTGCACCGTGATGAGAAGCCCGCCCGTTGCGCCGCGCATGTAGAGCTGAGGCTCGGCAACCGAGGAAAAGATGTTGAGACGGTTGAGGCGCGTCCTGATCGCGTTCACCTTCGCAGGGTTGAACAGCTCGCCCGGACTTACCCGCGTTTCGCGTACGACCACGGAAGCGTTCGTCTCATGGTTGCCCGTCACCCGGATCTCGTCGATTGTTACCCGCTGTCCTTCGTCGATTTTGAGAAGCACCTGAAGTGAATCGACGTGCGCGCCGGGATGGCTGTCCAGCGTCTGTACTTCACACCGGGCCAGGGGGAAACCCAGTTTCTCGTATCGGGAGAGAAGAGCGTCAATGTCTTGCTCGAGCACTCCGGCAACCAACGGATCTCCGGGACGTGCTTCGAACTGGTCAAGGATCATCTCTTCCGTTAATTCGTGTTGACCGGTGCAGGTGATCGATCCAATGATCGACCGCCGCCCTTCCTTCACGTCAAGCGTGACGGTCACGAACCCGCTATCGGCCGTAAACTCGGTTGCCGCGATCATCGCCTGCCCACCCAGGTATCCCAGGCGCCGCAGGTTGTCGGCGACAAACCGCAGATCATTTCGAAGAGCCGGTTCGGAAAAGGGAAGTCCGGGCTTTACGGAGAGCCAATCAAGAATTTCCCGAGTGCTCACCGCGGAGTTGCCGGTGATCCTGATGGACTGGAGTTCTGCGGGGTAGGCCAGAGCGGCGGCGGTGAGGCAAAGGATGAACAGCACCCAGAAAATCAAATTTCGCCGGAGACAACACATATGCGAGTATAAAGAATCCGGCGGTGAAATTCAACCCTTCGACCCGTGGCGCCTCGGGCGCCCCTTGCTCAGGGCAGGCTTTCCTGGTGACGACATCATGGAATCCCGAGCGAACCCTGATGCCGAATGTCGGGGCAAGACGAAGGCCTAGTTGCGGATGCGCCCGAGCGTCTCCCAGATCGGCGTCGTCAGACGATAGTCCCCGAAGCCGGTTTGATCCACAAAGACGAAGGAGTAGTTGAGATCGTAGTAGGACCAGACCTCATACGGCTTGGAATCGATGTCGAAAGGATGCCGCTCCACGTTGTTGGGAGGACCGAAGGTGATATATACCATTCCCATGTCGGTGCGCCACCCTTCCATGAAATGAGAGAAGTGCTTGTTGGCGTACTCAACGCGGGCGTAGTATTGCTCCATCCGCTCATTGCGCGGAGTGTTCGGGTTGGGATCCCGCTTCTTCCAGAACTCCAGGAACAGCCGCTGCTTTTCCTCTAACGTCGCGGCATCCTTCATCTTCGACCACTCATTTTCCTTGGCAATGTAGCGGAGTTCCTCGATGGCAAGATCAAGGTTTTTTACGCCGAGCGGAAGCCCGCGCCACCGGATAAGAAATGTCCGGCTCGTTGCCGCAAGGTATGGCAGGGACTTATCCGGCAGCCCCTGCGTCGGGGTGGCAGTCACGAGCAGCCGGTAATCGCCGAGCGGCAAGTGGGAATTCTCGATCCTCATGAATACTTCGTTCTTCCCTGGCGTGAGATATCGCACGGTATCTGTCTGAAGCAAAACCTCCCCTTTTTCATTGGAAACGCTGGCCTGAAACCGGATCGAATCGGGTTCGTGCCGATGGTATGCCTCCATGAAAATGTAAAACGCGTCCGGGAGGTTTCCTACGTTTGGCGAGATGTTCGGAACGATGGTCTTCTTTTCCCCCTTCGTGATCACCCGGGCAACAAGCATGATATTGCTCAGCGCCAGAGAACCACGGGTGAAGTCTGCGACATTGATGTCATGCTGCAACCGGCGCACCGTCTTGCTCTCGCTGTCCCGGAGCTGCACTGCGATCGCGTAATGTCCCGGAGGGATCCTGAAGACCCTTTGCGTCACCTTGAACGCGCCGGCCGCGACCGATTGATCAAACGTGAGACCGTTGATTTCTTCGGTCGTCGAATTCTCATCGATCACGCTGTTGGCCGAGTCGTACAACGTCGTTGTCAGCTCATACGAAGCGCCGTAGTCATCTCCCCGCCGTACAAACGTCAGATTGTCGTATCCCACCTGGATGAAGACATCCAGGCGGCTATGCGTGGAATCGGCAGCAAAGCTGAGAGCATCGATCACGAAGGAACGCGAAGGTTCGCCCACCGCACCCGTAATCTCTACCTGTGCCTGGCCGCGGCCGAATACCATGACGACCAACACGCACACGGTGAAGAACTTCGGATGTCTGTTCATTACGACCTCCATCGAGCAAACAAATCGTATTCTGCAGACTCAACAACATCCACCTGGCAAAAGGTCCCCGGCCGAATATCGGGCCGGAAAGGCAGGTACACCTCATTGTCGATCTCCGGCGCATCATGAGCTGTACGCCCCACAAGCTGGTCACCATCGGTACGGTCGATGAGCACCGTCTGCACCGTTCCGACCAGCGCTTCATTCCGGGCAAGGGAAATCTCCCGCTGGGCCTCCATCACCAGGCCAAGCCGGTGCTCCTTTTCCTCCGAAGAAAGCGGATCACCAAGCCCATAGGCCGTCGTTCCTTCTTCCAGCGAATACATAAAAACACCAAGCCGATGGAATTTCTGCTCGCGGACGAAATCCAACAACTCTGCGAATTCACGCTCCGTTTCATCCGGATACCCCACGATAAGCGTCGTCCGCAGTGCGATCCCCGGGATGCGCTCCCGGATAGCCGCTAGCAGATCGATGAGCGCATGGCGCGAAGTGCCCCGGTGCATGGACTTCAACACACGGTCCGCCACGTGCTGCACCGGCAGATCCAGGTACTTACAGAGGTGCGGGTGGCCCGCGATAACGTCCAGGACATCCATTGGAAACTTCGCCGGGTAGGCATACATCAGACGGACCCACTCCACCCCCTCAACGTCTCCCAGGCGGTCCAGGAGCTCGGCGAGCCGCCGCCGGCCGTCCAGATCGATCCCATAGCTGGTCGTATCCTGGCCGATGACAACCAGCTCCTTGACCCCGCGGCCAGCCAGCAGCCGCGCTTCCTGGACGATCTCGTCCATCGGTCTGCTAACGTGCCTCCCCCGCATCAACGGAATCGAGCAGAAGGAACAAGGGTTGTCGCACCCTTCCGAGATCTTCAGATATGCCGTGTGAGAAGGAGTCGTCAGCACGCGCTCGCCGAGCAGGTCGCGCCGGTAATCGGCTCCCAACTCCTTGAGGACCGCCGGGATGTCGTTTGAGCCGAAGAAGCCATCCACCTCGGGAATCTCAGCTGCCAACTCAACCGGATATCGCTGGGTAAGACAGCCCATCGCGTACACCTTTTTCAGCCTCCCCTTCGCCTTCCTCCTGACATTCTCAACGATCATGTCAATGGACTCCTCCCTCGCCGCATCAATAAAGCCGCATGTGTTGATGACCGCGATGTCCGCCTCCTCCAGCGTCGGCGCCAGCTCGATGTCATTCAGCCGCAGCTGCGCCATCAGCTTCTCCGAGTCGACGACATTCTTCGAACACCCCATCGTGATAACGTGGACTTTCTGCTTCCTCTTCCCTCTCACGCTTTTCCTCATAGTGTCAGAAAACAATGAAATCCAGATAGAAGAACAGCAGCGGCGAAACGAACAGCAAGCTGTCAAACCGGTCGAATATCCCTCCATGCCCCGGGATCAGCGCCGAGGAGTCCTTTACCCCGGCATCCCGTTTCATCAGCGACTCCGACAGATCTCCAAGCTGCCCGAAGATCCCCACGATCGCTCCGCAAATGACGGCATTTGAATAGCCAAGGTATGGCAGAGCAAGCGCCTTGGCCCCGACAAACGCCAGGACTGCACACACAAATCCTGCGATCGCACCTTCCCAGGTCTTTTTCGGACTGACCCGTTCGAATAACTTGTGACGTCCGAGTGCCCTGCCCGCAAAGTATGCCGCGGAATCGCAGATCCAGATAGAGGCAAATATGGCAATCACCGTCATGCCCCCCCAGTGATATATCGTTTGTTCCACCTCCGTGGGCACGGAGGGTCCGGGAACCTGAAAATGGGCGTAAACCGGAAAATCGGCGGGGACGAACAGCTCACGCACGCCCACCAGGGCGCCGAGGAACAACGACACATAGGAGACGCCGAACACCGTTGAAGCCGCATTCATCATCGCCTGTGGCTTGTTCCGGAACAATTCCACCAGGAGAATCACCGGGACGAAGAGCAGGTACAGAATCATGAGCAGCTGAGTCATGGAAGGGAGCGGGACTTCAATCCCGCGTGCCACAAGCATGCTCAACAGGGCGTACTGCAATTTCCCGTGGAAAAATGTCGCATTCACGCAGAAGCCAAAAAGCAAGCCCAAGCCTACCTGGGGGAATACCCCTTTCGCCTTTGCCAGGGAATAAAATTCGTGCAATGCCAGCGACGATACCAGAGCTACGAAAAGAAAGAAGAGAATTCCTCCCTGCATGGCAACGATTAACAGGAGGGGAATTCCTACGATGGCTACAATGACGCGGAGTGCGAGATTGCTCACCTGGATTTTCCGGAATGGCTCTAAAATTGCCGGTCCTGAAGCCGGGTCCTTACAATAAAGTAGTAAGTCGCGGCGACAAATACCAGACCGAAAAGGGCGAAATTCCCGAGCAGGATGGGCCAGGTCCATGTACCGCTGGGCGCGAGGGCGATAAAATCATCGTCCACATTCAGGTAGAGAGCAACGCAGGCGACGAAATTGTTGAAGAAGTGGACGGATACGGCCAGGGTGAGATTGCCGGAGCGATAGACCAGGTAGCCGAAGTAGACGCCAAGAACCACAAGGGGAACCAGACTGAAGGGATTCAGATGGTATGCCCCGAAAATGACGCCTGCAACGATTGCTGCACGGATCCCCCCGACTGCTCGCGCCAGTGATCCCTGGACCAGTCCGCGGAACAGGACCTCCTCGCAGATCGCGGGCACCAGCGCAACCGTGACGACCACAAAGAGGAACTCCAGGGGGCTTCTGGCTGTGACCAGGACTCGGTACGTCTGGTCGATCATATTCTTGAATGTGTCAATCAACTTTTGCAGTTCCGGCGGCAACGGGATGGAATCCTGAAGGACCATGTACCCCTGCATGAGCTGTTGCAGGGCAAACACGGCTATGGTGGTAGCAATGATATCCCGGTAATCAGGAACGCGAAGCCGCAGGAAGTTCTTGAGGTCCGGGTAGCGTGCGCGCGCGAGAAGGAGTGTGGGAAGAAGAATGAAGACGAGTTGACCCACCAGGGTGGTCCATCGCATCAGGTCGACGTTCATATTCGTCACGCTGCCACGCGAGAGCAGCAATGTGATGCCTCCCCCGACAATCTGATAGAGGAAAAAAACCAGACCAAGCGCGAGCAGCGCAAAGGCAGCCGGATGCATCCGCCGGAGAAGCGGCAGATGCTCCGGGGGCTGTACAGGCGGAACCAGGGGAGGAGGAATCTGTTCGGGAGTGGGATGTTCTTCCATCAGTCGTCCATGGCGCTCTTGATCATTGCGGCAAGCAACGGGATCATGATCTCATGATGTCCTGTGAAATAGAAGCCCCGTCCTCCGTCCTGGGTTGGCCGGGTCTGGACATTCATTACCGGGCGGTAGTGGACGTTCATATCGAAGACTGCCGTGGTAAACCCGCGGGCAGGCGAGCCAAGGTTCCTTGCGACCGTCAGGGCCTTGAGGAACACCTCCGGCATGATCACCGCGGAGCCGATATTGAGCACGACGCCTCGGGAGAGCCCCCTGCAGGTCTCGCAAAAACTCCGGAAATCCCGGAAGCTGAGTTCTCCCGTTGCCGCGCCGTCCATCGTGGGCTGCTGATGGATGATATCGGTCCCTATTGCGGCGTGCACGGTCAACGGAACGCCGAGGGAATAGCATGTGCACAGGAGGCTCACGTCGGCATGGGGAGCACGGAGCTCGAGCAGCCTGCCGCCGAGAGCCTCTCCATACCCGAGGTCCGATCCGTGCATCGCCTCCAGGAGTGTCCCATTGATCAGTTCGCCGGTTTCCCGAGCCATGCCGAATCGGCCGTCCAGGAGGTTCACCGCGACATCCTCCGAGGTCTGACCCCACATGGCCGTCTCAACGTCATGGATGGCCGCTGCGCTGTTCATGGCAACCGCTGTGATCACCTTGCGCCGCAACAGGTCAATGATCACCGGCGCAAGCCCCACCTTGATCACGTGGGCTCCCATCATGAGAATCACAGGCTTTTTCCGCTTCCGTGCGGTCAGCACGTCGGCCACGAGGTGCCGCAGGGCCCGTGCCTGGAGAATGTCCGGCAAGCTGTCCACGAACTGTCGGAACGAATCCTTCCGTTCATGAAACGGCTCTGCAAAGTCACTCGGGCTGACCTTGCTTTTCCGATTCTTGATGGAGATCGTCCTGACGCGAGAGAAATCAGCGCGCTTGAATTTGGTCATGTCATTTGGTTTTGGAGCTCAATGGACCAATGAGCCCAGAGTATGACTTGAGCTCAACATCGATGGAGCCGATAACAACCTTGGTGTTCACGCGAACCGGGATTCTCCGGTCGTCATCCGTCAGCCAGATGACAATCCGTCCCTCGCTCTTGAAGAGCCCTCCCTCCCGGACCAGCGGTTCGACGACCACCGTTTTGAAGGTTCCTGCCTCCACCTCGAGTTCCTGGCGTCCCAGGAACCGGATTACTAGTTCGTAGCTCTTGTCTCTGTAGAAGTTGTAGAGCGTTGTCTGTTCCCCCGGCATATAGCCGGAGAAATCAATCGTACGCACGTAGTAAAAGGCCGACATGATATCATGGACGTAGTCCGGGATGGGGTATACTCCATCCGAGGTTGTCGCCACATGTTTGGCCTGGTCAAATTCAGCGATGAAATCCCTCCGGTAGGTCCCCTCCCGTATGTGCTGCTCGAATTTGAGCGGCACAATGGCCTCCACATCAATGAAGGTCAGATAGTAATCTTCCACCTTGTATATCCATGCGAAGCTCTGCAGTGAGTTCACCGTGAACTCAACGCGATAGCACCGGCGGCCCTCGATGCTGTCGTACCCGGGAATGGACATGACCGCGTCACCGGCGTTGATAAAACCGTAGTTGACGTTGAATTCGAGCCGCTCGCCGACCCCGAATGCATTGTTCTCGATCTTCCGGTACTGGAACACAGGAGCGGGTGGAAGACTGTTCGCTGCCGCCGAGTCTGCGGGCTTCTGAGCCGCCTCGGTCCCGCCGATAGTATCGGCACGAGCGTGTGAAAGGGTGTCAACGCTTTTGTCCTGTCCGGGTTGAGTATGTGAAGTCTTTCCTTGTGACGACTTCTTTTGCCTGGGAGCGGTCTGGGCCGCAAGGAGCGCTGCCCCGATGACGGACGCAGCGGCCAGGAGCACCAACGCCTTCCTCGACGCCGACCGCATTGCTTTCCTCATGGGATGTTCATTCATGATCGACCTGCTTGCGCCAGCAGCGCACATGCCGATTCGAAAGCTTCTTCCACGGAAATGCTGGCCATACAGGCACATGACTGCCCGAGGCTGGCAGCACATTCCCTGCAGTCGACCGGCTTGTCCGGCACCAACACCCTGCTCGTGCCGCCATACGGCCCCCATCGTTGCGGACTCATGGCCGTGATCTGGGGATACAAGCCAAGCACCGGCGTCCCCACCGCAACGGCAAGATGGAGAGGTCCCGTAGAGTTGGATACGAAGAGCGAGGCTGACTGGATGAGAGCCGCAAGTTCCTTCAGCCCGAGCAAACCGGCAAATGACACCGCGCGTCCTCCTGCCTGGCTGATCATCTGGCGCGCCCGTGCGTCTTCCTCCCGGGTTCCGGTAATGATAATATCAACGCTATTTCGCGACTGCAGGTTCTCAGCGAGCCGCGCGAAGCTCTCCAGCGGCCATTCGCGAGCCGATCCACCGCTCCCGGGATGAATCACCACAAGTGGCCTCTCCAGCCCGACACCATAGGATTGCTTCATCTCGAGGATCTTGTGCCTCGCCTCCAGCGGAATTGCAATGGCGTAGTCGGGACGCTCCAGTTTCGCAGGGACGGAACAGCCGATCCGGGCAAGCAGTTGGATGTTATATTCCAACTCATGACGCCGGGCATTCTTGCGATGCTCGTACACACGCCGGTTTAACAATGCCGAATAGTACCGGTACCCCGATCCCACACGCACCGGAATTCCCGCAAGCCTCATTATCCAGGCCAGACGGAGCGTCGGATGCACCAGGATGACCGCATCGTAGACCCCCTGACGGATCCGCCGGACCATTTCCAGGAACGGGACAAGACGGCGGGAAGCATCATCATACCAGAGGAGAGCATCTGCATGCGGGTGTCCTTTGACGATCTCCCCGGTATAACGCGAAAGCAACATGGAGACCCGCGCTCCCGGATGACATTCATGAATCAACGGAAGCAGAGGGAGCGTAAGAATGACGTCGCCGAGCCGATCTGTCCGAACGACGAGGATATTGTGGAACATGCTTGGGAATATAGCCGAAAATGCAGGGAATTGCAATAAGAGGAAAAGCGAAAGTGATGAGGGTCCAGAACGCCGTGGGGCCAACATGTTTACAGGCTGATTTTGCCAGCGCCGCGCATGATTAAGAGCACACCCATGAAGACAACGATGAGAGCCGCAAGACGAGTCGCGTAGAGTCGGAAGCGGAAGCTCATGTACGTTGTGAACATCCCCGTGACCACGAGAGCCGGGACTGTTCCCGCACCGAAGGCAAGCATGATGAGCGCGCCTGACGCCGCATGGCTGGTCTCAGCAGCTTTCAAGATCATGGCATACAGCATGCCGCAGGGGAGAAGAGGGGTCAGCAAGCCGACATAGAGCGCTCCTTCGCGCGACCGATCCTGAAGCAGGTCGGCGACAGCCTGGAGATGGAGCCGGCGCAACCAGGACTGCCTCCCCGGTTCCTGCAGGTTCCAGCCCGGAACGATGCCAAGCATCAGCAACCCGACGGCAGCCATGAGCACGCCAGCAATAAGGGAAAACCAGGGGCCAGCCATCCGCAGCGATCCCAGCATATTTCCTGCGAGCCCGGCCACGGCACCGAGAAACGTATAGGAAAGCAGCCTCCCCGCGTTATAAGAGAGATGACTCGGCAAACCGGCGAGTACCTGGCCGCTTCCTCGTTGCACGGCGTAACAGGCGACCAGTCCGCCGCACATGCCAACACAATGCAAACTGGTGAACAATCCGAGGATGAATGAAAGAGGGAGGTCCACAGATAAACACCGATACGAATTGGAGGTGTCAGTTACTAATTCCTGTCATTGGGGGATCTGTGGGCCTCTTTCCCTTGCAGCCCATTCTTTTGCAGATCCTGTCTTTCCAATTCAAGGGCCCTGGAGCGTCCATGGAGATCGTGGACGTCCAATCCTCTGGCTTGAGCCTCTTTGATCATCCGATGGGTTTCCGCTAAGAGTCTGTCTAACTCGCGGATACGCATGCGAACAATACAACGTTCCGCAATATGCCAGGGATCAGGCGGCTCAGGCATCATACCGTACTTCTCAAATCCCTTCCCAAGCTCATATTTGTTGAAGAGAATCTCCGCCACGAAATGCTTCAGCGCCGGGTCATCGCTCGCCGTCAGGAGGAGATCGGCATCGGGGTTCATTCCGGCCTCGAGAGCGCGGGAGATGAAGTCGGCCACGCCCCGCGCCAGCGGATGCGTGAATATGTCCGTCCCAACGTAGGAAAACACCGTCTGGGCGATGTCCGCGCCGTTTTCAAGCATGACCTTCAAAAGATCACGCTCCGGCGGCGGGACAACAGCGGGAACCACCGGGACTTCCGGTGCAGCAGAAGGCTCAGCGGAGGCCGGCCGGAACTCCGAAACGACCGACGGGCGCACCGCACGCTCCTGCTGCAACAATTGCTCCAGCTCACGAAACAGGACCGATTCGTAAATGCCGTACTTTTCCGAGAGAGTCTGAATGTAGAGGTTTCTTCGAAGCTCGTCCTTCATCTTGGCGATGGTCTGGACGATGGACCGGATTGCCCTGGTCTTCTTGTCCGGGCTGTCAAACATTCCTTCGGAGCGGTAGCGATTCGCTTTGAACTCCAGGAATGTTGCTGCGAGGTCGAGCAACGACTGAAAGGCGTCTCCCCCCTGCTTCCTGACGAAGGAATCAGGGTCCTCGCCGGCGGGAAGCTCCGCCACCTTGACCTCCAGCCCGTTCTCAATGATGAGGTCCACCCCGCGCATCGTCGCTTTCGAGCCTGCGGAGTCCGCGTCATAGACGAGGGTGATGTTCCTGGTATAGCGGCTGAGCAGCCGGATCTGCTCTTCGGTCAACGCCGTTCCGCTGGAGGCGACAATATTATGGATCCCGGCCTGATAGACCGAGATGAGGTCGGCATACCCTTCCACGAGGATCGCAAAGTCTTTCTCGCGGATCGCCTCTTTTGACTGAAAGAGCCCGTACAGGACACGGCTCTTGTTGAAAATCGGGGTTTCGGGCGAGTTGATATACTTGCCGAGCTGGTCATCTTCACGGAGCTTCCGTGCACCGAAGGCAATTACCCGTCCTGAAGGAGAGAATATCGGAAACATCGCTCTGCCGCGGAAGCGGTCATAGTATCCGCTTCCTTCCTCCCGCCGCAACACCAGGCCTGCCTTTTCGAAAGTCGGCATGCTGAGCTTGTCCCGCTCGGCGAACCGCACGAGGGAATCCCACGCATTCATCGAGGAGCCCAGGCCGAATTTCCGGATCGTATCGTCGGTGAATCCCCGGTGGTGGAAGTACTCGAGTGCGAGTTTCCCTTCCGTGGTGGTCGTCATGTTGTCATAAAAGAAGCGGGCCGCGACGCGGCAAACAGCATAGAGCTCTTCATTCTCCGTAGCTTGTGCGCTTTCCTGCATCCCCGGCTGCGGTAGTGCGATGCCGGCCCGCTCGGCCAGGGAACGCACCGCTTCGACAAACGAGACCTTTTCGTGCTCCATGACAAAAGTGAACACGTTGCCCCCCACGCCGCACCCGAAGCAATGGTACATCTGCCGGTCCGGACTCACATTGAACGAAGGGGTCTTTTCCTGATGAAACGGACAGAGTCCCAGGTAATTCTTCCCGCGCTTTTTCAGCGTGACATAGGAAGAGATAATGTCCACGATGTCGGAGGCATTGCGCACCTCGTCGATCTTTTCATCCGGTATCCGCATGGAACAAAATACACAAATGGGTAAAGAGAGGCAATGCGACGAGGAACACGTCAATGGCTCCGTGCCCCTTTGCGGCTTCAGGAACCCTGAGCGAGCCTCAACGCTCCAGGTTGAGGCGCATCTGCGAATGGCATGCCTGCGGCAGAAGGGGCGGATTCGTCTTCTCGGTGGCTTGACATCTCTTATTCAATACCGTATCTTGTTCACGAACCGCCGACAGTCAAACGAGGTAGCACATGAGAATACTTGCTGTGGAAGATGAGCCGGAATACCTGGAGATGCTGCAGGAAGTCATGCAAAGCATCGGCCACAACATCGTGATCGCTCTCAATGGTGTGGAGGCGTTGGATGTGCTGGAGAAACAAAAGATTGACGTTGTCGTTTCAGACGTGAAGATGCCCGCGATGAACGGGCTCGAGTTTCACCGCCGGCTTCGCGCGTTGCCGGAACACCGGAACACACCATTCATTTTCCTCACCGGCGTCAATGACGTTTCCGAGGTGAAAGCCGCGTGTACGCTCGACTGCGACCTCGTCTTGCAGAAGCCTTTTCCCATTGACGAACTGATCAAGCTGTTTTCAGGGAAGAAAAAGTAAAGCCCGCTCCGCCAGAAACGGAACGGGCTTAGTCACCGTCAGACAGCACCCTCCTCACACCTTCACTTTATCAGGCTCATACACCTTCTGGGGCTCGTACACTTTCATGGGACGAGCCTTGCGGGAGTATTTTTTCTCGACTGTGGGCGTGGGGGTCTTGGGCTCCTCCTCCACGTCCGGATAGGTGTAGATGTCGTACTTGTAATTCCGGAGGATGATCTGGTTGCCGTTGCGTCCCAGGACATATTGCGGCAGAAGCGGGATCTTTCCCCCTCCTCCCGGCGCATCGATGACGAAGTGCGGAATGGCCAGGCCGGAGGTATGGCCGCGGAGTTTGTCCATGATATCCAGTCCGACGCTCACAGGAGTGCGGAAATGGTTCGCCCCCTTGGTGATGTCTGCCTGATAGAGGTAGTAGGGGCGCACCCGCATCGTGAGCAGCTTGCGCATGAGCTCCAGCATCACGTCGGGGTTGTCGTTCACGCCTTTCATCAGCACGGCCTGGTTGCCGACCGGGATGCCGGCATCGGCGAGCATCTCGCAGGCGCGCTTTGCTTCCGGGGTACACTCCCACGGGTGGTTGAAGTGGGTGTTGATGTACAGCGGATGGTACTTGCGCAGCATCTTACACAGCTTGGGAGTAATCCGCTGCGGGAGAACACAGGGCATCTTCGTGCCGATCCGGATGATCTCCACGTGCGGGATCGCCCGAAGGCCTGAGAGGATCTTCTCCAGCATGAAGTCCGTCAGCATCAACGGATCGCCCCCGGACATGATCACGTCACGCACCTCGGGATGCGCGGCAATGTAATCGATCCCTCCCTGGATGTATTTCATGTTGATCTTGGAGGAGTCCCCCACCTTCCGCTTCCGTGTGCAGAACCGGCAATACATGGAGCACTGGCTGGTTGTGAGGAACAGCACGCGGTCAGGGTAGCGGTGGACAATGCTCGGGACCGGGCTGTGGGAATCTTCCGCGAGAGGATCCTCCGGGAGTCCGTCCTCCTCCAGCTCCTTGCCATCGGGAATACACTGGAGCCAGATGGGATCATTCGGATAACGGATCAGGCTCAAGTAGTATGGGTTAATACGAATATGGAAGAGCTTGTTCAATCTTTCGGCAAGTTCCTTGTCGAACCCGAACCGCTCGACGAGTTCTCGACCACTATCGACGCTTTGCCGCAGCATCTCTTGCCAGAGTTCCATACGTGCCTCTGTTCCTCCTTACGGTTGTGAAAGATATTTGCCAAAGACCACAAGATCATCACCGGGCCGGTAGTAGCCTTTGATCTGCGCAAGCTCGGTGTAGCCACACGTGCGGTAGAAGCGCCTGGTCTTCTCATACTGCAGCCGGGATGACGTTTCCGCCACCACCAGGCGCCCGCCGCGGGAGCTGATCAGCTGCTCCGCGTGCGCGATCAACGCGGTGCCAATGCCTTTGCCGTGCATCGATGGCGCAACGGCGATCCAGTACAGATCGTAGGTGCTCTCCGTCGCCGGCGTCGGACCGACACAATAATAACCGAGAACGGCATCGCCGTCGCGACACACGCTGATCACATAATCTTCTTGCTCAGGCTCATCGAGGACGACATCGATCAACTCAAGCGCGATTGCGATCTCGCCGTCCGTGAAATACCCGGTCTCGACCAGGAGAGCATGCAGCGACGCCCGGTCGGTCCGGCGAACCCCATCAATAACGTTCAAGGGCGCTTTCAACGATTTTTCCGATCACCTCGGAGAACGTGAAGCCATATGTTCGCGCAGAACGCGCGAACCCGGCGTCATCCGATATATCCGGATTCGGATTGACTTCCAGAACATACGGCACGCCCTCCTTGGTCAGACGGAAATCCACGCGCGCGTAATCCCGGCACCCGACGATCTGGTAGCAGCGCAGGGCGATGTCCTTGATCTTGGCTTCCTGAAGTGCCGTCAACGGAGCGGGACAGACGCCCTTTGTGCCTTCGAATGCCTGCGAGCCGTGCACCCACTTTGCCTCATAGCTCACGATCTTGTGCGCACCCTCGGCAAGCCCGGAGAAATCGATCTCGGAGATCGGAAGGACCAGGGGGTGCTTGTTGCCAACGACGGCGACATTGAGCTCACGGCCGTTGATGTACTGCTCCACCAGCGCCGGCTGATCAAATTCCTCCAGGACATAGCGGACGCGTGCCCGCAAGTCCGTGATATTATAGACCACAGACCGGTCTTCAATGCCGATGCTGGCATCTTCACGGGATGGCTTCACGATAAGCGGGAATGCAAGACCATCCTCCAGGACGATCTTGTCCGATATGCGGAATACCTGGAATTTCGGGGTCTTTATCCCGTAGTACGAAAGGTTTTCCTTGACCCGGGGCTTGTTCAGCGCAAGGCCGAGCGTCGTCGCTCCTGCACCGGTGAAGGGAATCTTCAGCAGTTCATACAGTCCCGCTACGTTTACTTCCTGAAACGATTCATTTTCGACGCTCTCGACAATATTGAAAATGAGATCAGGACGCTCTTCCCGCAAGTACTCAATGAGGCGGAAGATATCGCTGTCCACGTTGAACGTCGTCGGCTTGTATCCGAGAGACGTCAGCGCAGCCTTGATGTCGTCCATTTCTTCGACGACACCCACTTCGGAAAGATCTACAAGCACAGGTGCTTCCGCCTGCTTCCTTTCCGCAGCTTTCGCTTGTTTGAGAACCGAACGGCTTTCGTTCAGCTGTCCCGACTCGCTGATATACTGCCGCTGCTCCCTGCTTGCGGTCACCGGTTCATTGTAGAGAATCGCAATCCGTAGCTTTCTTCCCATGCATACCTCCCGGACTATTGACTTTTGCAGAAGTAATTGAGTTGCATCGTTGAACTCACTGACCTGTTACTTCTGCGGAAGTCAATGAGACCACATCGTTGCAGCGCGATATCCAACACGGCATTGATAAGCTGGTTGTACGACATCCCTGCAGCACGCGCCGCTTTGGGAAAACAGGAATTGTCTTCAGGTCTCGGCAGTATCCCGGGCAACGGGTTGATTTCAATGATATGCGCCAGCCCGGCGGCATCGAGCCGAACATCGATGCGCGACCAGTCGCGGCATCCAAGCACGCGATACGCGTCCACGCAGAGCGACGCGATTTCCTCCTGCAGCGCCGGCTCGAGCGCGGCGGGGCATTCGAAAATCTCCAGCGGCGCCTCAACGCTGTCCCATATCCATTTCGCTTCATACGAGTAGATCGGGTTCACACCCGCCGGCAACGCGTCAAACTTGATCTCCACGACCGGCAGGACCCGGACTTCGTCCCCGTTCCCCAGGAGCGCTACGGTGAACTCCCGGCCGGGAAGGAATTCTTCCACGAGCGCAGGCTCGCCGTACGTCGAGAGCACGGTCCGCACTTCATGCTCGAGCTCCTCCGTCGAGCGCACAACCGAGGAGTTGTAAATTCCTTTGCTCGATCCTTCATGCAACGGCTTCACCATCGACGGGAATCGGACGCGTACATCCTCGAACTCCTCCATGGAGCGGACAACGGTGAAGGGCGCGGTGGCAATCCCGTTGTAGGCGAGGATCTCCTTGGCCCGGGCCTTGTCCAGACATATCCCCAGCGTCAGGGGGTCCGAGCCGAGATACGGGATCTGCAGCATCTCGAGCATTGCGGGAATCTGCGCTTCGCGCGACGGCCCATGCATCCCCTCCGCAATGTTGAAGACGAAGTCGGGACGCATGCTGCGGAATTTGTCGAACGCCTCCTCATTCGCTTCGATCATCAGGACGCTGTGGCGTTCTTCGAGCGCAGCTCGCACCGCATTCACGGTTTCGGGGGTGTCCCATTCCGCATAGAGGTCATTCACTGAAGAGAGAGATTCGCGAGTGAGAGGCTTGGTGATGGTGCCAGCACTTGGTGAGAGAGGTGATGCTTCGACTTTGATGTTGTAGACGAGCGCGATTGTTGTCGAAGATGATGGAAGCTTTGGTATGGACGGATCCAGAAAATCTCCAAATCGTTTTACAAACTTTCCCCTTGTGTGCTAATATAACCATTTTAACGCCGATGTCAAGAAAAAAGTGCGTTCCGGAGAAAGTTGACGGTCGATGCGACGAGGATGTTCGACGCCCGTCAACCGACCCGGACGAGTGAGAGCTCCTCCCGAAAGTGTTCCCGGAGATGCTCGGCAAGCAAGCGGTGCTCGGATTGATGGAGAGAAGGATCGCGGTCGACGAGAGCAAAGGCGTCGGCTCGCGCGAGGTCAAGGAGAGCAGTGTCGGTGAGGATGTCCGCAACTTTGAACTGCGGGATCCCGCTCTGGCGGGTCCCGAAGAAATCTCCCGGACCCCGGAGCTGCAGATCGACTTCGGCAATCTTGAAACCGTCGGTCGTCGATGCCATGGTGGCCAGCCGCCGTTCTGCCAGCCGATCCTGGTCGAGCGACAGGACATCAGCCGCGCGGCCGGAAGCACGACTGGCTCTCGTGGCGATCCACTTCTTGGTCAGCAGGATGCAGTATGACTGGTCACTCCCCCGTCCAACCCTCCCGCGAAGCTGGTGAAGCTGCGAAAGACCGAAGCGCTCGGCGTTCTCGATGACCATGATGGAGGCATTGGGGACATCAATACCAACCTCGATGACCGTGGTCGCGACCAGGATATCGAGCTCTTTACGCACAAAAGCCCCCATAATCCGGTCTTTTTCCTCGCTGGAGAGCCTCCCATGGATCAATCCGAGCCGCAGATCCGGAAATGCTCGCTGCTGGAGGTACTCGAAGTGGGATGTGGCCGCCTTCAGGTCCAGCACCTCCGACTCCTCGATCAGCGGGTAGACAAAATACGCTTGCCGCCCCTTCGTAACCTGCTCCTGGACGAACCTGTAGACGGATTCCTTGGCGGTCTCATCAGTAAGCGTTGTTCGGATTGTCTTCCGGTGAAGCGGAAGCTCGTCGATAATAGAGACGTCAAGGTCGCCGTAGAGGGTAAGGGAAAGCGTTCGGGGTATGGGGGTTGCCGTCATCACCAGGACGTCGGGATTTTCACCTTTTTCCCGAATAGAAGCCCGCTGGAGAACGCCAAACCGGTGTTGCTCGTCGATCACGACGAATCCAAGCCTGCCGAACTCCACGTTCTTCTCGAAGAGCGCATGTGTCCCGACAATGATCTGTGCCGCTGCGGAGCGCACATCTTCAAGTATGTCCCGGCGCAAGCGGGTTCGCTGTGCCCCGACCAGGAGGCGGATGTTCACGGGAAGGTCCGAAAGGAGTGCCGTCAACGTCTTGTAGTGTTGCTCGGCAAGGATCTCCGTCGGCGCCAGGAACACCGCCTGATATCCGTTCTCGACCGCGATGAGCATTGCGATCAGCGCGACAATGGTCTTGCCGCTCCCAACATCCCCCTGGAGGAGCCGGTTCATCGGCCTGGGGGATTCCATATCCCCGGAAATCTCCCGGATGACCCGGACTTGCGCCTTCGTGAGCGCGAAGGGGAGCGAGTCCACCAGCTTGCGCGCCAGCGCACTTTTCGGGTTGAAGGAGATTCCCTTCGTCTGCTGTTTCACCCATCGCCGCTTGAGGGCCAATTTGATTTGAAAGACGAACAATTCGTGATACTTGAGCCGGCGCAAGCCTTGCTGAAGCTCAGCGTCGTTCCGGGGAAAGTGCACCGAGCGGATGGCATCCGCGAGGGGAATCAGGCCGTGCGTGGTGAGCAGAGAGGCCGGAAGAACATCACTCACCCGTTCGAGATGAGTACGGATGACAGACCCGATAGCCCGCCTGAAACCAGCGCTGTCCAGTCCGACGCGCGCAAGTTCCTGCCCGGACGGATAAAGGGGCACGAGGCCGCCGGTATTGAGGGTCTTCGCCCAATCAACGCCCGGGGCGCCCTCCTGCTGATCCGGTCCGCTGGATGTCTCCGCCTGCCCGGCACCCCCCATCGGAACGGAGATCCGATCCAGATCGGGATGGACGATCTGCAAGGTGCCGGCAAACACTGTAGGTTGTCCTGAGACGGCAAGAGTCTCCCCGACCCGAAAGGCCTTCTTCCAGAAGTTCACCCCTCCAAACCACACGCACTGCATTGACCCGGTCTGGTCGGCAAGCACAAGAACGAACCGGGCTTTTCTCCCCATGCCCATCACCCGGAAGGACCTTACCTCACCCAATACGGTATAGTCGCGCCGCACTTCTGCCGGCTGCGCTTCCGGGGAACCCGAATCGAAGATTCCTCCCTGCTGTGAGAGACGGCGCAACTGGGCAATCGTGACGATGGCGGATCGGTCGAGATAGCGTCGAGGAACGTAAAAGAAGAGATCAAAGACGGTGCGGACGCCCACGTTTTCCAGCGCGGCGGACTTCTTGGGGCCGATGCCCCTGATGAATTGAACCGGTAGTAAGAGCGGATCTGTGGTGACCTGTGTCGAAGCAGGCATGGGGAAAGATACAGTGAAAGGGAGCGACAATCAAGCCCTCCGACAAAGAGCCTCGTGGCTCGCTCTTTGTGAGGCGAAGGGTTGTCTCTTATTCGCAAACCTCGTATCTTGCCAACTATGAAAAACGTCGGCATGTTTGGACTCCTCTCCCGAAACTGCGCTGCCCATCTTTTCCTGGGAACAATCTTTCTCTGGTCACTCCTACCGTTGCAGACAGCGAACGGAAGCTATGACCTGAACCGCAACGAGGAACGGGAATACTTCGCGCAAAGCCAGGCATGTTCGCTGCCGGTTGTCGTCGATCATCGCGGAAAGCACTCAGCCGACCAGCAGATCAACGGCTTTGCGCGGCCCCCCCAGGAAGAATTCGAGGCCTTTGAGCATACATTGACGGTGGACAGGGCGACCGTCATTCGTGCTTTCACCCCCCTCCCAGTGCACGTCGTCCACGCACAGCATATGAGTTCAGAGTTGTGATGCACCCGGATGCTTCATACCCATACATTTCACTTCCTCCTCACATATCCGGGAGTTTACGCCCATGGCTGATTCACATGATGCAAAGGACGCGCCGCAATCCGGCGCAAAAGTCGGACTTGGAATTCTGGCCTTCATCGTAGGACTATTTGTGCTGCTCTGGATCGTCAAGGCTGTTTTTGGCTTCTAACATCGTCACTCAATAAGTACAAAGGACCGGCCGTTTGGAGCACATCGTATCGTTCATTTTGCCCCAGCTTCCCACCCTGGAAGAGATTGTCACATGGGGAGGGTATATCGGGTTGTTTCTGATCGTCTTTTCTGAGACGGGGCTCTTGATCGGGTTCTTTTTGCCGGGGGATTCGATGCTTGTGACTGCCGGTCTTTTGATAGCCAGCGGGAAGGTCCCGATGGACATCGCCTGGCTGAATGTCCTTCTTTGTGTTGCCGCTATAAGCGGTGACGCCACGGGATACTGGATCGGGTTGCGGACCGGTCACGCGCTCTACAACCGGCCGCAATCCCGATTCTTCCGTCGGGACCATTTGCTGAAGACCAGGGAATTCTATGAGCGGTACGGCGGTATTACCATCGTGATCGCGCGGTTCATGCCTTTTGCGCGAACGTTTGCCCCCGTGGTTGCCGGTGTGGCCGAGATGAAATACCGCCGGTTCGCCCTCTTTAATATCGCCGGTGGCGTCAGTTGGGTGTTGAGCATGACACTGATCGGCTATTACCTTGGCCGCATGATCCCCGGCATCGAAAGACACATTGAACTTATTATCGTCGGCATTGTTGTTCTTTCTATTCTTCCCATAATCGTGAAGTACGTGCAGCACAGGGTGAACCAGAGGAAGACACGTTCCACCACTCCATAAAGGGATAGACATGGGTAACCCGCTATTCGCGAAGAAACCGTTGAGTCTCCTGCTCGAAGAGATGAAGGGAGAGAACCGCCTTCGGCGGGTTCTCGGGCCGGTGACGCTCTCCAGTTTGGGCGTCGGCGCCATCATCGGCACCGGTATTTTCGTGCTCACCGGTGTCGGCGCGCATGACAAAGCGGGTCCCGCTCTGACTCTGTCGTTCATGGTCGCGGGCCTCGCCTGCGTGTTCGCAGCCCTGTGCTACGCGGAGTTCGCTTCTATGGTGCCGGTCGCCGGGTCGGCATACACGTATGCCTATGCAACGCTCGGTGAGCTGTTCGCCTGGATTATTGGATGGGATCTCATTCTGGAGTATGCAGTCGGTTCCGCCACGGTCGCCCACGGGTGGTCGCACTACTTCCAGGATTTCATGGGGATCTTCGGCCTCCACCTTCCTCCGGCGCTCACCATCGCACCGTTCGACTACGATCTGACATTGGGTCAGTTCGTCTCCACAGGAAGCATCTTCGACCTTCCGGCTATCGTCATCACGGCGATCGTGACCTGGATCCTGGTTCGGGGCATCAAGCAGAGCGCCACATTCAACGCCACGATGGTCGGCGTCAAGCTGGTCATCGTTTTCTTCGTTATCGGCGTTGGGGCATTCTATGTCAATCCGGCCAACTGGCACCCGTTCGCGCCATTCGGCTTTGGCGGCATCAGCTTTTTCGGCACAACACTCTTTGGGATGCGATCGCCGGACGGGACCACGCTCGGGATGCTGGCCGGGGCGGCAACGATCTTCTTTGCCTATATCGGGTTCGATTCGGTGTCCACGCACGCGGAGGAAGCAAGAAACCCGCGGCGGGACGTTCCGATCGGAATTCTCTCTTCATTGATCATCTGCACGGTCCTGTACATCGCCGTCTCGGCCATTCTTACCGGCATGGTGCCCTACAATAAGATCGACATCAATGCACCGGTGTCCAACGCTTTCGCGCAGGTGGGCCTGCCCTGGGCGCAGTTCCTGATCTCACTTGGAGCTATCGCCGGCATCACCTCCGTTCTCCTTGTCATGATGCTCAGCCAACCGCGCGTGCTGCTCGCCATGGCGCGCGACGGATTGGTTCCCCAGAGTTTCTTTGGCGCCGTCCATGAGCGCTTTCGCACCCCATGGAAATCGACGATGCTCACCGGCCTGTTCGTGGCCTTCATGGCTGCATTGCTGCCCTTGCGCGTGCTTGCGGAACTGGTCAATATCGGGACGCTGCTCGCTTTTGTAATTGTCTGCGCTGCGGTATTGATCATGCGCTACATACACCCCGAAGCCGAACGCCCGTTCCGGGCACCGCTGGTGCCGCTCGTCCCGATCCTGGGCATCCTCTCCTGCCTTCTCCTCATGTTCTCCCTTCCATGGGAAAACTGGACGCGGCTGATTGTCTGGCTGCTGATCGGTTTTGTCATCTATTTCGCCTACGGACGATACCACAGCGTCCTCGCTCGGCAACGTGCAAATGCGGCTCCCGCGGGAACGGCGGAGAAGATTTTATGAGCGACGCCGCCGGTCCGCCGGCCGCAGACACCGCCACAACCTTCCGACGCGAGCTGCGCCTCCTCGATGCCACCATGCTGGTCGTCGGATCAATGATCGGATCGGGGATCTTCATTGTCAGTGCGGACATTGCGCGGACCGTTGGATCGCCCGGGTACCTGCTTCTGGTCTGGCTGATCACCGGCCTCGTGACGGTCACGGCGGCTCTGAGCTACGGCGAACTGGCGGGAATGATGCCGCACGCGGGGGGACAATATGTCTATCTGCGTGAAGCATACAATCCACTCGTCGGTTTCCTGTACGGCTGGACGCTATTCCTCGTCATACAGACCGGCACCATTGCCGCAGTTGCAGTCGCATTCGCAAAATTCACGGCCGTGCTCCTTCCTGCTGCAGGAGAGAATCAGGTACTCCTCTCCATTGCCGGGCACCCCGTTTCGGCGGCCCAACTGGTCGGCATCGCCAGCATTATCGTGCTGACGGCGGTCAACATGAGGGGTATCCGCCTGGGAAGGATCGTCCAGAATATCTTTACATCTGCGAAGACGGCGGCTCTGCTTGGGCTTATTCTTCTGGGCTTGTTGATCGCCCAGAACCCCGCGGCGGTCAGCGCCAACGCGACAATTTTCTGGGAAACGGTCCGTGTCCGTGCGACTCAGGGAGGAGGCTTCACGGTTGAGTCTCTCTCGGGACTGGCGTTGGTTGCCGCCATCGGGGTTGCGATGGTGGGTTCACTCTTCTCGAGCGATGCCTGGAACAACATCACCTTCACCGCCGGTGAAGTCGTCAATCCGCGAAGGACAATACCGCTCAGCCTCGCCCTCGGGACCGGCATTGTGACCGTACTGTATCTCCTTGCGAATCTGGCCTACATCTCTCTTCTTCCCCTTCGTGGGTCGCCTGAGGCAGCTGATGTTCTCGGACGGGGCATTCAATTCGCCGCCCAGGACCGTGTCGGGACCGCGGCAGCGACGCTCCTGTTCGGCGCCCCGGCAGCGGCGATCATGGGTATCCTGATCATGATCTCCACGTTCGGCTGTAACAATGGCCTTATTCTTTCCGGCGCACGCGTGTATTATGCCATGGCTCGGGACGGGCTCTTCTTTGCCAGGACCGGCATGCTCAACAGGAAGGGGGTGCCTGCCGTCGCCCTCACGGTACAGGCCGTATGGGCCAGCCTTCTCTGCCTGAGCGGCACGTACGGGGATTTGCTCGACTATGTGATCTTCGCCGTGCTCATCTTCTACATTCTCACCGTTGCGGGAATCTTCGTCCTGCGGCGAAAACAGCCCGATGTGGAGCGCCCGTACCGCGCATTCGGCTATCCGGTCCTTCCGGGGCTGTACGTTCTTGTTGCTGCCGCCATTGCGGTTGATCTCCTCCTCCTGAAGCCGCGCTACACCTGGCCCGGAGTCATTATCGTACTGCTCGGTATACCTGTCTACTATCTGTGGCGTTTCCTGGCTGCACCAAAGAGCCGGTGATTCTGGGTTTTTTTTTAACCTTTTTTTTGTATATTCATTCGCTCCGCATTGGATCCTTTTCATCCCACTCGGGAAGAGAGTGCGGGGCATTGCTCTCACCATGTTACACTCCGATCGTTGATCATTTAGCAAGAAAGGAGTAACCCGGTTCATATGGAAATAAACCTTGTACTAATCCTGGGCATCAGCGTTTTGGGGCTGCTGTTCGCCGCGTTTCTCACCCGTGATATCATGAAGAGGGATACAGGCACGCCGAAGATGCGGGAAATCTCGGACGCCATCAAGGCAGGCGCCGAGGCATTCCTGAGACGGCAGAACAGAACAATCATGTATATGGCCTTCGCTCTGGCATGTCTGATCTACATCCTCTATGCTTTTGTTCGCGCGCACAATGTGCACGATCCCGCCACACCCGCCAATCTTGCACTCTGGACAACAATTTCGTTCGTTCTGGGGGCGGCATGCTCGGTGGCTGCAGGATACATGGGCATGTGGGTGGCGATCCGCGCTAACATTCGCACGGCGGCGGGCGCGACCAGAGACATGAACAGCGCACTTCAGCCCGCACTCCGCGGGGGCGCAGTTTCCGGGTTCTTCGTCGTCGCCATGAGTCTGCTCGGTGTTGCGGGGCTTTTCGCCATTGTTCAAGCCAGCGGCGTGACCAACGATGTCACGAAGATCCCTCTGCTCATTGTCGGCTATGGCTTTGGCGCAAGTTTCGTCGCGCTCTTTGCCCAGTTGGGCGGAGGCATCTATACCAAGGCTGCTGACGTAGGGGCCGACCTGGTGGGAAAAGTGGAAGCCGGAATTCCTGAAGACGATCCACGCAATCCGGCGGTCATCGCCGACCTGGTGGGAGACAACGTGGGTGACTGCGCGGGCCGCGGTGCCGACCTGTTCGAATCCACGGCAGCCGAGAATATCGGCGCCATGATCCTTGCGGCCGGGCTGTACAATGCCAATCTGGAGGTCTTTACCTCCCAGGGGCTTTCCCTTCTGGGCGTGCTCCTCTTCCCCCTCGTCGCCCGCGCCTTTGGTATCATCGCTTCCATCATCGGAATCCTCTCCGTCAAGACGAATGACCGGGAGGACCCGATGAAAGCGCTGAATCGTGGCTACATTGTGACGGCAATCCTGGCCATGATCGGGTTCTTTATCGCTTCCCGATGGCTCCTTGGAGAACAGTACTACTTCAACTTCTTTCTTTGCGGGCTGGTCGGCGTGGTGACATCCATTGCGTTCGTCGTCATCACGCAGTACTACACGGAGTATCGCTACCGCCCGGTGCAGTCAATCGCGACCGCCTCCCTTACAGGGCCGGCCACGAACATCATCGCCGGTGTTGCAGTGGGCATGGAATCTACCGGTTTCCCGGTGCTGGTAATTGCCGCAGCGATCGTCGGGGCGTATTTGCTCGGGGACAGCTCGGGATTGCACAATGCCGGGCTCTTTGGAACGGCGGTGGCCACGATGGGCATGCTCGCTACGGCGGCATATATTCTCGCGATGGATACATTTGGCCCGATCACGGACAACGCCGGGGGGATCGTGGAGATGAGCCAGCAGCCGGACAACATCCGCGAGAGGACCGACCGGCTCGATTCCGTCGGCAATACGACGAAGGCGCTCACGAAGGGATACGCGGTGGGTTCCGCGGCCCTTGCGGCATTCCTACTCTTCAGCGCGTACATGGACGAAGTGCGCAACTACTGGCCTGACTTCCCCGGCGTGATCAACCTCAACAAGCCGGAGGTCTTCGTTGGCGCAATGTTCGGCGCTGTACTGGTGTTCCTCTTCTCCTCCTTCGCCATCAAGGCCGTCGGACGCGCCGCCTACTCGATCATCAACAACGTCCGGGATCAGTTCAGGAACAACCCTGGTATCATGCTGGGGACGGCAAAACCTGACTATGGGCAGTGCGTCGATATTGCAACCAAGGCAGCACTGAAGGAAATGGTGATGCCCGGGCTCCTGGTGGTGCTTATGCCTGTTGCCGTGGGACTGGTGTTCAAGTGGCTGTACAACGCCACCGGACAGCCCGTCAACGGTGCGAGCGGCGCGGAGGTGGTGGGTGGTCTGCTCATGGTTGGCACCATCGTGGGCGTTCTGATGGCGCTCTTCCTGAACAACGGCGGCGGCGCATGGGACAACGCCAAAAAGTATATCGAAACGGGTGCGTTGGGTGGGAAGCGCTCAGACCCGCACAAAGCTGCGGTGGTGGGTGACACGGTGGGCGATCCCTTCAAAGATACCGCAGGCCCCTCGCTGCATGTGCTGGTGAAGCTGCTCAGCACCATCACGCTGGTGCTGGCACCGCTGTTCATTTAGAGTATACAACATCACCGCCCGCTCCGGATTCCGGGGCGGGCGGTTGAGTGTTGGCAATCCCCAATTAGTCTTTTCTACACCTCCCCCTTCGGATCACGCGTCATCAGGTCGTAGCAAGCCTTCAGCGGGTCTTTCTGCTCGAAAAGGATTCTGTACACTTCGGCGACGATCGGCACCTCGACCCCGGTGCGGTGGGCAAGCTCGTACGCAGACTTTGTCGTCGCCACCCCTTCTGCAACCATCTTCGTCTCAGCAAGGATATCCGGGAGCTTTCGTCCCTTTCCGATCTCCACCCCCACATGGCGGTTGCGGCTGTGCTCGCTCATGCACGTGACCATCAGGTCGCCAATGCCGGAGAGGCCGGAAAACGTCCGCACATGCGCTCCGAGCGCGACCCCCACGCGGGCGATTTCCGCGATGCCACGAGTCATAAGCGCTGCCTTGGTATTATCGCCCAGGCAGGCGCCATCGATGATCCCCGCGGCAATGGCGATGACATTTTTGAGCGCTCCGCCCAGCTCGACGCCGCGGATATCGTTGCTCTCGTAGACGCGGAAGTAGGGCATCATGAATGCCGATTGCACGAGACGCGCACGATCCATGTCGGTCGAGGCCGCCACAACGGCCGTGGGGATCTTTCTGCTGACTTCTTCTGCGTGGCTGGGACCGGAAAGCGTGACAATGTTATCGCGGGGGAGGGCGGGAAAAATGTCGGAGAGCATCTCCGACATTGTCATTAACGTTCCGTTTTCTATCCCTTTGGTGACATTGACGATCGTAGCGTTTCCCAGGGGAACCCCCCGGAGCCCCGCCAGGACGCTACGCGCGTACTGCGATGGAACCGCAGAGACCAGAATCTCCCGCCCTTCCGTTGCTTGCAGGAGATCGCTTGTTATTTCAACACCGGGAGGGATGGCGACACCGGGAAGGAATGAGGGGTTCTCCCTCTTCTCCCGCATGGTTGCGGCATCACATTCGGCAAATGACCAGAGTGTAACCTGATGGGATTTTTCGGAAAGCAGGATTGCCAGCGTGGTTCCCCAGCCCCCCGCCCCGATGACGGCAATACGCATGTGCGCGTTAACCCGCCTTGGAAGCCAGATTCCCGTTCTTCCGCGTCAACCGGAACATGTGGATCCTGTTTTCCGTGCCGCGGAGCAAACGCCCAATGTTCGAGCGGTGAGTGTAGATGATCAGCAGTGATATCGCGATACTGAAGTAGATCAGTGTACGATACCCTTCAATGTCAACAAGAAACACATTCTCGCGGAAAAACATCGTGAGGGGAAATGCAATCGCGGCGCTCAGCGAGCCGAGCGATACATAGTGGGAAATCAATAAGACGATGAGGAAAACCCCGAAAGACACCCCCACCTCGACGGGAGCGATGCCGATCAACATTCCTCCTGCCGTGGCGATGCCCTTCCCTCCGCGGAAGCCTGCAAACAGCGTCCAGATATGTCCCAGGATTGCCGCGCAACCCGCTATGATCTGTACAACCGTGAAATCGTCGAAAGGTGTGGTATTGTTGAACGGAATCGGCCCCTGCATCAGGCGCGCAAGCAACATGGTCGCAACAAGGCCCTTTGCCATGTCCATAATGATGACAAAGACCCCCGTCTTCCACCCGAGCACCCGGATGACGTTGGTCCCCCCGGCATTGCCGCTGCCATGTTGGCGGATGTCGATGCCTTTGCGCAGCTTGGCAACGATAATGCTGGTCGGAATAGAACCGACAAGGTAACTCAGCACGGCAATTATCAAAATGGGGAGCATTGGAGCCCTTTTTCTTAAGGAAATACTGTTTAGTATACAGAATCTTAAGGAGAGTTGCAACAAGCGCCGGGGTCAAAAAACCAGGGGCCAGGGGCGAGAGGTAAAACAGTTATGCATTTTCACCCGTTTATTGACGATTCACAGTTTCTTCTTCTTTTTGCCCCTCCCCCGCCGTACGCCCAACACCATTTTCGCGAACGAAAGATCTTCCGCCGTCGTGATCTTCACGTTGTCGTAGTCCCCTTCGACGATCTTGATCCTGCGCCCCGAACGTTCCAACAGCGAAGCATCATCGGTGCCGATGAAACCGGATGTGCGCGCTCTCTTGTGCGCCGCGTATACCAGACTGAAGCTGAATCCCTGGGGCGTCTGTATCGACCAGAGCTTGCCGCGGTCCAGCGTCTTCGTGAAGAATCCCTTCCTTCCCTCCACCTTGATGGTATCCTTCACGCGAACGCCTGCTACTGCCGCACCATGGCGGCGCGCCTGGCCGATCACGGCATCGATTACCCGCCTGCGTACCAGGGGACGCACGGCATCGTGCACCAGGACCACTCCGGGCGATCCGCGGAAAGCGTTCAGGCCGTTCCAGACGGATTCCTGCCGGTCCTTCCCGCCAGCGACAACACGCATGACCTTCCCAAGGCTTCCGCGGCGAACGATCCATGCGGTGCGTTCCAGGTGCGGCTGCGGAACGACGGCCACGATCTCCCGGACTTCCGGATGAGCATTGAAAAGCGCGAGCGTGCGCTCAAGGATGGAGCGGTCCCCCAGGCGGAGGTATTGCTTGGGAAGCGGTCCGCCCATACGCCGGCCCGTTCCGCCGGCAGCGATGACGACTCCCACGTCCGCGGTCTTCTTTCCGGCCGGAAGCTTGCGCCGTATCTCAGGCATGTTTCTTTCCAAAGTACTCTATGACGAAATTGTATTCGGGGAACAACCGGGGAAGCCGCATGATGCTGAAGACCATCACGCCAATCGAGAACCGGTCCAGCCACGACGAGAGCGGCCATCCGAAGTGAATGGTGATCTGCCGATCCGGCAGTTCATACTTCAACACATACAGCAGTTCAATGATGCTGTCAAAAAGGGACGCACGCGTGTAGGCAAAACGGAAGTGGTTCGGCGCAAGCCGCGCCGGGATGCCCTGTCGCGGCGAATAGAAACTGACGAACGCCACGTGGGGATCCGGCATTGACCCGCTTTCCAGCGGCCTCTTGAAGTAGATATGCAGGACGTCCGATGAGGTTTCCGCAAGGGAGAACACCATCTGCAGCGGGCTGTCGGTCTGCGCGACCTGGATATTCTCCGGGGCCCGGTGTTTTGCCACGCGGATCCCGACGATCAGGAAGAACACCGTGGCGCTCAGCCAGAGTGCGAGGCCATAGGGTTTGGTGATTGAAAGGTACACAAGGCAAGAGCCAAGGATGATGAACACCAGCAGCGTCCCGAAACGGGAGGTGTTGAACGCGCGGATCTCCTTCGTGCCGGTGAAGTACCGATAGATGAGAAGGCTTCCCATATTGATCGTGAAGCTGGCAACGAGGCCCAGTGCGTACATCTCGGCCAGAAGCTTCTGGCTTCCCCCCGTGAGCAGGATGATGCAGGAGAAGAAGGTTGCGCTGAGCATGTGGACGCGATAGAGCGATTGGCGGTTGTTGGTCTTGATGATCCACGTGAAGTTGTAGCGGTGCGCCACACGCTCGATGAGTTCGCTGGACGCCACGTACGCCGTATTCACGGCCATGACGAGCGCCACGCTCGCCGCGGCGCCGACCAGCAATCCAAAGTAGACCCCGTTTAACTGCCTCCCGAACTCCGTCAGGAGGTTAGTCTCATGTTCGGCCGCGTTGATGCCCGAACTGAGCACAAGCGCCGAAATAAGGGGGGTGAAAATTCCCGTCGTCACCGCCAGAAAGATGTACGCCTTGCCTATATCCCGCCAGCTTTTTACCAGTCCCGCGGTCTGTACGACCGACTCGATCCCTGAATAGGCGAGGATACAACTGGAAATGCCGATGATGACGAACCAGAACCCGCCGAAGATCCCCTGGCCGGATCCCTGGGTGTTGATCGAGACAAAGCTGTGGCCGATGGTCGCCCAGGAGGCAGAGGACGACTCGAACAGTGCCGACGCCAGCAGGGTGAGCAGAACGAGCGCGACGACGAAGAAAATCCCGAACGTGAAACGGGCATTTTCCTTGATGCCAAGGATGTTCAGGCCCGCAATCCCCCAGACAATGGCGAACTGGAGCACGAGTTTCGTCGTGCCGGAGAGAGTCATGAAGGTAAGGCCGTTTTCCACGGCGCTGACGGTAGAGATACAGGCGGTCAGCACATAATCCACCATGATCGAGGCGACGGCAATGAACGACAGCGTCGGCCCCAGAACAAGGTACGAGAACGAGTAGACGCCTCCCCCCTTGATGTTATGGTGTTCCAGGATTTCGGCGATCTCGACCATGCGCATGGAGAGAAAGCGCATGAGCAGGGAAGTGATGGCGATGAACGCAATGGCGTGGAACCCGATGAACCGCCAGGCTTCGCTCGGTGCGTAGAAGATGGACGTCAATTCGTCCATCAACGTGATCACTGCGATCGAAAGCCATGTGAGCCACCACCGGCCTCCGCTGAAATACGAGAGCAGATCTTTCTTGCGGAACAGCCAGACGAACGTACCGATGATCGCGATGTTCAGAAGCACCAGGACAACGATCTTCATGGGCACTCCCGAGGGGCGGGCCGGCTCACTGGATCAGGGTCGCGTCGCCGTAGCTGAAGAACCGGTATCCTTCTTTGATGGCCTTCTTGTAGGCGCGCATGATCAGGTCGCGGCCGGCAAAAGCGGCGGCAAGCATCAGGAGCGTCGACTCGGGCATATGAAAATTCGTGATCAACCTGTCGGCGATCTTGAAATCGTACGGCGGGAAGATGAACTTGTCCGTCCACCCCCTGTTCGGCTTCAGGTGGCCATCCGTGGTGACGCAGGATTCCACTGCCCGGCACGTGCTGGTGCCGGCCACGAAGACGTTTCCCTTGCTGTCAATGACCTTGTTGACCACATCCACGGTGCTTTCGGGAATCTCATAGTACTCCGAGTCCATTTTGTGCTTCGTCAGGTCCTCCACCTCCACGGGCCGGAACGAGCCGAGGCCCACATGGAGCACCACCGGAACGACCTTGACCCCCTTGCGTTTGAGCCCCGCAAGGAGACGCTTGGAGAAATGCAAACCCGCCGTCGGCGCCGCAACTGCCCCGACCACGCGCGCGAAGACCGTCTGGTACGACTCCTTGTCCTTCTCGGTCGGGTCGCGCTTGATGTAATATGGCAGGGGCATTTTCCCGATGCGGTCGATGATCTTGAAAAAATCTCCCGTCACGTTGAAACGGACCGTCCGCCCGCGCGACGTGGTGTTGTCAATGACCTCGCACCAGAGTTTGCCGTCATCAAAGAAGATCTTGTTGCCGATCCGCACCTTTCTGGCGGGATCGACGATCACATCCCAGATGTTCTCTTCCTTGTTCAGCTCGCGAAGCAGGAAGACCTCGATCTTCGCGTTGGTCTTTTCTTTCCTGCCGAACAGCCGTGCCGGAAAGACCTTGGTCTCGTTCACGATCAGGCAGTCCCCCTTCTTGAAATACTGAAGGATATCCGAGAACTTCTTGCTGGTGATGGATTCGTCCGCCCGGTTGATCACCATCAGCCGTGCGGTATCGCGCGGGCTTGCAGGATATTTGGCGATCAGGTTCCGCGGGAGCGGATACCTGAAATCGGAAAGCTTCATCGTCGTAGACTCCTCAAGAATGAATGCTCAGCTCCCGCCGCCGTTCCCCACCCCGACAAACGGGGTGGGGAATCGTCCGGCGGAAAACGGCAAGAGCACCGCCGATTATCGGCGGCTCTTTTTCTTTCCCCGCTTCTTCGCGGCGGTCTTTGCCCGGGGCGCCACGCCGTCGGCCAGCGCCGCGCGTGCTGCCGCCAGCCGCGCGATCGGTACGCGGAACGGCGAGCAGCTTACGTAGTTCTGGTTGATCTGATGACAGAACTCCACGCTGGAAGGCTCGCCTCCATGCTCGCCGCAGATGCCGACCTTCAGATCCGGCCGCACGGAACGCCCTTTCTCGATGGCGATCTTCATCAGCCCGCCCACACCTGTCCGATCGAGCACTTCGAACGGATCTTTCGGGTAGATCTCCATCTCCACGTACGGAATGAGGAATCTGCCCGCATCATCGCGGCTGACCCCCAGAGTCGTCTGGGTCAGGTCATTTGTGCCGAAGCTGAAGAATTCCGCCACCTGGGCGATCTCGTCGGCGGTCAACGCGCCGCGCGGGATCTCGATCATGGTGCCGACGAGGTACTTGAACTTCACCCCTTTCTCCTTCATGACCTCTCCAGCAACCTGCCGTACGATCTTCTCCTGGTTCGCAAGCTCCTTTACGTTGCCCACGAGCGGGATCATCACCTCCGGCTCCACTTTGATGCCTCTGCTCTGTACGTTCGCTGCGGCCTCAAAGATCGCGCGGGACTGCATCTCGGTGATCTCCGGGAAGATGATGCCCAGACGGCAGCCCCGGAACCCGAGCATCGGGTTGAACTCGTGAAGGCTCTCGACACGCTGGTGCACCTTTTCGTAGCTGATGCCCATCTGCCCTGCGAGCTCACGCTGCGCGGCTTCCTCGTGAGGCACAAACTCGTGGAGCGGCGGATCGATCGTCCGGATGGTGACCGGCCGGCCGTTCATGGCCTCGAAGATCCCCTCAAAGTCCGCACGCTGCAACGGCAGCAGCTTGGCCAATGCCGTCTTGCGCGCCTCGACCGTGTCGGCGAGAATCATCTCGCGCATCGGTCCGATCTTCCCTTCGCCGAAGAACATGTGTTCAGTACGGCACAGGCCGATGCCCTCTGCGCCGAATGCTACCGCGTTGAGAGCCTGGTCAGGCTGGTCCGCGTTCGTACGGATCTTCAGCCGGCGGTACTTGTCTGCCCACGCCATCAGCTTCGCGTACAGCTGATAGACCGGAGCATCCTCCGGGGCCAGCGTCTTCTCGACCAACACCTGCAGGACCTCGGAAGCCTTGGTCGCGACCTTTCCTTCAAGCACTTCCCCGGTCGTGCCGTCAAGCGAGATCCAGTCCCCTTCCCTGATGACCCGGCCTTTGACGTTCATCGTATGAGTGGCATAATCGATCTCCAGCGCGGAGCATCCCGCAACACAGACCTTTCCCATCTGCCGGGCCACGAGAGCGGCGTGCGACGTCATTCCGCCGCGGGCCGTCAGGATACCCTCGGCGGCGTCCATGCCCTTGATGTCCTCGGGCGAGGTCTCGATCCTGGTGAGGATAACCTTCTCGCCGCGGCGTTTCCACTCCTCCGCGTCGGGAGCGTTGAACACAACCCGGCCGGACGCGGCGCCCGGACCTGCGTTCAACCCCTTCGCCAGCAGGCGCCCTCCCTTGATGGCGGTCTCCTTCTCCTTCAGGTCGAAGATCGGCCGGAGGAGCTGGTTCAGCTGGTCGGGCTCGACACGCGCAAGCGCTTCCTTGTCGCTGATCAGTTTCTCGCTCACCATGTCCACGGCGATCTTGATCGCGGAAAACGCCGTCCGCTTGCCGACGCGGCACTGGAGCATGTACAGCTTGTTCTGCTGAATGGTGAACTCGATATCCATCATATCGTGATAGTGCTTCTCCAGGGTCTTGCGGATCCGCTCAAGCTGTCCGTAGATCCTGGGGTTCTGCTCGGCGAGCTGCGCGATCGGGAGCGGCGTGCGGGTGCCGGCCACGACGTCTTCGCCCTGCGCGTTCATCAGGTACTCGCCGTAGAACTTGTTCTCGCCGGTCGCAGCGTCGCGCGTGAAGGCAACGCCGGTCCCCGAGTCTTCGCCCATGTTCCCGAACACCATCGACTGCACGTTGACCGCCGTCCCCCACCAGTCCGGGATGTCATACATTTTGCGGTACGCAATGGCCCGGTCGTTGTTCCATGACCCGAACACCGCCCCCACAGCGCCCCAGAGCTGATCCATCGGGTTTTCCGGGAAGTTATGTCCCGTGCGGTCCTTGATGGCCCGTTTGAATTTTCCGACCAGGTCGGCCAGATCAGCGGCATCAAGCTCGGTGTCCAGATGGACTCCTTTTTCCTTCTTCTTCGCTTCGATAATCACCTCGAACGGATCGATCTCATCCTTGTGGACCGGTTTCAGGCCCAACACGACGTCGCCGTACATCTGCACAAACCGCCGGTAGGAATCGTACACGAAGCGCCTGTTGTTCGTCTTCTTGATCAGGCCCTCGGCGACGGTGTCGTTCAGCCCCAGATTGAGGATCGTGTCCATCATTCCGGGCATCGAAGCGCGCGCGCCGGAACGGACCGAGACCAGCAGGGGATTCTTCACGTCGCCCAGCTTTGCGCCCATGGCCGATTCGACCTTCTTCAATGCGGCTTTCACTTCACCTGTCAGGGACTTCGGATACTTGCTCTTGTTGTCGTAATAGTAGGTGCACACTTCCGTGGAAATGGTAAAGCCTGCGGGGACGGGCAGGCCGATGTTGGTCATTTCGGCGAGGTTGGCGCCTTTTCCGCCAAGCAACGCCTTCATGTCCGCCCGCCCTTCAGCCCTACCCTTCCCGAAGAAATAAACGTACTTTTTCATGGTTGATCCTTAGATTTGGTGATATGGTGTTGGTCTTATGTGAGTGAACAAAGAATGACGGATATTGGCTGAGGCCGGATTCCCGCCATCGTGGATGCGTTCCGGATGCCACTGGACCAGCAACAGGAATGATTTACCTTCCGGCTGCTCCCACTCTGCCGCCTCCGCGACGCCGTCTGAGGACCTGGCAGTGATTCTCATTCCTTCTCCCGGGCGTTCGATCGCCTGGTGATGCGACGTATTCACTTCGGCCGCATCTTGCCCGAGAATTGCGCGAAGCCCCGAGCCCGGGGTAATTGTAATACCATGGACGTTATCGCTCCGCAACCCGCGGCGGTGGTCCTCGTAGCCCGCGGATTGCAGGTCAGGGACCAGCGTTCCGCCCCGCGCAACGTTGAAGATCTGCGCTCCCCGGCAGATTCCCAGTACGGGAAGGTGCGCTGTGAGCGCGGCGTGAATGATGTCAATTTCGAATCGGTCTCGACGCTCGTCAACGTCTTTCGTCTTCTCCCAGGCATCCATCCGTCCGTACAATCCCGGATGGACGTCGTTTCCTCCGCTGAGCACCAGGGCATCGCACACCGCGAGCTCGCTGGCATTCCCGCTGGTGTATGAGAACACACGGACCTCTGTGTCCGGATCATTCCCCTTGATCCAGCCGATGTACAGTTCAAGCGTCGGCCCTTCCTTCATCGGATCTGTCAGGCCAATGATCATCGTGGTCCCCCTCCCACACAAGCATCGATCGCGGCACGAAGCCGTTCGTCCCCGTCCAGAATCTCGACCTCCACCCGCGCCACATACACCGGCGCCGCCGCCAGGAGCAAGTCCTTGAGCGCCGGCTCTGCTTCGATCCGCACAGCATCTTTCTCCGTCGTCACGAGAAGAGCCGCCCCCGACGCGCGCAGGGTTTCTCTCAGCCGGAGCGCATCGCCGCGATTGTACCGGTGGTGGTCCTGAAAACGTACGTCTTCTGCTATGGTCACGCCAAGCCCCTGGAGCGAATGGAGAAATCCCGCATGATCCGCAACGCCGCTGAATGCCAGGACAGGATCTTCAAGGATCTCAGCCACGCTGATCTCCTCGTGATCCAGGAGCCGGTAGATACCTGCCGGGATAACCCCGCTCAAGACCGGTGGCCCGGGGAGGTACGATGCGAGCGAGTCCAGCCACCGCACAGGCGCGGCGGCAGGATCGACTTTCGAGAGGATAACCAGACTTGCGCGGCGTATCGCCGAGAGAGGCTCCCGGCGAAACCCCGCCGGCAACATTGGCTCTCGTGTCAGATCCTTCCGCGCGTCCAGGACCAGAATATTCAAATCCCGTTTCAATGAACGATGTTGATAGCCATCATCGAGAACAAGCACATCTGCATGAAAATCACGCACGGCAACCCGTGCCGCCGAGATCCTTCTCTCGGCCACGACCACGGGCACCGTACCGAGCTTCCGGGCCATCTGGACCGGCTCATCGCCCCCCATGGCCGCATCCGATTGCATCGATCTTCCATCCGACACTACCACGACACCATTCGATCGCCTGCGATATCCCCTGCTGATGATGGCGGGGTGTTTTCCTGCTGCAACCAGGTACCGAACAAGGTACTCCACGAGGGGGGTCTTCCCTGTCCCTCCCACCGTGATGTTGCCCACGGAGAGTACCGGAACCCCGGCCGACTCCTGCCGGAACCACCCCCGGTCGTACGCCCGGTTCCTGGCCATAACCGCCAATCCATACAGCCACGAAAACGGAATAAGCAGCTTCTTCATCAATGCCGCGTTACTCACGCTGGTGCCCTGTATATCCTGCTTCAAGCAGCTGGCGCTCCACCGCTTTGAGTTTGTCCTCCTTGTGATACGTCTGGTAGAGACGTTTCAACGAAAGCAGCATGCCCGTTTTATCTTCCATCAGGCGGCGATAATCATCAGGCTCGGCCCGGCCTTGCAGCCGCATGTTGGCGATATCGACGCCCTCTTCCAGTATGCGCTCCGCCGTTTGATCCCGGTCCACCTTCATGTAGGCACGCCCCAACTGGCGATAATACGAGCTCAAATAGGGAGACGTCTTGAATTTCTCGATTGCTTCCTTTTCAACCTTGATCACACTTTGATAGTCGCCGAAATCAAAATAGGCCAGGCCAAGATTATGGTACTGGCGGTCAAACGGGTAGCGTCCGGCGCTTTCTTTGGCGTACGACAGAAAACCCTTGTTGTCTCGCAGCGCGAGAGAAGTTTCACAGAGCCGGTCATAGAGTTCAAGATCGTGTTCTCCGAGCTGTTCGAGCTGCGCATAGTACCGCCGGGATGTGCGCAGGTGCTCGATCCGTGACGGGCTTTTTTCGTCATTGTCCATCGTCGCCAGGTCATACTGCATGTTCCCAAGGTCCCTCAAGGCAATCTTGTTTTCCGGGTCCAGTTTCAACAGGCGCTGAAAAACGGCAGCGGCGCTGTCAAACTCACCGAGCGTATAGAACGCGTGCCCTCGCAGATCCAGATTTACCTCGGTCCCCACGTTGGAACGGGGCGTGACTGTCGCCTCCTTGCCTGTCGTGCACGACGAAAAGAAGAACGCGAACAGCAACACCGCCGCGGCCATCAAGCGCCTCATCATGCGGCCTCCGCAAGAGCAACAATTCCGTCCACCACGCGCCCGGAAGCACCCGGGCCGCCCAGCTTTTCCCTGATGACACCGAGGTCCCGGCGCATGCTCTCGGCGTACACGGGATCATCGAGTACCTTCCCGATGGCGCCCACCAGATTTTCCGCGGTCATCTCGTGCTGGATGAACTCCGGCACTACTTTCTTTCCCGCGACGATGTTCACAAGCCCGATGTACGGTACATCCACCAGCAGGCGGCCGATGAAAAACGTCACAGGGGACGTCTTGTAGACGACGGCCATGGGCGTCCCGAACCATCCCGTTTCCAGCGTGGCCGTTCCTGACGTCACAATGGCGGCGTCCGACCAGCGCATCAGATCGTGTGTTGCGTGTTCGAGCGCCGCGACCGACGGAAACGCCCGCAGATAGGGAGCGAGGGAAGCTGCTCCGAGATTCGGAGCTATCCCCACGGCCACCTGCAGATCGCGCGTCGTGCGCAGCTTCTCCGCAGCAGCAAGCATGACCGGAAGGATGTTTTCAATCTCCTGCATCCGGCTTCCAGGGAAGAGTCCGAGCAGCCTCTTACGGTGGTCGAGACCGTGCCTGCGAAAGAATTCTTCCTTCAGACATGGAGGCTGAAGGCTTTCGACGAGCGGGTGCCCGACGAATTCCACGTCGATCCCTTCCTTCCGATAGATGTTCACTTCGAAAGGGAATACCACCTTCATGCTGTCCACGCACTGTTTCATCTTCTTCACACGCCGCATGTTCCAGGCCCACACCTGCGGACTGATATAGTAGAGCACCGGTATATTCCGCCGTTTGGCGCGCCGCGCAAACCGGAGATTGAAGCCCGGATAGTCGATCAACACCACCACATCGGGCCTGCGGCTCTCCAGGAGGGCCTCCATCTTTTTCTCGACGTTCCGGATCGTGGAGAGATTCTTGACCACTTCCGCGAAGCCCATAAACGCAAGCCCTGTGATGTGGAAAACCAGGTCCATTCCTTCACGCCGCATATTGTCGCCGCCGATCCCGTAGACCTCAACGCGGGGTTCCCGGCGTTTCAGCTCACGCACGATCCCTGCACCGTGCAGATCTCCGGACGCCTCTCCTGCTATCATCAGGACCCGACGGAGCATGCTCATCCCTGGAGCCGGACAACATAGATGATCACGATCGCGCTCACCACCAGGACAATTGCCTGGAGCGTGCGCCGTTCCGAGGCCAGTCCTTCAGCCGGGTTGACGTTCTTCGGAGACGGCGTGGACGGCCTGTAAGGACTCAAACGGGGGAGAAATCGCCTGACGTTCCCGCAATACTCGGCATATTCGCTGCCGAACTGCCCTCGAAGATACTCCTCTTCGTTGGTCACGATCATGTGGTACTGCACATAGAACCAGATGATTGCAGCGATCAGCAGCCAGGGAAAGAGGGCCATCGACATGACACCGATCCCCGCATACATCAGCATGTTGCCGAGGTACAGCGGATTGCGAACGTGAGCAAACGGCCCGTTAGTAATCAGGAATGTCCCTCCTACCCTCCCTGTCGTCCTCGTCTCGGAACCTGCGATCGAGACTCCCCAGAACCGGATCATTTCTCCGAGGACCACGACCGCGAAGCCGGCGAAGAGGCTGGCGATGGTCGGCCGTGCAAAAATCACCATGACAAGCAGGAACGGGAGCGGTGTGTAGCTGCGCATGCGGAAGATCCACCGCCGAATGTCGTTGTCAGGCTTCACGCGCAAATGCGTCCTTCCTTTTGAGTTCCGCTCTCCGGCGCGTGCGCAGCTGGCGCCGGGCAAGGAGCTCGGTAAGACGATCGGTCACGTCGTGGAACGACGCATACAGGTAGTAGGAAATATTCTCCCGCTGGCAAAAGTGCTGAAGATCCTTTTTGGCAAAGACAATATCCGCATACTGCACGGGGCACCGGTCGGAATATCCGTCCCCGATGAACACGATGATATCATCATCACCGGCGTGTGTCAGCATGAAATTCCTCTTGCAGCAAGCGCAACGGTCGCACACACTATCGCTGTGAGGAAAACTGAGGGAGAGAATCGTCCGCCCGTCCGCGCCTGCTGGCTCGAGCGATGCGGCATTGGCGACGTACGATACGTCCCGTATCCCGTGAGCCCGGAGCACGCGGTCGATATAGTAGTCGAGCCCGTCGCTGACAATGTGGAATTCAATAGCCCGGAGCCTGCAAAAGTCGACAAAATTCTTGAATCCCGGGTCAATGCTCTGCCGGTCCAGCAGCGCATTCAGGTCGGACGGGAGAATGCTGCCGGCCGCGGCAGCCTCCCGGCGAAAACACTCTTGCGCCGAGATCTTCTCCGCGTGGTAGTCGGCAATGAACGAATCACAGACCGCCCCGCCAAACTTCCGAAAAAGGATGTTTCCGACGTCATGGGTCGTGATGGTTCCATCAAAGTCCACGAAGAGCTTCACGGCCATGGTCTCATCCTGTGGCCAGGGCGGCCGATTTCACCTGTGCCCCCTGGTTGAATCGCACGGTCACAATCTTGGAGATCCCCTCCTCCTCCATGGTGACGCCATACAGCGCGCTGGCCGCCTCCATGGTCCGCTTGTTATGCGTCACGACGATGAACTGCGTGTTGTTGGAGAATTTCCTCAGGATGCGCGTGAACCGGTCCACGTTCGCGTCGTCCAGCGGCGCGTCCACTTCGTCGAGAATACAGAAGGGACTCGGCTTGACCAGGTAGATCGCGAACAGCAGCGCAATAGCCGTCAGGGTCTTCTCCCCGCCGGAGAGCAGGTCGATCGATGTCGGGCGTTTGCCGCGCGGCTTTGCGACGATCTCGATCCCTGCCTCGAGAGGATCCACATTCTCCTCCAGCTTCAGGTCGCATTCATCTCCCGGATCGAAGAGGCTCTTGAATGTCTCGATAAAGTTCGTCCGGATCTGGGCAAAGGTCTCCAGGAACTTCGCCTGTGCCGTCGCGTTGATCTGCGCAATGGTCTCCAGCAGCGTTTTCTCGGCTTCGAGCAGATCTTGCCGCTGTGTGGAAAGGAACTCATACCGCTGCTTCTCGGCCTGGTATTCCTCGAAGGCGGCGAAGTTGATGTTTCCGAGCGATTTGATCTTGTCGCGCAGCGCGGGGATCTCTTCACGCAGCGCGGCAAAGTCGATGAACTCTTCGGCGGGATAGGTCTTGAGCTCCACCGAGAATTCGAACTCTTCCTGGGCACGGGCCTTGATGTGCTCGGCTTTCGCGCGGAGGTCCTGCAGCTGCAACTCGTGCTCGTGCGTCACTCGCATGGAGTCGTCATGCGTCCGGCGTTGGTCCTTGATGGCCAGCTCGATGCGGTGAATCTCTTCCCGAACCCCGGCGGTTGCCTCCTCCTCCCGTGTCCTGCGCACTTCCACACTGGCAAGCTCCTGATGCAGGCTCTCCAGAACCCGTGAATTCTCGTCGACGAAAAGCTCGGTTGAACCGATCTCCTCTTCCGTGGTCAGGATGTCCGATTTCCGCTTCTCCACGGCTTCAAGGATGTCGCCGGTCGTCTGCTCGGCCCGTTCGAGGTCGTTATGGGCATTCTGCAGTTCTCCGCGGACCTGGACAGCGGCAATCCCGAGATCGGTGACCCCCTTGGAGAGCACGTTCCATTCCTCTTCCAGCGACTGGAGCTCGTGAGCAGCCGCACCGGTCATCCGCTCGACTTCGCTCTGACGGGCCTTCTGTGCCTCCAGATCCGGCAAGCCCCGGGCCAACGCCTCCTGAAGCCCGGCGGATTCCGCCGCCAGTTCTTCCACATCTTCGGTGTTCCGGGCTATCACATCGGAGGCGCGTTTCTTTTCGAACGCCAGCTGGGCAATGCGCATCTCGACGCCGTTCATCTCTTTCTCGATGCTTTTCACGGCGTCAGTGAGCTGTTTCAGATCGATCGCATCGTGTTCGCGCAGGGTTTCCTCCCGGGAGACGGAGAGTGCGTTTACCTGCTTCTCCGTTGCGACACTGCCGCGTTGCAGTTCTTCGATCTGTTCGCGCTTGCCGATCATGCCGCCTTCATCGATGCGCCGGCTCCCTCCCCGGGTGATCCCGACCCCGGTCATGACTTCCCCATCCAGCGTGACACAACGGACACCCGACCATGCGGCGGCGACCCGACGCGCTGTTGCCGCCGTGTCCACCACAAGAACACGATCGAGGACATACCGGAACAACGGCTCGAATACCGGCTCAAACCCGGCAAGATCGGATGCCCACCCCAGGACGCCGGCAATGGACGGGAGCGAAATCCGCCTCGAGATCTCGGGCATCCGGTCCAGACAGACAAATGTCGCTTTTCCCCGCTGGTCTTCTTTCAGGAGCACAATGCCGGCCTCCGCATCCGCAGCGCTGTCCACAACCACCAGCCCCATATATTCACCGAGCGCAGCCTCGATTGCCGTGCGGTATCGCTCCTCGGCATTGATCGCATCCGCCAGGGGAACATTGCGAGAAGGCTTCCATTTGTCCGTGGAGGCAAGATAGCGCGACCCCTCGGACAACCCTTCGCGGCTTTCAATGAGGCCCTTGAGAAAGTCGATGCGGGAGCGCTGGCGCTCGAGCTCGGCACGGGCTTCCATTTCCTTCCGCTGGAGCTCTTCCACCCTGGCCACGAGCTCCTTTTTTGCCGCTTCGGCAGCGTAGGTCCGCATTTCCGCCTCGGTGAACGAGCGCCGAAGCTGCCGGTCTTCCGCTGTCAGTGCGGCGATGGATTCGTCAAGCCGCGTGATCTCGTCGCCATAGGCCGCGATTTCCTCCGCGGCATGCGCCGAACGACCGGCCAGATGGTCGACCTGACCGCGCTTCCGGTCATGCTCCGTCTGCCGTTCGGCGATCTCGTGCACGAGGGCGATGGTCTGTTCGTTCAGGGACTGGAGTTCCTTCTTCTTCTGATCCAGCCGTGCCTCGAAGGCCGCAAGCTCCGCTTGTTTCTGCCCGAGCTCTTCCACTGTCCGCGCTTCCTGGATTTCCAGTTCCGCGATGTGTTGGCACAGGCCGGCCCGGGAACGCTCGACCTGTTCCCGCTGCTGCCCCAGGTCCACTTGTTCCTGCTGAAAGCGCTGCAGATTGGCGCCGTAGGCACGGATGCGCTCCGCCGCGACCATGGTGCCTTGCTCCACACGGTTGATCTTCTCCCGGTGCAGGCTTACGTCGCGCTGCGCTTCCGCCACACGTTTTTCGCGTTCCAGGAGCTGCGTGCGGAGCTGTTCCAGCTCCTGTTCGCCCCGGGAGAGGTCCACATCGATACGCGATTTGTCCAGATTCAGCGCCGCCAGCTTCGCGGTCAGCGGTTCGATCCGGGAAATCAACTGGGCATATTCCCGTTCCATCAGGTCGATCTCAAGCATCCGCAGCCGCGTGCGCACCTCGTTGTACTGCTCGGCCCGCCGGGCCTGGCGCTCCAACGAACTGACTGCCTTCTGGACCTCGACGACAATATCGTTGACACGGACCAGGTCTGCCTGGACGCTTTCCAGCTTCCTGTAGGCGGCCTTCCGGCGGTGCTTGTACTTGGTAACCCCTGCAGCTTCCTCAAAGAGCCGGCGCCGCTCGTCCGTCTTGTCGCTCAGGATCACCTCGATCATCTTCAGCTCGATCACCGAGTAGGCATCCGCGCCCATCCCGGTGTCCATGAAGAGGTCCAGGATGTCCTTCAAGCGGCAGGGGGTCTTGTTCAGCAGGTACTCGCTCTCGCCGGAACGGTACACACGCCGGCCGATGGTGACCTGGGTATATTCGGAGGGAAGGATGCCCTTGGTGTTTTCAATGACCAGCGAAGCTTCGGCCATGCCGAGAGCTTTGCGCGCCTTTGTACCGTTGAAGATGACATCTTCCATCTTCTCGCTGCGCAGGGCGCTGTAGCGCTGCTCGCCAAGCACCCACCGGATTGCATCAACGATGTTCGTCTTACCGCATCCGTTGGGACCGACAATGGCCGAGATGCCGCTGTCAAAGGCGAGGTTCACTTTCTGTGCGAACGACTTGAACCCGATTATTTCAAGCTTTGAGAGATACATGCGGCCCGGGCCCGTCCCGTCTAAAGGCTGTTCGTCAACATATGATACATATAGGAGAGGTACATCGGCGCGGACACTGTAGCGTCATAATATACGAACACGACAGCGAACACACAGAGCAGCGAGACAATGCCAAATGCGTACATCTTCAGCGGCAGCACATCATACACGATCGACATGCCTTTCAACATCCGGAGAAAAACCCAGAAGTGGATGGCGGCCACAAGTACGAGAGCGGGAAGAACATACTCGGGGCTGTCGAGGATCCTGTAAAGGACCATGCCGATGAGTATGAATGCCACCAGCGGAGCAGCGGACCACATCGTGACCGCATAGGCGTGGCTGGGGTAGATCCGCATTTTGAAAAACAACCGCGCGATGTAGACCGCCACAGTGATCAACACCAGCCCCACAAACACTGCCGCCGTAATAAAACCGATCGCCTTCAGCGGATTCCAGATGACCTTCACCACCTCTGCCTTGATCGCATCCGATACCAGGAGAATGGAAAGTAAATTGTCCAGGAAGGCGTTGCCACGAAAGTGAAAGAGAACACTGGACACCGTAATGGCCGTTCCCAGCGAAACCACCACGCCGAGGAGCGTGGTTAGCAGGAACGACACCGTATGCTGGTCCCGCACGTCGGAATAGAAGTTATACGAGCTCATCAACGAGCGGTTGAAACTCTCCCGGAAGCGCCGGCTCATGTTGTAGACATACGCAACGCCGACAAGGACGGCGAAACCGGCAAGCACATAAATGATTGGCGCCCCCGACGGGCGTCCCCCGATCGGCAGGGCCACGAATTTCTCGCCGTGGAAAATCGACCGGACCGCTTCATAGGCAAGCCGCTTCTCGCGTACAGAATTGACCAGCCCGAGGGTGTGGACCCAGGGGTCTCCCGACATCACCGTGAGCGACGGGCGATCGCCCCGCCAATCGTTGAACGCCCAGATGATGCCGCCATCATAGTCCAGTGAGCGGAGAACCTCGAACCGCTGCAGATAAAAGCGTGCCTGAGCCTCCTGCGACAGCGGGTCGTTCGTCCCGCGCCGGTTCTCATGCTGTACTTCGGTCCCGAACTTCGCCACGATGACTGGCTGCCCACGATGGCCGGCCCGCCACGCCTCAAGGCCGGCTTTCCAGTCATGAAGGTCGTTCGATTGAAGATTGAGCGCAGCAATGTCCACAAGGGTACTGGAGATGTCATTCCGCAGCAACGAGGCACCATAATAGGTGGGACGCCCATCCAACGAATGCGACAGGCTCACAAGGCGCTCCACGGCGCTTCGCGTTGCCGGGTGGGTCGACTCGAGCTCGTCACCAAGACCCCAGGCCAGGACAGAAGGATGATTCCGATCCCGGAGGATCATCTCACGGAGCATGCTCCCCGCCAGATCAACATACCCTTCATCGGCAAGAACCTGTCCGGGCGGATGGACCAGCGGGATCTCCTCCATGGCCAAGAGTCCGTACCGGTCACACAGATCGAGCATGTAAGGATGCGGTGGGTGGTTGATGAAGCGAATGACGTTGGCGCCGAGATTCCGGATCAGCGCGACGTCCTTTTCCATCAGCTCATCTGTCAGCGCATTGCCGCCGGCCGGGTAGTCTTCATTCCAGATCACCCCCTTCAGCACGATCCTTTTCCCGTTCAACTGGATGTGTCCGTTCTCCACAGCCAAGGTCCGGATCCCCACCGAGAGGTCGTACTCATCAACAACGCTGTTCTCTTTTGCGGTTCCCTTCACCAGGAAACATCGCATCAGATAGAGCTCGGGCGCATCCGGAGACCAGACCTTCGGACTTGGGACGGTTGTCTCCCCTTTGCCGATCCATGACCCTGTCTCAGATGCACTCACGGGCGTGAACGCGCTCCGTCCCACCAGGATGCCTGAGATTTTGTCCAACACGTCATAATAGAAGCCGTACGACCCCGGCGTCTCTGCCGCCTCCGGAGTCTCCGTTATCGATGGTTGTTTGGCGTCAATGGTCGCCTGGACCGTGATGTGGGCAGCGGTTCCCTTCTCCACGAACTCGTTCCGGATCGTGACGTCCTTGACGAAAATGGGAGGCGTCCCGAGCAGGGAAAGACTCCGCACAACCCCTCCATAGTTCCGCGGATCCCAGGGCCAGGGCCTCAGAGGGATAGTCCTCCTGAAGTCAAGGTTGTTCCCAACCACGATACGGAGCAGATTCTCCTTGTCTCCCTGGACTGCATGTGCGGGAACCGGCTGAATGAAACTCGTGTAGCCACCGGTGTGATTCGTGACAAAGTCGTTATTGACTGTCAGCTCACTGGTGTAATTTATGCCGTCCGCGGAGAGATGAAAGCGGTATTTCTGTGCCACATCAGCAGGAACCTGAATGCTGCGCTGGAATATGACGCGGCCCTGAAAGTCGTAGGCTGAAGGGAGTGTCACCGTACCTGATGGACCGACGTCTATTGTGTAGTCCCAGGGACCGCGAAGATCAATGCTGATCCTCGTTGGAGACGGGTTTGAGATCGGATTTGCAGGTGCCCCTGAGCTTTCCAGGAACTTGTATTCCGCACAGAATGAAGTGTGAAGCGATAGTGCTAACAGGACGACGGAGGCGACAATTCGAAGAGCCGGTTGGAAACTGTGGGGGCGGCTGAATTTGGGTTTATTTCTCGCCAAGTAGACGTAACCACTTCTGGGGTAGGTAGTAATTTCTATCACCTAAATATAAGCATAAAGTGATGGGAATGCAACAGAAAGCTATTTCTGCCTGGCTGACTTGAAAATTCCCGCAAAAGAGTCTGCTTTGAGGCATGCGCCGCCAACCAGAGCACCGTCTATGTCATGTTGCGCGAGAAGTTCTGCCGCATTGTCAGGTTTTACGCTTCCACCATACTGAATCACGACCTTGTCGGCCAATTCCTTGGAATAAAGTTTGGAAATCAATCCCCGGATATGGGCATGTACATCCTGAGCCTGCCCCGGGGTGGCATTCTTTCCCGTGCCGATGGCCCAGACGGGCTCGTACGCAATAATCACGCGCTCCATGTCTGCCATAGAAATTCCATCGAGCACCCCCTTCAGCTGTGTGGCCACAATCTGCTCAGTGATTCCACCTTCCCTCTCTTTAAGTGTTTCGCCGACGCAGAGAATTGGGAGCAGGCCATTGGCCAGCGCCTTTTTCGCCTTGAGATTGATCTTCCCGTCGGTCTCACCATAATACTGCCGGCGCTCCGAGTGGCCGAGGATGACATACTCGCATCCGGTGGACTTGAGCATCTTCCAGGATATCTCTCCTGTGAACGCGCCTTCGTCATGTTCCGACATATTTTGCGCGCCGAGCTTCACCGGCGATCCGTTGAGCAGCTTTCCGGCGATGTGCAGCGAAGTACATGGGGGACAAACGACCACGGTGACAAAGGGAGGAGCGGAGGCAGCCTGGGCTTTGACACTCCGGAGCAGTTCTTCCGATTCCTCGACATCTTTGAACATCTTCCAATTTCCGGCGATCACTGTTTTTCGCATGGATGTCTTCTGTAGTGGTTTGTGGAATATTCAGGTCCGCTGACCGCGCGGTTCCTGGTGCGTGAAAACCTGCTTGTGCTTCGGATACGTCGCTGTCGCGATAAAGACATAACCCGTGCTGATCTCTTCGGCAGGAGGTCAACCCCTCCGTGCCTCGAGCTTCTTCTTTAACACTTCGTTCACCAGCTTCGGGTTTCCTTTCCCCTTCATCAGCTTCATGGTCTCCCCGACAAAGAAGCCGAAGATCTTCGGGTTTCCTGCCAGATATTTTTCCACCTGCGGGCCGTTGGCACCGAGCACCGCCTCGGCGGCCTCTTCGATCGCACCGGCATCGGAAACCTGCACGAGCCCTCCCCGTTCCACAATGGCGCGAGGCTCGTCGCGCGAGACCAGCATAGCGGCAAACACATCCTTGGCGATCGTCCCGCTGACCGTTCCGTCCTGAATCAGCGCGATCAGTGCGGCGAGATAGGCGGCAGGAACGGGAAACTCGCCTATCGCGATCTTTTGCTCGCTTACGACCCGGAGAACCTCCGTCATGACCCAGTTGCTCGCCATCTTGGCAAGCGCACGCGGCGTTTGCCCCATCCGTGCGGACAGATCGTTGAGCACCGCTTCGAAATAGTCTGCGATCCCTTTCTCGGTCGTCAGGATGTCCGCGTCGTACTGCGGCAAGCCCAGGTGTTCCACGAAGCGGTCACGCCGCGGCACGGGAAGTTCAGGCAGTGAGTGCTCCACACGCCGGATCCAGGGTTCATCCACAAGCACAGGCACGAGATCGGGATCGGGAAAGTACCGGTAATCGTGTGCCTCCTCCTTGCTCCGCATCGGCAACGCGACGTTCTGGTCCGCATCCCACAACAGCGTTTCCTGGACCACCCTGCCACCGTCCTCGATCACCCTGATCTGCCGCTCGATTTCATACGTGAGTGCCCGCTCCACGTTGCGGAAGGAGTTCATGTTTTTAACTTCCGTTTTCGTCCCAAGTTCCGCCTGCCCCTTCCGTCGGACGGAGACGTTCGCATCGCACCGCAGGCTTCCTTCCTCCATGTTCCCGTCACAGATGCCGAGGTAGGTCACCAACTGCCTGACCCTGAAGAGAAACAGATATGCTTCCCGGGGCGAGCGGATATCCGGTTCGCTGACGAGCTCAGCGAGCGGCACGCCGCATCTGTTGACATCCACCAGCGTGGATGCGCCGGCATCATGGATTGATTTCCCCGCATCCTCTTCCATATGGATGCGCGTGATGCCGATCTTCCTCCTGCCTCCCCCCTCCTCGTCGAGCTCGATAAAGCCTCCCGAGCAGATCGGCTCCTCGTACTGTGAGATCTGGTACCCTTTGGGGAGATCGGGATAGAAATAGTTCTTCCTGGCAAAGACGGACCTGGGAGCGATGCGGCAGTGCACCGCAAGCCCCATGCGAAGGATACATTCCACGAGGTTGATGTTCAGAACAGGAAGGCTCCCCGGCATGCCGAGGCAGACGGGGCAGACGTTAGTGTTCGGCTGGCTCCCGAACGTTGTCGAGCAACCGCAGAACGCCTTCGTCGACGTAAGCATCTGGGCATGCACTTCCAGCCCGATCACCGGCTCAAAGGTCCCGTAATCCTTCACCAGTCTCCCGCTGTCGATGTCAGTTCCGGATCGCCTGGGTCACCTTGTCCGCGGCTTCCCTCAGGCTCCCGGCCACCAGGAAATTCAGTCCGGAGGACCGCAAGATCTCGCCGGCAAGTTCTGCGTTGGTGCCGGCAAGCCGGACCACGACAGGCACGGTGACCCGGGTTTTTTTTGTTGCCTCGACAACACCGGTGGCGACGCGGTCACACCGCACGATCCCTCCGAAAATATTGATCAGCACGGCTTTCACGTGGGGATCGGCAAGGATGATCTTGAAACCGGCTTCGACGGTCTCCGCGCTGGCCCCTCCGCCGACATCGAGGAAATTCGCCGGCTCCCCTCCCGCAAGTTTGATGATGTCCATCGTGGCCATGGCAAGGCCGGCCCCGTTCACCATACAGCCGACATTTCCGTCGAGCTTGATATAATTCAGGTTTGCCTTCGACGCATCCACCTCCAGCGGCTCCTCTTCATCCAGATCCCTGAGGGCGCGCAGCTCCGGATGGCGGTCAAGAGCATTGTCGTCGAAGTTCATTTTTGCATCGAGCGCCAGCACGGAGCCGTCCGTGGTGATCACAAGCGGGTTGATCTCCGCCAGGGAGCAATCCATCTCTTCGTAGGCCCGGTAGAGGGCGGTGAGAAATCGTACACCATTCTTGAAGGCATCGCCCGTCAGGCCCAGCCCGAATGCAAGCGCGCGCGCCTGAAACGCCTGGAAACCCGCAGCACGATCCACGAATTCCTTCAGGATCTTCTCCGGCGTCTCCGCCGCAACCTTTTCGATCTCGACCCCCCCTTCCGTCGACGCCATGACGACATTCCGGGATGACGACCGGTCGAGCGTCACGCCGACGTACAACTCCCTCGCGATGTTGATTCCCTGCTCGATCAGAAGCCGGCGCACCACTTTCCCTTCCGGCCCCGTCTGGTGCGTCACGAGCACCATACCGAGAATCTGCGAGGCACGTTGACGGACTTCATCCAGACTTCGCGCCACTTTCACGCCTCCCCCTTTGCCCCGCCCCCCCGCATGGATCTGGGCCTTCACCACCCACACGGTGCCGCCAAGCTCCTGCGCCGCCCGCACCGCTTCGTCGATCGAGAACGCCACCCTCCCTTTCGGCACCGCGACGCTGAATTTCTTCAGGATTTCCTTCGCCTGATACTCATGGACTTTCATGGACTCTCCCGGATTCAGGTTATTTTTTTACTTTCTCGGCCACCGACTTGGCCTGAAGGAAGAGCAACAGATAGTCTCTCCCCCCCGCCTTGGAATCGGTGCCGCTCATGTTGAACCCGCCGAACGGATGCGCTCCCACCATCGCACCCGTGCATTTGCGGTTCATGTAGAGGTTCCCAACGAAGAATTCTCTTTCAGCGCGCGCCAGATGCTTCTTGTTCTTGCTGTACACGGCGCCGGTCAACCCGAACTCCGTGTTATTGGCGATCTGCAATGCATCGTCGAAATCCTTTGCCTTGAGCACCGCCAGCACGGGTCCAAAGATCTCCTCCTGGCTGATCGTGCTCTTCGGAGCTACGTCGGCAATGACCGTGGGGCGAATGAAGTACCCTCCATCGCCCACTGCGGTCCCCCCCGCAACGAGCCTTCCCCCTTCGGCGACCCCTGTGTCGATGTACTGCAGTATCTTCTCCTGCGATCCGCTGTTGACGACCGGCCCCATGTAATTCTTCCTGTCGGCAGCATCCCCCACGACCAGAGCATCCACCTTGCGCGCCAGGAGATCAACGAACTTGTCATACACTTTCTCATGCACGATGGCACGAGAACATGCCGAGCATTTCTGTCCCTGGAAGCCGAAGGCAGACACCAGCACCCCCTGCACTGCCTCATTGAGGTCCACTCCGTCGTCCACGATAATGGAGTCCTTTCCTCCCATCTCCGCCACCACCCTCTTGAGCCAGATCTGGCCCGGCTGTACCTTGGCGGCGACTTCGTTAATGTGAATGCCGACCTCCTTGGAGCCGGTGAAGGAAACAAAGCGGGTCTTCGGATGCATGACGAGCGTGTCTCCCACGGCTCCGCCGGGGCCCGAGACGAAATTCACCACGCCGTCCGGGAGGCCCACTTCCTGCATAATCTTCATGAACATCCACCCGGTAAGCGGAGAGTCGCTCGAAGGCTTCAGGAGCACGGTGTTCCCCGCAACAATGGCGGCCGAAGCCATGCCGGCCAGTATGGCCAGAGGGAAGTTCCACGGCGGGATGACAACGCCGACGCCGAGGGGAAGATAGACCAGCCTTCCCTTCTCCCCGGGAAGCTTTACCACCGGATGCTCGCCGGCATACCGGAGCATTTCACGACCGTAGAATTCTAGAAAATCGATCGCCTCCGCCACGTCGGCGTCGGCCTCGGGCCAAGGCTTCCCGACCTCCAGGATCTCCACGGCATTCAGTTCAAAGCGGTGCTTGCGCATTGCCCTGGCGGCCTTGAAGAGGTACTCCGCCCGCTTCGTCGCCGGAACATCCTTCCACTCCTCGAATTTCGCGAGGGCAACCTCCATCGCCTTGTTCGCGACAGCGGCATCCCCCTTTTGGAAAACGCCTACGACCTCGGCAGGATTGGACGGATTGAGGGAGTTGAACTTCCGGTCTGTAAAGATGCGTTCGCTCCCGACAACGATCGGGTACTCTTTTCCAAAATCCTTCCGAACGCTGGCAAGCGCTGCTTCCTGTTTGTCACAGTTGGCTTTCCTGGACCAGTCGATGTATGGTTCGTTCTTGAATTTGGGAATAGTCATGACACTTCCTCGTCAATTTGATTCGTGTGATCAAGTTTACCCAAACGTTTTCCTCAGGGTTTCCCTTGTCCCTAGCCATACAGCGTCCCCGATGCCGCCAAAACCGTGTTCTTCATCAGCATCGCTATGGTCATGAGCCCCACCCCGCCGGGTACGGGAGTGATGGCAGCCGCGACCGCAGAGGCCGAGCTGAATTCTACATCCCCGACGATCCTGCTGCCCGATTTTTTTGTTGAATCGGGGATGCGATTGATACCGACATCGATGACCGTGCAGCCTGGTTTCAACATCGAACCCGTAATGAAGCCTGGCCGGCCGATTGCGGCAATAACGATGTCGGCCTCGCGAGTGTACCGGGCGATGTCCCTGGCGCCAGTGTGCGCAATCGTGGCCACGGCATTCGCGCCGCGCTGCTTCTGCAGGAGGATGTTCAGCACCGGCTTCCCCACCAGATTGCTGCGGCCGACTATGACAACGTGACGGCCTCCGGGGTCGTTCCCGCTCCGAATGAGCATCTCCTGGATGCCTGCCGGCGTGCAGGGCCTCAGGCATGGTTGTCCAATGACCAGCCTCCCCACGTTTATTGGATGGAAACCATCGACATCTTTCCGGTAATCGATCGCTTCGATAACCTTCATTTCATCGATGTGCTTCGGGAGGGGAAACTGCACAAGGACGCCGTGGATGGAAGGGTCCGCATTGAACCGTGCGATGAGGTCCAGCACCTCTGCCTGGGAAGTAGCCGCCGGGCGTGTCTCGGTGACCGAATGGAATCCAACCTCGGCGCACGTTTTTCCTTTCGACCGGACATAGATCTCAGAGGCGGGATCGTCGCCGACCAGAATGAACGCGAGGCCGGGGACAATTCCCCGCGTCTTCAGGAGTTCCGCCGCCTCGTTCTTCGCTTCTTCCTTGATCGCCAGAGAAATTGGTTTGCCGTCAATAAGCGTAGCGGGCATGGGAGATGTCTCGAATGATGGAACTGCCTCAGGAGAACGCCGGAAACACCATGGATTCCATCTTGAGCGCCCTGCCCGACTCGACATCTGCCTGCACAAAAACGGCGGCCAGCCGGACGTCATGCGCAGCGATCTCGTATTTGTGCGGGGTAGCGGTCATGAGGCGTTTGATCGCCAGGTCCTTCTTCATGCCGAGCACGGAGTCATAGGGACCGGTCATGCCAACGTCAGTCAGGTACGCCGTGCCGCGCGGCAGGATCCTGCCATCGGCCGTCGGCGCATGGGTGTGCGTTCCGACCATGGCCGTGACTTTACCGTCGAGATGCCACCCCATTGCCATCTTCTCCGCAGTCGCATCTGCATGAAAATCCACAAAAATCACCTTCGTCTCTTCATGGATCTTCGAAATAGCCCAGTCGGCAGTCTTGAAGGGGTCGTCAATGGGTTGCATATACACCCGCCCCTGGATATTGAGAACGCCGGCTTTCCCTTTCTCCCCGAGATCCACGACGATGAAACCATTGCCGCCATTTTCACGCGGATAATTCAGCGGACGCAGTATGCGCCGGTCACTCCCGAGGACTTTCCTGCTGTCCCACCGGTCCCACACATGGTTGCCGGTCGTGATCACGTGCGCCCCCGCTTCAAAGAGCTTCTTGGCATGCTCTTCGGAAATCCCTTTCCCGTCGGTCACGTTCTCACCGTTGATGAGAAGGAGATCGACATCGTATTTCTTGACGTAGTTGGGGAGGAGCGTGAGGGCAAGTTCGAGACCCGGGGCACCGACGATATCGCCTACAAAAAAGATATTGAGCAGCTTCGGCACGTTGATTGGCGTTTGAATGTGAGTGAGAATATAGGAAGAAAAAGACAGAAAAGAAAAGAGCCGTGTCAGAGAGGAAACATCGATGACCGAAGGGTGTCGCGTAGAAACACCAAGAGCCTATCCCAGAACCATGAATCCATACACCGGTCCCGGGATAGGCTCCTGATGATATCTACCGCTTCGCCGTCACACCGGAAGCAGGAAATGTTTCTTTCCGCTGTACGTCAAAGCCTTGCTGGAATGTCTCTGCCTGCTCCCGCGTGTCGATGAAGCTAAAAAACGAGCTGATCCTGGACCCACGTAATTTGAAGACCATGGCCCACTCAGAGTCAAATGTCTTCCCCGTCTTTTTTACCTTCCCCGCATGGTGGCCCAGAACGATCACCGTGTCCCCTTCCCCGATGAACTCACGCGGGATGAACGCAGAGTAGTCTATCAGCTCTGCAAGTCCCGAAAAGAACTGCCGCACTCCGTCCTTTCCTTTGAATGTACCTGCCAACGGGACACCGGGATTGGGGTAGCTTCCCCATGTAACATCGTCGGTGCACACATCCACGACGGCCGAGGTGTTGCCCGTCATGAACTCGTCAAACGCCCGCTGCACAGCCTGCACGTTGGATTCCATGGCTTTCCTCCTCTGTAATGAGTGTGATGTGGCTTGCTTCTCCCCTCACCATGAAAAAGGTCCGAAGAGTCATTCCGGGCGGAAATTCTTCACTTCTTCCACGATCACGTCAACGATTTCTGATTCCTTCACGCGGCGGATGACTTCTCCTTTGCGGTAGAGGATGCCAACCCCTTTCCCTGCGGCAATGCCGATATCCGCTTCGCTCGCCTCCCCGGGCCCGTTGACGACACAACCGAGGACGGCGATCTTGACCGGCTTCTTGACACCCTCAAGCCTCCGTTCGAGCTCGCGCATGATGCTGAAGAGATCCACTTCCAGCCGACCGCAGGTAGGGCAGGCGATCAGCTCCACGTTCCGCGTCGCAAGGCCGAGCGACCGGAGGATCTCCTTGCCCACTTCCACTTCTTTGACCGGCTCGTCCGTCAGCGAGACGCGGATCGTGTCGCCGATCCCTTCCGCGAGAAGTGCGCCGATACCGACGGCGGATTTCACGGTTCCCGAGCGTGTCGGGCCTGCCTCGGTCACTCCGATATGGAGCGGAATATCCGTGCGCTCTGCGACCAGCCGGTATGCCTCGATCATCAGACGGACGTCCGTGGATTTTACGGAAATGATCACGTCCGTGAAGCCGAAGCTGTCGCAGATCTCCACATGGCGCATGGCACTTTCGTAGAGTGCTTCCGCGGTGGGATAGCCATACTTATTGAGAATGTCTTCTTCCAGCGATCCGGAATTCACGCCGATCCGGATGGGAATCCCCTTGTCCTTCGCGGCGCTCAAGACCTGCTGGATACGGTCGCGGCCCCCGATGTTCCCCGGGTTCAGCCTGACCTTGGCCACATTTCCTTCGATGGACTTCAGGGCGAAGACATGATTGAAATGAATGTCGGCGACGACGGGGATGGGCGAGCCGGCAACGATCTGCCGGATCGCTTCGGCAGCTTCCTTGTCGTTCACGGTCACCCGGACGATGTCGCATCCCGCTTCAGCCGCCTGGACGATTTGTGCCACCGTCCCGGCCACGTCGGCGGTCTTCGTCTTGGTCATGGTCTGGACGGAAATGGGTGCGCCCCCTCCGACGGGAACGTTGCCCACCATCACGCGGCGCGTGAGGCGACGGACACCGACGCTGTGAGCCGGCTGCTTCATCGATCCTCCGGAATGATTGACGGCAAGATTTTCAGCCGGGATCTCGATCATTGGATCTTCCTGCTTGCCTGGTTCAGGATTCGTTTTTCCTCTTCGGTCAGGCTCTGGTATCCACCTTTGCTGATCTTGTCCAGGATGGCGTCGATGACTTCCTGATTCACGTCCCGGTCATCATGCAAAGGCTTGCCCGTGTTAATGTCGTAGAACTTTGCATCCCGGGCCTCTTCGTCGGACGGCCACTTCTTGCCGGCTGGAGTTGCGCGGCGGACCCCGCCACGGAGTTGTGCCCACCAACGGCGTACCGGGATCAGGTTCATATCGGCGAGCAGGTAGACGAAGCCCACGGCCGCCCCGCCCAGGTGGGCGAAATGCGCCACACCCTGTTCGGTGCCGGTAACACCGTAGAACAGTTCGAGGCCGATATAGATCGCCACGAAGTACTTGGCCTTGATGGGAAGGAGAAAATAGATGTAGATGGGCCGATCGGGATAGAGCATTCCAAAGGCGATCAGCACGCCGAACACGGCGCCGGAAGCCCCGATCGTCGGGCCGGCTGGCCCGAGGAGCGGAGCCACAAACAGGTTGGCAATACCGGCGCCGAGTCCGCACGTCAAATAGAACGCCAGGAATTTTCTCGAGCCCCACGTGTTTTCCAGCTCCATCCCGAACATCCAGAGAGCAAGCATATTGAAGAAGATATGCCAGAACCCCCCGTGCATGAACATATAGGTCAGGAGCTGCCACGGGTAGAAATTGGCGCCTAGCGGCCAAAGAGCGAGGTATTGCGAAAAGATCGCAAAGATCGGAACGCCGGAGATCGTGAACGGCGTCAGCAACACATCCAGAAGAAGCCAGATCGCGACGTTGCTGATAAGCAGAGTCTTGATGACCGGAGGGAAGAAGGTGAATCCCCCGAACAAGCTCGGCCGATAATAGGACATAGTGCTTTCCCTCCGTAACACCTTGCGCAGATGATAAACAAACACCAATCACCGAACGTTAGTTCACCGGGTATCCAGCGCAGCCAGACCGGGCAAGGTCTTCCCTTCAAGGAATTCCAGCGACGCGCCGCCGCCTGTAGAGACGTGCGAGATGGAATTCTCGAAGCCGGCCTGGGCAACCGCCGCAGCCGAATCGCCGCCGCCCACAATGGTCGTGGCGCCGGCTTTGGTCGCCTCCGCCAGCAGGCGCGCCACCTCGAGTGTCCCATTCGCGAAGTTCGGCATTTCAAACACTCCCATTGGTCCGTTCCAGACAATGGTCTTCGCGCGCCGCACTTCCATATTGATGATCTTGACGGTCTCCGGCCCGATATCCAGTCCCCTCCATCCGGAGGGAATCTTGCTCACCGGTACCACCTTGCGCTGCGCATCATTGTCCAGTCGGTCCGCGATCACGCAATCCACCGGCAGGATGAGCCGCATGTGTTTCGCGTTCACCTCGTCAAGTATTTGTTTGGCAAGGCCGAGCTTTTCCTGCTCCACCAGCGAATCGCCGATCTCGAGCCCCTGCGCCTGGAAGAAGGTGAACGCCATCCCCCCGCCGATGACCAGCACATCGATCCTGGGCAGAAGGTTCTGAATGACATCGATCTTTCCGGAAATTTTCGCGCCGCCCAGGATGGCCACATAGGGACGCTGGGGATTGCTCACAGCCCTGGAAAGATAGTCGATCTCCTTTTTCATCAGATAGCCTGCTACGGAGGGCTTCAGAAACCGCGTCACCCCCTCGGTGGAGGCGTGAGCACGATGCGCCGAGCCGAACGCGTCGTTGACATACACGTCGCCGAGGCTCGCCAGTTCTTTGGCAAACTTCTCGTCATTCTTCTCCTCTTCCGGATGGAAGCGAAGATTCTCCAGCAACAGGCATTCGCCCGGCTTAAGACCGGCAACTGCCTCTTGTGCGGGCTTGCCAATGCAATCGGTGGCGAATTTGACCGGTTGATTCAGGAGCGTGCTCAGGTGATCGGCGACCGGTTTCAATGAGAACTCGGTGTTGGGCTTCCCTTTGGGCCGTCCAAGATGGCTCATGAGAATGACCGCCCCTCCGTCCTTGAGGATCTTCCTGATCGTGGGGAGGGCCTCGACCATCCTCTTGTCGTCCGAGATCTTGAGGTCAGGAGTCATCGGTACGTTGAAATCCACGCGCACAAGCACTTTCTTCCCCCGAACCAGAATGTCGTCAATTGTCAATGTCTGCATAGCGTTTTCGTCTCCAGGTTAACAAAAAAGCGGCTACCCCCCTCGCTCGAGGGCCCGGTAGCCGCCGTTCGCTTATGGCTGCGTTAGCCGATCTTCTTCAGCAGATCAACCACCCTGCACGAGAATCCCCACTCGTTGTCGTACCACCCGAAGACCTTCACCGTCGACCCCAGGGCCATCGTAAGCTTCGAATCGAAGATGCAGGAGTGCTCGTTTCCGATAATATCGGTGGACACGAGCTCTTCCTCCGTGTACTGGAGGATTCCTTTCATCGTCGTCTCGCCGGCTTTCTTCATGGCTTCATTGATTTGCTCCTTCGTCGCTGGTTTCTTGAGGATCGCGACGAGGTCGGTGATCGATGCATCGGGCGTCGGCACGCGGAGGGAGAATCCGTCCAGCTTTCCTTTGAGCTGCGGAATCACCTTCCCGACTGTCCTGGCTGCTCCCGTGGTCGTGGGAATGATGGACATCGCTGCGGCCCGTGCGCGACGGAGGTCTTTGTGCGGCAGATCGAGCAGGCGCTGATCGTTCGTGTAAGAATGGATCGTGGTCATGAACCCGTGATCCACGCCGAACGTGTCGTTCAGCACCTTCACCATCGGAGCAAGACAGTTGGTGGTGCAGGAAGCGTTCGACAGGAATTGCTCCTTCCCGGTCAGAACGTTGTCATTCACGCCCAATACCACGGTGGCGTCGATTTCGTCCTTCGCGGGAGCGGTCAGCAAGACTTTCTTCGCGCCCGCGGTGATGTGCATTTGAAGCTTCTCACGGCTCGTGAATATCCCTGTCCCTTCGACCACGATGTCCACGCCGAGCTCTTTCCAGGGAAGCTTGGAGGGGTCCTTCTCCGCCAGGATCTTGTACCGCTTGCCGTTCACCACGATCGCGTCACCATCGGCTTTGACGTCGCCGTGAAAGATGCCGTGTACTGAATCGTATTTCAAAAGATATGCAAGAGTCTTGGCATCGGTAATATCATTAATCGCCATGACTTCAAAGTCTTTGCCGTCATTTATAAGTCTGCGAAATACCAGACGTCCGATGCGTCCAAAGCCGTTAATTCCAAGTTTGACTGCCATACGAGTCCTCCGTGTGATCAAGATAGGTCACTGCAATTCCCCCAAATCGTTTAAATTTACCAAAAGGGCCTTTGAATGTCAAGGAAGCATTGGACAACTCCCCCTCTGGGGGTGAGGGGGAGATCACATCGCCAGTGCCACCGCACACGCGATCACGCGCTTCGCTCCTCCGCGGATCAGCACCTGCGCGCAGGATTGCATCGTCGCTCCGGTCGTTATGACATCATCAACAAGAAGGAATGTTGCATCTTTCAATACAAGCGGCGATGGCTCTCGTAATGCAAATACGCCGGCGACATTTCGCTTGCGCTCCTCGCCGTTGAGCATCGTCTGAGTCTGCGTGTAAATCTTCCGTGCCACCGTCTTCTGCTCAACAGGGACGGCGAGCACCGATGCCACCCCCCGACAGATATACTCGCTTTGATTGTACCCCCGCTCGCGTCTCTTGGAGAGATGGAGTGGAATTGGAACAATGCCCGCGATTTTCTCCCCCGCCAGTTGTTCTTTCACGCGCTCTCCCAACCTCCGCCCCAGCAGGGTGCCCAGAGATGTCATGCCGCTATATTTCAACTGATGAACGATCGTCTGCAGCGAGCCACCCGCCTCGAAATAGTATGCGGCAACAAGCTCCGAAAGTGTCCCTTCCGAGGTAAGCCTGGCTCGTGTGTCCTGGAAGTGCGAGTCTGATCTCAACACGGGACGGATCGCGGCAAGGCATGAGGCACAGACACGCTCCTCCCCTTCTGTCAGAAGGTTTTCGCAGACGAAACAGAGAGGAGGGAAAAGCAACTCACGAAAGGGGCGGATGAGCCCTTCAAAAAGCGGCCGAGTTTTCACCATGGCGGACCTGATTCTGGCGGTGCTGCTGTATATATTACCGCCATCCGGCCACTTTTCCGAACCCGCTACCGCTTTTCTTTTTGACTCATTGATGCTTCGAGCTTCAGGATCTCGTCCCTCAGGCTGGCTGCCCGTTCAAATTCCAGATCTTTCGAAGCCTTTTCCATCTCCAACCGCAGATCGGCGATCAGATCATTCCGTTGCTCGGGCGAGAGGTAGCGGATAACGCTATCGGCGACGAGGGGCATTTTCGCCCGCTCCCGCCTGGCATCACGGGCAGCCTTGACGTCTGCAACAGTTGTGGCTGCGAGCACTTCATCCACCGTCTTATAAACCGTGGCCGGTGATATGTTGTGCTCTTTGTTGTATTCCAGCTGCTTCACCCGCCTGCGGGTGGTCTCATCCATCATCCGTTGCATCGAGCCGGTCACGGTATCGGCATACATGACCACTTTGCCGTTCAGGTTGCGCGCGGTGCGGCCGGCAGTCTGGATAAGCGACCTCTCGGAGCGCAGAAACCCCTCTTTGTCGGCATCGAGGATGGCCACAAGAGATACCTCGGGCAGATCCAATCCTTCCCGGAGAAGGTTCACGCCAACCAGGACATCGAAATCTCCCAGGCGAAGATCCCGCAGGATCTCCACCCGCTCGAGCGCATCGACCTCCGAATGGATATAGCGGACCTTGACGCCGATGTCGGTCAGATACTCGGTCAGGTCCTCGGCCATCCGTTTGGTCAGGGTGGTCACCAGTATCCTTTCCTTCTTCGTGACGCGCGCCCGGATCTCGGCGATCAGATCATCGATCTGATTCTTGACCGGACGTATTTCCACCAGGGGATCCACCAGTCCGGTGGGGCGGATGACCTGTTCAACGATCACGCCCCTGGACTTCTGGAGCTCGTAATCCGCCGGCGTTGCGCTGACAAAGATCACCTGCTTCACCATGGCTTCCCATTCCTCAAATGTCAGCGGCCGGTTGTCCAGGGCCGACGGCAGGCGGAACCCATGTTCGATGAGCGTCATCTTGCGCGACCGGTCGCCGTGCCACATACCGGCAATTTGCGGAACCGTGACGTGGGATTCGTCGATCACCAGGAGAAAATCTTCGGGGAAGTAATCCAGGAGGCAGGAAGGGCGGGATCCCGGTGGCCGCCCCGCAATATGGCGTGAGTAGTTCTCGATACCGGAGCAGTATCCCACCTCGCGCATCATCTCCAGGTCAAAGCGTGTCCGTTGCTCGAGGCGCTGCGCTTCCACAAGCTTCCCCGCGCTCCGGAGTTCGGCCAGACGCGCTTCGAGCTCTGCCTCAATTCCCTTGAAGGCCCGCTCGATCGTTTCCCTCGACGTGACGAACTGTTTGGCCGGATAGATGACTTCGTAGTCGGTTTCGCCGATGACCTTCCCATCCATCCGGTTGATGTACGAAATCCGCTCGATCTCGTCGCCAAAGAATTCGATGCGGACCGCTTCCTCGTTTTCATACGCGGGAATCACCTCCACCACGTCCCCGCGCACGCGCATGGTCCCGCGGACGAACTCGAAGTCGTTCCGCATGTAGAAAATGTTGAGCAGCTTGCGGAGGAGAGCGTTCCGCTCCATCTTCTCCCCTTTCCGCACGACAACGATCTGGCTTGCCCATTCATCCGGAGCGCCGATACCGTAAATGCAGCTCACGGAAGCCACGACGATGACGTTCTTGTCCCCGCTCAACAACGCGCTCGTTGCGCGCAGGCGGAGACGGTCGATTTCATCGTTGATCGAGGCATCCTTGGCGATATACGTGTCGGTCGAAGGGACATACGCTTCGGGTTGGTAGTAGTCGTAGTAGCTGATGAAGAACTCCACCCTGTCGTTCGGGAAGAACCGTTTGAACTCCGCGTAGAGCTGCGCGGCAAGAGTCTTGTTGTGCGACATCACGAGCACCGGCTTCCCGACGTTCGCGATAACGTGGGAGGCTGTGAAGGTCTTCCCGCTCCCTGTCACGCCAAGCAGGGTTTGATGTTTATCCCCCCGGAGAACGCCCTCGGTAAGCTGTTTGATCGCCTCGGGCTGGTCGCCGCTCGGCGTCATGTCTGAAACCAGTGTAAATACGCTCACTCGTACCTCAATGCTTCAATGGGACTCAGCCCGGAGGCTTTCCGGGCCGGATAGAACCCGAAGAAGATCCCCACCGCCCCCGAGAAGAGAAATGCCAGCATGACCGACGATGAAGAGACAAAAACAGGCCATCCTGCCAGGCGCGAGATCAGGCTGGAGCTTCCCAACCCGAGCACCACGCCGATGATGCCGCCAAACACGCTGATCATGACCGCTTCGATCAGGAACTGCCCCAGGATATCGCTCCGGCGGGCACCGATCGAGATGCGTATCCCGATCTCGCGCGTCCGTTCCGTTACGGAGACCAGCATGATGTTCATGATGCCGATCCCGCCAACAATAAGAGAAACGGATGCAATACTTCCAAGCAGCATCGTCATAATGCCGGACGTTGATGTGGCGGCAGCCGCTATGTCCGCCTGGTTCCGGATCGTGAAATCATTGTCCTGCCAGTCCTGCAGCCGGTGTCGTATCCTGAGGATATCGGTGACCTCCGACTGGGCATCCGGGATGCGGTCCTTCGAAACGGCGGACATGACAATCTGACTGACATAGTCGATGCCCATGAGCAAATGTTGAACGGTCGGGAAGGGAGCAATAATAATGTCGTCCTGATCCATCCCCATCGCATTCTGCCCTTTCGCTGTCAATACCCCATCCACGGTGAAGGGGAGGTTATAGACGCGAATGGTCTTCCCGACCGGGTTCTCTCCGTCGGGAAACAGCTGATCCACAACCGTCTGTCCGAGAACGCAGACCTTGGTCATGCCGCGCACATCCTCCTCCGTGAACGGCGCACCGGATTGTACCGACCAATCCCGAATTGCGAAGTAATCGGTATTCCCCCCCTGTATCCGGGTGCTCCAGTTAAGGCCGCCGTAGACAACCTGACGCATGGTAATCACCTGCGGGCTGACCGCCACAACATCCGGACAGCTTTCCCTGATCGCCTGTATGTCCCCCTCAGTCAACGTCTGTGCTGCACCTGCCCCGGAGCTTACACCGCCGAACATCGTAGCGCTCGGGAACACGATCAATATATTGGTTCCAAGACTGGATATTTGAGCTTCAACCGCCGCCTGGGCTCCCTGCCCTACCGCGACCATGGCAATGACTGCGCCAACACCGATGATGATTCCCAGCATGGTCAGCAATGCCCGAGCCTTGTGCATCAATAAAGACTCAATGGCAATGCGCGCTATCTCCAATGCCCTCATACCGTGCAAGCCTCCTCAACCAAACCGCTTAACGCCTTGGTCCACCGCCAAAACGCTGAGGCCCAAATGGCGTCTGACCGAAGCGTGCCTGATGATTCGTTGTCGCATCCACTCCCACAACCACATTTTCGCCTTCTTCGAGATTCCCCCGCGCGACCTCAACGTACTGGTTGTTTTGAAGTCCCTCGGTGATCATGACCGGAACAGGTTTCTCCCCCTGCAGCACCCAGACTCTGGCGCGGTCGGCATCCGCCCTCTGCTGATGTTTTGCACCGCTGCGTGATCCCTGCGCACGCGAACCCACCGCATTACCGCCTGTCCCCCCCGGCTGCTGTCGGGGCCGATTCTCGTCTGCAACCGAAGCGGGCGGAGTGAACCGCACTGCCTGCACCGGAACCCGAAGGACATCCCCTCTTTGCGCCACGAGTACGGACACCGTGGCAGTCATTCCCGGCATGAGGCTCAGGTCCTGGTTCGAGACGGCAATGATCACCGTATACATGACCACATTCTGGGTCACGACGGGTGCAAGCCGGATCTGGGTCACGGCTCCCTTGAATATCCGATTCGGATAGGCATCAACCCGGAAGGTAACCTCTTGTCCGACTTTCACATTTCCGACATCGGCCTCATCAACGCTCGCCTGGACCTGCATCTTCCGCAGGTCGTTGGCAATCGTAAAGAGCGTAGGTGCCTGGAGGCTCGCGGCGACGGTCTGTCCAACGTCCACGTTTCGTGAGATCACCACTCCGCTGATGGGCGCGCGAATTGCAGCATAGCGCAAGTTCACCTGCGCTTGTTCCAGCGCAGCCCGGGACTGCTGAACGGAAGCTTTATCGGACTCGTACGTGGTCATCGCGGCGTCCATATCCGCCTGCGCGGCAAGTGACCGCTTGTACAGGGCGGATGTACGGTCGAGTGTCCGTTTGGCGTCGTTCATTTCTGCGCGGGCTTTTTCCAGCGCTGCTTTCTGCTGGTCAACTGCCGCCTGCAGAAATGTGGGGTCAATCTGCGCAAGCATCTGCCCTTGGTGCACTGTGGAATTGTAGTCAGCGTAAAGCTTTGCGATCCTTCCCGATACCTGGGATCCCACCTGGACGGTAGTATCAGCGCTCAAGGTTCCCGTTGCGCTGATCCTTAGATCGATATCCCCCCGGCTTACCTTCTCCAACCGGTACGCGGGACGATCATCCGACGGTCTGAATATCAGAAAAGCCCCGAGGCCGAGGATCACCGCGCCGAGCCCGACAAAAAGCCACTGTTTCTTGTGCATGTTCATCTCCCGTCTGAATAAGCTCGAAGCGCAGAAAGCCGCCCGGCAAAAACGCCGGCCGCGCATGTATATGACAAAGAACACCAGACAAGGGTTTAAGATTTCACAACTCTCCAATGCCTTTTCGCCCCGCAAATCCCTCATCGAGACGATGCCAGAAGCGGATGTCATCCTCCCCGATTTGCCAGCAAAGGTAGACTTCTTCACCGTTCTCGCGAATATGCGGAAAGTCTGCCAGCCCCTGGTCGATTGCCTTCACGATGATCCCGCGATCTTCGAGACCCTTCACGATCTCAACGAGCAGTTCCATTTCGTCCGGAAAGCGCCCATCGCCGTTCGGGCCCATGCCGCCGAAGTACTGATGGCGCACGATGTCCCATCCCATGGAGTCAAGACGCCGCTTCAGTTCCACGAGTTTGCTCATGAGCGCGTGGACCGAGGTCAGTTCCTTGCGCGCCTCGTCGAGAGTGAAGTGCTTTTGATGAACATACGAGGACATGGAGGAAAGATACAAAAACAGGGGGCGAGAGAAAAGGGGTCAAGTACTTAACGAACCCGGTTCGAACTCTTCTTTGCAAGCACCTCCCCCGCCCGGGCGGCAAAGACATTCATGATATTGATGGCATGCGGTGGGTCCGCGAGGGGTTTGTCGTCCATGACGAACAGGTGACCGATGGGAGATTGATCTTCGTCCAAAAGGGGAACTCCGAGGTAGCAAAACGCCTTCATCGCGACAAGAGCCTTCTCGCGTGGAAAGAGATCCTTGACGTTTGCCGGGAAATAGCACAGCTTCCCGGTTTTCACGACCTGCTCACACGTGGTGCCTGCCACGTCGTACTCAAATGAGGGCACTGGCCTGCCGTCAGCCCAGTAGGCCAGGACGCGCACACGATCTCTTGTTGTGTCAAGGCATTCAGACACGAGGGCAAATCGTACCCCCAGATGGCCTGCGAGATGGTGCACCAGTCCGGGAAAGAAATCTTCGCCCGATGTTGCCGTCGCCGTGACAAGAGCGAGAAGGGATTCTTCCGCCCGCTTTCTCTGGGAGATATCGCGCGACACGATCACTACCCCCGCTGGCCTGCCCGCCTCATCCTTCAGGAGATTGCTCTGGGATTCTATAAAGCAGACTTTCCCATCGATGCCCATGAGCCGGTAGTCAAGATGCTTTCCATTGCCGGAGCTGACCACTTCATGGAATGCCCGCCGGACTTTTTCCCGGTCCTCGGGATGGATATCCATGAAAGAATCCGTTCCAAGCAGCTCCTCGGGATCCTCAAGGAGAAGGCGGTACGAAGGGCTATTATAGAGCCGGCGGCCTTCGAGGTCGACGATCGCGATGAGGTCGCTGATGTTCTCGAAAACGGAAGAAAGCAGAGGAACGGGCACTTCAGCCGTTGGAGGAACAAGAGAAGCATCCGGTTTTGGCTGCTCCTTTTTCCCCAGCGCGCGCCGGACTGCGGGAACGAGACGCTGATACATCTTCTTACTGACAAAATCAGCTGCCCCCCTGCGAAAGCATTCCGTGATGATTTCCTCCCCCGCAGTAGGGGACACGAGAATCCAGGGAACGCCGGGCGTGGTCTCTTGCGCGACCTCCATGGCAGCGAGAGGGTCCAGTCGCGGCATGCTGATGTCCGCGATGACCAGATCGGGAGCGAATTCCTGTACCAGTCGGAGGAACTGCTCCTTTGTCGAAATCCGCTTCGTGGTACAGGAGATGCTTCCTTTCCTCAGTTGGAGCTCAAACAGTTCGGCATCCGTGGGAATGTGTTCTAAGATGATGATCTTGGCTTCGGTGCTCATGGGATTGCTTTGCGCCCTCGATGTGTCAATTCAATCGCTCATGTTAGTAAGATTGTCGCCCACAGGCGTTGACGGGGAGCACACGCTCCGCCGGCCCAAACGCCGGTCCTCAGCCAGGTGATCCGGCCTGCTCAAGCCTGCCTCCTTCGCGGGTGTCGGCACGCCTGAGCAAAAGGGCAAAGATGAAGCCCGCAACGCCCAACATGGAAAACATCAGCATGCTGGAAGTGTAGTTCTGTGTCACATCTCGCAGGAGGCCGTTCAGCCATGGGAAGAGCGCGAGACCGACATTTTGCACCATGGTGCACAGCCCGAATGCCGTCCCCACCCGGTTTTTCTCCACAATCAGAGGGATTGAAGGCCACATTGCCGCCGGCACCATAACGAACGACGCCCCCAGGAGAACCATGGGAAAGGCAGGGGGAATCATCGTGAACCCCATGGAGAGAAAGGCCGGAATCATCAACGCCGATCCCAGAATCATCATGGACGCCCTTCGTCCGAAGCGGTCGACAAACCTCCCGAAGAACGGCGCCAGCGTCATGGAGGCGAAAATGATTATGGTGGTGGTCCCTCCGGCTGTCGTGAACATGTGCAGGACATTATAGAAAACCTGGTAGAGGAACCCTCCTTCCGTCCCGGCAACAAGCGGGAGCCCCCATTTATCATGGAAGAAATCGGTGGAAAGGGCAGTAAACGGAAAGATCGCCGAGTAGAACGTCACGCAGAGCATCGTGACGAACCAGAACGACGGGTTGAATTTCTTGACATCTGCTACTTTGATCTGGTCGCCTGCCGCCTCGTCTCTGAGGCCCAGCACGTGCTCTCCCCTGCGGTCGAGCATGATGTAGACCAGGTTCGCGAGCAAGGAAACGACACAGAAGAGCACCGCGGCCCAAAGCGCCATTCTGAAATCGCCGAAGTAGTCTGAAATCAATGCTTCGGTGTTGAAGCTGAACAGGGTTCCCAGCCTGCTGATCGTGAGCGCAATACCAAAGGCGAGCGCAAGTTCCTTTCCTTTGAACCAGCGGCTTATGATCGCACTCTGGGCGACGACAAGGGATTCCGATCCCCATCCAAACACGAACCGGCCCGTGTAGAGGATCCAGAGGTTTGGAGCAAAGGCAACAACGGCTGCACCAAGCGTGACCAGAGCGGAAAAAAGGAGGCTCGCTTTCCGCGTCCCGATGCGGTCGATAAGTATGCCCCCGATGAAGACCGAAAGAATGGCGGCAACGCTGTAGAGCGTATACATCTGTCCGATGGATTCGCGCCCAAGGCCAAGCGCTTCGATAAGCGTGGGCGCGATGGCCCCGACACTGTCATAGGCGAAGTAGCTTCCAAACGTGAGGATACTGACAAAGAGGAGGACGGCAAACCGGAAGGGAGCACCCGTCGGGTGGAACCGCCCTTGCCGGGAAGCAGATGTCTGTGCCATAGCTGCCTGTCTGGTGGGGGATCAGATCATGATACAAAGAAAAAGGCAAAGAAGGTAGGATCGACCGTGTGCGCCCGGGCAGTGTCCGGCAACGGAGAGTGGATGATATTACTTTGATATCATACCTCTTCTCTTCGCACATCGGGGAAAGAGCCCAAAAAAGGCAGCGCCGCCCTCAGGCGGCGCCGCACGCGTGAATTCGTTACTCTTCCATACACTATTTTACATTCCGCAAGATCCCCAGCAGAAAATTCCAGTATTTTTCCACTGTGTCAATGTGGATCTTTTCGTCGGGCGAGTGTACTCCTTCAAGCGTCGGGCCGAAAGAGACCATGTCCATACCGGGGTACCGTTCGCCGATGATCCCGCACTCGAGTCCCGCATGGATCGCCTTCACTTCAGGATCTTTGCCATACATCGACCGATAGGTGGATTTTGCCACCGCGAGGATCTCGGAGTCCAGGTTCGGTTTCCACCCCGGATAGCCATCTCCCTGCTTCACGTGCGCCCCTCCGAGCTCAAAGACCGAAGCAACTGTGTGACAGATCTCGACGTTCTCCGAGGCAACGGAGCTGCGCTGGCTTGTGGCGATCTGGACCGACTTCTTGTCGGTCTTGATCACTGCCACGTTCGTCGAGGTCTCCACCAGCCCCGGAATGTCCGCAGACATCTTGATCACTCCGTGCGGCAGCGCGGAAATTGTCTGGAGTATCTTTTTCTGCACTGCCTTCTTGAGTACTTTTCCTTTTCGAATGCCTTTCGCCGGGCTGAGCGAGAGTGCGAGATCGGGCTCCACGGATGCCAGCTCCGCCTTGACTGTCTCATTGAGCTGATGCATCTGAGCTACCGCGGCCTCCCACTTCTTTGTCGGGATAAAGAGGAGTGCCTCGGCTTCACGGGGGATCGCATTATGTTTGTTTCCTCCGTTGGCTGTCGCGATGCGCGCGCCGATCCCTGCCAGCGCAAGGAGACCCCGGTTGATGATCTTGATTGCATTTCCGCGCCCCTTGTCGATCTCAAGGCCGGAGTGCCCGCCCCGGAGTCCCGTCACCTTCATATGGGCGGCAGTCATCCCGGCCGGTGCCGATTCAAGCTCCAGCATCCAGATCCCGATCGTATCCCGTCCGCCCGAGCACCCGACGTACAGTGCTCCCTCCTCTTCGGAGTCCAGGTTCATGAGCGTCTTGCTCTCCACAAAACCGGGGGCGAGATTGCTGGCACCTGTCAGGCCTGTTTCCTCATCGATCGTGAAGAGGAATTCCAAAGGCCCATGCTCGAGCGATCTGTCTTCCATGATCGCAAGGTTCGTCGCCACTGCAATGCCGTTGTCCGCCCCGAGTGTGGTTCCATTGGCCATCAGCACGTTGCCCTTGCGAACCAGCTCGATGGGGTCTTTCGAGAAATCGTGCACTTTGTCCTTGTTCTTCTCGCACACCATGTCCAGGTGCCCTTGCAGGGCAACTGGGCGGGCCTGTTCGTGCCTCGCCGAGGCGGGTTTCTTCACGACGACGTTGCCGAACTTGTCCGTTTTTGCTTCAAGCCCGAGCTTCTTGGCCGTCTCCATCACGTATTTCGTCATGGCAGCCTCGTGCTTGGAGCAGCGCGGGATCCGGGCAATCTCGGCAAAATATTTCCATACCAGTACCGGTTTAAGTCCTTCGATGGCGTTAGACATATGACTCTCCTTAAGAATAGTTCCTTCGTTACATTACCGCGGTTGGCGGTGCGGGCTCGTCGGGAGACCCTGCCTTCTTCAACGGAACAAAGACGAGATACGCTCCCAGGATCAAGAAGACCGGGATTGCGAGCCAGGAGGCAACCCCTTCAAAGCCGGGGATCACCCAGAACTGGTGTGATTCGCGCAGGCCCACGACGAGGGCGATCAACAAGCCGAGGAGTGCTTCGCCGGCAATTAGGCCGGAAGCGGCAAGAATGCCCGCATTCTCCACACGCGCCCGTTGCGCACTGTTATAGCTCCGCTTCAAAATGAACTTTTCCACGATCCCGCGGAGCACGCCGCCAATGAAAATAGCAAAGGTCGTTTCCAGCGGGAGGTACATTCCTACCGAGAACAACATCGGGCTCTTCACCCGAACCATGATCAGGGATATACCCATCGCGATGCCCACCAGGACGAGCGGCCAGGCCATCTCGCCGCCGACAATTCCCGAGGAGAGCGCTGCCATCAGGCCTGCCTGCGGGGCGGCATAGTTCTGTCCGCCGAATCCTCCCACACTGGCACCCAGCTGCGCGACGTCCGACGTGTGCATCATATACAGAGGCCAGAAGAGGAGCAAGCCAGCAAACACGACACCGATGATATCTCCTACCTGCATCTTCCAGGGAGTACCTCCCAGGATGTGCCCCACTTTCAGATCCTGGAGCATCTCCCCTGCAACGGCTGCCGAGACGCATCCCACAGCCGCAACCCCGAGCGCCGCCATCACTCCTCTTGCCCCCGCCATTCCCGCGATCACCATCACGAGCGCCGCAATGATGGTCGTCGCCAGTGTCAGGCCGGAAATAGGATTGTTCGATGACCCGATCATACCGACGAGATTCCCGGAGACCGCAGCGAAGAAGAATCCGGTCACGAGAATCACAAGGCCCGCAAGTATCGCCGCGTGGATCGCGCCCGTGAAGTAGAGATAGAGCAGGACCATGAGCACGAGGACACCCACAATACCCATCAACACCACTTTGAACGACAGATCTCTTTCCGTGCGCTCCGTCGGGGCAGCGGTCGACGCTGTCTTGCGAACATCGGCGACGCCGCGCTTGATACCCAGCATGAGATTCTTCCGCATTCTCCAGAGCGTAAAGCAGGCCCCGACGAGCATTCCCCCGACCGCGATCGGGCGGACGATAAACTTATACAGGTGGGTCGTCAAAGCCGCCCAGTTGTCGGGCGAATCTCCGCCATACGACCCGATCATCTCGGGTCCGATAAAGTAGACGAGCAGCGGCACGAACAATCCCCAGGCCAGAAGTCCTCCGGCAAAGTTCAGCGCGCCGAGCTCCGGCCCGATAATGTACCCGACGCCCAGATACGCAGGCGTGGCGGCGGGCCAGGTGAACGTCGACATTCCGCCGGCGGGCACCACCTTGTCAGAGACAAGACGCACAAATCCTTCTTTGAGCTTTCCCACGCTGATCTGGAATCGGTTTACGGCCTGATAGACGCCGAAGCCGTCAAACGTTTCGGGATCCGTGCGCCCGAGCAGCTTGATCAGGGCCCCGACACCCATCGCCCTGAACAACTGCATCGCTGCCTCAGCTCCACGCTGGCCGGCCTTGTGGATCTCGCTGGCTGCCACGGACTCCGGGAAGGGGAGCGACCGGTCTTCCACCATGACGCGGCGAAGGATCGTGACAAAGAGAATCCCCAGGAGACCGCCCAGGATCATCAGTGACGATGCAAGGAGGTATTCCGTCCAGATGTTGCCGGTGCTGAAATCCCAGTAGCCGAGCATCACGAATGCGGGGATCGTGAAGATCGCCCCCGCGGCTACCGATTCGCCGATCGAGCCCACGGTTCGGGCGAAGTTCTCTTCAAGCACCGAGCCTTTGAACAGCTTCAACACGGCCATGCCGATCACCGCCGCAGGGTAGGTCGCAGCGATGGTCATGCCCGCACGCAATCCCAGGTAGGCATTGGCAGCGCCAAGGACAATGCACATGACCAAACCGATCAGCAACGCCCGCACGGTGAACTCCTTCATGTCAGTCTCTCCCGAAACCAGCGGACGGAATTTCACCGGGGATTCGGTCGTGGTCTGCATCTCAGCCATACGGACTCCTTCAAAGTGAAGTGATGGGTCTATCGTTACCTGTTGAACTTGAACAACGCTTTGAACACGTACCCTGCGATCTCCGGGTTCTCCTTGAACCGGCGGGTCGAATAGCCGTACCAATGCTCTCCGAATGGAACGTAGAGGCGCACCTTGTGACCATCCGCGGCCAGCTTTCGCCGCAACTCGGGCCTCACCCCGAGCAGCATCTGAAACTCATATTCATCCTTGCTGAGCTTCATATCCGCGATCGTCTGATACGCCGCATCCACAAGGACCGAATCGTGCGTCGCGATGCCAACAAAGCTCCCGTTTTTCAGCATCAGCTTCAGGAGCTTGATGTAGTTCTGTTGGACGGCCTCACGGGACTGGAAGGCAATTTCTTTCCTCTCCTTATAAATGCCCTTGCAGAGACGAAAGTTCGTTTTCCCGGAGAAAAGACCTTTCACATCACCCTCGGTCCTGTACAGGTATGCCTGGACAACGAGCCCGATCTTGGGATATTCCCTCTGCAGCGTGCGAAATACATCGATCGTGTCGGTCGTGCAGGTGGAGTCTTCCATATCCACGCGCACGAACGTCCCGTAACCGGCGGCGACCTTCAGAATTTCCCGCACATTCTCGATGCAGAACGCCTTGTCAAGTTTCAGGCCGAGGGAGGTGAGCTTGATGGAAAGATTGGAATCGAGCTTTTCGCGAGCGATAGTGTCCAGAACCTCGTTCGAGCGAGTGCGAGAAGTGATCGCTTCTTCTTTGGTCGTGATATCTTCCCCCAGGACATCAAGCGTGGCACACACCCCTTCGCCATTGAGTTGTTTGACCGTCCGAATCGCATCCCCGATCGTCTCGCCGGCAATATATCGCCCCGCAAAATACCTGATGACCGGTCTCGGTATCGCCGGAAGCGTTGAGACTACGAGTTTGTTCAGAACATGCATAGCATAAGGTCTTTCATAGTACGGCGTTCCCGGCACCTGCCATATGTTCAGAACGTTGCCCGAACAAGGCAGGTTTCATGAAAGGATGCACAAGGAAGTGCCGTTAGTGGATGGATCATAAGGAGAGAACACAGTAGGCATCGCTTAAGGAGAACCCGAAAAATATAGCCATCATGGCCTTTAAAAGCAAGGAAAACGGCCCCCCGAAGCAAGATGCAAGAGGCAAGAAGCAAGAAAGCAAAAGTCGGAACCATGATATGTGAAGCATAAGAGCAAGAGCAGCTATTCCCCCTCCCCTTCAAATGGTTCCGAATCTTCAGTCTTAGGCAAGGTCCTCCAGCGATCGTACAAGCCGTGAAGCATCATTCCGATTTCTTTGTATTTGTCCTGCAAGCACTGATGCTCCTCAGCCCTGAGATAGGCACATTCCAGTGCGAAATCCAACCAGAGTTTCGTCTCATCGGCAGAGCCAATCGCGTCTTGAATGTGTCTGCGGAAGATATTTTCGTAACGGCGCTTCGCCCAACCCTCGACCAGATTGGCCGCAACGGAACGCGAGGACCTACGGATTTGATCGGTCAAGGAGTAGAGTTCTTCCTTGGAAAACCTTTGCTGATTCTGAATATTTCGTTCGCTGCAGCAAAAGCAAGCTGGTAGACTTTAAGATCTCTATACGACCGGATCATAGGTGGTTCCTGTTGCCTGTTTCTTGTTTCGGTTTCTTTGCTCCATCTTTCTTGATTCTTGCTTCTTGCCTCTTGCCTCCTTCCGCCGGCCTTTAGAAAAGGGCCCTTACAATCCACACCGCCACCAGCATTCCCACCACGTCCGCAATGATCCCAACCGCGACCGCGTGCCGGAAATTCCTGATGTTCACGGACCCGAAATAGACGGCCAGGACATAGAAGGTCGTCTCCGTGCTGCCGTACATCGTTGAAACCAGCACGCCGATCAAGGAGTCTGGCCCATGGACTTTCATGAGCTCAGTCATGATTCCGAGCGAGCCGCTTCCTGAAAGCGGCCGCATCAACGCCATGGGGAGAGCCTCGGGAGGCATGCCAATCAAGGATGTTGCCGGTGCGAGAAGGGCCGAGAGCAAGTCCATGGCTCCGCTCGCGCGGAAGATCCCGATCGCCATGAGCATGGCCACGAGGTAGGGGATGATCCTCACGGCCACGTTGAAGCCCTCTTTGGCTCCTTCAACGAACACTTCGTACACTTTTACCCGCTTTGCGATCCCCCAGCCGAGAAACAGGAGCAGAATGAGGGGAATTGCCAGGATCGATACAACGGTCAGGACCGTACGGAGAAGATCAGTCATTGCCTGCCTCCATCATTCTCCGGTAGCGTGGCAGGCGCTGCAGGATTTTGGAGGCGATCACCCCTGCGATCGTGGCACACCCGGCTCCGACGATCGAAGTCCCGATGATGATCCCTGGATTGGCAGAGCCTGCTGCAGCCCGCACGGCAATGGCCGTTGCGGGGATCAGCACGAGCCCTCCCGTGTTGATCGCAAGAAACGTGCACATGGCATTTGTCGCAGTGCCAAGTTTCGGATTCAGCTTGTTGAGTTCCTCCATCGCTTTCAGGCCGAGCGGTGTCGCGGCATTGCTCAGCCCGAGCATGTTGGCTGCAATGTTCATGATCATGGCACCTACGGCCGGGTGATCGGCAGGGACATCAGGGAAGATCCTGCGCATGAGAGGGGCCAGTGCCCGCGAGAGGATCGTCAGCAGTCCCGCCGCCTCGGCGACCTTCATGACGCCAAGCCAGAGAGCCATGATGCCGATCAGGCCAAGGGAAATGTTCACCGCTGTGGCCGCGTAGTCGAGGGCCGCTTGCGTCACAGCCCTCAGCCGCGCGAATCGGACCGGCTCAAGAATAAATCGGGCAACGCCAGCCGTCGCACCCTCTTTCCGCAATGACTGGATGCTGCCTGTGAGACGGTCCTTTGTCGATGCGCTCCTCGCCATCTCCTTCCAGATTGCGGGGGACGCCTCGTCGATCTGAATGATGATCGTGGAGGTTCCGGCGCTGTCGCCGTAGAGAGTTGCCGGCTGGCGGACATCCTGCTGGACTGCGTTTGTGCCGTAGAAAGCGTTGAATGCCGCGGAGGGGATTGTCAGGACGACACCCGATCCGGACCGGACCGATGTCGGGGGATGTTCAACCTGGAATGCAGTTTCAAGAGGGACCCCATTCCGATAGGTATTGCCAAGCTCATTCCTTGCGTCGTATCCGGCGGCGGTAAGGATGCCGATAGCAATGAGGCCGATCCAGATGTAGTTCAGCATGGTGGCGTGTAAGAAGCGTGGCAAATGCCTGGCATTAGAAACCAATGTGCAACGTCAACTGTATCGCCCTGACCGGCACCGGCCCAACCACCGGCAACTGCCGCAACGAAAGATCGCTCCCCACATTGAAGTCGTACAAGCTCGCATCAACGTAGGCGTCAGCGAGTGCTACGAAATACCAGATCAGGAGATACCAGGAGAATGCATCCCGTTGGTCCTTGTAAAACTCCCGGCTGTTCAGGAGAGCCTCGTCTCCCCCCGGAATCGTCCCCAGACTCGCCTGATATTGAGCCTTGTAGTCCTGGTACATCCGATTGTTGTCCAGCCAGTTTGAGATAAGGTAAATGCCGAAACCGACCACGATCGGCACCTTCCAGTATGATTCATTGTAGAACTGCCCTGCACCCGGGAGGATCGCCGAAAGCAGCATTGCTTTGCCGGTCGACTTCGTGGGATGGTAGGCAGTCGTGTCAGGGCCGCTCTGTTGGGCTTCGACACGCCCGGCGGGAACACCTGGCACGCTGACGCTATCCGAACCCGTTTGCTGAGCACGTCCGAGACCGGGCAGCGCTGCCAGCAAGAGAAATGACAGCGCCAGGGCAGCTCGCCGCAATGTCCACCTACGGCTCGGCAACAAAACCGATGGCCTCGATTTCAATGCGGACATCCTTTGGAAGCCGTGAGACCTGTACGGTGGATCTCGCAGGAGGGTTGGTCTTGAAGTAATTGCCGTACACTTCATTCATCGCCGCGAAATCTCCCATGTCAACAAGGAACACGGTTGTCTTCACAACGCGCTCCAGCCCCGAACCGGACGCCGCCAGAATCGCCTTGAGGTTCTCCATCACCCGGGCGGTCTGTACCCTGATGTCCCCGGCGACCACCGCTCCGGTAGATGGGTCAATGGGAATCTGACCCGCGGTGAACACAAAGCCCTGTGGCGTGACAACAGCCTGACTGTACGGGCCTATCGCGGCGGGGGCACTCTTTGTGGATACTGTGGTCATTGGCTTTAATGTCATAGCACGTGGAGCAGGATCGCCGCCCCTGGATGTTCCCAAGACCGACGGCGGGATTTCACTATCGACGGTCTTCCAGACCTTCGAAGATCTCCAGCAGCCGTTCCAGATCTTCGCTGGAATAGTACTCGATGATCATTTCCCCTTTCCCCTCGTGGATCGGCCGGATCTGCACCTTCGTGCCAAGGAACTGCCGAAGACGATCTTCAATGTTCGTCAACGTGCCGGCAGTCTCCCCGACCCGGCCGGTGACGCGGCCCGGTTTCCTCTTTCCCTTCTGCTGGGCGAGCCGCTCCACCTCGCGCACGGAGAGCCCCCGGCTCACAGCTCTCTTGAAGATCTTCAGCCGAAGATTCTCATCCTCCACTCCCGCGAGGGCCCGCGCATGTCCTCCGGAGATCTCCCCTTTTCTCACTGCCAGCTGAATAACATCCGGCAGTCTGAGCAGCCGCAGGAAATTCGTGACCGTGGTCCGGTCCTTGCCGATCCGCTGCGACACTTCATCCTGGGTCAGGCGGCACTCCTCGATCAGGCGCCGGTATGAAATAGCCACCTCGATCGGGTTGAGATACTCCCGCTGGAGGTTCTCGACAAGCGCCAGCTCGAGCATTTCTTCGTTTGACTGAACACGGATGATGTAGGCGGGAACCTGCGTGAGTCCCGCTTCGCGAGCAGCCCGGACCCGCCGTTCCCCCGAGATGAGCTGGTACCCGCTCTCAAGGCGCCGCACGGTGATAGGTTGAATGATTCCCTTTTCCAGAATCGACTGCCGAAGCTCGTCCAGTGCCACCGGATCGAAGTCGGCCCTGGGTTGATAGGGATTGCGTTCGATCTTGTCCAGATCGATCTGCGCGATAATCTCATTGCTTGATCCGTCGTCCTGCCGACCCACCGGCGCCGGCCGCGGGAGAGCCGGCTGGCGCGGGATCAAGGAGGCCAGACCTCGACCGAGAACCTGTTTTGACATTACTCACCCTCCAAGCTCAGGTGGCGATCACCTGGTGGTTGTTGTTGACCAGAATCTCCTGAGCAAGATCCATGTAGTTGCGTGTCCCGGAAGACATCGCGTCGTAGAGCACGATGGGTTTCCCGAAGCTTGGCGCCTCGCTCAATCGAACGTTCCGGGTTACCACGGATTTGAACACTTTCTCCCCGAAATATTTCTTCACCTCTCCCACGATCTGATTGGAGAGCCGCAGCCGGCTGTCGTACATGGTCAGCAGCACCCCTTCAATGTCCAGCTGTTCGTTCAGCTGCTTCTTCACCATGTTGATCGTATTCAGGAGCTGACCAAGCCCTTCCAGCGCGTAGTATTCGCACTGCACCGGGATGAGCACGGAATCCGCCGCGGTCAAGGCATTCAGCGTGAGGAGACCAAGCGACGGAGGGCAATCGATGAAGATAAAATCATATTCGTCCCGGATACTGTGGAGTGCTTTCTTCAGCCGTTGCTCCCGCTCCTCAACGTTCACCATTTCCACCTCGGCGCCCACAAGATTGATGTGCGACGGGATGATGGAAAGATACGGCATGTTGGTCTTTTGAATCGCCTCCCGGACAGGAAGATCCCCCAGGATCACCTCGTAGGTGCTCCGGCCCTCCATGTTGTCAACGATGCCCGCGCCGCTACTCGCGTTCGATTGCGGGTCCGCATCCACCAGGAGCGTTTTCTTCTCCGCGGCAGCGATACAGGCCGCAAGATTGACCGCGGTGGTGGTCTTGCCGACCCCCCCTTTCTGATTGGCGATGGTTATGATCTTTCCCACGGTGATAGGGCTATCCGGGTGTATGAGAAATAGCGAGAAATACCGCGAAATGGACTGAAACCCCTAATTGTTGAAGATACTGCTTTTGGCTCAGGTTTGCAATAACGCGCGCACAGTAAAAACTTTGCCACAGTTGAGCACAGATGAGAGGGTTGGGATTGCAGATGAACACAGATGTGGGTCGGGTCACTGACCCGACTAACTGCGGGAGTCGAGATTTGAATGCGACAGGCCTCCAGGGCGGAGAGACGTAGTGCACGCACGAGACAGCTATTATGCGCTTTTCCTCGGCATTTCCCGCACGGCGCTCATCGCCTCATCGAGCATATCACATATCGTGATCACTTCGTGAATATGGGTCTTCACGAGCACCAATCGGACAACAGGCTGAGGACTGAGCAGCACGAGGTTCCCTCCCCTGCGACGCGCGGCATTGGCAACGCGGACCAGAACACCGATGCCGATAGAAGACATAAAGTCGACCTCGCTGAGATCCACGATCAAGAGAGCACCATCTTCTGATGTGGCAACATTGAGTGACAGATTCACCTCTTCAGCCCCTTCAATATCCATCCGCCCGCTCAGTTTGAGGTTCGTCATCCCATAGCCCAGTTGACTTATGATCAGTCGCATTCTTCTCTCCTCTGTCTGCTTGAGAACATGATTCGGACGGACGACCCATCCTACAAAAGCCTCCAAGCTGGCTCAACCTCTAAGACCTGACGCCTTATCCAGTGGCATTGTGCTTTACCAGCTTTGCCTGCACCAGGAAAATCACATCCTCTGCGATGTTCGTCGCATGGTCAGCCAGGCGTTCGATGTGGCGGCTGAGGATCAGAATGTGGGCTCCAGGATCTACAAGTGAGGAATCTTCCTTCATCAGGTCAACCAGGTCGTCGAAAATGATACTGTCCAGATCATCTACAACATCGTCGCTCTCAAGCACGCGGGTGGCAAGATCGGAATTGTTGTGGATAAACGCTGCCAGGCTTTCCTCCACCATGATTCGTGCGATCTGCGCCATCTCTCCCAACCGGGTCCTCCCCAGGAGTTCGCGGTATTCCGAAAGCGCATCCACACGCTCGGCGATGTTCACAGCGATGTCACCTATGCGCTCAAGTTGATTGTTGATCTTGAGGGCCGACATCAGCAGGCGAAGGTCTGCCGCCACCGGTTGCGTGAGGGCAAAGATGTCCTGGCACCGGCGTTCGATTTCGGTATCGAAGGCGTCGACCCTGGCATCCGCCTCGATCACCCCCTGGGCCAACCCCCTGTTCCCTGCGAACAGCGCCATGCACGCAAGCTCAAGCTGCTCGTTGACCAGGGTTCCCATGGCAACGATGTCCTGCTTGAGTATGACAAGCTCCCGCTCAAAATGTCTGGTCACCCGAACCGTCCCGTGATGTAGTCTTCCGTCTGTTTCTTTTCGGGAGTTGTGAACATCTTCTTCGTCTCTCCCACTTCGACCAGATCCCCCATGTAAAAGAAGGCCGTGAAATCGCTTACCCGCGCTGCCTGCTGCATGTTGTGTGTCACGATGACGATCGTATAGCGCCCTTTCAGATCGTAGATCAGCTCTTCGATTTTTGCGGTGGAAATCGGATCGAGCGCGCTCGCCGGCTCGTCCATGAGCACCACCTCCGGGTCCACGGCGAGCGTGCGCGCAATGCAGAGACGCTGCTGCTGACCTCCGGAGAGGCTCACCCCCGATTTCCCGAGCGAGTCCTTCACTTCATCCCAGAGCGCCGACTGCCGCAGGCTTCGCTCCACGACTTCTGCGAGCAATTTCTTGTTCCGAACGCCGTTCAGCTTGAGCCCGGCCGCAACATTGTCAAAGATCGACATCGTCGGAAAGGGGTTGGCTTTCTGAAACACCATCCCCACGCGGCGACGCAGGATCACCGCATCAAAGCGGAAAACGTCCTCACCATCCAGGGTGATCCGTCCCGTCATAGTCCCGCCTGCGATCTCATGCATGCGGTTCAAACTGCGCAGAAAGGTAGATTTCCCGCAGCCGGAAGGCCCGATGATCGCCATGACCCGATGCTCAGGGATCGTGAGAGTGACATTTTTCAGCGCGTGAGTGTTGCCAAAGTAGGCGTTCAACTCCTCTGCGGACATTTTCGGCTTGAGCGCAGATAGGTTAGACGGGAAACTCTTGGGCGTAACAACTGAGTGGGTCCGGTCCATTGTTCTCGCTTGCGTCAAATCATCGTTCCGCATATTGTCTCCGTGTTACCATCCTGAAGACCAGGCTGATGACAAAAATCAAGGCGATAAGGACAAATGCGGCCGCCCATGCCTGCCGGTTCCAATCCTCAAAAGGTGCCTTTGCATAATCATAGATAAAGACGGTCAGAGATGCAATCGGCTGATCGATCGCGGTGGACCAGAAGCGGTTTCCCAGTGCCGTAAAGAGCAACGGCGCGGTTTCCCCGGCCGCCCTCGCGATGGAAAGCAGAATCCCGGTGGTGATTCCCTTGAGCGCGGCAGGGAAGATGATTCTAACGGTCGTCTTCCACTGCGGAATCCCCAAGGCCAATGCCGCCTCGCGATAGGAACCGGGCACCAGGCGAATCATCTCCTCCGTCGTCCGCGTCACCGTCGGGATCATGAGTATGGCCAGAGCCACGCCTCCTGCAAGTGCCGAGAAGTGCTGCATGGGAAGCACAACGAGCACATATGCTACGACGCCCACAACGATAGAGGGAATGCCACTCAGCACATCGGCCATGAAGCGTACCGCGGTCCCAAACAAGTTGTTCCCATGCTCCGCAAGATAGATTCCTGCCATGATGCCGGTCGGAAGCCCGATGAGACTGCCCAGACCGATCAAGATCCCCGTGCCTGTAAGCGCGTTCGCCATTCCACCCCCTGTCTCTCCAACGGGGGCAGGCATTTCAATAAAGAAGTCAAGATTCAAGGCGCCAATGCCCTGTATCAGTGTGTAACCAAAGACAATGGCAAGCATCCCCACAGCCACAAGAGCGGAACCAATGCAAAGGGCCGTCATAATGGCACTGGTTGCTTTCCGCCGATGATAAATAAAATTCATGCGTTCTTGAACTTTCTGGTAACGCCCCATACGATGAAGCGCGCCGCAGCATTGAGCAGCAGCGTCATAACGAACAGGATCAAAGCGACCTCAACGAGCGCGCTTGTGTACAAGTCTGAAGTTGCTTCTGAGAACTCGTTGGCGATAACGCTCGCCATGGAGTAGCCCGGGTCGAGCAGGGACCAGGAGATCGAAGGCCTGTTGCCAATGACCATGGTCACGGCCATCGTCTCGCCCACCGCTCTCCCAAGCCCGAGCAGGGTAGCGCCCAGGATGCCCGACTTCGCGGCGCCGAAGATAATCTTCACCGTCTCCCACCGGGTTGCGCCCAAGGCAAGTGCCGCTTCCCGCTGACTATTCGGGATCGCCCGCAGCACGTCCCGCGATATCGACGTGATGATGGGAAGAATCATGATTGCCAGGATCAACACTGCGGCCAGCATGCCGAACCCGTACGGAGCTCCCTTGAAGAAAGGCAAATACCCCAGCGACCTCTTCAGGAAAGGCTCAACTGATGTGCGCAAGAGAGGCACCAGCACGAAAATTCCCCATAGACCGTAGACGATACTGGGGATGGCTGCAAGCAGCTCCACGACAAATGAGACGGGTTGTTCCAGCTTGCGCGGGGCAATCTCCGAAAGAAAGATGGCAACTCCCAGGCCCAGCGGCAAGGCAATGACCAGCGCAAGGAGAGAGGAAAACAACGTCCCAAAAATAAAAGGCAGCGCCCCGAATTCCCCTTGCACCGGATCCCATGCCGTGCTTACCAGAAAGCCCCACCCGGATTTAGCAATGGATGCACCGGATTGCCGGTACATTTCCAAACCCATGAAAAAGACAAGCAGGAAAACCAGGAGCGCAAAGAACATCGTGAGATTCTTGAAAACAAGATCCCCGAGGTTCAGCTGTTTTCCGGTGGTGAAAAGCTTGAAGCGCACAGAAGACGGGGAGGTTTGTATTGCCTCCCCGCCTCGCCTCACTCCTTCACCACTGCCCGGATGTATGGGACCATGTTCAGCCACGTTCCTCCTACAGTTACTTTGCCGCAACGATGCTGCTGATCTTCTTTTCGCACATTTTCACCACCTCCTTGGGCAGAGGAGCATAGTAGAGATCCTTCGCGTAGTTTTGCCCGTCGGTGTATGCCCAACGGAGGAACTTCACCAGTGCCGCGGATTTCTCTTTGTCCTTTCCGTTCTGATAGATCAGCAGCCAGGTAAATCCCGAAATCGGGTATGAACCAGCTCCGTCGGCGTCGGTGATTGAAACACGCATGTCGGCCGGCATGGTCTTGATGGAGCCTGCCGCGGCCGCCGATACGGCATCAAATGTCGGCTCCACGAATTTGCCGTCCTTGTTCCGCAAGGAAGCATACGGGAGATTGTTCTTTACGGCATACGCAAGCTCCACATACCCGATCGATCCTTCCGACTGCTTGACCAATCCTGTCACCCCTTCGTTTCCTTTTCCGCCCAACCCCACGGGCCAACTCACCGACGTCCCACGCCCCACCTTCTGCTCCCAGGTCTTGCTCACTTTTGTAAGGTAGTCGGTAAAGATGTTGGTGGTCCCGCTTCCGTCCGAGCGGTGAGCAACGATAATAGCCTCGTCAGGCAGCGACATACTCGGGTTTTCCGCCTTGATCTTCGGGTCGTCCCATTGTGTGATCTCACCCAGATAAATTCCCGCAAGGGCATCCTGCGTCAGCTTGAGGCCTTTGCCAACCCCTGGAACATTGTACGTCACGACAACCGCGCCCATGACAGTTGGGAAGTGGAGGATTTCCGTCCCCTGTTTGTCTTTCGCGTCCTTCAGTTGATCATCTGTCATCGGGGCATCAGAAGCACCGAAGTCGACCGTCCCTTCAAGGACCTGCTTGATTCCCCCGCCGCTGCCGATCGATTGGTAATTGAATTCGGTGCCGGTCTTCTTGCTGTACAAGTCAAACCACTTGGAATAGATCACATACGGGAAAGTCGCTCCCGCACCGTTCAACTTGAGCTGGGCGAATGCTGGAACCGCGACTGCCAGAAGAGATGCCGCGATCAGCATCCAAAGTCCGCTTCTTCGTATCATCTTTCTATCCTTTCCCAAAAAAAGTAGATGGTGAAGTTCAGTAAATCTCTATCGTCAGGTTCTACAGGAACACGTAATAGAGTGTCAGGCGTCCCGTCACCGAAGTCTCAAACGTCGGTCCGTTCGGTACCGCCTCATACGTCTCAATCTGGACATTCGGCATGATAGAGACGTTCTTGTCTGGTTTCCAGACAAACGCACCCAGGAAGTAGTTGCGGGCATCACCTTTGTAGTCCGAATCACTGTTCGGATCGTAAAAGTCATACCGCCCAACAAGCGCCAGGTCCGGCTGGAAATTCACCGAGGCCCATGCCGAAATTCCCTGCGAGGGCTTGCTCTTGTACGCCGTCGTAGTGCTCAGGCCATTTGCTGTTGATGTCATGAATCCTTCCAATCCGACAGAATACTTGTCCGGCTCGGCATATCCTACGAACGCGTGATAGGTCATGGTGCCGTTCGCAATTGTGGCTTTCGGAACCGATGTGCTGAATTTGTCATTGATGTTCGCACGGGCCCCATAGTCAGCGTAAGCCATGACCTGGAGGTTCTTGATCGGCTTCACCACGGCTGTAAGGTAGAACCTTTTGTACTTGTCATTCTCAGGGGCGTTGCCGTTACCGTTGCCAACGAGCACCCAGTAGCTGAAGATACCTGCTTCATCCGTTTTGCCTTTGAGTGCGAGACCTAAGTCTCTTGATGAGACGATTCCTCTCAGGTCGACAATCGTTTTTTCAAGTGACCTGTACCCCCACGCAGTTTCCACAATATCGATGTCCGCTGTGGGCTGAAGACCAAACACCAGGTCATTCCACTTGAACACATTCTTCCAACGCAGGTACGCGTCCTTCACCATAACGCCAATCTTCCCATTGGACGTGTTTGCAGCCTGGTCAGCCTCCAACCGGAAACGAGCCGTAAACCGTTCGGAAATATCATTGTCGTATGTGAAATAGATCCTGCGGAACTGGAACGCCTGATCACCTTTCGCTCCCGTCAGAGCGGAATTCGGCAAATTAGCATGCGAAAACGCGGTATCACGGGCAATATTGTAGAAATAGTCGCCAAACATATAACCGCTGAATTTACCTTGTGCCCGCAATCCGCTCGTGCCGAGGAGGATTGCTGCGGCGAGAAAAAGTATGCCTCTCTTCATGAGGGTCCTTCAATTATGAAAAATGCTTTTTTGAACTGCACAGCGCAGTCTCCTCTTCCGCGGCGATGCTAGGATAGCAAATATCCGTTACCTGAGTATTATCGCTATGTTACCAAATTGTTAAGCCGCCAGCGGAAGGGCCTGTTGTGCTTCACGGTGCAAAAATACGCGCGAATTGTTACGCCAGTATGAAGGGAGTGTTATGTATGTATGAAGAAAATGGGGACTGGGGCCTAGAGAAACCTTTCCCCCGTCCTGATCTGGTAGCCGCGCAGAAATTCTGCGGCCGTCATGCGGCGGCGGCCTTCTTGTTGGAGCTCGAGCAAGCGCAGAGCGTTTTGAGAGGTCGCAACCGTGATCGATTCACCGTCTACTTGTACCTCTCCCGGGACTCCAGAGACCGGCCTGTCCACCACGCCTGTCCGGAAGATCTTCAGGATCCTTCCGTTGTGTTCCGTGAATGCCGCAGGATAGGGAGAGAGGCCGCGAACAAAGTCATGAATTCGGAATGCAGGTTGATTCCACTGAATCCGGCAATCATCTTTGAAGATCTTCGGAGCCCGGGAGGCCAGTGCATTGTCCTGCCGCATGACCTCCCCCATCCCCTCCTCGATGTTCCGAACCGTTTCCAGGACAACATCGGCGCCGAGTGCCGCAAGCTTATCATGCACTGTTCCCGCATCATCTTCCGGACCGATGGGGATCCTGCGCTGCAGGACGATCCCACCGGTATCGACCTTGTCTTCAAGAAGAAACGTCGTGACACCGGTTTCACTCTCCCCGTTGATGATGGCCCAGTTGATGGGCGCAGCGCCGCGGTATTTTGGCAGGAGAGAGGCATGGAGGTTAAACGCCGCCAGGTGGGGAATCGTGTACACTTCTCGGGGAAGGATGCGAAACGCAACGACAACGATAAGGTCGGGAGCTATCTCCTTCAACCGGGCGACAAAGCCTGGCTCGGTGAGTTGTTCGGGCTGGAGGACCGGGATGCCGGCCTCGGCGGCACGTTTTTTAATGGGCGTAGCGGAAAGTTCCTGCCCGCGACCGCGGGGCTTGTCCGGTGCCGTGACGATGGCAGGAATCGGGTAGCGATTCCGGATGAGGAGATCCAGACTGGGGACGGCGAATTCAGGCGTCCCCATGAAGACAATGCGCGTTGCGGGGGAGTTCATCAACGCATGTGGGGCTCTGGTGTCTGAGTGGAAACGACGATCGGGTAATTGACCTCAACTTCTCCTTTGAGGATCTTGTTCAATCTCCCGTGCAGCAGTTTGCGCCGCACCGAGCCGAGGCGTTCGATAAACAGCACCCCGTTCAGATGATCGATCTCATGCTGCACGACACGGGCCAGGATCCCGTCCGCCTCAATGCTGTTCCTTTTCATTTCGAGGTCCAGGTATTCCAGCGTGACCTTCTCGGGCCGCTCGACGTCATCGCGCAGATCGGGGAGGCTCAGGCATCCCTCCTCCATGATCACTTCGCCTTCCTCCTCAACGACACGTGGATTCAGCAGAGCCAGCGGCTTCATGTCTTCCATCCCTTCCATACTGGAGACGTCAACGACAATAATGCGCTGGAGCGAACCCACCTGATTCGCGGCAAGACCAATGCCATTAGCCTTCCGCATGGTCTCGAACATATCTTCGACGAACTTCACCAGCGTGTCATCCACCTTCTGGACGGGCCTTGCCCGCCGCTTCAGCACAGGCTGGTCATACACATAGATGGGAAGAACCGCCAAAGAACCTCCTTGCTCTTCATTGAACGACGACACGCCGGGCGCCGACGAACCGCTTCTTGTAGTAGGCACTTTCCAGCGAGGAGAATGTCACCCCGTCACTGACGCTCGCATGGGCAAACAAATCGTCCTCGATATAAATTCCTACGTGCGAAGGGCTTCGCCCCGTTGTATTGAAGAACACCAGGTCGCCGAACCGGAGTTCATGGCGGCCGACCCTGGTACCCACGGTGAACTGCTCCCGGGTGGAGCGCGGCAGAGTCATGTCAGCGGCACTGGCATATACTCGAGAAGTGAACCCGGAACAGTCAACCCCCTTGCGGGACGTTCCGCCATACGCATAGGGAACGCCAAGATACGAGATCACGTCAAGCAGCAGGCGGTCCCGGTTAAGACCGGGGGGCGTATCGTCCACCGCCGGCCCTCTGGGCGGCTTTTCCAGTTTCCGCCGGACCCGGGGCACATCCACTCTCTTGTCGTCCTCGCTCAACACTTCCTTCTTGATCCTGCTGGCATTCCGCATCTCGTCGTCCGCATCAGAATCTCCCCCGCCGTTAAAACGCGGACTGGTGGACGAGCAGGACGCCAGAAGCAGGAGCACTGCCAATCGCGCCCCTACGCTCAGCAACCCAACAAGACGATGAAAAACGATGGAATCTCTCATTGTCTCTGGATGGTGTCTGCCTGGTCTTCTCAGCCCAGATATGCCCGCAGCTGTTTGCTTCTCGATGCGTGGCGCAGGCGCCTGATCGCCTTCTCCTTGATCTGGCGAACCCTCTCTCGCGTCAGCTTGAACTTTTCCCCGATCTCTTCCAACGTGAGCGAGTGTTCTCTCCCCAGCCCGAAATAGAGCCGGATCACTTCGGCTTCACGGTCGCTGAGCGTCGAAAGGGCCCGCTCCACTTCCCTGCTCAACGATTCCTTCATCAACTCGTTGTCCGGCGCCGGTTGACGCTCATCCTGGATCACATCCAGCAGCCGGTTGTCTTCCCCCTGCGCGAACGGCGCATCCATGGAGAGGTGCCGTCCGGAAATCTTGAGCGTATCGGACACTTCAAACAGCGACATGTCCAGTTCTTCGGCCAGCTCACTGGCGCTCGGCTCGCGCTCGAATTCCTGTTCGAGCGAGCTGAAGGCCTTGCCGATCTTGTTCAGCGCCCCGACCCTGTTGAGCGGCAGACGCACGATGCGGGACTGTTCCGCAAGCGCCTGGAGGATGGACTGCCGGATCCACCACACCGCATAGGAGATGAACTTGAATCCGCGAGTCTCGTCGAACCGCTTCGCCGCCTTGATCAGGCCGAGGTTCCCCTCGTTGATCAGGTCGCCCAGCGAGAGCCCCTGGTTCTGGTACTGCTTTGCCACGCTGACGACGAATCGAAGGTTCGCCTTCGTGAGCTTCTCGAGCGCGCGTTGATCTCCCTTCTTGATCCGTCTGCGCAAGCTCGATCTCTTCTTCCGATTTCAGCAGATCAACTTTACCGATTTCCTGCAGATACTTGTCGAGAGATTGGCTCTCTCGATTGGTATACTGCTTGGTTATTTTCACCATCCATGCACCTTCAGGTGTGAGTCAACAAGTAGCCTGGACCCGCGGTCCCGGTTTATCCAACCCGCAGGAGAAAACTGCTTCCCGCAAGAGCGTTGCTGATGTGAAAACCGTCGGCAATGGTCTTGCCGACATCGGCAAACGTTGTGCGGGTCCCTAGGTTCACGCCTGCCTCCCGGGCGGGACTGTACCAGAGCAGGGGAACAAATTCCCGTGAGTGGTCCGTACTCGGGGTGACAGGATCGTTACCGTGATCTGCCGTCAATACTAACACATCGTGCGGCCCCAGTGTTTCCATAATGCGCGGGAGCTGCAGGTCGAACTCTTCCAGGGCCCGGGCAAATCCGCGGGGATCGTTCCGGTGCCCGTACAGCGTGTCAAAGTCGCCCAGGTTGGCAATGACCAGCCCCCGGTCCATCGCCGAGGACTCCCGGATGATCAACTCGATCTCTTCGGCGTTGTTCTTTCCATACCTGATCGTGGACAGGCCTCTTCCGGCGAACAGGTCATCGATCTTTCCGATCCCCGTCGTCCGGAGCCCGGCCCCCTCGAGCAGATCCAGGATTGTCGGTTCAGGAGGAACAACTGAAAAATCCCTCCGGTGGAGGGTCCGAACAAACGCCCCGTCCTCCCCGACAAACGGACGAGCGATCACGCGTGCCACCGCATGCTCGCCCGTACACACTTTCTCTCTGGTCTTCCGGCATATGTCGTAGAGCCGGTCCAGCGGTATCAACCTCTTCATGCGCGGCAATCTGAAACACCGAGTCCGCCGACGTGTAGACGATCGGAAACCCGGTCCGCACATGCTCCGCGCCAAGCTGCTGGATGATCACCGTCCCTGAGGCGGTCCGGTTACCAAGATATCCCCGACAGCCCGTAGCCTGGAGAAACGTCCTCCATCACCCCCGAGGGGGAACCCCCCGGGATAGGTGGGAAATTGCTTCTCCACGATAACGCCGCCGAGCTCCCAGTGCCCCGTGGTACTGTCCTTCCCCTTCGAAAGGGAACCCAATTCTGCCATAACTCGCCCGGGGCCGTTCCACCGGGGGAACCCCCTGGATCGGGAGCGATATTTCCAAGCCCAAATCCGAAAGATGGGGAAGACGCAATCCGCCGGCAGCACGGGCGGTATTCGCCAGCGTACTGCTCCCTTCGTCACCGTAGAGCTTCGCATCCGGAAGCTCCCCGATTCCGACGCCATCCAGAATTACGAGGACAACCTTCTTATACGAACAACCTGACGGCAAGTTCAGTTCAGAAAGTATGATCTCAGGAATAGATCTGCTTCTCGTTGCACTTGCAGACCTGCACGCGGCGCTCGCTGAACTTCCAACTGGAACCCACTTTGGACCGTTCGGAGGAGACCATCTTGATCGGTTGGTAAATCGTGCCACAGACAGGGCACTTGGCCCCTTTCATTGTGGCTGCCTTTGTTGCTTTGTCGGCAAACGACTGTTGTTTCGCCATTCTACTACCTTTCTTTTAATAAAATCAGAAAATCCGTACCAGATTGCCGCCGTGCTCGATCGCCTTGCCGAGCACCTGGGTGGTTCCGGCTACCAACTCGTCCGTACGCATTCCGGCGGTCAGCCCGCAGACTCCGGCACTGACGGTCACCGAGAGCGTATTGGGGCCGATCATGATCACATGGCTGGCAATCATCTTGCGGATTTTCTCCGCCCACAGATACGCATCGCTTGCCGGCGTGTTGACGAGCAACACTCCAAGAGTATCGTCTCCCTGGCGGCCAAGCACGTCATAGAGATGAATGCTTGCTGCGGACAATACGGGCGACATTGTTGACGATCATGTCGGTGCCATCGCTCCCATACCGCTCCCGGTGCCCGGTCATCCCGTCTACCGCAAATGAAACAAACGCGAGTTCCGCATTGAAATCCTCCGCACGCTGAACTTCTTCATCGAGTTTCTTCAGGAAATGCTTCCGGGTGAGCGACCCCGTGAGCTGGTCAACGACCACGTGTTCCCTGATCAGGTCGTTCAGATAAAGCACCTCCAGCGCTGTGGCGGCATTCTCCACCAGGCGGTAGATCGTCTCGGCTTCACTCCCCGAGAAGTTCCTGACCGTGCGGCTCTCGATCGTAAAAGCACCGTAACACCTGTTAAACGAGCTGATCGGTATGCTCAGGAACGACCCTGCATGCTCCATCGATTCGTCCGCGGAGAAACGGGGCGCCGATTCCTGCGCCAGGTCCTCCACGGACATGACGGCATTGTTCCTGATGGAGTTGCCGACGACGCTCCCCTCGATGTCCACAACCTGCTCGGGTGCAACGTACGGCTGTCCGTTCTTATTGACCACCTTCTGCAAGACCCAGGAATTGCGGTCGTCAGCGTACATCGTCACCGTCAGAAAATCGAAATTCGCGAGTCGGTTCGTTTCCTCCACCAGCGCGGCAAGCACCGACTGCTCCGAAGGGTCTCCCTTGATCCGGTCCTGCAGCCGGCGAATCGACGCCAGCAGCTCAGAGTCCAGAAGGAGATCGTATTTGTCCGTATAGCTTTTGATCAGCCCGGAGATAAGTTTGGTGAACCTCCCCATGAGTGCCAGGGTTTCGCCGCCAAAGGCATCTTCGGCAAGGCTGTCAGCAACCACCACCCCGACGGGCATGATGTCCCTCGAACCGCTCATGAAGAACACCGGCACGCTGAGCACCGACTTGATCTCTTCCGGCACTTCGTAGTACCGGAGAAGGTCTTTTCCTGACGCCGGATCCATCCGCCCCAGGACCTGCGGCTTCCCGGAAACGGCCACCTGGCTCAACAGGTCTCCCTCCATGCCGAAGCGCTTCCCGGCCATGAAGCCCTTGCTGTCCGTGGCCATCGATTCCAAAACCATTTGCTGCTTCTCCCGGTTGGCCCAGAAGAACGCCACAGAATGCGCGAAGATGACGTCCTTCACCACCAGCAGTACCTTGTCCAGGAGCGAATGGAATTCGCTCCGCGGCTCCGCATCCGCGTACGCCGCATCGGAGTCAAGGTCGAAGAAATCCGGGATCTCCAATTCACGGACCGTCTCGGGTTTCAGAGTGAGGGAAGCCGGCCTGGCAGACTTCGTCGAAGGCACGACCTTCCCCTCATCTTCAAGCTGCCTCACGACATAATTTCCGCCAGCAGCCTGAAAATCGTCAAAGAGGAGTTTCTTCATGTTTCCTTCTGGAGATTCTGGATTCTGGTCGCTTGATTCCGTCCGGTTGCTCCGCACGGATATGAAGGCATATACTACCGAACCCATGAAGAGAAGTATACAAATGGCGCGCCCGACAGTGGAACTGACGATGAAGCCAACGATGAGCGCCACCACCCCAACTGCGATGGAAATGCTCAATGCGCTCACGTTCCGCCGCCACGTGGGAACTATCGTCCTGTTGTCACCAATGGTCATGTCCCACCTTATTGGCTTTTGCAGAAGTAACGCGAATTCGACCGTAGCGCCAACGAGGGTGCAGTCAAGGATTTCACGTTGCCTCCTTCGGTGAAGCAACTTAAACGTTTCATTACTTCTGCAAACGTCAACGGGAAGGTGACTTCAAAATCGTTAAAATCTAAGAAATTCGTAATGGAATGTCAACCGGTTTCCGCATGGGTGGAGGAGAAAGAGAAGTGCTGAGGAAGATAAACACAGCCCTTCGACTTGCTTAAACGCTCGGTCGGGGTCGCTCAGGGTTACTAGGTCACCCATCAACGAACCATGTGAGCCGAAGGGGTCAATACCTCCAATACTGCCTCGCTTTCTCCATATATTTTTTCTCTCCCTCCTTCCAGCGCTTCAGCACCTCCCACACCCCTCTCTTCCCATCTATCACCTCCAACACCTCCCCGCTGCCAAACAGGCGGGTGAGCGTCGTCCGGTTGAACACGCACCTCCCCGGGTACCGTCGGGCCAGCAGATTCACGATGTGCAAACCAACGCTCACCGGGCTGTACGACCGTGCATCGGTGATCTCGACCAACACTCCCTGACAGAGCGTCCCTGAGAATTTGGAGGAGGATGGGGTAAATGTCGTGGGAACGAACCGGACGCCGGGAAGCGCCAGCGAATCCAGTGCCGCCACGAGTGCCCGTACTGCCAGAAACGGCGCGCCGAATTGATTGAATGGCCTGCCAGTCCCCCGCCCTTCTGAGATATTGGTCCCTTCCAGGTAGCAGGTAGCCGGATAGACGAAGGACGTTGACGGTGCTGGAATGTTGGGAGATGGGGGAGACCAGGACAAACCTGTCTCTCCCCACGACATCGTCCGGGTCCATCCTTCCATCCACACGACCGTCAGATCGGCATGCACCGCACGCGCAAGCCACCCTTCGCGGTTGATCATCTCCGCCAGTTCCCCGCACGTGAGTCCGTAGACAACCGGAAGAGGATACATGCCAACGAACGACGTGAGCGAATCCTGCAGGACCGGTCCGTCCACAAGCATCCCGCCGAGCGGGTCAGGCCGGTCCAGCACAACAAACGGGATCCCTGCCTCCGCCGCGGCTTCCATTGCCAGCCCCATGGTGCTGATGTACGAATAGAACCGGACCCCCACATCCTGGACGTCATACACCAGCAGGTCAATGCCCTTGAGCATACTGCTGTCCGGTTTTTTGGTGCGCCCGTGGAGAGAGTAAATGGGAATGCCGGTCGCACTGTCGGTCTCGTTCTGGATCGGCACCCCGGCCTCCACCGTGCCGCGGATGCCATGTTCCGGGCTGAAGAGGGCAACAACGTGAACACTCTGGGCACGCAGAGCATCCAGGAGAAATTCCCCCGTTGAGAGCCGACCGGTCTGATTTGTAATAAGGCCGACGTTCTTGCCCTTTACAATATTCAGGCGGCGTTCGATGAGAATATCGGCGCCGGTTTTCATGGCAGCGTGGCAAGAGGGGGAAAGAAGCGTCAGGATTGAGAGGAACACAACCAAGGAGTTTGTCATAAGCACTTCTGAGTATTACATGTAGCGAGGGTAATCACCATGGACAAGGAATTGCCCGAGAGAAGCAAATTAAGGGCGGGTCAAGGAAAAAGAAAATCGCCCTCATAGAGGGCATGAATCCTTTTTGGAAAGATCTCTCCAATTGCCATCGTTTCTATTTTAGCCCACCCACCGTCCCCTTTACCAGCATCCACGCCGCGATTGTCATCCCGTCCCAGATCGTGCCGTCGAGAATGCGGGCTTCCAGCTCTTCCGGATATAGGGGGAGAAACTCGAACTCCTCTGTCTCATCCGGCTTCGCGCCGACATGACGCAACTGTCGCGCGATGTATACCTGGCACATTTCGTCAGTGACGCCGTTGTACGGATTGAAAACCCCGGCGCGTGTGAGCTCTGCGGCAGCATAGCCGGTCTCTTCCGTCAGTTCATGGGAGGCGGTCTCGTCATGTGTGGAACCGTCCTTCACTGCGCCGCAGGGAAATTCCATGCTCTCCCGGCGCGCCAGGTAGCGGTACTGTTTCACCATCATGATCCTGCCATCCGGAAGAAGGGGCACGACACACGAGGAGCCGTTCGTGTGGACATAATGATACTCCCCTTTCTTCCCGGTGGGGAGTTCAAAGCGGTCCATCTTGTACGTCCACCAGGGATTTTTGAACCTGGTGGACACTGACAGGGTTTTCCATGGTTGCAGTGGCATAAGCAGACCTTCACTGAATCATAAGAGCATTCACCAGTCGTCGTTCGGTGTTCATACATCGGTGAACGGTGATCCAACCATGAATCGGTTATTACAGGTTTTCAATCAGCTCTTTCTCCGCAAAGAAAAACCCGATTTCGATCCTCCCATTCTCCGGAGAATCCGACCCATGCACGATATTTTCTCCCTTGCTTGATGCAAGGTCTCTCCGCACCGTGCCGGGGGCAGCATCCCTGGGATCCGTCGCGCCGATGAGCTTCCGGAAATCCGCCACGGCGTTCTCCTTCTCCAGCGCAATGGGGAGGCACTTGCCCGAGCTCATGAATGTCGTCAGTTCGGCATAGAACGGGCGTTCGCGGTGGACCGCATAGAATCCTCCGGCCGTCTCTTTCGTCAGTCTCACCATTTTCATCGCCAGGACCTTGAACCCGGCTTTCTCAATCCGGGAGAGCACTTCACCCGCGAGATTCTTCTTGATGCAATCCGGCTTGAGGATCGCCAGCGTACGTTCAACAGCCATTGTGAATCCTTTCGTGCTATGTGAGAATATCCTTGAGCGCATACGGCTTTTTGAGGAGCGAGAAGAGCACGGTGTGCGCGATGAGCAGGCCGTAGACAGGAAGCAGTTCATACATGTCGCGCCCCTCGTCGATCCGGGCGAAGAGGAACATCAGGAGGAGGAAGGGAGCCAAAAGCCACGCGGCTTTGCGGAGCACCGGATGCTTTGCACGGAAGTCGGACCAGATCAGCGTTGAAGCAACCGCGGCCGTGAGCAGTGTGCCGAGGGAGTAGGGCATCAACAGCGTATGAATGTTGCCAAACAGGTGGAACTCAAGCGCGCCGCCCGGGTTGTTCCCGTAGATCAGGATCAATGATCCCTTGATGGCGCCAACGAGCAGCACGTGGAGGGCCGTGTGCATTCCCAGCTGCCGCCGCGAGAAGGCGCTCCCGTAGATCAGCAACAACGGGAGAAGGAGCAGGACCATCGTCTCCTTATTGAAGCAGCCGGCCGCAAACGCGATGTAGTAAGGAAGCCACTGCCGCTTCAGCATCAACAGCAATCCAAGTGTGAAGAAGAGGAGCGCCGGAAAATCGTAAATGTAATGCGTGCCCACAAAGAAGAATGGCGGGAGAACAAAGAGTGCGGCAAGCGGCACGATCGAGACGAGCCGTTCATCGGTGGCGTACAGTGTGGCGAACAGATCCCGGAGCACAAACGGGAAAAGGAGCAGGGCAAGGAACGAAAAGAAAAATGCAATCAGGTATTCCGTCAGGAATCTCAGGTCCCACCCCAGCCGCCCCGCTTCTTTCTGGACCTTCGGAATGGCGGAGAGCCGGCTCCCCACGCTGTTGCGCGCCTCTACGGGAATTGCCGCGAGCACTGTGCGGGTAAGGAACGGCACAAGGGCCCGTTGCACAAACGGATTGTGCGCGGTTCCGTAAATCAGTCCATCGAGCGTCGATCGGGGATCGCCGTTCACGGCCTGCATCTTGGTGTCGGCGCCCCAGACCCAGATGGCAAACACGAAAAATGCCGCCGCGCCATAGGCGAATCCCATCCGGCGTCTGTACCGCACGCCCGGCATCACGCACGCTTGCGCGGGGCAACGCGTTTCAGTTTCCGGCGTGCAGCCGGTTTCTTTTTCGCCGCCGGTTTCTTTTTCGCCGGTGGGCGACGTTGCGTTCCAAGCAGTCCCTTCCTCCTCAACACGCGCTCCATTGTCTCGCCGATCAGCGCGGGATTCTCCACCACGTGAATCCCCGCAGCGCGCATGGCGTCCATTTTCTCCTGGGCCGTCCCTTTGCCGCCGGCGATGATGGCGCCTGCATGTCCCATGCGCCGCCCGGGAGGCGCCGTGCGGCCGGCAATGAACCCGACGACCGGCTTCTTGACATGCCGCTTGATGTACGCCGCCGCTTCTTCTTCTGCCGTGCCACCGATCTCTCCGATCAAGATCACGGCATCGGTGCCGTCATCGGCATTGAAGAGCCGCATGGCATCAATGAAGCGGGTCCCAATGACCGGGTCGCCGCCGATACCGATACACGTGGACTGTCCGATCCCCCGCTCCGTAAGCTGCCAGACCGCTTCATAGGTCAGCGTCCCGCTGCGGGAGATCACCCCTACGCGCCCGTGCTTGTGGATGAATCCCGGCATGATCCCGATCTTGCATTGCCCGGGTGAAATGATGCCGGGGCAATTCGGGCCGATCAGCCGAATGCCTTTCTTCTCAACGTACTCGTAGGCCTTCATCATGTCCCGCGTCGGAATTCCTTCGGTGATGCAGACAATCACGGAGATGTCCGCTTCTCCCGCCTCCAGGATCGCATCGGCCGCGAAGGCTGCGGGGACAAAGATCACGGAGGTGTTCGCACCGGTCTCCCTGACTGCTTCGGCAACGGTGTTGAACACCGGTATCTCCCGGGCGAGAGGATCCCGGTCATTCCCCTTGTACATCGTCCCTCCCTTTCCGGGAGTGACTCCCGCCACCACGTTTGTCCCGTATTCTATCATTTGCCTGGTGTGAAACGTCCCTTCAGCTCCGGTGATCCCCTGGACAACCAGACGCGTTTTTTTGTCAACGAGTATGCTCATAGTCTGCGACTTTCAGGATTGTTTGTTCGTCGAATTGTCTGCCTATGAACTGCACGCCAATCGGAAGCCCTGTGTTGTCTTCGCCGACCGGAACGCTGATCGCCGGCACTCCTGCGAGGTTCGCGGAGACGGTATACACGTCCGAGAGATACATCTGTAGCGGATCGTCCACCTTCTCGCCGACCCGGAAGGCCGTCGTCGGAGACGTGGGCATCACGATGCAATCCACGGTCCGGAAGGCATCGAAAAAATCCTTCTGGATGAGGCGCCGCACTTTCTGCGCCTTGCGGTAGTATGCGTCATAGTAGCCGGCCGAGAGAACATAGGTGCCGAGCATGATGCGCCGTTTGGTCTCCTCGCCGAACCCTTCGCTGCGGGATTTCACATACGTCTCGACGAGATCCCGCGCCCCGGACGAGCGGTGGCCGTAGCGGGCACCGTCATAGCGCGCAAGATTCGATGATGCTTCCGCGGTCATGAGAATATAATATGCAGAAATGGTATAACGGAAGTGAGGCATTGCGATCTCTTCGATGACCGCCCCGCCGGACCGAAGACGGTCCAGCACCTTCTCCACTGCCTGGCGCACTTCCGGCTGCACGCCTTCTTTGAGCACGTCGAACGGAACACCGACCTTCAACCCGGCAACGTTCTTGTCGAGCGCATCCAGGTATGGCGGCACCGGCACGCGGGCCGACGTGGAATCGTTCTCGTCATACCCGGCAATGATTTCCAGCACGCGCGCCGCATCGGCCACGGAGTTCGCAAAGGGCCCGATCTGATCGAAGGATGACGAAAGCGCCACCAGGCCGTAACGCGACACGCGCCCGTATGTGGGCTTGAGTCCCACGATACCGCAGAAGGCAGCCGGCTGCCGGATAGAGCCGCCGGTGTCGGTGCCAAGCGCGGTATGCGCCATCCGTGCCGCGACGGCCACGCAGGAACCGCCGCTGGATCCTCCGGGCACCCGGCTTTCGTCCACGGGGTTTTTCACGGGACCGAACGCCGAGTTCTCAGTGGAGGATCCCATGGCAAACTCATCCATGTTGGTCTTGCCGATCAGGATGGCGTCCTCGGCAAGCAGGCGCCGGACCACGGTGGCATCGTAGAGCGACACGAAATTCTCGAGGATGCGCGAGCCGCAGGTAACGCGCTCTCCTTTCATGCAGATCACGTCCTTGACGGCGACGACCATGCCGGCAAGCCGGCCTGCTGTGCCCCTGAGGATCTTCTCGTCGACCTCCCGGGCATGCGTCACCGCCCGGTCATGAAACACAGAAAGGAAAGCATTGAGGTGCTTCCCTTTCTCAATCGCAGCCAGAAACTCGCCGATGACGTCTTCACACGTCGTTCTTCGCTCGCGGAGCGCGGCGCGCGTGCTTTCAAATGTCGTCTGATGGTTCACGGGCAGTGGTCTATTGACTGTTGGCGAAGGAATGGATACGCGCGTCCGGCGACCGCTGTGAATCTGCCCGATGAACCCCAAGGCAAGCAATGGCTACAGCTTGGTGGAACTCTCGATATCCTTGGTGATATCCTTGGTCGAATTCTCGATATCCCGCTGGACGCTGCTCATTGCATTCCGGAATTCCCGGATGCCTTTCCCGATGTTCTTGCCGAGCTCGGGCAATTTCTTCGGTCCAAAAAAGATGAACACCACAAAGAGGATGACCAGAATCTCGCTGCCGCCAATGTTCTCAAACATAGGCTACCCTATCCCTTCTTCTCTTCCACAGGCTTTTGTTCGATCTTTTTCGAATCCTCAGTGTCATCCTGGATCTCACGCGTGGCCTTGCGAAACTCCCGGATCCCTTTGCCCAGCCCCTGTGCAAGCTCGGGAATCTTCTTGGAACCGAAAAAGACCAACGCGACCAGCGCAATAAGTATGATTTCAGTGGTGCCGATGTTACCCATGACAGTTATCTCCTCCCGCTCTCCGCGGACGTTAGTGAGTGTGCAGAGAATTCGATTTCCCGGCCAGTGGAGCGGGATATGAATTCTTCGATCAGTGAAGTGAATATCTTTTGCCCGTCAGTGTGTCCCAGGACCGGGTCCGACGCCCGCTCGGGATGGGGCATCATGCCGAGCACGTTCCCTGCCTCGTTGATGATCCCCGCAATACTTCCGATGGAGCCGTTGGGATTCGCCTCAGCCGTCACGCTGCCGTCTGCCTGGCAGTAGCGGAACACAACCTGCCGCTGCTCTTCGAGTCTCTTCAGCGTCTCATTGTCGGTGAAGTAGTTCCCATCCCCGTGGGCGATGGGTATCGCCAGGACCTCTCCCTCATGGCAGCGCCGTGTGAATCGCGTGTCGGCATTTTCCACTTTGATATGGACATACTTACAGATAAACCGGAGCGAAGCGTTGCGCAGCAGGACTCCCGGCAAGAGCCCGCTCTCCTGCAGAATCTGGAAGCCGTTGCAGATCCCGATCACCGTGCCCCCTTCGTTCGCAAAGCGGACCACTTCTTTCATTACCGGGGAAAAGCGCGCGATGGCGCCGCATCGGAGATAGTCGCCGTAGGAGAACCCGCCCGGAAGGACAATGACATCCGCACCCTGCAGATCGGCTTCCTTGTGCCAGAGAAAGACGGCATCCTGTCCCAGTACTTTTTTGGCAGCATAGTAGGCATCATGGTCGCAATTTGCGCCCGGGAACACCACCACGCCGAATTTTACTTTCTCACCGGTCATTGTATAGTATTATTCCAGCTTACGTACCGCTTACCCGAACCTTTTTGTTGTCCTGAAATGCCAAAGAGCATTTCGGGGTTGCGCTTTGCTCAGGTTTTTTCCTGGAAAGGCGCAATCTCATATGCATAGTCCTCCATCACCGGATTCGCCAGCAGCTTCTTACACACTTCTTCCGTAGCTGCCCGGGCTTCCTCTTCCGATGGCCCTTCCACTTTCAGCTCCACATATTTCCCCATGCGCACATCCCGCACGGCGTTCACACCCAGGGAGGCGATGGCATGTCCCACGGCCTTCCCCTGGGGGTCCAGGATGGATGGCCGCAATGTGATCCTGATCTTTGAAAGGTACATCTTGAACTCCTAAAAACTGTTCTTCATGTTCACGCCCTACGGTTCCACCTGCGTCGGTTCAATGACTTCGTCATCTTCGTATTTCTCTTGCGGACGGTTCAAAATCCGCCTGCCTGTGGTGATGACATACCGTACCAACCCCAAGACTATGAACAAAAGAAGAAGCGGAAAAATTGCGCCGACGCCTGTCACAAACACCACAATGACCGCAAGAATGGCAAAAACGAACTTCCAGGGCTCCTTTTTGAGCGCACGGCGCGAGATCTTTGGGAGCGTATCGTATTTCACTTTGCTCACCATGAGCAAGCTCAACACGACCGACAGCCAGGGGAGAAAGAACGCCGCCCGGGAATCTAATCCCGTCGCCTCCGAGTAATAATTCAGCGTGAACGAGGCCACCGTAAGCGCGCTGGCAGGAATGGGAAGTCCGGAGAAATAGTCCTTGTTGAACCCCACAAGCTGGACGTTGAATCGCGCGAGCCGCAGGACGCCAAAGATCATCAGCAGCGAGCTCAGGAGGATCCCCATCCCTTCGAGCTGATAGAGCGACATGCGGTAGACAAGAAACGCGGGAGCGGCGCCGAACGAGATCGCGTCCGAGAGCGAATCGATCTCCACGCCGAATTCCGAGGACGACTTGGTGATCCTCGCCATCACGCCATCCAGGGAGTCGAACCCGGCAGCCAGCGCGATGAACCAGGATGCGGTAATATACTCCCCCCGGCTGGAGTGGATGATCGACATAAAACCGCAAAACATGTTAAGAACAGTGAACAGACTCGGAACGACGGCACGGGTAATTTTCATGCATCAACCTAGTCTAATGTACGACAGCAAGCACAGTCTCGCCTGCAACCGTCCTGTCGCCCAGTGCCACACGCACCTCCGCACCCAACGGAATGATCACGTCCACGCGCGATCCGAACCTTATCATTCCGAAGCGCTTTCCTGCCTCCGCTCGATCCCCCTCCTTTACATCCGCAACGATCCGTCGCGCCACATATCCCGCAATCTGCTTGAACAAGACGCCGACCCTTGCACCCCGGACGCCGATGTGGGTGCGCTCATTGCGGACAGACGATTTTTCCTCGTACGCCACAAGGTATTCGCCGGGAAAGTGCCTGAAGTATTCCACCGTGCCGCTGATCGGCCAGCGGTTCACATGCACATTGAACGGGGACATGAATATACTGACCTGCGTCCCCTCGTTTTTGAGATATTCGTCATCCTGAACGGGTTTGATCAACACCACTTCGCCGTCAGCGGGCGAGATCACCAGGTCATCCCCCGGCGGTGTCGTGCGCTCCGGATCACGGAAAAAACTCAACGTGAAGACAACCGCGAGGGCCGCGACCGCTGTGATCCCGTACTTCAGCCAGGTCACATCAAGCAAAATCCAGGAAGCCGCACAGATTACGAGGGCAATCCCACAAACGACGGCTATGACGCCATACCCGTACTCGGTAACCAAAAGCGCCTTCCAGGATGGGCTTTGAGTGGATGAGCTTGACAATACCTAAAGTACGAAAGGTGGGTTTGAAAGTCAATTTGCGCTCAGGAGCACGGGATTCCTTGATCTGCGCTGTAAACTCATACCCCCCCAGGGGAGGGACGGGCGAAAGTTGTGCAGGACGGGTCTCCTGAGCCGTGTGCATTGAGTCAACCACCGGCGCTTATCAATCACGCCGGGGTCGCCACCCCGTCAAAAACGAAGCGGGGCAAGCCCATCGCCTGCCCCACCCAAGTGGAAGACATAGCTCCATCCGTAGCACCCGGCAACCCCCTCCAGTTCTATTTCACGTGAAACTCGATGCGCCGGTTTTTCGTCCGTCCCTCGGCGGTGACATTGGATGCAACCGGGAACCGGGAACCATACCCGACGGCGGTCACCTGATTCGATGGAATCCCCCGCATCACCATCCAGCTCTTCACTGCCTCGGCGCGGTTCATTGACAACCTGTCGTTTGTTGAGACCTTTCCTGCGTTGTCGGTATGCCCGGCAATCTCCACGCGAAGACCGGGATTCAGCTGCAAAGCCAGTAAAGCCTTTTTAAGTGTCGGCTCGGACGACTTCGCGAGTTTCGCGCTGCCACTCGGGAAGGTCACCCCCTCCAGAATGATCGTCTTCCCCTTCTCGAGCTTCATGGGTACAGAAGGAGTATCGTCACTGGGATCCAGGGGGTTTGTCCCGCGCTTCACTTCATCTCCGTCATTTATTCCTCCCCCATCGGTGTCCGCCTTCAACGGGTCTGTGTGGGTGCGGCGCACTTCGTCACCATCCGACAAGCCGTCCTTGTCGGTGTCGGCAACACGCGGGTCGGTCTTGTAGACCATGACTTCATCATAGTCCGAGAGCCCATCCCCATCCGTGTCCACCTTGAGCGGATCAGTAGTGTACACCAGCACTTCGTCTCCATCGGACAACCCGTCACCGTCGGTATCCACTTTGAGCGGATCCGTTTTATACCTCAGCACCTCGTCTCCATCACTCAAGCCGTCGCCATCGGTATCCACCTTGAGGGGATTCGTTTTGTACTTCAATACTTCATCTCCGTCGCTCAAGCCATCGCCGTCCGTATCCGACCGGAGCGGATTTGTCCGATACCGTTTCACCTCTTCTCCATCCTTCAGCCCATCGTTGTCCGTGTCAGGTCGCTTGGGATCGGTCCCGTAGCGGCGCTCTTCTCCGTTGGTGAGTCCATCAATGTCGTCATCCTCGTCGTCCCCTCTGCCAAGGTAGAGCTGGATTCCCGCTTTGGCCGTAATCATCCCGTCGATCGACGAATTCCTCCGGAAATCGATCCAGTCGCCGTACGATCGGGCTCCCACGTCAAGGACGACCGAGAAACTCTTCGAGGTAAAAAACTCAACCCCGACTCCCACCGGAATCATCAGCGAAGTCCGGTATTTGTCATCGGGGAGATACGTTGTCCCTGACATGCGCTTGAAGCTGAGCCCCCCCACACCAGCATAGAGGTACGGATTGAAACTGCTTCCCGGCGACAGGTGAAGGAAACCCAGAATTGAGTAAGGGACTGCTTTCAGCTGCACAGCCCCAAGCTGGTATCCGTAGTCCAGATCCGTGAGAACCGGACTCTGGTTGGTCTTGAGTTGTTCATACCCGGCGCTGAGTCCAAGGGAAAAATACCTGTTCAAGCCGTACCCCAGGAGGAACTCTCCGCCGAAACTCATCTGAAGCTTGTTGAAATCGGAGATCCAGGTATTTGGACCGCCCCGGAGACCGATCATCCATTTTCCGTCCGTTTGCTGCGCATAGGCTCTGTCCTGCACTGCCAGTGCGAGCATCAGACTTACCGACAGGAACACACCTAGTCTTTTCATGGGAGACCTTCAGTTGATTTCATCGAACCCCGCACAAAGCTATTGGTTTTGATGTGCAAAATCAAGGGTGCGTTTGCGAAGGGAAAATAAAAATCCCACACCTCGCGGATGTGGGATTTGCCGAATTCCTGGTAGTGCAGTGTATCAGCGGGCGTATTACTTCAAAAGGATCGTCTTCTTCACCTGAACCCTGTTGTCCGACTTGAGCACATAAAAGTATGTCCCACTTGACAAATTCGATGGATTCCACACCACCGAGTGCTCTCCCGGCGTCACAACTTCATTGACGAGAGTCGCGACCTCTTCACCGAGCGTGTTGTAAATCGTCAGCGTCGTGTGCCCCTGCCTGGCCAGCGAGAACGAAATTATCGTGCTGGGGTTGAACGGATTCGGATAGCTCTGCTTCAGCGCAAATTCTTTCGCTCTCGGCGCCGGATCAACCGCTGTAGCTGCGTCAGCAAGAGCATCAGAGAAGTGGTTCGTACCGTCGAGATCCACCTGGCGCAACCGGTAATACTTGCACGACGGCAGGGTGTTGTCGGTGAATGAATACGAATGCGTGTCTACGGTCGTGCCATAGCCCGGCTGGAAGGAATTGCTCACGTCGGCCCAGCTCTCCATGTCGTCGCTCTTCTGCACGTAGAAGCCATAATTGTCGATTTCCGAAAGGGTGGTCCACGTCAGCTGAACCGACCCGGCCGCAGAAACGAGAGTAAACGAGGCAAGCGTGATGGGAAGCGGCCCCACGGAGATTCCTGTGTTGTCGATATAGACATCCTTGTTCGAGCTCACCACGAGATAGACGGTAAAAATGGAATTCCCAACATCGGCCGGAAGGGGTGCTGAGAATGATCTGAATGAACCATTGGTCAGATCGCTGCCGACGTCTTTGGACAAAATCAAAGTTGAGTTTGCGTAGACGTTCAATGTTCCCGACGTGTTTCCTGTGCGCGACGCACCAAATGTGAAGACCTCGCCACCGCTAAAGGTTCTCCCTCTGGCGTCAACTACTGCAAACAAGGTGTCAACACTGTTCCTGATACCAGTCTCAACCCAGGCGCTGAGAACGTTCACAGCAAACTGTGCGGTGCCACTGGCAGAGTAAGTCCCCCAATGTCCGTCTCCACCTGCATATGTCCTCCCATCTGAAGTAGCGAAAGCGGAGGCGCCAGTCCAATTGTAGAAATACGGAAACGTGGAAATCGGTGTTTGAGCGTTGCCCACCGCGACCAGCATCAGCACTGCAAGAATCACTCCCAAGAACTTCATGCGTTTATCTCCTGTATGGGGTCATGGTACTCAGCTTCAAAATTTGCAATATCCATGCCATTTTATCGTCTGGCTCGTGCGCTTCAATGCCTGCAACCGAGGCAAGAAAAGCAATATTCCTCCAGGGAGGATTCAACCAACACGATCCAATTCGATAATATCATTGGATTTCGGTTCAGTTGGCTAAAAGATGTTCGTTCAGTGAGGAATCCTGATCCTGTTGCTCAACATAGGTCCTGGCATGTCAGGACAACAAGTGCATTGGGAATGGATCCCGCGATAACGGGTATCGGGAAGAGTGTGGGGATTTGTTGGAGATCTTGAGGGACCGGCATACCCGCTCCGGAAGAATTCGGAGCGGGCGTGAGCAGCACAATCATCGGCCGGTTGACTGGAAGGATCTACTTCGGCTTTGCGGTCAGCACTTTCACATCAGGCTTGCCGACAACTCCGGCTTTCTCCATTACTTCCTTCAGCTTGGGACTGGTCGTGAATGCCTCTGCAGCGGCAGCGCTCGGGAATTCTCCGATGACGCTGATCATGTTAGGATTGTTGACATCAGCATAGACGCCTGATACCTTGAACCCTGCGTTCTTGCGGTTCGATGCATCCGCATCGAACCCCTTGCGCCAGGAGCTGTAGTCCTTCACCTCGTGCGTGACGATGACGAAGACCTTTCCGTCATGGGCTGGCATCTTCATCGCCTCCTGAGCTGACACACCTACGGCGAGAAAGAGAGTCATTGCTACCACGAGAAACAGATATTTGGCCAAATTGGCCTCCTTTTATGATGTGTTTGGGTTGGTGGTGAACTCAGGACTCCTAACCTGGTAGAGGGCAATATAGTTCCTTTGGCTTGTTGAGTGCCGGCGACTCTTGTCGCCGGACGAGACCCCGATGCTCTTTATCGGGCAGCTACTGGGTAGGCCGCAGTTCGCGGCCGTGACTAACGAGCCTGCTCATTGGCCTTGAGGCGGCTGCCATAGCTCGACCTTGTTTCCCTCTGGATCAATGACCCAGGCAAACTTCCCGTACTCGGATTCGTCAATCTTCTCGAGCACATTGCAGCCTTCTTCCTTCAAGGCCTTGACCAAGGCGTGGAGGTCTTCCACTCGGTAGTTGACCATGAAGGGAGCAGAGCTCGGAGCAAAGTGATTACTTTCTTGCGGATCGATGAACCAGGCAGTTGTGCCTGCAACCGGCTTGCCCTCGGCGTCGGTCCAATCGAAGGCAGCTCCGCCCCAGTCTTGGACATCGATTCCCAGGTGCCGCTTGTACCAAGCCTGCAGTGATGGAGCGTCTTTGGCCTTGAAGAAGATGCCGCCGATGCCAGTGACTCGCTTCATGTGACCTCCTATGTGGGGTGGTGGTGAGAGGAATGTTTCTTCTGCGGCCTAACTATTATGTATATGGTTTCCAGATAGAACCGCTCTCTGGGTTGATTAATTGAGCGAATACAACTTAACCGGCAAACCGAGCCCGAACTACGCCTATAAAAATGAATGAGCGGCGTGGTTGCGGGTGTTATGCGCTCGTGCCCCGCCGCCGAAGTGGGTTGCCCCGACGAAGAGCTAAACGCCGCACCGGGAGCAATACTGATAATCGCCGTTGGCGTCCACAAAACAACTATCAAGTGAGATATCGTCGAACACGCTAAGTCTGGCATGGCGTTTCACCTCACGTATGCTTTCTGTAGTGAAGGGCAACGACGCCGGAGTGAAGGGTTTTCGAACCAATGAAGTCTAGCAGAAGCCTCGCCTGCGGCTTCACCGTTTCGAATAACCGCGGTCCTTTTCCCGCAACAACCGGGTGAACCACGAAACGATACTCGTCAATCAAACCGCGGTCCGAAAGCTGGGACGCAATGCTCAAGCTGCCTACGCAAATGTCTTTTCCAGGCTGCTGCTTCAACGCGAGGACCTCTTCCGCAAGGTTTGAGCGCACGATCCTCGTGTTGTTTCCCCCAACGTGTTTCAATGTCGTGGAGAATACGACCTTGTCGAGCGAGTCGAACACGCGAGCGAACTCATTGGTTGCTTCTGTCTCAGATTGGTTCCTGGCGACATCGGGCCAATAGGGCACCATGAGTTGATACGTGATCCGGCCGTAGAGGAGGAGACTCGCATCGCGAAGGAGCCTGGTGAAGTACTCGTGCAACTCCTCGTCGGCAATCATGTCCGTGTGGTTGCAGTACCCGTCAGTGGTAATATTGATCGCAAAAACAACCTTTCTCATAGATCTCCTCATATGACGTTAAATGAAAAGGTCAAGCACCGCTCGATCGAATTTCCAAGTACCGAGTACGGCGGCGGGGCATGGCGCATAACGTCCCGCGGCCACAGGCAAGGGCGTGCCACGTATTTCACGATGAACGCGTTCTGTTCTTATCAATGACACGTACCGACTAAAAGCAAGCGGCACGCTATTGGGCGAACTCACTATGTCATGAACGACTGGGTCTTCTCTTGCCTCATCAAATGCGGGAGCGTCCGTCCTCCCCCCTGAGGTGGGAGGACGGGTCGTGTGCCCGCCCGTTACCTGCCGTGTCGCGCGCGGCGGCTGATGATGAATGGACAATGTCCCCGGAAATCGCTATGTTTCAAGAAAAGCGCAGAAGGAACTACTGTCATGGCCTCCACCGTCGCTCACATGAGCAAGAGAGAACTGACCGAAATTATCTCGGATACGGTCGAACGGAAACTGCTCGAGATCTTAGGGGACCCAGATGAAGGGCTCACCTTGAAAAAGACCCTCCGCCGTCGGCTCCTTCGGCAGAAGAAGGCGGTCGCACGCGGAGAGCGGGGAACGGACTTGGCCTCGGTCCGTAGACAATTTTCCCTCTGAGAGACGTGCCTTCCCCCCCTGTGTACACTGTCCGACTCCTGAAAGCAGCCACCCGGGACCTGGAGAAACTCGACCGTACAGTCGCTCGGGCAATTCTCGATCGGCTCGCGTGGCTTGCGCGCAACCTCCATGCAACGAGACTCTATCCGCTGAAAGGGGACCTTCGCGGTCTGTACAAACTCCGGGAAGGTTCCTACCGCATTATCTTCGAAGTTATGCACGCCGACAAGATCATCCTGGTGCATGCCATCGGGCACCGGCGTGACGTCTACAAGCAACGCTGACCTTCCCGAAACCAGCGACTGATGCCGCCACCGCGCGCGATATGGCAGGTAACGTTTAGGCAAACCGCCGTGCCGACCGGCCACGTATGAACGACTCATCTCTCGTGGCCGGGCGGCATGGAGCGAGCACGTTACATCTAGCCAAACCTTGTTTCAACGTCGCCTATCCGGCGTGCGAGCCTGCCTGCGGCAGGCAGGCGCCGGTTTGCCGTTTGTTAGGCGCAGGCAAAGTCCAATATCAATCGCGTTTTGCGGCACGTTCCCCCGCGCACCGTCATCGCCCGACGATAACTCGGAATCCTCCGTATGCCATTCGCTTCATGTCGAACGGCATTTCCATCGACTGATCAGCCGTGCTGGCAATCTCTTTCATTACCTTTGCGTTGACGCGATCACGATGTGCACGTGATCTGAATACGATATAGGAGAATACCACTGTTTCGCCACGCTTGAGCCTCGTCATCCGTGGAAAGAGTGCACCCCATTTCGGCTTGAGATCATCGCCAACACACTCTTTGTAGTCGAGAGCGCCGTGCTTGCGCCAGAGTTTCTCCCCGATCCGAGCCATGCGGCTGTAGGCCTTGAGGTTCTTCTTGGGAACAGCGAAAACATATCCGTCGACGTATTTCATAAAGAGGCTCCTTAATAGAAGTTACTGGTTGTATAGCGTGAGTTTCGTGTGCTTCAGGCCACTTCCGCTTGATGTAGTCGATCAGAGGTGCCGCAAAACGCACCATTAAGAGATACTTTGCTTGCGCCTGACTCTTGGCTCCGCAAAGCGTCTACCCAGACAACCAGGGTCGGTAGCTGCACGCGTTGCGTCTATATCTTGCCTTGTGTGCATGGTGCTCATGCTAAACCGCCAATCGAAACAAAAGCCTCCCTACCAAACATCCGGCAAGAAGGCCTGTGTCAAAAAGGGACACTTCAGTGTAATGCGAATCTCAGAAACATGCAAGGCGCTGGAACACAAACGCCCGGAGAGGAGCGAGGATTGTTCTTCCTGGTAGAGGGTAACGCCGGCGCCGAGCATTTCCGTTACAGGTTCGAATTGCATCTGAGAGCTGACATTCTTGCATTCCTCCGTGATTTGCCATATATTTGATGCGCATCATCGACAGTATCGGCACTTTCGCAAATCGCGAAAGCTTCGATTCGGCGGATTGGGTATCGTTCAATGATTGCCCCGTCGTCTAATGGCAAGACAGCAGACTCTGGATAGACCTGCGGTACCCCTCAGCCTACCCCAAATCACCATTTCTCAGCAGACCTTTGTCGATCATGTCGATACCTTGTGTCGATATTATCGCGTCATGGAGGTCACGTGAAGACCGTTTTTCGGACCTGGAAATGCCATGTGTTCCTCGCCCCGGGTCTGGCACAGACCCACCCTCTGAAATGTCAACGAGTCAAGCAGAAACCCAGCATCATTCATTGAGCAAGTCGGATGGTTCAATGTGCACCAAGACTTCCGCAACATTTGGATTTGACGTGCGGATCACTTGCCTTACCTGGCGCGCAATGTCGTGTCCGTGCCGGACAGAGAGATCCCCATCGACAGTCACATGCAGGTCGACGTAATAGGAAAAGCCCATCTTCCGGACATAGCACTTTTCCAACCCGACAACTCCTTCCACGTATTGTGCGGCTTGTCGGATGCTACGATCGACATCGGGTGATGGGGCGCTATCCATTACTTCATTGATAGCAGGTCGTATAATTCGGTAGGCGTTGAACAGGATAATGGTGGAAGCAAAAAATGCAGCGTAGTCGTCCGCACTTTCATATCCAACCCCTCCAATTAACGAAATGGAAATGCCGATGAACGCTGCAGCCGAAGTGATTGCATCGCTGCGATGATGCCAGGCGTCGCTCTTGACAGCTGTACTGTTGATGCCTTTTCCCACGCTGAACACGAACCGAAACAGGGATTCTTTTGTAACAACGACGAGAACCAGGACCGCGAGCGTAAATGCCGCTGGAGCGTGGTGTGGAGTTAGTATTTCGCGAACACTCTGGATAGCGATGCCGATCGCTGCCCCAATGAGAGTCAAGGAAACCACCACGGCGGCGAGAGGTTCTGCCTTGCCGTGACCGTAAGGATGGTCAGCATCCGGAGGGAGGGCGGCAATCTTGAGTCCACTCCAGACAATAAGAGAGCTAACAATATCGGTGGTTGATTCGATCGCATCGGCTATGAGGGCGTAAGAATTGCCAAGAACGCCCGCAACACCTTTGATCGTTGCGAGGGCGGCGTTAGCGAGTATTCCAATCAGAGTGGAGCGTAAACCTTTCAGGGCGGAGTGGGACACTTTCATGTTTTGTGGTGATGTCATTGCCAGGCCTTAGGTTTCATAAGAAGTCCAGGCAACCCTACCACTGTCCTGAGCGACGCCGTTGAACGGCGAATTTTCCTACCATGCACGAATAATCACGCAAAGTTGTTGAAGATGTGAAGATGGTTTCGGTTCTCCATGCCCAGTCCGATCACCTGGCTGGCTTCGGAGTAGGGTTCATACAGGCGTCGAGAATTATCCTGTTCAAGGGGTAATCGTAACTACTTTGGTTGTGGGAATTCCTCGGACGTCGAGACGTTTGCGCTTCCATGTGGTCGCATAATCGAGGCCATAACCGACAGAAGCAGAATCCCGGCAACAACACCTAACGCGATACCAATCGGTATCTCGTAGATGTCAACAATTACCATCTTCACTCCCACAAAGACGAGGATACCAGAAAGTCCGTAGTGCAGGTAGTGGAAAAGCTGCATGATCCCGGCCAGTGCAAAGTAAAGTGCGCGCAATCCAAGAATCGCAAACACGTTCGATGAGTAGACGATGAACGGGTCCTGTGTGATCGCAAGAACGGCAGGGATCGAATCCACGGCGAACACAACGTCGGTGGTTTCAACCACCAGAAGAACAACGAACAACGGTGTGGCAAGAACGCGCCCACCCCTTCGGGCGAAGAACCTGCTTTCTTCATATTCCTGAGTCACAGGCATGATGCGCCGGAAGAGCTTGAGGACAGGATTGTTTTCCGGGTGGATTTCCTTATCCTTGTGCATTGCCATCTTGATGCCGGTGAACATCAGGAACGCCCCGAACAAGTAGATGACCCAATGAAATTGCTGGAGAAGCGTCACACCGGCCGCAATGAAGATGGCGCGCATGATGAGCGCTCCGAGAATCCCCCAGAAGAGCACCTTGTGCTGATAGAGAGCCGGGACCTTGAAGTAGGAAAAGGTTAGCAAGAAGACAAAGATGTTATCCACGCTCAGCGACTTCTCAAGGAGGTACCCCGTCGCAAATTCAAGCGCGGTTTGCGGACCGCGCAGGTAGTACACCCCTACGCTGAACAGAATGGCTAAGGCGATCCAGAACCCGCTCCACGCGAGCGCTTCTTTAATTCTGACAATGTGAGCCTTGCGATGGAACACCCCTAGATCAAGCGCCAGCATCGCGAGAACGAGCATGTTGAAGCCAACCCACACGGAGAGATTGTTTGTCACTGAGTCCATTATCAGTCCACCGGATTGAGTCCCTGGATTATGGCAGCACTTGATCCACGCGATGCACATCCATGTCGACACCTTCGTAGGGCTGTTCGCCTTCGCCGAAGGTGCCGCCGACGGATGGAGTGCTCAGAGAGAAGTCCCTGACCAGTCCATCGACCGCTTGACACCCTCTTGTCTTCTCGTCAGATAGCCTCCGTACATGATTGCTTTGCCAACCATCAACGCCCTTGGTTCACTACTTAATTTTGAACACTCGGAACAGTTTGTCCAACGCTCGTTTATCAAGCTCTGCAAGAACATCAATTTCTCCGGCATCAAGCCATACGCCGTCGCACGAGCAGCATTTATCTACTTTGATCCCTTTGTAATCGATCTCTCTCAATTCCATCCCGCATTTCGGACATCTCATGTGGTGAAGATCCCGCAGCATCCTCTTTTCTTCTCCTCCAAGGCTTTTCCGCCGTTCGTGTTCCAGCTGTTTTCTCTTCTCCACTTCGACTCTCGCAAAGTATTCCTCTTCCTTTAGACTCCGTTGCACGGGCATTGCGTTAACTCCTTTTTTGTCGTGAATTCATCCAATCCCCATTCGAATGCATTGAGGCCGCGAGCTGACACGAGGAAGGTCAGAGTTTAGATACGATGGTGTCTTCCTACTTTGTATCAAGTATTACAGGCAAACCATCTTTTCCTGCGCCAACGATGATCACCTTGGTGTTCGGTGAGTTTGCGATCTTCTCTGTTGCTTCAATTCCTTTCCAACGCAGCAACTGTTCGCTGATTCCTGCCGCTACAATTGTCTGGAAGTCGGCGATACCCTTTGCTTCGATGCGCTTCCGATCCGCTTCCTGCTTCTCCTTTGTGAGAATGAATTCCATGCGCTGGCTTTCCTGGTCGGCTCGTTGCTTCTGTTCTATCGCTTCGGTGAGCTGTGTCGGGAGCGCGACATTGCGGATTGGGGTATTCTCAATCGTGACACCCCGAGGGGCAACTGTCGTGGCAAGCCCTTCCTGAATCGATGTACCGAGCCGCTCCCGTTCGCTTGAATACAATGCGTTGGCCTGAAAGCTTGCCGCGACTGCGCGGCAGATCGATCTGAATTGTGGTATGAGGATAATCGTTTCGTAGTCGCCGCCGGCAACGGTCTTATAAACGCGCGCCGCTGAGTCGGGATTCAGCCTGTATAGGGCGCTGACCTCCAATCCGATGGTCAGCCCTTCGCGTGAGAGCACTTGCATCGTTTCCTTGTGTTCTTGCGTCTGGATAGAATACTTGACAACGTTCGCCAGTGGATTTACAACATTGATCCCTGCCCGAAGCGTGTTGTCCGATACAACGCCGAAAAAATCCACTACACCCACGTGCCCGGCTGGGATCTGCGTGAAACACTGGAGTAAGGCAACTGTTCCAAACACCCCCGCAGCGAGAATGCTTCCTCGTGCAACGGGGCGGAATGCGTTGTTTTGTCGCACCTGTTTCGTGGCGCTTCGCCATACGATGAGGGCCACAATGGCAATAACTACTGATAGGATGAATAACATGATGTACTCCTTTGCGGGTATGTGTGTACACATTCTCTCTTGAGTGGCGACTACCACCTTACGTCTAACACACTGTTCGTCCGGTCGATGACTTCACTCCCCAGTGAAAGTGCCCGCAGTGACTCCATCGCCGTCGTATTGGTGCAAAGAACTGTTTTGGGGAAACGTCGTCCGAAATCGCAGCAGGCATCCTACACCGCCAAGCCGATCCAACGCCTCACTCTGATTGACGATTTCGATTGTACATCGATGTTGTTCGGCGAGTGTCACCATCTTGTCCTTCATGTGGAATTCCGGGTCGAAAGATTCCGCCATCACAAGAACGTCTGTAACACCCAACTGCAGAGCTTCCAATGTAGCCTCTGCACCAGCAACTGCAAGGCCGTCTGTATTGATCTCTCGAACAAGTCGGTCGACCATCTCCAGTGACTCCTGCTCTTCCCTTTCCACAAACGCGGCAATTGTCCTGGTGACAATGTCTTGAACGTTGGCTTGACGGGATATGTCCACTACATCGACGAACTTTGCAGAAAGATGATGTGGGAGTGCGTTCCGCAACTGCCATGCCGATTCACCCGCCAGGATGAGATGTGTGTGGCCTCCGGACGACATCACACGGTCGAGCACCTTGACCTCTTCCTGCATAAATGTCTCCCTCCGAAGTGCCCGGCGGTGCTGGTACTGCTGTCTCGTCCACGTCTGATCAACATGTTCACGGAGCTTGGGCTGAGCAGTCCAGAGTTGTTTCGTTACCTCCCCGAGATTCACTTCCAATATGCGCACGCCTTTGTAGTTCAAGGCGACTACCACGTACCGATGATATGTATCTTTCATCTCCACCAAGTGATAGACGTTGGGATAGGGGCCCACAGCGATCATATTGGGAAGTGGAGGCTTGAACTGAAGCGGCAGAAAGAACGGACGTAATCCGCCGCGGGCAAATATTGCCGCACCCCGACCCGTCCGGTACATTTCCTCCGACATGTAACGACCGACACTCTCCATTGCTTGCTGGAAATGAGAGAGGTGGCCTAGCGGGAGGCTGTCCTTAAGCAATGACACCCGATGCTTGGTGAATTCCCGCAGTTCTGCCGCACTGTTCTGGAGATTCATGTAGACGCTGACCACTGGCGCTTCGGTTTCTTCGAGTGCGACCAGCATGCGTATGTGATCTTGTAGTTCCTTGAGTTCCATTCGCGATTCTCCCCTTTTGTAGCTAAAGATGGCTGTAGATCAACTACTCCAAGGCGTCACCGTGCAATTGTCTTGAGAAGACCTCCCACAGCTTGTTGCGCAGCCGGGGGGGCAACTCCAAGCCAGTACAACCGATTGCTACAGAGGAAGAAGTAATGAACCCTCCCATGCCCTCGCAAACGAAAAACGTGTGTTCCGCATTGTTTTCTTCTCGGGCATTTTTCCGCCTTCTGCAATTGTTGTCATGGAATCACAGGATCCCCGGTCACTGCCGGCGGACGAGCTCAACGATTTGGTTAACGTCGATTGCGCCGGCCTTTTGCTGGATCTCACCGGAATAGCGCGTGTGCATGCTCTTCCCCTGATTCAGCCGCGATGCGAAGAGTTTTTTGAGCCGGTTGACGTCAATAATGCGTCCGCATTCGTAGTACTGCCGGGCCACTTGGCCCAACGCATAGGTGGTCGCAAACGAGAAGGCGGAACCGACAGCCGCGGATCCCAGTCCGCCCAGCATGCTGCCACCAACATTCTTGAGCAGCCCACCAAGGAGCTTGCGCCCCATTTGCTCGATGTACTGCCCCGTGATTCCTACTCCGAGCGTCGCCGCGAAATCCTTTATATGTCCGCGGTCTAGCTCGTATCCGTATGACTTGCCGATAGAGTACACCATCTTCATTTGCAACGGAAGAATGGCCATTGACGCGAGCGATTGTGGTAGAAGTTCCAGTGCTCCATTGAGGATTGAGTAATTCAGTATTGTTGCGTCCAGTGCTGCTACATCCACTACCGCTCGCGCGCTGGCCGATTGCATTACCGGTGCCAGTGCCCTGCCAGACTCTACGGGAGTGTTAGCGATTTTAGCGGCTTCCTCCGCGAAGGCTTGGGCCGATGTGGGATCAAGCGCTAACTTGGTTCGTAGGCGACCCAGAAACACCCTTTCCGCCTCATTGTGTGTTCCATCTGTATCGCATACGCATACGGCCATCTCGTAAGCGAGCTGACGTGATTCGGTGCTGATCAGTTCCGGAACGGCATCGTCCAACGTCCACCGCTTAAGGAGGACATCTTGATAGAGTCTGGAAAGGTCGATGGCAGGGCCAGACACCAGGCTCTCAGAGATGCGTTTGATCTGGACGCGTTCCCTTTCGTCCTTACAACCGTCGGCGAAAGCAGCCATCAGACATATGCTTAGCACAGCTTCTTGTTCTCGTTCGTTCATTGCACCTCCTCGCAATTGAATCTTGATTGTGGGCCCCGGATGTTGCCGAGAAGGATCCGGTTGATCTATGATATACTATCGTGTTGTGGAATCTGAAAGCTGCGGCATCCAGCACTTTTGTGATGGATGCTTGACATGCAAAAACAGCGCACGGGGCTTTGCGCATCACCTTTGTCGCAACGCTGCCGAGCTACGCCTGCGCCAGCCCCGTGCGTCCTGACTCCCATACCCATGGTTGTCCGCCTTTTCTTCTCTGCGCACGGGATGATCTGAACCAAGGGCTGCCCAATCCCGGACGAGGACCTCACAGGCGCCTCCCTTGCTCCTGGCTCCTTTTGCCAGGCGAGCCACTATTTCAGGGATCTTATGCTTTGCTGACATGCCATCATTCTCCTTTCAGTGCCATGCTTCCAGTTTCTCAGGTCAATCCCAAGATGTGATTTGATCACCACGATTAACGTCTCCACAGGAGTAATCCCTTCGATGATGCAAAGGATCTGTTCCTTGTGGAAGATCACTGCCGGCGCATGTGTGATGCCAAGCCGCGCCAGAGCCTCACTCCCTTCGCAATTGCGGAGAATGTAGAGATCAATATCGTCCTGGACTATCGTGGCGAGTTGTTGCATGATTCGCATTTGCATTCTGCATGTTCCGAACGTCTCCGAGTGAACATACAAAACCGACGGCTTTGACGATTCAAGAGCACGGGATTCAAATTCGCGAGCGGAAATCTCAACTAACCGAGTCATAGTGTTATCCTCCGGATGGATGTCTTGTTCCTGAAACAGGCACACTCTAGTTTCATCTTGCGAGACACGTATTCACCTGCGGCTTGCAGCGCACCCGGGACAAACCCGCAGCCCTTCGGTGCTGCCTCGCACCTGAACGAAGCCCCAGAGCGATGCGCACTGTCTGCACTGCACTCTCCGTGTGAATGCCGGTGGTCATCGCTCCTTCCTTGCACACTTACAAAGGTTCCAGATAGATGACGATGATCAGATCCTCCGGCTGAGTTCCAAAGATGTAGTGAATGCGCTTGATGCCTCTTTGGAGAAACTCAGCTATCCTCGCCCACAAAACATGTTCTGATTTCTTGAATAAGTGCTCGCGCAGTTCGTGATACGATGCAACCGTGATTCCATTCCTTTCACGCAAGCCTCGTTCGGCGGGTGGCAGAAGACCCCGTATAAGCACTATAGCGATGTCTTCGGTGATTTCAGTTTTCATCTCGCTGGGATTTGCTCCCACATGGGCGACCAGGAAATTCTTCACAATAAGATTGACCCCTTTCGCCAGACTTTGTGTTGTGGTGTCCATGATACGATCTCCGTGCCTGATTGGGAATGGAGTGGAATAATGTGCGAAAACGTGACGGCCTGCTGCTTCCCGATCATCACAGTGACCTCTGCGCCAACCACGAAACCCGACGCTGCAAGCTCTCCTCTGAATGTCTTGACACTGGGTGCGCCACGTCTCATCTTGTTCGACATGATGGCAATGACAACGCCAGCTGGACGAGGACCTTTCGGATCGTGGAACTTTTGTTCACCGCCGTGGTCGATCCAGAAGCACGCACGACTAACCTGCGCATTGGCAATCCATCCCTTCGGATATAGAATCCCGAAGCCGAAGGCCGGATCCGTGGACACTTGTCTCCCGCGGATCTCGGGGAAGTCAAGTTCTATCTGCGTGGTGAACCGGGCCATAGGTAGGCCGAGCATTACCATGCCAACGCTCAACAGAACCCTGTATTCATGCGAAATCCACCTTTCACAGTCTTGCCTCAAGTGATTGGCGGATATGCACCCGCGGCAGCCAGCTCGGGCAAGTAAGACTTAGGGAACAATCAGAAAATGTTGCGGGGCTAGAATACTGGGGGTGCTTTGTTGCAGAGCGTGGAGTAGTAGAGAGAGCGATTGCAGAAAGAAGGGAGAAGCGAAATGACAACAGGGGGTTGATTCGCAGGGCGTGGTACCGCCACTCTTGAAGGGACGCCTGGAGAAGGGGAAGACCGTTTTACCGCTCTCTTGAGCCCATGGTCGTTGACCGATAGGCTCGTTCCCTCCGTGGACGCGATGAAATCAGAACGAATCTCCTTCTTCGCCAGAGGCGGTGTCGAAGGCCGCCACTCCTTGACGCCTGCCACACTGATTGAGCCAGCGGCAAGGAGAACAACGACGATATTTCTGGCAAAGCAGAGCATTGGCTGTACGCCTGATTCTTGTACTGCTATTGAACCGATCTACTTGACTTCATGAAACGAAAAAACCAACGCTTGTCATCATAATCGTGACTTGCATTGGTTTACCGTTCACCAAATCTCCCCTGAGCTAGAGGGAATATCTCGTGACCCGTCTACCTGATTTGTACAGACTTCACACTCAATATACCGCCGATCACATTCAATGTCAAGCAGAATCGGTAGAGACTCACGAGAGTCCTCTCTGTGTGAAGACAATAATGCGTTCGCCCGTCTTAGCGCTGATATCCGAGTGCATGCTCACAACATCGCGGGCAGTGATTTGCTTGATGAGGCCCTTTACCATATCCTTTGAGTTCTCGATGAGCATTTGACGCATTTCTTTTAGCAACTTTACACCAGCCAGATCTTTTGACAGTTGCATTTCTGCGGGGGTCAGAACGCCCTCCAGTCGTACAATGATCATATCGTCAAGAATGTACGTCTGCACACGGTTCGGTCCCCGTCCCATGTGTTCTCGCTCGAACTTAACCATCGCTTCGCTAATTTGGGCTTCAAGTTGCCCTTTGGATTTCTGAGGCATGTTGGAGTGCATGAAAGTTCACCCAGGATTCACTGATACCATAATGTACATAAATGTCAGTCAATATTCACTTCGCACTCTTTTGAAACGCCATTCTCTCTTTACCAGCCCATTGGATTAACCATCCAATTGCAGCAGTCGCAAGCGGTCTCCGCATTTCTAAGGGCGCGTGGCAAAATTAGGCCCGTTGTCTGAGCTAAGATCAGGGTGTATTGCAGAATTAGACACTCTGTAACCCTAAAAGCACAGAAGTTCGTTAGTAGGATTACCAAATACAAGCAGGTCAATCTAAGCACCGTTGCCACATTGCTTAGCGACCCTCTAGTGCCGTTCCAATTTATTCTGTCGGTATTTTCCTCCGCGCCGAATAAATTGAAATGGCACCAGGAGGACACGATCCAGTCAAACACAGGTGAGAGAGGGAGGAAGAATGAACACCCCCAAGTGTTGACAGAATTGCGTATAACTGTTGATAGAAAACGGCCACGAAGAATGTAAACACCGTTGACACTTTGGTACAATTTGTGTAAATTAACTGCGCTTTACACGTTTGCCCCGTCGTCTAATGGCAAGACAGCAGACTCTGGATCTGCTTATCGAGGTTCGAATCCTTGCGGGGCAGCCACTAGCATTTTGGATTGCGGATTTTGGATTTTGGACTGTTATCGCAAGCTGAGTACAGTCTCAATTCCAATTGCTATTTGAAAACTGGACCATGAACTGCCACACCCATTCGTTCAGAAGGAGTGTAGAGTGGCTGGCATCGAGCAGGATCTAAAGCAACGGATGAAGAAACTCGGCGTAGAGATCATCCGCATGGTTGAGGGTCTGCCTCACCAGCTTGGTGCTGAAACCATCGGCAAACAAATCATCCGATGTGCAACATCGATCGGGGCCAATTATCGCGCAGCCTGCCGTGCACGGTCAAAAGCCGACTTCATCGCAAAGATTGCTATTGCAGAAGAAGAGAGCGATGAAACGATGTACTGGCTTGAAGTGCTTCAGGAGTTGAAACTTGTTGAAGCCCAATCATTCGATGAGTTGCACCGTGAAGCTGAAGAGCTTACAAAAATCCTTGTGGCTTCCGGCAGAACGGCAAAACAGAGCATGGCAACGAAGTAATCACTGCCACTCACAGACCAAAATCCGCAATCCAAAATCCAAAATGCTCGTTGGCCTTATCGTCTAACGGTTTAGGACGTAGCCCTCTCAAGGCTAAAATACGGGTTCGATTCCCGTTAAGGCTACATAACTCAACCCCTCCCATCTCCCCTTCTCTTTGAAGAATAAGAGAAGGGGAGTGTGTTGCGCCCCGCCTCCGTTCTCAGTTCACGTTTACCATTCTCTATTGATACGCGGCCCTCTCTAATTCGTCAACCGATTTAAACGGTGTTGGTGGCTTCAGATACTTTGCGAGGAAATTGTAGATCTTCATCCGTGTCTCCTTCGCAAGCTTCGTGTCGATCCTGTCGAAGCTGTGTCCTCCCGGCGCGTCCGTAACAATCTCATACTCGAACTTCTTCCCGGCCGCTTTCAGCGCTTCGATGAGATGTTCCACTTCGAGGACGTTCACATCGTCGTCGTTCGTATTCGTGTGGATGAGAAGAGGCGTGTTGAGCTCCTTGACGTGGTTCACCGGCGAGCGTTTCCTGTATTCGGCCACATCTTCGTTCGCAGTCTTGCCAAGATGGTACGGTGCCGAAAATTCCTGCCGATAATCATCGTCGTAGTATCCCATCCGCTGGACGAGGTCGCTCACCGGCACGCCGGCGAAGGCCACCTGGTAGTCGCTCGGGTGCTGAAAGATATCCATGAGCGTAATGAGTCCTCCGTGACTCCAGCCGATCGCGCCGACTCTACCGCCGTCCACGAAGTCATAATTCTGGATCATGTAGTTGCGCGCGGCGTGGTTGTCGTCCACCTCCAGCCCGCCGTAGTCGATCTTCTCATAGAAGGATTTGCCATATCCCGTGCTGCCCCGGTATTCCGGAGCCACCACGATGTATCCCTGCGCGATCAGCTCGCGGATGATATGGGTATGATAGGTCGTAAAGTCGGCATGGACACCGCCATGTGGCAGCACCAGGAGGGGATATTTCTTTGAATGGTCAAGCTTTCGCGGGGCGAAAATGTATGCCCAGAATTTCAGCGGATTGCGGGCTCCCATGGCCGTGGGATTTTGCACATGGGCAGGAGGAGGCCCGACAATATAGACCTTGTCGATGCTGGCCACATCGCTGACCTTGTCATACCAGAGTACGTCATCCACCGCTTTTGCGAGCTGGTCGATGCGGTGGTCGAGCGCTTCGAATTTCTTGTCCAGCAGCTTTTCTAGCCGGGCGTTGTCATTGTCTTTCTCCTGCGAGAAGGCCGGACCGGAGAGAAGAATGAGAATGAACGCCGCCACAAGGGCGAATGCAGAGGATTTCATAGAGCACACGAGAGAAGTGAGAGAGAGCAAAAATGAAACGAATGTGATAAAAGATACTCTTCGGGAAGACGACAATCAATCAAGAAGCGCAAGGAGTTAAAGAATGGAAGATGGAGAATCGAAAATCGAGGATGGAGGGATTTTTCTCCTCAAGATGAAGAAGTCCAAAAAAACTTGGCCCCCATCTCGGAAAAACGACTTACGGACTGTAATACATATAGGAAGGAGGAAGCAATCAATGGCCAAAGGAGACGATCTACAGGAACGGTTCGTGAAACTGGCGGCTGCAGTGATTCAGTTGACCAGGAAGCTGCCGAAGGATGATGGGGGAAAACACCTGGGTGGGCAAATATTGCGCAGCGGAACTTCACCGGCACCTAATTACGCCGAGGCGAGAGGAGCAGAGAGCGACAAGGATGTTGTGCACAAGCTGGGCATCGTGCTAAAGGAGTTAAATGAGACGGTTGTGTGGCTCCAGGTGGGAGCATGCAGCAACATCTGCACAGAAGAGGCGGTGGCCGGAATTCTGGAGGAGTGCCGGGTGCTGGCCAGGATCATTGCGGCGAGCATTAGCACGGTCAAAAGAAGAGTAGGAGCATTACCTGGTAGTGGCAGCTGATGTACAAGGGCGGATAAAAAAGACAACTCCAGCTTTGAGAGCCGGAGTTGATCGAAGATGAAGATTCGAGAATCGAAGATCGAAAATGACCCGCAATTCTCGATCCTCGATTTTCAATCCTCGATTTTCGATTCTTGTGCGCCTGGAGGGACTCGAACCCCCAACCGTCTGATCCGTAGTCAGGCACTCTATCCAATTGAGCTACAGGCGCATTTGGACATCAAATATACGAAACCTCGTGCAGCAATGCAACCTGGTTTGGACAGTCGTCGGGATTCTCCAGAACTGGATAGGCATCTCCGTTCATCTGTCGCTCTCAGCTCTCTACCTCACGTCTGATCCTGATTTTCATCGCCCCGGGAATCTCCGCGGTTGACACAAGAATCAGATACCCCCCGCCGCCCGCACCGGAGATCTTCCATCCATAGGCCCCCGGCGAGAATGCCGCGATAGAATCCCGTACGGCCTTGCTCACCATCCTCGGGAACATTTTCGTCTGCGCATCGAACGATTTCCGCACGCATGTTCCGAAAAGTTCAATGTCCTGTCGCAGGATTGCCTCCCAACACTCCTCGGCGGCCATGGAAAGATCTCTGGCGTTCTGCGCATTGATCTGCGTTCCCTCAAGGACGTCGTAATCAGACTCCCGGGGTCCGAGAGTTACAAGTGAGAGATGCTCCTCCAACCACCGGAGGACAGGCTCATCTTGCATTGATTGGATCGCACAAGGCCAGTATCCTCCGTCATAGGAAAGCTTGTTGAGTCCGGGAAGCATGATCCCGAGCGCGTCTTGAGAGCCCGCAACGATCTTGGTCCCCGGCACGTTCTCATATCCGAAGAGTACCTTCGCATGGTGTTCGCCATCCCCGGAGGGAATCGATGTTTTCCAGAGCTCGACCGCTTTCTTTCTCGTACTTGATGCCATGCCGCTTCGGTCGTTGAACTCGATTGTGGGCTCAATAGAGATCGTGAGGACCGGGCCGACCGCATGTTTTGACACGAAAGGTTGGTCGAGCCATCCCCCCGCAAGGTCAATTCTATAGGGAATGGTACACTCTGTGCGAAGCGATGTGGTTGATCGTGTCGGCAGGCCAACGTGTGGGATCCTCTTCAGGACGACGTACTCGGCTCCCCTATTCTTGCACAACTCCCCCTTCGCGGGAGTGTTTCCGTCTTCATTCACCACAAAAACATCCGGGGCGATGTCTTCAAACTCCTCAAGAAAGTCCATGATACCCGAACCCTTGCTGATCCTGCATTCCTTCACACAACGCATTGCCTCGATCATGAACTTGCGTTCGTCTTGTGTGTAAATGGGATATCTCCCTTTGAGGCTGTACAGAGTGCTATCGGAGCCGATGCACACATGCAGATCCCCATACTCCGCCGCCTGCTGAAGGAACGCAATATGCCCGCTGTGGAGCATGTCGAAACAACCGGAAACGAACACCTTTTTTGGCATTGGCAATCCTTGCCTGGCTACTATTTGTATCCCACTGAGACAAACCCCACCCAGTGTTTCAGCGAAAACGGAGCCGTGGTCCCCATCCCCGTTTGCTTCAGCGGAATGACCCCTTCTGTGTACGTGTCGGAATAGCGCAGCACTGTTCCTGTAACGCTCCGATGCTTCACGTTCGTTGCGGTTTTCTGGAGCGTCAGCAGGCCGAAGGGAATCGAATACTTGCCGCACCAGACGACATTTCCCTGGTCGGCATATGTTGGACCCCAGAGATCGCGCGTGAGTTCGCTGACCTTGCGGCTGTCGCTTGCCCCGGCAAGATCATTTTGTGCAATCGAGCTGTCGCGCTCGACGCCCCGCGTATGTGCCGCGGCATCCTCGCCGAACGGCACGTTGTTGAAATCTTTCCCGTAGTGGTTCGCGTCGGATGAGATGAGGATCACGATGTCCTTCCCCAGCACATATTTCTTTTCCTGAATGTATTGCGCTAATGCGCCGGCGAGCCTCTCGGAGAGTTCTTCCATCCGTTGCAACGGCATGGCGGTCACCATGATGGGAGTGATAATCACTCCTCTATTATAGTGTTGGAGGAACGGAATGGCGGCTTCGATCGAATGTTCCAGTTCATGCGCCTTGTTGCTCACGAGGATCTGCGAGGAATCCATTCGGCTTCTGATGTACTCGCGCAGTGGAGAGACCGGGACGTCGGCATACGGTCCCCGCCATTTCTCGAACGTATCGAAGATAAGGACATTCTTCGGATCACCAATCTCTTTCCTGACGCCGCCGTGCATCACGCCGAAGATCACGACCTCTTTTGCCCGCAGTCCGCGGTAGAGAGCTATGTAGACCCGCCCGGCATAGAGGAAGTCGTCATGCGGAGAGATCCCCCCAACCAGGCCGGTCGGCACCGGATTGTTCTGCTCATTTTTCTCCAGGTAGGCAATGAGGCGGTCCATCTGGGCTGCGTCCCAGCAGAAGCCCACATCGTCACGGACAGGGCGGATATTCTGTGACGAGGCAACAAGGGGCAGAGCCGGGAGGATGAGGAGGGAGAGTGATATTAGTGAGAGGAATCGCATCGAGGGAGTCCTTATGTAATAGAGGAAAGATATACGATTCCCGGGTTTGGGTCAAGCTGGGGACAAGACGAACACAGAGGGAGGAGAAAAATTGAGGATGGAAGATGGAGGATGGAAGATGGAGGATGGAGGATGGAGGATGGAAGATTGAGAATTGAGCCTGCCTTTACATAATTTTCAATCCTCGATTCTCAATCTTCGATTTTCAATCCTCGTGCGCCTGACAGGAGTCGAACCTGCAACTCCCAAAATAACACGACTTAACGTTTCCTGTTAAGTCGTTGTTATTTTGTGGATCCCGCTCGTTTTCCGAGCGGGACCTATACGTGCGCCTGACAGGAGTCGAACCTGCAACCCTCAGATCCGAAGTCTGATGCTCTATCCAGTTGAGCTACAGGCGCGGTTGCTGGTTGATACGTACGAAAAAGATTCCTCTTTTGCAATCAGGATATCGACGTGCTTTTGCGGCGGAGGAATGCCGCATCAAGTGCACTCCCACTTTGGGCCGCACGGAGTGTGCACATCTGTGACAAAAAGGGCCCCACGACGGGGGCCCATGCTTTGCAGAATACGGAGACTCAGGCTCGGACGAGCAATATCAAATGACTCCGGAAATCTCTAATCGCCATCGATGATCGCATGGCTGATCAGGGCAGTTGGTCCAACATGCTCGTTGACCACAGGTGGGGGCTGGTATTCCGGGACGAGCTTCTTCAATGTACAATAGATTTCCTTCGTGTTTCCATCCTTCGCGGCCATCACAAGTGCCTTAAGAACGAGACCAGCGACGGAAGAGCCGCCATTCTCGCCCAGACCATGCTCAGGATGCCCGTTGCGGCACACAAGAATCTTGTCGTGCTCAGTTTTCTCCACCTTTTCATTTTTGAAGAACAGTTCTTCGCAGAGCTTTTCGCCAGGCTTCAATCCACTGAACACAATATCAATGTCCTTCCCTTCTTCCAATCCGTTCAGGCGGAGCAGATCGCGCGCGATGTCCAGAATCCTGATCTGCTCTCCCATATCCAGCACGAAGACTTCGCCGCCATAGCCCATGGATGCCGATTGGAGCACAAGTTGAACAGCCTCGGGGATTGTCATGAAGAAACGTCTGACCTCCTGATCAGCTACCGTAAGCGGCCCCCCCATGCAGATCTGCCGCTGGAAGAGTGGTACAACGCTCCCTCTGCTGCCGAGTACGTTTCCGAATCGTACGGTGACAAACCGTTTTCGGCTCCTCCTCCCGGCATCACGGACGATCAATTCGGCGATACGTTTCGTTACGCCGAGGATACTCGTGGGGTTGACCGCTTTATCCGTCGAGATCATGACAAACCGATCCGTGTCAAAGGTGGCCGCAAGGTCAACGAGGGTGCTCGTTCCGAGAATATTGTTCGTGACGGCATCTTCAAGGTTTTCTTCCATGAGCGGCAGATGCTTGTGTGCCGCGGCGTGGAACACGACGTCCGGCCGGTATCGTGAAAAGACCTGTTGCATCCGGTGATGATCACGGATGTCCCCAATGACCGGGACAACGGTTGTCTTTTTGTTCGGGAGATTCCGCAACTCCCCCAGAATGTTGTAGATCGATGTTTCACCGTGGCCAAGGAGCACTAACTCGAGCGGATCGAAGTCCATGACTTGTCGGCATATCTCTGACCCGATGGATCCACCGGCACCCGTCACCAGAACTCGCGAACAGTGAAGGATGTCTCGCACCTGTTCACTGTCAGCACGGACGGTCCCGCGCCGAAGGAGATCCTCCAGTTGCACATTCCGGATCTGCTCTACCCGTGCCGTTCCCCGGAGGATGTCCATGAGCGCCGGGATCGTCCTGCTAGGAACACCGCATGCTTTGCATGCCTGAACCACCTCTCGCATGAGTTTTCCAGAAGCGCTCGGAATGGCAACGATGACTTCCTCCACGGAGATCCTCCCCAGGATCGCCGGCAGCTTCGCCACTGTGCCGAAGACCCTGATCCCGTTGATCCTCTTGCCAATCTTGAGCGGGTCATCGTCGATATACCCGACCGGATTGAGGCCCAGGTGCGAATTCCGCAGCAGTTCCCGGCCAACCATGAGACCAGCATCCCCGGCTCCAACGATCAGCACCGCTTTTTGATTCAGCGGGACTCCGTGTTTACTGGTCGATGTGAACATCAGGCTGATCGAGACCCGGAATCCGATCACGAATATCATTGAAAACAATGCATCGAGGAATAGAACAGACCGGGGAAAACCAGGCGGTATGATCCCGGCAGGGATGAGAAACACCGCGCAGACCACCATTTCTAGCAATGCGGCCAGGGTCGTGGCTCGAATCATCGTAGCCACTTCTGAGATGCCTGCAAAGGGCCAGTACTGTGCATACATTCCCATCTGATAGTACACGCACAGCTTCAGCGCAGCCATGACGAGCGTCAGGATGGTAATCGGAAAGAGATGAGACTGATAGGCCTCTATACTCTCCGTCCGAAGGAGAAAGGCAGCTGATGGCAATACCAAAATTCCCAGGAAATCCACAGCCATCAGGTAGCGATTCCTCATGGGCAAGAGTTTGCGCAAAAAGCTCTTCATATCATCATCCCTTACAGGAGATACCGTTCTGGAAAACGCAGATGTGATGACATATTCTTTCGACATCTGAATCGCTCAGACCGCTGCCGGAGGGCAGGCAAAGCCCCTCCGCAAATAAGGACGCCGAGACAGTGCCACCGTAAGTCTTGCACCCCGCAAAGACGGGCTGGAGGTGCATCGGCTTCCAAACATGGCGAGACTCGATATTGTGCTGCTCTAGAAGAAGCCGGATGTCCTCATTTTTGGCGCCGAAGAGAGCCGGATCGACAGTGATGGTGGTGAGCCACCACGAGGGACAGCCGTAGGATGCCCCGGGCATAAATTTGATGCCCGGCACTTCCGACAACGACTGCCTGTACAGCGAGTTGATTTCGTGGCGCCGCCTCAGTTTTTGTTCCAGTGACTCCAACTGGGCCCGTCCAACCGCGGCAAGCAGGTTGCTCATCCGATAGTTGAAGCCAATGCACGAGTGTTGATAATAGGGGAATGCATCGCGCGCCTGTGTAGCCTGATGCTTGGCCTGTGCGATATACGATGCCCTGTTCGACACCAGCATCCCTCCGCCGCTCGTCGTAATGATCTTGTTCCCGTTGAATGATAGGATGCCCATTTCCCCAAAACCCCCGCACGGCTTTCCCTGGCAGGTCGCCCCCAGCGCCTCTGCCGCATCCTCAATGATCGGGACATGGTACCGGTCACAAATTCTGGCAATGGCCCCAAAATTGGCCGACTGCCCGTAAATGTCAACGACGATGACTGCCTTGGGAGGAGCACCTGCGCTTGCCATGTCAGAGAGCGCCTCCTCCAGTTCAGCCGGATCCATGTTCCAGGTCGCGCGGTCGCTGTCGATAAACACCGGTTGGGCACCGCAGTATCTGATGGGAAACGCGGATGCCGCAAACGTCAGGTCTGAGCAAATCACAGTATCGCCCCGCCCGACTCCAAGAGCAAGCAGCGCCAGATGAAGAGCCGCGGTACCGCTCGAAACGGCAAGCGCATACGGGACATTCAGAAAGGCGCTCATATCCCGTTCGAAGCCTTCCACTTCAGGACCGAGCGTGGTAATCCAGTTGGATTTGAGCGCCTTGAGCAGGAGCTCCGATTCGCGCCCGTTCAGGTCCGGGGGTGAAAGAAAAACGCGTTCTGTACGTAGATCAGACATTGTTCTCTTTGTGACGAATTGGATGTGCAATACTGCGGAAGATAGACAAGCGGGTGGCCGCCACCGTCCCGTCGGTCGAACCAGCGGCAGACGCTTGGAATGCCTTCCTCTTCGTTATAGCATGGTATCAACAGGCTCGTTCGCATGATGTCCCACGTTCTCTTGTGTGGATGGCCGAAGAAGTGCGCGCCGCGTCGCCAGTACGCCCGGCATGCGTCCGGGTTGACTCTTCACGGCGCCGAATGACCTCCGGCGTTTGTTCCAACCTTCACGGAAGCTGGAGGCCAGCAAGACAAGAGGAAACCAGGCTCCATGGCCAAAAGCAACGAAAGCATTTGCCAGCTCGAGGAGAATTGCTCTACCTGGAAAGTTGTCGGAGCGTTGAGTTGCCATGGTCGTTGTCCTTGATGCTCGTGGTATATCCCCCGGGGGAATTACTGCGAGCGGGTGGGGCAGGGAGGGAACACGTTGAATCGCACGGCCAGAATCAGGAAGTGGGTCTCGTTGGAAACCCCCATCGAGAGTCCGGTTCCGGAGTACAAATGGCATGATGTCTCGATTGGCTGTCGGGCATCATTTCGCGTGCTAGGAGAAATTGCTCCGTCCCTCAAAAGCATATGGTGGAGGGACTCGCAAACGACAGCTGGGGGGGTCGCGGTCATTGCGAGTGTCCCGAGTTGAAGGAGCTGCGGAGCAATCTCTCCATCACTGAGAAGTCCCCGGTCTCACCTGCATCGGGCGCCTCAAGACGGCAGGAATACACGCCCGTGCTTCGCCCAGGTTTTGACTGTGTATTGGCGGATTTTTCCCCCGTACCGGGGTCCGTGGCCGACGTAGTGCGCAGCTGGTTGGGACGCCTGGGAGTACGGGTACATGGAGTCGTTTACCGGGAAGTTGAGATACGAGCTACTGAACGGGGAGACCTTCGACACGCTGTTGGAAGCACAAGTGGTGACAGAGGCCTGGAGGATAGACTACAACACTATCAGACCACACAGCTCGTTGCGCCTTTCCAGTTCAAGGGAAGTAAAGGTCCTGAGGAATGCGTGCAGCAACTCCCTTGTCTCGTCCCACCTCGGTGAGCGGCGTTTGATCAGGCTTGATGCCACACCGTTCGACGAATGTAGTCCGTGTAGCTGACGATGATCCGGAGAACCTTCTCGGACACATTTGGCACATGGTAATCGGAGACCAGCTTCAGGGTGCGGTTTTCAGCTCTCCCTTGTTGAAGCGCAATTGACAATGCCTGAGCAACACGCTCGGGGTCCAGTCCGCTCATCATCACCGCTCCCTCCTCCATCCCCTCCGGTCTCTCGTGGGCTTCACGAATGTTCAATGCGGGGAAGTTGAGGATGGAGGATTCTTCGGTGATGGTCCCGCTGTCGGATAAAACTGCAAGCGCGTTGATCTGAAGCTTCACGTAGTCGAGAAACCCCAGCGGTTTCATGAATTCGACCTTCATCGAAAGCTTTGCTCCCGCAGCCTCAATTTTCTTGCGTGTGCGCGGATGCGTTGACACGATCACCCGTTTTCCATATCCTGCTGCAACGCGCTCGAGGATCTCGAGAAGACGATGGAACAGTCTGTCTGATTCTATGTTCTCTTCGCGATGCGCGCTCACGAGGAAGAAATCCTGCTGCTTCAGTCCAAGACGGCCCAGGACGTCGGACTTCTCTATTTTCGGTTTGTAGTAGTCAAGCACCTCAAACATCGGGCTGCCGGTCTTTATCACACGATCCGGAGGAATTCCCTCCCTGAGCAAGTATTCCCGCGCAATGGAGCTGTACGTCAGATTGATATCGCTCAGGTGGTCGACAATCTTCCGGTTGATCTCCTCGGGCACCCGCTGGTCAAAGCACCGGTTGCCGGCTTCCATATGAAACACCGGTACCTTCCTTCGCTTGGCGGGATAGGCCGAAAGACAACTGTTGGTATCTCCCAGGATGAGCAGGGCGTCCGGCTGCTCCTTTTCCAAAACCCTGTCCGTAGCCCCGATCACCTTCCCGACTGTCTCTGCCGGCGTTGCACCGGCAGCCTCCAGGAAATAATCCGGTTTGCGCAGTTCCAGATCCTTGAAGAAGATCTCACTGAGCTCGTAGTCGTAGTTCTGTCCTGTATGCACCAGAGTGTGGTTTGTCTCTCTGTCCAGAAGTGTGATGACCCGGGATAGCCGAATGATCTCCGGACGGGTCCCGACGACCGTCATCACCTTCATCTTAGGAACGCTCATGCAGAACCTCCGCCGCAAACGTATCAGGATGGAGCGGATCAAAGACCTCATTGGACCAGAAGAGCACGATCAGGTCCCTGTCGCCGGTGTTTTCAATTGAGTGCGTAAAACCTGGAGGGATGTCCACGATCTTGAAGTCTCTGCCTGAGATCCTGTATTCCAGGACTTCCTTCTCGCGGACATGCCTGAATCGGATAACAGCGTCGCCTTCGATGACACAGAATTTTTCGACCTTCGTATCGTGGAAGTGATTTCCGCGGGTAATTCCGGGCCTGGTGCGCGACACAAAGATCTGCCCGAAGTGATCAGACTTCAAGAGCTCTGCGAGCTCCCCGCGCGGATCGGACTTCTGGATGAGCGGATAGGCGAACCCGTCCCCGGGAAGATATGAGAGATACGTCGCGTGCAGGGTGCGCGTAAAGCGATCCGATTCATCCGGGAGGCGCAGCGTTTCCCGGATCGCCTTGATTGCCGTGAGCCTCTCGACGAGCGAACCAAGCGTCACACTATACTCGGGCACAACGGAGCGCATCTCACATCCCGGCTTGTGCGGTTCTTCCAGAAGGAAATTGACAAATGTCGTAACAACGTCGTCGACATAGACAAGCCGCAACTCCTTTGTTGGATCGGAAACGGTAACAGGCAGTCCATGCGCAATGTTATGGCAAAATGTAGCGACAACGGAGTTGTAGTTCGGGCGACACCACTTGCCAAACACACCGGGGAGCCTGAAGATCCTGACTGGCGCACCACTCGCCCGAGCGAACGCCGCAAGAGTTTCTTCCGCCTTCTGTTTGCTCTGGCCGTACGGGTTGTCGAGCACCGCCTGAGTGGAAGAGGCAAGGACAATGAGAGGTTTCCGGTTCAGGTCGAGAAGGTGCTGTGCAACGATCGCCGTGAGTCCTGTGTTGACCTTCTCATGGTCCGACGGATCAAGAGGCCTGTTGACGCCCGCAAGATGGTAGACCACATCCGCAATGTTGAGAAACTCTTCGAGCTTGCTTTCATTCGTGTCAATGTCGAAGCGAAGAAGCTTGATATTCTCCCGCTGATTCAACCTTTCTACGAGGTTCTTTCCGATAAATCCCTCGGAGCCGGTGACTAGGACATGTTTCATACACTGTTGCACTTTTCTTCAGGCTCTGGTGGAAATCACGTCTGAATTGCGGAGTTCCTCTTTGATGTAGTCCAGGCTCATCAGCAAACTCACTGTCCCCTCCACATCCAGGCGCTCGGCATTATTGGAGTTGTAATCTTCATGCCGGGTGATCTCTTCGGTCCCCTCAGTGAAATACAGGTTGTAGTTCAGGTCGCGGTTGTCCGCCTTGATCCGGTAGTAGGCACCGCAGTCTTCCGCCTTGGCCATTTCCTCCCTCGTCAGGAGAGTTTCGTAGAGCTTCTCCCCATGCCGTGTGCCGATCACCCGGATGGGATTCGGCGCATCGAAGATCTTCTTCAACGCCAGGGCCAGGGTCCCGATGGTGGCCGCCGGCGCCTTCTGCACGAAGATGTCTCCCTGGTTGGCATGCCCGTAGGCGTAGAGTACGAGGTCGACCGCATCGTCAATGGACATCATGAAGCGCGTCATGTTCGGATCGGTGACCGTCAGGGGAGAACCCTCCTTGATCTGCTTGACAAAGAGCGGAATGACGGAGCCTCGGGAGGCCATCACATTCCCATAGCGGGTGCCGCACAGGGTGGTGCCGCTGCTGTTGGCCACGCGCGACTTGGCCACCATGAGTTTCTCCATCATCGCCTTGGAGATCCCCATAGCATTGATCGGATAGACCGCCTTGTCGGTGCTGAGCACGATTGCCCGCTGCACGTGGTGAGCGATGGCGGCACTCAGGACATTTTCCGCCCCCAGGCAGTTGGTGCGCAGGGCTTCCAACGGATAGAACTCACAGGAGGGAACCTGCTTCAAGGCGGCGGCATGAAAAACGTAGTCGACCCCGGCCATGGCATTGGTGACGCTGTCGAGCGAGCGCACATCGCCGATGTAGGACTTGATCTTGGGGTTATGATACAAGAGCCGCATCTCCTCCTGCTTCTTCTCGTCGCGGCTGAAGACACGGATTTCCTTGATCTCGGTGTCCAGGAACCTCCGCAAGACCGCATTGCCGAAGGTACCCGTGCCGCCGGTGATCAGGAGAGTCTTACCGTTAAACACTGCAGGCTCCGTATTTCAATGGATTGTTCAAAAACTGTTGGGTGACTGCCCTCTAAAGGTCACAAATGTGCGCGATTGAATCAAGTCCAGGCGAGCAGAAAAGGGAGGCTTAAGTACATGAGGCCGGGCCACCCCACTCGGATCGAATGGGACGGCCCAACCTGCAATTCTGAGATGACTGAACTCTTTGTCCGTGGGACCTACTTCACCAGCATCATCTTCTTCAGGAAGGTCTGCTCTCCCGCCTTGAGCTGGTAGAAGTAAAGCCCGCTGCTGAGTCCGGATGCATTGAAGGACTCTTTGTAGTACCCTGCTTCTCGCACCCCATTGGCCAACGTGGCAACTTCCCGGCCCAGCACATCGAATACCACGAGCCTGACGTGCGTGGCCACCGGCAACTGATAACTGATTACCGTTGTCGGGTTGAATGGGTTCGGATAATTCTGTTCCATGGCATAGACTTTTGGCACCGCTTGCTCTTCCACAGAAGAAGTCACCGAGGCCTGCACCGCTTCTGAGTAATTCACCGCGCCCGAACGGTCCATCTGCTTCAGCCGGTAGTACCAGCTCTTCCCTTCGGTGTTCGCATCCGTGTAACTGTATTCCTGCGGCTCAACGGTTGTGCCGTGGCCTGCCTGGAAGCTGCCGGCAATTGTCTCAAATGGCCCCGCGGGCAGCAGTGCCCGTTGCACGTCAAAGCCCAGATTGTCCACCTCCGACAAGGTCTTCCAGTGCAACACCACGTTCGACCCGGTGACCGTGGTCGCCGTGAAGGAGGAGAGCTGGATGGGCAGCGGCACAGGATTGAGATTGACGGGAGCTGAGAGGGTCGCGCTGTTGATAATTGCTGTATTGGGGTTCATTCTGGTGGTTGGCAAAGAGTCCGATGGCATTGCTGCCCGCGGCAATTGTCAGACCGGTGCTGCCAACGGTCGAGGCGATGGTGAAATTCAACTGCACCCAGGTTGTGTAGGAGCTTGCAATGTCAAAGCCCGGAGGGTCACCGCCGCCGTTTTCATTGACGGAGCCCCCGGTGATGGCGATGCGCATGGCGCCGGCAACGGCACCCGCATTGCGGCTGTAGCCTTGCGTGCCGCTAAAGGCCCAGTTTGTGCCACTGACAAAGGTGAGCTTGGTGTTGTCGTACTGCACGTCGATGGTAGCCGAGCCCAGCGTGTTGGCTGCCGGGAGCCCGCTGCCTTTTACCTGCACGGCCACATTGAATTGCCCCCCCAGGCTGTGCTGGTTCAAAACAAGCACCAATTGCTGCTCGATGGTCTGCGCCTGGACAACAACAGTCCCACCGCACACCAGCAGCAACACCAGGACCACGGATACCGCGGTCAGGAAGGTCGTGGAAATCGGTTTCATTTGCCGTACTCCTTAAGTAGTTGGATTCAATTAATTGGGCACCTGCGAGAGGGCCGCTGCGCGGAAATTCGGGTTAAAGAGATTGAAGTCCAGGCTGGTCACCTGCCCGTCGAGGTTCCAGTCACTCACTTCATAGCCGGTGGCGGCGGCTCGGAACTTCGGGTTGAACACGTTGAAGTCCAGGCTGGTCACCTGACCGTCGGCGTTGGCGTCTCCCGCGAACAGAGTGAAGCGGCCGACGACCGCTTTCATGGGCGCCGCGCCGTAAGCCGAAGTCATCAATGTGGTGAAATCAAAACTTGCCGGAGAAGTATTGAGTGCGACCGTGGCACTGCTCATGATGGCCAGGTGATTTCGATGGCGAACCACGATGTAGTATGAGCCGGCGGGCGCGTCGAAAGCCACCCCGGCCCGTGTGGTGTCGTTGAAGCTCCGCAACGTACCGTTGGTCAACAGCCAGGCGGGAGCAAACCGCCGTACTGTCGCAGCGGCCGCGGAAGCGTTGTTGCGGATTTCGATATTCACGCTGTCCACGGCAAAGGCTGGAATTATCTGTCCAAGGAAATGCGTGCCCAGCATTCCCCCGGTTTTCAGAGTATTGTTCATGGAAGTCGTGGCAGACACGTACGGACCCTCCAGGAAGACCGTGATACCGAGCAGGGGAGTAAGCACGTGACACCGTCCCTCCGGCATGCTTGAAGCGATGGCGTCGTTTGGGTGTCACGCAATAATTTCCGAGGTCAGCGTGAGGTTGAGGACCCAGCTGCAACCCGGTGAAGTGAATTGTAAAGAGCGTGCCACTTCCGCTCACAGCACCGGTTCCAAGGATCGCCTGGTCGACCTTTACGGCGGTGATGCACCGGGACCAGATGGTAGGTGTTAATCGCAAAACGCGATCCCACCCAGGAAGGGACCTGCTTAATGCTGTTGAGTCGCAAGACCGTCGCATCAAGACTGAGTGTCGACGTGGACTTGCGTGAAGATGTGAGACGTTGTTTACGACAATGCTCACGGCTAAACTGCTCCAGCGAGAGTAGCGTCCCGGGAGCGGGTGAGACAACGACCGTCGTCTGCGAGAATGTACCATAGAACAAGCACAAATTCAACAACAGAATGACGACGACGCGAATAACGGATCGAGTATTCATACGGCGTACCTCCCAGGAATGTATCGTGCAGAAGCTGATGGCTTTATCGTATTAATAATATTTTCATGGTGGCAGAGGCTTCCCCGGCCTCAATACGGACGAAAATTGGACCCGATGGCGCTGGCTGCCCATCATCGCCCCGGCCGTCCCACCGGATTACATGCTCTCCTTTTCCCAAATGCATGCCCTCAAGCCTGCGGACCCTCTCCCCCAACACGTTGAGCAGCTCCACCCGGACTTCGGACGGTGCGGGCAAAGCACAGACAAAAGTCGTGGTACCATTGAACGGATTCGGATAATTTCCCACCCGCAACGTCGGGCCATGTTCTCGCTGCAGCAACCCCTTGATGCCGGCGGGCTTTCCCACCGTCACCACTGTCCCTTCATTGTTGACCGGTATGGCGGCATTTACGGTATCCCGAAGCGCACTGGCGCTGATCTGAAACGAAGCAATTCCCGGCCGTACGCCAACAAAGCGAACCAGAGCAAGCCCCCCCGTGCCGCTTTGACCCGAAGGCCCAAGCACGGCTTCGTTCAAAACGATCTTCCCACCCGCGCTGTCGACATTGCTTGCAAAAAAGGTCGACCCGCTGAAAAACGGGAGGCGTTGCAGCGACTGAAAATGCACAAACACCGTGTCATATGTAATATCAACGCTGTATGCATGCAGATGCTGGACGTCACTGATCTCCACCACGATGATCAGGACGGAGTCCACCCCGATCTGCTCGGCAGAAGGCAAGAGGCTGAGCGTTGCTTGCTGAGCGGGGAGTATCCCGGTGCTCGCTAAAAGCAGGATCGCCATAAGCAAAACCATCGTGCATATTTTGTGCATGATGTAACCTGTCTTGAGCACTTCCCTCTAGCAGAAAGGATCAGCGACTGCGGATGGGTGCTGACTAACAACGTGTCAGGATGACGGCAAAAATATCAAACCGGAGGCGCCAGGTGGACGGGACAGAGTCCCGTCCTACAAACAGCGACGTACAATAGTTCACACTTAAACCCAACACCTAGCACCTGACACCTATTTCACCAGCAGCATCTTTTTCACCATGTTGAATTCGCCCGCCCGCATGCGGTAGAAATAGACTCCTGTAGCCACTTTCGCGCCCCCGTCGTTCGTGCCCTTCCACTGCACGGTATAGAACCCTGCCGGCTGCACTTCATGCACAAGCGTGGCCACCCGTTCCCCGAGCATGTTGTAGATTTCGATGTCCGTCATCGCCTGGGCAGGGACCTGATACTCGATCGTGGTGGTCGGATTGAACGGGTTCGGATAGTTTTGCAGCAACGCAAACACCGTTGGCTCGGTTTCGCCTGCGCCTCTGACTTTCTTCATTTCCAGCGGCGTATTGCGGCTGCCGCGGGCCTCAAAGCTTGCCAGTTGCACGCGCGGGTTTCCGGTAAACCGGAGCATCGCCACTTCTCCCGGGCGGTCGATCGCAGAGGCATCAAGCCCCATCACGGCCAGGTCCAGATACACCGTTCGTCCCTCAACCCTGCTCAGCAAGGGGACCGGCGATGCATACTGCTTCAGAAGCTCTCCCTTTTCCGCTCCGAGGAACGCACCGAATTGTCCGTTGATCTCCAGCTTCAGGCCGCGCACATCAGTCACGCCTCCGCTCAGAACGACCGGGATATTTATCTCGTTGCCGTTCGCAGCCGGAGCGCCAAGAGAAATTTCCAGCGGCTGGGACGACTGTGCTGCGGCTTTCGGTAGATAATGTCCCGCTGTCTGACCATAGCTGATAGAGAAAATCAGGAGATCCTCAAAGTCGATCTTTCCGTCAAGCTGGGGCAGAGAGAAGATGTAATTGTCATTCGTGGGACCGAAATCGTACTTGACTTTGTATTGGGCCGAGCCGGTGTACCCCTGCACCCCCGCCCAATACGACAACGACCAGGCCGAGAGGTCCTCAAAGTCGACTCTCCCATCGCCCGTGTTCAAGTTCCCGGGCGCAGTGATATCCGCGAGGTATGCCTTCACTTCTGCCTGCATTGGAATCATATAGGGTTTTTCGTTCCCCTGCAGGATCTCGAAGTCGGCCCCGATGATCGCCACAGGACTATGCCCCGGCTTAAGCAGCGTGAAGTCCACGCGGGCAATGTAGTTGCCAAGGATGGTGGAGAAATTCCCCCCATCGCCTCGGGTGCATTGGATTCTGACCCTGTTTGGACCGTACGGGGTTGTCACAGTTGTCGAGGGGTTATAGGCCTGCCCGGTACCGTAGAGCCCGTTAGGAGCAGCGCCGAAGGCCACGGTGCTCAATGACATCTTCGCGGCATCCCACTCGAGCGTGATGTCGGCAGATCCAAAATGCGCACCGGCTTCAGGCGCCAGGTAGACGCTCACAACCTGCGAGCCACTCCAGGACCAGTCGTCACTCCCTACATACGCAGGGCCCGCTGGCCTCCATCCATTGTTGGGATAGATCGAGCCCGGTGCGGCCACGCTTGGAGATGTCGTTCCGTACAGATGCACCGGGGTGATGGATGGCGTGAAGAAAACGAATGGTGTAAAATGATCCGTCTGGAAAGTGAAGGACGGGTGGCCGCTGAACACCGGATCGGAAGCAAGGTACGTTCCGTCCACGAGGATCCAGCTCGAGGTGACGTCGCTGAAGTAGGCCAGAGAACTTCCGGGTCCAAACCCCGCGAGGCCGTTGAGGTCCAGCCGCACCGTCGCTGCAAATGCATGATCGGGCAATGTCGAATTCACGACCAGATAGAACGGAAGACTGTCCGGAGGCATGGCCGGCAGACCGGTTGGCGGGGTGACGTACGCAATTGCGGAGATGGTCGCGTCACCCGCGGGCTTCGCCGCAAGATTGACCTTCATGTCGGTTACGCTGTTGCCGTCGACGTCCAGATTGTATTCGGACGGCCCGGTGATGAGATAGTTGTCCGGGGCAAATGTGACGCCGATCGAATGATTGCCCGTCACGGTGGAGAAAGTGTGCGTGTTGGCCGGGTTGATCCGCACGCCATCCATCGTCAACGTGGCAACATGGTGGCCGGCAGCCGGGGTCATCGTGAACAGCTGACTGTCACCATGGTTCACTGGTACGCTCGGGCCGGGAGGAACGATGGCGCCGTTCGCGCCTGCGGTGACTGAGATAGCGTATGTATTGATCCCAAACGTCGCTTCGATGGAGCGGTTCGAGGTCACATTCGTGAAGTCGTATGACGCAATTTCGCCTTGCGATACATTGTCCACCTTGACGTCAACGACGTGATACCCCGGGTCCGGGCGTAATGGTGTAGTGCTGGTTCCCGCCATAATTCACGGTTGTGGGCCCGGGAGGAGTGATCGTCCCGTGCGAGCCTGCAGTGACCGTGATGGTAAAGGAATTGATGGTAAATGTGGCAGTAATGGACTTAGCTCCGGTCATCAGGACCGTAAGCGGATTGGTTGTTCCGGTCGCGTCGCCACTCCACCCGGTAAAGGTCCAGCCGGTTGTTGGATTCGCAGTTAACTGGACGGAAGTGTTGTAGTCATATGACCCTTGATTTGGATTCCTCGTAATGGTTCCGCTTCCGACAACCGGTGTGGTCAGCGTATAGCTGTTGATGGCAAAATTCGCGGTGACGGTTTTGTCACCATCCATTGCGATAGTGACCGGGTTGGTCGTCCCCGTTGCGTCGCCGGTCCAGCCGGTGAATGAATATCCGGCGTTTGGAGTTGCCGTCAATTCCACGTTCTGGTTGTACCCGTAGGTCGGAAGATCTGGATCCCTGGCCACAGTCCCGTTCGTCGCCACGATAGTCAGGTTGTATGCATTTGCAGTGAATGTGGCTGTGATGGACTTGTTGCCATCCATGGTCACAGTAAGAGGATTGGTCGACCCGGTCGCATTTCCGCTCCACCCTGTGAATGTGTAGCCAGCGGCCGCTGATGCCGTCAATCCGACTGTCGCGCCGTGGTTGTAAGAAGGCAGGTCAGGATTCTTGACCACCGACCCGCTGCCCACCGTGTTCACGGTCAGTGTATATGTCTTGAGCTTGAACGTGGCGTGAATGGTGTGTGGCGCGATAACGTTCGTGAACGGGTAGGACGTCACGGCTCCCACGGATATGCCGTCGACCAGCACGTCATCCACCTGGTAGGTTTCGTCAGGTGTAATAGTATACGTCTGGCTTCCATTCACCGGCACTTGTGTGTCCCCCAGTGGTGAAATGGTGCCATGTGGTCCTGCCGAGGCAGTAATGGTCAATGTGCTCAGCGAGAAGGTGGCAGTGATGTTCTTGGCGGAATTCATGATCACCGTCAACGGATTCACCGTGCTGATCGTATCACCAGTCCACCCTGCGAAGACAAACCCGGAGCCCGGGTTGGCGGTAGCCAGAACCCCGCTGCCATGGTCATACGCTCCCTGGTCCGGGACCTTTGACACCGTTCCCGTCCCGGAGACCGTCACGTTGAGCGGATAGCTGTTGAGGGCAAATGAAGCCGAAATCGAGTGAGGGCCCGTGACCCCCGTGAACGTATGCGAAGTGATCGCCCCCTGCGAAACATCATCGACCAGCACATCAGCGACGTGATATCCATAATTGGGTTCAATACTAAATGTCTGGTTTGTCCCATAGGCTACCACCACGGAACCACTTGGATCGATAGACCCATTGGCCCCGGCACTCGCGGTGATGACGGGGTTGACAGTCTGCGACGTGGTGTTCTGACTTGTGAGGTAGTTCGCGTCACCGCTGTACACTGCCGTGGATCGTATGCGCGCCGGGTGTTAATGCAGTCGTGGAAAATGTTGCCGAGCCAGTTGTAATAGTCCCGGTGCCCAGCACGACCGCTCCCTCCTTGAAGTCCACTGATCCGGTGGCACCGGAAGGAGTCACCGTGGCCGTGAACAGTACCGACTCCCCGGAATATGAAGGGTTTGGAGCCCCGTTCACAGCGGTTGATGTCGAGCCTTTATCCACCGTGAGTGTCTGCGGCCCCGTCGTTCCTCCTCCCGGGCCCGCATTGACAACCGTGATGTTCCGCGAACCGGCGGTCAGCAGATCGGAGGCAGGGATCGTGGCGGTAAGCTGAATTGAGCTCACGAACGACGTGGAGCGGGGACTTCCGTTCAGATTGACTGTGGAGACCCCATCAATGAAGTTCGTGCCGTTCACGGTGAGCGAGAACTGCGCATCGCCGACCGCCTTTGTCGTTGGACTGATGGATGAAAGTGTCGGGGCCGGATTGGTGACGTTTATTTGTCCATCAGTCACGGTCGCTGCAATCGTGTTGTTCAATGGATCGCGCAACGTCACGGTGATATCGACAGGGCTTCCTCCTGCCTTTGAGAGGGATAAAACTAATCGTGAACAACGTGCCGGTGCCATTTGCGGGGGTCGTTCCTATGACAGCCTGATCAACGACTACAGTCTGTACAGACGGACCCGGGGCCGGGGCAGCCTGGAAGACATCGCCGGCTTCGTTCATCACCGACCCACGCGTCACACCGTTGTATTGCACCACCGTGTTGTCGAACGTGAATTCCACGTGGGAGGCCTGGAGGTTGCTGACGCCGTTGATCTGCACGGCCACGTCAAATGCGGGATCTCCGGCGACGGCGTCCTTCGTCGCTGGCGAAACCAGCACGGTTTGCGACCAGGCAAATTGCACGGAGAGTGCCAGCACCAACGTCAGGGGCAGCACCCTTACAGGAATCTTCCTCGAATACATTGTACACCTCATCTTAGTGGAATAGGTGTGGCAACAGGGGGATCTCACCTACCCCCCTACCCCCCCTCCCTCTCTTACAGCAAGAGAGGGAGGGGGGACCAAGGGGGGAGGGTGAGTTACTTCAAGAAAATCATCTTGCGCACGTTCGTGAACGATCCGCTCTTGAACCGGTAGAGATACATACCCGAGCCAAGCGTTCGGCCTGACTTATCCTCTCCGCGCCATTGCACCGTGTAGAAACCCGGCTCCCGCTGCTCGTCCACAAGCGTCGTGACAAGTTCGCCAAGCAGATTGAATATCTCGATCCTGACCGGACCGGCTGTCGGCACCTCGTATTCGATGGTCGTGCTCGGGTTGAACGGGTTCGGATAGTTCTGCGAGAGGCTGTACTGCACCGGCTGGTAATCGCCGGCGCCCGCCTTGCGTGTCATGTTCACGGGAGTATTCGCACTCGTACGCGCCGCGGTTGCAGCGAGATGTACCCGCGGATTGCCTGCGAACCGGAGGACGAGTAACTCTCCCGGCCTTCCGATAGCATCGGTTCCAAGTCCGAGGACCGCGCAATCCACCTGAACGTTCCGCTCATTCGCTTTCGAGACAATCAGTGCCTGTGAGGTGTACGGTTGCATCAGGTTCCCCTTTTCCGCTCCCAGGAATGATTCGAACTGTCCCGTCAATTCCAGGTGCACCGAGCGCAGGTCGGAGACGCTCCCCTCGATCGAAACCGGGATCCGTGTTTCTCCCGCAGCAGCCATCGGCTGGCTCAGGGAAATCTCCACGGGCTCAACACTCGGCGCCGTGACTTTCGGCAGCTGGCTCTTTGCGTTCAAGCCGTAGACAATGGAAAAGATCGAGAGATCCTCAAAATCGATCTTGCCGTCAAGTGTTGGACGGCTGAATACATAGTGGTTACCCGTCGGGCCAATGTCGTATTTGGCCATGTAGTGCTCCATACTGCCGCCAACGATCGCGGTTCCGGAAAAGTACGAGATAGACCATGGCGACAGGTCGCTGAAATCGATCACGCCATCACCTGTGGACTCGGTGCTGGAGGATGCCACGTCACCCAGGTAGGCTCTCACTTCGGCCTGCCGCGGCACCACCTGGATGGTGGCCATAGGCCCTCCTTCCACAAACGACCTGAAGTCCGTTCCGATCAAAGCGACGGCACTATGCCCCGGCTTCAGGAGCGTGAAATTCACTCTGGCTATATAGTCTCCGGCCGCCGCCGTGAGATTGGTCCCATCCATCACCGCGCAATGGATCCTGACGCGGTTCTGGGTCCCAAGCTGGTCTGTCAGTGTTGTGACGCTATAACTATGTCCGGTCCCGAACAGGCCGTTGGGCGTTCCCGCGCTGTCGAAGCTGACGCCGGCAAAGCTCATGAGGCTGGCATCCCACTCCAAAGTGACGTCGCATGCACCAAACTGCAACCCGGTTTCCGGCACGATGTAGGCGCTCACCGCCTGAGTACCGGTCCAGGTCCAATCATTTGGATCATAGCTTGTAATTGGACCCCATGCCGTGTTCGGACAGAGCACTCCGCCGGCCGCAACGGTTGGATCAGCGCTTACAAAGATTTGTTTCGAGCCAGCTCCGGCATCGTAAAATGTGAACGACGTGAAGTGATCGGTCTGGAATGTAAATGAAGGATGGTCGCCGAACGCGCCGTCACTGAGGGCATATGTTCCCGGCACCTGGATCCATGAGCTGGTGATTTCATTAAAGTAGGCCAGCGAGCAGTCGCTGTCAAAGCCCGTGACCCCGGCCATATCCATGCTCACCGTCGCCATGAACGCGTGGCTTGGGATAGTGGATGTGATCATGAGATAATACGGGAGAGCGCCAGGGGGGGGAGCCGGTGCATCGCCGGGGGGAGCGAGGAAAAGCACCGGTGATACACTCCCCCCTCCGGCCGGCAGCTTTGAAAAACTCATTCGCATGTCCGTGGACCCATCCCCGTTCAGGTCTATATTGAATCCCCCGATTGCGGCAACGGGATAATCGTCCTGGGCAAATGTCGCAGCGATGGTGTGATTCGCAGTGACATTTGGGAATAGATAGGGCGACACGGGATTCACGAATGCGCCATCGACGGCCAGGCTGCCCAGGTGGTAGCCACCCGCAGGCGTCATCGTGAATGATTGGTCCGCCCCGCTCGCGACTGGAACAGAACCTGATGGCGATATGGACCCGTTGCTTCCGGCCGAGGCCGTGATGGTCAGGCTGGGGGCTGTCACTGGCCCGACTGGCGAGCTCTGCACAGCAAGACCGGGGGACGCGCCTGTCTGAGCAACGGGCGTGACTTCGAACTTTATGGACTTGCCGAGATCGTCGGAGACCAGGGTATACGTGGTTGCTGTTGCCCCCGACATTTCCACGTTGTCCGCCAGCCAGCGGAATGTGGAGGTCCCTTCAGGATCTACCTCGGCATCCGCATAGGTGTAATGTCCGGTGAGCAGCTGACCCACCTGGGCTGTGCCGGTAATGTTCACGCCGGATGCAGTCGGGGGGGTGTTGAATGTAATGTTGAAGGGCGCTCCTGGTGTCACCCAGCTATGCCCGCTGTTTATGATAATGCCATTGACTGTTGTTCCGGCGGAACCAGTGACTGCCGTTCCACCACCTTCGTTCAGGCTCCATCTCGCTACGAGTCCCGTTTGCAGTGAGGAAATCTGAGAGTTGATGGTTGCTCGTATATCTTCTTGTGTTCTGGCATAGTTCCAGATGCGTGCTTCATCGAGAACGCCATCAAAGTGCCCCTCGGTAACGCCGGTGGAATTCAATGCAGTCCCGAGGCCTGCATGTTGAATACAATCGGACCGTGGCGTGCCACCATCCGTGTACAGGCTTCTCTCGAGGTTACCATTGAGGTACAGTCTCCAGGTAGCTCCATCAAAGGTCGCGGCAGCATGATACCAGGTGTCATTTGAAATTACCGTTGTTCCCTTGACCGGATGGTTTAATCCATCTGCCCCTGGTCCTCCGGGAGCCTCTTCAAAATCGGCAGCAATCACATTGTCAGTGCCGTCAATTCCCAGGAAGTAGTTCATGTCCACATTGCTTCCCTCGGCTTCTCCCCGCCCTTTTGTGACCAGGGGTATCGCATACATACCTCCAGTCCCGGTATTCGTGGTTGACCCGGCACCCTCTCGTTTGAACCACGTCTCAATCGTAAATGTGGCCAACTTCAGGGGAGCTGCATCTCCGAACGTTACATACGCAGTGCCGGAACCCATATCGAGAGCGTAGCTTCCCTCTGCAGGTGTCGTCACGTCAACAGTGTTGGAGTTTGCGCTTGTACCTACAAAGTTATATGCGCGCACGCGATAGTGATATTCCGTGGAAGCCAACAGGCCACTCACGGCCCTACTCGTCCCCCCTACTGCAAGATCCTGGTAGCCGGGAATGTATGATCCAAACCCGGCATCTGTCGAGACGTCAAGGCGATAACCGGTAGCGCCAGAAACAGCGTTCCAATTCGCCGTGAAGCCGTTGAATATGACATTTGTGGCAGGAATCGCCACAGGAATATCAGGTGCGACCGGTGGGTTGTAGTTGTATGTTACACGAAGGAGCGGGCGAAGTCCCGCTGTGGTATATTCGCTCGAGTAGAAATAGACCCCACTGGTCCCCGAAGGTCGGAACAACCAGCCTTTGTTCAACGCAGGATTTGCAGCCCAGGCGGTCAGACTGCTGGTCACGTTGACGGAGAATGTGTCGGCCGTCCCTGCCATTGCCGCACCAACACGAGTCCCATAATCAGATGGATCTACGCCTGGAGCAACTCCAAACGAGTTGAAAGTTGTCGATTCATTCCAATCTACCAGTACTTCGTTGACATTTGCAGAGTCCCCTGTGTCGTTCACGTAGTAATCCAAGTATGCGGAGGCAATGGTTGCATTTGGGGGAATCCTGACAGGGGAGTTGACGAATATGTTGGTGAACTGGAGCAAACCGAATCTCCAACTTGGACTAGTTGTCTCCATCGAATCCCAGCCAACATTGTTCTCGGTGCCATGTGCTGTGGTCGGAGTCACTTGCTGGAGGTAGGTATCCAACGTCCCGGCATAGGTGTTCAATCCTTCCTGAATTGTGACGCTGGCCAGAAATGGTGATCCCGGCGTGAACCACGTGGGACCATTCGTGAGTGTTCCGGTGGCACCACCGGAAACCGAATTGTTTGCAGTAATGCCCGAGCCTTCATTCAATCCCCATCGGGCTACAAGCCCTGTACCCGAAGTAATCTCAATCCCCATTCCCGCTTGTATCTCAGATTGGCTCAATGCTCTAGTTCCAGATCCTCACTTCATCCATTTGACCTTGAAAGAAACCCGCAGCCGTCCCGTTTGAAGTCATGCCAGTGGCAATTCCAGCACGCTGGATACTTGTTGCTTCGGGTGTCGCATTTACCGCAAGGGTCACCTCCAACTGGCCATTGAGATATAGTATCCAGGTAGTACCATCATATGTGGCAGCAGCATGATACCAGACGTTATTTGAGATCGTTGTGGTACCGAGAACCGGATGGTTCCCCCCATTAGCAGCATCCTCGAAGTCAGCGCCCAGAACATTCGTACTGTTAACCCCCAGGAAATAGTTCATGTTGAGATTTGCGGGAGTCTCCGCCTCACCTCTACCCTTGGTAACAAGGGGCACTATTGTTGTCAATCCACCGTTGCCAGTGCTCGTCTGTACTCCATTGCCTGTCTTTTTGAACCACGTTTCTAAAGTGAATTGCGACAGCTTGAGACTTGCTGAATCCCCGAAGGTAACGTAGTCGTTCGAACCGTCGAACTGCAACCCCGTCTGTGCTTGCACGGCAGAACTCACACTTGCCAGCATTGCACAAATCACCAGTGCAAGGAAGAACTTCCTTTGGATAGAGTACCGGTCTGGTCTCATGATCAACTCCGACACATTATTCTGAAGAATACCAGGAAAAAACTTGTTGCGCATTGACGGTCGTCAATAGGTCTTTTGCGGACGGGAAGCGTACAGACGCAAGAACAAAACCAGGTTGGAGCTCTGCTCACCCTTACTCGAGGGCAGACGGAAGAATGAGAAGGGTAGAATAGAGTCATTCTGCCTTCTGCCCTCTACCCTCTAATGGGGAAGGGGTGAGTTCTCCGTAGATTAACCTCTAACCCCTATCACCTGGCACCTAACACCTACTTCAACAGCAGCATCTTGTTTATCGCCGAGAACTGCCCCGCACGCATCCTGTAGAAATAGATCCCTGATGCCAACGGGACTCCGGCGTCACTCCGTCCGTTCCACTGCACGCTATAATATCCCGGTTCCTGAGCTCCGTTCATGAGCGTTGCCACTTCTTTGCCAAGTATGTCAAAGACCTTTATCGTCACCTGACTGGCCACCGGCAGCTGATAGCTCACGACTGTCGTCGGATTGAACGGATTGGGATAGTTCTGCGAAAGGCCGAATGCCACCGGCACTCCCTTTCCTGTCCCTTGCGCCTTGATGGGGATCGCATGGTTGAATCCATCGCGCGCCTGTGCGGAGGAGACTCCAAGGCTTGCATTTCCTTCAAACCTGAGCCGGAGGATTTCACCGGATCCGTTGATGCAGGGCTCCTTTGAGGCGGGAAGCGCGAAGTCAACGAGGAGCCGGCCGTTTGCCTGCGTGCTCATCATGATGGGCGGGATCGTCCTCCCGTTCAGCAGGCTGCCCGGTTCAACGCCCAGGAATTTCCCATGCTGCCCGTTCAGCTCCAGCGAGAGCCCGCGCAGATCCGCGACAGCACCGCTGAGCAGGACCGGGATCACCGTTTCTCCGCCGGCAATAACAGGCGAGCCTGTTACTACATCGATCGGCTCAACCTGCTGGACGCCTGGCTTGGCAATCTGGTGTCTTGAGCTGATGTTGTAGCTCATGGCAAAGATGAGAAGATCTTCAAAGTCGATCTTTCCATCGGCCACCGACCGGGTGAACAGGTACCCGTCCTGCGTCGGGCCGATATCGAATTTCTTCTTGTAGTTCGTCATGCCCCCCGCATAGCCGGAGACGCCTGACCAATAGCCAAGCGACCAGGCAGAAAGGTCTTCGAAATCGACCTTGCCGTCTCCGGAGGCCTCACTGCTGCCATAGACATCGGCGAGGTAGGCTCCGTGGAGTGCGTCGTGGGCGGTGACAAAGATGGAAGTCGCCGAGGGCAGACTCTCGAATGAACACCCGGTCACGGTCAAGCCGCTGCTTCCCGGTTTGATCACTTCAAGAACGATCTTCGCCACATACTGCCCCGGCGTGATGGTTGTATTACTCACCAGACTTGCAGTGAAATGGACACCCCCTCTCAATCCTGCAGTGTCAGGGATCGGGGGCACACTACTGAAGACCGAGCCGCTGAAATCCACCGATTTGTATCTGAGGACAGCGTCGTCCCAGTCGATGGTGAGGGCACAGCTGCCAAATTGGGCGCCGACTTCAGGCACAACGTAGATCTCTTGAAGCTGTGTGCCGGTGAAGCCCCAGTCGTTCACCCGCGCCGGGTATCCTCCATCCCATCCGGCGTTCGGCCTGAACGTTGCCGAACTGGTCGCGCCTGAAGAAGAGCCCAGATAGAGATCGAATGCCCCGGCGGTTGGCTCCGCGAAGGCGAAATCGGTGAAGTGCATCGTTGTGAACGTGAACGTGTGGGCTGTGCTGTTGTAGATCCCGCCCACAGGGATCCAATCTCCGGAGGAGGCACTATAATAGAGCACGTTACTTTGCGCGCTGAAGCCCCCTATACCATTGACATTTACCGTCACCGTGTCGCAGAAGCTGTGTGCGGGCAATGAAGATGTGATCTCAAACCAGAAAGGCAGACATGTTGCACCACCCGGAGGCGTCCACGCTGGCACGGAGGTGTGACGGGTGACGGTCACGCTCCCTCCTCCGGCAGGCAAGGTCCCAAAGCTCATTGATACACCACTCGTCGGGAAGCTATATGGCGTCCCGGTCTGCGTGACATTCGCTGTCTCGGAACCCGCCGGAGCGCCAGTCGTGAAGCTCCAGGTGGGACCCGTTATTGTAGAGATACCATCGCTCACGGTAGCATACCATTCATACTCTGTCGAGTTTCCAAGTGAGGGCCAGGAGATGCTTGTGCTCGAACCCGATGCGACGCCCGCATTCGTTCCGAGCAATGTGAAAGGTGCGCTCGCATCCATGGTGTAGTCCAGGGTATACGGAGCCGCTCCGCCATAATTGAACTGAGGAATCGTGGGGGAGTAGGATTGTACGGTGATCTTGTTGTTCGCCGGAGAGAATGTGAGAATTCTCAGCCAGCCATCCCCCCCGTTGCTATCCTGGTAGTCGGACAGAATGGAATAGACGGGGTCCATGCCCGTGCGGGTATCAGTTTTTTTCGCTTCGTAGCACGTATGGCCGGACAACATCAGGAAAAGATTCGGGTTGTCGCTGAGCGCGTTGTAGATGGCCGTTCCGGGAGCCGCGAAGGTTCCGGTATTAGTAAGGATCGAGTGACTGGCGACAATCGCACGCCGGGTGCTATACTCCTTGAGCCTTGCATCTGCCCAATCCAGCACTGCCGTAGTTGGTGTCTGGTCGCCAGACCCCAGATAGATGACAATGAAATCCATCCCACTGGCGGAAAAGAGCTCGAAGTTGTTGTTGTTATCCGACCCATAGTGACCGCCATAGTAGCTGCGGCCATCGAAGCGGGTGACGCCAAAGTAGTTGTTGTACAGGGTTGTCGTGTTTCCGTCAGGCAATTTGTCATGGTTGCCGATGGAGATGCCATACGGGAGACCGGGCGACGGACTTTCCAGGATCGTCATCGCCGTGTTGGCCCTTTGCCACGACGCGTCGACATTATCGTTTGTGATGTCCCCCTCCATAATCACGGCCACGATGTTCCGGGCGGCTGTCTGGCTGACGCACCAGTTTGTCTGCGCGGTGAATTTCGCCAGTACGATATCACTGGTGGTATAGTTCTGCGCATCGGGCAGGGCAACGATCGTGAAGTCAGCGCCGGCACGCTGCCTGTTTTGGACGACCGTAGAACTTCACGGTCATGGCATCCGCTTCGGGATCGGTCACGGTGACCTGGCATGTGGGCGACGTGGTAACTCCCGTGGCGCCATTCGCCGGGCCGACCAGCGTCGGTTGGGCCGGGGGCTGATTGAAATTAATATTGAAAGGTGCACCCGTTGCTGACCAACTCCAACCGCTTCCTGTGATCGCGCCGTCGAGGGGCGTTCCCGCAGTACTGTGCACGGTGCTTGCGGTGCCTTCGTTCAAAGCCCAGCGCCCGACAAGCCCTGTTGCCGAGGTCACTTCCTGATTTATCGTTGATCGAATCTCATTCTGAGACCGCGCATAATTCCAGATGCGGACTTCGTCCAGAGTCCCGTTGAAGAAACCCTGCGCTGTGCCATTGAAGAAAGACGTGCCCAGGGCTGCATATTGAATGCTCCCCGCTTCAGGCGTTGCATTTGCTACTGTAGTATCCTCCAACTGCCCGTTGAGATAAAGCCACCACGTGGTACCGTCAAACACCGCCGCAGCGTGATACCAGACTCCGGTGACAATCGTTGTCTGGCCGAAAACTGGATGGTTCAAGCCCGAGGCCGCGTCTTCAAAGTCAGCCGCAATGACGTTATTCGTGGCGTCGATGCAGAGGAAATAGTTGACGTTCACGTTCGCAGGTGAATCAGCTCCGGACCCCCCCTTTGTAACGAGAGGGATCGCTGTCGTGGCACCTCCGCTTCCCGTAGACGCCGTTACCCCGGGGCCTTCTCTTCGAAACCATGTCTCCAGGGTGAATGTGGCGAGTTTGAGCGCGGCTGCATCACCAAACGTGACATACGCGGTGCTCGACCCGAATCGAAGGGCGTTAATATAGAGGACGTTACCGCTGACCGCCACATTCTTTGTCGAAGCCCCGCCGCTTATGTGAGTAATGTTTCCGCCGAAGGAGCCCTCCGTGGCGCTGTTGAGGCGCACGTAGACGGTCGTCGATGATACTGTGCCGCCCGTTTGGTTCAGCGTCAGTCCCGAAAGATAAGTTGTGCCGTTGGTGGAAAGCTCAAAGCCGGTTGGCGCGGTGATGCTGATATTGTCCGTCAGATTGCTGCCAGCAACCGAATATGTCTGGGCAGAGGAGGGGACACCTGGCTGAGCGCTGAACGGTGTCAATGTGCCGCTTATGGTAATCGTTGGATCAGTGGACGCAGTGTACGTGATGTTGAGCTTTGGTCTGATCGACACGATAGAGGTTTCACGGGAAGCGACTTTCCAGTAATCAGAGGTGGTTCCGGTCCCCATGTACTGGACAGTCAGACCATAATTGCTGAGGGTCGCATTGACCCATCCCTGGACAACAGATACGCCGCTGGCATTCAGTGGTATGGTCACATTCCCGGTAGCACCAAAGGTGCTGGCGGTTGCATCCCAAAGGTCGGTGTCGTAACGATCAGACGTCGTATTCATTGCGCCGGCTGAGCCCCATGCGTTGGACCCGTCGTACGTGTTCCAGTTTGCACTCGTTGTGGTCACCGCGTCATTCGCGGTTCCCTCAACCCAGGCCCGTCTCATGTTGTACAGGCTGAGATCAAATGCTGAAGCGTCTGATACATTGAACGTGAGACTGGCAGCCGTGACCGAAGCGCCTGCGGGAACGCTGGACACGTCCCAGCGGTACAAGGAGTTTTGCCGGCTAGTCGTGTTCGGGCTGACCTGATTGGTCGTGGTGCCGCCATAGCCCCTTGTTACCTGACTCTGCCTCAGCCAGGTATCCGCCGAAGCAACCAGGTTCACAGTTTGAGTCAGAGCTACGGTACCGCTGACGGCAACGTTTTGTGTGGTCGCGCCGCTGCTGGCGTGCGAAATATCGCCGCTGAATGGGCCTTCCGTGGCACTGTTGAGGCGGACATACACGGTGGTGGCAGAAACTGTGCCGCCGGATTGGGGCAACGTCAGGCCGGGGAAATAGTTGGTCCCATTGGTGGAGAGCTCAAAGCCGGTCGGTGCCGTAATGCTAATGTCCGCTGTGAGACTGCCGCCGGAGACGGAGTAGGTCTGTGCATCGGAGGGCACACCGGGCTGAGCTGTAAACGCCGACAACGCTCCACTTATGGTGATTGTGGGCCCGGAATAGATAGCCACATATGCGTTGTCTGCATCACCTGGTTGAGTGCCGTAATTCTTGAAACCCAGGGTACATAGAGGCGGCCGAGAAGTACCGAGCTGCAGGAGCATTGGTGGTCCCAAGGGTGCTGGTGTTGGCTATGGATCCGGTAACAACTTACGGTGCTCGGATTGCCTGATCACATCGAGAAGAGTCAGGGAGACGTCGATCTGTGCCGCGTTGTCTGAAAGCTTCGTGAACTCCGCCCGCAACCGATACCAGGTGCTGGCCGTCAGTGTAGGCAAAGCTGACAATGGTTGGATAGACTTTCGTTCCTGCAGCATTTATCCAATACCCCTCGATATTAATAGGCGATGCGGACTGTTCCCACCGGATCCAGCTGAACACCAAAAATACTGTCCGAACTGATACTCGAGGGTCTAATCATCCATCCAATCCGATCGTCGTCGAAATATCCGTTTGTACTGGTCTTGAAGTCCAACTGCATGACAATCTTCTGGAACGACGCATCGGTCCATGTAAATTGATGGGCGGGCCACGTGAACATGTCACTAGAGGTCCCAAGCCCATTTGTTCCTGCGACACAAGATCCTATAGCTGTAGGGCCTCCCGCTCCAGCGTACCACCCGGTAACAGCGCCAATCCTGGGTGCCAACGGTAAGTCCATTGAAGTCCTCAGTCGATACAGACTGCGCCCATGACGTTCGCGCTCACGAGGACCACGATCATCAATGCCAACAAAACGAGTGAGTACTTTTTCATGATTGTTCCCTTAGGAATTTTTCGTCTGGTGACCAGCTCAGACTGCTGGTGCGGGAATCTGGAGCCTGGATTCTACGTTCATCGCGCCCTCTGCAGCGTCAGGACGCGATGAATGGAGAATACAGAATGTCCTCTAAAATCAGCAGGCAATAATTACACTCGTTACTACTGCCCCCCCCTCTTTCTTCAATCCTCCCTTTTCCATTTTTCTTCCCTCCCCCATTTTCCATCCTCCGAGGGCAGAAGGAAGAGTGAGGAGGGGAGTATAGTTATTCCCCCTCCTGCACTCCGCCTTCTAACCCCTATCACCTAGCAACTATCACCTACTTCAAAAGCACCATCTTCTTGATCGCACTGAATTCTCCCGCCCGCATCCTGTAGAAGTAGATCCCGCTCGTCACCTGGACGCCGGCGTTGTTCATGCCGTTCCATTCCACGGTGTGGACGCCCGCTTCACGCACTTCGTTCACCAGCAGCGCCACTTCCTCGCCCAGCAGGTTGTACACGCGAACCTCCACGTTGGCCTGCGAGGGGAGCTGGAACTGGATCGACGTCGTCGGGTTGAACGGGTTCGGATAGTTCTGGTCCAATGCGAAGGCCACCGGGATTTCCTTCTCTGGTACCTTCACGTTTATAGCCAGCGATGCATTTGTGCTCGAACGAGCTTCTGCCCTGCCCACCTGCACCGACGCTGAACCCGCAAAGCGCAACACCACCAGCTCGCCGTTGCCCGCTATTCCCTTGGCGCTCAGGCCGGCGATTGCGAGATCAACATCGACCCGGCCGTTCGAACCGTTGCTCATCAGCATGACCGGCGTGGAATAACCCTGCAACAGCGTTCCCTTTTCGACTCCTATGAGCCTGCCGAATTTCCCGCTTGCGGTGATCGACATCGCACGGACATCCTGCACGTCCCCTGTGATCAGCACCGGGATACGCGTCTCGCCGTTCAACACGGATGGCGTGCCCGTGGCGATCGTCATCCCCTGGCTTGCTGTGACCGCCCGCTTGGGAAGATGGAACTCGTTGCTCTGGCCATATGCAAGCGAGAACAGGACCAGGTCTTCGAAGTTGATCATTCCGTCAGGCACCGGGAGCGATTTCGTCGATCCATTTTGCGTCGGACCGATATCGTATTTCACCTTGTAGTTCGCCATGCCGGGAGCATACCCGGGGACCCCCGACCAATACGAGAGCGACCAGACCACAAGATCTTCGAAGTCGATCTTGCCGTCTCCCGTCGATCCTCCGGCGATGGTCGCAAAATCGCCCAGGTACGCCTTCACATGGCCGACGTGCGGAGTGATGAAGACGTTTGCCGGCGGATTGCTGGGAACGTACGCGCGCATGTCGGAGGTGATGACGGACACCGGGCTGTAGCCGGGTTTCAGGAGCGTAAAGATTAGCCCAGCGATGTGATCTCCTGCTGCCGTGTTGAAGTTCGTGTTGTCCATACGGCTGCAATTGAGGGTTACACGCCCAGCGTTCCCGAGCTGATCGTACAGCACGGTGACAGGATACGCATGATCGCTGCTGAACAACCCGTTCGGGCTTCCGGCGCTGCCCCAATCAACATCGTCAAGATGCATGACGGTCGAATCCCACTCCACAGTCAGGTTGCAGACGCCAAAAGCGCTTCCCGGCTGCGGGGCAAGATACACCGTCACCGGCTGCGAGCCTGTCCATGACCAGTCGTTCGGTTCATAGCCCGTCGGCGCGCCCCATGCCGTATTCGGATATATCACGTTTGCCATGGGTATCGGCAGGCGCGGTATCGACATACAGCTCAAACACGCTGCCCGCCGGATTGGCAAATCCGAACTCGCTGAAATGCATCGTGGTAAATGTGAACGTGTGAGTGCCGGCGTTATATGTACCCGGCATCGCAGTCCACGCAGAGCCGCCTGTAGAGTGGCCCAACAGACGCGATGTGGAGCTGAATCCCGAGATCCCGCTGACATCCAGCGTGATCAGAGCCACAAAGCTGTTCGGCGGCATGGTCGAGGAGATCTCAAACCATATCGGAACGTAGCTCGCACCCGCAGGCGGGTTCGGGAATGTCGGCGGACCGCCGGGCAACGCCTCGTGCCGCGTGATTGTGACGCTGCCGCCTCCAGGAGGAAGCGTGCTGAGATTCACAATGGCCATCGAACCCGGGAAGTTCACGTCGGTGTTGGCCTGCGTGATCACCTTGGTCTCGCTCTCGCTTGCCGCAGCATGCGTGGCAAGACGGAATGCCCACATCGCGTATCCCTTGGTGTTCTGGGTCCCGCTCCCGAGGGTGTTATCCCATTCGGATGTAACCGAGAACGAACCATCCGCTCCAGGATTGACGCCCGTCCACCGCGCAACATAGCCGTTCACGGTGTTGTAGCCGACGGAGAACGAAACGGATGCCGGCGAATTCACCACAACGCCCGCGCTGCTCGCATTGGAAAATGCCGTCGCCCCGGAGATAGTGACCTTTGTATAGCGTGCATTCACATATGTGGGCTCGTTGCGATTCGACGTTAACGCGATGTCGTATTCCTTTGCCGGATCAAGATTGTTGAACGTAATGGTGTTTTGCCAGTTCGTGGCATCCAGCTCGATGGTACGGACCTGGTCCACGATGACCGCGCCGGCGGGGCCGAACAGCTTTGCCGCGTCCGTGCCTGCATTTGCAGGCCCGCCATTACTGGTCAGCGCGTCATAACCGCCGACGGTGCTGCCTGTCACCGTTGCCGGGAGTGTCGCTCCCGTGGCACTGTCCTTCAATGCGCCATTCACGGTGGTGTAGAGGTGCCGGGTAACAAATGACGCGTTGCCGTCACCCGCGACTCCGTTCATGTCGTTGAATGCCACGAACTCTGTCGGCTGCGCCGAAGCCTTTGCGCCATACAGGCGCATGTTGAAGCCGAGGTCGCTGCTCGTGGCGTTGATCTGATGGATCTCCACCGCCAGCACGTTCGCGCCGGCGACCAGAGCCGAAGTGGCAAGAGGCGGAGAGACAAACGTGGCCGTCTCATCCGCATCGCCCACGGTGGCAGATGCCAGGGTACTGTAGTTGACTGTTCCGGCAGGCATGTTGTCGCGCCAGATCTCCGTGCCGTTCAGATAAATTACCGCGCCGTCATCACGGATCAGATCGATCCCGAGCGTAGCAAACTGGCTCGGGTCCGTAACGCTGAAGGACGTGCGGAAGTAGATGGTGGGGTAGCGTGCGTTCGTCGGCCCGCCGTTGACGAGCGTGGCCTGAGTGTCTCCGAACCCGAGCCGCGCAGGGCCGGAAGCCCAGCTGGCGTCATTGAAGGCGGGTGCCCGCCAGGCTGTCCCCTGGTCCACTCCGGTGTCCAGGTATTTCCACGTGGCTCCAAGGGGAACGAATGTGGTGGTGTCTCCCGCGAAGATCGATGTGAACGTGGCGGTGACCGACTTGTTGCTGGTCATCGTGATGTTGGTGGGATTCGCGATACCGGTCAAAGCACCGGACCAGCCGGTGAATTCAAACCCCGGCGATGCTGTTGCTGTCAGTTGCACAACGGCGTCGGGATCATACCCCGCCAGGTTGGGGTTCTTCACTACCGAACCGCTGCCTACCACATTCACGGCCAGGAAGTACTTGCCTTCCAGCTTGGCCAGTTGCATGGTGTCAATCAGAGTCCCGCCACTGGTGATAGAGTAGAAGCGGAAGGTAAGAGTTGTGTCGGTGGCAATGGCATACACCGTTCCGTAATTGGCATTGTAGCGAACCACGCTTCCTGTGGTCGGTGTGCCAAAGCTGTAGAGATTGTTCCCGCCGCTGCCACAGATGATGTACGGGATAGACAGGCCGTCCCCGTTCACATCGCGTACAATGCGTTCGTAGTGGTGCTCATGCCCGCCGAGAACCGCATCTGCGCCCCACGCCTCAAACGGCCACGCCATTTCGGGAGTTGGCCCGTGCGTCGTGCCCGAGGAATATGGAGGCTGATGGAAGTAGACCACTTTCCATGGTTCGGTGGCGGCGGCCAGGCGCGCCTGCAGCCACTGCCCTTGCACGGAGCCGCTTGTGCGGCCGTTCGGTTCGTTCGGATCGGAATCCAATGCGAAGAAATGCACCGGCCCCATCACGAAGTCATAATAGCGCTCGTTGCCGGAGCTGTTGGTAAAGCCTACCCCAGGGAGGGTAAAGTAGTCAATGTACGGCTGCATGTTGGCGGCATCCCATTCATGGTTGCCCGGCGAAGGGAAGAACCGGTTCGTTGGAGAGCCGGCCCCGTAGCTTCCCGTGTACGCTCCAATGAGATTGTGGAAGTATTGCCCGACATTGGCATCCATGGTCGAAGCCGCCCCGTTGGGATAGTTGTTATCACCCATGGTGACCATCATATCGGGGTTGAGCGACGTTATGAGATTGGCGACGTTGGCCTCGTTCGTGTTGTTGATGCCAAAATCGCCGAGCGCCGTAAATGTGAGCGGCGCGCCAGGAGGCCCGGGCACAAATGTCGCCGTTACCGTTTTGTTGCTGTTCATCGCAATGCTCTGGGGATTGGTCGTCCCCGTTATGGCGCCAGACCATGCGCTGAAGACATTCCCGTAGAACGGCACTGCCGTCAGTTGGACGACGGACCCTGAATCATACTGTGCAAGGCTTGGGAGTCTGGTAACTGTACCGTTCCCCGTGATATTCACCGCCAGGGTAAACTGAGTAAGGGTTGTGCCGGCCATCAGGGCCTGAATTTCAGGCTGAGTGAGTGCCTCATTGTAAATCCGCACGTCATCCAGCCGGCCCTGGTACCGTTCACCCCAGGTTTCGTCAGCTCCGAGCCAGATAGCGCGGCCGCGGTTTGGAATGGTGCCTCCCTGATACGGTGTTGAAGCCGTCAGGGTTCCATTGATGTAGAATTTCATGGTCGTGCCGTCGTACGTGGCGGCAATGTGGTACCACGTTTGCGGCTGCAGAATCATACCCCCTGAGACGGTCCTCAATGGCCTGCATCTGTGAATCCCCATTGAGGTCTATATAAAAGGCACATTGGTAGGCTACTGGCATATAGACAAGCCGGCGAGCATGAAGCACGAAGTCTATCCAGCCGTTCTCGCCGGCGGCGGTGGCGCGTGAGAACAGGGCAACTGCGTCTGTAGTCAGGGCATCAGCGTTCATCCAGCATGCAAACGTGATCTGGTTCGTGAACGTGAGCGAACTGCTGGGTGGTATACTCACGACCCCGGTGGTGCCATTCAAGGCAAGTGCACCTCCTATTTTGCCCGTTCCCCAGGTTCCACCTGTGACGGCGCCTGTGTTGCCGTAGCCGGAGGCATCGTTCGCGACGGTGCCATTCGTCTCATTAAACCTCCAGTGACCCACGAGACTTGCCGTCGGATTGACAAATGTTGCCGTGATGCTCTTTGTTGCACCCATCGTCACATTGACAGGGTTCGTAGTGCCGATCAGGTCGCCCGACCAGCCGGTGAATTGCCAACCTGCACTAGGAATAGCCGTCAGTTGTACGACGGTCCCGGGATTATATTGGGCCTGATCAGGCACTTTTGTGACACTGCCCTGGCCGATGACATTAACCGTGAGTGTTTTCGGGCCGGTTGCCGTTGTGCCAAAGAGCCGCATGTCGAAGCCGAGGTCGCCGCTCGTGGCGTTGATCTGATGCACTTCCACTGCAAGGACATTCGTGCCGGCAATCAGGGCAGAAGTGCCGAAGGACGGCGAAGAGAAGATGGCCGTCTCGTTCGCGCCATCGACCGCGGCCGCAGCCAATGTTGCGAACGATATTGTTCCGCCCGGCATGTTGCTGCGCCAGACCTCCGTCCCGTTCAAGTAAATCACAGCACCGTCATCCCGGATCAGGTCAATTCCCAGGCTCGTGTAGATGCTTGGGTCGGACACGCCAAACGAGGTCCGGAAGTATAATGTGGGATTGTCGTTGCCCTCTGAGCCGCTATTGATGGTTGTTGCCTGCGTGTCACCGAAGCCGAGCCGTGCAGGACCGGTCGGCCACGGGGCACTATTGAAACCCGGGGCCCTCCAGGCTGTCCCCAGGTCCACCCCCCAGTCCCGGTAACTCCAAATTGCGCCAAAGGGAACGATGGTGGCGATATCGCCCGCGGGGATCTGCGTGAACGTCGCCGTGATGTTCTTGTCGGCGGTCATCGTGATCGATGCAGGGTTGGTCGACCCGGTCAGGTCACCCGACCAGCCGGCGAAGACCCAGCCGGGGTTCGGCGTCGCCGTCAGCTGCACAATAGACCCGGTATTGTATTGTGCCTGGTCCGGCAGTTTTGTCACGCTTCCCTGCCCGACAACACCGACCGTGAGTGTCCTGGGAATCCCCGACGCAGTGAGTCCGTAGAGCCGCAGATCGAGTCCGAGATCAGTGCTCGTGAGGTTAATCTGATGTACTTCCACAGCCACCACATTGGTACCGGTAACCAGAGCCGCAGTGCTGAAGGATGGCGAATTAAAGACGGCCGTTTCGTCGGCGCCGCCCACCGTGGCCGCAGCCAGAGTGGCATGCGTGATCGTTCCCGCGGGCATGTTGCTTCGCCAGACTTCGGTGCCGTTCAGGTAGATCACCGCACCGTCATCGCGGATCAGGTTGATTCCCATGCTCGTGTAGAGCGCGGGGTTTGCCACATTGAACGACGTGCGGAAATAGATGGTGGGGTAGACGTTGCCACTCGGACCGATATTGATGCTCGTCGCCTCGAGGGATGGATCGCCCCCGCCGATACGCGCGGGTCCGGAAGGCCAGGCAGCATCATCAAAGGCCGTTGCCTGCCAGCCTGCGCCGGGCACGGCGTTGTTGTTGCTATACTTCCACATTGCCCCAAACGGCACGACCACCGCCGTGTCACCGACAGGCAGCTGAGTAAACGTGGCGGTGACGGTCTTGTTGCTGGTCATCGTAATGGTGGTGGGATTCGTCGAGCCGCTCAGATCACCCGACCAGCCGGAGAACTGGTAGCCCGCCAGCGCATTGGCGGTCAGCGTGACGACCGCATTCGGATCATAGAGCGACTGGAGGGGGTTCTTGGTGACGGTGCCGCTCCCGACCACGTTGGTTGTCAAGGAGTATACGCCGGTTGACCCGCCCTCGGTGATGCTGAAGTACGCATTGTCCGCCATGCCTTCCGTAGAATTGAAGTTCTTGTACGCAGGCCACATAGCCGCGGCAGAGAAGTACTTCGGATCAGGCACGCGTGAAGAAGCCATGGTATCTGTCCTCATCGTACCGCTCGCCACGAGGGCACCCACATTGCCGAGCGCATCGATGGCGTTCAAAGTCACAGCGATGCTCGCCGACGATGCCGTCAGCTTGGTTATCTCCGCCCGTATGCGATACCATGCGCTGTTCGCCAACGTCGGGAGACTTGCAATCCGAACCCTGATGTTGCTACTGGTGCCGCTTACGTTGTCCCAGTACGTCTCAATGCCATTCCCGCCGCTGGTGTTGTCCAGCTGCACGCCAAAATGCGCGTCGGAGCTCGTGCTGTTGTTGAGGATGGTCCAGCACACCCGGTCATCGTCGAGAAGACCGGCAGGGCTCGTCTGAAAATCCATCCCCAGGGCCACCTTCTGCAACTCGGTATCGTTCCAGATGAACTCGTGGTCAAGCCATGTGGCGTTGTACTGGGCCCCGTTGAGTCCCCGGCTGCCTGCCACACCATTGCTTGCGCCGACGGTGGGACCGATGCCGTCCGTATACCAGCCGGATTGCGCGCTGACCGGCTGCCCCACGGTGAACGTGTCAAAGGTCTCGAGGTATTCAGGGTCCACCGGCGCGGTCAGTGTCATCTCATCGAGGACCGTTGAGCCGCCGGAGACGGAGTAGAATTTGAAATTCAGTGTTGAGGTGGTTGCCTCGGCAATGACGGCACCGTAGTCTGCACTGTAGCGATACTGGCTCCCTTCGGTCGGCGTTCCAAAGGCGTAGATGCTCGATCCGCTGTTGCCGATGGTGATATAGGGCATCTGCACGCCATCGGTGTTGTCGTCCCGCACGATGCGTTCGTATACGTGGTTGTGGCCTTCAAGTACAGCCGATGCGCCCCACGCTTCGAACGGCCAACGCATTTCAGTTGTTGCAGCGTGTGTGGTACAGGAAGTGTACGGCGGGTGATGGAAGTAGACGACCTTCCATGGCTCCGTGGCGGCAGCCAGTTGCGCCTGCAGCCACAGCGCCTGAACGGAGCTGCTTGTGATTCCGTTCGGTTCCCTTGGATCCGAGTTGATGACGAAAAAGTGGACCGGTCCCACGACATAATCATAATAGCGTTCATTGCCCGAGGTGTTGCTCGAGGTAATCCCCGCGCCCGGCAGCGTGAAGTAGCTGTAGTACGGTGCGCCCAGGCTGCCGTCGTCCAGGTCGTGGTTCCCCATCGAGGGGAAGAACTTGTTGGTCGCTGCTCCCGGCGGATAGGCTCCCGTGTAGGCCGCGATATAGTTATGGTAGTACTTCCCAACGTTGTTATCTATGGTCGTTGCCGATCCGCTGGGATAGTTGTTGTCCCCCGTGGTGATGATGATATCGGGGGTGTGTGATGTGACAATGTTCGCGACATTCTGCTCATTGGTGGTGTTCAAGCCATAGTCGCCAATCGCCGCGAAACGCACCGTTTGTGCCGGGGCGAGGCCGGCGTTGAACACAAGAAGCAGCAGGACCGCACAGAGCGACCACATGCTCATTCGGTACAACGGGGAAGCACATCGTTCCATGGTAACCTCGCAGACTAGTGAGGAAGTTGAGTAAACATGTTCTGGATCTGATACAAACTAAAAGGCTGTAGTGCAGCCGGAGAAGATCGGTTCGATCTTCCGGTGTGAATGTCATTCGGGAATTGTGGCAACGCGAGAACGCGCTCACGCGGTTCGGATCGAGCGACGGAACATCGTGCACTGTCCGCCCAACGGAGCGAGCGAGGGGAGAGGATCGACAACCAGGGGAATATGCGCAGGCAAGTCAGCAGGGGAGAGAAGCAGGGAAGAGCAAATAGCGCTGATCATCGCACTGTTATGGAACCACGCGCAAATGCAACCCCCCGGTCTCTGCGCGTTTGCAACATGATACTCTGCGTACGCTCCGCCCTTTCAGTCACATAGTGGCCTAGAGGGCATGAAATCTTGAGCGTGCAGCTTGTACATTTTCCAACCGCACAAAGTCCTCGCCTTCACAGAATACTGGCTTTCAATTGTAGAGCAGCATCAGGATGACTGCACATACCTCCACCGACAAAAAAAACGTCGTTCGTCGGCGGAAGGTGTATCTCACCCGCACGCTGCTATGAAAAGAAAAGATCAGGAGACGCTTGACGCATTTGAGGCGAAGCAAGCAATGACGCATGCTTCAGGGGAGAGGAGCAACGAAGCGCGGCATGATGCCGAACAGTTCACTGGTGATGTCAGCTCGCTGCTCCGTTTGATGTTCAAGTTACACGGGTCTATCTTAAAGTCAATAGGAAAATTTTTGCGTGTGCGTGAGCGCACGTTCGACTCACACACGTTTGTGATGTGAGAACGGAAAAATTTTTCTGAACGTCCGCACCGAGACATCGCGCTCGTGAAATTCTGCGTAGGAGAAAATTGGAGTTGCATTTTGCAACACCCATCGATTGCTTCTCTTCGCAACACACGTTGCAGCATGTCCACGGCTCATGCAAGCACTTGATCCACAGAACCGCGAGCTTCATCCCCATTGATCACCGCGGTGTGTGGATCTGACCGTTGCCCTTAAGGACAACGCTAGACGAAAGAAGGACCGTAAACGGCCCTCACAGCAACAGTCCCCTTCAGGGGGCCTTTTTCGTCCAGCGTGGCGCTTGAGCGCCACGGTTCAATTCACCATTCACCATCCATCGTTCGGTGTTCATACTTCGGGATTCTCAATTCGCGGTTCGACGCTCTTTGTCGTCCCGACATGCTTCTAGTCGGGACCTGTCCTGAGCAAATGATAGGTCCTGAATAGGATCGTTTCAGGACGATCAAGAAGCGTCGCGTTTCGGGACGACAGAAAACGTCGAACCGAGAATCGTGAACCGTGAACTGTGAACACCGAAGTATGAACGCTGAATGACCATCGGTGAACGGTGAATCACAACCGAAATCCAACCGTTGCCCTTAAGGACAACGCTAGACGAAAGAAGGACCGTAAACGGCCCTCCTGGCAACAGTCGCCTTCAGGGGGCCTTTTTCGTCCAGCGTGGCGCTTGAGCGCCACGGTTCAATTCACCATTCACCATCCATCGTTCGGTGTTCACACTTCGGGATTCTCAATTCGCGGCTCTCGGATCGACGCTCTTTGTCGTCCTGACATGCTTTTAGTCGGGACCTGTCCTGAGCATAATGATAGGTCCTGAATAGGATCGTATTCAGGACGACCAGAAAGCGTCGCGTTTCGGGACGACAGAAAACGTCGAACCGCGAACTGTGAACACCGAACTATGAACGATGAACGCTGAACGACGAACGGTGAACGGTGAACCACCAGGTGCAATGTGTCAAACAATGTCAGCTTCTGTTCCCCCAACCAAGCTTCACGACTTCATTCACTGCTCCTATCACCGAGTCCGCATCATCATTGCTCATTGTGCCATGGATCGGCAGAGAGACCTCGCGCAAATATTCCCGGTAGGCAACGGGGCACTCTTCCAGCTTGTAGAAATCCATGCCGCGAGAGAACGGATGAATATGAAGCGGAATAAAGTCCACGCTAGCGGCGACGTTACGCTTCTTGAGCTCCTCAACAACGCGCGCCCGGTCGATCCTGAGCCGGTCCGGATTAAGCCGGAGCATATACAGGTGCCAGGCGTGTTCACAGTCGAACCGGTCCGCGGGTATCTGCAGCTCGGGCATCTCCGCAAAGGCCTGGTTGTACATCCTCGCGATCTCGGTGCGCCGGGTCCACATCGCTTCCACCTGCGCGAGCTCTTCGAGGCCCGCGGCCGCAAGAGCATCGCTCATGCGATGGGGGTTCAGTCGGCACTGTTCTGCCCACGGGGTGTTATTTGTGCAAAGTATCCCTCCGTTGGGGGCGGCGCTGTTTCGCGGCTCATGCAACCCGAAGCATGTGACATCGCTGGCTCCTCCCACCATCGTGCCCCTGTATTCCGCGGGGAACGCGTATGCCGCATCCTCGATGACGCGCAGTTCATGCATACTGGCGATCTGGTGGATCGTGGGAATGTCCGCAGGAAGGCCCGCCGTGTGGACGGCCAGAATTGCCTTCGTCTTTCCGCTCACTGCTCCGGCAACGAGACGGGAGTTGATATTGAGCGAGTATTCTTCCACGTCCACAAAGACCGGTCTGGCGCCGAGACTGCAAATCGCTTCCGCTGCTTTCCAGGAGTTATACGGCGACGTGATGACCTCGTCTCCCTGCTGCACGCCGGCCGCTTCAAGGGCAAGCCGCAGAGCGGTGGTGTAGGAATCCACTGCGACGGCATTGCGGGTGCCGACCATTTGCGCGAACGCCGCTTCGAGCTGATGGAGCGTCGAGGTACGTGTAGCGGACTCGTCAACGCGATTGTGTGTCAGTACATGCATGGAGAGGCTCCTCTTCTATGTCCGCACATCCTTCCCAAAGACCCCCAAAAAAATATTGCCTCCGAAGAGGCAATAGAATGTACAAAGTGCTTATGTGGGGTTGTGTGATGGTGCTCACCCAACGATCTTCCATTCACCATTCATCGTTCATCGTTCAGTGTTCATACTTCGGGATTCTCAATTCGCGGTTCGACGCTCTTTGTCATCCCGACATGCTTTTAGTCGGGATCTGTCAAGCACGTGATCGGTCCTGAATAGGAGCATTTCAGGACGACAAACCTGGGTAGCGGCTCGGTTTGTTTGTCGTCCTGAAATGCTCTTATTCAGGATCTGTCGCAAAAGCCCTGTCGATAGGCCCCGAATAGGACCATTTCGGGACGACAGGCAAAGCGTCGAACTCGTGAACACCGAACTATGAACGCTGAACGACGATCGGTGAACGGTGAACCACAACCGAAATCCAACCGTTGCCCTAAAGGGCAACGCAGCGAAAAAGCCCCTAAAGGGGCTGTTCCTACAGGACCGTTTACGGTCCTTTGTTCGCCTAGCGTGGCGCTTTAGCACCACGGTTTGATTTACCGTTCATCCACGCCTGAGGAGGGAAAGCCAGGTTGAACCGAGAATCGTGAACCACGAACTGTGAACACCGAACTATGAACGATGAACGACGATCGGTGAACGGCGAACCACAACCGAAATCCAACCGTTGCCCTAAAGGACAACCCCAGGATTCATCTTGGGCAAAAAAAAGGACCGTAACGGTCCTTTTTGTAAGCCGCGAGCCTCGGCGAGCCTCGCGGCCTGTCTATACCGTCCCGATTCACCGTTCATCGTTCATCGTTCGGTGTTCATACTTCGGGATTCTCAATTCATGGTTCTCGGTTCGACGCTCTTTGTCATCCCGACATGCTCCTAGTCAGGACCCGTACAGAGCACTCGTGATAGGCCCTGAATAGAATCATTTCAGGGCGACACGTAGGCCGACCTCCCCCGGTTCACCATTCACCATTCACCATTCACCGTTCACCGTTCACCGTTGATTGCTCTTTACTGATCTCTCCCTCCTCGCTTTTCTGAAGTTTCCTCCGGGGACGGTGTGACCCTGAGCGACTGAGCGTTTTCCGCGAAGGAGGCGATGGGCTGAGCCCTGACCCCTGGCCCCTGTTCCACTTCCGCAGGCGCCTGGTACTCCGGCACGATGCGCTTGATCAACTCCTGCACCGGCTGCAAACTGTTGAACTGCACCGCCTCGATCAGCTCCTGCACGTTCTGACGAAGCAGAACGTCTCCTTCTGTTCCCTGCGGACCGGCAGGACCATCGACTCCCGATGCGGCAAGGATCGGGCTCAGAGTCGACTTCACGCCGTTGGGGCAAACGAAAATCTTCTCGTGTTTGCTCCGCACGGGGTGTTCGGATGCCAGGAAGAGCTCCTCGTGGAGCTTCTCTCCCGGCGCGAGTCCGGTGAACACAATATCAATGTCTGTTCCCTCGGTCAGGCCGCTCAAGCGGATCACGTCTTTTGCGAGGTCCACGATCCGCACCGGATCTCCCATATCCAGCACAAAGACTTCTCCGCCTGTTCCCATGGCTCCTGCCTGGAGAACCAGTTGCGTAGCTTCCGGTATTGTCATGAAAAAGCGGGTCACCCCGGGATGGGAGACCGTCACCGGGCCTCCCGAGGCAATCTGGGCCTTGAAGATGGGCACCACGCTTCCCCGGCTCCCCAGGACATTCCCGAACCGGACGCTCACATAGGGCTTTCCTGCGGTCGTCGCCATATCATGGACCACGAGCTCGGCGATGCGCTTGGTCACTCCCATGATGCTTGTGGGATTCACCGCCTTATCAGAAGAGATCATCACGAAGCGTTCCACGTCGTGCTGCGCGGCAAGCTCCACGAGATTGCGCGTGCCAAGGACATTGTTGGTGATCGCTTCCGGCACGTTTGTCTGCATGAGCCCCACGTGCTTATGCGCGGCAGCATGAAAGATGATCTCGGGGCGGTAGGCGCGGAAGACCATGTTCATCCGCTTCTTGTCCCGTATATCCGCGATCACCGCAGGCACCGTCGAGGCCGGGAGCTGTTTCTGCATCTCCTTCGCGATCTTGAAGATGGAGTTTTCCCCGTGTCCCAGCAGGATGAGCTCGGAAGGATTGCACAAGCCGATCTGCCGGCAGAGCTCGCTGCCGATCGATCCTCCTGCTCCCGTGACCATGACGCGCTTCTTGTGGATCAAGTGCGAAATTTCGATCGGGTCGCTTTTCACCACTCCGCGACGGAGCAGGTCCTCGATCTGGATGTCCCGGAGCTCGGAGACCCTTGCGGTGCCGCTCAGGATCTCAAAGATGCCCGGCACCGTACGGCCAATGACACCGGCTTGTTTGCACGCCTGCACCAGCTCTCTCACCACCCTGCCCGGAGCGGTGGGCATGGCGATGATCACCTGCATCGCCCTGTATTCCTTCACCGCATCGGGGAGGTCGGCCAGAGTCCCGGCGACCGGGATCCCATGAATGCGTGCCCCGCGCTTACGCGGATCATCGTCCAGGAATGCCACGGGGTTCAGATCCCACCTGCGGGTTCATCCTGAGCTCTTTCACCACCATTGCACCGGCCACGCCGGCGCCTGCGATCAGCACAGGCTTTGTGGGCATGGCTCCCTTCTTCCGTTCGCCAAGTTCAAAGAGCATGCGCACCGCAAGCCGGCTGGCTCCCACGAGCAAGACGGTGAGCACGGCGCTGATAATTGGGATTGAGCGTGGAAGAGCGACAGGAAGCAATTCCAGCGGATAGAGAAAACCAAAAGAGAACGAGAGTTCCGCCACGAGCGCTGCAACCGAGGAGATGGCGAGCGCTTTTAGCGCATCCACGCTTGCGTAGGGCCAGAAGCGGTTATAGAGGCCCATCGTCCAGAAAAGTATCACCTTCCAGAAGAGAAATATCCAGGTATATATAATGAGTGACGGCAGGTACCTGTCGAAATCCTCCACCCCTTCCAGTCGCAGCAATATGGCGAGTGTCGGCGTGATCGCAAAGATCAGCAGGTCGACTGCAAGGAAGTGCCGGTTGCGCAAACTCAGCAGAATAGAGCGGACGTCGGTGGTCATAGTTTCAAGAGCCCCTGATTTTTCCTGTTAGACCTCATCTCGGTCCGCCTCTCCGGCGGACCGAGCCGTCCTCGGTCTCCGACACGATAGGTCGGAGACCGGACGCGCTCCTCATGCCCTCTTTCTTCTTGGAGCCGTCGTGGAGAAACTCGTCCACGTCGCGTATTGCAGCATCGCTCAGGAGAGCGGCCGAGCGTTCCTGGGATGTCAGCTCCCGGGTTGCCCTCTCATAGGCCTGGAAATCCACGATCTCCTTGATCTCCTCCTGCCGGAGCGGAACGTTGTTCGCCTGCGCGATCGCGAAACAGACATGCAGGCAGGATGGGAAGTCCACGTTCCAGGCCACGAAGTTCATGACTCTTCATCCAATCCTCGCGCCCCTCGGGTTGATCCTTGCCAAGCATCTGGCGGGAGGCTTCTTTCAGGAGGACATCGTACTGGATCTCGGGCATGGCTATGGTTAGGCGATGGTTATCTCAT
>CAWEKI010000010.1:0-710147 GCA_963809695.1 uncultured Bacteroidota bacterium
GCGGCGCAGCTATACGCCCTGGGTTACGTGCAGCCCGCCCAGCCGGTCGCTCAGGTGACTCTGGCCCAGGTTGTTCCGCACCCGGCCCCGGCGCCCCGGCCCGCTCCCGCCGGCGGCGGATAGCCGGGCGGTAATGGTGATGCAGCGGGAAATCAACACCTTTATCCTGGAGACCTTCGGCAAGTATCTCAAACCGGCCATTTTGGAGGCCATCCGCCGCGAAGTGGACCCCGCCTTCAGCGAGGCACGTTTTGCCGAACTTTTTAACGCCAGTCTCTCCAACCGGCCCGGCGCTGGCCACCCTGCCCCCGTCCAATGCCCCAGGCACGGCAGCGCCAGCCTTCCGGCGACAGCCGGGGTTACACAGGTCCTGGCGCCGATTCCCGCCGGGGACTATCTGGAGACCGTGATCCGGATCATCATGGACGCCACCGGCTATGAGCGGGACGAAATCGAGCCGGACATGGACCTCCGTCAGGATCTGGCCATCCGCTCCAGCCGCCTGCCGGTGATCATGGACGCCGCCGAACGGGACTTCGGCATCACCATCAAGCTCGAGGACTTTCTCGAGGTGCGCACGGTTCAAGACCTGGCCGACCGCATGCCATGGCGGTGCGGGAACGCGGGCGACGCCCGCAGGGACGGCCGCCGAGGCCGACAGTGAGTCCCACCGCGCCACCGCGCCCGAACCGGCGTCTCCGGGAAGCCCCCAGCCAGCCCGACGGCGATCAAGCGCATCGTCTTTCACGAGGTGCCCCTGGGCGGACACCGCCGGGAGCCCCTGCAGCTTAGGCCGGACAGGAAATCGCCGTCATGTGCCCCTCTTCCGGGTCAACTCTGGCCACCGCGGTCGCCGACGCTCTCGGCCGGCAGTTGGCGGTCGTGCCCCGGATGCTAGACACTCTCCGGCCAGTTTGATCGGCGCGCTCCCGGGGAGGCGGCGCCGGCGGCGCCATCGCTGGCCGGCCTGGTACTGGTGCTGGACAACATTGCCAACGCCGCCATCCAGGACATCGAGGCCATACCGGCCCGGCTCGCCGGATTTTTCAGCGCCATGCAGCAGTTGGTGCCTCCCCGGACCGGAAATTTTGTTTGCTGATCACCCGGGGCGCTATGACGCCGACCCGGCGGCAGTTGTGGTCGAGGGCGTCCGGGGCATGTTCCTGGACGCCGCCCTGGAATATGACTCGGTATTGTTCCGCAGCGTGGCGTTAGATGGCGATACCGATCTGGAAACCGGGCTCAAACAGGCCTTGAGCCTGGACCACAGCCTGGCTGAGATCCGGTTCCACGGCCAGGAGGCCTTCACCGTTGAGGGGCACGTGCAGCCTCTGTCCCTGGTGGACCCGCCGGATTTTGCCTTAAACCCGGGCGATGTGGTGGTGATCTCGGGCGGCGGCAAGGGCATCACCCCCTCATCTGGCCTATGCCCTGGCGTCCTCTCGAACCGCGGCCTGGTCCTCTTGGGCAGCAGCGAATTCGACCCCGAGGTGGACTACGACAGCCTGATCGCCGCCAGCGCCGGCCTTGCAGGCGCGCTCCCGCGCCACCCGGGCGGGAACAGCGCCCGCGGCCGCCGGCCGCTCAGTCCGATGCCGCCATGCGCCTGACTTCCGGTGAGGAAATCGCCCAGACCCTCAGGGAACTGGCCCACCAGGGGATAGAGGCGACTTATTACTCCTGTGATGTCAATGATCCGGAAAACGTGGCTGCGGTCCTGGGCCGGGTGGTTTCCCAATACTGGCGGCATCAGTGGGGTCATCCACGGGGCCGGCATTATCCGGGACTCCTTTATGGAGTTCATGACCGCCGGCCGATTTTACCCAGGTGGTGGAGGTGAAACTCCTGGGCGCCTGGAACCTGTACCGCGCCGCCCGGGAACACGGTTTGCGCTTCATGGTCATGCTCTCTTCCATTACCGCGGTCAGGGGCAACGTCGGCCAGATTAATTACTGCGCCGGCAACCGGGCCATGGCCGCCCTGGCCCACGTCGTCGCCGCCCGGCAACCGTCGGTGCGGGCCAAGGCCTTAATGCTGCCGCCCATCGAAGGCGCCGGCATGGCTGACGACCCGGAGTTGCGGGGAACTGATGCAACTCAAGGGCATGGGAGAATCGTTTATCACCGTCAATGAGCTGGCCGAACTGTTCTACCGTGAACTCTTCCTGAGGGCCGGCCCAGGAGCACTGGGTCATGCCCATCCGCACCCTGCCGCCGCTCAAAACGGTCCGGCTGGATATCTGGAGGAACGCCCACCCGCCCCGGGATATATCAGCGCCGCCGGGGTGGCCTTCCGGGACCACGAATTCCCCATGATCCAGACGATCCACCATTTGGAGTTCGGGGCGGGGTCGCTGGAGGCCGGCCGCACCTTCTCCCTGGACCACGACTTGTGGATGGAAGACCACCGGCCCTTCAAATTCATGAAGCACCCCTTCGTTTCGGGGGTCATGGCCCTGGAAACCTTCATGGAGGCCGCCAGCCTGCTTTGCCCCCGCCTGGCGCCGCTGGGAGTGCGCCAGGTCCAATACCTGGACATCCTGGAGTGTCCGCCGGGGGTCAACCGGGAGGCCCGCATCGTCTGCCGGCGCCTCCAGGAGAACCCCGGCGGGGAAGTGCTCTGCGACGTGTCCATTTCCAGCCCGCATATCACCGGCAACGGGCGGGTCCTGGACCGCTGGACCACCAACTACACCGGCCAGGTAATCCTGGGACTGCCCGGCGGGCCGCTGCCCGACTGGCCCGGCTTCACCGTCAAGCCGGAAGAACTGGACAGCGCCCAGTTCGACGAGAAGGGCATGCTGCTGTTCTACAAAAAATACAGTAACTTCGGGGACCGCTACCAGGTGCTCCAAGGCCTTGACGGCTCCAGCAGCGGCGTCATCCGGGGCCGGACCATCTTTAAACAGATTGAATGACTTTGCCGGCTTGACCGGGGCCCGCTACCAGTACTCGCCTTACCTGCTGGAGGCCCTGAAGCATCTGGTGAATTCTCACCTGCTGTTGCGGGATGAAGAAGTGACCGCGGCCATGATTCCTTTCGGGATTGGCGAAATGCGCTTTTCCCGTACTTGCCGGCCAGGAGAGGAGATTGTCTTGGAGGGACGCCGCCGCTCCCAGGATAGCGGGGAGTCATCCTGGGATATCCGGGCCATAGACGATGCGGGCCAGATCATCATGACGGTTAACGGCCTCATCATGAAAAGTTTTTCCGCCTGAGGCCGCCATGGTTAATGCGACCCCGCCTCCATGGACCATCAGCCCACCGCCGCGCCGGCCGCGCTGGTCCGAGGCGGCCGCACCCCAGGTGCTTTCCGGCCTGGGGCCGTGCGATCCGGTGATTTACGCCTCAGACCTGGCGGGCGCCGGAGCCAAAGAGCGCCTGGTGCGACGACTGCTGGCCAGCCTGCCCGGCCAGGAGACGGGTGGCGCCGGGCAGTCGGCGCCGGGGCCGGTGAGCCTGGAGTTAACCGCCCTGGGCCAGCCGCGCCTGTTCCTGGGTGGGCAACCGGGCCCGGCGGTATCGTTTTCTCAGGCCGCCGGTCGCATCTACGCCGCCTTGACGTGCACCGGCCAGGTGGGAGTGGACGCCGCGATGCCGGCGGAGTTTGAGGCGGGCTACCCCATGGCCCGAGCCTTCCGGCCCGCAGAGCTTGACTGGGCCAGGCCCCTAAGTGGCGGCGACACCGCCGGCGCCGCGGCCTTGCTCTGGGCCCTGAAGGAGGCGGCGGTAAAGGCCCTGGGGGTGGGATTCCATTTTCTTGACCCCCTGGCGGTGGAGGTCGTAAGCCCCAGACCCTGGCAGGGGGGGTGGCGGGTCTTGGTGCAGGCCGGGCGGATTCTACCGGCCTGGGCGCGGCCCGAAGCCGGCGGCTGGCTGGCCATTGCCCGGTATTATTAAAGATTGGTGGCACAGGTTTTCAACCTGTGCAGGCAATAGGGCGCGTTTCATACCAACGATCATTTCCTCACGGACACAACGAAAGATGAAAAATAGCTGGTGTTGGTGGAGCGGCCGTCCCTGGCCGCCTCTCGCTGGCGGGCACTGAGGCCCGCCCCACCGAGCTGTTTTCATATAAATCTGCGCTCAAAAAGGCAATTTCCCTTCGTAGGGTGCGTCTTACGCACCAAGAATGGCGCGTGAGACGCGCCCTACGGGGTTTAGTGCCGCTCGATGGTGCGTAAAACGCACCCTACCTTTCAGACCAAGTCGCCATCAACAAATCCAGAATCGTAGGGGCGCACCCGTGTGTGCGCCCACAGAGGGCGGACACACAGGTCCGCCCCTACAAGAAAATTGCCGTTGGTTTGAGACGAAGTTGCAGTCAAAAAACCTTGAATATTCATGTCATTCTGAACGGAGCGCAGCGGAGTGAAGAATCTCGGCGGCTCAAAAGAGAGATTCTTCGCTACGCTCAGAATGACAAATAATAGTCGTTTGATTGCTTTTTATGAGACCTGCTCTCAGGCCAGCCGGCCGCGGAAGCGGATGATGCTGAGGCCCAGAAAAACCACCCCCAGCCCGGCCATGGCGGCCATTTGGGGCCACAGGGCCGCCAGACTTCGCCCCCCCAGAAAGACGCCCTGCACGATGACGATAAAGTATCTCAAGGGATTGACGTAGGTAATATATTGAAAAATTACGGCCATGTTGGCGATGGGGAATATCAAGCCGGAGAGCAGAATGGCGGGGGTCAGGACGAAGGTGCCGGCCATTACCGCCTGTTGCTGGGTGGAGCAGGTCGTCGAGATCAGCAGGCCCAAGCCCACGGAACTGAGCAGGAATGCCAGGGTCCCGATAAACAGCACGGCCACGCTCCCCTGAAAGGGGATCTCGAACCAGAAGACGCCCATCAGGGTTATCAGGGCCACGTCCACCAGGGAGATGAGGATAAAAGGGATGGTCTTGCCGGACAGGAATTCCAGCGGGCTGAGGGGGGACACCAGGATTTGCGCCATGGTGCCGATCTCCCTCTCCCGCACCACCGAAAGGGCCGTGAGCATCAGACTCACCAGCATCACCACCATGGCGATGACCCCGGGGACAAAGGCGTTTTTGCTCTCCAGGTTGGGGTTGAGCCAGGCTCGCGGCTCGATCACCACCGGCGTCTGCAATTTCTTGGGCAAATTTAGGTGCCGGAGCGTCTGTTGGAGCATCTCCCGGGCGTAATCGTTGAGTATCGTCCGGGTATATTTAGCCACAATCAAGGCGGTGTTGGAATCGGTGGCGTCCAGGATGAGTTGCAGCGGGACCGGCTGGTTGGCCTTGATTTTGGCGGCAAAACCCTTCGGGATGTGCACCGCCAGGGTAATCCGGCTGCGGTCGATCAGGTCCCGCAGTTCCGCTTCACTGTTGATGGAATCCGTCAGGCGAAAATATTCCGACGCCGTGAACCGGGAAAGCAGGGACTCGCTGGCCTGGGTCCGGTCTTCGTCAAAGACGCCGAAAGGCACCTGCCGGATGTCGAAATTGATGGCATAACCATAAATAATCAGTTGGACGATGGGGGGCAGGATCAGGAAGATCCGCAGCCTCCGGTCCCGCCAGACCTGGATGAATTCCTTTTTCACCATTTGCCAGATGCGTCGGCCCATTATGCTTTACCTGATCTTTTTCACGGGGTGCCGCAGGGTAGCCAGCAGAAACGTGGCGGCGAAAGCCACCAGGATCAAGGCATCCGGCCACAAAATGTCCAGACCGATACCCTTTAAATAGATGCCCTTGGAAATGGTCACCAGATATTTAGCCGGCACCAGGTAGGACAGTATTTGGAGCGGCAACGGCATCAGCCGGATGGAAAAGACAAACCCCGACATCAAGAGCGCCGGAAGAAAATTGATGAGCATCGCGGTCTGAAACGCCTGTAACTGGTTGGCCGAGGTGACCGATACCAGGAGGCCCTGGGCCAGCATCACCAGGAGGTAAATGGCCGAAAGCCCGATTAACAAGCCCAGGCTGCCGCGCAAGGGGACTTCAAAGAGAAAATGTCCCATGAGCATGGCCAGAGACAGCACCGCCATACTGACGCAGAAATACGGCGCCAGCTTACCCAGGAGAAGTTCTGATTTTTCCAGGCTGGTGGCAAACAAGCTTTCCATGGTGCCCCGTTCCACTTCCCGGACGACGGAGAGGGCCGACAGGATGGTGCCCACCATGGTCATGATGACCACGATGAGACCGGGCACGATAAAATTGATGCTCTCCAGGTCCTCATTGAACCAGAAGCGCCACTCGGGTTTGAGACGCACTTCCAGCCGCGGGAGCCCTTCCCGGTTCAGCCGGTCCCCCAAGACCTGCTGGTTGAAATCGGCGCTGATTGCCTGGACGTAACTGAGGATAATGTTGGCGGCGTTAGGTTCGGCGCCGTCCACCAGGGCCTGGATCGGGGCGGTGCGGCCCAGGTGCAGGAGCCGGGTGAAATCATGGGGAAACACTAAACCCAAACGCACCTGGCGGTCGGCGATCAGGCGGTCCAGGGCCTCACTGCTGTCAACCGCCCGCGTCAGTTTAAAATAGGGCGAGCCCCGGAACTCGTTGAGATACTTGTCCGCCAGGTGCCCCTGGTCCCGGTTGTAGACCGCCACGGGCACATCTTTAATGTTGAAGGTCAGGGCATACCCGTAGATCAGTAATTGAATCACCGGCAACAACATGATCATGATGAGACTGTGGGGGTCCCGGCGAATATGGATGAATTCCTTCCGGGCGATGGCCCAGGTGCGTCCCAGATCCATAGGCTCACCCCCTCGCACCCGGGAAATCATGGCGATAAAGGCGTCTTCCAGGGTGGGGGCCACCGGCGCCAACCGCCGGATGGTGATTTGCCGGGCTTTAAGGGCTTCCCGCACCATCTCCTGGGCTTGCGCCAGGTTGGTGGTGGCGGCGTGGAGGCGGTTGCCGAAGATCGCCACCGTCACCACCTGCGGCAAGGACCGCACCACCTCAAAGGCCTCATCCAGGCGGTCGGCAGATGTGAATGTGCCGATTGAGGATGTGGCCGGTGCTGTGAAGGAGCTCATTCAGGAAGGGAAGGTGAAGCACTTCGGCCTGTCGGAGGCGGGGGTAAGGACGATTCGCCGCGCACACACGGTCCAACCTGTCACGGCGCTTCAGAGTGAGTATTCGCTCTGGTGGAGGCGGCCGGAGGAGGAGGTGATCCCAACGCTGGAAGAACTCGGCATCGGTTTCGTGCCATTCAGTCCGCTCGGGAAGGGCTTTCTCACTGGCACGATCGACGCGAACACGACATTCGATAAGGGAGACTTCCGCAACATTGTCCCACGCTTCACTGCGGAGAATCGAGAGGCCAATCAGGCACTGGTCGACTTGCTGACCGGGATCGCTCAACAGAAGAAGGCTACGCCCGCACAGGTCGCGCTCGCCTGGCTCCTGGCGCAGAAGCCATGGATCGTTCCGATTCCCGGTACCACCAAACTGCACCGGTTCGAAGAGAACATCGGGGCGACGAGCGTCGCATTGACACCGCGAGGATCTCGATGAGATCGGCTCCGCTCTTGAGAAGACGAAGGTCGCAGGGGATCGTTATCCGGAGGAATTGGAAAGAAGGACGGGGCTGTAGTGAGAAACGTATTGATCGTAGGAGCCAGCGGCAACATTGCGGGGATCGTAATCGATTTGTTGAGAACGGAAAGCGATATTCAGTTGACTTTGTTTCTGCGGAGTGACCGTCGGTTGAAAAGTCGCGTCGACCCTGGGTGGCGCATCATCGAAGGAGATGCGCTGAAGCCTGGAGATCTGAAGAAAGCGATGACGGGCATTAATGTCGTTTACGCCAATCTCGCAGGCGATCTGGAAGAGATGGCGAAAATCATCGTCAAAACGATGGATGAAGCGGGGGTCAAGAGACTCATTTTCATCAGTTCTATCGGCATCTATGACGACCCGGTGAGGCCAGTCCTGCGTCCATATCGAAAAGCCGCCGATGTGATCGAAGCTTCAGACCTTGATTACACAATTCTCAGACCCACCTGGTTCACCAGCGTTGATGAAGTCGATTATGAGATTACGAGGAAAGGTGAGCCGGAAAAGGGCTCGGTGATTTCCATGAAGAGCCTGGCGACATTCATAACGACACTCATCAAATCTCCCGAGAAAAATATTCGAGAAAGCCTCGGGGTGAACAAGCCTGGATCCTGAAAAACTTGCAGGACTAACCATTCAATAAATCAATGGGAGCAATCTGACTTATGCGAGCAACTGTAATGCATGGCGCGGGCGATGTCCGCGTCGAAAATGTTCCTGATGCAAAACTGGTACAACCAACGGATGCAGTCGTCCGCGTTACCCATGCTGCCATCTGTGGCAGCGATCTCTGGCCGTACAAGTCGATGGAAAAGAGTGAAGCCGGACGCCAGATGGGACACGAGGCCGTAGGTATTGTTGAAGCAGTCGGGTCCGAGGTCCGCACCATAAAACGGGGTGATGTCGTCATCATGCCCTTTGCGTATTCCGACGGGACCTGCATCTTCTGCCACGAAGGGCTTCAGACCTCGTGTGTCCACGGGGGGTTCTTTGGTACACCCGAACTTCCCGGGGCTCAGGCCGAAGCTGTCCGTGTGCCTCTTGCGGATGGAACGCTGTTTGTCCTGCCCGTTACGGCAGACAAGACCTTGATGCCGTCGTTTTTGACTCTCTCCGACGTCCTGGGGACAGGCCATCACGCTGCCAAGGTCGCCGGTGTCGGACCCGGGAAAACGGTGGCTGTTGTAGGCGATGGTGCGGTTGGTTTATGCGGTGTGATTGCCGCACGCCGCCTCGGTGCAGAGCAGATCATCATCCTGGGCCGGCATCCCGACCGGATCACACTGGCAAGAGAGTTCGGAGCAACTGATGTTGTAGGCGAACGGGGCGAGGAGGCAGTAGAACGCGTGCGAGCACTCACCCGGGGGTTCGGGGTCCATTCAGTTCTTGAGTGTGTTGGGCACGGTGAATCGATGCTCACGGCGCTGAGCATTACGCGTCCCGGCGGTGCGGTTGGCAGGGTCGGGGTTCCGCAGGACGAGAACATACCTGCTTCCTTGCCCACATTTTACAACAATGTCATAGTAGGAGGAGGGCCTGCTCCAGCCCGCGCCTACATTGAGGAGCTCCTGCCCGATGTGCTCGAAGGGAGGATTGAACCCGGCCGCGTCTTCGATCGGGTCATTGGTATCGAGGAAGCGAGCCAAGGGTACAAGGCAATGAACGACCGGGAAGCGATCAAGGTGTTGATCGAGTTGTGATCAATCTGAAGAGACGGACGTCCCGGAGAGGAAAACATCCCAAAAGTTGTTCTGAACAATAGTTGAAATGGCTTGCCGCCCATTGGGCTCGGAGAAGCAACGCGGTAAAAACAATAGAGGAGATGGGGAATGGAGATCAAGGAGAGCTGGCTCACAACCTTCCGGCAAGGGACCGGCAGATTGGTTCACGGGAACGGTGCGAGTAGATCCGCTCTTTCAGGCACCGGAACCTGCGCGTGTACAGGGTGCAAGTGTCACATTTGAGCCGGGCGCGCGGACGGCATGGCATACGCATCCACTGGGCCAGACACTCATCGTGACATGGGGCTTAGGGTGGGCACAACATGCAGGAGGCCCGGTCGAGGAGATCCGGCCGGGAGATGTCATCTGGTTTTCGCCGGGGGAGAAGCACTGGCACGGCGCCACGCCCACGACGGCGATGACGCATATTGCTCTTCAGGAGCACCTGAATGGAAAGGCGGTGGAGTGGATGGAAAAAGTAAACGACACGCAATACAAGAAATGAGGCGCTCACTATGCCTGAACTGACCGAATGGGAAAGCTTCTACGTCATTGTTGGCTCGGCCGCCGGTGCGCTGATCGGGTTGCAGTTTGTCGTCATGACGCTTATTGCGGATATGCCAGGGACGCGTGAGGAGGCCCTTGCAGGCGGGGCGTTTGCGACCCCGAGCGTCGTTCATTTTGGAGCTGTGTTGTTGCTGGCCGCGGTCATAAGCGCTCCGTGGCGGGAGATATTGTACGTTGCCGTGCATCTGGGAGTTATAGGGTTTCTCGGGATTGTGTACACACTGGTTGTGGTGCGACGGATGCAAACCCAACGCACGTATCGCCCGGTTGCCGAGGACTGGCTGTTTCATGTGCTCCTGCCGTTCATCGGCTACGGGCTGCTGGGTTCAGCAGCGTATGTCGCATTCTCACAGGTGCGACTCGCCTTATTCTTGCTAGGCGGGGCGGCATTGTTGTTGCTTTTCATTGGGATTCACAACGCATGGGATGCCATCACGTACCATGTTTTTGTGAGGCGAAAGAGACGAAGGGAAGATGAGGGGAATTCCTGAGCCGCGGCCAGCACCAATCAAAACTCTGCTTAGCCAGACCCGGCTCACGCCCACGTGACGAGCGACATTGGTCCTAGTGGCGCATGTGCGGTCCATCAGTGCCTGTTCATACTGCTTCCTGAGGGCAAGGGAGTCAATCTTCTTCCTGACCGCACTTTTCTCTCAGGGCTATGGTCCGGATAGGAGGGGAGCCAGTCGATTGATATTCTCCGCAGATAAATCAAGGAATTTTCCAAGTTCTGCCACGTTCACGACCAGTTTCCTCTTTCCCCGCTGCACCCTCTGGATGATAACTGGAAGCCTGAGGCGCAGATATGGAGTTCGCACAATGGGGAGTCGCGCGGAGCCCTTCGACTCGCCCCACTCCCACCCGGGGGTGGGGCTTTGTTTTGTGGGAGTGTGGCTCGCTCAGGGCTCCGCCTCAAGTCGTAAAAACGGTTACTTCGTTGTATTACTATTAGGGGCGGAGCGAGTCGAAGGGCCTGAGAAAAACAGTGCACGGCGCCAAGTTACCATTCGTAAATCCGCCCCTTCCATTGTAATACATATGGGGGATGTCATACATCGGCGGATTAAGGGTGACTTGCTGGGTTTACATCTTGCGTCTCCAGTCGGGCGGGTTGTATGTCGGGGCCTGCCATGATCTTTGCCGTCGTATCACAGACCATATCACAGGAACCGCTTCCCGACACACATCATTGGACCGGCCAGTGCAACCGGTTTATGCAGAAACACATACCACTTTCGTCTCAGCCCGCAGGAGGGAAGCCCAGCTTAAGCGCTGGTCCCGCGCCAAGAAAGAAGCACTGATTGCCGGCAACCAAGCCAAGCTTCATGCCTTGGCCAGGCGTACACGGTACTAGAAAAGAGTCTATTGAATGCAACTTCGTTCCTCCGCCTTCGGCGGAGGGACGGGAGTCCTGCTCACGGGACGAATGACACGAAGACTCAAACCTCCTGAGAGAGGTGGCTTTGGGTCTTCGTCTTTTCAGACCTTCTTCGGACCCCTCCCAAGGAATACTCTCCCTGCGCGGCGTTTGACTATCGCGGTTCCCCGACGTATCTTACCCCCGTACTGCTGATTCTCCGTGCCGTTGGAATCATTCACGCCCGTGGAGATACCCATGATCGGCCAGGTTGTCTCCCACTATAAAATCCTCTCGAAGCTCGGCGGAGGCGGCATGGGCATCGTCTATAAAGCCGAGGACACCAAGCTCAAGCGCATCGTTGCCCTGAAATTTCTCCCTCCCGAACTCACCAGAGATGCCGAAGCCAAAGAGCGCTTCACCCATGAGGCACAAGCCGCCTCTTCCCTGCAGCACAACAACATCTGCGTGGTGTACGACGTCGACGAAACCGATGATAAGCACTTGTTCATCAGCATGGAGTACCTCGAGGGTGAGACGCTCAAGAAGAAGATCGAGCGCGGACCGCTGAAGATTGACGAAGCCATTGACATTGCTACTCAGGTCGCCCAAGGTCTCTCGAAAGCCCACGAACACGGGATCGTTCATCGCGACATCAAGCCGGCCAACATCATAGTAACCGCAGACGGCGTGGCAAAGATCGTCGATTTCGGACTGGCAAAGCTTAGCGGCCGCACGATGCTCACTAAAGCAGGCAGCACACTCGGGACGGCAGCATATATGTCGCCTGAGCAGGCACGGGGCGAACCGGCTGACCACAGGACTGATATCTGGTCGCTGGGAGTAGTGCTCTACGAAATGTTCACCGGCAAGCGGCCTTTTGAAGCCGAGTATGACCAGGCGATCATCTACCAGACGCTGAATGCGGAGCCATCCCGCATTGAGACACTCAGGCCGGAAACTCCGATAGCATTGCAGCAAATTGTTATGAAAGCAATGCAAAAAGATCAGCGAGAACGATATCAGCAAATTGAGACAATGGGCGCGGACCTGCGAGCGCTGAACGGCGGACGCGACTCAAGCAGTCTACCCCGACCGGAGTTCAGGCAACCACTCTGGAAAAGGCCACGTTTGATCCGAAACGCAGGTTTTGTCGTCGCGTTCCTTGCTCTTGCAGTGACAGGTGCCTTCTTTTTATCCCGCCGTCCTGCCGCCATCGATTCGGTCGCCCTCTTGCCGTTTGTCAATGCAACTGGCGACTCAACGCTTGAATACATTTGTGATGGCCTCACAGAAACCCTTATCAACAAGTTTGCTCAGTTTCCTCAGCTGCGTGTCATCGCGAGAACGACCGCATTCAGCTACAAGGGGAAGGAACAGGAACCGCAAACAGTCGGAAAGACGCTCAAAGTCCGTGCAGTGCTCACGGGAAAGATAGTTCGTCGGGATGACTTGCTGACTATTCAAGCAGATCTGGTCGATGCCATCGAAGGGACCCAACTCTGGGGGGAACGCTATAACCGCAAGTTCAGTGATATCCTGGTTCTTCAGGAGGAGATCGCGGAACAGATATCAGACTGCCTGCGACTGAGGTTGTCCGGAGCTGACCAATGGCGCCTCACCAAATCCTTCACCCAGGATGCAGAAGCCTACCAGCTCTACCTCAAGGGTCGCTTCTGGGCCGAGAGACTGACAGAAGAAGGATTTCATAAGGCGGTTGAATTCTACGATCAGGCAATCGAAAGGGATCCCTCATACGCGCTGGCATACGCGGGACTGGCTGATGCCTACTACTGGGCGTCGAACATGTATCTTCCCCCAAAGCAAGCGATGGAGAGATCGCGCGCAGCGGCACTGCGGGCTGTTGAAAGAGACGGCCAGCTGAGCGAGGCGCATCTCTCACTTGCCCTTGTAAAAATGGCCTACGAATTCGATTGGCCCGGAGCAGAGGCTGAATTTCGCCGGGCAATTGAGCTTAACCCTGGTTTCGCCGGGGCCCACTTTTGGTTCGGGAGGTACCTGACTTTTCTGGGGCATTACGATGAGGCCATAGCGGAGTTGGAGCGAGCACATCAGCTTGACCCACTCTCGCCTTTCATCAACATCGAAATGGGTCTTCCCGCGTTCTTCATGCACCGATATGACGAAGCGATAGAAAACGCCCGCAAGGCGGTGGAAATGAATCCCTCATTCTACTTCGCTCGTTACGTCCTGGGCGACCAATATCTCCAAAAGGGGGACTATTCCTCTGCGATCGCGGAGTTGCAGATAGCACTCCGGATGGAGAATTCCTCGGTAGTTTTGGCAGGTCTCGGCCGGGCATGTGCCGCAGCTGGTGAGACCATGCGAGCCGATTCCATCCTTAAGGCACTGTCAATGTACCCCTATCCGCCGTCCTATGACATCGCCCTGATCTATTGCTCCATGGGGAAGAAGGACCGGGCGATAGAGCTGCTACGACAGGCGTATGAGGAAAAGAATGATCAGGTAATCTGGCTAAAGGGCGATCCCCGCGTTGACCCGCTTCGCTCGGATTCTCGCTTCATAGCGCTGATCAAGAAACTCGGTCTGGAGAAGTAATATGAGGACACTCTGTCCCTGCCCGGCGGCCAGTGAATTTCCCCGGCGATCGCCTGCCCTCTCAACGTGAATATCAGTCCAACCAGGATTCACCACGACTCCCGTCCACCCCGCATCCGGTAGATCATCATCATCAGATCTTTCTCGTCATTCCCTTCAACACCCTGCTCACCCAGACCCTACTGACCCCCAGCTGACGCGCGAGCTCGGCCGGGCGGCGATGCTGCCCTCTGCGGCACGCCCTCGGGCCGACAGCTCCATCTGGACACAAGAAAGTGAGCCAGCAGAACCGGTAGCTCTGGCTCCACGGCGTCATGATATCGAGGGGAGGACTTTGCCCCTCCGGTTCCCGTGTGTTCTCTCTGGTTCATTTCTGGCTGCTTTAATGCGACTCGAGCTTTTTCAACGCCTCAATCCCGCTCTGACTCTGAGGATTGAGCTCGAGTGACTTCCTGTAATTCCGTACTGCCTGCTCTTTCTCCCCTGCGGCAGCGTAGGCCTCGCCCAGACTGTCATACACGTTGAACGATTCCGGGAATGCCTCCGTGTTGAGCGTGAACACCGCGATGGCTTCCTTGATTTTTCCTGCCTGCAGGTATTCATACCCGAGGTTGTTGATCTGGTCTTCCGCGACAAGGTATTCATCCTTCTTTGACCGAGTCTCCGCGAACTTCGACATTGCGGCATCGATGCCCGAAGCCTGTATTGTCTCTCTCAGGACATCGGCGGCGGAAAGCTTGAGATAGCCGCTCAGGCGTCTGATCAGGAGCGCGTCGCACGTCTGCACGGATACCGGCCGGACACTCTGATAGTCCGGCTGATGCGAGTTCTGCAGATCCACGATGGTCCACTCCCCGCTCCGGTCGCACACGACAAAGTGCACCATCCCCTGCTCCCACTGCTGTGGGTTAAACGTGTAGTCCGCGTAAAGGACATAGTCGGCCTCTTCAGGTGAGGATCTGGCGTGCCCACGAAACTCGCGCGCGAGGTCCCACAGGGACTTCAGCTCGTTCGGGTCTTTTTTTGAGGAAGTCAACAGCAGGGACTTTGAGGCAGGGACTGCCCGGCAGAGCCCGGCGTCGGTGATCATCTTCGCCAGCACGGCTGCCTGCCCCGGATCCGTGGTGTCGCCGATCCGCGGTGGAAACAGTGCGAGTGTGAGGGCCTTCCGGGATTCCCTGAAGATCTTCGTGCGCGGCGGGATGGCCTCCCGTTCAGCGGCCGGCGGTAACCCGCTGCGTTCCTCCATCAGGCGCGCCATCTTACCGGGCTTGGCGGCCTTGCGGGTCTCGTCATTGAGGCCCATCCGCGGTGCCAGTCTCATCGCGAGGAGACTGGAAAACCCCATCGGGTCCCGGTCTCCGACTTTCCTGAAATCCGCGTCGCCCTCGCCAAACCGGTCGATCCAGACTGCACGGCCCTTGCTGTCGACAACCAATGCGCGAAGCTCGTCAAAGGGAGAATGAGGCTTCCCATTGAATTCGGCATACAGCACGTACTCCGTGATCGTCGGCTTCTTTGCGACGAACTCACCCAGCGAGGCTGCGAGTTTGTCCAGCGGCGTGCCCGTTTCCGGGCTGAATACGTCTTTCCCTATCTCGATGTCTTCCAGCCCCTGCTGTTCCAGGAACAATCCGACGATTTCGGACACCCTGTCGAACGGCTTGCCGGCGAGCATCACAGGAAGGATGGTCAGGGAGGCTTTCGGTCCCCCGTTCTTCATGGCTTCCGCGCGTTCCGTGATCCCGGCAGAAGCGGCGGTGTTCTGTTTTCCCGTCGCCTCCTGAGCCATCATCCACGATGATGCGCAGAGTGCCGCACACACCAGCCACACGAGTCTGCGTTGATTGAGTCGGTTCATGGTTTGACCCCTTTCAGTAGTGGTTGTATGAGGTTAGTCGCTCCCTGCTTGGCCCGCATCACCTGACAGGCGAAGGGAGCGAGATTGGGACAGTGGAGTGTACGAGAGGATGGGAGGGAACGGTCGGACGGATTTGTAAAAGAAATGTCACAAAGGTGTAAAAGAAACGTCAGCCAAACGGCCACAGCTTAGACGGCTGCAAGGCGCTCAAAGAGACTTTGCGAACGCTATGTCTTGTACGGTCAGAGCTTTGGGAATAAGAATGGGGATCGGTCCCGCCACCATTGGACAAATCGAGAGATATATGGGGACAGGGCAGGTTGCTTTAATGATTGCGGCGAATGGCTGGCGCCTTGCATTATTCGGAGATTCGGAGTATCGTACAGGTACAGTTATTTGAGATGGCCTTCTTGCTCTTGTGGTGTATGTGGCGGGCAGGCTGTCTGCATTTACTCCTCGTCGGAGAGGAGTCTCGGCTTCAATGGATTATACTTTGCCATTCCCTTATGACTGTCAGGAGATCTCACATGACAAAAGAGCGTGCGACCGATTGTGACGGCATGAATGCCTCACGAAGGAATTTCATCTGGAGGGTTGGCACCGCTGCCGCGGGTTTACTTGTTACGCCGTACTTGAAACCCTCGGGAGTCATGGCGTACAGCCATAAGCTGGTTTCTTCGCCCCTTGCGACAGTGGCAATCACAAATACCACGATTACTCCCGCGGACAGTTACGTGTATGACGATGCTGGCGGTGGTGTGAAGCAGAGAGTGCAGTATCTCGTGGACCTTTTGAACCAATCAGGAGAAGTCTCGTCGCTCTTCACGAAGGGGAAGAAGGTCGTCATAAAGATAAACCTGACCGGTGGTTCAGGCTCAGTGGGAAATGCGATGCTGAAAGGTGTCCCCATCACCGAAGCTCAGTGGACGCATCCTGCTGTCATACGAGCTGTGGCAGAGCTGATCATTGATGCAGGTGTTTCTGCAAGCGATCTGACTATTGTGGAAAGTCTGGGAAGCGCGGATTCATTTACCAAGTCCGCTTTTCAGGATTATCTGGCTATCCAATCGAACCTTGGCTGCAACCTGGTTGATATCAGCAAAGGTAGCTTTGTCGATATCTCTACCGGCACCGGATATTTCAATTATGCATCGTTGACCATGAATCAGATCTTGAAAGATGCCGACGTCTATGTCTCGATTCCGAAACTGAAGCAGCATGCGGAGGCCGGTCTTACCTGCTCGCTTAAGAACCAGGTTGGGACCGTTCCACAGGCTCTCTACGAAACGCCGAGTATTCAATATCGCCGACAGGCGCTGCACAGCCCGACAAATGGGTCCTCCGCTTCGTATCTCCCTCGATCGATCTGCGACTTGAATGCCGCACGGCCAGTTCACTTTGCGGTTGTTGATGGAATAAGAAATGCAAAGGGCGGAGAAGGTGTCTGGAATTCGACTTTCATGCCCTATCGAAGCCATGTATTGTTGGCGGGACTCGATCCGGTCGCCACTGACAGTGTTGGAGCGTCCGTGATGGGTCTGGATTGCGAGGCAACGAAACTGCCATTGCCTGCGAAAAGCAGCTATGGCGACACCGAATGTGACAATTATCTCAATCTCCTCAACACGAGAGGCGTCGGCACAAACCAACTGAGCCAGATTCAGATCGTCGGCGACGGTGCGCCTCTCTCTGTGTCACCAGACTCGGACATAGCGACTCCTTCAGGTTTTCAACTGTGTGCAAACTTTCCCAATCCGTTCAATCCTTCGACAATGATCGTTTTTTATACGCCGCATAATGAGCACGTGACGCTGAGAGTCTATGATGTCACAGGGCGTGCGATTGAGACTCTTGTTGAGGGAGAGGTTCCCCCCGGTGAACACCGGCTGCAGTGGAGCGCGGATGGGCTTGCAAGCGGAGTCTATCTATGCCGGATGACGGGCAAGGGTTTCTCTGAAACGATCAAGATGATATTTCAGAAATAAGGGATCTTTGCATCCATCACTCGCTGGTGATACACGGCGATGCCGCTAAGGACACCCTTTCAAGTATGACCCGCAGAAAAGAATCGGCCTGATTGTCGATGAGTGTGGAAACTGGTTCGACTCGGCCCACCACAAACTATAGGCTCTGGATTCCGGGTCTTTCCTATGCTCTTCAGTCTGGCTCCCTATTGCCTCGCACGCTGACCCCTCAATGGATTAACTACTCTTTCATCCTTTCGGTCGATTCCCTTCCATGGAAATCACAAGTATTTTTCATTAGATCCAGCATAAGGAAGAGTGTCACATGGCCCACGCCGAGGGTCATGAGCCGCTCTGGACCCAGTTCCAGTTTAGAGCCCACCCCGACGACCCCACGGCGTAGGCCACTCAGGTTCATTTCCTTCTTTTTGACACAGTCCTGGCCACTTGCACCAGACGGACGGGTGGAGGAGAAGCGCCAAGCTGAGATCGTCGAGTTGTGAAATATGGTCCAACGACTAACAGCATATGTTCAACCGATCTGTAGGAAGAATGGGCGGCGTGAGTTTATGTGGCGGATACGTGGTTTCAGCTTTCTGATGCTCTGCATGTCAGAATGCCTGACTGCTCAGACAAAAACAGTTGCCACTCGGGACTCCAGTACAAACATAGTTCAGGATGTGAAAGACTATTCAAAAAAGGACAATTTCTTCTCAAGGCTCGTAAAGACAATTCTGGTAGAAGATGATGAACAACAACCGGGAAGCACACACCCAGGTGCTGATGGGAAACTAATGCAGACATTCTCGGGAAAAGTCATTAGGAAAATCAATATTGAGATTCTTGACGTGTTTGGGGCATCGGTAGATAATCCAAAAGACACTGTCCGCAGTTGGCTGCAGAATGGGGGGAATTCTCTTCATATAGGAACAAAAGAATGGCTTATCACAAACAAGCTGTTGTTTTCTCAAGGGGAGATCTTAGTTCCATTTGACATAAAGGAAAGTGAAAGAATAATAAGACAAAGTCCTTATGTCTACGATGTCCGGATTATTCCTCAGAAGATCGAGAACAATCCGGACAGCGTTGATATCATGATATATGTTCAAGATATCTGGAGCATTTATGGAGGCGTAACATACAGTCCTGGCAACAAAACCGGGCGTACGTGGTTAAGTGATATAAACTTCCTGGGTTTCGGCAATGAACTCAAGGGCGGATTCAAGGTAGACCAGGAGCTTACACACGGCTGGGACTGGGATGGCGGATATTACGTCAACAACATTGGAAACACTTTTGTTGCAGGAAATGTATTCTATTCATCAGTACCTGACCGCCAACAGTATGGTATTATGATCGGCAGGGATTTTATCTCGCAGGTCATAACATGGGGAGGAGGCATATCGCAGCTCTGGCAAAATACCAGATATCCGGGCATACGGGATACCTTAGGGCTCGTCGAAACTGCCAGAGACAATCAGCAGGATTACTGGCTGGGGTATGCGTTTGACGTACGACCGTTTGATCCATCGACAGCATATCAGAACAGATTCAATATTGCAGGAAGAGTCACAAGAACTGTCTACAGCGAGAAGCCTGCTTCTGATCCGCTGAATTTGTTCCAGGATAATACCTTCTATCTGGGGCGAGTTGGATTTTCCTATAGAGAGTACTATCAGGACCGTTATGTGTTTGGTCTTGGGAGAACAGAGGATATTCCGCTGATAGCTATGATTGAGTTGCTCTTTGGCTTAGAGCAGGGGGCAAGGTCCAGCAGACCCTATTACGGGTTGAAGACTGGCTATAGCTTCCACAATAATCATCTGGGCTATTTATATGGGGGTTTTCAGACTGGAGCATTCCGGAGCCACGAAAAATGGTTGAACCGGACATCCATTCTGGAGCTGCTGTATTTCTCACATCTTTATGCTGTCGGGAAATATAAGTGGAGGCATTACATCGGGAGCAGGTATTCATACAGTTATGACCCATCCAGGCCGCAGGATGTCCTGAACATAAATGGTCAAGGGGGACTCAGGGGCTTTTCAGACGGCTACCTAAGAGGAAATAAGAAACTGGTACTCAATTATGAGGCCGATGTTTTCGTCCCGCTGAAATTTCTAGGCTTTCAACTGGCTGTAATTGTTTTCGCCGACCTTGGCCTTATTTCTTCAATCAATAGTTCATTGATTGAGAGCAGACTCTACCAAGGATATGGCTTCGGTTTCAGGATAAGAAATGAACATCTTATTTTTCCCCAGTTCCAGTTCATGTTCGGCTTTTATCCCAACACACCACAGGCAAATGGAGAGCACTTCAACATGTTTCAGCAGAATTCGATATTTTACCGGTTCAATCAGTTCCAGTTTTCCATCCCATCAGTTGTTTCAGTAGAATGAATCTGGGATCGGAAGACCTGACGCCCCGCCGTCGGAAATCAATGATTCTGTCGGCGGCGCATATCAACCGGGAATACACTTTAGCGTGAAAGGTAGCCGTATGGAAGAAGAGAACAAACCCGCACAACCCGTCATGAGCGAATATCAGGGGAAACCCGTGCTCCGCATTCCCACGGTCGACGCTCCCAATCCGGACATCTCCTGGCACTGGGTCTCCTTTGGGAAGAACAAGGCAAAGGCGATTGTGAAGCATTTTGAAGCGATCAAGAAGTTTGCGGAGGAGTGATGGGAGCATGGAATGCCGTCACAGGGGGCCTGCAGAGCCTCGGGAATAGTCCTCCGGGGCTTTTGCCCTTGTTCGGGGTAGGGTGCATGTTTCCTTCCCCGCCTTTGACGGAAATCTGTGGCGGGATCGAACGAGGCTTCGAAACAGAAGTGCCGCATCGGCATGATGCGGCACTTCTGGATGCTGTTCATGGATGATGACCGTGCAACGCTCATTTGAGGTCGAAGCGGTCAAGGTTCATCACTTTGTTCCAAGCCGCGACGAAGTCACGCACGAACTTCTCTTTCGCGTCGTCCTGTGCATAGACCTCGGCGAGTGCGCGCAACTGAGAGTTTGAGCCGAACACAAGATCCACCCGGGTGCCTGTCCACTTGGGTACGCCGGTCTTGCGGTCGCGCCCTTCAAATGTATCCGCGGCATCGGACGTTGGTTTCCACACGGTGCTCATCTCGATCAGGTTGACAAAGAAGTCGTTGGAGAGTGTACTGACCCGCTTCGTAAACACACCGTGTTTCGACTGACCCACGTTCGCACCCAGCACACGCAGGCCACCGATGAGCACGGTCATCTCTGGCGCGCTCAACGTCAGGAGCTGTGCCTTGTCCACCAGCATTGCCTCGGGCGACACGGTGAAGGTCGTCTTCTGGTAGTTGCGGAAACCGTCGGCCTCGGGCTCCAGCACGGCGAACGATTCCACGTCGGTCTGCTCTTGCGAGGCGTCGGTGCGACCAGGTGTGAAGGGAACCACCACTTTGTGACCGGCTTTCTTCGCAGCCTTCTCGACGCCCGCGCAACCTGCCAGAACAATCAGGTCAGCCAGCGAGACCTTCTTTCTGCGAGACTTCGCTTTATTGAACGCGCTTTGGATCTTCTCCAGAGTTTTGAGCACCTTCGCCAGCTGGGCAGGCTGATTGACTTCCCAGTCCTTCTGTGGCGACAAACGAATGCGCGCACCGTTTGCGCCCCCGCGTTTGTCCGAACCACGGAAGGTGGAAGCTGAAGCCCACGCGGTGGAAACAAGTTCCGATACCGACAACCCGGATGCCAGGACCTTGGCCTTGAGATCGGCGATGTCCTTTGCGTTGATCAAGGGGTGATCGACAGCCGGGAGCGGGTCTTGCCAGATCAGGTCTTCGGTAGGAACTTCAGGGCCGAGGTATCGGACTTTCGGTCCCATATCGCGATGGGTCAGCTTGAACCAGGCGCGGGCGAAGCCGTCGGCGAACGCACGCGGATCCGTCTGGAATCGGCGCGAGATAGGTTCGTAGATCGGATCGAAGCGCAGCGACAGGTCGGCCGTGGTCATCATTGGCCGATGCTTCTTCGAAGGGTCGTGTGCGTCAGGGATCATGTGCTCTTCCTTGACATCCTTGGCCATCCATTGCCAGGCGCCGGCCGGGCTTTTTACAAGCTCCCACTCGTACCCAAATAGCATATCGAAGTAACCGTTGTCCCATGTTGTCGGGTTGGGTTTCCATGCCCCTTCGATACCACTGGTGGTAGTGTGCACGCCCTTGCCGTTGCCGAATCGGTTGATCCAGCCCAGACCTTGCTCTTCGATGGGGGCAGCTTCCGGTTCCGGACCTACCAGCGCCGGATCGCCCGCGCCGTGCGCCTTGCCGAAGGTGTGTCCACCCGCGACGAGCGCAACAGTCTCTTCGTCGTTCATCGCCATGCGAGCGAAGGTTTCGCGCACATCGCGGCCCGAGGCCACAGGATCGGGGTTGCCGTTCGGACCTTCAGGGTTCACATAGATCAGCCCCATCTGCACTGCGGCCAGGGGGTTCTCAAGCTCGCGGTCACCGCTGTAACGCTTGTCGCCCAGCCAGGTATTTTCGCCGCCCCAGTAGATGTCCTCTTCTGGCTGCCAGATGTCCACGCGGCCGCCACCGAAACCGAATGTCTTGAAGCCCATTGACTCCAGCGCGCAATTGCCGGCCAGGATCATGAGATCGGCCCAGGAGATCTTGTTCCCGTATTTCTGTTTGATGGGCCAGAGCAGGCGGCGCGCCTTGTCGAGGTTGCCGTTGTCGGGCCAGCTGTTGACCGGCGCGAAACGCTGGTTGCCGGTGCCACCGCCACCGCGGCCGTCAGCAGTGCGGTAGGTGCCGGCACTGTGCCAGGCCATACGAATGAACAGTCCGCCGTAATGGCCCCAGTCGGCAGGCCACCACTCCTGCGAGTCGGTCATGAGCGCGTACAGGTCCTTCTTCAGGGCAGCCAGATTGAGCTTCTTGAATTCTTGAGCGTACTTGAAGTCGTGGCCCATCGGATTGGAGGCCGGCGCGTGCTGGTGAAGGAGGCCCAGGTTCAGCTGGTTGGGCCACCAATCGCGATTCGATGTGCCTCTGCCGGCAGAGGTTCTCCCGGAGTGTCCCGTTACGGGGCACTTGCTTTCCTCATTCATGATGGTTCTCCTTTGAGTTGGGGGATTGAATACTACTCCATAATGTACAAGCGTATAACACTCATCGTCTTGCCTGGTGTTCCGCCGATTATGCTCCCTCCGTCCTCTTCTGGCAAAGCGCAGAGTTGCTTGTCGATCTCTTTCACTTCAGTCGTCTTTTTCGTATATTTAAGGTTGGCTTCTATTGGACGGGGTCTTGATCACCCGCGAAACCGGAAAACATTGTTCAGGAGAAAGTCCATGAGGTTTTTGGCCATCATCTCTCTATCGGTATCCAGCATCATCGCTGCCTCTGCGCAGGAGCGGATGCCACTAACAGTGGACGATGCCGTCCGCATCGCCCTGGAGAACAGTCCAATGCTCCATGCATCTCTGATGAAGACCGAGGCTGCACAGGGCAAGGCGAGCGAGACGAGGGCCGTCAGGCTTCCCTCGGTGAAGCTCTCGGGCGGATATACCCGCCTGAACCCGATCACCCCATTCGAGTTCACGTTGCCGGGATCGGGGCAGTCCTTTGTCATCTCACCGTCCATCGTCGACAACTACACACTCAAAGCCTCGCTGGCCCAGCCCCTGTTCACCGGATTCCGGCTGCAAGGTTCCGAAAATCTCGCGGAGTTCAACGCCGAGGCGACTCATCAGGACTATGGCAAAGACAGGGCCGACCTGATCTTCAACACGAAAAGCGCATACTGGGGGGTGCTCCGGGCGATCGAGGTAAAGAAGTCGATCGACACGTCCGTCGCTCAGGTCCAGGCACATGTCACGGACGCCGAGAATTTGCTGGAGCAGGGTCTGGCAACGACCAATGACGTCCTGAAGCTCCGCGTCCAGTTATCGAACGCCGAGCTGCTCCAGATCCAGGCTGGGAACGGCATACGCATCGGCATCGTTGCCCTCAACAACCTGATGAACATCCCGCTCGAAACGGTCATTCAGCCGGTCTCCAGTCTGGAAACCGTCGAGCACGACACCACGGCACATTCGGTGCTGATCGCCACGGCACTCGCCCAGCGTCCGGAGGTCAAGGGAATGGAACTCCGGGTCAGGGCGAGCGAAGCGGGCGTGACGGTTGCCAAGTCGGGCTGGTATCCGCAGATCTCGCTTTTCGCGGATTACGTCACGGCGAAGCCGAATGCGCGCATTGTCCCGGCGGTCGAGCTTTTCCGCGACACCTGGGATGTTGGCGTCAATTTCTCGCTGGATGTCTGGAACTGGCTTACCACGTCGTACCAGACGTCTCAGGCCACCGCCCAGTTGGCCCAGACGCAGGATATGCTCTCCACGCTCAAGAACGGTGTGGCACTTGAGGTCACCCAGGCCTACCTCGACCTTCACGAAGCCCATGACCGCATCGGCGTCGCGCTCACGGCCGTTCAGCAGGCGGAAGAGAACTACCGGACGTCGTACGAAAAATACAGAGAGGGACTGCTTCTCACTTCTGACCTGCTCGACGCCAACTCCGATCTGCTGAGAGCCAGGGTCAGCCATACGCAGGCACTTGTCGACTACGAGATCGGACTGGCCAGGCTCGAAAGATCCATAGGAAAGGCACAATGACTAAGCTGCGCATCACCATGATTGCGGTCGTCGTCCTGGGGGGGATCATCGCTATTCTCCTCTTCAACAGAAACAGGCACGCCGCAGAGGTCGGTTCACCGATGCTGAAGGATGTGCCGGTCACCGTCGCCACGGTCACCAGGCAACAGGTATTGGAAAACCTCTCGCTCGTCGGAACGATCACCGCGAACAACGACGTAAACGTCGTTTCCGAAACCCAGGGACGCGTCACCGCCGTACGGGCAAAGGTGGGGGATTTCGTCAACGCCCGGACCGTTCTGGTCCAGGTGGATGACGAGCTCAAGCAGGCCGCGCTTACGGCGGCGGAAGTGAACTACGAGAAAGCCAAACGGGACTACGAGCGATATCAGGCGCTCCTGAAGAAGAACACCATTACGGTTGCACAACTCGACGCATCAAGGCTCGCATTCAAGAGCGCGGAGTCGCAGTACATCGTCGCACGCCGACAGTTCACCGATACGCGGATCACCACCCCCATCACCGGGTACGTAACCGCACGGCCGGTGGACATCGGGACGATGGTGCAGCCGGGGATGTCCATCGCGAACGTCGTCGACATCACGACGCTGAAAGTGCGGCTGAATGTCGCGGAACGCGACGTGTTCAAACTCAAGGAGGGTGACCGGGTCGAAGTGACCACCGAGGTCTACCCCGGGGTTCGATTTGACGGGAAGATCCGGAGCATCGCCTCGAAGGGAGACGAAGCGCACACCTACCCGGTCGAGGTGGTCCTCCAGAACAGCACGCAGCACCCGCTCAAAGCGGGGATGTTCGGGCGGGTCGCGTTCACCTCCGCCAACGCGGAAAAGTCTCTGACAATCCCGCGTGATGCGCTTGTCGGGAGCATCAAGGAGCCGGAGGTTTTTGTCGTCGACGGCACCAGGGCCCGGCTCCGCTCGATCGTGGTCGGAGATATCAGCGGCGAGATGCTCAGCGTGACCGCAGGCCTCCGTGAGGGAGAGCGGGTTGTCGTCAACGGACAGAACAACCTGCAGGACAGCACCAGCGTCAGCATCATCGCCGAAGGGACCCCGCGATGACTCTCACCGAACTCTCGATCAAGCGTCCTTCGCTGGTGGTCGTCCTGTTCGCCGCGTTGACCGTGCTGGGGGTGTACGGGTATTTTCAGCTGAACTACGAGCTTCTGCCCAGGTTTACCACGCCGGTCATCACGATCACCACCCCCTATCCCGGTGCGTCGCCGCAGGAGGTGGAGACGAACGTCACGAAGCCGATCGAAGACGCCGTGTACGGCCTGGACAACATCTCCTCCGTCCGATCGACCTCGCGCGAAGGGGTGTCCGTGGTCACCGTGGAGCTCCAACAGTCGGCCAACGTGGACTTTTCGCTCCAGGACGCCCAGCGGAAAGTGAACCAGATCGTGTCGACGCTGCCACGGGACGTCAGGGCGCCGATCATCTCCAAGATCGCGCTGGACGAAATCCCGATCCTGCGCATGGGTGTCACCAGCTCGATGCAGTCCCGGGAGTTCTACCAGTTCCTGAAGGATCATGTCCAGCCGCGCATCTCGCAGCTCGCCGGCGTCGGCCAGGTGACGCTTCTGGGAGGCGATCAGAGAGAGATCCGCGTCAACCTGGACGCCCAGAAGGTGCGCTCGTACGGACTGTCGATCTCCAGAATCACCCAGTCGGTGAAGAACGCAAACCTGGACTTCCCCACCGGCAATCTGAAGGGGGGGGACCAGCAGTTCGTGGTGCGGGTCGCAGGCAAATTCGCGTCCGTCGACGACCTCCGGAACCTCGTAGTGGCCGCGACCAAAACAGGCAGCGAGATCCGGCTTGGCGACGTCGCCGAGGTTGTCGACGGCCGGCGGGACCTCGTGACCACGAGCAGGATCAACGGCAAGACCTCCGTCGGCATCCTGGTGCAGAAACAATCCGACGCGAACGCCGTCGAGGTGAGCAAACTCGTCCGGGCCGAAGTCAAGAAAATCGAGGCCGACAACAGGGAGATCGATCTCCGCGTCGACATCGCGCAGGACGGCTCCACCTTCACCATCGATGCGGCGGACGCGGTGAAACACGACCTTGTCCTTGCGATCGTGCTCGTGGCCGCAGTGATGTTCCTGTTCCTGCACAGCGTCAGGAACTCCCTCATCGTCATGGTCGCAATTCCAGCGTCGCTGGTCTCCACATTCCTTGTCATGTGGGTTCTGGGGTTCAGTCTCAACCTCATGACGCTGCTCGCCCTGTCGCTGGTTATCGGGATCCTGGTGGACGACTCGATCGTGGTGCTGGAGAACATCTACCACCATCTGGAAAAGGGGGAGGAACAGCGTTCCGCAGCGTTGACCGGCCGGAACGAGATCGGCTTCGCGGCTCTTTCCATCACTCTCGTGGACGTCGTGGTGTTCGTCCCCCTGTCGGCCACCTCGGGGTTGATCGGGAACATCATGCGTCAGTTCGCGCTCGTGGTCGTGGCATCAACGCTGATGAGCCTGTTCGTCTCCTTCACGGTAACCCCCGCCCTCGCCTCGAGGTTCTCGCGGCTCGAACGGATGACCGGCGGCACCTTCATGGGCCGGTTTGCCCTCTGGTTCGAGGAGCAATTCAAGGGGCTCACCGCACACTACCTGAGGCTGCTGCGCTGGACCTTCGGACACCGCCGGACGGTGTTTCTCCTGACGCTCGCGGCCTTCATCGGCGCGCTCTCGCTACCCCCGCTGGGCTTCATCGGCAACGAGTTCATCACGCAATCCGACCGGGGCGAGTTCACTGTCACGCTGGAACTCCCCCCTGGGTCCACGGTGGAGAACACGAACTTCATCACCCAGCGTGTGGAGCGGATGATTGCGGGTATCCCCGAGGTGGCCAAGGTCTTCACGAACGTCGGAGTCTCCAGCGAGGGATTCCTCGGACAGACCTCCAGCAACAACTCCGAGCTTAACGTGACACTGGTCCCGCAAGGACGGCGTGCGCGCTCCACCGATGCGGTGGGACAAGTGATCAAGGAGTACGCGCAGATGATCCCCGGTGCCAAGGTGCGTGTCAACCCTATCGGTATCTTCGGGACGGCCAACCAGACCCCCATCCAGATCGTGGTCAACGGCACGGACATGGACGCAATCCGCCGCTCTGCCAGATCGGTGGCCGCGACGCTCGGACAGATCCCGGGAACAGCAGACATCCGACTTTCTGCGGAGGAAGGGAAGCCCGAGACCCGCGTGGAAATCGACCGGGAGAAGATGGCCGCACTGGGTTTGACGATCAACGACGTCGGGTCGACCCTTCGGGTGGCCCTGACCGGCGATGACGACTCGAAGTACCGCGACGGGCAGAACGAGTATGACATCCGGATCGCGCTGGACGAGTTTGATCGCACAACGGTGGAGGATCTTGCCAGCCTGACGTTCGTGAACCCCAGGGGAGAGCAGATCGAGCTGAAGCAGTTCGCGAACATCTTCCAGTCCACCGGGCCGACGGCGCTCCAACGGCAGGACCGGAACTCGTCCATCACGGTGTTCGCACAGGTGCTCGGCAGGCCGAGCGGATCGATCGTCCAGGATTTCCGGAAGGCGATAGACGGAAAGCTGGAGAAGGAAACATCGCTCACTTACCTGGGGGATGAAAAGAACAGGGCGGAAGGGTTCGGGAGTCTTGGACTTGCGCTGATAGCCGCGGTGTTGTTCGTGTACATGATCATGGTCGCGCTGTACGATTCCTACGTGTATCCGTTCGTGGTTTTGTTCTCCATCCCGGTGGCCATGGTTGGCGCATTCCTGGCGTTGGCCCTCACAATGAAATCCCTCAGCATCTTTTCCATCCTCGGGATCATCATGCTGGTCGGCCTCGTGGCCAAGAATGCCATTCTGCTGGTGGACCGGGCGAACGATATGCGGACACGGGGACTTGGGCCGCAGGAAGCTCTCCTGGAAGCCGGGCAGAGCCGGATCAGGCCGATCTTCATGACCACGCTGGCCATGGTGATCGGGATGTTGCCCATTGCGCTTGCGGGAGGCGCCGGCTCCGAGTGGAAAAGCGGTCTGGCCTGGGCACTGATCGGCGGCTTGACCAGTTCCATGTTCCTAACGCTGCTGCTCGTGCCGGTGGTGTACACGAAGGTGGACGAGTTGAAGGTCAGTATTCCTGCGCTTTTCAAGGGCCCGTCCGCTCTGCTTCGGAAACTGCTACAGGGATGGAGAGCCAAAGGGTCGTCACCCGCGGGCGCTGTGGACTAGCACCTCCGCACTCGCGGGGCGAATGAGTCTTCGGCGCTTCAGGCCTTCCTTGCATTCTAACGTAGCTCGTATTTCTTGATGACCAGGTACTTCAAATCAGAGTCTCCGGCATTGCGAATGCCGTGCTCCGAGTCCGGCGGGCAATAAAAGCTCACATACGGGTGAACCACCTTTTTCTCCCCATTCAAAACAACTTCTGCAGTCCCCTCGAGAACGAAGAAAAACTCGTCTTCCGCGTGGCGGTGAGGAGCGTGTGTGGCGGAGCGGGGCCTGACCACGCTCATCTTGAGTGTGCGGCCGTCAAGGAAGCTCTTTCCCACAAACCAGTACTGGTACCCGGCCTTTGTCGACTCGACGCGGGCCGGGGTGAACTCGTTCACGCACTCACTCAGCGTTAATCGGCCGGACAGTGCGGTCTTCTGCGAGTACGCGAGCGTTGTCAGGACGATCAACATCGATAGAGCGATTGTGACCGGTCTGGGATTCATCAGCGTCTCCTCGGATTGAGTGGAAGTACCTCCGGTGAAACGAACCAGAGAGAAGATACGGAAAACAGTGGCAAGTTCCAGCGAGTTCAATCAGGCGGAAAGAAAAGAGATGCCAAACGAACACACATCAGGTTTCTGACCAACCCATCGCTCCGCACAATGGGTTAACTACTATTTCAATCCTTTGGTCTATACATATCAAAGGCGATTGGAGTACGTTGCCTACATAACCCCCTGGTACCTCACGCCACTCATAGAAGGAGAAATACCATGAAGAATCTGTTTATTGGTCTTGCCATCGTCTTCGGGCTCTGCTTCCAGAGCGCGGCAGCCCAGACAGCCACCCCACCGCCGGGCAAACAAACGGTGAAGGACGAAGTGGCAGAAAAGGTGAAGTCGGAACTTGCGAAGATCGACAAAGAGCTGAAACTGACAGCGGACCAGAAGGCCCAGCTCAAGACCATCCTCACGGAGCAGATGGACAAGCTGCAAGAGGTGTACAAAGAGGTCGAGCCAAAAGCACAAGCAATCAAGGAAGAATCGCGTGGCAAGATGCGCGCGGTCCTCACCCCGGAACAGCTGACAAAATGGGACAAGATGAAAGCTGAGCATGGCAAGAAATCTGAGCCGCCGAAGGAAATGAAGTAATCCCTCAAGCAAAGGCCCGACTCAGCCGGGCCTTCGCACTCTCTCCCGCTGTAATACACACGTAAGGCTCGTCGAGTCTGGCCGCTGCGCGCCTTTTACATGCTTGCGGTCCCCCCCGAATGCAATAGGGAAAGCGGCAGGCTTGCATAAGTCCCCGGGTGGAGGTATCTTGACTTCGAATCGTTCTTTTCCACCCATCTCTCTGAGTTTCGTCCCCTTCATTCCCCCGGGAGTATGGGGACCCGACCGATGAGTCAAAGCACTCCGCTCGTCCGCAGGATGGGCGAACGGCGCCGCTGGAAACGGCCGCGCGCCCCGGCTGGCCAACAATGTCGGCCCTTGGAAAGGAGAGGAAGCGGGCGTCGACGGAATATTTTGCCGTTTCGCCGTGTCCATGTTTTCCGACCCCATCCTTGTAGCCCGGGATGGGGTTTTCTTTTTTTCACCAGAGACTTTCCGGCCGTTGCACGGGCCTACGAGGAGGTCGGCAAAGCAGTTCCATGACACCACTCATCGACACGTTCGGCCGCATGCACACGTACCTCCGCATATCGGTCACAGACCGGTGCAATCTCAGGTGTGTCTATTGTCAGCCCGGCCCCTCGAGCCGCACCGGGGGGGTGGACGCATGGCCGCAGCGGATCACTCTGCAGCCGCGTGAGGCGGTGCTGACGTTCGACGAGATTGAGCGGGTGGGTCGGCTCTTCGCCCGGCTCGGTGTCACGAAGATCCGGATCACCGGAGGCGAGCCGCTTGTCCGGAGAGACCTTCCGCTCCTGATTGCCCGCCTTGCCCGCATCCCCGGCATCGAGACTCTCGGCATGACGACGAACGGCGTGGTCCTTGCCCGCCATGCCAGACGTCTCAAAGACGCCGGACTGACGCACCTCAATGTGAGTCTTGACACGCTCCGGCCGGAGCGATTCCTTCATATCGCTCTCCGGCCGCATCTCCCGGATGTCCTCGACGGCATCGAGGCGGCACTCGCGGCCGGTTTCTCTCCGCTCAAGCTGAATGTCGTCGTGATGGAGGAAGTCAATGGCGACGAATTGCTCGATTTCGTGGAATTCGTCCGCTGCCGCCCCATCAACGTCCGGTTCATCGAGTACATGCCCTTTGAGAGCAACCGGTGGAATACGGGATCATTCCTTTCATTCGTAAAGATGACAGAGCGGATCGGAAAACGGCACGAGTTGATCCCGATTGACCCACGGCCTGAGACTTCCGCCGTGGCCCGCGAATTTCGGATTCACGGCTGGAGAGGAACCGTCGGCTTTATCGCTTCGATGTCAGAAAACTTCTGCGATACATGCAACCGCCTCCGTCTCAGGGCCAACGGTTCGCTCAAGTCGTGCCTGTTCCATCCCCCCGAGGTGAATCTCCGCCAGGCCCTCCGTTCGGGTGCAAGCGATGCCATGCTCGAAGAGATGATCCGGGCGGCCGTGCAGGAGAAACCCGCCGGTCATGCCCCGGTGGAGGAGCTTCTCGTGGCGGGCAACCGGACGATGATAGAAATCGGAGGATGACTGTGATAGACGTTTCATCAAAGTGTACCACGCTTCGAACGGCCACGGCACAGGCGTTGCTGTCTGTGAGCCCGCAGACTTTGGCCATGATCCACGCGAAGAAAATCCCGAAAGGCGATCCGCTCGAAGTGGCGAAGGTCGCCGCGGTACAGGCTGCGAAACATACGAGCGACATTATCCCTTATTGTCATCCGATGCCTGTCGAGTTTGTCGGCGTGGAATATGAGTTTGGCGAGGGGACGATTCTCGTTCGAACCACGGTCAAGGCGGCCTATAAAACCGGAGTCGAAATGGAGGCGCTCACAGCCGCCACGGTCGCAGCACTGACCCTGTATGACATGATGAAGATGGTGGACGAGAGGATGACAATCCAGAAGGTCGAACTGCTCTCCAAGACCGGCGGGAAGTCTGATTTCACAACGGTATCGGAGGCCCCGCTCCGCGCCGCCGTGCTCGTCATGTCTGACTCAATCGCATCGGGAAAGAAGTCCGACGCGTCGGGACAGCTCATTGTTTCCCGCCTGAAAAAGGAGGGATTGAACGTGGAGGACTACCGAATCATTCCCGATGACACCGACCTTATCGCATCGACGATCCGGGCCTATGCCGATGAGCGGCATCTTGACCTCGTCATGACGACCGGCGGGACAGGATTCAGTCCTCGGGACTCGACGCCTGAAGCCATGGCGAGCGTTCTCGACCGGGAGGCGCCAGGCATCGCAGAGGCGGCGCGGGCATACGGACAGGAGCGCACGCCGTATGCCATGCTGTCGCGGGCGAGAGCCGGACTGCGCGGAAACACGCTCATTGTGAATCTCCCCGGTTCCCGCGGAGGCGTGGCGGACTCGCTGAATGCGTTGTTCCCGGGAATACTTCATTCGTTCCCGATGATCAGGGGCGGGAGACACGAACAATGATCGGATACCCCGATGCCCTGGCTCAGGTGATCAGCCGGGCACGAGCCATGCCGGTAGAGAGTGTGCCGATCCACAGAGCGCTGGGCCAGGTTCTTGCGGGTGATGTCGTAGCCCCATTCCCGATTCCCCCTTTCAGTTCCTCGGCGGCGGACGGATACGCAGTCAGACTGCGGGATGTCGCCGGGGCAACGGCAAAGCATCCCGTGACTCTCCGCCTCGCGGCAGAAGTTCAGGCGGGTGATCCGGCTCCGGCGCGGTTGAAGCCCGTCCAGGCAATCCGCATCTACACCGGCGCTCCGGTGCCTCCGGGGGTCGATGCCATCGTCATGCAGGAACGTGTTCAAAGATCAGGCGGATTCGTCACATTCGTCTCCGCTGTGCGCAAAGGCGACAACATACGCCGCCGCGGCGCAGAGTTCCGGAAAGGCCGGACTGTTCTCAGGCGGGGAATCCCCGTCACCCCTCCCGTTCTCGGCCTCCTGGCGACCTTGGGTTGTCGGCATGTGCGCGTATACCGCAAACCCCGGGTAGCGATTGTCATTACTGGAAATGAGCTCCGGTCGCCGGGGAGAGCGTTGCCTGACGGAGCGATCTACGATTCTAATTCCCCTGCACTCGCGGCATCTCTTGCTGCAGTCGGACTTCCGCCGGTTCTGAAACTGCGCGCGCGTGACAGCTCGCGGGAGATCAGGGCTGCTTTCGTGCGTGCACTTGCTGCGGCTGATGTTGTGATTTCCGCTGGAGGGGTTTCTGTCGGCGACCATGATCTCGTGCGGGATGTCTGCCACTCGATCGGTATCCGCCAGGTGTTCTGGCGCGTCGCGATCAAGCCGGGGAAGCCCAACTTTTTCGGGACAAAAGGGAAGAAGCTCTGCTTTGGAGTTCCGGGAAATCCCGTCGCCGCCCTTCTTTCGTTTCAGCTCCTGGTTCGGCCTGCCCTGTTGGCAATGATGGGAACCACTAGCGGGACGGCTCTGCGTCTCACTGCCCGTATGGAGGTGGGCGCAGCCAAGAAGGCGGGGCGTGCGGAGTTTCTTCGTGCAACACTTCGCAAAGACGAGCAGGGGGAGCTTCTTGCGAAGCCGGTGCGTGGACAGGATTCGCACATGCTGGGAGGACTGGCGACAGCAGATTGCCTCGTCCACTTTCCAGAGCGGGCGTCTGAACTGAAGGCCGGAGAGAAGGTAACGGTGACACTACTGCAATGGAGCCAGGGATGAATCAGGCGGCGGGAAAAGTTGTTGCGATCTCTCTCAGCACGAAGACGGGGATTCCGAAGACGAACGTCCCGGCTGCGCGGCTGTTGGAGGAGTGGGGACTGGAGGGTGACGCTCATGCCGGGCCATGGCATCGCCAGGTGAGCATTCTTGCGCTGGAAAGCATCGAGAAGATGCGGGCGAAAGGGATCAATGTCCGCCCCGGGGCCTTCGCTGAGAACATCACGACGGAATTCCTTGACATCCCGAACCTGCATGTCGGCGACAGGCTGACGATCGGTGGAGCGGAACTGGAGATCACACAAATCGGGAAGGAATGTCACACTCCGTGCGCCGTCTACCGCCGGGTTGGCGATTGTGTGATGCCGCGGGAGGGAATCTTTGCACGCGTGATCCGGGGGGGTGAGATACACCTTTCCGATACGGTTCAGCTTCGTCAGACCCTGCCGGCCGCCGTCAAAGCGCGTAACGAGGTGACCCGTGCCTGAAGCGAGCCTCGCATGGTGGGCTTTCCCCCTTTTCTTTGTTGTCGCCATGCTGTATGCCAGCGTAGGTCATGGGGGAGCATCAGGGTATCTCGCGCTGTTTGCGCTGCTCGGCGTCGTACAGTCCAGCGTTGTTCCCATCGCTCTCATTCTGAATATTCTGGTTGCAGGGATCGGCTGGATTGTCTACATGCGCCGCGGGTTCTTTTCTCTCTCCCTGCTTTTGCCGTTCGTTATCGGCTCGATTCCCGCCGCCTTTCTCGGCGGACATATGCAGCTCTCGTCGACGGCCTTCAGTCTCGTTCTTGGCGCGGCCCTCATGTTGGCTGCGCTCCGAATGCTCTTCCTTCGCGAAGTACAGCCAGTGTCAAGCGTCGCGGTCACCCGACAGCGCCAGGTCTGGAGCATGGTCCTCGGAGTATTTCTTGGATTAATCGCGGGAATGGTGGGGATAGGTGGGGGTGTGTTTCTCAGTCCGATACTGCTTTTTCTTAAATGGGCCGACGTGAAGCAGTCCGCAGCCGTGTCGAGCGCCTTCATCGTGCTCAATTCGTTGAGCGGACTTTCCGGCCATCTCTTACGCGGCAGCGTACCTACCGGCCCGATGGTTCTGCTCGGCGGCGTCGTGCTGGCGGGCGGGCTTGCCGGCTCGTACGCGGGGTCGTGGCATGTCCGTCCCCTCCATCTTCAGACCCTTCTGGGCGTTGTCCTTCTCATCGCAGGGGGGAAACTAATCCTTCCTTTCTTGCGTTGAGGCCGGGATGATCGATTGGAGCGAGGTCACGGGTGTTGTTCTTGCGGGCGGAAAGAGCACGCGGATTGGACTGGACAAAGCCCTCCTGACATACCGACCCACCACATTCCTTTGGCGGACTATACATGTGCTTCGGCAGGTTTTCACGTGGGTCATGATCATATCAGACATGTGTGACGGGTACGGGGTTGCGGCTGTCTCGATCTATCCCGACAATATTTCCAGTTCAGGTCCGCTCGCGGGAATTCATTCGGCCCTCTCTCACTCTTTGACGCCAGAGGTTATCTATGCAAGCAGTCCGATCTGAAGGCTTGGAGAAGATCCGGTTGAGCGAAGCGCGGGAAGGCAAAGCTCCATGGAAGAAATGGGGACCCTATCTGAGTGAAAGACAATGGGGTACCGTTCGCGAAGACTATAGCCACAATGGCGACGCCTGGGTCTACTTCCCTCACGATCAGGCCCGGTCTCGCGCATATCGCTGGGGCGAGGACGGCCTCGCGGGCATCTCCGACGACCACCAGGTGCTCTGCTTCGCACTGGCACTCTGGAACGGACGGGACCCGATACTGAAGGAACGGGCTTTCGGGTTGACCAACAGCGAGGGAAACCACGGCGAAGACGTGAAGGAGTACTACTTCTACCTTGACAGTACACCCACGCATTCATACATGAAGTACCTCTACAAGTACCCGCAAGGACCCTACCCTTATGCTGATCTCGTCGAGACAAACCGCACGCGCAGCCGCCGGGAACTTGAGTACGAGTTGCTGGATACCGGCGTCTTCGACGGTGATCGCTACTTCGACGTGTTCGTCGAATACGCCAAGGACGGCCCGGAGGACATCCTGATTAGAATCAGTGTGTCTAATCGGGGACCCGAATCCGCTCATGTGCATGTACTGCCTACACTCTGGTTCCGCAACACTTGGTCGTGGACTGGTGGAGGCACTAAACCCACCCTCGCGCAAATGAATCAGGCGGGGGCTACTGCAGTCTCGGCCGTTCACTCCGACCCACTGTTCCGAGAACTCCTGTTAAACTACAACCTCTTCTGCGAGGGGGGGGTGCCTCTCTTGTTCACGGAAAATGAGACAAACAACGAGAAGCTGTTTGGCGCTGCAAACGCTTCCCCGTATGTCAAGGATGGCATCAACGACTTCGTGGTGCTTGGACAGAAAGATGCGGTAAATCCCGCCCTGACGGGAACAAAGGCCGCGGCCCACTACTCGCTGACGATTGACGCCGGCCAGACTCAGACCATCCGTTTGCGGTTGACACGCGCTGTCCAGGGCGAGCCTGGAAGCCCCTTCCGGCAGTTTGAAGAAACCTTCAGTGAACGAATTCGTGAAGCCGATGAGTTCTACGACAACATCACCCCGCCAGCAATCAAGACCGCTCCCGAGCGGGCCCGCGTGATGCGTCAGGCGCTTGCCGGTATGCTCTGGAGCAAGCAGTACTACTACTACGATGTCGATACGTGGCTGAAAGAACATCATGTCGGGCCGGAGTCAACACCCGCCGAGCGCAGCGGCACGCGAAATGGCTCCTGGTTCCACATGTTCAGCGACGACATCATTTCCATGCCTGACAAGTGGGAATACCCCTGGTTCGCAGCGTGGGACCTCGCGTTTCACACGCTTCCTCTGGCATCCGTGGATCCGGATTTTGCGAAATCACAGCTGGCAGTACTGCTGCGCAACGAATACATCCACCCGAACGGCCAGATACCGGCATACGAGTGGAACTTCGGAGATGTCAACCCGCCTGTGCATGCGTATGCAACTATTCAGATCTATCTGCAGGACAAGGAGCGGAATCACGGAAAAGGTGATATCGCGTTCCTGAGGGCGGCATTTGAGAAACTGCTTCTGAACCACACCTGGTGGGTGAACCGCAAGGATCGTGCCGGGAGCAACGTTTTCGAGGGAGGCTTCCTCGGTTTAGATAACATCGGGGTCTTCGACCGCAGTGCTCCCCTGCCGACCGGCGGCTACCTCGAACAGGCGGACGGCACGGCCTGGATGGTCTTCTTCAGCCAGCAGATGCTGCGGATTGCCGTGGAACTCGCGCTTCATGAACCTCACTACGAGCAGTTCGTCTCGAAATTTGCCGAGAACACGATGTGGATCGCAGGGTCGATGGACCGCATCGGCGGGGGCAGTGAGAAGATGTGGGACGACGAGGATGGATTCTTCTATGACGTGCTGCGTCTTCCCGACGGCAACTCGATGCGGCTCAAGGTGAGGTCGATGGTGGGTTTGTTACCACTTGCGGCAGTGGCCATTTTCGAGGAAGACTTCCTCAAGCAGCTCCCAACCTTCCGGAAACACGCGGTACGGTTTATGGATCGCCATCCGGAACTGGCTGCGAACGTCCATATGCCAACGAAGCCGGGTGTGGGCGGCAGGCGCATGCTCTCCATCCTTAACGAAGAGAAACTGCGGCGCATTCTTGCGAGGATGCTGGATGAGAACGAATTCTTCGGGCCTCACGGTATCCGTGCTCTGTCGCGCTACCACCGGGATCACCCGTTCATTTTCAGGCAGGGCGACCGGGAATTCACGGTGTCGTATCTGCCGGCCGATTCCGACAGCGGAATGTTTGGCGGGAATTCCAACTGGAGGGGGCCGGTCTGGCTGCCGGTAAACCTCATGCTCTACAATGCGCTCCTTCGGCTTGGTGTCTACTACGGTGATGCCTTCACCGTGGATTGCCCGACTGGTTCCGGGCGGGAGCTCAATCTGATCGAAGTAGCACATGAGCTTGCCGAGCGTCTGATATCGACATTTGAGCCGGACGCGTCAGGGCGCAGGCCGGTCTTCGGCGGCACAGAGAAGTTCCAGAGCGACCCACACTGGCGGGATCTCATTCTGTTTTACGAATACTTCCATGGAGACAATGGCGCGGGCGTTGGTGCCAGCCACCAGACCGGATGGACCGGTTGCATTGCGCGGATCATCCTGACCAACGGTCTCTTTACAAAAGAAATCCTGAGCGATCGTGATATCGAGGGGAGGGTCTTCAAGGGTATCGTGCCGGACGAATCTGACGAGACTACAAAGGAGAAAACCAGATGAAGGCAATCACGGTGGAACCAAAGAAATCAAAGACCGCAAGGCTGGAAGAGATCCCGGAACCCGACGCCCGCAATGGATCGGTTCTCGTGGAGGCAGTGGCCGTTGGGGTGTGCGGGACTGACGTCGAAATCGTTGAGGGCAAGTATGGTTGGGCCCCTCCCGGCAAGACGCGCCTCGTCCTGGGCCACGAATCCCTCGGCCGCGTGATCGATCCAGGACCGACCTCAGGATTTATGAAGGGGGATCTCGTGGTGGGAATTGTCCGGCGTCCCGATCCGGTTCCTTGCCCGAGCTGTGCGGTGGGGGAGTGGGACATGTGCCGCAATGGTCAATACACCGAGCGTGGCATCAAGCAAATTGACGGCTACATGTCTGAGCGATGGAGGATCGAGCCCGAGTACGCGATGAAAGTTGACGCGTCTCTCGGCATGCTTGGCGTGTTGCTTGAGCCGACGACGGTTGTCACCAAAGCGTGGGAGATGGTGAGAGTGATAGGTCAGCGCTCGTTCTGGGAACCACGGAATGTGCTCGTCACCGGTGCAGGGCCCATTGGCCTTCTGGCAGCTCTCGTCGGCGTGCAGCATGGATTGGATGTCCATGTCCTGGATCGCGTAACATCGGGTCCCAAGGTCGATCTCGTGAAAGCCCTCGGTGCGACGTATCATTCGACAACCGTTGCGAATGTAGGCTTCGAGCCGGACATTATCGTCGAGTGCACCGGTGTCGGGCAAGTTGTCGCCGAATCGATTCTCAGGGTGGGGTCCGGCGGCATCGTCTGTCTCACAGGTGTCGGCAGCGGTGGCGCGGCAGCTGGGGCGGCCATTGCGGATGTTGCCGCGGGGGCAGTGCTGCGAAATAACGTCATTGTCGGAAGTGTGAATGCCAACAAGCGGCACTGGTATAAGGCTGGTGAAGCCCTGGCGCGTGCGGACCGCTCGTGGCTTGCGCGCCTGGTGACGCGGCGTGAGCGTCCGGAGAACTTCACGCAGGCTCTCCAACGAATGCCGGAAGACATCAAAGTCATCATTCAGTTCTCGGATATATGATGGGAAACCATTAAGGTGTGATTCATGACAGAAACTGAAATCAGTCAGGTATCGATCAACTGCAGACCACCTTTTTCCTGAATCTCTCTCCGTCGTGGAACACGTCAAGATGGGGATGTCGTGTTCCAGCCGCGCAAGGTCCAGCGTTCCGGCCTGTTCAAAGCGGCGGAGGGAAACGTGCTGATCTATATCCACAATGAGTAACCGGGAGGTGGGACGCACATGGTAACTGCTGTCGGCTCTGACCGTGCGGGAATTGGACTGAAGGCGGAAAGCAAGAATCCATCTTGAGGAAAGAAAGGAAGAACTACATGCTGCCCGGTATGATTGGTCCCGGAAGGATGGGAGGCAACATAGAGCGCCGAGTGATGCGCGGCCGTGTGGCTGCAGATCGATTCGTGCCGGTGGGCGGGCGTGCCTTTCCTTTTTCGCACAGGCAAGAATCTGCCGGCCACGGTGAGCGGGATGAGATGATTTACACCTTGTCGCCAAGAAGGCGCAGGCGTACAGGTACTTAAGGAGGAAATGATCATGGCAGCAAAGAAAACCGTGCAGAAATTCGGCCGGAAATCTGCACCGAGGGGCCGGGGAAAATCGGTGAAACCGGTCTCGAGCGGTCGCGCATGGGTGGCCCTGGCGAAGCATTATCGAAAGATCAAAAACGTTCATCTCAGGACCTTGTTTGCACGCGATCCCGCACGGGGCGAGCGATTTTTGCTGCAAGCGGTGGGGTTGTATCTCGACTATTCCAAACATCGCATCACCGACGAGACCCTGCGACTCCTGTTGGCCCTGGCCGACGAGAGTGGTTTGCGCGGGAAAATCGATGCGATGTTCCGTGGCGACAAGATCAATCTCACTGAGAACCGGGCGGTGCTGCACGTGGCGCTGCGCGCGCCGCGCGGCGAAAAGATCATGGTGGACGGCACGGACGTTGTACCCGGAGTCCATGCCGTGCTCGACAAGATGGCCGAATTCTCCAATCGCGTGCGCAGTGGCGAATGGAAGGGTTACACTGGCAAACGCATTCGCAATGTGGTCAACATCGGCATCGGCGGCTCAGACCTCGGCCCGGTCATGGCGTATGAGGCGCTGCGCCACTACTCGGCGCGCGACATGACCTTCCGCTTTGTCTCCAACGTGGACGGCACTGATTTTGCGGAGGCCACACGCGACTTCGACGCGGCGGAAACCCTGTTCATCGTTTCTTCCAAGACATTCACCACGTTGGAGACGATGACCAACGCACAGACAGCCCGTGCATGGGCGCTGGCAACGCTCAAGGTCGACGCTGCAATTGCGAAGCATTTCGTCGCCGTCTCTACCAATGCGGCCGAGGTGTCAAGGTTCGGCATTGACACGGCCAACATGTTCGGTTTCTGGGACTGGGTCGGCGGTCGTTACTCGATGGACTCCGCCATCGGTCTTTCAACGATGCTGGCCATCGGGTCTGAGAACTTCCGGTCGCTGCTGGCCGGCTTCCATGAAATGGACGAGCACTTCTGCACCGCGCCTTTCCAGAAGAATCTGCCGGTGCTGATAGGCCTGCTCGGAGTCTGGTACAACAACTTCTTTGGCGCGCAGACGGTGGCCGTACTGCCCTACGATCAATATCTGAAACGCTTTCCTGCATATTTGCAGCAATTGACGATGGAGAGCCTTGGCAAGCATGTCGCGCTCGACGGCACAATGACCAGCGGGTATCAAACCGGGCCGATCATCTGGGGGGAGCCGGGCACCAACGGGCAACACTCGTTCTACCAGTTGATTCACCAGGGAACGAAGCTGATTCCGTGCGACTTCATCGGCTTTTCAAACACGCTCAATCCGCTTGGAGGCCATCACGATATCCTGATGTCGAATATCTTTGCCCAGGCGGAAGCGTTGGCGTTTGGCAAGACAGCCGCGGAGGTAAAAGCGGAAGGCACGCCGGATTGGCTGGTGCCGCACCGAACGTTTGAGGGCAACCGGCCGAGCACCGTGATTCTGGCCGATCGCCTCACGCCGGAGATCCTGGGAAAGCTGGTGGCGCTGTATGAGCACAGCGTCTTCACGCAGGGCGCCGTCTGGAACATCGACCCGTTCGATCAATGGGGCGTTGAGCTGGGCAAAGTGCTGGCGAAGCGCATTATCCCGGAATTGGAAAGCGCGGAGCTGCCTGACCTACAGCACGACAGTTCAACCGACACGCTAATTCGGCAGTATCGCAAGATGCGAGGAAGGAGACTGTAAAGTAGCACGCCCCGTCGTCAAAGTCATGTGGGGTGATGGGCCAGGTCCGCCTGGACTGGCAATCACCAAGACCCTTTCACCCCCTGCGGACCTGATCGCCGAAGCAGGCGGCCCGGGGGGTCGGGAACTTCGCCGATATGCCATTTTGTTGAAATCTGCAGGACATCGGTTTCGCGTATGTTCCGCAATCTAGCTGCATCCCCCCTCATGCAACTCGGTGCCGTGACACTTGCGGCACCTGCACTTGGATCCGTTGGAATCGCGTTCCTGCCCGTTTGCTGGCTCTGCCCATTCCTCCCGCTTCGGCCGGCCCAAAGGGGCTTATTTTCCACATACGAGAGGGAAAGATGAACAGAGGAGTCATTATTCTGGTGGTCTGTATTCTCCTGGGGGCAGCGTCGGCATCAGCCCAGGAAAAGGCGTCGACCACGCGCCTCGAGCGTCAACACCAACTCACCCGATTCCAGAAGGGCCTCATGAAGAACAGCGAGGAGAGCCTTCGTGAAGCCATCGAAAGCCCAAGGGTTGAACTACAGGAAACGGGGATCCAGGCTGTGCGCGATCTGGAACAACTGGACACACACTATCCATTCACATTGCTTATCGACCCCCTCTCGGATAAGCTGAAGGATGAGAACGCTGATGAAACGGTTCGGGTGCTCGCGGCGCTCGCACTGGATGAGTTGCATTCCGAGGCCGGCGATGCTGCAATTCAGTCTGTCGGTGAAAAGAGTTCAGACAGCGAATTGAAGGATGTTTGCAAAGCCCTGCTGATCAGGAGCTGGTTTGAGTCTCCTTAGTTCGGCGAAGAACAAGATTGGCACAGACTCCAATGACACCGTCAACGGCGGGGGGCTGTTGGGTTCACTCCCTCATGTGTCTTTCGGATTGATGCAGGAAACAGTACCTTGTGGCACAGTATTCCTGACCTGAGATCAGCGAGACGCAAGATGCTCGAGCAGATACTTCTTGGAAGTGGTTTTGCCTTCGCGGCTGCGGTCCAACCAGGTCCCCTGCAAGCATATCTCATTGCCCAAACGCTGGCTCATGGCCTCCGTCGATCGTTTCCTGCCGCCTTTGCACCGATCCTCAGCGATATTCCCATTGCCGCGCTTGTGCTGGTGCTGTTGACGAACATTCCACCGGAATTTGTATTGGTTCTCCAGGTCGTTGGCGGATCATTTCTTCTCTTTCTCGCCTTCGGAGCGTATCGGTCTTTTCGCAATTACCAACATGTGCTTTCCCGATCGTCTGTGTCAGTTCGCCGGACGTTTTTCAGCGCTGTGGTAGTGAATCTTTTGAATCCTAACGCGTATCTCGGCTGGGCTCTGATTATGGGGCCACTGGTTGCCGGCGCATGGAAACGATCCCCGTTGAATGGGATTGCCCTGATCGGCGCATTCTATACGATGATGATTCTTACGACTCTTGCGATTCTCGCCCTGTTCGCACGTGCACGTTCTCTTGGCCCCCGGCTGGCGCGCGCTCTCACAGGTCTTTCGGCGGTTGCGCTCGGGATCTTTGGCTTGTATCAGATCTGGAGGGGTGGAATAGCGTTTATTGAAACGTTCGTGCTCTAGCTTTCTATTGCTGTGTTGTTACGGACTGACGGTCGACGCTTTACCCGCGAGATCTTGATGTAACAGAACAGTATCCCCAGGCCGGCATACAACTTTGGGTAGGCTAAAAGAATCAACGGAAATGTGGATTCCTGGAGTGTCTTGTACCTCAGAGGGAGGGCCAGTACAAGTACGGACACCAGAAAAAGTCCACTGAGTGCGTGCAGGCGAGTCTTTGCCTCCCTACGATCCTGGAATTCGAAGATCAAGCCAGCTACGAGAGGAAGCATGAGGAGGAAGTGATACTCCTCAGCGAGGGGGGCCGTCACAACACTTACTGCTATCGCGGCAGAAAAGCCCAGAACTGTTTCACGGGAGGTCGTTGAGCGCGATCGAATCAGCACGATGACGATTATCGAGAGATTGATCGAGTAACTGACGATCGTAACGAAAAGCCCGGGAAGGACAGTCACGGGATTTGGAAGCCAAAGAGGATCGAACGTGAAGAGGTGAAACAATAGACTGTTCACAGTCTGAAATGCCACATGGGCGTCGGTAGGGCGACGGCCAAGTCCGGCGACCACACCGCTGGCGAAGCGTTCCCAGGATGCCGGGTGAAAAACCGGGAGCGTTACAAGTATGCCAATGACCACCGTCAATGCAAAGGCGGTTGCAGCTTTCCGGTGTCCCCGAAGCACAAACCAGATGGCGGGGATGATGCCGTATCCCTTTGAGAGAAATGCCAGGCCCGCCGCCGATCCGGCGATGCCTTCGCGTGCCTCTGCGATCGTCCATGCAGCAAGCATGAGTAGAGAAAATAACATGAAGTAGATCTGGCCAAGCGCAATTCCGTCATAAATGGGGTGCCAGAGAAACGCGAGCGCAAGGACACCCCACATCCGCACATCATGCCATGTAACCCCGTACGCCCTCAACATTGCGTATAAGCCGATCCCGAAGAAGGCCAGCGAGAGAACCGTCCACGCGACCTTCGCCTCAACAGGCGGAAGCCAGGCCACGGGCAGGAGGGCAAGTGCGGTTGTGGGCGGATTGTTAGGCATGTCCAGGATGCCCTCGATTCCGTACGATTGAATCCGGGCGTTGAATTCCCCATAAGAGTAGGCGCCTTCGAATGGAACGCCTTCCAGGAGCATCCGGCTGTATGTGTAGTACATGGCGAAACCGTGCGTCACCCGTGTCGACGTGCGGATCGCGTGAAGAAAAAAGATGAGGCCCAACGTGAGAGCGAGGACCGACAGAGGTGTGCGGAACCGTTGAATGGACTGTTCCTGCTTCATGGGGAGCCTCTAGTACCTGGCAAGAGAGGAAATCTCCAGGTCCAGCAAGAAGGAATGGTGATGAAGTCTATCCGGCGGGCATCCGTTCATCGACGGGTGCCCGCCTGTGCGTTGTGAGGTGAAAGCGGGATCTGCGCTCGATCAAACTCGCGCCTAGCGCCCCACCTTGATATAGCCCCACCCCTCATGCTGTTTTGAGATGATCTCGTAAATACCGTCCGGCACCGTACCAACAGTGTTGAGGATCGCGCTCTTTGCCACGTTGTTATTTTTGAGAGCAGCCTCGCACACTTTGAAGGCCACATTCGGATTCTTCACCGCGTTTTCCACATCACGGATGTACGTGGATCGATCGGGCATCACCAGTTCGAACCCTTTGCCGTACATGACAACTTCAATCTTCGCCTGGGGGTTTGACTGAGTAATCTCTTTGACCCAGCGCATCACCGCCCGCTGATTGAGGCTGTCGCTGCTTGTCAGGTCAAAAACTACCCGGTATGGCGTTTCCTGGGACCAAACAAGGCCCGCGGAGAAAAGCACAAAGAAAGCAAGAACAAGAATCCGACGCATGATGCCTCCTGTGGATGTGAGTCTAGTGCGGGAGTTTGTCGTAGAGTAATCCATATACCAGCGCTCCCCCGAAGGCGCTGAGCAGCGAAAGAAAGAATGCCGCGTTGCCGCTTCCCACCAGCGCATAGAGTGGCCCCGGGCAGGCACCTGTGAGTGCCCACCCGACACCAAACAGGAACCCCCCTATAACAGTTCCCTTCCCCAGCACGGTCCGCTCAACAGCAATCGGCTTGCCTCCGACCGCGTGAACCCTCAGCTTTCGCAGAAGCATCATTGCGAGCGCGCCTACGACGATTGCCGAGCCGATGACCCCGTACATGTGGAAGGAGTCAAAGCGGAACATTTCCTGGATGCGGAACCACGATATCACCTCACCATTGGTCAATACTACGCCAAAGAAGATGCCGAGCAGGAGCACGACGAGGTACAACATGACACGCCTTTCACAATGCGAGAATGTGTGGAAGAAGCACATCTGTGGCAAAGAGCCCGCCAGCGAAGAAGCAGAGCGTTGCGATGGCCGATGCCGGCTGGAGTGTTGCGATGCCGTGGATCGAATGGCCGGCTGTGCATCCCCCCGCATAGCGGGTGCCGAAGCCAATAAGGAACCCGCCTCCCACAGTGAGGAGAAGACCGCGGAGCGTGATCACCGAACGCCAGGAGAACAGGTCTGCAGGCACAAGCGAGGAAAAGTCCCTGACACCAAGCGTTGACAGGACGGACAGTGTATGTGCTGAGATCTGTCCTTCGGCCGGTATAGCGAGGGTTCCACGGGCAAGGAATGCGCCGATGGCAATCCCGGCGACAAACACCAGCCGCCAGCGATGTTCTTTCCAGTTGTATTGGAAATAGGGGACTCCGGGCCGCAAGCAGGCGGCACAAATGTCCCGAAAAGTCGAGGAGATGCCGAAATGCCTGTTCAGCAGCAGATAAAACACCGGGACATAGAGTCCAATAAGAGGCCCGGTGATGTACCAGGGCCAGAATGAGGAAAAACTATCCATGATCTCTCCCTTGTATGGATCATTTACCGTATAAAACCGTGGGCACCCCCCAGAAGTTTCTCCATGCAGGGTCATGTACTATTCTAGCTATTTCCATCGGGCAAGGAACCTATCTCCCTTCCTATTAGTTACTCTCTCAAGCAGATTCTTCGCAATCAACAGATTCATCACAATCACGGAGGAGTAGCTATGCTCACCAAAGCAGGTAGTACGATTCACCGACGGGGTTTTTTGGGCGCTCTTGTGGCGACCGGTGCTATTGGGCTTAGTAATTTGACACCATTCCGGCTAAATGCGATGCAGGATCAGGGGATGGGCAAAACCGACACCTCCGGCTTCGACGAATGGCTCAATAAGATCAAAGGAAAACATCGCCAGGTGTTCGACTCGCCACATCATGTAGGTGGGCTTCCCCTAGCGTGGACACGGGTTTTCCTGATGACCAACCAGGCCGCGGGTGCGTCTGCGGATGAAGTCCAGGCTGTGCTTGTTCTTCGGCATGAATCGATCCCCTTGGCGATGGACAGTGCGCTCTGGAAGAAATACAACTTCAGCAAAGTGTTCAACGTGGTCGATGGAGAGTCAAAAAAGCCGATCACGCAAAACATCTTCTGGCAGCCAAAGCAAGGAACCCTTCCGCTTCCCGGGATGGGCATCGATGAACTCATGAAGGACGGTGTCCTCTTCGGTGTCTGTGACATGGCGATGACTGTCTACAGCATGGGAGTCGCCAAAAAGATGAATATGAAAGCGGAAGAAGTGAAGAAGGAGTGGGTCGCAGGAGTTCTGCCCGGGATACAGATCGTCCCGTCGGGAGTGCTGGCCGTGAACCGCGCCCAGGAGCATTCCTGCACCTACTGCTTCGCCGGATAGAGGTCAGCGGCGCTTCGTGTAGTAGACGGCGTCCTCAGGAACCGGGGTGACGAGATAGTCTCGGTCCTTGAACGGGTAGACCGGTCGGGGTTTTGAATTGATGAACGCGGCGATCTGCTGCGCTTCTTCATCCGAAAGGCTCCCTGGGTTCAGGTACGGCATTGCGTAGCGGATGATTCCCGCAAGCGTGTAGACGCGCGCGGCGCCCGCGCCGTCGTTCCACGACCCTGGACCCCAGAGCGGCCCGGCCTTCTTGTCGCCGATCGACACACCCTGACCGTCCTTGCCGTGACACTGTTTGCAGTTCTTCATGTAAAGGGCGTTGCCCCGGCTCGGGTTCAGCTTGCTCAAAGGAATCCGATGCTCCGGGGCAATTTCATTCTGTCCGCGCCAGGGAAGCTTCGATCCGCGTGGAAACCCCTCAGAAAGCCAGGAAATGTAGGCAGCCAGAGCGATCACCTCTTTTGATTCCGAGTGGGGAAGAGAGGAGTCGCCTTGCACGCCGACCGTCTGATGCAATGCGCCGGTCGCATTTTCGCTCCGCAGAAAGCAACTGATGATCCTGTCTTCGAGCGTGAAGGTCCGGCCTTCACGTTTGTTATATTCCGGAAAAACGCTGGCGATTCCGACCAGGGGCATCCCTCGTTCGCGCTGGCCGGCATTCAGGTGACAATTGCCACATGAGACTTTATTCCCGCTGAACTGCGGGGCCTCTCTGGGCGTCGCCACAAACAGCTTGTACCCGCGGCGGACGAGCTCGGTCCTGGGTGAGGCCTGAAGCGTGGAGTCTTCGAGAGGGTTCCTCGGAAGGGTCCATGCTGTCACCATAGTCGATGTCGCCGGCACCAGAACCCCGTAGCGGTATTCTTCGGCTTTCTGCGCGCTCCCCGATGTGAGGGTTACAGAACATAAAATCGCGAGAAGTTGAAGGATCATCGTTTTCGCGGCGTTTGGCATACCGATCGTGACCTCCCCTGGCAAAGCATCCACTAGTAGTCACCCGTAGAACACATCGGTGCGGACGGGAGTTCACAACTTCAAAGTGAACGTCGTTCCATCGCCTTCGCTTGATCGACACGCAATCGTGCCTCCGTGCATGCGCATGATCTCTCGCGACAGGCTCAACCCGATGCCGGAGCCATCCTCCTTCGTCGTGAAGAACGGTATGAAAATTCGCGGCTGAATCTCGATCGGAATTCCCGGCCCGTTGTCTGTTACTTCAATGCGAACGTGCCCTGTGCCGTCGGCACGAGCAGCTAACCCCAGTTTCTTTTCGGACTGATTTGACATAGATTGGATGGCATTCCGGATGAGGTTGATCAGGACCTGTTCGATGAGATCCGGATCGGCAGTCAATTCGAGACCTTCGGGTTCGACGCTCGTACTATAAGTGATCCGATTTTCGACAACCTGCGGCTGCATCAGCCTCTGCACACGAGAGAAGATCTCCTTCACGGTCAGCAACTGAAACGTCGGCTTCGGTAGGCGCGTCAGGTTGCGATAGGCGTCGACGAAATGGAGCAATCCCTGGCTCCGTTTTTCGATGGTCCCGACAGCTTCCCGGATGTCGTCAATAGTTTCCTTCGGCAGGTCTTGATGGCGGTTCTCCGGAGACGAGGACAGCAATTCGTGGGCCGTCGAGGCCAGCGAGGAGATCGGTGTAATGGAATTCATGATCTCATGTGTGAGCACACGGATCAGATTCCGCCACGCCTCCATTTCCTTCTCCTCGAGTTCCGATCCGATGTTTTGTATCGAAACGAGAGTAAAGTGTTGCTCGCCCAGCCGGTATTCGGTGGCATAGATGGCGAGCTGCAACGTTTCACCGTCCCGTTCACACTTGATCAGAACCTTGTCGCCCGACTTCATGTGGAAGAGGGTATCAACGAGCTTCCGGTCAAGAGTGGCGAGAGACGTGATATTCGCGAGGTGGTGGGTTTGCAGGAGTCTTTTGGCGGCAGTATTCATGAGCCCGACCTCACCGTCGCTCCGAAACGAGATCAGTCCAAAACCCACATGCTGTATCACCGTTTGCAGCGACTGGTAGTGCTCTTCCGAGAGGCTGCGGGCTTTGCGGAACTCGTCAGTTACGTCCGTTAGAGCCGCGTGCAGTTCATCAAACGATCTCCCTTGCCCCTGGAGGGAAGAAGCTGATAGGAAATCACCGTGTTTTACGAATCGGAAGAATCGTGCGACAGCTTCATTCGACCTCTCGACGAATCGGATGACCGACACAATCTGCATAACGATGAACACGCCGATGAGTGCCGCCGTAATATAGAATGTCGTACGGGTGAGAAGCCACATCTCCAGGGCGATGGAGAGGGAGAGCACGATGACGCGAACGACTGCGTTGATGCGGAAGTTTCTAGAGACCATGCTTTTCGAGCCTTCGATAGAGTGCGGCGCGCGTGAGGCCCAGTTCCTTTGCCGCCTGGGTCACATTGCCGTTGTGTTTGGCCAACACCCTCCGGATCAAGGATTTCTCAGCGGTTTCCAGATTGAAGTTCTCAGGTGCAACGCCCTCCGCTTCGGGTTGCCCACGAGGAGAGAGAAGGAAATCGGACGGCTGCAGGATCGGTTCAGTGGCCATGATAACAGCCCGCTCCATAGCGTGCTGAAGTTCCCGTACATTGCCCGGCCACGCGTATCGTTCGAGTTTCGCCAGCGTTCCGCCGGCTATCGTGAGTCCGGTCCGCTGATATTTCTTCGAGTAGATATCGAGGTAATGCTGAGCCAGGAGCGGGACATCCCCGGTCCGTTCCCGAAGCGGGGGGAGGCTGATCTCGACGGTATTGATCCGGTAGAGGAGGTCTTCCCGGAATTGCCTCCGGGATGCCTGTTCCTTGACGGGTTTGTTCGTGGCGCAAATAAGGCGAATGTCAACAGGCTTTGGTTTGTTGGAACCGACACGCGTGACCTGTCGGCCGTCCAGAACGGTCAAAAGCTTCGCCTGAGATGAGAGAGAAAGATTCCCGATCTCATCCAGGAAAAGGGTTCCCCCGGAGGCTATCTCAAACCTCCCGGCTCTCTCCTCATGCGCATCCGTGAAAGCCCCTTTCGTGTGTCCGAACAGTTCGCTCTCGAAAAGGCTCTCGGAAATAGCCCCCATATCCACACTTACAAAGACTGCCCGGCACCGATGGCTCTGTCGGTGGATCTCGCGGGCGACAAGCTCTTTTCCCGTGCCGTTCTCGCCGAGGATCAGGACGTTTGCATCGGTGCACGCAACCTTCCGGATTATGGCGAAGACGTCCTTTATGGCGGGGGAGTTTCCGATGAACCCCTGGAATTGTTGGTCCAGGTCGGCGTTCAACTGCTGCTGCTGGGATCGGAGTTGTTCCACTTCGTCGCGCGATTGCCGTAAGCGCATGGCGGCGGAGAGGGTGGCCAGAAGTTTTTCATTCTGCCATGGCTTCACGATGAAGTCGACGGCCCCCGCCTTGATCGCGCGAACAGCCATCTCGACATCACCATAGGCGGTGATCAGTACCACAACGGCCGAGGGTTCGTCCTGGAGAATCCGATCGAGCCAGTAGAATCCCTCCCGGCCGCTGCTCACGTCCCGGGTGTAGTTCATGTCGAGGAGAATGATGTCGTAGCTTTCATTCTTCATGAGCGCCGGGAGAACATTCGGGTCCTTTTCCGTATGAACCAGCGTCGCGTGCTGCTTCAGAAAGAGGCGGGCTGCAAGGAGAACATCCTCATTGTCATCGATAACGAGGATCTTGCCAAGGGATTTGGGCATAACGGGAGCCGATATCTGTTCGAATCCGGACAGCGAGTGTATCATTGGCGGACACCCGCCTTCCAAGAAACCAAAAATAAAAGACAATTTCTACAGGAATCGAGTTGGCCCGGTTCTTGTCCTTTGTCCAGCCAACTGACGGGGATGCGCAAATGATCACAGAACTGAAGCCTGTTGCCGACCTGGTCCTCGGAGGAATGGACCGAAAGATCGAGAAGCGATTCTGGACCTCCCGTACTATAGGGTTGCTTTCCTTTGGACTATGTGGACTCGTTCTGCTCGTGTACTTCATATTCCTTGCGGATGGCAGTTCCCGGCTCCATGTTGAGGCTAGCCGGCTAACTATCTCCACCGTCTCCAGCGGGGTGTTTCAGGAATTCATTCCGGTTACAGGGTCACTCCTTCCGCTGGAAACGTTCTTCCTTGACGCAGTGGATGGGGGGCGGGTGGAATGCAAGTACATCGATGCCGGGGCAATGGTAAAGAAGGGGGATCCGATTCTCAAGCTCACTAATGCCAACCTGCAATTGGACGTCATGTACCGTGAAGCGTTATCGTATGAACAGATCAACAACGCCCGAAACACTCGTATCGCGATCGAACAGAACAGCATAGCCGTGCAGGGACAGGTCGCGGACGTCGAATATCAGCTTCAACATGCCCAGCGTGTCTATCGCCGCGACTCCGTGCTGGCGATGAAGGGGATGCTCTCGGATATGGAATTCAAACAATCCCGCGACGATTACGCGTACTGGCTGCGACGAAGGGAGATCGCCCGCGAAAGCGCCGTGCAGGATTCCCTCCTGAGGGTCCAACAATTGGGACAATTGAACGCATCCGTGCGGCGGCTCCAGGCGAATCTTGACATGATCAAGCAGAATCTCGATGGGCTCATTGTCCGTGCGCCCATCAGCGGGCAACTCAGCTCCCTGAGCGTGGAGATCGGACAGTCAAAGGGTCCTGGCGAGCGGCTAGGCCAGATCGACGTGCTCGGGAGTTATAAGGTAAGGGCGGGCATTGATGAATTCTATATTTCACGCGTCGGGGCAGGGCAAGCGGGTGAGTTTGAATTCTCAGGCCGCGAGCACAAGGTGACGATCAGCAAGGTCTTCCCCGAGGTCCGCGAGGGGAAATTCGAGGTCGATATGGTGTTCGCAGGTGCACCTCCGGATGGAATTCGGCGGGGACAAACCGTGCAAGTGCGGTTGGCGATGGGAGATTCTGCCGAAGCGATGTTCATTCCTCGCGGGGCGTTCTACCAGAGTACCGGAGGCCGCTGGGTTTACGTGGTCGATAAGTCCGGGACTGTAGCGGTGAAGCGTGCCGTGACATTCGGGAGACAGAACCCGATGATGATCGAGGTCCTGGCCGGGCTGCAACCCGGAGAGCAGGTGGTCACATCGAGCTATGATACGTTCGGTGACAACGACAAGCTTGTGCTACAACAATAACCAGAGGGAGCAACGTATGATCAGAACGGAAAGCTTAACCAAGATGTTTCGGACGGAAGAGATCGAGACGAGTGCCTTGCACAATGTGACGCTCGGGATACAGAACGGGGAGTTCGTCGCGGTCATGGGTCCATCGGGGTGCGGCAAATCAACCCTGCTCAACATCCTCGGCTTGCTGGATTCTCCGAGCCAGGGACGCTACTACTTTCTCGGACAGGACGTGTCCCGATCGTCTGAGCGTCAGCGCGCCAACATCCGGAAAGCGAATATCGGGTTCGTGTTCCAGAGCTTCAATCTGGTTGATGAGCTCACCGTGTTCGAGAATGTCGAGCTGCCTCTCTCGTATCTGGGGATATCGTCCATGGACCGGGAACGGCGCGTCTGTGATGCCCTGGAACATATGGGCATCATCCATCGTAGGAATCATTTCCCGCAACAGCTCTCTGGCGGACAACAGCAGCGGGTTGCCATCGCGCGCGCCATCATCGCGAAGCCGAAGCTTATCCTTGCCGATGAGCCGACAGGAAATCTGGACTCAGCCCACGGGGCCGAGGTCATGCGGCTTCTCGGCGAACTGAACGACAGCGGGACCACGATCATCATGGTCACACACTCAGCACATGATGCCGAGTACGCGCATCGCATTGTCCACTTGTTTGACGGTCACGTCGTGTCGGAGAACTTTACGAAAGGGATGGTGAATTAGTGCCCTATCAACTTCATCCGCCTGCTTGTTTGCGGCAGATGAAGTTGAGAGGGCACTGCTTCAACAGTTGCATCCAGTTCCCCGCAGTGCCACTTCAATTTATCCGGCATTGCGGAAAAAACCTACATAATAAATTGAAGTGGCACTAACCATGCTGAAGAACTACTTCCTCCTCGCATTGCGTATCCTGGTTCGACACAAAGGATACAGTGTTATCAACATTGCAGGGTTGTCCGTCGGAATAAGCTGTTTCCTGATCACCCTGCTCCTGGTTCTTGATGAACTCTCGTATGATCGGTTTCACCAGGGGGCCGATCGCATCTTTCGTGTCCGGGTGGAGGCTCGGGTAGGCGACAAGGAATACCACACTGCCCGCAGCAGTGGTCCGGTGGCCCCGGCATTGATGGCGACGCTCCCCGGGGTTGACGTGGCAGCCCGGATTCGCGTGGTGGGAGACCGCGCGATTCGCTATGAAGACAAGGCGTTCACCGAATACCGCTTCTTCATGGTCGATTCGACGATCTTCAAGGTGTTCTCTTTCGAGCCCGTCGAAGGAGACATGAAGAGCTTCCTGAACCAGCCCGGCACCGTGGTGATCACGGAAGAGGTGGCGCACAAGTACTTCGGCAATGCCTCAGCACTCGGCAAGGTCCTTACGGTTGACGGGACATTCCCGATCACTATCTGCGGCGTCGTCAAATCCTTCCCGCGTCAGTCGCACTGGCACTTCGATTTTCTCGTAGCGAAATCGACCCGGACATTCGACGATGAACAGTATTGGCTGGGAAACAGCTGGCACACATATGTCCGCCTGAAAGAAGGCGCGTCTGCAGCTGAGGCCGAAGATGCCTTCGTTGCCACGACAAGCGAACATGTGATTCCACTCCTTCAGCAGGTGTTTGGCATTGACGCCCACGGGGTACCCCCGGCAAAATTGCCATACCGCTACATCTTCCAGCCGCTGACGGACATCCACCTGTACTCCCATCTGGATGAAGAGCTGGAACCGACGGGGATGATCACCACGGTGACCATGTTCAGCATTGTTGCGGTGTTCGTCCTGTTGATCGCGTGCATCAACATCATGAACCTCAATGCTGCCCGTTCGGCGCAACGCGCAAAAGAAGTGGGAGTCCGGAAAGTGCTCGGGTCGCAGCGCAGCCAGCTGATGCAGTTGTTCCTCAGTGAGGCCTTGGTCCTGTCCTGCCTGGCGCTTCTCGTGAGTCTCGCAACCGTTGAGATCGTCCTGCCGGCCTTCAACAGCTTGACCGGCAAAGAGCTGTCGCTGGGGATGCTGGGCGTTCCCCGTCTTGTCTGTGGGCTCGTGTGCCTGGCCGCAGGGGTGGCCGGGCTGGCCGGGGCAGTTCCGGCGTTCGTCCTCTCGTCCCTTCCACCTGTGAAGGTGCTCAAAGGTGAGGTGGGGCGGGGGACACAGGGGGGGAGACTTAGAAGCATCCTGGTGATAGTCCAGTTTGCCGTTTCGATGGCATTGATGGTTGGAACAATCGTCGTCTATCGCCAGGTGCAATTCATGAAGACACGGGATCTCGGATTTGACAAGAACAATCTGCTGGTCGTCGACAACACATGGTTGCTTGCAGACCGCTGTGCAAGTTTCAGGCGAGCCCTGCTGACGAGACCGGGAATTACGGGGGCTGCATTCACACAGAACCTGCCCGGAAACGATATCAGCAGCGGTGTATACCGGGCAGAGGGACGGGACAAATCGCAGTTGATCATGATCCGTCAACTCTTTGCGGATCAGGAGTACCTCCGGATGCTCGGCGTCAGACTTCGTGAAGGGCGCTTCTTCTCAAACGACTTCATTACGGACTCAACGGATGTCGCTGTGATCAACGCGTCTGCCGCCCGGTTGCTGGGCTATGACCGGCCGGTAGGGAGGAGGGTGATCGCCTATTTTGGTGATAAGGAACGAGCACTGACCATAGTCGGTGTCACCGAGGATTTCCATTACGAGCCGCTCCACCTGCCGATTCTTCCCATGGTGGTGCAGGTGGCACGCGGCGCTCCCACGCGCATCGTGCTCCGGGTGCAGGGAGATTCGCGTGCAGTTGTGGAAGATGTTCGTCGTCAATGGACGTCGTTCAGCGGAGGACAACCATTCACGTGGTATTTCCTCGACGAGCGCCTTGACCGTTACTATCGGCGCGATGAGTCCCTCGGTACGGTCTTTGGAATTCTCTCGTCGCTGGGCATCTTCCTTTCCTGTCTCGGATTACTGGGACTTACAATGTACGCCACGGAACGGCGGAAAAAGGAAATGGGAATACGGAAAGTGCTTGGTGCCTCGGTGCCGAGCCTCAGCGTCCTTCTCGTGAAGGATTTTGTGAAGCTTGTCTTGATCGCCGTTGTGATTGCCTGGCCCGTGGCCTATCTCTCGATGCGTCGGTGGCTGGAGACTTTTGCGTACAGGATAAATCAGAGTCCGGGTGACTTTTTGGTTGCAGGGCTGGCCGCACTGATCATCGCGCTCTTGACTGTGGCGTACCACACGCGGAAGGTTGCCGTCGCCAATCCGGTAGAGAGTCTTCGCTATGAATAACCGCCGTTTCTCGTGCATTCGGCGAACAAATTAATGCCCCCTTCTTCGAACAGAATCTTGGAACAGGGTTTCCTAGTCGAGGGCCAACATCGTTCCGCGGAGCTTGTTGAGTGCCTCCCCCATACGCTGTACTTCAGGATGTGCCGGTGACGCCCCTTCGAGCGCGGTCTCAGTGGCGTATGGATTCATGAATATCCTTCCAGAATTTTCGATTTACATGTGCCAACAGAGAGGGCATTTTTTATCAAACACAAAGGGCCGCCGGCTTGTTCCGCAGCGGTCTCCGGGGAGTTTGGCTGGAAGAATCAATGCCCCCTTGTGAGGGCAGGGTATCACTTGGCAGTCGCGATTTGCGAGGGAACGAATCAAATCCTTCCGGTCTAAAGGTGCAGGTGCCGGTTGCATCCTGACGGAGTCCTTCGTACATTGCGCGTGTTCCTGCCGAATAGATTCACTCTCTACCACACCGAAAGGATTCATGATATGAAGCGATTTGTTACAACGTTCGTCCTGCTTTTTCTGCTGGCGCTGCCGGCTGCGGGTCAGCAAGTTGACACCACGGCAAAAGTGGTTCCGGCGGTGAGCCCGCAACCAGACTCGACGGCGAAACAGGTTCCGGCGGCGACTCAGCAAGTGGAACCCGCGGTGAAAGAAGCTCCTGCTGCTAAGGGCAATGTGTTCTTTGGTGGAAGCCTCGGCGTGAGTTTTGGCAGCTACTTTCGCCTCAGCGTGCAGCCGATGGTCGGCTACAACTTCAACCAGAAGTTTTCCGGAGGGTTCAAGCTGGGCTATGAGTACATCAACGACAAGCGCTACGACCCCACCGTGACTTGGCATAACTACGGGGCAAGCGTCTTTGGCCGCTTCCGGTTCATTCCGCAAGCCTACCTGCACGCCGAATTTGCGTACATCAACTACGGGGCGAAGACCACGCACCTGGAAACCGAGCGTATTTGGGTTCCGTTCCTCTATCTGGGAGCGGGTTACTACAAATCCATTTCTCCCTCGACTGCGCTCTTCATAGAAGTGCTCTTCGACGTGCTTCAGGATTCGAATTCCCCTTACGAGGCTTGGCAGCCCATGATCAGCTTCGGCGTTGTCGCGGGGATTTAGCACAGGTTGTTCCGGATGCTACTCCGTTCACGCAGGGTATCATTGCAGGGAGGGGCTCTGGAAGGTGCCGAGCCGATGAGCCGATATTCTACGCGGTGATCCAAGCAGTTCGCAGCAGGACTCTTGTCGCAATGAGCCCTCTGATCTTGCGCACCTCAGTGAGCCGTTCCATCGTCATCGTCTCCTGCCAGATCTCCTACAAGCCCCCCGCTATCAACACAGAGGTACGGCCAACCGGCAGGTTGCAATTCCTCTGGTTTTTCAATACTTTTGTCGAACCACTCCTGATTGTTGACCATAAGAAGAGTCAATGCTATGAATGTCCGATTCGTCGCCATCGTCGCGATGCTGCTTGCACCCCTCACCTCTCTTGCCGCTGACGAGGGATGGCCGCAGCAGTTTAAAAAGAAAGACTGGATCGTTGTTGTCTATCAGCCTCAACCGGAATCGCTCAAGGATATCGAGTTGAAAGCGCGTATGGCAGTGTCTGTGGCAAAGAAAGGATCAGACACTCCCGCGTTCGGGGCGGTCTGGTTTACCGCAATCCTCGATATCGATCGGGATGATCGCATGGTGGAAATCGATAAGATCCATGTCGACAAGGTCAAGTTCCCGAACAGCACGCCGGAGCAAGAGAAGAAGCTGGCCGAATTTCTCGAAGATGAAATACCTGACCTGGACCTGGAAATGTCTCTCGACCGGCTCCTTGCCGCCATCGACCAGACCCAATTCCAGCAGAAATCCGCGGAAGCGCTCAAGAACGATCCGCCGAAGATCATTGTGATGACGGAGCCGGCCATCCTGATCACCATCGATGGCAATCCCCGGACACAGAAGATCAAGGACACGGAGCTCGAACGGGTGTACAATACGACGTTTCCGATCGTCTATGATCCTGACGATAAGGAGTACTTCTTCTACGGAACGAGCGTTTGGTTTACGACGGAAGATCTGATCGCCGGCGAATGGGAATATATCAAGTCTCCGCCGAGCGAGGTTGAGGATCTCTTCAAGGAGAAAGAAACGAAGCAGCAAGCCAAACCTCCTGCGGATCAGCCGGCTGTTTCTCTTGACGAACTGAAGAAGGCGAAAATTGTTGTTTCCACCGTTCCGGCGGAGTTAATCGTTACGATCGGCAAACCCAACCTGGCCCCCATTGCCGGCGATGAACTTATGTACGTGACGAACACCGAGAGCGATGTGTTCATGGATATCGCTTTGCAGAAGTATTTCCTCCTTCTCTCGGGGCGGTGGTTCAGCAGCCCTTCGCTGAAAGAAGGTCCGTGGACGTGGGTTCCGCCTGATTCACTTCCAAAGAATTTCGCTGAGATTACGGAGCAGGGACCGAAAGGGGAGGTCCTCGCTCATGTGCCGGGTACTCCGCAGGCGACTGAAGCATACTATGATGCTCAGATGCCTCAGACGGCGGCCATCAAACGAAGCGAGGCAAAACTTGAAGTGTCATACGACGGCGAGCCCCAGTTCAAACCTGTCGAGGGGACGTCCATGTTATATGCCGTCAATACGTCGTCGCAGGTTCTACTCGTTGAAGGACAATACTTCGCATGCGATCAGGGGGTTTGGTTTGCTGCCCCATCGGCGAAAGGTCCCTGGAAGGTCTCTGATACGCGGCCAGCTCAGGTCGATAGCATACCTCCTCAGTCGCCCATGTACAATACAAAATATGTCTATGTGTATGAGTCGACACCGGAGGTGGTGTATGTTGGATACACGCCGGCCTACATGGGGTGCTATGCTTACGGCGGCACTGTGGTGTACGGCACCGGTTGGTATTATCCACCCTACATCAGTCCATACGCGTACTATCCGCATCCGGTGACGTACGGTTTCAGCGTCCATTATAGTCCATACACTGGCTGGGGTTTTGGAATGAGCTGGGGCGTTGGGTTTGTTGGGATGAGTGCTGGGTGGGCCGGGTATGGACACGGGTATTCTCATGGATACAATGCCGGATTCTGGGCGGGGTATCACGCGGGAAGCCGGCCCGGTGGTCCCTATGGTCCCGGTGGATATAATCCCCGGCAGCCTCCCAACAGGGGATCGGCGGGTGCCAGGCCCTCAACACAGCCGGCCGGACGGCCATCGGCTCAGCCGGGTGCCAGGCCGTCAACTCAGCCTGCGACGAGGCCATCGAACAATCTTTACAACCGGCCCGAAAACAAGGGGCGTACCTCTCCCTCCACACAGCCGGCCAACCGCCAGGCCCCGTCGGCGGCCCAGGGGAAAGCCAATAACGTCTACGCTGACCGCAATGGAGAGGTGTATCGGAAATCAAATGACGGCTGGCAGCAACGGCAAGGGAACAACTGGTCAAATACCAGTTCACGGCCGTCGCAGCAGCCCTCGACGGCCGACCGCTCCGCTCAACAGAGGCCGTCGAATACAGGTACAAGTTCGCTTGACCGGGACGCCCAGTCGCGTCAACGAGGCGCGCAGCGATCGCAAAGCTATCAACGGAGCGCGCCACGCGGAGGTGGGGGAGGACGAAGGAGGTAGTAACAAGAAGTCAGAGGTCAGAGAATTGAGAATCGAAAATGGTCGATTGACAATTCCTGACCACTGACTTCTGCTCTTATGACAAACCATGAACGCCTGATCGCTCTTGCCACGGAAGTCTTCGACGCAAAGAACGATCCTGAACAGATCTCCGTGACAGCGGAGGATGTCGAGCGCCTCCGGGCGCTGCATCCCGCCGCCATGACACAAGAGTCAAACGAAGACGGCCCGCTCGCCTGGGTTCTTGTCTTTCCCACCACGGATGACTTGATGGAGCGTTTCCTGCGGAAAGAAATTACCGAGCGGGAACTTCTCTGGTCGACTCCCGTCGGCGAAACCCTGGAAGCGCTTTATCTTTGTTCGGTTCTTGTGCTGCCCGAATTCCGTGGGAAAGGTATGGCGAAGAAACTCACCATCAATGCCGTCCGGTCGATACAGAAAGATTACCCCATCAGAGAGCTCTTCGTCTGGCCGTTCAACAAGGGTGGGGAGCAGGCGGCTGAGTCGGTTGCGCGGGAAACAGGCCTGCCGCTGCGGATTCGACAAAGTTGAGAATCAGCGCAAAGCACCAGTCACGACTTTTTTCTTGCTCACCCGGACCGAACAGAGGCCGGTAGCGGTGTTCAGGACAACATAGCATCCGGGGACGACCTTCCAGCCCATTTGTCTCTCCCTTCAGCTCTCAGCACTTCCTATCATCCTTTTTCACCCTTTGTCTGGAAGTAGATTCTGGATAGCAATTCTTCTTTCCTCAAAGTGGTCGTCAACGTGTATGCACACCAAGCATGGTTCTCGCTCTGCTGCGGATGTTCCCCAATGAGAACGATCAAGAAGCAATAGTTGCTCTTTTCATTTATAGCCACTATCTTCGCTGTGTACAACGTGTGACTTACAAGTCCTAGTTTGCTGGTCCCGTTTCAATTCAATTCGCTCCCCCACACATAGTCGAATCAAGAGCCTTTGCCAAAGCCACCTTGTCGAACTCTCTTCTCATGGAAGGAATAGATCCATGCAAAATGGTATCCTGGTATCTGAAACAGAGGTAGCGCACGCTGTAGCCAAACCACCCCTGGAAATTCCCCGTCACTTGCCGTGGGCAGAACGTTATGCCATGGGAAAGAACTTGCGGAAGGCTTGTCCGCGAAGCTCGCACGCCGCCTGGAAGCCGTCTGCCAAGCGCCCTGATCCGGTAGACTTGTTGCTGGAAGCTGAGAAAGGGCGGCTGCCTGATCTGCTCCCTCTCCGCCACGGGCGTATGGCGCGATCACCATTCACCTTCTATCGGGGCTCGGCGCTTGCCATGGCCACTGACCTGGCTTCCACACCTGTCTCGGGAATCCGCGTCCAGTGTTGCGGTGACGCGCACTTGTGCAATTTCGGCGGATTCGCGACTCCCGAACGACGAGTGATCTTCGCCATCAACGACCTCGATGAAACTCTGCCGGCCCCGTGGGAGTGGGACATCAAACGTCTTGCCGCAAGCTTCGTTGTTGGCTGCCGGGACAATGGGCTGAGCGATGCCGGTGCCAGGGATGTGGTGAAGACCTGTGTTCGCACCTACCGCGAATCCATGGCCGAGTATAGCCAGATGAAAACGCTGGAGCTCTGGTATGTCGCACTCGGGGCGGATGACCTGGTTGCGGACATCAAGGATCCCAAAATGCGTCAGCGGGCTCTGAAGCGCCTTCAGAAAGAGCGGGCTCGGAGCATTGCGGAGGACATCTTTCCGAAGCTGGTGGAACAGAAAGGGGAGATCCATGTCATCAGGGATGAGCTCCCAACGATCTTCCACGCCGAAGGTTATCCCCCGGGGAAAGTCCAGAGTGCCGTCATGGAAGCACTCGCCGCGTACCGCGACAGCCTGTCGCCAAGCCACCAGTCACTGCTCGACCGATTTGAGCTCCGTGACGCCGCCATCAAGGTGGTGGGCATCGGGAGCGTTGGGACCTCATGCTGGGTGCTCCTCTTTATGGCCGACGAAGGCGACCCCCTCTTCCTCCAGGTCAAAGAGGCGCGCGCGTCGGTCCTGGAGCCATTCGCCGGCGCCAGCACCTTCTCCAATCATGGCCAGCGCGTTGTGAACGGCTACCGGCTCATGCAGTCTGCCAGCGACATGTTCCTCGGGTGGACCATGGGTGTCAGGGGGCGTCATTTCTTCGTCCGTCAGCTGAGGGATATCAAGATCAGCATCCGAGTGGAGACCTTTGGCGCGACCGAGATGGATTTCTACTCCGCCTGGTGCGGAAGGGCTCTGGCGCTCTCCCATGCTCGCTCTGGTCTGGCTGTCATGCTGAGCGGTTATCTTGGCCGGAGCGACACGTTCGACCAGGCATTGGCGGACTTCTCCATTGCCTACGCCGACCAGAACGAAAAGGACCATGCGGCACTCAAACGCGCGATCCATGATGGAATTGTTGAGGCTGTCTTCGAAGAACCGAAATGAAGTTCAATGAATAGTGTTGAAACGGGAGGATACATGCAGGCTTCTCAGATTCTGGGCGCAGGTACTCTCATCGGGCTCTTCCTGGGGATGGTCCTGTTCCTTGAAGTGGGTCATCGCCTCAGGTTGCGAATGATGGCAAAACATCCCGAGAAATCCGTGGCAGGGTTGGGCGTGGTCGAGGGGGCACTCTTTGCGCTGATGGGACTGGTCATTGCGTTCACATTCTCAGGGGCCGCCGCACGATTTGATGCGAAGCGCCAGCTCGTTGTCGATGAAGCCAACAACATCGGCACCGCATACCTCCGAATCGACCTGCTCCCTGAGGCGGCTCAACCAGCGATCAGGGAGAAGTTCCGCCATTATGTTGATGCCCGGCTTGAATCCTACGAGACACTGCCGACTGTTGCCGGGGTGATGCCCCGCATGGAGACGGCAACGGATCTCCAACAAGACATCTGGAAGCTCTCAATCGGGGCGACCAAGGAGGGAACGAACCCGCAGGCCGCAATGCTCCTCCTGCCGGCGCTGAACGCAATGTTTGATATCGCGAACACACGTGCCATGGCGACCCAACTACACCCTCCGCCGATCATCTTTATCTTGCTCGCCACGCTGGCGCTGGTCTGCTCATTGCTCGCCGGGTTTGGCATGGCAGAAGGCAGGGCTCGCAGCTGGATCCATATAGTCGCCTTCGCACTGGTCCTCACTGTTACTGTCTATGTCATCATCGACATGGAATATCCGAGAATGGGTTTGATCCGCATCGAAAGTTTTGACCAGGCTTTGGTGGATGTCCGGGCAAACATGAAGTGAGCGATCCAACAGATAGTCGGTGGCTTGATGAATACTGACTTCTGATGACGTTCTCAATGACACGGCAAAGCATGATGCAAGGAACCGCAAAACATCTTTGCTCTTCGCTGGCAGGTTTTTGCCTGGTCTTCCTTGCGGCGGACGCACTCGCGCAAGATCTTGATCCGAGGGCGTACGCCAGCGTGCCGGTCGACATGACCTTCCTCTCCGTCGGCTTCTCCTACTCACATGGAGGTGTGGTGACGGACGCTACAGTGCCAATAGAGGATCTTCAGGCAACCGTCGGAACACCGTTGCTTGGCGTCGGGCGCACGTTTGGCTTGTTCGGCCAGACTGCTCAGGCATTCGTCGCGCTGCCATACAGCTGGGCCAAGGCATCGGCGCTCGTAACGGGACAGCCACAGTCCATCAGCCGCTCGGGTCTCTCGGACATTCGGGTTCGGCTCTCGATGTTGCTGTGGGGCGCTCCGGCCAGGACGATAGAGGAATTTGCCAACGCTCCGCATGAGACGATCCTGGGCGCGAGTCTGACTGTCGTCGTGCCGTCGGGGCAATACTTCCCTGAAAAACTGATCAACCTGGGGGCCAACCGGTGGGCATTCAAGCCCGAGGTTGCATTGTCACACCCCTTCGGCGAAAAGTGGCTAGTGGATCTATACGCCGGTGTCTGGCTGTTCACCACCAACAAATCCTTCTACCCGGGTACGGCAGTACGAACTCAGGATCCAATGGCGGCGTTCCAGGGTCACCTGAGCTACAACGTCCTGCCCACGCTATGGGCGGCATTCGACATGACATTTTATGCCGGAGGCCGATCCACCCTGAACGGCTTGGGCAAGGATGATCGACAGAAGAACATGCGTTTCGGGGGAACGCTCGTCTTTCCGTTGGCGAAGCGGCACTCTATGAAGATCGGGTATAGCACGGGAGCCATTGTCCGGATCGGCGCGAATTTCACGACCTTGTCCGTAGGATGGCAGATGTCCATGTTTTAGCAAAAAGAGTAGCTAGTAATTAGTTAGTGGTTGGTGGCTGTGGCGGATCGAGTTTACCAAACCGTGGAGCATCTTACCGACTTCGTCACAAAAGAGTTTTGTTTGCTGGCATTCGGTCTCTGAGAGAATCTTCAGTCGGATAGCCAGCTCGGGTTGGGCCTTCAATCCAAATTCCTCGTTCCTTGGAAAACCGCTGGTTACTGTTCTTCAAAGACAAGATGCCGTCCCCAAGACTAGATATTGACCTTTTTCCAAGTCGCGTCTGGATTTCCAAATCTTCTGTCTGCTCCAAGTCCTTTTATCTTAATGCGTTACACTGCAATCGGTCGGGTTCCGCCGTTGGCATGGATCTTGGACTGCTGAGAGGGGGGAAGAACGATTTAGAAAGCCCTCCGGATTGGATCACTTTGAAGGCTCTGGTCACGCCTATGCTGGACACACTCGTCGGGTATCAGAAGAGATGGCTGCGTCCGGATATCATCGCGGGGGTTACGACAGCCGCCGTCATTATTCCCAAGGCCCTGGCCTACGCCACGGTGGCGGGAATGCCGGTACAAGTTGGAATGTACACTGCCTTCTTCCCGATGCTGATCTACGTGCTGTTCGGCACGTCTCGTCCGCTTAGTGTCAGCACTACCGCGACGATCGCCGTCATTGTGGGCACCCAGCTCTCCCAAGTTGTGCCAGATGGCGATCCCGCGTTGCTGGTGCAGGCCCTGGCAACGCTCACGTTCATGGTGGGAGGCATACTGCTCCTGGCGTCCTTGTTCCGCCTGGGGTTCCTCGCAAACTTCATCTCAGAACCGGTGCTCATCGGCTTCAAAGGAGGGATCGGCCTGGTGATTGTGATGGACCAGCTCCCGAAGCTCCTGGGAGTGCACTTCGCGAAAGGATCCTTCATCACCAACGTCGTTGGACTTGTGGGCCATCTCCCTGAGTTCTCGGGCCCCACCGTAGTCCTGGCGGCCATCACTGTTGCCGTCCTGGTAGTAACAGAACGCCTTGCCCCGAAGGTGCCAGCCCCGCTCCTTGCAGTAGCCATCGGGATTGGTGGTGTTGCAATGTTCGGGTTGCACGATGTGGGCATTGCGACGATCGGTCAGATTCCCAGCGGCTTCCCATCGATGACACTGCCTGATTTCTCTTTCGCGGCGCAGCTTTGGCCGGGAGCATTGGGCATCGCTCTAATGAGCTTCACCGAGACGATTGCCGCAGGAAGAGCGTTTTCGAAAAACGATGAGCCGGCTCCCCATCCAAATCAGGAGCTGCTTGCGACAGGCCTTGCAGGTGCTGGGGGCGCGTTGTTTGGGTCTCTCCCCCCAGGCGGCGGCACGTCACAAACTGCGGTGAACAGACGCGCCGGGGCACACACCCAGGTTGCGGAGATCGCTACTGCCGCGGTGGCGCTGACGACAATGTTATTCCTTGCCCCACTTCTCGGTCTCATGCCAGAGGCGACTCTGGCAGTGGTGGTTATCGTCTACTCCATTGGACTGATTCAGCCTGCGGAGTTCCGGGCCGTCCTGAAAATCAGGCGGATGGAATTCCTGTGGGCCCTGGTGGCCCTCGTTGGAGTCGTACTGCTGGGCACGCTCAAAGGGATTATTGTGGCCATAGCAGTATCGCTCGTAGCTCTTGCATACCAGGCGACTAACCCGCGCGTGTTTGCGTTGGGACGGAAGCAGGGGACGAATGTGTTTCGCCCGCTCTCGAAAGCGCACTCGGAAGACGAAACGTTCCCGGGGTTGTTGCTCCTTCGTATGGAAGGACGAGCCTTCTTCATGAATATAGGTCAGATCATACAGAAAATTGACCAGTTTGTCGACAAGGGGAACCCAAAGGTCGTCGCGCTCCATATGCGCGCTGTAATCGACCTCGAGTATACCGCGCTCAAAGCGCTTTCCGAAGCCGAGAGGAAAATGCGGGAGCGCAATGTGATCCTCTGGCTGGTGGGGCTGAATCCTGAGGTGCTGGCGACCGTCCGACGATCTCCGCTCGGCAAGATTCTGGGACACGAGAGAATGTTTTTCAATCTTGAAACGGCAGTGGAAACCTACCTGAAATCATCAATTCCGAAGGCGCCTGCCTGATGAGAACACACCTCCCCGGGCAGAAGAGGTCAGGTACTGCGCAAGCTGCATTCGTGGGCAAAGACTATCAAACGCCATATGATGGATCTTGGTTAATCCTGACTGTCAATAGTTCAGAATAAGGCAATGATCAGGACTATGCGATCCCAAACATGGAAGTCCAAGACAACCTCGGTCCTCGTTGTAGGCATCCTCATGTTCCCACCGGCATCTGCCAGATCCCAGGGACCGACTGGGGGAGCCGGAGGCTCTGCACTTGAAGACACCATTGTTGCAGGCGAAGCGTCAGTTGAGCCACCGGCGAGAAGTCTCGTGGCGTGGAATGAGTATGACGGACCGCTGTTTTCACTACGGGCTGGGCTTGGCTTCCTTGTGGATGCTGCGACTTTTTCGCAGAATCAACAAAGCCGGGACCAGATTCAAATGGAGCCCGGCGTAAAGGTGAGGGATTTTCGCATTCTACTGAAAGGTGCACTGAAATTCGAGCGGCACGTGACCTGGACCTGCGGCATCATGTATGATGGTGCGGCAGATTCATGGCTCTTCCGCGAGACCGGGATCATGGTGGCGATTCCAGAGTTGTGGGGACACGTCTTTGTCGGTCGGACGAAGGAAGGCTTCTCTCTCAACAAAGTCATGGTCGGCTATGCGGGCTGGACAATGGAGAGAGCGACCATTACTGACGCGACTGTCCCGATTCTTGCTGACGGCATCAAGTGGCTTGGCTATCTTCCCAGTCACCGGGTGCTCTGGAACATCGGGTGGTTTGGCGATCGGATCTCTGAAGGTCAGTCCTTCTCGACCTACGAACACCAATTTGTTGTGCGGTTGGCCTGGCTGCCGATCCTTCCAGGCCAAGGTGTAACGCTTCTGCACGTTGGTTTGAACGCCCGCTATGGAAATGTGAACAACGGCACAGTACAACTTCGGTCGCGACCAGAAGTGAACATCGCTCCGTACTTCGTCGATACCGGGAAATTTCCAGCCGATCATACATCGATGCTGGGATGGGAAGCATATTACCAGAATGGCCCTCTTCTGATGGGCACGGAATATTTCTTCCAGAAAGTCAGCTCTCCGGACGCGGGGAATCCGTTGTTTCACGGAGGCGATATAGTCGCGACCTGGCTCATCACAGGCGAGACGCGCGCCTACAACACGATCGGCGGATTTTTCAAGGCCGTCTCTCCTTCGAAAACAGTGTTTGATGGGGGGCCGGGAGCGTGGGAGGCTGTGCTGCGTTTTTCCTATATCGACCTGGACAGCGGAACTCTTCACGGTGGAAAGTTCTGGAGGATTACCCCCATGATCAACTGGCACCTCTCTGATCAAGTCAGGCTGGAATTCACTTATGGGATCGGCTCTCTTGACCGGTTCAGCACCAGTGGAATAACCCATTTCTTTCAGGGACGGATCCAGACGCAATTGTAAGATGACTCCGCAATCGACGCCCATAGAAGCTCCTGGAAAGCCGATGATGCCTCCTGATAGGGTGTTTGATCTGCTTCAATCGGCCGCACGCCTGTTGCTGGGATATAGCGCGCGGAGCGAAATGATCAGGCGTCAGATGGAACGGCTTGCGAAGCACCTTGGCATCGAAGCGTCTGCCTTCGTGACGTATCGTGAGATTCATCTCTTCGGACAACACGGCTGGGCCTGCCGCGTTACTGCTCCTGAACTCCGCCTCAACGCCACGGTCAACCTCGACACGTTGCGTGTAATAGACGACTTTTGCACCGATCGCATTGATCTGGAGAACGCGATCGAGCAATTCGAGAAGATCGAACGCAAGGCCCCCGAATATGGGCTCTGGTTGCTTGCTCTCATCTTCGGTCTCGGTGCTTCGGCACTTGCCTGGATCCTCGGTGCTGACTGGGGAGCAATGGCAGTGAGCGGTGTCGCTTCTGCGCTGGGGTTAGTTGCGCGAAAAGAACTTGGTAGACGGCACATGTCGTTCTTCGTGCTTCCTTTTGCTGCTGGACTGATCGGCGCACTTCTTGGAGGCATTGCCATCCGTCTCGGCTGGACCGAAACCGCTGGAATTTGTCTGGTCGTTCCTGCACTCATGCTTGTACCGGGGCCTCATTTGATTCTGGGCGCCCAGGAAATGTTGGAGAATCACATGCAGGCTGGGCTTGCTCGCCTGGCCCTTGCCGTGACCATTCTGGTTGCTGCGGCGCTGGGAGTGCTTGCCGGGGTGAGGACTGTGCTGGAAACCTCAGGTCTCACAGCGACTTCTTCTGCCGGGATGCAGCTTACACTTCCATTGGATATGGTGCTGGCCGGGTTGGCAGCCTGTGCATTCGGTGCCTTTTACAACACGCCGAGGCATGTGCTATGGACTGCGATTGTTTGTGGGATGGTTGGCCACGGGATTCGGTATGCTGGCATGGAGCAAGGCATGAGTCAGGTGCTTGCGACATTGCTGGGCTGCCTGGCTATTGGAGTGGCCGCGGCGGTGGCTGCTGATCGCTTTCGACTTCCCTTTGCGACCGTTGCTTTTGCGGGGGCCGTGCCCATGATGCCCGGGCTCTTCATCTATGAGAGTTTTGCAGGGGCACTCGCGATATCGGCGGCCGGTAGGGGTGCGGATCCTGCCGTGGTTGCGACTTCGGTGGCCCTCTTCGTAAAAGCAGCTTTCGTTGTCGGAGCTATGGTGATCGGGCTCCTCCTGGGTGCCCATGTCGCGGGATGGGTTGAGGATGTTACAGGCACGCGTGTGCCAGAGGATTGATCGGAGGATCGGGTTTCGTTGGACGGAAAAGATTTCACTACTACGTCGAAAGGAGAAACCATGTCGTTAATAACAGCCAACGGTGGGTCGGACGAAAAGCTCTTCGTTTCCAAAGTTGTCGAGGCGAGCATCAGGATCGCGGTCATCGGCGTCCTTGTTCTACTCTGCTACCGCATCGTATCTCCTTTTGTTGGGCCAATCGTCTGGGCGATGATCATCGCGGTCGCAGCGTATCCCACATACCTGAAGATCGAACACCGCTTACACGGCCGCAGAGGGCTTGCGGCGACCATTATGACGGTCATGATGCTTCTGATCATGATTGTGCCAGCGTGGCTTCTGGCAGGTACATTCATCAGTGGACTCAACGGGCTGGCGGTCCAGTTGAAGGAGGGGGCGCTGACAATTCCTCCGCCTCCTCCTTCTGTTGAGTCCTGGCCCGTGATCGGAAAGCAGCTGTCCGCCCTCTGGGCGGGAGCTGCGCAAAACCTCGGTAAGACACTTGTGCAATATGCTACCGAGATAAAGGAGGCGGGAATGTGGCTCCTTTCCGCTGCCGGGCAAATGGGCGTTGCAGTCTTTCTCTTTTTTGTTTCGGTGATCATTGCTGGCGTGATGCTCGCGTATGCGGAAGGAGGCAAACGATTCTTGCACAGCCTTGCGCATCGTTTGGCGGGGCAGGGAGGAGACGATCTCGTTCGTGTTGCAGGTTCGACCGTGCGCAGCGTGTTCCGCGGCATTCTCGGCGTTGCTTTCATTCAAGCCGTGCTGGCCGGCCTGGGACTCCTGGTTGCAGGAATACCGGGTGCCGGGCTCTGGGCCTTTCTCTGCCTGATACTTTGCGTCGTGCAGATCGGCACACTCCCGGTTCTGCTTCCGGCAGCGATCTATATGTGGGCTACCGCTGATACACTGCCTGCGGTTCTGTTCACAATATGGGCTGTCTTTGTCGGAATCAGCGACAATCTTCTAAAGCCTCTCCTGCTGGGGCGGGGTACAGAAGCTCCCATGCTTATCGTTCTTATCGGGTCCATCGGAGGCTTCATCGCCATTGGCGTGGTTGGATTGTTCGTAGGAGCTGTGGTCTTAAGCCTCGGATACAGTCTGTTCAAGGGGTGGCTGGCAAGTGCTGAAGCCTGATACCATACGGGGATAGAGATCCCGGTGTCGTCGAAATCTGTTGTCGGGTAGTATGCCTGGCTATACTGCCCGATTCATTTGATGTAACTGGAGGTTCATCATGAGAAATGCCAATGATAGGAGTACCTGTCGTGACGTCTCTTGGCTGTCAAGCGCAATTATCCTCGCTCTGATTGTCAGCCTGCAATCCGCACGGGCTCAGGATACACAGTACTGGAACCTTCAATACGGTACCCGATCGACACTCCTTGGCGGCGCAGTTATCGGTAGTGTTTCGGACCTGAGCGCAACATATTACAATCCGGGAGCACTCGGACTCAACAAAGCGGGTGGTCTCCTCCTGAGCACTGGTGTTTATGAAGGAAATTCATTGAAGCTTGAGGGCTCAGGGGTCGAGAAGCGACAGATTTCCAGTTTCGGGTTCGACGTTTCACCCAGCCTCGTGGCTGGGCGTCTCGCGGCGGACAGTAGTTCGGCGGACCGCCTGGCGTATTCCCTCCTGACACGCCAGCGTGCGAATGTTGACCTCCAGTGGCGCTTTGTTGGCACCAAGGAGACTATACCGGGTGTCCGAGGCTCGGGTTCAGTCTCACAGCAAGCTGCATTGCTCCAGAATCTTAGCGAGATATGGGCCGGATTCACCTGGTCCAGGGCCCTGAGCCCGGTAGTTGGGATCGGCGTAACGACATATTTCGCGCTACGGTCACAAACAAAAGGTGTGACGCTGTCAACGACTGCCCTGACAGACTCTAGCGGAGTTGCGGGACTGACATACGAAAACAATTATGACTACTACAATGTCCGTGTCTTGTGGAAAGCGGGGTTGGCGGTCGACCTTTCGCCGCTCTCCCTGGGGGTTTCACTCACCACATCCAGCTTGAATTTGTTTGGTAGCGGTTCTGCCTACGTTAACGCGCTGTCCAGCGGGCTCGATGCGAACGGGGATGGCGTTCCCGATCAGCTCTTTGTGGCAGACTATCAGGAAAAGCTCTCTTCACTCTATCATAGTTCCTGGGCGGTCGGGGTTGGAGCTTCCTACCAGCTGGACAAATTCCGATTCGACGTTTCGGCGGAATGGTACGCGGCGGTAAGCAGGTTCAATGTGCTTGAACCAGCAGCGTTTGCCGCTCAGTCGACCGGCAAGCAATATCAAAACACCCTGTCAGCTGCTCTCCAATCGGTTCTGGACTTCGGTGGAGGCGTCGAATACGTTTCGGGCGAGCACACTTCCTGGTATGCCAGCATCATTACAGACAATTCAGGTTTGAATGGGGGAGCGGGAACAAATTTCGCTATAAGTTCTATCGACTATATCAGCGTAACTGGCGGTGGAATTTTCAGCATTGGGAGGTCGAAGATCACGCTCGGTCTCGGGTATACTTTCGGGAGCAGTCCAATATCGTTCAGCGATAATCCTATTCTCAACGCTGCCACAGGGAAGGTTTACACTGTGGCCTCGGGAACAACACTGACCTCAACCAGGCTGAAAATGGTGTTCGCTTTCTCGTATGATGTCTAGAGCATGTCAGCAGGCTGTCCCGTTGAAGCGAGGACCGCGCTCCAGAGCGCCCCGTCAGGGTCCACTTTTCTCCGGCCTGACACTGCGCGGGAGAGAGGTACGTGCGTGAATTGGTGGTTCCAAAAACCAACGACCATGTTGGTTCGCCCGGCCATTCCCGCGTGTACGGCGCTCTGTCCGAGGAGCAGGCAAAATGCTGAATCGTGGGCGTTGGCCGGTACGCTTCTGATCGTGTAGCTCGGGTCGATGTACTTGATCGTGGCCTCGGTTTCGATCCGTTGGAAATGACCTTTGATAGCGTCCCTGAGGAAGATCCCGATGTCCCCGAATTTGATATTTCCGGAGGCGTCGCGTCCACCATTCAATGGCAAAAGGTCCTGACCCGCACCTTCTGCCACCACGATGAGCGCGTGGCCGCGTTTCTTCAGACGGTCAGTCAACGCTGAAAGGAACTTCTCCATTGTAAACGGTACCTCCGGGATGAGGCAGAAATTCACCTGACTGTCGACCAGGACAGTGAATGAAGCGATAAATCCAGAGTCGCGGCCCATCAGTTTCACGATGCCAATTCCGTTGCGTGCCGCTTCTGCCTCACTGTTCGCGGCGTATGTAGCCCGTCGGGCTTCCGATACAGCTGTTTCGAACCCAAACGTCGTCTGCACGAACGAGATATCGTTGTCGATCGTCTTCGGGATTCCGATGACGCTTATCTTGAGGCCACGGCGCGCAGCTTCTTCTGTGATCTTCGCGGCTCCTTTCAGTGTCCCGTCCCCGCCTATTGCGAAGAGGATGCCGATGCCCAACTCCTGAAGGGTGTCCACCATGGCGCCGGGGTTCTGGGGACCGCGCGACGAACCCAGTATCGATCCCCCCATTTCGTTGATCCGATTGACGCCGTCGGGGGTCAGGGTCATCGGTTCGTGCCGCATCGGACGTATGAGTCCTTCGTACCCATAGCGAAAACCAACGACCTTCCCAACACCGTAGTGGTAGTGGAGGCTCATGACTATCGATCGTATGACGTCATTCAAGCCCGGGCAGAGTCCGCCGCACGTCACAATGCCGCAGCGCAATTGCGAGGGATCATAGAAGATCTTCGCTCGCGGCCCTGCCAATTCGAAGGAAGGGAGATCCCTACCATCTCGTGTAAGTCTCAGGATATCGTCGACATTTGTATGATAGGTTATCCGCACCGAATCATCCGTGAACCGGACCCCTTTCATCATCGAATTGATACGGCAATCGCCAAGCCGTTCGATCGTGAAATCGAGATTGTCACTGGTCATGTGAGGCCTTACGCATAATGGTTGGGGAATCCGGCTTTTCCGGGAGAAAGATACGCACGGGTGAGCGGAGAATCAAACCGGAGCCGGCGAAGGCGTAAACTACTGAGACGACCCTGGCTCGTCACCCAAGCTAACCCAGCCCGGAACCAGATTGGAGAGCGGGGTTCGGGACTCATTTCGATAAACGCTTCTCTTCGGGATCTTTTCATCGCTACGGATGTGGCATAGTCCCATGCTCCACTACTGGCTACTGGTCTTAAAGGACCAGATGACGACCTGAAGACTGGATATTGACCTTTTGCACATATCCTTTGTTGCTTTTTGTCTCCCCAGTAATTCTCGTAAGTCATCTTCTAAAAACATGTTACCGGAGCGTTATACCATATCTTGGGGGCTGGCATGGATCTTGGGATGTTTGGGGTGGTATGGATCCAACCCTTCGAACACCAGTGGAGTGCCCCTTAACAGTTCCAAACACAAAGGAACCATCGCCCCTGCGAGCGGGCCGCCTACCACGGAAATGAGTCAGTTTCGCACTGATTAACGGATCAGCTTTGGATTGTTCTTTCATCCACAAAAATGAGGAGTAAAGACCCATGAGAAGAAGCATTGTGATTCTTCTGGCGATCCTGATTACCATTCAGGTTCAGCCGGCACAGACGCAGGGAAAGAAGCTGCCCCATATCGTCATTATTGCTACCGGCGGGACAATTGCCGGTTCAGCGGATAGCAAGACATCGGTCGGATACACATCGGGGGCCGTAACCGTAGACGCCCTCATCGCCGCTGTTCCGACGTTGAAAGATATCGCCCGCATCACGGGGGAACAAGTTGCCAGTATCGGGAGCCAGGACATGTGCGACTCGGTGTGGCTAAAGCTCGCCGCCCGGGTCAATGTCGTCCTTGCTGCCGATTCAATCGATGGCGTCGTGATCACACACGGCACCGATACCATGGAAGAAACAGCATACTTTCTGCAGCTTGTTGTCAAGAGCAAGAAGCCTGTCGTCCTGACCGGTTCGATGCGCCCCTCGACCGCCTTGAGCGCTGATGGCCCACTGAACATTTTTAATGCCGTCGCTATTGCCGGTGATCCCGCTGCTGTGGGGCGAGGCGTCCTTGTCGCTGCCAATGATGACATACACAGTGCCCGGGATATCACAAAGACCAACACAACGGATGTTCAAACATTCGAATCGCCCGAATACGGGCTGGTAGGCACCACGCTGTACGGGAAGCAGACATTCTTCCGGGGTCCATACCGGAAGCACACCCTGGACTCGGAGTTTTCTGTGAAGGATGTCAAGTCCATGCCCCGCGTTGATATCCTGTACGCAAACTCTGATATGTCAGCAGATCTGATCGATGCAGCGGTAAAGCTTGGGGCCAAAGGGATCGTAATCGCGGGCGTTGGGGACGGGAACATGACGACGCCGGCACTGGATGCTCTGACGCGCGCCGCGAAGGCGGGCGTGGTCTGCGTTCGTTCGACCAGGCTTCCATCCGGCCGTACGTGGCGGAACTCCGAAATCAATGACGACAAGTTGGGCCTTGTCGCGGCAGGGGAGCTTAACCCGTCGAAGTCGCGTGTCCTTCTGAAGCTGGCCCTGATGAAGACCAAGGATCCTGTCCAGATTCAGAAGTACTTCGAAGAGTACTAGGGCCCGCGGTTGAAGCAGATCACAAATTATCCATAATCGATAACCTATGGAGAATGATCACCCGGGCTTTTTGACCCCTTGTCGGCAGCTCCTCGCTTATGCTCTTCTGATCCCTTTTTGAGGTGTATCATGTGGATTGCGCTTATCCTTCTTCTCGTCTGCATCTTTCTGGGCGCCAGGCTCGGCGGCATTGGACTAGGCGCAGCAGGTGGAATAGGCCTCCTCATTCTCGTCTTCGGGCTCGGGCTTCCACCGGGTTCACCGCCGTCTATCGTGCTTGGTATGATTATCGCCGTTATTACCGCGCTTGCTGCGATGCAGGCTGCCGGCGGACTTGACTACCTGGTGTCACTGGCCAGCAGGGTCATGGCGAAGAAACCGCAATATATTACATTTATCGCTCCGTTCGTCACGTACCTGCTGGTGTTCGCGAGCGGGACGCAGCATGTGATCTACGCGTTGATGCCGGTCATCGTCGAGGTTTCAGCAAAAGCGGATATACGGCCGGAAAGGCCGCTCTCGATGAGTGTCATAGCGTCCCAGTCAGGGCTGATCGCATCGCCGATCAGTGCCGCGACCGTTGCCATGGTGGGGGCATTGGCCTCCCTTCAGGTTTCGTTGCTGGATATCCTCATGGTCATCATTCCGGCCACAGTGCTGGGAGTTCTTGTGGGCACACTCTCCGTAGCCTGGCGAGGGAAGAAACTCAGCGAGGATCCTGTGTTCCAGGAGAAGGTGAAGGGTGGCCAGTTCGACGTCACGACGAAGCCGATTGTGTTCTCAGGAGAGAAGTTGCGGAACGCCCGCGGCTCACTTGCGCTCTTTCTGCTGGCGATTGTGAGCGTGGTGGTGCTTGGCATTTTCCCCGAGTTACGTCCGCATTATCAGGTCTTCAACGCGGGGGAGATCGAACTGGGCCAGGTCGAGATCGGGCAGGCGATCATGATCGTCATGCTTGCCGCCGCGGGTCTGATCATGCTCCTGTTCAAAGCGAAGCCCGATGAGACGGTGAAGAACAGCATCATGAGGGGAGGAGTGGTTGCCGTCATTTCCATCCTCGGCGTCTCTTGGATGGGGTCATCTTTTTTTGAAGGCTACCGTCCGGAGATCGTCGGCGGTATTTCGGGTATCATCCAGCAGGCGCCCTGGGTGCTGGCACTGGGACTCTTTGTCCTTTCCATTCTGCTGATCAGTCAGGCGGCAACGGTAGTAACGCTGATGCCCGTCGCCGTGGCCATAGGCCTGCCGGCCGCCGCGCTTATCGGTGTGTATCCCGCCGTCAACGGATCGTTTTTCCTACCCACGTACGGGACGGTCCTTGCGGCGGTCTCTTTTGACCAGACCGGCACGACGCGCATCGGGAAATATCTCTTGAATCACAGTTTTATGCTCCCTGGCCTTGTCACCGTCGCAGCCACCACTCTTTTTGCCCTGGTGATTGGCAAAATTCTGCTCTGAACGAAAACTACGGAAGGAACGAGCCATGAAATTCAGACTTGCGTCAAATGCGTACCTGCTGTTCGTCGTGATCATTTTCACCGCTCTGGCGTCATCGCAGCAGAACTTCAGAACGGAGAAGGACCTTTTGGGCGAGAAGCAGATTCCAGCGGACAAGTACTACGGCGTGCAGACGGCGCGGGCATTGGAGAACTTCCAGTTGTCGGGCGTCCTGATCAATCACTATCCCGGCTTTGTGGAAGCGTGGGCGATTGTCAAGTTGGCCGCTGCCCGGGCAAACACCGATGTCGGCGCCATGAAGAAAGAAACACTCGGCCCTATCGAGAAGGCCTGTCAGGCGGTCCTCGACGGTAAATACCATGATCAGTTTGTAGTTGACTGGTACCAGGGCGGGGCTGGGACCTCGACGAACATGAATGCCAATGAGGTGCTGGCGAACATCGCGCTCGAGCTCAGCGGGCACAAAAAAGGTGAGTACAAGATCATTGACCCCCACGATCACCTGAACATGTCGCAATCCACCAATGACTCGTACCCGACTGCAATCAAGGTTGCCTTGATTCTGCGCAACGACAAGTTGGTCGAGGAACTGCAGAAATTGGTTGCATCGTTCCGTGCAAAGGGGGACGCCTTTCTGTCGATTGTCAAGATGGGACGGACTGAAATGCAGGATGCCGTACCGATGACTGTCGGGCAGGAGTTCCACGCCTTTGCCGCGTCGCTGGAAAGTGAAATCAAATTCCTGAAGGATGCCGAGAAGTACTTGTATGAGGAGAACATGGGCGCGACCGCAATCGGCACAGGAATCAATGTCCCGAAGGGGTACGTTGAGAAATGCGCCGAACACCTGGCGAAACTCACCGGCAAGCCGATCGTCCCGGCCACGGATATGGTGGCGGCAACCTGGGACCAGCAGGGATATGTCGTGTATTCCGCCGCGTTGAAGAGCGTGGCGATAAAATTGTCGAAGATCTCCAGTGACCTGATCCTCCTCGCATCCGGGCCAAGGGCGGGGCTTTTCGAAATCAATCTCCCCGCGCTGCAGCCTGGATCATCCATCATGCCGGGAAAGGTGAACCCGGTCATTCCGGAAGTCATGAACATCATCGCCTTCCGTGTCATGGCGAATGATTATGCCGTCAACCTGGCGGCGCACAGCGGACAGTTGCAGCTCAATGCATATGAGCCGCTCGCCGGCCTGTCCCCGATTGAGTCCCAGGCGTTGCTCTATCGGGGTTCCATCGCGATGCGCACGAAGTGCATCGACGGCATCACGGTCAACGAAAAGGTTCTTGCGCACTACATGGAAACCACCGTCGGCATCGTAACCGCACTCAACCCTATCGTGGGATATGAAAAGGCGACCGAGCTGGCGGTTGAAGCCTACAAGAGCGGTAAAGGCATCCTCGAAATCATCCGGGAGAAGAAGATCCTGACCGACGCACAGATCAAGGAGCTATTGGATCCCGTCAAACTCACGGGACTGGACATGAGCAAGTATCCGAAGAAGTAGCGGGCATCGGCCGCAATGAAAAGCCCGGCGGCACCTGTGAATGCCTTCATGCGACTCGTCAATGAAAACCGGTTCCTGATCCTTCTGGTTTTCCTGGTTCTCCTGATTGTCGTTACCCCTCATCTTTCCGGTGAAAGGAAAAATGAAGTTGTGCGGGCGACGCTCGTTTCGCTGGTGCTTGTCGGTGCGATCGATTGTCTCCGGTTCAAGAAGCGCGGAGCGCTGACGACCCGTTGGTTCGGGGTCCTCACACTTGTGAGCGGTTGGATTCCCATATTCTTCGTTCATCCTCTCATTGCCACTGGTGTCAACGCGTTTCGGATCGGGTTCTTCCTCATCATGACTGGTGCCCTGATCTACCAGGTTGCGACGAGCGAGAGGATAACTCTGCCGCTCATCATAGGGGCGATCGACGGCTATCTGATGATAGGCATTGTCGGGGCCGGGGCCTTTGCGATCGTCGAAACGCTGGTCCCGGGATCGGTCAAATTTCCTGCCGGGATGCCATCCGGCATGGATTTTATCTATTTCTCATTCATCACCATGTTGACCATCGGCTATGGAGACATTCTTCCGGTCGGCCCAACTGCCCAGACCGTCGCGGTTTTTCTTGGCGTAGGCGGGCAGCTGTACATTGCCATCCTGGTGTCGATGCTTGTTGGCAAGTTCCTTGCTGCAAACCAGGGTGGCGCAACGGTGCGCCCGCCGGTCGAACTCCGGGATGTAGGGGATGATCGTTAATGTTCTTGTGTTGACGCATGTTCTGTCTCCGATGCTGGTCCCCGGACAGGAGCGGGCAGCGCGGTCGTTTCCATTTATTGACAAAAGGTATAGTCATGCAGAATCCCTTTCCCCACCTGATGTCGCCCCGAACGTCACGGCAGGCGACAAGTGTGTGGACGAACCCTGCCCGGGATTGCACACAGCGGTACGCAGCAGTGTTTATCCTGGCGATTACCGGGGACATTGTCGCTCGAACGACGGTGGAGACGGATGTAGCCTCTGTGGCAACAGCACGAGGGTTGAGGGCTACGCGAAGCGTCGACGTCTACCCGATCAGTCTCGTGAGTGAGGGTGGTCCCAGCAAAGAAGACCTGTGGGCCAAGATTCAGGCCCTGGGCTGCGACGCGATATTCACGGTGTCCCTCCTCAATGTGATGAGCGAACAGCGGCATGTGCTGGGAATGGATGCCTACTATGGTGGTTTCGGAGTGTACTATCGAGATTTGCGGCCAATCGTTGCCAGCCCGGGGTACTATACCACTGAAAAGAAGTACTTCCTTGAGGGTAATCTGTTCGACGCGGCAACAGGTCAGATCCAGTGGTCGATGCAGTCTATTGCCTACGATCCAATTGACCTGGACGTCTTCAGCAAGGAGTACGCTCTTTTGCTTGTCGATCAGCTCAATCAGGCGAATAGGCTCCAGCCCTGATGCCAAAGATGGTATGTTCGTAAATAAACGTGTCCGAGTAACTGTCAAGGAGAATCCAGAGTGAAACTATCCTACGTCCGCCGGGGGCTTGTCGGCCTCCTGGTCAGCTTCAGCCTTCTGGCTGTGATGCTGTCCAGCTGCAAGAAGGAAGAGCAGGTCGTTGTTGCTCCGACTGAGGTTCAAGTGGTCGAGGTGATCCAGAAGGATATGCCGATCACCAAAGAATGGGTCGGCCAGACCGTCGGTGCTGTCGACGTCGAAATCCGTGCGCGTGTCAACGGCTGGATAACCGCGATGCACTTCAGGGAAGGGACCGAGGTTCAGAAAGGGGCACTTCTTTATACGATTGATGACAGTGAACTCCGGCAACAGGTTGCCGAGGCGCAAGGGAAGGTCGCCCAGGCTCGTACGTTGCTTGTGCGCGCGCAGTCGGACGTGAACCGATACCGCCCCCTCGCGGAAGCCGGAGCCGTGAGTCAACGGGATCTGGAGACAGCATTGGCGGAGGCCGGGTCGCGGAAAGGAGAGGTTGACGCTGCAGAGGCGTCGTTGAAGGTTGCCGAGATCAACTTGAGCTATGCAACTGTCACCGCCCCCATTGATGGCCTGATTGGCATTTCGGCTGCCCGCGTTGGCGACTTCGTCGGACGGCCACCGAACCCCGTGATTCTGAATACCATATCCATGATTGATTCCATCCACGTTCGGTTCTCGATTTCTGAGCAGGAGTATCTCGATCTCGTTCGCCGTGTTGCAGCCCAATCGAAAGAGGCAAAACAAGCGAGGAAAAAGACAGAATTTGAGATGGTGCTGGCGGACGGGTCAACATATCCACTGAAGGGGCAGCTTGTGTATCTGCAGCGCCAGATCGATGCATCGACCGGGACACTCCTTCTCGAGGCATCGTTCCCGAATCCTGAGAGGATGATGCGGCCGGGACAGTTCGCAAAAGTGCGCGCCGTTTTCGATGAAGTGAAAGGCGCAACAGTTATCCCGACTCGCGCCGTGACAGAACTCCAGGGGCAATACATCGTCTATGCCGTGGGAGCGGACAACAAGGCACAGTTCCGCAAGATCCAACTCGGGCCGAAGCTCGGTACCCTCCAGATCATCGAGCAGGGAGTCAATCCGGGAGAGAGGATCGTTGTGGAAGGAATTCAGAAAGTCCGACCCGATATGATTCTATCTCCCAAAGTCGTTGCCTATCCGGGTGATACCAGTGCGGCCGCTGACCAGCCTGAGGGAGGAAAATAGCCCATGTCTAAGTTCTTCATCAACCGCCCGATCGTGGCGATGGTGATCTCCATTGTGATGGTCCTTGTCGGGTTGGTGGTCATGCGCAAGCTCCCTATCTCGCAGTTCCCCGACATCGTTCCTCCGATGATCAATGTCACTACGACATACGTCGGTGCCTCATCGGTGGACGTGGAGCAATCCGTAGCCACCCCCCTGGAGCAGCAGGTAAATGGCGTTGAGAATATGATTTATATGAAATCGATCAACGCCAATGACGGCACACTGACCCTGCAGGTGTCGTTCGACGTGGGCTCGAACCTGGATATGTCGAACGTTCTGACCCAGAACCGGGTGTCGCAGGCGCAGGCCTCGCTCCCGGGATCGGTCAAGAACTACGGCGTCACGGTCAAGAAGTCCCTGGTTTTTCCGCTGATGCTCGTTACACTGAAATCGCCCAACGGGAGTTACGATAACAACTTCCTCAGTAATTACGCGGCAATCAACATCAACGATCTCCTTGCCCGCATCAAGGGTGTGGGGGACGTCAAGTTGTTCGGCGGCAGCGACTACGCGATGCGTCTCTGGGTGAAGCCCGATCGACTAGGCAAGCTTGGGCTCACCGTCCCGGACGTTGTGAAGGCGGTGCAGGAGCAGAATGTTATATCCCCGGCCGGCCAGATCGGCGGCCCCCCGGCGCCTCCAGGCACCGATTTCACCTATACGGTTCGCACGCAGGGACGCTTGATGGACGAGAATGAGTTTGGGAATATCGTGGTCCGGACCAACCCGGACGGTTCACAGCTCAGGCTGCGTGACGTTGCAAGGATCGAGCTGGGGACACTTCTGTACAACCAGGTGGGCCGCAACAACGGCAGGCCGGCTGCGGTCATTGCCGTGTTCCAGATTCCGGGGTCAAACGCGCTTGAGGTGGCGGGGAAGATCAAGGAGACCATGGCCGAACAGGCGAAGAGCTTCCCGCCCGATCTCGTAGATGAAATTTCGCTCGACACGACGCTGGCAGTCGAGGAAAGCATCAGTGAGATCATTACGACTCTCTTTGAAGCGGTGCTCCTGGTGATCCTGGTCGTTTTTGTCTTCCTCCAGAACTGGCGTGCGACACTCATCCCGCTGCTGACCGTCCCGGTGTCGTTGGTCGCAACGTTTATTGTATTCCCTATGCTCGGCTTCTCCATAAACACACTCTCTCTCCTGGGGATGGTTCTCGCAATCGGGATCGTTGTGGATGACGCGATTGTCGTGGTCGAGGCGGTCATGCATCATATCGAGCAAGGTCTTTCGCCCAAGGAGGCGACGGCGAAGGCAATGGAAGAAGTGTCCGGGCCGGTCGTGGCAATTGCGCTGGTACTGGCTGCGGTGTTCGTTCCTGTGGCCTTCATGGGTGGCATCACCGGTCGTCTCTACCAGCAATTTGCCATCACGATCGCAATCTCGGTCCTTTTATCCGCTTTTAACGCCCTGACCCTGAGCCCGGCGCTCGCCGCAATGCTCCTCAAGCCGAAAGGAGGAAAGAAATCGCCGCTAGATCGGTTCTACACCTGGTTCAACAAGGTCTTCGACAAATTCACCGGCGGATATCTTTCGCTCTCCGCGATCATTATTCGGAAAATGATGAGAGGGATGGTCTTCATCGGCATCATCATTGTCCTTATCGTGGTGCTCTTTAAGGCCGTGCCGAATGGTTTCGTTCCCGAAGAGGACAACGGGTACTTCCTGATCCACATGCAGCTGCCGGATGCAAGCTCGATTCAGAGAAACGACGCGGTCTGCCAGAAGGTGGAAGCCATCCTCGCTGACACCAAAGGGATAGACAACTACACGACGATCGTCGGCTATAGCATCCTCACGCAGACGGCCGGGTCAAACATCAGCGGTTTCTTTATCTCCTTGAAGGAATGGAAAGAGCGCAAGTCGAAAGAGGAACACGCCTTCAAGCTCGTGGAGACGTTGAACCGCCGCTTCGCGAAAGAGATACCGGAAGCGACGGTCTATGCGTTCGGTCCACCCGCAATCCAGGGGCTCGGAACCGGCGCGGGATTCACATTCATGCTGCAGGACCGCAGCGGGAACAGCCCTGCTGCTCTGGCCGAGATGTCGGACCGCTTCATGGCTGCAGCGAGGAAGAGACCTGAGATCGGGAAGATTGCGACGTTCTACCGGTCCGGGGTTCCGCAGCTCTTTGCCGATGTGGACCGTGACAAGGTTCTCAAACAGGGGGTCACCCTGGGTGATGTCAATACCACGCTCGGTTCGCTCCTGGGCTCGAACTACATCAATGACTTCAATCGTTTCGGCCGCGTCTACAAGGTGTACCTGAGTGCTGAGGGAGAATACCGCGATGAGACGTGGAAGCTTGGCCAGTTTGCGGTCCGGAACAACCAGGGGGCTATGGTACCGTTGAACGCGCTTGTTACGATGCGGCCCATCACAGGCCCGGAGTACACAAACAGATTTAACTTACAACGGTCCGCTGAGCTTACGGGTGTCCCGGCTCCCGGGTACAGTTCCGACCAGGCCTTGACCGCCCTGCGTGAAGTGGCAGCCGAAGTGCTCCCGCAGGGATGGGCGTACGATTGGGCCAACATGTCGTACCAGGAGGTGAAGGCGGCAGGACAAGGGGCAGTCGTGTTTGGCTTTGCACTGCTCTTTGTCTTCCTCATTCTTGCCGCTCAATATGAGAGCTGGTCACTTCCTCTGAGTGTGCTCCTTGCTACACCGTTTGCCGTCTTCGGTGGTATGCTGGGGCTGTGGGTCATGAGGTTCTTCAGCGACAGCTACGTCAACAATGTCTTTGCGCAGATCGGATTTGTGACGCTGATCGGTCTATCGGCCAAGAACGCCATTCTAATCGTTGAATTCGCCAAGATGAAAAAGGAGGAGGGCCTTTCCGCGGCAGATGCGGCGCTGGATGCCGCAAAGCTGCGCCTCCGGCCGATCCTGATGACCTCGTTTGCGTTCATCCTTGGCGTGCTTCCCCTGGTCCGCGCGGCGGGAGCTGGAGCAGAATCCCGGAAGGTGATGGGACTGGCAGTCTTCGCCGGGCTTCTTGTCGCGACGACACTTGCCATCTATCTTGTGCCGATGCTCTTTGTGTTTGTTGAACGGTTTTTTGTGAGAGGAAAACATGCGGAGCCGTCGCCGGGGCACACAGGCCCCAGTCCTGAAGCAAAACAGGGAGGACATTCGTGATGAAATACCTCTTACCTGCACTGCTTGCGTTTACACTCGCGGCCTGCGCTGTTGGCCCGGACTATAGGAGGCCGGAGGCAGAAGTGCCGCCGGCGTTTGAGAACCGCGACTCTACGGCGCTGCTGCTTGATAGCGCGATGATCGCCGTCGCTGATACAGGATGGTGGGAACTCTTTGGGGACACTGTGCTGACCGGGTTGATTGACACCGCGCTGCAGCAAAACAACGATGTCCGTATCGCGGCAGCCCGGGTTGAGGAGTTTATGGGGCTGTACGGGGTGACGAAATCCGATCTCTATCCCAAGATTGATCTTGGAGCGATCGGAACCCGGGGACAATCTGCGCTCAATGGTGACGGTTCGGTGAAGCGGCCGACCACGAACACGTTTGACGTCAACGTCTCCGCGGGATGGGAGATCGACCTCTGGGGCAAGATCCGTCGCGCGACCGAGGCCGCGAAGGCGGACCTTCTTGCATCGGAAGAGGCACGGCGGGGGGTCGTCCTGAGTGTGACGGCTCTCGTCGCTAATTCATATTTCGATCTTCTGGATCTGGACCGAGAGCTCATAGTGTCGAAGCTGACGGCGGAGAGCCGCGGGCAATCGCTCCGGCTTTTCCAGGAGCGCTTCGGAAAGGGTGATGTCTCTGAACTCGAGCTCGCCCAGATTGAATCACAGTACTGGCTCGCAAAGGCGCGGATCCCGGTGATCGAGCAGGGCATCGTGCAGCTCGAAAACGCGATCTGCGTGCTCCTCGGGAGGAATCCGCAGCGGATTCCGCGCGGCCTGGTTCTGGACAGTCTTGCACTGCCAGGCGTTCCTGAAGGACTCCCGTCCGAGCTTCTTGAGCGCAGACCCGATGTCCGGCAGGCGGAAGAACAACTCCGTGCTGCCAATGCGCGCATCGGTGTTGCCAAGGCCCTTTACTACCCATCGATTTCCTTGACAGGACTCTTCGGCGTGGCGAGTGGTGACCTTTCGAATCTTTTCAATGCCAATGCGCAGGTCTGGCGCGTTGCAGGACAGGTCTTCCAGCCGATTTTCCATTGGGGTGAGATCTCCGGTCAGGTTGCGGCCGCGGAGGCTGTCCAGAAGCAGGTCCTGTACGGTTACGTCAGCACTGTTCAGCGTGCCTTTGCCGACGCTGAAAATGTCCTGGTTGAACGTTCACGTACTCAGCAACAGCGTGATGCAGAAAGGAACCAGCTCAAAGCTCTCCGGACGTATGTGAGACTGGCCAGAATGCGGTATACCGAGGGTGTCACGGGCTATCTCGAAGTTCTGGATGCGGAACGTGCGCTGTTCGACACAGAACTTTCATATTCGCAGACTCAGGCACGCCTTTCCAAATCTGTGGTAGGTATCTACCGTGCCTTTGCCGGGGGATGGCTCGACAAGGCGTCCGCGGAATCGGTTCTTCCTTCCGAACCGGTAGACCGGCGCGAACCAGAGAAACCGGAGAATTGATTTGCATGAGAAGGTCAGGCACCACCCTTGGTCGTCGACGAGCGATGAGAACACACGGAGTCAGACAATGGCAAAGAACCAGTTGAACGCGGAACAGCAACGCCTCGAAGAGGCCAGGACTGGGACGGCGTGGCGCAAATGGGGGCCATATCTCTCTGAGCGACAGTGGGGGACGGTACGCGAGGACTATAGCGATAATGGCAATGCCTGGGACTATTTCACCCACGACCAGGCCCGCTCAAGGGCCTACCGGTGGGGCGAGGACGGACTTGCCGGGATCTCTGACAGCAGTCAGCACCTCTGCTTTGCCCTTGCCCTGTGGAATGGCAAGGACCCCATTCTCAAGGAACGCATTTTTGGCCTGACCAACAGCGAGGGCAATCATGGCGAGGACGTGAAAGAGTATTATTTCTACTTGGACTCCACGCCCACCCATTCCTACATGAAGTACTTGTACAAGTACCCGCAGAAGGCCTATCCGTACGGCGATCTGGTTGAGACGAACCGGCGGCGCTCGCGCGACGAGATGGAGTATGAACTGCTTGACACGGGTGTCTTCGCGGAGGATCGCTACTTCGACGTCTTCGTGGAATATGCCAAGTCAGGTCCCGAGGATATCCTGGTGCAGATCACGGCCTCCAATCGCGGCCCGGAAGCGGCGGAGTTGCATGTGTTGCCGACTCTCTGGTTCCGCAACGATTGGGCGGCATGGGTGGCAGAACCATCCGAGAAACCGACGCTTAAGCGGATGGAGGGTCCGTTGGGATCGCGATCGATCGCTGCGACGCATCCGGCTTTGGGCACATACCATCTCCACTGCGAAGGCGATGCACCACTGCTCTTCACCGACAATGAAACGAACAACGCGCGGCTGTTTCCCGAGTATCCGAATGCCACCCCGTATGTCAAAGATGGCATCAACGACTGCGTTGTCCACGGTCGTCAGGAGGCGGTGAACCCAGCCGACACCGGCACCAAAGCCGCGGCGCATTACCGTTTGAGAGTTGGTCCTGGCCAGTCGGCGACGGTCCGGCTACGCCTGAGCCACCAGACAGACTCTGAGCAACAGAAGAAGAAGAGTGGGAGCGGGTCCATTCCGTTCGGGCCGGATTTCGATGAGACATTCGCCGCCCGGCTGCAGGAGGCAGACGAGTTCTACAGCGCCCTGACCCCGCCTGCGACCTCTGAAGAAGCTGCCCGGGTTATGCGCCAGGCCATCGCGGGCATGCTCTGGTCCAAGCAGTACTATTACATGGACGCTAATCAGTGGCTGCAAGAACACTCCGCTCATCCGCTGCAAGGGGGGAACCACGACTCCCGCAACCGGGACTGGTTCCACATGGTTAACGAGGACATTATCTCCATGCCCGACAAGTGGGAGTATCCCTGGTATGCGGCATGGGACCTCGCCTTTCACACCCTGCCAATCTCGATCGTGGATTCCGACTTTGCCAAGGATCAGATGAAGCTGATGCTACGCGGTCGGTACTTGCACCCCAGCGGCCAGCTCCCCGCCTACGAGTGGAACTTCAGCGACGTGAATCCTCCCGTACATGCCTGGGCAACTTTGTTCCTCCACCGCACCGAGCAGGCCTCGCGCACGGAGACCGACTGGACGTTTCTGAAGCAGGCCTTCAACAAGCTGCTGCTGAACTTCACCTGGTGGGTCAACCGCAAGGACCGCTTCGGAAAGAACGTCTTTGAGGGGGGCTTCCTGGGACTGGACAATATCGGCGTCTTCGACCGGAGCGCGCCCCTGCCCACGGGAGGGTACCTGGAACAGGCTGATGGGACGGCCTGGATGGCCCTGTTCACGCAGAACATGCTTGAGCTCGGGGTGGAGCTCGCTTCGCATGATCCGATCTACGCGGACATGGTCTACAAGTTCGCCGAGCATTTCTGCTATATCGCCGCGGCCATGAACAAACCGGGGCAGGACGGCATGTGGGATGAAGAGGATGGGTTCTACTACGACCTGCTCCGGCTCCCGGACGGGAGCGCGACGAGACTAAAGGTGCGCTCCATGGTCGGCCTTTTGCCACTGTGCGCCACAACGGTGATCGAGGGGTGGCAGCGGGACCTGGTCCCGGGTGTGGCTGAGGCCGTACAGGGACGCCTGCGGCAGATCCCTGAGCTGCTGAAGTCAATCCACCCCACCGGACCGGGGCACCTGGGAGTGGACGGTCGAGGCATCCTTGCCCTGGTCAACTCCGAACGGCTCCGCCGGATCCTTTCGAAACTGCTCGATGAGAGCGAGTTCTTGAGCCCCTACGGAATCCGCTCCATTTCAAAGTTCCACGAACGACACCCGTACGTCTTCAACGTCGGTGGGCGAGAATACCGCGTGGATTACCTGCCGGCCGAATCGAACACCGGCATGTTCGGGGGCAACTCCAACTGGCGGGGCCCCATTTGGGTGCCGGTCAACATCGTTCTCATCCGAGGGCTCCTGCAGTATTTTATGTACTACGGCGACAGCTTCAAAGTCGAATGCCCGACCGGTTCGGGGAGGATGATGAACCTCTTTGAGGTGAGCAAGGATATCGCCGACCGCCTCACGAGCATTTTCCTTCGCAATGGGCAGGGCCGGCGCCCCGTCTATGGTGGAACGGAGAAGTTTCAAAACGACCCGCACTGGCGGGATCTCATCCTGTTCCACGAGTATTTCCATGGCGACAACGGCGCGGGCCTCGGTGCAAGCCATCAGACGGGATGGACGGGTGCGGTTGCCACGGCTATCCAGCTGTTCGGAAGTCTCGATGCCGAACGCATGCTGAAGGGGGGGAAGAAGGCTGCCTTCGATAGGACCAAATCCGAAAAATAACTTGTGAATCGGAGTATGAGCAGGCGAGTTTTTTCGTGTTGGATACTTCAGGGACGAACTGTCATTTTCCTTGGTAAAACGAGGCAGGCAAGGTTGTCGGCCTTGACGCGCGATTTGAACGTTTGCCGGCTCCAGGTGTTTGAACCTTTATAACTGCGTGGCGGCATGCCACCTACCCCCCTTACCCTCTTTCTGCCTCTCTTGACCCGCCGTTTGAGTTGCACCATGGGACCGTTATTTGACTTTAAAATGAATGGGGAGTATATTCCTAGCATTGCCTTTGTGATGCAGATCAAGACCTTTGGCTTTGCCCCTGTCTCGCTATCTGAGAGGGTGGGGGCATTCATGTTGGGCTCTTAAGTTGCCTGAGTTTCGTCTTAAGTCATTCTGTTGACCACAAGGATCATAAGGTCGTCCCTTTGACCACGAAGATCAAAAGAGACCGAGTCGTTGAAATCGGCGCAACTGCTACGATGAGCGACCTCGATAACTCGTCCCGGTTCCTGGAAATATTCGGTGAATTGTCGGCGAAATTCGTCAACATGTCGCTCCGGAGCGTGGACGAAGAGATCGTGGCAGCCCAGAGGCGCATCTGCGAGGAGTTAGGTGTCGACCGATGCACCCTGTGGCAGTTATCGCCGACCAATAACAATGTCATCCTAACGCATGTCTGGTCAATAGTTGGGGACAAGATTACTGATACCTTGGACTTGAACAAGGAATTTCCATGGGTTGGGGAGAAGCTCATGCGAGGGGAGACCGTGCGGTTGCCAGCCATCGAAGACCTTCCTCCTGAGGCCTCCAAGGACAAGGAAACATTCCGAGGATACAAGGTAAGGTCAAACATAACGGTTCCCTTGCGTGTCGGCGAGAATGTAATCGGTTGCATTGGCTTCGGCGTTCTCCGCAACACTCGACAGTGGTCCGATGAGGATGTTCACAACCTGCAGCTCGTTGCGCAGGTATTTGCAAACGCCCTTGACCGGCAAAACAAAGAACGAGCTTTGATCCAGAGCGAAGCTCGACTCACCCTTGCGAGCCTTTCTGCGGGAATTGGGTTCTGGATCCTGGAAGCGAGGACTGGGAATATTTGGGTGACGGAAAGAACCCGGGAACTGCTTGGTGTTGCCCCTGATGCTAAACTGGACCGTGACTGTTTTATCAGCGCCATCCACCCGGAAGACAGGGAGAAGTTCCGTGCGGATGTGGAACACACGCTCCGTACGGGCGAACCCATGCTTGCCGACTTTCGTGCCATACATACGGATGGGAGGGTGCAGTGGCTTGCCTCTCGAGGGGGCAGGGCTCTGGAACCGGCTTCAAGGCAGACCCAATTCATGGGAGTTTTGTGGGATATTTCTGAGCGCAAGAAAACAGAAGAGGAGCTCAGGAACTCCCTTGAAGAGATCAAGCGGCTCAAAGATCTGCTTTATGCGGAGGCCGACTTTTTGAAAGCGGAATTAGTGCATTTCCACAGTCACGCGGAAATCGTGGGCAAGAGTAAGGCGATCGGCAATGTCCTTCGGCAGGTCCGACAGGTGGCCGGGACGAACTCGACGGTACTCATCACGGGCGAAACTGGTACAGGGAAAGGGCTGGTTGCCAGGGCGATCCATGCCCTGAGCGCACGCAAGGACAAGGTCATGGTGAAGGTTGACTGCGCGTCTCTCCCCTCGGGGCTCATTGAGAGTGAGCTCTTCGGTCGCGAACGGGGTGCCTACACGGGGGCGCTTACCAAACAGATTGGGCGCTTCCAACTGGCTGACAAATCGACCATCTTCCTGGATGAGGTCGGGGAACTCCCCCTGGAGGTACAGACGAAGCTATTGAGAATCCTTGATACGGGCGAATTCGAGCCTTTGGGCAGCCCGAAACTCCTCAAGGTCAATGTCCGAGTTCTGGCCGCAACCAACCGGGACCTCGAAAAGGCAATGCGCGAAGGGAGATTCCGGGAGGATCTCTATTATCGACTGAGGGTTTTCCCCATCGAAGTGCCACCACTGCGGGAACGTATCGAAGATATCCCCCTGCTGGCATACAGTTTCATCCGGAAATTCTCAGCGGACATGGGAAAGAACATCCGCAACGTTCGGAAGCAAACGATGGTTGCGCTTCAACATTATCCCTGGCCGGGAAACATCCGGGAGCTGCGGAATCTCATTGAGCATGCTCTTATCATGTCGACGGGTGACACCCTGAGCCTGGACCTGCCCTCGACGGGGTCGCACCAGATGGCTACAACATTAGGCACCCTTGCGCACAATGAAAGTCAGCATATTCGAGCCGTCCTCGAAAAGACCGGCTGGCGCATCAAAGGCTCTGGAGGGGCGGCTGATCTCCTCGGTGTCAAGCCTTCCACCCTCTACGCGAAAATGAAGAAACTCGGGATTCCCTCGCGGCGCCAAAAGGACCAGATGAAGACCTGAAGTCTAGATATTGACCTTTCACCCAGCTCGTTCGCCTGCTTCCTCTGCCTTTTCCTGCCTGCAAGTTCTTTCCCCACAGGGTGTTACATCTGAATTCTCCGTTTCACGCCCGCTGGCATGGATCTTGGATATATCCAATGCTAAGACCTTGCATGATTTTCCTTTCAAAAAGGACTTGTCTTGTGAAGATCCTGGCCCTTCTGGAAATCTACCCGCAACCCGGAAAGCGTAAGGAAGTCATCGATATTCTCATCTCCGGACAAGGAGAGATTCTTGTCAAGCCTGGATGCCTCAGTTGCGAGCTGACCGCAGGCATTCAAGACGATAAGCTTGTCTACATAGAAAAATGGGAATCGCATAAAGAATTCAGCCGCCACCTGGAATCGGACGATTATCTGAGAATTCTGAACGCCCTGGAATTTGCCTCAAGACCCCCGAATATCAGCTTCTTTGAGGTTCGCGACGAGAAAGGGATGGAAATGATCGAAGAAATCAGAAGTGGCAGAGGGTCACAGGAAGAATAAGTCGCATCGCCGAGTGAGTCTTTGGCACACCCATCCTCACAGTCGAGAACAAAAAGATCATCAACGGAATCTTTGTTCCGCTCTAACACACCTTCGGTTTACAGCGCGTCTTCCAGAATGGATTGAAAGGAGGTTCTATGAGTCATCCAACCTACCCTTCGCTGTACCAAGTCAATACCCGGGTGCTTCTCGGGGATATCTCGCGACGATTGGGCCGGCCTGCCACACTGGACGACATACCGGACAGTGAACTGGACCGGCTGGCGAGCAACGGGTTTGACTGGTTATACTTTCTGGGTGTCTGGCAAACTGGACCGGCGGGAAGGAATGTCTCATTACAGAACGCGGAATGGCGCCGCGAGTACCACGAGCTTTTGCCGGACTTTCAGGAGGAGGATGTCTGCGGTTCCTGTTTTGCCGTGAGGTCCTACAGCGTCCACTACGAATTCGGGGGGAATCCGGAGCTAGCCGGGCTGCGGGACCGAATCCACGACCGAGGCATGCGCTTGATGCTCGATTTTGTCCCTAATCATACTTCACCGGATCATGCCTGGGTCCAGCAGCACCCCGAATTCTATGTGCATGGAACCCAGGAGCAACTCGATCGCGAGCCCCAGAACTACGTCCGCCTCGAGACGCAGTCAGGCCCAATGGTGCTCGCATTTGGACGGGACCCCTACTTCTCGGGGTGGCCGGATACCTTGCAGTTGAACTATGCAGAACCGGCTCTCCGTGAGGCAATGGCATCAAACCTCGAAGGTGTTGCGGAGATGTGTGATGGTGTTCGTTGCGACATGGCCATGTTGATTTTGCCGGAGGTCTTCGAGCGAACGTGGGGCTTGCGGCCGGAACCGTTCTGGCCGATAGCTATTCAGCGCGTTCGTTCACGCCGCCCCGACTTCGTTTTCATGGCGGAAGTCTATTGGGACCTTGAATGGACACTTCAACAGCAGGGATTTGACTACACGTACGACAAGCGGCTTTATGATCGCCTTCTCGAGGGATATGCGCGCCCGGTGCGCGATCACTTTCGTGCGGACATGGATTTCCAGACACACTCTGCCCGGTTTCTCGAAAACCATGACGAACCGCGCGCTGCCGCCGCGTTTTCACGAGAGGCACACATGGCAGCTGCCGTTCTGACATTTCTCTGTCCTGGTCTGCGGTTCATACACCAGGGGCAGGTAGAAGGGCGCACAAAGAGAATTCCCGTCCATCTGGGACGGGGGCCCGTTGAACCCACCGATCATGATCTCTGCAATTTCTATGAACAGCTCCTTGGGTGTGTGCATCGGCGTGAATGTCGGGATGGGGAGTGGCGGCTTTTGGAGTGCACGCCGGCATGGGACGGTAATTGGACATGGGATTCATTCATCGGTTTCAGCTGGAGCACTGAAGATAGGCTCCGGCTTGTCATCGTGGTGAACTACGCATCGCACCAGAGCCAATGCCGTCTGCGCCTCCCGTTCGATGAGCTTCGGGGCTTGACGATACGCCTGAGAAATTTAATAGGGCCCGAAGCCTATGATCGAAATGGTGATGACATGCAGGCGCAGGGGCTATTCGTTGATCTCCCGGCCTGGGGCTACAACGTTTTCGAAGTGACAACGAGCGCTTAACCAGGCAAAAGGAAATCTTATGAATCATTCCGGAAAAATCGCGCGCCGGCTTTCTGTCTTTGCGCTGGGGTGTCTGCTGCTGATCGTGTTGCTCCTATCCACAGCCGAAGCTCAAGACAACGAGTACACGGGTTATGTCGGGACGTATACCGGCAAGGGGAGCAAGGGCATTTATGCCTTCCGTTTTGACGCGTCCACCGGTGAATCACATCTGGTCGGTCTGGCAGGCGCGACGGACAATCCCTCTTTTCTCGCGACCGATCCGGGAGGAAGGTTCTTGTATGCGGTAAATGAACTTGACTCATTCAAGAAGCAGCCCACGGGAGCCATCACCGTATTTTCGATAACACCGGAAACCGGCGCGCTGAAATTCCTCCAGCAGGTCTCCTCGCTCGGTGGTGCGCCGGCGCACGTTTCGCTCGACAGGTCAGGCCGGTTCCTATTGGTGGCTAACTATGGCGGGGGCAATGTGGCAGTGTTTCCCATCGGCCGTGATGGCAAGCTTGGCAACCATACGGCATTCATGCAGGCACATGGATCGAGCGTGAACCTGGAACGTCAGGCAGGACCGCATGCCCATTGTATTCAGGTCACCCCCGACAATCGGTTGGCAATCGTCGCGGATCTCGGCATAGATAAGCTGCTCGTGTACAATTTCAATGATCGTAACGGAGCCCTGGCTGCCGACAGCACCAAGTTCCGGGCGTTGGAACCCGGGGTGGGACCGCGACACGTTGCCATGGTGCCATCAGGGAAGTTCATGTATGTCGTCAACGAATTGACGTCTTCGCTGACCCTGTTTGTGTACGATGCGGCGCGGGGATCGCTGGAAATGAAACAGACGGCGTCGACCCTTCCAGTTGGCTTCGCAGGAACAAACACAGCTGCAGAGATCATCGTGGATTCGAAAGGAAAGTTCCTGTATGTCTCGAATCGGGGTGATGAAAGCATCGTCCTGTTCAGCATCAATCCCGACAACGGAAGTATGACCCCTGTCCAGTGGGTCCCGAGCGGGGGCAAAACCCCCCGCCACATCGCGCTCGATCCCACCGGCGGGTGGTTGTTTTCCGCTAACCAGAACTCCGGCATGATCAAGCTTTTCCGGGTAAACCCCGACGATGGCCGATTGACGGCGACATCACAATCGGTCAAAGTAGCTTCGCCGGTATGTGTGACATTTGTCTCGCGCCACTAACGGGTTATTGACAAACAAGGTCAATTGAGCATCCCAATGGGTAGGATTCTCACGTGAATGACCGCGCGCAACCATTCCCCCGGGAAATCTTCTTGTCGGAGCTCATCGGTACCGCGCTTCTCGTGTTGGTGGGGCTTTCGCTGGTGATTGTGATGTTTGGGACCGGCAGCCCCGTGGCCCAACTCCTGCCGAATGAACCGCTGCGTCGGGCGATCACCGGATTCTTGTTCGGCACGACCGGCGCCTTGATCGCGCTGTCTCCTGTGGGCAAGACAAGCGGCGCGCATATCAACCCGGTCGTTACGATGGGATTCCGACTGATGGGGAAACTCAAATCGAAGTTGGCGCTGGTCTACATCGCTGCGCAGCTTCTCGGAGGAATTGTGGGTGCGTTGCCACTTCTCTTGTGGGGTGGGATGGGGCGCAGTGTGGCGTTTGGCGCTACGTTGCCGGGGAATGGGTTCAGCACGATGACTGTCTTTCTTGGTGAAGTGGTGACAACGTTCGCGATGGTGTCGTTGCTGACGATGTTTTTGGCATTCAGGAGAATCCGTCCGTTCACACCAGCGCTCTTTCCTCCTCTATATTCTTTCATGGTGTGGGCGGAGTCCCCGATCTCGGGCACAAGTACCAATCCGGCGAGAAGTCTTGGCCCTGCTGTAATCTCGGGACAGTGGCAAGGCTGGTGGATCTTCTGGGTTGGACCGATGGTTGGGACGCTTCTGGCGCTTGCAGCGTGCAGTCTTCTGGCCAGACGGATTGAGGTGGCCAAGCTCTACCATTTTGCCAGCGATCGCGACAGGTTGTTTCGCGGCAAGAGTGTGCGGGATGCTGTAGGGAGTTGATAGGCGAGATCTGTCTTGCGGAGCGACCCGCTGTTTTGGGGCCTATCAGATCCATCACGCTACCCTCCATGTCACTTTCCGGAGCAAATCATGCATCTGTTACACCACGATTCACCCACCGCCGGCCTTTTTCTTCGCCTGACATTCCTCACCTGTCTGCTAGTGACAACCGCCTCCGCCTGGATTTACCCCGAGCACCGGGACATCACCTTCCTGGCAATCCGGAAACTCGACCCGGGCCGTCGTGCAGTCCTCGACAAGCTCTGGGTGGACGCGAGGCTCGGGTATGAATCACGCCTCGCGGTAGAAGCCGCGGACAGCGCTCAGGGCGAAAAAACAACCACCATCGATTATGCGGCTTGGCCCGCTATTGCCGGTGATCACTCCGTGTCCGGTGCGAATCTCCTTCACAACGTGCTGGAGACGAAGTGGATCCTCGGTGTTGCCGATGTTTGCGCGCGCCTGAAGAATCGCACTGCGGCTTCCGAAAGTCGGTCAGAGCGCATGAATAACTTACGGGACTCCGATCTCCAGCTGCAGCGGGTTGACCCGGACTACGCGACTCGTGCCGGGAAGAACAATGTCCATTTTCTCCTGGCGCGCGCCACGACCGATGTTGACACGCGGACGTATATCCGGACGAGCGTTCAGGCCGGGGCCGACCTCAATGCCATGGGGACGTACGCATGGTATCATTACAGCGCACTCCTGAAGGCCGGGCGGCTTTCCCGGGAGCAATTGAGCCCCACCGAGCGTGCCGCCCTCGCGCGCGCCGCTCTTGCCGACGAAGCGTTCTCGCTCCATTTCCTGGAGGATTCTTTTGCTGCCGGGCACATCACGGGCACCTGGGGGGATGCCTCTCTGCGCAAGGGGACACACGACTACTACAATGAGAGCGGCTTTGAGACACGGTCCTGGGTCGGAAGACACATGGTCCTGGCTGGCGACGCATGGATGCGGGAGGAGGACGCCGAGCGCGCTTCCGATGTGATGAGCGTGAGCCTCGCACAGTTCGTGGATGCCGTCAGCGGCTCAGGTGTCGGCGCTCATCTTAGATCCACGGAGATGCCCACGATGGAGGCTGACACGTTCAACGTGGGGAGCAACACAGTGCACCTCCGGCGGGATTTTGACACCACAGCGATCCAACTTTTCGCGGAGACTCTGCTCAATACCCCTGTTCCTGCGCTTGGCTCCGGCCTGGGGGAGCTTCCCCGGTTCCGCGCTGAACTGGGCCCGTTTATCGGCTTTGCGCCGGCGGCCTTTGGCGGGGGGATGAGCGGCGGATTCGGCACGGATCAGACAAATGTGGGTGGGATGGGGGGACTCAGCCTGGCGTTCCGCATCGGGCTTGGCATCGAAGGAGTCATCAACGAAGCCGGTGATGGGCTGGTGTTCCTCGATCTTGGGATCCGGACGGATGCCCCTTCCGCCAAGGACATCCAAGAATCGCAGGCCCTTGAAAAGCTCGGAGCGATCGCCGCCCAAATCCCGGCCCGGTCGGCGTACACTCTCCGGCTTCGCCTTCCGTTCTGGTTGATTCCGGGTGATCTCCTGCTCGCGGCACCGACCGTCGGGCTCATCTCGATGCCGACGTTTGTGCAGATGGCTGTGGCAGCAGGGAGTGGGGGACTCATACCGTGGCAGACCGGCATCGCGACACCCATCGGGCGCTTCCAGTTCATTCTTGGCCGTGAAGTGGGGGTCGCATTCTTCGGGTACGGGAAAGAAGATGACAAAATGCTGATCCCAATCAGCGATGTCCCGCCCGTTGAGACGCCGATCGTGGGTGTCCGTTCGATCCAGCTCGAATTCCCTCTGCTTGAGTATCGGCCGTTCCGGACGTTCTCGATGAACCAGAGTTCCAGCATGGTCGCGCAATTCTTCTGGGGAGTCGACATCCCGACAAAAATCTCAGTCGTTGCCCCGGTGGGCGCACAGGAGCCAAGCGTGCGCAATAACTGGTTCATCGGCTTGCGTGTCGCGTTCGACTGGCGCTACTACCTCGGCTCGGGGAAGGGGGGACACCGGTAGGGAAGAGCAGCAGTCAGTAGTCAGAAAGAAACTCTTGAACGCCGGTTAGCGGGCGGGACTTGCACCCTCGGTGGAAACAAGCTAACTCGAAGAAGTGCAACGTCGCCCGGTCAGGTAGAAACGCAACAATTAGGAGCCTAACCTGGCAGCCAACGATGCGGAAGCAGGCAGGCGCAAGTAATCCAATCGTAGAAGAGTGTCAATAGTTCCACCCCCCGTTGGGAGATGGCATTAGGCAACCGCCTTCGGCGGTCCGTGCCAATGAGTGTCGGGAACCTTTTTTGCATTTGCTGGGAATTTTCCGTAATTTCTCGCGCGATGTGTGTCTTACAGTTTGCTTATCGTGCGATTGCCTGAATCCCGAGATCTTAGAACAGACTCCCCGGCGGATCAAGGGGGAAGGAGGCCTTGCGATGCGGGTGGGGGTGAATCCCTCAAGCCCCTATTCAAAAATGAAAAAGCTCGGCATCCCGACGAAGGGCTCGAAGGACAATATACCGTCTTAGGGCGTTATTTCAACCTTCCTGGTCCTTCTTGCGACGGGCCGGCCTATCCCGCTCCATCTCTAAACTATTGTAGCGATGTAAGTTACCGGCGGGCCGCCGTAGACGTGAATTCTGGTACGCAACGTGCAAGTACACCAAGCATGTTTCCCACCTTGGTGCGGGTCTTTCCTGACACGAACGAGCAGGAAGCCGTACGGCAGGTCAGCTTCCATGAGGTGATCAAGCACCAGAGATTGGAGTTGATGGAACAACCCTTTCTATCATTCAAGCTAGGAGATACATTATGAAAAATGTTGCAGTTGCTGTCGCCATATGTGTAGCAATGGTACTTGGCGGTTGCTCCACTGTGTCGGTTACCACCGACCATGACCCCGATGCCAATTTCGATGCAATGAAGACCTTTGAGTGGGGGTCGCAATCGAAAGATGCGCTTAGCGCGAATGCCCAGACGAATATGTTTCAAAACAGCCTGGTGGAAAAGCGGTTCATGAATGCCGTGGTCGAGCAACTCAAAACAAAGGGGATCACGGAAGATACCACGAAGCCCGATTTTATCATCATGTACTATTCGGGCACCCAGAACAAGGTCAACGTCACGAACTACGGCTACGGCTACGGTCGCTGGGGAGGGTACGGGGCAGGAGGGACGGATGTCCATCAATATACCGAAGGGACCGTCATTCTCGACTTCTATGACGCGAAAACAAAGCAGCTCGTCTGGCGCGGTACCGCCTCAGGCGCTCTTGCGAGCAAACCCACTCCTGATGAAGCAACGGAGAAGCTGAACGGGGTTGTTGCGAAAATGTTGGCCGACTATCCCCCGAAGAAGAAGTAGGTCTAATACCCAAATCATTCAGACACAACATCAGTGAGATCAATATGAAAAAAGCCATCCTAGTCCTCGTTCTACTTTCAATTGCCGCGACCGCCTTTGCCCAGGATGCTATGGAATTGCTCCGGCAGGACTTGAAGACCCAGAAGGTGGCGATCATGACCGCCTCCTTGCCTCTCACGCAAAAACAGGCTGACGCTTTCTGGCCGATCTACCGAGAGTACAGCAACGAGCTGGCCAAGCTCGGCGACAGGCGGTTGGCCGCCCTGAAGACCTTTGCGGCGAACTACGATTCCATCAGCGAAAAGCAGGCCGGTGAGCTCGTCAAGGAGTCCTTGAGCATACAGAACGACAGAACCAGCCTTCTGGACAAGACCTACAAGAAGGTCGCGAAGGCCATCGGAGGTATCACCGCCGCGCGATGGATCCAGGTGGAGAATCAGATGCTGACGCTAGTCGACGCACAGATTGTCAGCCAGGTACCCCTCGTGAAAGTGCCGAAGGCTGCCAGCCAGGAACCCGCAGAGAAAAAATAACAGGACGTAAGCGGAGAGGCTGTCGTTCTGGCGTGAGGACGGCCTCTTCGCTTACAAAGAGTATATTGGAGAAAACAATGAAACGAATAGGAATTTCCCTCTTTGTATGCATGATAGTCATACCTCTCGTGGCGCTCGCGCAATACGAGCCGGGGTACAACAAGATGTCCCTTGGCGCGAACTTCGAGGTGTCTGTTCCGGTAGGAGATTTTAGCGACTACGGCGGTATAGGATATGGCGGAAATGCAAAGTTCCAGTACGGATCCGACACACGCTCTGCCTTCACGGCCACGGCGGGGTATATTGTCTGGGGAACAAAGGATCTGTCCGGCGGCACGTCTGTTCTTGGCGGGGAGTCAGTTCAGTGGAAGGCCTTCAATATGTTTGTCGGCGGCAAGTACTACCTTGCTCCGGGTTTCTTTGGAAGCCTAGAAGGAGGTGTCTACTTTCTGAGCAGCACCTACGAAGGTGGTATCGTTGGTGCAACCGGGAGCTCGACCTATTTTATGCTCCCCATTGGCCTGGGATATCAGAAATCCGGGTTTGAAATCGGGGCCAGGTATTTTCTGCTTCACCCCGACTTCAACTCGTTCTCGTTCACAGTGGGGTACAATTTCGCCATCTAACGCTCTGCCAGCTCCGATGCCTCCGGAGAATGTCCTTGACTTTTCAAGGTCTAGTTGATATTATCGTAGTGCAAGTGGCACCACAAGCCACTCCGCTCGATAACCGTTCCTTCGCGTCACAGGAATAGACAAGCGCCCTCCCTAGCGACGTTTCGCATATGTGGGTGTACATGCACAGGAGATGGGGATTGTCTCAGAGACGTAGGCTGCACCTGATTACTCACATTTGGAGAAAGAAATGATCGATCGGCCGTTCCCAAGCAATAGAGGTCTCTATCGTCTTCCCTGGACTCTGGCGGACAATGCCATCTCATGGTTGGAGCCAACTTCCTTCTGCAATCTCGCATGCGATGGATGTTACCGCGACAATCTGAAGGATTCTCATAAAAGCCTGGATGAAGTCAGGCGGGACCTCGATGTGTTTGAGGCCAGCCGTAATACTGACTGCATTTCTATCGCCGGTGGCGATCCGCTTCTCCATCCGCAGATCGTGGATATCGTGAGAGACATCAAGAGCCGCGGACTCAAACCGATCCTCAACACAAACGGCCTTGCGCTCACGAAGCCGATGCTTCATGAGCTCAAAAAGGCTGGCGTGTATGGTTTCACATTCCATGTGGACAGCAAGCAGGGGCGAGCCGGCAAGTGGAGGGGAAAGAATGAAATTGAGCTGCTTGAACTCAGATACGAATACGCCCGCATGCTTGCAGATGAGGGTGGCATAGCCTGTTCCTTCAATAGCACCGTGTATGAAGATACTCTTCAGCACGTTCCGGCGATGATCCATTGGGCCCATGAGCATATCGACATCGTCCACACCATGGTGTTCATATGCTTCCGGCATGTAGTTCCGCAAATGCCGTTCGACTGGTTTGCGGGCGGGAAGAAGGTGGAATGGCAAACCATTCATTATCACTCGGACTCGCAGCGCAAAATCGATATCCTTTCGAACGACCTCGTGGCGAAAGCACGTGAGCAATTTCCGGATTTCACCCCCGCGGCGTTCCTGAACGGTACAGAGAAATCTGATGCCTACAAATGGCTGCTGACGGAGCGCGTGGGAACCAAGAAACAGATCTACGGATATCTCGGGCCGAAATTCATGGAACTGGTGATGGCTACTCATCACTTCGTGAAGGGTACGTATCTTTCCTACGCATCGCCCGCTACGGCGAAGATGGGACGCGCGAGCATGCTGCTGCTCTGGCCCTTTGACAAGAAACTGAGGAAAGCAGCAGCGCGAATGCTGAAAAACCCGTTCAACCTGTTCAAACGGGCTCATCTTCAAACCATCCTGTTCATCCAGCCGGTGGATTTCATGAAGGATGGAAGGATGAGCATGTGCGACGGCTGCCCGGACATCACTGTGCACAATGGTGAGCTCGTCTGGTCCTGCAGGCTTGAGGAACTGAAACAGTTTGGGGCGTTCCTTAGGTCGACTGAGAAGATCGACGCCCACTAATCTCCCGATCATAAGCCGGCTCATGGAGTGATAAGAGGAAGCCGCTTCCGGACTCCGTCTGTTCGGCGAGCGGCTTTTCTTTTGTGTGAGGGACGGTTCGAGTACGCAATATCTGCAGAGGTGTAGGATTGCTGTCATGAAAAGAATCATCTTCGTGTTGGCATTGCTGACGTTGTGGGGCCTGCAGGCGTTCGGGCAGCTTGCGCCTGACAAGCTCGTCTTCAAAAGCGATGCGGCCCTGATGGACAGTCTCAAGCGCACGGACTACCCGTACATGTTCCCGCTTTGGGGTGATAAGGTTCAGAAGCTGGGCATCACCATGCCGCTCCCGGCGGGACTCGGCGTGAATTACCTCTGGCAAGAGTCCGACCTCCTGATCCAGAATATCAGCATTGGCTTCAATAACGGCCCGATGACCGATCTCTCGAATGTCGTAAGGCTGGACAATGCTAAAGCCACCGCGAGCGGACTGAATATTCGACCGGACCTCTGGATCCTCCCATTTCTGAATGTGTACGGCATCCTTGCGGTGGCCAAAACATCCACTGCCATTGATGCGACGGTCTGGCTTCCCGACAGCAGCAATACCTGGAAGCAGGTCACGGCCTTCTCGTCAAAAGCGAACTTCGATGCAACCACTTTTGGCTTCGGGCTGACTCCCACGTTCGGGCTTGGAGGGGGATGGGTTGCTCTTGACATGAATTTCGCCTGGTCGGATGTCAGCGCCCTCGACAAACCCGCGTTCTCGTTCGTGTTCGGACCGCGGTTCGGAAAGACGTTCAAGTTCGACGATCCGCAAATGACCCTTGCTGTCTGGGTTGGGGGATTCAGGCTGGACCTTGGCTCCGAGACGAGTGGCTCGCTCAATCTGTCGGAGGTCCTGCCGCTGGAGGGGCTGCAAGGGAAAGTGGATCAGGGATTCCAGAAGGTCGACCAGGCGCAACAGCAGGTCGATGCCTGGTGGAACGGCCTTTCGAACGCTCAGCGGCAGAGCCCGGTCAACAAGGCCAAATATGACGCAGCGAACCGTGCCCTGGCGACAGCCGGATCACTGTTGACCGGCCTGGATGGCGCGCTGAGCAACGCTGAGTCAGCAACTGTGCAATATGGCCTCGAGAAAAGCCAGTTGAAGAGGTGGAACTTCATCGTCGGAAGCCAGTTCCAGCTGAATGAACACTGGATGGTGAGAGCGGAGTACGGATTCCTTGGTGCCCGCAATCAGTTCATTGGTGGCCTCCAGTACCGGTTCGGTCTCTAAACGGGTCCATCCATGAAGAAAGTCCTGGTGGTGCTGGCCATTCTGTTTTCCGTTCACACCGCGAACTCGCAGGTGCTCATCGCATTGCTCTTCGGTGACGCGCTAAACACCGGGAAGGTGGAGTTCGGACTCGACGGCGGCTTCAACTGGAGTACCGTCCAGGGAGTGCAAGGGGCAAAGAACCTCCCAATCTGGAACCTGGGCTTCTATTTTGATATCAAGCTCAACGACCCGGCATGGATGATCCACACCGGCGTGATCGTGAAGTCGACAATGGGGATGAAGAACGCGCCGCTGTACTCGCTGGGTGACCGGTATCTTGATAGCGTTTTTACCGGCGGAAGTGTGACAACGAAGTTCAATTACTTCAATGTTCCCATCATGGCGAAATACAAATTCCCGAACAATTGTTATGTCGAGGGTGGGGCCATGCTGGGCTTGATGTACGGAGCAACGGATGAGTTCGTAAATTCTGTGCATGACGAGGAGGACCTGTCGTACGATCGCAACGTGCGGAGATCCTACCATCCGCTGGACGCAGGATTAATGATCGGTGCGGGATATCGCCTCCTTGGCGGTGATGGGATTAACTTGGGTGTCAGGTACTACTATGGCCTGGTCGATGTGTATATTGACGATTCCGGTCCATCCCAGTACAACCGTGCGATTTATCTTACCGTGGGCATTCCCATAGGCGCCGGGAAATGACGTTACGGATTCATAGGCTTGGGTCTCCAGCCCTCCCTACCCAGCATGCCCGTGATGGCCCTGTTCCGGCGAAAAGCAAACAAAGGCCACCCCGCCGTCAGGTGGCATCGGAACGAAATTCACAACTCTTTGGAATGTATACGCGACATGAATCTTATTGCTAGTTTACTGAAAGGACAACCTGCATGCTATCGAAAACGAGAACGACAATTGATCCGATCCTTGCGATTGGGGCATTGACCGGATGTCTTGCAGGGTGCGGCAAGACGGCCGACACTCCGGCCGCCGATACTCCTGCGCAGTTCAAGGGCAAAATTGCCCTCGACGTCCGCGAATCGCGTGCGGACTGGGCGCCATACACCCCGAAGCGAGCTCCTGATGGTGCGCCGAACATTCTGATCATCCTCTATGATGACACCGGAATCGGTGCCTGGTCTCCGTACGGTGGCAGGATCAATATGCCAACCATGCAAAAGCTGGCTGATCAGGGATTGACCTACACACAATGGCACACAGCTGCACTCAGTTCGCCAACCCGCTCCTGCCTTCTGACAGGCCGGAACCACCATCTCAACGGCATGGCTTCGATCACGGAAGGGGCCAACGGTTTCCCCGGCGCAAGCGGCCAACTCCCGGCGCAATGTGCGACGGTTGCGCAGATCCTCCAGGACGCCGGTTGGGGTACTTACTGGTTGGGCAAGGACCACAATGTTCCCGAACAGGATGTAGCACCGGGCGGGAGCCGAAAGCAGTGGCCTCTCCAGCAGGGTTTCGATCGTTTCTACGGCTTCCTTGGCGGTGAGACGAACCAGTGGTATCCTGATCTCGTGGAGGACAATCGGTTCATCGAACAGCCATATGGCCCGGAGAAGGGGTACCATCTCTCCAAAGACCTCGCGGACAAGGCGATCCAGATGATGCGCAACCAGAAGGCCAGCAATCCCTCGAAGCCTTGGTTCATGTGGTATAATCCCGGTGCGAATCATGCTCCCCACCAAGCTCCCAAAGAATACATCGCGAAGTACAAAGGTAAATTCGACGATGGCTATGAGGCATACCGCGAGTGGTTGCTGCCGCGCATGATCGAAAAGGGCATCATGCCGAAGGGAACGCAACTTACCCCGATCAATCCGCTGCCGGATTCGGTTGCAAACCGGGCAGATATGGTCCGGCCGTGGAATTCGCTCAGCGCCGACGAGAAGAAGTTATTCGCACATATGGCCGAGGTGTACGCCGGATTCTCAGAGTATACTGACGCACAGATCGGTCGCATCGTCGATTACCTTCAACAGACCGGGCAACTGGACAACACCATCGTGTTTTACTGCGCGGATAACGGCGCGTCCGGGGAGGGAAGCCCCAGTGGTTCCGTGAATGAAAACAAATTCTTCAACGGTTACCCCGATGAGTTGTCGGAGAATATGAAGTACATCGACGTGCTCGGTTCACCCGCGACGTACAATCACTACCCCACTGGCTGGGCGGTAGCCTTTTCAACACCGTTCCAGATGTTCAAGCGTTACTCCGAGTACTCAGGTGGGACTTGCGACCCACTGGTAATTTCATGGCCGAAAGGGATCAAAGCCCGTGGGGAGATCCGAAATCAGTACCACCACGCTACGGATATTGTTCCGACGATTCTCGATATTTGCGGTCTGCAGATGCCGAAAGTATATCGCGGCGTCGAGCAGTACCCGCTTTCCGGCGTTTCAATGCGCTACACATTTGAAGCGGACCCGAATGGCCCGACGCAGAAGCACCGCCAGTACTATGCCATGCTCGGCACCAGAGGAATCTGGGAGGATGGCTGGAAGGCTGTTGCGCTCCACGCCCCGCTGACCGGCAAGGGACACTTTGACAAGGACGCGTGGGAATTGTATCACGTGGATGCTGACCGTTCCGAATCCAAAAATCTCGCCAAAGAACATCCTGAGAAACTGGATGCGCTGATCAAGGCCTGGTTCGAAGAGGCAGACAAGAATCTTGTCCTGCCTCTCGACGATCGATCAGCGGTAGAGGTGCTTGGCGTGGAACGGCCAGCTGCGGAGCCACCTCGGGAAAGGTACGTGTACTATTCGGGGACTTCGTCCGTTCCGGAAGGCGTGGCGGTTAGCGTGCGGGGTCGGTCCTACAAGATTCTTGCAGACGTGGAAATCGACGATCCAAATGCCTCCGGCGTCATCTTTGCTCATGGATCACGGTTCGGAGGGCATTCGCTCTTCATCAAGGACCGGAAACTGCACTATGTATATAACTTCCTCGGCATAAAGCCGGAGCAGCACTTTGTCTCACAAATGCTCAAACCCGGGAAGTACACGCTCGGGATGGAATTCATTCGGGAAAGCGCGGGCGAACATGGCGAATCCCTTGGCAAGGCGAAGCTGTATATCAACGATAAGGTCGTCGCCGAAGGTCCGATGAAGACGCAGCCGGGCAAGTTCACGCTCGCCGGTGATGGTCTGTGTGTCGGTTTCGACAGCGGCGATGCGGTGAGCCAAGAGTACAACTCGCCCGGTGAATTCAAAGGGGGCACTATCCTCTTTGTTGGGGTGACCGTCGAGAAGACCCAGTACGTTGATCTTCAAAAAGAGGCGCAGAGAGTCCTTCTGAGTGAATAGAGGCAAGGCCTGTTCACGGGGGGGAAAAAGATCTGAAAAGGGGGCCGGATATGAAAATCCCGGGTCTACTACGTACTGACAACACAAGGAGCTGGAGGAAAATACATTGATGAAATTCTCAACTCGTATTACGCTGCGGCCGTGGTGGATCATGCGCCTGTCGCTATGGTTACTCCTTGTGTCGTGTGCTGTCGAGCAACTGGCGGAGGCCCAGGCTCTGCCGTCGCCAGCCCCTGGCTTTGCTGCAGATCAGGTTGCCGCCAACCCGGAGCTGGTCCATGCACGGCTGCGCGCGAAGAACCCGGACTACCGGAATCAAGGAGAGTTTGCACTTGATTCGGCACTGGGTCTCGTCGGGGATTTTAGCAAAGGGGGAGTCGAGGATCTTTCTCCTCTGCAGGGCATTCCGTTCGGCGCCCTCGATCTTAAAGGTCTGCGGATTTCGAATATTACCGTGTTGAAGGGGATGCCACTGGTGTTCCTCGGTCTGGAAGAAACACAGGTTGGCGACCTGAAGCCGCTCACAGGGATGAAACTCAAGAGTCTCTTCTTGAGCAATACTGCTGTAGTGGATCTGAAACCCCTCACAGGCTTGCCGTTAAGTGATCTCATGCTCGTTGGGACTGCTGTGAAAGATCTTCGTCCGCTGGCAAAAAGCCCAATCAAGATGCTCTGGCTCAACGGTACCCCGGTTGAAGACATCTCTTCCCTCGGCAAGTGTCCCCTGGTGAGCCTTACGCTCGAGGGAACGCCCGTGTCGGATCTCCGTCCGCTCGCGAAAATGTCCAGCCTGAAACGATTGCATATCGGTGGAACAAAAGTAAAGGATTTGTCACCGCTCGAAGGTCTCAACCTCACACGTTTGATCTTTTCGCCAAAGAACATCACCGTCGGTCTGCAAACTATCCGGAATATGAAAACATTGACCGAAATCGGGACGACATTGGACACGCGGATGCCACCCAGTCAGTTCTGGCAGCTCTACGACCAACAGCGATTGCACTAGGAGGAGCAAATGTCCGTGAATGCTGAGCGGCCAGGGGAGGGCGGTGCAATCCCCCCGGTTCCGCAGGGAATGCATGTGCTGGCGAAGCCCATAGGGCCGGCCTGCAACATAAAGTGCGACTACTGTTTCTATCTGGAAAAGCACGCCCTGTTCGAAAAAGGAGAGGACATGCGGATGCCAGACGATGTCCTCAAAGCGTACATTTCCAGCTACGTCAGTTCGCAGCCCACTCCGGTCGTCGAGTTTGTCTGGCACGGGGGAGAACCGACGCTGCTTGGCATTGAATTCTTCCGGAAGGTCGTGGAATTTCAGAAACCACTCCGGGGCCGGAAAGAAATCACGAATTCTCTCCAGACGAACGGGACCCGCCTGACTGATGAATGGTGCGAGTTCTTCAAGCAAAACAACTTTTTTGTCGGGTTGAGCCTCGACGGCCCCCGGGAGATCCATGACCGCTACAGGAAAGACCATATGGGACAGTCCACGTTCGATGATACAATGCGTGGATTGCACCTTCTTCAGAAGCACGACGTCGAGTACAATATTCTTGCCTGTGTATCCAGGGAAACTGCATACCACCCGCTCGAGGTCTACAATTTTTTCAAAGACGAGAAGATCAAGTTCATCCAGTTCACTCCAATCATTGAACGTCTCCCCGACAGCAAGACAAAGGAGCGGGGGCTCTGGCTTGCGCCTCCCGCGAAACTCGACGGCGAAAAGAACGCTCTGGTGACTCCCTGGACTGTCGAGCCGAAGAAGTACGGAGAATTTCTGATTGCGATCTATGAAGAGTGGGTGAAAAAGGATGTAGGTGAGATCTTTGTGATGAATTTCGAGTGGGCACTGAACGCCTGGATCGGAAACCCTTCCCCGGTGTGCATTTTCGCCAGGAATTGTGGCCGGGCCGTGGCAATGGAACATAACGGCGACGTCTATGCGTGCGACCATTATGTCTATCCGGAATACCGTTTGGGGAATGTTTTGAGAGAGAGCCTGGGGGAGATGGTCAATCGGTCTGTGGAGTCGGGGTTTGGGCCGCACAAGGAATCGACGCTCCCCAGATATTGCCGGGAGTGTGAAGTTCTGAATGCTTGCTGGGGAGGGTGCCCGAAGCACCGGTTCATCCGGACTCCTCAAGGCGAACCCGGATTACACTACATGTGTGCCGGGTACAAGAAATTCTTCACACACATCCGGAAATACCTGAACGCCATGACAAAGCTGCTGGAACACGACATGCCAGCGTCGCACATCATGCACGCCGTGAACAACCGCATCCTTATCGTGGAAAAAGAACGTGGCTGAATCCGCAACGGGGTGGAGCAAACTGAAACCAGGCACCCTCCGTGCCTTCTCCGGTGCAAAGAATCGGAAAGACATCGAACCCAAACAAACGGCAAGGAGCATTATGAATTCGAAAATGCTGACATTGGTCAGTTCGGCTGCTGTGCTCTGTTCCTGTGCATCGGACAAACAGGAACAGCAAAAGCAGACTTCGGGCGACCCCGCTCTCCTGGACCGCACGAGTCTGCCCATCAAAGAACCAACCCGGCAAACCTATAAGGAGCTTGATGCTCGAAATGTGAAACCACCAGCGCGATTTGATGTAACCGCGCCGAAGGGCGCTCCCAACGTGGTGGTCATTTTGATCGATGACATGGGCTTCGGCGCTTCCAGCCGTTTTGGCGGTCCGGTCAATATGCCGAACGCCGAGAAGCTGGCTGCCAGTGGGCTCAGCTACACACGCTTCCATACGACGGCGCTTTCTTCACCCACGAGAGTGGCATTGCTTACCGGCTACAATCATCACAGCAACAACGCCGGTTCGATCATGGAAACCGCCACGATGTTCCCGGGGAACACTGGAGTACGGCCTCAATCGATCACCCCAATGGCTGAAGTGCTTCGCCAGAACGGATACAGTACTGCCGCATTTGGCAAATATCACGAGACCCCACCATGGGAAATCTCGATCTCCGGCTCGTTGGACCGCTGGCCCACCCATTCGGGTTTCGATAAGTTCTATGGCTTCATTGGCGGAGAGACCAACCAGTGGGCGCCGTTGGTTTATGACGGCGTTACGCAGGTTGAGCTTCCCAAAGATCCGAAATATCACTTCACAACGGACATGACCAATCAGGCCATCAGCTGGGTGCGTTTCCAGCAAGCCCTGACACCTGCTAAACCGTTCTTTGTGTATTTCGCTCCCGGTGCCACCCATGCTCCGCACCATGCGCCGAGAGAATACATAGCGAAATACAAAGGGAAGTTCGACCAGGGGTGGGACAAAGTGAGGGAGACAACACTGGAGCACCAGAAACAGCTGGGCATTGTCCCCCCAAACACAAAACTTGCGCCCAAGCCCTCTGACATCAAGGACTGGGACAAACTTTCTGCAGATGAAAAGAAACTATTTGCCCGGCAGATGGAAACGTATGCCGGCTTTGGCGAACATGTCGACTTTGAAATTGGGCGCCTTCTTTCAGCTATCGATGATATGGGCGAAATGGATAACACGCTTGTCGTCTACATCCTTGGCGACAATGGCGCGAGCGCCGAAGGTCAAATGAACGGAATGTTCAGTGAAATGACATATTTTAACGGTGTTCCTGAAACCGTCCCGGACATGTTGATGCATTACGATGAGTGGGGCGGGCCCAGCACCTACCCGCATTACGCAGCCGGATGGGCCGTGGCGATGGATGCGCCGTTCTCATGGACAAAACAAGTTGCTTCCGACTTCGGTGGAACACGCAATGGCATGATCGTTCACTGGCCGGCAGGCTTCAAAGCCAGGGGAGAGATTCGTACGCAGTTTACTCATGTGATCGACATTGCTCCCACCGTTTACGAAGCGACCGGGATCCCGGCGCCCAAGATGGTGAATGGCATCCAGCAAGATCCTATTGAAGGGACAAGTCTGCTCTACACGTTCAATGATACCGCTGCCAAAGAACGGCACACCGTCCAGTACTTCGAGATGTTTGGCAACAGGAGTATTTACAGGGATGGGTGGATGGCAAGAACCATTCACAGAGCGGCCTGGTCGATGAAAGTCTATCATCCATTGGCAGAGGACGTGTGGGAGTTGTATGATTCCAACGAGGATTTCAGTCTGTCCACCGATGTGGCCTCGAAGAACCCCGACAAGCTAAAGGAACTTCAGGCCTTGTTCATGTCGGAAGCAGAGAAATACCATGTGCTCCCGATTGATGATCGTTTAATGGAAAGAACGAATGCGAAATTGGTGGGACGGCCCACAGTTCTTGGTGATAGGACCTCGATCATACTTGGCGAGGGGATGAAAGGGATGGGAGTCGATATTTTCATCGACACGAGGAACACCTCCTATACCATTACAAGCATTGTGGACGTGTCCGCAAACAGCAATGGGGTCATGGTTTGCCAGGGTGGGAGATTTGGCGGCTTCTCGTTCTATGTGAAGAATGGAAAACCATCTTTCACGTATAACTACCTGGGGCTCCAGCAATTTACCGTCGCTTCATCGCAAGCTCTGAAACCGGGCAAGCATACGCTAGTCTATGATTTCAAATATGACGGCGATGGGATGGGAAAAGGGGGAGATGCAACCATCACTGTTGATGGCTCCAAGGCGGCCGGTGGCAGGATCGGGAAGACACAACCCGGCATATTCTCGGTGGACGACCTCGCCGATGTTGGGACAGATGACGGAACCTGGGTAGCGGACTATGGTGCGTCGGCGCACTTCAGCGGCCACCTGGAGAAAGTCACGCTGGACGTACACCCGGCAGTTCTCAGCGCGGCTGACAAAGCGAAGGAAGTTGAGATGCATCAAGCGAAGAAGGATGCCGAATAAATTGTCCCCTGGCCTTCCGCAATAAGAATCCTGAACCGGGGAGTCGTGCAGGCTGAACAATGCCTGCACGTCTGTATGTTCTATATCAAATCTAAGAAAGGGTACCATCGATGAAACTTCTCCCCCTCACCTTCGCGCTTCTCTTGCTCGCGTCGGTCTCCGCCTCTGCCCAGGCGATCTCGTTCGGTCTTGGCGCAAACGTGACATTCCCCTCTGCTGAACTCAAAGACAACGTGGCAACGGGATACGGCGCGACTGCGCTGGTGAAGTTCGGTCTGCTTCCGCTTGTGGACCTTACCGGAGGAATTGAGTACGTCAAGTTCACCAGCAAAGACCTCACAGCCGGCCAGTCTGGTACGGGGTCGGCATTCGGGATTCTGGTCGGAGGGCGGATGAGTATTCTTGCGGTCGGGTACTTTGGTGCTGAGACGGGTACCTATTCATTTACAACGACGATCGAGGGAAGCGACAACAGCTATACCAAGGGCTTTTTCGCTCCGATGGTCGGCGTCAAATTCTCGATGTTCGATTTCGGCGCAAGGTACGTTTCGGCGGGGAACGACAGCTTCTGGGTATTGCGCGGGTTGGTGTGGCTGTAAAAAGGTCAGATCTCTGATTCGGTTGTGGCGGCAAAGGAACCACAACTCGCCCCGCCACGGATTGCCCTGGCGGGGCAGAGTTGGTAGTCAGTCATTCGAACGACAAAGCGAGTGGGCGAGCATGCAGGATCTTTCCGATATGCTCACAATCCAATAACAGGATATGGATGCCGGTCTGTACCTCCTTGACCAATCACAACTGTTTACTGACTACTAGCTACTGACGACTTTCTTACAAAGGAGCGATGACAATGAAACCCGTTTTGTTATCTGCGATTATTCTTGTGGGGATGGTGTCGCATGGTGCATCCCAGGATATCAAGTGGCCCAGACAGCTCACGAATGAGGGCTCAGTGCTCACCATGTTCCAACCACAGGTGCAAAGCTGGGAAAATTACAAGACACTGGATTTCCGGTTGGCTTTTTCGCTGAAGCCAGCCGGGGGCAAAGAGGCGTTGGGTGTGTTGTATATGAAAGCCGCTACAGACGCAGATATGGAGACCCACAGAGTTCAAATCAAAGAGCTGACACTTACAAAAACCAACTTCCCTTCGTTGGACACCGAGCAAGCCGGGAAGATGGGGACCATTGTGCGTTCGTTTTTTTCGCCTGACCGAACGCTGGAAATATCCGTAGAGCAAGTTGTGGCATGTACCCCGAAGGAAGATTCGGTATCAACCGTGCCTGTCAACAATGATCCCCCGGTAATTTTTGTAAGCAAGCGCCCGACCATCTTGCTGCAGCTCGACGGGGCGCCCGTGAAGGGCGCAGCGGGCAAGGAAGGGCTGGAATTTATCGTCAATGTCAACTACCCGCTTTTCCTTGACGTACAGAAGAGCACGTACTACCTGTACGACGGACTGGAATGGCAGAAGGGAGAAGGTGTGGAGGGACCATGGTCTTTTACCAGCGCGCTGCCAACATTCTTGGTCAATCTGGCGAAGGATACAGCCTGGTCGTTCTTGAAAGGACTGATTCCGGCAGTCACCAGTCCGAACAAGAAGATGCCACAGATCTTTTCCTCGCAGAGCCTGGCCGAGTTGATCCTGTTTGAAGGCGAACCTGAATTCAAAGCGGTCAGCGGCACGTCGCTGAAATATGCCAGCAACACGAACAGCGATATCTTTTTCTGTTCCTCTGACAAACAATACTATTTTCTTACGGCTGGGCGTTGGTTTAGCGCCCCGGGTTTCAACGGGCCATGGACCTTTGCAACCACGACATTGCCGCCCGACTTTTCGAAGATACCAGCTAGCAGTCCCGCGTCAAACATCCTGGCTTTTGTTCCGGGCACGGAACAGGCAAAAGATGCGGTGATGATCGCACAGATCCCTACGACAGTACAGGTGAATGCTGCAGAGGCTGCGAAGCAGGTACACATCGTGTATTCAGGCGAACCGCAGTTCAAGCCCATCGACAGTACTTCTTTGTACTATGCGGTGAACACAGCAGACAAAGTGATCAAAGTGAGCAGTAACGAATACTATGCCTGCGTCAAGGGGATCTGGTTTGTATCAACTACATCTACTGGCCCCTGGCAGACTGCCACGTCTGTGCCTCCGGCAATCTACTCCATGCCTCCCAGTTCACCAGTTTACAATGTGACCTATGTGACGCAAACTGTGGTAAATACGACCACGGTTCAGTCCACCTACACTTCAGGCTACATGGGCGTCTATGTTGTGGGCGCACCGTCGGGAGTCATCATCGTTTCAGGAACCGGATACTACTATCCACCATACTACTACTATCCACCGTATGGATATCCGGTATACTATCATTATCCCTGTACATACGGAGTGTATGCTTACCATCCATATCCCTATGGAGGGGTGGCGTACCATGCATCGTACAATCCTCACACGGGTACCTATGCGCGAAGTGCCACAGCGTATGGACCGTATGGCAGTGCGACCGTGGCCCAGGGGTACAATCCATACACAGGAACGGCTGCAAGGGGCGCTTCGGTTTCTACTCCATACGGTTCTCGTTCTGCAGCACAAGCCTACAATCCCTACACCGGTGCGAGTGCAGCCACCCGGCAGGGATCGAACCCTTATGCGCAATGGGGTGCAACGACGGTCTCCAAAGGTGGACAGACCGCAAGCGCTGCACACGTATCGACCGCAAATGGCACCGCTGTCAAGACTTCCGGGGGCGATATGTATGCTGCGTCAAACGGAAACGTTTACAAGAACACCGGAAACGGCTGGGAGGAAGCCTCGAAGCCGCAGGGCCAGGGTGGTGCCTCGAGTGGAAACAAGCCCACACAAACCAGCGCAGCATCTGCCAGCAAGGCCCCACAGACCAATGCAACATCAACCAAGCAACCAACCGCGCAGCTGTCGGGAGTTCCGACGAAGCAGGGAGCTACGCAGCAACCGGTAGGCGCTGGCAGCTTGAATACGGCTGGAGGGAAGAGCTTCAATTCGCAAGAGCTCAACAAAGAGGCGCAGAACAGGCAGCGGGGAAATGCCCAGGCTCAACAGTATCAGAGTAATAAAGCGTCCAGCGGAGCCCAGAGTGCAAGATCATCAGGCGGCGGTAGACACAGATGATAATGAAGTCAGTGACTTGAACGGTCATGTGCGTGTGCCGGCCTTACATTAGGAAGATCGCTCCCTGTGTCGTCCTGAAATGCTCTTGGTCAGGACCTGTCAACGACGTCAGTGACAGGTCATTCATTGCAACTTCCACATTTTTTTCCCCACGATGCAGATTATTGCAGCACTCTCTTCCTCTACATGCATTTTGATCAGCTCAGCTGAGGGCCGGACGGGACCTCCAGAGGCTAAGTGACGGGACCAGATCAGAACCAACGAGACAAAGGTACCGAGGCACACCTTCGGTTTGAGATGCTGCTTACGGATATCTCTTCCCGTTTCCTTGGATTGATCCCCCAGGATGTCGACTCGGAAATCAACAATGCGCTCAGGAAGATACTGGAATTCTTCGATTCTAATATATGCAGTCTGGCGAACATCAATCCGCACACGAATGAAGGCATTCTGACGCACCTGCAAGTTACTCCCGACATTCCGGTGATGCCCGGGAAAATAAACTATGCACCTTTGACTCCGTGGAGATTTGCCCGGCTTGTCCAGGGGGAGATCCTCCTCATGAACAACCCCGACGAGCTGCCGCTGGAAGCGGAGCTCGACCGCCGTGCCTCTGACGCGTTGGGGATTCAGGCGGCCCTGATCATCCCCGTGCAGATCGAAGGGATGACGCGCTACGCACTTCATCTGGCATTTACCCGCCCGGGACCTCCCTGGTTGGCGCAGTACATTCCCAGGCTGAAGGTGTTCGCGGATTTTCTAGCGACTGCCCTGGACCGGAGCCGGGCGATCACTGCGATTCAGGAGGCGGTCAGGGCCTTAAAGGAATCAGAGATCCGTCTGGAACTCGCGGCAGGTCTCGCTGGAGCTGGCTTGTGGGACCTCGACTTGAACAACAACACGATCTGGAGAACGCCACGCACGAGCGAACTCTACGGATTGAATTCAGAAGAAGTGGTCAATCTTGAGAAGATATTCACTTTGGTTCATCCTGATGACGCCGGAGATCTGAAACGGGCGTTGGAGCAAGCACTTCATACAGGGACGGATCTAAAAATCGAATACCGTATCGTGGTTCCGGGGGGCGAAGTGCGGTGGCTTGCTGTCCGGGGAGCCCGGTCGCCCGAGTCATTCGGCGGTGGCAAACACTTCCTGGGCGTCTCGATTGATATTACGGAACGGAAGACCGCAGAAGAAGTAGCCATACGTTCTCATCAAGAAATCAAGCGGTTAAATGAACTACTGGAAGATGAGACCCGCTATCTAAGGCAAGAGATTAATCTTTCCTACCCACACGAGGAAATCGTCGGCATAAGTGAGGCAATCCGAACCGTGCTTCACAAGATCGAACAGGTGGCGACGACCGACTCCACGGTATTGATCACGGGTGAAACGGGGACGGGGAAAGAGCTCGTGGCCCGGGCGATTCATGGCCTGAGCAAACGGAAGGACAAGTTAATGGTGAAGGTCGATTGCGCATCGCTTCCTTCGACTTTGATTGAAAGTGAACTCTTCGGCCGTGAACGCGGGGCCTACACCGGCGCGATGACCAAGCAGAGCGGCCGCTTCCAGCTTGCGGACAAGGGAACGATCTTCTTAGATGAGATCGGTGAACTGGCCAAGGAGACGCAAGGGAAACTCCTTCGGGTTCTGCAGGAGGGGTGTTTTGAGGTCCTGGGCAGTCCGAAGACCGTGACGGTCGATGTCCGTGTCATTGCGGCCACCAACCGGGATCTTCTCAAAGAGGTGAACGAAGGACGGTTCCGAGAGGATTTGTACTATCGGCTAGAGGTCTTTCCCGTTGAGGTACCCTCTCTACGCAACCGACCGGAGGACATACCCATGCTCGTCTGGCACTTCGTGGAAAAATTCTGCCGGGAGATGCGCAAGGACATCCGTCGCATCCCGAAGGAAACGATGGACGCCTTGGTACGCCACCCCTGGCCGGGCAACGTCCGGGAACTCAAGAATCTCATCGAGCAGGCCTTCATTGTTAGTCCGGCAGATCTGCTCGTCGTGCGCTTGCCGAAATCTCGCCCTCGCGAGGTGAGTTCTCCTCGGACACTGGAGGGCGTGGAAAGGCGCCACATCCTTAGTGTCCTGGAGCAGACCCGCTGGCGCATCAAAGGGCAGGAAGGGGCCGCGGCGTTGCTGGGATTGAATCCCTCCAGCCTCTATTCGAAAATGAAAAAACTCGGAATTCCGTCTAAGCATAAAAAGGACGGCCTAACGTCCTAGGGCGACATTCCATCTCCTCTGTCCAACGTTCTCCTTCCCCGGGTTTCTCGTCAACCCATCTAACTCATTGTCTCCAAACGATTTGTTACCCCTGGTATCTCTCCCGAACTTTGGTATGGAAAATGCATGTACAGCAGGCATGTATCTCACTATAGTGCGAATATTTCCCAATACGAGCGAGTTGGAAAAAGCGCGAGACTTTCTCGCGGGACTGCTCGGGCCCACTCGCGTTCTACCAGGCTGCCTGGGTTGCACTTTGGGGAGGGAAACTGATCCGGACGCCCTCATGTTCATGGAGACTTGGGCATCTCGGGATGACCTTCTGCGGCGGGTAAGATCGAATGGTTATGCGAAGATCCTGACCACAATGGAACTCTCGCTCTCCAAACCTGACGTCCACGTATATGAGATCGTCAAACAGCAAGGGTTGGAGTTGATCGAAGGAGTCCGGTTGGGAGATCAGAATTAGCGCCCAAAGAACTAGACTAACATCATAGCAACCAAAGGAGCAATGATAATGAAAGCCTCAAAAATGAACTTCTTGTATCTGGTCACGGCTCTCATGGTATTCTTGCTCGCAGGCATCACATCTGCAGCAGCTCAAAGTCCGACCCCCGACGAGCGGGTCGCCGCTGTGAAGGCTTCGCTGGCCAAGAGTGCGGAGGTACTGAAGGGCTATGAGTGGATTGAGACCACCGTGGTAATTTACAAGGGAGAGCAAAAGTCTACGACTGTCAATCGCTGCTATTACGGGGCAGACGGAAAGTTGCAGAAAGTTGTCGTCACTGCTCCTCCACCGGAGAAGAAGGGGGGAGTGCGTGGGAAGGTAGCGGCAGGTAAGGCCGACTACATGAGGAGCGCGGCGGAATTGGTGAAATCCTACCTTCACCCCGAGGCGGCCCGCATCGATGCATCAAAGAAGGCCGGAAAAATGTCCATTACCCCAGATGGCACAGGCACCAGTGTGCGGCTGGACTTCGGCGACTACCTGAAGGCAGGCGATGTTCTCGGGATCAAGGTTGACCTCACGAAGAATACTCTGATGGGTGTCACAGTCAATTCCTGGCTGAAGGATGCCAAGGACAAGGTCGCGCTGGTCTCCACGTTTGGCTCGCTCAATGATGGCACCACGTATCCTGCAGAGAGCACGCTATCTGCTCCCTCGCAATCAATGGAAATTAAGGTTACCAATTCTGGCTACAAGAAACTGTGATCATGTAATAATCTAGCCGCCCTTTCAACCTTCAGGGTGATTCTGTCCTTAAACCTCTATTGGGAGACAACATGGAAACAGGTCTCACTGCTGGAATTTCACGCACCCGATACTCTATCACTGCCGCGCTAGCTACTCTCACCCTTGCTCTGGTGATTAACGGACTCTGCCATGTCGCTTTGGCGCAGGACGCTCCTGTGGCCGCTACTTCAGTGAGCAAGACTGAGCAGAAGGAGCCCGATTATTCGCCCTATACGAACCGGCATTTCCCCAACCGTGTCTACTGGGGCGTCGCACACGTACATACGGGCTATTCCTTTGACTCGGGGATGTTTGGGATAACGCTCTCCCCCGACGATCTCTTCAAGGTTGCCACGGGTGGGGAAGTCGTCATGGACAATGGCGTAAGATTCAAACAGGACCGGCCGCTGGACTGGGTCTCTATCACCGACCATGCCGAGTACATGGGTATCTCCGATCAGATTCGTGAGGGCAGCCCTGAACTTCTCGCTAACCCGCAGGGGAAGCGCTGGTACGACATGTCAAAGACGAGCCCTCAAGAAGGTGTAAAAGCCGCCATTGAAGCGGTCGTCTCCATGCAGACCGGCAAGCCTGTCTTCGACGCGAGCAAAGTCACAGCTGCGGCGTGGGCGCACGCGACCGCGTCTGCTGAGAAGTGGAACCAGCCGGGCGTATTCACCACGCTCCACGGCTTCGAGTGGACGTGCGCTCCCGGGGGAAATAACCTTCACCGCACCGTCATTTTCCGCGACAACGCTGACCGCGTGAACCAGATCGTTCCTTTCTCAACCTTCGACAGCCAGGATCCAGCGGACCTCTGGAAGTACATGGATGAGTATGCGAAACAAACCGGCGGTCAGGTGCTCGCCATTCCGCACAACGGCAACTTGAGCAATGGCCAGATGTACACGGCAGAGACTTTCGACGGTAAACCGATGGATAAGGCCTACGCCGAGACGCGCGCCAGCCACGAACCACTTTTGGAGGCAACACAGATCAAGGGTGACGGGGAGACCCAACCGTACCTTTCGCCCAACGACGAATTTGCAAATTTCGAGCGGTGGGATTTCAACTTCAACAAGATGGAGCGGGCGCAAGATAGCGTGCTTTATGGCAACTACGTACGCTCGGCACTCAAGACGGGTCTGGAACTCGACGGCAAGCTCGGAGCTAATCCATATAAGGCAGGTCTGATCGGTGGCAACGATGCTCACGTGGGAGTGGTTACCCAGCGTGAAGACAACTTCTTCGGTGAGTTTGCCAACGGATTGCCCTCACCTGATCGTTGGAAAACCCCGCTCGCAATGCTCAACAATGATCCCAAGAAAGGGGCGTTGGCCTCGGTCTGGAATGAACAAGCTGCCGGACTGGGCGGGGTGTGGGCCCGTGAGAACACCCGTGAAGGGATCTGGGACGCACTCAAGCGCAAGGAAGTCTATGCCACCACAGGTGACCGGCCGGTCGTACGCGTGTTCGCGGGGTGGGATTTCGCTCCGGCGGACCGTGATCGAGCCGACTTCGCGGAGAACGGCTACGCCCATGGCGTGCCGATGGGCGGTGATCTCAGCAAGGCCCCAACCGGCAAACGACCTGTCTTCATGGTCCAGGCGCTGCGCGACCCGGACGGCCCGAACCTCGACCGCATCCAGGTCATCAAAGGCTGGCTCAGCAAGGACGGCAAGACGCACGAGCGCATCTTTGACGTTGCGGTTACCGGCGGGCGCAAAATCGGCCCCGATGGTCGCTGCAAAACTCCGGTGGGTAGCACCGTGGATGTGGTGAACGCAACCTACACCAACAGCATCGGCGCCGCAACGCTCTCGGCATACTGGAAAGACCCCGCGTTTGATGCTACACAGCGTGCGTTCTATTACATACGTGTGATTCAGATCCCGTCGCCGCGCTGGACAGCTTACGACTGCAAACGCTACGGCATCAAAATGCCCGATTATGTTCCCATGACGGTCAGTGATCGCGCCTACACATCGCCCATCTGGTATACGCCAGCGAAGTGACAGGAATGAAATTATCCGTGCGCAAACTCCTGCGCGAGCCGCTGGTGCATTTTCTCCTGCTGGGGGCGGTGCTGTTCGTCGCCTTCAGCTGGATCCCTGGAAATACCTCGACCGGTTCGAAGAGTATCGTCGTCACGCAGGGCACGATCGAGCATCTCGTGACCATGTACACACTCACCCGACAGCGACCACCTACGGAACAAGAAATCAAGGGTTTGATCGACGACTACATTCGAGAGGAAGTCTCGGTGCGCGAAGCGATGCTGCTGGGCCTCGACCGTGACGACCAAATCATCCGACGTCGGTTGCGCCAGAAGATGGAGTTTGTCTCCGAGGATCTTTTGGTGCAGTCGGAGCCAAACGATGAAGAACTGCAGACCTATCTGAACGCTCATCCCACAGAATTTGCTGCCGAAGCCCGGTTCACATTCCGGCAGGTGTATCTTGATCCAGGGCGTCATGGCGCAGCTCTCCAACACGATGCCGAAACGTTGCTCGCCAATCTGAAGAGGAAAGGTGGTGAGACCAAGCGGGGCTGCATTCGGCGATCCGTTGCCTTTGGAGGGCGAGTTTGAAAACGCTTCGGCCCAGGAAGTAAAGAACACGTTTGGCGAAAAATTTGCGACGGCACTCGGGAGCCTGCTAGTGGGACAGTGGCAGGGACCGGTTGAATCGGCCTATGGGATGCATCTGGTCTTTCTCAGAGATCGCACGGCGAGCCGCGTGCCCGCGCTTGAGGAAGTTCGCGTTGCCGTTCGCCGCGAATGGTCCAACAGCAAACGGCTGGAAGCGAATGCAAAGTTCTACGGAGAATTGCTTAAGCATTACACAGTGACAATCGAGAACCCGGAGCCAGGGGAAAACGAAGAGAAACTGGTGGGTGCGAAGTGAGTCGGCATGGAGGCACATTGAGGCCTACCCGCCGGGCCTATCATTCCCCCATGGAACTCATGCAAGATCTCTACTACTTCTGGAAACGGCGCTCCATGGTTCGCCGGGCAACGAGGGAGTTGATCCCCGCCGCGTTTCGCGAACGGCTCATGATGGCGGTCACGGTGGTGAACGGCTGTCGGTCTTGCAGTTATATGCACGCGAAGCTAGCGCTCAAAGCCGGTATTTCCCCCGAGGAATTGCGCAACCTGTCGACAGGTGCCATTCCGGCCGAAGCTCCGCAGGATGAATGGCTCGCCTTGACGTATGCCCAGCATTGGGCCGAATCCGACGGCCGTCCCGATCCAGAGATTCGCCAAAGGCTGGAGGAGAGCTACGGGGCGGAAAGAACAGAAGCCATTCACATCGTCCTGCATATAATTCGCGTGGGCAACCTGATGGGAAACCTCTGGGCCGAGTTGCTTCCGCGCCTTTCGTTCGGGCGCATGGGTCTGCTGAAGGGGGCAAGATGAGACACACGCTCCTTATTCTGGCTCTCCTCATCGCCATGACGCACGGGGTGTTTGCGCACGAGGTACGACCCGCGTATCTCGAGGTTCGACAGACCGGACCAGGTACGTACGATGTCCTGTGGAAGGTGCCAGGCCAGGGAGAAAACCTACGGCTCGGGCTGCACGTGGAATTCCCGAAAGGCTGTACGTACCTTAGCGATCCTCGGGGCACGATGGCCGGCGGAGCCTTCACGCAAAGATGGAGCGTCACATGTGAAGGAGGACTGACCGGTAAGACGATTCGCATCGAAGGCCTCGCTGCTACGGCGACCGATGTGCTCGTGCGCGTCGAGATGTTGGATGGCAGGTCCACAGCAACGATCGTGCACCCGTCGCAGCCCTGGCTGACGATTGCCGCGTCGCAATCATGGTGGGAAGTCGCGGGCGTCTACATGGTCCAGGGTATCCGACACATACTGTTTGGGGTTGACCACTTGCTGTTCATCCTGGGGTTGCTGCTGATCGTCAAGGGCAGAATGACGCTCTTGAAGACGATCACTGCGTTTACCGTTGCCCACAGTATCACGCTCGGGATTGCAACCCTTGGCTTCGCGAGCGTTCCGATCCCGCCGCTCAATGCGGGCATAGCGCTCTCAATCCTGTTCCTGGGGCCTGAGATCGTCCGCTACAGGAAAGGGGGGACGAGCCTGACGATTCGCTACCCCTGGGTCGTGTCCTTTCTGTTCGGACTGCTTCACGGATTCGGCTTCGCCAGCGGACTATCGACCACGGGCATGCCCAGGGTTGAAATCCCACTCGCGTTGTTATCTTTCAACGTGGGCGTCGAGTTTGGTCAGCTCTTCTTTGTGTTTTCCGCCCTGGCGCTCGTAAAGTCGTTTAAGGTGCTTCAGGTTCAGTGGCCGCGGTGGGCGGAAGCATTGCCGGGATATGTCGTCGGCTCTCTCGGGGCGTACTGGACCATTCAAAGGACAATCATTCTTTTCACAGGCCTGAGATGAAGCGCGCCACCCGACCTGATACTCTTTCCCGATCGGCCCGAACTCGTGAGCCTCTCTTCTGGATGGCCGGAGCGATGCTCTTGTTCGTGGCGCTCTGTCCACCATTGGCCATGGCACACATCAAAGGGGGAGAGGCTGTCGGTTTCCTCAGCGGCATGGCTCATCCAGTTTCAGGACTCGACCATATTTTAGCCATGATTGCAGTCGGGTTGTGGGGTGCACAACTCGGGGCCCCCGCGATCTGGCTGCTCCCGGTGACCTTTCCAATGGTGATGTCATTCGGCGGACTTCTCGGCTTGATGGGCATTCGTCTTCCCGGCTCAGAGATCGGCATCGCGTTGTCGGCAATCGCGCTCGGGTTTGTTGTGTTTCGGGAAGCAAAGTTGAGGATTCCCGTTGCTGCAGCGTTGGTGGGGTTCTTTGCGATCTTCCATGGCTATGCCCACGGTGCGGAGTTGCCGCCGGGTGGGAACGGGCTGCTCTATAGCATGGGATTCGTGGTCACCACAGGTCTCTTGCATGCCACGGGGATTACCATCGGCCTTGTACACAAGTGGCCCACCGGGCGCCTGGCGCTGCGGGCGGCTGGCGCTTGCGTTGCGGTGGCGGGCATCTATTTCCTATGGAGTGCGCTGGTATGAATGTCTGGCAGAGAAATCGATGGGGGGGAGTGGTAGCAGTCGCAGTAATGCTCTGCATTCCCTCGCGAGCGTCAGCCCACCTCGTTACGACCGGCATGGGTCCAGTGTACGATGGGATGGTTCATCTTCTCCAGTCACCTGAGGATCTGGTCCCGGTGATTGCGTTGGCGCTCTATGCGGGATTGCGGGGGGCGGCTGCCGGGAGAAGGACGATGTTCCTTCTTCCGTTGGCCTGGTTTGCCGGCGGGCTCGCAGGATCAATGATTCATGTTGCGATTTCGTTTCCGGTTCCGGCGATTACTTTCCTGATTCTTGGCGGTCTCGTGGCTGCGGACCAGAAAATGCGCCCCTTTGCCGTTGCCGGGCTGGCGACCCTTGTTGGGTTCATACATGGCTTCTTGAACGGCGGTGTGCTGCGGGAAGGGCCAGGGACGTTCGGGTTGATCGGGATCATGGCAGTGCTGTTCATTCTGGTCACCGTGGCCTCAGCATTCGTGGTCTCTCTCAAGAAGCACTGGGCGCGCATTGCTGTGCGTGTGGTCGGAAGTTGGATCGCCTCGAGCGGGTTGCTGCTTCTAGGATGGTTTTTGCGGTAGCGGCCAGCGAAACAGGACTGCGCACTCTGCTTCTCAATTAGAAACGAGGAGGTAGTTTAATGAAGAAAGGATGGATTCTGCTCGCCCTGGTGGTTCTTGTAGCCAAGACATGCAGTTCGCAGGACTCAACGCAGGCACCAAAGAGATGGCAATTCCTGGTTGAACCCTATCTGATGTTCCCGACCATGAGTGGGACGATTGGGATTGGTACATTGCCGGACGCAGACTTTAAATTGGGCACGAGTGATATCTTTAGCAGGCTGCAATCAGGTTTCATGCTCTCTGTTGAAGCACAGAACGGAACCTGGGCGGTGTCGTCCGACGTGCTCTATATGAAGTTGAAACAGGATGTCGAACCCACCAAGGTGATCAACAGCGGGAGTGCCACGATGTCTGAGACGGCCTGGGAGCTGGCCGGTCTGCACACGCTCCTTCCCTGGCTCGAAGGTGGGATCGCCCTCCGTTTACTTAGCATCCAGATGAGTGCGGAGGTTGTCCGCAATCAGGTCGGGGGAACCACGAGCAGCCAAAGCCAGAGCATAAAGAACACCTGGGTTGATCCGGTTCTTGTCATGCGCATGAAACTGCCGGATTCCGGGAAATGGCTGCTCCAATTTCGGGGAGACATCGGCGGGTTTAGCATCGGTTCTAAACTGACGTGGCAACTACAGGCCTATGGCGGTTACCGGTTCTCTGATCTGTTCCAGGTCACTGCCGGGTACCGCACCTTGAGCATTGATTTCGAAAAGGGGTCGGACAAGGATCGTTTCCTGTATGACGTAATTACCTATGGCCCGGTCATCAGAGTTGGGTTCAATTTCTGACACAAAATCTGTGTTCATTCATCATCTGTGGCTACGAATCAGTAAATGGCGAATTAGTCCCCTTATCATTCTTTTGGTGGATTGACTTACCACTTCAGATACCGTAAGATATTTAGAGCTGGCAGCGTCCAGGAGTTGCCAGGGAGCTTGACGCAATTGACGTTCCTATGTGCCTGGAAACTTTCCTGCCTTGTTTATTATTTTTCACGGCAACATCTACTCTTTACCATACATAAGGGGAATCATCGATGACACCCAAAACAGCAAGCAACCTGTTGGTGCTTGTTCCAATGGCCCTTTCCTTCGGCTGCCGGCAAGGGCAACAGGAAGGACAGAAACCAGCATCTGCTGATTTCGACCGCAGCGTCTTGCCAATTCTCCCTCGTCCCTTCGCCGGGGCTGTTGATACGAATGCTTCTCAATCAAAGCCTGATTTCCCTGTTGAGGTTGAGGCGCCGAAAGGTGCACCCAATGTGCTGATTATTCTCACTGACGATGTTGGCTGGGGGGCTTCCAGTACATATGGCGGACCTATCTCCACACCCACGTTCGACAAACTGGCCGCCAGGGGGCTTCGTTACACCCAGTTTCATACAACCGCTCTATCCTCACCGACAAGAGCTGCGCTGATCTCAGGCCGAAATCATCACCACGTGGCAAGCGGCGTCATTACCGAAATGGCAACAGGATTTGATGGCTATACCAGCTTAGTCCCCAAGTCCTGTGCAAGTATCGGTGAGATTTTGAAGGACAACGGGTGGAACACTGGCTGGTGGGGAAAGATGCATAATGTTCCTGACTGGAAGAGCAGCACCTCGGGCCCATTCGATCTTTGGCCCAACGGACTGGGCTTCGAGTATTTCTATGGATTTCTGGGTGGTGATAGCCATCAATGGCGTCCGGCTCTGTATCAGAATACAACGCCGGTTGAACCGTATATCGGCCACCCCGACTATATACTTGACAAAGACCTTGCCGACAACGCTATTGCCTACATTCGCAAGCATAATTCCGTTTCACCACAACGACCCTTCTTTGCCTATTATTGCACAGGCACGGCACACGCTCCTCACCAGGCCCCGAAAGAGTGGATCGCAAAGTACAAAGGAAAATTCGACCAGGGCTGGGAGAAGGTTCGTGAAGAAACCTATTCCAGGCAGAAACAGTTAGGCCTCATTCCACAAAACACCAAGCTTACTGCTCGAAATCCTCGCGTCCCCATCTGGGAGAATCTGACTGCCGACCAGACGAAGTTATACGCTCATGAAATGGAGGTCTATGCAGGTGCACTGGCCTACGCCGACTACAACATCGGCAGGGTGATTGGCGCAGTAGAGGAAACTGGACAGCTGGATAATACCATCGTCATCTACATTATGGGCGATAACGGTGCGAGTGCCGAAGGAACGGAACAGGGGACGACAAACGAAGTCGGTACATCAGGAAACGGATTTGCCGAAGACATGCCCTTTCTGATGAGCCAGATGGACAAACTTGGTTCCATGTATACTTATAATCACTATGCCTACGGCTGGGCTCTTGCGATGGATGCGCCCTATCAGTGGACAAAGCAGGTGGCTTCGCATTTTGGTGGCACGCGCAATGGCATGGTCATCAGTTATCCAAAACTGATAAAAGACAAAGGGGGAATACGTACTCAGTTTCATCATGTCATTGATATTGTGCCGACCATTCTCGAGTTGTGCGGCATCCCGCAACCCAAACGGGTCAATGGCGTTGATCAATCGCCAATGGATGGAGTGAGCATGGCGTATACTTTTACCGATGCCAAGGCTCCATCAAAACGCAATACGCAGTATTTTGAAATGATGGGTAACCGGGCGATCTACCATGACGGATGGGTGGCCTGCACAACACCTTCCCGCGTACCGTGGGAAGTCATTTCAGCGGAGATAAAATACCCTTCCAGAGAATTCAAGTGGGAATTGTATAATATCGCCGACGATTTCAGCGAATCGGACAATCTTGCTGAAAAAGAACCCCAGAAGCTGAAGGAACTCCAGGATCTGTTCTATGAAGAAGCCAGGAAAAACAACGTGCTTCCATTAGATGCTTCAATGATAGCACGGTTCGACCCGGCAATCCGCCCGAGTCTTACCACAGGCAGAACAACCTTCAAGTACTATGAAGGGGCAGTCAGAATCCCGGAAGGTTCGGCTCCTAACTTCAAAAACCATTCGTGGTCAATCAGTGCTGATGTTAACACAACGGCAAAATCACAGGGCGTACTGACAACAATGGGTGGTTATTTCGGAGGATTTGCATTATTGGTAAAAGATGGCAAACCTATGTTCATGTACCGGGGAACGAACCAACCACAATGGCTTGTGACGGTCCAGTCGCCACAAACACTAGGTGCAGGAACGCACAACATCACCATTGATTTTGTGTATGACGGAGGAGGACCTGGCAGGGGTGCTAACCTGGTTTTGTCGGTGGATGGAAAACAGGTTGGTCAAAAGAGGACAGAACGTACAATTGCAGCTCGGTTCTCACTGGACGAAACATTTGATGTAGGGGAAGACACGGGAACGCCAGTGGAATTTGCCGTGTACGATGTTCCGTTCAAATTCACCGGCGAGCTGAAGGAACTAAGAGTGGCCTATAAATAGGCAAGTGGCTGATTGGTGATCATGATTACTGTACGAATGAAGCGATAGGCCCGGGAATCCCCGGGCCTTCGTTGTACTTCTAATGCTGAGTTCCCTTCGGCTGATTCGAATCGGAGGATTTCACAACCTTCACTTCCCCGCTTTCCAGGCTGTAGACGCCGCCGATGACTTCGAACTTACCTTCCTTGACAAGCTCACGGAGCACCTCGCTTTCCGACACCGCATCCCGCATCTGGTTGCGGACGTTTTCCGCGACGGTTGCATGAACCATGTTTGCCTCGGGCATATGCTCAGCTTTCATGGCTTCAACCGCCGGAGCGATCCGCATCACAATGGAGGTGATATTCGGCGATTCGGCACCCCCGCTGACAGCCGCTGAGACCGCGCCGCACGATTCATGCCCCAGGACGAGCAACAAGTGAGTATGAAGATGTTCGGCCGCATACTCGATGCTTCCCAGTATGACCGAATCAATGAGATTACCGGCGTTGCGGACGACGAACAGTTGTCCGAGCGATTCGTCAAATATGAGTTCAGGTGAGACTCTCGAATCAGCACACGCCAGAACGATAGCATACGGATGCTGTCCCGTCACCAGGTCTTTTCGCTCATGTATGAAATCCTTCCTCGCTGGCTTGCCCTGGACAAAGCGATAATTTCCGTTTTCGAGTCGGTTCAGGAGGGCCTTGAAATCAACTGTTGTTTCCTTGTGGCCCACTGCAGCAGCATTCTGGCTCGTTGCAGGGACGGTCCAGGAAAGGAGCATTATGACGATTGCGATGATTGTTCGGGTCGCAAGATGTTTCGCACAATTGTCTGATCGCATTTGGTCCTCCATGAATGCAGCTCCAATCTTGTTTTTTCTGACAGCCTAAAAAAGCTCATTAGCCCGGCAGAGAGAGTCAATGTCGTCCTAAAATGCTCCTATTCAGAACCCGTCATTTGCCATGGATAGGCCCCGAACAAAAGCATCTCGGGAGGACAGCACAGCGTTGACACTCTAAGCTCTCGACTGACTCCTGCTTTCTATCAATGGAACGTGTAGCTCAACCCCGCCAGGATACTCACATAACGGATGGCTCTCGTGGTGACATTGTCGCCGGAAGGTGGCGTGACGATCACTTTTCCTTCGTAGTCAATAACCGAATTGAATTTGGCGTTTACATCGAACGCCCATCCCTCGTCACCGATCGGGATGAAAGTCCCAAGACCGACCGCGTAGGCGCCCTGTGCCCAGTTCTGCGTGGTTGGTGTGAGAGCCGTTACCACGCCGTTGCTCGTATATGATCCCGAGGTCTCCAGCCTCTGAAAATACACTCCCCCCGAGAAAGTGAAATATGGCCAGAGGTGGGCATAATGGTACGAGACGTTGATGCCAAGAACCAGCGGCAAGACCCAGTAGGGAGCATCAATATTTGACGTCACGCTTTGTCCCTGCGCTTTGAGCGCGCTCGCGAGTTTATCATTGTCAGCACGAAAATGGGAGATCCCCACCCCCGCGTATATACTGAATCCCTTGGCGATGTTGTATGGCACCTCCACAAACCCTGTGAACCCGGTGCTGAAGAGGTCCGCGAAATCGCCCTGAGGAATGGCCGGCCCCCCCTTCACGGAAATCCCAAACTTCCGCTGACCTCTCTCATTTACATTCCCGTATTGTCCCAGAGCGTTGGTTGCCAAGGTGACGGTTACCAACAAAAGAAATGTAGTCTTCATGGCGGCGGATTCACAAGTGTGGACAATGTGAGAGGAGCTTGGACCGCAGTGCAAAATACAAAACCTGTGCCGAGTAAACAATAGTAGTCAGAAGTCAGAAATTGCCAGTAGCAGTAATCGTTATTCAAAATTCGCTCCCACCATTAATTCCTGCTCTAAAGGACCAGATGACGACCTGAGGTCTAGATATTGACCTTTCTCCAATGCCAATTCTTGCCTTCCGCCTCCATCATTATCCTCGCAAGTCCTTCTTGCTATGAGCTTTACACTGACACCAAACCTTTCTCGGGGGCTGGCATGGATCTTGGTTAATACTTGGCCAGCCTTTGTGCCGAGGTGCATAATATGCTCACCGTGTCGCCCTGGGTGCACTTCTCAAATCACGATCCTCGTTTCTCGGTCTAAGCCAAACAGCAGTGATCTTCCTGCTTTGGGTAGAGCAGGGGCGTCCCGAGAAACCCGCAAAAAAGGAGTGCCTACACCCCAAACTGCCATCTGGAAAGGCGTTAACAAGATGAGGTACGAAAAGCAAAGATCGCTTTCTGCATGCGAACCTTTTCCATTGCCTGGCGAACCTCCAACTGTACCGATAGGACTACCATGAGTGTCGGCCGACATAATCTCTCCGCTGCGATAATTCCGTCCTTTATCATCGGGAGTCTATTCATCTTCAGATTCCCCGCTTACGGGCAGGACGAACAGAACCACCTTCCGATGGTCCAAAGTTTCATCGCTCAAGAGAAGAACTCACTTCCGGCTGAGCCTGCCTCAACGCGCCATGACTCGGCCACGGCTTTGATGGTACAGAGCAACTCCCTTCAAAATGACTCTGACTCCGATACGAGTGCGCACCTCCCAGCAACTTATGGCGTATTTGATCCCGGGCGCGGGTATCAGGTGGCAAAGGCACCCAAATTTGATCTCTGGATCAGTGCCTACGTCGTGTGGCGGTACGTCAATCAGTTGCCGGCAGATCAATCCTTTACCGATCACCTCGGCCGGCAATTCAAAATCGACACGAGAAACGATCTCGAATGGCACCGCATCATGGTCCATTTCCGGGGATATGCTTACACCCCGAAGCTCACGTATGTTCTCACGGTGTGGAATGTCTTGTCGACATTGGACATGTATATTATCGGATCATTGAACTACAGTTTTCATCGAAGCTTTAATCTCAGCGTTGGTCTCGATGCGGTTCCAGGTACTCGTTCGCTTATGGGATCTCATCCGCTCTGGCTCGCCAACGACCGGGTGATGGCTGACGATTTCATCCGACCAGGATTTTCGTCGGGTCTCTCGGCGAATGGTGAAATTGTTCCCACGTTCTTTTACAAATTTGTCGTTAATAACAACCTGAGCCAGATCGGGCTGAAGGCAAATCAGCTGACACGTGCTCTTGCGGTGGGGGGCACACTCTGGTGGATGCCGACAACCGGTGAATTCGGTCCGCGAGGCGCATACGGGGACTGGGAATCACATGAAAATCTTGCCACGCGATTCGGTGTCTGTGCCTCAGGGATGCACAACGAGGATCGATATAATCCCACTTCGAATCCTTCCCCGGGCAGCACACAGATCCGTCTGGCCGACAGCCGGCTTCTGTTTGAGACCGGCGCGCTTGCCGATGATGTCACGGTGCAAAGCGCGGCCTTTCGTATTTTGTCCTTTGACGCCGGCTTCAAGTACCATGGGATCTTCCTGCAGTCCGAATTCAGTACACGTTGGCTTGATAACTTCGTTGCGGACGGACCGCTCCCGGTCAGTTCGATCGTAGACAGAACCTTCTACATCCAGGCAGCCTTCTTTCCCATCCCCAAGACTCTAGAGCTCTACGGCGCCACATCGCAGGTGTACGGGGACAGGAACGCGGGTTTCAGTCACAGCTATGAGTACCTCGCGGGTCTGAATTTCTATCCGTTCGATGAGCGGTACTTCAGGGTCAATGCCCAGGTCATCAACATATACCATTCTCCCGCAAGTAGCACCTTCGGCTTTTATGTCGGCGGACAGACAGGTACTATCGTCTCGTTAGCGACGAGTCTGTTCTTTTGACTAACTTCATGTTGGGAAAGGAGCGAACCCAAGATGACAAACTGGTTCTCAACACGTCATATCCAATTCCTTAGCTGCTGTGTGATGCTGGCTTTTCTGTTGCTGTCGCTTAACATGGGAATCGCACAGCCAAAACCTGCATCGTCCCCGGCCGGCTACGAATTGAACGATGACCATTTTCACCTGACAAACTACATCCAGGAAGGGACGGACATCCACAAGTTCCTCGACATCATGGGGACGAAGGTGGGGAGAGTGGCACTCTTCGGGATCCCACTGCAGCAGATGTGGTCTTATCAGAATTCTGGAGACTTCGCTCCTACCTACTACCTGGCGTCCGATGCACCGCTCTACTACTACTCCTTCACCGACGCATACATTGCCATGGCGTACAAGTCGTTGAGCAAGGAGCAGCAAGCGAGAATCGATCCAATGATCACAGGTTTCAATCCGGCAGACATGTACGCGGCCGACCACATACGCCGTGTTCTTACAGTGTTCCCGGGAGTGTTCACCGGGATCGGGGAGTTCTCCATACACAAAGAATTCGTCTCTTCAAAGATTGCCGGCGAAGTCGCAAGCCTGACAAATCCCGCCCTTGACCGGATACTCGACTTCTGTGCGGAAACCGGGCTGGTGGTGATCCTTCACAACGACGTCGACATGCCTTTCCCAAAATCGGGGCAGGAGCCATATTTGGTGAAGCAGCTCGGCAATCTGCTCCGCAGGCACAGGAATACGACAGTGATCTGGGCGCACTGCGGATTGGGGAGGATTGTTCAGCCGGTGCACGATCAAATCAGGTTGCTGGAGCACGCGCTTGGCGATTCGACGCTGAAGCATGTGTACATCGATCTCTCATGGACCGAAACGGCGAAATATCTGGTGAGCAGTCCGGAGGCCACCAAGGCGAGCGCAGATTTGATCAACAAATATCCGGATCGTTTCCTGTTCGGGACCGACGAAGTTGCTCCATCCGACCAGAAGGGATATCTCAAGATCTATGACATCTATGCGCCGCTGCTGGCTCAGTTGACCAAGGAAACCAAAGAGAAGTTCCTCAAGGGAAATTACGAAAGGATTTTTGATGAAGGGCGGCGGCGTGTGAGAGCGTGGGAAAAGGCGAACATGAATCGGCCGGCGACGGTGGTGGAACCCACGCCGTCGTCGGGGGTGGGACAGTAGAAGGGGGTTGGGTGTGGGAGACGAAGTCTTTTCACCATTCACCGATACACCGTTCATCGTTCATCCTTCGGTGTTCGACGTTCATGATTCTCGGACCACGATTCGACCTGCTGCATCAGCAGAAGCCACGGGAACGGTTGAACCGGTCACACGAAGGCGGCACTAATCATCTGTTACCCCAAAGGAGGATCAGCAATGAATTCAAAAAATCCCTTTCACCTGTTGGGCCTTTGTTTCTTGACTGCTGCGGTCTGGCTGACGGCATCGATGCCAGGTGCCCGAGCACAGGAAACGAAGCCGTCCTTCACTATCTATGGCTTCGCCATGCTCGATATGGGATACGATACAAAACAGAACGATCCCTCCTGGTTCGATGTCATGCGGCCGACGAAGCTGCCATCCTACGAGAACCAGTTCGGTGCAGACGGGCGCTGGTACTCGGGTGTCCGCCAGAGTCGACTCGGCGTGAAAGGCTCCCTGCCGACGGCTCTTGGTGAATTGAAGACCCAATTCGAGTTTGAAATGTTCGGCGTGGGCGTTGATGCCGGCCAGACGACGATCCGTCTCAGGCATGCCTACGGCGAGATAGGACAGTTTGGTGCGGGGCAAACATGGAGCCCGTTCATGGACATTGACGTCTTCCCGAACTCGCTCGAGTACTGGGGACCGAGCGGGATGGTGTTCTTCCGCAACGTGCAAGTCCGGTGGATGCCGATCCAGGGTGATACCCGAATGACCATCGCGCTCGAGCGGCCAGGTGCAAGTGCCGATGCAGGGAACTACGCTGACCGTATCGAGCTGCAGGGAGTTACGGGCCGCTTCCCTCTGCCAGACCTTTCGGCAGAGTACAGGCTGGGGCAGCCCTGGGGATACGTTGAGGCGGCCGGGATCGTCAGATACATGGTGTGGGATGACCTGAACAATGACCAGTATGACCTGTCGGGCAACGCGGTGGGGTGGGGACTGAACTTGAGCTCGAACATCAAGATTGCCAAAGATGTCCTCAGACTCCAGGTGGTCTTCGGACAGGGCATTGAAAACTATATGAACGAAGGCCCCGCCGATATCGGTATTGAAAAGAACACCGGCGATCCGGTGAAACCGGTGAAAGGCAAGCCCTTGCCGGTGCTTGGCCTTGTTGCTTTCCTCGACCACGTCTGGAACGAAAAATTTAGCAGTGCCCTCGGTTACTCTCAAGTGAAAATCACTCCCTCAGATGGGCAGGCAGCGAATGCATTCAAGCTGGGCCACTATGCGCTTGCTAACCTGACTTATTCACCTGTTCCCAGTTTCATGACAGGGATCGAATTCCAGTACGGCCAGCGGCAGAACAACCTGCCTGAGCCTGGCAAGACCGCCGTATGGAAGGCAGATGACTTCAGGATTCAATTTGGTGCCAAGTTCAACTTCTCACAAACGATCGGAGGCTGAGCATGAAAACATTGCGGCTCATTTGCGTTGCACTTGTATTCCTGATGGTGGGAGTGCCCGTTGCGCAGGCACAGACACCGGCAGAGATCGAGTCTGCGCTGAAAGCAGCCTATACAAAATACAAGGATCTTCACGAAGGAAAGAATGCAGATTACATCCCGGCACTTGCCAAAGTGGACTCGAATCTCTTCGGCATTGCCCTGGTGATGGTCGACGGCAAAGTCTATACCACTGGCGATATCACGGGGGAAGTCTCCATTCAGTCCATCTCCAAGGTCTTTACACTTGCGAACGTTCTTACGGATCAGGGGGAAGCCTCGATCCTGAACAATATGGGGGTGGATGCCACCGGTCAGGTATTCAACTCCATCGTTGCGGTCGAGCAGTACAAAGGGGCGGAGATGAATCCCCTCGTCAATGCCGGCGCCATCACGACGACAAGCATGGTGAAAGGGAAAACGGCGGATGATATCTGGAAGAACATCATCGATACGTACAGTGCCTATGCAGGGCGCCCTCTCAAGGTAGACGAGGAAGTCTACAAATCCGAAGCCGCGACGAATCAGCGGAATCAGGCGATCGCGCAGCTTATGTACGCGTATGGCCACATCAAGGATAACCCCTCGCAGGCCTGCGACATTTACACGAAGCAGTGCGCCGTAAGCGTGAATGCCAAAGACCTCGCGGTCATGGCTGGTACGCTCGCGAACGGAGGCAAGAATCCTGTAACGGGGAAGCAGGTCCTGGATCCGAAACATGTCCCGTCAGTGCTGGCCGTCATGGCGACTGCGGGTCTCTATGATGACTCGGGCAAGTGGCTCTATGCCACCGGACTCCCCGCCAAGAGCGGAGTCGGTGGAGGGCTCATCGCCGTGTCGCCCGGGAAATTCGGTATCGCGGTGATTTCGCCGCCGCTGGATGCCGCAGGGAACAGCGTCCGTGCGCAAAAGGCGATCACTGATATCTCGAACGCCCTGGGCGGGAACCCGTATTTTTCGAAGGCAAAGTAGAGGCGAGGGCCCGACAGCTGCTTTTCCTCCTTGGCAGCTGAGTCGGGAAAGGCGCGACGTCACTTCGGTGTACGGTGGCGTCGCGCATCCTTGTGTATATCCGCATCTTGCTTCCCTCACTCATGAAACCAGGAAGTGTGCACGGCGCTCCTCGCTTTCTTCGCCTGTGCGTCGCCGTGCTGATTTGTTGGCGGGCGGCTGCTCCTCTTTACGGCCAGGAACGTACAGATTCGCTCGCTGCGCGGCAGGATAGTTCCTCGCTCGCAGCTGTGTCGGCTGTTGCAGATTCGACTGTCATCACGCCCGATTCGGTGCAGGTACAGGAAGCCCATCCCCAGGATTCTCCGGTGAACCGGGGTTTCCTGATCAGGACAATTGATGGAAGTGCGGAGCTGCGCATTCGCGGCTCCGTCCGCCTCAACGGCATCGTGGATTTCAAGGGCCTCCAGAGCCAATCCACATTCAATACGTATGAGATCCCCGTGGCAGAGGCGAGCAGCAGTGAGACACGCTACCAGATGTATGCCGGACAGACCCGTCTCGGCTTCGAGGCGACTCAAAAGGCCGGCTTTGGTGACATCTTCACGAAAGTGGAGACGGATTTTCTCGGCATCTCGAGTACCCTCCGTCTTCGGCATGCATATGCGGGCGTCTATCGCTTTCTCTTTGGGCAGACCTGGTCGACCTTTGCCGACCTCACCGCGATTCCGCTCACCGTGGACCTGGACGGACCAAACGGTTCGGTTTCGGAACGGACGGTGCAGATCCGGTATTCCGACCACATTGGTGAGGGTCTGTCCTGGGATGTTTCGATTGAGTCTCCCAACCTCGAGGTCACAGTACCGGATTCGCTGCAATTGGGGCCGACATTCCAAAGTTTCCCGGACGTCGTCGGCCGGATCAGGAAATCGGGTGGCTGGGGTCATGTGCAACTAGCGGGTGTCGTACGAAGCATCAGCACGAATGCGTTCGGTCCGACTACCAGCTCTGCAACCCGGGTGGGCTATGGGTTGCTCTTGAGCGGACGGGTCTATTTAGGGGGAAAGACTCCTCATAGGATCCTGTTTGAACTGGTTGCGGGGAAAGCGATTTCGAGGTACATCGGTACACTCGCGAGAAAGGGCCTGGATGTCGTCTATGATCCCGCCACCGGCTCGATCGACCTGATTCCTGCAACGGGGGGCTATCTGTCCTACGCACGCCAGTGGACTTCATCCTTGCTGTCGTATCTGACCACGGGGTTCGTAAGGGTCGGGAATGTCAAGAGCCAGTCGGGTGACGCATTCCGATTCAGCCGATACGTGTCGGGAAACGTTTTCTGGGACGCCGCACCAGGGACGAGATTGGGGGTCGAGTATTCCTGGGGTCTGCGGGAGAACAAAGATTACGCGAATGGGACGGCGGGCCGAATTTCCTTCATTCTCATGTACGACTTTTGAATGACAGCATAGGCTACAGTTTTTATTGCTTTTCTGGTAAATTTTCGCTATATCACATGCTGGAATCAGGTAAAAGGCCGCACTGAGGAGACGGTAGCGGCGCGGATTTCCACTGACTCTGGCGAGGCTGGGTGGAGCGTGGGTGATAAGCTGAGTGAAGGAGGCCGAATGATCTCATGTCTGTTTGGTCCTCGTTTGGCAGTTGGGATATGAAACTTTACATAATGCAGAGGGAAAAATGAAAGACCACAGGCTACGGCTTGTTGCGCGCGTTTTTTTGATGGTGGTGCTATTCGTTCCGGAATTTCTCCAGGCACAGACGGGAGTTGACGATGCAATTCGGATCTCGCGTCAGGGATTGATGTTCAATGCCCGTGCTCTGGGCATGGGAAATGCCTATTCCACGATTGGCTATGATTTTTCTGCTCTCCGGATGAATCCTGCTACTATGGGGCTGTCCACCGACGGAGCAACGTATACGATGTCCATCAATACCAACGGGTTCCTGTACAATAGCACATTCTTCGGCACGCAGGACAAATTCACATCAACCAACACAACGCTAAGTCAGGCAGGGTTCACGATACCGTTTAAACTCGACACGTTAAGGCGTGCGGTGATCGCTCTGGGATACACGCAGGACAAGGATTTCAACAGAGGGGGGAGATACGACGGATACAATAGCGGCACCAATTCCTTCGTCAGCCGTCTGACGAGCAGCCCGAACCCTGTTGCACGGACTCTCGGCCTGATTTATCCGACCTATGACAAAGGGGGCCAGTATCTCGGCGACCAGACCATCCTCAACGGGAATTTTCTGGAGCACGGCGATGTGCTTGATACCGGGGAGATGCTTCACTTCTCCGGTGGCGTGTCGTTGGAGGCGGTCACCAACATCTTCTTTGGCCTGAGCGGAAGCTACAACCTCGGGTCATACCAGAGCGATGGTGAATACACCGCCACGAATACCCTGAACATGTATCCTGACTCTGTCCGAACCGTTCCTTCAGATCCCCGGACGGCAGGATTCCTTGATGCGGCATATCGTGATATCCGGAATACCGAGTACAAGGGATGGGATGTCAGGTTTGGCATCGTTTACCGCTTGTGGAACTTCATTGGAATCAGCGCCTCGTTCAAGGTTCCCTTTGCACACCAGATCAACGAAACTCGTTATTTCAGCGGGACCACGAATTTCGCGAGCGGGTCCACGCTCAACGTACCAGAGACTTCCACCACGCAGAGTTATTCAATCAAGCCGCCATATGAAGCGACGGTCGGGGCCATGGTGAACTTGTGGATACTCACTGGGACGGCGGAAGCAACATACGTCGACTATACCCAGATGGAAGTTTCAAGCGGGCTCGATGTTCCGGAGCGCAGCAGCATCAACAAGCAGATCAAACAGGATTTCACACGCGTCCTGAATCTCAATGCGGGTGCCGAGTTTCGGCTTCCCTTCACCGGCCTCATCGCGCGCGCCGGAGCAATGTACCGTCCCTCGCCGTACAAAAATGATCCGGGCCGTTACGATCAGAAGTTTCTCACGCTTGGTTTTGGCATCAATTCCGCCGACAAGCTCTTCTTCGACATCGGGTATCTGTACGGCTGGTGGGATCAGCAGAAATCCGAGGGACAGACGGCCGCCGAACCTACGGTGAACCAGACCGTAGCGTACCACAATGTTCTGCTCTCGATGAAGTTTGTTTTTTAGTGCCAGGTGATGTTCACCACAGGGGCTGAAGAGTGATCCTCGGCCCCTGCACTCCGGCAGGGCATCATTCTTGCACAAGCGATACCAGCAAAGCTGATTGACGGGGCAAGGCATGTACCATGCGCGGCGTCTCGGCAGCTTCCACGTCCTACTCCCATCGCCGTGGATTCCCCTTTTATCTCGTTCGTATGAATGCCATGCTGCTTCATTCCGATTTCGGGGCCGCCATCCGTCTACCCCTCGTCAAGGTCACCCGCAGAGGAAACGAAGAAGTGAATAGCGCACACTGATATCCTCTGCGAACTGTCAATTCGAATGACTCCTATGATTCTCAGACTCTGTTCTCTCCTGCTCATGCTCTTGCCCCTGCCGGCTGGCGGGTACGGTCAGACCATCCGGGATTCGCTCCCTTTGCTGCAGAGTGTGCAGGTTGATACGACCATGAAGGGCCCTGTGGTGCTGGGGGATGATACCCTGTTCTACCTGCATGCAGGGCTCAAAGGGCTTTCAGCAGCAAAGCGGGCGGAAATGGTCTCAGCGAGAATTGTGGAGTTGCTGGTGGAATCAAGCATCCCGATCGATTCTATCGTTATCGACGAATCAGAGATTTCAGCAGATATAGTTGCGCAAGAGCGATTGATCGTGGGAGTTTATGACATCGATGCGTTCCTCGCGGGGGGCACGCGTTCGGAAGTTGCCCAACGGTATGCAGGATCGATCCGGGCGGCGGTCGGACATTATAGAGAGGACCGAAGCAAGTCGACCATTCTTTGGGGGATCATTCTCTCGGTCGTCGCAACGATCGTGCTGATCCTTGTTCTGCGAGTTCTATTGCGGGTCAGCCGGTGGCTGGAGACTTTGCTGGGAGCCCACTTACGGGGGATATCAGTACAGCATTATGAGATTGTGAGGGCCGAATGGCTGAAGATGATGCTACACGCCTTGCTGAGGCTCCTCCGGGGGATACTGATTGTCGTCCTTGTGTATACGTATCTCGAATTTGTACTCAGAAGGTTTGTCTGGACACGCCCGTTAGCGGACCATCTCCTGGATCTCACGCTGGGACCGCTGTGGACAATCGGTTTGAGCATCTGGGAGTATCTGCCGAATCTCTTCTTCCTCATTGTCCTGTTCACCCTGACCTGGTATGTCATACGGTTCCTCCGATTCATCTTTGAAGAAATCGAAAAGGGAAGACTTGCTTTGCCCGGGTTCTATTCCGACTGGGCACCGCCGACATTCAAGATTGTTCGCGTCCTGGTGGTGGCGTTCGTGCTCGTGGTGGCGTTCCCGTACATCCCTGGATCAGATTCACCCGCCTTCAAGGGGATATCGATCTTTCTCGGGGTGCTGTTCTCCTTCGGCTCCACTTCCGCCGTTGCCAACATTATTGCCGGCGTGATCCTCACGTATATGCGTTCATTCAAGGTGGGAGATTTCGTGAAGATCCAGGACAGTGTCGGTAGCGTCATTAGCCACGGGCTCCTGGTCACAAGAGTCCGAACGGTGAAGAATGTCGAGGTGACGATCCCTAACGCTACGGTCCTTGGAACGCACGTCATCAACTACAGCAGTCAGGCATGGGCGGGGAAACTGATTCTGCCGACCAGCGTGACCATTGGCTACGATGCGCCGTGGCGCCAGGTCCATGCGCTTCTCCTCATGGCTGCAGAGAAAACGGAGGGTGTCCTCAAAGATCCTGAACCCTTTGTTCTCCAGCCCGGCCTGAACGACTTCTACGTGACTTACGAATTGAACGTGTATACCGAGACGCCAAAGGACATGCCACAGATCTATTCGGATCTGCACCAGAACATTCAGGATGCGTTCAACGAGTATGGTGTCCAGATCATGTCGCCGAATTATATGATGGACCGTGCAAAGCCGACGGTTGTCCCCAGGGAGCAGTGGTACGAGCCGCCCGCGAAGAAACCCGGTCCACCGGGCGCGGGTTTGCCACAGGGTGGCAAGGTCACTGCGCTCGACACTTCGCTGTCCGAGTCCAAGGCGGATTCAAAAAGTGAAGCGTTGGAGCGGGCGCAGGAGAGTCAATCAGAGAGCTCCGGGAGTCCCCAGAACAATCCCCGCAGTCCCGGTGGCTCCATGGTAAGGGGCGAAAGGGGAAGGAAAGGAAAGTAGACCAGGCAACGAGATGCAGTTGATGTTATCATGACAGCGGGCCCCTTGAGTGAAGAAGGCCCGCTGTTGGTTCTCAGAAGAACAGGCTTACCACGAAGCCCAGAGCATTCACGTGTTCAGGTGCGGAGGAGCCAATGCTGTTTTGGCGGGTGAAGTTGATCTCTGTGCTAAGGAACCATGCAAGAGGCACTTCAACCCCGGTCTGGAGATAACTGCGAGTCCACCTGTGGGCGGCGTAGTCGTAGACCATCTCGCCCTGAAGATAGGTGTAAACAAGTTTATCCCGAATGGTGGGACGATATTCGAGACGCAGGCGGTTCCGGTAGCGGGTTGAGTATTCCGAGTTCACCCAGCGGAATTCCACCCTGTTCCGGTCGAAGAGCAGGAGATCTTGCGCAAAGTTGTAGCGTGGCGTGAAGTCTACGATGGCACGGTGTTCCTTATAAGGATCGGGACTCTCGGAGATCTGACCAGAGTAGGAGTATCCGACCCTGAAAGTCAAGGCGAGAGGGTGGATTTCCTGGGGTAACCATCGATAGTCAATATTCGCCCCGGTTTGTACGTCGGTGTATTTGGTCTCCCGCGAGCGGGTGATCGATTCGATAAAGAGAAGATTGAGATTCGGCACCAATTCCTTCCAAATATCAACTTCGGGCCAGAGTTCAAATTTAGTATGCTGGGCCTTGGCGGAGGGAACAATGCCAATGGTCAACAACAAGCACAACGCACAACAGAAGGTACGTAGGAGGGACCGCATCACACCTGTTTTCTTTTTGGATCTTCGGGACAAATAATATATGAAAGAGTAGGCCGAAAGGCAACCGTTCGACTCGTTCCGACAAAGGGCGTCGGAACTTGCTCAGGGCAAGCCCTTGGGCTTCGCGGATGACAACCATCGTTCATGCTCGGCCTATCAGCAGAGCAAACCTTCCGGAGCACCGCAACGTAGTGAGGCGTATTGAAACTGAAATGTTGAAGCCCTATTATTCACAATCGACTACAAGTCCTTCGGAAATGCGTGAGTAAAGAACAAAAAAGACCATCCTCCAGGCACGGAAGGACGTTGCATGCTCTACTCCGGTTCGCCCGGCACGTGCTGTTAGGAACGGTGTTGGTCATCGTAACGATCGGGATTCTGCTGCAGATTCCGTTCGTGTCGAGCTTTGTGGCGCGCACCGCTCTGCGCCTTGCGAACCCATGGCCCGGAACGAGCACGGCTCTCGGATCGGCAGGGGGCAGTTGGTTCTCGTCGCTCTCGCTCACCAACGTCATCATTGCTAGTCCTACCGATTCCCTTCTGATCTCGATAGATACACTGCGTGCGTCGTACGACTTGACTGCGCTCGCCGGCGGTACGCTGCGCTTCCGGGATGTTTACCTGGCGCGTCCAATCGTGCGAACCCGGTCCCGCTCGGATGGAGCCTTGCTCTTTCTCGAGCCCTTTGCCCCGGACACGACACGCAGGGACACATCTGGAGGGCTCAAGATCCGCAACGATCATCTCCAGGTGACGAATGGTGAGTTTGCGTTGGTTTCTCCTCCCGATACGCCAATTCAACGAGTTGAAGTTCATGATTTTCAGCTCAGAGCCGACTCCATCTTGATCGGAGGCGGAATAGAGGCAGTCATCGAGACGTTGCACTCCCGGATGATGCCGGACGGCAAGCCCGGAAACGAATTTCAGCTTGACGCTGGTGGAGTGCTCTCCAGGGATTTCATACACGTGCGCTCACTCTTACTCGCGTCCGCGAGGAGCCGCATCGAAGCAGAAGGATATGTTCCTTTGCCTTTTTCCGGTCTTCATTCCCTCGGGCATACCCGCCTGAGAGTCTCCGCCTCGCCGATTTCGTACAGGGATCTTCACCTGATCCTCCCGGGATTTGGGTCCGAAGGGGAAGTACGGCTTGACCTTGTGATTGCGGGAAAGGGCGATTCATCATTGAGCAATCTGACACTCGGATTCCCTGGCGGAAGAAGTGTTGCGGTTCGGGGTAGGAGCTTCTCCACGCCGAATGGAAAGCTCGGCCTGGAGATGACGGGAGCAAGCGAGCGGTTCAGCCCGTCCGCTCTGACCGGAATGCCGGACAGCACGGAATCGGTTGGGACTCGCTTTTCCGTCGAGGGAAGGGGGAGAACCCTTGAAGATTTTTCTGGTCTCCTCAGTGCAGAGCTACTTCCGTCGTACTTAGCGGGTTCGGGACCGCTCAAGGGAACGGTAAATGCGAGGGTTGACCGGGGGCATATCCACGCCACATTGCGAGGTGAAGCCCGCTTGATCGTTGTCAATGCCGAAGCAGATCTTGCCCCATTCGAAGCCGATCCTACCTACGAGGTTCGTGGTTTAGTGTCCGTTCTCCATTCCAGGCAGTCGGCTCATCCGTCGCCGCGGTTGGAGGGGCTTGACGCGAGATTCACGCTTTCGGGTCATGGCATGAATCCTCACACAGCCCGAGCCCATGCAGTCGTAAATGGGATTTGGAGCAAGAGCCCTTACTTCGAGTCGCTCCACCTTGAGGGGGATTTTGAAAGCGACACTGTGCATGCGGCCACTCACCTGGTCACCGCAAGCGGGTCTCTGAACGCGTCAGTTGAGGCTGTTTTGTCAGAGACCCCAGTCTACAGGGTGCATATTCCGGCATTTCGCAGCATCTCCCTCTCATCCTTTGGGAGCGGTCTGCCTTCATCGAGTCTCTCCGGTTCACTCCGGGCAGAGGCAAGGGGGACGTCCGTGGCCGCATTAAGCGGAAGTGCGGTTGTCACGCTTGATACTTCAGAATTTGAAAATATCAGGGTCCGGAGCATGCAGACGCATGTCACGATCAACCGCAGCCGCCTTCAAATCTCTGGCCGTGGGGAGAGCGATGCTGGCTCAGTTGCTCTTCAAGGATTTGTTGATCGATCGGCCGACTCTCTGCTTCTCACGCTCGAGCAGATGGACTTCCATGGAATCGATCTCGGGAAGATCCTGAGGACAAACGGGATGTCAAGCGACCTGAACGGGAGCATGAAGCTGCATGCTGGGGCCCGATCGGTACATGACCTGTCCCGGATGATGCAAGGGGTGTTACATGACGGGGAGGGCGCGATACACGCCAACGGTCTGGTGCGGCTCGATACGTCCAGGTTCAATCGTCACACGATCCAGACGGCCGAAGTTGCGATGACATTCGTGGATGGACGCCTGGAATCATCAGTTGAAATGAAGACTTCAGCGGGCAGCCTGAAGGGAAATGCACAAGTCCGTCCTTTTGGCAAGGCTCTGGCGCTGACCGTTCCGGCCCTGAGATTCGATCATCTCAATATCGGGGCTCTCACTGGCAACGATAGTTTGCGAAGCGACCTGGCTGCCACTGTTCATGGAACATTCAACGGGGATTCTCTCGAATGGTCGACCGGCGACCTCTCCATTGAATTCGAAAATTCCCTGGCCAATGCTGCTCTGCCTTCCAGAGGATCGCTTCAGGTGGGGATGGAGAGGGGGCGATTCTCACTGCGTGGGAGAGCGGACTTTGCGGAAGGCCGGGCCGTTCTGGAGGGTGGGGGCCGTCTATTGCCGGGAGGAGTGCAAGCGAAACTCTCGATCGATGCTGCCTTCAGCGACAGTATGCCACATGCCAGCACCGCCGCCGTTCTTCCATCCGGCCTTCAAATTCGAGGTTCCGTTGAGGGAAGGTGGGGCTCCCTGGCGGAGACCGATCTGAAGGGAACGCTCCGGGGTGGAGGGATGCTCAAAAACTTTCAGGCCGACACGCTCTTCTCTGATTTTTCCATTCGCGGACGGGTTCTCCACGTTGACACTCTTCGAATCATCACAAATGCCGGCTCGATCATTGCCGGGGGAAGCCTTACTCTCTTTGATTCCACGTCGGCCGCGCCTTCTGATTTTTCCCTTTCGGCGTCAGTCACGTCGCTTCCCCCCCTGGGTGGGGCTTTCGGATTGGATCAAGCTCTCCTTCATAGTGCCAACTTCTCGCTCCATGCCTCTGGTCCCCCGGGGCGCACCAACGTCCACTGTGCTACCATCGTCAACATGGCAGCGACCGGGGGGGTTGCTCTGGCTTCCTTGCAGGGGTCGGCCGACATGCGATGGGGGCCATCAGCGGTGCTGGAGTCAGTGGAGGGAAAAGCTGACATCGGGGGACTGCAATACGGACCACTCATGGTGACAAGCGCGTCCGTCTCGGTTCATTCTGAGCGAAGCAAATATGACATCGCAACCCTGATCCGGCTCGGCCGTGGGTCCATGATCAGCCTCGCAGGATCGGTCCGCGATGACTCCGACAGCCTGGTGGTCCTCATCGATACCCTCGTACTGGGTAGTCTATCTGAAACCTGGCGCCTGGAACGACAAGCCTCTATCACGTCTGGGCCGCGGCTTGTTTTCCGGGATTTCGCGCTTCATTCCGGATCGAGGGACTTCATTGTGAAGGGAATTCTCGATCCCCAAGGGGAGAGTGATTTCACGGTTTCCTGCGATTCGCTCAACGTTGAGAACCTTGGACAACTCTTCGGGCGTCCCGGCCTGGATGGACTGATATTCGCCGATGCCCGCGTCGCTGGACCTGCCGGGATGCCCCGTGCTGTGGGAGATGTTACCGTCGCCCTGCGTGACAAGGAAAAAGATATCAGCCGCATATCAGCGCATCTGGATTGGGGAGCCCGGTCTCTGGGATTAGATGGCGGCATTCAAGAGCCGGGTGGTGGGAAGCTCGAAGCTAAAGCGCAGATTCCCGTCGGACTGCCACTTCATGGGACGGGGAGGGCGGGAAATCCAGGACCTGCTGATACATCCGAAGCTCGGCCATTGGATGTTTTGATTACGGCCGACAAACTGAACCTCGACTTCCTGGGGCCGCTCCTTTCTCCGAAGGTTGTCAATTCGCTCGCCGGGATACTGACGGCGAACATTCGTGCCAGAGGGACACTCGACTCGATCGTTGCAGATGGTGTGGTTTCGATCGATAGCGGACAGATCGGGATCATTCCACTGGGAATCGTCTACAGCGGAATTCAAGTGCGCTGCACTGCGGCGGGTAAGGATTTGCATGTCGAAGAGATCAAAGCGACTTCTGGAGAAGGGGCTCTCCGCCTGAGCGGCTTGGTGAGTCTACAGAACCCGAAGAAACCGGCTGTGGACCTCAAGGTGACGCTCGAGAGATTCGTCGGGGTGCAGACTCTGGATGCCAAGGCCAGCGTATCCGGAGAGTTACTGGTGAAAGGGGAGGTGGCAACACCGATGGTGACAGGCAACCTGGTGGTCAACGATTCGTATTTTGTTTTGCCTGAGGCCGGCAGACTCGACAGTGTGGAATATGTGGAGCTGACGGCCGAAGATTATGCCATGCTTCAGCGCAACTTCGGGTATACGCGACATGTCGCCGTTGCCGAGAAGGGGCCTTCGGCGATCGAGCCGACGCTGGACCTCACGGTCCAGATGCAAAAAAACGTATGGGTTCGCAAACGTCGCAACCCTACGCTTGCCGTAGAACTCCAGGGCAGTGTCCAGATCCAGCGCGGACCAGAAGGCCCTCCCCGGATCAACGGAACTCTGAGATCGCCTGCGGGGCGAAGCTATGTCGGTCAGTTCGGGCGGCAGTTCGAGCTTACGGAAGGGGAGATCGTGTTCAAAGGCGCCCTTGAAGATCTGGAGGTGCATATCAATTCCGAGTACAAGGTGCCTTCAAAGGGGGGTACGGGCCTTTCCGAAGTGGTCATCCGAATGAAGGTAGAGCGAAACCTTGGTCGGTTCGTGTTCTCGCTGACTTCGGACCCGGCGATGGATGAGTCTGAAATTCTTTCCTACCTTGCAACTGGCCAATCCCGCTCGGGTGCCCTGGCAAACACGGCGGATCAGGGCGGCCTCGCGGGGGCTATGGCATTGGAACAACTGGTGGGTGTGGCTGGGGGCCTTGCGGAGGAATCAATGCCCCTTGATGTGTTCCAGATCCGACAGGATGGGGCGCGGGGGATCACGGTGGTAGCCGGTAATTATGTGAGCCCGAAGACCTACCTGGGCGTCCGGCAGCCCATTCTTTTCAACCAGGGAACCGAGGACTCGTATTATGACACGCGGACCCAGTACGAACTGGAGTACGAGGCTCGACCCTGGCTCTTCCTGAATCTCCAGGGGGGAAGTTCCCGCACCTTGCTGCTCCTCAAGGCCCGCGTAGCCTACTGAACCATGCCCTCCACGTCAAGAAGACACATATTCAGGATCTCGCAAGACCGGAGAGGTTCTCGGAAGTCCGTTTGGCCGTACCGTTACGTCGCAGATATTGGCCTGATGTTCGTTCTCCTGCTTGGTCTCTCCGCGACTGTTCAGGGGCAGCAGGCCGTCCTGAATACGAATTCGTCCACACAAGTCAGCCGCATCCATTTCCGATTCACGTCGTCGCGTTCTTTTACGGTGGACGAACTGCGTTCGCACATCGCCCTGACGGAACGAGGCAGATTCGTTTGGGCGCGCGATTTCTTCTCGTTTCTCCCGATGGTTGATCCCGTGGGAGAGCATCCTTTTGACCCCGTCGAGCTCCAACGGGATGTGGTACGTCTCCGCCGGTTCTACCAGAGCGCTGGCTTCCAGCGTCCAGAAATCTCGTATGATGTTCGTCTGGATGAGGAAGAGAATCTCATCGATATTACATTTGTCATCGATGAGGGGCCTCCGATATATCTCACGGTCATCCATGAAGCCGCCGTGGGAACGCCAGACACGGTTGCTCTGCCTGCGGAGGTTGGTGCGGAGTGGCGTCAGGCGTTACCGGACATCGCACCCAAAATCGGGAGCCGACTCAATCTCCACGACCTCCCGCGGGTCGAGGCCTCGGGCACCATGTGGTGGCGCAACCACGGCTATCCATTTGGAGGGATCAGGGCCTCGTATGCAGTGGATTCATCGGCCCGTACTTATGTGCTTTCCATGCACCGCAACCCAGGACCCAGAGCGCGTATAAGTTCGATCACCGTGACCGGAGAAAAATCCGTCCGCCCGGGAGTGATTCTCCGGGAGCTTCCGTTCTCGGAGGGGGACTACTATTCATTTGCAGAAATGCTGGAGGGACGGAAGGAAATTCTCATGCTGGGCCTTTTCCGCCGTGCGGTCGTCTCCATTCCCGAGGCAACTTTACCCGCCGACACGATTCCCATCACCGTTGATGTTTCGGAAGGGCCGGCCCGGCTTGTCAGTGGATCTGGTGGATACGACTCGCGGGGAGGACTGACCGCTCAGGCGGAATGGCTGCACAGGAACTTCACCGGGGATGCTCGCACCTTTTCCGTGTCCGGCCTTGCTCAGACGGGGGTCTGGGCTACGGAGGACATCCCTGAAATCCTGTACAGGGGGACGGTGACGTTAACGCAACCCTATGTCTTCTACCGCCGGCTCTCCCTTGTGCTGGGGCCGCTGATCGAACACCGTGATGATTATCGGGACCGATCCAACGCGCTTGGTTTCAATACCAGCCTGATCTATCAGATCGATCCGCTCCGTTCTCTTGCGCTGCGCTATCAGATCAGTGACCGCCAGATCCTCGAAGCCCGTACCGGAGAATACACGTCGGGTGCCATTGACTTCCTGACATACCTAAGCAATCAGGCAAAGGGGAGCAAGGTGCTCAAAAACAGCATGGCTCTCCAGGGCTCATATGGCTCGCTTGATGACATCTCCATCCCGCGGGAGGGATATCTTCTGCGACCGTCGGCGGAAATGACTTTTGTGCCGGCTCTAAACAGTGTGGAGTATTTTCGCTTTGAGATTCCCCTGTATGTCTTCTATCCCCTGAATGACGATTTTGGATTCGCCTCGCGAATGAGTGTCGGCTCCATTATTCCCTTCGGCAAAGGACTGCCGAGCGGAGACGAGTCGGCAAAAGACAAGTTCCTTCAATTGCGAGACGTCCTTTTCACTGCTGGCGGTCCAGAGGATGTGCGGGGCTGGGGCTCTCGCCTTTTGGGACCGAAGTTTCCGGACATCAGAGTGGAAAACACGGCCCCGGATACAACGTACTCCGTAAACGGATATATTCCTATCGGGGGGCTGTCGCGCATCGTGGGCAGTTTGGAGTTCCGTATGCCGTTTCCGGGGCTGGGCCGCGCAGGAGGAATCGCGTTCTTTTTTGATGCCGCACGCATTTGGAATGCCGCACCTGAATTCACTTCGGTTGGAGCCTGGCAGGATGAAAACAAATTCTTCTACGGGACCGGGCTTGGCCTGCTGTACCGCCTTCCGGTCGGCACGATCCGGTTCGACCTTGGTTACAAAATCAACCCTTCATTTCAGGACCTGCGAGAAGCCTCGGATATTGTAAACGCCCTGAAGCAAGGTACTCCCGTTTCAGAAGTGCCGGGCCAAAACTCAAAGCGCTACCATGTTCACTTCTCGATTTCTGTGACATTCTAGATTCAGTTCAGGGCTCTTATCCCGCTTTCCGGGACGGCATGTACCTTTGGTTGCTCGACGAATTATCTTTCATACGGGCCTTATTGGCTTGACATTAACTGTCAATAGCTCTATTATATAGCTAGGAAATTTTTACTGTTCTTTCCCACAACGATGGTGGAGCTCCCTTTGCTGAGAGATTGCAAAGGAGTTCGAAGAAAGCGAGTGTACCCGTGATTCGCGTGACGCCATGCTCTGCCAGTCGTTTCCCCTTTGCGATTTCCCAAAATAGATCCCCTCTCGAGCGTTCCCGACAATCACACGGCAATCCCAGCTGTTTGATCTCAGACCTCATGCCTGAGCGCGTTCCAGTCTGCCCCCTTGTGGGAAACGGAATCGCATATCCATGGCTCGATAATAACACAGATTTCACTAAGAATCCAAATACTATCCACATTCATCCAGGGAACAATCATGACACGAACATTTTTTTCGACGGTCTTTGCACTAATGGCGTTGGTGACAACAGGAACTCTAGCTCAAGAAAGCAAGTCAACTACGCGCCTCGAAGCACAACACAAACCGCCCAGCTCTATGGCAGCACACGTACCGCAATATGAGACCAATCTTGTCAAGATGCTCGACAATGAGGATGTGGCTGTTCAGGCTCAGGCAGTGCAGACCATTCGGGACCTGGAACAGATGTTTCCCAAATACGCGTTCGAAAAGTCGCTTGCACCTCTTGAGAAAAAGCTGAAGGATGAGAAAGCAGATGGAACCGTACGCTTGCTGGCCGCTCTCGCTCTTGACGAACTGCATTCTGATGCAGGCGATGCAGTCATCAAATCCGTTGCCAATTCCTCACAAGACAAAGGTTTAAAAGATCTGTGTACGGCACTGCTCGTCAGGAGTCAGTACAAGTAGTCACTGTTTCATGCAACCTTCGACAGACAAAAAAGGCCCGGCAGAGCATCGACCGGGCCGTTCCATTATGATGGTGTCTCACAAGAATAGCCAAATGTCCACGACGGCCGAGGGCAAGTTCTGCTTTTCCTCTAGGCCCCGGACCGGAGCTTGCGCCTACGACGAATCCAAGGTGGTACATCGCTCTGGGAATGAAGATGAAAATCAGACCCGACCGAAATACCGTAGTACCACTGGTCATCCGCCCCGAAGAGCATCATCAGATCGAGGTCGTTCATGAGATCCCAGATGTCTGCCGCACCTCCTGCAGTGAAGTCCTTGAGAGAGGCGTCAAGCAGGAAACCAAGTTCGAGTCCCCCGTTGACGAACCAGGAGCCTCCCGGTGACAAGAACCGGGCAACTCGAAAATCCCAACACCTAGCACCTGATACCTAAAACCACATCTTGATTTTCTCGTTTGAATTCAATAACTTTTTGTGATCCCATCCTCGTTGTTCAACCATTACTCCGGAGATATCATGAACTTAATCCTCCTAACATTTCTTTTCTTTGCCGGATGTGCGAAGGAGCCCGCACCGCCTCCGCCTTCGACACCGTCCGTGACCCAAGAACAGCAGGCCCCTGCGGTTCAAACGGCAGCGACTGCAGATGCCATGCTTGCCCGCTTTACCAAATACCAGATTGTTATACTTCGGAAAGGGTCAGCATGGACGAACGATGCACCTCAGAAGATCGAGAAACTCACGGCCCAAAGAGGTGACTACTGGAAATCGATGGTTGAGCAAGGAAAGCTCCTGGGCGTGGCGCGAGTTATGGATCCCGGTGATATCCGGGGAGTGCTTTTCTTCAAGGTCCAGGACAAAGATGAAATGAACGCGGTGGTGTCAAAGGCACCCGCCGTGCAAGCAAAGCTCCTGAAAGTGGATGTACGGACAGTCTGGGGGTCGACCGGTCTGGGTGCGAGTCTGAAAGACAGCGCCGGAGCCATGCAGTCGATGGGGAAAGACACCTATTACCTGGTTGCTATGACGAAAGGGGCAAAGTGGTCAAACAAGGCAGACTCTCCGGAGACTCGCAAGGCAACCAGCGAATCCATGGAGTATTTGTTCGGCCTGTATAAGGGAGGTTCACTCCGCTACTTCGCAGCCCTCGAAGATATGAACCTGAAGCTCCGGAATATCAGCATCCTGAAAGCTGCCTCGGCAGAAGAGGCGATGAAAATGATGAAAGAAAGTCCAATGGTCAAGAATGGCTGGCTTGTGCCAAATGTGTTCGAAGTGCAAGTTCCCACGGGGATCATTCCCTGAACCGCTTCAACATAACAGAATCAGCGAGGCCCGCATCAGCGGGCCTTTTTGTTGCAGGCCCTAGACATCTCTTCCAGATGGGACGAACTTACTGGTGGGTGGGCGGCTTGAAGGAGAAAGAGAGTCTGTAGGCATCCTCAAAGCCGGAGAAATCGTCCTTTATCATCTTTACTGTGACATCCAGGCTTTGACCCGTGATGCGGCAGCTCAGGTAATTGAACATCCGTATTTCCGTCTTCTTCGGGAAGAGGTCAACCCATCTGACGTCGCCCCCCGTCAACAACGGCTGCTGCAGGCCTCCGCCGCCTCCCATGACAAGAAAGTCCTTTCCTTCTTGCCGGAAATGCTCGAAGGCGTGGCAATGGCCGCTCAGAAACAGCCTGCACTTTGCATACCGGAGATAGAGTGGGACAAAGGACTCCCGGACTTCCTCCGATGGCGATACGATGGTGCTGTTGGTAAAAGGCGGATGATGACAGGCCACAATCACGATTCCGACGGATGAATCCGACTCGAACGCTGCCAGCGTGCTATCCAACCATGCGAGCTGTCGTTTCCGCTCCTGTTGTGAAAGGTGGGTGAAGTTTGAGTTGAGCATCGCCACGGCCAGCTTCCCCACCCGCACTGCATATCCGGTTTTGCTATACCATGGAAATCGCCAGGTGAACTCCTCGTCACCCGTGGAGGAATAAAGCATCAGTTCATGGTTGCCTAGCGTGGGGAAGACAGGCACATGTGCATTCCTGGCACGATCGAGGAAGACGTCGTAGGACTTCCAGGCCGACTGGAAGAAACCCAGTGAAACCATATCGCCAAGAGTGAAGATGCAGTTGGGGCGATCCGCGAGCATCCGGGAGTAGATCATCTCGCGCGCCATGTCGTTGTTGTTCGGATGAAGCTTGGCCTCCTCAATGAAGATCGGGCTCTGTGCATCGCTGACGAACAACACCAGAGAATCGCCTTTCACCGCAGGTGGGGATGGGAGACCGGGCGTGCCTTTGTCCTGAGCGGCTCCCGGAGTACAGACGACAAGGAAGGCGGACGCAAGTAAGATCAGGGCCCGACGCACGCTGAGTCCACCTGACGGTGGGGAGAAGAATTGCCAGGTCTGATGGAACAAGCGCCAGGCGGGTCCGGCGGCAGCCTGTCGTGGGGTTCTCATTTACCCGTGGGTGTTTGATATGAATAGGTTACCCCGAGCGAGATCGAAAAGTACTTGTCCGTGTTAACAGCGGACGGATTGCCATAGATGTCGTAGGTGTAGTACGTGTCCCTCTTCACGAAGTGGTACCGTCCACCAAGGTCCAGGGAGAGTTCTTTATTAATGGGGTAGAGAAAGCCTACACCGAGGTTTGCGCCCGCCACTGAATGCGATATCTCTTCATAAACGTTTTGGGTCACCGTTCCATTCGCGTCGACTTTCTGGCCCGTCAGTTTGCCGCTATAGATGTATACTCCCGCTTCCAGCATACCATAGAAACGGAAATTCCCTTCTGGTGAAAGAAGCTTGACCGAAAACAGGATTGGGAAGGCACTGATGCCCCCATCGAGTTGGTAGGTCCCGCTCCCGCCCATGGAGAGATATTGCTGGTTTACTGCCTCATTATCAATGTTCCACCGGGTGTAGCCGAGGAAGACGGACAAGCGGAGATACTTCTCGCTTTCCATGAAGAAATCAGCGTGGCCGCCATACCCCGTCTTGAATGATTTTGCAAACGAACCGAGAGGAATGGCGACATCACCCGCGAATGTCGAGCCGTATCCACCCTGTCCGAAGCACAGCGCTGCGGCGAAAGCGCTGAATAATCCGGCGATAAAAGTATTCCTGAAGAGATGCATTGCGCGGTTCCTTTCGTTTTTCTTGGTGGGCATAGGTTTGGCTGGCTAGAATGCCTCCTTGGCGTTGAAATATACCCCATTCGTTCCCCGACCCCACGCAAAATCTGCTCTTACGTTGAGCAACTCCTCTACGTCGAGCATGAATCTCATCCCCACCCCGAAGGAGGGCTTGATATACTTGAGTCTCAATCCGTGAAAGTCTCCAGACACATCTCCAGCTCCAGCAAATGCCACGAGTCCCCATCTGTTGGTGAGCCGGATTCGCATCTCAGCCTGTGTTGCCAGATAGAGCTTGTCGCGGTACCGGCCCTCGTAGTAACCGCGCATAATATTGTCTCCTCCCAGAGCGGGATACATGTAGAAAGGCGGTTCGCCAACGATCGCGCTGCCGTAGACCTGCAGAGCCAGCACGAACTTCGGGGTGAGTCCAATGTACTGTCGAGCATCAAGGATATAGCGCGTGAACGTAAAATCACTTCCCAGCCAGCGACCGGCGTTGAGAGCGCTCAACTTGTAGAAGCCTCCGCTGGAGGGAGAAAAGGAGTTGTTCCGCGTATCCGCAAACAGCACCAACCCCGCCCCTGACGAAAGCCCGCCGTCTGTTCCGGTAAGGTCTCCGGCGAGGATGTAGGGGTTCGATGCTTTGTCTGTGATCTTCGTTTTGTTCAGGTCGTAGTTTAACCCCAACTTCAGCGGAGCAAGAACCGTGACATCAAATTCGAGGTTAGTCCAGAAGGCATTCCGAACATATGAGGCCAGCGAGTCGATGTCAGGGGTTGTGGGCCCTATCCCCCAGAACTTGTCGACGTACCGGTAGTAGTCAAAGCTTGCGGTTGCGTAGTATTTCTCCTCTTCAAGGAAGACCTCTGGATTGAGAAAAAGGTCGTATGATTTCTTGACGGAATAGTAACCGGAGAGCATGACATTTGATGCTTTTCCTGCCGAGCCGCCTTCCAGCCGCTTCGTCAGTATCAACGCTCCGCCTATGGCGAACTCCGTTTCAGGAGAATAGAAGACATATGGGTACCCGCTAATTGAAGTTTTGCCTACGACCACAGAGTCACGGGTTTGAGGCAATTCGAGCTGTGCAACCATCAGGTTTGGGCGCAAGAGAAGAAGGCAAGCGAAAAGCGCCGCGAGCCTGAGGCTCCGCCGTGAAACAGAAAACCGGACAGCATCGGTAAAGGGTAGGGACACTTGTGAGTTCTCGAGCGAAGGATACACGATTTACCTCAATGGGTAAGTTTTTCTGGGAAGAACGCAAGCTCTCTGTAGCTTGCCCTTGGTGCACGCCTACTACACGGTGCCCGGACCGAGTTGGAGTTCTTGTCCTGGAAAGTCGATGCACGAAGTCGTGAAAAGTTACTCAGAAACCCAGCAAAAAGCCAGCCTCGGCTGAGACAGCCACCACAATCGAAGAGTCTGCCATCGATCACTTACATAGCAATTTTGAGACCAACTTCGCAGACGAAACTACTCGAGTTGCACACTGTTCCATCTGAAGGTGCAGTTGTTTTTATTGAGGTCCAGCGCATCGAAAAGAAGATCAGGATAGCTTTCCTCTCGATGCACAAAAGACGAGATGACGACCCGAAGACTACATATTGACCTTTCGACAATCTCGTTGTCGTTCAGCTGTCTCTTTTAGTCGCCTTCCAAGTCCTTCTCTTCTAGTGTGTTACAGCAGCTTGGGCCCTTTTCGTGGGGCTGGCATGGATCTTGGACTATGTAGGCTGGCAGGGACAGCCTCCGCCGTACCCCGAGCCGACCATGATTCTCCTTATTTATGTGGAAATCCAGACAAGCAAGATTGCAGGCTTCACAGAAATTCATGGGAATACTGGTGACGGATGTCGGAAATGAGATGGATTTCACTTATATTAAAGTCTAGCTTGAGCGCGCCATCCAAGGCAACCAACAGAACAACCTAATCCAGCGGACATCATAATGAATAGGCGTTCGTTAGCAAGTATTGCCCTTACGTCGGCCATTGCACTCTTTTCTCTTTCCCTGGTTGGCTGCTCGGCGTTCCAAAGCTCCCGGCAGATCGATATGAATCCGTTTGCGGAGAACACTGCCGCGATGTTCGCCGAGGCCGCGAAGGTTGGCCGTCCCGTGAGATGGAATTATCTGAAGCCGTATGTAGCGATCCCGGAGGTTCAACAAATCAAAGTCCTGGCTCAGCCTGTAATTAAGGGCCTTCGGGGGATCGTGATGTACTCCAATCAACTCGTTGCGCTGAATATGACCTCGAAACCGGACAAGGAGAAAAACAAACTTCTTCGGACTTATTTCAAGCAAGCGGAAGCCAAAGTCGCTGACCGGTCCAAGTACGACAGTATCGGTGTCACTGCGAGTATGATGGACACGGTCTACGACAATATGGAGAAGGCGGACATTTTCCGGGAAGGAATCGAGGCCGCCTCTCCCTTAGTCAACGCTATCGTTCTCGCAATGCAGCGACGGCTCGATGAGATCGATGCGGTGATTCCTTCGGTAATCGACGCGCTCGATCAGCAGATTGAAACGGCGTACGCGGATAAGCGTCGCAATTACGATGATCTCATTCGCTTACAGGTTCAGTACCAGCATGCCGCCACGCTTCTGTATGAGGCAAAGTCGGGCAACAAGGAGGCATTCAAACAGCTTCTCGATATCGATCCCTCCATGCGTGAGTTCTTTCCATTGGTTGACAAGCCTGCTCAGAAAGACTTTGATGCGGCGGAGATGGCACTCACGGCGAGGCTTTCCAGGATCGACGGTTTTTTGCACCAACTCGACGGTGAAAAGGCCGTATATCTGCTGAGACAACAAGAACTCGAGGATCTCCGGCTCAACATGGATTCGCGCATCAAGCTTGCACGGGATGCCATCATGGTCTGGGCGCAATCGCACCGGAACCTGGGCGCAGGCATCGCGGTTCCGCCGATGATCGACGTTGCAGGAATCGCAGGTGGGCTCGCAAGGAAGGTGGTCCCGCTTCCCTGACCGTACATTCGTCTGCAATTCAAACGCTGCAAATAAACTTCTTTACTATATCTGGAGGATGCATGACCAAACGATTACTTCACTTGATATGCGGTGCAACGTTCCTTGCGCTCCTGGTCGCCGCGATGATGCCGCAACAAGGTTTGTCGCAGGACAAAGGGATTGAAATTGGCGGCACGTATTCCTACATGTGGGCTGGATCCTGCCACCTCTACCAAGGCGAGATCCAGATGGAGGACGGGAGTCAGTGGGGTGGCTTCGCGAGCTTCAGCCTGAGGCCCGATACAAAGCTTGAACTCAGCTACTTGAATTCCCAAAGCAACGCAAAATTCTATGCCTACTCCTACATACCCCAGGATTTTCCGCAGCTTAACGACGTGAACACTCCGGTGACGATTCAGTACTTCCAATTGGGATCGATCTATCAGATTGACAAGGGGAAGGCTTCACCGTTCTTCGGCGTTTACCTGGGAGCTGCCTACTTTCACCCGACAGGCACGGCCCCGAAGGGGGTGACATACAGTGACAAATGGAACTTCGCGATGTCGTTCGCAGGCGGTGTAAAGCTGTATGCGTCCGACAAGTTCGGCATCCGGCTGCAGGGACGCCTGCTCCTCCCGATGTATTTCTCAGGTGGAAGCATGTATGTAGGCACAGGCGGGGCAGGGGTGGCAGTAGGGGCTGGCATTCCTATCGTCCAGGGCGATGTCGGTGTTGGCATCTTTCTGCGACTGTAGGCAGGTGGGTTGACCGAGATCAGAATAACGAGAAACAAGATAGATATCACTTATGAAAGGAAGTATCACAATGAAGACAGAAAGAAAGACGGCACAGCGGTGGCTTCTCCCGCTCGTTGTGTTGACGGCAGGTGTCGTTTTTAGTTCCTGCTACGAGGACTATGGGCTCACCACGGCGGACTACGACACGCAGTTCACGCACTATGCGGCAGGGACGAATTTCCAAATGTACAAGTATTTTGTCATGCCGGACACGATCGTGCACCTCTATGACACTACTAAGACAGATCCGCTCAAGAGCGCCCGCAAATTTGATTCCCAGATCCTTTCCCTTACGGCCAGCAACCTTGAGGCCCGGGGTTACCAACGAATAACCATGCAGGACACTGCCGGGAAATCCGGTGTAACGCTGGTCTGTCTCCTTGGCCAGTTCTCTTCTACGTACACGGGATACTATTATACTTACTGGTATGGATACTGGGGTTGGTATTGGCCCGGTTACTATCCTGGCTACTATCCGCCGGCGTACGGAGGGACATACGAATATACGACCGGAACAAACGTCACCGAGCTCGTCGACCTGGGTCAAACGAAACAACAGCAAAAAATCGTTCCCGTCTGGACCGGAATTATTAAGGGGCTTACTGGGTCGACCTCCACTGCCGGGTCTCGAATAACAAATGGAATAAACAAGATCTTTGAAATATCACCGTATCTCTACTCTGGCGAATAACGGACTTGTGAAAAACCCATTACCAACAAGGATGCGATGAACCCTATGAAACTACTTAAGATATTCGTTTTGGCAGCGCTGTTCGCCGGAACGGCGATGGCGCAGGGAAAGGTCCTGAGCGGATTTACCTGGAACATCGGCCTGCCTACAGGGCGGCTGACGAACTTCATGGACAAGGCCAGCTATGGCGGCTTTGGCTTTGAGACTCATTCATTTTTGTCTGATGACTTCGCCGTCGGAGGCTCGATCTCCTGGAACTACTGGAGCGAGATGACGGGGGAGACCATCCCGCTCAAGCAGGGGGCAGTGAGCGGCACGCAGATCAGGTACGTCAATTCGATTCCGATCCTTCTTAACGCGACTTTTTACTTGGGAGGAAAACGGGATGACCTCAGACCATTTCTTGGGCTGAGTACCGGAGCGTACTATATCCTGCAGCGGCTTGATATGGGCATCTATTCACTCGACAATGATCACTGGCATTTCGGGCTTGCCCCCGAAGCAGGCTTCCTCTTCCGGGCGTCGGATGACACCTATATCACGGCAGCCGGTCGCTACAATTATGCGTTCAGTTCGGGGGAAACGGTGTCAGGAGACAGCAAAAACACCATCGCGTACTGGGGGATCAACATTGGCATCGCCTATACGCCCTCCTGGTTCTAACCGGCCGGGACGGTTTCACATGACGAAAAAGGCGCTCCCCTGGGGCGCCTTTCTTCGCAACATAGCGTCTGCATGTTCCTAATCCCCACAGATATGAGGTAGTATCATGAAGACTGCTCTGCACACTGTCGTTCTTTTGACGATCACATTCCTGATGGGCTGCGGGACTGCTCAGGAGGTGACAAACTTCTGGAAGAATCCCAAACAATCCGAGAACAGGCCGTACAAGACAATTTTCGTCATGGCAATCACGCAGAACGCGGCGGCACGAAATACCCTGGAGACTGACCTGGCAGCCGCGGCCGAAGAACGAGGTTTCAAGGCGGTGAAAAGCGTCGATGCGCTTCCCGGCACGTTTTCAAAACCGGCTCCCTCCTCCAAAGAAGAAATGCTGGCAAAACTGCGGGAACTGAACTGTGACGCGGTATTCACCGTGTCGCTGCTGGACGTGAAGAGTGATCAACGGTACGTGCCGGGGACAACCACGTATGCTGCCGCATATGCGCCGTATCCGCAGTACAACTACTACGGTAATTTTTACGGATACTACAGCACAATGTACCCGGCGGTTTCCACTCCGGGGTATTATACCGAAGACAAGACGTACTTCATAGAAGGAAACCTGTACGACGCTAAGACCGAAGAAATCCAATTCTCGATGCAATCTAGGGCATGGAATCCCAGCAGCCTTAGCAGTTTCAGCAGAGGATATACCAAACTGCTCTTCGATCAGTTGAGCCCGAAGAGGTAGGTGGACGTGATTTCCTGCTCTCACATGGTATACCTATGGTTCGGAGGGGCAGGAGGGAGGACACCTGCAAACTCTATTCGAGGCGCATGCGTCGCGGTGAAGTTCCGATGCTGCTCCAGAGGAACTGGCGGGATCTGAGAATCTTATCGTCCAGCTTCTGATACGCCGGGTCATCGTGCTTTCCATCGTAATGGACGCTCAGGTAATCGGAGCTCGGATCAAGGACTTCCCGCCAGATGCATGGAGGTCTCAGTGCTCAACTCCTCGTACTGGAGACCTCCATTCTGACTTCTGGCGTGGTGCTAGTTGCATTGCTCGAAATCTTGACGTATATTGACCGCGGTTAGGCACCCAGTCACTGCTCTTCTTCACTTCTTCACGTGGCCATTCAACATCTCTCCTCGTTGGCGTTATTCTCCTGGGGACTTCTGGCACCGTCTGCATGGAGCAAAGGGATACTCACACCAATCTCGCGTGAGTTCTGCATCGACCACCGATCAATCACAAAATATCATTGGAGGAAGCATGAGGAGTGTTGCTACGGTTCTGCTAGCGTTGACCTTTACTGCGCTGTTATCTTCGCAGGCAATGGCTCAGCTGTTTAAGGATGATTTTGCCGGAGCGGTCGGCGATACCTTGAACGGGCACGGCTACACCGTTCAGCCAACGCCATCCTATGTGAACTCCGTCAAAGTGGTGAGCCCGGGGCTCTTCTACGGCGTGTATCCTGGCTCCGGCATTGGTAATGCCGCCGGGTTGAAAAGCAGCGGTCAGGACGTGTATGCCTCATTCCCCCCGGACAGTGTCGGCTCTCTGTACGCCGCCTTCATGGTGAATTTCTCGGCGGTTCAAAACGCAGGTGATTACTTCTTTGCCTTCTCGCCGACTTCCTCCACCTTCAACTACGCTTTGAGGTTGTACGCCAAGTCGGACACGGCGGGTGGTTTCTATCTGGGCGTCACGAAAAGCAATGAGAGTCCAGTGAAGTATGGGACGACGCATTTCAGCCTCAACACCACCCACCTTGTCGCTGTGAAGTATACATTCGTCGCCGCCGATTCAAACGACGTATGCTCAGTGTATGCCTTTGCTGATCCAAACCTGCCGGAAACGGAACCCGGCACCGCCGAGATCAACGGTTACAACGGCTCGACAAGAGCGGATGTCCCAAATCTCGCATTCTTTACGTTGCGCCAGGGAAGTTCTTCCAATGCTCCCACGCTGACCATAGACGGCTTACGGATCGCCACGTCGTGGGCTGGCGCGCTGGGGATCGGGCCGACGGCCCAGATCACCCCGAAGGCACTCGATTTCGGCAATATTACCCCGGGCCTGGAAAAGGTTGACAGTGTTCTCATCAGAAATGCAGGGACACTCCCGCTCGAGATATCGGGCGTCACATCCGACGATCCGGTCTTTGCGGTGACTCCGTTAACCGCTACGCTCGCGGCACGGGATAGCGCCTGGTTCCGGGTCACATTTGCCTCTCCGGTTGCTGGAGTGCATGCAGGGACCATCACTTTCCACAGTAATGGAATCTATGCTACAGACTCTGTGGTAACGGTCACCGGCGCAGCGGTCAAGGCCGGATTCAGTGTGACGCCTTCATCATTGTCCTTCGGCCAGGTGTGGACTGACAGCCCGAAGACTGACACACTTACGGTCACAAACGGCGACGCATCAACGTCGCTTCTGATTGATTCGGTCAAATCCACCAACGTAAATTTCTCGGTGACTCCGGCTGTCGCGACGATCGACACGATGCAGAGCATGGAGTTCGAGGTGCGCTTCCATCCGTCTTCGGCTGGAGCCGACAGCGGGCTGATCATCTTCTACCACAGCGCCGCAACGCATCAGGACACAGTGGCTGTTACAGGAACCGGCGCCGTGAAGGTGGCAGCACTTGTCCTGGAACAGCACGAAGCATCCTTTGGTCGGGTCCTCATTGGCCATTCTAAAACCGACAGCGTCAAGATCAAGAACAGCGGCGAACTCACACTTACCATCAGCAGCGTGACGAACATCGATACAGCGCTGTTCCATGTAGACCTGGAAAGCAGCTCGGTCCTGGCTGGTGACAGTACCTGGGTCAGAGTGACCTTCCAGCCTCTCACCATCGGGGCGAAGGCGGATACGATCGTCTTCTCAAGCAATGCCCCGGAAGGTGTTGATACCCTTGTTGTGAACGGCATCAGCGACGTTCCGGCCGCGATATTCGTGCTCACACCGAGGTCGGTCGCGTTCGGGAATCTCCGCGCTGGAGGGGGGCGGACAGATACCGTGAGGCTCAAGAACGACGGGGAATTGACTCTGAGGATCGCCGGATTCACGCAGAAAGACACCACGTTTCATGTGACGATGGAAGCTGATTCAGTCCAGGCCGGCGACAGCACGCGGTTGTTTGTGCGGTTCGCGCCCCGGACGATCGGCACCTACAAGGATTCCGTCGTCTTCACGAGCAACGCCGCTGAAGGGACCGATACATTGTACCTCAGCGGGACCGCGAGCGACGTCATCACGGTGGCTGCTGCCCGTGCGCTGCCAAACGGCTCAGAGGTTATCGTGCGCGGCATCGTGACCCGGGCGATGGGGTCGTACACCTTCCTCCAGGATGCAACGGGGGGGGTGATCATGTACTCCAACGTGGTCGGCGCGCCGGCGCACGACTCTGTTGCCAGCGGCTACATCAAGCCTGGGGACCTCATGGAGATCAGTGGGATCACGTCCGAATACCGCGCGCTCAAGGAAATCGCGACCACCGGCATCCTGAGTTTCCAGCGGATATCGCGAGGGAATTCGGTACCTCAGCCGCAGCTCGTGACGCTTGCCGAGATCGCCAGCAATGGCGAACAGTATGAAGCCGAGCTGATAACGGTCAAGAAAGTCCGGTTCACCAGCGCTTCCGGGAAATTCATGAACGCCCTGTCGTATGCCATCGCGGATTCATCGGACGCCACCGGTGCAGTAGTACTTCGGGTTCAGGGCGCGACCGATACGGAGCTTGGCGGGTTGAACATACCGACCGGGACATTCACCTTCACAGGTGTGCTTGGTCAGTTCTCATCTACCCCATCGGGTGGTTATCAGCTGTTGCCGGTAGATACCACGGATGTGGTCGCGGACCCGGTTGTTGGAATCGCGGCCATGCCGACCGGCGTGCCTAGCGTATTCGAGTTGGGGCAGAACTTCCCCAATCCATTCAATCCGACGACCACGATCCAGTATGGGCTTCCGGTGGAAAGCCGGGTCACCGTGAAGATCTATTCGGTGCTTGGCCAGGAAGTCCGGAACCTCGTCAGCGAGACCCAGAAGGCGAGTTACTATCGCATCGCGTGGGATGGCCTCAACCAGTTCGGGGCATCGGTTGCCACCGGTATCTACTTCTATCGCATCAGCGCGGAGCCGACGGCAAAGGGCGCCTCGCCGTTCGTTCAGGTCAGGAAGATGCTGATGCTGAAGTAACCCCGCGTTTTACGCCTGTGTCAGAAAAGCCCCGGTCGAGATTGGCCGGGGCTTTTCTCTGTGTGTCTCGCTTTCCAAGGTATGAGATCGAAACCATCCGTAAGGCTGGCTCTGGGACTGAAGTGAAGATTGACTGGCGGCAATGTTGACTCTTTCCCGTGTTCTTGTTATACTCCAGCGTTGATGAGCTCACGGCCCCATTCCATCCCATCCATAGACGTTCACCGCCGTGCTCATACTCAGAGCTCTGGCTGTTCTTTTCCCCCTGCAATGTGCTCACTCTTGCTCACGACGGCCGGTGCCCTGGTTTCTCTGGTTCGTTCTGAATAGCGCCATGCTGTTTGCAGCCGGCTTTCTCCGAGCCCTCGTTTCGATTTTGCCAGGTTGATTTTCGCGATCATTCGTTTCCATTATGCCGTGGAGGTGCCGTGGCAACCAGAACGTCCATAGTGAAGGGGGACATAGCGGTCGTTGATATCCATGGGAATCTGGTGGGCGGGGAAGAGACTACGGCTTTCCAGCAGGCTATCGTGGAATTACTCGACCACCAATATCGGAAACTGGTGCTGAATTTCAAGGATGTTCCCTTCATCAACAGCACCGGGTTGGGTGTGCTCATCGGTGCCCATACATCGTCGGTGCGGAGGGGATGTCAGCTGGTGGTCTGCAACCTCAACAACAGCGTCAGCAGCCTGCTGGTTATTACAGGGCTGAAGATCATTCTGAACGTGAAAGGGACGCGGGAGGAGGCGGTTGCGTCGTTAGTGTGACAAACAGTAGCTAGTTGGTAACTGCTGGCTACAGACTACTGTTTTCCATATTCCGATGGATTGACCCCGAATTTCTCCCGGAATGCACGGGCAAAGTGTGAGAGGCTGCTGAACCCCACGTCGTACGCCACGCCGGAGATATTGTCTGCCCCCTTGCGAAGCAACTGCGCTGCCCGTTCCAGGCGGAACTCCCGCACCACCCCGTGCGTCGATTGGCCAGTCAGCGCGTGGAGTTTCCTGTTCAGCTGCATCCGGCTCATACACATATCCTGAGCCAGGGTTTCCGTGTCGTACTCAGGATCCGCGATGTGCTGCTCGATCTGCTCCGCGAGTCGTCTCAGGAAGCGCTCGTCTGTGGACGTTACAGGGATATTTGCCGGCCCGAGAGTGACCTGCTGGTGATATTTCTCGCGGAGCGTCCTTCTTGTGGCAACCAGATTCTTCACCCGCGCCGTGAGTTCCCGGGCATCGAAAGGCTTCACGATATAGTCATCCGCTCCGATATCAAGTCCCTCCAGTTTTCCCTCCATGGTTGCCCTTGCGGTGAGAAGAATGACCGGGATATGACTGATGCGGTCATCGGCCTTCAGTTCTTTGCACAATTGCACACCATCCATCACAGGCATCATGACGTCGCTGATTACGAGATCAATCCCGATGGCGCGGGCCTTTTCCAGACCTGTCTTTCCATTTTCCGCCTCTTCAACATTGTACTCCTTTTCGAGGAAGCCGCGCACATAGGCTCGGACGTCGGCGTTGTCCTCCACGATCAACACGACAGGTTTGCCAGCCTCCTGGGCAGTCCCGTCAACTTCGGAGCGTTGCACCTCCAACAGAAGGGCGGGGGTGGAGTCCGCGGTCTTGAATTCAACGAGGCTTTCGTCTGTCACAATGTCCTCGGGACGCCATACGTCCTTACCGAGGGGGAGTCGGACAGCAAACGTGCTCCCGTGTCCCGGTACACTTTCGACAGCGATCTCCCCCTTCATGATTTCGACAAGGTCTCTGGCTAGCGCCAGGCCAATTCCCGTTCCTCCATGCTCCTCTGTCTGAGAGAAGGCGACCTGATAGAACCGGTCAAACACTTTCCCGATATGCGCGGTCTCGATCCCGATGCCTGTATCGGCGACGACTAGCTCGACCCGGGGGCCACTCACAATTCTCAACACGATCTTGATCTCTCCTCCTTCACTGGTGAATTTGAAGGAGTTGGAAAGGAGATTCGTGAGGATCTTTTCGAATTTGTCCCGGTCGGTGTAGGCAACGATCTCGTCATGTTCGGGGTCGAAGATGAGGCTGATCCTCTTCCGGTCTGCAAGTGACAGGAAGGACATCACGAGGGACCGTGAAAGTGCTACCATCTCGATGGGGCGGATTTGGACACTCATCTTTCCGGCATCCATCTTCGATAGGTCAAGAAGCTGATTGATTAATTGCAGGAGCCGGAGTCCGTTTCTGCGCATCGTGGAAGTTGTTGCCTGGGCGTGCTCATCCTTCTTGAAGCGTTCAGCAAACTGCTCGAGCGGGCCGAGGATAAGGGTGAGTAGTACATGCAAACCTCCAGAGATTGTGGTTACACGATTCTTTCACCCCATGTCGTGTAATGTACATACTCGGGAGGTTCCTTTTTGGTAACATCAGGTCAGCCGCTGCCACGGCCGTCGTGAATTCTGGTTCGCGCAGGTGCCGGACAACGAGCTCATGGAAATGCTCCGGTAACTGTTGGTCTTCCGAGGAACAGGGACGCTTCCGGGTTCGGGGATGCAGAAAGTGACCCAGGGCTTCAAAGACGGGGATTCGTGCCATAGTAGTCCCAAGATACAGACTGACTCGTCTGGGCGCGCACGAGCCAAAAGGCAGGCGGGGATTACGCGGTTACCACAGCAGTGCTATTGACCTCTTTCCCAAAACGTCGCCATCAAAGGCGAGTGTTGCCCGGGAGCCTCCAAGCCCGCAACAGACATGTAGCGGCAAGAGGTGCTCTTCCCGGGGATGGCAATAGCGGGCGGAGGGACTGGCTTCCCACGCGATAAGTTTATCTTCTCGCTCTGCACGGGGGATCTCTCCATTTGTACAGGTGTCAATCAGCCACTGCTGAAAAGCGCCATTCCTGGAGTCTGGAAGTCCAGTATCCGAAGTGAAGAAGGCTCGTATGTTATGAAATGAAAATCCCGATCCCAGGATGAGGACGTTCTGTGTCCGCAATGCGGAGAGTGCTCTGCCAAGTTGAAGATGAGTTGCTGCGTCCAGGCCATGAATGAGAGACAGCTGAACGCAGGGTATTGTGGCATCGGGATACATGATCTTCAAAGGGACGAACAGACCGTGATCGAAGCCGCGCTCATCGTCCAACCGGGCTGCAATTCCACTCTGCTGCAGTAAGCGGAATACTTCCTTAGCGAGAGCGGGCGCTCCCGGAGCCGGATAAGTGATCTGATACGATTCCTCCGGGAAACCGTAGTAGTCATATATCAGGTTGGGGAAAGTCCCGCTTGTGATCGTTGCATGGTCTTCTTCCCAGTGAGCGCTTATCACCAAAATAGCTGAGGGACGGGCAAAGTCTGGAGTTATTGCCGTCAGAAAGTCGACCATATTCTTGTGGCTGCCGTCTCCAAGCAAGGGCAAAGGCCCGCCGCCATGCGGGAAGTAAAGGACGGGTGCGAGAGTATTTCGCGAGCTCGTTTCCATGTCTTTTCCTGTGTGAATGTGCAGATACGAAATATCCTGCTGTAGCAGGGGCGAGTCCTCGGCGGTCAGGGCGAGACCTGGGCCTTCCCCGTCTGGATATCCAGGTACCTTTCGCGCACATTCACCCCTCTGATGGATACAACAGCGTTGCGGAGATCAAACAGTGGCGGATAGTCCATGGAAACGCTGACGCTATCCCCGGGTAAGACCGACACATAGTTGTCGTTGCAGGACACGGGGAGGATCCTCTTTTTTGTCGTTCGCTCGAGGAGCGACACCCGCTGGAAGAATGCCAGAGGCCCTCCGTCAGGATTGCTGATCTTCACTTCGATCCTTCCATCATGAACTTTTCTGACAATCACCGTTATCGTTGCTTCCGGCATTTGTTGAAGGGCGGAGTAGTTCCCGGAAGTGTCGGGCAGCCAGTAAAGATTCTCGCTGAGCAGTTCCCTGGACGAGTTCAGGAGTCGAAGATCGAGGAAGCCCCCTTCAGGAGGGAATACAGTGGCAAGAGCACGCCGTATGGTTTGGATCTTTTGGACGGATGATGGGCTCACTTCCACGAACCACTGAAAGATAAGTGAATCTCTGCCGGAGAAGTCAATGGTCCTGGCCTGGACCATAAGATCGTGACAGGGTTCAAACGTGTTGTTTACCACAAGCAACATGCTATCCAGCGGGCTAAACATGACGTGAAGAGGTTCATTCGCATGATGGAGTCCGTACAGGGAGGCGTTGGGATCCAGATAGTAATCGTACATCTGACCGCGGAGCGCAGTCCAGGGGTTCTGCGTTTTCCAGATAATGAGGCCAGTGTACCAATCCCACATGTGGGCCAGGTGTCCTTCCATGAGTGCCCGGTACTGGTCGAAGTTGACCAATTGCGCCTTCTCGGCAAACTCTCTCAGGGTCGCTGACTTTCCATAGGCATCGATCTGTTTGCCATAACCTGAGTATTTGTGGTAGCGCCACACGGAGTCTATATTCCTCCCACCTGCAGGGATCACCATATTTTCCGGCGGAATGAAGCGCTCGAGGGATTCAAAGTCCCCAATTCCTACCGAACCAATTTCCGAATTAAAGGGGAATAAACGATTTTCCCACAACGATTTAGGCTCCTGAATATAATAAGGACCGTCGCCATTACCCCCAATGAAATTGTACGACATGCTGTCGACGTTTGAATAAGCAAAGAAAAACCGAGAGTTGTCGAGCGCGGGTAGGAGTGAATCCTGGATTGCCACCAGCAAGTCCCTGGGAGGGGGAATCTCATTTCCGCCGCAATAAAAGGCCAATGAGGCGTGATGACGAAGCATTTTGACCTGGTCTGCGACGCTGCGGAGGAATAGACCATGGTCATCGGGGTAGTTGCGCCTCGTCCACTGATCCTCCTTTTTCATCGGATCCTGCCATTTCCCGTTGCAGTCGCCCGACATCCAGAGATCCTGAAAGACAAGAAGACCATATTTGTCGCATGCTTCGTAGAATTCCGGCCGTTCGGTGATTCCACCCCCCCAAATGCGAATCAGATTGAGATTCATGTCTCGGTGAAACCGCACCTCGGCATCATATCGTTCGGGCGAAAACCGGAGCATAGCATCAGATGTAATCCAGTTCCCGCCTTTAACGAAGATCCGCTGGCCGTTGATAAGGACTTCCCGGCTCTGCGTTTGGGAATTCCACCTGGTTTGGATCTCGCGGATGCCGAGTGTGAGGGGGGACGCATCCATGGCTCTTCCGTCACTGCCGGTGAATCGGAATTCTGTTTCATAGAGGGCTTGCGGCCCATATCCGTTGGGCCACCAGAGCCGGGGCTTGTCCAGCTGAAACTCGGGCAGCTGAATTTCCACCGTGGCTCCCGGCTGGACCTGGACCTCTTTGCTTACCATCTTGCCCGCCGCGAGGTAAGCGAGTGTTCCGCGGATCTGTTCGCCTGTTGGATTGGTGAGTTCCGCGCTTGCACGGATCATGACCGGAGCTTGTGGACCGTTCGGCGAACGCTTCCCGGGTACCAGGGTGACCACATTGGGATTATTCAGACTGACCGTTCCTGTCTCCTCGATAGTCACTTTGTCCCATATGCCTGTGTTCCTGTCTGCGATGGGCTGGATCCAATCCCAGCCGGTGACATATTGATTGCAGATATTGCGCCCGATCGTGCCGTCTCCTCCCTGGCCGCCGTTCGGGTTGCCCACCGGATCGGGGGGGTAAACCAGCACTGCCAAACGATTCTCTCCGCTGCCGGAAAGAAAGGTAGTAACGTTGTAGGCGTGGCGCAGAAACATGCCGTATTCTGTTTTGCCGTTCACCCTGCGGCCATTCAAATACAGATCGTAGCCGTAGTTGACGCCCCTGAAACGCAGCCAGACCTGCCTCCCGTTTGCAGGCGCCTTCCACCGGAAATCCTTCGCAAACCAGTACGTGTACAGCTCTCGTCCAGCCTCATATATATCGGGGATCCTGCGGCCGTTCATCCCATAGAAGGGGTCGGGTATCCGTTTGTTATTCAACAATGTTGTCAGGACCGTTCCAGGGACGGTTGCCGGAAGCCAGCCGGAGAGTGTGCGCGATGCCATTGACAGTTCTTCGCCCGAGAGGGACACATCCTTGATGTTCATGCACACCCAGCCGGAATCAAGTTCGGTGTGTTGTCTGGGATAGGGAGGGCCTTCGATCTGCGTCGAATTCGTTAGAGGGGTGCAGGCAGTAAATCCGGACAACGCAATGATCAAGGAGAGTCCGGCATTGAATCTGTTCAGCATTGTTCGTGGTATCCCGGGGATCTAAAGGGGTTGGGTACGCTGCAATTCATGATAAAGAGGGTTGGACTGAAAAGCAAATTGGAAATCAGTTACCAATTACTGGCTACTGCCTTCTGGCCATCGACTACTTCTGTTGCCGATACAGGGCAAGGATACGGTCAATCGTTTCGTTCGTTTCTTTTTTTACGACTTGCCGTGCGGGGTCGGCGTCAAACCAGGCCAACGTTTTTCTGATGCCCAGATGAAACGGTATTGTTGCCTTGTAGTCCGGGACAATTCGCTTGATCTTGCTATTGTCGAAAATGACGCTGTGGGCCTTGTCCCCCAGCAGGCCTCCCCGGAGACTCTCGTCGCATGCGGCGAGGAATTCAGAGGAAATGTGCACGAGACGGGCCTCGTGCCCCAGCGCTGAGGCGACCGTTTGGTGGATCTGATTCCAGGTAAGGATCTGATCGGAGGTTATGTGAAAAGCTTCCCCGATTGCCTGAGGGTGGCCAAGAAGGCCGATGAAGCCTTTCGCGAAATCTTCCGAGTGCGTTACTGTCCAGAGGGACGTTCCGTCGCCATGGACGATGAGCTCCTGCCCCTTCTTTATCCGGTCGATCGCCGTGTATTCTGTCCCGGTGCCGATGGGCAGCGGAATGGCCGTGTCGTATGTGTGGGATGGCCGCACGATGGTGATGGGGAAGCCCTCGTCCCTGTAGGCACGGTTCAGACGCTCTTCACACGCAATCTTGTTCCGCGAATATTCCCAGAATGGATTGTGCAACGGCGTGGATTCAGTGATGATGGGATACGCCGGAGGCTTCTGATAGGCGGATGCCGAGCTGATGAAGATGAATTGGTCCGTCCTCCCCCGGAACAAGTTGATATCTCTTTCGATATCCTCCGGTACGTAGGCAATCCAATCGACGACTGAATCCCAATGATTGATTTTCAGAAGGGGTTGAAACTCATCCGGCCTGCTAATATCTCCCCGATGCACCGTTGCTCGAGGGATATGAACGTCCCGTGTCCCGCGAGTGAGCAAATGAAGGTCAAAGCCCCGTTCAATGCAAGCGAGGCTCACCGATCTGCTGATGTTGCCGGTCCCACCGATGAAAAGTACTCTCACGAGAAGTTCTCCGAATTGTATAATGAATGTATCTCACTCCTGCAGGACGGTTGCAATTTCCATAATGGCCATCTCTTTTGCAAGTGTGGAGCGATGATTCAAAGCTTTGTTTTTTCATAATCTCGCAGTAAATTCATCTCACATAACAGCAGAGGCTCTGAGATGCAGACCCGGTGGTTAAGTACGATCTTCTTGCTTATCCTGGCAACGGCACAGGGTACGATTGACCTGGCGTGCTCTTCTCCGCCCACAGTGCGCGATTCAACTATGCCCGGCCCTGCGAGGATCGTGGTGCTTGGTTCTTCGACAGCCGCTGGCACAGGGGTTTCGCGGCCCGAGAGCGCGTGGGTAAACCTGTATGCTGCCTCTCTTCGGAACGCCGGGGAGCAGACCGAGATTGTCAACCTCGCTGTTGGGGGATATGTGACATACCAGGTTATGCCTTTGAGATACTCCCCGCCCCGTGGCCGGCCGCTGCCTTCTCCAGGGCACACAATATCTGATGCCCTTGCGCTCCATCCCTGCGCGATCATTGTGAATTTACCGTCGAACGATGCTGCCAGCGGAATACCGGTTCGTGAGCAGCTTGCCAACTACGATACGCTTTTGCATCGTGCTGCCGCCAACGAGGTGCCGATCTGGATCGCAACGCCCCAGCCAAGGAACATGGCTGATTCGCTCCGGCAGTGGCAGACGGCAATGCGCGACAGCGTCGAATCCAGGCTGGGCGATCGATCTATCGATTTCTGGCGGGGGCTTGCTTCCCCGTCGGGGGGCATTCTTCCCGAATATGACAGCGGAGATGGGATTCACCTGAACGACCGCGGGCACAGAATTCTGTTCGAACGGGTTGTCCTGAAGAGGATTCCTGAATCCTCGTGCCGGAGAGTACGATGAGCTTTGGCGCTTGCTTCTCTGGCCGAGTTTTTTCACATTTCCACCGCGCCGGAACCGTCATCCTATCTTCATCACCATGCACACGCGTGATGCATCTTTCGCAGCACAGATCCTGGCTCATGGATCTCGCCAGAAAGGCGGGTGACCGATGCTTCGATCCGGTTACTAGCCGCTGCCTGATTTCCCGCGATACATTCTGGTACGCGATCAGTTTGCTTTTTGATGAGGCCGAAGAGCGAAAAGAAATGGGACGGCGTCTTTTCGCCACGCTCAGCGTTGATGACCCGACGCATACGCCGGCAACACTGCTAGCCGTTCTCCACCGCATACCGGAGATGCTGGAGGACCCGGTCCGTTCGCGCCTCGAGGAAGCAATCCGCGCCTCGCTGAGCGAAGCCGCAACCGTCCCGCCAGGGGATGGCAATGTGAATCATCCCCTGGCGGCGTGTGCAACGCTCATTCTCGGCGGTGAAAAGTCGAATCAACCTTGGGCGGTGGATCTTGGCACCCGGCGTCTCATGGCGTTCCGAGAGCGCATCGGTGACCACAGGAGCCGCCACCGGCGCCAGGCGGAAATGTCTGAATACAACAGCCTCACCTACACGGCGCTCGATCTCTGGTTCCTGGCGCTCGTCGCGGAGGATGCCCGGTCGCAGGCCGCCCGGCGCCTCGCGCTATTTCTGGAGAGCCGCCTCTGGGTAGACGTGGCAATGCATTTTCATGCGCCAAGCCTTCAGTTTGCCGGTCCGCACTCCCGCTCGTATCAGGAAGATTCTTTAGGGGGCTTTTCGGGACTTCATTGCACAATGCTCGCGGCCTTTGAGGACCCGCTCTTCCTCGATCCCGGGCTTTGTGAGCAGTTCGATCATCCATCCGCCCTTCTCCAGAATGCCCTTGCGGCGATCCTCGTCTATCATGTGCCCGACGAGGCCCGCTCCATCGCCTGGCGGAAGCCTTTTCCGTACGAGTTCCAGATGACGACCTACGGCGAAAGCTACCATGAGAACAGCCGTCGCGTACCGATGTCAGGTGCATCATCGGCCAATCCTCCTTTCGCCTTCGACGATGAGATCTATCCCGGCGGCTGGAGCGACCTGACGACATACATGACCGACGAATATGCGTTGGGGTCGGCCGCGCTACCGTATGTCAATGCCGGGCATTCCGACTGCCTGATGCTCAGGATGCGCCGAAGTCAGGGGATCAGGAAGATGGCGGATATTCGCTCGGCCTATACCAGGGGGGTATACAACGGTGCAAAAGTAGGAGAGGTGAATATCTCTCACGTTGCCCGCACCGCAATTGACCGCAGCTACCTTTATGAGGAAGGGCGCTCCGCCGTGTACCAGCACAAGGGTAACGCCATCGTCTGTTACACTCCGAAGAGGGCAGGTCACCAGGGAGTCACCGGTTTTCGACTTGACCTGATCTTTGGCTTCCATGCACCATTTGATGATCTTGTCGTCAACGGCCGGCCGGCGGGGGAATTTCCCTTCCCTGCCGGCCCGGGCTCTGTGATATGCTTTCGTGACTTCCAGACGTTCTGCATGATCCGGACCCTGGCCCCGTTCCCAGCGGTCTCCGAACACCCGGTGCGCCTCTGGCGCTCCGGCGAATTCCTCCTCCTGTCGATAGTGAACTATGAAGGGCCTTCCCGGGATTTCTCCCGGCATGAGATCAACGGGTGGCGCTCTGGCTTTGTCCTCGAGCTTGCGACCGCCCGGGAGCTCTCATGGGAGGATTTCCTGCTCCGTGCACTCGAAACACAGGTGACCGAGACTGTGGAAACGGGGTTGGTCCGGACCGTGCGGTATGTTTCGGGGGGCAACACGATGGAATTCTCGTACGACCCATATAAGGAGGTCATTCTCTCCCGCCGCTGGAATGGAAAGGAGGAGTGCGTAGACCATCTCAGGGTGGAGGCGGCAGGTGCGCATGACGGACTATTCTGTCCACCAACCCTGTACGGGCGGGAGGTCTTGTCATGACGAAAAAATGGGGAGGCAAGGATCGGTGGATCGGGTATGCCTTTATTTCTCCGTGGATTCTTGGTTTCCTGGCTTTTACTGCCGGGCCAATGCTTGTCTCCATAGCCATCAGCTTTTCCTCCTGGAGCATGCTTTCATCTCCGACATGGGTGGGGTGGGAACATTATGAACGGTTGTTTACCGCTGACCCGCTCTTCGCCCGCTCGCTGGGCAACACGTTTTTCTATGTTGCTATTTCGGTTCCGCTGACGACTGCACTTGCCCTGGGGCTTGCCCTTCTGCTTCACCAGCGCGTCCCAGGAATGGGCATTTTCCGGACGATCTTCTTTCTTCCCTCGATTACAAATCTCGTCGCGGTATCCATCCTCTGGCTCTGGATATTCAATCCCGAGTTTGGACTGCTCAACAGCGCCCTGCGGGCGCTCGGCATCGAGGGCCCCCTCTGGCTGCAGAGCGAACCGTGGGCGAAGCCGGCGCTCATCCTGATGTCGCTCTGGGGCGTCGGAGGGTCCATGATCATTTTCCTTGCAACGCTCCAGGGAGTGCCTCAGGAGCTTCACGAAGCGGCAGAGCTCGATGGCGCGGGGGCAGTGCAGCGCTTTTTTCACATCACCCTTCCCATGATTTCCCCCGCAATGTTTTTTAGCCTGGTCATGGGTCTCATCGGTGGATTCCAGGTGTTTACGCAGGCGTTCGTCATGACGGGAACCGCTCAGCCTGGCTCGGAAGGGGGACCGAACAACGCGACGCTCTTCATGGTGCTCTATCTTTACAAAAAGGCCTTCCAGGAATTCCAAATGGGTTATGCCTCGGCGATCGCATGGGTCCTTTTCATTATCATTCTGATGTTCACGATTGTCCAGAAGAGGCTTGGCCAGAGATGGGTTTATTATGAGGCGGGGGGGCAGTGATGAACGGAACAAAGCCATTCGGCGCCGTTTTCGTCAAGGCACTGAGCCGCTATGCGGTGCTTTACCTGGTGCTGGCAGGCCTCGGGGCGCTGTTTCTTATTCCGTTTGCGTGGATGCTTTCGGTGTCAGTGCACGATCTTTCAAGCGTGTTTGCGCAACCGATCCGCTGGATCCCGGGCGAGTTTCGATGGGAGAACTACAGCCTGGTGACATCGCTGCTTCCATTCTGGCGATATACGCTCAACACCGTGCTCGTCACCGCCCTTGTCCTTACCGGCACGCTGCTATCCTGCTCCCTGGCGGCCTTCGGGTTTTCCCGCCTCCGTTTTCGCGGACGTGAGGTACTGTTTGCTCTTTGCCTCTCTACAATGATGCTCCCGGGGCAGGTGACCATGATACCCCTCTACATGCTTTTCGCGAAGATCGGATGGGTTGACACATATTTGCCGCTCGTGGTCCCCGCGTTTTTCGGGTCACCATTTTACATCTTCCTCCTGCGACAATTCTTTCTCACGATCCCCCGTGAGTACGACCAGGCAGCAATGCTCGACGGCGCCAGCCAGCTTCGGATCTACTGGAGCATTATCTTGCCGCTTGCGCGTCCCGCACTTGCAACGGTTGCGCTGCTGACATTCGTCGGTACCTGGAACGACTTCTTCGGTCCGCTCATTTACCTTAACTCGCCGGAGAAGGCAACGCTGACATTAGGCTTGAGCATGCTGAAATCGCAGGTCGTCGGCAGCGGCGTGACCCAGTGGAATCTCCTGATGGCAGGCGCTGTGCTCGTCATGCTGCCGAACGTCGCGGTGTTTTTACTCGCCCAGCGCCACTTCGTGCGTGGAATCACTATTGGAGGTCTGCGAGGATGAACACACGCGGATTACAGATCCTCCTGGCTGCACTGTTTGCCATCGGTATGGCTGGATGCGTCTCGAACGAGAAGAAGGCCGGCATTGAGATCACTTATAATTGTGCGGCGAACGCGGATGATATCCGGCAGCTTGAGACGGAACTCCCGCGCTTCAGAGACTCTTCGGGTATTACGATCAAGCTTAATCCCTTCACCGGACAGGAGAAGCTGTACGCGATGATGGCCGCCGGCCAGGCGCCCGACATCTTTTACACGAACAACACCATGCGTGACCGTCTCGCAGCGGAAGGCCGTGTGCTTGACCTTCGCGCGGTGAGTCGAGAAGATCCCTTCGTCTTGAGACTATGGCCGTCCGTCGTGGAAGGAGGCCGATCAATAGACGGGGGGTGGTATACTGTGGGCAACTGGAGCTATACGCTTGGCATCTACTACAATCGGGAATTATTCGACGCGGCGGGCGTTCCTTATCCCGATACTGCCTGGACCTGGGGCGAAATGATCGAGCGCGCGCGGCGGCTGACCCGGGATGCTGATGGCGACGGGACGCCCGAGCAATACGGGGTCTTCATTGGCAGTCATTTCGTTGAAGCGATTGAGCTGATGAACGGTGCAGATATCCGGCCTAACGCCTTGACCGCCGTCATTTCGCCTGCATCGGCGGAAGCGTTCAATGCCTTTCTGTCGCTGATGCGTGAGAAGGTTATGCCTGACCTGAGACGCATCCAGGCTATGGGGATGCAGCCGTCCCAACTTCTCGCCAGCGGCCGGGTTGCCATGCTCGCGGAGGCGGTTCCACATCAGATGCTCACGGAGACGCTGCGCATCCGATGGGGCGTTGCCCCGTTCCCTCGATTTCCCGGCAAGCCTGTCCGGTACTTCCGCAGCGGGAGCGGGGGGCTCTCCATCAGCGCCAGTACGCCTTACCCCGAAGCCGCGTGGAAAGCGCTTACCTGGCTCATCGGGTCGGCCGGAGTGTACCAGCCGAACCCGGTTCTCCGCGATCTTGATTTCGCCGCGGCGTGGGAGCAGAGGTATCCGCAGCTCTCCGGCAGCGGGTTCTGCGAGGTGTGGGACCTGAGCCTCTGCCATGATGGGGGAGACCCGCGCTTCTTCGTCCGATTCTCCAGCTGGACATCGGCCGCGATTCTTGAGCGCTTGCAGCCGGAGTTGGACCGGCTCTGGGCAAGGGACATAACGGTGGAAGATCTGGTTGCCGCGCTGCCGCAGATCAATGGGGGAGTCGAGCGCGCGTTGAACGACCTTCTCCGCGAGAAAGAAATCCGGCCTGAGTTCCATGCCGACATCGAACGAGCATTAAGGAGCCTCGACCGTGGCGTTCATCACTGAAATGGTCGGAAATGCGTCACTGATGATCCACGATGGACTACAGCCGGTCTGCGAGATCCGCGACCTGCGGCTGCAGAACGTGCGGTTCCGCAGGGATGGCAGGCTGCTTATCGGCGCAGATGTTCCACTTCCGCTGTACTGGGAACAGTATGCAAACCACGAACATCCCGAGCGGAATAGTGGAAGCCACGGATCAGTGCGTGTCCTCGAAAGCCATGCCGACCGCGTCGTGCTCGAATGTACAGGTGCAACCCGCTCGAGGTCCGTGTCAAGCACATATCTGGTGACCCTTACGCGCGGAGCCGAACAGGAGACCTACACGTTTGACATTCATGCGGCATTGCGTGTGGATGACGACAGTTCCTGGCACGTAACACCCAATCCTCACCATGGGGAACTCGAGTTTTGCAACTTCTGGCCGGAGGGTGTCTTCTCGGGAGATGCCCGGACGCCTCTTCTGTTTGAGGCATGCTACGTCAAGCGCGGCCACACTGTCGATGCGATTCCACACCATCATCTGGAGTCGCCGGACAAGCACAATATCCTCCTGAGGCCCGGAGATCGGATGATGTGGCTTTTGGAAGATGAGAACCCTTGCATAGAACTGGTTGCGGGAGGGGAGGTGGCGGCCGGTGTGTGTGCCTATATGTGGGACGCTCATCTGGCCTACCGTGTCTGCTTTGATGGAATGGAACAGGTGCTCCGGGCAGGAACACAATACAGTGCTTCATTCCGTCTGCTTTCCCTTGGAAGAGAAGAAGGAAAGGCGATTGCGGCCGAAGCGGTTCACAGGATTCTGCCCGAGGTTGGATGTACGCCGGTCATAGTCGATGGAGTTCACACCTTTTCGGAGACAGTTGGCAACACGAAGGTACGCCCCTCCGACGCCTGGCCATGGGAAACCGAGGTTCTTTCCGGTGATGTGAGCAACGTACGCTTCTCGCTTGATCAGGACATGGGGATGGATGATTTGACATCCCTTCGCATTGACGCCTCGGGTCAGGCAGCGACCCTTTGGAAAGCGACTGCGCTCGGTCCAGCATTTCGGCAAGCGCTATTTGAGAGTGGCTCGCGGTACCGGTTAACAGCGTATGTGCGCTCTCAACTCATATCGGGAAATGTTTCCATCGCCCTGCGATTACACCGTGAAGGATCCGGGGGCCTCTTCGAGCCGCGCAAGTACGAGGTCTACCGGAGCGCACAGCTTGTGTCGGGCCAATCTGACTGGGCACGTCTTGAGGTCCTGACTCCTCCAATTGCTCCCGCTCCGGACCGCGTGCATCTGTTGCTCGAGATGGACGGTGCAGGGACCTGCTGGTTTGACAACGTGCACTTTGCGAAGGAAAAATGAAGACACCAAAGAAGGAATTTGGGGCTCCCGCGACTCTTCTCTTCTGGACCCTTACCGATGAGGTGATTGAGCGGCCAGACGTGCTGGAGCGCCAATTCCACGACATCAGGGAATCAGGGTTTGGGGGCGTTGCGGCCTTCGTGCGTTGCAGCCGCTACACCTGGCATGACCGGCCGGCTCGCGAGGCGCTGGCAAGAGTAGGGAATCTTTGCACGCGATATCATATGCAGAATTGGATTGGGCCGGACCCGCGTTTTGTCTCGCGATATCTTATCGCGCCCTCCGGCGGGTTGGAGGTATTGATGTTTGGAAATCGGGCACGGGCGGAAGTTTTTCCGAATTTCGGACGTGTTGCAGACGGCCGGTTCTCCGTCCGTTGCGATATCTCTCCGCGTCATGTTCACACACTTCAGGAAGTTGCAATAGAGTATGCCCCAAAAGGAATCGAGCGACTCTTTGCTCTGCGCATGTCCGATAAAGGTCGCGTTGCCGCAGAAGTAAGGGACGTGACCGCGCATGCACACCTTTTTCACAACATACGGGACCACTACGTTGAAGCGTTTGGCACACTGCCTGCACATTTTCATCGGGGGGAATGGCGGATCCTCGCTTTCTTCCGCGCGTTCACCAACCACGTAGATTTCGCAGACCAGACCCAGATGGGCCGCTATTTTGGATTGCTCGGCGATCTGAAAAAGGGAAGATGCCGCGCTGACGGTCTGATGTGGGACGAACCGGGGTTCACGTGCACGTACGGGACGCTTCCGTATTCCCCCGGCATACGGCGCTCATACGAGCGATCGAGAGGAAAGGCTATCGGGCAGGATCTCTGGAAACTCGCGCTCGAGTCGGAGGATGGAAGTCATATCCGGGTGCGGATTGCGTACTATCGGGCAATTCAACGCATGCTCAATGAGGCGAACCTTCGTTTCATGCGGGAGGCAAAGAAGCTCTGGGGAGGGATGACCATCTCAGGGATCCATGATACATGGCACTGGGAATCTGCGGACATGTGCGACATGAATCATGGCAGTCTGGACCTGTGGGAAGCTGGCAGGAGCAAAACCGGCGGTTTTGTGGATCTGGGCGGGATCGACAAGTTGCGTGATCCGGCGTCTCCATGGAACGCCAACCTCGCTGCGATGAGCGTGATCTGTGCTTCACTGGGGAAACTCAGTGCCGGACGCTATGCCTACAACAACCTTTGGACGGTCGGAGATGATGATGGGCAGGGGTGGCAGGCGACCGTTATGGACCATTGCGTGAACACAATGGCACTCTTCGGCACACGCTGGTTGGCGCATTGCTATGGGCCGGTGGGGACGATCGGGGAGGAGCGCTCCTTCCTCGGGTCACCTCCAATGCCTGGGTACCCTGACCACAGCACATGGCGACACTTTCCCGCCTGGAACAGGCGTCTTACTGCCCACATCCAGACAATCGGCCACAAGCTGCCGACATCAAACGTGCTTGTGCTCTTCCCGGTCGAGGGGCTTTACGCACTCGCAGGTCCGGCGGCAGACAGAGCAGCAACCATGATCTTTCATCTCCTTCTTGCCATGCTGGACAATCACTACCATGTGGACGTTCTTTCCCCCTCGGCATGTGCCGGTGCGCGATGGTCGGCAGGAGAGCTCTCGGCGGGCAAAGCACACTATTGCGCTGTCATTGCTCCTTTCATGGGTGCGAGGGAATCCGGATCCCTGCATTTGTCACGGAAGAAGCCAGTCTTCTTCTTCCATCCAATGGCGGATCATGACGACAATGGAGGGCTAGAGCCAACCATTGGGGATGTGATGAAGTGGCTTGCTGGCATCCCGGGCGTGCGGCCTGTTGTGGCGCCTGCGGGTGCCTGGACCACGATGGTTCACACAGAGGCAGGGACGGTTGTCACGCTTTCACCGTCTCGCCACGGTTACCAGTATTTCGGACCGGTGAGTTTGAATGGTGCGGCTGTGCAACTGGAGGAAGAACGCAGCGGGCTGACCCGCATTCTCTTTCCCGGTACCGGGGAGCCGCGGGTCCTGCCCAACAGCCCCGATTTTTCAATCTGAATGACGTGACTGACATGACCGACAAAAGGAAAGCGCGCAAGCGGGTGCCGCGGAAAACGGATGTTCGACGGAAGCCCCGCTCGGAGCAGTCTTCTCCCGGCAAAGCGGGAGCAAAGTTCTCCCGCAAAATCAAAGTCACCGTGCTCGGGGCCGGGAGCATGTTTACCCCGAAGCTCGTGAACGACATTCTTCAGATCCCTGGTGAGCAAGGGGGAGAGATCGCGCTCGTTGATATCGATGGGCGCCGGCTGAAGACCATGCATCGACTCGTCACGAAGCTGATACATCAGCACAAGAGGACCAACGCCTGGCACGTCTTCGCATCGGTCGACCGGAAGCGCGTGATGGACCGGAGCCACTACCTGATCAACTGCATTGAGGTAAGCGGTGCAGAGTGCGTGCAGTGGGACAATGATATTCCCGCTCGCTATGGCATAGACCAGTGCATCGGCGATACGATTGGTCCCGGGGGCCTGTTCAAAGGACTGCGCACAATTCCGGTCTGGCTTGAAGTGCTTCGTGACGCAGCCGATCTCTGCAGGGATGCGGTGGTCCTGAACTATACCAACCCGATGGGGATGATGTGTCTAGCCGCCGGGGCCACGAGTGAAATGCCGGTTGTTGGTCTTTGTCACTCGGTGCAGCAGACAAGCCGTTTGCTGTCCGTACGTGCGGGCGTCCCGTATACGGAAATGGAATGGGAGTGCGCGGGGATCAATCATCTCTCCTGGTTCACCACGCTCCGCCATCTCGGCCGTGATCTTTATCCTCTCCTGAATGCGAAAGCCATGCGCGATCTGGCCGGCACGCCGGACGATGCGAATGACGCAAAAGACCTCGTCCGTAAAGATATCATGGTGCATTTCGGTGCTTTTGTGACGGAATCGAGCGGCCATCTTTCGGAGTATCTTCCCTATTACCGAAAACGGGAAGACCTGCGCGAACGCTACTGTCGAGATGGCTATGACGGTGGTTCGGGTTTCTACGCCCGCTCATGGCCCCGGTGGCGGCGGGAAGCCGATGCTGAGCGGCTCGAGATGCTGCGGGGAACTCGTGCGCTGACGTGGGATCGAAGTGACGAATACGCAGCCGACATTATTGAAGCCCGGGAGACGGACCTGCCAACCCGAATTCATGGAAATGTCATGAACTCGTCAGGAGGAGCAGGACCTCTTATCGTGAACCTGCCTGCCGATGGCTGTGTCGAGGTGGCTTGCTTGGTGGACCGCAGGGGAGTTCACCCCGTGCGGTTCGGTTCGCTTCCGCCCCAAATGGCTGCAGTCTCCGCATCAAACATGGGAACGATAGCCCTTGGCGCAGAGGCCGCCATTGCACGGAGCAAAGAGGCCGCCATCCACGCTTTGATGCTGGATCCGCTTACCGCAGCAGTCCTGAGCCCGGCAGAGATCAAGGCCATGGCGTTGGAGCTGTTTGAGGCCGAGCAGAAGTTTCTTCCGGGGTACAGATGACCGAACCGGCCAAGACGGAAAAAGCGTCGTCTTCTGATGTGCAGCGGCTTCCGGAGCTTCTGGCAGTGCTGGAACCGATTCCTGTGGAGGAAGAACCGGGGAAATATCGTGTTGTTCTTTCTGCTCCTCTCGCGGGGGAGATCACACTCCTCGTGGAGTGCAGGGCCAGAGAATTCCCATTCGACACGTACTGTCGTTTTGTCCGGCATCAGGGGGAAACCCGCCCCTATACATTTTCAGCAATGGAATTCCATGAACGCCCGCCCGGGATCCGTCTGGGGCCGTGGCCTGGCTGGCGAGGAATTCCAGAGTTCCCCGTCATCTCAGTCTCGTGCGGAACTGATGATGTAAAGCTCCAGCCGTCGTTGTGGGGGGATGAGATCACTTGTGGAATCCTCCGGGTTGTTGGCCGCCTGGTTGATGGCGCCGAGGGAGTCGTGACGTTCACCTCTTCTGATTCGCGGATCATTCCCCGCCGGGTATCCGTTTATTGCACGCGGGCGCTGAAAGCTCGCTTACATCCTGCGGGACTTGTGCCGGAATTCGCAGGTGTGCATCCTCGCCTCCTGATCACGCCAGAGCAGATACCGCATCTTCGCACGCGGGCCGCCGGCTCGCATCGGATGCTCTGGCTGAAGCTCGTCACGCTTTGGAACAATCGTCACCTTCCATTCCAAAGGACCACTGAGTCAAAATGTGTCCCGGGTCTCGAGCGTCTCTCCGGGGAAGACCGAGTGCTCATCTCGGCCTTCATTGCACTTATTTCTGAAGAGAAGGAAGCCCTCCAACAGGCCCTCGCTTGCTACGCCGCGTACGTTCAAGAGACGGGGAGTCAGGGCTTTGAACCTCTTGGCATTGACACCCAGGCCGGTGAGGTGCTCTTCATCCTGGCTCTGGCGTATGACTGGCTGTTTCCTTGGATGCCTGAGTCTGAGAGGACGACCGCATGGAAACAGATCGAACACGTGGCTGGAATCTGCGGTTCGTACCTGGGTCCTGAGCGCAGAGATTACGGCCAGGCACATTATCTGGGGTGTGGCCTTGGACTGTTGGCCTATTCGTTTCTCGCGTTGGATAATGGCTCGGATGCTCTGGCGTGGACAGCTGAGCTTCGCGGTGCCCTGGATTGTGCCCTGGAGCTTCTGTCGGACGACGGCTCCTATCCGCATGGCATCAATCTCTGGATCTATGAATTCGGCTTTCTCCTTCGCTGGTTCGAGCTTCTTCGTGCTTGTGCGGGGGATGACCTGTGGAAATCCGCTGCGCGGGCACTGGAGAGGGCGGCTGAGTTTCGCGCGGCAACTCTTTCAAGCGATGCCCGGCGCGGGATAACCTTCGGCGATCCTCAATACCGCGTCGGCGGGGACAGTTGGTGTCATTTTCTGATCGCGTCAAGAACGGGATCGGGTCTGGCGCAGTGGGTGGGCGAGCGGCTCCTTGATCTGCCGCACAACGGGGTGGACTTCCGCAGCGTCCCTGCCCGAAGGCGGGTGTATGAGTTCCTTTTTTTCGATTCTGCGGTGACACCAGTTGCTCCGACCAACGGAGTGCGGTCTTTCGCCGAGATTGGTCAGGTGACGATCCGGTCTGCGCGGACACTCTTCACAATGCGTGCAGGTCCGCCGCTTGGTCGAAAGCGCTATGCTGCAGGAGAGTATGGGGCTTATGGGCACAGCGATCCCGCGAATGGCTCGTTTCTGGTGGAACATGATGGCAGATTCGTTGCATCCGGACCGGGGCCGGTGTACCGGCGCGACACCGCGTTGCATAACATTGTCACAATTGACGGACAGGGCCAGGTGGGAGATTCTTCGGTCTGGCTCCCGGATTTCTTTCCTCCTGAGGTTCTCCCCCCGGTCCCTGGCGTGGAATCCGATGGTGTGAGCGCCTCGCTGACTGCTGAACTGACAAAAGCGTATCTCCCTCATTTGGGAGTTGACCGCTACACGAGAGCGATGTTCATAGATCCCGAGCGCGTTGTGCTTGGAGTGGACACCCTCGCATGTCATAGCACGCGGTCGATCGAATGGAATAGTCATTCATGGGTTCCCTTCAAACTGTTGTCGGGAGACAACCCGTTGGTGTTTGACCTTGGAGGGGATGTCCGACTCGTCGTGTTTGCCCCGATGAAGGCCCAGTTGGAGCTGGGCCTGTCGGAGTTCATTCCCGCATATCCAAACGACGGCACGCGAGACTACCGCTGTGCAGTCAAGGCGCGATCCAGTAAAGCACAGTTTGTGTGGTGCTACTTGCTGACTGCGCAATCCCTTCCGCACATCCATGCCGGAACAAAGGACACCCTTGTGCTCGAGATGGAAGACGGCCTCAGGTTGGACTTCGACGGGCGACGGCTGCGATCAGGGGGGATTCAATGATCGTGCATCCCGAGGAATACGCGGACCGGGGGTGCTGGATCTCGGACGACCGGGTATACGCCTTCGTGTCGTCAGCGATCGCCGGCATCGCAGAGATTGGGTATCACGGCGCCCAGCCTACGAGCCGCAATGCGCGCATCTTTGTGTCCGCAACCGGCGTTTGCCGGTTCGCAGTCTCGACCGGTGCGGGCATCCAACACCAGCTTGCCTTTGACGAATTCGACTGGTCTCCCGGGTCGATCCACGTGCTGGCCTCAAGCCCGATCGGATCCCTCCGGCTCGAAATCAGTACGTCAGGACGGAACATCACTGTCGCCGCTGACGATGTCACGGGGGAGATGAGATCGCTCACGGTTCAGTTGGACAAAAGATCGCTCTTCACCGGGGTGCACGGGCGGCGGACGTGGAGCAAGCGTCCTGGCAAAACGGGGTGGGCAAGATTCTCATTGCGTGACCAAATCCTCCTTGACGAGTGGATGAAAAGGGAGGGGCCGTACGGAAGCGACTTCCTGATTCCGGAGCCGCTCCGCCGCCGGATTTATCGACGGCGGGTCCGTTCGGGCTCTGCAACGTCGGGGGATCTTCTTCCGGAATTCCAGGACTCGCCCCTCCCGATCTATGACGCGCAGATTCAAGTTGACATGGGCGGGAAAGCCTATGATGTCAGCGAGACCGGCGAGTTGACACTCTTCACGACACCCATTGCCGGGGCAACCAGCCCTGTCTCTCCTTTTATGGTTTGCTTCGATGCGGATGTGGACATACGAATGAGCGGAGAACTTGGTGGGGTGGAGTCTGCAAAAGTCACGTCCAAACCCCCAAGCACGCCGGCCGTGGTTCCCACCATGCGTCTTCCGGGGTTCAGACGAATCGAAGAGTTTTTCTCGACGGTTCCAGGATTAGTTGAGTCCTGTGTGGTCCGGGACTACGGCATTCCCCGGGCTACACCCGGAGGCTATTACTGGATCTGGGCGTGGGACGCAATGGTCACTGCGCTGGCGGCTTTGCGCTGGGGCGCTACCGGCCTTGCCGAACGCACGGCGCAATTTGTCGAAGCACACCGGGACGAGGATTGCATCCCGATGCGATGGACACATTCGCTGGACCCGCTGGATTCTCAGACGCGGGGTGCGCTTGAAACTCTCCTTGGTTCGCTTGTGTACTCCCTGGCGCGAGAGATGCAAGGCGGAACGATGTTGATCCAGACCTACCCTCGGATGGTTAACCATCTAGAGGAGATTACGGCGCGCTGTGATCGGCGGGGGCTATTCCCGAACATCGGATTCTACCCTGACCTTCCTCTGCGTTTCGGGCGGACAGAGGGAAGTGCGGTTGCGATGGAAATCGCTGCCTTCTATGCATTCTGCCGTGTGTGCGAAAACAGCGCCCTCCATTTAGGGGATCAAGACACCGCCCGGCTTGCCGAACACATGATGTCGGTACTGGAACATTCGTTCCTTGAAGTCTTCTGGGACAAGAGGCGGAACTTTCTGGTCGATGCTGTCGATAGGAAAACGGGCTTTCGCAACCTGAGTTATCCGCTCTTCACCATGCTTTTTCTGCACCATTCTCCGGCACTTCAGTTGATCCGGAGCCACATGACACCGTCGGCGAACTTCATTGCAAAGCATCTTGTCACTCCCGCCGGCATGCGGCTTGTGCCGGCGTGGGACCGGAACGCTGGTTCGGAAACAGTTTCCGGGGCCTGGTATCCCCATTGGGATGCTTATGCGATAAGCCTGCTTCGGCGGACAGGATCTTCCGCCGAGATTATCACCTGGCTTGGGAGTGTCGAGCACGCACTCGAACGACTGGGGTATGCGCCGGAATACCTGTCTCTCAGTCCTTCATTGGCGAGGGATCCTGCAGCCTGGCTCGGACATGGATCGGCCTCCAATCTGAATTGTGCGACCGGCTGGTATCAGGCCCTGTTGGGAGGAGTATTCGGGTTGGCATTCGACCCGGGCGGCTTGACGATTGTGCCTCTCGGTCTTCCCCTGGGGGAAACTGTTGTCACCGGAATCTACCATCTCGGAACCCGTTGGAATGTCAAGTCCAGGCATACGGGAGGCAGGCTGCAGGAACTTCGCGTGGATGGTCAGGTGCAGGAAGGTTGTCTGAAGTTGCCGAAAGGGTGCCACGATGGTGGGGAACATCACATCGAACTCCTCTACGGAGAAACGCTGCCCGGACCGCACTTCGTGGAGCTGGCGAATGCGGAGGTCCTGGCAGTTGATTCTCGTTCGAATAGCGTCGAGGTTGTGGTTCATGCACTTGGCCAGGTAGACCTGGTTTTTTCCGCGCCCACAGATTGGTTCTTGACCGTAGATGGCAAGCGTGTTGGTGCGGTCAGATCAGAGCTGGAGGGACGCTGCTCGGCAAGTTTGCCCATGGCAGGGGAGCATTCCGTGCGCATTTCGGGTCACGTATAATCCCCCACCCACGTCCGAATTCAACACTTTACAGGAGATCTTTCTTCGAATGCGGGAACGCTTTATGGCTGCGCTTTGTTATACCTGTCACCTGGACAGGGCATCACCATGTGACGGCGCGCAATTGCAGCGTGACCAGGCGCAAACGCCAATCATGTCATAGGTGATATCAAGCATCTGTAGGAATTCCGTCCTTGCACGTCATGTAATTTGTCATTATGATGACTTATTACACGACGAACATCTTCTCTACCTTCAAGATTCATAAGTCAAAGTAACATCCCGGGTTCACAGGCGAGATCGTCGTCTCGTTTACCGGCCCGTCGCTTTCCGTTTGTCGAAATTCATTCTCCAAACCATCATTCACTCGAGAAGGAGGTAGCCATGAGATACGCCCGACGCGTTCTATGGCATGCGCTGTCATATCTGCTGCTCATCATGTGCGGAATGAACATGAGCAATGGCCAGGTTAATTTTACCCAGCCACAGCCCGGTGATGTCTATCGTGAGTACTCAAAAGCAATGACGCCACCGATGGGTGAGCAGTGGCGCGTTACCGATCCTAACGTCAACCTGAGCTTGTATCCTCAAGCGGCACCGTTCTTGCCGAATCCCACCCTGCATTTGACTGTCAGCGATCTATCAGGAGCCACCCGCGCGGAGGCGGTGCTGACAATTTGGGGGGGCCACGTTGGGACTGCGGGGAAAGCGATTCGCTTCAACGGACACAACTGGATTCCCATACCTGAGCTAGGAGCGAGTAATGGGATTCCGGCAGGCCATTCGGGGCAGTGCTACATCAGCGAGTACAATGTCACCGTACCGGTGTCTCTCGCTGATCTTGTGCAGGGGGATAACACCTTTCAGGGGACCAACTCTGGCCAAACATGCTACAGTTTTCAGTGGGGTCAACATGGGGTCTACGCGGTCATCGTGCGTGTGTACTACAGTTCCAGCAAGCCTCATGCGACAGGGCAGATCACCTCACCGGCCTCGGGGAGCACATTCGGAGAATTCCCCACGGTGGCGGCAACTGTAAACGGCAGCGCCAGCCGCGTGGATTTTCTCGCGTACTACGACGGGTATGACACGGATGGAGATGGCAAATACCTGGAGTACCACCATGATTACGAAGTGGGATACAATGAGACCCAGGTGACGATCAAGAACCACGTGGGCAGCGTAACGGGCGGGGGGCCGTATTCACGCTCATGGGACAACACGTGGGTTCCTGATCAGTCTGGCATGAAGCTTCTGGCACGTATTCAGGATGGGAATGGAGTATGGTACGTGACCCCCGAGGTGACGAACCTGACGCTTGCACGGAGCGGCAGCTTTGTACGCTTCTACAAACCGCAAGACGTGCCTGAGCGGGCGTGGGCGAGGGGTGATTTGCCTGTTGTCAACACGAGGGTGACGATCCCTGCAGGGGACAATCTGGCAAACGCCACATCAGCAATGATGTTCTTTCGGATATGGAACGGCATTGACACGTATGCTGGGTTCCCCGATGGGAATCCAACCCATTACCGCAGGTTGAACAACTATACGACGCCGGATTTCGGCTTGAGCCATTATTATTCCTATGATTTACTGAACGTTCCGACCGGGAACTTGGTGTCCGGAACGAACAACTTCTATTTCTATTCATCAACCACGGCTCATCACGGAATCGAGATTCTCTGGCCGGGCCCGGGGCTGATGGTGCGCTATGGCGGAGCACCGGCGAACTTGCCTCCAAGCATTACACAGCATCCGGTCAACCGAACCGTATCTGAGGGGCAGACCGCAACGTTTTCAGTCGGTGCGTCGGGAACGCTTCCATTGTCGTACCAGTGGCAGAAGAACAATTCAAATATCGGCGGGGCGACGAGCTCCAGCTACACAACTCCTGCCGTAACCCTGAGCGACAATAATGCGACGTTCCGCTGCGTGGTGACAAATAATTACGGGACAGCAACCAGCAACCCCGCGACTCTGACAGTGTCGACGGGTGGAGGAGGCGGGGGAGCGAACGTGCTGACCAATGGTAGCTTTGAGTCCGGTACCACAGGGTGGACCTTTTATACGAACGGTGTGGGAGGCTTCAGCACTGTGAGTCCGGGTACCAATGGAGCAGTGGCTGGTCGGGTGAGCATATCCACTGCGGGAACCAACGTGCAATTGTTCCAGTCGGGCATTACCCTGGAACCCTCTGCGCAATACACGTTGACGTTTGACGCGTATGCCACTTCTGGTCGTTCCATTGCAGTTTCGCTACAGCAACATGGGTCACCCTATACGAACTACGGACTACGCTCGCAGCTCTTTGCTCTTGGGACATCATGGCAGACCTTCTCAGTGACATTCACCACGAGCGGGTTCTCCAGCACCGTGAGCGATGGCCGGCTGATGTTTTGGTTTGCAGATGTCGATGCAGCCGGAGACCAGTATTTCTTCGACAACGTCATGCTGACCACCGGAGGGGGCGGGACACCTACGGGACCAACCATAACGAGTCAGCCCGCGAACAAGAGCGTTTCCGTGGGCCAGACTGCGACGTTTAGTGTCGGAGCGTCCGGGACAGCACCTCTCTCCTATCAGTGGCAAAAGAACAACTCAGATATTGGCGGGGCGACGAGCTCAAGTTATACCACGCCCGCGGTGACGTTGGGCGATAATAACGCGACCTTCCGCTGCGTGGTGAAGAACAACTATGGAACTGCCACGAGCAACGCGGCCACGCTGACCGTAACGACTGGAGGGGGCGGTGGTGGAACAAATGTGCTTGCCAACGGCAGTTTTGAATCTGGAACGAGCGGTTGGACATTCTACACGAACGGGAGCGGTACATTCGCCACAGTATCGCCGGGCACGGATGGCTCTTCGGCTGGGCGGGTCTCGATTGCCACCGCGGGAACCAACGTGCAACTCTTTCAATACGGTTTCTCCCTGGAGGCCAATACCCAGTACACGCTGAAGTTCGATGCCTACGCCAGCTCGGGCAGGGCCATCAAAGTGACTCTCCAGAAGCATGGATCGCCCTACACGAACTACGGCTTGAATGCGCAGCCATTTACCCTCGGGACCTCCTGGCAGACGTTTACCGTAACGTTCACCACCGGCGGGTTCTCAGGCACAGTGACGGATCCCCGGTTGATGATTTGGCTGGCGGATGTAGATGTCGCCGGAGACCAGTACTTCTTCGACAACATCGTCCTGAGCAAGGTGGGTGGCGGCGGAGGATCCACAACCAACGCTCTGGCCAATGGAAGCTTCGAATCGGGGACGACGGGATGGACCTTCTACACGAACGGATCAGGCGGAATTGCGACGTTCAGCCCGGGGACTCAGGGTGCATCGGCCGCCCGGATAAACATCGCCACCGCAGGGACAAATGTGCAGCTGTACCAGTCCGGGTTCACGCTGGAACCGAGCACGCCGTATGTGTTGTCATTTGATGCGTATGCGAATGCCAGCAGGACCATCACGGTGTCATTGCAGAAGCATGTGGCTCCTTACACGAATTACGGTCTGAATGCCAGGCCGTTCACTCTCGGCACCTCCTGGCAGAATTTCTCGGCTTCATTCACGACAAGTGGTTTTTCGGGCATTGTGACTGACCCGCGCCTGATGGTCTGGTTGGCCGATGTGGATGTTGCCGGAGATCAGTACTCCTTCGACAACTTTGTGCTAAGCAAGGCCGCGAGCGGATCGCCGGAGGTGATGGCAGCTGGGCCTGTCGTCAATGAACGTCCAACGACTCGAGGCATTTCCGATATCTATCCCAATCCGTTCAATCCTTCAACGAATATCCGCTACGTGCTCACGGAGCCGTCGATTGTGACGTTGCGGGTGTACTCGGTCCTGGGTCAGGAAGTGGCCACACTCGTCAATGCCTCCCAGGGCATTGGCGTATACTCGGTAGTCTGGGATGGCCGGAATAGCAACGGCAATTCTATGGGGAGTGGCGTGTATATCTGCAGAATGATGGCCACAGGGGGGCGAGGGGAGCCGATAGTGAGTGTCAAGAGGATGCTGCTTGTGAAGTAAGCATCAGAGACTTGCACGACATTTGCACAAGACCCCGCTCGCAAGGCGGGGTCTTGTGTTGGTGGGTGGCTGATCTTTTTGTGCATCTCCGAAAAGTTGTTTACATTTGCGTACCAAACGGTGGAGGTTCATCATGCGCCTCGATGATCTCAGAAGAAGTGACAATGTTGAGGATCGCCGCGGCATGGGGGGACGCCCCCTTGCTCTTGGCGGCGGACTGCTCGTTGTGTTGCTCGTCGCATGGCTGTTTGGGGCAAACCCGTTGACGCTGCTCGAGCAGGTCGGCGGCGCAGACGGAACAACGGCCGTCACTGTGCCTTCGGGGACAGGCAGTCCTGAAGAGGAGAAGACCAAAGACTTCGTTGCTGCTGTCCTCGGGGAGACGGAGGACGTTTGGCGCCTGGAATTCCAAAAGCGAGGGACAGAGTACCGTGATCCGAAACTCGTACTCTTCAGCGGCTTCGTGCAATCCGCGTGCGGGAATGCCCAATCGGCCACCGGACCTTTCTACTGCCCGGGGGATGAAAAGGTCTACCTTGACATGACGTTTTTTCGGGAAATGAGCGATCAGCTCGGGGCCTCCGGGGATTTCGCACAGGCGTATGTCATCGCCCACGAGGTGGGACATCACGTGCAGAATCTTCTCGGGATAAGTGATAAAGTAGAGGCGATGCGTGCCCGGATGAGCGAGCGGGAATACAACCAGCTTTCCGTGCGCGTGGAGCTACAGGCTGACTTCTTTGCGGGTGTGTGGGCACGCCAGGCTGATGAGATGAAGAAGGTCCTTGAGCAGGGAGATCTCGAAGAAGCTCTGAACGCCGCGAGCAGCATTGGAGACGATCGCCTCCAGCGACAGTCGCATGGATATATTGTGCCCGATGCATTTACCCATGGCACGTCGGAGCAACGGGTGCGATGGTTCCGGCGTGGTTATGAGACGGGGGATATTTCCCAAGGGGATACGTTTTCCGCAAACCCACTTTAGCAAAGGAGCTCGGGTCACCAGACCCGACCTATGCGGAACTACAGGAGAAGCCAAGTCAATCGACAAAGGTAAATCATTTGAAAAGGAGAGGAGTAAACCGGATCAGATAATCCCGCCAGTTGATCCACGTATGACCACCGGGGGTCTCTTCGTACTTGACATCAAAGCCATGTTTCTTGAAGAGGTCCACTGTTGCGCGTGAGACGTTCAGCAGGAAATCCTCTTTGCCGGTGGCGAACCAGAAGAGGCGTAGTCCTTCCTTCAACTCCTTGTTGTCCAGCATGGCCTTGTTCCGCTCCTCCCACGACTGACCTACCTGTGGCGATGCATTCAGTCCTCCGCTGTGCCCGAGCTCGAAGAGCCCCGAGCTGTACACCCCGATGTACGCATAGTCAGCCAGGTGCGGAATTGCGATGTTCAGCGTTTGCGCCCCGCCCATGGATAATCCTGCGATCGCCCGGTCTTTGCGGCCTGTCAGCACCCGATACTGTTTTTCCACATACGGACGAATATCACTGACGAAGTCCTCAACGAATCCATCTCGCTCCGGTTCGGAAGAAGAACGGCCTACAGAAGGATCCGGGAAGGGCCCTGTATGACCGGCAGGCATGACTACCACCATGGGGACGGCTTTCTGATCAGCGATCAGATTGTCGAAAATGAACGGGGCTCGTCCGACTGAATGCCAGGCATCATCGGTATCCCAGGCTCCATGAAGGAGGTAAAAGACCGGATACCTGTTCTCTCCGGACTCATAGCCAGGGGGCGTATACACATGCATCCGGCGGAACCGCTGAAGCGCGGTCGAGTAATATGTCACCTCGGCAACAGCTCCATGGGGCACGTTTCTCGTGTCGGTGTACTCGGACCCGGGGACAAAGACGATGCTCCAGGCATCCATGTTGGATTCACTGGTGGCTGGGTTGTGAGAATCCAGGACCCTGACTTTGTCGACGACAAAGTGATAGCGGTATGCCCCGGGAACGACAGGGCCTACGGTGACCTCCCACACGCCATTGTCTTTCTTCACCGGTTTGTTCGGCCTGGCCGCTTCCGGGATATCACCTCCGCCAAGTGCAACTTCGTGCGCCTCGGGGGCATAAACCCGGAACGTCACCCATCCGGGTGCGATGATTTGCGGGGAGTGTAAGGTATCGTTGGGGGTTGGGGTGGGTTGCTGAGCAAGGGCGAGGGAGCTGAGCGCCGCACAGACAAGCAGGAAATGACGTCTGATCATCATGGTAGTCCTCTTTCGAGATGATGTGATATGCAACGAGCAACTGTAAGTTAGACAGGTTTCGAGGAAAAGCAAGGGAGCATGCTTTTCGTGGATCTCGCGCGATTGACATTTGCTGCGAGGTTCAGTAGGTTATCGCATCCCTTGCCTCATGGGATTTATACGACAGAGATGACTTGAATCTTTTGTTCAAAGCAGAAAAGCAGCTTACATGAAGTTGAAATCTCTTTCCGACCTCGATAGGCTTTTGCCCGGCCCGGCTTTGCCCTCGCCTGGCGCTGTCGGGAGGACGCATGATGGCAAAGGGGCGACTGTTCACATTTCCCTCGAGACTAAAGGACGTAAAGGAAAATCTGTGACCCTCGTCTCCGGGTTGCAGCACAATCCGACGACAATGAAGGAGATCGCCAGGACGCTCAAACTGCATTGCGGAACCGGGGGAACAGTGAAGGATCGCACAATCGAGTTGCAGGGGGACCAACGTGCCCGGGCAAAAGTCTTTCTGGAGGAAATGAATTACGTAGTCACGTGGATTGCGTAAGGGACCAATGAAATGGGAGTTGGCAGCATGAACAAGGAGAATGTTTCTCAAGGTGAACCGAGATGTCTTGCGTGCGACCGTAGTCATGCGCAGGTGCCCCTGATAACGCTGGAGTTCCAGAATCAGCAGTTCTGGATCTGTCCGCAACATCTTCCTTTGCTTATCCACGACCCGAAAGCGCTTATTGGCAAGCTGCCCGGCGCCGAGGGAATGGAACCGGCGGACCATAACGACTGATGGCGACCTCGGGCGCCTACCGCGTCAAATCGCGGGGGCGGGTGCTGGTAGACTCTTGCTGAACTTGGCTGCCCATTTGAGCTCCGAGGAAGGAGAAAGGGAGGGATTTTCTTGAAGAGAACGGGATGTTGTTCCTCAGCTATTTTCCGGCTTTTTTCCCGCCTGCCAAAACGAACCCGACAACAGCGCCATAACCGGTGCTGATATAGGGGTTGGAAGTGATGGGGCAAGTGCCGCTCGCGCATCCGACAAAATGATAATATGCGTATCCGCCTGCCGCACCGAGAAGGACAATCATGAGCTTGAGGAGTACCGCTCTGTTCATTGTGGGTAGTCTCCCTCTTTGCGCTTGTTCCATGTCTTGTGGATGACCTGATCGACGTACAGTTGCGTGGCGTCCAGGATCAGGGCGCTGTCGCATTCCCGTGACAACTGAGAGCACACGCGTTCCCTGATCGCGAGAGCTTCCTCCCTGGAAGTTGCCTGATCGAGCAACTGTCGCGCCTCGGCGCAATAGCGCTCTATGACCTCTTCCTGGGTATCAGGAATATTGCGGGTTTTAATACGCTCCATGCATCCCTTTCGATGGATCTGACAGTATGATGCAGCGGAGTCGGATTGTGGGTCAGCATCTGTGACCTTCGACCTTTTACTTCTTCAGCGTCCAATAGTCCTCGATTTCTTCCAGTGTTTTGCCCCTGGTTTCCGGCACAAGCTTCCAGAAGAAAACGGTGGCAATAAGGCAAATCACGGCAAAAGTGAAAAACCCGGCTCCAAGTCCGTACGCCGATACATACCAGGGGAAGGCAAACGCACTGAACGCATTCGTGGTCCAATTCGTGAACGTGGAAATCGAAGCTCCACGCCCACGTACCCGGTTGGGGAAGATTTCTGGCGTCAGAACCCAGATAACCGCACAGATCGAAAGTGCCAGGAACGCGATGTAAATTCCGAGGAGGACGATGACCCATACGGGCGGTGCCCCCACGAGCACGAGCATCGCAGTGCCCCCCATCGATATTGCAACGAACGCCATCCCGCCTATGAGCAGCGGCCGCCGGCCCCAGCTGTCGATCTTCCAGATTGCAAGCATCGTGAAGACCAGATTGATGGTTCCCAGGGCCATCTGATAAAAGAGCGCGTTTCCCATCTGGAGGCCCACGTTGCGCATGATGACAGGACCGTAGTACACCACAACATTAACCCCGGTCAATTGTCCGAAGAACGCAAGCCCGACTCCGACAAGGAGTGCCCGGCGAATGCCTGGAGCGAAAAGTTCTTTCCATGAGCCCTCTTTGCCTCTGATCGTCCGTCCGATCTCCGCCAATTCCATCTCAGCCGCCTGGCGCCCATCTACCCGTGCGAGAACAATCAGTGCTTTCCTCGGTTTCCCGGCCTTCACAAGCCACCTCGGACTCTCGGGAACAAAGAAAAGGAGGAGCGTAAAAAGCGCTGCCGGCAGCATTTCTGCGCCGAACATTCCTCTCCAGACCTCTTCAACAATGGTGTAGTGAAGAAATCCGCTCCCGCCGAGCTGGTCCGGACTCGACTGGGACATACCGAGCAGGACATAGTTCGAAAGGTAAGCCACGACAATCCCAAGCGCGATCGAAAGCTGATACAGCGCCACAATTCTGCCCCGCAGTCGGGCAGGGGAAAATTCAGAAATGTACATCGGGCCAAGCACCGATGCCATACCGACTCCCAGTCCGCCGAGTGCACGCGCCCAGATCAGGATGTCAAACGTCGGGGGTATGGTGGAGTAAAGGGCTGACACAAAATAGAACACTCCCGCGAGGATGAGCATGGGCTTGCGTCCAAACCGGTCGCCCAGACTGCCGGCGAAAAGTGCGCCTACGATGCAGCCCATCAACGCCGCACTCCCGAACCACCCGACTTCCACCTTGGTGAGGGCGAACTGCTTCTCAACGAACTCCACGGTTCCGGAAATGACCGCCGTGTCGAAGCCAAAAAGAAAGCCTCCGAGAGAAGCGACAAAGCAGATCCAGATGAGATAAAGCAGGCTCCCGCGCTCCGTGAGAAAGGTCCGGGCAGGGGCAGCGGCAGGAGAGGTAGAGAAGGTAATGGCTGTATCTCCCGATTATGAAGAGAAGGTGCGCAAATAGAATGCTGTGTGTGAAGATATCACTCTTCCAGCCCACATACAATTGTAGTTGTCAAAGATTTCCTCTACCTTCTTTGAAACCGCCTGTTTGGGAGAACCGTCATGAACTCCGTCCCTTCAGCGCCCGTGCACGAACCTGGAATCGTCTTCGGCGCATGGGCCAGTCAATACCGTACGGCACTCATTAACGATGTACTTCCGTTCTGGGAAAAGCATTCGCTTGACTCGGAATACGGGGGATATTTCACCTGTCTGAATCGCGATGGCACCGTCTTTGACACCGACAAATTCATGTGGCTTCAAGGACGACAGGTATGGATGTTCTCGGTGCTTTTTGCCGAGTTGCAGGCCAATGAAGCGTGGCTTGAGGTGGCCCATCATGGACTAAGGTTCATGAAGGCCCACGGCCGGGACGTCGCCGGGGACTGGTACTTCTCCCTCGCTCGCGATGGGAAACCGCTCGTCCAACCGTACAATATTTTCTCGGATTGTTTCGCTGCGATGGCCTTTGGCGCCTATGCGCGTGCGACAAAAGATGAGGAAGCCGCAGAAATTGCGCTTGCGACCTACCGGAATATTTTCCGGCGGAAGGAAAATCCTAAGGGAAGATACAACAAGGTGGTACCCGGTACCCGGCCGCTGAAGGCGTATTCGCTGCCCATGATCCTTCTGAATCTCAGTCTGGAATTGGAATCCCTTTTGCCGCCGGCGGAACTCAACGAGAAACTTGACCGATGCATCGCGGAGATTACCGGCACCTTCCTCGACTCGGAACGGGGTGTGATCTTCGAACAGGTGGCCCCCGATGGGTCGCATGTCGATTGCTTCGAAGGGCGGCTCCTGATCCCGGGGCATGGCATTGAAGGCATGTGGTTTCTTATGGATATTGCCCGTCGGAGGGGGGACCAGCGGCTGATCGAATTGGCGGTAGATGTCGTACTCAGGACCCTGCGCCTGAGTTGGGACGAGGCATATGGAGGGATTTTTTACTTCCTTGACGCCGAAGGGAAACCACCGGACAGGCTGGACTGGGACCAGAAGCTCTGGTGGGTGCATGGAGAAACGCTCGTGGCGCTTGCGATGGGATATCTTCTTACAGGTCATCCAGCGTGCCTGGAGTGGTTGCAGAAAGTGCACGAGTATACCTGGGCACACTTCCCCGATCCCGAATTTGGTGAATGGTTCGGCTACCTCAACCGCCGCGGCGAAGTGCTCCTGCCGCTGAAGGGAGGAAAGTGGAAGGGATGTTTTCACGTCCCGCGCACGCTGTACCGCTGTGCCCTCCTCTTTGAGGAGCTGTCAAGAAAACCAGCAACAACCTGATCTTTCCATTTCATGTTTCCTTCTTAGGGTGTTTGCCCCATTTCTTTCGCGGACGGATCGCATCCTCCCGACGCGGCTGAGATGAATATGGCGAGACCCGCACGGACACCCTGCGCTGTCTCGCATTTACGAGAATACATCGGATCCCGCTCGTTGCTCCCCACGTCCCTGTGGCGTATGAACGAATCCGGTCCATGGAGCGCTGGAAAATGATAATCCGGCGAAGCTCTTAACGTGACCTTGTCCAAATTTCTTGTTGGAATCTTGCTCTGCGTGGCCGTGGCGTCATGTGCCGGCTGCAACGAGGAACTGGGACCGTTGAACGAACCCTCCGGTTTTGCCGGGGTCATTCATTTCAAGAACTGGCCGCCGGCAACCGATATCAAAGAAATGCGGCTTGTTGCCTTTGAACAGGTTCCGACGGACAGCGCTGCCGTCATCCTCACGCTGATTGCCGGCAAGGCGGCGGCATACCCTCCGGTGAATCAGGACTATTTCCAAACGCTCGTCGACAGTATCGAATATCAATTCACTGACAAGAGTGGAACGAACCTTCAGTTGAAGAATTATCCTTATGTCGCCGTCATGTATCAATATGGCCCCAACATTTTGCGGGACTGGAAGCCAGCAGGCGTCTATTCGACGGCGCCCGGGTCATTCGATCCTGCACCGGTCCGTGTCCTCCTTCACCACGTCCTCCCGAACATCAATATCGAGGTAGACTTCAACAACCTTCCCCCACCGCCATGGCGATGAGACGTCACATCAACTCCCTTCTGGCGATCCTGATCCTTTCCACACAGGCATGTCTTGCCTCGGGGACAATTGCCGGCCGTGTGGGGGGAGGAGCGCAAGATGAGGCTATCGTGGGTGCGAACGTTCTTCTGCGCGGGACGGTGAGGGGGACGACCACGGACGTGCGGGGCCAGTATCGCCTCCTGGACGTGGTTCCTGGAACGTACACATTGGTGTTTTCGATAGTCGGTTACCAGCGGGTGATACGCTCAAACGTTGTTGTGGAAGATGGTAAGGAAACGGTAGTCAATGTCACATTGACGCAGGCTCCGGTCCAGGCAGAGCAGGTTGTGGTGACGGCAAGCAAGCGCGAGCAGTCGCTGGAAGACGTGCCGGTGAGCATCTCGATCGTGGATGCGGCAGACATACAACAGCGGAACTCCTTGACCATTGATGAAGCGCTGCGGTACGTTCCGGGTGTCAACCTTACGGGAACCCAGGTGAACATACGCGGCTCGAGCGGGTATAGCCTGGGCGCCGGCAGCAGGGTACTGCTCTTGTTGGATGGCATTCCTTTTCTGGCGGGCGATACAGGCGAATTGAATTTTGAATCGATACCGATGGGGCAGGTGGACAGAATTGAGGTGGTCAAAGGAGCGAGCTCCGCGCTCTACGGATCGAATGCGCTGGGAGGTGTCGTCAATGTCATCACGAAGCCGATCCCGGAAGGTACGGAGACCGATGTGCGTTTGTATGGAGGCCTATACAGCAGTTTTCCCGTCGAACAATGGCAATGGACGGACAACGCCCGCTTCCTTCATGGAGGATCCATCACCCACACGCGCCGGTCAGGGAACCTGGGCATCTCCCTCTTCTTCTCCCACCAGGTGGACGAGAGCTATCGCCAAAATGATTATAAGCAGCGGTACAATTTGTTCCTGAAAGCAAGGGAAGATTATTCCCCATCGAATTCTCTTACGCTTGATTTTGGACTTTCAAGCCAGTATGCCGGGCAGTTTCTCTTCTGGCGTAACCTGGATTCTGCGCTGATTCCTCCCGTCCGGCACGTTAGCGATGATATGCTCTCGACGCGTTACTACATCAGCGGGTTGTACAACAACGCATTCTCGGAACAGTGGTCACTTACATCCAGGGTTCTTTGGTACCATAACAGCTGGGGGTTCGAGCAGACGGGTGATGTGGCCAGGACGATGTCTCTCTCGGATGGATTTCGTCTGGAGGTTCTTTCGACGCTCTTTCTCGCTCCCATCCACACTTTGACATTTGGCGTTTCGGGGAATGTTGATTTGATCAAAGGTGATGCCTTTGGCGGCCGGACCATCGGCGGTGCAGCAGTCTACGGCCAGGATGAAGCGGTACTCCTGGAAAATCTGACTCTGACCCTCGGTGCCCGGTTCGATTTCCAGTCGGTAGGGCTCACGGGCGAGATTGGTCAGATCAATCCCAAGATTGCGCTGGTATATCGTGCCAGGGCTGGAACCACGTTTCGTGCCTCCTTCGGGCAGGGTTTTCGTGTTCCCTCTATCCCTGAGGCGTTTGTTTCGGCCGGATCAACTGGTTTGGTGGCGGTGCCGAATCCCGATCTGAAGCCTGAAATGAGCAAATCCTACGAGGTAGGCCTCAAGCAGGCCCTTGGGAACATAGCCGCACTAGATCTTTCAGTATTCAGGTCAGACTATGACAATCTGATCGAACCGGGGCTGTATGGGGTGGGGGACCAGATCCAGGTACAATGGAGAAACGTTACCAAGGCGCGCGTGCAGGGAGCAGAGGCATCGATATATGCGAGCTTTTTTGACGGCGAACTTGTATCAAGTCTCGGCTACACGTACGTCTATCCGAGGGATCTTACGCTCAACGATATTTTGAAGTACCGACCCAGGCATGTCTTCTACACGAACGCGCATACCCGGGTAGATTGGTTTACTGCGGCTGTGGATTTCCGCTACGTGAGCCGGGTGGAACGCATCGATGAGGAACTAGTGGATACGGGCGTGATTCCCGATGGCGACCAGCGCGTGCCGATCTACGTCACGGATTTGAGAATCGGCGGCGACTTTTCGTTCCTGGGAATTCCGCTCAATATGACCCTGAGCGTCAACAACCTATTTCAGCACAGATATGTGGAGCTGATAGGAAATATCATGCCGCCGCGCAATTACGTGCTGGCACTCGATGCGAAACTCTGAAGAGTCGCCTTATTGCAGGCTGAATTGTCTCGCTGAATTACCCTGCCCGCCGTATTGATCCACCGCAGTAAGCTTCAGGAACACACCGGCCGGTTTCCCTTCAAGATTGACCGTTACAGTAAAGTTCGTCCCCCGAATTCTGTCCAGCCGCGCGATTCCCCCGGGTTGTGACTCCAGGGACATCTTCACAGGCCCTCCCGCCGGGTCTGTGCACGCAACGCTGACGATTAGAACGTTGCGCACTCTGTCCAGGTCCTGCTTTACCCATCTGATCTGTGGTGGGGGAGGAGCTTCAACTGTTGCATGGTGCTCCTTGACCACGCTTCCATGGTACATCACGCGGAATGCCATCGTGTGCCAGGACCTTTCAGGGACAACCGTGTCCCGGGGAACCACCGGTCGTGTCCAGACGGATGTCCCGTCATGCGCGAACGCCACTGACAGGTCGATCGGGTTCACACCGACGATCTGCCCGTCAAAGAGGTACGGAATTCCCCAGTAGCCTCGCGGCGGCGGGGTGTTCCCGAAGTTGGGGGGAAGTACTTCCACCGTGAACGACGTACTCGCGTGGTCTTTGTCGCCGATGCCCCGGTTTGCCGAGCCGCGGATCGTAAATTTCCGTGCACCGAGCGTTGGACGGTCCCAAATGAGCGTCACGAACGACCTCTCTGCTGGGTCCCTCTCCACGCGAAGTAACCCCGCATCAAAAGTAATCCGTTCTGGTGACTCGACTCCTCCTACAAAAAGCCGCTTCCTGTATGGCGGCCCCAGGACCCAGGTGTCGCGCGCCCTGTCGGTGCTCAAATCGAGTTGAGTGGGCTCCAGGCCCGTCTTGATGATTGTCGCAACAAGAACTGTGGTGTCACGGTCTATCGTGTTCAGCCGGTCGGAATACGGAATCTCATACGACGTGTCACGAATGGCCACACGCATGGACTTGCCTTGCCGGACGATGCGAGGCTTGTATCCCGCAACCGTGAATTGATACACTCCTTCTCCCAGGGGAGGGAATGAGAGCACGCCATCACCATGGTCGTTGGTGAACGTGCCCTTGTCAGGTGGCGGTTCTCCATCTTCTTCTCCGGCGATCCGCCGGACATCGACCAGGGTATACCGGATGTCATCCTTGTCTATTGGCCCATCTGCCTTCGCCAAAAGCCGGAGCGGTTCCAGCGTCACCTTCTGGCTTGGCGTGATGAAGAACCTGGCGGTGTCCACTGCGGGGAGAACATGCAGGGGCTTGATATAGATCTCTACAAGATGGGCGATATCTTCGTCCCGCTTGCGGAGCAGAGTGTCCCGCTCCATGGTGATCACAAAGACGCTGATGATGGCCACCAGATAGAGGACGAAGTAGAAAGAGATCCTGTGGGATGAGTTAGCGCTGCGTGCCATTGTCCGGCGCATGGATGCTTGGTCGCGAGCCCAGTTCGGCGACCAGCTGCTCGAACTCCCTGCGAACGCGCAGATTGAATTGATCGCTCACCAGGAGGTTCAGTTTCGAAGCAAGCTGTTGCATCGAGCTGTCAAGGCTGGAAAGCTGCTCAAAGCGAGATTCTGTCATCCTGAGACGGCTCTCCAGGAGAGCCAGATGAGCGGTGGTGTCGCTCAAGGCACGGATCAGCTTCTGGAGTTCCGCATGCTGAGCCTGCGCAGGCTCGCTCACAGGAGTGACCTCTTTTCCATGGATGAGGACTGAAGGGGATTCGGTGATAGGCTCCTCTTCCCTGAAATATTCGGTCACTGCCCAGACGAGCAGCATCGTAAACTCCACACCCAGCGCGACAAACACAAGCTCGATTGGGAGTATGCCCAGACCCCTGAGTCCCACAATGACCACCAGAAACCCCGCAGCGCCCAGCACGAAGCTGTGAACGGCATTTCCATATGCAGGAAGGAACACCCTTTGCATGAAGCGTCGGAACCCCTCCCGGAAGCCAAAGTTGCGGATCTCGTCGGCGAGCATACTCCGAAGGGGACCTTCACGGGTGTCCATCATCAGGATAATCAGCCCCAGGATCAAGAGCGCGGGCGACACCAGGACGAGAACCGGCAGAAAGAAAAGAAAGCGGATGAATGCCATATCGTTGTCTTGGAATTAGACGTTAATAGGTTATCTGAAGCCTCGGAGAAATCATGAAAAAGTACTTCTGTTCCCACGGTTGAGGACCCCGGAAAATGGGAGAATAGTACTTTACGTCAAGGAAAAGGAAGTTTTTCACCACCTCGACCCATCCCCACAAATAAAGGATCGAACTGTAGTATTGAACCGCGCCCCCGTACAATCGTTCCCCCAGCCGTGCATAATCTACCCGAAGGAGCGGACTGGTGAAATCGCTCCTGGCGATCACATTCACCTTTCCCTGAACCTCGTCTGCTTCGTTTTTCGTGACTTGGTGGGATCCGATCCCTCCGGTAAACGTGAACGAGTCATTTCCCCAGAGCAGCCGGTGGGCAAAGAAAATTTGCCCGGTGGAATGGAGCGAGTATGCGGAGATGCCCTTGGGCACCTGGTTCGAAAAGCTCCAAAAGTACAAATCCCCAACAGACAGCCTCACCCCGGCCTTGCTCTCGCCGAAAGGATATTCGAATTCCCCGGAGAATCCCGTGCTGCCCACGAGAAGCGATGGCTTGATTGCGAGCGGATTGCTCGGCTGCGGCGTCTTGTAGCCATACGGAAATGGGAGGAGCGCGCCGAGCTTCAGGCCATAAACAATTGCCCGGACGCTGAAATCTCCCGACGACCAGAAATGGTATCCAATCTCCTCCCGGCCAACCGCCGCCTCCAGGCCAAGTCCTTTGGAAAACATGAGGCGAAGTCCAAAGGCGGACGCCGTCAGCGACGCATACCGCGGCACGGCATTCAGGGCGTCCGTTCGAAGCGGCTCGGTGCTCAGATCCACCGCTTTCCGCTGGTAATTGCCGTGCAGTATTTCCTTATCCAGAGAGTCGCTGAAAGTCTGGGGCGTCTCAAGACGGCCCAGGTGGACCGATCCAACGCCCACATCGAGGATCCGCCCGCGGTCAGGACTGGCAATTACGACGACGTCGGTATCTCGCGAAATCCCGGGGTGCCGCTGACGAAAAGCTCTATTGATACGTTCGCGCAGGTCGTCGTCCAGGACGAGCCAGGCTGGGTACAATGGTTTGTAAACGCTGTCAATGAGATTCAAGGAAGCGAGCATGCGTTGCAGCTGCTCACGGTCCGCGGTACGGCGGACAATTGTCTTCTGGATCATCGCGATGCTGTCTTCCACCGTGGGCTGTGGCGGGGAGGACTGTTGTGCGGCAAGGCGACAAGGGAAGCCGGCGCCAGCGGCTGTGACGATGAAGGCGGAGAGCAGGTATCGAAATGCCGTCGTGATTTTCAAAGTCTTCATCAGAACCCAATCCGTATTTTCGGTGTCACGAGGAAGAACGACGGATTTTCATAAGGACGTGGAGACGGTGCTATTGGCCAGTAGTAGCTCGCTTCGATGCTCAACAGGTTAGGGATTATCTCGAGAGAGCCGAAGAAACTTATCGTCAAATCGAAGAACTGTACGCCAGCCCGCAAGAGTTCATCTGCACCCCGCCTGGCATACTCCAGACTGAAGTACGGGCTGAAGTTCGTTACCTCGCCGGTCTGCCTGAACCCTTCCCCGAGCGAATCGAGTTCGGGTGGGATGGTTTCCCAGCTGGACAGGCGTCGCATGCCCCCGCCGAATTTTGCACGGGCGAAACTTTTGTCGTCCAGGGTCACACCAAATGATGAATAGACCGTGAAATAACCTGAGAGGGACCAGAACCCGGCCGGGTCGGTCAGGCTTGTGAGGTCATTCGAAGTCATGTGCAGAAATGCCAGCGACCCTCCGATAATTCCGAAATCCGTCGAAGCTGCCACCCCCGGAGCCCCGTTCAGCGGACGAGGGGGGATATTGAATGGCGCGAACGCCGTGGATCCATACTTTCCCCCATACATGGGGAGTACGGCTCCAAACTTTACCCTGTCATATATGGCCAGGAGTTGAAATGTACCGGACGACCAAAATGGGAGATTGGCTTCCTCAAAACCGAGATGGATCTCTCCTCCCCAATGTTTTCCCACTTGCAAGGAAAGCCCGGTCAGGCTCAGATCTGCCGCTGCGTTGGTCGGGACTCTTCCACTCTCCAGCGGCCCGGGGGTGAAGGTCGATGGGAGTTGACTGATCTCCATGAATTCCGGATGATACGGGGCCGGCATCTTGACCGCCGGGTCGCGAAGCTCGATGTCCGGGGAATAGCTGTAACTTGCAGCCACTTTTCGGTACAGACCCTTGTCTCCTGATCTGCTTATTGCGTCTTTCAAGGTCAGGCCTTTGAAAACGGCATTCCCGAACCGCACCTCAACCAGATCGTCCTGCGGTGTGGCCAGGACAACGGCCTCGGCGCCTGCTTCGGCCTGGACCGAGGAATCAACCTGCACGAGTACCGCGAAGAGGGAATCCCGGAGAACCGAGTTGTTGATGCGCCACGATTTGAGGCTGGTATTCCAGAGTGAGCGGTTATCGACAGTGCCTGCTTCGAGGAAATGCTGGAGGAGATCAATTTGCTGATTGAGATCGTAAAGCGAATCTTTGAGTGTCTGTAGCACTTCAACAGGGGAGAGGGAGGGAGGATAGGGTGCGGGTTCCTGAGAAAAAGCGGCTGGCGTGGCTGCAATGAGCAGTACCGCAAGACACACTGTCATGATCTGGAGACCACCACGTTTCCGCATGGTCCTTATGGTTCCTTCCCTACGATGTCCCTGTTTACTGCCTATACTCCATTTATCACAAGAACACTGCTGCGTGAAAGATAGTTGCAAGGGGGGCAACACGAGGGGAATTTCTCGTCAGTGTCGCGGTTCTAGCTTTATGCCGCCTCCCCTCGGGAAGCGACCGGGGATGGTGACAGGCAGTTTGCCTGATATGTCGATCCTGCCGGCTACCGCTCGCGCCACCGAGATCTCGGCGAGGAGTGTTCCGTTCAAAGGAGTCAAGATGGCAGGAGTCTCGGGAAGTTTTCCCAGAACGTACGGATCACCGAATGCAACGAGGATAACGGGTTGAGAGAGGCGAGGAAGTGAACCAAAGAAGTCCTCCAGCGGCTTCGAGAATTGGCGGTCTCCTTTCCATGCAGCAATTGTCAGATAGATTCCGACAAGAATGACGTCGTGCTCCTTTAAGGAGGCCGCTATTTCCTGGAATCGCTCACTGCCCGTCTCGTTGGAAACGCGCGTCAACGTCACCGACGTGACGAACGAGGATGCCTCATTGAGAAGATCTGTGCCGACCACCCACGCCGGGTCTTCTGTCACCGCAATAATGTGAAGGCGGGCATCTTTGGTGAGAGGAAGAAGGCCGCCCTGGTTGCGAAGGAGAACGACGGAAGCGTCTGAAATTTTTTGAGCAATTTTACGATATTCCAGCGTTCCGACCCGTGTAAAAATAGAATCCACCTGCACAGTCCGCAATTGCCCGAGTCCCACCCATGCCTTGGCAGAAAGGATCCTCCGTACCGAGGCGTCAAGGCGGAACTCGGAAATACGTCCCGTCCGAACGGCCAGTACCACGCTGTGAAATGCGCTGTCAATATCGGCAGACCCCAGGATCATGTCGGCCCCCGCCTCGATCGCATCGACTGCCGCATCTGCACTTGAAAATCTGTCGGTGATCCCCTGCATTCTCATTCCATCGGTCACGACGATTCCCTGGAATCCGAGCTTCGTCCTGAGAATGCCGGTGATGATCGGTTCAGAAAGAGTGGATGGACGTCCGGACGGATCAATTTTAGGAAGAGCGATATGAGCGGTCATGACCGCGCGAGCGCCCGCTGCGATTCCGGCCTGAAAGGGAACAAGTTCGATCGAATCCAGACGGGCGGCATCGAATGGCAGGGAAGGAAGCCCCATGTGTGTGTCTTCTCGCGTGTCGCCATGGCCCGGGAAATGCTTCAACGTCGCTATCACCCCTGCTTCCTGAGCCCCCTTCACATACGCCTCCACCATCGCAGCGACTGCTTTCGGGTCTTCGCCATACGATCGGGTATTGATAATGGGATTCTCGGCATTGTTGTTCACATCGGCGACCGGGGAGTTTGTCCATTGGATACCGATGGCGCGGGCTTCCGTAGCCGTGACTCTCCCCAACTCATAAGCGTACCGGGGCTCTCCCGTCGCACCGATAGCCATCTGGGATGGAAACTGAGTGCCCCCTCCAGGGACATACCTGGGCAGGCGTTCACTCCAGCCGCGGTTCAGACGCCACGGATGCATGTATGTCATCCCCCCCTCAAGGTCCGCGTTGATAAGAAGAGGGACGTTTGAAATGCGCTGAAGTTTATTCGTGATCATGGGGATGTCCAGCACATTTCCCCCTGCCAGAATGAATGCCCCGACGTGATACCGGCGGATCATCTCCAGAGCATATTGAAACGCCGGGTGGTCTTCAGAGGTGTAAAGCGCCACAAGCTCGGCGACAAAGAGCTGCCCCACTTTTTCTTCGAGACTCAAGGAGGCGAGTGTCGAATCCACCCATGGTGTATCCTGAGCTACGGCGGAAAAAGAAAGGCCAAAGATGCACAGGGGTATCATGAGGCGTCCCAAAGTGGTCATGGCAGTTGCCCTTCGCCGGAACTTCTGGAGTCAGAATGCCAGAGAGTCTTTGTTCGATAGTTCAGATATGTTCCGTTGATGATGACATATTCGAGGCGGCCGGCATGCCCGTTCCTGGTGAGCAAAAAGGAGCCGTCCGTTTGGACTGTGTCGTCAGCGTAACTTCCATCCGCAAAGTAGAGATGGTCGTCCGATTCACCCTGCTGGACGACGTAGTGCCGGGGGGAAAGCCTCAATGTACGAGGCATACCTCCCGCCTTCCGGAATGGAAAAAGGAGGAGCGGAAATTGGGTGAGAGAATCGGTCGAACTGATCTGATCGAACCTCACCCAACCAATCTCTTCCGTCTTTCCCGGTTCTTTATCGCTGGTGCTTGCCGCCATTCCTTTTCCGGTCCGGGTGGCACAATGGACTCCGGAAGGAATTATCCGGATTCCGGGAGCTTCCGCGCTTGCAAATCCTTGACCGGTTGGGACAAGCACGGTTGGAGAGTGGAAGTACCAGGACAGGGTATCGCCGCCGTGGCTGCAGTGCAGGTCATCCAGGCAAAACCAGTATGATGGTTTTATGAACGCGATCTGTCTGCGGTGCCGGACTCCAAATCGTCGGTATCCATTCTCTTCACCGGAAAAATAGTCGACCGATGGTGTGGACCCCCACCGGATGTTCTCTCCTTGCAGGCCTTCCCGTTCGATGCTGCTGTCGTTGACGGCAACCATATTATGTGCACGCGACGAGCGGTACCAGGAAGGATACAGTGAATCGTCATAGGTTAGCCCGATTCCGGCATCGACGGCGAGCGCCTTCCCGAAGGCAAACAGCTCAAAATCGAGGAGGTCATAATGAGTGTGAAAACCTGCGAATGGCCCGTAGTTCAGCAGAAGATACAGCGCGTCTCGTGTCGTGTCCGTGCGCATGACCGTGAAGCCCGACTCGGGCATATGCCTGGAAGTACAATAGGGACACGCAACGGTGTCGCTTCCAAAGAACTCCATTCCATCGCGCATAATTCTCTCGGGAAAGAGCCCCCCGTGGCTGTCGTTGATGGCAGGGATTTCACCCGTGGGCGTGAGGATGCTCTTCCACCAAACAAGCGTGCGCCCCATGGAAGCATGGATACGTCTGGCTGCATCTTCCTCCACTCTGTACGCTGAGAGAAGCCAGGAGAGGTTGCGGTAGCTCTGGTAGGTTGCCATTGTGTAGTTACCGGGCGATCGTTCGGAATGGCCCCCATCCGAAAAAAAGTCCCGGTCCAGGTGCTCCATCATCCGTTGCAGCCCGATTCGATGCCATTCCGCCGATTCGCGAAACTCGGGAAAGACGAGAGCGAGCTGGAGGAGCATGTAGGCCCCATGAATCTGCCAGTTGCCCGCCCGGTATCCTTCCCATTTCTCCAGTGCACACAGCCAGCGCCCTGCAGCGAGGAAAGTCTTGAGCATCCGCGCGTGTGAGCGCGCGCTTCTCAGGCGGTAGGGGAGAAGGTAGTATTCAATGAACATCCGGTTCCGCATTCCGAGCCCGAGCTCATAATAGACAACATCAAGCGAAGGGAATCCTCGCGTAATGGAGTTGCGCTGTTCGTACCATCGGTTGAAGAGCTGATCGAATTTGGCGAGGTACTTCTCATTTCCTGTGATGACCGAAGCCATGATGAGCGGCCGGGACCAGATCCAGTAATGAAAACCGTATTTTCCCGACTGCCCCATGTCCCTGTTGAAATCTACCTTTTTCCCAAACTCAATGACGTTGTCTCCCCAGGTCGTGATCCTGTTCTGGAGGATCTGTTCCGCGCGTGCAATGATCGTGTCCCGCTCTTCGGGGGAATGCAGCATGGCCTTCTGGAAGTCTCCCACGGACATCAGCATGTCGGTGTTCTGGAGAAGGTGGTCCATGGAAGTGAGATACCCGGGTTGCTTCTTCGCCGACCAGTACGTGCTCCACGCCGTCGCGGCTTGCCCAAAATGTCTGTCTCGCACGAATTTCGGCACTTCCCCGAGGCCGGCACGGTCAAGGTCCATTGAACCCCATAGCTGGGCATCATCAATCTCCTGGATTGAATCTCTGACGTAGGATGGACGGCTTAATGCGGAGCTGTCGGAAAATGAGGTTTGCGCCGCTGTCCGAGAATCAACTCCCGCAGAAGTGGCCAGGAAAAACAATGTGGCAAGTGAGTGAAGTGGGTTCATTGAGGTCATGGAAGAACATAGGGAACCAAAACCTCTAAGTCAATGGACTGGGATGCAGCTCGCGGTGCGACGTCCGCCATGGGCCGACTTGGGCTTATTACCTCTCTTCAGGATCTTCCGCAGGATCGCGTTATGGTGAGGTGCGGCAACGCCAGATCTCTTCTGCGGCAAAAAGCAAAAAAGGGCTCTGGCGGTTCCCGCAAAAGCTCGCAGGCTCCGTTGCTTGGTTTTGCCCTGGCCGCGTGCCGGTGAAGCTATTTTTTGAACCCGAACACGACCAGCTTTGTTCTGCTGGGACTAGCGTTCTCAAGTGCTTGCAGGCCGGATGCAAACCATTGGTACCCCCCTTTTTTGATCGCCACTTTTGTCTTGGCTCCGTCTGGTCCGACAAGCACCAGGCTGCCAGCCTCGGGCGCATATACAAGTCGGTCCAGGCAGTAATGCATGCTGGCGGCGTCCTTTGGCTGCAATGTCAGCTCAAACACCTTTGCCATGTCCCGGTCAAAGATCACCCTGGTGTTGTTCGGGTTTGCAGTTGCCATGTCTACCCCCGTGCCATTTGCGGGAGGGAGTGGTGCATCCAGGCGCTCGACGATGAGGAATCGTGCAATCCCTTTGCCAGCATTCTCTTCCGCATGCAAAGCAGCAGGATGAAAATGTACATCCCCGGCTTTGCGCTTCTCTTCTGTGGTCCTGTTTTCCCAATGGTAGAGGAGCCTATAGTCGTTTAAACTGTAGATGATGCGGTTTCCTCCATGATGGGGAGGCAGTTTCTCTCCCGGCAGAATTGACGCTTCAAAGACCTTGACGAACTGGTTTTCAAACACCAGCTTTTCCTGCTTTGGGACTTCCGACTGAGTGAAGAGGGGAGACGAAAGAAGGATCACGCCGGCGACAAGAACAACGATCACGGGAAGTGGTCTCATGACAACCTCCGCTTAGTGGTAGGTATACCAATGTTCAGGAAAAGCTTTGACAAAATCAAGGTCGCTGATGAATGAACTCTCATAAGTGTCCAGGGCCAGCCTTGTTGTTTCTCCTCGTCACTTTTCCTACTTTGGCACCACACGTGGTCCTTCGAAGAGCAGGATCTCCACTGTGGCGGCCAGAATTCTCATCCTGGAGCTTATTCCTATGACACCATACAGACTGTGGCTGTTCATTCTCCTTGCCCTGGCGGGCACAGCAATGGCACAACAGGCAAGACATCTACGGGATTATGTGAACCCGTTCATCGGGACGGACGATATGGGACACTGTTTTCCGGGAGCCGCCCTCCCATTTGGAATGGTGCAGCTCAGTCCGGAAACCGATACCATCATGTACAGCTATGGCAAGGGATACAATCCAGAGGTCTATCGGTATTGCTCAGGGTATCAGTACGACGACAGCACGATCGTCGGGTTCAGTCATACGCATTTCAACGGAACGGGGCACTCCGATCTGGGAGATATTCTCCTGATGCCCACGGTGGGTGAACTCAGGCTGAACCCGGGCACGCGGGACCAACAAGAAAGTGGATATCGGTCGGTCTTCAGTCATCGGACGGAAGAGGCACATCCCGGCTACTATGCCGTCACACTTCAGACATATGGCATTCGGGCCGAGCTCACCGCGACGCAGCGCGTGGGTGTCCACCGCTACAGATTCCCCCGGAGCGACTCCGCCCACATCATTCTTGACCTGACGTCAGGCGTCTACAATTATGACGGGAAGACGGTCTGGTCATTTGTCCGCGTGGAAAACGATACGCTGATCACAGGATTCCGCCAAACCAACGGATGGGCCAGGACGCGCTACATTTTCTTTGCGATGGCCTTTTCCAGGCCGATACGATCGTACGGCCTTCGGAACGACGAACAGATGGTGTACAGAGGGTTCTGGAGGAAATGGAATGAGAATGTTAACTTCCCGGAACGGGCCGGACATCGGGTCAAAGCTTTCTTTGATTTCAAAACCAGGGAAGGGGAGGAAATCCTTGTGAAATGCGCCTTGTCGGGCGTGAGCACAGAAGGGGCACTGCGAAATCTTGCCGCTGAAGCCCCGGGCTGGGATTTCGAGGGCGTCCGACGCAAAGCCGAACGGCGCTGGGAGGAGGAGCTTTCAAAAGTCACGATAAGGGCGGACAACAACCGCATGGTCAATTTCTACACGGCGATGTACCACGCCTTTCTGAGCCCGATCGTTTTTTCTGACGTCGATGGCGCGTATCGCGGGTTGGACCAAAACATCCATCGCTCAACAACGACGAACTACACCATCTTTTCATTGTGGGACACATACCGGGCTCTTCACCCGTTGTTCACCATTGTCCAGCCTGGGCGGACCGGTGACATGGTGAATTCGCTCCTGGCGCACTACGAACAGAGCGTTCACAGGATCCTGCCCGTCTGGTCGCACTACGCAAATGAAAACTGGTGCATGATCGGGTATCACAGCGTCTCAGTGATCGCGGATGCGTTTATGAAGGGCATTCGCGGTTTTGATGAAACGAAGGCGCTTGCCGCAGCTGTTGCGAGCGCGACCTATGATCGATACGATGGAATTGGCGAATACAGGAAGCGGGGGTATGTGCCCGAAGACCTGAGTTCGAATTCCGCTTCCAAGACCCTCGAGTATTCGTATGACGACTGGGCGATCGCCCGAATGGCCGAGAGGCTCGGGAACAGATCCGTTGCCCTCGAGTTCTATGGCCGGGCAGCTTCGTACAAGTCCATCTTCGATACGGCCACAGGGTTCATGCGAGCGAGAAACTCGGATGGCAGCTGGAAAACTCCCTTTGATCCTCTGAGCACCCTTGGCCAGGGGTACATCGAGGGGAATGCCTGGAACTACTCCCTGTATGTGCCGCATGATATTGCCGGCTTTGTCCGGCTGCTTGGAGGGAAGGAAAAACTCGTTGCATGGCTGGATTCATTGTTCACCATGGCAGTCCCGGACAAGTACTTCCAGGAGAGCGAAGATGTTACGCGTGCCGGGGTCATTGGAAATTACGTGCATGGCAACGAACCGAGCCATCACATCCCATATTTGTACTCCTATGCGGGCCAGCCATGGAAGACACAGGAGAGAATCCACCAGATCGTTGACACCATGTACAGGAACAGCCCGGATGGCTTGTGCGGAAACGATGACTGCGGGCAGATGTCGGCCTGGTATATCTTTTCCTGCCTTGGATTCTATCCTGTCTGTCCGGGAAGCTCGGAGTATGTGATTGGGAGCCCGTGCGTCAGGGAAGCCACGATAAAAGTTGGCAACGGAAAGAAGCTGAGGATAGCAGCCGACAAAATCTCGGCGGCGAGTATCTATGTCGGTGACTGCCTCTTAAATGGGAAAAAGATAAAGCGTTGCTACCTTACGCACGAGCAGATTATCAGGGGAGGGGAGCTGCGGTTTGTGATGAGGCCCGTGCCGAACAGAGCGTGGGGCACGTCTGAGCTTGATGTCCCATCGTCAATGTCGCGATAGGTACGGCATCCGCCGATCCGGAACCGCCGCAGAAACACCCGGCCTTGCGCCGGAAGAGCTCTCATTTTTACAACGAGATTACCACCTGGTCGTTAGCAAATGACGTTGTATACGACCGCAATGACGCTGAAGCCGGTCCCCGGGTGACCTGTCCGTTGGTCGCATATTGCGCCCCATGGCAGGGACAGGTGTATTGGACAAGTGCGGCGGACCCTACGGCTGCGTTAATTGTGGGAAGGGACATCAGCCGGATTGTTAGGCTGTGAGCAGCTCTGAAGTATCGAGCCCAAAATGCCGCCCATTGCAGCGATGGAAGTCACCTGGCATGCTTTCAGACAGAAGAGGGTGTTGCATCACATCGACCCGACCATGCCATGAACGCGCGAACCAGAGTGAAAGCGGTATCAAAGCAAATCGCTGCGATGCACCCGAAGATGTGAGGGAATCGTCGTAGCACGGAAGGCATTTCCGTGTACTGTACTAACACGCAGAATTGTTTACTTGTTGCACGCACAATACCTCTTTTTTCCTTTGAATTGGGCGAATAAAAGCCGATATTATATGTTTAGGTCGAGCAGGACCTCAACTCAGTAAAGGAGCTTGATGGACAAAAGGAAAGTCCATTCTTTTCACATCCCCGTGCTGGGGCTGGCATTCTCCATTGACACCCCGATCCGGGTTGCCAGGTTCGGGATATCATCAGTGGTGTCACTTGTGGACGACGTTCTGATGGAGGACATGCGGCGCCACTATGCGTCTCTCTACGGCGAAGCTTACGTAGCGATCAGCGCTCAGGAGGAGGACTACCGCGCCAGGCGGATTACCGCCTATCTTAATCTCATTCGCCGAATCGTTCAACGCCAAACCGAGCACCTGAAGAGTTCGTCGTTTGAGCCAGGAAGCGACATCGTGAAGTATTTTGAAATGCTCGCCGATCGATCTCCGCTCAAAAGCCTCTACTGTCGCATGGCACAAACGGATGATGCGGACCTGCGTTCCGTGCTGCAGGATGAGCTGCGGAGCAAGATCCTTCCCGGCGCAATCGACGTGAACATCATGACCAAGCTTGACAAGACGAACAACAGAAAAGGTCAACAACTTCACCCTGAGTATTCCGATGCGCTCGCGGCGCTTCGCGGCTTCCTCCGCAGCGACCTCGATTCCGCAGTGGTGCTCTCTGCCGGGATGAATCCTCGCCTCTATGCATACATGGGCAGCTGCTCCGAATTCTTACCTGACCCCCAGGGAACACTTCGCAAGAAGATCATCTTGAAAGTGAGTGATTTCCGTTCCGCCTTGATCCAGGGGAAAGTCCTCGCCAGGAAAGGACTCTGGGTATCGGAATTCCGAATCGAGTCCGGCCTCAATTGCGGAGGACACGCCTTTGCGACCGGCGGCACGCTGATCGGGCCAATTTTGGAGGAATTCAAAGCCAGGCGGGAATCCCTCGTGAAGGAACTGTATGCGATGTATCGGGCAAACCTTCTGCAAAAGGGGTTTGATGTCCCCGAGAAGGCCTGCGAGGTGCGGGTGACGGTTCAGGGAGGGATCGGGACGGCAAAAGAGGACGTTTTCCTACACAGACACTTCGGCATCGATGGAACTGGCTGGGGTTCCCCGTTCCTGCTTGTCCCGGAAGCAACCAACGTCGAACGCGAGACCAGAAATATGCTTGCAGCAGCCCGGCCGGAGGATTTTTACCTCAGCGACGCGTCCCCGATGGGTATTCCGTTCAACAATCTTCGTGGCACGTCGAGCGAACGAGAAACCCGCGAACGTGCAGCAGATGGCAGGCCGGGAAGCCCGTGTACAAAAAAATATCTTGTATCGAACACGGAGTTCACCGAACAGCCGATATGTACGGCATCACGGGAGTACCAAAGGCTGAAAACACTGCAGCTCCAGACCCAGGACCTCCCGCCAGAGGAACTGGAGCGTAAGATGGAAAAAGTGTATGAGAAGGCCTGCCTGTGCGAGGGACTGTCGGCGTCAGTGCAGAACGAGAGAAGCGGCAATGCACAACGGAAGAAGCAGGCGGTCGCCATATGTCCCGGCCCGAACCTTGCATTCTTCTCCCGGATCGCTTCACTTGAGGAGATGGTCGGGCACATCTATGGTCGAGTACACGGGCTTGTTGCCCATGACAGACCAAGCATGTTCGTCAACGAACTCCGTCTCTACGTCCACTACCTCGAGGCAGAAATACAAAAACGCTTGGAGTCGTTGTCGGACAGTGATGCACGCTATTTCGAGAAATTCAGGACAAATCTTCAGGAAGGAATTGCGTATTATCGGGCGTTAATCCCCAGGATGGCAGAAGAGACAGAGCGGTATCGGGAGCTCATGCAGGGGGAGATTGCTGCATTGGAGGAGGAGCTCATGAGCATCGCCGTACCTTGCTCTCAGGCTTGAGTTCCCTGGCACCTTATCCCTCTCCCCAAACCGCGCAGAAGAAAAGGTAAAGTGGATTTTCATACCAGGAGTCTGCAGTTGTCGAATCCATAGGTCTTTTTCAGGCTCAAAAGCAAACAGACCGTGAAGCGAACGGTCTGTGCGCTTGACAAAAGTCTCGCACAATGTTATATTTGTCAAGGGTCGTCAGTAAAGACGTACCACAGGTTCCTCCAAACCGTCCAGTCGCTTTGCGACCGAATAAAGAGATTCACAACACGCCAAAGGAAAGGTAGCGCGGAAAAACCTTTGCCAGGAGGTAGGGTTTTTTTTGCTTTTATGCCTCCCTCTGACATCGACCTATCCCAAACATCTGATTTCCAGTCGAGCAATGTGACACGCTTCCGGCACTGTGAATAAGAGTTGTTCCCTTAAAGGCCGAGCCTATGATTTTTTCTACCGCCTGCCGTTCTTTTCTGCTCCCTTCTGCATTTCTGCTCGTTCTCTCGTTCGCGGGATGCAAGGATTACCCTTACGCCTCACCGATGCCCGGCACACTGGAGGTCAGGCTGAAGACGATCTCGGCCAACCTCCCGTATGGCCCCGCCAATCTGCTCCCGATGCAGCTGACAGCGTTGCGAGCCGTGCGCACCGATAACGCCAAGCAGGAAATCTTTGAGGACGTGCGCGCCATTCGCCGCTACACGGACTCCTACGATGCCTTTTCACAGGAGGCATTTGATTCGACCCTTTTGATCGGGCAGAGCTACGGACCTCCAGGTTCGTACATCGGTCTCGACATCACGACGCAGCCATTGGGGGCCGTCATACTTGATGGGTACAGGACCATTCCGATCACTTTTGCGGCGGATGCGGAGAGCTTCTTGCGCCTGCGAACACCTATCACCGTCGAGGAAGCAAAGACCACGGTCGTCGTGATCTCCTTCAACGTTGATTCTTCGCTCACGCGCGGGGCCGAGACCTTTCATTATCATCCCAAATTCTTCATCTCTTCATTGCAGACACACTAATGTCGAACCGATCACGCGTCCTGGTCGTGCTGCTCGCCCTGGGCGGGCTTTTCAGTAATTGCAGTGAACCCACAAACCCGGGTGCTCCAATCGGCAACTCACCGCCGCGTACGAGACTGGCAAATCTTCCCATGAACGATCCCCAGGGGCAGCTTCCTTCCGCGACTCCGTCAGTGACACTCAGCTGGGTGGGGGACGATCCCGATGGATTTGTGACCGCCTTTCGGTATCGGTGGAGTTATCAGATCCCTGGGAACGCCACCGTCTATCGTGACTGGACAACCTTGTTGAACGTAAGCATCACGGGAGTGACAATGATCGTGAAGGGCAACCCTGCGGTTGTTCCCGATGTCTATCACTATTTCGTGACGCTTTCACCCGGTGTGCAGGACAGTGTTGTCAACGTGCTGTACACCGGAGGGTCGGTGCTTGTGGCGGGTGACACTGTTTATGGGGCTGATCCGAAGAGCATCATGAACCCGAATGTGGGGATTTTCATCTTCGAATCGGAAGACACCCTGAACCAGCATACCTTCGAGGTCAAGGCAATGGACAACCTGGGTGCGGAAGACCCCAACCCGGCTTCCGTCATCTTCTGGACCCCCAAGGCGTTGCCGCCGAATACCAGGCTCGTGGCTCCGTTCCCGCCGGATTCGTCGTTTGTCATTGACAAGGTTACCGATACGTTTCCCGGCCTCAAATTTTATTTTGAAGGGATCGACCTGAAGAGCAAGAAGCTCCAGTATTCCTGGAGTGTCGATAGTCTGCGCTGGTCGCCGTTCAGTTCTGACCAGGCTGCCATTGTTACAGTCGCGGACATGAAGTTGCCGTATACGGGTCCGCATACGTTTTACGTGAAGGCACGGAACGACTACAATCTCCAGGATTCGACCCCGGCGAAATACACGTTCACGGCAGTTGTCCCGTCATTTATTGACCCCTCGCAGCCGCACCGGATTCTCCTCCTGACGTGCACCCGGAATGGCAGCGGCGCACCGGGATTCCCTTCGGTAGCGCAGATCAATGGTTTCTACGGCAATCTGCTTGACGCGGCAGGAAAGGGGGGCAGTTATGATGTGTGGGCGACCACGACCTTGAGACAGTTCCCGAGCCGCAAGGCTCTCGCCAATTACAATGCCATCATCGTCAACAACGATGCCCAGAACGGAGATGTTAACGGAAATCTGAATGCTGCGAATGGCGCGCTCCTCTCCGAATATCTCTCCGTGGGAGGCAAACTCATCGTCAGCGCGTGGAAGACGGCGGAAAGATTTGACACAACCTTCGCGAAGGACCGTTTCCACATCCAGAGTTTCAGCGATCCCCGGTATTACAGGATGAATACGGCATTTGATTTCGTGGGTGGTCGCGGGCGCCTCGGTTACCCGGACCTCCAAATGGACAGTACCAAAATGCTTGCTGCATGGAACGGCGCGCTCGCCAACATTCCGTATGTCAGCCCTCGTGGGTTCGCTGAAGTGATCTTTTCCTATGAATCAAAAACCAATTCCGATTGGCAGGGGCGTATCCTCGGGATTCGCTACCTGGGCATTACCTACACCGTGGTGTATCTCGGGTTCCCGCTCTTTTATGCCCAGCCTGATGATGCGGCGGCGATTATGCAGAAGGCGTTGCAGGATATCGGGGAATAAGTCATTTACTTGAGGGAGCGGATACAATGCGCTTCATTGTTACCGTACCGATTGTACTCTGTGCCATTCTTCTCTCTTCAACGGCCCTCCGCGCTGAAGACGCCGGCAGGCTCACGGGAATTGTCACTGATGCCTCCAATGGGCAGGCTCTTCCAGGCGCCCATGTCGTGATCGTCGGATCAAACCGGGGCGCCAGCACCGACCTTGACGGAAAGTTCTCCATCATCGGGATTCCGGCCGGCGAGTACACGGTCCGGGCCTCCTATATTGGCTATCAGACCGTCGAGATCAAGAGTCTCCAGATCATCGCCAACAAATCGGTCACGCAGAATTTCAAGCTTATGCCGGTCGGCGTCACCACCGGCGAGGTCGTGGTTGAAGGGAAGAAACCCATGGTCAATGCGCAGGCAACCGCCGCCGAGCAGACGATCACGTCAAGGACCATTGAGACCATCCCGAATGCCAAAGGGGTGGAAGATGTCATGGCGTTGCAGCCCGGCGTCGTTAAATTGGGCGGCAATCTCTTCCTGCGCGGCGGCAGGGCGAACGAGATCCAGTACCTTGTGGACGGCGTGCCGGTGAACGACATCCTTGGCGGGTCCAGCGGGCTCCTGGCCACGAACGACGCAAACTCTCAGCTGCAGCAACTGTATGCGGGCGTGCAGAGCGGTTATCTGGGAGGCGGAGCCTCAGGGCTGGCAGTATCTGCAGGCGCCATTCAGTCGGTGACGGTTTCCAGCAGCGGGTTTGATGCGGAATTCGGAAATGCACAGTCGGGCGTCATCAACATTATCACCAAGTCGGGTTCTGACAAATATACCGGGTCGATGCAGTACCGGAGCGATCGTTTCATGACCAACTCGTTCAATGAGATGTATACGGCCCTCAGTTTTGGAGGACCCGAGCCTATCACATCGTTTCTCCTGCCATTGGCTGGCGTGTCCTTGCCTGGCAAGATCACGTTCTTCATCAATTCCGATTTCAATCAAAGTGATGGACCCTGGAGTTACGCCAACAACGCGTATTACAACCCGCTCATGCGCAAAATCACATTCGGCGGCTTCTTCGGGAGTGTCTTCGACGGCTTGGGCTTCAAGTACCGCGATTACCTGAACAACAGGTTCACGTTCGATTCGAAATTGAAATACGACATGGAAAGCCCGGACCAGATCGTGTTCAGCTACCGCACGAGCCTCGGGACCACCCATGGATATAACCACTTCTGGGAGTTCCGCGCGGACTCGTCAGGTGTGGGGCAAGCCATCTCGTCGCAGACCATCCTGCAATACAATCATTTCTTTGGGTCAAATTACAACTCGTTGTTCCGCCTCTCGCTCGGCAGGCTTTCGAATGAAAACCAGAATGGAGTCGGCGTCTTGACCCCTCCCGAGTTTTCCTGGGCGACGAGCCAGACCGATCCAAACGACGACGCCTTCGGGGAACTCGGAACAGGGCAGGGATGGTCGCATGATCTCACGACCGTGTGGACGGCGAAAGCAGATTTTCAGAGCCAGATGCATCCCCTCCACCTGGTCAAGATCGGGACCGAATTTAATTATGAGGCCATCCGCTCAACGGAAATTCAGTATCCGACGGCTGAGAATCGGAATCCAAATCAGAACCCTGCCGGTGAGTATCCCGGCTACGGCCTCTATCGTTGGGTTTTGAACAACTACACGAATCGCGGCGACATATACCTTCAGGACAATATCGAGTACCAGGGGATGAACATCCATCTCGGGCTCCGGTACGATTATTTCTATCCCGGGAAGCAGATTTTTGCAAATGACTGGGTCACGCAATGGGAGCAGGCGACAAATCTTACCGCGCAATGGCCGCAGCATACGACCGGGGGGAGCTCGCAGCTCTGGTATCTGACGCACGGATGGTTTAGCCCACGTCTTTCTCTCGGTTATCCCATCACCGAGCAGCTGGTGTTCTATTTCAACTACGGGCATTTTTATCAACTCCCCGACCGCGGGCAGTACTTCCGCGATCCGTTCACTCTCGAGCCAGGAGGATGGATTGGAAATCCTGACCTCAGGCCTCAGAAGACCGTCCAATATGAGGCCGGATTTGATGACCAGTTCATGGAGGATATGGCAGTCAGCATTCGGGGGTTCTACAAGGACATCTACGACTATTCCACGCTGGCGCCCGCCGGGCCACCGGGCCTGCCAACGAACCTGTTTGTCAACCTCGACTATGCAAGTACACGGGGGTTCGAAGTGACGCTGAACAAAACCCTCTCGCATTATTACTCGGGGAGTGTTGCATATTCGTTCCAGGTTGCGAAAGGGCGTTCTTCGAGTCCCTATGCTGCGGTGTACCAGCCGCAGTTCCAACTGCCGAGGGAAACCCGGCTGGACTGGGACCAGAACCACACGTTGAACCTCTTCCTCAGCTACCGGGTTGGACCGCAGGAGGACTACAAGCTTTTTGGTCTCATCCCACTCAACAATTGGGGTCTCTCCGTGACCTGGAGCTATGGCAGCGGATTCCCGTACACTCCTTACAATACCAACCGATCGCTTGCTGACCTGTATCTTCACAACTCGGCGGACGGCCCTTATTCGTCCCTTGTGAATCTGACAATGTACAAGGGTTTTTACTTCTTCGATCATCTCAATATCCTCGTGACGCTGGATGTCACGAATGTGCTCAACCGTCGCAACCCATCGACGAACAGTCTTGTCTATAATAACTACAGCGGACAGACATATCAATACGGTGATTACGACCCGAACAGTCAGATCATATATCCGTGGCGAAGAATGGATGGCGGATACTTCTATCCCTGGAGATTTGGAGATCCTCGCCAGATATTGCTCGGTGTCAAACTTAACTGGGATTAACCTGCATGACGTTTCGGCTGATGCGTCCAAGCACGCTCGTGACAATCATCCTTCTGCTCTCTTCGCTGTCCAGCGCTGAGAAGAAGAAGGGAACGGCAAATCATGCCAACGTGCAGAAGAGTGGCACGGTCAGATCGACACAGGCCGGTCCTCCGCACACGGAATCGGCGCGCCAGGGATACGACCTGAGGGTCTGGATCAGCAATTTTGGAACTATCGGCGGCGTTGCACGACCCACCAATTCACCTCCTGAGGTGCTGGGATGTGAGTTCCCCGCCGGCTCGGACATCGAGCATCTGTACGGCGCCGGGGTCTGGATCGGGGGCATCGTGGACACGTCGCATCCGGGGCGCCCGCCATCCCAGGCAACTCTGGTGTCGACCGGTTATGAGGGGTGGGCGGGACCATTGGAGGAACTCTTCCCCAGCGATGACGCGCGCGACCGGATCTGGACTGCAACCATTTCGGATTCCACAAAGCCGGCCGACTGGGATGAGTACTGGGGCACTTCTCTCCCGTTCAGGCCAGTTTCAGACCAGGATTTCTATTGCACCTACACTGATACATTCAACACGGCAATTGCGCAGCATGTGCCGCTTCATGTCAAGGTGATCCAGAAATCCTATTCCTGGGTGGGAGGCTACGCGGATGCGATCGTTCCTATTGAGTACTGGATCATCAATGTGGGAACGAAGCCTATCCAGCAGGCGTACATAGGCTATTTCACCGATACTGACCTGGGGCCGTATTACGTCACAACTGCCAATGGCTACACGCATGACTTTTGGACACAAAACTTTACCGGATACTACAAGAACCTCCGGACGGCTTATTGTTTCAACCCGGTTGATCGCGGAAGCACGCCGCTCGGCGTGACGCTGCTCAGCACGCCAAGGCCGTTGGATTCACTGAAATACTCCTTCCGATGGTATCGCGGCGAGGAAAGTCCTACGCCTGACGTGGAGCGGTACAAGTGGCTGAGCTCGGGCGAGATCAAACCGGACCAATCCATCAACGACCTTTCCGATACGCGCTTTCTGTTCGGATTTGGGTCTTTCAATATCATGCCGAAAGACACACTGAAAATTGTCATGGCCATTATTTCCGGTAATGACCTCGACGATCTCAAGGAGAATGCGATCCGTGCCTTGAAGCTTGAACAGCGCGGGTATAAGGTGCCGATTACGCCTCCGTCGCCGCCGTTACATGTGAGTCTGGGACAGCGGAGGGTGGAGCTCGACTGGAAGTGGAGGCCCGGTGACAGGGGCATCGATCCGGAGACTGTGATCGATGACTCGAACAAGATCGCGCAGGCGGACACGACCAAGAACGGAAAAGTGTTCGAGGGGTACAAGCTCTATCGGAGCGAGAACCCCGCCGGCGGCGTGTCGAGTTTTACGCTGCTGCGACAGATCGACATGATCGATCCCTGGAGCCAGAATACCGGCCTTGAGTACCAATTCATCGATTCCAATCTGGTGCGGGGCAAAACGTACTGGTACGCCGTGACCTCGTTCACAATTCCCGATTACAGCATCGTGTCGGCGAAGAACCCTGACGGAACAACAACCACGGACACAATCCTGGTGCAGCCGCTGGAATCGTCCGTGCTCGCCAATGCGACGAAAGTGGACCTGCCGTTTGCCACTTCGCATCAGGTGGGGCAGGTGAGGGTTGTCCCGAACCCGTACAGAACCGACGCCAACTACACGCTTGAGAGCGGGGGATGGGAAGGACGCGGCATCAACTGGAATGAAAGTAAACGCGTGATCAAGTTCATCTACCTTCCCACTGAATGCACGATCCGCATCTTTACACTGGTCGGCGAACTGGTGGCGACCATCGAGCATCGTCCCGGGAATCCGGGATACGATCCGGACCGGGGGGAAGAAGATTGGCATCTGTTCAGCCAGAGCAACAGGGCTATCGCGAGCGGCGTGTATCTCTTTACGGTTGAATCCGACCTTGGCAGACAGGTTGGAAAATTTGTGATCATCAAGTAATGGAATTGCAATGACCAGAAGTCTTCGCATTTGCGCCGTCATGCTCATGGTCCTGGTGGCAGCTTCCCCCGGACAAGCGGGGGATAGGTCCGGGATCGTGTCCGGGAATTTTCTGAAGATCCCCGTAAATGCCCGTATCGTAGGGATGGGGGGAACCAGTGTTGCCCTTATTGATAACGCCTCCTGCCTGGCCTACAACCCTTCCGGGATGGTCTACGTGCGACAAGCCGAGCCGACGTCTTCGTTCCAGTATGGCCTCTCGGCATCCTACACACAATGGATTGCCGACATCAAGCACTCCTTCTTTGGTGCCGTCCTCAATGTGGATGGGGTTGGGGCCATAGGTCTTGGCACTGCGATTCTGACAACCGGCGACATGGAAGTCACGACACCGGCGTTCCCCGACGGCACGGGAGAGAATTTCAGGGCCAGCGACTATGCCTTCATTCTCGCTCTCGCCCGGCAGATCAGCGACAAATTCTCCGTCGGCGTCAGCGCAAAGTACATCCGCTCATATCTCTACAACACGGAATACGGGGCTTCATGCTTCGCATTTGACGCCGGCACGATATACGAAATCCCCGCATTGCGGTCGCGGCTCGGAATGTCCGTTTCGAATCTGGGCAGCGACATGAAGTTTATCAACGAGGCGTACTCGTTGCCCACGGCCCTGCGGTTTGGGGTCCTGACGGATGTCATTGATGAGCCGGCACACGTCCTGAAAGCGGTTTTCCAGATCAGCCGCCCGAACGACTCCAACGAACAGTACAATCTGGGAGCGGAATACACCTTTGCCCGGAACTTTACGCTCCGCGGCGGATACAAGTTCGGCTATGATGCGGAAGACTGGACCGCAGGGTTCGGGCTGAATTTTGATCTCTCCGGCGTGCGGGCGAAGTTGGACTACGGGTACAACAACTTCAAGTGGTTGCCCGGAACCCATTCGATCTCGATGGAAGTGGGAATGTGAGTGTCCAGATTTCGTGGATTGTGGAGTACCAGTATCGTGGTTTTGTCAATGATCAACCTGAGGGGGAGAAACATGACTGAAGAGATACGACCGGCAATGATTCGGGCGAGTGTCTTGGTGCTGCTCTTTGGATTCCAATGGTTTTTCCCGCAGGCAGTGCTGTCACAGGCCGAAAAACCGGGCATCAAGGCCCTGCGCAGCCCGGACCGCCATGCGCAACAGTATGAATGGTCCACGCAGACGCGTCCAAATCTCGACGGGACGAATCCCACCCTTGCGCGGTTGGATGCCTACATGCAGAAGCAAGCCTTTGCGAAACTCAGCGGGGATACTTCGTCCTGGCATCCGATTGGTCCCTGGCCCGCGAGTATGGGATCGTACGGCACGGTTTCCGGGAGAGTCACGACGCTGGCAATTGACCCGCAGCATCCGGACACGATCTACATCGGTGCGGCCGATGGAGGGGTATGGAAGACTCTGGACGGAGGTGTGCACTGGAACCCGCTGACCGATGACCAACCTACACTGGCCTGTGGGGCGCTTGCGATCGATCCGGTCAACACAGATGTCATTTACTGGGGAACCGGAGAGCAGAACGGATGCGGATCCCTTTGCTACTCGGGGATCGGAATTCTCAAGTCATCGGATGGCGGAACGACCTGGGCGATGACGGGATTGCAGAGAACCGGATCGGCAACTTACACGATCGTGATCCATCCAACCGCGACTAACACGGTTTTTGCCGCGATGGATAATGGTGTCTATCGCTCAACGGACGGCGGCGCAGGCTGGAGCACAGTTCTTACGGGCAGGGCCACGGACCTGATCCTGAATCCTGACACCGCGGCGACGATGTACGCCGCGATAGCCGGTACAGGCTTGTACAAGAGTACGGACGGGGGTTCGAGCTGGGTGCTCAAGCCTACGGGCTTGCCGCCTGCAGGGCAGATCGGCCGGATGACACTTGCCCTCTGTGCGGCGCAGCCGGCGACGGTCTATTCGCGGATCTTCGGAAGCCATCCCACTGTGTCGGGATCAGACACGAACAGGGTGTACCGATCCACTGATGCCGGCGAAACATGGAACATCGTTGCTGCTCCCATCTCCTGGAGTCCGAAGCTGCGGGGCACGAACGGGAGCGGTGCAGGCTACTCTCTTCTTGGCGTGAATGAGCGGAACGACCCCGAGGGTGGAGATGAGGAGCCGGGAGGAGCGCAAGGCTGGTATAACAACTACATCGCAGTGGACCCGACTGATCCGAACATCGTCTACGTCGGCGGGATCGACCTCTGGCGTACCACCAACGGAGGTGCGAACTGGTCCAACCTCAGCAGAGGGTACCAGGGCGGCCCGGTCCATGTGGACCAGCATGCATTTGGTTTCGACCCCTCGAATCCGAATTCCATCGTGGTCGGCAATGATGGCGGCGTGTATCGTTCGACCAACCGCGGGACAACCTGGTCGAACCTGAATGGCGACTTGAATACCATTCAATTCTATTCGATTGCTGTTGATCCGGGTTCTGCTTCGGTCACGTATGGCGGAACTCAGGACAACGGGACCCAGCGCAGGATGGGGGGGACCCTGTGGGGGGATGTGACCGGCGGCGACGGAGGCTTTGTGAACGTGGACTATACGAACTCCAACTACGTCTACGGAGAATACCAGAATGGCTTCCACCTCAGGTCGATGGACGGTGGATACAGCTTCTCCACCATCATGAACGGGATCGGAGAACAGGGGAACTGGATGACGCCCGTGGAGATGGATCCGAACACCCCTGCGACGCTCTATACCGGGACGACGAAATTCTACAAGACCATGGACAGAGGGAGTAACTGGACAGCGCTTGGCACGGCGGTCGACCTGAATCCTTCGCCGAGCAAGATCTCCGCGATCGGCATTGGGAAATCGAACAGCCAGCTCATTTACGCGGGATTGGGAGGGCATGGCGTCTACCGTTCCTTCAATGGCGGTGCGAAATGGACGAATGTTACCAACGGCTTGCCCGGTCTCTGGGTGAGCAAGATTCTGGTGCATCCCGATTCAAGCAACATTGTGTATGTAACGTTTTCGGGCTACGGCGCAGCGCACGTGTTCAAGTCGACCAATAGCGGGGGGGCGTGGGCCAGCATTTCCTCGAACCTGCCCAACATTCCGGTGAACGTCATTGTCAAGGACCCGGTGGACGACAGCACGCTCTATGTCGGGACAGACGTGGGCGTGTATGTTTCCCGCAGTGAGGGAGCATCGTGGGCGCCATTTGTCAACGGTTTGCCCAACGTGGCCGTGAACGACATGGAGTTCACGCAAACCGGGGCTCTCCGTGCAGCAACCGGTGGAAGAGGGATGTGGGAGTATTCATTGCCGAACGTTGCGGTGGTTGCGGTGCGGATGAACCCTCCGGAGGCGGGGACTGTCCTGCCGTCGGCGTTCATCGCCGGGCGAAAGGGAGACACTGTGATGATTTCGGTCGCGGCCAACCCGGGCTACCAGTTTGTGAACTGGGGCGGCGATACGTCGGCGACGGTGAACCCTCTTCAGGTGATCCTCTGGAAGGACAAGGACCTCGTGGCAAACTTCAAATCGCTTTCGCTACCCCGAGACGCATTCTATACGACGACAAACAGCGATCGCAAAGAGATCCCATTCCAGTGGATTGAGCTCAGGACCGACAGCTCCGCAGTTCTGATCCAACCCGCTCAGTGGCACAACCGCAAGCCGATCGCGGATCCGGTGGACGATGGTACGGCGGGCCCGTTCCTCCTCGATATGCCTTTCTATTTTTACGGCAGCACGGCACGGAAAGAATCTGTGTATGTCGGCGCAAACGGAGCGCTCTCTCTGAGCCAGGACAATGTGAACGACCTGGGGAGCGACGGCGCCGGCTATTACAGCGACGGATGGATGATCCCGGGCGCTCCGGTCCTGGATCTGGTTTCGCCTTTCTGGAACGACCTCTGGCTTACCCCGGGGAGCGGCCATGGTGATGTGTACTACAAAAAGGATATTGCGAATAAGACGTTCATCGTCGAATGGTACCGTGCCGGGGATTTCAATGCTGCCTCTGATACGACGGCGACCTTCGAGGTGATCCTGAACGGGACGACCAACACGATTGTCTTCCAGTATCTGAATGTTGGGAGGACGAACCTCGATTCTACGGCAATCATCGGAATCCAAAAGGACGGAATCACCGGACTGTTATACTACCTTGGCGGCAAATCCCGAAGGCCTCCCGAGTGGATGGTTCACGACAGCCTGGCGATATCATTCAACCCCCGGTTTGCCGTGGAGGTGGCGGAAGGGCCATCAAGCCTTCCGCAGGCCTATGCGCTCTCCCAGAATTATCCGAATCCGTTCAATCCGAACACGGTGGTCAGCAGCCAGCTTCCGGTTGCCAGTCATGTACGGTTGGTAGTGTACGACGTTTTGGGTCGGGAGGTTGCTGTGTTGGTCGACGAGAGAAGAGCGGCCGGGACGTACAGGGACAGCTTCGATGCCAGCGGCCTTGCCAGTGGTGTCTATTTCTACCGGCTCGTGGCAGGTGACTTCACCGCGATTCGCAAAATGATCCTGCTCAAGTGACTGAATGACAGACTATGTCGTCAGATCTCTGGGAATGCTATTTGTTGCACTCCTCCTGAGCCTCAATTCGCCCGGGTGCAAGGATACGGTGGACGAACCCAAGGCAAGCGGCGAGAAGTGGATGGTGATCACGGCTTCGGCCGGTGGGCTGGTGTCGAACAATATCCTGAGCATCTCGTTCGATGCGTCGGGCAGGAAGTGGATAGGCACATCCGATGGGGTTTCGCAGTATGCCAGAGGCGTTTGGACAACCTTTACGACAGCCGATGGGCTGAGCGGCAACCGTGTGACCGCGATTGCTCCAGGGCGCGATGCCAGTCTCTGGTTCGGGACGGGCGGGAACTTCGTGACTCGCTATATCGAACATGATCCTCGGCAAGTCTGGAGAACCTACGGTGTGTCCGATGGACTCGTCGACGGCTTCATCTACTCGCTGGCAATTGACTATTATGGGGATGCGTGGGTCGGGACGAACGGCGGGGCCTATCAGTTTGTGGAGACTCCGGGGAGCACCACCCATGCCGGCGTCTGGAAGAGCTACGGAACCACCGATGGCCTTCCCGAGACTCGTGTGACCGCCGTGGCTGTAGATATCAACAATATTAAATGGTTTGGCACAGCGTTTTCGGGCATTGCCGCCTTCGACGGCAGTGCATGGCAGCCCTACCCGTTGCCGCAGGGGGAGCGTGTCCGGACAACCGCAATTGCCACGGATGCCAGAGGGGTGAAATGGATTGCCACCTGGAACGGGGCGCTTCGGTTTGACGGCAGCAACTGGACCGTGTACGACACAACCGCGGGGCTGGCCAGCAATACCGTGAATTCCGTCACCGTGGAGGGGGGGACGATCGTGTGGTTTGGAACAAATCGCGGAGCAAGTCGATTCGATGGGGTGACCTGGACGAAATTCAACCGTGCCAACAGCAGCCTCATAAGCGACACGGTCAATGTTGTTGCGGCGGATGTCAGCAGGAATGTCTGGTTTGGCACCCCGCTGGGAGTCACTGTGTATAATGAAAGCGGAATACAACTATGAAGTCATTGCTACGATGCGCGCCACTGGCATTCGTATTGGCGGGATGGTTTTTTCCTGCGTGTAATTTGGAGACCGTGTCCCCTGCTCCATCTATTTCCAACCCGGCGAATCACCTCATTATTAATGAGGTCTTCACGCTCCCGGAGTCGAACACCCATCCGTACTCGTGGATCGAGTTCTACAATCCTACCGGGGATCGCATCGGTGGCCTGAACCATTGGAGTCTGACCTTCACGTACCATCTGGCCTTATCCGGGGTGATTGACACCACACTCCGTGTGACGGCGAACCTTGAGTCCTTTTTTGGCAACATCCCGGACACTCTTGAAGCCGGCCAGTTCCTTGTACTCTATGGTGATAGCATCAGGTTCTACAACCACACCAATCTGGGACCCGGCAAAGGGACAGTGACCTTGTACGTCCCTTTTGTTGGTTCGAGCGGCGGCCAGCGTATTGGGATTGTGGTCTTCCTGCTACAAGAGAAAGATGAACTTGTCCTGAGGGATACTTCAGGCAACGCGGTGGACGTGGTTCGTTACGGGAATTATATTCCGCCCACCCCTGACGCGTTTCCCGGGAATCTGTCGGCAGGAGTGATACCCGAATGGTCTTCCCTCTCCCGCTACGCGGGCGCCTATTCTTCAGGCAACACCGCGAATGATTTCTATATGGAATCAAAACCCATTCCCATGTGGTACAGCGAACTCAATCATCCATGATCATTCATCATTCCAGAGGGAGGTGATACCTATTTTCGATTGTCTATAGGGTAGGATGAAGGCAGGGGAGTGGCCCTGTCGGATCAGTTCTTTCTAAAACATTATAGTCAGGAGAACCTCATTATGAAGCGAACTCTCTTTGGCTTAATCCTACTTGCGGTGGCACTGCTGGCAATCTCTGCCATTGCAACGCAACCGGTGGCAGCCCAGGTGCCGCCTGGCATCGCGGTCGATTCGATTGCGTCAGCGAACAACTGGCAGGTCGTTTTCCCCTTCCGTCCGCATCACGTCGTTGCGGACCCGAAGACGGGACAATTGGCATTTGTAACTGGTACAGCGGCCGGCGGCGGAAACCCCGTGTGGCTGTATTCCAATGACAACGGCACAAGCTGGAGTACGCTGACCGGATTCATCGGCCCGGCCAGTGGCCGGGTGGCGATTGCTGCCGATGCCAAGTTTACGGCGCATATCGCGTATCGGACCTCGCTGGCCAGCGGGGCAATTACGATCGACTACAACAAGGATCCGAACGGCGACGGCACAGGCCTCGGCACGTCTGTCGTGGTCAACGATACAAACCTGATCCGGACTCCGAATTACCCGGATATTGTCGTGTCGCCAGACGGAAAGCATATCATCATCACTGCCTTACGTTGGAACCAGATGGACAGCCTCTGGGTGTTCGTGTCGCATGACAGCGGTGCAACGTGGAGCTCGAAACCCGTCATCAGTTGCTATGATCCCGCCGTCGCTCCTCCCGCGGCCAACCCGGGGCTCATGTGGTACACACACACGCTGGCCATGGGTTCGAACGGCTATGCTATTCTGATGACCGCGGCGAACTATGACTCCAACGCTGTGGGGACCTATTGGGAACTGTACAGCGAGACGAGGGACTATGGCGACACGTGGAGCACGCCGGCATGGGTGACGCCGCCGGCGGCCAGCGACTATGCTGCCGATGTGAACTTCTTCGAGCAGGGCACGATCGTGGTGGTCGACAGCATTCCGCACTTTGCCGACGCCCTGTTGAAGCCCGGCGGGCAGTCGGAAATGGTCGAGTTTCACAAAGCCAGTGGCACATGGGTCTATCATACGATCAGTCATTATGACAATGCGACCACATCTTATGATCTGGCAAACAATGGAAGCCTGGGTGTGGATACTCTGGGCAGGCTGTATTGCCTCTACTCGGACAGGAACAAGTCGGCCCTCCCGAGCTTCTTCAACGGACAATTTTCAAACCAGCTGTTCATTTCAGGTTCCAGTGACGGCGGCAATACGTGGACTAGCCCGGTCAGGTTGACGGACAAGGAGCGCATGGCTGCTGGCGATTCGGGGGATGTCAAATGCATCGGCATGACGCAGTTCCCGACCGCCCTTCCAGATAATGCCGTCGGAATCTGGATCGATGGCGTGTATCCCGGCCTGTATACGGGAGGGCCGGTAGTCAGTGCCTGGGCCCAGGCACGGTTCCCCTTGAGCGTTGTGTGGACAGGTCCATACGACAAGGACACCCGTGCACCGAAGCCGGGCGGATACGAGATCACGGCCAAGGGAGCAACCCCGTTCAAATGGTATGAAATTTCCGGCACGGGCACCAAAGTGTCCGGGTGGCACAACGGCGTTCCGGCGTATGGAGACACTGCGCGTGATGACGGTTCCGCAGGCCCCTTCCCGATCGGTTTCGATTTCTGGTACTACGGGAAGACCTACAGCACATTCTCCGTTGGGGCGAACGCGCTGGTTGGGCTTTCCGACAGCATTTTGAACGACGCCATATCCAGTGCAGATCCCATGAACACCAAGGGGTTCTACAATGGCGGCTTCTACTTCCCCGGGCCCGGAAATCCTTTCCATTCGGTCATTGCGGCATATTATAATGACCTGGATTTGACACCCCATGATATCTATGGGACGGGTCACGGTGATGTGTATTACTGGACCAACTCGGCGAAGGACACCCTGGTGGTTGAGTGGTACCAGGCGGGAGACTTTAACTCCGCTACTGATACGACTCTGACGTTTGAAGTCATCCTTGCAAAGGCCGACAGTTCTGTTGGTATTATGTTCAAGGACGTTGGCAACACGGGTACCGACATGACCGCAAAAGTCGGCGTCCAGGCTGCTGACACCGTGGGTGTTTCCTACTGGCTGGGCGGGTATCCGCCTGGTAATACCCCTGCGCCCAACACCGGCGTGATATTCAAGCATAGCGGACCGACCGCGGTGGGACCGGGCCAGGCAGGGCCGATGGCGTTCGCCTTGTCGCAGAATTATCCGAACCCGTTCAACCCGGCCACGAAGATCGCGTATAGCCTGCCACATCAGATGAAGGCGACATTGAGGGTGTTCAATATCCTCGGGCAGGAAGTGGCGACGCTCGTGAATGAGGTTCAAAATGCAGGGCAGCACACGGTAAGCTTTGATGCGAGCCATCTGGCCAGCGGCGTCTATTTGTATCGCTTGCAGGCCGGTGAATTCACATCTACGTACAAGATGATTCTCATGAAGTGATCGGGGAGTATCAGGCAAGGGGCGGCGAGAAAGCCGCCCCTTGTGGTTTCCGCTTGCCCTCCGTTAAGACACCGAGGGTATTACTATGTCCACCCGTCTTCGTGCCGCTCGTTTGCTCTTGACAGCGCTGGTCGTTGCGCTGCCCACCGGACTGCTATTCTGCGCCCCGCTTCGGTTTGTGCCGCAAGTGGTCTATCAGCCCGACGGATCGGTGTTGCGCTGCTATGCGAGTGGGGACGAGTATTACAACTGGCTCCATGACGCGCATGGCTTCACCATAGTGCAAGACCCGACCACCGGTTACTACGTCTACGCGCAGAAGGTTGACGGAACGCTCGTGCCGTCGCCGCGTGTTGCCGGGCGTGACGATCCTGAAGGGGGCGGACTCCAGCCCTGGTTGAATATTGCCGCCGGGCAGATGCAGGCTATCCGCTCCGGCCGGCTTGCTGAAGCGGCAGGAATCAACGTCTCTGCGCCGAACACAGGAGCAATCAACAATATTGTGATTTTCATCCGCTTCTCCGATGAACCGGAGTACACGGACCTCCTTTCGCTTTACAGCAACATGTTCAACGCGTCCACCGTTGGAATCTCCTCGATGTACAACTACTTCCAGGAAGCCTCGTACGGCGTCCTGTCGGTGGTCTCCTCGTTCTATCCGACTCCTTTGGGAGGAAAGATCAAGTCGTACAAGGATGCCAACCCCCGGGGATATTACAGGCCGTACAATGCTGCCACCAATCCAAACGGGTACAAAACAGAAGGGGAGAGCGCCCAGAGAGAAGGCGTGCTTTTACAGGCAGCGGCGAACTTCATTGCCCCGCAGGTGCCGGGGCCGTTGAACATTGATTCAGACAACGATGGATATGTAGATAATGTCTGTTTCATCGTCACGGGGACTCCCACTGCCTGGGCTACACTGCTCTGGCCCCACATGTCCTGGCTGTATCCTCCCACGAGCATCAACGGCAAATGGGTAAGGTCCTATAACCTGCAGATTCGATCCTCACTGCTGGTCGATGGTGCAAGTGTGCTCTCGCACGAAATGACGCACTCTCTGGGAGCACCCGACCTCTATCATTATGTTTCCAGTGCGGTGGAACCGGTTGGGAATTGGGACCTGATGGCATCAAACAGCAATCCGCCGCAGCACATGGGTGCCTACATGAAGCACAGGTATCTTCGCTGGGTCGGCGCGATCCCTACACTCTCTGTTCCTGGGCGTTATTCCCTTCACCCGTTGACATCGGCTGTCGGAAACTGTTTTCAGATACCCTCTCCGTATTCAAGCACGGAGTTCTTCGTCGTTGAGTACCGGAAAAAGACCACGCTTTTCGAGAGCAAGCTCCCGGGGGAAGGACTCCTGCTGTATCGCATAAATGGGACGAGGATTGGCAATGCAGACGGGCCACCCGATGAGGTATACATCTATCGGCCTGACGGTTCACCCCAGGCGAACGGCATGCTGAGCAGGGCAGCGATGAGCGGGGGGACCGGCTTCACGACCGTTGACGATCTGTCGAACCCACGTTCATTCCTCTCGACAGGAACGCCCGGCGGACTCCGCATCACCGATGTGGGCGCGATCGGTGACAGCATTTCATTTACACTCACATGGCCGGTGGCGGCAGTGGTTGATTCGGCATCTGCCACCGCGTTCCCGAGCGACAGCGTCATCATAGAGTGGGCTGCAACCGCGCAGTGCCGCTGCAAAGGCTTTGAAGTTCAACGGGCAGTCGCGGATACAGAGGACGCCTACAACACTCTGCCAGAAAGTTTCGTTCCCGGAGACGGGACTCTCAGCGAAAGTCGCGCCTTCGCATTTGTAGACCGTTCGAACGCCGGTGAACAGTACTATCGATTGAAGATCACCGACACCAGCGATGCGGTGAGCTATTCTCGCTCCGTGAAGTTGAGGAGCGCGTCGGGCATTAAAGAGCCAGCTCCTCCGGAAGTGTTTGTGTTGGAGCAAAACTATCCGAATCCGTTTAATACGCTAACAGTCATCAAATACACCATTGGAGGGACTAGGGGTCAGGGGCTAGGGGTTAGTGGAGTGTCGCTGGTTGTGTTTGATTTACTGGGGAGGCAAGTCGCTGTGCTGGTCAATGAACGGAAACAGCCGGGGCGCTATGAAGTGGCATTCGACGGCTCAGGATTGGCCAGCGGTGTGTATTTCTATCGGATGACGGCGGGGGATTTGGCCCAAACTCGCACGCTGGTGTTGATTAAATAGAATGCCCGCGCGAAGCTCGTTCGGAGTCGCCTTCGATGTTTCAGCAGGATGGACCCCTACATTATTTTGCCAGGGTGGGTCGAAGGGCTTGACAACTTCCCCCGAAATGTTATATTTATGAGACACAATCTTTTCTACTGGCGTGGGAAATCGGCCACATACCGAGTCGGGAAAAACAGAGCGTCTCCTGGGCGTTTCTATCCCCTTATCCCTGCCTATTTTTATCCTTATTCTTATTGACCTCCGGGCCGATCTGGGGCTATTTCTTAGCTAACCGGACGCCAGAGGTCAACCCGCAAAAACCTTACCAAAAATTCATCGGATAAAGGCTCAAGCAAGGTTCACCTCTGGCGGACGAAGGAATCTTTTTGTCTTTGAAGGACGGAACCGCAATGATCATCGTGATGAAACCACACGCCAGCACGGAGCAAACCGAGCATGTCTTCGAGCGGGTTCGTGAACTTGGCTATCAGGTTCATCCCATTTACGGCGAGCAACGCACGGTGATCGCCTGCGTAGGGGACGAGCGTGGGAAAGCCAGGCTTCAGGCTCTCGAGCTCGTAGATGGTGTCGAGAGCGTTGTTCCTATCCTGAAGCCCTATAAGCTCGCCAGTACAGACTGGAAGCAGGAGCGTAGCACCATCAGCCTTTCCCGGCAAGATCTGACGATGTTCAGGCCAACCACCATAGGCAATAGCCATTTTGTCGTTATGGCAGGGCCCTGTTCCGTCGAAAGCAGGGAGCAGATCCTCACGTCTGCCCGACAGGTTAAGCAGGCTGGTGCGCAGGTCTTGCGCGGAGGTGCCTACAAACCGCGGAGTTCTCCGTACAGCTTTCAGGGGCTGGAGGAGGAAGGGCTCAAACTCCTGGCCGAGGCGCGCGAGGAAACCGGTTTGTACATCATCACTGAAGTGATTACGCCGACCGACGTCCCGATCGTTTCGGAGTATGCTGACATCCTGCAGGTGGGGGCGCGCAACATGCAGAACTTCTCGCTTCTCAAAGAGGTGGGCAAAGCACGGAAGCCGGTACTGTTGAAGCGTGGGATGGCCAGCACGTTGAAGGATCTGCTTTTGTCGGCCGAGTACATCATGTCCATGGGCAACTACGACGTCATCCTCTGCGAGCGCGGCATCCGTACTTTCGAGGAATATACCCGTAACACATGTGATCTCTCCGCCGTCCCTGCGCTACATGAATTGAGCCATTTGCCTGTCGTCGTTGATCCCAGCCACGGGACCGGCGTCAGGAGCCTGGTCACGCCGATGGCCAAGGCGGCCGTGGCAGCCGGGGCTGACGGTCTTATCATTGAAGTTCATCCGAATCCGGAAGAGGCATTCTCTGACGGGGCGCAATCCCTTCTTCCCGCTCAATTCGATGAGCTGATGGTCTGGGTACGGAAGCTCGTGCAGATCGAAGGGAAAGAAATATAATCGCTCATTGTGTGACGCACCCATTAAGGAGATCTATGGACAACCGCATCAGCATCTTTGATACTACGCTGCGCGACGGCGAGCAATCGCCCGGCTGCAGCATGAACGGCGACGAAAAAGTGCGCATGGCAAAGCAACTCGAGCGACTGCGGGTGGATGTCATTGAAGCGGGATTTCCCGTGGCGTCGACCGGAGATTTCGAGGCGGTTCGCAGGATCGCGGGGATCATTGAGCGGAGCACGGTCGCCGCGCTCTGCAGGGCGGTCCAGGGGGATATCACGAGAGCCTGGGAAGCCATAGGGAGCGCGCGGCGGCCACGCATCCACACCTTCATTGCCACTTCGGACATCCATCTTGTCCACAAGCTCCACAAAACGCGCGCCGAGGTGCTGAAGGACGCCGTGCGTGCCGTCGCATTTGCCAAGTCTCTTTGCACTGATGTTGAATTCTCCTGTGAAGATGCTTCTCGCACGGATATCGGTTTTCTTTGCGAGATCACCGAAGCGGCTATCGAGGCGGGTGCGAATGTCGTGAATCTGCCGGACACGGTAGGATATGCCATTCCGCGCGAATACGGCATGCTCTTCAAGACCATACGGGAAAGGGTGCGAAACATCGACAAGGCAGTCCTGAGTGCCCATTGTCATAACGACCTGGGTCTCGCCGTGGCGAATTCACTGGCCGCGGTGGAAAACGGTGCCCGTCAGGTGGAATGCACCATCAACGGAATAGGCGAAAGGGCAGGAAATGCGGCGCTGGAGGAATTGGTCCTTGCCATCAAGACGCGACACGAGACGCTGGGCGTCCACACGGATATCCAGACGGAGGAGATTTATCACTCGAGCAAGCTGCTGACCAGTGTAACCGGGATGATCGTCCAGCGGAACAAGGCCATTGTTGGTGCCAACGCCTTTGCGCACGAAGCCGGGATTCACCAGGATGGGGTCCTGAAGAGCGCCATCACGTATGAGATCATGACGCCGCAATCCGTGGGCATCAGGGAAAGCACTCTGGTCCTGGGGAAGCACTCGGGGCGCCACGCGCTTCGGCAAAGGTGCGCAGAGCTGGGGTTCGAGCTTGAACCCGATGAGCTGGAGAGGGTGTACCGGGAGTTCTGCATCGTTGCCGACCAGAAGAAAGAGGTGTTTGATGAAGAGCTGATTGCGATCGTGGAACAGGGAGCAGAAGAACCCATCGAGGCGTATCATCTCGAAGGGCTCCATGTAAGCACCGGGACGGCGCTGCGGCCTACGGGGACAGTTGAGCTTCGGCGCGGCGACGAGCGCCTTGTGGATTCTGCCACCGGGGACGGCCCTGTTGATGCCGTCTACAAGGCTATAGAGAGGATCACGGGCATATCGGGGAAGCTCACCGAATATACGCTCAAGTCCGTGAGCCTGGGTCACGATGCAGTCGGGGAAGCGTTTGTGCGCGTCATGTTTGACGGAGTCCAGTTCAACGGACGAGCGGTAAGCACCGACATCATTACCGGCAGTGCAAAGGCGTACCTGGAGGCCATGAACCGGGCGTTTGCAGCGAGACAACGTAAAGAAGAACGGGATCAACAGCCTGTCGTTGTTCCACAACCCTGAATTCCCATGAATGCTCAACACGCAAAACAAAGCCGCCGAACGCTATTTCAAAAGGTATGGGATGCCCACGTCGTTGCGCAAGAGCCGCAGTGTCCGGCGATCCTGTATATCGACCTTCATCTGGTCCACGAAGTGACCTCGCCACAGGCCTTCACGACCCTGCGTGAACGTGGCCTTGCGGTGCGGCGACCGGACCGGACTGTCGCGACACTTGACCATAGCGTTCCAACGCTGAGCGTGGATGCTCAGATTACGGATCCTCTGGCGGCCAGGCAGATCGCTCAGCTTGAGGAAAACGCCACCTGGGCTGGAGTGACACTGCTGGGCATGAAGAGCCCGCGGCGAGGGATCGTGCATGTGGTGGGCCCAGAACTCGGGCTGACGCAGCCGGGCATGACCGTTGTATGCGGCGACAGCCATACGGCAACGCACGGCGCTTTCGGAGCGCTGGCCTTTGGCATCGGGACAAGCGAAGTGGCGCACGTGCTCGCCACGCAATGTCTCCTCCAGCGACAGCCCAGGACATGCGAGGTCCGGATTGACGGAACGCTGCCGGACGGAGTGACGGCAAAGGATGTGATCCTTGCACTGCTGGCGAAAATAGGAGTAGGGGGCGGCACGGGTCATGTCTTCGAATATACCGGACAGGCTGTCCGCGCCATGACGATGGAACAGCGCATGACACTCTGCAATATGTCCATTGAGGGGGGAGCGCGTGCAGGGATGATTGCTCCGGATGACGTCACCTTTGAGTATCTTGCCGGCCGCCCTTATGCTCCTCGGGAAGAGGTGTGGGATCTCGCAGTTGCCCGCTGGAAGCGGCTTCCGTCGGATGATGGGGCCGGGTATGATGCAACAGTGACACTCGACGTGAACAGACTTGCTCCGATGGTCACCTATGGCACCAACCCCGGAATGGGAATCCCTATCACCGAGCCCGTACCTTCACCCGAGAGCCTGACGGATAAGAATGAGCGTGCGGCGCTTGAAAAAGCGCTGCGATATATGGGGCTGCGGCCTGGACAACACCTCGTCGGTCAGCCCATCGATGTGGTCTTCATCGGGAGTTGTACGAACGGCCGTCTCTCGGATATCCGGCTTGCCGCGTCTGTGATGAAGGATAGAAAGGTTGCTCCCGGCGTACGAATGCTCGTGGTACCGGGCTCCCAGGAGGTCAAGAGGCAGGCAGAACGGGAGGGTCTCGACAAGGTTTTCACGTCTGCAGGCGCGGAATGGCGTGAATCGGGATGTTCCATGTGCATCGCCATGAATGGCGACCAGATCGCTCCCGAGCAGTACGCGGTGAGCACCAGCAACCGCAACTTTGAGGGCCGCCAGGGAAAGGGAGGAAGGACGTTCCTTGCCTCTCCGCTGACGGCTGCAGCTGCCGCCATCACCGGACGGCTGACTGACGTGCGTACGCTTTTAAAAGCGCGTTGAATTTATAAACCAATACATGATAGCCACTCACTTCGTCAGGCACATGGCTCGATTTACGACTCTTACATCTCGTGTAATCCCCTTGCTGGTCGACAACATCGATACCGATCAGATCATCCCAGCGCGGTTCCTGAAAGTTACGGACAAACAGGGTCTGGGCGAAAACCTCTTTGCAGACTGGCGGTATGACGAAGCAGGGGCCCCGAGGAGTGAATTCCCCCTGAATCTGCCAGAGCATCGCGATGCGGCCATCCTTCTGGCGGGGGACAATTTTGGATGCGGATCGTCGCGGGAACATGCACCGTGGGCGCTGACAGGATACGGGATTCGCGCGGTGATAAGCACCTCCTTCGCCGACATCTTCAGCAACAATGCGCTGAAAAACGGGTTGGTGCCGGTGCGGGTGGACAAAGAAACGCACCGAAGCCTGGCCGAGATGCTGCATGCCCGGCCGGACCAGGTACTGAGGATCGATTTGGCCTCCCAGACACTGTCACTGCCCGGCGGGAAGCAGGTGTCGTTCCCGGTCGACAGTTTTGCAAAGACGTGCCTGGTTGAAGGTGTTGATGAACTCGGCTATCTCATGCGATTTATGAATGAAATCGTCGCTCACGAAACGAGGTCCGCCCCATGAAAGTCAATGTCTATGACACCACCCTTCGAGACGGTACGCAACGTGAGGGAATTTCGCTTTCGTTGGAGGACAAGGTCAAGATCGCGCAGAAACTGGACGACCTTGGTGTCTCCTTCATCGAAGGGGGATGGCCCGGCTCGAACCCCAAGGACGTGGAATTCTTCAGACGCGCCAAGGCCATGTCATGGAAAAACGCCGTGATCACTTCCTTTGGCTCCACATGTCGAGTTGACGGCAGAGCCGCGGAAGATCCAAACATCGCTGCGCTTCTCGATTCACAGACGGCGGTGTGCACCCTGGTGGGAAAAAGCTCGGTGTTCCAGGTCTCCGAAGTCCTGAGGACCACTCCCCGGGAGAACCTTCGCATGATCGAGGAAAGCGTTGCGTATCTGGTGAGTCAGGGACGCCGCGTTTTCTACGATGCGGAACATTTCTTCGATGGCTTCAAGGAAGATTCCAACTACGCCCTGGAATCACTGCACGCGGCCAGACGAGGCGGCGCGGAAGTCATCATTCTTTGCGACACTAACGGGGGTGGGTTGCCGTGGGAGATCGGGGAAACGGTCGGCTGCGTGCGGAATGCAGACCGCGGACTGCTGGGGATACATACGCACAATGACGGAGAATGTGCCGTGGCCAATGCTCTGGAAGCCGTGCGCGCAGGATGCAGTCAGGTCCAGGGCACCATCAACGGTTACGGGGAGCGATGCGGCAATGCCAACCTGATTGCACTGATCGGGGATCTGTCGCTCAAGATGGGCCACGAATGTCTCGGCTCCGCGACACTCCGGGGACTGACTGACGCGGCTCACTACGTGGCGGAGATCTGCAATCTCTCACCGGACGATCACATGGCGTATGTCGGGAAATCCGCCTTTGCACACAAAGGAGGGATCCATGTTGCGGCTATCCGGCGAAACCCGTCGTCCTACCAGCATGTGGACCCGGAACTCGTCGGGAACTCGATGCGCGTCGTGGTATCGGAGCTCTCGGGGAGGGGAAATCTTCTGAGCAAATCAGAGGAGTATGGACTGGCAATGGAGGGGAAACACCAGGCTCACCATGTTGCCACAGTGCTGGATGAGATCAAACTGCTCGAGTCCAAGGGATTCTCTTTTGAGGCAGCTGAAGCTTCCGTGGCGGTGATGATGCGCCGGAAGCAGGAAAGCTACGTTGCGCCGTTTGAACTGATCGATCTCACGGTGAACGTCGAGCACCGCCAGGGAAGAGGCCTTTTTGCGGAGGCAACCGTCAAACTGAACGTGAATGGGAATGTCGTCCACACGGTTGCGGAGGGGAATGGTCCGGTCCATGCGCTGGATGCGGCGATGAGAAAGGCCCTTTCGCCGGTCTACCCGGCTCTCGGTGCGTTTCGACTGTCTGATTACAAAGTGAGAATCCTGAACGGAGACAAAGGCACGGAAGCGACGACACGAGTCCTTATCGAGACGCACAACGGAACGGATCGCTGGAGCACGGTCGGCGCCAGCACAAACATCATCGAAGCCAGCTGGTGTGCGTTGGCTGACAGTTTTGAATACGGGTTGACTACATGAAGGCCAGTATTGTTGTGCTGGGAGGTGACGGGATCGGGCCCGAAGTGACCCGTGCTGGAGTGAGTGCCCTTCAGTGCGTCGCAGACAAGTTTGGCCACCGGTTCTCGTTCGCCGATCACCTCATCGGAGGCGCGGCCCTCGATGCATGCGGCAATCCTTTCCCCGAGGCATCCCTGCATGCCTGCCGGACATCGGATGCCGTCCTGCTCGGGGCAGTGGGCGGGCCGAGGTGGGATGATCCTCTCGCCCCATTGCGGCCGGAGCAGGGCCTCCTGAGCCTGCGAAAGGAACTGGGCCTTTACGCGAACCTCCGTCCGGTGAAGCCGCACCCGGCGCTGATCGATGCTTCTCCATTGAAGCCGGATCGCGTGCGCAACGTTGACGTCATGGTCGTCCGCGAACTGACCGGGGGGCTCTATTTCGGCAAACCTCGGGGGAGAGACCAGGCAGGCGACCACGTGCGTGCTGTGGACACCATGGAGTACCATGATTTTGAGATATCACGGGTCCTGGAGCTTGCGTTTCGATTGGCAACACGACGCCGAAGGAAAGTGACGTCTGTGGACAAGGCGAACGTGCTGGAGACTTCGCGCCTCTGGCGGCAGATCGCCACGACGCTGGGCAAGGAACATCCGGATATTGTTCTCGAGCACATGCTCGTGGACACAGCCTCCATGCGGCTGATCACTTCTGCCTCGAGCTTTGATGTGCTGGTCACGGAAAACATGTTCGGGGATATTCTTACGGACGAGGCGTCAGTACTGGCTGGCTCCATGGGGATGCTGCCGTCTGCATCGCTTGGATCCGGCGGACCGGGGGTGTATGAACCTATCCATGGATCGGCTCCGGATATTGCCGGGAAAGGCCTTGCGAATCCGGTGGGAACGATCTTGAGCGTTGCGTTACTGCTGCGCCATTCGCTGGGGCTCGAGGAGGAGGCGGCGTGCATTGAGGACGCGGTGGAGCGCACGATTCAAAAGGGGTATCGTACGTCGGACATCGGCGGAACGTTGAGCACCCGGGAGATGACCGATACAATTGTGCAAGGGATAGAAGAGTGGAATACCAATCACTGAGGGGAAGTCAGGAACGGCTATGGGAATGGAATCGAAATACGTCTGGATGGACGGCGATCTGGTTGAATACCAGAAGGCGACGGTGCATTTTCTCACTCCGGCCCTTCACTATGGTGCAGCCGTTTTCGAGGGGATTCGGAGCTATGCCACGCCAAAGGGTCCGGCAGTGTTCCGACTGCCGGAACATGCGGAGCGGCTGGTCAATTCCGCCAAGGTGTTTGGCTTTGGCCGGCTGCCCTATGCTGTTGGTGACATCGTTGAAGCGGTAAAACACACCGTTTCGGCGAACGGGTTCGAGGAGTGCTACATCCGACCGCTGATCTACTTGAGCGGCGGCGGGTGGAATCTCAACGTTGATGGTGGAAAACCTTCGGTTGGCATTGCTGTTTGGGAATGGAAGAATTATCTGGGTGCGGAGGCTCTTGACCGGGGCGTGCGTGCCAACATTTCATCGTTCACACGCCATCATCCCAATGTGATGATGACGAAGGCGAAGATCAGTGGCAACTATGCGAACAGCTTCCTGGCCAAAACAGAATCCGTCCGCCTGGGTTTTGAAGAGGCAATCCTTCTCGATCCGCAGGGGTATGTTGCCGAATGCACCGGGGAGAATCTCTTTCTCGTCAAGGGCGGGAAGATCTATACTCCAGCTCTCGCGCCTGTCCTTGAGGGCATCACAAGGGCTTCCGTTATGGACCTTGCGGGTGACCTCGGTCTCGAAGTGATTGAAGCGCCGATTTCGCGCGATCAGCTGTATACGGCTGACGAAGTTTTTGTCTGCGGCACAGCGTCAGAGTGCATTGCGCTGAGGGAGATCGATTTTCGCACAATAGGCACAGGTTCAACCGGCCAGGTAGCGCGTGCCCTGCAGCGCGCTTTTCACGCGGCAATTCATGGACAGCACGCGAGATCCCGAGATTGGCTGACGTATGTTGAGCCGCAAGGGGCGGTGGTGCTGCGGAAGACCGGCTCGGAATAGTGAAGAATCGAGATTGGGGAACAGAGAGAGGAGAATGAGCAAGAGCTCGCAAGCTCAGGAGTGATTCTCAGTTCCCTATGCCTTCATTGGCGAGTCGAGGATCCAATATCGATCCGATCAAGGGGAGATTCTTAGATGCGTCAAAAGGTATAAGTGGCTTTAAAATAATGGTTTATATTATTAGATATAAAGTAGAATAGATGTCTGCGTTAGTGCCAGTCAGTAAGCCGCTTTTACTTCGCTTCACAAACCCACCCGTTTGGCCAACCAAGATTGCAAAAACTGCCACAATTCCTCATTTTCGGTGGTCCGCGGATGGATTTGAGTAATTGTAGAGGTATCTGATCCATTGCCCGAAAAAGTCGAGGCACTCGGTTCTCCAACGATTAAGGGGGTTCGAAAGATCAAAGTTATGGGGTTCAGGCACATCGGTTCGCCCGCGTTCCTTGTCACGCCAGTACTCTGTTGCGATGCGCTCCGCCTCATATTCGGGGTGGCCGGCGTGCATGAGGTAGCGGCGGTCAGCACTCTCGAAAATGACATACCCCCCGCGCTCGGCATGAGCCAGGAGCCGGACTTTCCCTTCCTCCGCGGCACGTTCAAGCCGTGCATCATCGATACCTGCGTGCCGGCTCTGGGGGCAGAAGAAGGCGTCGTCGGAATCTCCCGTGATGGGGTGTGAGGTGTCAAGGTTTCGGGTTTCAAACACGCCGAACACTTTCATCGGGTATATGATCTTGTCGATGTCCAGCATCTTGGCAAGCGCAAGCGCTCCCCAGCAGATTCCCAGCGTAGAGGGGATATTGCTCCGGGCGAACCTGAGGATCGTCGTCAGCTCTTTCCAATATGTCACCTGTTCATAGGGCAGTTCCTCTACAGGAGCCCCGGTCAGGATAAGGCCGTCGAGCGGCTGCTCGGCGATCGCATCGTGAAATGACACATAGTAGCGCTCCAGATGCTCTTTGTCGCTGCTTTTGTATTGATGTCCTTCCAGTCGAATCCAGACCGGTTCAACCTGGATCACCGACCGTCCGAGAGGGTAGAGGAGATGAAATTCATACCGCTCTGCCTGAGGCATCAGGTTGATGATCCCGATCCTGAGAGGGCGGATATCCGCCCGGAGTGCCTGTTCGATCGAAAGGAGCGATACGTGCCGCTCCAGCAATGCCGGGCGTGCGGGATAGTGCGAAGGGATAATGACTGCCATAGATTTGCCTGTTTGTTAGCTCATTCCGTGGGCGACATGGAGAATATCGGTGAGCAGGCCGGACGCGGTGCGCCCGGCGCCCGCCCCGCCGCCGCGGAGTACCAACGGCCGCTCGTACAGACTGCTCGTCGTCAGCGCGACAATATTGTCATTTCCGGTCAGTGAGAAAAACGGATGCGTGGCAGGTATTTCCTGGACTCCGATCCGGGCACCCTCAGCGCTATATTGTGCAATATACATCAGGCGGCCGCCTCTCTCAGCGGCGCGGCGGGATGCCTCGGCGTACTGTGCATCGGCGCTTCGAATGCCATCGAGAAAGTCCTCCACGCTTCCATCCCTGTCGAGCTGAGGAGGAACAAGCGACTCAATGGCAACGGCGTTGAACTCAAGCGGAATGCCGGCCTCGCGTGCCAGGATCAGCAGTTTCCGCCCCGCGTCGATCCCGCGAAGATCGATGCGCGGATCGGGCTCCGTGAATCCTTGTGCCCGCGCGGAACGGACCGCTTCGCTGAACGACATCCCCCGGTGAATCTCGTTGAAAATCAGGCTCAGCGTTCCGGACAGGACACCCTCGATCCTGTGGATCGTATCTCCGTTGTTCAGGATCGAACGGAGCGAGTCGAGGATGGGAAGGGCCGCGCCGACATTGGTGCCATATCGAAATTGCGCGTTGAACTTTCGCATCGTGGCGCGCAACTGATGATAGAACTCCAGCGAGCAGGTGTTCGCAAGTTTGCTCGACGTCACGATGGATATGCTGGATTCAAAAAGCGAGACATAGTGATCAACCACCTCTTGCGCCCCGGTGCAGTCCACCACGATGGAGTTCGCAAGATTCAGGTCGCGCACCCTGTCCATGAAGGCGCCGAGATCCGCCTGTTCGCCCTTGTCCTGGAGGGTTTGCCTCCAATCCGACAGTTCCATTCCGTCCTGGTTAAAGAGCATTCGCCTGCGGTTGGTGAGGCCAACGACCTTCATATTGATGTGCAAGGTGTCCCGCGCATAAATTCCCTGGTCGCGCAGCAAGTCCAGCAGCGCACCGGCGACCAACCCTGTGCCGATGACAAACAGGTGAACGGTCTTGAACCGGGAGAGAAACAAGTTGTCGTGAAGGGCGTTGAGAGCTTTGGCCTCCGAGGAGCGCTTCACGACAAACGTCACGTTCAACTCGGATGCGCCCTGCGCAATCGCGCGGAGATTGATCCCATTTTTGCCGAGAGCCTGAAAAACCTTGCCGGCGATGCCCGGGATGTTCCGGGTTTCCTCTCCCACCACTGCGATGACGGAGTAATCGTCCTCAAGCGTGATGTCCATGATCTCCCCCGCGAGAAGTTCCAGCCGGAACTCCAATTCGATCGCTTCCCTGGCATCAAGCCGTTGGTGGGGGAGAACCGCAAAGCAGACGCTCTGTTCTGAAGAAGATTGCGTGATCAGGATGACATCGATCTCTCGTTTGGCCAGTGCGCTGAAGATCCTGCCGGCGATCCCGATAGAACGAATGATCCCGATTCCTCTGACGTTGATCAGGCAGACGTTGTCTATCGAAGCAATGCCTTTGACCGTTCTTTCCGAGAGCACCTTTTTTGCGGTGATCAGGGTTCCGGGAAAATCGGGATGGAAGGTGTTCAGGATGCGGAGGTTGATCCCTTTGTTCATCGCTGGGAGCATGGTCGGCGGATGGATCACTTTCGCCCCAAAATGAGAGAGCTCCATAGCTTCTTCATAGGTGATCGTGTCGAGCGAAAAGGCATTTTTAACCTTTCGCGGATCCGCTGTCATGACGCCGTCGACATCGGTCCAGATTTGAATTTCTTCGGCATCGAGCGCGGCGCCGAGAATTGCGGCGGTGTAATCTGACCCCCCCCGGCCAAGCGTCGTTGTCTCTTGGAGTTTCCCCGCGGCGATGAAGCCCGTGACGACGGGGATATCGGCCCGGTCACGGAAGGAATTGAGAATGTTCCAGTTCGTCAGATCGAAGTTCACTCGTGCTGAGCCGTAGGCAAGATCGGTTGTGATAAGGGTCCGGCTGTCCACGTAGGTGGCATGCAGACCCTGCCCGTGCAGCACTTCTGCAAGAATGCGGCAGGAGAGCTGCTCGCCGAAACTCATCGCATAGTCCAGCGTGCGCGGCGTGAGTTCACGGAGCAAGAAGATGCCATGCACCAGATCGCGTAGCTCCGCAAAGAGTCGGGATACCCATTCGGCGATCTCGGTGCTTTTCGGTGACGAGAGAAGGCGCGCAACACTCTCCATGTGTCGGATCTCAAGCATCCGAAGCATATCTTCGTAGTGGGGATCATGGGACAGTGCCCGGTTGCATACTTCGACTAACTGGTCGGTCACGTGTTGGAATGCCGATGCCACAATGCAGAGCGGGCCATACTTTTCCCTGGCCTCCCGAATTATCGAGACCACGCGCAGGATGCGGTCTGGCGTGCCCAGGGATGACCCGCCGAATTTGAGGATTCTCATATTGACCTCGTTCCTCCTAAACGAAGAAACCCTGCCGAATAGCAGGGTCCTAAACTCCAACCGGAGAGCTATTTAGCAATTTGTTTACTGTCGCTGCAATTGGCTGTAAATCACGACATCGAAGTATGTACACTCAATATAGGTGAACCGAAGCACTTTGTCAAGCAGGGCTGGAGAATGCCGAATTGAAATGCGGATGGAGCGCGGGAATATAACATTTTCCTCAACGTTTTCTCCGAATTGCGCACCAGCTCACTCTTCACGGAATTTTCTTATCTTACGAGGGAGACTTGTTTGAAAGAGGCGGTCCAATCATACATCCACGAAAAGGCCTTGCCATGAACAACGAGTTCTGGTTTTCGGAACAACCCGAGCCTCATCATGAGCGCACCAAAGGCATACTCAAACAACATCCTGAGGCCAGGACCCTCATCGGCCGGAATCCCTATTCCTTCGGCTTGATCCTGGCGATCGTGGGGCTGCAGACAGTGATTGCGTTGTTGCTGCGCGATCAGCCTTGGTGGGTCGTACTCATCGCCGCGTACGCTGTTGGGGCTTTTGCCGACCATGCACTTTTTGTCCTGATCCATGAATGCGCGCACAACTTGATCTTCAGAACCAAGACCGCAAATATCATTTGTGGCATCATCGCTGATCTCCCGATCATCGTCCCCAGTTCTGTGTCATTCCGCAGCTATCACCTCAAGCACCACTCGTTCCAGGGAGATTATGAACTGGATGCGGATATCGCCAGCAGATGGGAAGCGCGACTGGTCGGTTCCACCTTTGTGGGGAAGGCTCTCTGGCTGCTCTTCTTTCCTCTGTTCCAGGCGCTGCGGCCACCTCGATTGAAGGAGATCAAGTTTGCGAATTCCTGGACACTGGTCAATTGGGTGGTAGTCTTCAGCTACGATGCTGCAATAATCGTCTTGCTCGGGCCGATGTCATTCTTCTATCTTTTTCTCTCGTTCTTTTTCTCTATCGGGCTGCATCCGCTCGGCGCACGCTGGATCCAGGAGCACTACCTGACTAAGGCGCCCCAGGAAACGTATAGTTACTACGGCCGCTTGAATATCCTGGCATTGAATGTCGGCTATCACAACGAGCATCATGATTTGCCGTCGATACCGTGGAACAGACTCCCTCTCCTGAAGTCCATGGCCCCGGAATGGTACGATCCGCTGATGTCACACCGGTCCTGGGCAAAGTTGCTCTGGAGATTTCTGACCGACCCGGGACTTTCTCTCTACTCGCGCATGTTGCGCACGAACCGGGCAGGATTAGCCGTGCAACACGAAGTGTAGTGCCTCGCTTGAGCCACCAATGAACTTATGATCTTCCACTCGGTGTTATAATAACGTGATGGTGAAGAACGAGTGCCATGGTATGATTCCCGGCACCCGGAATCTGACGTTTCTGAAGCCGGTACCCGAACGCTTAAACAGCATGTACATGGTTTGCCTCATCTCGGTTGAGCTTCCTGAAAAGACCGGGTAGCCGGGGGGGTACCGGTGACGGATTCCACTTCCCCTCTCAGACGGCAACGACCCGGACGATTTTTGTCCGGGTCGTTTTGTGTTACATCCCTTGAGGAACTGCGGTTTTTGGCAAAATGTTTTACTATCATGTCCGGTACATGCCGACGTCAAACCTAGAAAGCCCAATATCCCATGAACGATATTGCTACACAAACACCAGATCCGAGGCAACAAGCTCCAGATGTGTCAGACCGGATGGAAGAAGCGTTGCAGAATGGAGAGCATGATGAGGCTGTCGATGCGGTTCCCCTGTATCGGAGAAAGCGAATCATCATCCCATCGTTTCTTTTCATTCTTGCCGCAGCGGGCGCAGTGTGGTACTGGTATGCAAACCTCCGCGGATTTGACTCGACAGATGATGCCTTCATCGACGGTGACCGGGTCTCGATCAGCTCGAAGATTCTCGGGAGGATTTCGTTCCTGGGCGTAGATGAGGGCGATTCCGTTGCCGCAGGACAGACGCTGGTTCGTCTGGATGATGCCGACCTGCGAGCCCTGGAGAACCAGTCAAAGGCAGCCCTCAACGATGCAAAACAGGGTGTCGGCCTTGCGGAAGTGAACCTGGACAGGGCGGAGACGGATTTCCACAGGGCCGAGACTCAGTTTCAGAGCAAGGTGATTCCGCGTGAGCAGTATGACCATGCCCGCAGCGCACTTGCGGTAGCGCGCTCACAGCTCATCATTGCACAAACGCGTGTAGGGACCGCTCAAGCCCAGTTGGGTGTGGTTGAAACGCAATTAGGCAATACGGTCATACAATCACCGATGGCCGGGGTAGTCGCGAAACGCTGGGCACTGGCCGGTGACGTGGTACAACCTGGGCAACCCGTCTTCTCCATCAATGACCTGAAGAACGTCTGGGTTACGGCCAATTTTGAGGAAACGAAGCTTCGCTCGTTGCGCGTAGGAGACTCCGTTGAGGTCTCTGTGGACGCCTATCCCGACCGGGTGCTGCGCGGGACGGTGGCACAATTGGGAACCGCCACAGCGGGGCAATTTTCCCTGATTCCGCCGAATAATGCATCAGGCAACTTCACAAAGGTGACGCAGCGTGTTCCTGTGAAGATTCTTCTCAATCGCAATGACCTGGCAGCGGGCGACCCCACCCATCCTCTTCTTCCCGGGATGTCTGCGGAAGTGAAAGTAAAGGTGCGTTGAAGTGGCGGATTCGCCTCACAACGTCGTCCGAGGCAGGCTCATTGAGCGCTTTGAGTCGCTCCATCACGAGCATGAGTCCTACCGATGGTGGGTTCTTTCGAATGTGATGATCGGTACTTTCATGGCGGTCCTGGACGCGACGATTGTCAACGTCGGCCTGCCCAAGATTATGGCAGCATTCGGTGTTGACGTTGACAAGGTTGAATGGGTCATGACTGCCTATCTGCTCGTTTTTGCGGTGATGCTTCCTACGTCCGGATGGGTTGCCGATCACTGGGGATACAAGCGGACGTACTTCGCGGCGTTGTTCGTTTTCACGCTCGGCTCCTTTCTCTGCGGACTTTCCTGGAACGAAAACGCTTTGATCGTCTTCCGGGTCATTCAGGGCGTGGGTGCAGGCTTTCTGATGCCTGTGGGCATGGCTATCGTCACACGGGAATTCCCTCCGGAGAAGCGCGGTGTCGCCCTCGGATTCTGGGCAATTTCCGCCGCGGCCTCCGTCTCCCTGGGACCGCTTATCGGCGGCTATCTCATCGATCATCTTGACTGGCAGGCGATTTTCGATGTCAACGTTCCGGTGGGCATTGTGGCGATGTTTGCCACGGTGATCATTCAGCGCGAGTACAAGACCGACCGCGTCCGCTCGTTCGACTTCGTAGGGTTCATCTCTATGTCGGTTTTTCTTTCATTCCTCTTGCTTGCGCTTTCCAACGGCAACGCATCATGGAACACAGGCGGATGGACTTCTGGGTTCATTCTGATCTGCTTTGCCCTTGCTGTGGTAGGCCTGGTCGTCTTCCTCATTACGGAGTTTTCCGTCGCCCATCCCTTGATTGAACTTGGGCTGTTCAAGGACTACAACTTTGCGATAGCCAACGCCGTGTTGTTCATCTTTGGCCTGGGAATGTTCGGAAGCACGTTTCTTCTCCCCCTGTTCCTGCAGAACTCGCTGGGGTACACCGCGTTTCAAGCAGGCTCGGTTTTTCTTCCGGTTGGAATCCTGCAGGGTATTCTGTCGCCGATATCCGGGGTTCTTGCCGACCGGGTGAATCCAAAACTTCCGGCGATCGTTGGCATAGTGCTTCTCGCGTTCAGCCTCTATCTGAACAGCTCCCTATCGCTCTTCTCGGAGCATGATCAGATCATGGTATCGCTCTACATCAGGGGGTTGGCCCTGGGTCTTCTGTTCACCCCGCTCAGCACCATTGCTTTGTCAGGTATCTCGAGGAACAAGATGGCACAAGCCTCGGGACTTTTCAACGTCATTCGCCAGATCGGAGGGAGCTTCGGGGTAGCAATTGTCGGGACCATGCTCACGCGTCGGATGATTTTTCACAGTGCCATGTACGGACAGGCCTTGGATCAGTACTCGCCGACCTTCCAGCATATGGCGTATGGTTTGCAGCGTTTTGCGCAGCAAGCCATCGGCGGCACCGGGGGGGAAGCCGCGGCACGTGCGAAGGCCCTGCTTGGCGAGCACCTCGCGCAGCAAGCATTCGTCCAGGCAGTAAACGACGATTTCCTGCTTGCGGCGGGAATCACGATCGTCGGCGTCGTCCCCATCCTGTTTCTACGCAGCAAACATCGACAGAAAGGGGCGCATGCCGTTGCGATGGAGTAACGACAAAAAGGAGGAATGCGGGTATTATGAAATTTCCAGGCGTTCTTGTCCTCGTACTGGGTATCTGCAGCGGGACAGCCGCAGGACAGACAGTACATACGGCAAACGACTCATTGACAATCGAGGAGGCGATCAGCCGGGTTCTGGGGACGCATCCGGCTGTTGAGCAGGCGGCGGCGGGTGTTGAAGCAGCGACAGCTCGTATCGGCCTGGCATCCAGCGGATACTACCCTCAGGCAGCAGCCGATCTCGCGTATGCACGCATCGGACCCGTGCCCGTGCTTGCCTTCCCCGGATTCGGAGAGTTCAAGCTCTATCCCGAGAATAACTACGATGCACACGTTGGCGTCAGTCAAATGGTGTTCGATTTCGGCCGCCGGTCCGCGGCCGTTGACATCAGCAAGTCAGGGGTGGAATCTGCGACGGACAACGTGACCACGGTGAGAACCGGGTTGGCCTTTCAGACCATTCAGGCATTCTATGGCATATTGTTCCTGCAACAGAGCCTGAATGTCCAGAGCCAGGAACTGGCTGCGTTGCGAGAACACCTGGATGTCACGCAGAAACGCGTCGAGGGGGGAAGCGGAACGGAGTTAGAGGTGATGACGACGCGCGTACGCGTGGCGGCTGCGGAGACCCGGCGGATTGATATTCAAAACCTGTACAAGGACCAGGAGCTGGCACTCCTTCGTCTTCTTGGCGAACCTCCGGACACCGCGCTGCCCTTGAAGGGTGGCTTCACCCTGGTGCCCGTGTCGCTGGCTGTAGATTCGCTGACGACGGTGGCGTTCGCGCACCGGAGCGAACTTGCCGCAACACGAGACGCGTTACGCACGGCTGAGCTTCAGCATCATCTTGCCACATTGGAAGATCTTCCTTCGGTGTCCATGAACCTCTCCTATGGGGTCAAGAATGGCTACATACCGAATTTGGATATCCTTCGTGGCAACTGGGTTGCGGGGGTACAGGTGGAAGTCCCGATCTTCAATGGATTCCGAACGAGAAGTCGGCAGGAAGAGACTGCGGCCATGAGCAAGTCTGCGCAGGCGAACCAGTCGGTCGTTGAACGAGCGGTCGCTCTCGAAGTGCAGCAGGCGCTGGAGGGGGTACGCTCGGCGCGAGCGAAAGTGGAGACTGCGAACGTTCAGGTCCAGCAGGCGACAGACGCTGTTCGGAATGCGCGTCTCCAGTATGAAGCGGGCGCAGCAACAAACCTGGACTTGCTGGATGCAGAGACATCGCTGGCCCAGGCTCGTCTCGCGCAGGTCTCATCAATGTATCAGTACACGCTGAGCAGATATTCTTTGGATCGTGCCACTGGCAAGCTCCCGGTTGGCCCGGAAAGCGACAGCGGGAATCGATAAGCCTTCGAGAGGAGATCACGATGCTTTCGCGTCGGTTGGGTAAGAATGGTCCGATGGTGTCGGTAGTCGGCCTTGGATGTATGGGCATGTCGGAATTCTACGGGCATCGGAATGATGCGGAATCCATCGCCACAATCCATCGGGCATTGGACCTCGGAATCAATTTCCTTGACACCGCAGACATGTATGGCCAGGGGCACAATGAAGAGCTGGTCGGGAAAGCGATCAGGCACAGGCGGGGGGATGTGATCCTTGCTACGAAATTCGGTAATGTGCGGGATAAAGACGGGAAATATCTGGGCGTGAATGGGAAGCCGGAGTATGTCAGGCAGGCGTGTGAGGCAAGCCTTCGTCGCCTCGGGGTCGAGGTGATTGACCTGTATTATCAGCATCGTGTGGATCCCTCGACCCCGATAGAGGAAACCATTGGGGCCATGGCCGCGCTCGTACGGGAAGGAAAGGTTCGATACATTGGCCTTTCAGAGGCAGCTCCCCGCACAATTCGCCGCGCAAATGACGTGCATCCCATTGCGGCATTGCAGACGGAGTTCTCGCTTTGGACCCGCGATGTGGAAGAAGATATCCTTCCCGCGTGCCGGGAACTGGGCATCGGATTTGTCGCTTATAGTCCTCTCGGGCGCGGGTTCCTTACAGGATCGCTGACGAAGGACACGGATCTTGCCCCCGGCGATGTCCGCCGGAATCACCCGCGATTCCAGGGCGATAACCTGGAAGCAAATCGCACGATTGCGGACAAAATGAGGATCATGGCTGAGAAAAAGAAGTGCACCCCCGCTCAGCTCGCGATCGCATGGGTTCTTGCCCAGGGAAACGACATTGTGCCGATCCCCGGGACCAAACGGATCAAATATCTCGAAGAGAACATCCAGGCACCGACTGTCCTACTTACTCCCGAAGATCGGGCCACCCTCCACGAGCTCTTTCCCCGGGGGGTTGCCAGGGGTGAGAGGTATCCTGAAGGAGGAATGAAAAACGTCAACAGGTGACACACCGGCACAATCGTCTTGTAGGGCGTTGGTTTTTTCCCTATAATGGGTCAGGGAACCACTGCCACTTCTACGAGGTCGCGCATGCCAAAGCTTCTGCCGATGCTGCTTCTTTCGTTCGTTTTGCCTTTCCCGGCCCAGCTCACTGCCTCCAGCCCTGACTCAACCGTTGTTCCCCTTCAGAATCCCGGATTCGAAACACCGGTAGCAGGAGCAATTGCCGCGCAATGGTCGTTGATGGGGGAGGGGCCCGTCAGTCCCGCAGAAGCTCGCCCGGATACGGCGGTGAAAAGAACGGGGAGCGCCAGCTTCATGATCAGGCAGCCATTCCCGGGTTCCGTGACACTTGCTTCGGCACCAGTCCGCCTCATCGTGGGCATGCTCTATCGTCTGTCGGGATGGGTTCGGACGGATCATGCCTTTGCGGATGTCCAGGGGCGATACCCCACCCCAGTCGCAGCAACAATGAGCATGGAGTCGTTTCCATTCACCAATTGTGCGCCGGCGGCAGGAAGCACGTCGGACTGGAAGAGGATGGAGGTGCTCTTCTTCGCCACGAGGAGCCAAGACCGGGTGAGGCTTCATTTCGGATTCAACGGTACTGCTGTGGGCACAGCATGGTTTGATGACATTCGGATCGAGCAGGTGGATGATATCTCGCAGTACATCCCGGCTGAGGCAGTGCAGTGGTACGGCCCCGCGTTCCGCTACAATGACAGAGGATGGACGTTCGTACACATTGAGGGGGAACCCTATGCGCGGGGGGTCCAATATGGCAGCCTCCTCTCAAGGGAAATTTGTCTTTACATCGAGAAACTTGCCGTCGGGGCGAACACGGACAATCCAAAGGCCGGATGGTCCGGCATGCGGACACTCACGGACGCCATGTTTCTCCGCAAGTATGATGAAGAGTACCTTGTCGAAATGCGGGGGATCTGCGATGGGGCCGCCAGATCCGGTGCAACATTGCTCGGCAGGCCGATAGACTTTCTCGATATTGTGACCATGAATTCCGCCGTGGACCTCGGGCAGCTTGGCGATGCCCTGGCACGGACAATAACGCCGCTCAGCGGCAGAACATTTCACGCAGACGAGGACGAAGCGGCTGCTCCCGACCGGCTTCACAAGTGCTCGTCGTTCCTGGCGAACGGATCGGCCACGCCGGACGGCGGGATCGTCTTTGGCCAGCTTTTCATGTGGAACGGCTACACGGGGGTGCATTGGAGCGTGATCTGCGATGTTGTCCCTGCACAGGGTCACCGGCTGGTCTACGAGACCTTTCCCGGCGGGATTCACTCCGGAGCCGATTTCTACATCAATGATGCAGGGATCATGATCGGCGAGACGACGGTCATGCAGACTCCCTTCGATGCGGAAGGGACGCCTCAGTCGTCCAGGATCCGTAAAGCCGCTCAGTATGCCGGTAGCATCGACGAAGTGGTCAGGATCCTCACTGAAAAGAACAACGGGCTTTACACCAATGATTGGCTGATCGGCAATGCCAGATCAAACGAAACGGCGATCCTTCTCCTTGGTACGAAGAAGTGGCGCCTCTGGCGCAGTGGAAACCACGACTTCCCCGGCGGAACGACGGATTTCTACTGGAGCGTAAACAACGCGAAAGATCCGGAAGTGCGAAAGGAGTATGTGCCGGATCCCGCGAATGCTCCGGTTGACCTGGCCTACGGGGCCGTGAACCGGGACATTGCCTTCGTCAACTTCTACAAGGAGCGCAAAGGAAAAATCGACGTGACAGCTGCGTTCGATGTCCTCGCTTCATCGCCGATCAACCGTCCTCATGCATGCGATGGGAAAGTCACCACGTCCGAAATGGCGAGACAGTTGATGCTTTATGCTCATTTCGGCAAAGTCACGCTCCGCGAGAAGTTCCCCGAGAAGAACGGCAGATTGATGCGGGATCTGCCGAATGCGATCCCTCACCTTTCTCTCGGCTACGCGGTGTTCAGTCCGGTCTTCGTGGTGGAAAAAATGAAAGAGCAGCGAAAGCGTCAACTCCAAACCCCTGCACGACGAACAGACAACGTGACGGGCGCCGGTGAGGTCTATTCTTTTGACAGGTCGATGCTCTGGCACAATACTGTCTTTCCGGCAACGGATGGGGATAATTGGTTTGTCAGCGGGAGCGCAGCTTACTGGAACATGCTGAGCAGCCTCCCGTTGGATGGAGGGGCAGCGATGACGGCACTTCGTGATCAATTCTCGGACTTGAATTCAAGGCTGCTCTATACGGTATCCCGCGAAGGAACCCTGGCGGCGGTGAATGCCAGACGCAATTACACGGAATACAAGGATTATGTTATTCCCCGAATTCGCGGGACTTTCCTTCTGCATCAAATGCGGCTCCTCCTGGGCAATCAGACCTTTTCGAAGTTCATGAATGCGGTCCATACCCGCTTCAAGAATTCCATCATGACGACGGCGCAGTTCGCTTCTCTGGCGGAAAAAGAGAGAATCAAGCTGGTGGCGCCGTTGATCAAAGAGTGGCTGAAGCGCGATGATCTTCCGAATCCAGTCGCCTCTGCGGAAGTCCTTCAGGCGGGCGAAGGCTGGACCATTCGTCTTACGGTAAGCCAGTCCGGACAGGCATACGCCTTTGCGACAACCGTGGCAATTGAAACGCCTGAGCACATTCTCTGGCAGGTCGTGCGGGTAGATAGCGCAAAACAGACGATCGATATCCCGTGCAAAGAAGAGCCGCTCCGGATCACCTTCAATGCAGGCAATGATATTCCCGTGCCGCGGAAGAACTACTATGTCTTTCCAAATTTCTTTGACGATTACCAGCAGACTTCCATCGTGTACGGCACTTCCTCCCAAATCGAAGCGAACCACACGCTTGCTTTGCGCTACCAGACTGTGCTTGCAGACCGGTTCACGGAATCCCTGCCGCCTGTCTGGAAAGACTGCGAGATTGACAGCGGGCAGCTTGCGACGCATGACTTCATTCTCCTGGGTGGACCAGCGGACAACAGTCTTGTCGGTCAATTTGCTGACAGCCTCGGCGTAACCCTGGGCCGCAACACATTTGCCTGGAAAGGGAGGTCGTACGGCGACCCCGACGATGGTGCGATCCTGGTCTATCCGAATCCATACAACCCCCGGAGGGTTGTGTACCTCGTTGTGGCGAACAGCGCCTTGCAGCTTTACCAAATGACCAAAGGCTATCAAGTTGTTCCTTGCTGGGCTCTGTTCAAGGGGGAACAGTTGGTTGAAAAGGGGTATCATCCGGCCGAGGGGTCTGAGATCGATCTCAGGGGGAAAAAGGAGACGGATCTTCAGAGCAACAAATAAGGGCCACAGAGCCCCGGGTCCTCTGACCTCTTCGCAGGACTCGCCGAGTGTGAAAGATGCAAGGGCGGGGCAGTCGAAAGGTTGCAAATAACCGACATTTTGATGATCTTTTGAGATGAGAAGTATCTCTGTTCATTCGCGTGCGGGGTCCAGTCTGACAACAAATAGCGAGATTGCCGGGGTGCTGGATCGGATTGGGGACCTGCTGGAAGCGAAGGGAGAGAATCCGTTTCGCATTAGCAGTTACCGGCGGGCTGCCTCGCTTGTGAAAGATTCGGATCGATCGTTTGCACGCCTTGCGCAGGAGCAAGGAGTTGTGGGACTCACAAATGTGCGGGGCATTGGGGAACGGCTGGCGGCCATCATTGAAGAATATGTCAGCACGATGAAGGTGGGTCTCCTTCAGGAACTGGAGAAGGAATCCCCCGCATCGGCGTCACCCACGCCTCCAGCCCGGCGAACGCTCTCCGCTTCAGTGCGTGAGAAGCGTGAGGGGGGACACTCTGGTACCGCGAAAAACGCTCCCCCTGTCAGCGTGATCCTGGATGTCGATACGGACTACCGCAAGAAAGCAGAAGAGGGTTCGCTGAAGCGCATTGCACCCAGACAACACAATCCGGGGGGGGAAGCGTGGCTACCGATCCTTTCGACGTCGCGTGGGGATTGGAAATTCACCGCCATGTTCTCCAACACCGCCCTTGCGCACCAGTTGGGAAAAACAGGAGATTGGGTTGTGATCTACTTCAGGAAAAAGGAGGAAGAGGAGCGCCAGTGCACGGTTGTCACTGAGCACAGGGGAGAATTGAAGGGGAAGCGGGTGATCAGAGGACGTGAGCAGGAATCTCAGAAATATTATCAATAATGAGTACAACCTTCCAGGGCAAGACGGCTATTATCACCGGAGCATCGAGCGGCATCGGCAAGGCGACGGCCTTGCTTATGGCACGGGAGCATATGAATCTGGCTCTTGCCTCGCGCAATCTGAAGAACCTGGAAGCCGTACGCTGCGAGCTCGAAGGGAGAGGTTCTCCGGTGCTTGCATATCCTACGGATGTGACGAACGCCACGCAGGTCCGGGCGCTCGTCGATGAGACAATCCGGCTCTTCGGGCAGGTGGATATTATCGTCTGCAACGCGGGACAGTTGCTTCGTCGGTCGGCGGTGAAGCTGACACTGCCCGAGATCCGGCAGATCATGGAGGTGAATTATTTCGGCGTATTGAATCTGATCTATGCCGTGCTTCCCATGATGTTGGAACGGGGAAACGGGCACATTGTCGTCGTCTCATCGATCGACGGCAAGAAGGGACTTCCGCCGGACACGGCCTATGTCGCCTCGAAGTTTGCGTTGGTCGGTTTCATGGATGTTCTGCGCCAGGAGCTTCATGGCACGGGGCTCCACGCGTGCACGATTCTTCCGGGCAGGGTGGATACTCCCATGGTAGAAGGTATTCGTTTTCCGCTTGGGTCCAGGAGCATTCCGAGCACAAGGGTAGCGCGATCCATCATTCGTGCAATCAGGAAAAAGCGTGCTGAGGTGATTGTGCCCTATGTTGGACCCAAAACCCTGGTCGTGGCGAACAGCATCTCGCCCCGCCTTGGCGATTGGCTTGTGCGTCTTTTCAAGCTTGAGGGTGTGGAAGAGGGGAGTGGCAACTCTCACAACGATAGTCTTGTATGAGCGTAGTCGAGTCAAACCAGCGCGTTTCTGAGATCATCACCAGTGAGGCAATCCGGGCCCTGCTGGGGATCGGCAATACTGTTCCTCTGTCACCAGATGCGATGGCACAAAGCCTGCGGGTGACGTTCTTTCCGGGAGGCAAGATGACGCCGCGCCTGGCGGCATTCACGGAGAAGCTCCGAAATGCCCTCCTCGTCAGCAACGTGGAGGTGTTGCCATATGAGCTCTCGCTCTCGGATGGCCGCCGAAGCAAAGTGAGGGAAGGGATCGTCATCATTGCGCCGGGGCAATTGGAGACCGGGAACCTTCCCGTGGACCATCTTCCGAATCTTCGCACCAACACGGTCGTCGGCATTGTGGAGGGCCCCTGTCCGGCCGAGAAGATCGAGGGGGAACAGGAGAGGCTCAACTCCATAGTCGAGATGCTTGCCTGGAACATCGTGCAGGTGGTGATCTACGTTGAGGATCATACATGGACCATCTGCACAATGAACGGGGCCATCATTCGGTGTCCCGATCCTTCTGCATTTCAATCCGATGTGTTTTCCACGCTCATCCCGAAGCTCGCGGCGCCCGTGGTTCCTCCCCATGCTTCCGACTTTGACATGCGGGAAGGGGCACTCGATCTCTATTCAAACCGCTATCGTGCGTATGTGGATGATTTTGAAGTGGCCGCGCCTTTGTGGGCAGAGACCGGGTTGATGCTCTTTCATACCTCTCTGGAATCACTCGCCTTCCGGAGCACCTACTACAAGAGAGTGGCCGCCGCCTACCTCGACAAGCGTTCAGGCATGAGCTATGGATTTCTGTCCCGGCAAATCGCCGTGCCCGTGATTCCGGCGCGGGAAATCCAGGGCAAGGAAAAGATTGCAGGCCTTGCCGAGCTGGAAGAACGGGGCTTTACCCGGGTGGATGGACAGCTACATGTGCTTCTGCAGCTCGGTCCAAAGCGATTCGTCCTGAATGTCCCGCCGGTGCATGTGCTTGCCACGCGTTCGGGGTGCGACAAGGCACACATCAAGGGACATCGCGACCTGATGCTTCTGGGCCTTTCCGCCGGAACTATATCCGTTCAAACTCCTTCGGCTTCGAACGGCCTCGATTTTCGTCCTTCCTATGACACATTGACCATCCTTGCACACGCACTGGGAAATGCCCTGATTGCTGGTTTGGTCGCCTGCGCGCACGACGCTTCCCCGTTCGCGCGGATACTTGCAACGAGCGGGATGGCCCTCGCACACTGGCATGGAGACGTGGACACCGCGCTGTTTCCGGACGGCTTGCCGGTGTTTGGAGAGGAGAACCCGCCGGTGTCCTGCTCAACGCACCAAGCGGCAATGTACACCCTCCGGGGGAAGCTGGAGGCATACGCCCGTCATCTGGGACAGGGGAAGCCATACCTGGGCGATATCCATGTTGAGCCACATCATGGCGTCAACGTTACGTGGCCATCGCTCTTGGGACTTGCAAAACGTCTTCTGATGAGGGACGGAAGGCCGGAGCAATTTGAACAGCCCGAGCTGCTGGTAAGAGCCGGCCATTCCCCGGTCGACCGGTAGCCTTTGCATTCACATCGTCTCCGGCGAGCGCTATCGTGAAGCATGCCTTATCCCGGTGAACTCTGCGCGCTCCTGACGGCCGTTCTCTGGTCGGGGAGCGCATTGACTTTCGCTCGTGCCTCGACAAGGATCAATCCGCTGGAGGTCACCATTATCCGGCTCGGCATCGCCTTCAGCCTGATCGCCGTCGCACATACGTCCATCGGTGCAGCCGCGGCAATCATCGGGACCGTCCCCGTGGTGATGCTCCCCATGGTGAAGTTCACTCAGAAGGAACGGCTGCCCAGGAACGCGATAGTCGGCGCCCTGCTCGCAACAGCCGGTGCGACTATACTTTTTGAGCGGTGAGAAACAGCAAGGTCAGCGCCTTTTCCGGAGCTCCGCAAGTTTCTGGAACATGCCTTGCTCCTCTTCACTCAACTGCGTCGGAATCTGCACCACGGTTCGTGCGTACAGGTCACCGAAGCGTCCTTGCTCATTATAGAGAGGCATCCCGAGACCGGAAAGCCGGAGCGTTTGGCCGTTTTGGGTCCCCGGTTGAATGTCGACTTTTACGACACCTTTCAGCGTATTCACTTCCACTTTGCCGCCAAGGACTGCTGTGTACAGAGGGATAGGCAGGTCACGATAAAGGTCGTCGCCTTTGCGCTCAAACTCTGTGTGGGGAAGGACTCTGACTGTCAGAAAAAGATCCCCCGGTTGTCCGCCGCGCGGGCCGGAAGACCCTTTCCCGGCCAAACGGAGCACCTGCTTGTCCTCCATCCCAGGATTGATGCGGATCCGGATCGTTTGCCCGTTCAGATCCAAGAGCTTCGTTGTTCCGAGGTATGCCTCTTCAAGCGTGATGGGTAGTTCGGCCTCGGCGTCCCGTCCCTTGCGGGGAGAGGAGGAACGCCGCCCGCCCGCTGTCGATGGTCCGCGGCCGAACAACGCCTCAAAAAAGTCGCTTGCACCCTGACCGCCAAAAATATCTCTGAACTCAAAAGTCCCGAAGCCCTCGTTGCCGTTTCCGGCGTGGGCTCCGCCTCGCTGTCCTGCGTATTTGGACCAGTCGAACTGGCTCTCATTTCCCCCTGAGGCCTGATAGTGGCGCCAATCTTCCCCGAAGGTGTCGTACTTCTTTCTCTTTTCGGGATCGCTCAGAACCTCGTTCGCCTCGTTGATCTCCTTGAACCGATCTTCGGCCGATTTGTCCCCTTTGTTCTTGTCCGGGTGGTACTTGATGGCCAGCTTGCGGTACGCCTTCTTGACCTCATCGGTGCTGGCGTTCTTGTCAATGCCGAGGATCTTATAGTAGTCTTTGTAGGTCATTTTGCTCGTGTGCTGTCAATATTCAACATGCTGCCTGGATCGAAAGAATTGCGGACATCGCTTGAGGGCATTCCTTCGCGCCTTCTCATTCATGGTACGGAATTGCTGATATGCTGTCAAACCAATCCGCGGACGGCAGACGAAAGCACGGGGCGTCACAAAGCGGCCGTCGAAGGGAAGATGCGTCGATGCGTGGCAGCGACGAATATCGCGGCCTTCTTCAGAGGACCGGCCGGAACTCGTCCTTCATAAGGCCGATCTTGTCCAGAGGAATGGACTTGAACCCGAGCTTGAGGGCGGGAGAATCCTCCCTGAGACGAAAGTCTCCGTGCTCAGGATCCCGGATCCCCGGATTGGAGGACAGAAAGAGGTTCCCCGAGAATTCTTTCTTGATCGCCGGGTTGTCTGCTTTCAGGGCAACGAATCCTTCACGGGTGTCAATGTCAAGGTAGTACGGGTCCCATCCATGCTGACCCGTATCGCGCCGGCGGCAGATGACGGAGTCGGCGATCACGTTGTCGGTCATTGTGACTGCGGAGGAGAAATCATAGTCGTAGTAATCATAGAGATCGATCCACCGGCCTCCCCAGGAAACATTGCGTATGATCCGATTGTTTTTGGGGACTGCCGGGCTATCGGCATACAACCGCAGAAGCTCCGGATATCGGGTGTTGTACGGGGGACGGTCATAGTGGACAGAATCCATGAGCTGAAAAAGAACCGGATAGCCGCCGTTGAAATAATAGCCGGCCCAGCTGAGCCCGCGGGCGTCCACATGGACTGACGGCGCGCATTCTACGTACAGGTTGTTCTCAAAGGTATTGTCGCGCCCCCCGCCGATGAAGCTCGCGCGTCCTGCCCGATAAAAGAGATTGCCGAAGACGGTAAAGCCGCTGGAGAAATCGTCAAGATAGACCCCCATCACGCCATGCAGCCCGGGCCCGAGCAGATGATGAAAATAATTGTAGCGGATGAGATTACCGCGCCAGGTCCAGTCACGACCGGTGTGCAGAGCGCCGGCATCACCGGTCTCCTGCGTGACGTGATGCACTTCATTGTATTCGACGAGATGCTCGTTCCCTCGCAGGTAGATTGCCTCGAACGGGGCGTCGTGGATCAATGAATGGTCAAGCCGTTGACCGACGCCGTCAAGGATCACGGCATACTGCCCGGTCCGGAGCCATGTGCTGTAATGATGGATATGGTTGTTGCTGGCAAAATTATGACCGGGGACCAGCGTCTTCCTGTCTCCCCCTCCAAGGCGTATGCCTCCCATCGCAACGTCGCTGATGTCGCACCCACGCACGCCATTGTCGGTCCCGCCATGGATGACGACGGCATCGCCGCCGAGGTTTTGGAACACGCATCCCCCTATCAGCGCATTGCGGCAGCCGGTCATCACCACACCGCGGCCGCGGGAACAATCAAAATGGATATCGCGCATGACTATGAAATTTGTGCTGTCCATGGTAACCAGCGGCCGGTCAAGCAGGGACACCTGAATGTCCCCGGGTTTCGGCGGGGAAGGGGCCCAAAGATAGATCACGCCCGCACGGCGGTCCAGATACCACTCTCCCGGGCTGTCGAGTTCTTCCAGAATGTTGAGGAAATAAAAACGCTGGTTCTTGGTGTAGCCGTAGCCGTGATGCGGCTCCGCGAGAGTCAGCTCATGCTCGAGGGTATCAATGGATTGAACCCGTTGATAGGAATCGCTCCAGTCAAAAGTCCAGTAGCCGTGAACATAGACATCATTATCCTTTGCCCAGAGAGAAGGGCGGGAGCCGCTATACACGATCCTGCCGTAATGGCGCCCGATCGGCACGCCGTCAAACCGTTTTTCGCGTTCCAAGCCTTCATGATATCGTTTGGGTCCGTTCTGCGGAACGTCCGCAATGCGCAGCCACCCTTCATTGGGCCAGCGGGACGGAGTCATCCTCTTGCCTTGAAAGAAGAGCTCAAGCGGAGGACCGCCACGGGGAGCAAGTTCTCCGAACTCCAGGATGTGCGCGGAGCGAAGGTCGATCTGTACCACGTGAGGCACGACTGCAGGATCAAGCCTTCGCACGACAGTGGCGTCAGTGAGCGGCTTCGAGTCTGCGATCTGTACGCCACCGCTGATGACAACTTCTTCTCCAGGGTAGGCTCTCCACACGAGAGGCGTTCCCGGGGTTCCAGAATCACGGCGGTCCAATTTGAAACTCTCCTGCAGTCGGTACACGCCCCCGCGAACATAAACTGTCACGGCAGCTCCTGGTGTACCGGTACGCAGCGCAGAGCGGACGGCCTCCCGGGCTCGTTCGAGCGTAGCGAAGGGTCCATTGGTATTGTCTTGATTGGCGGACGAGAGAGTCCCGGACCAGTCGTCATGGCCGGCGAGGGAGACGTAGAATATTTTCCCGTCCGACTGCGGGGACGCAGGAACAAAGCACATGAACTGTACGATGGCAAGCGTGCCGAGGAAAATTCTGGTCGTCATGGGCATGAAGGGAAGATTCAAGGGATGAATGCCATGTAATATATGCACTTTTTCGAAAAAAAGTTGTATTATCAATGCATGACCTCCCGTGAACGAACCCTCAAAGCCTTTCATCACGATGAGCCCGACCGGGTTCCCATCGATTATCTTGCGAATCCAGGCATCGATGCGCGTTTGAAGAAGCATTTCGGCCTCTCCGCCAACGACGATGAGGGGCTCCGCCAGGCATTGGGCGTTGACTTCTTTGAAGTGGCGGCACCCTATATCGGTCCGAAACTGCATGCAGATCTCCCGGAACGAAAGATCGACCTCTGGGGGATTCGCACGCGTTGGATAGAACATGGCACGGGAGGCTACTGGGATTATTGCGATTTCCCTCTGAAGGACGCCGATGAAGAGCAGGTGGCGGAATGGCCGATGCCGTCGCCTGACGATTTCGACTACGAAGAGCTGGTGGAACAGTGCCGCCGGATGCGACACTACTGCCTGATGGTGGGAAATCCGGGAGTGGGGGACATGATCAACACCACGAGCATGATACGGACGATGGATCGTGTCCTCATCGACCTGATGGTGGATGATCCTGCATCCCTGCTCTTCATGGACCGGAAGAACGCCGTACAGCTGGAGGTCACGCGCCGGTCGTTGGAAGCGGCAGGCGGGATGATCGACCTGCTCTGGCTGGGCGAAGACCTGGGCACGCAGACAGGGCCGATGATCGGTCTCGACCTCTTCAGAAAACATCTGCGTCCGCGTCACCAGCTTTTCGCCGACCTGGCAAAGGAGTTCGGCATACCGGTGATGATGCACTCCTGCGGCTCGAGCAGCTGGGCGTTCAATGATTTTGTGGAGATGGGAATCAACATCGTCGACACGCTGCAGCCGGAAGCGGCCAACATGGCGCCCGCCTTTCTGAAGGAGGAGTACGGGTGCTCTCTTGCGTTCCATGGATGCATGTCCACGGCAGGTGTGATCGTGAACGGAACTTCAGAAGATGCCGTGAGGGGCGCGCGGGAATTGCTTGAGATCATGATGCCGGGCGGAGGATACGCATTCTCTCCCACACACATGCTCCAGGACAACACGCCGATGGAGAATGTCCTCGCGGTCTACGATGCCGTGCATCGTTACGGAAGGTATCGGTAGGCATGCGTATGCAGAAAACAGCCGGGGTGGAATTCAGGCGGGAGGCGATCGCGGGGGTAACAACGTTCACGACGATGGCCTACATCATCATTGTGAATCCCGCGATTCTGAGCGCCGCGGGCATGCCGAGGGAGGCCTCGGTGACGGCCACGATCCTCGCCGCCGCCGTGGGCACGCTGATGATGGGACTCTACGCGCGGCGTCCTTTTGCTGTGGCTCCGCTCATGGGAGAGAACGCGTTCATCGCGTTCACGGTGGTGAAGTTGCTTGGATTTTCGTGGCAGGTGGCGCTTGGCGCCGTTTTTCTGAGCGGCATCCTTTTCATTGTGCTCACGATCGTCGGAGCGCGCGCGTATGCCGCCGGGGCGATCCCGAATTCATTGAAGCTGAGTTTCGCTGTGGGGATCGGGCTCTTTCTCGCATTCATAGGACTAAATGAGACGGGCATGGTTGTGTTGGGCGTCGGCGGGTCTCCCGTGCGGGCGGGGAATTTCCGCGACCCCGGCGTCCTGCTGGCGGCAGGCGGGGTCCTTCTGATCGTCTGGATGATGATCCGACAAATACGCGGTGCGATCATCATCGGGATCGTTGCCATATCGGTGATCGCGATGGTTACGGGGCAGACGCGGATCCCGGAGAGCCTGGTGAGCATGCCGGCGAGCCTGGCGCCTGTCGCGTTGCAGCTGGACATCGCCGGCGCAGTTCGCTGGGAGATGATGCCAGTGCTTCTCACGGTCTTCGTGATGGTATTCGTTGACACGCTGGCGACGCTATTTGGACTTTCGGTCCGCGCCGGGTTGCTGGATGAGCAGGGGAACCTGCCGCAGATTGAACGGCCCATGTTAACGGACGCCGTGGCGACCGCGGCGGCTGCGCTCCTGGGAACGACAACCGCGGGTGCATACGTGGAATCGGCCGCGGGGATCGCTTCGGGAGGAAAGACCGGGCTCACGTCAGTGGTTGTGGCCGTGCTGTTTTTACTCTCGCTCTTTTTCACGCCGCTGTTCACAGCGGTGCCTGCCTGTGCATATGGTCCGGCGTTGATCGTCGTGGGTCTTCTCATGCTGGAACCGGTGCGACAAATTCCATTTGAGGACTATACCGAATCGGTTCCGGCCTTCATCACGATCGTCTTGATGGTCTTTACGTTCAACATTGGTGTTGGCATGACAGCAGGATTCGTCGCGTTTCCGGTTCTGAAGCTGCTTTCCGGAAGGCGGCGGGAGGTTGCCGGGGGAATGTGGTTCCTCGGGCTCCTGTCGCTCTGCTTTTTCCTTTTTTCTCCCCACTGATGTGCTTTTCAGGAACAAATGAGAAAATTGCTGCGTTAGGACATTAACCAGCAGTGGCGGTTTCGAACGCCCTCCCCGCCTCCTCAGAGCGTTTCGAAAGTGAAACGTTTCGATGTTCGGCTATCCTTTGCTGTAACAAAAAGGCATATTTGCACTTGACATTGATCGTATCTGTTTGTAATATAAAAGCGTTTCGAGTCTGTAACCCATATCTGTTCATTGCTTCTTTCGCTCCTTTCCGGGGAGCGACACGGGGCATCTCCATGAAATACATGAGGTGTCTGTGAAAAGAGCTACCATCAAGGATGTTGCTCGACAGTCCGGCTTTTCGCTTTCCACGGTCTCGCTCGCCATGAACCAGCGCGGGTATGTGAGTCCGGAAACACGGAGCAAAGTCCTGAAAGTTGCTCTCGAACTCTCGTATCATCCCACTCGCTCCGCACGGGGACTCGCCTCAAAGACGAGCGGCAATATCGGTTTCATCCTCACCGAAGATCATTTCTCACAAGCCGAGCCTTTTTACACGAAGATATTTCTCGGAACGGAATTCGAGGCGCGGAGTCATCATTATTATATCCTTCTGACGACGGTCCAGGCCCAGTTCGCACCCGGGACGACGCCGCGGTTCCTCCTCGAACGGAACGTGGATGGTATCATCATTGCTGGCAAGGTGAGCGCGAAGTTGATCGAAAAGATCGAAAGCTTCGGCATCCCCATCGTGCTGGTGGACTACGAGTTGAAGCGGAAACGATTCTCGTCGGTGTTGATCGACAACCGTGGGGGGGTCAGGGCGGGGATGCAGCACCTGCTGGGACTGGGCCATCGCGCGATCGGTTTCGTTGGCGGGGATATCGAGCACCCCAGCATCGCTGAACGCTATCAGGGATACCGGGAGATTTTGGAGGAACACGGTATTCCTCTGAAACGGGAGCTGGTTTCTATTGATGAAGCCGAACCACGCGTCAGCAGCGGCGCGAGCGCGATGGAAAAGATCCTGAGCAGTGGCGTGCGGCCCACGGCCATCGTCGCGGCAAACGACGCCATGGCCATCGGATGTATGCAGTGCCTCAAGCTAGCGGGTCTCCGTGTGCCGGAGGACATTGCCGTGATCGGCTTCGACGACATTGATACCTGCGCCGTCACCGAGCCGCGCCTGACGACCATCCGGGTGTTCAAAGAAGAGATGGGGAAGCTGGCCGTACAAAGGATCGTGGAAATGATATCGTCAAAGAGCAACACCGTCGTAACCACACATGTGCCGGTGGAGCTTGTCATTCGTGATTCGACCGGTGCTCGTAGTCCGGGAACAGCAATCGAGCCCCTACGCGAGGCGATTGCTGCAGGAGAGACTCAGAAACGCACCATGCAGTAAAGCGCACAAAGCACCATATCGTTCAATCTTTAAACCAATCATGGAGGTATGTTATGAAATGGCGTACAATTCTAGCGGGACTGGCTTGTCTTCTGTTCGTGGCCAGCCTCCCCGCGTTCGCACAGCCGGCGAGTCTGAGCGACATCGCCGGTTTTGAATCCTCGTTGCCATCGTTCTGGACGCAGGGGAATGTGCCCTCGGGAGCGACGTTGACGTGGGCGACGGATCAGTTCCGGTCGCTGGGGCATTCGCTGAAGATCGAGAAGCCGGCCGCGACGGCCGATTCGGCCGCCTGGGTGTCGCAGAACATGGCCGACATCTGGTCGCCGACCTTTGGCAAAGATGTGGACATTCTGCTCGGGGCGTATGTCAAGACGCAGGGTGTGAACACCAACCCGGCCAATGATGATGCGCGGTGGTTCATCGTCTACACGTTTTATGACAGCGCGGGAGCGATGCTGAATGAGACCCGTCTGCCGATCGATCAGACGACGGCCACGAGCACGGGCTGGATGGCGGACACCAATCAGGTGGGGGAGACAATCCTCAGTGCCACGGCCTGGAAGCTGATCGTGAGCTTTGTGGCCGGCAAGAACGCCACCGGCACGGTCTGGGCCGATGATTTTGTCTTCTACGGCCGCGCGAATGCGTGGGCTGGTCAGGACTGGAACACGAGTGTGGGTGTGCCCACCGGATGGTACTACTGGATGCCGCCCATCGGAGGGAACGATGGCGTGTTGAACGCCGGCTTTGAGAACACGCTCGTGACGACCGAAGCGGCGCATTCGGGGACCCACTCGATCAAGTTCGACATGCCGGCAGGCCGTGAGTCGCGGGACGGCTTTGTGAGCACCCGGCGCATGATCTTCAGCGACCTGGGCGTACCGGATCTGAAGCCGGGCGACTCGCTGCGCGTCAGCGTCTGGGTGAAGGCCAGCGGCCTGCAGCCCGATTCGGCCGCCGCTCATCCCGGCAGCTGGGGCGTGGGGCTCACCCCGCAGTTCTTTGCCACGGTCGACAACCATGCTGGCTTCAACGGCACCGGGCCGGATTCGGTCTTCCACTTCCCGGCGGTGACCTCTTTTGACTGGACCGAGTACTCGACCACCTTCTATGTGCCGAAGGACTCGCTCACGACGATCGGGTCGGCCAAGGGACCGATCAACAGCGTGGAGATGCGCCTCCATATCTACTCCACCTTCGTGGGCACCGTCTACTTCGATGACCTCTCGTTCACACGCGTGCCTGCCGGCGGCGCAAGCTTGGCGGACATCGCCGGTTTTGAATCCTCGTTGCCATCGTTCTGGACGCAGGGGAATGTGCCCTCGGGAGCGACGTTGACGTGGGCGACGGATCAGTTCCGGTCGCTGGGGCATTCGCTGAAGATCGAGAAGCCGGCCGCGACGGCCGATTCGGCCGCCTGGGTGTCGCAGAACATGGCCGACATCTGGTCGCCGACCTTTGGCAAAGATGTGGACATTCTGCTCGGGGCGTATGTCAAGACGCAGGGTGTGAACACCAACCCGGCCAATGATGATGCGCGGTGGTTCATCGTCTACACGTTTTATGACAGCGCGGGAGCGATGCTGAATGAGACCCGTCTGCCGATCGATCAGACGACGGCCACGAGCACGGGCTGGATGGCGGACACCAATCAGGTGGGGGAGACAATCCTCAGTGCCACGGCCTGGAAGCTGATCGTGAGCTTTGTGGCCGGCAAGAACGCCACCGGCACGGTCTGGGCCGATGATTTTGTCTTCTACGGCCGCGCGAATGCGTGGGCTGGTCAGGACTGGAACACGAGTGTGGGTGTGCCCACCGGATGGTACTACTGGATGCCGCCCATCGGAGGGAACGATGGCGTGTTGAACGCCGGCTTTGAGAACACGCTCGTGACGACCGAAGCGGCGCATTCGGGGACCCACTCGATCAAGTTCGACATGCCGGCAGGCCGTGAGTCGCGGGACGGCTTTGTGAGCACCCGGCGCATGATCTTCAGCGACCTGGGCGTACCGGATCTGAAGCCGGGCGACTCGCTGCGCGTCAGCGTCTGGGTGAAGGCCAGCGGCCTGCAGCCCGATTCGGCCGCCGCTCATCCCGGCAGCTGGGGCGTGGGGCTCACCCCGCAGTTCTTTGCCACGGTCGACAACCATGCTGGCTTCAACGGCACCGGGCCGGATTCGGTCTTCCACTTCCCGGCGGTGACCTCTTTTGACTGGACCGAGTACTCGACCACCTTCTATGTGCCGAAGGACTCGCTCACGACGATCGGGTCGGCCAAGGGACCGATCAACAGCGTGGAGATGCGCCTCCATATCTACTCCACCTTCGTGGGCACCGTCTACTTCGATGACCTCTCGTTCACACGGATTTCGGGAGTGACTTCGGTGGAACCGGTGGCAGACAATATGCCGAAGGTGTTCGAACTCTCGAACAACTATCCCAACCCGTTCAACCCGTCAACTGTCATCCAGTATGCGGTGCCGCGGGCAACAAACGTGTCACTCGTCATCTACAATATCCTTGGTCAGCAAGTCCGCACGCTGGTCGACGAGCCGCAGAATGCGGGCCGGTTCACCGTGACCTGGGATGGACGTGACAATGTGGGTCGTGTTGTGGGGAGCGGTGTGTATTTCTACAGGTTAAGCGCAGGAGAGACTGCAATCGTCAAGAAGATGGTGATGGTTAAATAGCTCCAGGAGAGCCCCGGGGCGGAGTGAATCCCGTCCCGGGGCTGATGTTTTCCAAATCAGGAAGGCCTTCCCATGGCTAGGAACCATTCTCTCGCTGCCTTCGTCGCACGCCTCTGTGGTTGTTCCCTCCTTATGGTCTACCTGGCTTTCGGCGGTACGACGGGAAAAATTGCCGGTACAGTCAATGACGGGCAAACCAAGGAACCCCTGGTGGGGGTCAACGTCACCGTTGTCAGCACTACCATGGGTGCATCATCCGACATAAATGGCGAATATTTTATTCTCAATATCCCCCCCGGAACATACTCGCTGAGGGCGTCCGCAGTGGGCTACACACCTGTCGTCGTGAACACCGTAAAGGTGACTGCCGATCAGACAACCCGCATCGAATTCAAGCTGCTTGCCACGTCGGTGGAGCTGAACGATGTGATCGTGACGGCCACCAGACCCATCGTGCAGAAAGACCTGACGTCGACAGTGAGCTCGGTGACGAGTGAGCAAATTTCCAAGCTTCCGCTCGAGGATGTGGGGTCCGTTGTCAACCTGCAGGCCGGCGTGGTGGAAGGCCACTTCCGGGGAGGACGCTCGGATGAAGTGAAATACCTGGTTGATGGTGTCCCGGTTACCGACGTGTTCTCCGGCGGGTTTTCGCTGAACCCAGAGGTCAACAGCATCGAGGAAATCCAGGTCCTCAGCGGAACGTTCAACGCGGAGTACGGCGATGCGCTCTCGGGCGTGGTCAATCAAATCACGAAGATCGCCGGTGAGAAATACACCGGAGAGATCTCGGGATATACGGGTGACTATGTCACCAATCGCACCGGCCTGTACACGGACATCAGCCATATCTCACCGTCGGACCTCTACAATTTCCAGGGGAATGTCAGTGGTCCGATCCCGGTGCTCAACAATATCATGAGCTTCTTTGTGTCGGGGCGTTACTACTATGACGCCGGGTATCTCTACGGGCAGAGGATTTTCAATCCTTCCGATTCATCGAATTTTTCAGCCAACGATCCCAGCAAGTGGTATGTCGGGGGGACCGGCGACAGCGCGTACGTTCCGATGAACTACAACAAGCGGTACAGCCTTCAAGGGAAGCTGTCGTTCAAGGTGGGTAATTCCAAAGGTATCGTCCTTAATGCCCTGTATACGAACACCAAGTACCGCCAGTATGATCAATTGTTCAAGCTGAATCCTGATGGTGACTACACCTACTATCAGAAGGGCTTCATGGGCAGCGCCGCATACACGCACGTTTTCAGCGATGCGGCATTTCTCGACGTGCTGGGTTCCGCATTCATCAGCGACTACAAGCAGTATGTCTATGCCAACCCGCTTGACTCTCGCTACGTGAATCCGCAACGTATGCAGGACGTTGGCGGCCCGGCATTCTATACGGGGGGAACGCAGAACTGGCATTTCTCCCACAAGACCAACTCGTATACCGGCAAACTGGATCTCACCTCCCAGGTAACGCAGGTGCATCAGATCAAGGCCGGCGTTGAGTTTGATTACCACACGCTCAACTATGAGGATTACCAGATTCATGTGGATGCCTCGTCCGGGTTCAAGCCTGCACTGCCTGTCCCCGGGAGTTTCGATTACAACATCTACAAGAACCACCCGTATCAACTCGCAGCGTACATTCAGGACAAGATCGAGCTTCCGTATCTTATTGTGAATGTGGGCGTGCGGTTCGATTATTTTCAGCCGGATGGCAGATACTTGTTGAATCCGGACAGCATTGCGCTTCTGGACCAGTACGCACCTCCCTTCCCGCCGGAGTACTCGGCGAAAGCCTCGGTCAAGTCACAGGTCAGCCCGCGAATCGGCATCTCCTATCCGATCAGCGACAAAGGCGCGGTGCATTTCTCGTACGGCCATTTCTTCCAGATTCCGGCGTTTGAATTCCTGTACAAGAACCCGAACTTCCGTATCCCCCTTACTGGCACGTTTCCTGAATTCGTCGGGAATACCATCGGCAATGCCAACCTCCAACCGCAGCGAACCGTTATGTACGAACTCGGTCTCCAGCAGGAGATAGCTCCGAACCTCGGGATTACCGTGACCGGCTACTACAAGGATATCCGGAACCTCCTGGGATTGCAGCTGCACATCAAGAACGAATTCCGGAAATTTGGGGAGTACGTCAATCGTGACTACGGTGCAGTCCGGGGCATAACGCTCTCGCTGGACCGGCGGCTGGTCGAGGGATTTGGCGCGACACTGGATTATACATTTCAGATTGCCAAAGGAGACGCTTCCGATCCGGAAGAAGACTTCAACAAGGCGCAGGCGAGCCCGCCGATCGAATCAAACAAACAGCTTGTGCCTCTAAGCTGGGACCAGCGCCACTCCCTGAATATCACGGTGACCCTCGGTCATGCAGACAATCTTATCGGTAGCGCGATTGGCCGTTTTGGCTCGGGGCTCCCGTATACGCCGGCGCTGCAGAATCAACGCACTGGCCTGGAGAACAGTGACAACCGTCCGGCTTTCTACAACCTGGACCTGTATGTCACAAAGTACTTTAAGTTCGACTCTTTTGGGCTTTCGGTCTTCCTTAAAGTGTATAACGTCTTTGACACTGCCAATGAGATCGACGTGTTCAGCGATACCGGAAGGGCCGGATACACCCTGGAGCTGACACGGCCCCAGCAGGCACCGCGTGGCGTGAACACCCTTGCGGAGTTTTATTCCCGGCCTGATTTTTACTCCGCCCCCAGACAGATCCTGCTTGGAGCAGCACTGTCATTTTAGTCTTCCTCAATGGAGGTTCGGAATGTCTCGAGCGAATGTTCCTTGCAGGATGCTTTTGCTACTCCTGCTTGTGACCGGATGCATCGCGCAGTCCCACGCGCAACAGAGAATCGTTGACAAACACAAAGGGGACTACAACCAGACTCGCAGCGGTTTGATGGACGGGAACCTGGTTTCGACGGTCTACTACAATTTCGGGGAAGTTGCCGATTGGCAAAACCAGCCGACACTGAGCGGCGTGTGGCCGAAGGGAACAAACCACACATACGTGGATGGCGTCGCAATCATCGTGCAGGCAGAGACCAAGGATCCTGCGGGGCGGATCATCCACCCGCTCGAAACGAACTATTACGAGTATACGCGGCATGACAATGCGGGGATAACCTACGGATGGTGGCCGCTTCCCGGATACACAAGCAGGACATCGAAAACGCCTGCGCAGTCGACAGATCCCACCAGTTGGCCCGACAGCTGGCCTGACCGGCCTTCCGATTGGAACGGGGCATGGAACGGATTCTTTGGGAAGAATATTCTCAACGCCGACTTGGAATCCTTTTTCGTCTTCGATGACAATGAGGACCGTGAGTACATTCTCAAGAATGGCTTCTATCCTGACGCCGATGACCCGACACGGGGAGGCCTCGCCATGCAGGTCCGGGCCAGGGGCTTTCAGTGGTCGCAGGTGCTGGCCGAGGACGTGATCTTCTGGTATTACGAGATCACGAACATGGGCACCACGGACTATCCGAAAACCCTTTTCGCGCAATATGTGGACTGGGGCATCGGGGGCCATGACAATTCTTCAAACAACGCGGGGAGTTACAACAAGCAGCTGAACATTTCCTATTCATGGTCCACCGTGGCGTATGGGAGTCCCGGGCAGTGGAGCCCAGTGGGCTATTGCGGCTACGCCTTCCTGGAAAGCCCGGGCATTTCAGACGACCGGATTGACAACGATCTGGACGGGTTGACAGACGAACGCAGAGACAATGTGGCCAAAACGGTCATCACTGACCCCAACACCGATCCATTCCTCCGGGACGTGCAGACGGACACGGCGCGTTTCCGGAGTTTCTACGGCTACGGGTGGAAGCCGCACTGGGATGCCGATGAAAACTGCAACTGGCGCACGTTTACCGATCTGAATGGCAATGGGAAGTGGGACCAGGGGGAACCGCTCAACGACGATGTCGGCTCCGACGGCCTCGGCCCGCTGGATGAAGGGTACTCCGGCCCAGATCCGGACGGGACAGAAGGAAACGGCAAGCCCGACCAGGGGGAGCCAAACTTCGGGCTGCTGGACAAGGACGAGTCCGATCAACTTGGCCTGACCGGGTTCCTTATCTCTGCGGTTCATACCTATGATCTGAACAACGATGAACGAAACTGGACGGCGCTCTCCGCGCTTCCGGCCCCGCCCGAGCAGCAACCATCACTGATCGGGGTAAACCTTGCAAACCATTTTTCCTGCTACCTGTTCCATCTGAATGGAAGGAACACCTACACCGCAAGCACCGGGACGCTTCAGGAGACAGGTGAGACAGAGCGTTTCTCCATGGCCCTCATTTACGGTCTGAATGTGGATGACCTCTTCAGGCGCAAGAGGACTGTTCAGCAGATCTATAATGCCAACTATCATTTCGCAAAGCCGCCGGACAAGCCTACCGTGAAAGCCGTCCCGGGCGACGGACGGGTCACGCTCTACTGGGATAATCGGGCGGAGCTCACATTTGATGCCTTCTACCAGAAGTACAACTTCGAGGGGTACCGGATTTATCGAAGCACCGAGCCGAACTTCATCGAGCCCAAGACCATCACGGATGCGTACGGGACCCCAACGTACCGCAATCCAATCGCGCAATTCGATCTGGCCGATGGCGTCAAGGGGCTGCATCCCATCGATGTGAACGGAGCAAAGTTCTACCTTGGCAATGACACCGGCCTCCGGCACGCGTTCATCGATTCGACCGTTCAGAACGGGCAAACATACTACTATGCCGTTGTGGCGTATGACCAGGGATTCACCACCACAACCATAGAGGGTGAATTCATCGGTATTCCGCCGTCGGAGACAACGAGCATCATCAAAGTGGACGCGAACGGGCAAGTGAAGACGGACATCAACACGGCCGTGGTAACGCCGCGGGCCCCCGCGGCCGGGTACATCAAGCCGGAGGAACATCTGGTCGCCGGCACTGGCCCGGGAACAGGCTCCGTGGCGATGACGATTCTCGATCCTACGCTCATCAAGGACAATCACCTCTATCGGTTGAGTTTTGTGGATTCAACGGCGTTCCACACGAACCCGAACCCGTCCTATCAAGTGATCGACCAGACCTCGGGGGATACCGTTGTGTACCTCACGAAGATCACCGGAAATCCGGAAGTGACGCCGGTGGTGCAGGGGTTCTCAATCACGGTGGAAAACGATCCTTTGGTCATTGTGGATCAATCGAAGACGGGATGGACAAAAGGCAGCAGCAATAACTTTGTTGATGTCGGGTTTGATTCAAGGTACGTGAATGCCTACGCCGGGCGACGCGTGAATTATCCCGCAGACTTTGAGGTGACGTTCAAAGGCGCGGGGCAGGGTGACACTTCGTTCCCCGCCCTTAATGGAGCGGCCCGGATTCCTTCAGACATCTCCGTTCGGAATGTTACTGAGAATATCGACCACTGGCAGTTCATATTCAGGGACAACAACAGCAATCAGCTGTTCGATGCAGGGGATGCCATATTCATGGTATCGGGAGATTCAGCGGGAAAGCCGGCTCCGGCCTTTCTAAGATGTCGCATCTCGTGGTCAATGACGCTGGTGAAGGACACGCTCCTTGCCGATTCGCTGCAACGTCTGCCCCAAACCGGCGATGTCTACCATATTGCCACCAGGAGACCTTTCCGGACTGGAGAATATTACGATTTCCAGACGAAAGGGGAAGGATATAGCAAGGAGCAGGCAACCGCTCAACTGCAGGATATTGCCGTGGTGCCCAATCCCTACGTGGGTGCGGCATCCTGGGAACCGGCGACAACCAGTGTTGGTCGAGGACCGAGGTTGATTTATTTCATTCATCTGCCGCGAGTCTGTACGATCCGCATTTACACCATCAGCGGCCATTTGGTCCAAACGATACAACATGACAGCTCCATCGACAATGGGCAGGAGGCGTGGAATCTCGTGTCGAGGGATGGCATGGATATCTCGTATGGTATCTACATCTTCCACGTGGATGCCGGCGAACTGGGTACGCGCATTGACCGCTTTGCGATAGTGAAATAAAGGCGCGTTGATAATATTCGGAGTGCTCTCTTATGAAAACGCGTGTAGCAGTCGTCCTGATTGCGTTGGTTTACATCGCCGTGACCGGCTACGGCCAGGCAAACGACGTGGCGAAAACGGGTACCGTGGCAGCGCCGTTCCTGGAAATTCCTGTCGGTGCTCCAGCCATCGCCATGGGGGGTGCATTTGTCAGCCTGGCCACCGACGCGACAGCATTGTACTGGAATCCCGCGGGTGCCGCAAACCTGACGATGAACCAGGTGGTTGCCCAGCACACTTCCTGGATCGCAGAGACGAAGTTCGACTATGCGGCCCTGGTCCTTCCGTTGGGCTCGTTTGGAACGCTGGGATTCAGCTTCACGTCGCTCTCCATGAGCGACATGAAGGTACGAACCGTAGAATTGCCGGAGGGGACCGGAGAGTATTTCAGCGCGGGAGATCTCGCCGCCGGCATTTCATACGCGCGGCAGCTCAGCGACCGGTTTGCGATCGGATTCACGGCAAAGTACATCCAGGAAACCATCTGGCATGAGAGTGCCAACGCCATCGCCATTGATGCCGGGACCACGTTCAGGACTGACCTGCTGGGTGGACTGACAATCGGTGCCGCGCTCTTGAATTTCGGTACGACCATGCAAATGTCCGGGCGCGACACCCGTCAATTTATCCGAGTGGATCCTACGAAGCAGGGATCGAATTCTCAGATCCCCACGAACGTCGAGTTGGATTCCTGGGACCTTCCATTGCTGATCCAATTCGGAATTTCCACCAGTCCTGTGAAGAACGACACGTATCGGTGGACCCTTTCGGTGGACGCGCTCCATCCGAGCGACGACTATGAAAGCGTCAATGTCGGGACAGAATTTGCCTACCAGGAATTCCTTTTCCTCCGGGGAGGGTTCAATTCCCTGTTTCTGGATACAAAGGAAGGAGGCCTTTCACTCGGTATAGGTGTCTCATCAACACCACTGTTCGAGGGTGTTCAGGTACACTTTGATTACGCTTACAGGGATATGGGGAGATTGGAGAACATCCAGGTGCTGTCGCTGAGTGTTCTGTTCTAGGACAATATCAGACATCTGATCTCGCCAGGGGATCCCCACATGTACTCATCAAGTTGGACCACCCTTGTTTTGGCACCCGCTGCGTTGGCGTTCGTTGGGGGAATGGCGGTAGGACAGGAGAAAGCACCGACATATACCATCGACGACCCGAAGAGCAAGCACGCTGTTGTGGCGCGTATTGGCCCGTGGAAGATCACGGCCGAGGAGTTTCGCCTCAGCTATGAATTTGGGCCGGCCTTCGCCAGGCGCTCAAATGATGCCAAGCACCACTACCTTGGCTACATGATCAACGAAAAGTTGCTGGCGCTGGATGCTTCTACGCGAGAACATGAAATCCTCCCTCTTGTCGCGCCTGCGCTCTCAGAAATCGAAGGAGATCTTGCCACCGAGGAACTCTACAAGGACGACGTACAAAGCAAGGTGAAGGTCAGCGGGGCTGAGATTGCGGCAGGAATTGAGCAATCGAAGCGCCAAATGACCCTCCAGTGGATCTTTGCACCTAGGCAACTGGAGATTGAGCGATGGGCGGGGATGCTTCGCTTGGGCGCGTCATTCGATTCGCTCTACCGCCTCCAGGGGCCGGATTCCCTGCTTGCTTCCAACCGAACGCTGGAAGCCACACTCTTCAATATCCGGACCAGGAACCCGGAAATTGCCTCAGTTGCCGACACGCTGAAACCCGGATATCCCTCGGTCGCCATAAAAGGGACTGATGGTTGGTACATTCTCCGGCTAGCCTATGGGTCCCGCGATGCGGTCACAACACAATCGGAGGAGACGAAGCTTCACGAGGACGTCCATCGCGCCCTCCTCCAGCAGAAATCCGACAGCGTCTCAAAGCTCTACGTCAACGCCCTGATGACCAAGCATCATCCGGTCATTGTCCCGCAGACACTTGACCTGCTGAGTTCTTATTTGGCGCTGAAATTCCTTGATTCGGCAGATGCTCATGCGTGGGGGATGGTATCTGCTGTAGGGGGGAGGAATGACCCGTCATTGTTCGAGGACATCGACAAGCAGGGAAGGAGGCCTCTTGTGACGCTCTCCGGAGGAGTCAAGATACCCCTCCAGCAGTTCCTGACATGGTACAGGAACCGGGAGACCCTGATAAAACTAGTTACATCGTCCAAGCAGGCTTACCTTTTCTCCCTTGAGCAGATGATCTGGCAGATGGTTCGGGACCACATCCTGGTGGAGCGAGCGATGAAGAGGAATCTTCAGGCTCGCGAAACGGTGCGCACGCAGAAACGGTGGTGGAAAGAAAAGCTGCTATATGAAGCGGAAAAAAGATCAATGGCCGACTCCATTTCCTTTGATGATAACCTATTGCAGGCATTCTTTGAAGCAAATAGTAGGCGTTACAAGAATGCGCAGGGAGCCCCGATGTCGTATCTCGTTGCCAGGGAGGATGTCTTGCGTGACTACTACGAATTTGAGCTCACGAAGCGGATCCTGCATCGGATCAATGCCTTGAAGATGAAATATCAGGTTAACATCGATGAAAGCGTGCTGGGCCGGATTCCCGTTGAAGGGGATTCCCGCGGGATAAACCTTTATGCGGTCAAAAAAGGGGGAATCTTCCCGCGTCCCGCCTTTCCGACAATTGACATGATGTGGCAGACGTGGAACTAGTGCCGTTTCGACGCAACAACTCAATCGATTTCTAATGGTCACTTGTGAACAGGTACCTGGCTTTCATCTTGATCCCCACGTTCTTTCTCTTCGGTTGTTCACGTAGAGATGGATCCTCTCAGGCAGATACGGGAGGCATCGAGCTTACCTATTGGCCTGCTCCGAACGTGCAGGAATTTGAAGTTGCGGATAGCATTGTGACACAATGGAACCGGATGCATCCCGGCATCCATGTGAAAATGCAAGCGATTCCTGTCAGCCAGTCGACCGAAGAAGTGTTGCTGGCTGCCATTGCAGGGGGGACGACCCCCGATGTCTGCTCCAACATCTGGCCAGGGGCATTGCACGACTACACGCAGGCGGGTGGGCTGGTCCCGTTGGACGGCTATGCGGACTTTGACTCGGTAATGCAGGCGAGGACACCCACGTCGTTGGTGGAAGCCACACGATCGCCGGATGGGCACTTCTATCAGGTCCCATGGAAGACCAATCCGGTGATGATGTTCTACAATATTGACATCTTCAAAAAAGCCGGGGTAGACCACGCGCCAGGGACTTACAGCGAATACCTGGAGGCAGGGGAAAAGATTTCCAGGGCCTTCAATTCCAGCGGGCAAATCGACGTCTGGATGGGAGAACGTGACATTCGACCGATCTGGTGGCAACGCCTGTTCGATTTCTATCCGTTCTACATCGCGGCTTCAGGGGGCCTTACGCTTTTCTCGAACGGCGAGCCGGCATTCCAGAATATCTATGCACAAGAAGTGTTCAAATTCTTTCAGACCTGCTATGCAAAGCGCTACTTTCCACGCACGTTCTTTCAGGGGGGAGATCCTTTCGATATTGGCAAGAAGGCGACCCATTTTTCGGGTCCCTGGCAGGTCTCCCACATGGAGAAGTTCGCTCCCGGCATACACTACGGGATAGCTCCGCTTCCTGTGCCGGATGACCACGTGGGTCCAATCTATACGTACGGAGATTTCAAGAACATCTCGATTTTCAGCAACACCAAACATCCGAAAGAAGCCTGGGAGTTCGTGAAGTTCCTGGTCACGGCTGATCATGACCGGCTTTTGCTCAAGCTGGCCAGCCAGATTCCGATCAGGGGAGATCTTCTGACAAATCCCCTCTTTGCGGATTACTTCCGGGAAAACCCCAACATGGTGAAGTTCGCGGAGCAAGCACCGTACACCCGCGGGATGGATCCGGTTCCCGATCTAAAAGAGATATTTGATGCATTGGCCCAGGCTTATGAGGCTTGTGCGGTGTACGGTAGAATTACGCCTGCGCAGGCAGTAGAGCAGGCCGCCCGGCGTACGCAGGCCATCGTGGAGTGGAATAAATGATGAGCAACTGGCCTCTTCTCGATCGCATTCGGCACAGTGACAGGAATGGCTATTGGCTTGTCCTTCCCTACATGCTATTCTTCTGTGCTTTCGTGGCATACCCGTTGGTTTTCTCCATTGTTCTGATCTTTCATCGCTGGAACATTGTTTCGCCGATGCAATGGATTGGCTTGAAGAACTTTTCCCGCTTGCTCGATGACCCGCTATTCTGGAAGTCCCTGGTGAACACGCTGACATTCCTCCTGATCCACATCCCTTTGCAGGTGCTGGTGGCGCTTGGCCTGGCTCTCCTGCTGAACTCCAAAATCCCAGGCCGCGGATTCTTCCGGGCAATCTATTTCCTCCCCGTAGTCGTCTCTGGCGTCGCCGTGACGATTCTTTGGCAACAGCTCTATTCGTACGATTACGGTGTCTTGAACGCGATCCTGGCGCAATTGCATCTTCCTCGCGTCCCGTGGCTAATCGATCCCGGCATGGCGATGCCATCCATTGCCATTATGGCCACCTGGAAAAATGTCGGGATCTACATCGTACTCTTTCTTGTGGGCTTGCAGAATATTCCCAAAGAGTTGTATGAAGCTGCGAGCCTCGACGGCGCGAAACCATCGGGACAGTTTCGCCACATTACGCTTCCCATGCTGAATCCCACGATTATTGTGATCATCGTTCTCTCCACGATCGGCGGGTTTTCTCTTTTCATCGAGCCATACGTGCTCACCGGAGGAGGCCCCTTGCAGAGCACCCTCTCCGGCATGCTCTACATTTACAATCAGGGATTCTACTTCGGCCACATGGGGTACGCTGCGACGCTGGGATTTGTGTACGCTCTCGTGATCCTGCTGGTCGTCGTGATCCAGCGGCGGGTGATTGAGAGGGAGAGCGTATCATGAAAACGACGCTCAAATTCCTCATCCTCATCGTTGGCGCAGCCGTTTTCGCGTACCCTTTTCTCTGGATGATAGCGGGATCAATCAAGCCGGAGCAAGAGATCGGCCAATTGGGGCTCTGGTCCAATCACTTCACCACGGAGAGCTACGAGCTTGTCCTGACAAAAATCCCAATTGGGCGGGCTTTCCTCAACAGCCTCATCGTCTCCCTTTCCACCACCTGCTCCGTCGTGCTTTTCGGCTCGATGGCAGGATACGCTCTAGCGAAACTGCGCTTCCTTGGCAAGACGGGCCTCTATATTTTGATCCTGTTCACGATGATGATTCCTTTTCAGATCGTGCTGATCCCTCAGTATATTCTGATGGTAAAGCTCGGGTGGACCGACACGTACCTCTCGCTGATCGCCCCGACCATGATGAGTGCATTTGGCATTATCCTTTTCCGGCAATTCTTCATGGCCGTGCCGAATGCGCTGATCGATGCCGCACGCATCGACGGGTGCTCCGAGATGCGCATCCTTTTCCAGGTGATCTGGCCCCTCTCACGCCCGGTGGTCATGACCGTCGGCCTCTTGACCTTCATGACGAGTTGGAACGAGGTCCTCTGGCCGCTGATGGTTGTCCGCGAACGATCCCTCATGACCATGCCGCAGATTGTGACCATCTTCACCATCGGGGGAGAGGCAGAATCGCAGCTCGGGTCTCTTCTGGCTGCTGCAACGCTTCTGTCTCTTCCGGTCATTGTTTCGTACGCATTTTTCCAGCGTTACTTCATCGAGAGCATGGCATCCACTGGTATCAAAGGATGAAGGGAAGGATTTCATGAGAAAGCTCCATTACTCGTACCCCGTTGACACGCTGTCGCTGGGCTCAAGCCTCGGAAATCCCACCGCCTGGGCAACTCTTGATCCGCTTTCTGACCTGAAAGGGCTCTGGAGCTCCTTTGACAACCGTTACTATGCGGGCGACTGGAGGCTGACGCTGGAGGTCCCTGGTTCGGTTCTCAAACCGACCGTGACGGTCTTCACGCCGGAATCACAAATGACGGCGTTCTCCGGGGGACACCTCCGAGTCGAAAAGACATTCTTCATCCCTTTCGCGGCTGCCGGAGGGTCGTCTCGCACTCCCGCCTTCTGCAGGTCTGCCATCATGCTCGTTCGTATCCTCAATGACGGGGCGGAGACAAGGAATGTGACCTGCCGGCACCGGCTGGTATTCCCGGCGGTTCCAAACGATCTCTTCACGAAGCAGCCACCAAAGCCTGAGACGGAAAAACGCGTCGCCGTCAGGGAAGTCGAAGGCACGTGTGTCGTCACAACCGAGGGGTTCCCTTTGGAGGTCCGCGTTTTCGGTTCGGCGCTCCCGTGGAAGAGCTGCCGGGCTGATGACCGGAACGCTGAAGTTGAATACGTGCTCGGTGTGGAGGGAGGAGGGAGTGTTTCAGAAGTTGCCTTCACTCTGGCGTTTTCTGCGGAAGGAAGTGATGCGGCGAAAACAACGTACGACCAGTGCCGCGACGCGCGGTCACTCTTGAAACTGAGCGGCGAAACATACGCGGAACTGCTCTCGCGGTCGGAAATTGTCACTCCGGAGCCGGTTATCAACCGGGGGCTTCAATGGGCGAAAGTGAACACGCTTCGCGTGCAACACCAATACAGGGGCGGACTCGCGTTCACAAATGATCCTCCGCAGGATATCGTCGTGATCCGGGATCTCGGATGGTATGTTTTTGGCGCGGACTACGTGACGCCTGATTATTGCCGGGAGCTGCTGAATTTTGGAGAGCGTTATGGATATCACGAAGGGGGGAAGCTGACAGAGTACCTGCATGCCGATGAAGTCCCCCCTGCACGCCATGACTACAGCCTGAATATCAATGACGACACACCGCTGTTCGTAGAGGCGCTTTATCACCATGCTGTAACCTGCCTGAACGATGCAAACCTGGGGCATGTCTATGAGTTGATGCGGCGCTCCGCCGACTGGATTCTAGCGCAGAGGACTGACGGGCTGGTGCGATGCAACGCCGACGGGACCAGCGTTTGGGGGATCTGCAGCTGGCGGAATATCATCGAAGGATACAATCTCACCGGCGCCGTCACGGAGATCAACGCGGAGTGCTATCATGCGCTGCTGCTAACCGGCACCGTTGCCAGGAAGATCGGCCGTATGGAAGATGCTGACCGCTATAGCAACGCAGCGGAAGCCTTGAAGAATGCCATCAACTCACTTCTGGTGTCCGAAAAGACCCGCCTGTATATGCTTAATCTGGACAATGCGGGGGTGCCCCATCATGATGTCACCGGGGACCTGATCTTCCCGGTGCTGTTCGAAGTGGCAGGCCCAGAGCGAACTGAGGCAATTCTCAAGGCATTGACGACGCCTGACATGTGGACGCCGTGGGGAGTCCGTACCGTGCACCCTATGGATCAGAGGTACGATCCGGAATTCGGCTACCAGCTTGTGGGTGGCGTCTGGCCCAACCTTACGGCCTGGATTTCCTTCTGTCTACGGAAAAATGCTCCGGAGAAAATGGTCGAAGGGATGACGAACATCTTTCGTGTTTGCGAACCAAGAACGCCAAGGGAAGCGGGGAACATCGTTCCGGGAGAATTTGCGGAGCGGTTCCATGGTGAAAAATGTGTGAGTCTCGGGATGCCCCTCAGTCCCTGGACGCCGCCGACGTATATGTGGCTGGGCATTGAAGGGTTGCTTGGCGTTGCTCCGAGTCTGTCGGGACTGGAGATCAATCCATCGATACCTGCAGCGTGGGAGTGGATCGCCGTAAAAGACCTTTTGTACCGTGGAGAAACGATCGATGCTTTCCTTTTCGGGGGTACGCTCTATGCTACGCGCCCCGTGACGACCGATTATGCTCTCCGGGTGGGGAGCAAGGTCAAAACCTCCTGCCGTGGTGAAGACATTTTCGCGATCGCGATGAAGGTAGGAGTGGAGACTTTGGTTTTCGTGTGCTCCGATGAGGGCGGGAAGGGCACGGTTCTGGTGGAGACGGGCTCGACAGTGATCAAGAAAGACGTAACGATCGAACGGGGCGGAGCATCATTAACCCGATTGGGGGTAGTATGAAACGCGGGGCCAAGCATTTTTGGATTGCGCATATGCTATTGCCTGGCTGGGCATGCGCCATGCTCATGCTTGATGCCTGGGCCGGGCAGAGCGCCCCGGAGACTCGGTTCAGCGGCAGGTTCGGCCAGGTTGAGGTAGGGGGCAGATATGCGGGAGCGGAGTTCCATGGCAGCCGACCGCTCCCTGCCCGCATCAGTTTGTTCTATCCCGTTGCGAACAGTATTGACCTGAGCACGGACTACTGGAAACGAGGGGAATCGAGGCCGATGGTGGTTGGCATCGGGGTTGACGGCGGGCGCCGCCGCTGGGTCGGGAAGGAGGGGTGGGAGTATTCTGTAAGCCCACATAGGGTTCAGTTCACACGCAGTGAAGACGGCCTGGATTTCCGGATGTCCTATGAATTCTGCCTGAATGAACCGGCGATGGTCTACATGCTTTGCATACGCAACCGTACATCCCGCGCTGTCCGGCTCGAAGCGTACACTCACCTGAAAGCCACGCTTCGCACCTGCCAGACATATGCGCGGCTCGACTCGGCATCAACGGCAGTAAGTGCGGCCGGCACGACCCTTATGGCGCAATTCCCGGAACCACAGGCCGGGATGACCTGCCTTTTTGTGGGTAATGCGGGAGCGGTGCCTGCATCCTGGACCACCGATGCAGGTGAGCTGGGGATTGCCGACAGTGGCGCATCCCGCTGGGTGGACTCAGGCTTGGTGCTTGGCCGCCGCATTTTCACCAACGGTGCCCGCGGCAATGCCGCGGCAGCATTCGTCTATGATCAGCAGGTGCAGCCCGGAGATTCCATGTTGATTATCCAATACATCGCAAGCTGCAAACCTGAGGAAGCCGACGCTCTGGACCGGCGGCTGGCTGCCACCTGGGCCAAAGAGGTTCAGGCATATGATGAATTGGTCCAAAAGAAAGCATACGAAGATTTCACGATGAGAACCGGCGATGCCTGGGTGGACAGTTCCATAGCGTGGGCACGCGCCATTCTTGCGGCCAATGCACACTACCTCAATGGGGCAATAGTTCCCATGCCATGCCCGGCGGAGTACAATTTCTTTTTCACGCACGACGTCCTTCTGACCGACCTGGCCGCGGTGAACTTCGACCCGGAACGCGTGCAGCGGGACCTCCTTTACATCATGTCTCTTTCAGCGGGCAACATCATCCCGCACGCGTACTACTGGAGAGACGATGGCTTCAAAACCGAAATGTGCACCCCGGACAACTGGAATCATCTCTGGTTCATCCTGCTGAACGGCAGTTACCTGAGGCATACGGCAGACACAGCAACAGCGACACATCTCTATCCCTTGGTCACGAAATCCCTTACAGAGATTCTACGACAGAGGAAGCCCGATGGTCTCATGTATGCCTTCCGGCCCGACTGGTGGGACATTGGCCGCAACGAGGGCCCCCGCGCGTTCATTACGATCCTGACGATTCGCGCACTGCGGGAATATGAGTTCATCAGCTCATTTCTCGGGCTGAGCCAGAACAAGCTGGCCGGTTATGAGCGGATGGCTGACGAGATGCAGATAGCCCTCGTGTCACGCCTCTGGGATGCAAAACTCGGGTACCTGATCAATTTCAATGGGAATAAAGAAGATACGCACTATTACATGGGGTCGCTTCTGGCCCCGTCATTCGGGCTTCTTCCTGTGAAGAATGCCCGCGCCATGATGGAGACGGCCTCGAAAGTTCTCGTGGCTCCGAGCATTGGCGTCCGGACGGTTTTTCCCGTAGATTTCAATACGGACTCCGTGCGTGCATTCTTCAGACTGGTGGGCAATGAGGCGGGCGATCCCTACCTGTACGCGAATGGCGGTGTCTGGCCGCACAACAATGCCTGGTACACGCTTGGACTGCAGTCTACCGGAAGCTTGAGCCAATCATTCAAGTTCTTTAAGCAGACCATGACCCTGGAAGGCATCGTGCACAGCCCCATGGGGCATCCGGCAATGTACGAATATCGTTACTCCGATCCCTCTTCGCCGGAGTATGGGAGGATCGACAAGCCGTCGTTCCTCTGGGCCGGCGGGTTCTATCTGTTCACCCTCTATCACCTTCTTGGTGTTACCGAGAGTGAGTGGAACATCTCGATCGGGGGCGGAGTGCCTGATGACCTGAGATCCGCGCAGTATGATCTCTGGTTCCTCGGGCGGAAGAGCGTGGAACAACGCGGCACGGGGGCAGAAGTACAAACGCTGACGACCGACGGGAAAGCACTTGCTTCGCGGGTCTTGCCGATGGATATGGCGCAGTCGCACAGATGGAACGCGAACCTCGGCAAAGCAACCGGTCCATATTTGGATCGCGTCAATGCCATCGTACGGTCCGTCTCCATGGACAAGACGGGGCGGAAACTGAAGGTAGACTTGAGTTCATTCGACGGGCACAAGGTCGTTGCGAAGGTGGTGTCGCCCCGGCCCCCGGTGAGAGCCACCGTGGACGGACGGGTGAAGGTCTTCAGACGAACTGCTCCCTCAACGAGCGGGACACAGGGGTACGAGATTGCCTTTACCGGGAAGGGAGGGAGTCAGATTCTTGAAGTGTCATTCTAGCCAGGCACAAGACGAACACAAGGAACACCGAGAACTCAAAAGTTTACAGAGAAGAGAATAATGCAAGCAGCCCTTTTTGAAAAGCCTCATTCGCTCCGGGTTACCGACAAACCTCTCCGCAAGATTCGTGAGGGGGAGATCCTGATCAAAGTAGAGGCGTGCGGTATTTGCGGCACCGACGTGCACATTGTCGAAGGCACCGCGCGGTCCACGCCTCCCGTGGTGCTCGGACACGAATACGCGGGGATCGTGGACGATGCAGGCTCAATATCGGCATCGTTACCGGCGGCAAAAGAAGGAGTGCGGGTAGCTGTGGACCCGAATATCGCATGCGGGACCTGCTACTATTGTCGCCGCGGCCTGATTCATCTCTGCAGCAACTTGCGCGCCCTGGGCGTAGACATCGACGGCGGGATGGCGGAGTATTGTATTGTTCCTGCACATCAGGCCTACCTCCTTCCGTCTGACATGGCTCCGGAGGTCTCCGCTTTCGTGGAGCCCCTCTCCTGCGCCATCCATGGGATCGACCGGGCGAATATCCGTGCGGGGGATGTCGTGGTCATCCTGGGGGGAGGAACGATCGGGTTGTTAATGCTGCAGCTTGCGAAGCACGCCGGCGCCTCCGCAGTTATTGTTGTGGAACCGCTGGCAGACAAGCGTGCTCTCGCGGCGCTCCTCGGAGCATGGGCGACAATCGATCCCGGCGCCGAAAACGTCCGGGCAGCTGTCCTTGACCGCACCCCGGAAGGGCCCGACGTGGTCATCGAGTGTGTAGGAAAAGCGGCGACGATGCAGCTGGCCGTCCAGTTGGCACGGCGGGGAGGGACCGTAGAATTCTTCGGCGTGAGCCCCCTCGGGGCGACAATTCCGGTCGAGCCGAATCTCGTCTATTTCAAGGAGCTCTCGATCGTCGGGTCCTATGTGAATCCCCATACCTTCGACCGGTCCATTGCCGTGCTTCGAACCGGCGCGGTCAATGTCGGTCAGTTCGTAATCCACAATTTTCCTCTTGCCGGTGTGCACGAGGCGCTCAGCCATCAGAAAGAGGGAAAAACACTCAAGAGCATTATCAGGCCGAATCTCTGAATCGTAGGATGGTTCTTCATGAAAACAATGATCCCTCTTGCCCTGAGCATGGTCCTGCTGGCCGGCTGTGCGCAGCCGGACACGAAGGAAGAGTTCCCATCGCTCATTAACTTCAGTCACCTTGATCATCTTTCGGAAAGGATTGCCTTCCGCGGTGACAGTGTCACCATTGTGCACATCTATTCGAATTTTCCGGACTATGGTTGGGTGGGGGCTGCAGAATCGGGTCCGGAAGGAATCGCCTGCGTCGATGATGCCGCACGGGCGGCGGTGGTTTCTCTGCGTCACTATGAGCTGACGAAGGATGACGAAAGCCTGGCTAGAGCGCGCGGCCTGCTCTCATTTGTGGCCGATATGCAGACCGACGACGGCGACTTCTACAATTTCATCTTCGACGACCATTCCATCAATCAGACCGGTGTTACAAGCCAGAAATCGTTCGGCTGGTGGGGAGCGCGCGGCGTGTGGGCCATGGCCACAGGCTGCAGGGTGCTTGTCGGTGTGGATCCCTCGCTTGCTGGTGAGCTCGGCGAGCGCGTACGCCGATCCCTTCCTCGCATAGACAGCCTCCTGAAACCGTATGACCAGTCGGTTGTCACGCATGGGTTTCGCGTGCCCCAATGGCTTCCGTACGGCTCCGGTGCCGATGTCTCATCGGAGCTCATGCTCGGGTTGGCAGAATATGGCGTTGCCACGGGGGATACCGCAGCTGAACTGTGTCTCCGGAAACTCGCTGATGGTCTGATGACCATGCAGGACGGCGATGAAGCGACATACCCATTCGGACTCCACCGCTCCTGGGAAACAATGTGGCATATGTGGGGGAATGGCCAGACGGAGGCCTTGTGCGTGGCCGGTCGACTCTTGCAGGACCGAAGAATGGTGGGGTCTGCCGAGCGTGAAGCACGTGGTTTTTACAGCCGCCTGCTCATCAACGGGTTCTTCAAGGAGATGGACGTCGCGGATTCAACATCGCGCGTGCGGTTCGAACAAATCGCCTATGGGGTGCGTCCTATGGCTGTTGGGCTTGTCCGACTCTATGAAGTGACCGGGAAGCAGGAGTATCTCGTCATGGCAGGCCTGGCGGCATCCTGGCTGCTCGGTAACAATGTCCTGGGTGTGCCCATATATGATCCGACTTCGGGGCGTTGCTATGATGGGATCAAGGATTCCGCGACGCTGAACCGGAATTCAGGGGCCGAATCCACGATCGAAGCTGTCGGAACCCTGTTGGAAGTAGAGCGCTATGATCTGTCGAAACAATTCATGCACGCCAGAAAGATCCGGAGCGTATCGTCCAGGGAGGTCCTGGCGGCGTTCTTCGCCGTTCCCGGTGGAGAGGAAGCGGTTGTGGCTGTCGAACTCAAGAGGAAGGCGCTCATTGTGCTGCACGGGGAGAAAGCACGACGCTACATGGAGAGAATCTCGACACGGGACAGGGAATCGAGAAGTGAGAAGTGAGAATGAGAGTCAGGTGTGATTATGAAGAACGTGATCCGATATGGCGTAATGCTCCTCTTCCTTGCCGGAGTATTCCCGGCGGTCGCCCGGGCACAGCAGCTTTCCATTCCGCGGATTGATGCCATGCCCGATCACCCGGTGCCGTACCTCATGAGAGACTGGAGAAATGTTGCCCGGGGTTACGATTCACTCGTGTACAATTTCCTTGCAAGCGGACAGTACCTTCCTCTGATTTTCTGGAACAACAATCCGGCAAACTACCCCTCCCAGAAAACCTTCGGATTGCACACCGTGGTCGGCACAACCGACCCCGGGAACTCGGAGGCAATCAATGTGCTCCCATCCATCATCGGCGCCACGCTGGCAGGGTTAGATAAGAGCAATCAAAACGGCAACAACTGGGTGGTGATGAGCCAGGATTTCTTCAACATCAAATCTCAGGAACTGGTCTACCTCAACAATGAGGTTGCTCACAGCGGCGATGATTGGTGGTACGACGTGATGCCCAACGTCTTTTTCTATGAACTATACTGGCTCTATCCCGGGCTGGGAGATTCGGAGCGGCAATTCCTGTCCGTGGCTGATCGATGGCTCCAGGCGGTGAAAAGCATGGGGGGCGCCACCACCCCCTGGCACGTGCCCAACATGGACCACCGTGGGTGGAAACTCCTTACGATGACTCCGAACGACATACCGCAACAGTATCACGAACCGGAAGCGGCAGGTGCACTTGCCTGGCTGTTTTACAACGCATGGGTCAAGACCGGAGAGATCACGTACCGATCGGCCGCCGAGCTCTCGATGGAATTCTTGAATTCATATCCGTCAAACCCCGCCTACGAATTACAGCTCTCGTATGGTGCCTATGCCGCTGCCCGCATGAATGCCGAGCTGGGCACGAACTACGATATCCCGAAGATTGTGAACTGGTGTTTCGATCTCAGCCCCATCCGCTCCTGGGGCGCGATTGTCGGAAAATGGGGGGGGTATGACTGCTCCGGTCTGATCGGAGAGATCAATGGATCGAACGATTATCCTTTTCTGATGAATACGTTTGAACAGGTCGGCGCCCTCGTCCCGCTCGTGCGCTATGACGAGCGCTTCGCCAGCGCTATTGGCAAATGGACCCTGAACGCTTCCAATGCCGCACGCCTGTTCTATCCCAACTCCCTGCCGGATGAGAACCAGGACAGCGAAGAGTGGTCACACGTCTACGATCCGAACGGCTACATCGGGCACGAAGCGATGCGCCAGCACCAACCAGACGGATCAGCGAGCCCGTATGCAACCGGGGACGCCATATCCGGAGGATGGGGATTTACGAACCTGGCACTGTACAGCTCGTCGCATGTGGGAATTCTGGGAGGCATCATAGACTCAACAAATGTGCCCGGCATTCTGAGATTGGATCTTCTGAAGACGGACTATTTCCATGACTCGGCGTATGCTTCGTATCTCTACTTCAATCCAGACTCCTCCCTTCACACGGTTGAGCTGGATGCGGGAGCGGGGCAGCATGACCTCTACGATGCGGTCACCAACGCATTTCTGAAACATAACGTGAGCGGCCAGACGTCATTTGATGTGCCCGGCAAAGGCGCTGTTGTGCTTGTTGTGACGCCGGCGGGCGGGACTACGACGTATCAAGGTTTGAAGATGATCATCAACGGAGTGGTGGTGGATTATCACTCGGGGAGTGTTCCGGGGAACAATCCCCCCAGGATCAAGGGGCTTGGAGCTCTTCCGGATCTCATCTATCCAAACCACTCCTCCACGCTCTTCTGCACAGCGGTTGACCCGGACGGAGATACGCTGGCCATCACCTGGTCTGCATCTTCTGGAAATCTTGTGGGAACCGGGCGGGAAGTGACCTGGAATGCTCCCTCTTCAACGGGAGTCTATCTGATCGGGTGTGCGGTCCGAGACGGGAAAGGAGGGGCGGACAGTGCGGCGGTGAACATCAACGTCGTGGACTCGACCGGACCGCCCCCCTTGATTCGAAGGATTTTTGCGCATCCGGGAAAGGTTGACCTCAGCGCAACCAGCATCCTCACGTGTTCCGCGTCCGATCCTTCCGGCTACCCGCTCACCTACTCGTGGGGCGCAGGACCGGGAAGCGTGTCAGGCTCCGACTCCATCGCTACCTGGACAGCGCCTGGAACTCCAGGCAATTACTTCGTGCGGTGCGCCGTCAGCAACGGTCATGGGGGACAGGCGACAGACAGCGTGGAACTTGAAGTGCGGGATTTTCGGATTACCCAGTCCGGACAGTTGATCGCGTACTTCCCTTTCAATGGCAACGCAAATGATGAAAGCGGATTTCAGGACAATGGCACCGTCAATGGGGCGACCCTTGTCAGCGACCGATTGGGAAATCCCGCCCGGGCGTACTCATTCAATGGTTCCTCGAGCTGGATCAAAGTCCCGAACACGCCGCCGTTGAACTGTGACAGTTCGATCACTGTCGCGTTCTGGATGAATGTCAGGGCATTCTATCCGGACCGCGAGCAATATCCGATCTCCCATGGGAATTGGCAGAACCGGTGGAAGATTTCCCTCAGCAATCCCTCCAACCGGCTCCGTTGGACAGTCAAAAGCTCCACGGCAACCAGGGACCTGGACTCCAGGACACCCCTGGCTTTAAATACCGATTACCATGTGGTGGCGGTGTATAGCGGTGCAGATTTTGAACTCTACCTGAATGGAGAGCTTGATGCATTTACCTCCCTCTCCGGCACGATCGCTCAAACGACGTCCGATCTTTCGATCGGCCGCAGTCTGCCTGTTGAGGGCACCTATTCGTTCAACGGGATACTTGACGAAGTGAGGATCTATAATTATGCCCTGTCGTATCAGGACATTCAAGCGCTCTACAATTTGACGACGGATGTCCAGGGATCGGAATTTTCTTCGCTGCCGGATGGGATCATGTTATACCAGAACTTCCCAAATCCCTTTAATCCGACGACGTCGATACGCTTCTCCATGCCGAGCAGCGGATACACTGTCCTGAAGGTCAGCGATACCCTGGGGCAGGATGTGGCTATTCTTGTGCAGGGCTGGGTCGGCCGAGGGATACACACTGTTACATGGAATGCTGCGGACCGTGCGAGCGGTCTGTACTTTTCCACGCTGCTCAGCGGCGGACGGACAGAGGTGCGAAAGATGCTTCTAGTCAAATAACTTCCAGGTGTCTATGCAGCTTCTCGATCTGAACGGTTTCTGGACCTTCAAGGCCCGAAACGCGTACGGCACATTGCCAACCGCGCAGCGACGAGCTACCCGGTGGATGCCGGCAAGCGTCCCCGGCACAGTCCATACCGACCTGCTTGCCAATGGAGTGATTCCGGATCCCTTCTTCCGGATGAACGAGAACGACGTTCAGTGGGTCGATTCGCAGCAATGGATCTATCGGCGGGAATTCCGTCTCCCGGCGACGTTTCTGAAAGAGGTGCATATTGTACTGGTGGCAGACGGGCTTGATACGTTTGCCGCGATTTTCTGCAATGGGAAGAAAGTGGGGGAGACAGCCAATATGTTCATTGCGCACCGGCTGGACCTCAAGCGATTCCTTCGAGCGGGGCGGAATGTGATCGAGATCGTCTTTGATTCTCCGGTAATTCGCACGCGGCAGCTCGAGCGGCGCTACGGCAAGCTCGATGTCGCATCGGAACCGCATCGCGTGTACGCACGCAAGGCTCAGTATTCCTTTGGATGGGACTGGGGCCCAAGGCTTACCACGTCCGGTATCTGGCGAAATATGCGGCTGGAGGGGTATTCCAGCGGCAGGCTGCAGAACCCGAGAGTCAGCGTGGAGTCGTTGAGCCGGGACGAGGCCATTCTCCACCTCTCCGTGGATGTGGAGCGTTGCACCCGGCGGCAGCTCAAGCTGCGAGCATTTGTTGCGGGGAGCGAAGCGTATGCGGAGCATACGGTCCCGATACAGGGAAGAGCTGTCGAGTTCAGCGTTCACGTGCATGGACCGCAGTTGTGGTGGCCCAACGGGTACGGTGCGCAGCCCATGTACAAGGCCGTCCTCTCGCTGATCAGCGGAGATGAGGAGTTGCACACGCTGGAGGTCCCCGTTGCAATACGCACGGTGCGGCTGCTCCAGGAACGGGATGGTGCCGGGCGCTCCTTCATCATCGAGGTCAATGGCGTGAAAATCTTCTGCAAAGGAGCCGACTGGATCCCATCGGACAGTTTCATACCACGAATCCCTGTCTCCACGTATGAGACCCTTCTCACGGCGGCGCGCGATGCTTCCATGAATATGGTCAGAGTGTGGGGAGGAGGGTTTTATGAGCAGGATGTTTTCTATGATCTCTGCGACAGGCTTGGATTTATGGTATGGCAGGATTTCATGTATGCATGCGGTGAGTATCCGCAATATCCGGAGTTCCTGCGCGAGGCAAGGGAAGAGGCAAAGCAGGTGGTGAGGCGTTTGCGCAACCATCCTTCCATTGTCCTCTGGTGCGGCAACAACGAATGCGAATGGCTTTACTGCACGGAGCACCCTGACGAGGGCCCGGACGATATGCGCGGATCGAAGATCTTCCGCGACATTCTTCCCGATGTGTGCACCACTGAGGATGGGACGCGTCCATACTGGAGGAGTTCTCCGTTCGGGCGCGGTTTCCCGAACGGGGAAGCAGATGGAAATCACCACCAATGGAACGTCTGGAGCTCCTGGAAGGATTTCCCGGAGTATGAGAAGGACAATGCTCGTTTTGTGACCGAATTCGGTTTTCAGGCTCCCGCCAACCGTTCCACGCTTGCGGAGGCGATGTTGCCGCAGGACTGGCACCCGCAGAGCCGTGTCATGGAGCATCACAATAAGCAGGTGGAGGGAACCGAACGGCTGGTACGCTTCCAGGCTGCCCACTACCAGATTGGAACGGACTTTAGCGATTTCATATACAAAGGGCAACTCGTCCAGGCGGAAGCCTTGAAGCGCGCTGCGGAACATTGGCGCCGGCGGAAGTTCGACACCGCAGGGGTGCTCTTCTGGCAGCTGAATGACTGCTGGCCGGTCAGCAGCTGGGCAGTCATCGACAGTGCCCTCAGGCCAAAGGCGGCATACTACTTTGCAAAGAAGTTCTTCGCGCCCATTCTCGTGAGCTGCAAGAGAGAAGACGATGGGGTTGCAATCTGGATCACGAATGACAAGCTTGATGCATGCGCGGGCGAACTCACCGTGGCATTGCGGTCCTTTTCCGGGCGGGCCGCCTGGAAAAAGAGGCAGCATGTCTCGACGGGAGCAAATTCCTCCGCCGAAGTCCTTCGTGTAGATAGAAGTGTCTGGAATGAACTCGACGCCACGACGCACTATTTGTCCGTGCGTTGCCGAATGGATGATGGCGTTGCCGTGGAGAACCGCTTCTTTTTCGAAGAGCCGAAACACTTGAAGCTTCCAAGGGCAAGGGTCTGGGCTCGCATCGCTACGGACAAGGATGGGGACAATGTTGTTATCGTTGAGGCTTCGACCTTCGCAAAGAACGTCCGGCTTGAAGCATGGGGAGGGAATGCGGTATTTGAGGACAACTATTTTGATCTTGATGCCGGGGAGCGAAGGAAAGTGAGGGTATTGTCTCCGGGGTCGACAGCCTCGCTGCGCAAGGGGTTCAGTGTGCGGACACTGGCGGGGTGAGGAAGAACGTCTCGCATTCAGGTTCCGAGGAACGTGCGGAGGTCTGTCCCCCTCACCATCCCTCCAACCACCACGCTATCCGCCCCCGCGTAGGGAAAATACAAATCGCCCTGGTAGAAATACGCGCCACAGATGAACACCACGTTGTTCACACCAAGCGCAGTATCACCCTGTGTTTCGGCGGGGGACTCCGGACGGAGCCAGGGGTCAATCCTCTTTTCGATTATTTCCCGCTTGCGAAAATCCAGCACAGCGAGCCCGAGGTCGTACTCCCGCGCTCCCTCATGGTTCCGGTTTCCAATGTGGAAAATCATGAGGGAGCGGCCATCGGACAGCAGAAGAGGGGGGGCTCCACCGCCTATCCATGTATCCTTGAACACGGGATTGGGTTGCGGGCTCATCAAAAGGCCTTTGCTCTTCCATGGCCCCAGGGGATCGCTGCTCGTTGCCCAGTGAATCGCCATCGCATGTTCCCCTTCCATCGGGCGATGGAGGAGCGTGTAGTGGCCACTCATCGTTCCTTCCAGAAGCATGGCATTTTTGTTGTGCACATTATTGAAATCACTATCCAGTAACCCATGCTTTTCCCAAAGGACGAAGTTACGCGTGCTGGCGACGGCAAGCCGGATCTGGTTATGTCCTCCGGGATGATTGGCGGATGAGGCATTCGGATGTTCGGGGTGCGCGCTGTAAGCGCAGTAGAACATGAAGTACCGGTCCCCAACCCTGGTTATCCTCCCGTCCTCAACGCCCAGGTTGTCGTATTCACGGTCGGGCAGGAGGACGGGTGTGGTGTGCCGTGCCAGGAGCTTCAAGTCGGCGCTGAGGACAGCGAGTCCGATCGCGGATCGGGTATGGTCATACGCTGGAGTCCACTCACCCTGAGCCCTGTACAAAAGGAAACAGAGTGCGCGTTGTGCCTGAAGCCGCTTCCTGGTTTCAGGACCAAACGGAAGAGAGGAAATGATGGAAGAAAGTTCGTTCGGATCGGTGACGAGTGCGCAGGCCGGATTGAAGGTGACCCGATTTTCCCAGGGATGCTCCCGTACGCGTTCCAGGAGAGGCCTCCCGCCATTCAGGCGAAGAACCGGCGGCGCGGGCGGGGCTGGTGTCGTCATGGTTGAGCGCGGCTATTTCTTGGGGTACGATTCGTAGAGATGCCGCTTAATTTTCTGCGTTGGTGTTTTCTCAAACGGCTCCGGCTGTTCCACAATCCGATGAAGGCGGGAGAACGTAGCAAGGCGCTGGTTAACCTGCCGTCGGAGGTCTTCCAGGAACGTGTGGATGCGCTGCCGCATTTCATGCTCGTTCAGCCCGTGCAAGGCAAACTTCTTCATCATTTCTTCGTAGTTGAGATGCGCGCGCGCGATCAGCTTCTGCTGGTGCTCGAACACCAGCGATTCAAGAACGAGGTCTGATTCGTTGATAGCAGACTCGATCTCCTCCGGATAGATGTTCTTGCCGCTGGGACCGAGGATCATGTTCTTGAGTCTGCCTCTAATGAAGACGTATCCATCCTCGTCAATGACCCCAAGATCCCCCGTGCGGAACCAGCCGTCCCTGGTCATAGCCTCAGCTGTCCGTTCGGGATCCCGGAAATACTCCTTCATTACGGTCGGCCCCTTGACCCCAATCTCTCCTTCGCCGGTCGCGGGGTCAGGGTCAAGAATCTGCAATTGTGTGCCCGGGAGCGGCTTGCCCGTGGATCGGTAGCGCGTCCCTTTGGGATCGGATCCGGCGATGAGGGGAGAGGTTTCTGTCAAGCCGTATCCGATGGCGTAGGGAAAGCCAGCTTCCCGGAGGAACATCTCGACGTCCGCGGCAAGGGGTGCCCCGCCAATGGCGAACACACGCACGGCTCCGCCAAACGAGCGCATCAGCTTCTTGCCGGCGAGCCGGGAAATCGCCCTCCGTGTCATAGAGGTCTTTGAGAGCAGCCGAAAGAGGGGACTGCTTGAGAAGCGGGGCTGAATCTTTGCTTTATAGATCTTCTCAATGATGAGTGGCACCGAGAGCATGACCGTCGGGCGCACCTTGCCCATCGCAGGAAGCAGCACCGGAGCCGTGGGAGGGCGGTCAAGATAATACACGGAGGCTCCGACCATCAGCACGGTAATGAGGCCGATCGTGAATTCGTATGCATGCGCAAGGGGAAGGATTGACAGCATTCGATCGTCATGCGAGAGGGGGACAATGGCCACCGTTGCGATGGCGTCCGAGATGATGTTGCTATGGGTCAGTACGACTCCCTTTGAGAATCCCATCGTACCGGAGGTATAGAAGATCGCTGCGACATCATCTTCACCGGCTACATGGGAAAACTGGAGGGGATTCGACCCGAGCGGGCGGTCGGTGGAAGCATTCAGATCCGGCCGGCCAATGACCGTGAACGATTCGAGTCGGACTGTCGCGTGCAGCAAAGGCAGTACGAGGGTTGTGATTTTCGGGAGCAGCTTCTCGGAAACGAATAGGACTTTGGCTTCCGAATGATTAATGATATGTTCGATATCCTTCTCGAGGAAATCGGGAAGGATGGGGACACCTATCGCGCCTGACGTCGCAATGGCAAAATATGCCACTCCCCACGTCACTTTGTTCTCGCTCAGGATAGCCACCCGGTCTCCGGGCTCCACGCCAAGTGCGTGCAACAAATCTGCCACCCGTCTGACCTGTTCTGCAAATTGGTTGTACGTAAGCGAGTCGCCATCAACCGTAGAAAGGGCGACACGATCACCGAAGCAGCTAACGCTGTTGGCAAGCAGCGACTGGAACGTCCGTTCGGGGGGGAGATTCATGTGCTAAAAATATCAAATCAGAACCCCGCAATCAAGTGGCTGGCTTGAAATAGCACTAGTTTCCTTCGAACCTTTTTCTTACTTTATTCTTTACAATTCATTCATATCACGAGCGGCACATCCTCCATGTTCATGCACATTCTTGGCCACCAGAAAGGGCCACTTGGGGCTTTCCTGCTCCTTGCAGCGTTGATTTGCGCTCCCGCCGCGCCAGGACAGCCCAAAACTATCACATTTTTGCACACCAACGACATGCACGCCAGCTTCGTCCCGCACGAAGCGATCTGGGTGAGAACCACGCCCAAGCCGATGGTCGGCGGCTTCAAGGAGCTCGCGTTTCGGGTTGACAGCTTGCGTGCCATGAAGCCATTGACGATCCTCGTCGATGCCGGAGATGTCATGACCGGCAACCCCATTAGCGACATCGAGTACAAGGGTGCTTCCGGGGGAGCGCTGTACGAAATGATGAACAGGATCGGCTACGATGTGAGCTGCCCCGGCAATCATGACTTTGATATCGGGCAGGACAATCTTGTCCGGCTGACAAAGATCGCGTCTTTCCCGTCGCTCTCGGCGAACCTGGTAAATACAAAGGGTGAATTCGCCGTGAACAACAAGCCGTACGCGATCATCGAACGGGGGGGAGTGAAAGTCGGCTTCATCGGCCTGATGTCCCAGGAATTGTATGGACTCGTGAATCAAAGCAGCCTCGTGGGGATAAAGGTTCTCTCTCCTGTGGAGACGGCAAGAAAGTATATTGCCGAACTTCGCCCTAAGGTGGATCTTCTTGTTGCGGTCACACACCAGGGTGTTGACGATGATTCAGTACTCGCCCAGGAGGCTCCCGGCCTGGACATCATCATCGGGGGGCACTCGCACACCCGCCTTCGCACGCCCAAGATCGTGAACCATGTCGCCATTGTGCAGACCGGCTCGAACTGCGAGAATCTCGGGGAGCTTGATGTCACAGTTGACAACGGGAAAGTCGTGTCCGCCACCGGATCCCTTATCCAACTCTGGCCGGGAAAGGACAGAACAGCGAGCAGAGTGTCATCTCTGGTGGACTCCATGCAAGCGACCATTGACCAGGAATACAGCGAGGTCATTGCCACTCTGACCGGGGACTGGGTGCGTAAGCCGGGTGGAAGCGCGATCGGCACGTTCATAACCGAGGCACAAAGAGAAGCTGCGCATGCTGATGTTGCGTTTATGAACGACCATGGTATTCGGAAGGACCTGAGTGCGGGGAACATCACGAAGCGGGACCTCTTCGAGGTCTTGCCTTTTCGCAACGTGTTGATGACCTTTCAGCTGAGCGGGGAAGAATTGGAAACCGTGGCCAGGTTTTACCTGGAAAAGCGCCCCGCGATCCAGATGACAGGCATGACCATCCAGTGGAAGCAGAAACCGGATGGAACGAAGGAGCTTGTCGATGTTACCGTGCAAGGCAAACCTCTCGACAGGAAGCGGATGTATATCGGTGCTGCCAGCGATTATCTTGTAGGTGAGGCGAAACGATACATCGGGGTTGAACTTCCCCGGGCGATTTCACTGCAGCAGACGGTTTTCAGCGCGGTGGAGAATGCGGCTCGAAAGGAGAAACGCATTACTCCCAAACAATCTCTGTTCCTGGAGCGAATACAATAGCCTGTCATTGCAGAATCGGAGGTCATCGTTGAAAACGCCACATCTTCCTGTCGTCATTGTCACCGGACGCCCGGCGGCAGGCAAGTCGGAAGTGATCGATTTTCTCAAGAAGACTCCTGTCGAAGAACGTGTCCGCCGGTTCCACATCGGCGAACTCGAAGAGCTGGATGATTTCGTGTATGTGTGGGAAACCTTCGAGATCGATGACATCCTCTCGAAGAACGGCAAGCCGCGGCTTTGGACCGACGAGAAATACTGGTTCAAAGATCCATTCATTTGGAATCTCTACATCGAGAGGTTGTCGCTGGAGTATCGGAAGAAACTTGCGCGTTATCCACATTATCATGAAAAGAAGACCGCGCTCGTGGAGTTCGCCCGGGGGGGGAGTGATGGCATTGCCGGGGCGTTGCGGTGCTTGCATCCGGATGTCCTGCGCAGGGCAGTGTTGATGTATATCAAGGTTTCCTACGAGGAGTCCGTACGGAAGAACCGCCGGCGTGCCCGCAAGGGTGAGGAGGATTCGATCCTTTATCATTCTCTCCCGGATGAAAAAATGGAGTTTTATTACCGGGAGAACGACTGGGAGGACCTCGCCGCGAAGGACCCGAATGTCCTGGAGGTGAACGGTTTCAAGGTGCCGTATGCAGTCTTCGCAAACGAGCCGGAGAAGACCCTTGACTCCTCAATGCTAGGAGAAGAGCTGGAGCGGGTAATGAAGAAGCTCTGGTTGGTGAAGGAACCAGAAAGATAATCGTACGCTCGGCGCGAGTCGTGGCTTTTGCCCTTATCGCGCCCTGGCTTTCTCTACCTCCGCCGGGGTGACGCTTTTCCCCTTCGGCACCGCATTCCACAACCGTATCATCAGAATCGCCCCGATCACCGAGAAACCGATCATGCTCGGACCCCAGACACCCCATCCAAAGTGTTGAAGCAACCATCCCATCCCGGAGCCTACAGCCGCACCACCGATATACTGCATGCCGTCGAACATCCCTGTGGCCGAGGCGGCAGCTTTACGTCCCCCAAAATCCATTGATGCTGTCCCGGAAAGCATGGAATGCACCATGCTGATGGCGAAGGAATTGACAACGAACGCCGCAATGATCCATGGGAGTCCGGGGGAAAGCCAGATCACGGCAAGACAACAGACCTGGAGGAAGTATCCGATGAAGGCGACAGGGGGACGTCGTGATCGGAACACCCAGTCAGAAATAGTGCCAGCGGCAAAGGCTCCCGCTATCCCGGCCAGGACGACAATGAACGCGCCTTGCTGAAACACGGCCGAGTCGAGGCTAAGGCCCTGGGCCTCCTGCATGTAACGGGGGAACCACTGCTCGAAGCCATGACGGACAAAGCCGGTACAGAATTCCGCAATCGCAATGGTGACGGTAACGGGGTTGGTGAAGACCTTCTTTGCGAGATATGCAAAGTTGACGATGGCTGTATCGCCGCTCGAGGCGTCGGCGGTGTCGAATGATGTGAAGCCTGCCTGGTCGGGGCTGTCACGGACAAACCGGAACGTCAGCACCCCCATAAGTGCCATGATCACTGATGGGATAAAGAAGACCCATTGCCAGGGCAGGAAGGTGACAGCGAGCCCACCGATGACAAAGATCAACGCGCGGCCGCTTTGGATCATCGACCCGAAGATCGCGGAAAAGACTCCTCGCTCGCGCACGTGAAACCATCCCGAATTCACCTTGATCAGTGCCAGCGCACTGTAGGATTGGAAATAGGCGTTGAAGGACCAGGCAGTCGCGAAGTACGAAAGGAGCAGTGCACCCGTGCCGAGAAAGCCCACGTAGGCACCCAGCCCGAATGCAATATTGAAAACGACCGAGCCGAAAACTCCAATCAACATTGCCTTTCGGCCACCGATCCTGTCGGCAATGGGGCCGTTGAACAGGGCGGAGAGGCCGTAGATGGTGAGGGCCGCCGTGATGATCGCGCCGATCTGTGTTTTATCCCAACCGTATGTGTCGGACAATGCCTTGTTGGCAAACGAGAGATTGTAGCGCCCCATGTACATGGCAGCGTAGGTGAACCCCAGGGTCAGCCAGTTGAGCGCCCGCCTTCGCCTGAACTGCACGGAATGGACAGGGCGGTCCGTTGCCGGATCTTGCATGGTGGAATTTGAGAAGAAGTGAGATGAACAATGGAGAACGGCTGGCTAAATATAGCGAATTGCAGTGTAAAAGACGAACATGATTTCACCCCGAGCAACTTATCTTCTCTTGCTCCTGAAGGAAAGGGCGGACCGGCTGTTTCTCACCCGACGTCACTGCACGTCCCGAATGGACAAATGCATGAACCTGGTATCATGAAAAAGCTGCCCGGTGCTTATGCATACGCATAACCACGGGGGCAGCTTTCGGGGAAGCGCCGGGACGATTACAGATCGACGCTCGGCTGGGACTGTTGCTGCTTCAGGATCTTCCAGATCGTACGTTCCGAGAGAAGAATGTTGTACTTTTTCTCCAGATAGGCCCTGAGCCGACGCTGACCAAACCCGGTCTCCTTCCGGACTTGCTTGAGCAGCTGGACGCTTGACTCAGGCGTCTGGCGAGGGAAGGTGTGAGGCCGGCGTGACCGGTCGGTGAGACTCAAGGAATCCCCGTTTGATTCCTGGTAGCGCTTCAGCCACTTGTAAAACGTCTTTCGGCTGATGTGGAATTTGTCTGCTACGACCTGCGCACTCTTCGTCTCCCTGTAGCACATGATCCATGCAAGGCGGGGGTGCAGCGATTCAGATGCTTGCTGCACGGGCTCCTCCAGAGGCGCAACATTTGGCTCGGATAGTTCCATCTAAGACTCCTCATGACGTTTAATACAAGGGCCTCCGGGTTGCTGAGCGGGGGATGAGCCAGCATACCGCGGAATGCCTTCTCTATTGAGGACTCATGGTATATGCCAGAATACCGGAGATGGCTCTAGCGGGTCAAAATCGGCGTTTTTATACGGGTGGGCCAACCAACGGCGGGAAAAATGGGGAAAATTGAAGTTTTTTACAGTAAGGTTTGTACATTTTACAGTAAAAGTAAGAAAACCAGGTCGGACTCCTCCAGCCTGGCTTTTTGCTATGATTTAAGAAGTTCCCTCGGACAGCAATCAGCCACGGAAGGAAACGGGGTCGATGTGGTATTCCGTGAGCATCCGATATATGGTTTTCCTATCGACATCCATCAGCTTTGCAATCTGATTGATGTTCCCTTTGTGGAGCCGCAGCATTTGCAGCAAATAGGTCTCTTCGGCGTGCTGCGTGATCGTGGAGAGGTACTCCTTGAACGGTGTGTTCATTGTAGGTGACGGGGCGGGAAGTCTCGCACCCGCCTCGCGATGTTCCTCCGCCGGCAACTCAATAGCCTCGAGTGTATCTCCCGTGGTCTTGATCATCGCGCGGGTGATCAGATTCTCAAGTTCGCGGACGTTTCCGTGCCATTGGTAGCTCATCATGGCAGGAAACAACGCGGGGGAAATCCGCTCAATGCGGCTCTGCGCGAGGGCCGCATGCTTTTTCACAAAATGTTCGGTAAGGACCGGCAGGTCGTCCATCCTCTCCCTGAGCGGCGGGATGTTGATAGGGAAAACGTTCAGCCGGTAGAAGAGATCCTCCCTGAAACGTCCCGCCCCGATCATTGCGCCCAAATCGCGGTTCGTGGCCGCAACGACTCTGATGTCCACAGCGATTGTTTCATCCCCCCCGAGTCGCTGGACTTCCTTCTCTTGCAGGACGCGTAAGAGCTTGGTCTGGATATGCAGAGGGACGTCACCAATCTCGTCCAGAAAAACGGTGCCCCCTTCCGCCTCTTCGAACTTGCCTCGTCGCTGCCGGTGGGCTCCTGTGAACGCCCCCTTCTCATGGCCGAAGAGTTCGCTTTCGAGCAGCGACTCGGCAAGCGCAGCACAGTTGATCACAACGAACGCCTTGTCGCGGCGCGAGCTATTGTAATGGATGGCCTTGGCGACAAGTTCCTTGCCGGTTCCTGTCTCGCCCAGGATCAGCACGGGCACGTCCGTTTCAGCTACCTGCTCCACCAGTTTGTACACCCCGCGCATCTTTCCATTCCGCCCGACGATATTGTCAAATGCGTAGACTTCCTGAACGACGTCTCGCAGGTTTCGCAGCTCGCGGTCTTTCTGCTGCTCCTCCAGCGCCCGCCTGATCTTGATGATCAGCTCGTCGTTGTCGCAAGGCTTTGTGATGTAGTCACGGGCGCCGAGACGCATCGCTTCGACGGCAGTGCCGATCGAGGCAAATCCGGTGACCATGATTACCGGCACCTCCGGATGCGTGCCCCGGGCGTGTGTCAGAAGATCGATCCCGCTCGTCCCAGGCATTACAAGATCGGAAAGAACCAGGTCATATTGATGCTCGGCCAATTTCTTCTTCGCCTCATCTCCGCTTGCGGCGGCATCGGCGGCATAGCCTTGGTCTTCCAGCAATGCCAGCGTGCCAAGGCGGAAAGCCAGGTCATCATCCACTATCATGATCCTGTGTTTTGGGCGGGTGGCCATCACTCCTCCTGATATGGCAAAACGATGGTAAAGGTCGTGCCCTTCCCGACCGTGCTTTCGACTTCGATCGAGCCGCGATGTTGACTGACGATCCCGTAGCTGACAGAAAGTCCCAGACCGACCCCGCTCACTTTCCCTTTCGTGGTGAAGAAAGCATCAAAAATACGATCCAGGTTCCCGGGAGGGATACCCACTCCGGTGTCTTTGACGTTGATGTGCACATTGCTGCTCTGTACGGCCGTCGTGATCTCCAATCGGCCGCCGCCGGCCATCGCATCCCGAGCGTTGGTAATGAGGTTCAGGAACACCTGCTTGAGCTTGTCCCTTGACCCGCGAATCTGCGGAAGGTTATGCTGGAACTCTGCTTCCACCGTGATCCCCTTGCGTACAAGGTCCTCTTTTGTCAGCGCAACGACCTCGTCGAGAAGCTGGTTCAGGTCTGTCGGCTTCATCACATCTTCGACGAGAGACGTGCGATAAAAGTTGAGCATCTGCACCGTGAGCCGGGAAAGCCTTCCCGCCTCACCGTAGGCCGTCTCGATTAGATCTTTACCTTTGACCTCTGCCGGGAGCCGATTCAGGGCGGTCTGGAGGCAGCTTTGTATGTTGTGGATGGGATTGTTGATCTCATGTGCCAGCTGTGCGGTCATCTTTCCCGTCGCGGCAAGGCGCTCGCTTCTCACCAGTTTTTCCTGTGCTGCCTGCAGTTTCCGGAGGGTGTCATCGAGTTCCTGGTTTCGCTGACGCAGGTCCCGGTTGAGCATTGCCATCTGGGCGACTTGACCCTTGAGGGAGGTACTCATCGCCATGAACCTCCGGGCGAGGACAGCAAGCTCGTCCGCGCCATGGACCTCGATAGCATAATCGTAGTTGCCCGTGGCGATCTCATCTGTTCCTTTGACCAGGGCTGCAATGGGCCGGGTCATGCTGCGGGAAATCACAAGGCCGATAACCGTGGTGAGTGTCAGGAAGAGCAGCGACACGACGCCGAAATTTCCCATAATCGATGCCACGGCCTGCCGCACTTCCCGGCTAAGCGGCTTGATAATCACATAAAAGACTGACGGTGAGCCCGCCGAAGAAACACGGCTCAGGAGGAAATCGTTGGCCAGATACGTTTCATCGTCCGTGGCGAGCGTAAAGCTGCCGGCCACAGTGTCGCGGCCCGACCTGCTCACATGGGTTTCGACTTTGGTCACTGCCGGGAGCAATGCGCGGGCTTCCGCCGAATCCAGGGTTGAAGCAAAGGTCTGCCCGCCCGCGACCAGGATGAGATCGCAGTTCGTCGCTCGTTTGAGCGAGGCCACATCGTCGCCGGTGACCTGGAAGCCCATCGTGAGTGTTCCGACAAGATCGGTCTCTACCAGAATGGGCACCGTCACGATCCGGTAGACCCCTCCCTCGACCAGCCAGACATCCGTTGAAGCCCGGTAAGAAAGTGCGTCCTCAATCGTCCCGTTCTCTGAAAGCACCAGCTGGTGCTGCCGGCCGCGGAGGAGCTGGACAAGGACCCGGCCAGTGCGGTCGGTTAACACAAACACCTGACTTTGCGTGGTTGATGTGAGCTCTTGGAGCAGCTGGGAAGCGGTTGCCGGGTCGCCCAATTCAGCAACGGCGCGCAGCCGGGGGGACTCCGCGACGACGACACACGCACGGATGAGCTGTGCCGTTTGGAGCTGCTCATGAACCTGCATCGTTGAGACACCCGTCCGCAACTCGTCGGAAAAAGTCCCGGCGATCCTGCTCCGTGCCCAGAAGTTGATCACAAAGAATGTGATCAGCAGCAGGCTCAGAACGACGCCCCAAATGGAGAGAAGGATTTTGTTTCGAAAAGTCATGGTCAGTACGCCACCACGAGCTGGAGTACGGTGAGTCCATCCTTTGGTTGAGTGCCTCCGTAGGTGCGGGTTTCCCTCCGGACGAGTTTGAACAGGACATCCCGTTCCAGAAAGTATCCCAGCCCGCCCTCCAGCTCAGTTACATTGTAGTCCCATGGTTGTTCCTGTTGACTGAGCATCACGTTTCCGAACTGGAGCCCGCTCATGCGAAGAGCAACGTAGAGCCGCGGCATAACCGTGTACTTCCCTTCCATGTAATAGCCGAAAACATTGAGATCCAGATCGCCGGTTGACAGCGGAACCGGCCACTTGTTCAGTACGGCCTCGCCATAGATAACTGCATGGCCCCGGCTGAATTCCATGTCGAATTCCAAGGTCTGCTGCCGAAAGTTGTTGACGTTCACGTCCGGCTTTGCAGGCTGAGCGGGTTCTTCCATGTACGCTCCCTGCGCATAGGCCCCTCCGAGGGTGAGGCCCGTGATCGGCGTGACGGCAAGGCGCAGCACCGTCCCCACGTCACTATTGGAATTCTGGGTTCCATAGGTTGTCGCACTCACGGTGCCGCTCGAAACCGCTATTGCATAATCAAAAATACCCCATGTGCCGAACACCATGGCGCCGAGGTCATAGACGCCGCCGTCCAGGAGCGGCATGCCGCCTCCCTTGCCCCTGGCGGCGAGCAGTTCCTCCGCGGTTGTCGGTCGATCAGGGAGCGATGTCTCGTATTCATAGATGAGCGGAAGGCTGTAAAGGAAATTTCTTCGCGGGAATCGCCGCTCTCCCAGGTTGCCAAAGGGGAGGTCGAACCTTCCCGCCTGTACATTGAGATGGAGGGGCGTAAGGTCAGTGATGCGGATCGCCGCATAGTCAACGTTAATGACCTGATTCTCCGCGACGCGAACCGTGGTCAGCGCAGTGACGCGGTCACTGATCCGGCCGTCAAGGAACAGCTCGCTCTCCCAGCCGAACGAGGGTCGACCCTCATTGACCGTTCGTTGAGACTCGGACGGAGAACTCTTGAGAAAGTGCACGGCCGTCTGGCCGCTCAGACCGATTTGTGCGACAGCTGTAGGTGAGAGAATTGAGATGATAAAGAGAACGCCGATGGTGTTCCTGATCATGGACTGTGTCAAAAAGTGAAATTCAGCTCAAGCGTCTCCCCGGCCTTCAGTTCCACAGGCCTGCGCTCCACGACGTCACGGTCATACCAGAGCACGAGTGTGTACTTGCCCTCGGGGACGTGCCGGATCCGGTAGGTCCCGTCGTCGGACGGAATGGCAAAATAAGGATTCGACAGCACGAGTATCGTGGCATTCATATGCGAATGGATATCGCAATATACACGAACGATACCCGGTCGTTCGAAGGTGACCGCCCGGGAGTCATTCTTCGGGTAGCGGCCGAGGTCGAACTCTTTGCTCTGAGAGTATGAGAAGACGTTGTGAAACAGATTGTCACGGTTGGGGAAGTCCACGGTGGTTCCCGCCAGAACCGGGAGGACCCGCGGATGAAACTGCAGGTTCTTTTGGTCGAGCACCGGATGTTTTTCAGGAGTGCGGTATGCTTGCTGGTCGAGGGACGATCCCTCCAGGTAAAGAACAGCGCGCTCGGAGAGTTGCCACGCGTTAGTCGCCTCTTGGCCCGACATCAGCATGTTGTCAATTGTGCCATGTGGAGTGTATCTCTCGCGAATAGGATCGAGGGAATGTTGCCCGGCCGACTCTTCTTTCGGGGTGACCGTAATGGTTCCCCGGATCTCTGATGTGCCAGACTGCTCATCGCGTGCCTGGTGGTCCTCCTGGCTGGTAGCCGGTTGCACTGCGAGGAGCAGGATCATCACCATCCACGGTGTTAGCTCCGTACGAGCTTGCTGGGTCATAATGATCGATCGGACCGAAAGCGGAAATGTGAAAGATCAAGGAGCTCGCGCGCTCACCCCCATGCAACAATCACGCGAAGGAAAGAATTCATTCACAATATAAATCAAATTCATGGAAAAGGCCAAAATACAGAGCAACCTGTGGGACCAGTCCCTCAACTTGCATCCAATATACAATCGAAACGTGTGGGGAGTTGCCGGGCCGGCTGAATCCCGCTGTAGAAGGAACGCAACATGGGATGTACTCTCCCGCTCTTCGGGTGAGGACCCTGCTCCTCATTCACTCGTTACTCCTCTGCGAAACCGCTCTTTTCTGCTGCCAATCCTGGCTTTCTGTGTTTGTCTAGTCTGGCACAGCGGTTGCAGTGTCACAATGATGATACATCAATATTAATTTCAAGAGGTAAGAAATGCAAAGGAAAATGATCGTTTCTCAACTGCTCGTGTTTGCGGTCTTCCTGCTCTTGTTGGCAGGATGCACGAAAGGTTCATCGTACTCTACTCCAACGAGTCCTGGACCTTCTGCACCGGCCACCAGTGCGCCGAACACCGTTGCTATTGCGGGCTTCGCTTTTGGCCCATCATCGGTTACCGTGGCGAAGAATACAACCATCACCTGGCAGAACAAAGACAACGTGGCACACACTGCAACAGCTGACGATGGCGCATGGGACACGGGAAGTATTGCACCCGGCGCGAGCAAGGCAATCACCTTCGCGACGGTGGGGACGTTCGCGTATCATTGCACAGTGCATCCCATGATGAAGGCGATGGTCGTAGTGCAATAATAGCAACGCCTGTGGAAAGGCGGGAGCCGAACTTTCGCGGCTTCTGCAAGGGCAAGGCGTTTGGCACCTGTTCCGAGCCTTTGATGGGTCCTGAAGAGGAAAGAAGAGACTGGAGTGGACTAGGGCTCTGCTACCTGCCGAGAGAAAAAGACTCGCATCGGCGGGTAGCTTGCAGCCTCGTAGGGAATTCCGTTGAATAGCAAAGGCCGCGAAAGCGCGGGGCACACTCTCAAGAGTCCAGATGAACTCTCGCGGAGGCCGATGGGCATCCCGCTCACAGAGTGTTTTGCGGAGAGGCAGGGATTCGAACCCTGGATAGGCTTACACCTATACTAGTTTTCGAGACTAGCGCCTTCAACCACTCGGCCACCTCTCCGAAACCTTTCAATATACTCCGATTTGTGATGATTTGCAACGGACACGACCCGGTCTGCTCCCGCCGCGCTTGACCCTCTCATGACACTTCGGTACTTTGAATTCGATCGAAGAGGCTGTTGCCTGTCCTTTCACTTCACGCCAACCACTAACCTGCGGGGTCTTTCCAGAACAAAACCGAACGGGTGGAGGGGCGGTTCTGGAACCTCACCTATTACCCGCAGGCGACCGCCAAGTCAAAACCCAGTGAGCTCCAAATCCTGCGGAATTTTGAAAGCGCGGCCAAAAAGCTCGGAGGAACGGTTCTCTGGTCAGACAAATCCAGGGAGACTCTCCGGATAACGAAGGAAGGGAAGGATTTCTGGGTGGATGTATGGGCCGAGTTTACGGGAAAGTACGGACTGAGGATCATCGAGAAACAAGCAATGGCACAGGACATCGTTGCCAATGCCGATGCACTGCTGAACGATCTTAATACGACCGGACATGCGGCGGTGTATGGAATTGCCGCTTTCCGGATGAAGGCCTTCGGGAACGGACCTTATGCTCCGGTGGCTTCCAACGATACGGAAGAGGGAAAGGCGAAGAATCGACGGGTGGAGTTAGTGAAGCAGTAAGCGTTCCGGCTCTTTGACATTGGGTCGGTATCTGCGTAGATTGTAATAGGCGGTTGGGGTTGGCACGTTGGACCGTCCGCTTCAAGTACGTGAGGGAAATGTAGCCTTGAACCCCGACACGAGGCACAGTCTCAGGTCGCATCCCATGCAGGAACGGAACTGCGCGCATTGGAAGGGCGTTGGAATATCAGAAGGAGCGTTCGTTGCACACGGGCACCAGAACCGCTGATACTCACATTCCCACCAACCAAGTCAATTCCAGGTTCGACGGACAATGCGTGATCTGACAGACGTCGAACCAGAACGTCCTCGGGTTTCCTACGTGGCTGGAAAGTAGCACGTCGTGCCTGGTAACAGGGGCATGGGTGGTTTTCAAAATGAAGTCAAAGGAGCAGCGTATGGTCCCAGAATCTACAATTTGGAATATCCTTCAACATCATGTTCCCCGGGGTCAATGGATCTCGATCGGTCAGATCTTCGCGATTGTTGAATCGTACGTAAAGTTCGACAGCGCCGATCTTCAGGCGCACAGGACAAATCCACTCATTCCGGCATGGAGAAACAGAGTAAAGCGCGTGCTGGAACAAAAAAGAGGGCAGGGAAGATTCATGGGAGAAAACGGGCATAGCGATCGCTGTGCGCAGCAGAAACTGGATGTTGTTCGATCGATCGAACCGTGGCTCGGGCAAAACCTCAACTCGTTTTTGAAGCCGGTAGACGGAAGCTGGCAGCCCGCCGATCTTCTTCCCGACCTGGCCGCGGCGTCCTGGGTTGAGGAACTGACCGAGTTTCGCCGGAAAGCCGAGAGCCTGCCCGACGATGTCCTTGTGGTGCTGGTCGGAGATATGGTCACGGAAGAAGCGCTTCCGACCTATCAGAGTTGGCTCAACCGGCTCCATGGAGTCACTGACGAGACTGGTGCAAGCGACCGCCCGTGGGCCCGGTGGACCAGGGGATGGACGTCCGAGGAGAACCGTCATGGAGATCTCTTGAACCGCTACCTGTATATCACAGGCAGGGTGGACATGCACGCGGTGGAAGTGACGATACATCACCTGATCAACAATGGCTTCGACGCACATACCGACAATGATCCTTATCTGGGTTTCATCTACACGTCGTTTCAGGAGCGAGCCACGAAGATCTCCCATCGAAACGTGGCAACGCTTGCCAAGCGAGTGGGAGAGGAAGCGTTACATCGCATCTGCGGCATCATTGCCGGAGACGAAGCAAGGCATGAGAAAGCGTACAAAGCGATCATGGCAAAGGTCTTCGAGGCGGATCCCGTAGGCGCTGTGGGGGCATTCGCCACGATGATGAAGCGCAAGATCGTGATGCCGGCTGTCTCGATGCAGGACGCGAAAGACGAGCATCTGTTCACTCGCTTCTCCCGGGTGGCCCAGAGAACCGGTGTCTACACCATCCACGATTACGCGGACATCATCGAAAGCCTGGTGCGGGAGTGGAGGGTCGAGTATCTTGTTGGACTTTCCGATCTCGCCGCAAAGGCACAGGACTACCTCTGCACTCTTTCGGAAAGGTATCGCGCGCTGGCCGGGAAGACGAGTTTCAGCGGGCCGGATAATTTCAGCTGGATCTTCAACCGCCAAGTGGGCTAATTCCCTCCATGGATCACCGCCTCATCCCATCGGATTAAACCTCTCATCCTTTCAATACGTCTAATGCCCATCGCTCAAGGCAGGGAACGGGTGTGGGCTGCTGGGCGTTTTGGTAGCTGTTCTATGGTTCGAATATGGTTTCCGCTAACTATTGGAGGAAAGCTATGCGAGGGGTTCTGTGCGCCACCATCCTGGGTATTTTCGTCCACGCAAGTGCTCGCGCAGATCATCCCTGGCTCCCGCACAGCAGCGAGCCCGGATATGCCGAGATTCCGCTGGCAATTCCCTCCCTGATCATCCCCGTGCCGCCGGTCATTTCCCCTCTTCCCGACTCAACACCTGTGGTGCATCCCAGGCTCATGCCGCAGAATATCAGCTGGATGGAGCAAATGCTCTGGGGAGAGTCCGGGCTCGTGCGCAAGATCGGCATTGCCGGCGACCTCACCCCGGAAGTACGGAAGCACGAGCTGGGCGTTCGGCGCACCATGCTGACCATGCATCAGATTGGCGGGTTCGTGAGCTGGGGGCTGATGGTCGCATCCTGCTATACCGGGCAGCGGGTGCTGAATGGAGACCGCTCGATCAGCGATACGCATAGCATGTTGGTCAAGACGACCATTGGTGCTTACGCCTTCACGGGCCTTCTGGCAGTCCTTTCTCCTCCACCTTTGATCCGGCGGGACGAGACAAGCACCACCACCATTCACAAGACACTCGCATGGGTACACCTTGCCGGGATGATTCTGACACCGATCATCGGCGGCATGGTCTGGCATTTCACGGGCAATCGGCAAACCGGAAGAGTTCTTGTCCAGAACGACGGCGAGGCGAGATTCCATCAAATCTCCGCTTACGCTACCACAACGGTGTTCACGGTGTCGATGGTGATCATGACCTTTTAGACCTGCATACTACTTGCGTAAAGAGACGGGAGGGAGCTTGACGAATACAGCTGCAATGACGCTGGTTTCTGTATTGCTTGTCGCGACGGTGGCGGATGCTCAGGCACGAAAGATTCCGGCGGAGAAGGAAGGCACGTCGATCACGTACCATTTGGTCCATCCGCTGCACAAGATCGATGGTGTGAGCAAAGACGTTGATTGCAGTGCTGAGATTGATCCCTCGGCTCGCGCAATCAGCTCGGTGACGGTCGACGTGGACGTGACGACTTTTGATAGCGACAATTCGAACAGGGACTCGCACGCAATGGAGGTTGTCGATGCGATCGACTTCCCGGAGGTCACGTTTGCGAGCTCGCGGATCGAGCAGCGTGGTGACAGCCTGTTTGCGACAGGCAAACTGACGTTTCACGGCCTTACCCGTGATGTGACAATTGCCGCCAAGCCGGAGTGGGCTGCGTCGCAGCTTGTTGTGAACGGCGCTTTCGACATTCTCCTGTCGGACTACAAGATCGAGCGGCCGTCGCTCCTCATGATTCCGGTGGAAAACACATTGCGATTCACGCTGACTGCGCTCTTCAAGCTTTGAGACACCGGGATTCTACGCGGGGCAGCCGTCGAGCTTGCCCCGCTTGGTCCTGTAGGTCGTTTGGCCCATCCTGTTGAAGGGGGACGAACCGTCCCATTCTAGAAGAATGAGACGAGGCTCGTGCCGCTCATTTGAAGAATAGCACGCCAATTGTCCCCATATCCCACCAGCTCTGATTCTGATTGAACCCTGCCCATATATGCTGGTTTTTCCGATAGGTGGTTCCGTCATTGTCGCTCAAGGCCACATCGAATCCGAGCTTTGCGCCAAGCTTTAAGCCAATCCTGCCCAGGGCAGAAAGAGGATAACGGCAGATCATCGCGTATCCGCCTGTAGTCCGGGAAAAGAAGGTCTCCGCTCCAGGGACCAGTAATGGCTTGGGCAGTGTGGGACCGCCGGCGCCCCCCCCTTGCCACTTCTCCGGCGGAAACTCTGTTAGCCTGTGCTCGGCCATGGAAAGATGCCTGAAAAGCCCGGGGGTCGGGGGATCGCTCCCTTGATCGGAACCGGTGCGCGTATCCAGGATCACCTCCATGCAATCGGTGTCCCAGGGATAGCTCATGACAGGGAAATTCCAGTGGGTGACAAGACTGTCGTCCAGTACATGAGCGCCCACGTACAACGAAGAATCATCATACATCACAAACACCGTTGCCGAAAGATCCTTCTTGCCGTGCCAGGGCTGGTTCCCCAAGAGAAGGCGCGCCACCTGGGTGGCTTTGTCAATTGCGATCGGGTGCGTTGTGTCCCATCCGCGCCAGCTGCCGTCAAACGCAAGTGTTGATGTGGCACGGTGCGCAACCCCGGCATAAATGTCACGCACGATTTCCATTGAGAAGTGATCGGCCGAAAGCCTCACACGCACAGGATAGAGCTGATTGTCCGGGTTGTAGCCGGTCAGTTCAACAGGGATGGAGAACGACTTCTCCTCTCGCGCTTTGAGATGCATGACAAACTTCAGGGGTGCTTTCGTTGACCAGGCGGGATGGGGCGTGACGGCCATCTTTGTGCTTAGAGACGTCGGGGTGAGATTCCTTACACGGATCAGAATGCTCTGTGATTCTCCATTCGGAACCAGGATCTCAGCCTGAAGCGGCGCGGCAACAGTGAGCCTCTTTGTGACAGTGTCCGGTCCCATGATGAAGTTCGTTGCCAGTGAGACTGGCGGCGCATCATTGGGGACGCGGATCGGAATCTGCCGCACGGGAGCGGAAGTCTCTTGCATGTTGACCCCTTCTGACCTGGCAGATGTGAGCCACGAAACGTCCTTTGTGTATGTTCCCGGGGCCACCACTCTGGAAATAGGACCTTTGTTGAACGCTTTCAGATTCACGACGCCTCCCCACCAGGTAAGCTGACTCTCCGTCCGCTCTTGCCAGTCCGCAGGCATAAGGATCCTCAAGGGTACGGCAATGGCGCTCCCGGGTGCCTTTGGTTCAAGCTCACGAATTGTGATGACATTTTGCATCCCCGGGAAAAGCGTGTCGTTGGCTGGCGTGGAGATCTCATAAGGGCTTCCAGCTCGTTTCAGGATCACGTGCCCGCCCACACTGGTGAAGTCGGCCGGTCTGCCACGGAGCATCACGACCTTGACCCCCGAACCAGCAATGCTTGTCCCGGAAACGGGGGAAGACGAATCGACATACAGCGTATCGTTCGACCATCGGCACTCGATGCGCTCGATTGGCAGTGGCGACGCGAGAAGCAAGGTGTCTCCTCGGTAAACTGCCCCGCTGTTGAACGTCGCCAGGCGGGTGAGCCTTCCTTGTTCGGAGCGTATGAGCCAAAACTTGAGGCTGTCGATATCGGCGTGCACCAGATCCTCCCCGGCGGTGCGGATGATGCGATACGTGTTTGCTTCGGTGGTCCGTTCGAATGTAGTGACTGAAGGTGAGGCAGCATACGCTTGAATCAAGTGCGCAAAACGCGTAGAGGCGGATGTCCGGCGACTCATGAGCATTGGAATCGGCTTTGGATCGCTCACCATCTGCTTGTAGAACCCACCCAGCCTGGGACTGATGGCCTTGAACACCTGCGTCCCTTTTTCACCGATCGCTCGAACGACAAGATGCTGTCCATCCTCGTCCTCAAACACGGCCTCCCAGGAATCGCCCGTTTTGCCGGAGGCGATCTCGGTGAGTTGATCATATCCCGGAATCCCCGGCTGCTTCCCGAAACGGTCTGCAGGCTCCGGTCGGAAATTAATACCGTCCACGGTCAGCTTTCCGAAGCTGTGCAGCGGCCAGTCAATGAGCCGGGGTTCGCGGGCATGGATATTGCAAAGGTCGATGAAGTAATCGTCCACCTGGAGAAGCGTGCGTGTCAATTCAGCGCCAGGGTATTCTGTGCTTGACGCCCCTGAGGCAACCTGCAGACCTGGCAATACACCAAAGAATCGATAATAGCCATTGGTCCATGTCTGCGATGTCTGATCCAGCACGACAGTATTATGCGCGATACTCTGTCGATACCAGAGCTGGAGATTTGGATTGAAGTACATCTCATTCAATGGATCAACGATCCAGTTGCGGCCGAGGGCGTAATATCCCATCTGCAGGCGGTCGGGATGGCCATGCTCCCCTCCCATGATGCCGTAATCGAGATACAGATAGCGGCGGTCTTTGCCAGTTCCGTTCCGCAGAACCGCAAAGCCGTTCCCTTCGAGGTCGGTGCTCTGCTCTGGATAAATATCCGCTCGGTATGTGGGAAGATCGGGCACCACATTGAACAGTGAGATGGGATTCTCGGTCTCGTGAGCACCCGATTCTTCGCCGACGACCTGCTTTCCTCGCTGCAAGCCCGTCAGGGTCAGCAAGGCAAGATACATTGGGTCGCGATACACAGAGTAGCCAATTTCATAAAACGTTGCGTACTCGAGGATTCTTCCTCCTCCGCTGTCTTTGCTGCGGGGAAACTCAAAGTTGGGTGTGATGATCCTGAACGGAGCGTCGAACATCTTCTTCATGGTTCGCCCGGCAATCCCGCGATGGTAAAGATCCATGCCGTTGTGCCGCGCCATTTCCGCCAGGTGAATCATCCCCCGCAAGGCCACAAAATGATACCCGGACCATTCGGGCCAGAAGCCGCTCTCCGGCAGGGCAGAGCCTAGCTGCCAATCAAATCCGTATTTGCCCTTGAGGGCGAAATTGATGAGTTCGTGATCTCCGTAGAGAAATCCAACGGCAGCAGAAACGTTGTTGTACCAGAGCTGCCTGTTGGATGCGGACTCCGGAAATTGCTGGGTGATCTTCGCAAGAGGGTAGAAGAGTTCATCCTTGATCTTCTTTCTGTCTGCGGCCGTGAACCCCTTGTAATCATACAGGAAGTCATACCCGTAGGCCATGTCCACACCCCAGAATGACTCCGAGAGGGTGCCGAAGAAAACATGAGCGGGACCGAGGATCGTATTATCCGTCGGGTACTGTAGATAGAGATCGGCGAACTTCAGGAGAATATCCCTTCCCGCCTCTGCGTACTTCTCGTTTCCCGTGGTTTGCCAGAGCATCCCCATCCAGACGAGGTGACTGGCGAGTCTGCGATTGTACCATCCTGCCCAGGATGCATCGTATTTTGCACCCCGGTAGATTTCTGTCGTGTCCCTGGGGCAACGGTGCTCATGGGGACGGAACTCTTCGTAAAGAAGCTCCACGTCATGCTTCGGGCAGCTGTACGGCTGGTACTGGTAGGTCTGTTTGATCGGAGAGACAAAGATGGGCCCGTGTTGAATGAATCTGTCAACGGTAGACCTGTTCGCGTCGAAGATCGCTCTGTACCATTGGTACTGACCTATCCACTGCTTCGCCCGGGCGATCTCAGAGGAATCGGCCATGAGGCGGGGATGTGCAGAAGGTACGGCAGCGGTGGACAATGCGCAGACGCTGCAGCACCAAAGGACGAATTGGAAAATCGTGGCACACTTTAGTAAGCGCATAAGTTACTCCGAGTGTCTTGAATCCGATAAGTCTCGCGTGCGTGGAATATTGATGCCTGGCAATTGCCTGGCAACGTCTCATCTCGGTGTAAGAATCGGCAGATCGATCCAGGCAAGCCCCACGTCGCGCTTCAAATGGCTCCGCGCGCCGGCCGGAATACCCAGACCGGCATAGCCGTCGTAGAAGAGCGCAAGCCTGTTTCCTGCCTTGACAACGGAGGGAAGCCCGATGATCTGTCTCGACCATGAACAAGTTGATCCGTCAAGGACAAGAGCTTTCTGTTTCGGCTTCCACTGTTCGAGATTCTTTGTCCAGTAAACCCAAATCGCATCCGTGTATTCTAACCCGTCGCGAATTCCGACATGATTGGTGAAGAGGAACCACGTTTTGCTGCTCTTTTCATAGTAGAGCGAAGTGTTCTCCACCTGCTCTGCAGGAGGCACAATAGGCTTTCTGTCGATTGACCAACGTTTGTCAAGATCGCTGGTACGGGCGATGCCAATCGTCCTCAGGATGGGCTTGTCCGTGGAAGCGCTGTAGAACATCAGGTACCCTGTTTTCAGAGGAACGATGTGCCCGGGGCTTGCTGTGGCGGAGTAATAGGTCCCCCGCTTCGGACTGAAAGGGATGATGTCGTAGCGTTTCTTCCACGGGCCGGTGGGGGAATTTCCTTCTCCTTTCATGGTGAGATAAGGAAAATCAGGCACGAGGTCTGGCGCGGGTGATGTGTGGGGGGTTCCCAGGTAAAACATGTGCCACTTCTGTCCGTCATTGAACGTCACGCCATACGACGCCGAGGCGCGGTCGGGATGATCCTTGTCGCCGAGGGGAAGGACTGGTCCATGCGCAGTCCAGTCGGTCAGGTTTGTGCTGGTTGCCAGGCAGGCCAGCCATCCTGTAGCGCCGGCCCCATCGTAATGCATGTAATATTTCCCTTCATATTCCCACACCCAGATATCTCTGGCGCCGAGCGAATCGCATCCAGCGGGTCCGCTTCCGTGTTTGAAGACGACTCCATGGTCTTTCACGGCAAGTTGATAGTGCGCGGCGGGTCTGTTGTCCTGATAGTCATCCGGCTCCAGGAGAGGGGTGATCCTGCTGCCGACTACGCCGCGGGAGGTCCCGCTGTTCGTGATCCGGACCATGGCACATCCACGGACAAGCGGCACGGTGAGCTCCACGGTCCGATGGTTGAAGCGTGCCACGATCGGAATCGGAGCATCAGCTCCCGGATGGAGGGCGTCGATGGTAAGATCCGTCGAGAGCCGTGAGACGTGACGCAGTCGCACTTTGACACTCCCGTCCCGTGGGCCAAATGTCACCGGCATCACCCACCCTCCGGGGACTTCGAACAGATTCACCTTGGCCGAACCGTCCGGAACATCGACGCAGTGTGGTGCGAGGACCCATTTCTTTCCGCGCAAGGTTTGAAGGAGTGGACCGTAGTCGAGGTATTGCCGGTCCACCCATTCGCCGGGCCTGAGCGAGTGATCGTTTCCCGGAAACGGAGCCGTGGGAAAGACTCCCAGGTAAAGATACTTCTGAAAGAAGACGTCAGGATCGGGACGAAGATGTTTTTCTTCGCCAGTCCATCCAAGGGTCGGTTTTCGGATCCCCAGCAGGGCCGTCAGGTTGAGGGGGGAGCCGGCATACGTGAACTCGTCAAAGAAGCCGTCCGTATGCTTCAAAAGGTCGATCCGCTTGTCATGGTTGTTCACAAAGATCACCTTCCCAGCATCATGCATGAGCGGGCCAAGCTTTGCGAGGAGATCGCGCCACGACCAGAGGAGAGAACGCGTGGGTGCGTTGTCAAACCAACTTATCGCATCGTCGGCGTTCTGGTTGTACAGGCGGAGCCAATCCATGCGGTCGATACAGATGCCGGAGGCGTCAGGCAATTCGTCAATGTGACGCTTTGCCTGATCGAGGAGGAATCGTTGATACGAAGGGTCTCCCGGATCCATAGCGATGCCATCCCCCCAGGTGTAGTACGGGCCATGAACGTGGGACCTCGGAGTAACGCTTCGAATCTTCTCCTCATTGGCTTTGGCGGGTATGCGAAGAATCGCCCCGGAGAGGAAGGTGTAAAGGAAGTCGTTGCAGTTGCGCCACAGGTCTGATTCGTTCCCGGGCTTTCCTGGAGTTGCGGAATCGAAGACGTTGGCACCGAATTCCGTCACGTTGAAGTAGCTCAGAACATGAAAGCCCATTGATCGCATCCTGGCTGAGTACTCCCGCATTGCCGCAACGGATGTCATCCCGCCACCGTACCGCATCCATTGCGCAGTGTCGCTCGTGACCGGCGGCAGAAACATGCCCATGTATGGAAAGTCGAAGCTCGCCTTCCAGTTGACGCCGAATGCCATCTTCTTCAGTTTTGCCGTATCAAACTCCGCCTCGTGGGCTGAATAGGCTCCTGTCCCGGCAACCTGGTCTGCGGCGGGCAGAGACGGGTCGAAGTAGCCCGGGTAGCGCTCCGCCATCCAGCGCAATCCGCCGCGCCAATCGGCCCTGTGTGGCACCAGATCGAGCGTGAACGTCACCGGAGCCTTTTCGGAAATGCGGTGAAAGAGCCGGGAGAACACGAGTGTGCCTTGTTCGTTCACTGCGAGCCGCAGATCCAACATTTTATCATCCGGGCAAAGCGCAACGCTAAGCGCTTCATCGTCCTGGGGTTCCATGATCGTCACAAGCGGGATGCTGATCAGATTTCCCTGAAACGGGATGAATCCAATCTTCGGATCGTCATAGCGATAGGCCGGTGCACCGAACCAGAGTGTGTCCGTCATAAAAGGAATTGCCACAAGGGGATCGCTCCAATTTCCCGTGGTATCAGCCGGTTTGATGCCAAGGACGGCCTGCTGTGAAAGAGAAAGGTTTGCGATTCTTCCCCGCCTTGGATCTCCCCATGGTGCCCAGAGCTTCGCACGACGAGGGTCAGGAAACGCGAACTGCGTTTCGATCGGCGTGCTCCACGAAGCACCGCTTCCCCGGATCTCTGCTTCCCATCGGATGCTCTCGCCGGAGGGAATAAGCCGCTCAACGGTAACGCACCGGTTCGAATCCCGGTCAGAGATCCAGTGGCGTGTGAACGAAACACCTTTGCCCGATAGCCTTTTCACCGTGGCCGGGCCGGTCATATGACAACCGGACAGAACAAGAATGGCGCGGACAGGACGTTCTCTGTGCCTTGAGCCATACGTCAATGCCACGATCTCGCCACGGGATGAAACCGTGGCTGTGAGACCACCTCCTGAAACTTTGTACGCGGAGCGGGCACCCGCTGCAATGGGGAGGAGCACGACAAGGACAAGGACACAAAGCATGGCATTGGAGCGCAAGATGGTCATGATCAAGCTCCCGAGTTGCGTATGGGGACCTGCAGCGCTGTGTGGAGTGACACGAGCATCGAGAAGAAAGGCACGAGGCAGGTAGTTGTAGAGGAAATACTACGAAAGGAAAAGCCGAAAAACAAGAGGCGAGGAGGCAGCGAAAGACTCCTCCGTGATTCAACCTTCCCCGGAGAGCTCCCTTTTCGCATCACCGGGCGAACGCCGGTGGTTTGTGTCGACATGAGCCGAGGAACTCAGTGTCGCTCTGTTCGTCTTTACATGTGCTCTCTTCTTTTCCTTGTATTCTCGGTTACTTTTCAGTAATTTCTTTGATGGCAGATCACCGTTTTCTTCCTTTTCCCGGATTTCTCCAATGCGCTTAAGCTCCGGCTTCGTACCAACTGTAAAAGAGACGCCTACAGATGCCCAGATACCGAGCCACCAGTTGATGATCCGGGCGGGAATGATCCGGGCCCTGGCGGCCGGAATATATGTTTTTCTGCCGTTGGGTTACCGCGTCATGAAAAAGGTCTCAGAGATTGTGCGTCAGGAAATGGATGCGATCGGCGGACAGGAGCTCCATCTGCCGGCCCTGAGTCCGGTCGAATTGTGGGAAGCGACCGGACGGGTCAAAGCTTTCGGGGATACCCTGTTCCACCTCAAGAACCGCGCGCTCGTTCTTGCGCCGACGCATGAAGAGGTCATCTGCTGGCTTGCCAAGAACCACGTCAAATCATACAAAGACCTCCCGCAGATCTGGTACCAGATTCAGACGAAGTTCCGGAACGAGCCGCGCCCGCGTTCCGGGGTGTTGCGCGGCCGCCAATTCCTGATGAAGGACAGCTACACGCTGGACAGCACCGCGGAAGGACTGGATAAGGGCTATAATCTTCATGCAGAGGCATACAAGAAGATCTTCACCCGTTGCGGCATCAAGTTCTTCATCGTTGGAGCATCCAGCGGGGCAATGGGGGGAAGCGGATCGCAGGAGTTCATGATGGAATCTGAGTCGGGAGAGGATGTGTTGGCACTGGACGAAAAGGGGGGGTATGCCGCCAATCTTGAAGTGGCAACATCCCGGGTGCCTCCAGCGCGCAGGTTTGATGTACACGAGCCCTTGAAAGAAGTCCACACGCCGAATGTCAAGACCATCGACCAGCTCGCGGAGTTCCTTGAGGTTGACCATTCGAGGCTCGCAAAATCCGTTGTGTACTGGGCTGGCGATGATCCGGTGTTGGTCCTCATGATGGGAAACGACGAGCTCAACGAATCGAAGTTTGTAGCAATAGCCGGGGGGGACGCCCGGCCGATCGAGGCAGAGCGTCTCAGGGAACTCACCGGCGCGGATGGTGGATCGATCGGTCCTGTTGGGCTCGCCTCCCGCGGCAAGAAATTCAGAATCATTGCGGACAAGCGGCTTGAGGGAGCCAATAACCTGATCAGCGGGGCCAACAGGAACGACTACCATCTGATGAATATCGACCTGCAGCGAGATTGCACGATTGATGGCTATTACGACCTCCGCACAGTGCAAGCGGGGGAGCAAAGTTCGGTCAGCGATGCGCCGTTGCGCATCGTGCGGGGAATTGAACTGGGGCATATCTTCAAACTTGGCACAAAATACTCAGATGCGCTCAATGCAAAGTTCCTTGACGAGAGCGGCAACGAGCGGCCGATCATTATGGGAAGCTATGGGATCGGGATCGAGAGGATCATGGCCTGCCACATCGAGCAGAACCACGACGAAAACGGCATCATCTGGGACCGGACCATTGCGCCGTACATGGTGCACCTGATTTCGGTCGGCACGAAGTCCAAAGAGGTGATCGAGACTGCAGAGGCGATCTACAGCGATCTCACCGGAGCCGGAGTGGATGTGCTGTACGATGACCGGCGGGATATCACCCCCGGATTCAAGTTCAAGGACGCGGACCTGCTTGGTATGCCTTACCAGGTGATAGTCGGAGAGAAGAACCTGGCGCAAGGGATGATCGAAATCAAGGAGCGGGGCTCGGGGCAACGGACGCTTGTGGATCGCGCTTTGATTCTGGAGAGAATAAAAGCACTTGTGGCATAGGGAACAGCAATGGTCAGCAGGTAATTGATTATGGAGGCTTCAAGATTCCTGGTCAACGGCGTATGGTGTGCCTCGGCCACGCGACGGGAAGTCGTCAATCCTTTTACGGGCAAGCCTGTCGGGGAGGTGTTTCAGGCGTCCAAAGAGGATATCGATGCCGCCATCGGGGCTGCTTTGAACGCTTTCGGGGAGACGAAGGCCCTCGCGTCTTATGAACGGAGGGAAATCCTTTCGAGAATCAGCCATGAAATTGGATCGGAGAGGAACGAGTTTGCAGAACTCATCACGTCGGAGACGGGAAAACCGATCACATTCTCGAAAGCAGAGGTAGAACGAGCGATCTTCACGTTCGCGGTGGCTGCGGAGGAGACTATACGCATGGGGGGAGAGATTCTGCCTCTGGACATGGCCGCATCCTCAAAAGGACGGACTGCCTTGGTGCAGAGATTTCCTTTGGGACCTGTCGGTGCGATAACCCCATTCAATTTCCCGCTGAATCTCGTCGCCCACAAGCTCGGCCCGGCGATTGCGGCGGGTTGTCCGGTGGTACTGAAGCCCTCCTCAAGTGCCCCATTGACGGCCCTTCATCTGGCAAAGATTGTTGTTGAGGCCGGACTGCCCAAAGGAGCGTTGAACGTCGTACCTTGCTTAGGAAACGAAGCAAGTCAACTAATTACAGATGAACGACTTAAACTCATTTCCTTTACGGGAAGTCCCGTGGTCGGGTGGGACATGAAGAGCCGGGCGGGGATGAAGCGGGTGGTTCTGGAACTGGGTGGAAATGCGGGTGTTATCGTATGTGAAGACGCGGATCTCGATCTTGCCGTTGCGAAGCTGATCCCCGGTACGTTCGGCAACGCGGGGCAATCGTGTATTTCCGTACAGAGGATTTACGTCCAGGAATCCATCTTTGACGCTTTCATGACAAGGTTTACGGCCGCGACACGAAATGTTGCGGTAGGGGATCCCTGGAACGAGAAGACAATCGTTGGGCCGATGGTAGATGAAGCGGCAGCCAGGAAAATTGAGGGGTGGATTCAGGAAGCGCTGGAGCACGGCGCCCGGATCCTGTGCGGAGGTACGAGGGAGGGATGCCTCCTGGAACCGACGTTGTTGGCAGACGTCCCGCCAGAAATGAAGGTGTACTGCCAGGAAGCTTTCGCGCCCTTGGCGATACTGGAGCCGTTCATCAGCATCGATGAAGCAATCGCAAAAGTGAATGGGTCTTCATTCGGCTTGCAGGCCGGAATCTTCACGAATGATGCGCGTGCAATATTCCGGGCGTACCGCGAATTGGAAGTTGGGGGGGTCATCGTCAATGATGCATCATCCTACAGGATGGATCACATGCCATATGGTGGCGTGAAGCAGTCGGGATTTGGCAGGGAAGGAGTGCGGTTCGCGATTGAAGAGATGACCGAGATCAAACTGCTTGCGCTGAATCTGCCGTAATTCCCGCAGCTCCACATTCGATCAGACTCTGCCCCTGCAGGTTCTCTCATCGAGAGATCGGTGTAAGGAGGCAGGCGTTTCATTGTGCTGCAATCGGAGATAGAAGCAATCGTTCAATCGGGAGATGAGAGTGTTGCAGCTTGTGCACTTCGTGGACTGCAAAAGTTGTTGATAAGTAGTTGCGTGGGACTATTGCTTTTAGCGTGTGGCTTTCCATAATTGGTTGGGTTTTTTCGTCGGACTTCAGACTAACAATGTCTCAATTTGTCCATCTCCATAATCATTCGCATTACAGCCTTCTCGATGGCGCGTGTCGTATCGATGATATGATCCATGCGGCTGTCGAAGACGGGATGCCTGCCGTTGCGCTGACCGATCACGGCGTGATGTTCGGTGCGATTGAATTCTACAAGAAGGCGACGAAAGCGGGGATCAAGCCGATCATCGGCATGGAAGCCTATGTGGTCACGAAGGGGAGCCGCCTGGAGAAAGGGCTGCAAGCCACGGAAACGGGTGGGAAAAGGGCGGTCTATAACCACCTGGTTTTGCTTGCGAAAGACGAGACCGGCTACAGGAACCTGATCAAACTCTGCAGCATCGGGCACCTTGAGGGGTATTATTACAAGCCGCGCATTGATACGGAGGTACTGCGGAAGCACAGGGAAGGCTTGATTGCCCTCTCGGCCTGCATGAGCGGCGTCATCTCAGCCCATTTGGTGTCCGGCAATGACGCCGAAGCATACGCATCGGCAGAGATCTACAAGGAGATCTTCGGCGATGACTTCTATGTCGAGATTCAGGACCACGGCATAGAACGAGAGGCAATTGTCAGGCAAAAAGCCCCCAAGCTGGCGAAAGATCTCGGGCTGAAATTGATTTGCACGAACGACGTGCACTATTTAAAGCATGAGCATGCCATCGCTCACAATATCATGCTCCTGATACCGGATGCCAGCAGTACGAGCACACCAGACTACACCAAACTGCGGTATCAAACGGATCAGGCCTACTTTAAGTCCTCGAAAGAGATGAGCGAACTCTTTGCGGACTTGCCTGAGGCGTTGGCCTCCACGCTTGAAGTGGCCGAGAAGTGCAATCTGACCCTCAACCTCAAGCAGAACCACATGCCGCGTTTCCCGATTCCGGACAACGCGGGGGTGGCGACGCTGGATGAGTACTTTGAGAAACTCGTAAGGAAGGGATTTGCCGATCGATATGCGGTACCAACCGAAGACCTGCAAAAGCGTTTGAATCACGAGATCGGCGTCATCAAGCAAATGGGGTACGCCGGCTATTTCCTGATCGTACAGGACTTCATCCAGGCCGCACGGAACAAGGGCGTGTATGTCGGACCGGGACGTGGCAGTGCCGCCGGCAGCGTGGTGTCGTACTCGCTCAGGATTACGAATGTCGATCCGATGAAGTATGACCTGCTCTTCGAGCGTTTCCTGAACCCTGACAGGGTTAGCATGCCGGATATAGACGTTGATTTCTCGGATACAAAGCGGGAGTTGGTAATCCAGTATGTCCGCGAGAAGTATGGCACCGATTCGGTCTCTCAAATCATCACGTTTGGCACACTTTCTTCTCGTGCGGTGTTGAAAGATGTGGGAAGGGTGCTCGGCCTGCCGCTGAGCACGATCGAATCAATAACGAAGCAGATACCTGTTGAGCTCGGGAAGGTACGCCCTCTTGCGGATGCATTGAAATCGATTCCTGAGCTTAAATGGATCAACGAGAGCAACGATCCGAAGATCAAGACGCTTGTCGACGCGGCACTTGTACTGGAAGGGATGAACCGGAATGCAGGGATGCATGCGGCGGGAGTTGTGATCGCCCCGGGGAACATCAGCGACCATGTCCCTCTGTATAAAACGCCGCAGACCGAGACCATGACGCAATACAACATGAAGGACCTCGAGGCGGTCGGGCTGCTCAAGATGGATTTCCTGGGCCTGAGAACACTCTCCGTGATGGAGAACGCCGTTGGGCTGATCAAGCGCACGGCAGGAGTGGACATTGTGCTGGATGACCTCCCGGAGGATGACAAGAGGACTTTTGACCTGTTTGCCCGAGGGGATACGGTCGGCGTGTTTCAATTTGAAAGCTCCGGAATGCAGGATTGGCTCCGGAAGCTGAAGCCAACCTGTATCAGCGATCTGGTGGCAATGAACGCTCTCTACCGTCCGGGTCCGATGGAGATGATCGGAGATTTTATTGCCAGGAAGCATGGCACGGAGCAGAGCACATATCTGCATCCAAAACTGGAGCCGATCCTCAAAGAGACCTACGGGGTAATCGTTTACCAGGAACAGGTGATGAAGATTGCCAGTGAAATCGCAGGGTTCACACTGGCCAAGGCGGATCTCATGCGGCGCGCCATGGGGAAGAAGGACAAAAACCTTATGGCTACCCTGAAAGAGGAATTCATTCAGGGAAGCGTGAAACTCGGGACGACGAAGAAGCTGGCGGGGGAGATATTCGACCTGCTCGAGAAATTCGCCTCCTACGGCTTCAATAAGTCCCACAGTGTGGCCTATTCGGTGGTAGCCTATCAGACGGCATACCTGAAGGCACACTACCCGGCCGAGTTCATGGCTGCAACACTCTCTTCGGAAATCGGAAATACAGACCGGATCGTCAAGCTGATCGACGATTGCAGGAAGATGGGCATCAAGGTACTTCCGCCGGATGTGAACTTCAGCGACTTGGATTTCACAGTTGTGGAAGGGGATATCAGGTTCGGCCTCTGCGCAATCAAGAATGTAGGCAGCGGAGCCGTTGAATCGATCATCAAGGCGAGGGATAGTGAAGGGAAGATCGTGAACATTTTCGACTTCTGTCGGAGGCTGGATCTGCGGATCGTCAACAAGAAATGCCTTGAGAGCCTTGTCCAGGCAGGCGCTTTTGATGGATTTACAGGGCACCGGGCACAGCATTTTGAGAATCTTGAGCGGGCTGCTGCGTTCGGCGTGTCCGCACAATCCGAGAATTTGAACGGGCAGTCTGGATTGTTTGATTCCCTTGATACGTCTCCCTCGAGTGCTATCGCCTATCCCGCACTGACGGAATTCGAGTCCTGGCCGGAATCAGAGAAGTTGCAGAGGGAAAAGAATGTCCTGGGTTTCTACGTTTCCGGGCACCCGCTGCTGAGATTCGAGCAGGAAATCAATGAATTTGCGAACGTACGGCTGGGTGACACTACGGGTTTCAAAAACGGAAGTACTGCAAGGGCATGCGGCATCGTGGCATCGGTAAAGAAGAAGATTGACAAGCGCAACAATACTATGGCCTTTGTGGCAATTGAGGATTTCAGCGGGAAAGGGGAATGCGTGGTCTTTTCGGATGCCTACGCGAAGTATCAGCAGTTGCTCGTGCCGGATGCGATGGTCATGGTCATCGGCAAAGGGGAGGTAAACGGGGATTCGCTGAAGATCATTCTGAACGAAGCCTATCCCATGGAGAAGGTGCGGGAGAAATTTACCAAGAGCATCATACTCTCGATTAACGTGCAGGATGTACAGGAAAATACAATCGTCCATCTCCGGAATGTTCTGGAGCAAAACAGAGGTAACTGTCCCTGCTATCTGAGTGTTAAGGACGCAACCTCAACCAAAATCTTTCAATCAAAAAAATATGCTGTGGAACCATCGACGCGATTCCTCCAGGAAATCACGAAGATGTTCGGCCCACAGAGCATCAAATTCACAGGGCAACAAAACGGAAAGTAAGGAGAGAGAATGGCACCCATTGAAATCACCGATTCGAATTTTCAGCAGGAAGTGCTCAATTCAGACAAACCGGTTCTATTGGATTTCTGGGCAGTCTGGTGCGGTCCATGCAAGAATATCGCACCGGTAGTAGAAGAAATTGCCAAGGATTATGAAGGAAGACTCAAGGTGGGAAAGGTGGATGTAGACACGAACCCCGAGATTTCCATGAAGTTTGGCGTGAGAAGTATCCCCACGCTCATGGTCTTCAAGGGGGGAAAGGTTGTTGAGCAGGTGATCGGAGCTGTCCACAAAAGGAACCTTCTGGACAAGGTCACGCCACATATTGAGGCGAATTAACTGAGGAATAATCAGTCGACCCGGTATTGGCCCGGGTCGTGCTGTTCCTGAGCCTCTCTTTGAGCCGCGAGGTTCTGACATCGACGAACGAGCGATTCGCAGCTTAACTCCTCACCACTGCTCCTATACCAGCGCATCCACGGCCTCGCTCTTTACCCCCCGCCACCCGGCAATCTGTGCAATGATTGCGCCTCGTGTCTGATCCCGCAAGCGAGGAACATCCTGCATTGTCATGCCCGCCGTGTCAACTGGAGGGAGGACCATCAATCGTATAGTTTGCGCTGGCCCGAACTTCCAACTTCGTTTTGGGAGACAGTTGCGCGAGCCATCGACGACCACGGGCAGGACAGGTACCTGCGCTCTCACCGCGAGCGCAAATGCACCGTCGGTGAATCGTCCCACCCGCCCATCAGGCGACCGGGTTCCTTCCGGGAAGAACATCACCGAGCAGTGTTGGGAGAGATACTTTCCTGCCGCCATCAGCATCCGTGCTCCGCTTCTCCTGTCTTGCCTGTCAAGAGGAATGTCTCCTGCGAGCCTCAGCATCCACCCGATCACAGGGAACCTGAAGAGTTCCAGCTTTGCTACCCATTTCATTTCCCACGGGAGGTGGGAGATGAGCGGAATATCGGCAAAAGACTGATGGTTGCTCACGACAACGTATGGGTTTCTGGGATTGCCGACCTGTCCTCCCGAGATCGTGAGATTCCAGGTCGGGTTTGCTTTGGTCATTGCAACGCCAAGGCGCCTGAACCACCGGCCGGTGCGATAGTGGACCGGGTCGGCATCAAAGAGGCGGATCAGGACAAGAAGAGGAAGCCATGCCAGCATCAGCAGCGAGACTGCCGACCAGATCCAGAGAGAGCGAAGTGAGGTAAGCATGAGCAATAACATAGAAAAATTCGGGAGGAATTCAATACAGGTGTCACAAACTAGGAACCGACACTCTGACACCTCTGTTGGTAAACAAAAGCAACGGACCGAATTATTCACCTGTATCGAGACGATTCACCTTTCATGAACGCGGATTGATGGCTAATCCCTACCAGCTTCCGGCCGGCACACATATCGGTGCCATTGACCTTTGGGTAAGCAACCTGGATCGCTCGCTTTCCTTTTACTCGCAGGTGCTGGGCTTTCACCTGCTGACCCTGCAGGGAGGTGAGGCTGCTTTCTCTGCAGGATTTGAGAACAGGCGCATGATCACGTTGCGCGAGAAACCGGGCGCGAAGCCGAAACCGTTTGAGTCCACCGGCCTCTACCATGTCGCCATTCTTTATCCGAGTCGCGAGGCGTTGGGCACGGCCCTGCACATGGTGCTTCGTCAGGACTATGCGCTGAGGGGAGCATCAAATCACGGTGTCAGTGAGGCGCTCTATCTTGCGGATCCCGACAGGATCGGGATCGAGCTATACGCTGATCTTCCGAGAGAGCAGTGGAAGTGGGTGGGGAACGAGGTCCAGATGGTGACTGAACCGCTGGATGTGGAACGGCTTCTTGAAGAGAGCCCTCCCGTTGGCCCGGCCCCGATTTCTCCGAAGACGGTGATCGGGCATGTGCACCTGCAGGTCAGCGATCTGGAACAGAGCGCCCGATTCTACCGGGACCTCCTTGGGCTCAGACTCACACAGTCAAGGTATCCCGGGGCTCTCTTTTTGGCGGCAGGGGGGTATCATCATCATGTCGGGCTCAACATCTGGGGAGGAGCAGGTGCCTTGCCTGCGCCCCCGGACAGTGCGGGCTTGCGCTCCTTCACGATTGTCGTACCGGGGACGGCAGCGTTTGAGCGACTGGTTTCCCATCTGCGCGCATCGGGGGTCGAAGTGCTTGCGGAGAATTCCGCCGCGAAGGGTCTGGAGTATTCTCTGGAGGATCCAAATGGAATCCGGGTGGTCATTAGTATAGACCCCGGGTCAGAGGCCTGAGGAACCTTTCGGGGGGGATCGTAGACACTCAATACCAGAGCTATGATTGTAGCAGAGCCTCGAGTGTCTCCTTGTTTCTATTTCCTCTGTAAAACTCTGTGTTCCCCGAGTTTCTTTTTTTCAGTCCCCTCCGTCTTGGATTTATCGGCGGGTCTTTCTATATTTCCCCAATTTTCCTCACCAACTGATTGGACCCCTTCATGTCTGACCTTGACCACTCCATTTTCGTCGCGAAATGCGATCAGGAGATCTATCTCCTTCCCGCCATGGCGAATCGTCATGGGCTCATTGCGGGGGCAACCGGCACCGGAAAGACCGTGACGCTTCAGGTCATCGCCGAGCGGTTCAGTGCGATTGGGGTCCCTGTGTTCATGGCGGATGTGAAGGGGGATCTGGCCGGGATAAGCCAGCCGGGAGTGGCGAAGCCGAAAATTGCGGAGCGGATCAAACAGCTCAAGCTTGGTGAGTTCGAATATCAGGCATCGCCGGTCACCTTCTGGGATCTGTTCGGAGAACAGGGGCATCCTGTCCGGACAACGGTCTCAGAGATGGGACCGCTGCTCTTCAGCCGTCTTCTCAACCTGAATGAAACGCAAGGTGGCGTTCTCACGATCGTCTTCAAGATCGCGGACGACAATGGTCTTTTGCTTCTCGATCAGAAAGATCTTCGTGCGATGCTGGACTATGTGGGAACGAATGCCGGGACGTTCAAGACGCAATATGGAAATGTTTCCGCAGCCAGCATCGGCGCCATCCAGCGGGGACTGCTGACGCTGGAGGAACAGGGAGGCAAAGCCTTCTTCGGGGAACCCGCACTCGATCTGGATGATCTGCTGCAAACCGATGTCAAGGGCCGGGGCGTCATCAACATCCTGGCCGCCGACAGGCTGATGCAATCTCCCATGCTGTATGCGACGTTTCTGCTCTGGATGCTCTCTGAGCTGTACGAGCGCCTGCCCGAGGTTGGCGACCTGGAGAAGCCGAAGTTGGTCTTTTTCTTTGACGAGGCACATCTGCTCTTCACGGACGCTCCTTCGGTCTTGCTCCAGAAGATCGAACAGGTGATCCGCCTGGTGCGCTCGAAAGGCGTTGGTGTCTATTTCGTCACGCAGAATCCGCTCGACATTCCGGATATTGTGCTCGGGCAGCTTGGCAACCGGGTGCAGCACGCATTGCGGGCCTTCACGCCGCGGGACCAGAAAGCGGTCAGGGCAGCTGCCGAGACATTTCGGCCGAATCCAAAGCTGGATGTTGAGAAGACTATCGGTGAGCTCGGCGTTGGAGAAGCGTTAGTGTCGATGCTGGATGCCAAAGGAACCCCCGGCATGGTGGAACGTGCCTTCATCCTCCCGCCGCACAGTCAGATTGGGCCCGTCACACCCGACCAGCGGAAGCAGCTCATCAGCAGCTCGCTGCTGTATGGTCACTATGAACAGTCCGTGGACAGGGATTCGGCCTTTGAGATGTTGCAGTCGCGCGCGGCCAGGAACATGGCCCAGGTACCTTCCTCGGCACCCTTGCCGGATCCGTCGCGGACAAGCAGTCCAGCTCCGCGGGGGAGAGCGCCGGAGAGCATGGTGGAGGCCATGGCCAAGAGTGCCATGAGGGCGGCCGGGAGTCAGATCGGGAGGCAGATCATTCGGGGCGTGCTCGGTTCGATTTTCGGGGGAACGCGGAAGTGAAATGCGCCTCAGGACGACATTGCTCTGCGGAACATTTTTGGAATGTCGCCTCACCGCTTCGGCCCGGCAGCACGTATATCTTCCGGACATGCCTCCTCGAACTTCTTGAAGTTATCGATGAAACGGCCGGCAAGCTCTTTGTACCTCTGCATGTAGACTTCCTTGTTGGCCCAGGAGCCGGCAGGGCTCAAGATATCTGCGGGCACGCCCTCGCAGCTCTGCGGCACTGCAAAACCAAAGACCGGGTCAGGACTGTACGGGACTTCCAGCAATTTCCCGCTGAGCGCCGCATTCAAGAGTGCGCGGGTATACTTGATGCTGATCCGCTTTCCGACGCCGTACGGCCCGCCGATCCATCCAGTGTTGACCAACCAGCAATGCACTCTGTACTTGAGGATCTTCCTCTTGAGAATATCCGCGTAGAACGAAGGATGATGAACCATGAACGGAGCCCCGAAGCATGTGCTGAAAGTCATCTCCGGCTCTTTGCCAAGGCCCACTTCCGTGCCGGCGATTTTCGACGTGTAGCCCGAGATGAACTGATAGAGCGCCTGGTCAGGGGTCAGCCTGGCGATCGGGGGCATGACGCCCGAGGCATCACAGGTCAGGAGGATGATGTTTTTGGGATGACCTCCCATCTTCTCCGGTACCGCGTTCTCGATGAACTCCAGCGGGTATGAGGCCCGCGTGTTCTCCGTGATGGATTCATCGTCGAGATCGATCCGGCGGGTCACCGGATCATACGGGACATTCTCGAGAATCGTTCCGAACTTCTTCGTGCACGCATAAATCTGGGGTTCGGCAGTCGGGGAGAGTTGAATGACCTTTGCGTAACATCCCCCTTCAAAGTTGAAGATCCCTTCATCGCTCCAACCATGCTCGTCGTCTCCAATCAACTGGCGCTGGGGATCGGCTGACAGCGTGGTTTTTCCCGTGCCCGAAAGACCAAAGAAGATCGCCGCGTCCCCGTCCTTGCCGATGTTCGCAGAGCAATGCATAGGCATGACGCCGTCCAGCGGCAGGAGGAAATTGAGAATGGTGAAGATCGACTTCTTGATCTCTCCGGCATATGCCGTATTGCCGATGATGCACAGCTTGGCCTCAAAGTCCACGACAATGAACGTATCGGCCGGGGTTCCGTCGATCTGCGGAATACCTTTGAACGAAGGGGCACAGATGACTGTGAAATCCGGCACGTGGCGCCTGTACTCTTCGTTGGTCCTGGGAAGCATGAACATGTTGCGCGCGAAGTGGCTATGCCATGCGAGTTCAGTGATGATGCGGATCGGCATCCGGTAGTTCGGATCGGCGCCTGCGTAGCAGTCCTGCACAAAGAGATCCCGTCCCTGCAGGAAACCCTGGAGGCGGATAAAGAGGTCATTGAATTTGTCTGGATTGAAGGGCCGGTTATACTCGCCCCACCAGATTTTGCCGCTTGTCGTGGCTTCGCGGACGACGAATTTGTCATTTGCTGAGCGGGCCGTGTGTTTCCCCGTGAAGGCGACAAGAGGGCCCTGCCTGGTGATCCGGGCTTCACGCCGGAAAGCAATCTCCTCGTACAGCGCCTCCGTCGGCAGGTTCCAGTACACGACGTGCAGATTACTCAGGCCATGATTCTCCAGACCGTAGTCGCTCCTGAGCGCCGTAGCTTCTCCCTGGGCGGGAGTCTTGATTTCGAGGATATTGTTCATAACCAGTCCCGTACGAGTTTGCGTTCGCCGATATAGATTTCATTGGGGGAGGTGGGATCGAGCGCCCATTTGATGCGTTCGATGCCCTGCTTGATGTCTTTCACTGTCGTTGCATAACTCAAGCGAAGGTGCCCTTCCATTCCGAACTCCTTCCCCGGGACCGTGACCACGAGGGCTTTCTTCAACAAGAACTTCGATAGCTCGACGGAGTTGGAGCTGTAGGCACGGAAGTCGGGCAAGCAGTAGTACGTCCCGTCCGGTTTGATGACCTTCACGCCATTGAACGAATAGAGTTCCTGCATCATCACATTCCGATTGTTTTCCAGGGTGAGCCGCAGCGATTCAACGACGGACTGAAGCCCGGTGAGGGCTCCTTCGGCCGCGGCCTGCAGGATGAGAGACGTGCACGAAGTGGTCTGTGCCTGCACATTGATCATCACCTCGATGAGATTTCGCGGAGCAATCACCCAGCCGATGCGGAACCCGGTCATCCCGTACAGTTTGGAGATGCCATTGATGCAGATGACTTTTGTGGATTCCTCGTCGTTGGCGGTGAACCGGAAGGGGGAAGGGGCCGCTTTGCCGTCGAAGACGAGCTTGTGGTAGATATCGTCCATGATCAGGTAGATTCCCTTCCGCTCACAGAAGTCCACGATCTCAGCGATAAAGCGCTCGGGATAGACGACTCCCGAGGGATTATTCGGGCTGTTGACGATAATGGCCTTTGTGTATGAGCTGACCGCTTGTTCGACCTCTTGCATCCGGGGATAGAATCCACCATCCTCAGGTGTCACAATCACCGGGATGCCATACACCATCTTGATCATTTCCGGATAGCTCACCCAGTAGGGTGCGAGGACGATGACCTCGTCCTGCGGATTGATAAGTGTGAAGAGGAGGTTGAAGAGCGCCTGCTTTGCACCTCCGGAAATAAGAACGTTTTCAGGCGCCACGAGACGATCGTAGTTTTCTTCCGTGTACCGTATGACGGCTTTTTTCAGCGACGGGATGCCATCCGTGGGGGTATACTTGACGTCTCCCGTATTGAGCTTCGCGGCCGAGTTCAGAATGGCCCCGATGGGTGCCCTGTTCTTTGGCTCACCGGCGCCGAGATGGACGACCGCTTCACCTTTTTCGCGCAACAAGCGGGCCTGCTCGTTCAGGCTCAGAGTCGGCGATTCGGCTATCGACCGTGCAAGCTGACTTATGCTCATGGTAATCCTTTTGGAAACTAGCCTTGGGCGTTTGGACGATGCGTGAGAACGGAAAGCAGGTGCAAGAGTGGATTTCTTTTCGTACCTTATCTTAGGAAAAAAGCTCTCGAAAATCAAACTTACGACGAGAACTCACAGGTCAAAAGCGCAAAAGGCGAAGTGCGCAACTGTTCTGGCTTCCGGCCCGCACTCTTTCGTCCACAATTCTCATCCCACGATCGGCAATTGAGTCATTTGAATCGATATTCTGCGGTTTTCCTTCGTTCCACTTTGGCTTTTTCCCTATACGGATGCAGCACCTCAGGCCCCGCCGGGGACCAAGGGGGCATGCGTGCGATTACTCCGGACCTGATGCGTATGCATATCACCTACCTGGCGTCCGATGCCATGCTGGGAAGGAACACGCCCAGCCCGGAGTTGGACAGCGCCGCCGCGTACATCGCACGGGGATTGCAGCAGTCGGGGATCGCGCCGTGCAACGGAAGCTACTTCCAGGAGGTGCCCCTGAATATCGTTGCACTCGGGAAGGAAAACTCCCTTTCACTGAAGATAAAGGGAGTTGAGCGGTCCTTTGAACTGAAGACTGATTTCGTGCCGTTTGCAATAACCGCAAACGCTTCGGTGACGGCCCCTCTCCTCTTTGCCGGTTACGGCATCACGGCGCCCGAGTACACGTACGACGACTACGCCGGTCTGGACGCCCACGGGAAGATCGTGCTTCTCCTGCGGCACGAGCCAGGCGAAGATGACCCCTCATCGCCTTTTTCCGGAACGGATGCAACGCCGTATTCAACTGTGGACACCAAGGTCAGGATTGCCCGGGAGCATGGCGCGGTCGGCATTCTGATCGTCACTGATCCCTTGAACCATACGCTTCTCACGCCACGAGGTTTTCCCTGGCCATCCCTGTCGAAAACCATACCAGCGGATGCGTTGCCCGTGACTTTGGGAGAAGATGAAGCAACGAAGGTTCCCGCAGTGCATGTCGGTCCTGCGTTCATTGAATCCTTGTTCGGGACCGTGGATTCCCTCCGTTCGATCCAGCGTTCCATCGATGCGGGACAGAAAGCGGCCGCATACCCGGTTGACGCGGTTGTGGCAATCAGGACCAGCACTGCGATCAAATACATGTCCGCGAGAAACGTCGTGGGGATGCTGGAAGGGTCCGACCCATCTCTCCGGAATGAAGTGGTGGTCGTCGGTGCGCACTACGACCACGTGGGTTACAAGAGGAACCACGCTCCTGGGGAAGATTACATATACAACGGGGCGGACGACAACGCTTCCGGAACGGCTGCTGTGATGGCTGTTGCATCAGCGTTCCATGCCACCACAGTGCATCCCCGGCGCTCGGTGCTCTTCATCTTTTTTGCTGGGGAAGAAAAGGGCCTCTTCGGGTCCCAGGCCTACACGGAGCATCCGCTCTTCCCGCTGGACAGCACCGTGGCGATGATCAACCTGGACATGGTAGGTCGGGGAGGTGATGACACGCTGTTTGTGGTCGGGACCTCCAGAAGTCCTGACATGATAGAGATCAACGAAAAAGAGAACCGGGCAATCGGTTTCACGCTGGTGTACGGCCAGGAGGGATTCCTTGGACGGAGCGATCAGGCGAGCTTCCTGAATGTGCGGGTCCCGGCGATCTTTTTGAACACCGGAGAGCATGCCGATTATCACAAAGTCACCGACGAAGCTTCGCGGATCAACTTTCCAAAGGCGTCGCGCGTCGCGCGCCTGGCATTTCTGGATACCTGGCGGATAGCCAACGAATCAGTTCATTACAGAGTGATCGGTCGGTCAATTTCCCTCTTCTAAACCAAAGGAGATCCCATGCTTTTTTATGCACGCACATTGTTCTTCACCTTCTTTGTCCTCGCTGCCTGGATCGCGGCGGCGATGGCCCAGGAGTCTTTCACGCTGGAGCACAAATTTGAAAAAGGCAAGACCTACCACTACACGGCGGCCGCAAATTCCAAAGTGACCCAGGAGATGTCCGGGCAAGAGATGCATGTGGCGATGGAAGCATGGTTTGTGCCGAGCATTTCTCTTGAGAGGATGACCCCCGATGGCAACATCGTCCTTGTGTATGCTGCCGATTCGGCGCGAGCGCACATCAAGGCGCCGAACATGGACTCGACGCTGGCAATGGCCAACCTCATTGGAAAGCGCACCCGGCTTACCGTCAGCCCGAAAGGAGAAGTGCTGAAACGGGAAGTGATCGATTCCGTAAAGACCGATCGCTTCATGTCCGGGTTGGGGCTCCGCGAATTGATCAAGTTGCCACGGCTTGCAGCTGGCCCCGTGCGCATGGGGGACAAGTGGAATGTCACTCAGGCCGACACCAATGATCTCGGGGGAGGCAAGATCGTAACCACCACCAACACGGCGTACACCCTCGCCGGCAAAGAAAAAGTGCAGGGACACGATTGCCTGAAGATCACCTACACGGGGACCGCAAGCACGGCGGGCAAGGGTTCCATGATGGGGATGGAGCTCTTTGTGGAAGGAACCGGTAAGTCGACCGGAACATTCTACTTCGATCCAGAAAAGGGGATGTTCGTGCGAAATGAAGCGAAGCAGGAGAATGAGACCACCATGGCAGCCACCGGGCAGCAGAACATGACCATTCCCATCAGCTCCACCACGGAGACCACGTTCAGTCTCAGGGAGTAACACAGCCATGCGAGCCTCAGCTCCCATTCTTGTGTGTCTGCTTGTCTCGGCCGGACTTTTTGCTGCTGCACCAAAAGACCCCTTGGCCGGGACCTCTGGCATTCCCGATGCGGAGTTCCTCGAACGGCGCGAGAAACTGTGTGGGATGTTGGATTCTGCATCCGCTGCACTCTTCAGAGCGTCAGAGCCGAAATGGCGCAACGGGGACGTCAACTATCCTTACAGGCAGGAAAGCAATTATCTCTATCTGACAGGAGAGAACACGCCTTCGGGTGTTCTCGTCGTGATCCCTGCCGGCATCACCCTGCAACGGCTGCAAGGACGCGTGGTGCACGTCGGGGAGAGAGGAGCAAAAGATTCGGTGGCGGGCGATGAGATTTTTGTCAGCGCGTTGCGGCTGCGAGAAGTGCTGGATACCGTCGCTTCCAGGGTCCACACGCTGTACGTGTCTGCCCCGGATCTGCGCTTTGTGAACGACTGGCTCAATGACAAGGCGATGTTCGTCGACCGGGACGCGCGGCGCGAATTTGAAAAGTCGCACCCCGGATTGAAAGTAAAGAGCGCCACAAGCCTCATGGGAATCCTCCGGGAAGTGAAGTCCGGAGCCGAACTCGCTATGATCCGGCATGCTATTGCCGTGACAGGAGATGGGATCAGGCAAGCGCTGGAAGAGTGCAGGCCGGGCTCCTACGAGTACGAGTTGCAGGCCGCAATCGAATCGCGCATGCGGCGTGGAGGGGCCGATGGTGTTGCCTTTCCCTCCATCATCGGATCGGGGCCGAACGCTCTCATCCTTCACTACGATGAAAACGAGCGGCAGCTGAAGAAGGGGGACCTTGTCGTCATGGACGTTGGGGCCGAATATCGTGGATATGCGGCTGATGTCACGCGCACGATCCCGGCATCGGGTTCGTACAGCCCCGAGCAACGGAAGATCTACAGCGTTGTGCGCTCTGCTCATGATGAAGTGATCACGCTCGTCAAGCCGGGGGTGCCGACGAGCACACTGGAAGCGAAGGCCCGCCAGGTGATCACCGATGCGGGATACGGGAAATTTCTCCTGCATGGGGTCTCCCACCAGGTGGGGCTGGACGTGCATGATGCCGGCGCGTCGGATACGCTGAGAGCCGGGATGGTGATTACCGTCGAACCGGGCGTCTATATCCCGGCAACAGAGGAGAGTGTTTCGAAGGCATTCCGGGGAATGGGGATTCGTCTTGAGGATGACGTTCTTGTCACTGCCAGCGGGGGGGAAGTGCTTTCGGCTTCCATCCCGATCGATCCTGCCACCATCGAAAAGCTCATGCGATGAGTGGCTCGCAGATGGTGGAGAGATGCAGGAATGAACTCGGGCGGATCAGGAATGCCGTTGTCGGCCGCGAGCACGCATTTGAAGAGGAGCTCTCGCTGGTCCACGACGTCCACCGGGAACGCGCCCGGAACCTGGTGCACTATCTGGCGTTCCGCGAATGTGATGGAGAAGAATTGCACGAGCATCTGGAGTGTCTGGGCTTGGATCCGCTTGCAGATGTCGAGTGGGATGTCCTGGGCCGGATTGACAGGGTGCTCCAGCGTCTCAACGAGATGTCCGGTTCCCCGGGAAGACACGTCGATACCCCTGGCAGCGCCGGGCATTGCAGCCGTCGGGAGTTTCTGCGCTTGCGGACGGATGTGCTGTTCGGCTCGCCTCCTCCCGGCCGGAATGCGCGGATCATGTTGACGTTGCCCTCCGAGGCGGCCGATGATGCCGGTGTCGTCAGGGCCTTTGCGGCGGGCGGTGCAGATTGCTTCAGAATCAACTGTGCTCGGGATGGGCGCGAAACGTGGCAACGGTGCATCGATCATGTTCGGCACGAGGGTGCAGGCGGGAAGCAGCCGCTCATCTTCATGGACCTGGGGGGCTCGAAACTGCGTGTGGCTTCATGCGCTGAAGGCCGGCAGAGCATTCTCCTGGAGCGGGGGAGCACACTCTTCATCAGTAGAACGAATGTTCCCCCCTCACGGCTGCCTGGGATTGCCGTCAATAACCCCTCCGTGCTTGACGGGGTCTTACCCGGTCACCGGGTCTGGTTTGACGATGGAAAAATCGGGGGCATTGTCGCGGGCATTGAGCCGGATGCACTCAGGATGGAAATCACTCATGCGAAAGAAGGGGGGAAGAAACTCCGGCTCGACCGTGGCGTGAACTTTCCCGACAGCCTTCTGCGTATGTCTGCGCTGACGCAGAAGGACCTCGATGATCTTCCGTTTGCTGCCGGTCACGCCGACTTCCTCGCTCTGTCATTCATCCGTACGCCCTCCGATGTGGACCAATTTCGAACGGCTCTGCTGGAAGTGACCGACTCGCCCCCGGCAATCGTGGTCAAGATCGAGACCCGTGAGGCATTGCGTCATCTTCCCGGGTTGATGCTAGCGGGCATGCGGCTCGACCGTGTTGCCGTGCTTCTGGCGCGCGGTGACCTGGCCGTCGAGTGCGGGATCGAGGAGATGGCGCACATTCAGAGGAACGTGTTGCGATACTGTGCGGCGGCTTCTCTGCCGCTGTTTTGGGCCTCGGGCGTTTTGGAGCGAACGTCGCGCACGGGAGAGCCGACGCGCGCGGAGATCACCGACGCAGAGGAATCCGCGCGCGCGCAATGCGTCATGCTTAACAAAGGACCAAAAACGATGGACGCCCTGCGCCTGCTGGGCGATCTGCTCACGAGGAGCAAAGAGGACACATGAAGCGCACAACACTGTTCTGGATTCTGGCATTGGTGGTGACAGTTGTGTCAGCGACGTACCAGCGCGTCACCGGACCAACATATCCGCTCTCCGGGAAAGTACAATTGGGGGATGTGCGCGCGTCGTATCGGCTGTTGCGGAGTCAGGGCGGAGCCGAGGACGCGCCGGTTCGGGTGACGGTCAATGACCCCGGAATCTCTGGCGTGCTGGAATGGAAGAGGTACAAGACCGCGGATTCCTGGAATGCATTGGAGATGAGGAGGGTCGGCGACTCTCTGGAAGCGCGGCTGCCGCATCAGCCTCCGGCAGGGAAACTTGAGTACAGGGTTATCCTCACGAAGGCAGAGCAGCGCATCATCCTTCCCGAGGAGGGTGCGACAGTGATCCGCTTCAAGGGCGATGTGCCCACGGCGATCCTGATCATCCATGTCATTGCCATGTTTGGGGCCATGCTCCTTTCTACGAGGACCGGCCTCGAGTTCTTCAATCCCAATCCGCGTCTGAAGAGACTGATCTACTGGACGCTCGGTTTCCTTGCTTTTGGCGGTTTGGTCATGGGGCCGATCGTTCAGAAATACGCATTTGACGCTTATTGGACGGGGTGGCCGTTTGGAACGGATCTTACCGACAATAAGACATTCGCAGGGCTCCTGGGTTGGGTCGCAGCTGCGGTAGCATTGCGCCGGGGATGGAATGCGAAGCGGTGGGCGCTCGGTGCTTCCATCTTTCTTTTTGTGATATACCTGATCCCGCACAGCGTGCTTGGCTCGGAGCTGGATTACAGCCAACAGAATCAGCAGTCAACGGATTCGACCAAACGATGACCGAAAGTTCACAACATCGGACAGGGGCCCTGCTCAATACGAGGATGGCGTCATTCCTCAGGCCTTTCATGAGTTCCATGGGGAAAAAGCACTACGGCATCGCATCGGCACTCTTCTCGCTGTATCCGTCGTGTTTCTCTTTTTCCTTGACAATGTGGAATGCAGTTGTTAACTTTGTAGTGAAAAGCACTTTGGAGGAGATGACCCCATGCCCGATATCGACGGCGGCTTGAAGGAGATCACAGCGATCCGCTCCATGATGGAGCGTTCATCGAAGTTTCTGTCGTTAAGCGGACTTTCCGGGGTAAGCGCCGGACTCGCCGCGCTGGCGGGGTGGGGCTGGGCACGGTGGTATCTCGGATCCCGTTTTGGCGCGGGCACCGGGGCGGCAGTGAACGAGCAGGATATGCTGCTCCTGATGCTGGATGCTGCGCTGGTGATCCTTGCGGCAGTGGGCGTTGCGATGTTCTTTTCGTGGCGCCTTGCCAGAAAGCGGGGTCTTCCGATCTGGAATGGGACTGCAAAGGCGACGGTCTCGGCATTAATTGTTCCTTTGGCTTCGGGGGGGCTCTTTTGCCTCATCCTGGCCCGACAGGAGCTGTATGGCATGATTCCATCGGCCATGCTTCTCTTTTACGGCATGGCGCTGATCAGTGCAGCGAAATTCACCGTCCAAGACCTGCGGATACTGGGTTTTTGCGAGATCATCCTGGGATTGACCGCCGCCCTCTTACCAGATATCGGGCTCTGGCTCTGGGCAGCCGGGTTCGGGCTCATGCACATCGTCTACGGCATCGTGATGTACGGGAAGTACGAAAAATGAAAGCAATCATCGACAACCTGAGCAAGGCACTGGAGAGCAGGGTTCGGCTTGCGGCGATGTCCATCCTCATGGTCAATGAGACGATGGATTTCAATGCTCTGAAGGAGCTCTTGCAGGTCACCGACGGGAACCTGGCCACGCACATGGCGATGCTCGAGAGAGAAGGGTACATTCGAATCCAGAAGCGCTTTGTCGGAAAGAAACCCCGCACAACATATGCGGCCACGGGCAGCGGAAAAGCGGCGTTCATTGAACATGTGGACGCGCTCGAACGCCTGATCCGTGCCGGGAGACGATGACGTGGCATTTTTTTTGGCCATACACTTTGTCTAACAAAGTACTTTGATATACGCATACTCTCATACACGATGGAGGAATCATGAAGCGCATACTTGAATTCACGCTCTTGACAATGTCTCTTTGCCTCGGGATTTTTGCGGACGTTGCTGTTCGCGAGAGCTCAACCGGGCTTGGCATGTTCCTCTGGATTGCCGGGTTGGTCTTCGCAATCACGCTCCTCCAAAGGATGGCAAACGTGGAGCTCGTTCACGGGTGGAAATGGATGGCAGGATCCGCTCTCGTGATGGGCGGAGCATTCCTCTGGCGAGATTCCCATGCAGCAACGTCATTGGCCCTCCTTGCGGCAGGCGCGGCCTGCTTCCTCATGACACTCCGTGGCGCACGACCGCGACTGGACGAATGCGGGTTGCTTGAATATGGCCACGCGACCGTCACAAGCGCCGTCCACGCCACCGTGGGATTGCCGATGCTCGTGTTCTCGGACCTCCGTTGGGAGGAAATGACAACGGGACAACCTGCCCGACGGGTGGCCGCGGTGGCCCGGGGCCTGGCCATCAGCACCCCGGTCATCCTCGTGCTGGGCGGGTTGTTCGTGGGCGCCGACGCCGTGTTTCAGAAGATGGTCTATTCGGTGTTCGACGTGGATCTGCCGAAGGTCCTGGGGCACGTCTTCTTCATCGGATTCATAACCTGGGGAGTCGCCGGATTTCTCCGGGGCGCATTCATCGCGAAAGCGGCCCGGTTTCCGTATGCAGAGACCAAACCGTTGTGCCTCGGGATCACCGAGGTGGGAATCGTGCTTGGATCCTCCATCCTTCTCTTCGCTCTATTCCTGGCCGTCCAGTTCCGATACCTCTTCGGAGGGGCTGACCTGGTCCAAATTACACCCTCGTTGACGTATGCAGAGTACGCCCGGAGAGGATTCTTCGAACTCACAACGGTTGTCGCGCTCGTCCTCCCTCTGCTGTTGGTGTTGGATTGGATTCTCAAGAAGGAGAACGCTCTCCACGTGCGGATCTTCAGGATTCTGGCTATCCTCCAGATCGTGCTTCTGTTTGCCGTCATCGCTTCTGCGGTCCAGCGGATGCTCCTCTATCAGCAGGGGTACGGACTGACCGAGTTGCGCGTCTATACAACGGCGTTCATGGGATGGATGGGCGTGCTGCTGGTCTGGTACGTTGCGACAGTCCTGGCTGGCCGGCGCTCACGATTTGCCATCGGTGCGGTGGGAGCGGCGTTTGTGACCGTCCTTGTTTTGCTGTTCCTTGATCCGGATGACCTCATTGCCCGAACAAACATCGCCCGCGCGATGGAAGGGAGGCCTATGGACACGCACTATCTGTCCATGTTGAGCGACGATGCGGTCCCCGCAATTCTCGACGGGTTGGACGCTCTTGATCAAAACGCGAGGAGCGTCATTGCGAAAGATCTTCTCCAACGGATGGATCACCTCGCCGCTGGCGACTGGCGATCCTGGAATTGGTCTTCATACTCCGCGATGCATGCGCTTGCCGGGCATGAAGCGGAACTCCGGGCGGCCGTGCAGAATGAACGATGAAACACCGAATGCCGGGGCTATTCGTCACCGACCGTCCGCACAAACGCGCTGCGCACGGGGGGCGGCATCTTTGCGTCCGCACCGCGTACGGACCTCCAGACGATTTCGCTCAGCTCCGTGTCGGGGGCGGCATCCTCCCGTGAGAAGTCCATCTCCTCGCTCCGCAGCTGTCCGAATGCTCCGGGGGGATTCTTGTCGTTCAGATCCACCCTGGCGTTGCGGCATGTGTACGCCGCGGTGTCCGCGGTGAGCGTGAACGAATTGTATAATGGTGTTGCTCCGGCATCGAATTGCGACAGGGGTGGAAGACCCAGGATCAGTTCCATTGTCCCAACCATACTGCTGGTGGAGTAGAGCTCGCTATCGACAACGTGCCGCCGGACATATGGCGAAATCACGAGCGCCACCGTGCGGTGAGCATCGACGTGGTCCGGGCCATTCTGTGCGTCATCCTCAATGACGAAGATGGCCGACTCTTTCCAGTAGCGGCTGTGCGATATTCTGTCCACGAGCATTCCCAGAGCGCGATCGTTCTGGGCTACGAACGCACGGGGCGTGAGGCTTCCACGCTTCGTCCCTTCGGTGTGGTCATTAGGGAGCTTGATGATCTGGAAGCTGGGAAGTTCTCCATTCTCTTCATACCGGGTGAACTCCGCGTCCCAGTCCTGGATCCGCTGAACGTCCGAATAGGTCAGGTCCCATCCGCGATAGAAGGGAGCCACATGTCCGACGAGTGATGGCATGGTGGCGGTACTGGAATCTTGCGGCGTTACTCCGTTCCGGGCGAACTCACCATACGTGCGGTAGGAGACGCGGTGCCTTTCACAGTTGTCCCAGAGATAACCGGCAGAAGGGTACACAATAGGAACGCCTCCTTCAAACTCATAGTCGCCGCCGCGGCCCCCGTATGATGTCGGCCATGATTTCTCAACATAGTCCGTAGCGTACGCGCCCATGGACCAGTTGTGCCCGTCCGCGCTGACCTCTGCATCGGCGTAGAAATTATCAAGCAAAACAAATTCTCGGGCGAGCGCATGATGGTTCGGCGTGATCTCCTCAGGAAAGAGACAGAGCGATGGGTCGCCGTTCCCCTCCGTCATGTCCCCGAAAACCTGGTCGTATGTTCGGTTTTCCTTGATCACATAGAACACATGTTTAATCGGAGACGGGCCGCCGGCGCGCCCGGGCACGGGATTGTCCGGGCGTGATGCCTCCGCTGACAGTGTCTTGTTGGCAACAGGAGAATTCGCGTACACTTGGGCCGTGTATGTCTGCATGACGCGGGTGTCAGGGATCACAATGCGGGAAACGGTTCCTATGAACATTGATCCAATATAGTCCGCGTTCCGCCGGGACTTTCCGGGGTTGGGGCCTCGGGGATTGGCAGCCGACATCATCCCTTTCGCATTGGCGACGAGGATCTCGTTCGTTCCAGTGAGGACGCGCACGCATGTTGGATACCATCCAACCGGTATAAAACCGAGTGAGCGGGCACTGCCGGGTTTCGACACGTCGAACGCAGCGATGCAGTTGTTGTCCGCGTTCGCGACGAACAAGCGGTTACCTTCCTTGTCCAGGGCCAATGCATTCGGCGTGCTCCCCGCGGGCGCGTTTGGAACCAGCGAGGTCATGATCGTCTCCAGGACCGTCCATTGGTCACAACCGACTACCGACACGCTGTTGGTATTTCCATTGGCGACGAAGAGGCGCTTTCCGTCCGGAGATTCGACGAGATCGTTCGGATGATCGCCAACGGCGATGATGTGGATCGTAGCGAGGGTCTTCCGGTCAAGGACCGCCACCGCCGATCCGCCCCAGAGCGAAACAAAAAGAAACGGCTTCGATGAAGAGACAAGGCACGTGTATGGCTTGGACGGCAGGGTGACAGCCCGTGCGATGTTCTTCCGCACAAGGTCAATCTGATAGAGGCCGTTGTTTTCACGAGAGGTGGCATAGAGCAGGCCTGCGGCTTCATCCACGTCGAGTCCGGCGAGCCAGATCTTGTCCGCCGGCCAGGGATTACCAACAATGATGGAATCCGCAAGGCTCATCGAGCCGTTGACAAGGGAGTACTTCAGGATTCTGTTGTCGTTTCCGCCCGAGACCAGGAAAGCGCTCTCCCCGGTGAGGAACCTGAGACCAAGCCAGGACCGGTTGAGAGGAAGAGTCTGAATCACTTTCCAGCTGGAGGTTTCGACCAATGATAGCTCCTGGCGAGCAGTACCATTGTTGGTAACCACCAGATACTTCTCGTCGGGACTCAACACCATATTCAGTGGGAGTTCACCTACCTGAACCGGGGTACCGGCGGGCGAGAGCATCCAGCCGTTTGGAAGAAGTATGCGTCCGTCTGAAAGCGGACCGGGGAGCAGCCCCGGGCGTTGGCCGGCACAGCCAGCAAGAAATAGAAGAGCAAGGACCGAGAATTGCCGTTTCATGAGACATGCACTCCCTAAGGAACCACGGTTACGCGGGTGATCAAATCTCCGACCTGGAGTCGATCGACCACATCCATCCCGTCCCGCACTTTACCGAATATAGTATAACGCCCGTCCAGGTGAGGCTGCGGAGAATGGGTAATGAAGAACTGAGAGCCTTCTGTGTCCTTGCCGGCGCTAGCCATCCCGAGCGTGCCGCGCTCAAAGTAGAACGGTGAGAATTCAGAGCGGATGGAATAGCCGGGGCCGCCCCAACCGTCGCCGCGGGGATCTCCCCCCTGGACCACAAAGTTCGGGACAACGCGATGAAACCTGAGTCCGTTGAAAAAGTCCCTGGCGGCAAGCTTCAGAAAGCTCATGACCGTATATGGGGCAACATTCGGATAGAGCTCAAGCAAGAGAGCACCTTCGGAACACTGCATGCGCACAAGGACCGTATCAGACAGCCGGGCAAGGAAAACGGAATCTTCACGGGTCGGCACGGACGTGAGCCTGACGTGAATGCTATCGCGATAGGAGCGTCCGGTAATTTCCTGAAGTGCCGCAGCGGCGGATTCGGCCACGGTTCGATCGGACCCGGCAAGCCTTTCCAGCAACGTTGCGACCGCGTTTGTGTCATGAAGCGCTCCAAGGGTCTGGATGACCTGCTGCATGGCTTCAGTGTCCCCGGGTTCGTGCAAGCCTTGCAGTGTCCGCAGGAGCACGGGCACAGCTGCCGGGGTTCTGAACGCGGAATCCGCCAGGATTGAGGCGGCTGTGCTCAGAACTGAAATGTCCCTGCTCTCGAGTCCGCGGACAGCACTTCCTGTGACAACACGGAGCAGTGAGTGATTGTGGGGATTGAGTTCGGCCAGATGCTGCAATCCCTCGAGGACTGAGGAGGCGACAAGAGGGTTCTTGTGGTTTTGGTCCCGCAGAATGTGCGGCAACGCGAGCGTGTCCCCCGTCATTCCCAAAGCCGCAAGATACCGCGCACGTAGCCATTCATCGAGCGGGTGGATGCGTGCAAGTCGCTCATACGCTCGTGAACGCTCAATTTTCGCCAGGGCCAGGAAGGCCTCCGCCTGCCGGCGAATCGTGAGCGGAGACTCCACGGTTTCCGCTATCTTCCACAGTTCAGTCTCCTGCTCTTCCGGGATGCTGCCCGTTCCCTTCAGCATGTCCCCGAATGCCGCCATGGCCGAGAGTGCAACATGTTCGTTGGTGGCGGAGAAGGCCTTCAGGAACTGACGAATGACGGGCGGGGCGGGGGAGCCCCCGAGCATGCCCATGGCCTTCGTGGCGTTAACCCGTACCCTCCAATCAGAGTCCTGGGCCGACAGTCGGACAAGGGTCGTTGCCGAGCCGAGGGTATCTCCGAGTTTGCCGAGGAGGGTGGCAGCATTCATCCGGACCAAGGGGTCCTGATGACGGGCCAGGACAAGGACAACCCTGACATCTATCGTGCTTCGTGGAGCGAGACGTTGCAGGGCATACACTGCATGCCAGGAAACGGAAGCCGGCTGTCTGGCAAGTTCGATCAGAAATCGAGCGGCATCATCACTGGCAATTCCCCTGATCGCAAACCGGGCAATGCCCATGACCAGTGCATCCCGCTCCAGCCTTGTTCGCTTTTTCGGCGCCAGAAGAATCAACCTGGAAAGTCCGGAAGCGGAGCCGAATTTCCCCACCTCTTCCAGCAACCGTGGAGGAGAACCTTCAAGGGTGCCCAGGTCGAGGACCTCTGTTTCAAGTTTTGCCTGTCCCGCAGGAGAAAGACGGGACCCTGTTTGGCCAATGGCAAAGGCAGCGGCTTCCTGAACGGCGGCTGCTCCATCGTGCAACCGTTCCAGGAGGCGTGGGAGTAGGAGAGTGTCCTGGAGATTTGCGCATGCAAGCAGGGCACGCTCTCGCACGACGTCATCGCTGTCTGAGAGAAAATCCGTCAGGCGTGGATCGGCTCCAAGCCGGTGGTCCTGCAGGACGAGGATGGTCTGGATCTTCGCCGATCTTGCCGGCTCCGGCGGTGTCTTTTCCGGTGGGCCCGGGAGAAATAACAGCAACAGGCAGATAGTATACATGGCCCCGGTAAGATATTCAAAATGCCGGTGATGGGCAAGGAGGTTTGATAGTCAACGTTTTTTTTCTATATTGAGAGTTTAGGCAACTATCCACTTTCCGGAGAGTCTTCATTGGCTTCCTTCATGAAACGGACCCACACGTGTGGTCAATTACGGGTATCGGAAATCGGGGCGAGCGTGACGTTGAACGGCTGGGTGGACACCCGTCGCGACCTGGGGGGCGTGATCTTTATTGACCTGCGCGACCGCTATGGCATTACGCAGATCGTCTTTAACCCTGAGAAGGAGCCTAACGCGCATCAAGCCGCGAAAGACCTGCGAAGCGAGTATGTCGTCTCCGTTACGGGGGTCGTCGAGACCCGCCCCGAGGGAACCGTCAACCCGGACCTGGGAACCGGTGAGATCGACGTGTTGGCCATGAACCTTACCGTGCTCAACAAGGCGGACACCCCTCCGTTCCAAATCGATGATGATACGGAAGCAAACGAAGATATTCGCCTGAAATACCGATACCTCGACCTCCGGCGCCGGTCGCTACTGAGGAATTTCGAGGTCCGGCACCGAATGTACCAGCTCACCCATAAGTACTTCGACGAACGAGGGTTCCTGGAAGTGGAAACTCCTGTGCTTATGAAGAGCACTCCCGAAGGCGCGCGCGATTATCTCGTGCCCAGCAGAGTGCAGCACGGGAAGTTCTACGCGCTCCCGCAGTCGCCCCAGACATACAAGCAGATCTTGATGGTCGCAGGCTTCGACCGGTACGTCCAGATAGTGAAGTGTTTTCGCGATGAGGATTTGCGGGCAGACCGGCAGCCGGAGTTTACGCAGATCGATGTCGAGATGTCGTTTATAGATGAATCGGACATACAGGCCCTTGCAGAAGGACTTATGCAACTGCTGGTGAAGGAGATCAAAGGAGTCAACATTACCGTCCCGCTCCCGAGGATGACCTACAAGGAAGCCATGGAGACCTATGGCTCCGACAAGCCTGACACCCGGTTTGCAATGAAGCTTCACTGCATTAATCCGCTCGTGGATGGCTGCGGCTTCAGGGTATTCTCGGAGCCTGTGAAGAAGGGGGGTGTGGTTGCTGGCTTTGTCGTTCCCGGCGGAGCGTCGTTCACCCGGAATCAGATGGACAACCTGGTGGACTACACCAAGAGCCTGGGCGCAGGTGGGTTGGCCTACTTCAAATGGACAGAGAATGGGCTGGAGACGGCAGTCGAGAAGTTCCTTGGCAAGGAGCTTGTGGAAGCCATTGCCAGGGACATGGGTGCGGAGCGCGGGGACCTTGTGCTGTTGGTATCGGACGTCTGGCAAAAGGCATACACCGTGCTCGGCACCTTGCGGCTCGAGTTGGGACGCCGGTTAAACCTGGTGAACGAAGGCAGATTCGAACTCCTCTGGGTCACCGACTTTCCCATGTTCGAGTACAGCGAGGAAGAAAAGCGATACGTGGCAATGCATCACCCGTTCACTGCCCCGAATCCGGAAGATGTGCCCCTTCTCGAGACGGATCCTTCCCGTGCCCGTGCCCGGGCGTACGATCTGGTTATGAACGGGAACGAGATTGCCGGCGGCAGCATCCGTATCCATGATGCTGCCCTGCAGCGGCAGGTCTTCAAGCTGATGGGGATTGAAGAGGAAGAAGCAACGAGGAAGTTTGGCTTCCTGATCAACGCCTTCCGTTTCGGCGCCCCTCCGCACGGGGGCATTGCCTTTGGGTTCGACCGGCTTACGATGTTATTGACCGGCATGAAATCAATTCGGGACGTGATTGCCTTTCCCAAAACAGCAAGCGCAGTCTCGCTGATGGACGACGCTCCCGGGCCTGTGGACGACAAACAACTCAGGGAATTGCATATCAGGATCGTCTGAATGAACCAATTGCTTGTTGGCATGGTTTTGAATTTCGCGGTGCTGGCGGGGGGCGGAGATATGGATCGCCCCCTGCAAAGTGATAGTACCGACACTTCCGTCCTGCAAAGCTTGCGGCGGAACAGAGTTGAAGTACGGTATGGGGAACCCGGAGCGACGTTGGAATTCCGGCATTCCTGGCTCACATTCTTGAGCACCGACCTGTTTGTTTCGAGCAACTCCATGAAGGGCGCGGGGATAGGGGTTTCAGTGGATCCAGTTCCTGTGTTGTCGGTCCAGGCAATTGTTGGATATCCTCCGTATACAGATGCTGTTGTTGATGGCCCGGTGTTTGATCCCGAGTACAATTACGGTTTCCGAGGTGCCTTTCTTATTCCGCTGGATCTGGTGCAATCCCGGCTCTATGTTTCTCTGTCGGGAGGCAAGGTTTGGGTTGTAGACAAAAACTACAATCCGAGCGGAGGATTCCCGCCGGCCCGAACCGATGACGTCGTGACTCCCTCAACAACCCAGAAAGAAATCCGGACCTTGGAGTTCTTTGAAATAGGTCTAGGTCTACGGTTCTAACGAGATGAAAGACAAGATCAGAATTGCGAGCGGTCAGGGATTCTGGGGTGATCTGCCAACTGCCCCTGAAGACCAGGTTGCCAGGGGGCCCATCGACTATATGATGATGGACTACCTGGCGGAAGTGACCATGTCGATTCTGCAGAAGCAGAAGCGTAAGGACCCGACACTCGGGTATGCACGTGACCTGGTTCCCCTCCTTGGGAAACTCCTCCCCGCGCTCCTTGAAAAAAGGATCAGAATTGTCACAAATGGCGGTGGGGTAAATTGCCTCGCCTGCCGTGATGCGATCTTTGCCCTGGCGAAAAAGGCTGGTATTCGCGGCCTGAAAATCGGCACCGTGACGGGCGATGATATTCTGCATAGGATCGATGAGTTCCAGGGGGAGGGCATGCTCCTGGCAAACATGGAGACCGGAGAGCCTGCTCAAAAGATCAGGGACCGTGTCCTTAGCGCAAATGTGTATTTTGGCGCCTGGCCTATCGTAGAAGCGCTCAGAATGGGCGCAGATATCGTCATAACCGGGCGCACGACGGATACCGGGCTGACGCTGGCGCCGATGATTCACGAGTTTGAATGGCAGCGCGATGACTGGAACAAACTCGCTGCCGGGACCGTTGCCGGGCACATCCTTGAATGTGGAGGGCAGGCAAGTGGGGGGAACTTCTCTGCGGATTGGCGGTCTGTCCCCGACCTGGCGCATATCGGCTTCCCAATAGCTGAGGCGTTTCCCGATGGATCAGTAGTTATCACGAAACATGAATCATCGGGTGGACTCGTTTCTGTGGAAACCGTAAAGGAACAACTTGTTTACGAGATTGGCGATCCCCGTAGTTACATCACGCCGGACTGTGTTGCGGATTTTACCTCCATTCAACTTAAGGAAGACGGTTTTAACCGCATAAAAATTCAAGGAATTACTGGCAAACCAGCCACAGATTCCTACAAGGTCTCCATGTCGTATCTCGATGGCTACACAGCGGTAGGCACGCTGACGTATGCGTGGCCCGACGCCATCGAAAAAGCGAGAGCAGCCGACGAGATTCTTCGTGCGAGGTTGCATGATGCCCGGCTCCAATTCGACGAAGTACGGTCTGAGCTGCTCGGTTACGATTCTTGCTTTGGCCCGAGGACAGTGCGTTCCGGGGAGCCGAATGAAGTGGTCCTTCGTTTTGGCGTGAGGGGGAGCGACTACAATGCAGTTGAGCGATTTGGGAAGGAGCTCGCGCCTCTGATACTGACTGGCCCGCCGGGGGTGACCGGGTTCGCCGGTGGGCGACCAAAGCCGAGCGAGGTGATCGCATATTGGCCAGCGTTGCTGCCCAAACATGCCGTGGAACCCCACGTGGAAGTTGAGGAGAGCTAGATCCGGATGAAGATCGTTCTGAATGACATTGCACATGCCCGTTCGGGGGACAAGGGTGATACGGGGAATGTGGGAGTGATTGCTCGCAAAGAACAGTATTATCCTCTTCTGGTGAAACATCTTACCATCGATAGGGTGAAACAACAATTCGAGGGGATTGCGCTCGGAAAAGTCGAGCGGTTCGAGCTCCCAAATCTCTGGGCGCTGAATTTCCTGCTTCACGAGGCATTGGGAGGTGGCGGGACGAAGTCTTTGAAGAACGACGCACAGGGCAAGACACTCAGCAACGTGATGCTTCGGATGGAACTGGATATTGAAGAGCCACTTGGATGAATAGGTGAAAACATGTTTGATGACTTGAGAGAGAACATTAAAGAACTTCGCCAACGGCTGGTGGGTCTACGAGGTTATCTTTGACTTGGATGGCAGAGAAAAGGAGATAGCTGAGCTTCAAAAGAAGAGCGAAGCTCCGGACTTCTGGACTGACAACACTGGTGCCCAGAAGATCATGCAGCAAATCAGCGGCCTGCGGGAGTGGGTGGATGCCTGGAATGGTCTCCGGCGAACCCTGGACGATGCCCAGGCACTTCTGGATCTGGCAGAGGAGTCAGGCGATCAAACTTTCGGCGTCGAGATCAAGAAGGAGTTGAACTCGGTGCAGCTAGGGATTGGCGACCTGGAATTCAGGAACATGCTGAGCGGCGATGATGACGAACGGAATGCCATTTTGACCATCCATGCCGGAGCCGGTGGGACAGAGGCTCAGGATTGGGGGGAAATGCTCCTGCGGATGTACATCCGATATAGCGAGAGGAAGAACTACTCGGTGTCCCTTGTAGATCGCCTTGAGGGAGACGGCGCCGGGATCAAGAGCGCAACGCTGGAAATTACCGGTAAATATGCTTATGGCTATTTGAAGGCCGAAAACGGCGTTCACAGGCTTGTGCGGATCTCTCCGTTCGATGCCAATGCCCGGCGACATACCTCCTTCGCCTCGGTATTTGTCTACCCGGAAATCGAAGATGATGTGGAAATCGAGATCAACCCTGCCGACCTGAAAGTTGACACCTATCGGTCGGGCGGAAAAGGAGGGCAAAACGTCAACAAGGTGGAAACTGCCGTCCGCATTACGCACCTGCCCACAGGGATCATCGTGGCATGTCAGCAGGAGCGTTCCCAGTTCCAGAACAAGGAACGAGCCCTCAAGATGCTGAAGTCACAGCTCTACCAGCGGCGCAAAGACGAAGAGGAGGCGCGCCTTGACGCAATCGAGAGCACGAAGAAGAAGATTGAATGGGGAAGCCAGATCCGGTCGTACGTTTTTCACCCCTACAATATGGTGAAGGACCATCGGACGGACATCGAGACGAGCAATGTCCAGGGAGTGATGGATGGGTCGCTTGATGAGTTCATCAAGGGGTATTTGATGGAATTCAGTTCCAGGGGAACCCCATGAGCTATTCCACATTCATTGCGAAGCGGTACCTGCATTCCGGGCGCAACCAGGGGTTCTTTTCTTTCATTACCGCAATATCCATCCTTGGCGTCATGCTCGGGACGGCGACGTTGATCATTGCCCTTTCTGTGCTTGGCGGCTTTGAGAAAGAGATCACGGAGAAGGTAATCGGTTTCACGAGCCATGTCCAGATCCTTGGGTTCCAGAATCAGCCCCTGAGGAAGTATGTCCAGAACGCGGAGTTGATCAGGCAGTCCATCCCGGTCGTCAACTCGGTCTCGCCATTCGTTGCCCGGGAGGCTCTGATCCGCTCGCACGATGAAGTTGATGGGATTCTCCTGAAGGGGATCGACCCCGATAACGATGTCTCCACGACCCGGCGCTACATTGTGGCAGGCGTCTACGATCTGGAGCGTGAGCGGGGAGCTCTTCCGAAGCTCGTCGTGGGGAAAAAACTGGCGAGCAAGCTCTCGCTCAATGTTGGAGACAAGGTCAGCATCTTCGGTATTGGCCGCTATGCCGACCGGGGGCTGGCGCGGGTGATGCAATTCACGGTATCCGGCATTTATGAAAGCGGGATGGCCGAGTACGATGACATTTATGCGTTCACGGATCTGGCCGATGCGCAGACGCTGTTTCAGCTCCCGGACGCCGTGACCGGGTACGACCTGATGCTGGCGAACGTGGACAGCGCCGAATCGGTATCCGACCAGGTGCAGGACCTGCTGGGATATCCGCATTACGGGCGCACGGTGTTTCAGACCTATCGGAATCTCTTCAGCTGGATCGAACTTCAGAAAAAGCCGATCCCCATCATTCTCGGCCTGATCATCATCGTGGCCACGGTCAACATCATCGGGACGCTGTTGATGATGGTCCTGGACAAAACGCGGGAGATTGGCGTGCTGGCTTCGATGGGGGCGACACGCTGGGGGATCACGGCGATCTTTCTCCGGCAGGGGTTCACCATAGCGCTCACCGGCACGCTTCTCGGGGATGTCCTCGCGTTTGGTCTTTGTTTTGCGCAGATGGAGTTCAAATTCTTCTCTCTTCCGAGCGACATCTACTTCATGACGTCCGTGCCGATTCTCCTCCGGCCCGAGTACTTTCTGCTGGTGTCGGCGGTCACCCTGATTCTCTGCGTGCTGAGTTCTTGGGTCCCGGCCAGGCTTGCCTCGAGCATGCGTCCTGTCAACGCTATCCGGTTTTCCTGAATGGGCTACGAACGTTTCATAGCGAGGCGGTATCTCAGGTCGAAACGGCAGATGCGTTTCATTAACATCATCATGCTTGTTTCGGTCATCGGGATCACGGTGGGGGTTGCGGCCCTTGTCATCGTGCTCTCCGTCTTTAACGGTTTCAACTCCGTCGTGACCGACGTGCTCGTGGGGTTCGATCCGCACATCCGGATCGAGCCGGCCACGGGTAAATCCATGCAAATCACCGATTCGCTCGCCGCAATCCTCGAGTCGGACCCCCGCGTTCTCGCGTCGGCGCCGTTCATCTCCAGCAAAGCGCTGCTGATGACCCCGTCCGTGAACCGGGTGGTTTCGGTGAAAGGGGTCAACGATTCCCTGATAGGCTCGGTGTCCGGGGTCAAGACGAGTATTGTGCTGGGAGAGTTCGCGTTCAAAGACACCCCAACGCGGAGCGGCATTGTCATCGGTTTGACGCTCGCCGACCGCTTAGGCGCAACGGTAGGATCGGAAGTAGCCCTGGTGAGTCCGGTGGGAGTGGATGCCATGATGATGCAGATGGGGCAGCCATTGATCCGCAAGTGCACGGTCGTTGGCATTTATGATTCCCACAACAAAGACTATGACGCCCACTATGCCTACGTATCGCTGACCGCGGCACGTGATCTCTTCCGGTATCGGGATGCCGTCAGCGGGCTGGAAATACGCCTTGGGCGCCTCTCCGAGTCGGAGGCCGTACAGAAGTCCCTCAGCGTGAAGCTCGGAAGCGGCTATCGCGTGATGACGTGGTACGATCTCCACAAGGACCTCTACTCGGTCATGAAGATCGAGCGCTGGAGCGCATACATCATTCTCTGCCTGATCGTTGGGGTTGCCACCTTCAACGTGCTCGGCTCGCTCACGATGGGTGTGGTTGAAAAGAGGAGGGACATTGGGATTCTCAAGGCGCTCGGGGCCACGCGATCCAGTATCACCCGGGTGTTCATGTTCGAAGGGATTCTCGTCGGCCTCATCGGGACTGCTGCGGGGCTCCTCATCGGATACGCCGTCTGCATGCTGCAGATTCGCTTCGCCTTATTCCCGCTGGACACGACGGTATATATTATACCGGCGATACCCGTGGAATTCCGGTGGTCCGACTTCATCGCGGTCTCGTTGGCCTCGATGACATTGAGCATGCTTGCATCGTTGTACCCGGCCCGCAAAGCAGCGTTGTTGTTGCCGGTTGAAGCCATTCGCTGGGAGTAGCCCTCATGCCGATCAAGAAGCCTCCTGAAATCATCATCTCCGTGAACGGGGTGACGAAGACGTTCGTGACCGGGAAAGGCCCGCAGGCGAAGCTTTGCGTGTTGCGCGGGATCACTCTGAACGTGGAGCGGGGCGAGATCATCGCCGTCGTCGGCGCCTCCGGCGCCGGGAAGAGCACACTGCTGCACATTATCGGAACGCTCGACCGGCCGACGAGCGGGCACGTATATTATGAAGGAGTGAATGTCTTTTCCCTGAGCGATGACGACCTTGCCCGATTCCGGAACGAACGGATTGGTTTCGTTTTTCAGTTTCACCATCTTCTCCCCGAATTCACTGCTCTGGAGAATACGGCAATGCCGGCCCTGATCACAGGCAAAAAGCTGGCAGAAGTGAAAGATCGAGCACTCGAGCTGCTGAAGGAAGTCGGTATGGAAGAACGGGCGGACCAGAAACCTCCGAAACTCTCCGGAGGAGAACAACAACGGATTGCCGTTGCCCGGGCGCTTATGAACTCCCCCAGGGTTGTTCTTGCGGATGAACCATCCGGCAATCTCGACAGCGCAAACGCGGAGCTCCTGCACAGAATGATCTGGGATTTCAGCAGGAAACGAGGACAGACATTCGTTATTGTGACGCATAATGAGGGATTTGCGAAGCAGGCAGACAGGATCGTGAGGATCGCAGACGGTATCATTCACTAGTCCTTCGACGCACAGCCGGCACAGGTCGACGTCAGTTGCTCAGGATCACCGTGTCCTGCAACTCGTTGAACCGTGACCCCGGGCGAACAATCTACGTCATCAAGGGGATGTCCGAAGCACGAAGTTTTGACTTGACAATGAGTCGGAAAAGTGTAAATTTGAACTTGACCTTTACGACAGTTTTTCCCCTGGCTGTTGTACGATACATGGTCAAGCCCGGCGTTCCCCCCAACGCTGGGCTTTTTCTTTCACCTATCTTCATGGAGAACGACCGCAGTGGCCAAGCCCATTCGTAAAAAGGAATCCTCAAGACGCAGGATCACCCGCGAGGAACATCTCCCTCTTGGTCGGGAGAATTTCATCATTCTCGGCATCGGTTTGGCGGTGATTATCCTGGGTTACATGGCGATGATCGAAGGATCTGTAGAAGGATTCCTGCCCCTCGTGCTCGCACCTATCCTCCTCGTGCTGGGATATTGCATCATTATCCCGGTGGGGATCATGTACAGGAAGAGCCGGAGCGTTGCAACTGCCGAGCCGGCGACAGAAACGCCACGCCAGCCCTGAACAGCAAATAACGGACACACACTGGTTTCTTTCCAGGCTCCTTGATAGTTGAGCCTCTCTTTCGTATTTTTAATATCTGAAGGCAGTTTTGTCCCTGCTTATTCGGAGAGGATGGAGCCATGGATCCCCACCAGACGACGGTCTACAAAGAACCGGCGCCGCCCATCGACAAGGGTAACCCTCTTGAGTCGATGATGAACAGGTTTGCCGTCGCCGCGGAGATCCTCGGCCTCGAACAGGGAGTTTATGAATATCTGAAACGCCCGGTGCGCCAGTACATCGTCTCCATACCGATTCAGATGGACGACGGGCGCATTGAAGTGTTCGAGGGATACCGCGTCATCCACAACGAGGTCATGGGACCGTCGAAAGGCGGTATCCGCTATGCCCCGGACGTGAATCTTGACGAGATTAAGGCCCTCGCTGCGTGGATGACCTGGAAGTGCGCGGTGGTGGGTATCCCATTCGGCGGGGCAAAAGGTGGGGTTCGTTGCGACCCTGCAACACTCACCCGTGTTGAGCTCGAAAAAATCACGCGGCGCTACACCGCGAACCTGATCGATGTCTTTGGACCGGATAAGGATATCCCAGCACCCGACATGAACACGAACGAACAGATCATGGCCTGGGTGCTCGACACGTTCAGCATGCATACACGGCGGACGCAAAACGCCGTGGTCACCGGCAAACCGCTCATTCTGGGAGGATCCCTTGGACGGCGGGAGGCCACCGGGCGCGGAGTCATGGTGGCCACGCTCGCCGCGCTTGACAAGATCGGGATGGAGGCCAAAGGCGCTCGGGTCGTCGTCCAGGGATTTGGCAATGTGGGCTCCATCTCCGCACAGCTCCTTCAGGATCAAGGGTGTGTGATCGTGGGGATCAGCGACATTTCCGGAGCGTACAGCAACACGAGCGGCGTCAACCTCGAGGGTGCGTTCGCGCATGTGGAGCGGCACGGTTCGTTGGACGGATGGAAGGGAGGGGATCCGATTAGCCAGCAGGAACTTTTGGAGCTCGACTGTGATGTGCTCGTCCCGGCAGCCAGGGAGGATCAGATCACGCCGGCTGTAGCCGCGAAAGTGAAGGCCCGGGTGATCACCGAAGGAGCCAATGGCCCTACGATGGCAAGCGCTGATCCGATCCTGCAGGAAAAGGGAATTCTGGTGATACCGGATATCCTGGCAAACTCGGGCGGCGTGACAGTCTCGTATTTCGAATGGGTGCAGGACCGGGTAGGATATTTCTGGAGCTTGCAGCGCGTCAACAGGCGACTCGAACGGATGATGCGGACCGCGTTCGATACGGTGTACACGACCGCTGAACAGTACAAAGTCACGTTGCGTATCGGTGCGTATATCCTTGCAATCGACAAGGTGGCCCGGACACTCAAGGTTCGCGGCATTTATGCATAGTCTCGTCGCGCTGCTGGCAGGCATGACGCTCGCAGCCACGCAGGGTGGCGTGGCGCAAGAGGGAGCCCCAACGACCAACATTCGGGCTTATCAACTCCTGGCGGCCCGGATCGGAGACAGCCTGAACGCGATGATCCCGGAACGAGATTCCGTACGCGTCCTCCTTTCCGTGAAGCCGGAGGGATCGGCATGGCTGGTCGAAGGGGGAGTGGCACGATCGCTCCAGACACAGGGGCGCACGGTTGTTGTCGCGATGCCGGCCTCCTATCAAGCCGACCTGGGAGTTCAGGAAATGCGCGTCGTGTATACGAACCTGCGCACAGAGGGACTGTTCTCCGGGAAGGTTGTCGACCGGGAAGTGCTGCTGAGCATGGGTGCGAGGGTTGTCGACCAACGGTCCGGAGTCGTTACGTTGAACAGGGAGTTCCGGGAGACGCTGGTTGATACCGTGCAAGTCTCGGAAATCCCGACACTCGAAGATCCGAACGTGTCAGTGACGCAGGGTTCGCCTCCCAGGGAAGGGTTTTTTTCCTCCCTGGTGGAGCCGTTGATCATGATCGGCGCCGTGGCGGTTGCGGTCTATCTGCTTTTCACAGTGCGAAGCTGAGGTTGCACCAAGAACCAGTTTGATCGGGGAGCGAGTAGCGAACATGAACTGGCGGGGTGGGGGGATAATTGTCCTGGCGGGGTTCGCCCTGGGCGCGGGCCTGTGGCTTAAGGAGCCAGTCCCCCGCCCGCAACAAGCAACCGCAGCTTGTTCGCCGGAGACTCATGTGTCGTTTCTTGCCGTGGGCGACGTGAACCTGGGGCGCCGGGTCGGACAAATTCTTCTGGCCGGCGATACCCTCTTCCCGTGGCAGGCGGTGCGTGATTCTTTTGCGCACTACGATATCGTGTTCGCGAACCTGGAGTCCAACCTCTCGGATCAGGGAGGAAGGACAGTGGACCCGAGAAGCAATGTGGTGTTCACCGGACCTCCCTCGGGAGCGCGCTCGCTGGCCCTGGCAGGGGTCACCATTGTATCGACGGCGAACAACCACGCGCTGGATTTCGGTGTACGTGCCCTGCAGGAGACGGTCCGGTATCTTGATTCCGCCGGCGTGCATCATATCGGGACTTCAGGGGCAGGAGAAGAGCTGTTCCGCCCGGTCCGGATCAGCGTAAAGGATATGGTCTTTGCCTTCCTGGCGTGTACGGACGTGATGAACGGAGAGGGAAATTCCTGGCGGAAATATGTGGCTGCGGCGGACAGCGCCCGTCTCTTTCCGGCTATCCGGGCCGCAAGGAAATCCGCGGATGTTGTCGTTGTGAGCTATCATGGAGGGGAGGAGTACGCGGAGAGGCCGTCTCCCCGTGTCGTGGAGTTCGCGCGGGGCGTTATAGGGGCCGGGGCGGACGTGTTCCTCGGACATCACCCGCATGTTCCGTACGGAATCGAAAGGGTTGGCAGGGGCATTGTTGTTTACTCCCTGGGCAACTTTGTGTTCCGGCAGCCCGGCAACGTCTGGACCGAGCGCAGTTATGCAGTCGCCCTGGACTGCGTCCGTGATACATCGGGGGTGCATATATCCATCCCGCGCTGCTTGCCGGTGGCCTGCGGCTTTCAGCCCCGCTTTCTCGTAAACGGTCCGGAGGCGGATGCCGTTCTTGAACGTATCAAAGTCATGTCCAGGATGGATACAGATCTCATGGAGCATAGTACATGGTGAAGAGAATGCGGTTCTTGGCAGTTATAGTTGTGGTGCTCGCGCTTATAGCGGGTGGATGCGGCAGTTCGGAGAAGTCCGTCAAGACGATGACGCCCGAAGAGCGCTTTGCGCATGCGAAAGCACTTTTCGAGGAGAAGGACTACATTGACGCCATCAATGAATTCACGGTGATCACGCTCCAATACCAGGGGAGCGCCAACGCGGCCGACGCCCAGTTCTATCTCGGGGAATGCCGGTTTGAGCGCGGTGAGTATCTGCTCGCTTCGTTCGAATACGGCATCGTGAAGCGTAACTATCCGGCCAGCGCGCGGGTCGCCGAAGCGCAGTTCAAGCTTGCGCTCTCCTATTATCTGCTCTCACCCAGATCATCGCTGGACCCCCAGTACACACGCAAAGCGATAGACGAATTCCAGCAGTTTGTGGAATATTATCCGTCGAATACGCTTGTCCCCGAGGCGGATGCGAAGATCAAGGAACTCACGAATCGCCTGGCAAAGAAGCAATATGAGACCGCCCGGCTCTACACGAAAATGGAGTACTATAAAGCCGCGCTCGTGTACTATGATGACGTGATCGACCGGTATCACGATACCGACTTCGCGCCCCTTGCTTATCTGGACAAGGCGGATCTGTTGTTGTCACGGCGCCGCTACCGTGAAGCACGCGAGACGCTGGACGCATTCGCGGCCCGATTCCCGCAGAGCGTGCTGCAATCGCGGGCAGACGATCTTCGGAAGAAACTGGATCGCGAATCGCCGGCGTCAGGACAGGCAGGAGGGGGCGCCGCATCGCGATCGGACCAGCGTGCTCAGATTGGACAACCGTGAACAGCAACGCATCCACAGGCCAACGATACGTCAGCGATTCGCAAGTGATCACCACACAGCTGGTGCTGCCGAATGACACAAACCAGCTCGGCAACCTGCTCGGCGGCACGCTGATGCATTGGATCGATATCGCCGCCGCAATATGCGCCCAACAGCACAGCGGTCGCGTCTGTGTTACCGCGTCCGTGGACGAGCTGAATTTTCACTATCCCATCAGACTTGGGGAGATCGTCACTCTCCGCGCATCGGTGAATCGCGTGTTTACCACGTCGATGGAGGTCGGAGTCCAGGTAACCGCCCACGGTCAGGGAGGGAACCCCTCCCGGCGGTCGAATACCGCGTATTTGACGTTCGTCGCAATTGACGATCATGGAACGCCGGTCCTGGTGCCTCCGGTGATGCCTCAATCGGATGACGAGAAAAGGCGATTTGATGAGGCTCTGGAACGGCGGCAACTCCGATTGCGGCATAGACGTCCGGACTAACAACAGAAACCCGTTGGAGCATATCGTGAAACAGGCGCTGTCGCAGCGCCGTGTTGTCATCAGCCTCTTTTATGCCAATCTGCTCTGGTGGAACGTTACCTATGCCCAACGGTCAAGCGCATCGTTCGGGCCATGCACGGAACGTTCGCTGGGTTACACACCCCGCTCTCTGGCCGTAAGCAGTCCCGTCCGGGGGGCAACATCGGAGATCGCCATCCTTTCGGCTGATCCTCCCACACTTCATTTTGTCAGGCTGGACAAGGGTGGAGCTCTTGTCGACACCGGAGCCGTCCAGTTCCCTAAGGCGCAAGCGTCCGTTTCCTTCTTTGAGAACGATGCTCAAGGCAGGTCGAGTTATGTGCTCATCTCGCAGGATGCGCGAGAAATCTCAGTGGTGCGCCGGGCGCAGCAAAAATTCGCTATTCGAACGATGACCGCTCCTGTGCGTGCAAAAAAGATTCTCGTCGCCGATATCAACAACGACAAGCGTAAGGATTTGCTTCTCTTCGGAAAAACCACCGCAGGTGTCATTACGTTGCTGGGCGGGCCGGGAGGAACGTTTAAGGAAGGTCCACTGCTCTTTCCGGAGATCTCCGTGAGCGACATGAGAACCATGGACCTGAATGGGGATGGGATCACCGACGTGGTGCTGCTGAACTGGCTTTCAAATGAGCTCGTCGTGTTTTACGGGATTACCGGGACGATTTTCTCCGAGCAAGTCACGCTGCAGCTTCCCGGCGAGCCTGCGGATCTGGGCATCACGGAAGTCACTCGCGACCGTCGCCTACGGGCCGCTATCACCATTCCGGATGCGGGACGGATTGTCTGTCTCACCGGAAATTCCACGGGCGAATTCGACCTGGATGCTTCCATCGACACGCCGCCGCAGCTGACCCGGATCATGATCGGTGACATCAACGGAGACGGCCTTCCGGATGTCATATCCTCCACTGCAAACGGTGTGCTCGTTGCACTTGCCCGGGGGGCGCGTTCATTCGGGCAACCCGCGTACTTCGTGGGTGGGGGGCCGGAGACACTCTGGGGAGTGGGGGACATGGATGGAGATCATCGACCCGACCTGGTGATGGCCCCGCGCAACACGAAGAGTCTCATGGTCGCGGCAAATGCCGATCACGCCGGACCCGTGGTGTGGCCGGCCCGTTACGTTGTGGGCTCGATGCCACATGGAGTGTGCCTGGGGGACTTTAACGCAGATGGACGGCTGGATGTGGCAGTGGCGAATACCGGCTCTTCAACGCTTTCTCTACTTCTGAACAACGGGGAGGGGAAATTCGACGGACAGATTTCGTTGTCCGTTCAGGTGCGCCCGCTCTACCTTCGAGGGACGCCCGCGCGGGCCCGCGATGGGTATACGCTCCTGGTGTCGCACTCAAGGCTCGACATGATCACGGTCGTCAATCTCGCCGGCGACATGTCACGACCATCGTTCTATACTATGCCGACTGGTGATAATCCATTTATATTGCTGGCCAATGATGATGCGCGCTCACGGAAACTCGAGATTCTGGTCAGGTTCAGAAACGAACGCGATGCCTCACTTTCGCTGTCGCTCTTCGAACAGCTGAGTGGAAAACTCTTCCTCGAACGCAACCTGCAGGCGAAGGTCCCGGACAGGATCATGGCCCTCACGGTGGCCGATATCCTGGGTCGAAATGATCTCCTCGTTGCAACGCATGCCCGTTCCTCAGGCGTTTCCACGGTTTCTCTTGCTCCCTCCGCCGGGACATTCGATTTCAAGAGTGTGCAATCGCTTTTCACTTTTGACGATTCAACCGCGAGTATTCGCTCGCTGATGTGCGGGTCATCGACCGCGTCAGAGGGGAACAACATTTTTGTAGTACTCGGAGACCCGCGGAACGCGATTGGCATCGCGAGGGGAAAGGGGCCGGGGATGTTTCTTGATAGTCTGGAGTGGATCAGCGATGTCCGCCCGTTAGACGATGCGTCGGTCGATCTCCAGGACGTTGATGGGGATGGCACCAAGGATGTGACGGTGCTCGATTCCGGGCGAAAGGCGATCGTTGTGTACTATGGTGAGCGGGAGGGGAGGTTCGGGCCGGCCAACGTGGTTTGTGAAGCGCCAGATGTGAATGGGTTTGCCATCGGCCCGTTGCGTGACCACGCGCGACGCGATCTCGTGCTGACCCATGGACCCAGCGGAACCGTGTCGATCACATTCAATCCATTCAGACAATGACGCGAGCGGCTGGACTCCTTTCGATTGCCCTGCTTTCCCTGCTGCCGGGACCCCGGACTTCCGCGCAGCGGTCCGAGGCACAACACCCTGTAGCGGACGCTCCCCGCCAGCTCCTGGCAACGCGCGCATTCCCCGGACTCCCTTCCGGCGAGCCAATAAAATGCGGGCTTGGCATCATAGCCCATGCAGTTCGCGATCGAGCCGCACTCCCGTTTGATCTTCAGACTGCGCTCTCCCGGCTCTTGCAGCGCGATGAACGTCAGAAATCGCTTGTGTCCGGTCACTTCAGAGTTCATTATGATACTGCCGGGATCCACAGCGCAGCCATGCTGGATAGCTCCTACACGCCTGTACCGGGATCTGCAAACGAATATGCCGATTCTGTGGCGGCAATCGCAAACCGTGTGTATGCGTTTGAGACCGGCGAGCTCGGATATGAGCCTCCTCCAACGGATGGGGCCGAGGGAGGAGGTCCGGAATACGACATCTACGTGGAAGAGCTGAACAGCGAATACGGCGAGACCGTGCCTGAGACACCTCTGGATACAAAGCCGGACGGCGGCCGATTCATCACATACATGAGAATTGACAACGATTTCAGTTTCGTATATCCAAACGCAAACAAAGGGCTTCCTGCGCTTCGTGTGACACTTGCGCACGAGTTCCATCATGCTATCCAGCTGGGGAGCTACGGATACTGGTCCGAAGATGTTTTCTTCCACGAAATCACCTCCACGTGGATGGAAGATGTCGTCTTTCCCGGGGTCAATGATTACTTGAACTACCTGCGGGCATCGTGGGGACACTTCAGAAATCCGGACGTTTCCTTCAGTTCAAACAACCTGATCATGTATAGCCGGGCCATCTGGGGACACTTTATCGCTGCCAAGTTCGGCCCGGCAGTCATGCGCGCCGCCTGGGAAAATGCCATGAACGCCCGTCCCCTCGAGGCAATGGATCGAGCGCTTCAAGACCGGCGCACGACGTTCAGGATCGAATTCTTCGATTGGGTACTGTGGAACTACCACACCGGTTCACGCGCAGATTCCATGGCCTATTATCCGAAAGGGGCAATCTATCCGGAAATTGTACTCTCACCCGCTCAGTTCACTCCTCCCACCGGACTACTGACCGGAGAAGTCCAGCCGCTCAGCGCGATCTACCACCAGGTGTACACTCCCGCCGATACCGTCATCCTGATTCAGGCCAACAATAACCTTGAATCTGCGGAGCAGCAATCCACGACCCTTTTCCCGTATTCAATCAGTTTGAGTGGTACGGCGCCGGACGATTCGTACGAACAAGCAGGAAACGCTCTTTTCTTCAAGCCATCCGTTGCCGACCCTACGAACTGGAAGACCATGAAGATTGTCCAGGGCGTAGCTTCTTTCACCGGAATTGCAGACGGGACTCCTTTCCCCAATCCATTCCGTCCGGATGGAAGATCGCTCCTGTTCATTCCCGCGCAGGCGGAATCCGGGACTCTTTATATCTACTCGAGCAGCATGGATCTCGTGTTCAGTGCCGCGCAAGTTCCGGTCGTCAACTTCGGGAAACTCATGTTCACCTGGAACGGGTGCACGAAGGACAACAGTCCGGCAAAGAGCGGCGTCTATGTTTTCATTCTTTCGACGCCGGGCAAAACCATCACCGGTAAGATTGCACTCATAAGGAAATGACCGTGGGGCTTACCCTGGCAGCGACAAATCTGAAAAAACTGTTCAACTGGAGAGTGATATTCCGGGACATCAGCTTTGAGGTGTCGCGGGGGCAAACGCTCCTGGTGACAGGGCGAAACGGATCCGGGAAGTCCACACTCGTCAAGATCATCAGCGGTGTATTGACGCCCACGTCCGGGTCGGTGACCGTCAACGGGGCGGGAAACGGAAAAGGAAATGACAGGCCCGACTTTGTGGGGTTGGTTTCTCCCTATCTCCAGATGTACGATGAGTTCTCTGCACGGGAAAACATTCAGTACGCGCTGGCCATCCGCGGGCGAAGGGTGGATGTTGCCTGGATAGACGAACTTCTCAGGCGTGTCGGTTTGTTTGATCGCCGGCATGATGCCGTCCGCACCTATTCCTCAGGGATGAAGCAGCGAGTGAAATACGCCTTTGCATTGGCACACAAGCCTCCGGTTTTGCTCCTGGATGAGCCGATGGCGAACCTGGACAGCGAAGGTACGTCTATCGTGCGGGATATCATGACCATGCAACGCAATGAGGGCATTCTTGTCGTCGCAACCAACGATCTCTCAGACATCGACCATTTCGACCGCCGGGTGGACCTCAATGCCGCATCCTGAGTCCGCGCGGGGAGGCTGGGCAACCTCGGTACTGGCAATCTTCAAAAAAGACTGGCAGTCGGAACTGAGGACCCGGTACGCCATCAGCGCCCTGTTAATGTTTGTGGTTACCACGATCGCGATTATCCTCTTCTCGCTGGGAAGTGAAGGGGCGGCTGCCGACGTTCTGTCGGGGATGCTCTGGGTCGTGATCTTCTTTGCGGCCATGTCCGGCCTCTCCAGGACGTTCGTCATGGAAGAGGAGAGGGGGACGGCAATGACGCTTCAGTTGCTGGCTCCTCCGAGTGCCGTTTACTGCGGGAAGCTTCTTTTCAATCTTGTCCTTGTCGTGGGGGTGAATCTCCTTACCGTAGCCCTCTATTCGCTCTTTATCAACGGTTTCGTCATTAAGACAGGGTCCATTTTCGTTGTCACGATCGCCCTGGGGAGCATTGGTTTTGCTGCAGCAGCGACGATCATCGCCGCGATCATCGCCCGTGCGAGCACAAAAGGGACGCTCTATCCGGTGCTTTCGTTCCCGATTCTCTTGCCCCTTTTGCTCACGGTGATCAATGCAACGCGCCTGGCAGCCGAAGGAGCATTTTTTGAAGAGGCCTATGGTGAATTTCAGATCCTGATTTCGTATATTGTTGTGGTCATTGCCACTTCGTTCATTGTCTTTGACTTTGTCTGGAAAGATTAGCCCATGGGAGCAAGGATTCTGCTAGGTGTCTGGTTGACGGCTGTGATCGTCCTCGGTTTTTCCTTGCCCATGGTGGCACAGCCTCATCAGTGGTACGACCTTCCGATCATCCCCGGGCTCGAAGAGAAGGCCCGCATTATGTTCTTCCATGTCCCCACGGCATGGCTCAGCGTCGTGGCGTTTGTGACCAGCATGATCTACGGTATTCAGTATCTTCGGCGGCGCAATCCTGAAGATGACATAAAGTCGGCCTCCGCAGCCGGTTTGGGGTTCCTTTTTTGCTTCCTGGCTACCGTCACGGGAGCCATCTGGGCCAGGTTCAGTTGGGGAACCTATTGGAACTGGGACCCTCGGCAGACATCCATTTTTGTCCTTCTCTTGATCTATGGAGCCTATTTTGCTCTCCGCTCCGCTGTGGAAGTGGAGGAGAAGAAGGCAGCCCTTTCCGCGGTCTATGCAATCATCGCTGCGGTGACCATGCCTTTTTTTATGTTCATCATGCCCCGGATACTGGCCAGCCTGCATCCGGAGCCGATCCTGAATGCCCAGGGGAAAGTCCATATGAACAGTACGATGCTGATTGTCTTCCTATCGTCCCTGGCTGGTTTTACCGGCTTATACTACTGGATGTGGCGCCTGCAGGTCCGCATGCGCCTCCTTGAGCTGTCCCGTGCACAGAGAGAAGGAGAACATGCCCGTGTTTGACTTCCTATCGAGTCATTCCCTTTTTGTTGTGTTATTTGTGGCACTTGTTGTATGGCTTGGGGTGTTCTTGTATATGATGCGCATCGAGAAGAAGCTCAAGGACCTTGAAGGTCAACGAAACCAAGGACATTAATTCAATAATCGGAGGGAAGGACGCATGCGGCCGAAGGTCATCATTGCATCCGTCATCGTGATTCTGTTCATTATTTTTGGATCGTATTCGTTCCTGCAGAGCAACGTCGAATACACGGACGTGGCTGGTGCCATGCAGAAGCACAAGAAAGTGCAGCTGAAGGGCTCCTGGGATAAGAGTAAGGAATCATACTTCAACTCGGCGACGAGCCAATTCACGTTCTACCTTGTGGATGATGCCGGGCGGGAATGCAAAGTGGTGCTGGACGGAGCCGCGCCGAACAACTTCGAGCTGGCGACCAGCGTCGTCGCCAAGGGACGCTACATGGATGAGGGATATTTCCACGCTACCGAAGTGTTGACGAAATGTCCCTCAAAGTACGAAGCGCAGCCGGACGAGGTGATGAAGCAGAGCTAGCGACCGCTCGCGTGCTGCGTTGTCCTCATTTGCTTTAGAGTCAACTGTTCTTTTACTTGTCGGAGATGCACATGATCGGCAGCATCCTTGTGAAGCTTGCCTTTGTCGCCTGTCTTGTTTCCGTGGTCAGCTTTTTCCAGTATCACCGGCGGCCTAAACCACGAGTTCTCACGGCTGCGAGGACCTTCTTCCATGCCACTGTGGTCTCCGTCCTGGTGATCGCGGCATATCTTCTCTATCTGATCCTCACCCACCAATTTCAATACACCTACATCTGGTCGTACAGCTCCCGTGAGCTTTCGCTCCCGCTTCTGATCTCCACATTCTATGCGGGACAGGAGGGGAGCTTCATGTTGTGGACCCTCTACACGTCGATCATCGGCGTCTTCCTTATGCGGCATGCTGCCCACAAGGGGTACGAGCCCGAGGTGATGGGGGTCTACGGAATGATTGAGGCGTCCCTTCTCCTGATGCTGATCGTGAAGAATCCCTTCGCGTATGTCTGGGACAGCTTCCCGGGACAGGTGGCTGCAGGATTTGTGCCGGTGAACGGACGCGGATTGAACCCATTGCTCCAGAACTACTGGATGGTGATCCATCCGCAGGTGCTCTTTAGCGGATTCTCCGCCATGGGTGTCCCCTATGCCTATGCCGTGGCGGCGCTCATCAAACGGGATTACAACAACTGGATACGACCTGCCACGCCGTGGCTGGTCCTTGCAGCGACCATCCTGGGGACCGGGATCATGATGGGTGGGTTCTGGGCATACGAGACGCTGGGGTGGGGAGGCTACTGGGGATGGGATCCTGTGGAGAACTCATCGCTTGTCCCCTGGCTGATTGCTGTTGCAGGAATCCACATGACGCTCTCCCAGCGACGTACCGGAGGGTTCAAGAAGACCAACCTGATCCTGGGCATGCTCTGCTTCATCATGGTGGTCTACTCCACGTTTCTCACCCGGAGCGGTGTCCTGGGCGACACCTCCGTGCATTCCTTTGTGGACCCCGGAATGTTGGTTTACTGGCTGCTCGTTGGAATGATCGTGTTGTTTGTGGGGTTCGGAACGTTCATGCTGCTGCGCCGCTGGAAGGAAATTCCCGTGACGCCCGGCCAACGCCACTATTACTACTCCCGGGAATTTGCCTTGTTTCTCGGGGCTTGCGTGCTCGTGGCGGCCGCGTTGTTCATCGTGGTGGGCACATCCTCCCCGATCATTACGGATATTCTTCACGGAACGAAGAGCGCGGTCGATACAACATACTACGTGACCACCACGTTGCCCCTGGGCGTCGCCGTGGGCATTCTTGCGGGTCTCGGGCAGCTCCTCTGGTGGAATAGATCGCGAAAGCAGGACGTGCTCAGGAGCCTGAGGTGGCCTACAGGGCTCGCACTGGGGACAGCGATCCTCTTCGCGATCATTGTCGGGGTAGAATTCCTGGTCGGCCTCTTTGTCTTTGCGGCAGCGTTCGCGCTCTTTGCGAATCTTGCGGTGGGATGGAAGCTGATGAAGGGCAATCCAAAGTTCGCCGGTGGATCTGTGGCGCACATCGGTTTGGCGGTCATGTTCCTGGGATTTGTCGCATCATCGAAATACGACACGAAGGAAACGTTGTCGCTCAAACAGGGGCAGCCCACGACCTCGCTCGGATACACCTTGACTTATACCGGCTACAGACCGATCGATCAGGAGAAATATGCCTTTCAGGTGAGCGTGGAAGGGCAGGGAAAGCAATATGTTGTGGCGCCGGTCATGTATTACAGTTCATATAATGACGGGCTGATGCGCAACCCGGATATCCTGAACATGGTGACGAAAGACTTCTACCTTGCGCCGCTTGCATTGGAGCAGCGGAGTGATTCATCGAAGCAAGCGCTTCAGAAAGTGATGCTGAAGCGTGGGGAAACCAAAAAAGTCGGATCTCTTGAGATCACCTTTGTAGACTTCGACGTCCCGGACATGCAAAAGGCAGCCATGCTGGAAGGAAAGGACGTGCGCATTGCTGCGCGGTTGAAAGTCAAGGGGTACGGCGAGAAGCCGCGGACGGTTGAGCCGGCCAAACTCCTCAGCGGCGGGAATCTCACCGATCAACCCGCAGCGCTCGGGAAGGAGTATGAGTTTGTGATCACCGGCATGAGTCCGGACCGCGAGAGCAGGGAAAATTCGTCCGTAGAGATCGGCGTGCGGAATCTCGTGCAGGGTGCGGCAGCCAAACAGCAAGAGCCGGACGTTCTTGTTGTCGAGGCCAGCCTGAAACCCTTCATCAATATGGTCTGGTCGGGCGTGATCATTGTGCTCGTGGGTTTTCTCGTGACGATCGTGCGAAGAGCGCAGGAGGCAGCGCAGAAGAACAGCGCTGTTGCGGAGACCGTTGAGGACTGACGGCAGGCGCACCGTCATTGAGCGGGGAGGCCGAATCCGATGCCGAACCGATACACCAGCTCGCCGCCGTACCAGGCTCCTGCCCAGAGGCAGGCAAGCGCAACAGCAAAGAGTCCGAGATACAGAATCCGGCGCGCGGGCCGGATTGCTGTGCGCATGCCCGCTCGCCAGAGCAGCAACGACGTGAATGCCCCTGCCGTCAGGAATGCCATTTGCTGATGTGCGTCGAATGTCTCTGCGGCCATCGGGGGAATCACTGTCTGGCCCTTTGCCACCAACCCGCTGATCACGGCAGCCACAACTCCGATCGTTCCCGCCAGGTGCGCCCACCATCCCGCCGTTGAGAGCTCCTCCCGTGAAAGAAGGATCCCAAGCAAGTCAAACGCCAGGGCAGTGGTGAGCAACGCCACGGGAAAATGGACGAGGAACGGGTGGTAGTTGGGCACTAGAGATTGAGAGTAAAGAGATCGGGGACATGAATGGACGCAACCGAGTAGAATGGTTCACCGTACTTCTTGCCGATCTTGTCGCCATAGTACGCCATCCTGGTTCGGAGCATTTCCAGGAACTCGGGCGTGCTGAGGATCGTCTGGCGTTCATTGCTTTCGGGATCGTAGAACTGGGATTTGAATGCCCGCACACAATCCATGCGCTGCTCGAATTCATCCGAAATATCGATGATGAAGCTAGGCTGAAATTCGAACCACTGCATGAAGTAGTAGTACGCACGGGGACGGAACGGCTCCTGTGGTGTGCCATCCAGGTCCGTTTCAATTTTCGCCAGGCCGGCGGCAAACCATGCTTCACGGCAGAGCGTGTGTGCATGCTCATGATCCGGGTGGCGATCGACCGGATACGGGAACAGCAGCACGTCCGGCTGGTATTTCCGGATGATGCGCACAATTTTCAACCGATTGTCGAATGTGGTCTCCAGGTTGCCATCGGGCATCCCGAGGTTTTCCCGCACGGCAACGCCAAGTACCCGTGCGGCCTCCGCTGCTTCTGCAGCCCGGATCTCGCGGGAGCCGCGGGTGCCCAACTCACCCCGTGTGAGGTCGGCGATTCCCACCCGTCGTCCCTGTTTCGCGAGTTTCGCCACGGTGCCGCCGCATGAGAGATCCACATCGTCAGGGTGAGCGCCAAGCGCGAGGACATCCAGCTTCATGAGTCAATCCAGATTGTGCGTGGAGAATATAAGGACAAAACGAGAAGTGTGCAATACAGTTCCATGTTCTTTCACCCCCGAAATCGGTATATTACGCCATGCGACTGATAGGTTTGGTGTTTCTGCTCGTGTCCGTGGCATGGTTTGCCCCAGGGGGCGAGCCAGAAGCCGGTACACTGACGGGAAAAGTCACTTCCGTTGCATCCAAAGAAGGCATTGCCGGTGCCAGGGTGTCCGTGGACGGCACGATAATGGGCGCGGTTGCGGACACCGGGGGGAACTACTCGATCACCGGAATTCCACCCGGGGCCTACACGATCGTGGTTCATATTCTCGGGTATGAGGAATTCAGGGCAGTGGGGGTTCGGATCGAACCGGGCAAGACGACCAAACTCCCTATCCTGCTGACAGAATCCATTATTCCACTCATGGAAATCCAGGTCACGGCCGGCAGAGCGAAACGGGCGCAAGACGTTCGTGCCAGCGTTTTCACGCTGACCCCCACGCAGACCAGGACCCTTCCCGGGGTGGCAGAGGACGTCATGCGAAGCCTCCAGGCAGTCCCCGGCGTCCTGTCCGTCAATGATTTCACCGCACAGCTCGCCATACGCGGAAGTGGGCCGGACCAGAATTTGATCATCATGGATGACATTGAAGTGTTCAACCCGTACCGCTTGTACGGGTTGATCAGCATGTTCAATCCTGAAACGGTTTCGGATATCAATTTGATTACCGGCGGCTTTCCTGCCCGGTACGGGGATCGGCTTTCGGCGGTGCTCGACGTAACCAACCGCGAAGGCGAGATGCATTCGCCCTTGAAGGGAAGCATCAACGCAAGCATCACCAACGCGAACATTGTCCTGAGCGGCGGCATGCCGTTCGATCTGAACGGTTCCTACATCGTGTCCGGCCGGCGAACATACTATGATCTGATCCTCGGGCCGATCGCACGAAAGAGCGGATTGGTCAGCGGAGATGTGGCGTTCCCGAACTTCATGGACTTCCAGGGGAAATTCGTCGTGGAGCCCGCGCCGAATCATCGCATCCTGGCAAATGTGCTCTTCAGCCGGGATGGCGTCAACGTCATCAGCGGCGCAGATAGACGAACGCCGGACAGCGTGAGCGTGCTGGACAAGACCACCAACGACGTCGCGGGCCTCGCCTGGCACTACTTTCCCTCGAAGGAATTTTACTCGAAAATGAGTGCCTCCTGGTACCGGAACGAAGGCGCCACGGAATTTGGAGGGGATTTCGTGGATCCGGCGCTGGATCGGCTGCAATACGAGAATGGAGGGGACACCACCGGAGTACGACTCTTCAATGTTGAGTTCGACTCCCGCTATGTATTCAGCAAAGTATCGGTGAAGGAAGAAGCTGGCTGGTTCCTCCCGGGGCATCTGATTGAGGCTGCAGCAGGGGTGGACTTCCTCTCGACCTCGCTCATCTGGCATTTCCGGCCGGATGAGACCTTGAGATCTGCACTGCTGCAACGCGGCATCGCCTATCTGGATGACCTCGTGCAGTCACGGGATTATGTCAGGATGGGGATATATGTTCAGGACAAGATCCGTGTAAGCAGCGCATTGTCCGTCCAGCCAGGAGTTCGCCTGGATTACTATCAGATCATCGACCGGGCGTTCCTGCAGCCGAGGCTGAACGTCTCTTTTGCCCTTAACCCGATCACCATCCTCCGCGGGGCATGGGGAATCTACCGGCAGTCGCCCGGATATGAAAAGCTCCTGGATCAGCAGGCGTTTTTCGATTTCTCCCAGGCAGCGACGGCGCATTTGACCGCAGAGCAGGCAATCCACTATGTTCTTGGCGTCGAGCGGTGGCTGGACGACGAGTGGCAGGTAAAGCTGGAGACCTATTACAAGAAATTCGACAACGTTATCGTGCAGGCGATCGTTCCGGGAACCGTGTATGAGACACATCCGATTCCCGGAGGAGACATCCTGCGCCCCTCGGGGTGGACCACGCCCGCCGCCGTCACCGGGGATTCGCTCACCACGCTGCCGATCAATGGGGCCACCGGACGCTCTTACGGGGTCGAGATTCTTCTGGAGAAGAAGAACATCGGCCCTGACAGCAGGCTGAGCGGGTGGATCGGCTACGCTTTGGCCCGCGCACAGCGCGTCCGGGGAAACCTCACCAGGCCGTTTCGGTTCGACCAGCGTCACACGATCGATGTCGTGGTGGATTACCGGGCTACCAGATGGCTTGACCTTGGACTGAGGTGGAAATACGGTTCCAACTTTCCTTACACTGCTGCAGTAGGCCTGTCGCCGAGGATCGTCACAGTGAAGGAGAATGGCAACGAAGGAAAGGCGATCGAGGTGGATAGAAACGGCAATGTGGTCTTCGACGTCGACCGTGACGGAGAGGCCAACAAGTTTGCGGCGCAGCTCCCGGCGTATCAGCGGCTGGATGTCCGGGTGACTGCACACGCGGGGTTCTGGGGATTGGACTGGAGCTTCTACCTCGATGTGATCAACGTTTACAATCACACCAATGTATTGACGTATGACTTCTATCAGGGGAATGATTACACCCTGCAGAAGCGGGCCGTCGCCATGCTCCCGATCGTACCGACGCTGGGGTTTTCGGTGAGGTTCTGAGACGTGTTCGCGTTGTAGGGATACGACGTGTCAACGGCCCCGGGGCCGTTGACGGGGTCGCGACCTCCATGGGCAAAACCACAAAACGACAGCTACTACATGGCAGATACCGTTATCTACACTGTCTCCGAGATCACGCGGGAGATAAAACACAACCTGGAGTCCGGCTTTTCCTCGGTGGCAATTCAGGGAGAGCTCTCGAATTTCAAACTCCACAGCTCAGGGCACCTCTATTTCACGCTGAAGGACGGGAACGCGCAGTTATCGGGGGTGATGTGGCGCAGCCGTGCCGCCAATTTGTCGTTCACCCCGCAGGACGGCATGAAGGTGATCGTGAGCGGTAAGATCTCTGTGTACGAGGTGCGCGGGATATATCAGGTCGATGTCTGGTCGCTGCGTCCCCTTGGCATCGGAGAACTCCAGGCGGCATTCGAGCAGCTGAGGCAAAAACTGGCTGCGGAAGGTCTTTTTGATACGAGCCGGAAACGAGAGCTGCCTGTGTACCCGCGACGCATCGGAATTGTCACATCGCCCACCGGTGCCGTGCTGCACGATATGCTGTCTATCATCGGGCGCCGGTTCCCCTGCGTGGAGATCGTTCTTTGTCCGGTCAAGGTGCAAGGGCTCGGAGCAGCCGAAGAGATAGCAAAAGGTATCGGGGATCTCAACGACCTCGGGGAGGTGGACGTGATGATTGTTGGACGCGGAGGGGGGTCGCTGGAGGACCTCTGGGCCTTCAATGAGGAGGTGGTTGCCCGTGCCATCGCGGCCTCTCGCGTACCCGTCGTGAGCGCCGTAGGCCATGAGACCGATTTCACAATTGCCGATTTTGTGGCGGATCTGCGTGCCCCAACCCCCTCGGCCGCAGCAGAGTTGGTGGTTCAGGACTCCCGTGCCGTCCTTGACCTTCTGCGGAATAATTGGTATACTATACAGAATTGCATGGCAGATCAACTGAATCGCCACAAAGTCACCATCGCGCACCTGCTGAAAAGTTATTCATTCAACAGACCGATCGACCTCCTCCAACAGCGAAGCCAGCGGTTTGATGAGCTCGCGAGGTCCCTTTCCCTGTCCGGTTCCCACAAATTCGCCATGACCTCCGCCCGGGCCCAGTCGCTGCAAAAGAGACTCGCGGCACTTGATCCGCGACTTGCACTGAAACGGGGATATGCCATCGTTTACAGGGAGGGACGCATCGTCATGTCGAAAGTGGAGGTTCAACCGCAAGATCCGGTGGAGATCCGCTTCCATGACGGCACTGTGCAATCCATTATCTCATGAGCGTCCCGTATGGTCCAGAAGAAGAACCGTGCTGATGAATCCAGCTTCGATGAGTCCCTCCGCCGTCTGGAACAGATCGTCGAAAAAATGGAGCAGGGGGACATTCCCCTGGAGGAGTCGATGAAGCTATATGAGGAAGGGATCGCGCTCTCGAAGGCATGCGCGGAGAAGCTTCAGCAGGCGGAGATGACCATCAAGCGGCTCGGCAAAGATCTTGAAGGAAATCTTAAGTTGTTCGAGGACGATGAAGAATGAAGTATCAATGTCTGGACACAGTCAACGTGCCGGCCGACATCCGGAAGCTCCCGGAATCGGACTTGAAGACTCTGTGCGCGGACGTGCGTGATTTTCTGATTGAAGTCGTCTCGACAACGGGGGGACACCTGGGCGCTGGCCTGGGAGCCGTGGAGCTTTCCGTTGCGCTGCACTACGTGTTCAACACCCCCGAGGACAAGCTGGTGTGGGATGTAGGGCACCAGGCATATCCGCATAAGATCCTTACAGGAAGGAAGAACCTTCTCCACACCATCCGTCAGTACCAGGGGCTCAGCGGTTTTCTGAAAAGGAGCGAGAGCGAATACGACACGTTTGGCGCAGGACATGCAAGCACTGCGATCTCCGCCGCGCTGGGTATGGTCGCTGCCCGCGAGCTGACCGGAAAGCGCTACAAGGTTGTCGCCGTGGTCGGGGATGGGTCAATGACCGGCGGCATGGTGTACGAAGGGATGAACAATGCCGGCATCATGAAGAAGGACATGATCGTCATTCTCAATGACAATAATATGTCCATTGCTCCGAACGTCTGGGCGATCTCCAATTACTTCACCGAGCTGATCGCCAACCCCCGTTACAATCGACTGAAGTCCAACGTGTATGAATTGACCGGCAAGCTGGATACATGGGGTGATCGGATCCGGCGCGTCACAGCGCGCCTGGAGGAAGGGATCAAAACCATTGTCACGCCCGGAATGCTTTTCGAAGCACTCGGCTTCCGCTATTTCGGCCCCGTGAATGGCCACAATATCGCCCAGCTCGTCCACATCTTCAAGGATGTCAAAGATCTGCATGGACCAATCCTTGTCCATGTCACGACCCAGAAGGGAAAAGGGTACAAGCCGGCGGAAGAAGACACCCAGAAGCTCCACGGCGTGAGTCCATTTGACAAGGTGACCGGTCAATCTCCCAAGAAGCCCAACGGCCCCCCGGCCTACACCAAGGTCTTCGGAAAAGCAGTTGTGGACCTGGCGAGGCAGGACTCCACGATCGTGGGGGTGACCGCCGCGATGCCCGACGGCACCGGACTGGACCAGCTCCAGCAGCAAATGCCGGCACGCTTTTACGATGTCGGCATCGCGGAGCAGCATGGCGTGACGTTTGCAGCAGGGCTTGCCACCGAAGGGTGCACACCGATCGTGGCGATCTACTCAACGTTTCTCCAACGGGCGTTCGACCAGATCATTCATGATGTTGCGCTGCAGCATCTCCATGTGGTGTTCTGCCTGGACCGGGCCGGGCTGGTGGGCGCCGATGGGCCGACGCACCATGGCGCCTTTGACCTGAGTTATCTTCGCATGATCCCGGGGATGGTCATCATGTGCCCGAAGGATGAATCGGAACTCCGGGATATGTTGTACACTGCAGTCCAATACAAGCAGGGGCCGATCGCATTGCGGTATCCGCGCGGCAATGGGCTGGGAGTCCCGATGCGCGAAGAGTTCGCGGAACTGCCCATCGGTAAAGGGGAGATCCTCCGAAAAGGGGAGCACATCGCTCTGCTGGCTGTAGGCTCCATGGTGGATCCCGCGATGAAGGCTGCCGGACTTCTCGATGCGCGAGGAATCAGCAGCGAAGTAGTGAACATGCGGTTCGTGAAACCGCTGGATGTGGAGCTTCTCGAGAATATCGCTTCACGCTTCGCCTCGGTGGTCACGCTCGAAGACAACGTTGTTGCCGGAGGGTTCGGGAGCGCTGTGGCGGAGTACTTTGCCGCGGGGCAGGACCCGGTCCGTGTGAAACGGCACGGTATTCCTGATCAGTTCATTGCTCATGGATCACCCGAGGAGCTGAAGGCCGAACTTTGCCTGACCCCGGCCGGCATTGCACGCGTGGTGCAGGACTTTCTTGAGGCGGGACGACCCGGCCATGCGCCCGCTCCCCCTCTTGTTTCCGTTGTTCCATAACCGGGTTTATCCTCATGGAAAAGACACGGCTCGGCATCGTCGGACTTGGCTGGATCGCTCAGGTCGTTCATCTCCCCATCCTGCGGAAATCCTCAGAAGTCGACGTGGTGGCGGCCTGCGACGTTGACCGGCGGCGTGGTACGCTCGTAGCCGAAAAATTCGGGATTCCCCGCTTCTATGACAACATCCAGCAGATGCTGAATGACGCAGATCTTGCAGCCGTCATCGTTTCCACGAGCACGGATGCTCATAGGGATGCGACCCTTGCATCCCTGAGGGCGGGAAAAGACGTGCTTGTGGAAAAACCGATTGCCCGGCGCTATTCCGAGGCCGTCGAGATGGCCGAAGCGGCGGCTTCATCCAAGCGGAAGCTCATGGTGGGCATGAACCATCGGTTCCGCCCCGATACGATGATCTTGAAGAGTTTCATCGAAGGGAACGAACTCGGGGAAGTCTATTTTGTGCGCACCGGGTGGCTGCGAAAGCGCCAGCTTGAGGCCTCCTGGATCGTGCAGAAGGATATGTCCGGCGGCGGCGTCTTCCTTGACCTCGGGATCGTCATGTTGGATATGGCGCTCTGGATGATGGGCTACCCCGTGGTCAAGCGCGTTGGCGCATCCCATTTTTACCATAAGACTCAGCAGGTGGAAGACACTTCCCTTGTGTCGCTTACTCTCAACAACGGCTCCCGCATACATATTGAAGTAAGCTGGTCGATGTACCTGCAGGACGACCAGTACTTTTGCCATGTGTTCGGTTCGGACGGGACTGCGACACTCAATCCTTTGCAGGTCAACAAAGAGCTGCACGGAAGCCTCGTCAATCTCGCACCCGCGAAGATCGATCCCCCGCAACACCTCTTCAGACGTTCGTATGAGAACGAGCTGAAGCACTTTCTGGGCGCGATTCGGGGAGTGCATCCCGTGATTTCCACCGCTGACGAAGCGGTGCAGCGCATGCGCGTTGCGGATGCTGTCTACAAATCCGTCCGCCTGGGGAAGGAAATCGTCCTCACGGACAGGTGAGCCATGAGAAAACGAGTGATGGTTGCCGATGACGAACCGGATATCGTGGAGTTGATCCGATACAACCTTGATGCCGAGGGGTACGAAGTGATCACCGCGAGGAATGGCCAGGAAGCGCTGGACAAGGCGGCGTCTCTTCCCGACCTGATCATCCTCGACCTGATGATGCCTGTCATGGACGGACTTGAGACATGCAAGCGCCTCAAAGCCGATGCGCGGACGGCACGCATCCCTGTCCTGTTTCTGACCGCCCGTGCGGGAGAAGTGGACGAGGTCATCGGGCTCGAAATGGGTGCCGACGATTATATCAGAAAGCCTATCAGCCCGCGGCAGCTCGCGGCAAGGGTGAAAGCCCTGGTCCGCAGGTATGATCAGAGCCAGGTCGGCCCGACAGAAGAACCGGTGATCAGGATCGGGCGCCTGGAGATCAACCGCACCAACCGCACTGTTCGCATGGGAGCGCGGGAGATCTTTTTCCCACGGAAAGAGTTTGAGATCCTCGCGCTTCTTGCCGGGAGCCCGGGGAAGGTCTTTTCCCGGGAAATGCTCCTGGACCATGTTTGGGGAAACAATGTTGTGGTCATCGATCGGACCGTTGATGTGCATATCAGGAAAATTCGAGAAAAACTTGGCGATAACGCGGAATTGATCGAGACGCTCAAAGGCGTCGGGTATCGGTTCCGCGTATAGGCGCTTCGTTCCTATGAATATCCGCACGAAAGTCACCGCTACCCACGTCACGCTCATCGTTCTCGGCGTGCTCCTCGTCAGCATTCTCTCCTCCTGGCAGATCCAGAAATATCTTGACAACCGGATCGCCAAGACCTTGCACAGCCAGCTGGATCTGGTTGCGATGTTGTTCGAGGGGGGAAAACTGAAGGTGGATTCCTCCGACGTCTCCGATATGGAGCTGCGTCACATAGCCCGGGCATTGGGATTTCGCCTGACCGTGGTGTCAAACGAGGGCAGGGTCCTCTTTGATTCGGAAGTCTCTCGTGATTCAGTTGCCACGGTCGAAAACCACGCGGCGCGGCCCGAAATCATCCGTGCCCGGTCGGAAGGATTTGGTACCGACCGACGGCGAAGCCACACGGTCGGACAGGACTTTCTGTATGCCGCACGGAGGATCACCAGCCCATCCCTTGGATCCCTTGATTCCAGTTTCGTCAGGGTGGCACTTCCCCTGACGGAGGTTGCGTTGGTCGATAATCGCGTCCAGAAGATCATCTGGGCGGTCGGGTTGCTGACCGTTCTGATTTCCGCAATCGTGAGCTATGAGGTTTCGAAGCGCATCACCCGGCCGATCCTCGGGTTGGCCCGAACGGCAGGACAGATCAGGCAAGGGAATCTCGATCAGCGCGCGGACGTGTCTTCGCATGACGAGATCGGCGCGCTCGCGGAGGCGCTGAATGCGATGGCGGAGAAACTGTCGAGCGACATCAGCCGCATGAAAAAGTTGGAGCAGGTGCGGACCGAATTTCTTGGCAACGTTTCACATGAGTTGCGGACCCCGATCTTCTCGATCCAGGGATTTTTGGAGACCCTTCTGGATGGAGCCCTTGACGACCCCGCCGTGAACAGGGAATTCCTGGAACGGGCGCTCCGACAGGCCACGCGATTGAACACCTTATTGAATGATCTCATTGACATTTCGCGGATTGAATCCGGCGACATGAAGCTCAGCTTCCGGTATTTTTCCGCAGACGAATTGCTGGCACACGTCGCGGAAGAGCTCGAGGAGCAAGCCCAGAAGAAGCAGATCCAGCTGACATGCTCGGTCATCCCTCCTGTGGGAGATGTTTATGGAGATCGGGAACGGCTGAAACAGGTACTGATCAATCTTGTCGACAACGCAATTAAATACACGGGGGAGGGCGGAAAGGTCGAGTGCAGGGCCAGGTTGCACGCAGGGCGTTGTTTGATTGAAGTGGAAGATAATGGCTGCGGGATTCCGGAAGAGCATGTCGGGCGCATTTTTGAACGGTTTTACCGGGTTGACCACGATCGTTCCCGCGAGGTGGGAGGAACGGGACTTGGCCTGGCAATTGTCAAGCACATCGTCGAAGCTCACGGAAGCAAAGTGACAGTTCGAAGCCAGGTCGGAGAAGGAAGCACATTCGGATTCACGCTGAAGACATGACCCCTCAGGAACTCATGCGTCAATGCTTCCGTCTTGCACTGCGGGGAAAGGGACACGTCAGTCCGAACCCGATGGTGGGCGCGTTGCTGGTGAAAGACAACAGGATAGTCGCGCGCGGTTACCACAAACGCTTCGGAGGTCCTCATGCGGAAGCGGACTGCCTCCGCCGCTATCCCGGCGACGTTCGCGATGCGACCCTCTATGTCAATCTCGAACCTTGCGCCGACTACGGGAAGACCCCTCCCTGCGTTGACCTGATCCTGTCACGCGGTGTGGGTACCGTCATTGCGGCGATGGAGGACCCGAACCCGCGGGTTGCCGGACGAGGTCTCCAAAAACTGCGGCGTGCCGGAGTCAGGATCGGCTTTGGTGAGCTTGAGGGCGAAGCAAAGGCACTCAACCGCAAGTTTGCGGTGCATATTGTTGCACACCGTCCGTATGTGCACGTGAAGATCGCGCAATCCCGTGACGGCCGGATCACTGGAGGACGCACGCGCTGGATCAGCTCTCTGCAATCGCGGAAGCGTGTCCATGCGATGCGCGCCGAACATGATGCGGTCCTGGTGGGCGCCGGCACTGTCCGGGCTGACGATCCCTTGCTGAACGCGCGTCTTGTGAGCGGAAGAGACCCGGCTGTTGCGATCCTGGACGGTGCCTTCTCGCTCCAGCCCGCAATGAAGCTCTTTGTTCCAGAGAAGTCGAGGCAGGTTTTCCTTTTTACGAGCATGCATGCCCTTCGGAGAAACCCGGGCAAGGCGCAGACACTCGCGGCACGTGGAACTACGGTGATAGGACTCCCGGGAACCGGAGAACAGCTCAACCTCCGGCGTGTTCTGAAAGAGTTGTACAGAAGGGACATCGCCTCTGTTCTCGTGGAAGGGGGGGCAAGGGTGTTCGCCCAATGCTTCGCCGAAGGGCTCGTGGATGAAGTGACGTTGTTCGTGGCTCCTGATTTCTTTGGCAAGGGACTGGCAGCCATTGCACCGGAGGTGATGAATTCTCGGTGCCAGCGCCGCCCGGAAAGTGTCGTGATTCGCAAATCCGGCAGAGATCAGATGATCAATATCCTCTTCAAACAACCAGGAAAGTGATGCTATGTTTACCGGAATCATTCAGGAGGTGGGCACCGTGTCTGGGGTGAAGCCGGTTGGGGGCGGGATTCAGATTAGCGTCAGGGCGCCTGAATGTGGACGCGCATTGAAAGTGGACGACAGCGTATCGGTAAGCGGCGTCTGTCAGACGGTGATTCAGAAGCGAGGATCCGTGTTCACGGTTGAAGCAGTGGAAGAGACCCTGATGAAGACGACGCTCGGATCGCTGGGTGTTTCGTCGAAGGTGAACCTGGAGTTGCCCGTGCGGCTGAACGACCGCCTGGGAGGGCACCTTGTGCAGGGGCATGTGGATTGTGTCGGGACCATTGGCGTCATTGAGAAGAAGGTGAGCAGTTGGCTCATCACCGTGCACTTCCCTGAGAAATTCAATCAGTACGTCATACCTGTTGGGTCGATCGCCATCGACGGAATCAGTCTTACAGTTGCGGCGGCCGCGTCGGGAAGGATGACCGTCTCGATCATTCCGCACACGTTGGAGAAGACTACGCTCGGCGCGGCGCGGGCGGGAGTGAAGGTGAATCTTGAATTCGATCTGATCGGTAAGTACATCGAGAAGATGATGCAAGGAGAGAGCGAAGATAAGGGCAGGGGGGGCGGGCTCTCTGAAGAGAAGTTGAGGGAATGGGGTTATTAACGCATTTCGTTGAGCCCGAAAAGCTCCTCGGTGAACTTGAGCCGCACCGTGATGTACGGACCGGCGAGAGAATAGACGTTGTCAACGAGGTCTCGTTCCCTGTACGCCTGGAAGTTGTAACCCGCCGAAAGCATCGTGTTCTGAATGAACACAAATCCCGTCTCGATACTGTATCCCAGCTTCAGATTTCTGGGGGCATGCTGGTACAATGCACGGCATTCGCCTGCGACGTTCCATTCCGGTGTCAGATCGTATTGAGGCCGAACCAGGAGAAAATGCGAGAGAACTGAAGCGGACATTTGGTCAAACACATCGTGCGAATTCTTCATAGCATATTTGATGCCAATTTCCAGCGTGGGCTCCAGTTCAACGTACATGTGCATGGATGCAATGGTTGCACGGTAATCCACGGCGGGGGTCACGGCGCCGTTCTGTTGCGACTTGAACTGGACTTTACCGATCACATTGAGCCAGTTGGCCATGGCGGGTCTGTATGCAAACCCGAGCACGGCGTCTGATTGCTTGAGAGATCCCGAAATCTGGCGTGCCTCATCCAGGACATAGGTTCCTTTCCCCAGAAGGCTCAATCCCTCGTGAATCGCATAAGCCGCACCAACGTCGATCCCGCGGCGAAGACTGGCCATATCCTTGAAATACTCACCTTTGACGGTTGCCCGGAGCGGGAATGTCGGAAAATACTCAAACGACAGCGACGCGGCATCATGGTCGGGTGTCCGAGCCTCCACGAGGTTCTTCGAGAGATCCTTCGTCTTTTCGTAGAGTATGTTGGCCGTGAGTGCTTTCGTGATCTTCCACATATTCTTCAGTCCGATTGTGGCCGCGTTCCGTTCGCCGGCGATAGACCCGCCGAGTTCATAGCGTCCGTAGACCGAAGTCTCATCATCGACCTTGGTGTTGATGCCGACCGTTGTAAGACGTCCCCCTTCTGCAAGAAACTTCTGCTGTCCATAAAGCGTAATGGCGCTGGTGAGCTGGTACTCCAGTCCGATGGTGAGTGAATTCGGACGGGCCTGCCGGTCGGCTTTGCGCAGGTTCTGTTCGAATCCGGCGGATGCACGCAGTCCTTCAACCACTGTCGCCCGTGTAACGCCGGAAAGCAAGGTTGAATGCGTGTTCAGATTCTGCGAGGGTTCTTCAGGGTTCAGCCCATCATACTTCACGTCTTCCACACGAGCGGCAACATCTCCGGTTTTCCCGATGGCTTGCTGCACGGAACCGGACAGTGATTGCACGTCCGTGGAGAGCGAGGCTACCGCCTGGTGTTGTTCGTAGAACTCCCCGCCGACCTTCGTCCCGCTCAGAGGTTCAATTTCGAACGAAGTTCCGTACTTCGTCGTGCCGGTCTCCCGGCCAGATCCGGATTGTGTGGGATTCGTGAAAGATTCGTCCACCTTCCGATAATAGGGACTGAGCCTGAAAAGCTTGTCAGGGGCGATCTCTGCTTCGACCTTCCACGCACCGCCGCGAGCCCCGATGCCGTAGGAACGAGCCGCCTCACCCTGGAGGGTCCCCAGATTCTCCAATTGCCACCGCATATTACCCCCCGTCAGGACATAATTCTTCGGGCTCCGCTGCTCCACCACCATGGTTCCCCCCAAAGTGAGATTCTTGAAGACTGCCACCTCACCCGCACCGCCCGCGACCACGTTGGTCGCAGAAGAGGTCGTCGCTTCGTATGAGATAACGATATACACAGGGTTACTCTGGTCGTCCAGGCTCGGGACAGGCTGTTTGAAGTACAACGTCCCCTGGGGGTAATCGACGTCGTAGTCGCTGTAGCGCGCCTTGTCTTTCCGACTGACAACGGTCTCCGAGTGGAAGCGGTCACGCACTTCGATGCGCACCTTCTCGCTCCCGGTCACCAGGTTGTTCTGACGCAGGTAATAGTAGCCGGAGATCCCCTGTGCGCGGATCTCCTCCTGCACGACTTTCCGGTTAGTGACCGTGCCAAATAAGTCTCCGGAGTAACGCCCATTCTCGACATGAAGCTTGCCGCCTGTGAACGACCGGTTATACCCTGAGAACTCATTTCGCGTCACCAGGGTGTTGTAGTCACCGTACAGAAGATACGAACGATCCCGTTCGATTTTTGCATAGAGGGGGGATGTCGATTGGGCTTCATATGTGACAATGCTGTTGTCTCCGTACATCGAGTAAAGACTGTTTGGATCGAGGTCACGGTAGATCTGGTCCTCGATTTTTCTGTCTGTGTCGACGGAGAGCGTCATAAGATAATCATCGAACACGGTGCCCCTGGCGAACCCGGCCAGTCTTCCCGTTGCGCTGTAGCCGGACGAGAAATCCTCAGGATTGGACAACTGCTGTGCCGGAAGCGTGACATCCTGCCGCCTTCCGGTCCCATCTGCCGAGGCAACCACCATGAAGGGGATATGAGGCATCCGGACCGAAATCGGGATGCTGGTGGTGATTCCATCTGTCGAAAGGAGGAGAGAGGCCTGTCCGATGTAGTGGCCAGCCTTCAATCCGAATGAGGTCTTCCCATCGACGAGTCGGGCTTGGTAACCAGGGGCTGCAGAATCAGCGTCTTCTCCCTGGATTGAAAGGCTGTCGGCGGCCACGGTGACAAAATACCCGCCCGGGATCTGAACACCCCAACGATCAAGGATTGACGCCGAGACAGGGAGAACCGTCGATCCATCAGCCAGAAGTTCCATGGCGGGCATCAGCACCCGGATCGAGTCCGGCGCACCGAGGATATGCATGTGACGTTCGGCCGAAAACACCTGGCCGTTGGGGAAGCGGACCGTCACGACAAACCTCACAGGACCCTCGTGCGTTGGTACGCCGAGGAATTCGAAAATCCCGTTTGGCATCACCTTTCCGGAGTCGACGGGCACACCATCAATATCGAGACGGACCGGCATATTGGCCGGAGCCTGGCCAATGACAGCCTGGGATCTGTAAGGACTGATCTCGCCTTCCTTCGGAGTCTGAATGGCGACCTGGGTGCGCGCCTCAGCGCTCAGCAAGATCATCCCGACAAAGACAAGTGCCACATATGTCCAGACGGCGTTCCGCACTATCTGGAGCCTCTGCTTTCTTGTTGTGTAATTTTATCCGACGCGTCGCTTTCCGCATGTCCTGGTGCCAGGGACCCCAGAACTGGACTTCCGGGAACGGCGAATGTCTCTACGGTCCCAAAAACAGCATCGCGATGGTGAGGATACGATATCACCAGTTTCGGTCGTGCAACACCCACGCGCTTGGTGAAGGATGAATCCCGCACGATGCCGACCCTTACCGTGTCACATGATCCGTCCGGACGGGCTGCCAGGTCGACCCGTAGCAAGCGGGACTGCCCGTTGAACCCGGGAAGGGGAGACCCGTTGAGCTGGAGCGACCCGAGGTCATACAAGAGTCCTCGTGGTAGCGTGTCCACCAGTACCATAGCCGATGGCAGAGGAGTACCGGCGCACTGCATGACAAACGATGCTTGGAGCTGACCGGACGGCGGGGCCGAAGAAACAGACAGCTGTACGGAAGCCTGTTGAGGGGGCCTGACGTGGAAGTCGGCGCGCGCCACACCCCCGTCGACCAGCCGGATGAACCTGGTTGTCCCATCCCCCGCAGATTCCGTTTCAAGTGCGAGGGGCATTGAGCCTGCCGGCAAGGTTCGTTGGTCCATTCTGATCACGTGCTGCCCCGGCTTGACATCCGGCAGGGAGTATTTTCCGTCGTCACCGGTAATGATATGCGTGCCATCTTCCATCCAGAGCTCTACCCCAGCAATCCCCGCCTCACCGTAGTCCTGAACACCATTCTCCAATTCATCGAAGAACACTTTCCCGATCACGATGCCATGGTCGGTAAATATGCCGGGCCTTACGACAACCCCCACCGATGCCACGGCAGACTGCACAGTGTCGCCGGCGAGGTTTTGTGCGATGCCGAACGCATGGTTGACTCCGTCCCCGTCCATGGCGCCTGATCCAATGCTTGCCATATACGACAGTCGTGTCGATTTCCCCGGCTGCAGCGAGTCTGCCAGAACCCATTCGATCCTTCGGGACCCGGTGGGATCAGTGACCTGCAACCGGTCATGCCTGCTGGTCCCCTGGACGTACACGAATCCCAGGGGCAGCTCATCCACGATCCTGATATTGGTGAGCGGTGTGGCCGCGCTCGCGTTGCGGATCTCCAGCATATAGGCAACGGCATCACCGATCTCCGCGATCCGCTTGTTCACGCTCTTTACAACTTCAAATGCCGGAACATCTGCGATTCCCAGAGCCGCGTCTACCATGAAACTGCTCTTCACTGAATCATGCACGACGAGTGTCCCGGCGTAGCCCGCGTCGTTGACTCGAATCTCGTATATTCCGGTACTCAGGCTGTCAAATTGGAATATTCCGCGCGAATCCGTGGTCTGGAAAGTTGTCAGGGAAGGTCCGCCGGAAGTGAATATGGACCCCGATGGTCTCAAACTTACGTGTACACCGGATTGTCGGATCGGGTTTCCTGTGGCACGATCAGTCAGGTTTCCCGAAATAGCGTTCATCGGTCCGACCGGTGGGATTCCTCCCCGGGCGGGAATCGGCAACTCTTCCCGGAACGATGCCTGAACCTGGTCGCCAAACCGATTGAGATAGGAAATGGTATGAGTGTACGAACCGGCAGTGCGGACAGGAATTAAGTACGTTCCATCCGCCCCTGTGGTATCACGCCCTTCTTCGTTCTGCGATGCATTTCGTGCCACAACGAGCGCTGCGGCAACGGGTTGACCGGTGTAAGCGGAGACTACCGAACCGGTGACCGCTCCCGGGAAGTAAAGCAGCGAGGCCTGCGCTGTCAGGAGTTGACGACTCGCGCCCATCGTCGCCGCCGTAATTGCTGCGGATACGATCTCTTGTGAAACCAGCGCGCCGGTGATTCTGACTGAGGCAACCCCGTTTGCCGTAGGGAGGTTGATGGTGTCCTTCCCTCCGGGAAAGGTTCCGGAAGTTGCCGTGAAAGAGACAGTGGCGCCATCGGGCACCCCATTGCCCGCGGGGTCCCGGACAATGACAGTCACCAATGCCGTATCTGTTCCATTTCCGATAATGGCATCCGGAGAGACGGTGATCGTCAGAGAACTTGCAGCATAATTGGACGACTGGACGAGAGTCGCGGTCATGTTCGAGCGTACCGAGTCCTTCACGCCTGTCTTATACCGGAACGCTCCCGTTGCCTCATTCAGGATGCGTGTCCCCGATGGCGTTTGTGCAAGAGCGATCCCGGCCCAAAGCGTTAAAGCAACCATGAGCAGGGCTGCACGGGATGATCGCACAATATGAAAATGGTGTTCTCTCATAGCTTTCCGTTTGCGGACCTGCCGGGCGCGAACCCGGCAGGCCCATCTGGATCACTGCACTGTTACATCGTACTGATAGGCCACGTGCGCCAGCCCCGGAACCGAAGCAAACTTGGCGGTAAGGACGCCAGCGCCCGAAAGGGTTGCCTCCACGCCGCCTGAATTATACGGCAATGCCACACCGACCAACTCAAACGTATTGTCGCCGTTCGCGTCGATATTGACACTTGTGGGGACGACCACATTCGTCCCTGCGTGCGGCGTCAAGTTTGACGCACTGACGTTCGTTGCCGCAGCAGCGCCGGCATTCGACACAGTGACCGTGTAGCGCAGCACCGTTCCAGGCACGGGATTTCCGTTCAGATCTCCGGACACGACGGTGGGTCCAGCGATCGCGATCGAGACGCTCGCAGCTCGGACCGTAGTGGCGAGGCCATCGCCTGAACTCGTGTTTCCGCCGGTCGGCGCTGTTGGGGTTGCTGTCTGTGTTGTCGCGGTGAGAAGCCGTTTGATGGTCTGCCCATCAGTTGCGGCGACCGGGACGGTCACGCGCACGTAGAAGTCCACCGTCGCACCCTGGGCGATACCCGTCAACGAGGTCACGGATCCGCCACCCGATGTCTGGCTGAAGATGTGGGCAACATCCAGGTCACCGGTAGCATCATGAGCCTGGGTGAGGTCGAACCCGTCCGTCGCATTTCCGGTGTTCTTCAGGGTGTAGTGGTATTCCACGGGGTTCCCTGGTTCAGCCGAGCCATCCGGCGTCACCTGCGTAATGATGGTCCCCGACGCGGTGCCAACGAGGAAGTTGAAACTGTTGGCGTTGTCCTGGCTGTAGTTGTTGACACCGTCATTGAACTGCACGCGTGTCTGCGTGGCCTGTGCCGACGTCATTGCGTAAACAGTCGTCCCCGCTGCCACGCCCGTGCCGTTATTGGTCACCTGCTCCGGCTGCACGACCACATCGAACGTATTCGCCGCGTGCCCTCCGGTGAGAAGCGTTGGGTCAAACGTCCAGGTAACTGTCCCGCCGTTTCCGCTCCCGTTCGCTCCGCTCAGGATGCCGCCGCTTGTCGAACTGACATAGTGGAGATTGTTATCGACGAGAAAGGTCACCGTCGAATTGCCAGAAACATTGCCGGAGCCCGTGTTCTGCAGGCTCAGCGAATACGTGACATTTGCTCCCGGGATGCGACTTGCGTTGGACGCAACATTGCTCGAGGTTGCTGAGAACGCAATAACCGGACGGTGCACCGTGTAACCGACGCTGAACTGGAATGCCGCGCCCGGATTCGCCACCACAATGTTGTTCGGGACATCATTTGCCGCTGTAGATGTCAATGTGGACGTGAGGGTCACATTCTCATTGTCAGGACGGCCGGCGGCGATCTGCACCCGCACAAGCAGATAGATATCCGCATCGGCGGCAAGAGCGCCTGTTGAGGTGATTATGGCATCACCCGCGTCGAATACCTGGTTCTGGTTGGCATCGCGAAACATGTCAAGCGTGTAACCGGTGTTCGCGTTGAACGTGATGTTGAAATTGTCGGTCCGGTTGCCCTGATTCCTGAATGTGACAGGGTAGTAGGCAGTCCGATTGTCTACCCCGGCATCCGTCCGTGATGCGGGCGTGAACGAACCTGCGACTTTGTGTGCCACATACAAAGTGACGGTATTCGATACCGCCGTGCGCGTGTCCGTTCCCGCCTGGTATTGCACCTGCGCCTGATTCAGAATCGCCGTTCCTGCCTGCGTTCCGGCGGCGTATCCAATCTGGGCAGCGACGCTGAGCAGGAGGGATATGCCCCCCAGCACCAGCAACCTGCGGGTATTCATGGTGATGCTCCTTTTGATGGTTTGTGATTGTGAGTTTTGCGTTCCGTCTTCCATTTCAAATCTTCCTTTAGAGTATCCTCACGCGAAATGTGATGACCCCGCTCCCATTTGGAAGTACTGTGCCGAGGTTAACGGTGACGATCCCTTCAGCCACCGTGACCTCATCCTGATCCGCTTCGTCTGTTCTGGGGACCCCGTTCAGCTGTGCACTTTGCGGAACATAGGCGGTGTTTGCCGGGATGGAGTCGATTACCGCAAAATCATACGCCCCACCGTGTCCCGAATTGGCAAAGGTGATCGTGTACGTGATTTCCTTGCCCGAGAGGGGATCTGGCGCGGACGCCTCCTTCACCAAAGACATCCGCGGGATGCCGATAGTCGACGAGCCGTTCACTGTCCTGAAATTGATCGGGTTAGTAGTCGACTGCACGCGGAACGTCGTGAAATCCGAAGTTTGGTCCGCAGTCACGAGGGGGAGAATTGCCTTTGCGACAATGTGGTAGCGTCCGCCTCCCGGGAGGGCGCCTGTGCCAGTGATTGGCGGACTGCCGGGGTCGACTCTCCCGGAGCCGGTTGGGTCCTCATAGAATGTCCAGGCCAGCCCCCGCGTCGATGAAAACCTGAGGTCGAAGGCTTCAGGGAGCGAGCCGTTGTTCGTTATGAGGAATCCGTACTGCAGGGTGTCTCCTGCCTCACCCCTTGCCGTCGTGTCCGGGCTGAATCCAACGGTCACAAAGCCGCTGCTCTGGACCGTCATGAAATTCACCTCCGTGCTCGTCACGGCGCGAAGGTTCTGGCCGTCCAGGTATTGCCCCGCCACGACGTTGTGTATCTCTGTCGCAGGAGGAACATTATTGAGGATGTCAACGGTGAACAGGATGTACCCACCCCCCCCGGGCGGAACGGACATGTTGCTCCAGCGAATCTCCTGGCCGGATACCGTGTCCGGCACAGGGGATGCCGAACCGGCCACGTACCGAAGTCGACTATCGAGAACGTCGCTCAGGCGCATGCCAGTCACTGCCGCATTCCCGGAGTTCGTATAGGCGATGCTGTACATCACCCGGTCGCCGCCTTGAGGGATGGTCCTGCTTACGGATTTCTGTAGTGCGAGCACCGCCGCCATGATGACCGTGGAACGGGAGAGCACTGCACGCTTTGCCGGGTCAAAGAGGGAGGTGCAGGTCAAGGATGCTGCATCGGTCCTCCCGGTCAGCGCTACACTGTCCGGTACAGCCACGCGAAGGACAAAAGCCATTGACGCATCTTCGACCATGTCCGGGGTCTGCGTGACCGCGCCTGCTGCCAATTCCGTGGAATTCAAGAGCTGATCCCCATTCCCATCAACATATACCTGCGCCGTCAATCCGAGCGACGACACCCATGTCAGCGAGAACCGGTCGGTGCCGTTCCCCGAATTGACGAGAGCGAACGGATAGTCGACGACCGTATTGAGTCGCCCCGATTGGGTCGCAGATACCGGAGCAACATTGACGGCAGCGACCTGAGCGATGGTGATCGCGACGATATTGGATGACACCGTCGTAAGCGAGGGGTTGTTCCCATACCTGAAGGTGACAGTCGCCTGGTTTGTTATCACCGTTCCCGCAGGCGTCCCGGCCCCATACACCGGGAAAGGAGAAAGCACCGTCGCCACCATCACTAAAAGAAAACCGGCGGCGGCCCGGCGATTTCGGTCTGCTCTCCGCCCATACGCCGCTGCGGGGGGGTCCATCCTATGTCCGGCGTGCCTCTTCACTTGACCTGCACCTTGAAACTAACCTGACGTTCTTGGCCCGGTTTGATGGGCACATGGAATGTCCAGTGGATTTGTCGGACCGTGTTCCCCGAAGATCCAAAGCTCAGGCTGCATCCATCCGATGTCGCACTACCTTCCACATATTGCGTTCCCTCAGAAACCGGATTGCTGAGCGCCACATCGGTCGCATCGCCAGTGCCGATGTTCCTGCAGACAAGGGTGTAGGTCACGATTTCGCCCGGCTGCGTCGTTGGCTTATCCGTACTGCTGACAACTACAACGCGGGGGTCGCTCTCCGGAAACCGTTTCTCGCTGAGGATCTTGAGGGCTTGCTGCTTCGCTGTGCCAGCGGCACTGCTACTCACGCCATCCAGAACCAACCATAGAAGAGCGGATTCCTGTAATCCGTCGAGCGATGTCGTACCGCTCGTCAGTGTGACCAGAGACTTGGTTGCGCGTATACCGGCTGTTCCAGGATAGACGGAAGCTGCGATCGCCGCGGCCCCGCTTTTCGAAGCCAGAACAAAGCCTTTGTCACTGGTTTCGAGAATTCCCGCAACGGGGAGAGAAGCGCGGAGGGCCAACGTGGCAGGTACATCGCTCTTGAGCGCGAACGTGACAATCAGATGCTGATCAGATGATGCGTCGCCGGTCGCAAGGGCTTTCAGGAGAAGCTGCACTTTCCCTTTCGGGAGGTCAACCGCATATCTCTTCTCGATCCACCTCGACTGCGAACCCGCGGGTGGCTGGGACAGGAGAGCGAAACCGCTCCCTTTGCCGGTCAGCAATTCGCCGATCGAAATGCTCTTCAACACAAGACCATCCTTGTTGAGGATTTCCAGCACATTCCCGGAAGCACTGACCGTACCGAGGCATAGCCCGAACCGCTCCTTGCTCCCTGCACCGGTCTTGCCATCGATGAGAGGGAGGAGTTTTGCATCCGCACGCTGGGGATCGCTATGGAAGGCTACGGTCACGCCCTTGAAATCTGATGCCACGCTTTCCTGGGCCTGTTGCGAGTAGGCGCCAGTCAGCGCAACGCAGAGAAGAATGACAAACAGGAGGGGGGATTTCATTGGTGCTCCTTTGTTTTTTTTGGAAATACTGATGTATTCATGAAGTTCCTTACTGAATCACGACCGTATAGCTCAGCGTGCCGCCCGCCCCGGCGGCAACAGCCCCCAAGTTTACGGTGATCGTCGACCCGGACCGCGTCACCTCATCCGCATCCGGGACGTCGGTTTTTGGCACACCATTCAGCACGACGCCGTCAGCCACAAAGGATGTGTTCGGCGGCGCCGGAAGCGAGACCAGCGAGTTTCCGGCCTGGCCGTCTCCAGTATTTTGATAGTTAATCGTATAGACGACAGTAGTTCCGGGGGGAGGGGTGCCGTTGTTTTGCACAAGAGTCAGCACCATGTTCGGATAGAGAGCTGGTTTCAAAGACACTGCACCAACAGCCCAATCGGTAAACGCACCAAGAGCCCACGATACAGTGACAGATGAAGCGCCATTCTTTCGGCTACCGGCTCCGCGCACATCGTTTGTGCCCGTCCCGGTACCGGTATTCCAATGTGACGTCTGACCAACGCCTGGCGTGAGGGACAGCGCAGTACCACGAGCGACTGCGACATCAACGACGATATCGTTGACTGCACTGCCGACGGATAGTGAGGCTGCAAAACCTGTTCCGGCGGCAGACGCAAAAGCCCCCATGGGCGTCGTTTGATGGATCCCAAAGAAGGAGATTGCGCCCCCGACCACCGTGGTGCCTCCCGAGAGCGTTACGATGACTTGTGCCGTTCCCTGAGGTGGGGCAAGCAGATACCACATCTGCATCCGCGAGCTATTGGCGCCGCTGTTCCGAGTACCAATTCGCGTGAGGCTGATTCCACCGTATGTCACACTGTTGACGGTCCTGTTCGTGCGGCGGTTGGAGACTCCAACGATAAGAATGCGGTCAGACCCCGAACCAATAGTGTGAGACCAGGCCAGGCTTGCCGTGTTGCCAGTTGCGCTGCTAACGGCGTCCGGCAGAATAGTGCTTAGAGCTGAAGTAGGTAGACTGAGCAGGGAAGCGACAAGCAGCCCAAACCAACACTTCCGGAGAATATGTGCATCTGAACCGACCATGATCATTGACTTCCGCCCTCCGTGTTGACCAGGTAACCAGATGAAGCAATACCCTCAAGATGATAGTGCGCAACAAATTCCTGGACCTGGATAACACTGAATCTACGGTGTCCACCAATTGTCCTGTAGCATTGAAGCTTTCCGGAGTCGGTCCACCGTTTCACCGTGGACGCGTCCACGCTCAGCATTCTGGCGATGTCCGCCGTGCTGAGAAAACTCGTTCGTTCTGACTGCCTGTCTTCCATCCTCGACCGACTCCCGCGCGGTGTGACCGGATTGAACGATTCCCAAAAAACCTCTTGTCGCATGCGGCGTGCCAATGAAGGAGGAGGGTAGGGTCTTAACTTCTGAACTTCCGGGGGAGCCGATTGAGCCAAAAATCGCTCAATTCGCGCTGGGGAGACACGTCAGCTGTATCAACGTTTTACTCATGTACGGGGACAGGTTCCCCAGGAGTGAAGTGTGCAAGGATGTTGTGCAGTTGGCTAAAGGTGTGCAATAAAAGCAGGGGCCGGAGGCTAGGGGCTAGCATAGACGATTGAACGTTGCTGCAGAGGAGTCGGCTGGTGCCCGTTGATCATTCTCTAAAGACATCCGGGGCTACTGCAAGGAGAATACCGATGTGATTCGCCCAGCCGTCCGTTTCCAATCGGAAGGGCTTCGACTCACCCGCGGGCGGGTTCATTGTACCAGAGTCTTAGCAGGGGCTCTGTTTCTGCCATCAGCGCGGAATTGAAGAAGGGAAGCAGCAGGATGAGGAAAGCACGCAGTTTCATTTTTTCAACGGGCGAATTTTTTCGATTATCTCATTTGTATCGGGCAATGCCTTCCCGTAAAACCTGCACGCCGGCCTGACGTGGTCAGGTATCGGCGCTCCAAACAGGTCTTTCCCGTTCACCAGGATCGTTGGTGAGCCGTAGCCCGCACGCAGATCTCTCGCCGCGGCGAGTTGATACAGGTCGACCCTGAGTATCCGGTCTTTGAGACCGAGTGCATTCAGTGCCTCGCGGAGAGATTGGAGCATCGCTGGACTGTTCGGGCAATCTTGAAATGAAATAAACTCGATTTCCATTGGGTAATATAGTTGCATCCCACTTCCCATGCAAGCCCTCTGGGTGTCAACTCACCGTGAAAAGGGGAGCGCTGCCCATCTCTAAATATCACGGTGCCCTGCGTCGGGATAGAGATGAGTCTACCTGGCCAAATGGAGATCAGCATGCTCTCAGGGACCGAACTTGATTTTGGATCTTCTGATCCCTATCATGGGCGCGTGCGATGACTCACATTAGACCACGACAGAATATTCGGAGAGGGAGGAGGGGCCCCTGTGCCATCACGTAGGTATTGCTCACTTATCATCCCGGGTATCCTGGCCATTCTATTGGTTTTTCCCTGGCAGAGGGGACGCGCCCAGCCTTCCCCGGTGGAGTTGCCAGTTCGTTCGGCGAACGGGAACGTTACGCAGGCGATGGCCGTAGGCGGCGTTACCGCCACCTCTGCGCGTTTCCGGGTGCGTAGCTCGACGGCTGACAGCGTGAACGTCGAGCTGTCTACAAACACCCTTTTCGTTCCGTCGATCCTCGGCATACCAGTGCGGGCCGACAGCGAGCGGAACAATACCGTGCTGATCGAGGTGAGCGGTCTGCAGGCAAACCAGCAATACTACTACAGGGCCCGGATCGATGGTGTTCCGCAGCCAGGCGTGCAGAGCTTCAAGACATTTCCGGACGAGGGCACCTCCGCTTCGTTTTCCTTCGCCTTCGGATCGTGTCAGCAGAGTGGGACGTTGCTCCCTTCGGCGTCGCATGGCAATGTGTTCCGTGCAGTGGCGAAATCCGGTGTGTCGTTATTCCTGCAGCTGGGTGATTGGGGCTATCCGGATTCCGTGGATAGCCCGCCGGTGAACGACAACTTTTTCTCCGCAGACTACAACCTCGTGCAGAAGTCATACCTCTCTCGATTTGACCGGAGCTATCCGATGGACACCGTCTTGAGCATGATGCCGGTCGACTACGTGTATGATGATCATGACTTCATGAACAACAATGCCTCGGCCACTTCGTCATCGTATTTTTCGGCCAATGCCAACGGATCCGGAATCGTCGTTCTTGAGCTTCCCAACCCAACCGGGGCACGTGAGAACAGCATCCGAGGGTACAAGGAGAACATGCCGACGTACCCGCTGGTAAATGAAAGCCGCGGGATATTTCACAAATTTACGGTAGCCAATGCCGAGTTCTTCATGTTGGATCTCCGGTCACAGCGGAGCCCGAATCTTGAATCGTTTTCGCGCAATTCCTCAACGGGGAAATGGGAATATCGTGTCCCGGCGGGTCATTCCATCCTATCTTCTCCGGCGGCCCCCGGCACGGGGCCCAGCCAGTTGACGTGGCTTCTCGAAGGACTGAAGGCCTCCACGGCAAAATGGAAATTCCTGGTCAGCTCCGTACCCTTCAACAAGGCGCAGGCCATAGCGATCCAACTCGGGATTCTGTTGCAAGACTCCGTAGCGAACGGCGTACCCGGTATTCCTTCAGGCACCCCAGCACTTTTTGCATCCCTGGAATTTGCCGACAAATGGGTGGGGTTCCCGGCCGATATCGACTCACTGCTGAGCACGATCCGTAGGAACAACATCACCAACGTCATCGTGCTTAGCGGGGATTCTCACACAGCAGCCATGGACGATGGCACCAATGCCGGTCTACCGGAGATCATGGCGGGGTGCCTGGACATCATGAATTCGAAGATGGCCTCGGCCTTTGCGACGCTGGGTCTGAAAATCTGGAATCGGGGAGGTCAAGGATTGACAACCCCCTTGTTCAACAACGCATTCGGCAAAGTGACGGTGTTCGGGGTAGACTCTGTGCTTCTTCAGCTTGTTGATGAGGAGGGGACGGTGTTTGCTACACATACCATCAAGGATGTACAAACGAATGTGAGTGAAGTGGCAGAAGTCCCCACGGAGTTTGCCCTGTATCAGAACTATCCAAACCCGTTTAATCCTTTGACGGTGATCAAGTACACAATTGGAGGGGTCAGGGATCAGGGGCTAGGAGTCAGTAATGTGTCGCTTGTGGTGTACGACATCCTGGGTAGGGAAGTGGTCGCCCTGGTTGATGAGAAGAAGGTGCCGGGAAGCTATGAAGTGACATTTGACGGTACCGGATTAGCTAGCGGGGTGTACATCTATCGGCTAACGGCAGGTGCGTTTGCCGAATCACGAACCATGCTTCACCTGAAGTGACAGGTCCCGCCCAACGAGCGAGCGGGATCCGCAAAACGCCCTGGACTTAGCAGAGAGAACGAAGTCCAATACAGCCACGTCGCAGGCAACTTGCCACGATGCGGACTGTACGGCCGGAAAGAGGGAGGGTTCAGTCCATGACCTAAGGCGATGACCTGCAAGAAAGATTCGTGAAGCTAGTGGACAGCCACGCCCCGCAGAACGTACCGATTGAATTAGTGAAAACGTCGACAATGCTGGAGTCACGCCAGGGAACCAAGTACTGGGCGGACTCGACTGATAGGCTGATCAGACAAGCGACGCCCGTTGCAGCGAGGACGAGCATCACCTTTCTCATGCGCATCTTCAATAAGAGGCCGAGCAGGACTCCGAGTGGGAGAAACGCGATCAGGTTGTAAAATATATCACTCGTGTTCCATTGTCCGTCCCAGTATGTAAGAGGCGAAGAGAGAATCTTGCGCGCTGGTGCGATGACTTGGGTTGGGACAAGAAGAGGGATGTGGGGCTCACGCCCGATGTCCGGAATCATCCTGCCGTTGTGCCGCGGGAATTGATATGAAAGTATTGCGTTCCCGGTGTCAGGAAGCGAATTGATATCCCCCGCGGGATATATCTCAAAGCTAACGAGTGTCCCCCTCCATCGCAGTTTTCCGCTGGCCGTGCAACCAAATATGAGCTGGGCCTGGCGGTTCCATTTCAAGCCTATTACCGGTTGCGTTTCTCCAGATGTTACTACCCGCCCCGAATCCATTATTGTGACGCTCCCTCCCCGGACAATACAGAGAAAGGTGTTGAGGTGGTCTGGCTTGCCCAAAGGCACTCGGAAATGCTTCATACCCACATCCGCGACCCGGAAGGCAAAAGTCAACAGGCCTTTCTCCTCAAGAATTCGGAAATTCGTTGCGGATTCAATGGGGGTGTAGTCCAGAATGCAACCAGAACCATTTTTGCTGGCAGGGAAGAACCTGAGCATGACTGCAAAGGTGTCCAGACCGGCGATCTTCGATGGGGTCCCGTCGCTTATGGATATTGAAGGAGGGGTAAATTGCAGCCCTTTTCCTTCGTCAAAACTCGCAAGGTTCTTGCGGGTAAAATCAAACGGCCACAGGGCCAACCACAAGAACGCCAGAAGCCAGAGGAAGAGCATAATGAAAAGGATTGTTCTCATCCAATTCTCATCAGGGCGCAACAACGAAAGGGCATGCTCCATTGCTCTGAAAAATAAATGAAATTTGAATGCGAATATCAAGAAATGCCGCGATCGGCCAATACGCCAAGACATCCAATCCGGCCGAAGATTGTCGCGCCGAAGCTGCGGACGGCAAAAGCAAGCCGGTGTGGAAAGCCCCCGCGAAGCCCAGGGGAAGATACAGCTAGCCAAGATACACCAAAAACTAGTTGACGTTGAACAGGTATGCAATAAAATGCAGCGAGTTTTTTGACACAGCATTCTTCCCGCATTGAGCGCGATGGAAGGCCTTATTCATTGCTCCACAAGAAACTGCCCAAATTAGGAACTTTCGTATTATTTCAATGTTAAGTCATTGATATGTCCCTTCCAGGCTTTGGAGCACAGGTGTATCACGCTCTGCCGCGCGCGGTGTTTGTAGCCTTCAGGCCGCGAAGTTCACTCACCTCGGGTCGACATATGCGCTCAAGCCTTTTATTCAACTCCCGACATCGCAATGCCATCTATCTGGCCATACTGATGTTCTTGTTCCCCCTGCTGGCTGCACTCCCTTTGAGCCATTCGGCTATAGGGGGCGATTCACGAAATGGGCGACCCCGGAACCCGCCTGCCACGACAGCTTCGAAGGACGTTATTCCAGGTACAGTTGTCGTCAAACTCAGGCGCTCCAGTTCAATGACCGACGGTCCGCTACGGCAAGGGGCCGATCCTTTCGTGAGTGCCATTGCTCGTTGCGGCGTGACTTCGCTTGCGCGCGCTTTTCCGATGAGGGCCCCTTTGAGTGACGCCGATGTTGCTGCAGGGAAAGTTGATCTTTCCCGGATCCATTTTGCGGAAATTCCTATGAGCATGAATCCGGTGGAGGTCGCAGCCCAACTTGCGGCTCTGCCCGAGGTCGAGTATGCGGAGCCAAAATACTACAGCTATCTGTGCGACGTTCCCAACGACTCGGACTACGCACTCTGGCAACAAGATTATCTTGACCGGATGCATGTCGCCGATGGATGGGCGCTGCAGAAGGGAAGTCCTGATGTGGTGATTGCCACGGTGGATGGCGGGACGTACTGGCAGCATGAAGATTTGAACGCAAACCTCTGGATCAACCCTGCAGAGGACATCAATCACAATGGGCGTTTTGACCCCGGGCCTCCTCTTGCAGGAGACGAAGATGGCATCGACCAGGACGGCAACGGGAAGGTCGATGATGTCATCGGCTGGAATTTCACCACCAATTCGAACAACCCCCGTGGATCCCAATCCACGCCGGGCAGCGCCGATCATGGGACAGAGACAGCCAGTGCGTTCGGGGCCGTGACCAACAACGGCCGCGGGATGGCCGGAACGAGCTGGAACTGCCGGTTGATGCCGGTCTGCGTTGCGGACCCCCAGATTGATCTCGAGGTTCCCTACGGCTTCGAAGGAATTGAATACGCCTCCCGTATGGGCGCCCGCGTCATTAACTGCAGCTGGTATCGTCCCGGTGGCTGGGCGAATCGCTCGCAGATGGAACAGGATGTGATAACGGCGGCGACAGATTCGGGCGCGTTGATCGTGGCTGCAGCGGGGAACAATCATTGGCAGAATCTGGACGATAGCCCATACTATCCTGCCTCGTACGATCATGTCCTTTCGGTCGGGGCCACCTACGCCAATTCCGACCAGATTACCTGGTTCACGGACATTGGCCTGAATGTCTCGGTGTTTGCCCCCGGCACGGCTATCCGTGTGGCCAAGGACAACGGCTCCTATGGGACGGACCAGGGCACGTCACATTCCAGTCCGTTGGTGGCAGGTCTGGCAGGCCTGCTCTTTGCCCAGCACCCGGATTGGACGCCGGATCAGGTCGCCGAGCAGATCCGTATGACAAGCAGATCCGATCGACGGTAGTAATCCCGACCATGCAGGTTCCCTTGGCCACGGGCGGGTGAACTTCTTTCGTGCGCTCTCCGAGGTTCATTCCGGGGTTGTCGTGGTGGGGCCGGGATCCCTCCATTCACCCACTGGGAGACCATTCTTCCAGGAGGGCGACACGGTAGTCCTTTCAGTAAAGGTAAAGAACATGCTGCCTCTTCCAGCGGAAAACCTCTCATTCAACGTCACGGTGGATCCCGTCCTGGTACCGCTTGCGCCGATCCCGCGTTCAACTCGTCTCGACACTGGCGCGGAGGACTCCTTGGATTTCTATTTTCAAGTGGGTAATGTTGCCAGCAAACGGGATGTGAATGTCAGACTGAGTTGGAGCGCGAATGCAAATGAATCGGATGCACACATGTTCAAGACCACTGTGTATGCCGGGGGCGGATTCTGGGAACATCAGAAGAGTCCCACAGCGATTCCGCTCTGGAGTGTCCATGCCGTAAGCAGCAGTGTCGTTTGGGCGGCCGGGGTCAGTGGAAATAATCTACCCGTAGTCCTGAAAACCACGAACGGCGGCGACAATTGGATCCCTGTTAATGGCGACCTTTCCCGCTACCCCAACGTGGGGCTGTATTCCATTTTTGCTCTCGATTCACTCCTTGTCTGGGTTGGAGACGGGGCAGGACGAATTTTCGCGACTACCAATGGAGGAGTATCCTGGACGCTCCAGGGTTACCCTGCACCGCAAAGCAGTTTTATCGATGGCCTCTGGTTCTTCGATGCGGCTAATGGCTACGCTCTGGGGGATCCCGGATCTACGGGCAAATTCGTAATCCTTCGGACGACCGATGGCGGAGCGACGTGGGATCACATGACCAGTGAGCCGGTTGCGGTTGCGGGATCATACGGGGTGTTCAATGAATTCTGCTGCACCGACAGACAACACATCTGGTTTGGGACATCCAATGCGTTGGTTTGGCGCACAAGCGATGCGGGAGACACATGGTCGTCGGTTACAGTCGGGACCGGCGAGGTGACCTCTCTCGCAATGCGTGATGATTCTGTGGGAGTCCTTTCTTCAGGATCACCGAAGAACAGCGAACCGACGATCTTCGCGCGAACTAGCGACGGGGGTACTACTTGGCAAACGCTCTCAGGGGTAAAGCCGGACAAGGGATTAGCGGCTGCATTCCCTGTTGGTTCAACATATGTATGGTTTGCCGGACTCCAGACGGTAGCTTGCTCGCGTGACAATGGCGTAACCTGGGCGTTGCAACCGACAGAACCCACCTCCGGTCTCATATATGCAGTATCGTTGTTCGATCCCACACACGGGTGGATGGTCACGGGTCAAGGGGAGATCCTCCGATATCATGACCGCAGTGAAATCACGACGGCAGGGCCCGAGCTCCGCGAAATGTTGCCGCTGCAGATTATGCTTGAACAAAACTATCCCAACCCCTTCAACCCATCTACGATGATCCGCTTCGATCTTCCAAGCCGATCACAAGTGACGCTCGCTGTTTTCAACACGCTGGGCCAGCAGGTGGCCGAGCTGATCAACGGCGAGGTCGAGGCAGGGTATCATGAGGTCACGTTCAATGCCAGCAGTCTTGCAAGCGGGGTATATTTCTATAGAATCCAGGCGGGCAACTTTAATCAGGCACGAAAGTTAATACTCTTGAGGTAATGTTGGACTTTCATACTAAAAAAACGGGAGGCTTGAGGGTGCTCAGGCTTCCCTTTTGTTTGCGCGTCAGCTGTGGCAATGACAAGCCGGAGAAGCGAGAGATCCCACCAGCATGCACTCTTGCACAAAGATAAGGTAATCGGAAAGCGGCTAAAGGTGGGTGTGCTGAGTACTGGACCCTCGACAGGTGAAAAAGGGTGGACCCACAAGGGGCCTGGCGGCCCAAACATGACTCACCCACAAGCACCGGTCAACACGTGGTAGAGAAAAAGCTAAGGCTCCGGTTCGATAAACCGGAGCCTATTTGAGGATTGAGGATCGAAAATCGAGAATTGAGCATGACTGTGGGTAATTTTCGATCCTCGTCTCTCAATCTTCAATTTTCAATCCTCATGCACCCACCAGGACTCGGACGTCACTCCAAGCACAATGGGTGCAAACAAATGGACCGTACCGTGGGGATGTCACCTGTCTGGCGGCTTACGGAACACGGCTCTTTGCGAGTACCAAAGGTGCCGGGGTGTTTTTCTCAACCGATAGCGGGGCCACATGGTCTCCGATCGATTCTGATTTTGGTACCTCAATGATCGAGGCGCTCGGTGTCAACGGCGACGATTTGTATGTTGGCCTCAATCAGGAGCAGGGCATTTTTCGTCCTACAGACGGTGGCGCGACTTGGATCCAGATTAATAGCGGGCTCATTTCTCCTGTCGCTCCCTCCCCCGCTGGTCAGGTTGTAAGTCTCTGTTTTGATGACACGAATGTCTATGCGGGTACCGATCTCGCCATCTATCGCTCAAGCGACAGGGGGAGAGCTGGACGAGAGCGGATTCCTTGCCATGGTAGGGCCACATCTATCTTGTGTGTGATGGCTAACGGTGTTCACCGAGAGCAGACTGCAACACCGCGTCGAGGTCCACAACGGCAGGGTCACCGGGGGGCGGGTCACCGAGCAACGCCCGTGCCTCGCGTGTCGCCGTGCGAAGGGCACCGCTCGGATCCGTCAAGATCGCTGTGTAGCCGGTTTCGTCCTCAGCCCCTGCTGCAACCGCGCCGAAAACGCGAAGCGCCCGGTCCCGCTCGCCCGTCTTGACGAGAAGCAGGGCCAGGGCGCCGCACAGGGTGTCGATGCCCACATACCCCACGCCGCCGCAGAAGTGGAGTGCCTCCTCGAGGATCGCGCGCCCGCCTTCCTCGTCGCCGGTGGCCAGCGTCACGCTTGCCAAGCCACAAAGGGCCATGGACCGCGGCCACGCCGCGGAGCGTGAGCGCGCAATCGCTGCCGAATCGGCGAACTCCGTCCGCGCACCGGCGAAATCTCCACGCTTGAGCTTGATGCGCGCACTCACTGAGAGCGCATAAGAAAGGGCCTCGTCGTCCTGCTGGCGCCGCGCGAGGCGTCTGAGCTCCTCGGTTTGGCGCTCCACTTCGTCGATGACTCCGTGGTAGAGGTCAGCGTAGCAGATCATCGTGAGCGCCCAGATCTCGACGAATGTTTGACCCGCGTCGCGCGCGAGCACCAATGCGCGATCGAGAACTGCGAGGGCACGAGACCGTTCGGTGGGCCCAAGAAGCATCCCCCACGCTGTCTTGATGCTAGGCAGAAAGTCTCGCTCGCCGGCATCTTCGAGCACGGCGCAGGCGGCCTCGAGATCCGGGGCCGCGGCAGGGACGAGCATTGCCGCGCGCGCCCAGGACCAGATCCCCAGCGCCAGGGCAGCGCGGAGTGGGTCAGTGGGGCGCGGGAGTGGCTTCAAGAGCTCGTGGGTCGTAAGCACCTCCGCCGTCCGGGCATCGCTTAGCCGCGCGAAACCGAAGTGGATAAATAGCTGCCACGCGAGTTCTGGGTCGCCATCGGCGCTCGCGGCAAAGCGCAGCGCGAGGCGCGCCCCCGCCTCCTCCAACGCGACGCGCTCGTGGGCGGCTTGACGCGTGTGCGCACGCAACATGTTCATGTGCTCGCCAGCGAGGAATTGGACGATCCACTGGCCGTACCGGAGGCGTGCCGCACGCTCTTCGCCGGCCTCGGCCAGCCGCTCGCGAGCCAGCTCTCGCACGGTTTCGAGGAGGTGGAAGCGCGCCTCGCCACGCACTTCGGTCCGCACGAGCAGGCTTTTTTCGACGAGTGAAGTGAGACCGTCCAGCGTTTCGGGGCCTGCGTCCGCTACCACGGCCGCGGCGGCGTCTTCCGAGAAGCTGCCAGCGAAAACGCCGAGACGGCGGAAGAAGACTCGTTCCTCCGGGCGAAGAAGATCCAGGCTCCAATCGAGCGTGGCGCGAAGGGTTCGGTGCCGCTCAGGGAAATCCCGCTTGCTTGCGGTGAGCGACAAGAGCGAATTGCTGAGGCGTGGCAGCATGGCCTGCGGCGACAGCAGGCGTACGCGCGCTGCGGCAAGCTCGATGGCGAGGGGAAGCGCGTCCAGGCGCCGGCACAGCTCTGCGACGGCTGCTCGGTTCTCGTCGTCGATGCCGAAGTCCGGCCTGACCTCCTTAGCACGCTCTTCGAACAGGGCCATCGCAGGCGTGGTGTCGCCGTGCGCCTGGAAGGCGTGCGGCAAAGGCGGGATGGGGACTTCTCGCTCCCCCCGGATGCGCAGCGCCTCGCGGCTCGTGATGAGGATTTTCAGGTGCGGGCACACCGACAGCACATTTCGCACGTTGTCTGCCGCCTCGAGCAATTGCTCAAAGTTGTCGAGGACCAGAAGCGCGCGACGGACGCGCAGGAAGCCGAGCAACAGCTTCTCCGGATCGCCCCCGGAGGAGGACGAGGGAATCTCGAGGAGGGAGACGATTGTGGGCACCACGTCGCGCACGTTGCGCACCCCAGCGAGCGGCACATAGAAGACGCCGTCGCTGAACAGCGGGCCGAGCGTGTTCGCGATGTGGATCGCGAGCCGGGTTTTGCCAGTGCCGCCGGGGCCCGTGAGGGTCACGAGCCCCGCGTCAGGGCGACGAAGAAGGCCTGCGATGAGTTCGACCTGCGAGTCCCGGCCGATGAGTTCGCCGCGCTCGAAGGGAGGAAGGCTGCGCGGCGGCGCCTCGGGCTCGGGCTGCGGTTCCGCGGTGGCTTCCGCGTTCGCCGCGGTGAACCGCTCCGTGAGCATGAGCGCGAGGTCATTTTCGATGAGATCCTTGAGCTCTACCGCGTCAGAAAAGGAGCGGTACGAGAGCTTGTCCTCTTCCTGGATGCGGCGGATGAGATCCTTTAGCCGGTCATCTCGAGTGTCCGCGCGTTTGATGTAGACAAGCTTGGGCATGTGCTTGGCCAGGAGGTACTCGTCCTCGAGGCCTGAGACGGTCTCCGTGGGTGCGATCCAACCGTAGCGCTGCCAGTAGATCCCGATGAACACGTCACTCTGCGCCAGGTACGCCCGGTAGAGATCACGCGGCGGGTGTGGGCGGGCCCCCATTTCGAACATGACTGGTGTGAGGCAGATGTGCTGGATTGCCTCCTTGCTGGCTGCGCGCTCGGCAGCGAGTTCCTGGAGCGTGGAGCTCACGAAGACGCGGAGCCGCTGGTCGGGGGTGCGTATCGGCGAGATCATAAATCAACCTTCCCTGGAGCGTCTGCAGCTTGCATGCGCGTGCGCACAAACAGGGTCGATGGCGTAGCATGGGGACCCCTCACAACACTCCGGGTATCTCGCCCGGGGTTCTTAAGGATTGTATGGTGTGAGAGGAGCTTTCCGACCATAGAAAGACGCGCAAGCGTGAATGGTCCCGGGAACGCAGCAGGACTATAGTCCAGCGACCAGTTGAATGTAAGAACCGCTAAATTCGGGCACATAGTTCCCCTCTTTACTCACATGCCTTTCGCAGATGCCTCCGGAGGGGTGGGAAAAAGCCTATTTGGACTGTACCTCATGTATGGAACGCGAGGAAAGATGGAGGATGGAAAATGGAGAATCGAAGATTGTTAGGAAAGCTTTAGGGAGAGCCTTTGCAGAAAAACCTCCAAGGGAGGCCGGAAAAATCGCCTTTTGGTTGTAATAGGTATAGGATGGAGAGGGAGGATGGAGAATGGAAGATTGAGGATTGAAATTTGAAGATTGAGGATGACTTGAAGTAATTTTCCCCGAAGGGGTCCTTCGGACAATCCTCGATTTTCAATTTTCAATTTCAATCCTTTCCAGGGACACCTTTGGGGTGGCAATCGATACAGCGCACAAAGTGGATGTTGTGCGGACTTGCCTTGTCCAAGTACGTCGTATTCATTTTCGTCACGTCGCGCTGGCAGTTGGAAATGGCTGGATGACAGGCGATGCAACTTTGCTTTGAAGCATTGCTGTGGCTGTCATGACATGCCAGGCAGCTGATCCCCTCGTGCACACCACGTGGAGTTCGATCATCGCTGCTTCCAACCCGGTGATATGCATCCGGGGCGTGACAGTGCATGCACACACGTTGGCGCGCGTCATTGGACATTTTCACCCGTCTTCCTTCGTCCCAGATGGGTGGGAGCGGGAGGTCAGCCGCCGGCAGATGCGTCCGCTCGTACCTCTCATAGAGTAGTACACTCGCTAATATCTCTACCCGATCGTAAAAGATCTTCCCCGGCTCAGAATAATCCGGTGCGGAGGCCGGGAGTCCCTCACGATGGATTTTGTGGCAAGCTAGACAGGGGATAGCGGGCTGAGTTCCATGTTCGGGCACCTTCAGCATCCATGCGCCGGTCACGTTGATCGGTGAGACCAGATCCTCGATCCCACCTGCAAAGAACATCCCATGGCACCGCAGGCAGTCGGCATGCAATTGCTCGGCAGCATTCTGCTTCGCGTTTAGGAAAATGGCTGCGTAGGTAGCCGAATGACCGCCGGATAACCACCTGGCAAACTCCGCTCCGTGACAGCGTTGGCAATTTGCCATAAGCTCCGGAATATGCGACTCGTTCAGCAGGACTTTTTCCTGGCCACCGCCCGCAAAATGACTCACCAGCATGATCCCCTTTTCTTTCAGGCTATGGAAACCATTATTGAGCGCGGTTCCGTGGCATTCTGTGCAATGGATATTGCGGTGCCCACTTTGCTCCCACATGCTTGAAGAACTCTCTATTTCATGACAAGTGCCGCATGTTGCCCGGGGCGAAGCAAAGTTCCAATAGAAGAAGCCTCCAATCGCGACAAGCGACACGATTGTGGCGGATATGGAGACGCGGAAAAACGGATGGATCTTGTTCACAGGAATGACCTTGCGATTCAGTTCTGCATGCCCACCTGCTAGGTGAACCTGTTTCCTTTCTGCCACTCACGCGAAATATACCCGCCGACCCAATATCCAAGCGCCATAATAGTGAGCACCGGGTTGAAGCCTCCATTTGTCACATGCAGGCTCCCGTCCGCAACGAAGACGTTGGGTGTTTCGTGGATCCGCCCATATTTGTCGGTCACGGAAGTTCGGGGATCGTTACCCATGCGACAAGTACCCGCTTGGTGCTGTCCACCACTCAGTCCAAGACCGGGGACATGCCGCCATGTTTGAAACGCACCTGCTTCCTGAAGGATCTTTTCAGCCTGCCGAGAAAGAAATTCGCACCCTTCAGCGTCTTTCGGATGCCGGTGACCCGATAATCGGGCAACCGGAATGCCCCAGTGATCCTTTACCACCGGGTCAACCTCAACGCGCGCATCAAAGATCGGTATCTCCTGGATCGGGCCGACCACCTGAACATTTCTCCTGAAATACTTCCGCTGAAATTCCTTGTGAGCGCGACCCCATGTGGGCGAACCAGGAGGACGGACTCCTGCAAACAGGTAAGGGAGCCTCGTGAATTCGTTTGCAAGGATTCCGCCGCCGATGATACCGGGATTGTGGTGGCTGAAGTCGCTGATCGCGATCGTTGCACCAGGACCAATGTCGTCGTAGATATCCTCTTCGAACAAGCCAAACGCGCCGGTATAGGCATGTCCCTGAAGGTTGCGGCCGACCCAGTCATACCGGTTCCCCACACCGTTCGGGAAATGTCTGGATTTTGAGTAGAGAAGTAGTCGCGCAGATTCCGTAGCGGAAGCGGCGATGACTACAACATCTGCCGTCTGCACCTGCTTCGTTCCATCCTGATCGAAATACGCAACGCCGGTGATCCTGGCGGCGTCGTTGACGACGAGTCTGCTGACCACGCAGTGGGTGCGGAGCTGGCAATTGCCGGTACCGGTGGCGACCGGAATGACCGTGTTCTGGGTGCCAGCCTTGGCGTTATTGGGACAGGCAAAGCCGCAGCATGCTCTCCTTCGGACACAGGCGGGTCGGCCATTATATGGTACCGAATTCCGCAGCATGGGGATCGGGAAGGGGTGGAGTCCGAGCCGTTTCATGGCTGACTCCAGCATCTTTGCTTCAAGGTTGTATGAGAACGGAGGCATGGGATACGGCTTCTTCCTGGGAGCACAGAACGGATTGAGGGAGCAGTCTCCCGAAACGCCGATTTCCCATTCGGCCTTTTCATAGTACGGTTCGAGGTCCGCGTAACTCAGCGGCCAGTCTTCCATGGTTGATTCGGCAACAGGACCGTACACCGTCTTCATCTGAAAATCTTCCGGCATGAACCTCCAGCCCATTGCCCCGTAGCTTACCGTCCCGGATCCAACGCAGGCGGCAATATTGTTGTATGCCCAGTGGCTTGGAAGTACAATCTCCGTCGAGCCATCATCATTCAGGACAACCCTGCGGTACCGCTCATCGTCGGGCCCAAACGCATTCCCCAGCACCGTCGTACGCTGAGAGATGAGCTCATCGGTATCGTGATCTTCGAAGGATGTCCAACTGCCCCGTTCAAAAAGGACGACGGACAAGCCGCCAACAGCTAGTTCTTTCGCAACCACCCCGCCGCCGGCACCAGCGCCGACAACGACCGCATTGACATGTTGGTTGCTCATAGAGATCAGGATGAGTGACGGTTTCGTCCGACCAGCTGAGGGTAGTCGAGCCCAAGCATTTTATAGCTCGTGAAGTTCTTGTTCCCACCGTGACGAGGGCTTCCATAATAGCCTTGGAGTGAATGACTTCTCAACAATTGAAAGAATCGCCTGCCAAAGCCGCCGCTCCATGGGCCCTCATTGAGTGAACCGGATTCCATTTCCTTCAGGTAGGATGTCTGTTGATCCCAGGACAGGGCTTCGAATTTCTTTCCATACCGTTGCGCGCAATCCTGAGTGACAGCATAAAGTCCAGTGCGATAGTCGCTTTGAAAACGGCGGTATGGTCCCACAAGCTGCTTGTCAATGAAAGTTACCACGCCGCTTTCGCGCCCCCCAGGCCACTCATCAGGAGGGATCATTTGGTCAGCAATAGCCTCCAGCGCACGTACTTCATCTTCAGCGAAGAAACGCATGCGGGGGGCACGCTGAGATCTGCATCCTCCCACAATAGTGAGACTGCCGACCCCGAGGGCAGCAATCTGCATGAATTTTCGACGCGAGAGTGTCGGGGGGTGTGACATCTGTTTTCCTCCATCGAATCAGAAGGTGCAACGGGTGGTGCAGAAATGTACTTTCCATCCACTGCAAAGTCAAGCAGTGCACAATCCGCATGCCATGACTCTAAGGGGAACGTGGACCGGGGCCACAACGGCTGTTTAACCGACAGCAACCGGGCTGCCCGAGAAGATGGCACTCTTGCAGAATTACCCGAACCCGTTCAATCCAAAAACAGGTGTTGGTGAGGTAATGATCGCTGTGTATGATCTGCTGGGCAAGGAGGTGGCAGTGCTGGTCAATGAGAGCAAGCAACCGGGCGGGTAACTAACTAGTAATCAGTGAGTCGTCAAAAAAGAAAAGCTCCGGTTTTGATTGCCGGAGCTAATTGAGGATGGAAAATGGAGGATGGAGAATGGAAGATTGAGGATGACTTGAAGTAATTTTCCCCGAAGGGGTCCTTCGGACAATCCTCGATTTTCAATTTTCAATCTTCAATCCTTGTGCACCCACCAGGGCTCGAATCCCGATCCGACCGAAGTTAGCGAGGCGGAGCCGAAGCTAACTTCGTAGTCGGATCGAGGATCCCGCCTCCTCGCTTCAAACTAGATGGCGGGACCTGGTCCTTGTGCACCCACCAGGACTCGAACCTGGAACCCACTGATTAAGAGTCAGTTGCTCTACCAATTGAGCCATGGGTGCAACGACTTTTGCAGAAGCATATGTCGCTCCCAGTACTTCTACAAAAGTCGCTATTATTTCCCTCCACCCGTTCCCAGTGGAGGAGTCTGCGGAGATGTCGGCGGCAATTCCTGCGGCGGGAGTTGCGGCTGCACGGTGCCCTGCTGCGCGGAGCCTCGCTGAATCACGCTCTCCGTGGCCGCGGTCGGCCGGGGGAGGAAGAAGATGTTGATCACGAGGCTGAGAACGATGAAACTCGCTGCAAGGATCTGGGTGGCGCGGGTCAGAAAATCAGCCGTCCGGCGTACGCCGAACACCATGCCCACCGATCCCCCCCCAAACGTCCCTGCGAGACCTCCCCCTTTGCTCGACTGCATCAGGATAACGAGCATCAACAATATGCTGACCAACACTTCAAACGCCATCAAGAAACCGAACATGGAGACACCTTTGCAGAATGGAGTATCAAATTTAGCATATGATAGTACAAAAAAAACCGATTGGAAGCAAGCCCTTCGACGCACTCGAATCCTGAGCGTAAGTCGAAACGTTCGACTCAGGAGCTTCACGCCATGGGGGATTCCTACCTCTACAATCGGGAAAAATCCTGGTCATTCACTTAAATGAATCCGATGGAGGCGGAAAAAATAGGCGTGTATCTTTCTGCCGGATTTGATGGCTGTAGCTTCCAGCTCGATCCAGGGGTTGGTTTTCTTTTCACCCCGGAGTCTCAAGACGATAAATTGTGGCGTATCAGGCTTCACATGCAGCTGGAGGAGGGATTTCGTGATTGCCTCGACCTGTGCTCCCTCCACGAAATGATGAACATCTTTATTGACAAGTTTGGAAACGCGGCTACCCAGAATTTTTGCTCCGCTCTCGCTAATGGCAAGGAGAATGCCCCGCTCATCAACCAGGGCAATGGCCTCTCTCGATGAACTGATGAGGGATCGAAACCGCGCTTCTCTCCTGCGGAGCTCCTCTTCAGCCTCCTTTCGCTCTGTTATATCAACACCAGCCGTGGTCAAACCGGTGAGTTGCCCGCGTGCATCCCGGCGTGGTTCAACAATCATTTCGTAATAGTGTAGCCCGTCCGACTTGCGAAGGGCAAGCTCTCCTTTGAAACCCTTGCCAGCTTCAAGAACCCGGAGTTTTATCTCCTCAAGCTTCTTCCCCTCGTTCGAAGGGTCCAGTTCACTATCCCGCTTGCCGAGTATGCTTGGCACGTCCATATCAAGATGCGGGTTGTGAATCCATGTATAGCGCGCCTGAGTGTCCGTTTGGGCCAGAATGAAAGTGGGATTTGCCAGCGCCGCACGGTAACGCTCTTCGCTTTCTTCGAGTGCCCGCGCAGCTTCTTTGTGCCTGCGTTTCAACTCGGCTTCCTCGAGCGCACGCTTTATGGCTGGGACCAGCCGAAAGATCCTGTCCTTGAGCACGTAATCCGTCGCTCCCCGTTGGAGTGTTTCGATAACGCGCTCTTCGCCTAACTCGCCGGTCACCATGATAAAAGGAATCTCGGGGCAGTTCATTTGTGCCGCGGCCAGCGCGTCATCCCCATCGAAACCCGGCATGCGATAGTCGGAGAGGATAATGTCGAATTCAGCGTGCTTCAGCGCAGCGAGGTACTCTGTCTTTGTCTGTACGTAGGTAAGGGCTGTCGGCAGATTTCCGTGTTCATTCTCGAGCGTCATTTCGATGAGCTGGGCATCGAGAGGATCGTCATCGAGGTGAAGTATCCGGATGGGGGGAGGCATGGGGACACCACACACCTTTCATGACAGCGAAAGCGCCGGCCGCGCTGCTGAACCTTGAGGTGCGTTGAGAGAATCGGAAAAAGGTCTGAAGTCAAAACTCACGGGGTCCAGGGTCAATGTGATTCTCAGGCGCTGAGATTCCTATTGACGTCAGTCTGGCCGAGTCTTTGAACCGGAAAACGTCCTTCTTCAAATATACAACCAACACGTTCGATGCCACGCAACATGAAGAGGTGTTTTTGTCACAAAATCGCGGTAAATTGCAGTTCAAATGATCTGTCGTGTGAAATGGAGGAAGCACTCCATGTTCAATTGTACAAAATACTATAGTATAGCCTGACTTCGCTTCCGATGCGGCACGGTAGTGCAGTCACCTGTCTCCACTCATGGGTCCTAGCTCAGCAGCCATCAGGTCGATTTTTCACGTAATATTCTCACGGTTCATTTGTCGACACCATCTAATGTTATCCGGACAGCCACTTCCCCTTTCTACTACTTTGCACAGCGCTGCCAATCAGTTCAGATCACAAGGTTGCCGCGATTCTGTTCTTAGCAGGCGACGGTTTTTCCCTTGAGCCGGAAATCTACTTTTTGGCGTTGGACAAGATCAATCCGATGTTCAACGAAGGCGCTAACGGCGCGTATACCCTGCAATCACCGGCAATGGCATGACGCATCTCCGTGACATTCAGATTACTGCTCAAAGCAACAAGGACGAGGATGCCCTTTATGTGCTGCCGAAGACCGTCAAAGTAATGCAGGAGGAGCCGCACTATCATTCGTTGGCGGATCTATCTCTGGCACGTCGGCATGGAATGGTATTGCATTCATCTCTCTGCGACCATCTTGCGCACCCCGCTTTTGACATCTCTTTGACAGTTTCATGACAGCTTTCAAGTTCCGTCGACGCATCTTTGTGACGTGAACCCGCGGTCGCCATTGCCGCCAGGTTCTCGATGATTCACGTTCGATTCACCATTGTCTGTTTCGAGCAAGGAGTCAGTGCGTTCGTCATGTGCATAACGTGACGAGCCCTCCTGTCGCAGACAGGTCCGGCCGCCGAGAGTACCCTGTGCGAAGGCCGACGATTGCTATCGGCTTGTGTCGAAGGGTCGTCCCACCCGACGACACCCACCGAATCCTGGCCTCGAACCAGCTCTTCTCTCACATTTTTCTCATAGGAGGCAATATGAGAACAAAGCTCATCTTCCTTGCATTACTCTCGGCCCTGGTCTCGACCCAGATATTCGGCCAATGGATGCAGACCAACGGACCTTATGGGGGTGACATTTCCGACCTCGCGGTGCTAGCCGACGGGGAAGGGGGAACATACCTGTTTGCAGGAAGCCTGGGGGGCGGCGTTTTTCGCTCGAGCGACAACGGCACCACCTGGGTCACTGCAAACAATGGCTTGACAAGCACGACCGTCAGTGCGCTTGTCGTCATTGGCACGGATCTTTATGCCGGGACATGGAAAGGTCGTGTCTCTCGCTCGACGGATAAAGGGGCAACTTGGAATGCCGCAAGCAGCGGCATGACCTGCACTTCTGTTTATTCGTTGGCGGTTGGCCCTCCGGGCCTCAACGGGAAGGATCTCTATGCAGGAACGGATGATGGATTCTATTATTCTACGAACAACGGCGGAAGCTGGACAAACGCCAGTACAGGATTGCAGAAACCAGTCGGCGGGCCACTTGCCGTATCTGAGACAACCATTTTCGCTGGGACTGGAGACGCGCTCTTCCGATCCACGAACTCCGGCACGACCTGGACAGACGTGAGCTCTGCGTTCTGGAAATGGGGGCCCACGGCTGTTGCTGTTTCGGGGATGGATATCTTTGCAGGGACTGCTGAAGGGGTCTTTCATTCTGCCGATAATGGTACAACTTGGATGAAGAAGAGTAATGGCTTGACGACCACCAGTGTGCAGACCCTCGAGTTTTCAGGTACGGGACTCCTTGCTGGGACTTTCTTGGGCGGTGTATTCTTGTCAACAGACAATGGTTCAAGCTGGACACCAGCAAGCCATGGTCTCACGAACCTGTCAATCAGATGTCTCGGTGCTTCAGGCTCGAATCTCTTTGCTGGAACACTAAATGGCATATTCCGCTCTTCTAACAACGGGACAAACTGGAGTGAGGCCAGTTACGGTGTGACGGCGAGCTTTGTGCCATCCATCGTCTTGAACGGCAAGAATCTCTTTGCAGCAAGTTACTTTGGCGGAGTCTTTCGTTCCACGGACAGTGGTACAACTTGGACTCAGGTGGCGGTCCCAGCGCCCTTCACATTTTTCGTGTCTGTTGCCGTTTCAGGGACAAAACTCTATGCTGGCAGCTACGATGGCGTCGTTCTTCTCTCAACTGACAACGGCACCAGTTGGGTAAACGCCGGCACCGGTTTGCCGAACGTGGGTCTCAGGAATCTTGCGGCGTCAGGAGCAGATGTTTTCGCTGCCGTCAACGGTGGGCTCTATCGTTCAACCAACAACGGGACAAACTGGTCCGATATTAGCAGCGATTTGGAGAATGTTGATGTTTGGTCAGTGTTTATCTCAGGTAGCAACATCTTTGTCGGAACCTGGGGGAATGGCGTCTTCCGTTCGACCAACAATGGCATGAATTGGAATACAGTGAACAGCGGACTGAAGACCGACAATATGTTCGATTGTTTTGTATTTTCGGGGAATGCCCTGTATGTTTCTGGGGGGAACGATGGGGTGTATCGTTCGACGAACGGTGGTATGACCTGGACTAACGGCATCTCCGGATTAGAGAACATCAATGTTTCGTCGCTTGCCGCATCTGGCGCCACTCTTTTTGCCGGTAGCGACCAGGGAGTCTTTTGTTCGGCCAACAACGGAGTCAAATGGACAAGTGCCAGCAGTGGCTTGCAGAGCACCGATATCAGGTGCCTGGCAATACTGGACACGGAGATATTCGCTGGAACCTATGCACAGAGCATTTGGCGCCGACCTCTTTCTGAAATGCTCGGCCCGCCAGTGACCAACCTCATCCAGAACCCGGGCTTCGAATCGGGTCGTCCACCGTGGGAGTTCTACACAAACGGAACCGGCGGCTTCTCGGATGATGCGGCAGGTGATGGCAGCCCGCATGCAGCCAGGCTCGATATCAGCAACGGGGGAACGAACGTGCAATTGTATCAACCCGGGCTTACGCTGAAGGAGGGAGCGCGCTACCGCTTAAGTTTCAAGGCCTATTCCAACGGTGGCCACGACCTGCGAGTCTACATCCACAAGCACGGCGCACCCTACACGAACTACGGCATAGAGGAATGGGGCTGTGACCTGACCGGTGGTTGGAAGAGCTTCATCTTGGAGTTCAAAGCGAGGAACATCTCCGGCACGGTCAACGATGCCCGCCTGCGCTTCTGGCTTGCCCCGTACGCTACAGCAGGAGACCGTTACTTTGTCGATGATGTGGTCTTGGAAGAGGTGGTAAGTGAGTCGGTCACGCTAAGCGATGTGGTCATCAATGGTAGCTTCGAGGCGGATGGAGAACCATGGGAATTCTACACGAACGGGACGGGATCATTTGACACGGACGTCCCTGGCGAGGGCAGCGCCCATGCCGGCCATGTGAAGGTGGAAACGTCTGGCACGAACGTGCAGCTCTACCAGCCCCGCCTGGAACTGCAAGCTGGGGCACAATACACACTACGGTTTAAGGCCTACTCCACAAGTAGCCATGACATGAGTGTCCATGTCCACAAACATGGGGCTCCGTATACGAATTATGGCCTGGAGAACTGGGTTGTCCCGGTGGGAACTTCGTGGGCGACCTACACGGTGGGATTTCAGGCCAAAAACTTCGCGGGAACAGTCAACGACGCCAGGATCCGTTTCTGGCTGGCTCCCTTTGCCATCGCCGGGGATGAATACTTCTTTGATGATGTTTCGCTCACCAAAGAAAGTGCTTCCACGGGCCCGCAAATGGAAACAGTAACCGCCGTGGAACAACCCTATCTTCCGCAAGAGACAGCCCTGTCCCAGAACTACCCGAATCCGTTCAATCCGACAACAGTTATAGAGTACACAATCAGGGGGAATGTGGGTGATGGAACAGGGGGTACTGGAGTAAAGCTCGAAGTGTATGACATTCTGGGGCAGGAAGTGGCGACACTCGTGAATGCGACACAATCGCCGGGAGTCTACAGAGTGACCTGGGATGCGACCGGGCGCGCGGCAGGGGTCTACCTTTGCCGGCTGCACGTCGGAGACGTTGTTCAAACGAAGAAGCTAACACTTTTGAAATAAATTGCCAGGTGCGACCCCATAGCAACCCTGTCGCCGGATAAACAAGCTGAAGGGCTGTCCGTCTTGCCGCAGAGAATCTTAGACCGACAGCCCTTAAACATCCTTTATGGCCGTCAGCCTGCTGGAAGAATTCGTGGACACCGCGAAGGACATGGGCTTCTGCAAGATCATCGTCAATTTGACATTTGCCAGGCGAAAGGCTACATTAAAATAATGTACCTTCACGCCCGGTGTCGCAATGAGTCGGGCGGAACCCGCATGCAGGCGTTGGATGGAGGGAAGGATGAGCACCCGATATATAGCTCCCCACATTTTCTTTATCCCGGCACTCCCGAGTGTCATTTCTCAAATCCGTACCCACTCACCAAACCCAATCACAATTGTTTGAAAGGAGTCCTGCTATGCCTCTCTATCTGGATATCCACAGGCATATCCCCGGCTTGACAACCGAGGATGTCGCTTCCGCCCACGCCAAGGATCTTGAAGTGCAGAAGAAACATGGCGTGGAATATTTGAAGTACTGGTACAACGATGATGTGGGGACCGTCTTCTGCCTGGTAAAGGCCCCGGACAAGAATGCCGCCGAAGCAGTGCACCGCGAGGCACATGGGCTCCTGGCAGATGAAATTATCGAGGTGAAAGAGGGAGATGTAGAGGCCGTACAGAGCGGGAATATGTCTCGTTCTCGCACGCGATAAGATAACAACGATGCTCGAAGAGGAGCCGCTCATATGACCGTGTCATATGAGCGGCTCCTTTTTTGTTGCATGCCCGCACTCTCCCACCCGGTGATCTTTCCATGAAAATTTCCTTGACAAGAAATTTCACGCTCATTATATTGACCGAGCATGCTATAGCATATTATCGTAACTCGATGTAAACAATGGCAGACCTCCTTACAACGAAAGAGCTCCAAGACCTCCTGAAGATTGACCGAACGACCATTTACCGGATGCTCAAGGACGGACGAATTACCGGCATACGCGTGGGCGGTCAGTGGCGCTTCACGCAGGAGGGAATCAGCTCTCTCATCAGTGGCGCCGCGTCGGGCAAAGTGGAGCCGCCGCCTCTGCCGGCCGACATTCTTCCACTGCATTGCATCCAGCCGATCCAGCGGGTATTTGCCGAAATCGCCCAGGTTGGATCGCTCACGACCGCGCCGGACGGCGAACCTCTCACGGACATCAGCAATTCATGCAGATTCTGCAATCTGATCCTTGAGAGCGAGCCGGGCCGGAAGGGGTGCGTCGCATCCTGGCGCAAGCTTGCGCAGGAACCGGTCAGGCAACCTCACTTCGTGAATTGCCACGCAGGGCTCCAGTACGCGCGAGCACGCATCGAAGTCGACGGCAATCCTGTTGCCATTGTCATCGCCGGCCAATTCTATCTCACCCCGCCCGACCGCACGGAAGAAACGGAGCGTGTCAACAAACTGGCGACATCGTTCGGCATCGACGCGAAAGCCTTAGCCGATGCTGCGGAAGAGATCAGAGTCCTCGACCACAGGCACGAGGAACAAATCGGTGGCTGGCTCCAGGAGGTCGCGGGGACATTCGAACAGGTAGCGCATGAGCGAGCCGAGCTGATGAGCCGTTTGCAAAACATTGCCCACATCAGTACCCTTCCCAACCACCAAACCCCTCATCCAATCAGGAGAACAGCATCGTGAACGCAGATCAAACACTCGATTGCACCGGAATGGCCTGTCCGATGCCCATTCTGAAGACCAAGAAAGCCATCGATGCAATGAAGGTCGGGCAGGTCTTGAAGATGACAGCCACGGATCCCGGCTCGGTCCCGGACGTCAAGGCATGGTCACAGCGAACCGGCCATGAACTGCTCAATCATGAAGAGCAGGGTGGAACATTTACGTTCTACATCAAGAAGGTGAAATGATGGCTGACCAACAACAGAAACGCATTGCCATCATTGCAGGTCACGGTACACTCGATGCGGCGTATCCGCCGCTGATCCTGGCCACCGCGGCTGTTGCAATGGATATGCAAGCCGCGATTTTCTTCACGTTCTACGGCCTCGAAATCCTGAAGAAAGGGAAGGCCGACCATCTGAAAGTCGCCCCGATCGCCAACCCCGCCATGCCAGTCCCAATGCCGAACATCATTGGCATGCTTCCCGGCATGACGGCCGCTGCAACTATGATGATGAACAGCTGGATGCGGAAGGCGAAGGTGGCAAAGGTGAGCGAGCTCCTTGATATTGCCAGAGAGTCAGGCGTCAAGATGATCGCCTGCCAGATGACCATGGACGTCATGGGGATTAAAAAGGAACAGCTTCTCGACGGCGTCGAAATCGGCGGCGCTGCCACGTTCCTCGAATTCGCCAGCCATAACGCTATCACTCTCAGCTTCTGATCCACCGTCTCTCTGTTCTTGACATCTGACCCACGACACTCGAGCTCCCGCCCCGGTGATCTCTCATCGAGTCATGCACGCACCGTTGGGGAGCCACAGACCCACAAGGAATATACCCATGGAAGACAAGATTCTGATCATCATGACAAGCGGTCCCGACACGCCCCGGCGGTGTGCGACACCATTCTTTTTCGCGTCGCTCGCTGCAGCCATGGACTACGAGGTGACGATGTTCTTCACGATCGATGGCACGCTCCTGCTCAAGAAAGGAATGGCTGAAACCGTCTATCCCAAGGCGGGGGGAAAGCCGGTCAGCGACTTTCTCAACGAAGCGGTCGAGGCCGGCGTAAAACTCACCGCGTGCACGGCATCGACCGAGCTGCACGACCTCCAGCTGTCCGACCTTATCGACGGCGTGAAAATGGTCGGCGGGGCTGCAATGTGGCAGATGTCGGAAGAGTCAAAAACGACATTGACGTTTTAGCGACGGTCCCGCGTCGCCGGCTACGGAGAGTCCCACAGAAGCAACACCAACGACACCAACCCAGGAGGGAACAAGCGATGGCGATAATCAGAGGATGCAATCTTCCGGAAGATCTCTTTTACCTGATTGACAAGCATGTCTGGGCGAAGCCGATGGGCGGCGTTGTGCGTGTTGGCATGACGTCCGTTGCCGCAAAGCTGTCGGGCGGGAAACTGGCGGCAATCACCATCAGGGCGAAGAACCTCGGGCAGGAAGTCAAACAGGGCAAAAGTGTGGCAACGATCGAAAGCAGCAAGTTCGTGGGGCCCGTACCCGCACCCGTGTCCGGTATCCTCGAACGCGGGAACGAAAAGATCGCCACGGATCCAAACATTGCAGTCGCCGACCCGTACGGTGAGGGGTGGATCGCCGAAATGAAGGCAAGCAACTGGGAAGCAGAGAAGGTCCTTCTGGTGACAGGTGCCGAGGGAGTGGCAAAATACCAGGCCAAGCTGGAAGCCGATGGCATTTCATGTCAGTAACTTTCCATGGAGGTATTCATGGCTGAAGAGACAATCTATCAACATCTTCGTCGCGAGGGGGTAAGCCGCCGCGACTTCGTAAAGCTGTGTGGGCTCCTTGCGGGCACACTGGGTCTCAACACCGTGCCTTTGCTCAAGGCAAGCGGCCTCCCGTCTTCCGTGAGCGAGGGGTCCAACCCTGCGGATATGGTCGCCAGCGCCCTGGCCTCAAAGCCGCGCCTGCCGGTTCTCTGGCTTGAATTCCAGGATTGTGCGGGCTGCAGCGAAGCGCTTACCCGTTCCCACTCGCCCACGCTCATCGACCTCGTTCTCCGGAAGATTTCGGTGGAATACCATGAGACGCTCTCTGCCGCGTCCGGCTTCCAGCTTGAAGCAAACAAGGCAGAGATCATGAGGAAGTATGCCGGAAAATACCTGCTTGTGGTCGAAGGCGCCGTGCCTCTGGGATTGAACGGAGATTACTGTACCATCGGCGGGCGTTCGGCGAAGGATCTTCTCCTCGAGGCAGCGCAGGGAGCCGCAGCCGTTATCGCGACGGGGAATTGCGCTACCTTCGGGGGCATTCCGAAAGCAAAGCCCAACCCGACCAATGCCAGGGGTGTACGGGAGATCATCACGGACAAGCCCGTCGTGAACATTTCGGGCTGCCCGGCGATTCCCGAAGTATTCACAGGCACACTTGCGCACTTCCTGATCTTCGGGTCCCTCCCGGAACTCGATGATCTCCACCGTCCGATGACATTCTACGGCAACACCATCCATGACCGTTGCTTGCGCCGACCGTTTTACGAGGCGGGTAAATTCGCACTCTCCTTCGACGACGAAGGGGCTCGGAAGGGGTGGTGTCTGTACAAACTCGGATGCAAGGGGCCAACCACCTACAATGCGTGCGCGTCGATGAAGTGGGACGCCGGCCTTTCGTTTCCGATTCAGTCGGGCCATCCCTGCCTGGGGTGCTCGGAGCCTGATTTCTGGGACGGCGGTGGATTCTACCAGGGCCAGTCGACACCGCTCAGCAAGCCGACACTGACGGCGATCGGAGTTGCCGTGGGGGCAGGGGTTGCCATCGGTGCAGGGGTAGCGGCACGCAATCAGACGAAAAAGAAGAATATTGCCAAAGAATAGGAGACCGCCATGAACTGGAAAGACATTCTGGAATTCGCGCGGGGACCGTTCTTCGAGCTCTCTCTCCTGGTCTTCATTGGCGGCATGGCCTACAGGCTGATGCGCGTGCTCCTGCTTGGCTGGCCGCGCGACAGGGTTCCTTCCAAAGGGAGCAAGCTGGGTGGAGTTGGTATCGCCTATCTCAAGGGGATTCTCATCTGGCCGTTTGTGCCCTGGGTCAAAAACACTTTCAGCAAGAAACCGGCGATGTACCTCGCGGGAGGACTCTTCCACCTGGGCCTTTTTGCCATCATCATTTTCGGCACGCCGCATATGCTCGTCTGGAAGAGCCTGCTCGGTCTGGGTTGGCCGACGTTGCCCATGCCGATTGTTGATTGGCTCGCTGCCGTCACGCTCGTGGCAATGGCGGCGCTCTTCGTGAACCGGCTGGTTGACCCGGTGCTCAAACTGATTTCCGGTCCGGCGGAATTCCTCAACTGGCTGTTTGTCTTTCTGCCGATGCTCACGGGCTACTCCATGACACATCATCTCTTCTCTCCGTATGAAATGCTGTTCAGCCTGCACATGATTGCGGTCAATGTGATGCTCATCTGGATTCCGTTCAGCCGCATCTCCCATTTTATCTTTTATTTCTTCTCCAAGTCTATCCACGGAGCGCAGTTCGGTAAACGCGCCGTTACACCTTAACGAGGAGCCCAGTCATGAATACCCAGCAAGCTCTGAATACTTTTGTCGAAGAGACAGGCGGGTGGGTGGCCTCACAATTGGAGGCATGCACGCGTTGCGGGATCTGCGCCGAGGCCTGCCACTTCTATGAAGCTACTGGCAACCCGGAATTCGCCCCGGTCTGGAAGGTCGAGCTTCTGAAACGCACGTATGAACAACGATTCACCCCCGGAGGGAAGCTGAAACACGCCCTCGGGATCGACCGGACGATAACCGATGAGGACATCCGGCATTGGAGCATGATCGTTTACTACGCGTGCACGATGTGCAACAAATGCGCGATGGTGTGTCCCATGGGCATCCAGCTGGGACCGATCATCCACGAGGTGCGCACGGCGATGTCGAATGCGGGGGCGGTTCCCGAGGACCTGATGGCGGCTGTGAACAAACAGGTGCAGGAAGGCAGTCCATTAGGAGCAACCCAGTCCGTGTGGGAGCAGCGCCTGGAATGGATTGCGGACGAATGGGAGGTGAAGCTGCCGATCGATCAGAAGGGTGCAGACACGATGGTCGTGTTCACGTCCATCGAGATCATGAAATTTCCTGAGAACATTGCTGCGATTGCCAAGATTCTCGACAAGGCAGGGGAGAAGTGGACGATCAGCAGCAGAGGGCGCGAGGTGGTGAACTTCGGATTCTACGAGGGGAGCCACGAAAGGACCAAGCTGTTCATGTCTCGCCTCTTCGATGCGGCAAAGGAGCTTGGCGTGAAGCGCCTGATGGTTACGGAATGCGGCCATGCCTACGATGCGCTTCGCTGGACGGCTGCCAACATGATGGAAGTTCCGGCCGGGTTGGAGGTCGTGCATATTGCAGGAGTTCTTGGCGAGTATGTCAAGACGGGCAGGATCAAGCTGAAGAAGGGCGCGTTCGACGACGGCACTATCACCTTTCACGACGCCTGCAAAATCCAGCGGCGAGGATCACATATCAAAGAGCCGAGGGAGATTCTCAAAATCCTGGCGCCCAGGTCTTTTACAGAGATGTCTCCGTGCAGGGAAGAATCCGTCTGCTGCGGCGGCGGCGGAGGTATCATAGCAATCAAGGAGGCGGACCCGCTTCGCTACGCCGTTTTCGAGCTCAAAATGGAACAGCTCAAGAAGATTGGCGCCAAGACGGTGACCATGACGTGTTCCAACTGCCGCCTGCAATTCACGGACAGCGTGGAGCACTTCAAGATGGATGTGAAGGTACGAGGCTTATCGCAAATGGTGGCGGAAGCCCTTGAATAGCACTGCCCACACGATGGCAACACTCTTCATGACGAGGTGACATATGGCATCATTCAACCTTACACCGGTCGAGAAAGGGATCATGCGCTGTCGCCACTCGGGCACATTCAGTCCGGAAGAGGTGCAGACACTCGCAACATTCCTCCGCGACTACAGCGGCAAATTGCTGATCGACCTCACGGGCTCCGCTGCGGGAGAATGCGCCAGGCAGATCAGGCACCTGCGGCCGATGATGCCCGTTGCAGCGATCTTCGGGGCACAACTCCCGCCGGACATTCTCGACATCGACAAGAGTTACTACGCACATGACGTGCGGCTTTTCGACACTGAAGCGGATGCCTTGGACTGGCTTCGCAATCAATAGGAGGATACGTATGCCTGGAAGAATCGTTATTGACCCGATCAGCCGCATTGAAGGGCACCTCCGCATAGAAGCGGAGCTTGATCCCGCGAACGTAGTGACAAGAGCGTACTCGTCCGGGACCATGGTACGGGGAATGGAAATCATCCTGAAGGGACGTGACCCTCGGGACGCCTGGGCATTCGCGCAACGTGCCTGCGGCGTCTGCACGACCGTCCATGCGTTTGCGTCTATCCGCTCGGTGGAGGATGCACTCGACATCAAAATCCCCAGGGCCGCGAACATCATCCGGAACCTGATGATCGCCCAGCAATACGTGCATGACCACGTCATGCATTTCTACCATCTGCACGCTCTTGACTGGGTGGACATTGTTGCGGCGCTGAAGGCCGACGCGAGGAAAACATCGGAGATTCAGCAGTCGATCTCTCCCTGGCCAAACTCTTCACCCGCATATTTCGCCGCCGTCCAGCAGAAGGTCCAGGCGATCGCCACGAGCGGGCAGCTCTCGATCTTTGCCAACGCCTACTGGGGTCACCCTGCCTACAAATTGCCGCCCGAGATCAACCTGCTCGCAGTTGCCCATTACCTCGAAGCGCTCGACTGGCAATCGCATGTCACAAAGATCCATACGATCTTCGGCGGGAAGAATCCCCATCCGAATTTTGTCGTCGGGGGTGTTCCGATGCCGATCGATCTCAACAGCGACACGGCGCTGAATGCCGAACGCCTCTGCATCATCAGCGATTCGATCGACAGGATCGTGGAGTTCGTGGATCAGGTGTACATCCCCGATATCCTGGCGATCGCCCCCTTTTACAAGGAGTACGCGGCAATTGGCGGGGGCCTGGGGAATTTCCTGACATGGGGAGAGTTCCCAGGCGACAATTCCAAAGACGCATCGACGTATCTTGTCCCGCGTGTGGCGATCTTGAACAAGGACCTGAACAACATTATCGAGCCCGATCCGCGCGACTTCCAGAAGATGAAGGAATACGTCACCCACAGCTGGTACACCTACCGCGGCGGGGACGGCGTAGGGTTGCATCCCTGGCAGGGCGAGACCGAACTCAACTATACCGGTCCGAAGTCACCATATAAATACCTTGACGTTGAGCAAAAGTATTCATGGCTCAAGTCTCCCCGCTGGAACGAGACACCCATGGAGGTCGGGCCCCTGGCGCGGGTGTTGGCACTTTATGCGAAAGGCCACGCCCAGACGAAAGAGCTTGTAGACTTGACGCTGAAGAAGCTGGACGCCCCCGTCACGGCCGTTTTCTCGACGCTTGGCAGAACGGCCGCCCGGGCGATTGAGACGAAGGTGATCGCGGATTGGCTCCGCACGTTCTATGGTGACCTTGTGGCTGAAATCAAGGCCGGAAACACGCGCACCTTTAACGACGAAAAGTGGGAGCCGGGCAGCTGGCCATCGAGAGCCGAAGGGTTCGGCTTCATGGAGGCTCCTCGAGGTGCACTCGGGCATTGGATCGTCATCGAAAACGGAAAGATTGCGAACTACCAACTGGTCGTTCCAACGACGTGGAATGCCTCGCCTCGCGACCACAAGGGGCAGGAGGGAGCGTATGAGTCGGCACTGGTCGGGACAAAGCTGGCCAAGCCTGAATGGCCGCTTGAGATCCTGCGCACCATTCACTCATTCGATCCCTGTATGGCCTGCGCGATTCATATGATCGACACGGATGGAAAAGAAGTCAGCAAGGTTTCCTCCGGCTTGAACGTCGTCCTGAGGTGACCTTGCCCGGATCGCAGCGAAGCATCATATTAGGACTCGGCAATACACTGAATCGAGACGAAGGGGTGGGAGTGCACCTGCTCCCACTCCTTCAGGAGCGAATCGGTGCCCGGACCTCCATGGAATTTGTGGACGGGGGCACGCTGGGGCTCAACCTTTTGCCGATCGTGGAGGAATGTCGCCACCTGCTTCTTCTCGATGCAGTGGATGCGGCAAAGGCGCCGGCCACCGTAGTCGAACTGGACGGCAACCAGATCCCGCTCTTTGCCAACGTCAGGCTCTCGCAGCACCAACTAACGTTCCAGGAGGTTCTCGGGCTCGCAGCTATTCGGGAGAAGCTGCCGGAGCGTTTGCATCTCATCGGAGTTCAACCGGCCGACATCTCTGCAGGATTCGGGATGTCCGAGGACGTGCAGCGCACGCTTCCGGAAGTTCTCCGGCGGACGGAACAGCTGTTACGTACGTGGGGAATGATCACAGATGAGAAGGAGGTCGAGCATGTGCCTCGGAGTGCCGGGTAAGGTTATGCGCATTGAAGAAAATCCCATGGGGATGACGGTGGGGAGGGTAGAATTCGGCGGCACGGTCAAGGACGTCTCGTTGGCGTACGTTCCCGAAGTGAAGGTGGGGGACTACGTCATTGTCCATGTGGGCTTCGCGCTCAGCATCATCGATGAAGCTGCGGCCAGCGAGGTGTTCTCTTTTTTGAACATGAATGATGACCTGATGGAACCTGAAGAGCCGCCGACAGCAGGTGACGGGTCCCAATGAACAGCGTGCGCCTGCTCGACCTCGGAACCGTGTCACCCCTCCGCTCGCAGACTGTCTATCACGCCGTTGCGCACGCCATGACCGAGGAGACTCCTGACACTCTTCTTCTCGTCAGTCCGTCGGACCCCTACGTGTGCGTTGGTTTTCATCAGGACCTGGAGAAGGAAGTGGAGCTGGAGTTCTGCCGCGCACACAATCTCCCGGTTTATCGCCGTGCGGTGGGCGGAGGAGCGGTGTATCTTGACGGGGGGCAGGTTTTCGTGCAGTGGATCTTCCATCCCGGCCGGCTGCCCGTCGACCTCGACTCCAGATTTGCCCTCTACGTCCAGCCGCTCATTGACACGTACCGCGCTCTGGGCATTGACGCCTACTATAGGCCTATCAACGACATTCATGTCGGGGGGAGAAAGATCGGGGGCACAGGTGCCGCGACGATGGGGATTGCGGACGTCGTCGTCGGAAGCCTGATGTTCACATTCGACAAGCAGACGATGGCTCGCGTGCTCAAGGTATCGTCGGAAAAAATGCGCGACAAGATCGTCGAGAGTCTTGAACAGTACATGGCGACCATGCAGGATCTTCTTGGCACACCCCCGGAGCGGGATGTTGTCAAGTCGCTGTACATCCAGAAATGCGCCGCCGTGCTGGGCGTGGACATTGTCCCCGGGACATGGATGGGCGGGGAAGAAACCGTGGCGATTGAATGGGATGACCGGTTTGTATCAGACGACTGGCTTTTTCAGCGCGGTGGGCTGCGACCGGTGGGTGTGAAGATCCACGAGGATGTCCGGGTCGTGGAGGGCGTATTCAAAGCTGCCGGTGGACTGATTCGGGTGACGGCGAGGATTCGTGGCGGGCGGCTCGATGACATCACATTTTCAGGTGATTTCACACTCTTGCCGTCCCTTGCTCTTGCCGCCATGGAAGAGGCTGTTCGGGGAGCTCCGCCAAACGGCGATGCGGTCACCGCGCGCATCAGGGAAGTATATCATGCATTCAACATCCAATCTCCGGGTATAACACCGCAGGATTTCTCCCGGACCATCAGCGCAGCGCTTGCACCGTAGTCGCTGTAGATCCAAATTGGAGAACGCTTTTATGGACGCGAACAAAACCCGTGACCCTTCGACAGAACCCCGGCACGATATTGACCGGCGCCATTTCCTTTCTATGGTAGGGAAAGGACTAGGCCTCGCCACGCTCACCTCTGCCACGGTGGCCACCCTGTACGAGGACCTGCTCGCAGCAACGCGCCGCATCGATCATCTCCCTCCGTCCATGAGCGCGACGGACGAAGATTTCTGGTTTGAGATTCAACGCGCCTTCAGCAGCACACGGAGCATCATCAACCTCAACAATGGCGGGGTTTCACCATCGCCGAGGATGGTGACCGAAGCATTCGTCCGGTACACCTGGGAGCAGGAGGACGTTCCTGCCTACACGATGTGGCAGATTCTCGAGCCGCAGAGCGAGAACGTGCGCGCAGGACTTGCCCGGGTGTTCGGATGCGACACGGAAGAAGTGGCAATCGTCCGCAATGCCTCTGAAGCACTGGAGACGTGCCTGTTCGGACTTGACCTCAAGGCCGGCGACGAGATCCTCACGACGACGCAGGACTATCCGCGGATGCTCACGACGATCCGTCAGAGGGAGCTGCGGGAAGGAATGGTGTTGAAGCAGGTGACGTATCCGGTGCCACCCAAGAGCCTGCAGCAAATCTACGATGCCTTCGAGAAGGGAATCACTCCAAAGACACGGGTCATCCTGGTGTCTCATGCTGTCTTCCTGACCGGCCAGATCACCCCTGTCCGTGCGATCTGCGAACTTGCACGCTCAAAGAACATCGAATGCATCGTGGATGGTGCGCACTCGTTGGCTCATTTCGATTTCACCTGGAGCGATTTGAAGTGCGACTATTTTGGGTCCAGCCTTCACAAGTGGCTCTATGCCCCAAAAGGCACCGGGATGCTGTTCGTGAAGCGAGAGAAAATCAAAAAGCTGTGGCCGCTCATGGCAGCAGAGAAGAATCAACACGGGGATATACGCAAGTTTGAAGAGATTGGCACGCACTCGGCCGCCATGCGGCTCGCGATCGGGGAGGCGATCTTGTTTCACCAGGGTATCGGCGCAAAGCGCAAGGAGGAACGGCTGCGCTATCTCCGGAATTACTGGGTGGATCGAATCGGGAACCTTCCAAACGTGAAGCTTCACACGTCGCTCGACCAGGACCAGTCGTGCGGCATCGCCCTGGTTGAAATTGTCGGGGTCGATCCGGGACAGATCGTGGGCTACCTGATGAACACGCACAAGATATTCACGGTCCCGATCGTGCACGACGAATTCCGCGGCATTCGCATCACGCCAAACGTCTATACGTCGCTGAAGGAACTGGATCGCTTCTGCGAGGTCATGGAGACAATCGCCAGGAAGGGGCTTCCGCAATCGTAGCCAATGATTCTCAGCCTCCAGGTGCTTTGGCTATTTCCCCTTCGCAATCCCGATGACCCCGCATGCCACGCGAGCCCCCGCGTTGCCGGTGGGCTGTGTTTTCAAATCATCCTCCTTCTCATGCACGACCACGGCATGACCGATGATCGACCGCTCGCCAGTGAGTGTCATCACCTTGTCCACATAGTCAAGCGTGGCGTGTCCATCTTTATCCGCCTCGATGTTCCCCATGTCTCCGGCATGGCGCATTTCCGCTGCCGGCGCCCCGTGGGGCTCTGATGCCGGATTGAAATGTCCCCCCGCGGATGATCCGTCGTCCGAACTACAATCGCCGAACTCGTGAACATGAAAGCCGTGCTTTCCTGGAACGAGGCCGGAAATATCAGCCACAACATGAACTCCCTTTTCAACAACCTCGAAGGTCACCGTTCCATGTACCGCGTTGCCCTTTGTGGGTTGGAGCACCGCTATTGCCTTCTTGATTACGGATGAGCCCGCATGTTCGTGCACCATGGCCTGACTTGAGGCTGGCGAAGGCGCGAAAAGGAGATATGCTGCCAGGAAACTGGCAGTTGGCAGAAAGAAAGTACGGGATCCTTGCATGAGAGTCCCTTGATGGATGTTGGAGTTGTGTTCTTGAGGGACAACAACGGCCAGCGCGCAGGAATTCCTTCATTTGAAGCGATTCTGAAAAGATATTGTTCCGTCCGTCTCTGTTGAAAAAAGCAACAGGAATGCCAGAAGAGTTCTGTGACAGGAAGAGTTCGGGTAGCCCAAAAACAGAAGATCTTTGGGACTTACCTGGTTCTTCCAGCGGAAAACAATCGAAACGATTCGATTTGTAAAAATTACCACACAAGGTCACCAAAAGGAGGACGCCGAAAATTATTGGCGCAATTATAAACTTTTTTTACGATTCTTATTGACAAAGTGATCTCCTTTCGGTATCATCTCCCTAACCCTGTTACAGGTTCTTCCTTCGTGCAGTTCATTGATAGGTGTTTCATCCATGGCGTGCAGCAGAGTTGAGGAAATCCTCACCCACCTCCTGTCTCCCGCTTTTTCTCCCCATCTGCAGTACTACGTTGACAAGCTCAAATCAGACCCACAGTTCCTTTTCTTCCACGCGAATTCAACCGTCCTTCGCTTACGCGTGGAACTGGATATGTCCTCCTGGGTGCTGGGGCCGTGCAGCGATTGTCCAATCAACGCCGTAGCCAAATGCGACATTCTTGATGCTCTGATGCAGGCCATCCGCATGCGGACGGATGAGCAGAAGGGTGTTGCCGCGTGAAGTACTGGAACCTTTGGATGCCATTCGGGGTTCCTACCGTAACTGACTTTTTATGAGCGCACGCCGACGCGCGCATTGGCATAAACCTGATGTGTCCCTACACCAGAAAGTATAATGAAGCTGCCCGGGATTCTTTTGCTGCTCCTCTGTACCATCACCTCAGGATTGGCACAGAATCCTGTCAATCCCGACAGCGCCCTCCAACGCGTCATCGAGCAACTTGAAGGTACGCCACTCTCGCTCAGTGAGGCAGTCCAGAACGGGTTGCACAATGCCACCGCAGTTCGTACTGCCGAGGCCGCATATCTCGCGGTCCGCGGGGTTGTGCGGAGAGAACGGGGAACATTTGATCCCTCGGTCTTCTTTTCCCTGGACTATCTCGATCAGCAAATTCCCACTGCTTCCTTTTTCGCTGGCGCTTCCGTTCTCAGCACGCAGCAGACCACAGGCAATGCCGGCGTCCGCATGGCGCTGCCCATCGGCACGACGATCGAAGCGTCGCTGAACGGTGTCCAGCTTAATACGAATTCCGCATTTGCGTTCCTGAATCCGCAGTTCACGACGTTCGGCAACCTTACGCTGAGGCAGCCGTTGCTGGGCGGATTTCAGGTCTCGGCCCGGAAGCAACTGACTCGCGCTGAGCACGAACTTGAAGCGGCGCAAGCGCGCTACGATCAGGAAGTCCTCTTGCTCTCTACTCAGGTCGAACAGGCGTACTGGGATCTTTATGCCGCCGAGCGGAACTACGCCGTGCAGAAGGTGACTCGTGACCGAGCGGATGCATTTCTGAAAGAGACAAACCTGCGGGCGCGCACAGGTTTGATCGGCCCCAACCAGGTCGCCAACGCCAGAACATTCCTCGCGGAACAGGAGGTGCTGGTTCTCGAGAGCGAAGAGCAGCTTGGCGTGCTCTCGGACCAGATCGCTTCTTTGATCGGTGTGTGGCCGGATAGCGGTGTGCGGCAGTTCATCACAACGGACGATCCGCCGGAACTGTTTCCGGCTGTTGACGTTGAAGAACTCGTGAGGGAAGCGGGGCAGCGCAACCTAGACCTCCAGGCCGCGCAAAAGGACGTTGAGGCGCGTCGCTCGCTCTCCGATGCTGCATTCTGGGAGGCGCTGCCAAGTCTCGACGTTGTGGGTTCGCTTGGAGGGAGCGGTCTCGCCGGCACGGCGCGCGACGTCGTGTTCGGGGGTGACACCTTACGGACAACCGTCGGCGGTCAATTCAGCGACGCGCTGCGCCAGGCGGCAAAGCGGACATATCCGGCATGGAGCATCGGGGTGGAATTGAATATTCCCATCGGCCTCCGCTCCGGGCTCGGGGAACGGGACCGCCTGGATGCCGAGGTCATGATTGCAGAGCAGCGTGTTATTGAGCAAACCCGTTGGCTGGAAGAACAGGTGCGGACGAGTTGCCGTGAGCTGGCGAACGGGCAGCGGCGTCTGGTGGCAACGCGCGAGGGGGTGGCTGCGGCACAAGAGCAGGTGCGCATCGGAGTGATCGAATTCCAGAACGGCCGCACCACGGCCTTTGAACTGGTGCGCCTGGGACAGGATTTTGCGATCGCCCAGCAGCGGTATTCTCAAGCGCTTGTCCGCAGTGCGAAGGCCGCTGCGACCCTGAGGCAGTTGACCTCCGGGGCCTACTCTGGTACAACACGGTGAACAATCTAAGGTGGAAAGCGATGGCGAGCAGAACTACGCGCATGACCGTTCCGGGATCTCTGACTGCACTCCTGGCGTTCATGTCCTTTGCGTGCGGGGGACCGGACAATGGCGGCGGGAGATTCACCATGCCCCCGATGCCCGTCGAGGTGAGCCCGGTAAAGACGCAGAAGGTGGAGGACAAATTCGAAGGGGTCGGCACGATCGAGGCCATTGAGGCCATCACCGTCGTGGGAGAAATTGATGCCGCCGTGAAGGCCCTTCCGTTCCGCGAGGGGGGGTATATTCGGCGCGGAACGGTGATCGCACTGCTGGACGACTCCCAGCTTTCCGCCGAGCTTGCCCGGGCACAGGCCCTCCGCGCACAGAGCAAGGCCACGTATGACCGCGTGAAGGCGGTGGTGGACCAGGGTGCTGGTGCGCCGCAAGACCTGGACGATGCTGCTGCCGCAATGAAGGTGGCAGATGCAAACCTTGCGGTCGCTCGCGCACGGTACGAAAAGACCCGAATCATCGCACCGTTCGATGGCATCATCGGTGCGCGGCGGGTGAGCGTCGGGACATTCCTGAGGCAGGGGCAACCCATCGCAGAGCTTGCCAACATCGACGAGATCCGCGTCATTTTTTCCGCCCCGGAACGATTCCTTTCTCGCCTGAATACAGAGGCTGCGGTGGCGGTGTCCAGTTCGGCTTTTGGCGGCGACGCGTTACGTGGAAAAATCGCGGTCATCGAACCAATGATTGACCCGCTCACACGGAGCGCCCGTGTTGTCGCGCGCGTGCAAAACCTCGGCAGGAGATTTCGGCCAGGAATGTCGGCCAATATCTCCGCAGTCCTCAGCGAGCGGCCGAACGCTCTGACGGTTCCGAACGAGGCGGTGTTCGGTAGCGGCAACCAGAGCTTTGTGTTCATCGTGAAGCCGGATAGCACCGTGTCCAGGGTCCCGCTTGTCCTTGGCACGCGGATGCCTGATGTCGTGGAAGTGCTGGAGGGGCTGAAACCGGGCATGACGGTTGTTCGTGCGGGACATCAAAAACTCTTTGACGGTGGCAAAGTGATGCCCATGCAAACCCGTGACAGTGCGGCCGCGCGGGAACAGACCAGGTTGTAAGCAAAAAAGGGCAGTGCCATGAACCTGAGTACGATATCGATCCGCCGTCCGGTGTTTGCCAGCGTGTTGAGCTTTGCGATTCTGCTGTTCGGGATCATTGCGTTCACGAGGCTGCCCGTGCGCGAATACCCGGACATTGACCCGCCGATCATTTCCGTAGTCACCTTCTATCGCGGGGCGAGTCCGAGCGTTATCGAGACCGAGGTCACGAATGTGCTCGAAGAGCAATTCGCAACGCTCGAGGGGGTGAAGACAATGAGTTCCTCCAGCAGGGAGCAAGGCTCGGTCATCACGATTGAATTTGAACTGAACCGGAATGTAGACGAGGCCGCGAACGACGTTCGGGACCGCGTCTCTCGCGTGCGGGGCAATCTGCCGCGGGAGATCGAGGAACCAGTGATATCCAAGGTGGATGCAAACGCCCAGCCCATTGTCTGGCTGGGGCTCTTCAGCGAGCGGCACAACGGACTGGAGCTCACGGATGTTGCCGACCGCATCCTCAAGGAGCGGTTGCAGCGGCTTCCCGGGGTAGGGGCGGTCATCATTGGGGGAGAACGCCGGTATGCCATGCGGGTCTGGCTGGACCCGCTCAGGATGGCGGCACGCGGCCTTACCACCCAGGATGTGGAAGCAGCGGTCCGACGGGAGAATGCGGAGATTCCTGGCGGCAGGGTGGAGGGTTCCGAGCGGGAGTTCTCGGTCCGAACGAGGGGAGACCTCAATACGCCGGAAGAATTCGGCGCGATCATCGTGTCGCAACGGGAAGACAACCTTGTGCGCTTGCGGGATATTGCGGAAGTCAACCTGGGGGCGGAAGACGAGCGGACCGTTGCACGGTACAATGGGAAGACGGCCGTCGGGCTCGGGATCGTCAAGCAGTCCAAGGCCAGTACCGTGGACGTTGCCGCCGAAGTCAGGAAAGCACTTGCTGGCCTCACCGGGGTCCTGCCAGAGGGAATGCAACTGGACGTCGCATACGATTCTTCCACGTTCATCAATGACTCAATCAATGAGGTAACGGAATCCCTCATCATCGCACTGTGCCTCGTGATCCTCGTTGTGCTCGCTTTTTTGAAGAGCTTCCGGGCAACCATGATTCCCACCGCGGCAATTCCCATCTCGATCATCGGGGCGCTGGCAGTCGCGTACTTTGCCGGTTTCACGATGAATATCCTGACATTGCTTGCGCTGGTCCTGGCGATCGGGCTGGTGGTGGACGACGCGATCGTGGTCCTCGAGAACGTCTACCGTCATCTGGAAATGGGGAAGACGAAGATGCAAGCTGCACTGGACGGCAGCGCTGAGATCGGTTTTGCGGTCATTGCGACGACCATTACCCTCGTTGCGGTGTTTATCCCCCTGGCGTTCTTGACCGGCTCGGTGGGACGACTGTTCAACGAGTTTGGCGTCACGCTTGCGGTGGCCGTGCTCATCTCCGGCTTTGTGGCACTGACCTTGACTCCCATGCTCTCCTCGAAGATCCTCAAGCCGCTTCATGGAGGGGGATCCGGGTGGGCGAGCCGCTCGTTTGATGCCTTCTTTGAATTTCTCAACCGACTTTATGACCGGACGCTCCGTTTCGCCCTCCGTCGGCCACTTCTCATGATTGCCGCCGCGCTGGTGACGGTCGGCATCAGCGTGGTCGTTTTCAAAATGCTCCCGAGCGAGCTGGTGCCCACTGAAGACCGGGGGCTCGGCTTTGGCATCGTTATAGCACCCGAAGGTGCTACGCTCGACTACACCGACCGATATATGCGCCAGGTCGAAGACCGTCTGCTCGCATTGCCCGAGCGCCGGTCACTCTTTTCCGCGATCGGCCTGGGTTTTGGGGGCCCGGGAAGGGTGACCAACGGATTTGTCTTCATGGGTCTCAAGCCGCGCAAGGACCGATCGCGTTCACAGCAGGAGATTGTGCAGCAATTGTTCCCGCAGCTGCTTGCGATCCCGGGAGTGCTGGCCTTCGTCATCAACCCGCCGAGCCTCGCGGGAAGCGTGGGTTCCAGCCCCGTGAGTTACGTCCTTCAGGCGGACAGTTATGAAGACCTCAATAAAGCGGTCGGGCTAGTGATGGGGGAGGCAGCGCGGCTCGGGTACCTGATGAACCTGGACACGGACCTGCGTTTGAACAAGCCGCAGCTTGACCTCTCAATTGACCGGGAGCGTGCCGCGGGCCTCGGCGCTTCGGTTTCGGACATCGGCACAACGCTGGAGACATTCCTGGGGGGACGGGCGGTCACGAGTTTCAAGCGGGGCACGAAACAATACGATGTAATCCTCCAAATGAGGCCATCGGCTCGCGCGACTCCAGACGCAATCCGTGAAATCTACATTCGCGGTTCGGGAAAACTCGTCCAGCTCGCAAACGTCGTGCGGATCGACGAAACGCTCTCGCCGAAAGAGCTGAACCATTACAACCGCATGAGGTCTGCAACCATCACGGCAAACCTTGCCCCGGACGTGAGCCTCGGCCGGGCGCTGGAGGATCTCGACAACATCGTTGCAACGAAACTGCCATCAGGGGTGAAGCGTGAATACTCGGGCCAGTCTCTGGAATTCAAATCCTCGAGCTCAAGCCTGTATTTCATGTTTCTTCTCGCGGTTGTGTTCATTTTCCTGGTCCTTGCCGCACAATTTGAGAGCTTCGTCCATCCACTGACGATCCTGCTGGCTGTTCCACTGGCGATCTTCGGGGCATTGGTGACCTTGTTTCTGTTCCGCGAAAGTCTTAATATCTACTCGCAAATTGGATTGATCATGCTGATCGGATTGGTGACGAAGAACTCGATTCTCATTGTCGAGTTTTCCAACCAACTCCGGGCTCAGGGGAGGAACATCTTTGACGCAGTGATCGAGGCGTCCACGATTCGGCTGCGGCCGATTTTGATGACGTCATTCTCTACGATCTTTGGCGTGCTACCGATTGCGATCGGTTTTGGAGCAGGCGCAGAATCCCGACGCCCCCTTGGACTTGCGGTCGTGGGGGGGATGCTATTTTCGACATTTCTGACGCTTGTGCTTGTCCCTGTGCTCTATACGGTACTTGCACGATTCACGAAAGAAAGGAAGGGGGCCGAAGTGCCTTCGGCTCCCCACGCATTTGAAGCCACCCGGGCGGAAGTTCCCGCCCGATAACGCGAAAAGGGTTCTATAAGAGCGATACATCTCTCAATTATTCGGAGGTCCTATGAAGAAGTGCTTCTTCGTTTTCCCCCTGCTTCTGTTGCTGGTTGTTCCTGCGCGCACGCCCGCTCAGATTCCCAATCCAGGCTTTGAAACCTGGACTGGAACAACGAGCTTGTCTCTTCCTGGATGGTACGTGAACAACTTGCCGGGGCTCGTGGAAACCGTAACGCGTTCCACGACGCCGCATTCCGGAACATATGCCGCTCAAGGATCAGTTGCGGTGCTCGCTTTTGTCAACTCACTCTATCCCCCGTGGTTACAATCGTGGTTTCCGTTTACCGAAAGGCCTGGCATGCTCACCGGCTATTTGGCGTTTACATCTGCCGGGCACGATTCACTTGAGATTGCCACGCTTCTTTACAAGAACAGCGTGGGCCAGGGTATTGCCACAGGTTCATGGGGGACCGCAACGAGCACCACAGGGTATACGAAATTTTCCATCCCGTTGGAGTACGTTTCCGCGGAGACCCCTGACACGGCGTGGATTTGGGTCATAATTGATAACGGAGACAATGACACTCTACATCTTGGAACCACATTTCTTCTTGACGATCTTGCGTACGAAGGGACCGCCTCGGGAATCAGCAGCTCTCCTGCCAAGCCAACCTCATACGCTCTGCAACAGAATTATCCGAACCCGTTCAACCCGACCACGACAATCAGATTTGAGCTGCCGCAGGCGGGTTATGTGCGCCTGTCCGTATACAATCTCCTCGGAGAGGAACTTGCCGTCCTTGTGAACGAGCAGCGCCAGCCTGGGGTCTACGATGAGAGGTTCGACGCCTCGGGACTTCCCAGCGGCACGTACTTCTACAGGATACAGGTTCAGAATACCAACGAAGGTGGAGGGGGGAATTTTGTACAGGTCAGGAAGATGACGATCCTGCGTTGAGGGATGTCCTCGCGAATCCCTGTTGTGGGTTGGTGCCGCTTCAATGATGTCCGTACGCGTTGGAGCGGCATCTTCGTTATGCGGGCGTTCAGGGTCTGTAGAGTCCCGCGGGATTTGCACCGACGAGGCCGGCCTGGCTGGAGCGTTCATCAAGCAGAGATAGGCCGCGCGCCTGCGAGGGAGTGATCAGCCGAACCTTGCGCACCCGCTCGAGCCTCAAGGCGATCGCCTCAAGGTTTTCATCGCTCCCCATCCAGTTCAGGTCATCGAATGTCCTGAGGTCCAGCGGAGTGGTATATCCCCGGAGTGTTTTTTCCCGCGCGACATTGTAATACTGCTCGAAGTACGACACAACGAGCTCTCTGAGGTTGCGGTATATCGGTTCGCGGTACGTTAGCCCGGCGAAATTGGATTTTGCCACTGCGCCCCAGGCTCCGCGGAGCCTGTAAACTGCAATGAGGTGATCATCGTCTCTCTCCGTCGGCAAGAGCTCGACGATCAGGGGCGGAAAGCCAATGTGCCGGAGAGCCGCGGCTCCAAACAGACAGCCGTCGAAACAATGTGCAATGCGATCGTCAAGGACCGTCCGGGGGCATCTGTAACGCTCCTCGGCGCTGTAGGGAAGGGAAAGGAGAAATGCCTGGATGGCGGCAGGGGTTCGCAACGTATCAAGCAAGCGGAGCTGCTTCGGAGTGAATGCTCTGCTGAAGATTCTCTCTCGCCTTCTCACGCGAACCTCCCGTTCAGTATGAGTGATTGGAAACGCCAGGTGAAAGCAGCAGCATAAAATACGGAAAAAAACGCCGGGTATCGAGTGCATCTGCTGGAAATCGTGGTCATCGCCTGCGGCCTCGCAATGGATGCATTTGCCGTTGCCATGGGAGCGAGCGCATCGGGCCAGATCAAAGGAAAAAGAGCCGCGTTCCGCCTGTCTTTTCACTTCGGTCTGTTCCAGTTCATGATGCCGGTGCTCGGGTGGCTCCTCGCGATCAGGCTGGAACGTTTCATCGAATCGATAGATCACTGGCTGGCGTTTCTCCTGCTTGCTTTCGTCGGAGGCAGGATGATCTTTGCGGGGATGACATCGGAACGGCAGCAACAGATACGCAACGATCCGTCCCGCGGCCTTTCGCTGATGGCACTCTCGGTGGCCACGAGCATCGATGCCCTCGCGGTGGGATTGAGCCTGGCATTTCTGGGAACCGATATCTGGTGGCCGAGCATTGCCATTGGACTCATCACGTGTGGCTTCTCTCTTACGGGGATTTTCCTTGGGACCAGGCTGAACGAAATGGTGGGAAAACGGATGGAAATCGCTGGTGGGCTCATCTTGATCGCCATCGGGGTTCAAATCCTCGCGACACACCTTGCCTCTTGACTTTTGCTTCGGTACCTTTGATTGGGCGGTGGCTGCAGGCATCGGTTCAAAAAAACAAGGAGACTCTCATGTCGAAGTGGGTATACTCTCTTTTCTTTCCGCTGATCCTTTCGGGATGCTCTCCCTCGGGCAGTCTGAGGTTGCAGGATATCAACCCCTCCCGTTCGTACAACGCAGGCTATGATTCGGTACTGGATGCTATCCGGATGTATGCGGTCAAGGAAGGTTTCAAGCTTGACAGGTTCGAGACCGAGTACGGGACGATCATCGGGCACAAGACCGAAAGCGGGCACTCAAGACAAGCCGGGTTGGATGACATGAGTCAGGTCATCGTGATGAAGCTGTCGGTAAAGCGGAAGACCACAGAGCGGACGGACTTAAATGCAAACTTCTCCTTCGGCGGCGTTCAGACTACTTCAACCAAGGGAGAGGAGGACATCCTGGTGTACAATTATACCGGCCTGTTCAACTACCTCGACGGAGCGCTGAAGCCGTAAATGGGAACGGTCATTCGGTCCACCGAACACCACTCCAGGCATTTCCATTTCAAATTGTCAGCGACGTATGAAAACCGGAGTCTTGCGGGAACTCCACCGCGCCGAGGCACGGGAACTCATGGCCTACCACGATTGGGAGGTCCCGGCGGTGTATTCGTCGGTGGATCAGGAGTTTCAGGCCGCCACGAGCGGCGTTGCCCTGATAGATCACTCGCTATTTGGACGCCTTGAAGTGAACGGAGTTGACGGCCTTGACCTGCTTCACCGTTTATCCACCAACGACCTTCTCTCATTGCAGCCGGGCCAGGTGGTTCCAACCGTCCTGACAACGGACAAAGGGCGATTGGTGGACTACGTCAAGGTGGCCAGGAGACAAGCAGGACCCCTTCTGGTGGTCTCCCCGAACAACGAGGAGACCGTGACGCATTGGATCGACCGGTACTGCATTACCGAAGACGTGCGCCTGCACTGCATTACGAACGACACTTCAATGTTCACGTTCCTCGGGCCGCGTTCGCAGGGCGTCGCTTCGGCCATTGTGGGGGCGGAACTTCCCCCGGGCATGAGCATTGAGGCATCGATTGGACAGGCAAGCATTGTTGCCGTGTTTGTGGAAACGCCACGGGTACAGATGTCGCATGTGTTGGTGGAGAATCCGGTAGCAAAGGCCGTGTGGACGGAGCTTTCACGGAAGGGGGAAGCCCTGGGCGTGCTTCGCATGGGCTTTGCCGCCTACGAGACGTTTCGGATCGTCCGGGGAATCCCGGATATCGGCCGGGAGATCACATCCGATTTTAATCCGTACGAGGTCGGCCTCCGGGACTCCATCAGCATGACGAAAGGATGCTACCTCGGGCAGGAGGTCATTGCGCGGCTCGACACTTACCAGAAGGTGAAGCGGAAGCTGGTGGGAATTCTGTTTGCGGGTTCCTGCCCATCGGCCGCCCCACCGATTCCTCTGATGGCGGAAGGAGTGGAGGTGGGGGTCATGACCAGCTGTTCGCCATATCCCGTGAAAGGAAGGCATGTTGGACTGGGTGTGGTCAGGAACGACCTCGTGCATGAAGGAGATTCCTTGAGCCTGGCTCACTCTTCGGTGCGAGGAGTTGCAATTGCGACCCCGCTTCTGCTTTAGTCTTTCTATGAAGCTGACATACACATGGGAAGAAATCGAGCGCTGGAGAGACAAGGTGCATCGCCGGCGTCCATCACTGGCGGTGTCCACGAAACGGCAGGCGCTTCAGTTCGTCAACGACGTGGGGTATTGCTTTGCCTTCAAGTCGGAAAGCTCTGAACTCCCCTGTCTCTGGCATGCCGCGTGTGGGATTCGCGATCCGGTCATGCCCGAACACACGCACCATGATCCATACATTTCTTTCGTTTGGGAAATGAAGGATGTCCTGCCGGCGGAAGGGAAGATCTATTACGGCAAGCTGCTGAAGCGCCGTCCAACGATGGTTTCGCTCGAGTACCTGCCGTATTTCTACGTACTCTCGGGCAGGACCGGCGCAAAGGATGAATTCAGGAAAGAATTTCTTACCGGCAGGCTTTCATCCGTTGCCAGGGATATCATGGAGGCGCTGAGGGACTCCTCACCTCAGGTTACCCGCGGTCTGAAACTTGCGACCGGGACGTTTACGCGGGAGGAGAGGGGAAGCTTCGACAAGGCGATCACAGAACTCCAGTCGAGAATGTTCATAGTCAAGGTGGCCGAGCAGGCGGATCCCTTTAGTTTTGTCTGGGCGCCCTTCACCCGGGCTTTTGCGTCGCAGGTTCGAAGGGCGCGGCGTATTTCGCCGGAGGCGGCACGGCAGAAATTGTTGGAACGATACTTCCAAAATCAATTCATCGGCTCTGTTGATACCATTCAGAATCTTTTTCGGTGGGGGAAGCAGACGATATATCAGACGCTGGGGCGGCTTGTGCAGGATGGGGTGATCACACCGAACGTGAAGGTCCATGGGAGCGACAAGCGCTTTTATGCCCATATAGAAAGGCGAACATGAGCAAGCCCGTCACGAAGGTGGTCAAGGCATATAACGACTTTGAATTCCTGAACAGCCCGGAAGCCCGTGTGATTCGCATGCTTGCAGAGTTCCTCGGACCCCAACGACGGTTCCGGCAAGAGCATGTCCGGGATACAATCGTATTCTTCGGATCGGCGCGGATCAAGCCGAGAAATGAGGCTGCCAGGCGGGTCCGCGAAGTAAAAAGGCTTCTTCAGGATGTGGATCGGTTTACGCGGGGACAGTTGCGCCTCTTGCGCAGTGCGGAACTCCAACTGGAAATGTCTCAATACTACGAGGATACTGTCGAGCTCGCCCGTCTGCTGACCGCCTGGTCCAAGAAACTCCCGCAGACAAACCGATTTGTGGTTTGCTCGGGAGGAGGGCCCGGGATCATGGAAGCCGCCAACAAAGGGGCGTGTATGGCCAAAGGGAAATCCATAGGCCTGAACATCAGCCTCCCGTTCGAACAAAACGCGAATCCGTACCTCACGAAGAGGCTGAACTTCGAATTTCACTACTTTTTCATGAGGAAGCTCTGGTTTGTGTATCTGGCGAAAGCACTGGTCATCCTGCCTGGGGGGTTTGGGACGCTTGACGAGCTGATGGAAGTATTAACCCTATTGCAGACCAACAAAATCAAGAAGAAGTTGGCAGTAGTCATTTATGGAAGTGAATATTGGACCAAGGTTCTGGATTTCAAGGTGATGGCGGATTACGGACTCGTGAACAGGGAGGACCTGAACCTGTTCAAATTCATAGACACTCCGAAGGAAGCGTTTGAATACCTGAAGGAGTTCCTTATGACCACATATGCAACACCAAGTCTATAAAGCTGTTCGCTAACTTTTTACGAAGTAATTAGTATGTACTAATGCGAGAACGGACGAATCGCAAAAGAAAATCAGGCGCCATTTCGCACGATTTCCTCTCTTGCAATAGCGCGTTCATTTGCATATATTGAGCCATGGGGATGACCTGGATTCGACGGGGACGGAGATGGTCCAGGTTGCATACCGTGCTCTCCGCACGCACGATAATAAGGCGGAAAAACACTAAGTGCAGACTACAACTACGCACTGGCTGCTTAATTAGTTAAGCAACCCGTCTCGAGGAGTTTCGCCTGTCGGGCTCCAAAGAGGCGCCGACTTCTGGCAGGATAGCCGTATGCTTTCCTTGTGGGCATCTGGTGAATCCGCTCAACTTGTTGAGCGGTCTACATGAGGTTGCACAGCCAGTGTCCTGTCTGTCGGATGCGGCTGGGCGAGGTGTGAAAGACAGAATAAGTATGTAGGAGCCTGGGTGGTCTTCTCTTCGGACGCGGGTTCGACTCCCGCCATCTCCACGAAACAACGTCAAAAAACCCCTGTGAAAGCAGGGGTTTTTTGTTGCACCTCAGACTCTGTCCGGGCCCTTTCGTTGCTCCTTGAATCTCCCGTGCCCCTTCTCTATTGCCTCAGGGTCATTACGGTTGCCATCGTCCAAGCCAATGAGGTCGATTCATGTTTTTCAACCGTTGCAGTGGAGCCGCGGCCTTTGGTTGACCGCTTGACTTTCAAAGGAGAGCGTCCCGCAACCATTGATCGTATCATCTATCCTCATCTCCCTCGCCCTTGTTTTCTACACACGAATGTACCTGGGGATGCGGTAGTGATACCGGGTGACGGGTGGATCAAGACAAGGGAGTTCCTCCCGGGAAAGAAGCTTGAGGTAACTGTTTGTCGTTCTCGCGTCCCCCGGAAGCACCTCATGAATGGGACCACACTCATCAACGTGCACGCTGGCATCGGGCTTCCCCTCATTCCCAGGCTGTGCATTGCGATCCGTTTCTTGCTCACTGTCGGTACGCTTATCCTGCTTGGTAGCTCCCGTGCCACCAGCCAGGTGTGTTTCAGCCCGACGGATGATCTCATGCTTCCCTCAAACAGCACCCTCACACACTATCCCGGCACCTATGAAGTGAAGGATACGCTCACAGATGGCGTGCTCCGCATCGAAAATGTACGTGATGTCACCATCGAGGGTGCGGGTGTAACGTTGAAGGGACCAGGCGCGACGGGCTACGCGATTGTCGTGAAAAATTCCTCCCGGGTCACGATCACTGGCTGAAAGGCGAAGGACAACGCTCGCTCCGACGCCGGCTTGATCGACGTCTGGAGCGATGTGTCCCAGGCGCACGGAGGCGGCGTGCTCTTTAATCGAAGTCGAAACGGCATGGTTTCGCAATGTGTGTTCACGGCCTCGAACGATGGCGTGGCCCTCTATCATTGCAGTACCATGACAATCGCTCACAACGATCTCTCACGCAATACCGCCTACGCTGTCCGCATGTTCTACACCGATAGTTCCGTGATCCTGGGAAACAATGGCTCTCATTCGTATCGCGAGAACCCCGTCAACAGCGACGCGGGCGCCCTGCTTATGATCATCTCTAATGCCAACCGTGTCGAAGGAAATGATTTCACCTACTCGAGCGACGGAGTATTCCTGGGCCAGTACGGGTACAGCAAAACTCCGAACAACAATCTCTTCCTTGAGAATGACTGTTCGTACTCACCGCACAATGCCTTCGAGGCAACATTCGCAGCAGGGAACATCTTCCGAAAGAACAAGGCAAACTATAGCGGGTACGGGTTCTGGCTCGGATATGCAAGCCGCACCATCGTGGACAGCAATGAAATCATCGGCAATCGGGAGCAACTGAGTGTGGGGACCGCAGGCATCGCCATTGATCGGGGGTACAACACCATAATACGACACAACCGGATTGATGACAACACGACTGGAATTCTCCTCTGGCGGGATATCGTCAGTGTTTGCGTCCGACGGTGCCCGCTCGGAAGTCAGCTGGGACGATGCCATGCGGCTTTCGGGCGCCGCTTCATTGCGAGTGGTGACGGAAAGCGGGTGGGACGTGAATATTCAACGATGGCGCGTCTCAGCGTCGGCCACCGTTTGGGATCTGGGGGAGAGAATGACACTCGCGTTCTGGGTTTATGCTCTGAATTCCAATGAGGGACAATTCCAGAATTTCAGTGCACGACTTGGGAATGATGGTGGAGGATACTTCGAGTTCTCTACAACCAGCGACATGCTCTCTAACTCCATTGGTCAATGGCGGCGCATGGAGGTTCCCCTGGAAGGGAATGCTGTCTGGCGCAAATCCGCTGTCGGACAGGTTACTCTGGGCAGCAATGCCTATGTAGAAATCCACGCTGATACGTGGGGAGGAGGATTCACGGTTTGGATCGATGGGATGTCCTTCTATCCGCTCACCTCCATAGAGAGAGACGTGCCAGCGCTGTCCATGACGCCCATTCTTGCTCAGATCTACCCCAATCCATTCAACCCATCCACCATGATCAGCTACTCGCTGCCACACCGCTCGCACGTCAGGCTCACTGTTGTGAACACTCTGGGCCAGCAGGTCGCCACATTGGTGGAGGGCGATGTCGAGCCGGGGTACCATGACGTCACGTTCAACGCGAGCAATCTGGCGAGCGGCGTGTACTTCTATCACTTGCGGGATCCGGAAAGCGGACTCGGTCTCCGCGAATCGCGGAGACCGGACCCTTTGGACTCCGCCAAAGGGCGAGACTCTAGAAGCGGAGCCGGCGATTTTATGCAGACCCGCAAGTTGTGCTTGATCCGATAGGAGAAGAGGTGCAGTTTGGGGACACTTCGCGGCCACCAACTACGGATGCCTCGCGTCGGGCCAGAACGTTGTCCACCTGCTTTTAGAGAGCTTGGAACCCAACCTTGAAGTAATCTCCACTAGAGTGGCCTGAACACGGAGAGAGTACCCCGTCATTGAGAACTGGAGTAGGGGAGAGCAGGGACCGAAGGATCCACCGCAGACCTCCACTCAGTTTCGACACATTCTTCGCGTCCGTTACTGTACTTTGGCTGGCGGAAAAAGGTGGAAGAGATGGACTCCCTGAATAGTTCATTGCTGCGATGACCTTTTCCGTAGTAATTATACACAAAGGTAACTGGCGTGGCCAGCCTCCGTCCAACACTTGACATTCGTTGAGAATCGGTGTAACCTAGAGAGAGCTTTTTGAGACAGCCCTCTTGCCGGATGAGCGTGGCGAGCCAGGCTGATCGCCACCTTCCGACGGAGATTTTCAGCACCACTGTAATTTGTGATTGTACATCCTCAAACGAGACTGGAGGATCGAGTCATGACACCTATACGCTATCTCGTCATCCTTTCTTCCTTCATCCCCATTCTGGCAACGGCGCAGACTTTTGCTCCAGAGCAGCCGACGGAGGTGAGTGCGGTTGTCCCAGCGACGATTACGTTCCAAACCAATCCCACAGGCCTATCGGTAATTGTCGATGGAACTAGTCACACGACACCATACCAGACGACTTGGACGACAGGATCGTCGCATACGATCAATACAACCAGTCCCCAGCCGGGCGCAACCGGCATCCAGTATCTCTTCAGCACCTGGAGCGATGGTGGATCGCAGTCACACTCGGTGACCGCACCCCGGAACAACAGGACTTACACGGCAACCTTCACGACCCAGTACTACCTCACAATGTCGAGAGACCCCCTGGATGGAGGGACCGTGAGCCCTTCAAGCGGATGGCGGAACAAAGGGCAGAGCGTCTCGATCAACGCAACAGCCAACAGCGGATACAGCTTCGGCAGCTGGTCGGGCACAGGGACCGGCTCCTATACCGGGGCGACGAAAGCCGCAACGATAACCATGAACGGGCCCATCAGCCAGACTGGAAACTTCCTTCTGGTGGTGCAACCCGTCCTGTCGGTGACGCCTGCGAACCAACCGGTGAGCGGCTCGGCGGGCACGACCACCTTTGCCGTGAGCAACACGGGCACGGGCACCATGAATTGGACGGCCAGCTCGAATCAGGGCTGGGCCACGATCACCGGCGGCGCCTCCGGCACCAACAGCGGGACGATCACCGTCAGTTACACCGCCAACAGTTCGACGACCACTTCGCGGACAGCGACCATCACCGTCACCGCCTCTGGGGCCACGGGCAGTCCGAAAACCGTGACGCTCACCCAGGCGGCAACGCCACCGCCCATTCTGTCGGTGACGCCTGTCGACCGCCCGGTTTCCGGCACTGCTGGTACCACCGATTTTGCGGTGAGCAACACGAGCGCGGGCACCATGAATTGGACGGCCAGTTCAGACCAGGGCTGGGCGGCAATCACCGGCGGGGCCTCCGGCACGAACAGCGGGACAATTTCCGTCAGCTATGCCGAGAATCCTTCGTCGACCGATTCTCGAATGGCCACCATTACCGTGACGGCTCCCGGATCAACCGGCAGCCCGCGGGCAGTCACGATAACCCAGGCCCCGGCCCCACTGCCGGTGCTGATTCCTGATACAACCTCCGTTTCGGACGACTTCACTGGCCCCATCCTTGACGCCAGGCTCTGGAATTTCGTTAATCCGCTGGGCGACGCTACACTATCAGTCTCCTACAAGGAACTCGCGCTAGCGGTTCCGGGCGGCACCAAACACGAACCGTGGACCTCAGGCAACAGTGCGCCCAGAGTGCTACAAAATGTCAGCCCTCCGATGAACGTCAACGAATGGACGGTCAAATTCAACACTGTACCTGCCGGTTCCAACACCACCATTCCGATGCAGGGGATGTTCTTCGAGCAGGACTCTGCAAACTTCGTGCGGACCGACATTTTCAGCGACGGTGTCAGTGTTTACGCTTTCGCTGCCGGATTCACAAACGGACTGACGAACCCAAGCGTCTACATCAGCGTCCCAATCCCCGTTACGAGCGCACCAGTGTGGCTGCGTGTCACGAGGGGAGGCACGCTCTGGAGGGTGTATTGCTCTCTGGAAGGGTCGACGTGGTTTACTGCAGGGAGCTTCAGCCATCTGATCACGCTAAACAGGGTTGGTGTCTTTGCCGGGAATTCGGGCACGTCTCCCGAGGCTTTCACTTGCCTTGTGGACTTTTTCCAGGCGGCACTCCCTGCAAAGCCGTACCTCAGCATGCCTGAGAACGGGGCCAGCGGGGTAACCCGTCCCGTGACCTTCTCCTGGGATACCGCAACGGGTGCGGCGGAATACCGCCTGCAGGTAGCGACCGACTCAAATTTTGCAGCGAGCGTGTTTGACTCCACCGTCGTTGAAACGTCCGGCACCGTCACCGCTCTTCAGCAGACAACGGAATATTACTGGTGGAGGGTGGCAGGCAAGAATGGCGTTGGATGGGGCCAGTTTAGTGACCCGCGTTCATTTTCAATCTCGTTGTCCGGTGTTGCTCAGGACAATGCATTGCCCGACAGGTACGCTCTCCAGCAGAACTATCCGAATCCGTTTAATCCGAGAACAGTAATCCGTAGTCAGTTGCCAGTAGCCAGTGACGTACGGCTAGTGGTTTACGATATGCTCGGTCGAGAGGTTGCCATCTTGGTCAACGAGCGAAGAGCGGCGGGGAGTTACCAGGACACCTTCGACGGGAGCGGTCTGGCCAGCGGGACCTACTTCTATCGACTCACGGCAGGAACCCCCACGACAGGCTTGGGGCCGCGAGCAACGTCGAGCGGCTTCGTTGCGACGAAGACCCTGCTATTGGTGAAATAGTATGGCAGGGGGGGAAGGTCCGCGCCCATTTGTGATGGCAAAATGTGGACGGATGTCAGCGAACGTTTGTTCATGCGTTCAAGAAAATGATGCACTACATTGTTGCTGTTCCATCCGATGGTGATCCCGCTCCCCGGGTATGCTTCGAGTGGTTCAGCACCAATCTCCTCTTCATCAAGATCCTTAACTCCATCGCCGGGCAGAGGAGCGGAATTTCGCTTCGGCGGGTCATTTCGCTCCTCGTCTGGACCTGGACCCTCGGCGCCATGGGGACGATCCTCGGAGTCCCGCTCACCCTGGTTCTGAACCGGATATACACGGAATACGTCATCGCGGCGCAGGAGGCCGTTGCCATCGGTTCGGCAGAAATTCATTGACAAGCCGGAACTACCTATCGTCCCATGCACGCATGGGTATTTGCCACCCGGCACGGCCGGCACAACTCAGGAGAGAAGCATGAGCGCTCTGGAGGAGCAGGAGACAGCCATCAGCAAAACCGCCTCTACAAACAAAAAGGCCCATAGAAACCTTGCCCTGTGGTTCCTGGTGCTTACGCCAATGGTGCTTGTGTACAACGCAATTAATCCGACCGGGCATACTGTCCTTTTTGTGCTCTCAGTGGCGGCGATCGTTCCCCTTGCTATGGTCCTCAGTCGGGCGACGGAATCGGTTGCGGCAAAGACGGGGGATATGATCGGAGGCCTGTTGAATGCCACGCTGGGTAACCTTACGGAGCTCGTGATTGCGCTGGCGGCACTCAGGGCGGGTGAGTTTGTCCTTGTGAAGGCCTCGATTGCCGGGGCGATTTTCACCAACACACTGTTCATGCTCGGAGCATCATTCCTTCTCGGCGGACTCAAGCACCCCTTCCAGGAATTCAACAAAGCTGGCGCGAGGCTCCAAACCGGTATGATGTTCATCGCAAGTGTTGCCCTGATAATTCCCTCTGCAATCGTCGACACGGGCACTTCCGTCGTCCCCGCGTTCATACAGGATGTGAGCGTAGCACTCTCGGTCATCCTGCTGCTGACGTACGGGCTCGGACTTGTCTTCTCTCTCAAGACGCACAAGTCAGTTTTCGCGGCGCGTGCGGGAGGACACGAAGAGGATGAAGAACCATCCTGGCCGCTCAAGGTTGCTTTACCGGTGCTTGCGCTCGTGACCCTGGGCATTGCCCTGGTGAGCGAGATCTTCGTCGAGTCGGTACAGAAGGCTTCCCTCGAACTAGGCATGAGCCCGGCCTTTGTGGGCTTCATCGTTGTGGCACTCGTCGGAGCCGCCGCGGAAATGGCCACAGCTTTCTCCGCTGCCATGAAGAACAGGCTGGACCTGAGTGTGAGCGTTGGCATGGGTAGCGCGTCACAGATCGCCTTATTTGTGGCCCCGGTACTCGTGCTGCTGAGCTATTTTATTGCCCCGGTTCCTATGGACATGGTATTCTGGCCCGGCGCAGTAATGATGGTAATGATCGCGACCATCACGGCTTCGCTGGTGACGAGCAGCGGCCGCTCGGCGTGGTTCGTGGGAGTCTTGCTGCTCGCGGTATACCTGATCTTTGCAACAACACTTTACCTCATTCCTCCAAAGGTCGTCTGAACCTGACAGGCCCCGGAGTGGAAATAGTCAAGCGTGTGCCACCATTAGTAGAGGACTTCCGACGTGCCGACACAAGAGATAACGACATACCGTTTTCTCAATCCTGTTGAAAGAATCTCCGAGGTCCTCTTTGGACTCGTGATGACCCTCTCATTCACCTGCACGATGAGTGTGGTGACCGGGGGCCGGGAAGAGGTCGGCACCACGCTCGTTGCCGTGCTCGGGTGCAATATCGCGTGGGGAGTGATCGACGGTATCCTGTACCTGCTCGCCGCCATTGCCGAACGTGGCCGCAAGCTTAGGATGTACACCCTGGCCATGCAGGCAGGCGACACGGAAAAGGTGCAGGCAGTCATTGCTGAGGCACTCCCGCCGTTGATCGCGAAGGTTCTGGCTCCGGAAGAAATCGAGTCAATCCGCAGGCGTCTCGTGAATCTTCCAGACCAGCCTCGGGGGAGGATGATCACCCGGGAGGATCTTGGCGGAGCGGTCGGGGTATTCGCCTTTGTTGTCCTTTCCTGCATTCCGGTGATTATCCCTTTTATCCTCGTGCAGAACCCGTTGCCGGCACTCCGTGTGTCGAATGGTATCGCCATCCTGATGCTCTTCGTTGGGGGGTATTCGCTCGCGAAGTATGCAGGACTTGCGAAGTTTACCACGGGTGTGGTTATGGTCGTCCTCGGTGCCGCAATGGTGGGACTGACCATCGCCTTAGGCGGATAGCACCAGGTGAAGAGGAGGGGAAAAACTGATGAACTTACGGTATCTCCTGTGCCTTGCTTCGTTGTTCCTGGTTTTGCTTCCCTGGCGTGCAATTTCCGCGCCGACCGATAGTCTCGGCACCACGGGGGAGCCGTGGAGATTTTCGTTAGCAGGCTTCTACTACGCATTTCCGCATGAAGAAGATGTTCTCCTTGCGGTGGGCAGAGCAGACCACGGAAGTCTCCATTTCGAATCACGGTACAACTATGAAGGCCACCGCACCGCGTCGGCCTTCGTGGGGTGGACCATTTCCGCTGGAAAAGCCTTCACGATGGAATTGACGCCGATGGCCGGCCTGGCATTTGGCAATACGAGAGGGGTCATCCCCGCAGTTGAGATGTCCCTGGGCTACGGAATGTTTGATTTTTATGGTGAAGGGGAGTATCTCTTTGATGTCAATGACAAGTCGGGTAACTTCGCGTATACCTGGCTGGAACTGGGCGTGACCCCGAAAGACGTCATCCGTGCCGGACTGGTGGCACAGCGAATGAGGGTCTTCGAGAGTCCTCTGGTGGTGGACCGAGGGCTTTTCGCTCAGGTGATGCCCGGACCGGCAACAGTGTCCCTGTACGCTTTTAACATGTTCACCGGGAGCTGGTTTCTCACGATCGGACTCCAGGTCGCGTGGTAGACAACCAATGAACAAACCATGGAACAAAAGACAGAGAAAAATCCATTGTTGCCACCCACTATTGCCGAAGCAGAACTCCCGGAAGGGATTGATCGTAGGACGTTTTTGATGCGCCATGCCGTGATCGGCGACGCAATGCTGATCACGGGCTGTGAAGAGCCGGCACAGGAGAGGAGGGAGGAGGCTGCAATCGGCCTTCTTGTTGAGTAGAGAGACCCCCCCACGTGTGTACAGGCGTATTCCGAGGCTCTCACGAAAGGGGGGCATTATGTATTGCAAATCTCCTCAAAAGTCGCTAACTACCCTTCTATGCATCATACCATAGACTTTATCAAGGCATCAGGGGCGGGAAACGATTTTGTCCTGATCGACAACTGGGACGGATCCCTGAGAGCAAGGCAGGCTGATCTTGCCATCGCACTCTCTTCCAGGCCCTTCGGCGTTGGCGCTGATGGCCTACTTGTGCTCGAGAAGAGCCCCCGGGCCGACTTCCAGATGCGCTATTACAATGCGGACGGAAGCTATGGAGGGATGTGCGGCAACGGGGGGAGATGCATTGCGATGTACGCATACAAGAAAGGACGCGTTTCGGAGTCCATGACGTTTGAAGCACTTGACCACATTTATTCTGCACGAGTTACGGGGAACAGTGTTCTCTTAAAGATGAAGCCCCCGGTGGATTTCCAACCTGAAGTAAGTTTGGAGATCAACGGACAGGCGTATTCTGTACAATATGTCAACACAGGATCACCTCATGTAGTACTCATCGTCAAAGACCTCGAATCGATAGACGTAGTCGGACTTGGCCGCGCGATCCGCAACCACCCCGAATTCATGCCGGGCGGGACGAACGTTAATTTCCTTCAACTTCTGGACGGGGACGCCATACAAATCCGTACCTACGAACGCGGAGTGGAAAACGAAACTCTGGCCTGTGGGACCGGCTCAGTTGCCTGTGCCGTTGTTGCATACCTGGTTGAGGGAAGACGTGAGCCCGTCCACGTCCATGTTCGGAGTGGCGAGGAGCTGCTCGTCCATCTGGAATCCACGGAAGGAAAGATTGCGGAGACCTTTCTTCAAGGTAGCGCACATATCTTGTTTTCTGGTAAAGCAATATATGATGACGTCTCTGATAAAATCTCCATACCTTTCCAGTCACTTCCGTGAAAGAGTATACTTTCATCGTCAATCCGGAGGCGGGTAAGGGGCATGCTCGAAAACTCCTCGAGCCTCTTAGAAACGAGCTCGAGGCAAGAAAGGTCGACTACGAAATTCTGGTCACAAGGCGGATGGGGGAAGCCGTTGAGTTCACCAGGAATGAGTCCGGCCCTGTCGTGGTGGCGGTCGGAGGAGATGGGACGCTCAACGAGGTGGTAAACGGAATAACAGGGAAACATAGAGCGATTGGAATCGTACCGGCCGGGTCAGGAAATGACTTCATCAAAACGCTGGGGCACCCGAGACGTCTTTCGCCAGCGTTGGATCTGATATTTGCTGGAAACGTGAGGAAGGTGGATGCGGGGGTCATAACTTGCACCTCGAATGTCCACGACGCCGAAACAGTTGAAACACACGAAAGAGTGTTCATCAATGGGGTCGGTGTTGGGTTTGACGCGGCGGTAGCAGCAAGGATGCGAACAATCAAATACCTCAGTGGCACGCCGGTCTATGTCCTGGCGGTACTGCAGACGCTCGGCAAATTCACGGCTCCTGTTTTTAGAATCATCGCAGATGGAGTTGAGCAAACCTCACGTAACCTCTTGATAGCGATAGGAAATGGTCGATGCGCGGGAGGTGCATTCTACCTTACTCCCGATGCAATTGTAGACGATGGGTTTCTTGACATTTGCGTGATTCAGGAACTCAGTGTACCCAGGATATTGCGTCTCATGCCCCTGGTGATGTTAGGTCGCCATCGGAATGTAAGAGAGGTCTCTTTCCTGCGGGCAAGGGATCAGATACGGATTGATTCGGATCAGAGGTTTTACGTGCATGCTGATGGTGAAGTGGTTGGGCAGGGGGTAACTCAGGTAGAGATACACATTCGACCGCAACATCTGCCCATCCTCGCGGGTTGATATAGTGCAGAGATCAACATTAACCGCGTTCGCCGATGAAGCAGTTTGAGAGCCAGAGCCGAAGAAAATTCCTCAGAAGAATTGTTGGGCTGTGGGCAGTTCTTGCAGCTGCCCCCGTTGTAAAGATCCTCCTGGATTATGTAACCCCGATAGGGGAGAGCAACCAGAATCTCACGGCCGTCAAGACCCGAGCCGTGGGAGTATCCGACCTTCCGCTAGACTCCGCAAAAATCGTCAAGATCGGAAATAAGCCGGTGATTGTAGTTCACACACAATCGGGGCAATTCAAAGCGTTCTCCGCGCGCTGCACACATCTTGGATGCATTGTTCAGTACAACACTGAGGGGTCGCCGCACTTTTCATGCAACTGCCACGGCAGTCAATTCGATATTAACGGCATCAACATTGCAGGACCGGCGCCGAAACCACTTCCTCCGTATAAAGTTCAACTCGAAGCGTCTTCTGTTTACGTAATAGCGACTTAGGGGAAAGTCTCTCGTGGAATTTGTGGATAGTAAACGGATCTCGGCTTGGCTCCGAGATCGCCTGCCAATCGAAGGCATCAATCAGTTCCTTTCGCACAAGAATGTGCCCGGGCACCGGTATACGTTTTGGTATATCTTCGGCGGTTTGACAGGATTTTTCCTGGTTGTACAGTTTGTGACTGGCATCTTGCTTGCGCTTTATTATCATCCAACCCCGGAAAGCGCATACGAGAGCGTCAGAACGATACTCAACGACGTGCCCCATGGATGGCTTATTCGGTCAATCCATATCTGGTCCGCGAACCTGATGATTGTGTGCCTCCTGATCCACATGTTCAGCTCGTTTCTCATGAAGGCATACAGAAGCCCACGGGAGATCATGTGGATCACCGGAGTATTCCTATTACTTGTAGTCCTGGGTTTTGCTTTCACCGGATACCTGCTCCCATGGGACACGAGGGCATATTTCGCTACTCTTATCGGAACGGAAGTGCCGAAATCGCTTCCTTTGGTTGGCGAATGGGGAGTGTTACTGTTAAAGGGAGGCGCGGAAATTGGAGGGGCAACCCTCTCGCGCATGTTCGCAATTCACACGATAGTTCTTCCCATAACTATTATATTTATTGCGGGCTTACATGTTTTACTTAACCAAATTTACGGGGTCAGCATTCCTCCACGAGCGATCTCCAGGGGAACAATCCCGTTCGCACCCAATTTCCTGTACAGAGATTTGATGGCATGGATAATCGGCCTGGCTGCACTCCTGTCACTGTCAATCCTCCAGCCCTGGGGTCTGGGCGAGAAAGCGGATCCGTACGCATCTGCGCCGCCGGGCATTAAGCCCGAATGGTTCTTTTGGCCCTTGTACCAGACCTTGAGGATGGTTCCGGCGAAGATTTTCACTTTGAGTGGAGAGCTCGTGGTAAATATACTTGTCGCGCTCGCCATTGGATTCTGGTTGTCAGTGCCATTCATTGACAGGCAGTCTGCCGGGCACCGCGTAGGTGGTTTAGTGACCGGCATGGGGATGCTTGTCATTTTGTATTTGGCAGTCACGATCGTCTTGGCCTACAACACATGAGGAGCCGATTCTTCATACTGGTTTTCCTGGCGCTCATCGTCTTGGCCGCCGAAACCCCCGGGCAGCCGGACACAGCGACCACAAACGCGTCTTCTAAGGCGCCAATTGTCCTGCAACAGAAGACATTCGAAAGACCCATCGAGCTGCCAAGTATGAAGGATCGTCTCTGGATGTGCGGATTGGCTTTAGTGCTGCTGGGAGGTCTGGCCCTGGGGATAAATATGCTCAGGATCGAGGCGGATAGGCAAATGCATCGTGACCATGTGAGGGACAGGGTGTAAAGGCGCCTTCGCTGGTGGCCTTCTTACTGCTCCAGATAAATACCAAATAATGTATATTATGTAAAGTTACCTAAAGACTTCCCCATCCCCTACAAGTCTCGCAATGGCTCCGTTGTATTCGGATGCAAGCATTTCGACTGATGCATCGATGTAGTCCCTTATCCTGAGCCTTTCGCCCCCAACCGTGCCGAGTACTGCCGCCTTTACGTTTCTCGCAGCAGCAATGTCCTTGATTCGTTTCACATCCTCCGGATACGCCGAGACGACAATTCGCGATTGGTCTTCACCGAAAAGAATACCATCTGGCCTCGATCCGTCCATTTCAATCGCCAGATCCGCACCCAGGAACATGCTTCCCGTCCCGATGCAACATTCGGCCAGGGCCACGGCAAGGCCTCCTTCAGAGCAGTCGTGGGCCGACCGTATGACCCCGGCTTTGATCGCGTCCAGGACACACGTCTGGACGGCAATCTCGAATTGTAGGTCCAACGCCGGGGCATCTCCTGCTAGAATCCCGTGGACTGTGCTGAGGTATTCTGATCCTCCCAAATGTCCGTGGTTGACTCCCAGGAGTATCACGACATCACCTGGCCGCTTGAACGGCGAAGTCGTCATCATTCTCAGGTCCTCGACAAGTCCGAGCATCCCAATCACCGGGGTCGGGTACACGGCCGCCTTGGGGCTCTCATTGTAGAAGCTCACATTCCCGCCGGTGACCGGAGTATTGAAAGCCCGGCATGCATCTCCGATGCCTGCCACGGCTTCCTTGAACTGCCAGTACACTTCGGGCTTGTAGGGATTGCCAAAGTTCAGGCAGTTTGTGATTGCGAGCGGCGTTGCCCCTGTGCACACGACATTCCTTGCGGACTCTGCAACAGCGATCATCGCGCCACGCCGCGGATTCAGGTAGACGTACCTGCCATTGCAGTCCGTCTTGAGCGAAAGCGCCTTCCCAGAGTCCTTCACGAGAACCACGGCCGCATCGGCTTCCGCTAGAACAAGGTTGTTCGTCCTCACCATGCTGTCATACTGCTCGTAGACCCACCGCTTGCTTGCGATGTTCGGTATCCCCAACAACCTGACCAGGACTTCATTCAGATCTGCAGGCACGGGAAGAGAGCGGTCGTGAAATGCGCGCGTCTCCCGGAGATACCCGGGCTCCCGGGATTCGCGGACATAGACCGGCGCACCGCCGCCCAGGACCAGCGACTCTGCCGGTACATCTGCAACCTGCCGGCCGCGATAGGCAATCAGCAGCCGGTCTCCTTCAATCACTTCACCAATCGTCTCGACGTGCAGATCCCATTTCTTGAAGATCTTCTGGATATCCTCCTCATGCCCTTTCATCACAACGACCAGCATTCTCTCCTGCGATTCGGAGAGCAAGAGTTCGTATGCAGACATTCCCGTCTCCCGTGCCGGGACGAGATCAAGATTGATCTTCATCCCGCTTTTGCCTCGCGCGCTCATCTCCGAGGTGGAGCAGGTGATGCCGGCGGCTCCCATGTCCTGGATCCCCACAACGAAGCCGGAGCGGATCGCCTCGAGCGAGGCCTCCAGCAGGAGCTTTTCCGTGAATGGATCCCCCACCTGCACGGACGGTCGCTTTGCCTCGGACTTCTCAGAAATTTCTTCTGAAGCGAAAGTCGCGCCATGGATCCCATCCCGCCCGGTGGCCGACCCGACGATCATGACGGGATTGCCCGCTCCGCGCGCCACTGCGCTCGCCCACTGCCCGACCTTCACGACTCCTACGGACATGGCATTCACCAGCGGGTTGTCTTCATAGCAGGGATCGAAGTACACTTCGCCGGCGACCGTCGGGACGCCGAAACTATTCCCATAATCTCCGATGCCCCGGACGACACCCTTCAGCAGCCCCCGCGTGCGCATATTGTCCAGACTTCCAAACCGAAGCGAATTCAGCGAAGCGATCGGGCGCGCGCCCATGGTGAAGATATCCCGCTGGATTCCACCAACACCGGTGGCGGCGCCCTGGTACGGTTCCACGGCTGATGGATGGTTGTGGCTCTCGATCTTGAATGCGACTGCCAGGCCGTCGCCGATGTCGACAAGGCCCGCATTCTCCTCTCCGGCACCGACCAGCAGCCGGCCACCCGTCCTGGGCAGTGTCTTCAGCAAGGCAATCGAATTCTTGTAGCTGCAGTGTTCGCTCCACATGACGCTGTAGATGCCGAGCTCCGTATATGTCGGAACGCGCCCGAGGTACTCCAGCATCTTGTGATATTCCTCTTCCGTGAGTCCATGCTGAAAAGCCAGATCCAGTGTCACTTCGGGTTCGCGGGAATCGTCGCCATGCGCCATTGTCATGCCGCTTACATTGAGAGTATGTGACTGTTTTAGACAAATGCCGAACAGACTCAAGCGGCACTAGTCCCAGGAATAACTCATGTTGATGCCGATCATCGTCAGGGATAATCCGTACGTGCCGTTGAGGTATGCGCCGGGGAGATATTCCACCAGCGAGTTGCTGATTACGCGCTCTTCAAATCGGGCGAGGGAACAGGCGAAATCAATATGCAGGTCTTGACTTACCGCATATCCGATGCCGCCGGAATAGATATTGCGGTTTGCGTCCGGCACCGACGGCCGCATATACTGGTCCGGCACGGGTGTCTGCTCATACGCATATCCGGCCCGGAGATTGACATCGCCAAGCGTGACCTCGATCCCGCCCCTGGCGCTGAAGGAGTTTTTCCAGTGCAAGGGAATATACTTCTCAATGGCCGGATTTGCCTGAAGCGACGCATCCGCAAATGTAAACGTCATCGATGAGAGTGTGCTCCAGAACATATATTGCGCCTCTCCCCCGAGATATAGCCCTTTGAACGGCCGGCAGGAGATCCCCGCGGAAATGTGATCCGGAATTGTCAAGGTCGTCGAGAAGTCGCCGTCCGGAAAATTGGGCGACCGACTGTCGGGGATTCCCGTGAATGTCACACTCCCATGCGGCACCGGAATCGCAATCCTGCTCCGGTACGCCGCTCCAAGAGACCAGACGTCGTCAGGGTGGAAAAGAAGCCCCGCTGCGACGCCGAACGATGTCTTGCCAGTCCCCTCCAGCGATTGGTCACCATCAGGCTGGCCAAGATCCTCAAACCCAATTCTGCTGCTGCTCTGTAGCCGGCTAAATGCCATATTCAGCGACAGGCCAAGAGAAAGCGACCGCAGGAGCTTTGCGGAGACCGTCGGGGAGAGGAAGAGGACGCGAATCTCAGAGCGCGTCGTAACTCTTCCGGCCGGCCAGTCAGGGCTCCATTCGTTTTTCACGTAAAACGGCACCGATGCGCTCACGCCGACACCGAACCCCCCTTCGAATGTGTGCGTGAGGGTCACATTCGGAGGAAAAAGGACCTGGGACTGCGTCTTCGACGTGTTGCCTGGCGAGACCGCAAGCGTGAACTTGCTCTCCGGCATGATGATGGTCGTGCCGATCGAAAGATGCGTTCCACGCAGAAAGGAAATCGCCGAGGGATTTGCATAGAGAGACGATGCATCATTCATCGCCGCGACGAATGCGCCGCCGAGGCCCATGGCGTGTGCGGAGTGATCGCTGACCTGGAAGCCGCCCGCCCGCGTGGTCGCAGCGCACAGACACAGCAGAATGGATAAGAGAAGAATACGCATGTGAAGCACTATTCCAAGAGAATTAGTATTTCGTCCTTCTCCACCGCCTTGCCCCTGGCAACACGAACCTCTTTCACCTTTCCCGCGGCATGTGCTTTAATGTCGTTCTCCATTTTCATCGCTTCAAGGATCACGAGACCTTGCCCCTCATGGACGAAATCGCCTTCGCTCACCTCCACTTTCACGACGAGCGCCGGCATCGGCGCCCGGATCTCCGTCCTCACCGGCCCCAGCGACGTTGCGCGCAACTGCGTGCGGAATCGTTCCCGCTCGGAGGCAACCTGGATTTGATGAAGGCAGGCCTCCGAGAACGCCTCGAACCTGCCGGAGGAGCCGGACGCCGCAATCGTCATTGTCTCGTCATCGAGGAGGACGGAATACTGGTGGCGTGACGTTTGTTCCATGCTCACCGGACCGCATCGTTCTCCATTGATCGCAACAACCCCGCCGTTTACGATACCAACAAGAAATTCTTCGCCGTCGACGATCACCGTGTAGGTTTTCATGATCCCCTCATCAGATCCGCCCGCTGCAGCCGCCACAGGCGTTTCTCGCGGTGCTTGGTCCCTTTGCCGTTCAAGCGCGAGGACTCGGCATCCTGCAGGAGCGCAGCGAGAATGGCGACTGCCTTTCGGGCCGGACCGGAGCCTTTGGAGAGTAGCTCCGGCCGGAAGTGTTCTTCCAGGAAGTGGGTCGTGTAGTCCCCCTGCCGAAACACTTCGTGCTGCATGATGAACAGGAGCAACGGGATATTGGTCGTGACACCAAGGATCTGATACTCCAGCAGTGCGCGCCTCATCCGCTCGATGGCCTCGAGCCGGGAGGGCGCCCATGCAACCAGCTTCGAGATCATCGAATCATAATGAACTGGAATGTCGCCACCTTCGTTCACCCCCCGGTCTTCCCTGATCCCAATACCTTCCGACGGCCGCAAATGGGTGACCGTTCCCGTGGATGGCATATAGTTGTTCTGCACGTCCTCCGCACAGATGCGGCATTCGATCGCGTGACCGTTCCAGCGGACCTCTTCCTGGCTGAACGGCAAGGCCTCGCCCGCCGCCACACGAAGTTGAAGGGCCACCAGGTCAAGGCCCGTTCGCATCTCCGTGATTGGATGCTCCACTTGAAGCCTGGTGTTCATTTCCAGAAAATAGAACTTCCCTGCATCATCCACCAGGAATTCCACGGTGCCGGCATTCGAATAGCCACAGGAGCGGGCGGCTCGCACCGCGGTCTCCCCCATGCGTGCCCGCAGGTCCGCGGTCACGATGGGTGACGGGCTTTCCTCCACCACTTTTTGATGCCTTCGCTGAACGGAGCACTCGCGTTCTCCCAAGTGGAGAACCCGGCCGCCGTTGTCCCCCAGCACCTGGAACTCGACATGATGAGGCTTCTCAAGATATTTCTCGATGAAGATCCTGGCATCCGCAAACGCGCTTCCTGCCTCAGATGCCGCAGCCTTCATGGCTGATTCAAGCTCGTCAGCGCGGTGGACGAGCCTCATCCCTTTCCCACCCCCCCCTGCTGCCGCCTTGAGCAGCACGGGGTAACCCTGCTTCTCACAGAACAGTCGCGCTTCCGCGAGGGAACTCACCGGTCCATCCGTTCCCGGCACAGTCGGGACCCCCGCATCCCTGACGAGTGTCCTGGCCCTGGTCTTGTCTCCCATGGACCGGATCGCTTCCGGGGAAGGTCCCACGAAGATCAGTCCCGCATCAGCAACCGCCTGAGCGAAAGCCGCGTTCTCGGATAGAAATCCATACCCTGGATGGATGGCGTCCGCGCCCGCCTTTTTTGCCGCATCAAGAAGCCGATCCACATTCAAATAACTCTGTGCTGACGGTGCAGCGCCGACCGGGAAAGCCGTGTCTGCATAGAGCACATGCGGCGCCCTCCGATCGACCTCCGAATAGACGGCAACCGGGCGGATCCCACGTTCGCGGCAGGTTCGGATGACCCGGAGCGCGATCTCTCCGCGATTCGCGATGAGCAGAGTCTTTATCGGTCGGGCCATCATTCCTCGGTCAGTTCTACAACCGTTGCGCCTGTTCCTCCCTCGTTCCACTCGCCAAGGCGGTGTGCCTTCACACGCGGGTGCTGCGACAGGAACTCGGTGACTTTCTTGCGCAACGCCCCCGTCCCTTTGCCATGGATAATATCGATCCTGTGCAATCCGGCAAGGACGGCGTCGTCGATGAACTTGTCTACCATAGGGAGAGCTTCGTCGCCGGTCAACCCGCGGATATCGAGCTCCGTTTCAGGCGCCGACGGCTTCTCGGTGCCCTCCGTCCTCACCGGACGTTGTGCAGGGCGCTGCCGCGCGGCGCGCAGATCGGTGACCGGAACGCGCATCTTCACATTTCCGAACACGACGACCGCTGTCTTCCCATCCGGCGCCAGTGACACGATCTCCCCCGGATCCGATCCCTCCTGGAGGCGTACGTGGCTCCCCACGTCGAGAGTCAACGTCATCTCCGGCTCGATAGATTCAGCCACCTCCCTCCGCTGCGCTGAGAGCTCCTCCTTGAGCTGTGACACCTCGGCGCGAACGCTTTTCACCGCTTCGGGAGCCGCCCGGGTCTCCCGAATCTCCCGGACGCTCCGCTCGATCGTTGCATTGGCCCGCTGCACGATCCGCTCTGCCTCCTCCACCGCACGCCGCTTCTGTTCCTTGATCTCCCTCGACAGGGAGGAAATTTTCTCTTCGTAATTTCCGATCAACCCGTCCAGCTGGGCTCTCTCCGCCGCCATCGTCTCCATATCTTTTCTGTAGCGCTGCGCGGATGCTTCTAACTCGGCAATCAGTGTGTCGAGTTTTGCCTGCTGGTGACCCAGGAGCTCCCGGGACCGCCTCATGAGCAGGTCTTCGAACCCCAGCCGCTGCGCCATCTCCAGGGCGTAGCTGCTGCCCGGAATGCCGCTCCTGAAACGATAGGTGGGCGTCAACGTCGCCTGATCGAATTCCATGGCGCCGTTCTCAACACCCTCCGTCTCGTACGCAAAGACCTTGAGAAATCCGTGATGCGTCGTCGCAACAGTGTACGCGCCGCGGTGCGTCAGCCATTCGAGGATGGCTGCAGCAAGGGCACCTCCCTCTCCCGGATCGGTGCCCGAGCCGATCTCATCAATGAGCACGAGGCTGTCGCGGTCTGCGTGCCCGGCGAAATCCTTCAGGTGTCGCAAATGCGAACTGAATGTGCTCAGGTCGTTCTCAATGGACTGCTCGTCACCGATGTCGACGAAGCATCTCTTGAAGACCCGCACTTGTGATTGATCTGACGCCGGTATATGCATGCCCGCCTGCGCCATGAGAGCCAGAAGCCCGACGCACTTCATCGCAACGCTCTTGCCGCCGGCGTTCGGCCCGCTGATAACAAGCGTGTTGTACTCCTTGCCCAACTCCAGGTCCAACGGCACGGTGGCCTTATAGCCGTGATTCATAAGAAGCACCGGGTGTCGTGCCTGCACAAGGATGATGGGGCCTTGCTCGGTCACCATCGGTTCGATGCCCAGGATCTCCATCGAATATTTCGCCTTCGCGTGCAGAGCATCGATGACCGCGAGGGTCTTCAAATTCGCAATGAGGACATTCTTCGCGCTCCCCACCTGCTCCGTGAGCGCACGAAGAATCCGCTCAATTTCGCGCTGCTCCTGGAACTGCAGGCTCCGGATCTCATTGTTCAGCTCAAGCGTTTCGCTTGGCTCGATAAACACGGTCGCGCCGCTCGACGATGCGCTGTGAATGAAACCGTGCACACGATTCTTGTGCTCGGATTTTACCGGGATCACCATCCGCCCCTCGCGGGTGGTGATGATCTCATCCTGGCTGAAACCAAGATCCGAGACGTTGCGCAGGATTGATTCCAGCCTCTTGCGAAGCTGCTCGTACTTTTCGCTGATCGATCGCCGGACGGAGAGCAGCTCTTTCGACGCATTTGCCTTTACCGCCCCCGTCTCATCAATCGCCTGGTCAATGTTGTACTCCAGCACCTTGTCCGTATAGAGCGGTTCGGCAGTCTGCCAGAGGATCGGGAATGCTTCGCGGCGCCTGGCAGCAAAACTCCGGACAACTCTGGCCGCCTTCAGCGTGGAACTGATCTGGACAAGTTCCCTCGAAAGCAGGACAGTGCCTTCAATGGCGGCTTTCTGAATCGGGACCGCGACGGGATGGATTCCGGCGAGCGAGAGCTCCTCGTCTTCTTCAAGGAGACGCTTCATTTCCGAGACGGCCGCAAGCTCGCTCCGGATCTGCGCGTGCGAGGTCATGATCGGCTGCGCGCGGAGCAGTTCGATCCCTGACTCCGACGCCGCATACCGGACAACCCGTTGACGGACCCGGTCAAACTCCAGCTTGATCAGCGCGTCCTCAAACTCTCCCGGGCCCTCCACTGTGATGCCTTCCTCCACTCAGGACGCTCCAAGCAGTTTCTTCACGGTTTCCTGGATAACCCGCCCATCCGCTTTTCCCTTCAGCTGCTTCATCACCTGCGGCATTACCTTCCCGAAATCAGCAGCGCCCGTCGCCCCCACCTGGGAAATGACGTCGCGGACCGCCTTTTCCAGTTCTTCCATCGACACCTGTTTTGGAAGATACTCTTGAATGATGGCAAGCTCCTTGCGCTCCTGATCGGCCAGTTCCGGCCTGCCGCCGTTTTGGAATTGTTCGATGGACTCCTTGCGCTTTTTCGCGGCTGTCGTGAGCACACCGAGCTCATCGTCGGGGGTCATGGGATTGGCCGATCCCCGCTTCTCAATCTCCTTTTCCATCAGGGCCGCGCGGATCATGCGGAGCGTTTCGAGCCGCAGCTTCTCCCCGGACTTCATTGCATTCTTGAGATCCTGACTGATGATGTCTTTTAGTGGCATGGCAGTAAGCCCTCATGAAAACGAAAAAGGCAGGAACCATTCTCTGTTCCCGCCCGATCTCCTTACTCGATGGAATCCCGAACTCATTCGCACTTGATTTTTCTGAAAAATAACCGATTTCCTCGTGAAAGTCAAACGGAGACAAGGACACCCCACATCGTCGCCTAGGCTCCCCCGAGGATCTTCATTGCATTGCCGCTAATGGAGCGCGCGTCGGACGTGCAGAGATACGCAACCAGGGCAGAAATTTCTTCAGGAGGAACCCACTTCGACCTGTCTGCATCCGGCATGGATTCCACATTTTCCGGGGTATGGATGGTGCCGGGAACGACAGCGTTGGCCGTTATGCCGCTCCCCTTCGTCTCCTCCGCGATAGTTTCCATGAGGGTTATCAGCGCCCGCTTTGAAACCTGATATGGCCCCCGTTTTGCCGTGGGCCTCAACGCGGGCATTGCCCCAATCGTCACGATGCGGCCGAAACCCCGGGCGCGCATCGATGGAAGCACGGCATTGCACATGAGGAATGCTGTCTTAAGGTTCACGTCCATCATCCGGTCCCACTCCTCTTCCGTGACTTCCTCCACGCGCTTTCCTCCGGCGTAAGCGCCCACGGCGTGGATCAGGAAGTCCACGCGCTTCCACTGCCCGAGAACCCTTTCTACAAAAGCATGGACATCTTCTCGCGAAAGCAGGTCGGAAGGGACGAGAAGCAGCCTCTGCAGGCTCTCAGCGGGAAACCCCTCCAATGTGTCAAGCGCGCGCCGCTGGTGGATTGGAACTGCAACAGATGCCCCATCGTTAATAAAGGTGCGCACGAGGGTGCCTCCCAAGGCTCCTGTGCCGCCGGTGATAATCGCTACCATGTCCTGGAATTTCATGTTAGCCTCGTCTGCCGAATATATAATAAACTCTCCCGCCAGTCAAGAAGTTGCGGAAAGGCCCTTTGATGTGCCTTTTCTCTTGAACTTTAGCGCGTGGAAAGGTACATTGCCATTGCGAAGGAGGCTCCTGTCATGCATGCACGCGTCAACTTCATCCCGCTCATTCTGATCGCTTGTGCCCTGTTCTTTGCTCAGACCCTCTCCGCTCAGGACAGCGTCAAAGTCGGCGACCACGCTCCAGACTTCACGCTACCGGCCGCGACAAAAGATAGCGTTATCCGGGCCGGGGTACATCTGGCCGACCGAATTGGCCTTAACACTATCATCCTCGCGTTCTATCCAGCCGACTGGAGCGGCGGCTGCACTGCGGAAATGTGCACCATGCGTGACAATTTCGCTTCGCTTTCTCAACTCGGGGCCGATGTCCTTGGGATCAGCGGAGACTATGTTTTTTCCCATCACGAGTGGGCGAAGTATCAGCATCTGCAGTTCACGCTGTTGAGCGATCACAACCATGCCGTTGCCAAGGCGTATCAAAGCTACAATCCTCAATCCGGGTTCAACCGGAGAACGATATATCTCGTGGATCGGACAGGCAAGATCGCGTACATTGACCGCGCGTACAATCCCAATTCCCAGGAATCCTTCAACAAGCTGAAAGCAGAGTTGCAGCACATCAAGACGTGATTACCTGGCATTCATTTCATCAACGATCAACTTCGAAGGGAGCATCATGTTCCGTCCTGTTCTGGGCACACTCACGCTTATATCCCTCCTCTCCTTCGCTGCGTACGCACAGAGTTCACCGGAGATTACTGCCTCGGATCTTCAGGCTCATGTGAAGTACCTTGCTTCCGATGCCCTGGCGGGGCGTGCCGCAGGAACCGAAGGAAATCAGCGCGCATCGGAGTATATTGCGGGGTTGATGAAGAAGTATGGGCTACAACCGATGGGAGACAACGCCACCTACTTTCAGAACTTCGAGTTCGTCTCGTCGGTGAAGCTGGGACCAAAAAACTCTCTGGCGTTCGAAGGCCCAGACGTCCCCGGCGGGAACTTGACACTCAAAGCCGATGATGCCTACCGCCCGTTTGGATTCTCCTCGAGCGGCGAGGTGAGCGGCCCGCTCGTCTTTGCCGGGTACGGAATCTCCTCCCCAGACAACAAGTATGACGATTACAGGAACCTCGACGTATCGGGAAAGGTCGTCGTGGTGCTCAGATTCTCTCCTGATGGAAATGACCCTCACAGCCCGTTCACCGCATTGAGCTCGTTCAGGAACAAGGCACGCGTTGCGCGCGACAAAGGGGCCAAGGGCATTATCATTATTCCCGGGCCTGCAGATGAGCCGGAAGACGAAATCCTGCGGCTGACGGCGGACCGGTCTTTCGAGAGCTCAGGCATTGCAGCAATCTCGATGAAGCGTGCGCCCTTTGAGACCTTGCTGCAACCGCGCAAGCTCTCGCTACAAGTCATACAGGACAGCATTAAATCCTCACGCAATCCCGTCAGCTTCGATATGGGAGCGACCACGGTGGAGCTTGAAACCGAGATCATACAAATCAAATCCAAAACGGCCAATATTCTCGGAGTGCTTGAAGGAGAGAACCCTAAGCTCAACGATCAGGTCATTATCGTCGGGGCCCACATGGACCACCTTGGCATGGGCGGCCCTGGATCGGGATCCCTCCAACCGGACACAGTGGCGGTGCACCATGGCGCCGATGACAACGCATCGGGAACTGCAGGACTGCTTGAACTGGCGGAAGCGTTCGGAGCGCACAAGCCTCCTGAAGGTCGCACGATTCTCTTTATCTTCTTCACCGGTGAGGAACTTGGCACTCTGGGTTCCGGCTACTACGTCAATCATCCAATTGTCCCATTACAGCGAACGGTGGCAATGCTGAATATGGACATGATCGGGCGCCTCGATCACAAGTCGCTTACAGTGTACGGTACCGGCAGCTCCCCGGTTTGGAACCGCATGCTTACCGAGTATGACCGCGATTCCACGTTCACGCTGAAATCGATTCCAGATGGTTTCGGCCCGAGTGACCAGGCTGAGTTCTACGGGAAAGAGATGCCTGTGCTCCACTTCTTTACCGGGACGCACAATGATTACCACAGACCGTCCGATACATGGGACAAAATCAACTATACCGGCGAGCAGAAGATTGTCCGTTACGTTTACAGTATCGTAGGCGATCTTGATACCCTGGCTGAGCGCCCGCAATACGTGAAAACACAATCCGCTGCCCCGATGGCTTCCGGGGACAGCCGAGGCTTCTCGGTCACACTCGGGATCATCCCTGACTATGGCGAAAGTACCGGAGGGATGAGGATTGGCGGCATTCGGCCAAAAGGTCCAGCCGAGCGCGCGGGATTGAAATCCGGCGATATCATCGTGAAGATGGGCGGGAAAAAGGTCATGAACATCTACGACTATATGGGTCTGCTGGGCGAACTCAAAGCGGGAGATCAGGTTGAAGTTGAGGTAATGCGCGAAGGCAAGCCAATCAAAGTCCTCGCTACCATGGATAAACGGAAGTAGAAATGAGGTCAGTTAACTATTTTTCTTGAAATAGCTTAGCCCACTTTCCTTAAGTGTCAATCCGGGGCTTGCAAAATTCTGTATACTGTAAGTCACCTGCCCCACAAAAAGTGTGTGATCTCCAGCATCATTTGTTGCGACAACCTGGCATTCCAGGCATGCGCTCGCATCTTCGATCAACGGCGAGCCATGCCTGGCGGGGTGAAACGCATGCCCGTTGATTAGCCCTTCTCTTGGTTCCTGCCCCTTAAGAAAGTCCTTTGGAAGGTCGATGTTGCCAGCCGGGAGGACGTTCACGGAAAAGTAGCCCGAGTCGGTGATGAACTGGTGGATCTTGCTTTCAACTTCGATAGCAGCGGCTACGAGTGGTGGTGAGAACGAGACCTGCGTCACCCAATTGGCAAGGATCACGAGTGGGTGTCCGTTCCTCGAAGCACCTACAAGGTAGAGTCCGTACGGAAACCGTCGCAGAACTTGCGAGTGGTCAACCTTGGGCTTTTCCATTATTAACCCTGCCATTTACGGCGTGCAACACACTCATCGCATTCGCAGAGGGATCGAAGGCGCTCCCATGTATAGATCCCTTCCTGGTGACCATCTTCCCAGACGAACCGCATCGCATAATTCCCGATCGATTCCGCCCCCATTAGAACGTACCTTCCTGGAGTATTCTTGTCCGCAGGCGCCGGCACATACGCCTGGAAAAGGACCGTCTCGCCCTGGCATCCTGCACATGGGCATGCATCCCTCAACAGTTGCAGGGACGTGAATCCCGCGTGGCCATCGTCCCACTGGAGCGAAAGCTGACTTTCTGAAGAGCGTTGTAACTTTTTAAGCTGCAATGAATTATGTTCCTCTATATCAACAAAATTCCGTTCCTGAATATCTGTTCATCCCTGCCCGCGTCATAGTGAAACAGTACCGATTCTACCTTGATGAGCGGTTGACAGGAAGGCACATAGACCCAGTCGATGTGGATGACCATATTGGGATCACGAAAGGCCTTGGGGCCGGTTATGCCTCCGAAATGATCACTGCGGCCAAACGCAATATGCAGGCCGAGCTTCTCGTCAAGGAGCGTGTTTCCGACAGGTTCGACTCCCCACTCGCTCAGAACTCCGACGCCCAGCTCCGCGATGTTACCGTATGCTGGCTCAAGTTGCAGTTTTTCCGCTTGTTTCACGGCCTCGACGCCCCTTCCTTCGACCGAGACAGCTCTGTTATGTTCGATCCGGAAGAGGACCACTTCCTCACCAAATTGTACCGGAAGAATGCCGGCAGTCAGGCTTAGTTTTCCCTCTCCGTCACCTTCAAATGGAACAATGTAAGCTTCACCTGATGGCAAATTCGCGACTATCCCCGGCTCCCGTATGATGCCGCCGCTCGCATGCCCTTCTGAAAAGCGCAAATCAATGTCCAGTCGGCAATCTCGTCCTTGTGAGGAAAGGATCACCGTGGCCGCCTGGGCCCGATCCATACGTTCCTTGATCTTCAAGACCCGGCTGTTGATCTTTTCGTAATCAAGTCCCAGCGCAGGGATCATTCTGCGATTGAAGCCGGGCAACGTCGCCCCCCGAAAGCCAATTTCCCGTGCGAGAATCTTCAACGGCGCAGTAGCGGAAAGTTCTGTCAACGCAAGCACGATGCTCGATTCCTCCAGGATCTGCCTCAGTCGGACCTCACCTGCGCTTGGAGGGACATGATTCCCGCTGTCGCTGTCGATGAGCAGGACCACACCGGGAAGATTCCCATTGTTGGTCCCGACATTGGGATAGGCGCAACAGTTCACCGTGACGAAAGGAATAGCCTCAAAATTCCGAACAAGCATGGTGTACCATTCTGCCGTGATCCTCCTCCTGTCCATCCAGGCTGCGTGGTCGGTCAGTCTCTCGTTTGGCAGATCCACGAGGAACGTCAGCGCCTTATCGCGGGCCTGTGGCTTGAAGACCGTTGTCAGCAGAGAAATCAGCTCGGGGAAGGTAAGGTTGCGGTTCATGGAAAGTGGGTCGCAGGTGGCACGGTGAGGGTAACCCTACAGGTCGAGCATACGCCGAGCAACCTCCCGCAGTGCGTCCTTTGTCAGGAATTTCTGGACAAGCGGGAAGAGAATATGATTCTCCTTGTGAATATGGTTCACCATTCTTTGAACGATATCTTTGGACACGGAGGCAAGATCCCGGGCGGCCGCTTTGCTGGACCTATTCTTTGCGATGCGGTCGGTGGCCCTCCGGAGGCGCCGGAATTCTTTCGCAAGCACCTTATGGTCGTCCCGCATCAACTTGGTGGGACCCTCCACGTACCGTTCAAGGACGGGGAAAAGCGCCTCTTCCTCCCTCTTGTTATGAATGCCGACCTCCTCCTCGACGAACTCAACTGCACGTAGCAACCGGAAGTAGACATCCTGAGTGAATCCGTGTTCGGCAATGGCTTTGCTGGCCTTGTTAAGCGACGAAAGCTGAACCAGGGCTTCGTCATGCTCCTGCATGAACTGGGCGATGGGATCGATATGCTTTTTTAGCGGCATAGCGGCGATGCCTGCGGCCGGTCTTCTCAGACTGCTTCGATAAGCGTGCTGTACTTCATCCCCTCCTCATCGACAAATTCCTCAAGTCTGCTCACCAGCGCCTCTGTCTTCTCGTCCTGGTTGTCCTCCAGAGCGTCAAATTCTTCGACGCTGTTTGTGATGAACACTTCCGTGAACTGGTTCTTTCTGGCTTTTGCCTCGAACACGGAATAGTTCTTCCGGCCAACCTTTGTAAAATGCTCCTTCATCTCTTTCGTCAACCCGACGTATTCTTCCCGTAGCTCCGGTTTGATTCCGTAAGAAATTGTGAACATGACTCGCGGCATTGCAAAGGATCCTTTCGTTGATGTTAATACCCGGCTCTTCGGATCTCCGTTTCACTCATCCCGTAGTAGTGTCCAATCTCGTGAATGAGAACCTCCCTGATTTTTGCCCGGAGCTCCCGCTCATCGCGGGCGATTGCCTCGATGTTCTGTCTGAACAGGGTAATCCGGTCAGGGACAACCGGATACATCCCGTAATCGCCGCCCCGCCTGGTCAGGGGGATTCCCTCGTACAGGCCTAACAGCATGCCGGCGGATCTGATTCCCTTCCGGGCACTTGAGCGCGCGTCCGGCAAATCTTCCACGATGATATGAACATTCTCGATCGTTGCATGAAATCGCACCGGCAACGAGTCGAATTCTTCCTGAACCACCTTCTCGAACTCACTCCTGTCCAAGGTTCACGCTCCGGCAACACGTTACAGATAATGCAGCCCCGCCGCGGAGAGGCCAGCCAGCACGAGCAGGACTACTCCCGCCAACACCGACTTTACCCTTGTGAAGCCGTTTGCCACGACGATCCCTTCGACAAGCAAAACCCATGACCAGACCGTTGCCATGAAATCCATGCCGATAAGAATCACATATTCCACCGGCTTGAGAACAAGCGGTGACGGATTGTTGTCGAAGAAAGACTGTCCGAAAACCGCGATCTCCACGGGCAGGATGAAAACCAGGGAAAAGACAATAGGCACCGTGCTGTATGCCACAACGGCAAAGGTGTTGCGCACGGTGGCCTTCCCTCCCAACCATCGTGCAAAGGCGGTGAGAACCAAACTGCACAGGAGGCCGCAGACGATCCCGACCAGAGGCCCGGCAATAAGCCCGCCGACCAGGAGAATGAATAGGTCACTGAACACCTTCCCGAGATTTCTGTACCACATCACCGTATAGACCAGCGAAATCCCGAAAAGAGCAGTCAAAAAGTACGCATAGTTCTTATATCGTGCCAGGACTATACGCTTCATGGCACGCCCTGGCGCCTCGATCAACATCCATATCGTGCCAAACAAATCCAGCGTGTCCACCTTCGTTTGAAGGTAGCTCTTGCAGCTACGGCAGAGAAGCGCAAGATCGTCGTTGTCGGTTCCGCAAACCGAACATCGTATCATAGCGTTCGTGCCACTTCAGTAGATTCCGAAGTGCTGTGAATATGTGCCGAACAATCTATCTGCAGGCATTCAATCCCGCATCGGCACACCGGTTTTTGACCCTCCCTGTTCCCCGGGGCCACTGCATGGCAACGGAACAGTGCCATTTCAACTTAATCCGGCGAATTCATGGGAAAGTCAGATCAAGTTGAAATGGCACTCAAAGATGGACTCCATAAAAGTATAAGGCATTTTTACAACTTTAGCAATGATTTTCTACGAAATAGGGGCTCTTCTCTACACAATCGGCTCGAATTTCGCGGTAAAATGCCTCAACATTGGGGGCTCCTCCGTGATGCGATACCCCGGGAATCCGTTCCTCTTCCTGAAACACTCCACTACAACCTCGATAACGTAGTCAATATGGCTTTGGGTATAAACCCGCCGGGGGATGGCCAGGCGCACCAGTTCCATTCTCGCGGGAATGAACGTCCCGGTTTCGCTTTTCCGCCCGAACATGACGCTCCCAATCTCGACCGAGCGTATTCCTCCCTGTCGGTAGAGCTCAACCACCAGCGATTGTCCGGGAAACTGTTCAGGAGAGATGTGCGGGAGGAATTTGTGGGCGTTCAGGTAGATCGCGTGGCCGCCTGGCGGCATGAGTATTGGCACGCCCGCTTTCACAAGCCGTTCCCCAAGATACTCGACCGAGCGAAGCCGGTACTGGAGATAATGCTCGTCCAGGACCTCATCAAGCCCCTGCGCAATGGCTTCAAGGTCTCGCCCTGCAAGCCCTCCATAGGTCGGAAATCCTTCGGTAACGATGAGCAGATTACGTGCGCGGGCGGCAAGCGTATTGTCGTTCATGCCGAGGAATCCGCCCATGTTCACAAGGGCATCCTTCTTCGCGCTCATTGTGGCACCATCGGCGTAGGAGAACATTTCCTGGACGATCTTTTTCACCGGCCTGTCTGCATATCCGCTCTCCCGCTTCTTAATGAAGAATGCGTTCTCGGCAAAACGACAGGCGTCGAGAAAGAAAGGAATCCCGTTTCTCCGACAGATGTCATGCGTTTCGCGTATATTCTGCATTGAGACCGGCTGACCCCCTCCGGAGTTATTGGTAATGGTGATCATGCAGAGAGGGACGTTTTCGCTGCCGATCTTCTTTATGAACGCTTCGAGCGCCGCCGTATCCATATTCCCTTTGAAATCTGCGATCGCCTCTGGATCCTGTCCAACCGGGGTTGGAAGGTCCACCGCTTCGCCCCCGGCAAATTCCACGTTGGCCCTGGTAGTGTCGAAGTGCGAATTGTTGGGGATGTACTTCCCCTTTCCCGCAACCAGCGAGAAGAGAATTCTCTCCGCTGCCCTTCCCTGGTGTGTTGGGATGACATGCGCAAAACCTGTCAGTTCTTTCACCTTCTTTTCGAACCGATAAAAACTTCTGGCCCCCGCGTATGATTCGTCGCCCTGCATGATGCCGGCCCATTGGGCTGCACTCATGGCAGCCGTTCCGCTGTCCGTCAAAAGATCGATCAACACATCCTCGGCCGGAACGAGGAAGAGATTGTAAAATCCCCGGCGCAGGACTTCTTCGCGCTGCTCGGGCGTGGTGAATTTGATCGGCTCGACTGACTTGATCTTGAATGGTTCAATGATCGTTTTCACTGGTGACTCCGGACGTGGTGGGTAGCATGGGAGCAAATGTAGGGGAAAGCGAGGTCTCTTGCAAGGAACCGTCCGCCGATGAGATGCCTGGACAGGCCTGCGCAACCATCGCCCGCCTTGACTTATCCATCGCTCTGTCGTATTTTTCGTTTTTGATCTGGAGGATCAAATGAAGCTCTTCCGCAGACATTACTCGCCTGGAGAAGTCGGCGCCATGATCTATGAGACGCTTCGTGCAGGCATGGCCTCGGACGGAGAGTTGTCTGTGAGAGTCCTGATCGAGAATATCGATCGCACCGAAGCGGATCTTCAGGATCAATACGTCGGAGAGATCATGATCGGGGCGATGTTCGGGGCCGCCCTTGCCATTGACCGTTCGTCCTCACCCTGGATGGGAGAACAGATCTGCGGGGGGATGCATCAGGAGTTTTATGCACATCTTGCCGAACAGGGAGCATCAGATCAACAGGTGGTTGAATGGCGGATGGTTGTCCAGGAGCGCTTTCTCGAGTATCGGGGCTGCATGGAGCAGTACGAGGGTTTTGAGCCCCCGTGGAAGATGGGGCGCCAGCTCTTCTGGAATATCACGGGTGTCGAGGAATATCTAGCGATGTCAATCAAGATCGCCACGCTCTACGTGCTTGCCGCAAGGGATGCGGTCCAGCCCCTGTTGAACCAGTACGGTCCTTCCATCGTGGTCCACCCTCAATCCTGAGCGCCAACATGGCCCCCGGGCGATTTACAGAGGGGTGGGGTCACCCCGCACGTATCCGCTTGAGTGCCTCCCGCACTTCGTCGACATGCCTGTGAATCATGAACTCGTGATGAATCGCAGCGCGCACGATCCCTTCCTCATCGATTACGTACGTCACGCGCTTCGGCAGGGGGACAAAACCCCCGAGTCTTTCAACGCCATAGGCCCTGCTGATGGCATGGTCCGCATCGCTGATCAGAGGAAATGGAAGACGGTACTCCTCAGAAAACCGGGCATGGGAGGAGTGGGTATCCTGACTGATACCGATGATAACCGCTCCCTCTTCTATCAGCGCATCGTACACGTCCCGAAATGCGCACACCTCTTGTGTGCAGCCCTGGGTGAAATCCGCCGGGTAGAAAAAAAGAACGACGGGATTCTTCCCGCGGTGGTCGGCGAGGGCGAACCGCTTTCCGGTGCTGAGCAATGCCGAAAAATCCGGCGCCCGCGTGCTGGCCGGGAGCAAACCGCTCCCTTCCTCCACGGCAAGCGCGATAGCCAGCACCACGATGATTCCGAAAATCCATCCAGACAATAGTCACCTCACTCCATCACTCGCTGTCATACCGGAGAATGGAAAAGACGTCAAACTCCTTCAGACGGTCACGCCCGTGGAGAAAGGAAAGCTCGATAAGGAACGCCAGCCCGACGATCTTCCCCCCTGCGTGGTGCACGAGATCACACGCGGCACGGATCGTGCCGCCGGTGGCGAGGAGGTCGTCCAGAAGAAGCACCTTCTCCCCCGGCATGATCGCATCGTTGTGCATTTCGATGACGTCGGTGCCGTATTCGAGGGAATACTCCTGGCGGGTCACCGCGGCAGGGAGCTTGCCCGGTTTCCTGATCGGGACGAACCCCGCGTCCAGCGCATATGCAAGCGGAGCGCCGAAGATAAAACCGCGCGACTCGACACTCACCACTTTATCCACGCCCGCGTTCTTGTAGCGTTCCGCCAGCAGGTCGATCGAGCGACGGAACGCGCCGTGGTCACCGATCAGTGTCGTAATGTCCCTGAACATGATCCCTTTTTTCGGGAAGTCCGGTACGGTTCTGATCTTTTTACGCAGATCTTCGTTCATCGGGTTACCATGTAAGCGGTGTCTTGTTGAGGAAGGCGGCCACGCCCTGTTTGCATTCGGGGGTCATGCGCGCAGCGGCGTTCATGTTTGCGGCGAAATCGAGCGCGTCGGCAAGATTCATTCCGTGGAGTTTCGAAAGGAGTTCCTTGCACAGGGCCATGGAGGTAAGGCTGTTCTGCGTGAGCAGCTCCTCGAGCAGATGCGTCGCCGTCGACTGCAGGTCTTTCTCAGGCACCACGATCGACGCCAGACCGATCGCCTTTGCTTCAGCAGCGCTAAGGATGTTCCCCCTGAGCACGAGCTCGCGGGCGCGCCCTTCCCCGACCCGTTTGACAAGGAAGAACATCACGATTGCCGGCACAAAGCCGATATGCACCTCGGTATATCCGAACTCCGCCCGTTCTTCCGACGCGATCACAAAATCGCAGACGCTCGCGAGCCCGCATCCGCCCGCCAGAGCGGGCCCATTCACAAGCGCCACAACGGGCTTCCGAAGCTCATGGATAGTCCGGAAGAGGTTCGCAAGCCGGAAGGAATCCAACCGGTTCTCTTCCAGGTCAAACTTCGCCACCCGGCTCAGGTATCCGAGGTCGGCGCCTGCGCAGAAAGCCGGCCCGGAAGCTTGAAGAAGCAACGCTTTGACCTCCTGGTCGCGCCCGGCCGCGGCAAATGCGACCGTGAGCTCGTTCACCATGACATCATCCATGGCGTTCCGCTTCTCCGGCCGCTTGAGCGTGATGATCGCCTGCCGTCCCTCTACCTTGTAAGAAATTCTCGAGTAATCCATGGCACAGAAAATAGGCAATCTCGTTTGGAAAAACAAGTCATCGGTGCAGGCGTTCTTCAGCCGCAAAAAAACCCGGTGCCTTTCGGCACCGGGAATATGGCAGCACGCGTGAAACGGGGACTATGAATCTGCCTCAGCCTAGACATCATAATAGAGGCCGAACTCATATGGATGGGGACGGAGCGCCATCGGTTTGACCTCCTTGTCCATCTTGTACGAGATCCATGCGTTGATGACTTCTTCCGTGAACACATCTCCGCGAAGGAGGAAATCGTGGTCCCGCTCGAGCATATGAAGCGCCTCATCCAGCGATCCCGGAGTGGAAGGCACATTTTTGAGTTCCTCCGGCTCCATGTCATAGATGTCCTTGTCGAGCGGATCTCCCGGGTCGATCTTGTTCATGATCCCGTCCAATCCGGCCAGGAGCAGGGCCGAAAAAGCAAGGTACGGATTGCACGCAGCGTCCGGACAGCGGAACTCAATGCGCTTGGACTTTGGATTGGCCGAATACATCGGGATCCGCACCGACGCGCTTCGATTGCGCTGCGAATACGCCAGGTTGACCGGGGCCTCAAAGCCGGGAACCAGCCGCTTGTAGGAATTCGTGGTCGGATTCGTGATGGCGCAAAGCGCCGGGGCATGCTTCAGGAGCCCACCGACGTAGTACAGCGCCATGTCGCTCAGGTTCGCATACCCGTTTCCATAGAACAGCGGCTTCCCCCCTTTCCAGAGGCTCTGGTGAACGTGCATGCCGGAACCATTGTCCGCGAAGAGCGGCTTGGGCATGAACGTCACCGTTCTGCCCCGCAGGCGCGCTGTGTTCTTGATGATATACTTGAACAGCAGCATGGCATCCGCGCTTTTGAGGAGGGGGGCGAAGCGCAGGTCGATCTCAGATTGTCCGGCGGTTGCTACCTCATGATGCTGCGCTTCCACCTGGAGTCCCACTGCAAGCAGATTCTGCGTCATCTCGTTGCGCAGATCCTGCAGTTGGTCTGTCGGAGGGACGGGAAAGTATCCTTCCTTGTAGCGCGGCTTGTAGCCAAGGTTGGGCATTTCTTCCCGGCCAGAATTCCAGCGCCCTTCCACTGAATCCAGGTAGTAATAGCTGCAGTGCTCATTCGTGTCAAAGCGGATATCGTCAAAAATAAAGAACTCCGCCTCGGCCCCGAAAGAGGCCGTGTCCGCAATCCCCGTGGACTTCAGGTATGCTTCCGCCTTTTGGGCTATACTGCGCGGACAACGCTCGTACCGTTCCTTCGTGATTGGATCGTACACGTCGCAGATCAGGCTGAGCGTCTTCACTTCGATGAACTGATCGATGAAGGCCGAAGACGCATCGGGAATAATGAGCATATCGCTCTCATTGATCGCCTTCCAGCCCCGGATGCTCGATCCATCGAAACCAAACCCTTCATCAAAAGACTTCTCTTCAAGCTGTGCGACCGGCACGGAGAAGTGCTGCCATTGTCCAGGAAAGTCCATGAACTTGAAATCAATCATCTTCACGTTCTGGTCCTTGATGGTCTTGAACACGCTGGAAACGTGCGACTCCGGTCCCTTCTTTGCCTCCGGTGTCTTCTTTGCCATGGGTAAGCTTCCTTTATGTAGTGGATGAAAACGGTTTAGACGATTTCGTGATATCCCTGTTCGCCATGCTCGACGAAGTCGAGACCTTCGTGCTGCTGCTCATCATCGCTTCGAATGCCGATCGCGAGGTCGATCGCCTTGAGCAGGACGAAGGTGACGCCCCCTGCGAATGTCGCGGTTGAGACCACAGCGATGCACTGGACAACAAATTGGTGGGGATTGCCATAGAACAATCCATTGCCGCCCGCAGCGTTCACCGCCGTGGTCGCCAGCAGGCCCGTCATGAGCGCGCCGAAGATGCCTCCCACGCCGTGGACGGAGAATGCGTCGAGGGTATCGTCCAGGTGCCAGCGGATTCTCTGATTCAACGCCCAGTAACAGACCCCCGAAACGCCAAGCCCGATGACAACAGCCCCCATCGGTGTGACAAAACCGCAGGCCGGCGTGATCGCAACCAGTCCCGCGACGGCGCCGGTGATCGCTCCCACCGCCGTGGGTTTTCCTTTGAGCACGGTGTCCAGAATCATCCACCCGAGCATGCCAGCGCCGGCGGCCGTATTTGTTGCCACGAAGGCCACTGTTGCCAGCGCCCCCGAGGCGATGGCACTTCCTGCATTGAACCCGAACCACCCGAACCAGAGCATGCCCCCTCCCAACAGCGCCAGTGTCACGTTGTGTGGAGGAGACGAGCGGTGCGGAAAGTCGTTCCGCGGACCGAGCATCACGGATGCGACGAGGGCTGAGACACCGGCGTTGATGTGTACCACCGTTCCGCCTGCAAAGTCGAGCGCCCCGAGATTTTTCAGCCACCCACCGGTCCCCCAGACCCAGTGGGCAACAAGGTCGTAGGAACACGTGGACCAGAGAAGAATGAACAGGGCATACGCCTTGAATTTCATCCGCTCAACGATCGCGCCGGAAATCAGCGCGGGCGTGATGATGGCAAACATCGCCTGATAGATCATGAAGAGCTGATGCGGAATGGTCGGTCCATAGTCCGGGTTCGGTACGAGCCCCACGCCCTCCAGGCCAAGCCACTCCAGCCCGCCGAAAAAAAAGCCGAAGGCGCCATGGTTCGGGCTAAAAGCGATGCTGTAGCCGGCAAGCACCCACTGGACTGCCACGATGCCCATCGCGACGAAGCTCATCATCATGGTGTTCACGACGTTTTTGCTTCGTACCAGGCCGCCGTAAAAGAAGGCCAGCCCGGGGGTCATGAAAAGCACGAGGGCCGCGCACAAGAGCATGAACGCCGTATCACCCGTGTTAATCTGCGTCATTTGCTGGCCTCCACTTTGATTCTCATGCTTTCTTTGGAGGTGGAGAGGACAAGATTAGTGCGCGTGCTCAACACCCCTGGCCAGGCCTGTATCTTTGCCAGCAAGCGTTCAAGCGACGTCGTGTTTGCCGTCCGGACCTTCAGGAGATGGCTCCCTTCTCCGGTGATCGCATGGCACTCAAGGATGTCGTCCAGGGCAGCCGCGTGGTCCACGAGCTGACCGTAATGCTTGGACGAATCGCTGGTCACAAAGATAAACGCCGTGATATCTCTGCCCAGCTTCTTCGCATCCACCGTGGCAAAGTACCCGGTAATGGTCCCGTTGTCCTCCAGCTTGCGCAGGCGTTCGCTGACGGAAGGGAGCGAGAGCCCCACTTTCTCGGCAAGGTCATTTCTCCTGGTTCGACCGTTCCGTTGAAGGATCTCCAGGATCTTTGCGTCGATCTCGTCCAGCGCCGCGGTTTCGTGAGAAGCGGTCATGTTTGCGTGGCACCTTAATTAATAAGGACAAACACGTTAATTGCCTTCAAAGGTAAGGCATTGGACCCGCTTTGTCAAGAAAAAAGTGAGAAATCTTTCACAGGCAGGTGATCAAATGGTCCGGGAGCGCAAGGCATGCTCGCGAAGTGAGCGAATGGCCCCGGGAATGTCCGGTGCGCCGAAGACGTAGGTTCCGGCCACCAGAACCGTGGCGCCGGCCTCCACGACGGCCCCGGCAGTAACGTCATCGATCCCGCCGTCCACTTCCAGCATCACCTCCGGCTTGACCTCCCGGATCATGGCGGACGCCTCACGCAGCTTCTGCAGGGAGTGCGGAATGAAGGACTGCCCGCCGAACCCGGGGTTCACCGACATGATCAGGACCAGGTCGACGTCCCTGATGATATCGGACAACAACATGACCGGCGTCGCAGGATTGATGCAGACTCCCGCCCTGGCCCCGAGATTGTGGATCTGTTGCACCGTGCGGTGCAGGTGCGGGCAGGCCTCATAGTGGACCGTCATGATGTCTGCCCCGGCCTTCCGGAAGTCTTCGAGGGAGTCGTCCGCACCCTGGATCATGAGATGCGTGTCGAATGGGAGGTTGGTGAGACGGCGAAGCGAGGAGATCAACGGAGGGCCGAACGTGATGTTCGGGACGAAATGACCGTCCATGACATCGAGGTGCAAGAAGTCGGCACCTCCCTTTTCCGCCAGCGCGATCTGGCCTTTGAGGTCCGAGAAATCCGATGCGAGGAGCGACGGGGCGATGCGTACCATGGTCAATGTGGATGCTTGGGAGCCTGAATTTCTTCAGCGGGCTTTCCCGCCTTGACAATAAACAGATCCACCGCCTGTCCTTCGTTCACCATTTCACCAGACCGGGGGAATTGATCGACCACCGTGTTCGGGAGCAGGTCGAAACTTGGCTGAAAGGAAATATTCCCGACCTTCAGGCGGGCACTCAAGAGCAGTTTTTCCGCCTCTGTGGTAGACTTTCCCACCAGCTGCGGTACCTGGATCTGATGCATTTCCTGGCCGCGACTGACGGTAATGTTGACGACGGTGCCCCGGCTCACCCGGGACTCCGCAGCGATCGATTGCTCGATGATCGTGTTCTCCGGGAAGTTGCCGGAGGTGGCATAGTTGATCCCTCCCAGCTTCAACCCATAGCGCTCGAGCGCGAACTTGGCGTCCCGTGTCGACCTTCCCCGCAGCGACGGCACCAGGACCTGGGCCTCTCCCCCGCTGATAGTCAGATACACCCGCCGCCCATGCTTTACGACAGCTCCCGCCTGCGGGTTCTGGTTGATCACTGTACCCGACGGATGGTCGGGATCCGGCCTCGTTTCAGCCTGAATCGTCTGCAATCCGCTCCCATCAATCATCGCGCGCGCGGTATCGAACGGCACACCCGTGACATCCGGCACCGTAAGCGTCCCTCCATGCCGCACGTACGCAGGCAGCAGAATGTAGTTCATCAGGACGAAGAGGCCGATGATGCCGCCAACCACCGTGAGGAATCTTTTTCCCTTGAGGATTCGTAGAACCCGCTGGAGGTATGGTCTGAAATCAGGCATGCGACAAATATACAGAAACGACCAATGAGAATCCAATTCCGAAGCAACTCGGGTTTCCTCTCAAGTGTTTACAGGAAAAGCCACAAACGCTGGTTGTTCCTGTGCGCCCGCGTGCTTGCAGGGAAGACCGATTATTCCGATATTGCTCCACCACTCTGAATCGGCAATGCAAAATCTCGAACGAGGCATCCTCCAAACGCTCCTGTACTACGATATCTGGCAGTACCCGCTGACTGCACAGGAACTCTACGCCTTTCTGCCAGGCACAAAACTCTCGTTCCCGGACTTCTGCGCGTATCTGGCGTCTCACGGCCCCGGACCGGCAGTCGGAGAGAATGAGGGGTTCTTCTTCATCAGCTCGAGAACAAGCACTGTCGTGCAGGAGCGGAAGGAGCGGCAGCACCATGCCGAGAGAATGTGGAGGATGGCACAGCTGTCGACGCACATCATCAAGCGCTTTCCCTTCGTCCGGGGTGTGTTCGTGTCAGGAGACCTTTCGAAGAATGCCACGATCCCGAGCAGCGACATCGACTTTTTCATCCTGACGGCACCCGGGAGGCTGTGGATCGCCCGCGCCCTCCTGGTCCTGTTCAAGAAAACGTTTCTTCTCAACAAGAAGAAGTTCTTCTGCCTGAATTTCTTCGTCACTACAGACCATCTTCAGCTTGAACAACAAGACATTTATCTGGCAACGGAGATCGGACATTTGAAACCCCTCTACGGCTCCATGCTCTTCAACGACTACATGGCAGCCAATGCGTGGATCGAGGACTTCTTCCCGAATTTCGACCTGAGCCTTCTTCCTCAGGTCATCCTGAACGACCGGCGAAGCATCCTTCAGCGCATGCTGGAAGCCCCCTTTGTCCTTCTTCCGGCCGATGCACTGGACGACTACCTTCTGCACGCAATGAGGCGCGTCTGGCGCAGGCGCTATCCGCAGCTTGACGAGGAGACCCGAGAGCGCATTTTCCACTCAACACGGCAGGAGTCCTGTGCCTACGGCGGAGATTTTCAGGAGAAAATCCTCTCTCTCTACGAGAAGAAACTGAAGGAACACGGAGTAGCAGATTGATGGTTGACGTCCTCTTCACCCATTCATATTTTCTCCGCTTCGACACGAAAGAATTCAGGGCCATGATGCCCTATCCTCCCCTCGGAACACTCTACGCAGCCGCCTTCGTGCGCGAGCAAGGCTACACTGTTGCCCTGTTCGACAGCATGCTGGCCCGGGGAGAAGATGAGCTCCTCGACGCCATCGCCAGGCATCACCCGAGCGTGCTCGTCATATACGACGATGACTTCAATTACCTCACCAAGATGTGTCTCACGAGGATGCGAGAAGCGGCTTTCTCGATGTCCGAGATGGGAAAACGATCCGGATGTCAGGTGATCATTCACGGCTCCGACGCAACGGATCACCTCGAAGAGTATTTCTCGCATTCCGCAGACTTTGTCATTTGCGGTGAGGGCGAGCGCACGCTCGGAGAACTGTTGGACCACCTGCTCCGGGGCAAAGGAATACCGGAAGACATCCGCGGCCTCGCATTTCACACAGGCCAGGGGATCAGCCGCACGCCACAACGAGACGTCATACGCACCCTGGATGTCTTGCCGATGCCTGCTCGAGAGCTCGTAGACGTCGACCAATATCGCCGGGCGTGGGAGAAGCGGCACGGGTACTTCTCCGTGAACATGGTGACCACCCGCGGTTGTCCTTTCCACTGCAACTGGTGTGCGAAGCCTCTCTATGGACAAGTCTACAACTCCCGCAGCCCGGGGAATGTGGTGGATGAGATGATCCTGCTGCGCGACACCATTCATCCCGATCACGTCTGGTTCTGTGATGATATCTTTGGCCTGAAGCCCGGCTGGGTCTCCGCCTTCCGCGCGGAAATCACGCGGCGCAATGCTCGCATCCCCTTCAAGTGCCTGGCCCGCGTTGACCTGCTTCTAAAGGATACGGTGATTGCCGATCTGCGAGCCGCCGGGTGCGTATCAGTCTGGGTCGGTGCCGAGTCCGGCTCGCAGAAGATCCTGGATGCGATGGAGAAAGGCACAACCGTAGAACAGATACGCAATGCATGCCAGCAACTCAAACAGGCGGGCATCGCGGTCGGGTTCTTTCTTCAATTCGGTTATCCGGGTGAGACCCAGGAGGATATCGCGCTGACGCTTAAGATGCTTCGCGACTGCAAGCCGGACGATATTGGCATCTCCGTTTCGTATCCGCTTCCCGGCACAAAGTTCTACGACACGGTGCGCGCACAGCTCGGCGAAAAGCACAACTGGGTGGACAGCGAGGATCTGGCTATGATGTTTCGCGGGACCTTCAGCCCTGACTATTACCGGATCCTGCACAAAGTCACACACAAGCGCTTCCGGATCTGGCAAGGGGTGGATATGCTCAAAGGCTGGATTCTGCACCCGTGGGATGTGAATCCCCGAAAGGTCCGCCGCATCGCTGCTACAGTGTACCATGCTCTCACACTCCCCGTTGTCGAGCGCCGGCTCCAGATGCTGGCAGAACGGTAGTTTCCCTATGGACATTTTGCTCACGCATGGCTATTTCCTCGGCGACGATCCGGCAGAGCAACGGATCATGAAGCCTTATGTCCCGCTCGGGATCCTCTCGATCGCGGCGTATCTCGATGCACGGGGCTTTCGCACCCAGGTGTTCGATTCGACATTCTCTACGTTCCCTGCGTTTGAAGCGGAACTGGCCCGCGCGCAATCCTCCGTGGTGGGCATCTACGTCAACATGATGACGAAATTCGCCGCTGTACGCATGATTGCATGCGCAAAGCGGCACGGAGCCACAGTCATCGTTGGCGGGCCTGAGCCGGCGTTCTATGCCGAGGAGTTCCTCCGCAACGGGGCAGACATCGTGGTCATCGGCGAGGCCGAAATCACCCTGTCCGAGCTGCTTCCGGCCATCGCCCGGGGGCACGAAGCACTCAGGCAAGTCTCCGGCATAGCGTTCCTTGATCAGGACGGGAATCTGGTGCGGACGCCACCGCGCGCAATGCTGCAGGATATTGACATCCTCCCCGCCCCGGACAGGAGCAAGGTGTCTTTGGCCCCGTATCTTTCCGCCTGGCGCGCCCGGCATGGTTTTGCTTCTCTTTCAATGATCACCATGCGAGGCTGCCCTTATACATGCACCTGGTGCAGCCACGGCGTGTACGGCGAATCATATCGCCGACGTTCACCCCGCCTTGTTGCCGACGAGATTGAGTGGCTTCTGGCGTCATACCATCCTGACGCATTCTGGTTTGCCGACGATGTGTTCACGATCAGCCATCGATGGCTCTTTGGGCTGGAAGATGAGCTGCGGCGCCGGAGGCTTTCCATAAACTACGAGTGCATTACCCGGGCCGACCGCATGAACGAGGATGTTGTGCGGTCGCTCGCTTCCACGGGCTGCCGTCGCCTGTGGATTGGCAGCGAATCCGGCTCCCAGCGGATCCTTGATGCCATGTCGCGCCGCGTCCGGGTCGAGCAGGTACAGGCCATGACGCACCTCGCTAGGCGCCACGGCATCGAGGTAGGCATGTTCATAATGCTCGGGTATACGGGTGAGACCCGCAAGGATATCGAGGCAACAATTCGGCATGTACGGGCATCCCGGCCTGACATTGTCCTCACCACGGTCGCCTACCCGATCAAAGGCACGAAGTTCTACGAGGAGAATCGCGATTCACTCCTCCTACCTTCTCTCCCGTTCGGCGAGTGGAACGACCGGATGATCGAGATCACCGGCCGCTGCTCCCGACGGTTCTACTGGTTTGCCAACCGCAGGATCGTCAACGAAGCGAACCTCTCCCGGATGATGAACGACGACGGGAAGAGATGGACATCTATTGCCGGCATCTTCCTCAAGACGAAGGCCGCACAGCTAGGCATGTTGCTCACCCGATGAAGCCCGCGCCACCAGATACTGACCCTTTCTCGGAGGTCGCGAACGGCTACGATGTGTCGTTCACGCGTCTCCCGTCCGTCGGCCTCCTCAGGGAGAGGATCCATGATCTGACCCAGCGCTTCTTCCCTCCCGCCGGCACCGTCCTGGATCTTGCGTGCGGCACCGGCGAAGACGCGGTCCTGCTCGCCGAACGTGGGTTTCAGGTTGTCGGTATGGACCGCTCCTACGGGATGCTCGACGAGGCGGCCGCAAAATCATGCTCCGTGGTACCCCGCCCGCTGTTCGTGCAAATGGATGCATCGTCTCTCGCTGCGTTCCGGGATTCGGCATTTGATGCCATGCTCTCAAACTTCGGGGGACTGAGCTGCATCCCCGACCTGCGGGCGACTCTTCGGGAGTGTCATCGCCTGCTCCGGCCCGGCGGAACGGCGGTTCTCTGCCTGCTCGGAGCCCATTCGCTCTGGGAGGGTACCGCGTTCGCGGTGCGGGGAGCCTGGAGGGGTGCTTTGCGCCGGCGCACCGGAGCTCCGGTGCCAGTTCGAGTCGGAACTGGGACCGTCGATACATGGTACCATTCCATTCGCTCCCTTCGTCGCAGCGCTGGAGATCTGTTCGAGGTTGTCACAATTGCAGGCCTTAATGTTGTCGCTCCGCCACCGTCCTCGCGGTCGTTCGTGCAGCGGTATCCAAAACTCACCGGACTGCTCTTCTCCCTGGACCGCCGTGTTCAATCGCTCCCGCTTGTTCGAGCGCTGGGAGACCACACGGTGCTCGTGCTTCGACGGAGATCACTCCCGTGAATCCCGTTCAATGGTACAGATCTCGGATGAGCGCCCCCGGTCACCGTGAGCATCGTTCAATCGCCCCCTGGACCAAGGCCGAAGACCCGCAGAGGATCCTGGTCGTCCGCTTCCATGCGATTGGCGATGTCGCGCTCACACTGCCTGCCTGCGCAGCGTTGCGGCGGCGCTATCCGGATGCGCGGATCGATCTTCTCACTTCTCCGGACGCGGCTCCACTCGCGAACGCTGTACACCTCTTTGATACGGTCGTTCTCCTTCGGAGGCCACCGGGAAGAATCGTGGAATCGAGCGAACTCCTGGCCACAGGTAAGCAACTTCGTCAACAGCGATTCCAGGTGGTGCTGGATCTCCAGCGAAACTGGAAAAGCCGGTGGATTCGCCGCATGATCCGCCCCGAGTCGTGGGGAGAATTCGACCGTTTCAGCCAGCTCCCGGCGTGCGATCGGACGCTGAGCGTCTTTCATGACACTGGCTTTCACGCCCTGGTTCCGGTCTTTGAACAGCGGTTCACGCAGAGCGCAACGCAGAACGCTGAGGCGCTCCTCCGCTCCCATGGGTGGCATCCGGGAGACCATCTTGTGTTGTTCAACCCGGCCGGATTGTGGGAGACACGTAACTGGCCTTTGAGCAACTACGCCGAACTGTCCCGTACGTGGCCCGGAGCCAACACGATCCGGTTTCTCCTCGTCGGCACTGAGCGTCTCAGCGTTGCGTCGCAGGTTCTCGCCGGTCAGCTGGGGAGCAAGCTCATCGACCTTACAAACCGCACGCCACTCGACGTGGCCTTCGCGCTACTTGCCTTTGTGGATGTCGCCATTACCGAGGACTCCGGGCTGATGCACATGGCCTGGTGCGTGGGGACACCCCTGGTCGCGCTGTTCGGATCAAGCCGCCACTTTTGGTCTCTCCCTACGGGAGACCATGTGCACGCTTTCCACAGCGGAGACCTTCCGTGCGGCGCCTGCATGCGAGCTCAATGCAAGTACGGAGACAACCGCTGCCTGACCAGGGTCACACCTGACGCTGTCCTGCGCGCTGCAGATGCGCTCATGCGTACCCACCGCCGGGAGCAGAGCCAGCAATGAAACAGGTGGCAATGTTTATGGCTGCAAGCCTCCGCCGGTCTCCCGCTGGAACATATACACCCGCACTCGTCGACCTTATCCAACGGTTGTCAGCAGACTTTTCTGTGACCGTCTTCACCGTCATTCCACCCACAGGTGAATCCGATGGTTATAGCTGCGGGAGGGCAGACGTCCGCGTCGTGCCAGTACGGCACGATGATTCGATACTCCAGCGTGCCGCCCACCTCGTCCGGACGTTCAGGAAGATGCATCGGGAACACCCCTTTGATCTTGTCCATGGCTTCTGGGCAACACCCGGCGGCCTTGCGGCCGTTGGTTCGGACTTGCTCACCGGCTTGTCTTCGATCGTTACGCTGCAGGGAGGAGAAGCTGCCTCGCTGCCTGCCATCGGGTACGGGAATATGTCCCGGCTTTCCACCAAGGCTCTGACTCTCTGGATCTGCCGCCGTGCCACGGCCGTCACGGCGCTGACGCAATTCCAGGTAGATGCGATCAGCTCCCGTGGGTTGAAGCGGGACATACAAATCATTCCATACGGCGCACCGGAAATGTTCTTTTGCAGTCCCTCGCGCCAGGCGCCTGCACGTCCGCTCAGGCTTCTTCACGTCGGGGACCTGAACCGCGTGAAGGACCAGGAGACGCTCCTTCGGGCTTTCCAGATCGTCACGCGGAAAACAGATTCCCAGCTGACCATTGCCGGCCGCGATCTGCTGGACGGGCGCACCGAAAAACTTGCCGGAGAGATGGGCATTCGAGACAAGGTGCGATTTCTGGGACATGTACACCACGAACAGCTTCCCCCGCTCTATTGTGATGCCGACTTTCTGCTCCACACCTCGTTGTACGAAGCGCAAGGGGTCGTGATTTCGGAGGCATGCGCCGCGGGATGCGTGGTCTGCGGGACGCGGGTGGGACTCGTGGCAGATCTTGAAGGCAGATGCGCGGTGGCTTCTCCTCCGGGGGACCCCGAGGGACTGGCGGATGCAGTTATCGCGCTTGCCGAAGATCCCGTGCGCTACGGGAACATCCGATCAGCAGCAAAAGCCTGGGCCACGCAACACGATGCTGCATGGACCGCTCGCGAATATTCGAGATTGTATCAAAAACTTCTGAACTTTTGACCGTTTCTTGAGGTTAGAAGTATGAAACGCAGCCAACGCTGCGTTATATCCCGTAGCTGAAAGGAGCACAGTTGTTTCGATTCACTCTTCTCGCGGTTGTTTTCCTCCTCCAATTCGTCCTTTTCCGAAGAGTGTGGAACTGGCTCAAGACTACTAGGCTGGCAGCACGGGTATTGCGCGGCGTAGTGGTAAGCATCTTCATATTCTTCAATGCAGTTTTTCTCGTCTTGGTCTTCCTTCGGCCCCGCGTGGTTGAGTTCCCCGAGTGGTTCGAGTTTCTAGGCGTGTATCCCTTCTATATCTGGTATGGCGCCACCTTCTTCCTGGGGCTTGTTGTTATTGCGGCATCCCTGGTCAAACTCCCCTTCAAGCTGATCGTGTGGGTTTCGACCCGCTTCTCCCGGGTAAAGGCCAGGCTCCGGCTTTTGAAGAGGGAACCGGCGTTTCAGGAATTTGACGCATCAAGGCGAACCTTCCTGCGCCGCGGCATGTACACTGTGACCGCAGTTTCGTTTGGGGGTACTGCCTATGGCGCTCTTGTGGGACGAACACATCCTGAATTGACGACAGCAGAGTTTCCGATTGCTATGCTGCCCCCTGCATTTGACGGATTCACCATTGCGCTGGCGAGCGATGTCCACTCAAGCATTTTTATGACAAAGCGGGAGATGGACGAGTACGTGACCCTCTTGAATGGCATGAACGCCGACCTGATCGTCGTGGCGGGGGATTTCGTGAACAGCCTCACTGACGAAGTGTATCCGTTTGCAGAGGCCTTTAGCGCCCTGAGGGCTCCGCACGGAGTGTACGGGATCATGGGGAACCACGATTTCTACGCCTCCGACCCCGAGCTCGTCGCTCGCGAGGTGAATGATTGCGGCGTTAAGCTCTTGCGCAACGACCGCGTGACCATTGCCAGGGGAGGCGCGCGGTTCGACCTGCTGGGCGTGGATGACGTGGGAAGCCCGAGCCGTGCAGCCGAAAAGATACGCATTGCACGGGGAACTGGCGGGCATGACGGCCCGCAAATTCTGCTCTGCCACCGGCCATACTTCCTTGCCCAGGCAGCCGAGCAGAAGATCGATCTCGTCTTGAGCGGTCACACGCACGGCGGACAGATCGTGCTCGGATCATTGGGCAAGACCTACATTACACCCGCTGCCCTCGCATCCCCGTATATTTCGGGAACATACCATCTGGGAAGCACCGCATTGTATGTGTCGAGAGGGATCGGCACTGTCGCTATTCCCGTGCGGATCAATTGTCCTCCTGAGCTTACCAGGATCGTGTTGCGATCCGGCCATGGAGAAAAGCATACATAGGGGGGTTTCATGCGCCGGACTGTTATCTTATACAACCCCGCAGCACCCTATTACACCCTGCCCCTCCAATTTCTTGCGCTGGCATCCGTCATAGACTGCAGCAGATACTCGGTACACATCATTGACGCCCGTATAGAGAAGAGTCCGGACGCGGCACACGCGAAGCTTCGTGCCCTCTTGCCAGAAGCTGTTTGTGTTGGAATCTCCGTCATTACAGGGACACCGATCCGTGACGCCCTGGCCGCCACGTGGGTCGTGAAATCCACCGATCCGACCGTGCCCGTGATCTGGGGAGGCTGGCACCCTTCCATCCTCCCGGAGCAATGCCTCCGTGATGGGCATGCGAACTTCTGCGTCAAAGGGCAGGGAGAACTGACGTTTCTGGATCTGCTGGAGGCCTTGAGCGCCGGTGGAGGCTTTGAGTCCATTGAAGGTATCTCCTACCTCCATGAAGGCAAGTTCCGGGAGAATCCGCCGCGAAAGTTCGTTGATGTCAACACCTTTCCACCTTACGATTATGAGCTTCTGCCCATTGAGCGCTATTTCGAATTGAAAGAGAGACGCCAACTCGATTTCTATTCATCTCAGGGATGTCCATACCGCTGTTCTTTTTGCGCCGATCCCTATGTTTACAACCGCCGGTGGTCCGGCTTGCGCGGGAGCCGGATGATGTCTGATGTCTTCGACGCGGTCAGACGCTACGCAATCACCGACGTCGTTTTCCAGGACGAAAACTTCTTTGCAAACAGAAACAGGGTTCAGGAATTCTGCCAGAACTACTCCTCAGAGGAAATGCGATTCTCCTGGACCGCCACATCACGAGCCGATCAGATCGCTCCGCTCAATGACGAGTTCCTGGAGGAAATGCGGAGCGCGAACCTGCGCCGCGTCATGATTGGTGCGGAGTCAGGATCGCAGGACCTCCTGGACAGAATGGGGAAAGATACGCTCGTGGAGGAAACGCTCATCAGCGCGGCAAACCTCCAGCGGCATTCTATCTCAGCGACGTTCGGGTTTATCGTCGGCCTTCCGGAGGAGGGATTCCAGAACACGCTCCGGACGCTGGCAACGATCAAGGAGATCAAACGGATCAATCCTGAGTTTGAATTCAACATCTTCTTTTACACGCCGTATCCCGGCACGGCATTGTTCGACGAGATCGTACGGAGAGGATACCGCGTGCCACAGTCGCTGCACGATTGGAGCAGCCTCGATTTCGTGAAGTACGCCGGATACTGGCTTGATCCGCGGGAACAGGACTATGTTCAACGGTTCAAGTTCTATGCCCGCCTCGGAACCGAACGGCGATATGCGCGCCCCTGGTTCTACCCCCTCAAGACGCTTGCCTCAGCGCGTCTCCGCACAGACCACTTTCAGTTCCCTCTGGAAATGCGCTTGAGTGAAGCAGTGCAGAAGAATATCCTTCGCAGACACGATCGGTGATCCCATGGCGCTGAATATCGACGCCTTTTTCAATACGCTCACGTCCCGCTCACGGACCCTTCCTGTCGTCATTTTGTATGTGACGGAGGCGTGCAATCTTCAGTGCATCACCTGCTCGTACAGAAGTGCTCTTCCAGGAGAACTCTCCCTTGCGGAGATTCAGGAATTCGCGCGGCGGCTCCAGGCGTACGGGCTCAAGCACGTTGCTTTCTCCGGCGGAGAACCCCTCCTGCGGCGCGATTTCCCCTTGATCTGCAAGGCTTTCGAACGAAAGGATGTCACACAGACTCTGTTGACCAACGGCCTGCTCCTGGAGAAACGATTGCCTGAGATCAGCGGCTACCTTGCGGAGATCATTGTGTCGATCGACGGGCCTGACAAAGGGACGCACGACGCTATTCGCGGCGCCGCGGCTTTCGACCGCATCCTCTCGGGGATCCATCGTGCGGTAAAGGAGGCACCTGTCGTGCAGATGTCGCTTCGCACCGTGGTCCAAAAAAGAAATTTCCGCTCCCTCCCCGCTATCGTCGCGTTGGCCCATTCACTCGGAGTCCATCACGTCTCATTCCTTGCCGCAGATGTGATGACGGACGCGTTCGGACGCAAGGCCGCAGGCCAGGCAGCGATAGACCCCTCTGTCGCGCTTGACGCAAGCGAAGCTCTTGAGTTCCGCCGGCTCGTCGAAGAGATGGCGCTGACATGCGCCGATGAGTTCAGACAAGGGTTCATCGCGCAATCTCCCGAGGCCATGTTCCATATCGCCGGGTACTTCGCTGCCTTGCAGGGTCTTGCGCCGTTCCCCCGCAACATCTGTAATGCCCCGATGGTCTCTGCAGTTGTCACCTCCACGGGCGCGATGAAGCCTTGCTTCTTCCTGCCGGCACTGGGCAATGTTCGGTCATCCGACCTGGACGCGATTGCCAATTCGCCGATGGCACGCTCAACGCGCAGCGCGGTGAAGGCCTACAGTCTCGATGCATGCAAATCGTGCGTCTGCACGCTTCATGTCTCCCCCGCTTCCGCACTCCTCGGTCGATTCTAAGTCGCATGGATGAAAAATCTCACCAAGCATCAGCGGGCTTTCGTTGCTTTTAAGGGGTGCATTCGATATATTCTTCCATTCCTTCACTAAGGCCCGGATGACGTACAAACAGCTGGCCAAGCGGGCAAAGGCCGCACAAAAGCATTCGTTCTCTCCTTACTCTCGATTCCGCGTCGGGGCAGCACTCCTTTCCGGGAGCGGGAAAATCTACACAGGGTGCAACATCGAGAACAGTTCGTTCGGGCTTACCATGTGCGCCGAGCGTACCGCAATCTTCAAGGCAATCTCCGAAGGAGAGCGACAGTTTACAGCCATTGCCGTGGCGACCGATGAGGACCGATTCGTCTCGCCCTGCGGCGCTTGCCGCCAGGTGCTCATGGACCTGGCCGGCGATATCGATTGCATTCTGACCGACAAAGTCGGCGCGATCAAAGTGCTCAAAATGAGAGAGCTGCTCCCCTATCCTTTCACCTCTGAAGATCTTTTTCGAGATTAATGCGCGACAGACTATGACGGCTCCAACGCTTCACGACTCTCCGAAGAACACCGGCTGGATCGAAGTAATCGTCGGCTGCATGTTCAGCGGAAAGACCGAAGAGCTTATCCGCCGGATCCGCAGGGCTCAGATCGCCCGTCAGCAAGTTGCGATCTTCAAACCGAAAATTGACACCCGCTATAGCAACGATCACATCGTGTCGCACAGCGAGGCGAAGCTCCTGTCCACGGTCGTCGAGTGTGCCGATGAGATCCTCGCCAGGGCACAGGATGCGCAAGTCGTGGGGATCGATGAAGGACAGTTCTTCGACATGCGAATCGTCGAGGTTGCGGAGGAACTCGCAAACCAGGGGAAGCGCGTGATCATCGCGGGACTCGACCAGGACTACCGTGGCAAGCCGTTCGATCCGATGCCGCAGCTTCTGGCAGTTGCGGAGTATATTACCAAGACCCTGGCCATCTGTGTTGTCTGCGGCAATCCTGCAGATAGAACCCAAAGGATCACTGCCGGGCAGGAGCGGGTTCTCGTGGGCGCGAAGGAGTCGTACGAAGCCCGGTGCCGGAATTGCTTCGAACCCCCGAAGTCCTGAGCACTCGCGCTGTCCGATCCGCATTCGATCCCTGAGTCGACCGCCGCACTGACATGGATCCGCTTCAACGACATATATCGGAATCTGTCAGCTTTATCCAAGGAAAGACCAGCCAGCGTCCGAGCGTGGGGCTCGTCCTTGGCTCCGGCCTCGGCGACTTCGCCGATACCTTGCCCGGAGCCATCCCCATTGCCACTTCCGCCATCCCGCATTATCCGGCCTCGACTGTGGTAGGACACAAGGGCCGCCTGGTGTTCTCCACGCTCGGATCAGGGCTTTCCGTGGTTGCGTTCCAAGGACGTGTGCATTTTTATGAGTCACGGGACGTTCGCACTGTGGTTTTTCCCATTCATCTGGCACACGCGCTCGGCGTGCGCGTACTTCTCATCACCAATGCAGCAGGAGGGATCAACAGGGAATTCTCGCCCGGTGACCTCATGCTCATCTCGGATCAGCTGAACCTCACATGGGTTAACAGCCTGAGATCATTGGGGGACAGGATGCGAACGAAGGATCGCCTTTACGATGCCGAATTGCTCGCCCGAGCGGCGAGAACTGCTGCCAGGTTCGGGATACGGCTGAAGACAGGTGTTTATGCAGGAGTCAAAGGGCCCTCGTATGAAACTGCCGCTGAGGTTGAAATGATCCGACGGCTTGGAGGGGACGTGGTGGGAATGTCTACCGTTCTCGAAGTGCATGTTGCGTCAATGCTTGGAATGCGCGTGCTGGGAATTTCCTGCATCACCAACAAAGCGACAGGAATCGGCGAGACCCGGCTCAGCCATCAGGAAGTCACGGAGGTGGCAAACCGGGTGCGGCACGATTTCGCGCTCCTGCTCAATGGTATCTTGCAGGCGCTGGGATAAGACAGAGCAGCGGATAAACCGGGATGGTCTACGGCCGACGTAATGCTTTGCTCCCTCTTAATCATCCCTCCGGCAATTTGCTGACACGGCGTGTTGATTCTCTTGGTCAGTCCACCAACGCTCTTGTTCTGGCCAGCCTGCTGGAATTTGCTATGACAAGCGCGCTGCTGGCCACCATTGCCAGGGCCGCCAAAACGGGTCGAATGTGACCGGCAACGGCCAGTCCAATTCCTACGGTGTTGTAGAGGAAAACCCAGACAAAATTCCATTTGATTGCACGTTGGATCCTCCTGCCGTACTTGATCATCCAGGGCAATTTCAGAAGATCACTGTCGAGGATAGTGATATCTGAAGAATTTCGCGCAAAACTGGTGCCAGAACCGAGGGTCACCCCGATGTCTGCAGCTGCCAACGCTGCTGCATCGTTTATCCCGTCCCCGACCATACATACTCCGTCTCCAGCCAATTGTGCGTCAGTGATAACAGAGACTTTCTCCATGGGAGTCAGCCCTCCCAGGCTCTTGTTGATCCCCGCCTCTAAGGCAATGCAACGTGCCACGGCGGGATGATCACCCGAAAGAACTGTGACCTGCGCCCCGAGCCTGCGCAGGTGGGAGATGGCTTCCTGTGCCGAAGGCCGGATAGAATCTTTAACCGAAATGACACCAGAAAATACATTGTCAAGATAAATGTAAGTTGATGAAACCAAGGAGGTTAACCCAAGGTCAGCAACGTCTATTCCTGTAGCATCTTCCAGCTCTCCTGAGAGGCGCACCTGCACTGGGACACCTCCAGTATCCCCCACTACTCCTGACACTCCGGAGCCCGGCACGTTCTGGAATTCGGTCACACGGCGTAACGGAACGTTTTGTCTGGCCGCGTACTCCTTGATCGCCAGTGCAGTCGGATGTTCTGACTTTGACTCCAGGGAGGCCACAAGCCCCAGAATATCGTCGTCCGTCCTGCCTCCGAATGGGCGGAAAACAAGTGAGTCAATTCGAGGTTTCCCCTCAGTGAGCGTCCCGGTCTTGTCAATAAAAACGGTCTTAGTCCTGCCTACACGCTCAAGGATGCTGAAGGACCTGACGATGACCCCATTGTGTGCCGCTCCGGCATACCCGATCGACGCGGCCAGAGTTGCACCAATTCCCAATCCGCATGGGCAAGCGATCAAGAGTACCGAAAGTCCGGTGAGGAACCCGGCAGAAGGGCCTGAGTGAAACCACCAGAGGAGAGCGGTTCCCAGGGCCAGCAGAACGACGGCAGGCGTAAAGTATCGGGCAATCCGGTCGGCCAACTGTTGCGACGGCGATCGGGTCGTGAGAATCTCATCAACGAGGCGATGTACCTGCGACAAATACATCTCTTCTGCCACCCTGCTTGCCGCGATCTGCAGAAAACCGTCGTGGTTGATTGACCCGCCCAGGACGTGGTCTCCCACCCGCTTTGTCACGGGAATCGACTCACCGGTCAGAATGGACTCATCCACGGTGCTCTCACCGTCCACGACCGCCCCGTCCACCGGTATTTGCTCCCCGGGAAGGACCCTGACATGTGCTCCGGCCGGGAGCGCCTCTGCCCGCACTTCAAGGTCCGTTCCATCACACATCAGATGCGCCATGGCAGGAGTTGCCGTGGCGAGTTTTCCAAGAGCGTCTGTCGCCTTCAACCGCGCTGTGGCCTCAAGGTATCTGCCAAATGTCACAAGGACAAGCACCATGACGGCAGTGTCATAGTAGATCGAGAGACTCCCGGTGAACGTCGAATAGATCGAATACAGGAAGGCTGAGGTGGTTCCAATAGCGATCAGAGTGTCCACCCCGGGGGAAAGCATCTGGACCTCCCTGAGTGCGTTTCTGAGAAAAGGAACCCCGATCAGCAGATATACCGGGAGGGAAAGAATGAAGACCACATAGTTGATGGTCTGGCGTGATTCCGCTTCGACAGGGAAAAGAAATGGCAGATCCTCTCCGTAGAGGGCCCAGGTAAATGTTTGTGCATTCATCGCCAGGAATGCCGCAAACCCTAACCGGGCGAGAAAGAGCGTAGGCCGTGCCTCATCTCCCTTCGTCCCTGTGATGGTGTGAAGGAGATAGCAGCCGTAGCAGCAATATTCTTCGGGATGGGTTCGGAGTCCGTGGTGAGAAGTGATCGGCAACCCACATTGTGTGCAGGTCCCGGTAGATTCCTGGGCTATGGTTTTGAACTTCATGCGGCTTTCAAAGCTTGTAGAGCATCAGGTAGATCACCACCCCCGTAAACGAAACGTAAAGCCAGATAGGGAGCGTCCATCGCGCCAACCGCAGGTGCCGGTCGAACCGCTCCCGAACAGCGCGCACGAGCGTAATGACGGCCAGGGGCGGAACCAGCGCAGCAAGTATCGTGTGGGAAATAAGCACGGCGAAGTAGACGGTCCTGACCCACCCTTGTCCCGAAAACCTAACCGAGCCGACGTTGGCATGGTAGATGAGATAGGATATGAGAAAAAGACAGGAGAGGCTGAATGCTGCAACCATGACGCGATGGTGATGCGCGGTTTTCTTGTTCCTGATGAGATAATATCCGATAGCCAGGAGCAGTGCGCTGGAGCCATTGAGAATGGCATTCACCAGGGGGAGATCTTGGATGCTCATGACGAAGTAGCGATGATTCAGAGCCTGTCGATTGCCATGACGGCCATCAGAACCGGGAGGTAGATCAACGATCCGGCAAAGACATGTCTCGCGGCCACGTTCGACCTATCACGCACGAGAAGGACACTTACCCCAAGAAAAGCAAGGCTGAGCAAAAGTGCAAGTACAAGATACACCGGTCCGCACATGCCGATCGTCCATGGGAGAACCGTCAACGGGACGAGCAAAGCCGTATAGGCCAGGATCTGGCGTGCGGCCACTCTCCCTTCCGGTTCAACAACCGTGAGTAGCCTGTAGCCGGCGCGGGCATAATCTTTCCTGTACATCCAGGCGAGAGAGAGAAAATGTGGAATTTGCCATACAAAGAGGAGAGCGAAGAGAATCACTGCCTCCTGCGTCACTTCATTCCTTGCGGCGGTCCATCCCATGACCGGTGGAAGCGCCCCCGGGAATGCGCCGACAATGGTAGACAGGGGCGTGATACGCTTCAAGGGCGTGTAGAGGAAAATGTACGAGACCAGCGTCACGGAAGCAAGAAAACCGGTAAGCGGGTTCGTGTAAAGGGAGAGCTCTGCAATTCCAATGATGGAGAGAAATACCCCGAACAGGAGTGCCTCGTACGGATGAATACGTCCGGACGGCACAGGGCGGTTTTCTGTACGCTTCATCATTCCATCATACTGCCGTTCGATATACTGATTAAGCGCCCCCGCTCCACCCCCCACCAAGGCGGTCCCTATGAGCGTATGGACCAGCAGCGAGGCGTCGAGTGACCCCCCCCCACCCAAATAATACCCTGTCAGGGCCGTCACCACCGAAAGAAATGTCAGCTCAGGTTTGGTAAGTGAAAAATAGTCCATGAAACGCGACCGTTCCATGGCAAGCGTATTCTCTGTTCCTTGTGACATCATGGCCTTGTAGGTGATGGCATGGCGGAGTATTCTCTTGATCGAACTGGGACAGGATAGAGACGAAATACGCGGGCTGTGAGGATCGCGCTGAGCGCCAGCAGCAACGCTCCTGTTGCGACATGTGCCGTGGCGATTTGAACGCCTTTTCCAGTCCACACCGTGAGAGCGCCCAGGAGCGCCTGCATGACCACAAGCGTCGCGAGGACGAGTGCAGGTTCTCTGAGTCGCTTCTCGTCTTTGTACGTCGACAGCAGGTGCTGCACCAGTGCAAAGACCATCACAAGAACCAACAGAGCTCCGACGCGATGAGCAAAATGAACCCAGATCTGGCCTGCACTTACCGGAGCGAGACCTGCTTCCACCCGGGTTTCGTTCACGCCCACAAGGGTCTCCTCGTCTACGGACGGGATGACTGCTCCGTATGAGAGGGGAAAATCGGGGATTGCCAGGCCCGCATCGCTATGACGCATCCAGGCTCCAAGCACAAGCTGGAAGAGGATCATACCCGTGGCTGTGACGGCAAGTGTCCGGGTTCGTGAAGACCCGGCCAGGTCCAGAGGCACCATTTTCTTCCACCCATCTGACGTGGCAAGAGCGATGAAGACCGTGAGGGCGAAAAAGGATTGTGCAATCGTTGCATGGAGGAGAGAGATCCATGTAGGCAGCAGAAAAAGGACGGTCAGGCCGCCCAGAACGCCCTGGAAAACAACTGCGACGACCGCCGCGATACCGACCATACGCAGCCAGCGCCGCTCGTCCGTCTTCCAAAGCCAGGCAGCCAGCACCACTGTCAACAGGCCGACGAATGTCGCTATCATCCGATGTCCGTGCTCATAGAAGACTCCCCCGACCATCGGAGGCATGAGCTGGCCGTATGAAAGCGGCCAATCCGGCACGGACAGCCCAGAGCCAGTGCTTGTCACGAGGCCTCCCGCGATCACAAGAAGAAACGTACAGCAGGCGGTGAGCACTGCAAATCGATGGAGCCAGAGCCCCTTTCTCATGGAAGACGTTCCTTTCACTGCGATTGGTAGGAAGCCTGTTCGGCCAGCCAGGCCTTGAACTCTTCTTCTGTCTGGACGACGACAAACCCGCGCATCCGGTAGTGGCCGAGGCCGCAAAGTTGCGCACAGGCAATTTCCGTCGGTATATCAGGAGCGGCGCGGATTTCGGTGATCCCCGCCTCCCGCAGTTGTGCCACCGTTTCTTCCGAGATCATCGACCCCTTCTCGAGAATCACCTTCCCTTCGCGGTCGGCATATTCCGTCATTGCCGTGAGCGTGGTGAGCTCTGCCGGAATGTTCCCGGAGGAGATATTGAACGCATGGGCCATCTCGTCGCGCAACTTCGCCGTCGTGGTCGTGGGGGTGAACCACACAGGGATTCTCTGTCCCGGTATGGCGTCCTGCTTTACCCGGAAGAACGGAAGCGCGAAACTATGGATGACATCCTTGGTGCTAAGGTACACAATGACAGGTTTTCCGACCGGGAGGTTCAACTGGTTTATCGTGGTAATATCATCCTTTGCCGCCGGGTCCCCCCTGTCCAGACCAAGAGGATTTTCGGTTGAGATCAACGATGGATCCGTTCTTCCAAACTTTCCATCTGGCCCTGGATACTGTATGTTCCAGGCGAATTGCTCGGCCACTACACGTACCACGGTAGCGCTTGCTTCATCGGGGATTCCGTTGACCCGCGCCGCCCAGACCGGAATTGCAAACGCAACGAGCAGAACCGCTTCGAACAGTGCCACGCCAGCTTCAACATAGGATGAAGCGTGGGTTTTCGCTCCTGCGTAGTCTGCCCTGGGATGCCGCCCGCGCCGGAATCGAACAAGCGTGTACGCGAAGAAGAACCCCCAGCCAAGGAAAAGGGCGAACATCAGGATGTGGACGGCTCCCAGCAACCCGTCGATCTGCGGACCGTGGGCTGAAAGGTCCGGAGGAAGGCCAAGAAGTTTTCCGATCAAGCGTCACTCCTTCCAACAGGAGTCGAGTGTGAGAGCTTTCGGAGTCGCAGAAAGAACGAGATGAACCCCGCAAGGACAGATCCGGTCACACCCAGGAGCGTAATAATCGCAAAATTCATCCCGTTCGTTGCAGGATCATCCAACGCGCCGAAGCAGACGGGACACGAAAACGCACTGTTCTGGCTCATTATGAGCAGAATCGAGAGACCGACCAGTACAGAAACGAACGAGGCCTTCATTATTCTTCCGTTTGGGTACATATCGAACAATTGAGGGGTCCGTTTGATTCCATGGAACCGCCGGTATTTGCCCGATTTCAAAAGAGGTAAAGGAGCAGGAACAGGATGATCCAGACAGCGTCCACAAAATTCCAGTACAACGCCGATGCAGATACGCGGCTCACCAAGCGTGCAGGTTCCGTTTCCCAGAGCCTTGGCGCAGTGAGCCAGAGATAGCCATTGACTGCCATCCCCCCGATGACGTGCAGGGCATGAACTCCCGTAAGCGTGAAGAAAATCGCCAGGAAGGTACTCGATGCCGGATAGAGGCCGAGAGAAAATCTGTGAGAATAGTCCAGCCATTTGATCCCTATGAAGAGCGCTCCCAGGAGGACAGTCAACCCGAGCAGGAGCCGGTGCCGGTTGAACGCCCCTACCCGCAACGACCAGATGGAAAGCGTTATGGCGACGCTCGATGCCAGGAGCACCAGCGTATTGAATCCCGCAAGAGGAACCTCTGCGAGTCCCTGGCCGAAATACCCGGAGGCAGAGCCTGTCCTCAGGAACACGTAGGCCGAGATGAGGCCCCCGAAGAGCATCGCCTCCGAAGCCAGAAATAGCCATATGCCAAGGCGGGCATTGTTCATCCCTGTATCGGAGCGAATCGTCACAGCATAGGGTATTTGCATCGTCAGAGCTCTGTTGTTTCGTCTTGCGGCACGAAATCCCTTGATTTGCCAGGCACGCTGTACTCATACGGACCCCGCTGGACACGGGGCAGCGAAACAAAATTGCCATGCGGCAACGGAGGCGACGGCGCGGCTGACCATTCCAGCGTCGTTGCCTCCCAGTAGTTCGGGGTCACCGGCTTCCCGTTCTTCATGCTCCAAAAGAAATTGATGATGAATGGGATCTGCGCCAGCCCCAGAAGCCAGGCGCAGACCGACATGAATTCGTTGAGATGCAGGACCCCCTGCGCATGGACATACTGGGCTCCCCCATCATAGAGCCGCCGGGAAACTCCAGCGAGTCCCTGGACAAACATCGGCATGAATATGCCATTCATGAGCAGGAGCGAAGGCCAGAAATGGATCTTCCCCAGCACATCGTTCATTTTTCGCCCTGTTACCTTGGGGAACCAATAATAGATCCCCGCGAACAGGGCGAAAATGGTTCCCGGCGCGACGATGTAGTGAAAATGACCGATCACGTAATAGGTATCGTGCAGGTGAATATCAGTGGGCGCCAGTGCCAGGGGCAGCCCGCTCAGTCCGCCGATTCCGAACATGGGGAGAAAGGCAAGGGCGAACAACATTGGCGTCGTGAATCTGATGGACCCTCCCCAGAGGGAGATCAGGAGCGCCGTGAGAATAATTATTGAAGGAATGGAGATAATCATCGTCGTGGCCTGAAAGAACGTGCTGATCACCGTCCCCATGCCTGTAAGAAACATGTGGTGCGCCCAGACAACGAACGACATGAAGCCGAGGAAGATCGCGGCGTACACCATGGACCGGTATCCCCAGAGCGGCTTCCGCGTATTATTCGCGATGATCTCCGCAACAATCCCCATCGCGGGAAGGATCAGCACGTACACCTCGGGATGGGCGAGGAACCAGAAGAGATGCTGCCACAGAAGCGGGCTGCCGCCGCCGCTGTTTGCCAGCACCTGCCCGCTCACGACAAGGCCGCTCGGCATGAAGAAACTTGTGCCAGCCAACCGATCCATCAACTGCAGGACTGCAGCCGCCTCGAGTGGAGGGAACGCGAGGAGAAGGAGAAAGGATGTGATAAGCTGCGACCAGACGAAGAACGGAAGCCGCATGAAGCTCAACCCTTCGGTACGCAACTGCACGATCGTGGTGATCATGTTCACCGAACCAAACAGTGCGGAGGTACTGAGGAAGATCATGCCGAGCAGCCACATCGTCTGGCCGGTGGTGGCGATGACCGAGAGCGGTGCGTACGAGGTCCATCCGGAGCTTGGGGCGCCCCCGGGAACAAAAAAGCTGGCAAGCATGATCAATCCCGCCATCAGGTACAACCAGTAGCTCAGCATGTTCAGCTTCGGAAACGCCATGTCCGGGGCACCAAGCTGCAAGGGGACCACATAGTTGCCGAAGGCCCCGACGGCGAGCGGCACGACGCCGAGAAACACCATGATCGTGCCATGCATGGCGCCGAGTTGGTTGTAGAACTCCGGAAGCATGATGCCTTCCGGCATTCTTTCGGGGCCAAGAATGCTGCCCAGCCAGGGCAGCGCTTCTCCGGGATATGCCAGCTGCCAGCGCATCAACAGCATGAGCGAGAAACCTGACAACAAGAAAAGAAGCGCCGTGATAGCATATTGAATTCCTATCACCTTGTGGTCGGTGGAAAAAACCCTTGTGCGCCAGAATCCCGCCGCCTGGTGCTGATGGCCGTTCCGCATGGGCTCTCCCCTACTTCGACGGGCCGAAACTGAACTTCTCGGCCGTCACTCCGCTCCGTTCCACCTTCACCTTCGCTGTCTGCGCGCCGTAGCGCTCGTGCCAGGCTTCGATCGTATACTCTCCCGGGGGAAGCGATTTCAACGTGAACGAGCCATCGTCACCGGTGACTGCAAAATAAGGATGCGGGAACACGGCGATGTAAGCGGACATCCAGGGATGGACTTCGCACTTCACCTTGAACGTTTCGGGTTTGTCAAACTTCCGTAGCATCGTCATCCCTTGCTTCGGCTGCGCAATGTTGAATTGCGGATTCTCCCTGGACATGGAATGGACATTGTGAAGCGTGGGATCGCTATTCCTGATCTCCACCTCCTGTCCAACCTGGACTCCGAGGACATGCGGCACGTAGTCGCAACCCTTTTGGTCGAAGAACACTTTCTGCGCCGGAGGGCTGAAGGTCTTGCTGCCCAGTCCGTCCTTAACGTATACCAGGACGTTCTTCAGCGTATTATTCTTGTTCACGACGATCTCTTCGCTGTACATCGGCGTCTTGTGTTGCACCATGCATTGGGGGTCGGCGTTCGTCATGATGCGGACCGGCTTCGGGGGCGTTCCCGTGAACGAAACGGTACCTGTAATGTCGCCGCCATAGGCGTGCACCACGAACGACAGTAACACAAGCGTTGTCACGAATCCTTTGCGCATTGTCCCTCCACGATTTGATACCGACGAGTGATCGACACGAACAGGCACACTGATGCATCCCCTTGTGTAGACAAGGGCAGTTCTATTGAAGGTTGAGGTGGAGCGAACACGAGGAGTCCCCGGCGGAGAGTAATGCAAACGGCGGACGATGTGTGATGTCAACGACAAGCCTCGTATTCCAATGAACGGTGGCAAGAAAGTACGGAAAAAAAGCCGGAAAGTCAAGAATCTTGCTTGTGCCGCTGCGTTCCCGTATATTAACAGATTGAAAACGCAACCTTCTCTTAATCTCGGAGCGCACACTCTCTTATGAACGACATTCCGCGGTGGATTGAATTCTCGGACCTGCCTTCGGCTGCCGGAGGCTTCTCGAAGTTGTTTCTGGACTATCTGCAGAACTCCCCTGATACCCGGCCCTTCTACAGGCATCATTTCCGAGATGCTGACGCGTATCAGGCGGTCATGGCTCAGGTGGCCACCCACGAGCCCGACCGAAAAACCGTTGGCGACGTCCTGCGTGAGCAGAACAGTGCGTTCGGTTCCGACCCCCAGGCATTCGAGAATATTGCACTGCTCGAGAAGCCAGGGACCTATGCCGTCGTCACCGGGCAACAAGTGGGACTGTTTGGCGGGCCCCTGTATACGGTGTTCAAGACGCTCACGGCACTGAAGCTTGTGCGGACGCTCAAGACCCGCTACCCGGACAAGAATTTCGTGCCGGTCTTCTGGGTCGAGGGGGAAGACCATGACTTCGCCGAGATGAACAGCATCACGGTCCTGGACCCTGAGGGGAAGCCAGTCACGGTGGAATACCTGCCGGGAGGAGTGCTGCCTGAGCGCAATCTTGGCGCGGTGGGGGAAATCGTCTTCGACGCCACGCTCGTCCAAACGCTGGAAGCATTGCGCACAGCTCTTCAGAAAACCGAGTACACGGAGAGTCTCATGCAACGGCTCACCGAATGTTATGTCCCCGGCCGGTCGTTCAATCAGGCATTCGTGGCCTGGATGAACAACCTGTTCAAGGAGCAGGGCCTGGTATTCATCTCTCCGAATCATCCACGGCTCAAGCAACTCCTCTCCCCCATTTTCGTTAAGGAATTGACGGAATTCCCGAAGGCTTCACAGCTGGTCATAGGCCAGAGCGCGGAGCTGGAGCACAAGTACCATGCTCAGATCAAGACCAAGTCCATCAACCTTTTCATGTTCCACAAGGGGGGGAGATATCTGATCGAACCGCGGGAGCATGATTTCAGTTTGAAGGGAACTCGTCACTTCCTGAGCACCGAGGAGATGATCCGCATCGCAGGCGAAAGCCCGGCGCAGCTGAGCCCCAACGTCGTGCTCCGTCCGATCGCGCAGGATACGCTTCTCCCTACCGTTGCCTACATCGCCGGACCCTCCGAGATCGCGTATCAGGCACAGCTGCGCCCCGTGTACGACTATTTCGGCGTCACCCAGCCGGTCATCTACCCCCGTGCAAGCGCTTCGTTCGTGGAAGAACGGGTAAAACGGATTACCGAGAAATATGGTGTGGAGATTCTTGACTTCTTCAAGGACAAGGACGAGATCACCGCGCGTGTCGTGGAGGAGATCTCCAGCGTGAAGCTGGATCAGGTCTTCGGTGAGGCTGACCGGCAGATCCAGGATGCCATGCAGCAACTCAAGTTCGGGCTCAAGGAGGTGGATCCCACGCTGGTCGGCGCTCTCGACACCGTGAATCAGAAGATCAAGACGAACGTCAGTCTGCTCAGAGGAAAAGCCCTCGAAGCCCAGAAGCGGCGCAATGAAACGGCCGTGCGGCAGATCGAGAAGTCCGTCGATGCGCTCCTGCCCGCGGGAGGGCTCCAGGAGCGAGAGATCAACGTGACGTACTATCTGAACAAATACGGCCCGGACATCGTCCGCTGGCTCATGCGCGAGCTGGAAGAAGACGGCTTCAAGCATCAGCTCCTTTCCATGTGAGCGTGATGCTCCGCGCGACAACACAGAAGCCCGGCCTCGCGGCCGGGCTTCGTCAGTTCTGCCCTCTGGTCTGGTCGACCATGGGGACACATCACCCCGCTATTCCTCGTCCCCCGATCCTTGTGGCGTGTGATGTTTCTCGGAGGGTCTATGCTCATCGTGGTGCTTCCCGGCGGGTGGGCCGTCGTGATGCTTCTGCGGTTCCGGCTTCATGAGTGCCTTTCGGCTCAGCTTGAACCGTCCCTGCTCATCCTTCTCGGTGATTTTCACATCGAACTGATCACCCACCTTCACCACGTCCGAGGGCTTGTTCACACGCTTCACGTCGAGTTGTGAGACATGCACCAGGCCTTCCTTTCCAGGCAGGAATTCCACAAAGGCGCCGAAATCTGTGACTTTCTTCACCGTCGCCGGGTACACTTTGCCCACTTCCGGGACCTCCGTGATGCGGCTGATCGCCATGATCGCCTTGTCGGCCGATTCTTTTGACGTAGCGGCAACCACCACGGACCCATCATCCTCGATATTCACCTCCGCCCCGCTGTCCTTAACGATCTGGCGGATATTTTTGCCGCCGGGCCCGATTAATGCCCCGATCATGTCCACGGGTATGTGCAACGTCGTCAGGCGCGGAGCGAATGGCGATAGATCCGGACGGGGCGCAGAGATCGCCGCCGCCATCTTGTCGAGGATATGCATGCGTCCGGCACGGGCCTGCTCCAACGCGGTTCTCATAATATCGAGGGAAATACCGCGGATCTTGATGTCCATCTGGAACGCCGTGATCCCATCCCGCGTGCCTGCGACCTTGAAATCCATGTCGCCCAGGTGATCTTCATTGCCCAGAATGTCGCTCAGGACCGCCACGCGGCTTTCCTCTTTGACGAGGCCCATCGCAATTCCCGCGACCGGCCTTTGCAGCGGCGCGCCACCGTCCTGGAGGGCAAGTGTCGCGGCGCATACTGTGGCCATTGATGATGAGCCGTTCGACTCGAGGATGTCCGAGACAATCCGGATCGTATAGGGGAATTGATCCTCGGGCGGCATAAGATACTTGATTGAACGCTCCGCGAGCGCTCCGTGGCCAATCTCCCGGCGCCCTGTGGACCCGAGTCTGCCCACCTCCCCCACCGAGAACGGAGGGAAGTTGTAATGCAGCATGAACCTCTTTGTGGAGTCCGGGAGAAGCCCGTCGATGACCTGCTCGTCCAGCTTCGTCCCGAGCGTCAGCGTGGTCAGGCTCTGGGTCTCGCCCCGTTGGAACAGGGCCGACCCATGCGTTCGTGGCAAGAGACCAATTTCAATGGTGATGGGCCTGATATCTGTCAGGCCGCGGCCATCGAGCCGTTTTCCTGAGCTCAGGATCATCTCCCGCATTGCCTTGTATTCCATGTCGTGAAGCATCGCGGCGATTGTCTTTTCCTTGCCGGGATGGTTCGCCACGAGCGCGTTGGAGACCTCATCATAGATCAGGCCCGTCTGCTTTGCCCGCTCCTCCTTCAGCATCGGTGTGCTGGCAAGGGTCGTGATCCTGTCCCGAACGATCGCCCGGATGTCCGCGAGAAGCTGATCGTCCGAAGGCAGCGCCGGTGCAACGCGCTTGGGACGGCCGCACTCCCGGGCAAGTTCCTCCTGGAGTGCGCACATCTGCTTGATATGACCGTGCGCGAACGCCAGAGCATCCAGCATGTCCTTCTCGGAGATCTCGCGTGCGTCCCCCTCTACCATCACGATCGAGTCCGACGTGCCGGCCACGGTCACGTCCATATCGCTTCTGGCAAGCTCGGAAAACGTGGGATTGATAACCAATTGCCCTTCGATCCTCCCGACACGCACTTCCGCGATTGGTCCTTCGAACGGAATGTCCGATATCATCAGTGCTGCGGACGCCGCAACGGCACCCAGGATATCCCCGTCATGCTCCTGATCGGAGGAGTACACGGTTACGATGACCTGCGTCTCGTTCTGGAACCAGTCGGGGAACATCGGGCGAATGGGCCGGTCGATCAGGCGCGAAGAAAGGATTTCTTTCTCCGAAGGGCGTGCCTCTCGTTTGAAGAATCCCCCGGGAATTTTCCCGGCGGAGGCGGCCTTTTCCCGGTATTCCACCTGCAACGGGAAATAGTCGAGATTGTCGTTTGCTTCCTTGCTCGCAACTACAGCTGCCAGCACCATCGTGTCGCCGAACCTTGCCATCACAGCCCCGTCTGCCTGCTTGGCGAACCGGCCTGTCTCAAGCGAGAAGATTTTCCCGCCAATATTGATTTCCTTTGATACCTTCATATTCCTTTTCTTTCCTGCGTCTGATTTACGTACGGATCCGGAGACCCGCTTTACTTGCGGATCTGAAGATCCGCGATGATCTTTCTGTAACGGTCAATATTCTTTTCCTGCAGATAATCGAGCAGTCGGCGCCGCTTGCCGACCATTTTCAGCAGCCCCACGCGCGAGTGGTGATCCTTCGTAAACTTCTCGAAGTGCGGCGTCAGATCGTTGATGCGGGCGGTCAGAAGGGCGATCTGGACTTCGGGGGTTCCCGTGTCCTTCGGGTCCTTACCGTATTTCTTGATGATCTCCGACTTCTGTTCCTTCGTAATAGCCATTGCAGATGCTCCTTGGTGTGTGAATTTACCGATGGTCTTCCAACCCTGCGACGAACTTCCGGGTTTCCTCCCGGTCCTTTTCCAACTGTGCGCTCAGTTCCGCCAATGAGCCGAATTTCCGCTCATCGCGCAGTTTCCGCAGGAATTTCAGTGTGATCAAATCTCCGTAAATGTCCCCGTGAAAATCCAAAATGTGAACCTCGAGTGTTTCCTTCAACCCAGCGCTGACAGTTGGGCGAACCCCGATATTCATCATGCCAAACCACTGCGCGTCCGCCACGTGCACACGGACCACATAGACCCCGTGCCCGGGGATCACCTTGTTCCCGGGCTCCGGGCGAATGTTTGCCGTAGGGAAACCCAGCGACGCCCCCCGCCGATCCCCTTCCACCACGCGTCCCTGCATCCCGTACACACGCCCCAGCAACGCCGTCGCCCGCCCGATTTCCCCCGCCACCAGCGCTTTCCGCACCCGCGTGCTACTGACGACCTCGCCCTCCACCTCGTAGGGGGGAACCGTCACCAGCGAAAAGCCGTGCATCCGCCCCATCAGTTCCAGCTCCCGCACGGTACCCTCACGGTCCCGGCCGAACATGTGATCGTACCCGACAACCACTTCGCTCGCCCCGACTCCGTGCACGATGTAGTCCCTGTAGAACGCGTCTGCAGAGAGCCTGGAGAACTCAATGGTGAACCTGATGACGAGCAGCAGGTCCACCCTCAGCGCATCCAGGAGCGCGACACGCTCGTCGATCGTGGTCAGCAGCTGCACGGATCCTTTTGCCGACGGGACGACTTCCTTCGGATGCGGATCGAATGTGATGACCACGCTCCGCCCTCTGCGCTCACCCGCCCGGCGTGTCACCTCGCGAATGATCTCGCGGTGGGCGCAGTGCACCCCGTCGAACGTCCCGACCGTTACGACGGAACTCCGGTCCTTCTGAGCCTCTGCGAGGGAACGGATGACCTTCATGTGACCTGCTTCCGTTCGCCGGCTTTATAGCGCACGAGCTCTTCAATCGACGCAGCATCTGCAAGGCGGTACTGCCCGATCCTCGTCCGGGTCAGGCTGTCCAGATATGCGCCGCACCCAAGTCTTCGCCCGATGTCATCAGCAAGGGTTCGGATATAGGTTCCCTTCGAGCAGACGACGGTGAACCGGACCTGTGGGATCTCGATGAGGGTCGGCTCAATGGAGGAGATCACGATCTCCCTTGGGCGGCGCTCAACCTCGATTCCCCTCTTCGCATATTTGTAAAGACGTGTGCCGCGTACTTTGGCCGCCGACCACATCGGGGGAAGCTGCGTCTGGTATCCCACGAATCCCGCAAGGACCTCCCGCACGGCATCCGCCGTAATCCCGTCGGTATTTTTCCACTCGATCACAGGGGTCTCGGCGTCGAAGCTCGCCGTCCGGGCCCCCAGCAGGACGGTTGCATCGTACTCTTTTTCCTGCCCCTGGTAGAGATCGATCTCCCGCGTCTTTTTCCCGGTGCACACGATCAGCAATCCCGTTGCCAGAGGATCCAGGGTGCCCGCATGGCCGATCTTCCGGACATGAAAGACGCGCCGGATCTTGTTCACAACATCGAACGAGGTCCACCCCTTCGGCTTGTCGACGAGGAGCATTTCCCCCTGTGCGAGGTCGAGTTCACGATGCAGTACCATCAGGGGGAGTCTTTCCCTCGTCGTCATGGATCTTCTTGAGCAGGTGGTTGATCCTGTCCACGTGATCAAGCGTATTGTCATGGAAGAACTGGAGCGCCGGGGTGAATTTCAGATGCAGGTGCGATGCCACGATCCCCCGGATATGCTGCTTTTCGTCTTTCAACATGGCCATCGTCTTCTCCTGCACAGCCGCCTCCCCGAAGATGCTGAAGTAGATCTTCGCGATCTTCAGGTCAGCGGTGACTGTCACGTCGGTGACCGTGATGAAGCCATAGGCCTTGTCTCTATATTCCCGGATAAGAATCGCGCCGATTTCTTCCCTGAGGAGCGACGCGACCCGCTCCGTGCGAATCGACATTGTGTCTTCCCCTGTTACGAGGTCAGTTTGCGTTTCGCTTCCACGATGCGGAACGCCTCGATGATGTCCCCCACCTTGATGTCGTTGAAATTCTCGAGCCCCACGCCACATTCGAAGCCTGCCTCCACTTCACGGACGTCATCCTTGAATCGTTTCAGCGAGCTGATGCCCCCCTCGAAGACCTGGATGCCGTCGCGGACCAGGCGAACCTTGCTGCTCCGGACGATTTTGCCGTCCTGCACGTAACATCCGCCGATATTCCCGACCTTCGGGACCTTGAACACCTCGCGCACCTCCACGGTGCCGACCACTTCTTCCTTCTTCTCCGGTGCGAGCAATCCTTCCAGCGCGTTGTGAATATCGTCGATGGCGTCGTAGATGATATTGTAGGTGCGGATATCGACCTTCTCTTTCTCCGCGAGACGCCGTGCATTCAGGTTGGGCCGGACCCGGAATCCGATGATGACGGCCCCCGAGGCGGCCGCAAGGATGATGTCAGACTCCGAGATGGTCCCGACCCCGCTGTGAATCACGTTCAGTTTCACCTCCTTGTGCGAAGTCTTCATGAGCGAATCGGACAGCGCTTCCACCGACCCGTCCACGTCGCCCTTGACGATCACCGCCAGTTCTTTGACCTGCCCTTCCTTGATCTGCTGCGAAATATCATCGAGCGTCGTAAGCCGGATCTGACGGAAATCCTGCTCCCGCTTGAGCTGCTGGCGCCGGAGGCTGATCTCTCGTGCCTCGCGGTCGGACGACATGACCACAAACGTGTCACCGGCCTGCGGGAAGCCGTCGAGCCCGGTCAATTGCACCGGCGTGGACGGACCTGCAGCCTCCACACGGTTCCCCCGCTCATCGAACATCGCCCGGACCTTACCGCTGAATATGCCCGCAAGGAAGGGATCACCGATGCGAAGTGTCCCTTTCTGCACAAGCACGGTGGCGGTGATTCCCTTGCCCTTGTCCAGCTGCGCCTCCACAATGGTCCCCACGGCCAGGCGTTCCGGATTCGCTTTCAGGTCAAGGACATCCGCCTCCAGGGCGATCTTTTCCAGCAGCACGTCGACATTCTTGCCTGTGCGTGCCGAGAGCTCAACGCATTGGTACTTGCCGCCCCACTCCTCGACAAGGATATTCCGTTCCGCAAGCTGCTGGCGAATCCTGTCCGGATTCGCATCCGGCTTGTCGATCTTATTGACGGCGATGATGATCGGCACGGCTGCTGCCTGCGCATGGCTGATGGCTTCCAGGGTCTGCGGCATGACGCTGTCATCGGCCGCGACCACCAGGACGACAATATCGGTGATCTGAGCCCCGCGCGCACGCATGGCCGTAAATGCTTCGTGGCCCGGCGTGTCAAGGAACGTTACGACATTCCCGTTCGGGGTGGTCACTTCGTACGCGCCGATATGCTGCGTGATCCCTCCGGCCTCGCCGGCAACCACGTGGGAGCTGCGAATGTAGTCAAGCAGCGACGTCTTGCCATGATCCACATGGCCCATGATGGTCACCACCGGAGCCCTCCTGCGCAGATCTTCCGGACGGTCCTCGTCTTCCTTCAGCGTGTCTTCTTCGGCAAGTTCGGAATAGAAGGTGATCTCAAAGCCAAACTCGTCGGCCACAAGCATGATCGTATCCTTGTCAAGCCGCTGGTTGATCGAGACCATGATCCCGAGCTCCATGCACTTCTTGATGACGTCTGCGACGTTCACCTTCATGAGATTGGCAAGGTCATTCACGGAGACAAATTCCGTGACGCGCAGCTTGCCTTCCTGTTTGAGGGCCTCCTCCTGCGCACGCGCCTCCTCTTCCTCCCGTTCCTTCCGCTTTCGCTTCTTGAACGACGCACGCACGCTTACCGCGGTGTCGTCCATCGCAGCGAACGTCCTGCGGATGGCATCCTGAACCTCGTGTTGATCGACCTCCTTGTGGCGTAGCTTCTTTTTCTTCTTCTTCTTCCGTTCTCCTTCTTCAGGTTCACCGACCTTGACTTCCGGTGTCTCGTCTTTGACCTTCTTTTTCTTCTTCTTTCTCTTATGTTCATCCAGCTCGGCGGGCGTTGCCGCGGCTCCGGGAGCAGACGCTGCCGCTTTCGCGGGCTTCGGAGGCGCTTGCTTGGGGCGCAGGTCGATCTTTCCTTTGATGGTCAACCCCACCCTGGCCCTCCGCTCTTTTTCGAGCGGCGAGAGATGCGCCAGATCTTCCTTCTTCGGCAGTCCGGGGGCCGCCACGTCCACAGAAACGAGCTCACCCGTGACTGCGGAGACGGGAGGGACTTCGGAGGGCGCGGGTTCCTGGGCGGACCCTGCTGGCGCGGCCTCCTGATCAGTCGCAACGGGTTCCGAGATCGTCCCTTCTCCGGGGGCCTGTTCCACAGCCTCTTCCTCCTCGGGAACCGCGACCGGAGGTGCTTCCACGACGGGCGGTGCCGGAGCTGCCGGCGTAACGGCCGGATGTGATGCAACCGGCTGTTCTACGGCCTCTTCCTTCTTTTCTGCTTTCTTTCTGCTGTCCCGTATTTCCTGAATCTTGCGCTGGTGCTTCTCGGCGACATCCTTCTCCTTCTTGAAATGCACCAGCACATCCTTCATCATGTCGTCGTCGACCGACGACATATGGCTCTTCACCTCGTGCCCCTTCTTCCGCAGAAACTCCATCAGGGTCTCGTGGGAGATGTTGAGCTCAGTGGCCAGCTTGTAAACCTTTTTCTTCTTTTCTGCTGTTTCTGACATTAGCATTCCTTATGAAATCAACGGAGCTGGGGCACACAATCTTGCACGCTATTCGTCCTTCGCTGTGCCCTCCTCCTGGGAGGATTCTTCCTCCCCCTCTGCGTCAGGCGACTGTGCGGGTTGCTCGGGCACCGGAGGTTGTTTCTCCGCTTCCGCGGCAGCCGGAGCTGCGGCCTGCGGGCCGATTTCTTCCTCTGTCTCCTCCTCGACTTCCGCCTCTTCCAGATCCCGTTTCATCATGTCGCGAATTTCCTTGATCCGGGCTTCATCAAGCCCCGGAATTGCCAGGAGCGTGTCCAACTTCGCTTCGAGCACTTCCTTAGCCGTTTCGATGCCGGCATCGATGAGCTTCAGATACAGCTCTTCGCCGAGCTCCTCCTTGAAGTCCACCAGCTCGATGTCGTATTCATCCTCGCCTCCCTCCTTGATCAGATTGATCTCATACCCCGTGAGCTTGGAAGCAAGGCGGATGTTCTGTCCGTTTCTCCCGATTGCGAGCGAGACCTGGTCGGCGGCCACGAGAACATTGGCGGTTTTGGTCTCGTTGTTCAGCTCGATCGTCTTGAGTTTTGCGGGCGCGAGCGCGCGTTGAATGAACACGTTCGGCTGCTCGCTAAAGTTGATAACGTCGATATTCTCGTTATTCAATTCCCGCACGATTGTGTGGATCCGCACTCCCTTCATCCCCACGCACGCGCCAACCGCGTCGATGCGGTCATCATGCGACTCCACCGCCACTTTCGCCCGCTCGCCCGGTTCCCGGGCAATCTGTTTGATCTCGATAATGCCGTCGTAAATCTCCGGGATCTCCAGCTCAAATAGCTTCGAAAGGAATTTCGGATCCGCACGGGACACGATCACCAGGGGGTTCCCCGAGTTCTTGCGGACTTCCTTGACCACGGCACGGATGGTATCCCCCTTCTTGTAGTGCTCCTTGAAGATCTGCTCGCTCTTGGGCAGGAGCAACTCGTTCCGGTTGTGATTGATCAGGATTTCGTTCCGCCGGATCTGGTAGATCTCTCCTACCACGATGTCGCCAATAGTGTTGCTGTACTCGTTGTAGATCAGCTCGCGCTCGATTTCCTTGATGCGCTGGTTCAAATTCTGCTTCGCACTGACCACGAGCCTCCGACCGAATGATGCCAGCGGCACAATTTCCACATAGTCTTCGCCGACATCAAGGTGTTCGCCGGAGACGCTCTTGGCATCCTCGACCGTGATCTGCGTTGTCGGGTTCTCCACCGTGTCCACCACTTCCCGTTCGAGGTAGATTTCGATGTCTCCCTTATCCATATTCACCACAACGTCAAACTTGGCGTCCTGCCCATACTTTTTCCTTACCATCATGGAAAAGACATCTTCCACAATTCCGGCCAGTATGTCCTTGTCGATTCCCTTCTCGCGCACCATCTGGGAAAATGATTCGACAATCTCGGAATTCATTACTTCCTCCACAATAAAATGACAACAATAAGGACCACCCTGTCACCAGGGCGCCTTCACACTCGTTTCCAGGAGCGCAGAAAAGGGAATGCATATCTCTTCCCCTCGCGCTTCCACCTGAATGACAATACCCGACTCGTCAACCGCAAGCAATTTGCCCGTCCGCTCAGCGGGGTCCTGCCCCGGCAGCAATGTGACCTGTACCCGGCGTCCGATGTGTTTACGGTACTGCCAGGGGTACTTGAGCGGCCTGTCGATCCCCGGGGAAGACACCTCCAGCCGGTAGGCCTCCTTAATCTCAGGTGCAGCATCGATCGCCTGGGCAACCTCCCGGCTCACTGCCGTGCAGATATCGCTGGTAATTCCCGCCTCAGAGTCAATATAGACTTCTATCACCCTGATACCGTGCTCTCCACGGACTACCAGGTCCATAAGGCGAGCCCCAGAGCGATCAACCTGCTCCGCTACGAGCCCCCGCAGCTTCTGATAACTGGGTGCATTCACGGGGTATGCAGTAAATAAAAAAAGCCCAAAACGGGCTATCTCTGGAACGGGGTAAGATACATAAGTGACGGATGAAAAGCAAGAAAAATCATCCTGTGAAGAACACGGCGTCCAAAGGTCAAGAATCGGCCTGTCCTACAAAACAAACAACGCCGAAAGGGGAAAAAGTTTCCTGTAATCCGGCCTCTTCAATACACCCTTCCAAAGTCGAAATATGTGGCGTTATGCACGATCCCGTGCCAGTTGATTTCACAGTTCCTGACGGAGCAGTATTACCGTTTTCTCACCATCTGAAGAATCACTGCCGCTGCCTCTTTCACTTCATCCATCGAGACATCAAGGTGAGTAACCGCGCGGATGCCCATATAGTTGCCCAGGGTGAGAAGTACGCCCCGCGCGCGGAGCGCCGCCAGGATCTGCTCCGGAGTGTTCCCTGATTTCTCCACGCCAATGATGATGATATTCGTCTGCACGGAATCCAGATCGATGGAAAGGCCGGGCGCCTGTGAGAGTTCGCGTGCGAGAAAGGCCGCCTTCTGATGATCCTCTCGTAGCCGGTCGCGGTTCGTGTCAAGGGCGTAAATCCCTGCCGCAGCCAGAATACCCGCCTGCCGCATGCCGCCTCCGAAGATCTTTCGATAATGGCGGGCCTGCTCAATGAACTCCTGCGTTCCGGCAATAACCGAGCCAACCGGAGCACCCAGCCCCTTGGACAAACAGACGGAGACCGAGTCGAAGTACGATGCGTATTCCTCCGGGGTGATCCCCGTTTCTGCCGATGCATTCCAAAGACGGGCACCGTCCAAATGCAGCATGATTCCTTCATTCCGCGCCAGATCGTGAATTTCCTTGATCGCATCAAAAGGGTAGATCGTCCCGCCCGCACGGTTGTGCGTGTTCTCAGCGCAGAGCAATCGTGTCCTGGGCATGTAGTATGAACGGGGCCGGATCGCCCTCTTGACCGCCTCTATGCTCAGGACTCCCCTCGTTCCTTCCACCGGGTGCACCTGCACGGATGAAAGAAACGCTCCACCCGCTGTTTCATAATTGAAAATGTGAGCATCCCGCTCGACAATGATTTCGTCACCCGGCTGCGTGTGCACTTTGATGCATGTCTGGTTTCCCATGGTTCCACTGGGAACAAACAGAGCATCCTCCTTTCCCAGCAGCGCCGCAATTTTGCTCTGCAGCCGGTTCACCGTTGGGTCTTCTCCAAACACGTCATCTCCCACCTCCGCGTTGCACATCGCCGTCCGCATGGCCGCCGTGGGCCGGGTCACCGTGTCACTTCGCAAATCGATCATGTGTTCTGCCATTGTTGCGCGCGTAGTTTGTTCTTGAAACGTTGCCCTACCACGGCCGCGAGAAACAGTCCGGAGATCCATAGACAAACCTGGCCCAGCAAGTCCCCGTGTTCAGAGTAGTACGTCAGATCCGTGCTTCTGCCAATGGTGCGGTCCAACGATCGGGTTGTAAACAGTTCTGTCTCATCGTACACGCGGCCGTAGGGATCGATGTAGCACGAGATCCCTCCCACCGCACACCGGGCCAGCCAACGTCGATTCTCGACCGCACGGAAGATAGCAAATCGTTCGTGCTGGTAGGCGCCTGACATGTGGTCCCACCAGCTGTCAATAGTAATGATCGAGATAAACTCCGCACCCGCACGGACAAAGGAAGCGACGAAGCCCGGATAGACCGATTCATAGCAGATGAGGGTGCAGAATCTTGCGCCTGTACGTTGCTCCGTAAAGATCGTTTGTTTCGGGCCAATCTGCCAGCCACCGATTCCAACGCCCCACCGGAGAAAGTCCACGAAGGCAAAGAGGTCGGCATACGGCACTCTTTCCGCGATCGGGACCATCTTCATCTTGCCATACCAGGGCACGTCTTCTTCATCAGGTTGAATCAGGATCGCCGCGTTGAACGCATCGTAGCGCTCCCCCGTAAGCTTCCGGCGCTTCGCGCTGCGCGGCGCCGATGATGAGTCCTTGTAAAAAACAAAGTATGGTGTGCCGGTAAGCACGGAGACATTCTCCTTGCTAAGCCGCTCGCGCACCCGGAGTAAGAGCGGCCGGTTCAGCTCACTGTGCAGGTCATACGGCATTGCCGTCTCGGGCCACAAGACCAGATCCGGATGCCCTTCCCGCGCTGTGTCCGCCAGGGCCGCAGTCATGTCCAGGTAGCGTTCCAGAGTCACATAACCGTTTTCCGTCCACTTCTCCCAGGGATCCACGTTTGCCTGAATCATCCCCACTGTAATTGTTTTCTCCCCCTGCGTGAGGCCGTTCGGCGCGCGGGGCGCTTCCGAGAGGATCCTCCACCCGTGCAACGCTGGAATGTAGTACAGAATGACGAACGCCGTCAACGACACCACAGCAGCGCGCGGTATCCCCCGGCCCTCCCTGCGCGCCAGCGCGGAATAGAACAAAAAGGCCAGGAAATTGAGGACGATGACCCAAAAGGAAAGGCCAAGGACTCCGGTGACGCTGATAAACTGCATGCGAGCAAGTTCAAACGACTGGCTGTTACCAATCGTCAACCACGGGAACGACCACTCACTCAGCGTGTGCGAATACTCATATCCCACCCAGGCAAATGGAAGCACCACCAGTGCCGCCTTTTCACCGAGCACCTTTTTCGTCAGAAGATATAGGAACATCGGGATAAAGTAGAACAAGGGATGAACCACCATCGTAACGGCACCGGCGATCATCATGTACACGTCCCGGCCATGAGCATATCCCCCCGTCCAGTTCAGGGTGATGATGTGGAAGACAAGGAAGGCGAGATAACTGTATCTGAGACCGAGACCGATCTCGTCAATGTCGGCAAGAACGATGAGAAGGGGGACCAGGCCAAAACAGGCGAGTATCCCGAGCGTGCTCGGAGGGAACGAAACACCGAGCAGCAGTCCGGACAGCACGCAGAGTGCGGCCCTGAAGCGGAACTGTCGTCCCCTTTTCAAACGCACCTCTTCCGGCTCGGGTGGCAACGAAGGTCGACGTCGGAACATTCGCATAGTTCGTCCTGCCCTTTACCTTGTCTCGGAGGCGCTGGAACGCAGGCCCTGCTCCGGGGCTGCAGTAAACCTGGGAAAGTACCGCCGCTGCAGCGCAGTCCAGAGAGCGATGATTGCCGCGGCGATGAAGGTGCCAATGATCGCTCCCCCGGCGATATCCGATGGATAATGAACGCCCACGCCCAACCGTGACAGAGCCACGAGTGCGGCCCAGGCAAAAAATGCCCATGTCCATCGCCTGTAATAATATGCGAAGAGTGTCGCCATGGCAAAATTGTTCACCGCATGTGACGAAGGGAAGGACTTGCCACTTCCGCAGTTGACCAGCAGGTGGATCCCCTGAAGCACCGGTATTCCGCCCACTTCATGGCATGGCCTGGGACGGTCAACCAGCGCCTTGATCACCGAACTGCTCAGTTGATCGCTCACCACCAGGACCACGATGCAGAGGAAGGCGGCCGTCCTGCCCTTGGCCCCCCCTTTGATCATGAGCATCACCCAGATACCCAGCAGCACGATGCGGATAACAAGAAAATTGCTGTACTCCGTGATCAGCGGCCAGACAACGTCAGAGACCGGATTGCTGATTGTACGGTTGATGAAAAAGAATATCGCGGTGTCGATCGAATAGAGGAACTCGATCATGGCTGGGGCGACTTTCTTTTTTTCTTCAGGATGTACCGTGCCGCCAGGAACACCCCTATGGCAACAGCAACGGCCGTGACGGTTCGGCTGTAGGCGCCCATATAGAACCCGATGCGCTCCCAGTTCTGGCCAAGATAGTATCCCGCGGTGATGAGGAATGCATTCCAAAGCAGCGCACTCATGAAACTGAGCACGGTGGTCTTCCAGAGATCAAGCTCGGACATACCGGCAAAGAAGGAAACGACGGCGCGTGTGCCTGCCAGAAAGCGGTTTACCACAATCACCCAGTACCCGTATTTCAGAAACCATGCCTCAGCTTTCTTGACCGATTCCACGGGGATAAAACTGATCTTTCCGCTCTCCAGAATGTGAACGCCGAACCAGTCGCCAACCTTGTACATGGCAACGAAACCCAGCGTGCTCCCCGCTGTGGCAAACAGCAGCGATTCCGGAAATCCGATTATCCCCAGGCCCACGAGGGAGCCTCCAAAAACAATGACCATGTCGCTTGGCGCCGGCGGGAAGATGTTCTCAAGGAAAGCCACACCGAATATGAGGAGGCAGATCACGAGCGGATCGAGAAGCTGCAGCTGATGGAGGAAGTGAGCCACGGTTGAGAGTCAATGAGATTACTGCTGCACGAGCAGGACGATGGCATGCGCGACTGCCCCTTCTCCTGCCCCAATGAACCCCAGTCCTTCACTGGTGGTTGCCTTCACGGAGATTTTCTGGATGGGCAGAGCCAGGACATCCGCAATGTTTTGACGCATGCAATCGATATGGGGCGCGATTTTAGGCTCCTCCAGGACCACCGTGGCATCCACGTTCACAATCCCAAAGCGGTGATGGGCAAGCAGATCGGCGACGTGCTTCAGAAGCAGCAGGCTTGAGATGCCCTTGTACCGCTGGTCCGTATCGGGGAAGTGCTTTCCAATATCGCCCAGGGCAGCCGCTCCCAGCAGTGCGTCCGCCACCGCATGAAGAAGGACGTCTGCGTCCGAATGCCCGTCCAGCCCCTTTGGACTGGGAATCTCCACGCCGCCGAGGATCAGCTTGCGTTTTTCCAGCAGCCGGTGGACATCGTACCCGAAACCAATACGCAATGATTCTTGAATGGCGTTACCGTATCTGGAAATGCGTGAAATGGTGGGTTGGATTCATCCATTCGAGCACGAGATTCGTAACCTGCGCTGACCGGGGCCCGATCCTCACCTGTTTGACCAGTTCTTCAAGCAGAGAGCGATCCCCTTCCGCCTCGACCTCTACCGTGCCGTTATACTTGTTTTCCACATAGCCGCGCAATCCGAGCATATTCGCTTGCCTGGCCACGAACCAGCGAAACCCGACGCCCTGAACGAGTCCTTCGACAACCATGTGCACCGCTGCGTCCATACGGACCAGTTGAATCCCATTTTGTCATGATACGAGGATACACTTATAAAGTCAAGGATTCCCGCAAGGGCTGATAAACGCGGAAATCGCGAAAGGACCCCAACGGGCGAGCGGTTGAATCGGCCTGCCTATGAGAACTCAGAACCACTTCCGTGCATGCGCGGCCCAACTCATTCGTAATTCTCTGTTCCGTCCATCGAACGGTTCAACAGCGGGATCAGGTCCGACAGCTCGGACGTCAGAACCCCGAAAATGATCAACGCGCCCCCCAGAACTCCCATCTGCCCCAATCTCTCCCCCAGCACGAAATAGGCTATCACTGATGCAATCAGTGGCTCGATGCTAAAGATGACGGCTGCACGCGTCGGCGTGGTATCCTTCTGGTACCGCGACTGCACGTACGTCGTGATCACCGTCGCGAAAAGTGTCAGGTACGCCATGATCACAATGGTCTGGCCGGACCAGCCCAGGTTCACCGTTTCGAACATCAACATACCCGCCAACGCCAGCACAGCATTGGTTGTGCACTGGATGAACGTCAGCTGCATGGGGGTCAACTCTCTGGCAATAACGTCAAGATAGACGATGTAAACGCCGAACATGACAGCGCAGGAGAGCGTCAGTGCGTCGCCGACATTGAAGGCCGAGCCTGCCGGCGACGTGAGGAACCAGAGACCGAGCGCGACAATGACCACCCCGACGACGTTGCCGACCTTCGGTGCACGGCGCTCCACAATGAACTGGAGCAACGGGACAAATACCACCATCATGCCCGTGATGAACGCCGACTTGGATGCGGTGGTGTAGTTCAGGCCGATGTTCTGGGCGGCAAAGCCGAAGAACAGGAGGACGCCAAGGATCACGCCCTTGGCAAGAGGAGCAGAGCGAATGGGGAAAAGCTTCCCTCTGGTAATGAGCAGCACCAGGAGAGCGGCAAACCCCATCCGCCAGAAGACCATCTGCAGAGCAGGTACCTCCCCGAGGATCAGCTTCACACCGGTGAACGTGCTGCCCCAGATCAGCGTGGCCGCGAAGAGAACCGCCTCGGCACGAGTCTTCGCAGTCATGCGGAAACCTTCTTGATCATGCCGGCTGACATTCACGAGCCTCGTACGCTACGAACAATTTCCCCCAGGGCGTTGATGCTTTCCACTGCTCGAACACCTTGCGGTCCTTCACGGGCCACCGGTAGTAATCGTGGTACGTTTCTGACCCAAGGATGAACGCATGAACCAGGGGGGTTCGGAAGAAGAGCTTCTGGAGCCGCTTGAGCGGCCCGAACCAGGCGAGATTCCCGAAGAGACTCACCCCGTTGTTCCCGACATGGAAGTTCCAGGATTCCCCCGAGACGTCATCGCCGAGGATCTCAATTTCCCGCGGGTCCCCGGTGCCCAGTCCATCCTCATGGGCAATGCGAATATACGGGAGGCTCATCGGATCGAACCCCATCAACTTTGCCGCTACAGCATCGATCGCCACCTGGTCGGCGCTCGCCAGAATGCAGTCCTTGACCACAGGAATCATCGTCCTGGGCCCGGGGCCATTGCCGGCCGTAGTACCATCCATCATAGCGAAGATGCCGCTGTGGATCTCTTTCTGAATTGCCAGCAGATCCACCAGCGTTTCATGAATCCAGGAGTGCGTGTAATGGCGTCTTGTGTTGAGAAGTCCCCCGAACGCATTCTTCATTGCGCCGGTCGTTTGAGTATAGATATGACACTTCACCGTTGGCAGGTGAACGATATTCTTTCCCTCGAAGTAGTCAGGTATGGAGATGCCTTCGGGGTAGATCTGATCCAGCACATGCATGCGCGTGCGCGGCCGGTAGACGATCCATCGCATATCCTCTTCCCGGAAGTTGAAAAGGACGGGAATGTCATATTGCTGGAAGAGAGGCCGGTAGTGGTTGAGGTCTTCCCCTTTGAACGCATCGGTCACAACCGTCTTATTCTGCACGCAGGAGATCTGAAGGAATCCGAGTGCCCGCAATGCGAGAATGGTCCCCTCAAGCTGCCACGGCGTCGTGTTGGCTGCCGGAAACGGAAAATGCCAGGATATATTGTCCTTGAGAATCGTTGGCGATGCAGGATTCAGCGCCGAGCGAAGTCCGGCCAGCTCTGCAAGCCTCAGGTAATCTTCCAGGACTCTTGCCGGTGAGGTCTTGAGTACAGCGACTTGTGATCGTTTCATGGCGAGCGCGTTGATCGTTGTTCGGACGGTTCAAAACACGGCAACTTCTTCGTGCAGGCCAAACACCGTGGCGAGCGTCGAGCACATCTCTCCCAGCGTGACGTATGCATGCGTGCAGGCGAGGAGCGGAGGGATCATGTTGGTACTGTTGACCGCCGCCATGCGCAATTCTTCGAGCGTCCTGCTCACGTCCGCCTTATCCCGCGAATTACGGACCTCTGCGATCCGCCGCTTTTGCTTCACTTCCACGTCGGGAGAAATCCGGAGGATCGGTATTGCGATCTGCTCCCCTTCTTCCACGAAATCGTTCACCCCGACAATGATCTTTTCTTTCCTGTCCAGTTCGATTTGATACCGATACGCGGCTTCGGCAATTTCGCGCTGGAAGAACCCCTGCTCGATAGCAGGGATTACGCCGCCCAACGCATCGATCTTCTCAAAGTATTTCTCGGCCTCCTCCTCCATGTGCATCGTCAACGCTTCCACGAAGTAGCTTCCCCCCAGCGGGTCAATCGTATTGACAACCCCGGTCTCATAGGCGATGATTTGTTGCGTACGAAGCGCGATCTTGACGGCTTTCTCCGATGGCAGGGCCAGCGTTTCGTCCATGGAGTTGGTGTGGAGCGACTGGGTCCCGCCCAGCACCCCTGCCAGCGCCTGAAAGGCAGTCCTGACAATGTTGTTCTCCGGTTGCTGGGCCGTAAGCGTGCATCCGGCAGTTTGCGTGTGGAAACGCAACGCGAGCGAACGCGGGTTTTTCGCTCCATACTTGTTCCGCATTCTCCTGGCCCAGATCCGTCGGGCTGCCCGGTACTTCGCAATTTCCTCGAAGAAATCCAGGTGCGAGTTGAAGAAGAAGGAGAGCCTGGGCGCGAAATCGTCCACGGCCAGTCCCCGTTCCAGTCCGGCTTCAACATATGCAAACCCGTCCGCCAGCGTGAACGCCAGTTCCTGCGCCGCCGTGGATCCGGCCTCCCGGATGTGATACCCGCTCACGGAGATGGGGTTCCACTGCGGCATCTCGTGGGCACAATATTCGATCATATCGGTGATGATGCGCATGCTCGGCCGGGGAGGATAGATCCATTCTTTCTGCGCGATGTACTCTTTGAGGATGTCCGCCTGGATCGTTCCGCGAAGTTGTTCCGCCTTGCCCCCCCGCTTCTCGGCGACGGCGATGTAGAAGGCGAGCATCATCGCCGCGGGGGCATTGATCGTCATGGACGTCGAAACATCCACGGGCGAGATCCCCTTAAAGAGGATCTCCATGTCCGCCAGCGAGCTCACCGAGACGCCGCAAATCCCCACTTCACCCTCCGAGGCGGGATCATCACAATCCTTTCCCATGAGCGTGGGAAGATCAAATGCTACTGAGAGCCCGGTCTGGCCGTGGCTGAGCAGGTAATGGTAGCGCTCATTGGTATCTTCCGGCGTGCCAAACCCGGCGAACTGCCGCATCGTCCAGAGCCTTCCCCGGTACATAGAGTGATGGATCCCGCGCGTGTACGGATATTCACCGGGGAACCCGATGTCCGAGAGGTAATTGATGCCGGCGATATCCTCGGGTGTGTAGAGCATCTCCACCGGTTCTCCGCTCACCGTGGTGAATTTCGTCTCGCGCTGGCGGCCTGGTGCACGCGCTTTTTCCTCCCCCTGCTTTTTCACTTCCATCCTGTCGCCTCTCCGTTCATGTCAGATTCGTCCAAACCGCCGGTCAAGTTCCTCGATAGAGATCCTCAGCACCACCGGACGGCCGTGCGGACAGACATATGGCATCTTCGTCGCAAAGAGCTGGTCGATCAACGAGCGCATTTCCGTCTCGCTCAGCGGATCGCCGGCCTTGATCGCAGACCTGCAGGAAAACGATTTGGCCAGATTGTCTCGCACATCCATCGGGGCGTGCTGCTGGTACTCCTTGTAGAGAGCAAGCATGTCTTGCACGATCCGTTCTTCCTGTCCACCTTTCACGTCAGGCGGGACCCCTTCAATCACGATGGTGTTCTTTCCGAACAATTTAATGTCAAATCCAAGGAGCGTGAAATGGGGCAGCAGATCTTTGACCAGCGCGTAGTCGCCGGCGGCCATTTGAATGGTGTAAGGGAACAGCAGCTGTTGGGCCGATTGCAGCTTGTTCTCAAAGCGCAGCAAGGCCCGCTCGTAGAGGACCCGCTCGTGCGCGACATGCTGGTCCACGATCATGACGCCGTTCCGGATCTGCGACAGTATGTATTTGTTGTGCAGCTGCCAGATAAGGGCGTTGGAGATCTCATCCGGACGATCCGCGTCATGCGTCAACGTCGGCACGGGAGGAACATTGCCGGGAGAAAATGCAGGTGTGAGGAGCCGCGCAGCAAACTCGCCCCCTCTGCCTCCTGCCTGAAAGATCTCTCCGGTGGCCCGGTCCACGGAGTCGGGCCACATGTGCTGCCCCGGCGTAAAACGGAGTGCCGATCCCCCTGCCGCGTCTCCGGTTCCAGCCAGGGCGAGGCCCGGTACGCTGCCTCCGCCGGCCCCGGCCAGCCCTTTGCGCACGAGCGTTGACACGACGCGGTAGATTCCCTGTTCGTCCTCGAATTTGGCCTCCATCTTTGAAGGATGCACGTTCACGTCCACGCGTCGCGGATCGAGCTCGATGAAGAGAAGAAAGAACGGGAACGTTCCTTTGATCAGGAGATTTTCGTAGGCCGAGAAGACGGCATGGTTGATCGTACGGTTGACGATGAAGCGGCCGTTCAGAAAGAGATATTGGTTGAACCGGGTCCTCTGGCCGAATGTACGGCTTCCCTATGAAGCCGCGAACCGCAAGAAGGTCCGTTGTTTCCTCAACCGGGATCATCGCCGCAAATTGGCGCTCACCGAACAGGTCGATCATCCGCTGTTCGACCGTCGCCGGCTTCACGTCGAAGATCGTTTCGTCGTCGCTGATGAACGTGATGGCGACGTCTGGCCTTCCCAGCGCGATGCGATGCACGGCATCGTACACGTGCCGGAACTCGGTTGATATGGTCTTGAGGAATTTCCTGCGGGCAGGAACATTGAAGAAGAGATTCTGTACGGACACCGACGTCCCGGGCTCGCGGCCCTCCCGGGACAGCCGGGGCACGCTCCCGCCGTCGATCCGGACCACGACGGCCATTTCATCTGCCGCTCTCCGCGTTTTCATCGTGACCTGGGCAACGGAAGCAATGGAGGCGAGCGCTTCGCCGCGAAAACCGTACGTGCGGATCTCCTCCAGCTCCTCGTACGAAGCGATCTTGCTGGTGGCATGACGAAGAAAGGACGCGAGGGCATCCTGCTCGTCCATCCCCGCCCCATCGTCCACCACCTGGATCAGGGAGGTTCCGCCCTCCTTGATGATGACGGTGATGGACCGAGCCCCCGCATCCAGCGAGTTTTCGAGCAGCTCCTTGACGGCGGACTCCGGCCGCTGGATCACCTCTCCGGCCGCAATTTTGTTAGCCAGGTGGTCGGGGAGTACCGCGATGCGGCGATTGACAAATACTCGTTGCGTCGGTTCCATGCTTCCCTATTGGACAAACAAGGCATCGACAAATGCCGCCTTATCGAAAGGCTGCAGATCGTCGATTTTCTCTCCTACACCGATGAAGCGAACGGGTACATCCATGTCATGTGTGATCGCCAGGACGATTCCACCCTTTGCGGTCCCGTCCAGCTTTGTCAGGACGAGGCCCGTAACGCCCACGGACGCGCTGAATTGTTTGGCCTGCTGCAGGCCGTTCTGTCCGGTGGAACCATCGATCACCAGCAGCACTTCGTGCGGGGCATCCGGAAACTGCTTCTGGATGACGCGCTTGATCTTCTTCAGTTCCTCCATCAGGTTCACCTTGGTGTGCAGCCGTCCGGCGGTGTCGATGATCACGACGTCCGCGCCCTGCGAGGCGGCGGAGCGGACGGCATCGAAGGCCACAGCCGCAGGATCCGATCCACGCTCCTGCCGGACCAACGTTGCTCCCGCACGCTTCGCCCAGATCTCCAGCTGTTCGTTTGCCGCAGCCCGGAATGTATCGGCGGCGGCAATCACCACTTTCTTCCCTGATGCAACGTAGGTGTGCGCCAGCTTGCCGATCGTCGTGGTCTTTCCCACCCCGTTGATGCCTACGACCATGATGACGTGCGGTCTTGCCGGACCCAGCGCAAAGGGGTCGGCTCCCGTGCCGTCCGTGCCCTGGACAAACTGACGCCGTATCTCATCCTTCAGGAGGTCAAACAGCTCCGCGGTGCTTGCATAGCGATCCTGCTTTGCCCGAGCCCGGATCGCCTCGATGATCTGTCCCGTCGTGGCCATCCCTACATCGGCACTGATGAGGATCTCCTCCAGCTGGTCGAGCAGTTCATCGTCAATGGTCGCCTTCGCGGTTGCCAGCCTGGTGACTCGATAGACCAGGGATTCCCGGGTCCTGGTCAGGCCTTCTTTCAGCTTCCCCAGCTTCAGCCGGTCAAGAATTCCCATCGATCCCTTCCCGAGAACCTTTAAGGATGCCAATGAATCGCGCGACGTAGGACGCCAGAGACAGGAGAAGCATCACAGTACTCGCCGCAACCAGAATATCGAGCCACGTGGGCGGGAGAAGCAGGACTCCTCCGAAGAGCGTGACGGAGAGGACAACGATCGTCCACTTTCCCATGAAGTTGGAGGCCAGCACGATCCTATACCTCGTCCTCACGAACACCCCACCCCCCAAAATCAACAGATCGCGGATCAGGAGGGCCAGAACGAACCAGACCGGGATTTCGCCCAGCCAGAGCAGGACGAGCGCGACCGTAGCCGCCCCAATCTTGTCGGCAAGGGGATCCAGAACCTTCCCCCATTCGGTGATCTCGTTGAAACGGCGTGCAAGCATTCCGTCAAGCTTATCGGTCAGCGCGGCAAGAAGAATGATGACGCATCCCCAGATCCGGGCAGAGGGTAGTCCCGACACCATCACTGCAACAAAAGGGATGACAAGGAGAGCGCGGAGGATGCTTAAGAGGTTGGAGGAAGTGAGGAACCGCGATGACACCGGAGTCTCTGCTACGTGTGCCATGTCACGCTTCATTCTCATCTTTCGACTGATTCGCGTCGATGGGAACCGGATACTTTCCGCTGAAGCAAGCGGTGCAGTAGTTCTCTCCACCTTCACGCGGAGCTGAGGCAAGCATGTCCTCAATGGAAAGATAACCAACACTGTCCACTCCCAGTTCCTCGCCGATCTTCTGAATATCGCCGCCGCACTGGTTTGCGATCAGCTCGCTCTGCGTCGGGAAGTCCATGCCGTAGTGACAGGGATACATGATGGGCGGGGCCGTGACACGGAAGTGCACTTCCCTGGCGCCCGCCTGCCGGACCAGCTGGACGAGCTGCTTCGACGTGGTACCGCGGACAATGGAATCGTCCACAATTACCACGACTTTGTCCTTCAGCACTCCTTTGACTGTGTTGAATTTCGTCTTGACCTTGTTCTCCCGCACATCCTGGCTCGGCTGGATGAAGGTCCGCCCGACATAATGGCTCCTGATGAGGCCGATCTCCAGCTTTGCATTCCCTCCGTTCTTGATGGTCTGCTGCACATACCCCATGGTAGCGGTATTGCTGGAGTCCGGAACGTTGATCACCACGACTTTGCTGCCCGGGTCCCGCGGGACGACCGGACGGGTATTGGCCAGGTTCTTTCCGAGCCGACGCCGGACCTTGTCCACGCTATGCCCGAAGATCTGGCTGTCCGGCCGCGAAAAGTAAATGTACTCAAAGATGCAGTGATGAGGAGTTGCCGGCCGGTCATCGATCCGAAGGGAGGTAACCTCCCCCGTTTCCTGGCTCTTCTCGTCAATGACGACTATTTCGCCAGGGCGGACGTCCCGGATATATTCCGCGTCGATGATGTCGAAACCCACGGTCTCGGAGGCCACGATGAACGCCTTCCCTTTCTTTCCGAGCGCAAGCGGGCGGAAGCCGGAATGGTCGCGCGCCGCGATCAGGTTCCGTTCGGTCAATATAACGAGCGAAAAAGCCCCCCGGATCTGCGAAAGGGCATCGCGAATCTGGTCAATCTGCTCTGTTTCCTTACTGCGCGCGATCAGGTGCAGGATGATCTCAGTATCGGAGGTCGTCTGGAAGATCGTTCCTTCATCCTGGAGTTTCTTGCGAATCGTGCGAAAGTTCGTCAGGTTGCCGTTGTGAGCTATGGCGATGTTGCCCGACTTGTAGAGAACGGTAAAAGGTTGGATGTTTGCCTCGTTGTTTGCAGACCCTGCCGTGGAATACCGGTTGTGCCCGATTGCGAGGTCCCCCAGGAGGAGCTCGCTGAGCACGCGTTCGTCTTTGTAGACGTCATCAACGAGACCGAAGGCCTTATGGACATGGAACCGGTACTTTCCAGCGTCTTGATCAAATTCCGCCGTGACCATTCCCGATCCTTCCTGGCCGCGGTGTTGTTGCGCGAGGAGTCCATAGTAGGTCATCTGAGCCGCGGAAGGATGTCCGAAAACCCCGAATACTGCACAGTGGCAGCGCGGTTTATCGAGCTCGTCCTTTTTCATGAGGCCTTTCACAGTAACGGGTAAACTATAATATACGACAAATCTGTCGCTGATACAACAGAGCCTTCCTTCAGGGATTCCGCAGCCATGTGATCGATCCGGCTTTCTACTCAACCACCGTGTCGCATTGGAACCTCGCGTCGTCCCGCTCACGGTAGTCCGTCGTCACATGAAGCCCTCGGGATTCCATGCGGCTCATAGCGCAGCGAATGACCAGGCTCGCACACTGCGCCAGATTCCGCAGCTCGACGAGCGGCTCCGTAACCTTTGTCCTCTTGTAGAAGCTCTCCACCTCCTGCCGGATGAGTTCCATCCGGCGCTGGGCGCGTTCCAGCCGATGTGTTGATCGGATGATACCGACATAGTCCCACATGATCTGCTGGATCTCCCGGCGGTTGTGTGAAATGAGGATCCACTCTTCTGCGTTCAACGTCCCGCTATCGTCCCACTCGCGGATCCCGGGGATCACGCCGCCGCTTTCCTTGCCGATCTGCGCAGCAGAGCGCGCGGCCCGGTCAGAAAACACGAGCGCTTCGAGCAGGGAATTGCTTGCCAGGCGGTTCGCCCCGTGTACGCCGGTCATGCTCACCTCGCCCGCCGCAAACAGGCCTCCGATCGAGGTCTGGCCGTCAACATCTGTGATGACCCCCCCGCAGGAATAGTGGGCAGCCGGGACCACCGGGACGGGCTCGGCAGTGATGTCAATCTTGTACTTGGTAAGGCAGGTCGAATAGATATGTGGAAAATGTTCCTGTACCCGGTCGGCCTCAAGATGACGCAGGTCCAGCCAGACATACTCCTCGCCCCGGCGTTTCAGTTCCGTATCGATGGCATAGGCCACGATGTCCCGCGGCGCAAGCGACTTGCGTTCGTCGTAGCGCTGCATGAATTCCTCGCCGTTCTGCAACTTCAGCACGGCTCCGAAGCCACGAACCGCTTCTGAAATCAAAAAGGAGGGGCTGCCGGAATTGAACAAGGTGGTGGGATGGAATTGGATGAACTCCATGTTCGCTATCCTGGCTCCGGCCCGGTATGCCATCGCCACGCCGTCCCCTGTCGCGATCAGGGGATTTGTGGTATGGATATAGACCTGGCCGAGCCCGCCTGTCGCGAGGAGCGTAATTCCTGCAATGAAGGTGTCCACGCGATTTTCAATGCTGTTGTAGGCGTACGCCCCCCAGCAGTGAATGCTCCCGCGCGCAGCGTCAGGTTGTCTCTCCACATTGTGCTCCGTGAGAAGTTCGACGCCGATATGGTTTTCGAAAATGCGGACGTTGGGGCGTTCGGCGATGGCATGGAGCAATGCCCGCTCGATTTCTCTCCCGGTGAGATCTGCTGCGTGGACAATCCTGTTGGTCGAGTGCCCTCCCTCCCTGCCGAGATCAAGGCCACCGTCTTTCTGCGTGAACCGTGCCCCTACCTCCATGAGATCTCGCAGTCGGTCGGGGCCTTCGCGAACCATGATCCTCACCGCGTCTTCATGCGATAGTCCCATTCCCGTCGCGAGCGTATCGCGCACGTGAAGATCGAAGGAATCGACCTTCGACATCACTGCGGCGACCCCTCCCTGGGCAAGGTTCGTGTTCGATTCAGCCTTCTCTTTTTTCGTAATGATGGCAACGGTGCCGAGCTCGGCCACCTTGAGGGCATAGGTCAGCCCGGCGATTCCCGACCCAATGACGAGAAAATCATACTGGTGAACCATGATGGTACGTTATGGGGGTGTTGAACAGTTGACAATTTGTGAAAGCCATGGTCCGGACACGTTATTGGAACAAAAAGGGCGACCCCTGTAGTTCAGGATCGCCCCAGACTTTCAGATCTGAACGTGGGAATCAATCAAAACTGAAGCTCGTGGTAATGTATCCAAAGGCGTTCAGGTTATCCCCGGACCCGATGATCCCGAACCCCCGCCGAAGTGCCTCCTCGCTCACCGTTGCATCGAGCGAGAACCCGCCAAACTTGAATCCCAGACCAAGCGTAACCAGTCCATCGTAGTTGGTGGGGTTGATCCCGCCGACAAGGATGGCGCTGTTCGGAAGAGGCATGCTGCTCTCCGACGAGGTCGTAATGCCTCCCGATGTGACCTCTCCCTTCACGTTTGCCTTCCCGGGAGACCGATAGTAGCCGCCGCGGCCCGCAAGCCATTCCGTGAACCACCATTCGGCACCAATATTGAAAACCGGGATGGCAGTATAGGTGAATGTCTGCGTCACGCCACTTTGCGGCGTACTCTGGTTGAATTCCGCCGTGAGCTTGGCAGTCTGGAAGCTTACTCCACCCGCTATGTATACTGTCGGCGTGTGATATTCCGCGCCTGCCCCAACACCGAGAGCGAGCGTTGAGAATTTCCGGCTGTCGGTCCGTGCAGCCCCCCCGTTTACCGGGGAGTCCTGCGTGGGCTCGGCCGAGACGCTGAGTACGCCGGCATAGGGAACAAAATTCACCCTGTTCGAAAGTCGCAGCCGCATTCGGGCGTCAGCCGTGATCTCGGTACCTGATGATGAAAACTCGCCCCCCTGGCCTGCCACTACGGGGTTGATCTTGACGTTGTCTGTGGCCTTATCCAACCGCACTCCCGCGCTGGCAGCAAGGGACGAACCTGCTCCCAGATCGAGATTCATGCCTGCCGTAAAACCAAACATCCGGGCTGAAGCTTCGGTCTCAGTGGACTGATTGGGCGCCGGGTTGTCCGTTGCCGTGTTGCTGGCATCGCCATACATTACGGCAAACCCCAGGTCCAGGGATCCCACATTATACGCTGCCAGCACCTGAAAGACATTTCCCATGCTGGGGATTGTTTGCGGTCCGGTAACACCTGCGCCCCGAGAAATATTGGGGACGAATGAGGGAATCGCAGGAATGGTCACGCTTCCGATCGTGGTCGCCGGCTGTCCCTGCAGCGTGTTGGCCACCTGCGCCATCGCAGAAGGGTCATAGCTCAGAATGGCACCAAGAGTGAAATTGGATCCAAGTCCGAACGAAATGCCGACATTCTGGTTGCCGTAACCATTGTCGCCCGTCGAAAGCCCGTTCAACGTTCCCCCTCCCACATTCCACCAGACGTAATTCCTGTAGCGGGCCTGCTGGGCCGGATTCAAAAGAATCCGGGACGGGTCATCCACAATAAAGGGGTTCATCACGACCCCAATTCCAAGGTTCGAACCTCCCATCGAAATCTGCCTCGCTATCCCACCGGGTTTGGCCTGGGACCATGCATAGCTGCCCACCAAGAACATCAACAGGAAAATGGTAGCACATCTTCGCAACATGTTATCCTCCCTGGTTGTGCGTGAATGAGTAGGTAGCTGACTGACTAGTTAGAAAGAACGAAATGTGCACGAATATACACGAACTCGACTTGATTGTCAAATGGAATCGCAGGGGTAGTGGCAAACAGAGGTGACTCAGGGGGCTAGGAATTGGGCGGGCATGGCAATGACACCTAGTTCTGAACATTCCCACCGGATGATGAAGCGCCCAGCATCTGGATCAAAAGGACGTCAATGAATTGTACTTTTGGGAGAATCTGGATGTTGTCTGATTCGTTCCGGATAACGAAATCTGCCCGCTTTACTTTTGCATCAACGGGCATCTGGGCAGCTATGCGCTGGAGGACCTCCTCACGGGTACACTGATCCCGTTCCATCACTCTGCGGATTCGGGTCTCCTCCTCAGCCTGTACCACGATCACATAATCGAGTCGTTTGTCAAGGCCGCTCTCATAGATCAGAGCCGCCTCAACGACGACATACGGGAGGCATTGCTCCCGTGAGTGACGTGAAATCCTGCTTTCAATTTCCCGGAAGACCGCCGGATGCACAATCGCATCCAGACGTTTTCTTATGGAGGGTGCGCCAAAGGCGCGCGCCGCGACAAGCTTGCGGTCCAGGATCCCCTCGGGAGTATAGGCAACTTCGCCGAAAAGCCGTTGCACCTTTTTCTTCACTGCGGCGTCCCGGTCCATGATCTCCCTCGCCAGGCCATCAGCTGAAATGACGGTGCGGCCGATCTTTTCGAAGGCGGCACACACTGCTGACTTGCCGCTCCCGATTCCTCCCGTTACTCCGACAAGGAAAAAATCCCGATCACTTGGCATAGGCTACGGAGCGGAATTCCCGAATCACTGTCACTTTGATCTGTCCGGGGTATTCCATCTCCCTCTGGATTTTTGCAGAGATGTCATGGGCCAGCTGATCGGCCATCGCGTCATCCACCTTGTCTTGCTCCACCACGACGCGGACCTCTCTGCCGGCTTGAATGGCATACGTTTTGGCGACGCCCTGGAACGACTGGGCGAATGCCTCAAGTTTCTCGAGCCGCTTCACGTACCCTTCGACCGACTCCCGGCGAGCCCCGGGGCGCGCCCCGCTTATCGCATCAGCCGCCTGGACGAGGGGTGCAATGGGCGACTCCATGGGGACGTCGTCATGGTGGGATCCGATCGCATTCGCCACAAGTTGGTGTTCCCCGTATTTCTTGGCTATCTCCATGCCGAGCAGGGCATGAGGGCCCTCCACGGAGCGGTCCACACACTTGCCGATGTCATGGAAAAGACCGGACCTCTTGGCCAGATTGGCGTCCAAACCGAGTTCTGCGGCCATCATGCCCGTCAGGTACGCCACCTCAATGCTGTGCTGAAGCATGTTCTGACCGTAGCTCGACCGATATTTCATGCGCCCCAGGAGTTTAAGGATCTCCTTATGTGCTCCATGCAGACCCATTTCCAGGAGGGTGTTCTCACCGACGCGGATAACCTCCTCCTCGAGCTCGCATCGGACCTTCTCCACAACCTCTTCGATCCGTGCCGGATGAATACGTCCGTCTGCGATCAAGCGTTCCAGAGAGATGCGGGCGACCTCCCGACGGAAGGGATCAAACGCGGAAAGAATGACGGCTTCGGGGGTGTCATCGACAATGACATCGACACCGGTCGCGGCCTCAAAGGCCCGGATATTTCGCCCCTCACGGCCGATGATCCGACCTTTCATTTCATCGCTCTGGATATTGAGAACGCTCACCGTTGTTTCGACCGAATGGTCGGCGGCCGTCCGTTGAATTGCCTGAACAATCAACTTCTGGGCTTCCCTCTTGGCATCATCGCGCGCCCTGTCCCGTATCTCTTTCAACATCAGGGCCGCCTCCGTGCGCGCCTCATTTGCCAGGTTGTCCATAAGCTGTTTCTTGGCTTCTTCGCGGGAGAGGCCCGACGTGCGCTCAAGCCTGTTGTTCTCTTCGGCGAGGAGCCGATCGAGCTCTCCCTGTCTGCCATCGATTGTACGGGCGCGTTCCTCCAGGCTTCGCTTCAGGTTGAGCTGCTCCCGTTCCTTCTTGCCAAGCAGTTCGACCTTTCGGTCAATGTTTTCCTCCCGGACTTCCAGGGCTTTCTCCTGGGCCTGAAGCTTGTTCTTTTTGCTTTGAACGTCCCCGTCGAACTCCTTCTTCTTGGAGTACCACTCATCCTTGACTTCAAGGAGTTTCTCGCGTTTGAGTGTCTCTGCCTCTTTCTCGGCATCCGACAGGACTTTCTTTGCCACATCCTTGGCGGATGTGATCCGATTCTGGCCGGTCTTGACGTTCAGGAACCATCCGATAAAGACGCCGGCGCACAATAACGCTACCGGGATGATGATCTCAAGATACATACTTCCTCCAACCTAGGTGCCACCATCGTCTGACACACCCTTCTTACCCTGTCAGCGGGAGAAGAGGACAAAAAAAATCCGCACAATGCAACCGTTTCAAAGAAAGGCACTTGTAAAGAACCCTTCCAACACAGTGGGTGCTCGCCTGGACGCCTTTTACTTCCACCCTCTCGCTCGTTCCGCAGATGCAGAAGTCATCGCAAGAACCCCGCATGAGCGGGGTGAGGCATGTAATCGACGCCCACGAGTCGGGCTCCCATTATAAAAAATGTTGGTTCTTTATAATGTGTTTGAGACGGCTGACGGTGCGGATATTCTCCGTACGCGGCATTACCTGACCATGTAAAGAACACAGCAATCGCATCGCGGCGGTCACGCTTCCTGCAAGCTGCGGTCCATGTACTCCGTGAGTTTGTCCAGTTCTCCCTTCACGAGGGTCGCAACTGCTTTCGAGCGTTCCCGCTCTTTGAACAGGTCCTCTGTGATGTTCAGTGCAGACAGAACAGCAACGGTCAGAGTCGGCTGCTCGGGGATCTTTGCGTGGATCGAGCTGATCATCTCGTCCACATAGGTCGCCACATTGCGCGTGAATTCTTCGTTCTCCCCGCGAAGCGGATACTCTGACCCGAAGATCTTAACCCTGATACTTCTTTTGTCTGTCGTCATGCGATACGTACCGTAAGTTGCTCAAGGTAAGGTGACGCCCGCCTCACAAATACGCTTGAAGCCTTGTGAGAAGGTTCTTGACACGAATTGCCAGCTCTTCTCGTTCGCCGTTCAGGATCACGGCTCCCTGCTTCGAGCTCTCCTGGACAAGCTCCGATGCCTGTTTCTCAATCAGTGCTTCCTTTTGTGCCGCCTCCTGCTGGAGACCCCGGAGTTCCTGCTCCAGATCCTCTACCTTCGCCTGCAGCATCTTCTTTTCTACGCGCAACTCCGCTATGGTTTCTGCAGCGAGCGTCGCGCGCTCCCAGAGTGCCCGCAGACTCGCCTCGACAGCCTTTGTATCACCGTACAGAGCGCTGCTGATGTCAGAGGAATGTTGGTCCAAACGTACCGCCTTCGAGTTGTCCAATCAACCAGGATTGCGAACTCCCCTCAGCATGGCCCCGAACATCCGCTCAACCGTCCTGACAATTTGTCCAACGGCTGTCTCAATCTCGGCATCGGTCAGGGTCTTCTGATGGGACATCAACTCCAGTGAAAACGCGAGGCTCCTCTTTCCTGCAGGCAGACCTTCTCCCTCATACACGTCGAACAACTTCACGGCCTGTAAAAGTTCGCCGCCTGCGGTCCGTATTGCCTGCTCAACACTCTCTGCGCTCACTCCCCGGTCCAAAACGAAAGCAACATCGCGTTGCACTTTCGGAAATCTCGGGAGCGCAGAATACTTGCGGCGCGACACCTCGGCCAGGGGCGCAAGGTCACACTCCGCTATGAATACATCTCCTTCCACACCCGCTTTCGCGAGAACCTCTTCACGCACCTGGCCCAGGTAACCGGCATAAGTTCCATGAATTTCAATGGCCAGCGTGTGCTTAGTTAATCCATTGCTCGTAGGATAGGGAATTAACCTCTTTTTGTCAAGCACAATCTTCGATAGCAGGTCTTCAACCTCTCCCTTGATGTCAAAAAAATCAACACTCCTCATCGGGAGACCCCATTGGCGTGCACCAACACCCCCGGCCAAGAGCAGACAGAAGCGCCCCTCTTCCAGGAAGCCATTCACGAGTTTCGGCTTTTCGCTCCTGTCAACGGTGAAGACATGCCCGATTTCGAAGAGGCGCATATCAGGGTTTCCATGGTTTTGATTCCTGGCGGTAGCATCAAGCAACCCTGGAACCAGACTGGTCCGAAGCATCGACATGTCCAGGTTCTGGGGATTCAAGATGCGCACAGCCATGACTCCCGCAAGCGAGGAGCGCTGCTCATCCTGCATCGGGTTCGTGATCGCCTCCTGAAACCCCTGCCCCACCAGTACCATGCGCAGCCAATCTGCCACATCCGTACTCTTGAGGGGCTGCGAGAAATCGATCAGCGCAGTAGTCTTCTCCGGGATGTTGTCATAACCGTGTACCCGGGCCACCTCTTCGATCAGGTCGATTTCAGCGGTTACATCGACGCGGTATGTCTGAACCTTGAAGGAGATGGAATCGGACTTCCTATTGACAGGGCGAATATCCAGCAGCCCGAGATAGCTGATGATCTGTTGTCTCGTCAGGTCTGTGCCCAGCACCGCATTTACCCGATCCGGACGGAGTACAATATTCCGCTCACGGACCTTTTTCGGGTATACGTCGATGACTCCCTTGAGCAGCACTCCTCCAGCCAGATCAAGCACGAGGCGGGCCGCCCGGTCAAGGGCATAGCGCACAATGTTTGGGTCAGCACCCCGCTCAAATCTCTGCGACGCGTCCGAGTTGATTCCCAGCGCTTTCGCTGTCCGCCGGATGCTCGAAGGGTTCCAGTTCGCGCTCTCGAGGACGATATCGACTGTGGTGTCGCTGATCTCGGAGTTCGCACCTCCCATGACGCCTGCAACGGAGACCTCGCGCTCGGCATCGCAGACCATCACAGCCCCGTCCGGCAGGGTGTGGCTCTTCCCATCGAGCGTTGTAAACACCGCGCCCGGCGAAGCCTGTCGAACGATGATCTGTCCCTCTTTCAGCTGGGCGTAGTCGAACGCGTGCATCGGCTGGCCGCATTCGAGCATCACGTAGTTTGTGATGTCCACGACGTTGTTCCGCGGGCGGAGCCCGGCATTGCGAAGCCTGTTCTGAAGCCAGGCCGGAGACGTGCCGATGGTGACACCGCGGATCATCCGCGCCGCGAACCGCAGGCAGTTCTTTTTGTCCCGGACTTCTACCGAGAGGAATTTCCTCACCGGGGTCGACCCTTCCTTCAGACGCACCGACGGCAGCGATGGAAGGCGCTTCACAAGAACGCCCACCTCCCGGGCAACGCCGATATGGCTTAACCAGTCCGGCCTGTTCGGCGTGATCTCGACATCGTAGCCGACATCCTCGACACCGAGATGACGCGCGAGTGACTGCCCCACCCTGGCACCCGTATCCAGGACCATGATCCCTTCCGCATCGGGGCCGAGGTCGAGCTCAAATTCCGAGCAGATCATGCCGGAAGATTCCACCCCCCGGAGCTTTACCGGTCTGAGGACGAAGGGTTCTGCGCCTTCCCCGTGCTGGTTCTTTGGCACAATTGCGCCGACGAGTCCGACAGCTACTTTTTGTCCAGCCGCCACGTTCGGAGCGCCGCATACGATCTGCAGGTTCTCCTTGCCCACATCCACCAGGCAGACGGTAAGCCGGTCGGCGTGCGGGTGCTTTTGAACCTCCAGCACGTGTCCGACAACAAATCCCTTATACTTCTCGCCCAGGAACTCCACCCTCTCAAACTCGAGTCCCAGCATGGTCAGCCTTTCGGCAAGATCCAGGGGCGGTATGCTGAACCGGATATATTCCTTCAACCAACTTTCAAGAATTCTCATGGTCAGGTGCCATTTCAGAATTGGTTCAGGAAGCGGACATCGTTCTCAAAAAAGAGGCGAATGTCTTCGATGCCGTACCGCAGGATGGCGATACGGTCGATGCCCATGCCGAATGCGTAGCCCGTATACTTTTCCGTATCGTATCCGACATTGCGCAGGACATTCGGATGTACCATCCCGCAGCCCAGGATTTCCAGCCACCCGGCTTGCTTGCACATCCGGCAGCCTTTGCCTCCGCAGATGAAACAGGTAATGTAGATATCGGCACTCGGCTCGGTGAAGGGAAAGAATGTGGGCCTGAACCGGTATTTGAGGCTGCTCCCGTAAAACTGCTTGATGAACGAAATGAGGGTTCCCTTCAAATCACTGAACGTGACCCCTTTGTCCACACAGAGCCCTTCCACCTGGTGGAACATGCAGAAGCTCCTGGAGCTGATGGCCTCGTTGCGGTACACTTTCCCCGGCATGATCACACGAATGGGGGGTTGATGGTTCTCCATCACCCGGATCTGTACAGGCGACGTGTGAGTCCGGAGCAGCGCGTCCCGGGTCACAAAGAACGTATCCTGCATATCGCGTGCAGGGTGGTCAGGCGGGAAATTGAGCGCCCCGAAGTTGTGGTAGTCGTCCTCCAGTTCGGGCCCATCGGCGATCCCGAAGCCCATGGAAACAAAAATCGATTTGATCTCGTCCAGGGTTTGCATGAGCGGGTGTTTCGTTCCAACGTGGCCCCGGCGCCCCATTTGCGTCAGATCCAGCGCGCGGGAGGCAGTCACCGTTGCAAAGGAGGACGCTTTGTTGTCGTGAAGCTGCTGGACGTGCGCCCGGAGCCCGTTCAGGCTTTTGCCAAGCTCAGGCCGTTGTTCCGGCGGAGCGTCCTTCAGCTGGTCAAACAGCGAGGCGATGCGTCCCTTGCGGGCAAGGTACGTGACGCGGAATTCTTCGAGTTGGGAGGCGTTCACTACCGACCGGATGTGTTCTTCCGCCTCCCGGCGGAGTTGCTCTATCTGCGGTTGCATGGAAGAAAGGTTTTCAGAATTGAAATTCCCCGCTTTTCCCGGGGAAGCAGGGTGCCTGCCCCGGGTTCAGCATTCAGCGGGAAGATCCTTTGAAACTGTCACGCGAGGGCGAACTTCACAACCTCCGAGAACGCCTGGGGGTTGCTCACCGCCAGGTCGGCCAGGATCTTGCGGTTGATGTCCACCTCTTTCTTATTCAGTGCGGCGATGAGTCGTGAATAGGTGGTGCCCTCCAGCCGTGCCGCCGCATTGATGCGAGCGATCCAGAGCTGGCGGAAAGTCCGTTTCTTCGTCTTGCGGTCACGGTAGGCGAACTGCATGCCTTTATCCACGTGATGCTTGGCGACGGTCAGGACTTTACTTCTCGCGCCCCAGTAGCCTTTCGCCTGCTTGAGAATGCGCTTGCGACGGCGGTGGGAGGCAACTTTGTTCTGCGAACGAGGCATAGTTGCTCTTGTCCTTGTCTGTAGTTGGTCAATGCGCCGGGGGCACACATGGTAAATGTGCCACCGCGGCGATGGTTTACATTCAGCTCTGGAGCATGATGCTCACCGCCCTCTGGTCTTGTTTCGACACGAGGTGGCGGCCGCGCAGCTTGCGCTTTCGTTTCGTGGTCTTGGAGGTGAGAATGTGGCTCCTGTATGCGCTTGAGCGTTTGATTTTCCCCGTGGCCGTTTTGCTGAATCTCTTCTTTGCGGCGCTCTTCGTTTTCATCTTCGGCATGAGAAATGCTTCCTTCAGTTAGTGGACATCCTGCGGCTTGACTTCCGCAGCGGCAGCCGGCTTGGTTTCCCCTTTTGGCTCAATTTTCTTCTTGCGCTCCGGCGCCAGGATAACGATCATGCTTCTTCCTTCCATATGGGCGGGCTGATCGACCTTGGACACCTCGCTCAGACGCTCCACAAGACGGCCCAGCAATTCTTCTCCCTTTTCCTTGTACGTGATCTCCCGTCCCTTGAAGACCACCGTCGCCTTCACCTTGTGACCATCGCTCAGGAATTGGTGCGCGTGCCGGGCCTTGAAATCAAAGTCATGCGTGTCCGTGTTAGAGTGAAAACGAAGCTCTTTCAGGAGAGAGACGTGTTGATGCTTCTTCTGAATTTTGTCCTTCTTAGCAAGTTCGTATTTGAACTTTCCGAAATTGATGATCTTGCACACCGGGGGATTTGCTGTGGGGACAATCTCAACGAGATCTGCACCCCGCTCCCGCGCCAGGCTGATGGCTGCACCCGGCGTCATCACGCCGAGCTGGCCTCCATGCTGGTCGATGACCCGCACCTCCGGCACTCTGATCTCGTCGTTGATTCGAGCTCGCTTTTCTTTGCTGATGGTTATTCCTCCTAGGATGTGAGTAGTTTTTCAGATATTTCCCGCGTGACACGTGCAATAAAATCTGCCCGCGGCATCGCGCCAAGGTCCCCCTTCTTGTGCTGCCGGACGGCGACGGCCTCCGCCAGCCGTTCCTTCTCTCCCACGACCAGCATATACGGAATCTTCTTGGTTTCCCATTCCCGGATCTTGTAGCCGATCTTCTCGTTCCGGTCGTCAAGCTCCGCACGGATGCCCGACCGCGTCAAATCATCGTAAACTTTCCTTGCATAATCAAGCTGTTGGTCGGTGATCGGAAGAACAACGGCCTGCACCGGTGCCAGCCACAGCGGAAATTCCCCGGCGTAATGCTCGATGAGCACGCCGATAAATCGCTCGAGGGAGCCAAACGGGGCCCGATGAATAATGACCGGACGGTGCTTCTGGCCGTCGCTTCCCGTGTAGACAAGGTCGAACCGTTCGGGCATCACATAGTCCACCTGCACGGTCCCCAGCTGCCATGTCCGCTTCAGCGCATCCTGCACGATAAAGTCGATCTTCGGCCCATAGAACGCCGCCTCCCCGATCCCGATGTAGTAGTTCAGCTTCATCTGGTCGGCGGCATCCTTGATGTCTTTCTCCGCCTGCACCCAGAGCTCGTCCGCCCCTCCATACTTCTCGGTGTTCTTCGGGTCCCGGAACGAGAGCCGGGTCCTGAAGTCGCGGAAGCCCAACGTCACGAATACCTGCTGGATCAGGTCGATCACATCGCACAGCTCGTCCTTGAGCTGATCCTGACGGACATACATATGCGAATCGTCGACGGTGAACGACCGCACGCGCGTCAGCCCGTTGAGCTCCCCCGATTGTTCGTACCGGTACACGGTGCCGAACTCCGCCAGACGAATCGGGAGGTCGCGATAGCTCCGAGGTTTTGCGAGGTAGATCTGGTGATGGTGCGGGCAGTTCATCGGCTTCAGGAGATACTCTTCATGCTCGACCTTGATCGGCGCAAACTGGCTGTCTTTGTAATACGGATAATGCCCGCTGGTACGATAAAGATTCAAATTGCCGATGTGCGGGGTCACAACAGGAAGATAACCTCGCTTCTTCTGTTCCTCCCGCAGAAAGGACTCCAGCGTCTCGCGGACGACCGTCCCTCTCGGCAGCCAGATGGGAAGTCCCGCCCCCACTTTTGGCGACAACAGAAAGAGTTCCAGTTCGGTTCCGAGCTTCCGGTGGTCGCGGCGCTTGGCCTCTTCAAGATTGTGAAGATACTCATCAAGCTCCTTCTGATCCGGAAAGGTAATGCCGTAGATACGCTGCAACATCTTGTTCCGTTCGTCACCGCGCCAGTAGGCCCCCGCAACGTTCAACAGCTTGATCGCCTTGATGCGCCCGGTGGAAGGGATGTGCGGACCGGAGCACAGATCTGTGAAGTTGCCTGAATGGTAAAAGGTAATTTGCTCCCCCTTCAATCCTTCAAGCAGGTCCAGCTTGTACTGGTCTCCCTTCTTCTGGAAATATTCTACCGCTTCATTCCAAGCCTTGACCTCGCGCTGATACGGAACGTTCCGCTGCGACAGCTGAAGCATTTTTTTTTCGATCTCAGCGAGATCTTCCTCGGTGACTGAGTGGTCACCCATGTCGATATCATAATAGAAGCCGTTTTCGATTGCCGGCCCGATGCCGAACTTAGTTCCCGGGTGGAGCGATTCGATGGCTTCGGCCATCAAATGCGCCGAGCTGTGCCAGTACGCATGTTTTCCCTCCTCGTCCCGCCAGGTGAGAATACGGACGGAGGCATCCTGCGTGATCGGACGGGCAAGGTCGCGTGTCTCGCCGTCAACAGAGACGGCAAGTGCGTCCTTCGCCAGCCCGCGCCCTATACTTTCAGCAATCTGCTGTCCGGTAACGCCGCTCTCGTATGCTCGCTTCGTTCCGTCAGGTAGCGTTATGGTGATCTGACTCATAGATCCATCATTCCCCGTACTGGCTCAAAAAAATGCGTCCCGCACGGCAAACGCGGGACGATTTACTGCGCCAAAAACGTGGGCGATACAGGAGTCGAACCTGTGACCTCTACCATGTCAAGGTAGCGCTCTAACCAACTGAGCTAACCGCCCAAGCCCCAAGGTTGGCAAATATAACCAAATGAGCCGGGAAAAGCAAGATGGATATTCGAACGCCCCCGCATCGCCGGTCCTTCGTGAAGGCGGGGGCGTTCGTGGGGATAGAGGGACTTGAACCCTCACGGCCCTTGCGAGCCAACGGATTTTAAGTCCGTTGCGTCTGCCATTCCGCCATATCCCCGGCACACGAAAATACACACATAGGGAGGCAAGTGCAAGCATGCGGCAAAGGCCAACCGATAGCATCGGTACCGACCAGACGAAGTAGTCGCCGGAGCAGGGATCAGCCTCTTCGCCAGGACAAGCAGCCAGAAGGCTATCATGACAATATGACCCGTTGTGTTGATGGCTGCAATGATCGTGACGGCAATGGGCCGGAGTCGCGCGGAACCGGCGTCACTTTGCACCATGGTCAGAGGCTACCGCAAAGGTCCGCCCTGAAGGAATAACGTTTCGGACGACGCGTCCCTAGGCTGGGGGGTATTCGTTGCACAGTAGATGAACCGGCGGTTCATCTTCCTCAATTTCAGGAAAACGCCCGGGCGCGTCCAGAAACCGGTTGTCGGTGTTGTCATCGTTGACCGCAGAAACCTCACCCACGATGACCGTCCCCTTTCCGGAGGCACCATAGAATTTGTGGTAGACGTACGGCTCCAAGCAGATGCTTTCCCCTCGCTTGAGCACAACCCGCTCGCCGGGCTTGCACCTCCTGAGGACGCCGTCGATCGACACGGAGAAGGGGTCGTTCGCAAGCTGCTCGTCCTTCGTGGATTTATACAACTCAAGGACAAGCTCCCCCCCTCCACGGTTGATGATGTCTTCCTGTTTCTTCCAATGAAAATGGTAGGGAGTAACCTGATTTTCTCTCACCACCATGATCTTCTCCGCATATGGCTTTGGATATTCGTCAGGGTGATAGTAGTTGCCGTTGCGGCTCGTGAACAGGAGCAGCCCTATCCGGTCAAAGTCCCGTGAGCCGAAATCCGTCACATCCCATCCCAGCGCGTTCCTTCGGATCTCGTCCACTTCATGCCCCTTTGACGCCCAATCCTGCGGCGTCCAGAAGGCAAACGGGGGCAGTGCGAAACCAGCAGCGGCGAAAAGCTCCTTTGCTTCGCAAATCAATGTGTTGATGCGCGAACGCTTCATTGCGGCTCCCTATAGCTTTTCCCACAGAGGAACACCGATAAGGGTCTTGTAGATGGTCGAAAAGGCTTTAAAACAAAAAAAAAGGCGAAGCACTGTTCGCCTTGTTCGTACCTCAATCCTTGCCTGTGTTCATCTGTGGCTACAGATCTCTGAGGCGACGGGCGGATTCGAACCGCCGCATAAAGGTTTTGCAGACCTCTCCCTTACCACTTGGGTACGTCGCCAGTGCGCCGTATGCCATAATAAGCAATAGGCTCTACAAAATCAACAGTCACGGTCTGCTTCGAACGTAAGTCTGGAAGCCTCTCCATCTCCAACACGCTTACTGCCCTGATGGACCGAACACTACGGTGCAAGAGACCAAGGGCTTAGTCGAGCCATTGCACCTTAGCCCGGTGCGGTCCAGCAGGTTCATCGTCTTGGGGTTGTACCTCCGTCCCGCTACCACTGCATGGCCAGGCCGGCCGATACAATCGCAACCGGTAGCCAAAACTGACATGCGAGGGAAAAGAGCATATTGCAGGCACGTCATAGGGTTACGGTGCCGCTCTTCAAGAGAATTCCATTGCGGCCTAGATTATGCGGAGTGCCTCATCCTTGTCCGGGTCATGCGAAGAATGAGATTCATCAAACAAACGAGACGCCCGCTCCACCGGTTTTTCAGGATCCGGCAGATCAGGGAATCCCATTTTCTTTGATCGGCTCACCTGCTTTTATCGACAGGAATGGGTTCATGCCTGCATAGATTATCGTGCGATTGGCGAAGTATGAGGCACAAGGGAAAAAATGTGTGGGAAATAAAAACCCCGCCACCTGGTGGGATTGGGGGTGGCGGGGCCACTTTAAAAAGAGGAAGTGTCTTTTTAACTAAGGGACTTTCGGTGCGTTACCGGAAATCCCCTTGTCCCGAACTGGTCGGGACAGAGCGGGAAACGGGATTCGAACCCGCGACATCAACCTTGGCAAGGTTGCGCTCTACCAACTGAGCTATTCCCGCATCGACAGAAGCAATATAACCAAAGAGCCTAACCGAAGCAAGCGAAAAAACCTCTCTTCGCTCCTGCCGAATGCGCTTGTATTGAATATACATCAGCGAAAAGGAAAAGTCAAGCCCCTAAACCTTCGGTTTTGGTCAGAATTAGGTCACTGTAGGAAGGCATGAAGATTGACTCGTCTTTGATGGCAAACTGCTCGCGAAGAAATAGCATCTGCCGCGAAGCTCCTTCTTCATTGCGCACGGGAATCTCGAACTCGAGGAAGGTTCCGAGCCCTTCGACCTCATCGATGTGAATGCGCGTTCCTTCGAAAAGAAACAATTCCCTCTTCTTCTTCACCTCAACCATGATTCCCAGGGCCGATGCAAGCTGTTGCTTTAGTGCCCCGGGATCTGGCACGCTCACGGTGGAGTATGTGCTCCAACGTTCGGAAGTTGACTCGGGGCGCTCGTAGAAAATCAGTTCCGCCCCCTGTCCCATGATCTCTCGGAGTTTCAGCCGTCCGTGGGGGACGCAGAAATACGTGTCCGCCTGCATCAAGATCCCCTGGAACCGTGCGCCGCATTGGTACGCCAAAGCACGGGTCAGCTCGATAGATGAGACGGACGCCTTGAGTTCGAGGTTCCGCGGCATGAGGTGGTCAGCGATTTACATCGAGGACTTTGTAATGGAGTACACCGGCTGGGACTTTGATCTCCACGGAGTCGCCAGTGTGTTTACCCAGCAGCGCCTTCCCGATCGGCGAGGTAACGGAGACCTTCTGTTCGTCAAAATTGGACTCTTCCGGTGAGACAAGCAAGTACTCGAATTCACGGTTGGTCTTCAGGTCCTTCAGTTTGACCCTGCTCAGGATGTAGATCTTGTCGTTGGGCAGGTCCTTCGCATCAATGATCTTGGCACGCGAGAGGGTATGTTCAAGCTTGGAGATCTTCAGCTCGAGGTGCTGTTGCTCTTCCTTGGCGGCATCATATTCCGCGTTCTCGGACAGGTCGCCATATCCCCGGGCATCCGCGATCTTCTGGGCAACGGATTTCCGCCCATTGGTCTTCAGCTCGCGGAGTTCCTGTTCAAGTTCCACGACCCGTTCGCGGGTCAGATAGATCGTCTCCCCGCCCTGTCCATTCTGTGCCATATGCATGCCATGTGAATTGATACATTCAAGCCAAAAAGAATAGCCATCATCCGTTGCTACGAATGGTGGCTACAGGTCAATCTAGTACCCTGCTACAATTAAGAAAACGACTTTGACAAAAGCAAGCGATATCCCTTCAATCCCCTTTTTTCTGGGCTCCCACAAGAATCAGATGCCCCAGTTTGTCCCGCTTCGTCTTCAGATAGCGCTCATTGATCGTGTTGGGATGCACCTCGAGCGGCACCCGCTCAACGACATCCAGCCCATATCCATGCAGGCCCACGATCTTCTTCGGATTGTTCGTCAGGAGGCGGATCTTTCGGACCCCGAGATCGCGCAGAATCTGGGCGCCAATGCCGTAGTCACGCAGATCCGGTCGGAATCCGAGTTTTTCGTTCGCTTCCACGGTGTCCAGCCCCTCGTCTTGCAGCTTGTAGGCCTTCAGTTTGTTCACGAGTCCGATCCCGCGCCCCTCCTGACGCATGTACAGGACAACGCCGCATCCCTCTTGTTGCACCATCTCGATCGCCGAGACAAGTTGCTCATTGCAGTCGCAGCGCAGAGACCCAAAGACATCGCCCGTCAGGCATTCCGAATGCACCCGTACAAGCGTGGGAACATCAGGACTGACCGCCCCCTTGACCAGGGCGATGTGTTCTTTGCTGTCGGTATCGCTCCGATACAGATAGATCTGAAAGTCGCCGTACTTGGTTGGCAGGTGCGTACCCACAATTCTTTGGACCAGCTTCTCCCGCGCGGTGCGGTATTCAATCAGGTCGCGCACGGAAATGATCTTCAGGCCAAAGCGCGAGGCCAGCGCCATGAGCTCCGGGACGCGGGCCATCGAGCCATCGTCGTTCATGATCTCGCACAATACTCCCACCGGGCGGAGCCCGGCGTGGTGGCAAAGATCGATCACTGCTTCGGTATGTCCCGCCCGCCGCAGCACTCCTCCCTCCATTGCACGGAGAGGAAAGATATGCCCGGGCCGCGCAAGATCCCCGGGCTTCGTCGCAGGATCGGCAAGTGCTTTCACGGTTGCCGCCCGGTCGCTGGCGGAGACACCGGTGGTCGTGCCATGAACAAAGTCCACCGAGACGGTAAATGGGGTTTCATGAAGCGACGTGTTGCTGTCCACCATCAGGTCCAGCCCAAGCTCCTTCGTCCGGGCTGACGTGAGCGGAGCACAAATGATGCCCCGCCCCTCCCGTGCAAAGAAATTGATGACCGAGGCATCCACGAACTCCCCCGCACACACGAAGTCTCCTTCGTTTTCACGCTCGTCGTCGTCCACGACGATCAGGATCTTTCCCTTCGCAAAGTCGTGTATGGCCTCCTCGATCGTGTTGAACCGATTTGGTGTAGCAGTGTCCGATGGCACAGGAGCTGTTTCTCCTACTTTATTTCTTTGGGAGGCGCTTCTCCTTCGCGGAGAATCGTCGCAATGGCAGATCGTTCGTACTTCATCTTGACATTGTCTGCAACCTGCAGAAGCACGGTTTTCTCATCAAGGCCCGCCACGGTGCCATGCAGCCCGCCGGCGGTAACCACTTTATCTCCCTTTTTTATCGCTTCCAACAGCTTCTGGCGATCCTTCTGCCGCTTCTGCTGCGGCCGCAGGATCAGGAAATAGAAAATACCAATGATGAGCGCGAACATGACCAGCGTGCTGATCAGGCTCGACCCTGGATCACCCCCGGATGGTGGCGGGGCCATGGCAAACACATACGGCGTATTCAAGAGTACCTCCAGCGTTGATTTAGGATCGCATTTGCTTCATGATTTCCAACTTCCATGCGGTGAACCGGTCCTCCAGGATGGCCTGTCGGGCCGTCCGAACCAGCCACAAGTAGAACGTAAGGTTATGCATCGTCGCACACTGTAGTGCCAGAATTTCGCCTGCCTTAAAAAGGTGCCGGAGATAAGCGCGGGTAAAATTCCTGCATCCATAACAGGAGCACTCCGGGTCTACCGCAGAGAAATCGTCTGCGTGCTTGGCATTCCGGAGATTGAGCCGTCCATGCGCCGTGAAGACCACCGCGTTCCTGGCGTTTCGCGTGGGAAGGACACAGTCAAACATGTCAATCCCCCGGTCAATCGCTTCCAGGATGTTCTCCGGCGTTCCCACCCCCATTAGGTAACGCGGCTTTTCCTTCGGGAGCATTTCAGTGCAGACATCGACCATTGCGTACATCTGTTCTGCGGGTTCCCCCACCGAAAGGCCCCCGATCGCGTAGCCGTCAAACCCGATTTCCGTTAGCCGGCAAGCGGAGCGCTCGCGGATGCGCGGGTACACGCTCCCCTGCAGGATGCCGAAGAGGGCTTGCTCCACGCCATATGCAGGATGCGTTTCCTCAAACCGAGCCTTGCTCCGCTCCGCCCATCGCAGAGTCATCTCGTTCGATGCGACTGCGTACTCCTCAGTGCACGGAAAAGGCGCGCACTCGTCCAGCACCATCATGATATCCGAGCCAAGCGCGCGCTGAATATCAACAACTTTCTCCGGCGTGAAATTGTGGAGCGAACCGTCCAAATGCGATTTGAACTCCACCCCATCCTTGTGAATTCCACGCAGATCGGACAGGCTGAACACCTGGTATCCCCCGCTGTCTGTCAGGACCGGGGATGTCCAATTCATAAAACGGTGAAGCCCGCCCGCCCGTTCGATCAATCCGGCGCCGGGGCGGAGATACAGATGATAGGTATTGCCAAGGATGATCCTGGCACCCAGTTCCCGGAGTTCCCGATGCTCAATGGCCTTGACGGCTCCCTGCGTTCCCACCGGCATGAAAATCGGCGTGGGGATTTCTCCCCTCCCCGTCATTATCGTCCCAGCCCGGGCTCCTCCATCGGTATGTACCAGTGTGTATCTCAAACAAATAAAATAGCGATAAAGCTATGGAAAATCAACACGAAGAACCAAGTAGCAGGAAGGAAGAGGAATGGCGACGAGCGATGGAGGATCTGGCAAAAAACAGCAGAGCTCGCGGGATTGTCGGCGGTCGATCGTGGGCGTATCCCCCGACCGCGGACGGGCTCCCCTTCACTTCTCGATCTTCCTCATTGCGGCAGGAACATGGTCGAGAATATCGAGGGCCAGCAGACCCCGCTGTCCCAGTTCCGCTGCCGCCAGGTCCCCGGCCAGGCCATGAAGGAACACACCCCCGTAGGCTGCCTGGAGGCTCGTCATTCCCTGCGCTCGGAGCCCCGCAATCAAGCCCGTTAGGACGTCTCCCGAACCGATCGTTGCCATTCCCGGGTTCCCGGTGGAGTTCAGGTACACGTCCCCCCGGGGCTCGGCCGTGGCCGTGGAGGCTCCTTTGAGAACAAGGACGCCGCCGAAATGGCCGGCCGCTTCACGTGCGCTTTCCACCCGCCTCCGTTCGATTTCCGCAGCACTGCTTCCCGTGAGGCGTCCTAATTCACCGGCATGCGGCGTGAGCACTGTTTCCCCCGGCCTCTTCGTGAAAACGGAAGGATCCGTTGCCGCAGCGTTGAGCCCGTCAGCATCCAGAACCAAGGGCTTTTCAATTGTTGAGAGCAGCGAGAGTATCAGCCTGTCGGTCTCCGCATTGCGTGACAACCCGGGGCCAATCACCACCACGTCCGCCCACTCCACCCTTTTGCGAATGGCTTCGCCCGCGGACTCTGCAACTGTTCCCGCGGGGGTTTCATCCAGTGGTTCAATGATCACCTCGGTGAGCTTTGCAGCAAGCGTGCCACGGATCGATTGGGGGGCACCCACGATCACGGCGCCCGCACCCGACACGAGCGCGGCCTGGGCACACATCGCGGGCGCCCCAGTGAAATTGCGGGAGCCAGCCAGCACAAACACTTTGCCGACGCTGTATTTATTGGCACGGCGGGAGCGCTTTGGAAGCGCACCGGCCACATCGCGTGCATGCACCCGGTAACAACCAGGCCCGGAAAAAAAGAAGACGGAGGAAGGAATACCAATATCGGCCACCACCACCTTGCCTGCGAGGTCTGCGCCCGCCCCAACGTAGTGCCCAACCTTCGCGAGGCCCATCGTCACCGTGAGCGCCGCCTTCACCGCGACGTCGCCGACAGCACCGTTGCCGGCCGAAACACCTGAGGCAATATCCACCGACGCGACGTACCAGCGCCGGCTGTTGATCAGTTCGATGGCGATCCGGTAGATCCCCGAGACCTCGCCGATGAATCCGGTCCCCAGGATCGCATCCACCACGATCTCCCCCTCCGGCAGGCTCTGCAACGCGGCAGACTCAATGGCCTCTCGACACTCCAGGTCCGGCCCGGTCATGCGTCGCATGATGAGGTAGTTTGTCCGGGCATCCCCCTTCAATTCGTCCGGTTTCCCGAGGAGCATGACCTGCACATGCGCGCCCCGGTTGGCAAGGTGCCGGGCAATGACAAACCCGTCACCGCCATTGTTCCCCTTTCCGCACACGACAACGACCCGGCGGTCGCGCACGGTGCCACATTCCCTATCGAGGGCATCCACAAATGCCCTCCCGGCATTCTCCATCAAGAGCAGCCCCGGCATCTCAAACCCCTGAATTGCAGTCCGGTCGAACGACTGCATCTGCTCTGCCGTCGCCACCAATTCCACGGTTCACCTAGAAGAAATGTTGTGTAATATTCAGCAGGGTGGAGGGGAAGATTCCAAGCTCCACAAGCACCAGTGCCGACAGGACGAGCGCCACGACACCCGCGACGGGAACCGGCTCATCGATCACCGAGACCTGTTCCTTGAAGTACATGACGACCACAAGCCTCAGGTAGAAGTAGGCCGAGATCACGCTCATCACCACGCCCAGGATCGCAAGCCATGTATATCCTCCCTGTATCGCGCCGACAAACACATAGTACTTGCCGAAGAATCCGGCGAAGGGCGGAACACCGGCAAGCGAGAACATAAAGACGGCCATCAGGCCCGCCACAAGAGGGCGCTTTGCCGAGAGGCCGGCATAGTCATCAAAGGTCAGGTTCGATCCGTCCTGCGACTCCAGGATCGAGAGGACACCGAACGCCCCGACGTTCATCATGGTGTATGCCATCAGGTAGAACAACACGCCGGTACTGCCGGTCTGGTTTGCGGCCACGATCCCCACGAGGATGTACCCTGCGTGGGCGATACTCGAGTACGCAAGCATGCGCTTGATGCTAACCTGCGAGATCGCGATGACATTCCCGACGATCATCGAGAGTGCCGCGATCACCGAAAGCACCTCGCGCAGGCTTGTGGCCGATTGCATGACCCCGGGAGCGAAGATCAGGAGCATGACCGCAAACGCTGCGGATTTTCCGCCGGTGGACATGAATGCGCTCACGGTTGTCGGGGAGCCTTCGTACACGTCGGGCACCCACATATGGAATGGAACAGCCGCCGCTTTGAACGCCAGTCCGATCAGGATCATCGCCAGGCCTATCATGAACAGCGGTGCGTGCACGGGCCCGGAGGCGGCATGGACAATCGTTGGAATGTCCGTTGACCGCACGGAGCCGTAGACCAACGCTATCCCATACAGCAGAAAACCGGTCGCGAATGCTCCCAGCAGGAAATACTTCAGCGCCGCCTCGTTGCTGGCTGCGCGCTTGCGCGCAAACCCGGCAAGGACATAGAACGAGATGGACATGATCTCGAGACCGAGGAAAAAGACGATCAGGTCCCGGGCGGATGCCATCAGGATCATGCCCGACACGCCGAAAAGCAGAAGGGCAAAGTATTCCCCATGCTCACACTGCTCTTTGCGAATATAAGAGCGGGAGAGCAGAGTGCTGGCGAGCCCGGCCGCAATGAAGACCATCGCAAAGTAATCGGCGAAGCCCCCCGTGGTCACCATGCCGCCGAAGGCAAGCCCCGTCTTTCCCACCGAGGAAGCCGCAGCGGCGAAGGCCAGGACTAACCCGGCGATGGAAAGCCACCAGGTGAGCAGCTCTTTCTGTTTGGTCAACGCCTCAATCGTCAGCACTGCGAGCGCGGCGACTGTGACGATGGTCAGCGGTGCGGTTAACAGGAGATCGTGAAGAGAAGTATTCATAGCGATCATGAAGGTCCGTTAAAGAACAGCAGCCAGACAAGAATGAACACCGGGATCAGCACCGGCACAGTGTATTTCACAATGTAACCGAAGAAGGTCGGGCACTCAACCCCGGCCTGCTGGGCAATGGTCTTGACCATGAAATTGGGCCCGTTGCCGATGTACGTGCAGGCGCCAAAGAACACCGCCGCGATGGAAATCGCCTGCAGGTAGATACTGTGATTGCCGATCAGGTAAGCAGTGTTGATGTCGTTGATCGGAACAGAGCCAGCCGCCACCAAATCATAATGGTACTTCATAAGGGTCCCGAACGTGTTCCGCACCTCGACCGCATGAGGACCTGCCAGCGCCTGAATTCCAACACCATGTTGCGCGACGAGATTCTGCACCTGCTGCACGATCTCATTGTCCACAAACAGCCCGATCGCGGCGCTCAGGAAGCTCAGATACGTCGGGGCGTTGTCCAGAAACGCGGAGAGGAAGCCGGTCGCCCAGTAAAATTGCCCCGGATGCCGAAGGCCAATAGCCAAGGCGTTCTGTTGTAGCCAGTCCAGCGCCGGGACCATCGTGGCAAAGACCCCAAAAAAGAGAATTGCCACTTCCTTCACTGGCACAAAGTTGAAGTCATTCTTCTGGTGAATCGCCCGCTTCGTGGTGAAATACGAGCCTGCGGCCGCCAACAACATGAGGAGCTCACGCACGAAAGCAGGCCGGGAGATAAACACCGCGACCAGAATCATCACGAGGAAGAGAATATTATGGACGCCGCTGGCCTCCCCTTCCTCCTCTGCCCCCTCCGCACTGTGGCGCACGGACGCCGGCAATTTCCGGAAGTTGAGCAGGTCCATGACATAGAAAATCGCCAGGACCGCAATCACGGCAATCCCCCACTTTATCCAGAGATGCTCCGCCACCCAGAAGAACGGGATGCCCCGGAGATAACCCAGGAGAAGCGGCGGATCGCCGATCGGGGTCAGCGCCCCTCCCATATTGCTGACGATAAAGATGAAGAACACAATGTGATAGGGCTTGATGCGGTATCGGTTGACCCGCATGAACGGGCGAATCAGGATCATCGATGCGCCCGTTGTCCCGACAATATTCGAAAGTACGGCCCCGATCGCCAGAAAAAAGACGTTCGAAAGCGGCTTTGATTTTCCTTTGATCTTGAGATGAATTCCCCCGGCGACCACGAACAGCGATCCGATGAACATGATGAAGCTGACGTACTCGATTCCTACGTGCAGCATCCGTTCCGGGGCGTGCAAGCCGAACACATAATAGCCGATCACCGAGAACCCGAGCCCGAACGCCACAAGCGGGTAGTTCTTCTCCCACCAGTGCTTGTTGATGAACGGGAAGGCTGCGATCGCGAGCAAAAGGAGAATGAAAGGCAGCATCATCCACGCATCTGCTCTCGGGGCTGTATTCATTTCTTCCGCGAGGAGGGCGCCGCCCGGAGCCACCCACATCACGACCATGAGAAGGATCCTGCGTGCCATCACCTGGCCTCTGCCTCCCCCTGCGGAAGATCCTGGGGCTGCGACATTCCATAGTAAACGCCGCGCCGCGCGTCCTCGATACGCTGGATGGCCAGCCGGGAGGCTGGCGCTGACTTCTCAAGGAACGTGGACGGGTAGAAGCCGATCCACACGATGAAGATCACGACGGGGATCAGCACCGCCCACTCTCGCTTCGTCAAATCGCGCAACGAAGCATTTGAGGGATTCTCCGCTTTTCCAAAGAACACCCGCTGATAGCTCCAGAGCAGGTACACAGCCGCGAGGATGACGCCCGTCGCCGCGAACACGGCATACCAGTGCGATGCCAGGGAGGAGGACTTGAAAGAGCCGAGCAGGATCAGGAATTCTCCGACAAAGCCATTCAGCCCCGGGAGCCCCACTGAGGACAACATGACGATCATGAAGAACGTGGCAAACACCGGCATGATCCGCGCCAGCCCCCCGAAGTCCCGGATCATCCGCGTATGCCGCCTGTCATAGATCATTCCCACCAGCAGAAAGAGCCCTCCTGTGGAGAGGCCATGGTTGATCATCTGGATCACGCTTCCTTGCATCCCCTCCTCGTTCAGGGCAAAAATGCCCAGGACAACGAACCCGAGATGGCTCACGGAGGAATACGCCACCAGCTTTTTGAGGTCCGGCTGAACCATGGAGACCAGAGCGCCATAGATAATGCCGATCACCGCAAGGATCGCGATGTACGGCAGAAACTGGAACGTGGCATACGGGAAGAGCGGCAGGCAGAACCGCACCAGCCCGTATGTCCCCATTTTCAGCAGGACACCGGCAAGGATCACGCTGCCGGCTGTCGGCGCCTGCACATGAGCATCAGGAAGCCAGGTATGAAGCGGAAAGATCGGGACTTTAATGGCGAAGCTCAAAGCGAAGGCAAGAAACATCCACGCCTGGATCTGCCGCGGGATACCGGGTGCAATCGTATACAACCGCAACAGATCCGTCGTAAAGCTCCCGCCGGGCTGCAACGAGGCATAGTACCCGAGCCAGATAATGGCCACCAGCATAAGCAGGCTTCCGGCCATGGTGTAAAGGAAGAATTTTGTTGCCGCATAGATCTTCTCCGGCCCACCCCAGATCCCGATGATGAAATACATCGGGATCAGCATGAATTCCCAGAAGATGTAGAACAGGACGAGGTCGAGCGACAGAAAAACACCCAGGGTCCCCACTTCGAGCAGCAGCATCAGAGCCACATAGGCCCGTAGGCGTACCACAATGGAGTCCCAGGATGCAAGGAGTGCAATCGGCGTCAGGAACGTGGTAAGGACCACGAGAAGCAGCGAAATCCCGTCCACGCCGAGATGATAGGAAATATCCAGCCCCGGGATCCAGGGATTCTTCTCGACGAATTGCATCCCCCCGTTGGTGCCGTCAAAAAGGAAGAAGAGCGCGACGGACACGGCGAATGCTACCAGAGAGACTGCCAGCCCCGTCACCTTAATCGTCCGGGCTGCGTCCCTCGGCAAGAGCATGACAAGGAGTGCCCCCACCAGGGGGATGAACAGTATGAGCGAAAGGATAAAAGACACCATCATGGGTACTGTCGGAAGTTAATGAGTCAGCATCCAGGCAAGGATCGCCACGACGCCGAGCAGAAACACGAACACGTAGCTTTGTGCCAGCCCGGTCTGAACAAGTCTCACGGTCCGGCTCAGCGATCCGATCATCCGCGCGCCGGTGTTGATGCACCAGTCGATGACGCCGACGTCAATGCCTTTCCAGAGAAGTTTCTCGGAGCCCTTCACGGTCGGAGTCACGACAAGGGCATCGTACACCTCGTCGACATAGTATTTGTTGAGGAGCAGGCGATATGCGCGCGCAAAGCGCTCGCTCAGCCTCTGCGGCACCTCCGTCCGGCGCAGATACCAGGTTCGCGCAAGAACGATTCCTGCAACCGCCACCCCGACGGAGAGGACCATGAGCAGATACTCGATGATCTCCGAAGGGTGCGATGATGAGGAGAGCACCTGGTTCGCCCGCTCGAAGACCGGGTCGAGCCATTGTTCAATGGCGTTTCCGCCACCGAGGCTTGCCGGAATCCCGACGAACCCTCCGACGATCGAAAGGAATGCCAGAGCGATGAGGGGGATCGTCATGGTGGAAGGCGCCTCATGTGGGAGTATTCCCGAGCCCCAGCGTTTCTCCCCTTCGAAGGTCAGGGCGAGAAGGCGGAACATATAGAATGCAGTGACACCTGCGCCGGCAAGACCGATGAGCCAGAGTGTTGTGTGCCCGCCCGCAAATGCCTTCCAGAGAATCTCGTCCTTGCTGAAGAACCCCGCGAAAGGCGGGATCCCTGCAATGGCGATAGTGCCGACGAGGAACGTGCGGAACGTGATGGGGAGAGCCTCTTTCAAGCCTCCCATCTTCCGGATGTCCTGCTCCTCATGCATTGCATGGATGACCGCACCGGAGCCGAGGAAGAGGAGCGCCTTGAAGAAGGCATGCGTCAGAACGTGGAAGATGCCTGCGCTGAATGCACCCACGCCGAGCGCCAGGAACATGTACCCCAGCTGGCTGATCGTGGAATAGGCAAGGACTTTCTTGATATCATTCTGCACCAGGCCGATCGTGGCTGCGAAGAGCGCAGTACAGACGCCGACGATCGCGACAACCTCCATCGTCACCGGTGCGAGGGCGAAGATGAGCGAACAACGGGCGACCATGTACACGCCTGCTGTCACCATTGTCGCGGCATGGATCAGTGCGCTCACCGGCGTTGGGCCCGCCATCGCATCGGGAAGCCAGACAAAGAGCGGGATCTGCGCAGACTTGCCGGTTGCACCGAGGAAAAGGGCCAGCGTGATCGCAGTGAGCACCGGCGCCCCCACGGGATATCCCGAAGCCTGCGCGAAAACGCTCGTGAAGTTCAGTGTTCCGAATGCCGTGAAGAGCAGGAACATCCCGATCAAGAAACCGAAGTCGCCGATCCGGTTCACGATGAATGCCTTCTTGGCGGCGTCCCCCGTCGTCCCTTTTTCAAATTTCCTGTCGTACCAGAAACCGATCAACAGATACGAGCAGAGCCCCACCCCCTCCCACCCCAGGAACATGAGCAGGAAGTTGTCCGCCATGATCAGGTTCAGCATCATGAAGATGAACAGATTCAGATAGGCGAAGAAACGCCAGTACCCTCTGTCACCATGCATATAGCCAATGGAGTAGACATGGATCAGGAATCCCACGCCGGTGACGATGAGCATCATCAGGATAGACAGCGGGTCCACCTGATATGCGACTCTGACATGGAGCGATCCCGCGCTTATCCACTGGAACAAGTCCACAATGTGCAACCGCTCTTCCGCGGGCGAACCGAGCATCCGGACGAACAGGGCGCCCGCGATCAGGCATGCTGCTCCCACCGTTCCGCTGCCGATGATGCCCACGGCGAGCTCGTTCTTGATCTTCCGCCCGAACAGTCCGTTGACAATGAAGCCTGCGAGCGGAAGAAAGATTGCGATACCGATCATTTCGAAGGCCATTACCACTTCAGAATGTTGATTTCGTTGATGTTCACTGTCTTCTTGTTCCGGAAGAGCGCGATCACAATTGCCAGCCCCACCGCTGCTTCGGCCGCCGCCACTGCCATGACAAACAACACCAGTACCTGCCCACCCACATCACCCATGTACGCCGAGAATGCGACAAGCGTGAGATTCACCGAGTTCAACATCAGTTCGATGCACATGAACACGACAATGGCATTCCTCCGGATGAGGACACCTGCTACCCCGACGGCGAACAGGGCAGCGCTGAGTCCCAGGTAGTACGGCAAGGGAACGGACATAGATTATGTTGCCTGACAGTGTGTCACATGTGACGGAGCATGCGAGAACGGTATCAGTAGCGTTTCCTGGCAAGGACCACCGCGCCCACGATCGCGGCGAGCAGGAGGATCGAAGTCAACTCGAATGGAAGCAAAAACCTGCCAAAGAGGGCGCTTCCAAGACTCTCGACGGTCCCCAGACCGGGAGACTCAAGAGGCGTCACCATCGCGGGCGGCTCGCTTACAAACACAAGATAGAAGATTTCAAGAAGCAACCCGCATACCAGAGCAATCCCCGCACCCGTCCTTAACGTGATCCGCTCCATCAGATGGGCTTCATCTCCCAGGTTCAGCAGCATGATCACAAAGATCACGAGCACCATGATTGCACCCGTGTAGACGGCAATCTGGAGCACGGCGAGAAGCTGCGCCCGAAGAAGCAGGTACAGCGCCGCAAGGGCAAAGAAGTTGCCGATCAGATAGATCGCGCTCATCATCGGGTTGCGCTGCGTCACCATCAGGAGAGCAGTCGTCACCGCGAACGCGGCGAGGAAGAAAAAGAGAAGGGATTCTGCAGTCACAGGTTAGAATTCGGTTTGATCAGACATAATATAACGCTTTTCCCGAACAGTTGCGAAGCATGAGCTCAGTAAAAATAATAGAAGATACCAACTTGCGGAAGTGGCAGAACGGTACCGTCGGTGAAATAGGTGAACAGAAGGTCTGCCGTCGCATGGAACCCTGAGCCGATGAAGGCCTCGCCGCCGACACCAAGACCCAGGCGTCCCGGCCCGATCATGTCGTTGATTCCGTTTTTACCGGAATAGAAATACGACGACGCCCCGGCAGCGAAGAACCGCCCTCCCGGCCCCCGTACGAGGTCGTACTGGATCTCAGCCCCGAAGTCGTACTTGAGCTTGTCATCCACGTTGATGATCCCCCCCGTCAACTGATAGCTGAACGCGGAAGGAAGATGGTGCCGGAAGCTGATACCGAAGCCCCCCGCCGCGCCACCGAAGACTCCCAGGCCAAAAAGGCTCTGCCTGAGGGGACGATCTCCTCCTGCGCTCGGAGCAACAACCTGCGCCTGGGTTACTGCCGCTACCATAACCAGAAGGAGAATGAGACCTGTCGTCTGCCTGCCGTTCATGGAATGATCCTCCGTAACTACATCCTTCATGCCGACCTCGCCCACCGTAGAATCTCCCCCAGCCTGGGGCTCTTCCCCGTGGACAAGATCGCAATCCGAAAAACACGCCCCGCGGCGACCATGACGACGTAGATGGAGAGAATCATCAGGAGAATGGTCACGAGGATCTCCCAGAGTGCGGGAACCTGAATCGGGACGCGCAGTGCCATCATCGTCGGGGTGAAAAATGGAATAAATGTCAGGATGCGGAGCCAGAGCGCCTCCGGGTCCTTCATGGCCGGCAGGGCAAGCATCATCGGAAGCACAAGGAGGAGTACCAGATAGGTATTCACCTGCTGTGCCTCCTGCTCCGTCGTCAGGGGCGATCCGGCTCCAATGAAAATTGCCGCATAGAACAGGTATCCCAGGATGAAATAGATGACCAGGAGAAGGGCATGGCCTGGATTTATAAGATCCATCCCGAACTGTGCGCTCGCCGCAACGCCGATGATCGCCCAGAAGCCAAGCTGCGTAAAAGCCAGGCCGCTCAGCCCGAGCACTTTTCCCGCCATCAAATCCGTCGGCGAGCAGGAGGAAACGAGCACCTCGACAATCCTGTTTGATTTCTCCTCGATGACGCTTCTGACAAGGATCTGTCCGGACGTGGCGATGAGAAAGAACATCATCATCAGGAAGATGAACGCAGAAAAAAACACCTTTTCAAAACCCGCATCCTCTCTCTCTCCTGCCTTCGAGAGTTTCACCATGCGAACGCCGAGATTCACCGCAAGCTCTTTCAGCACCTTCGGGTCCAGGCCCATCGCCAGCACCCGCCGCTCGGCGAATATCCCTTTCAGCGTCTCCTCCATTCGTACCCCGACGCGAAAATCTCCCACCGACCGCGAGCGATACTCCACCACGCTGTCCACTTCCGCCGTTCCATCCACGATGCAATAGCCTTCGATCTCTCCGTTCGCCACGAGATTATTCGCCTGGCGGACTGTTTCGACCATGTCGATTGTCCGGCCCACCGCGATTGGCCGGACCGTGTAATTGGGAAGGCCGTTCTGCAGCTTGTACCGTTCCTCCATCCTCTCTGAGAATTCCCGGGCAACGTCACCGCTGCGATCGATGATCCCGATCACTCTCGTCTCTTTGTCCTCCTGCGTGGCCAACACGCTGGGCAGGATCCCCATGCCTACCATGATGATCGGCGTGAGAAAGAGACCGATGAGGAACGCCTTGCTCTTCACTTTTTCGAGGTATTCCCATTTCGCCACAACAAGCATCTTGCTCATTGGGCCTCCATCTGCTTGGGGGCCGGGTCCCCGCCGACGACCTGAATGAAGATGGACTGAAGGGACGGCTCCACAAGTGCAAATTTTCTAAGCTCCAGCCTCCCGACCATTTCGGAAAGGATGACCTGCCTCTTCGCGTCGTGACTCAACTCCAGCTCAGCACTGTTCGCATAGATGAGCGCGCGGGACACGCCGGGAAGGGCGTTGAGGAAAGAGCCGTCCCCTTCAAATTCCAGATGCAACGAATTCGTGCCATACCGCCTCTTGATATCCCGGACACTCCCCCCGAGGACGACCCGCCCTTTGTTGATCAGACAGAGAGAGTCGCTAAGCTTTTCAGCCTGATCCATCTGGTGTGTCGAGAAGATAATGGCCTTCCCTTCCTTCTTCAGTTCCAGCAGGATGTCATTGAAAAGGATCTGGTTAACGGGATCCAAGCCGGAGAACGGCTCGTCAAGCACAAGAAGCTCCGGGTCGTGCAAGACTGCGGTAATGAACTGCACTTTCTGCTGGTTACCCTTTGACAGTTCCTCCACTTTGCGTTCCCCATGCTCAAGGAGGGAGAAGCGCTTCAGCCATCGATATGCTTCAGCCTTGGCTTTTCCCCGCGAGATGCCTCGCAATTCGGCAAAGTACAGGATGGTGTCAAGGACCTTACTCTTCTTGTAAAGTCCCCGCTCTTCCGGCATGTAGCCCAGGATATCACGGGTCCGATCGGAGAATTTTCTACCATCGTAGAGTGTCTGCCCGCCGTCCGGTTCCAGAATGTTGAGAATAACTCTGATCGTGGTGGTCTTGCCGGCACCGTTGGGCCCCAGCAAACCAAAGATTTCCCCCCGCGGGACCTCGAACGAGACGTCGTCTACCGCAAGCACGGTGTTGAACTCTTTCCGAAGATGCGTAACCTGGAGCATGGGTTGATCGCTATTATTGCTAAAAAGATGCGCGTGACAGGATTCTTTACGGTGTTAGCCTGTAGATCATCCTGGGGAACGGAATGGTCTCGCGCACGTGATCCAGGCCGCAAATCCACGATACCGTACGTTCCACGCCGAGCCCAAAACCTGCATGGGGCACGGAGCCAAACCGGCGGAGGTCCAGGTACCATTCGAACGCCTCCTGCGGGAGGTTGTGCTCCTTCAGCCGGCCCAGCAACAGGTCCAGATCGTCCTCCCGCTGGCTGCCGCCGATGATTTCGCCATATCCTTCCGGCGCGAGCACGTCGACCGCGAGCGCAAGTTTCGGGTTTTGCGGGTCCCTCTTCATGTAGAATGCCTTGATCTCAGCCGGATAATGATGAACCATCACGGGGCGGTCAAATTGTTCAGAGACGACCGTCTCGTCTGCTCCACCCAGGTCATTGCCCCACTCAAAGTAATTCCCCTTTGTCCGGAGAATATCGACAGCTTCATCATATGTTATGCGGGGAAGCGGTCGTTTCACGTTCTCAAGAAACTTCACGTTGCGCCCAAGCACCGTCAATTCCGGCATGCGATGCTTCAGGACAGATTGGACGATGTGTTCCAGGAATTCCTCGGCAAGGTCCATGTCCTGGTTCAGATCGCAGAACGCCACTTCCGGCTCGACCATCCAGAATTCGGTCAGGTGACGGCGGGTCTTGGATTTTTCGGCCCGGAATGTCGGGCCAAAAACATACACTTTTCCGAATGCCATCGCCCCCGCCTCCCCGTACAGCTGCCCCGACTGCGTAAGGTAGGCTTTTCCCATGTCGAAGTATTCGGTCTCGAACAACGTGGAAGTCCCTTCGCAGGCCGCCGGAGTGAAGATGGGCGCATCCATCAGTACGAACCCGCGATCATCAAAGAAGTCACGGATCGCTTTGATGATTTGATGCCGCACGCGGAGAATGGCATGCTGGCGACTGGAACGCAGCCAGAGATGCCTGCGGTCCATCAGGAATTCAACCCCATGTTCCTTCGGTGTGATGGGATACTCTTTGGCGATCTGGATAATATCGATCGCGCTCACATCGAGCTCGTGCCCGCCCGGAGCCCGGTCTTCCTTCCTCACTTTTCCACTCATCGAAAACGAGGATTCCTGTGTGAGTTCGTCGAACCGCGCATATGAGGAATCGTCAAGCGCACCTTTGACGAGCACTCCCTGCACAAGGCCCGTGCCATCACGCATGACGAGGAACTTGATCTTCCCGCTCGAGCGCTTGTTGTACAGCCATCCCTTGAGAGTAACCTCATCGCCGACGTGTTTTGGGAGGTCTTCTATGTAAATGCGGTCCATGCTTGAATTCCTGTCGAGGTCTGTGAAAGGTTGAAATATAGGAAAGAAAGGGGAATTATCCAATTGAAGACGGGAGAGACGAGTGCAGCACTTCGACGCGCGAGAAACGTTCGCTCGGGATCACCGGGTGAAGGGAAGCCGAACGACACCCATCCTAGCTCATTTGCAGCATTCTCTCGATCGGGACCAGTGCCTTTTTCATGGTGGCGGGATCAATCGTGATCTCCGGACTTCTGTTCTTCATGCAGAGATAGAGCTTCTCCATCGTATTGAGCTTCATGTACGGGCACTCATTGCAGGAGCAGTTCGCATCCGGCGGGGCTGCAATGTACTGCTTCTGCGGCGCCAGCCTTTCCATCTGATGAAGTATGCCCGATTCGGTGGCAACAATGAACCGCCGTGCCGCGGATGCCTGCACGTGTTTAAGCAGCGCGCTTGTTGAGCCGATGAACCCGGCCTTCGCGAGAATCGGCTCCTCACACTCTGGATGTGCGATGAGTTCCGCATCGGGATATTGCTCCTGAAGATGAGCCAGCTTCCTGATGCTAAAAGTCTCATGGACAATGCACGAACCTTCCCAGAGCAGCATGTCCCGCCCGGTCTTCTTGATCAGATATTTTCCCAGATTCCTGTCCGGGGCGAAGAAGATCGGCTTCTCAGGCGGGATTTGCCGGATGATCTTTTCCGCGTTACTGGAGGTGCAAATGATATCGCTCGCCGCTTTGACGTCGGCAGAACAGTTGATATACGTGATCGAAACATGGTCCGGGTGTCGAGCCCGGAATGCCTTGAACGCCGGCGCCGGGCATCCCTCCGCCAACGAACAGCCGGCATTCAGATCCGGAAGAAGGACCTGCTTATGCGGGTTGAGAATTTTCGCGGTCTCCGCCATAAAATGGACGCCCGCAAAAACTATCACATCTGCCTTGGTGTCAGCCGCCCGGCGTGACAATTCCAGGCTATCCCCGACGATATCGGCGATGTCCTGGATATCCGATTCCTGATAGTAATGCGCCAGAATTACCGCATTCATTTCATTTTTGAGGCGCATGATCTCGTCCCGATACCACAAGGGACCTGCGTCTGTTTTTCTCAGGAGCATATCATTAACCTTGCCTTTTCCAGGACATCCGTAAGAGGTATCGTGCGAATGTCCCCATCCTTCCCAGCTATATAACGATGCCGCACCCCCAAGGGTGCCCACTGTTCGGGACTCGTTGGCCCAAACAATGACAGGACCGGCACTCCGACAGCCGCTGCCACGTGCATGATCCCGGTGTCGTTCGTGATCATGAGATCAAGCCATTTTAAGGTTGAAGCGACATGCCTAATCGGTTGATTAATAAGAGAATGATACGATGTATTCAAATTTTTTTCTACTTCCTTGATCTGCTCCAGATCCATCGGTCCACATGTCACAATCGCCGCCGCGTCGAGCTCCGCCGAAAGGATCGTGATAAGCGATGCGAACATCTCCGCGGGCCATCGGTTCGGTGGCTTCCCCGCTCCCGGATGATACCCTATGACAAATCGGCTTGACTTTTTGATTTGCTGCACGAACAACCGCCCATTTTCCAATTCTTCATCAGATAACGTCATTTCCAAAGAAAGGTCGCCGATGGTCAGATCAAGATCCGCGGCGCTGTCGAGATTCCTGAGCGTCTGATGCCGGTCAGGGCAGGAACTCCAATCCAGCCCAACGGGAAGTGTAAAAAAGAAAGCCGAGCCATTAGGAGACCCGTTCAATGAGCCGGCGCCGATCCGGCAACGAGCTCCCGACAGGTAGGCCAGGAAATCGCTCGTGAACGACGTCGACACGGTTGAGGGGACGATGGCAATTGTGAATTTTCTCTGCCGAAGCTTCCTGACGAAGCTCAGCAGAGCCAGGGGGTGCAGGCGCCCGTGATCCAGAAAGACCCGCTTATCATAAAGAATCACCTCATCAAGATATCGATTTCCCCGCATCACGTCGATATTTACAGGGCTTGCCATCAATGCCACATGAACATGCGGATACTTGTGCCGAAGCGCCCGCAGAAGCGGCACCACACAGAGCATATCTCCCAACTGGTTGTGCTGGCGGACGACAAGGATGCTCTGGACAACGTCAGGGAAAGGCGGTGGAGATATCCGGGAGCGAAGGAAGAGCCGGAGCAGATATGCCACGCCGCGTTTGAAGGATTGTTCGAGAGACAAGGGTTCCCAGCCTTTATGATCCAGGGACGGGAGGGTTGTCGTTATCCTCTTTCTTTGGGGTGAGATCCTCAAATTCCGCGTCGCGAATGTCCCGGAAAGGAGGTTGCTGGGCCTTTTTGGGTGTGCGCACGCCTCCTTTGAGATCGCCTTGTCGGGGGTTCTGACGGCCCGTAAGCTTCAGTGCAGACTCGAGAATGCGCCAGACAAAGTAGGCCAGCAGGACAAAAAGTATGAGTCGTAGGAACATTGCTAGCGTTTTTCCTTCTGGAGCACAGGATTGTAATACTCGACTGCCGCACGGGTAGGTCTGAAGACCTCCCGGAGCAAATCCTCATAGTGCCCCTTGTTTCCAACAAAATCCATATCCGCTGCGTTCACAATCAGCAGCGCCGTGGCCTTGTAGCGGAAAAAGAAATAGTTATATGCCTCGTTCAGATCCCTGATGTACGATTCCGACATTTCCGCCTCGTAGGAGCGGCCGCGCTGTTTGATATTCAGCAAGAGGCGCGGCACGCTCGATTGCAGATAGACCACCAGGTCGGGGGAGGCGATATTGTGCTCAATGTTGCTCACCAACGTCTCGTACAACTTCAGCTCTTCGTCCTGCAGGTTCAGGTAGGCAAAGATCTTGTCTTTCTCGAAAATATAATCCGTCACGAGAAAGCGGTGGAACAGATCCGCCTGGAAAAGCTCTCGTTGTTGTTTGTACCTCGTGAGCAGGAAGAAAATCTGTGTCTGAAACGCGTACCGCTCCGAGTCCCGGTAGAAATCCTTGAGAAACGGATTCTCCTCAAATTTCTCAAGCACTACTTGTGCCCCGAGGGTCTCCCCCAGCATCTGGCAGAGAGTGGTCTTGCCCACGCCGATGCACCCCTCAATCGCGATATACCGGATATCGGACTGGGCAATCAGTTCCGAAAGAGGATCCTGTTTGGCCAAAGAGGCTCCTTGAGTGTGTTTACGGGTTGATGCGAAATGACGTCTTCACCACGCGCCCTTCGTCGCGGCACTGCCGTGCAAGTTGTTCCACGGTCATGCCGTTGACAGGGTGAACCAGATCCGGCGCGATTTCACGCAATGGAAGCAGCACGAACTTCCTCCGCTCAAGTTCCGGATGAGGGACGGTCACCGTGTCATCGCTGTACACAAGTCCATCGTACACGAGAATATCCAGGTCGATCTCCCGAGGCCCCCATCGCTCCCTCTCCTTTCTGCCTGCGCCCTGTTCGATCCTTTTCAACTCCTTGAGCAATTCCTGCGGGAGCAACGTCGTCTCAAGCTCGCCGACGGCATTGAGGAATCTCGGCTGGTCCTTTACGCCATGTGGATCGGTCTCATACACCGACGAATACCAGACCACTTTCGTCCCCGGAAGGCGGCGCAGTTCTCCCGCCGCCGCGTTCAAGAAACGGTGCCGCTCCCCAAGATTCGACCCCAGGCCGATGAACACGGAATAGGTCTTCATCGCGAGTACGAGATTTCCACCTCAACGTAGTCCACCACTCCCTTGACCGGAGGATGCGGCTTGCGGATCCTGGTCACCACCCGTTCGACATTGTAGAAGTCCCTGATGATCGCCTTGCTGATGGTCAGCCCCAACGCCTCCAGTAACCTGTATTTTCGGGCTAGCACCACCTGGCTGATCACCGCATAGACCTTTTCATAGTCGACCGTCTTCCTGAGCGCGTCCTTCTCTGCCGCAGTTGAAACGTCGCAGTACAGCTCCACGTCAACCTCGAACTTCCCGCCCAGGTTCTGCTCATCTTCTTCCGTCCCGTGATAGGCATAGAAGACAGCATTCTTGATACGGATCACGTCCACTTCAGCCATGGAAGACCTCAGGATTTCTCGATTTTTGCCCAGGTGTCGCGCAGCGTCACGGCCCGGTTGAACAGGAGCCCCGCTGGCGTCGAATCGTTATCCACGCAAAAGTAGCCGAGCCGCTCGAACTGCATCCGGTCCTGGGGTTTGGCCCCGGACAGGTTTGGCTCAACCTTGCACCCTTTCAGCATCTCCAGGGAGTTCGGATTGATGAATGCTTTCCAGTTCTCCCCGCCAGGCTCCTCCACGGTGAACAGCCGGTCATAGAGCCTCACCTCGGCATCCAAGGCATGAGCCGCGGATACCCAATGGACGGTCCCTTTCACCTTCCTGCCGCTTTGCGAAGAGCCGCTCTTCGATTCCGGGTCGTACGTGCAGCGCAGTTCAATGACTTCGCCGGTCTTCTCGTCCTTTATGACCCCTGTGCACTTCACGATGTACGCATAGCGCAAACGGACCTCTGCGCCGGGAGCAAGGCGGAAGTATTTTTTGGGGGGATTCTCACGGAAGTCATCTTTCTCGATGTACAACACCCGGGAGAACGGCACCGTGCGGGTTCCCTGCGATGCGTCCTCGGGATTATTCACCGCTTCCAGCTCTTCCACGCGATTCGCATCGTAGTTCTCGATGACCACCTTCAAGGGCCGCAGAACAGCCATTACACGGGGCGCCCGCTTGTTCAGGTCGTCGCGGAGGCAATCTTCAAGGAGCGCCAGTTCCGAGATACTCTCACTGCGCGCCACGCCCACGCGCTCTGCAAACATGCGGATGGATTCCGGCGTATAGCCGCGTCGGCGCAAGCCGGAGAGCGTCGGCATCCGGGCGTCATCCCATCCGGTGACGTGCCCCTCCTGCACCAATTGCAGGAGCCTCCGCTTGCTCATCACCGTATACGTCAGGTTCAGGCGCGCGAATTCGATCTGCTGCGAATGGTAAATTTCGAGCGCGTCCAGAAACCAGTCATACAGCGGACGGTGATCGGTAAACTCGAGCGTGCAGATGGAGTGTGTGATCCGCTCGATCGAATCGCATTGGCCGTGAGCCCAGTCGTACATAGGGTAAATACACCACGCGTCGCCTGTCCGGTGATGGGTTGCATGAAGGATCCTGTACATGACAGGGTCGCGCATGTTCAGGTTCGGGGATGACATGTCGACCTTCGCCCGCACGGTGCGGGAGCCGTCCGGGAATTCCCCCTTTCGCATACGTGCAAACAGATCAAGGTTCTCTTCTATCGCGCGGTTGCGATAGGGGCTCTCTTTCCCGGGTTCCGTGAGGGTCCCGCGGTACTCGCGAATCTGGTCCGCGTTCAAATCACAGACGTACGCTTTCCCTTTCTTGATGAGCTGCACGGCATAGTCATACAACTGCTCGAAATAGTCGGAGGCGTAGTACAGCCGGTCACCCCAGTCAAAACCCAGCCACCGCACGTCTTCCTGGATCGATTCGACGTACTCCAATTCTTCTTTGGTCGGATTAGTGTCATCAAACCGGAGATTGCAGAGGCCGCGGTAATCCCGGGCGAGCCCGAAATTCAGGCAGATCGATTTCGCGTGGCCGATGTGAAGGTACCCGTTCGGCTCGGGAGGAAACCGGGTATGAACACGGCCGCCAAACTTCCCTGTCCTCAGGTCTTCATCGATGATTTCGTGGAGAAAGTTCCTCCGCTCCAAGGGTTCGCCTGGCGAGGGGCCTTTCTCCGGTACTTCGTGGGGCTTCATGGTATTCAGTGTACTCTCTCCATTGCCGCAGCAATCCTGCGAATCGTTTCATCCTTTCCAAGAATGGAAAGGATGTCATACAAACCGGGCCCTGCTCCCATCCCTGAGACTGCCAACCGGAGCGGATGGATCAGGTCGCTCTTCTTGATCCCTGCGAGTTCCGCCGTTCGCGCCAGCGCTGACTCGAAGTCCGCCGCCTGTGGATTCTCAAGCCCCGCGTATTCCTTCATAAGGGCACGGAGATAGCCCGGCGATTCCGGTTTCCATCGCTTGCTGAGGGTCTCCGGATCATAGGTTTCCGGGCTTCGAAAGAAATACGGAGCCTTTTCAAGAAAATCTCCGATGATCGTGACCCGCTCGCGCATTGCTTCGACAACGCGAAGCAGGTACTCATCCGAAAAGTCGCTCTTGCCGTTGGTGACGGTCTCCAGCTGCGGGCGGAGCATAGCCAGGATCTCGCTGCCGGACTTGAGCCGGAGGTGCTGGGCGTTCAGCCAATTCAGCTTCTCGATATTGAAGACCGCTCCTGACTTCCCTACCCGCTCAAGTGAAAAATCCTGTATCAGCTCATCTTTCGAAAACAGCTCCCGTTCGTCGCCCGGATTCCATCCGAGAAACGCAACGAAGTTCACGAGGGCCTCCGGCAGATACCCTTTCTTGCGGTAATCCCCAACGGCAACGTCTCCCTGCCGTTTGCTCAATTTCGACTTGTCAGAGTTGAGCAGGAGGGGTAAATGAGCAAACGCTGGCATCTCCCATCCGAAATAGTTATAGAGGAGCACATGCTTCGGCGTGCTCGAAAGCCACTCTTCACCGCGGATCACGTGGCTGATGCCCATCAGGTGGTCATCCACGACGTTCGCCAGATGATACGTTGGGTATCCGTCGGATTTCAACAGTACCTGGTCATCCAGCTGTTCGCTCGAGAACTCCACCGGTCCGCGGATGAGATCCTGAAATGCGATGGTCTGCGAATCCGGGACCTTCATCCTGACGACAGCTGGAACCCCTGCTTCGAGTTTCCTGCGCACCTCATCAGGGGAGAGCTTCAGCGCGCGCCGGTCATATTTCGGCGTGAGACGCAGTTTTTCCTGTGCCTTGCGCATCTCGTCCAACTCCTCCGGCGTGTCGAACGCGTAGTACGCGTTCCCGTTGGCGAGAAGCTTCTCCACATATTCGCGGTAGAGCGGGATGCGCTCCGATTGCACATAGGGCCCTGCGGCGCCCCCTTTCACCGGACCTTCGTCATAATCCAGCCCCGCCCAGTGCAGAGTCTCGGTCAAATTGTCGACGGCACCTTCCACGTACCTGCTCCGGTCCGTGTCCTCGATGCGAAGAATGAACGTGCCGTTATGCTTTCTCGCGAAGAGGTAGTTGTAGAGAGCCGTACGGAGTCCCCCCACATGCAAATAACCTGTAGGACTTGGGGCAAAGCGTACGCGAATGCTCGGCACCTGTGAAATTCTTTTGAAAGTTGGGAAAATGGAATAACGAGAATGTACGAAAAAGCGAAAACAGATGCCAAGAGAAAGCCCATCCGCGCAAGCGCGAGGATGGGCATCTCGTCTGCCTCTCAGGACATTGAACCGTCAACCGGCGAACAGTTACACTGAAGCCCTGGAAGTATGATCGCTGAGCGAAGGAATCAGCCTCTTTCCCATCTCATAGAGACCAAAGAGTGCTCCGACGTACAGAAGATCTCCGGCAAGTGTATTCCGGAGGAACGGAATCGCAGCCACGTAGCACTGGACCAGTCCGCTGAGCGATTGGTCGTACATGTATGGCGGGCTCAGCCAGACCCCGAAGTTTGTGATCAGGTAAAACAGGACCGAACCGGTGACGCTCGCGCCGATCGTGGACAACACGCCGCGGTGGTTCCGGAGCCAGAGTCCAATAAGGCCGATCATGAGGAAACTGGCATAGACCCAGAGCGCTGTTGAGTGAAACCCGATGAACCAATCCGTAATGAGCATGGCGGCCATGGGGACAACGAAGGAGAGCCTGCGATCCAGATACACGCCTCCGAACAGCGCGAGCGCAGTTACCGGAACCATGTTCGGCGGATGGGGCAGCATCCGTGAGAGTGCCGCGGCGAGAATCAGGACAAATGCATAGATGTAACGCGACATGGAACCTCCTGTAATGAAATAATGAATATCAATTCGGCGCATAAACAAAAAACCCGGCCGGGGAAGGACGGCCGGGAGCACGAAACCCGTTCTTACTCCATCCATCCCTTCCCGCGAAGGTTTCTTCGGATGGGCTCTGGCAGGTCTCCTGACTCATGACATCACTCTTGCCTCGTCTTCCCGGGCCGGCGCGAGCCGATCCTCCAGTGACGGACAAGCAATATTGTCATTTACAGTTGCGGGGCAGCTTCCGGTTTGAACGGAATTCCCTTTTCATCCCGTGCTTGAAACGGGACACCAGCGCCTCAAGAGCTAAAAAACCTTTTGGAATATACGGCAGTGAACCTGCATTGTCAAGCGCCGTCGGCAAATTGTGGCGACCTTCATACCGGCCGAATTTTCCTTTGCACTCGGGACAAATGCTGTGCGTAAAACCCACCTCGGCATGAGCCGAGAGAAACTCCTCAAGGCGAAGACCCCCAGATCACCGCGGACAAGAATGAAAGGAGCGAGTCAAACCCGCAGTGCAGATGACCGAGGGGATTCCTGGCTGAGTGCGTTCTTGAACTCCCGCACCCAGGCTTGAAGATCGCGGGGACCCGTCGATTGCCCGATCTTGCGGATCAAGGCGCTCCCGATGATAACCCCATCGGCTTCATGCACCAGGTGCCGCGCACTCTCCGGTGAAGAAATCCCGAATCCCACCAACAGGGGGTTGCGCCGTAGAAGCCGCCGTACCTTCCCCACATACTCCTGCGAAGGGTTCTTTCCCGTTGATCCGGTCACACCCGTCGTAGAGACACAATAGACAAATCCCCGCGAAGCTTCATCAATCGCGCGAATCCGTTCGGGCGATGACGTCGGCGTCACGAGCAGAATCTGCGAAAGCCCGGCAGCGGTACATTCAACCGCAAAGCGGCCGGCTTCCTCGAGTGGCAACTCGGGCAGGATGATGCCATCGACGCCGCACTCGCCTGCAGCCGCGAAGAAATCCCTCACCCCGTAGCTGAGGATCGGGTTCAGATAACCCATGAGCACGATGGGTATCTCCGAGTTGGACCGGATTGCCGCAACGTCTTCCAGGATGCTCTGAAGATGCGCCCCGTTCGCCAGGGCGACGGAGGAACTCTCCTGAATCACCGGCCCATCGGCAAGCGGGTCGGAAAATGGCATGCCGATCTCGACGATGTCCGCTCCCCCCTGTTCAAGGACAGGCACGAGGTGCACGGCCGAATGGAGTTCCGGGTAGCCCCCCGTGACAAAGAGCGCGAGCGCCTTTTCCTTCCGGCTACTCAGCGACGCAAGTATGTTTTCGATCTTTCCCATTACCTTTTTCTGCCTCGCATTTCAGAAAGGGTCACGATATCCTTATCCCCTCTCCCTGAGACATTCACGACAACGAGTTCATCCTTCGCGGTTTCCGGCATGAGGGTCTCAAGATATGCAAGGGCATGTGCGGTTTCCAGAGCCGGAAGGATGCCTTCCAGACGAGCAAGCCGGTAGGCAGCCTCCACCGCCTCACCATCGGTCACTGCCACGTATTGCACACGACCTGTATCCTTGAGCGCGCTATGCTCCGGCCCAACGCCGGGATAGTCCAGGCCAGCCGAGATCGAATGCGCCAGCTGGACCTGGCCATGTTCATCCTGCAACAGGTAACTGAACGATCCATGCAAAACGCCAGGCCGCCCCCTTGAGAGTGTGGCGGCGTGCCGGACTGTGTCCAGTCCCTCGCCGGCAGCTTCGACGCCGTACATCCTCGCCTCCGTGGAGAGAAACGAATAGAAGAGCCCCATGGCGTTGCTCCCGCCGCCAACGCAGGCGACAAGGATGTCTGGAAGCGCTCCTTCTGCCTGATCCATCTGGAGCCAGCTCTCCTGCCCGATCACCGACTGGAAGTCACGCACCATTGCGGGATAGGGATGCGGGCCGACGACCGAGCCGATGATGTAGAACGTATCTTCAACGTTCGTCACCCAATCGCGTATGGCCTCGCTCGTGGCATCTTTCAATGTACGGCTGCCGGTTCGAACAGGTACCACCTCCGCGCCGAGCATTTCCATCCGTTGCACGTTGAGCTTCTGCCGCTGCATGTCCTCTTCCCCCATGTACACCACGCACTGCAGCCCCATCTTCGCTGCGACGGTGGCAGTGGCAACGCCATGCTGACCTGCTCCCGTCTCTGCAATGATCCGCGTCTTTGAAGAACGCTTCGCCAGCAGGATCTGGCCGATGGTGTTGTTGATCTTGTGCGCACCGGTGTGGCAGAGGTCTTCTCGTTTCAGATAAATCTTTGCGCGGCCATAATGGGCTGTCAGCCTGTCCGCATAGGTGAGCGGCGTCGGGCGCCCCGCATACGTGTTCAACAGGGTTGAGAACTGGGCCTGAAACTCGGGGTCAACTCTCGCGCCGGCGTAGAGGGCATCCAATTGCTGCAGAGCCGGGATGAGCGTCTCCGGCACAAAGCGCCCACCATACTGACCGAAATACCCGCGGTCATCAGGAAGCTGGTAATTCTCAAATCCTTGCCGGGGTTGGCTCATCCTGCCACCTCCACGTCTGCGGTGCGGTCGACGACCGCTGCGATTTGACGTATCTTTTCCATCAGTTCCTTGAAGCGATGTGGCTTCAGTGACTGGTAGCCATCGGAAAGCGCCGTTGCCGGATCCGGATGGACTTCGATCATGATGCCGTCCGCCCCCGCAGCAATCCCCGCCAGCGCCATGGCGCTAACTCCCTCCCACATCCCAATCCCATGGCTTGGATCCACAATGACGGGAAGATGAGAGAGCTTCTTGATTACGGGGATTGCATTGAGATCCAGCGTGTTCCGCGTGGCGGGCTCAAACGTGCGGATCCCTCGTTCGCACAGAATGACATTGAAATTCCCTCGGGCGAGGATATACTCCGCCGCCATGAGCAGTTCCTCAATGGTGGCCGAGATCCCGCGCTTCAGCAGAACGGGGGTGCGCAGTTCACCCACCGCCTCCAGCAGGCCGAAGTTACTCATGTTTCTCGCCCCCACCTGGATGACATCGGCGACTTCGGCAACCGCGGTCAAAGTCAGAATATCCTTTACTTCCGTCACGATCTTCAGTCCGGTCTCCGCTCGAGCCTCTCGAAGCAGCACCAACCCTTCTTCCTTCATCCCCTGAAAGGTATACGGTGATGTGCGCGGTTTGAACGCCCCTCCGCGCAAATACTTCGCACCTGCCTCTTTCACCGCACGTGCAGTCTGAATCAACTGGTCCCAGCTTTCCACGGAACAGGGACCGGCAATCACGGCGAGCTCCCTCCCTCCGATCACTTCGTTGCCGACCCGTATCTCCGAGTTATCCGGCTTGGCATCTCGCCCCACTAATTTGTATGGCTTCGACACCGGGATAGCCTCTTCGACCCCTGCCATTGTACTGAACTGTTCCGGGTTGATCTTGCCTGGATTCCCTGTGATACCGATGGCGACACGTTGCGCACCCGGGATCTCATGGGGAGTGTACCCCAGGCTGGCGATCTTCTCCTTGACCTGGAGTATCTCGTCCCGGGTTGCTTGTCGCTTCATGACGATCAGCATAAAGGCTCCTTCTTGACGTTACGTCTGCAAAAGTCCATGGCATCAAACAGCCGTGCAATTTTTCCGGCATCCTTGACACCCGGAGATGACTCCACACCGCTGCTTACATCAATCGCATATGGTGTCACCACGCGGATGGCCGCTGCCACATTGTCCGGCGCAATGCCACCACTCAGGATAATCTGTCCATACTTTTTTGCCGCAAGAGCAACTTCCCAGTTAAAGGTCTTCCCCGTCCCTCCATACGAACCTTCCACGTACGTATCCAACAGAAAACCGTCGGTATGAAACGCCGCGAGCAACGCCGTATCGAACTTCGGTTTCACGCGAAATGCTTTCCAGACCGGGAGCCCAAGCCCGGACGCCTCTTCCGGCGTCTCGTCGCCGTGAAGCTGGAGAAGCCGGATGCCCGTGGTCCGGACCACTGCGTGGATCTCATCCCGGGTGGCGTTGACGAACACCCCGACCGGGGTCACGTGAGAGGGCAATGACCTGATGATTGCGCTCGCCTTTTCCGGGTCGATCCATCTCTTGCTCGACCGCACGAACACGAATCCCAGCGCATCGGCTCCCGCGCGCACGGCTATGGCTGCATCTTCCCTGCGTGTGATTCCGCAGATCTTCACTTTCATGAGGCCTCCCCTCCTACATCCTTAAGCAGCGCTGCCAATGCCCTTCCTGGTCGCTCATGCCGCATGAAGGCTTCCCCGATGAGCACGGCGTGGACGTCGCCGGCAATCAACCGCCGGAGATCATCGGCCGTGGAGATACCGCTCTCGCTCACCACTACCGTGTCCTTATCAAGAAGCGGCCGGAGCTTAAGTGAGATTGTAAGGTCTGTCGTGAACGTCACAAGGTCCCGGTTGTTGATCCCGATCATGTCGCATTTGACCCGGTCCAGAGACTTGATCTCTTCTTTCGTATGCACTTCCACGAGACATTCCAGGCCAAGCGTTGCTGCTTCGGCGTGAAGTTCGCACAGGAGTCCCGGCTCCAGGGCAGCGGCTATCAATAACACCGCATCGGCCCCATGGGCCCTTGCCTCAGTCAATTGATAGGAATCCAGGACAAAATCCTTGCGAAGGAGGGGAACGTTAACGAGGCTCCGGACCTGCGAGAGGCTGGCGAGACTACCCTGGAAGAATCTGGCATCTGTCAGCACAGAGAGTGCAGAGGCCCCGCCTGCAACGTAGTCGCGTGCGATGGCGGCGGGATCAAAGGGGTCGCGGAGGACCCCTTTTGACGGCGACGCCTTTTTGAGTTCGGCGATCACCCCGATGTGTCTCCCTCTCAGGCGATTCTTCAACGACAAGGTTCGCCTGCTGAACATCGGCATGTCCCTCAGTTGTTCCACAGGACATTCCTTCCTGCGGACGGCGAGCTCCTGCCGCTTGTGGAGAAGGATGGTCTCCAGCAGATTCATGGCCGGTTGGAGAAGTCAATGAGCTTGTTCAGTGCAGCAAGCGCCCGGCCCGAATCGATGGATTCGACCGCTGCCGCGCTTGCAGCAAGAAGAGTGGCCGCCTTGCCTGCAATGAAAATGCCCAGGGCTGCATTGGCGACAACCACTTGCCTGCCCGGCGCCGGTTCGCCTTTCAGAATTGCCCCGGCGATAGCGGCATTTTCCTGAGCGTCGCCTCCAACCATGGAGGAAGCTGGCTGCCGTTCCAGCCCAAATGAGCCCGGCGACAGGCTGTAGGAGCGAACAGTGCCGTCTGGCCCTGTCTCGTAAACTGAAGTGTCCCCCGAAGCTGTCACCTCATCCAGACCATCCTCGCTATGAACGACGCAGGCCCGGATCGTGGACAGACGTCCGAGGGCGCATGCCAGTGTGGCGGCAACATCCTGACGATACGTGCCCACCAGTTGCCTGCGGACACCCGCAGGGTTTGTGATGGGACCAAGCATGTTGAAAATCGTGCGCACTCCCAGCTCCACGCGGGGTTTCGCGGCAAATTTCATCGCCGGGTGGAAGAGCGGGGCGAACAGGAAGCCCACACCAATGCGATTGACACAATCCTGCACACGCTCCGCGGGAATCTGAATGTTGACGCCGAGTTCCCCCAGCACATCCGCGCTTCCGCTCCGGCTGGAAACCGACCGGTTCCCGTGCTTCGCCACAGTGACTCCGGCTCCCGCGACGACAAAAGTAGCAACAGTCGATATATTGAACGTCCCCTGCCCGTCTCCCCCGGTTCCGCACATATCGATGGCATCAGGATCATCAAGCTGCAGCCGGAGAGCCTTCGCGCGCATTGTTCTCGCGAAGCCGACCAACTCATCAACGGTCTCCCCTTTGGCACGGAGTGCAATCAGAAGCCCGGCGATCTGCGCGTCGGTTGCCTGCCCGGTCATGATACCTTCAAGAGCTTCAGATGCTTCGTCCGCCGTAAGGCCGGCCCCGCTCAGGCACTTGTCAATATACTGCTTCATGGTCATTGTTGCACCTGCAGCCAGTTGCAAATGATGTGTTCGCCCGAATCCGTAAGTATCGATTCAGGATGGAACTGCACGCCTTCGATGGGATAGTTCCGGTGGCGCACCCCCATGATCACGCCGTCCGACGTCCGCGCAGTGACTTCCAGGACGGCGGGGATGCTTTCCGTCGAGATCACCAGCGAGTGATAGCGCGTGGCAGTGAATGGGTTTGCCACTCCGCGGTAGATGGTCCGTTCATCGTGAAAGATCTGCGATGTCCGCCCGTGCATGAGCGCGGGAGCATGAACCACGTCGCCGCCGAACGCAAGGCCGATAGCCTGGTGACCCAAGCACACACCCAGGATCGGCACCCACTTGCCGCATGCGCGGATCAGGTCCACCGTCACGCCCGCATCTTCCGGCCGTCCGGGACCGGGCGAGATCAGAATTCTCTCCGGCTGCATCTGAACGACATCTGCCACGCGAATCTCGTCATTCCGTTTCACGACAAGGTCCTGCCGGTGCTTGCCCAGCAGTTGGACCAGGTTGAACGTGAACGAATCGTAATTGTCGAGAACCAGAATCATGACGCACCTCCCTCAGGAAGAGACGGGGTCACCGCCAGCGTCAGGCCCGCTGCGGCAAGGCCCAGGGCATCACGGAGCACCTGTGCTTTGTTGACAGTCTCCTGATACTCGTGCTCGGGCACCGAGTCTGCCACTATGCCCGCCCCTGCCTGGACGCGCAATCGATCATGGTGCGCGACGATCGTTCGGATCGCGATACAGGTGTCCAACGTGCCGTTCAGCCCCAGATACCCCACCGCCCCTGCATACGCAGCGCGGGGGCAGGCTTCCAGTTCGTGGATGATCTCCATCGCGCGCACCTTCGGGGCGCCGGAGACCGTGCCGGCGGGAAAGCAAGCCTTCAGCGCATCAAGCGCCGTGCACCCGTTCCGGAGCGCTCCGCGAACTTCGGACACCAGATGCATCACATGCGAATAGCGCTCCACGCGTTTGAGAACGGGCACGCGCACCGAGCCGAATTCCGAGATCCGGCCCACGTCGTTCCGCCCCAGGTCCACCAGCATGATATGTTCGGCGAGTTCCTTTTCATCGCGGAGCAGTTCGGCCGCCAGCGTTTCATCCTCTTCCGGTGTCGCACCCCGCTTTCGCGTCCCCGCGATCGGGAAAACCTCCACAGACGAGTTCCGTACCCGCACCAGAACCTCCGGGGAAGACCCGGCCATTTTCGTTGCCCCGAAATCGATGTAAAAGAGGTACGGGGAAGGGTTGATCAAACGAAGAGCGCGGTACACAGCGAAGAGATCTCCGGCAAATGCAAGCTCGATGCGCCGAGAGAGCACCACCTGGAAAATATCCCCCTCACGAATGTATTGCTTCGCGCGCGAGACCGCCCGACAGAAGGATTCCTTGTCGGAAGCATCATCCGGTTCAGAAGGCCCGCACGAAAACGCGCGCGCCGGCGTGGCCGAGCGCCGGAGCCGGAGCACCATGGTCTCCACGGATTTCCTTCCTTCTTCGAATTGCTCGCGGAGCGCTCGCGCCGGATCCAGGACTACGTTATGCACGATCGTGATGCACTGGTCACGGTGATCGAACCGGACGAACGATGTGAACAGGCCGAATACGGCATCGTCACCGTCGGATTCGAGGTGCACCACGGGAAGCCGCTCGAGATGCCGCACCGTGTCATATCCGAGGTAACCGACAAAACCACCGAGGAATCCTTCCAGTCCTGGCACGGACGCCTGGGTGAACTTCTCAAGCTGTTGGTTCATTGCCTGGAAGATAGTGCCGGGAATTTGTTTTGTCCCTGTGCGGTCGGAGATTTCGCATCCATCTCTTTTCGCACGCAGGATCATGTCCGGCCCGGCGCCGATGAACGAATACCGGCCGATCCGCTCGTTCGGTTCGGCGCTTTCAAACAAAAACGAAGGCGCGCCGCCGTCGCGAAGCGTCATGTAGGTGGACACGGGTGTGTGCATATCGGCAAGCATGGTCTCGACCAGCGGCACGACGTTTGCCGATCCGGCAAGCGATTCGAACTGTTCGTAACTCGTCATCGAAGCTCCCAGAAATAAAAAACCCTTCCGGGAGAACCAGGAAGGGCTGTGACACTCTGCCAAAATCTTGCGTGCTATCCGCCTGCTGATTCACCCATAGACATACTCATGCGCCACCAGCGCCAGCAGGCTACAACCGTTGCACCATATGATCCGGTGTTTTTCATACCCGACAATATACAACCTGGACGCCTCGATGTCAAGCATGAGAGACGGCTTAAAATATTAGAAAAACAAACTAATGGGCTTGCTTCTTTCCCCCCCGGAAGGTAGATTAACCGCTGAAGTTCTTTACATACCGCGATCTAGTTTGCCTCCGCGCCTTCAGGTGCATCTTTCATTCCTCGATCTTGGATCTATATGCTCTCACAGGCGGTTCTTGGTGATGCTCGGTGCGGGAGGGGTGACTTGAAGGGAATCGTCCACCATCACGCTGGAGGTACGTCATGGGCACGACCTCTGAAGGATCGGGGTCCGCAGAGCTGCTGCACGCGCTAAGGCGGCTTGAGGATCGCATCTCCCGGATTGAAGAGCATCTTGGCCTCACTCCGGAACAGGAAGAATACAGCGACAGTTCGCCACAGGAAAAGCCGTTACACGAGTCGCTTGAGACCGACGAGGCTTTGGAAAATCAGATCGGCGAGACACTGTTCGCGCGGGTTGGCATCCTTGTCATCGCGATCGGTGTCGCCTTTCTTCTCACATTCCCCTTCCACGGATTGCCCGCGATCCTCCCGAGCCTTTTTGGGTACGCCCTTGTCGTCGGCGCCTGGACGCTCTCCTATCGCTGGCGCACTTCTCTTCCTCAACTTTCCAGCTACATCCTTGCCGGAACGTTATTGCTGCTCTACTTCACCACACTTCGACTTTTCTTCTTCTCGCCCGAACCGGCGGTCCAGAACAAGAGCGTCGAGCTTGTCCTCTTGCTCCTGGTTGTCATCGTCTCGGCAGCTGTTTCAGCGCGCAGGCGTTCCCCCTATCTCGCGGTCATCAGTCTGACCGCAGGCTACATCACCGCTCTCATTGGCGGAGACGCGCTTTTCGTGTTCGTTGTGTGTGCCTCGGTCGCTATAGGCGCTGTCCTCCTCGCACGGCACTATGGTTGGCATGGCGTCCTTATTTACGCGACGATCGCCACATACCTCACGCACTTCATCTGGGCGCTCGGCAACCCGGTGATGGGAAACGAGATCCGCCTGGTAACCAACTCGCCGCTCAGTGTGACGTTCATTCTCCTGTACCTCCTGGTGCTTGCCAGCGGAACACTGCTGAGGCCGCCCGGTGTTCTTGAAGAAGGTTCGGTGATCGTAGGCTCGTTCGCAAACGCACTGTCGGGCTATGGCTTGTATTTCCTGCTCACCCTTGCGGAACGCAACACACCGGTATCCTACTATCACGCCGCCGCCTCTGCTGTCTTTCTCGTGGTGTCCATCCTCTTCTGGAAGCGCGAACGAAGCCGGTATTCTACGTTCGTGTATGCCATGCTGGGCTATATGGCCCTGAGCGTTGCCATCATCGCGGCATTCCCCGGACCTGATTATTTCGTCTGGCTCGCATGTCAGAGCATACTCGTCATTTCCACCGCGATATGGTTCAGGTCAAGATTCATCATCGGAACGAACTTCGCCATCTATATCATGCTCTTCGTTGCGTACCTTTTCCTGGCGGGTAGGGTGAGCATCATCAGCATAATCTTCGGACTGGTGGCGTTGTTGAGCGCACGCATCCTGAACTGGCGGAAAGACCGACTCGAGCTCAAAACAGACATGATGCGCAACGCGTACCTCGCGAGCGCGTTCTTCATTATTCCGTATGCCCTTTATCATACCGTTCCCCCCGCATACGTAAGCATGTCCTGGGTCCTCGTTGCCATTTTCTACTTCGCGATGAGTGTCCTGCTCAAGAACAACCGGAAGTATCGCTGGATGGCCCTCCTGACGTTTTGCCTGACCATCGGGTATGTGTTCATCGTCGACATCGTGAACCTGGATCCGGCCTTCCGCATTCTTTCCTTCCTCGTCCTCGGCGTCGCGCTCTCCTGGATCTCGATTCTCTACGCGAGGAAGCGGTCAAAGTCGTCGGAAGCGCATCATGCGCATTCCGAGTCAAAAGAAGTGTCACAAAGTATTCAAGAACGTTAGGAGTGCATTTATGGAGAAGGTTCAGCATGTGCAGGTTCCGGGACCGCCGGCTGTTGCCGATGAGGGTAAACGGGATTTCCTCAAATATGTTCTTGGAGGGTCGCTGCTTGCCTGGATCGCTGCGGTGGTCTATCCGGTCCTGTCCTATCTCAAGCCGCCCCACCAGGGAGAAGTAGAAGTCACCAGCGTGAAGGTCGGGAAGCTCTCGGACATTGCGAAAGACAGCGGGACCATCGTGCGGTTTGGGAGCAAACCGGTGATCTTGATCCGGACCCCGGCCGATCAGCTGGTAGCGTTTTCTGCCGTCTGCACTCACCTCGATTGCACAGTGCAGTACCGGAGCGATTTCGGCGTGATCTGGTGCGCCTGCCATAACGGCAAATACGATCTGACGGGACGGAACATCTCCGGTCCGCCCCCGCGCCCATTGGACGAATACCGGGTCATCATTCAGGGAGGCGAGGTCTTCATCTCGAAAAAAGCATGAAACGGAAACTTCAACATGTGTATGATTTTGTCGATGAGCGCGTTGAGCTCAATGATCTCGTGGACTTCATGGGCAAGAAATACGTACCGATCCACCGCGGATCAGTCTGGTATTATTTCGGCGGTGTCTCCCTGTTTCTCTTCATTATCCAGGTCACCACGGGAATCCTGCTTCTCCTCTATTACAAGGGAAGCGAACAACTGGCATGGGAGAGCATTCAGTTCATCATGTCGAAAGTCCAATTTGGATGGCTCATCCGGTCGATCCACAGCTGGGCAGCCAACCTTTTTGTTCTGTCTGTGGTGATCCACATGTTCAGTGTGTTCTTCGAGCGCTCCTATCGGAAGCCGCGCGAACTCACCTGGCTTACCGGAATACTCATGCTGTTCCTCGCGATGGCCTTTGGCTTCAGCGGTTATCTCCTTCCATGGGATGAGCTGGCCTTTTTTGCCACGAAAGTGGGGACCGACATTGCGGGCGTGGTTCCCTTCATCGGGAAGCCGCTCATGGTGTTCTTGCGGGGAGGGGAGGATGTGACCGGAGCCACGCTGTCACGCTTCTTCGGATTCCACATCGCCGTGTTTCCTGCACTCTTTACGGCTTTGCTCGGCATTCATCTTATTCTCGTCCAGCGGCAGGGAATGAGTGAACCGCTTGGCCACGGGAACAGCGAACCGGAGAACGGAAAAAGGATGCCTTTTTTCCCCAACTTCCTGCTCCGCGATCTCCTCCTGTGGCTCATCGTTCTGAACGTCCTTGCCATCCTGGCCGTTTTCTTCCCATGGGAGTTAGGGAAAAAAGCGGACGCGTTCGCTTCCGCTCCGGCGGGCATACGCCCCGAATGGTACTTTCTCTTCATGTTTCAGACGCTGAAGTATTTCCCCGCCCGGATTCTCTTCATCGACGGCGAAGTCCTCGGGATCATGCTGTTCGGCGTTGCCGGAATCCTCTGGGTGCTTGTGCCGTTCCTGGACAGGGGGAGCTCCCGCGGAGAACGAAGGAAACTCGTCACCTACATTGGGATGGGCGTCATCGCGTATATCGTCGTACTCACGATTCTTGGGTGGATGGCATGAGAACTCTCGCGAACAGAATTGCAGTCCTGACGCTTACCCTGTGGCCCCTGCAAAGCGCGGCATCCGCAGGCGTTGACCAGTGTTTCACCTGCCACCAGATCCAGTCGGACAAACCTTCCTCGCTCTTCCGGAAAGATATTCACCACGAGAAGGGGATCACCTGCGCCGGATGCCACGGGGGGAAAGCAGATACGGACGACATGACCGCTGCCATGGACTCTGCCGCGGGCTTTATCGGAGTGCCAAAGGGTGATGCGATCTCCCGGGCATGCGCGCACTGCCATTCCAGTGAAGAGCGGATGAAGTCGTTCGGCTCAACGCTCGCGCTTCACCAGTGGGAGAACCTTCAGGCCAGCGTCCACGGGAAAATGATCGATGCGGGAGGGAACCACGTCGTGCAGTGCATCACGTGTCATGATGCCCACGGCATTGTGCGCGTGAAAAACCCTTCGTCGCCCGTCTCCCCGCTCAAAGTCGTAAGCAAGTGCAGCGGATGCCACTCCAATCCCACCCTCATGCGATCGTTCAACCCCTCCCTCCCTGTCGATCAGCTCGAGAAGTACCGCACGAGCGTCCATGGTGCCCGAAATGCCGGGGGCGACCCCAAGGTCGCCGAGTGTGTCAGCTGCCACGGCAGCCACAGCATTCTTGCGCCCTCCGATGTGAAGTCGCAAGTGTACCCCGTGAATTTGCCCGGGACCTGCGCGCACTGTCACAGCGATGCTGAATACATGAAGGAATACAAGATCCCCACCGACCAGTTCGAGAAGTATGCTGCGAGCATTCATGGAGTGGCTCTGTTGCAGCGGCATGATGTCGGCGCGCCGGCGTGCAACAGTTGCCACGGGAATCATGGCGCCGCTCCCCCGGGCGTACAGTCCATCTCGAATGTCTGCGGCACATGCCACGCGATCAATGCGGACCTCTTTGCGGCAAGCCCGCACAAAAAGGCATTTGATGACCGGAAACTCCCGGAGTGCGCAACGTGCCATGGCAATCACGATATCGTTGCCACATCGGACAAACTGTTGGGGACCAGCTCCGGCGCAGTCTGCAGCCGCTGTCACAGCGCAACACAGAATCCCCGCGGATTCGAAGCAGCCGGCGTGATGCGGATGCTGGCAGACAGCCTCGAGGGCCTGGAATCAGAATCGGCGACACTCATCAACGAGGCCGAGCGAAAAGGTATGGAGGTCGGTGCCGCGAAATTCGCGTTGCGGGACGTGCGCCAGGACCGTATGGAGGCAAGAACCGTGGTCCACGCGTTCGACCCATCGAAATTCCGCCAGGTCGCGCAGAAAGGCATCGCATCGGCACTCGTGGTGCGCGACGACGCGCGAGGCGCTATCCGGGAATTCTATTTCCGCCGTACAGGACTGGGAGTGGCTACCCTGATCATCACGGTCCTCGCGATCTCCCTGTTCCTGACAATCCGGAGAATCGAACGGCGTCAACGAGACAAGCTTCGACAGTCCAAATCCCAGCCGACGAACGTTCATTGACACGGTTTCCTATCGGGAGGTGCTTATGTACTCGTACCCTCGGGCAATTCTCTATGCGATTATTCTGTGGGGATTGACCTTTCTCGCCGGTTTTTTCATCTATCCCCTGCGGGCGGAAAACCCAATGCTCTTTGCATCCGTGAGGATGGTTATCGTGGCGCTGATCTCCATGGTCTTGACCATCATGTACTTCCGCGACGTCGAAGATCACCTCATACGGGATGGCATCAAGCTGGGGACCATCTGGCTGCTGGCCACCATCATTCTCGACCAAGGGCCATTTGTCTGGGGCCTGATGCAGTTCTCCTTCGTCGACTACCTGGCAGACACGGGGGTCAGCCACCTCATATATCCGATTGTGACAATAGGAGCAGGTTTCCTCCTTTCGGCCGATAAAAACACGGTTGAGGACAGCGAAGCCCCGGAACATGCATCAAGACCGTCGATTTCCGTGCCGCCGGGGTCGAAGGACACCTTGTCCGGCCAGCCACCCGGTCCGAAGGTGCAGGCATGAAGGGGCCTGGCTGAACTCTGGAGGGTGAATTGGTGTTTCTCAAGCCAAGCAGTCATCAGCCGTAACTACCGCTTGAGGCCATTCACAACCTAGGGGAGCCACCATGATCCTGGAAGAAATCCGCTCCGTTGACGGCACGGGAACGCTGACCTATCTCATCGTCGATGAAAGCACCGGCGCCTCCATCGTGATCGATCCCAATCTCAGCGACCTGGTGCAGCTCAACACCACGATCGAGCGTTCAGGGTCCCTCCTTCGCTACATTATCGACACGCACACCCACGTGGACCACTTCTCTGCGGCCGGGGAGCTCCACAATCGCTTTGGGGCACCCGTCCTTATGCACGAGAACACGGTGAACAAATGGAAGTTCGCAGATCAAGGGGACCGCTTTGGGGTTGGCGACATCCTTCGGGCCAATGCTGCCATTGAGATACAACGTTTCGTGACCCATGGCGAGATCGTTGAGGTGGGCTCCCTTCGGATTCAGATATTGCATACCCCCGGCCACACGGACAATCACATTTGTCCCCTTGTCGAGGGTCATCTTTTTTCCGGCGATCTTCTCCTTGTGGGGCAGGCCGGAAGGAGCGATCTCCCGGGAGGTGACCCGGGACAGCAATATGACTCACTCTTTGCAACGATTCTCTCCTTGCCCGATGCCACCTGGATCCACCCGGGACATGACTATGAAGGGAACACGGCCAGGACGCTTCAGCAAGAGAAAGCGACCAATCCTTTTCTGATCCGTCGATCCAAAGAAGAATATGTCGCGTTCGTCGCCGAGTTCTTTCCGCCTCTCGCGGAAACGACGGCGCAAGGGGCAGCGACGTTGCAGTGCGGGGTCAAACGCGTGCCCGCCCCGGACGCATCCTTCAAGAATATCACGCCTGTAGAGCTCTCGCGGAAGATGAGCGGCGAACAGATTCCTTTTTTGCTTGATGTTCGCGAGCAGTTCGAGCTGATTGCTTATGGAGCGATTCCCGGGGTCATGAACATCCCCGTAGGCCAGATCATGAACCGCATGGCGGAACTGCCCGCAGATCGAGAGATCGTGGTGGTCTGCCAGAGCGGTCACAGATCTCTTGAGGTGGCACACCTGCTTTCGCGGTCCGGTTTCAGTCGCGTGTCCAATCTCGAGGGAGGAACCTCGCGATGGGTCAGGTCGGGCTACCCCGTCGTGCATCCTTCCAATCCGGTGAAGATCCACCCCCGGGTGTGAGCCCGGGACTCCAGGCCAATGACCTTGACGGACATCGACATCGTTACTATATTGCCTGTTGCACGAATGGACGAACCATGACAAGCGGACAAATCCTATTTTACGCTGTGGTCCTCCTGCTCTTGGTGCTCTATGTGCGCAGGCGCCTGCAGATGCGCTCCATCAGGCAGTATTCGGCCGGCGAGCTTCGCGGGAGGATGAATGACCGCGATGTCGTCCTTCTCGATGTCAGGACAGATGCCGAACGCAGTGCCCAGGCCATACGCGGTTCGCTTCATCTCCCGTTGCAGCAACTGGATCGCAGGGTGCGCGAGCTTGAAGGATATCGGTCCAAAGAAATCATATGCTATTGCAGGTCTGGGAACAGAAGCCTGACCGCAGCACTTCTTCTCCGAAAACGGGGCTTTAACGCGGGGAACCTTGAAGGGGGCCTTGCGGAATGGAACATAGCTGCACAGCAGAAACAATGAGTCGAACAGATCAAGCACACACATCCAGGAGGTATTCCGATGAGTTACGGCTTTTCTAAAACAGTCCCGCTGTCGTACGAACGAGCAATCGAACGCGTCACGGAGGAATTGAAGAAAGAAGGTTTCGGCGTTCTCACGACCATCGATGTGAAAGACACGTTCAAGAAAAAGCTCAACGTGGACTTCCCCAAGTATGTTATCCTCGGGGCATGCAACCCCCCGTTCGCGCACAAGTCACTGCAGGCCGACGATCAGATGGGGCTTCTTCTCCCCTGCAATGTTGTCGTCCAGGAGAAAGATGGCCAGACGAGTGTCTCCGTCTTCGATCCGATGGTCATGCTCAAGGTGACGGACAATGAAGACATCCTTCCCGTCGCAAAAGAGGTACAGCAGAGGCTTCAACGCGTTCTGGCATGCGTGTAGCTGCCTCCGGGTGATGGCTCGGCCCGATCCCTGAGTGTCTCGATGCACCCGGGATGAGATCAGAATCATCCTTGAAAGTCGGCTTCTGTGCATGAGGAGCCGACTTTCGTCATATTATGCCAATCTCCGATCACGCAGCCATGCAAGGGTTCAAGACTCCCGACACCCTCCGCTCGTTTCTGCTTCGCACTAAAAAAATCAAAAAAATCCTTGACAAATTGCTTACTATGCAATAATCTGGAGCATTCCGTTCCTTCTCACCCCTGCATTCCTGCAGGCCAGCCGCTCACTAAACCCACACAGCCATGACCAAATACGTCTTCATCCCGCTTCTCCTGACGGTACTTGCATTCCAGGCGTCAGCACAGAAAAGTACGATAGGCCGTTGGATCGAAGATGAATCAGGCCTACCCTGTTTCCAATACACGGGTGCCCTCCCGTACCAGGCTCCCTCGAAGGGGGCCGCTATTGACAGCATGCAAGCAGATCCCTGGTTCCTCCTGGGGAACTACCGCCTCACCCTCATGACCCATGTCAGCGGCATCTACCAGATGTTGACGGGTGAGAGAGCCTGGGCGCGCCTCAACCAATCCGGAACGAGCTATGGTGAAAATGGCGCCCAGCTTGTTGTGCGCTCTGCCGGAAACGAGACGTTCCAGCTCGTCGGGCTTCAATCTCTCGCCGCAGACGAGAAAAGGTGCTCGCGGGCGTTCGGCACCGGATATGCCCGATATGATTACGCCCTCTCCGACGACCTTGCATGCACCAGGATCCTCTCGGTGAAACCATCGCTGAAGGTCAACGATGGAGTCCCTGCCGCTGTCGAAATCATCAGGATCTGGAACAAAGGACAGAAGGAAATCAGCCTGTCCTACTCCGAATGGGTGCTGGCCAACTATAGCATGGCCCAGGAGCAGATGAAAAACGAGGCTGACAGACCGGTCACGTATAAGAACAAAGTGCTCATTGACCGGCGCCGTTCCCTGATCAAGGCGGATATCACTGCACAATCCAAGGATCCTCTCCTGATTGAGTCTTTGAAAAGTGCTTCCCGTTATGATGGGTTTCCACCGTCGCTCTACATCCAGGTTCCCTCCAACAGCGATCTCTCCCGAGTCGATTTCAGCAGCCAGCCGGTTGCGGAAGGGAAAGACAGACTCCAGGCGACCATCGACGTGAACCTGAAGCCGGACGAAGAAATCGAGTTCCGGGTCATCACGGGATATTCCTATGACCGCGACCCGGAAGTTATTCTCACGCAGTGTAACTCCCTGAAAGGGACGAGCGTGGCGGCCTCTTCACAGAAGAGCTTCAACTCCGAGGCGCTTTTCAGAAGCGAATGGAAATCGAAGCTTCCCGACATGGCCAGCGAGGCGGACCCGCTGCTCAAGCAGGAAATGATCTGGGATGCATATACCCTGGAGGCAATGGCCACATATAGCGAATACTATGGAGAGACCTTTGTGCCTCAGGGGATGTCATACGACTACGCTTGGGGAATGGAAGCCGCCACGCGTGATCATCTCCAGCACTCGCTGCCGTTGAATTACTTTGATCCCCAGCTTGCGAAATCATGCCTCCGTTTTGGCCTGAAGAAGATGGGCACTGACGGAGCTATCGCCTATGCAGGCTATGGTTACGGGATGACGACCAACGCTGCCTGGACCAGCAGCGACCAGCAACTCTATCTCTTCATGGCCATAGCAGAGTACCTGCGGATCACCGGGGACGGCGAGTTTCTTCTCGAGGAAACGAATTTCGATCCCATGGAGTCCGGGGTCAAAGGGACGACGCTCGAGAAACTCGTCCGGGCCTTTGGCTACCTCCGCGATGAGGTCGCTACCGGACCACATGGCCTGGTACGCCTGCTCAATTCTGATTGGAACGATATGATCTATGCCGACACACCGGTCATGCCGTACTTCTGGACCGCTGAGTCGCATATGAACACGGCAATGGCCCTCAAGGTGCTGCCCGACCTGAGCTCTGTCTTGACCCGGCTGAGCGCCAGTGCAAAGCTTTCAAAACAGAAAGATCAAATAGTCCGCTTTACGGAAAGCATAAAGTTGTATACGGAGAAGATGCGAAAGGCGTTCTTCAACGATCTCGGCGACAAGCCGTTCTCGAGCAGGCTCTATTTCAATGCCGAGACGCAGGTGGGCGAAGACGACATGTTCCTCGAGCCTCAGCCATTCCTGCTGCAGCTGCCCGACTTCGCCGCTGATCGAAAGTTTGCGCTCCTCGGGGAAATCAGGGAACGATTACTCAGCGACGAGACCCTCGGGGCACGTCAAAAAGAGAGGGCTCAGAAAGGCACGTTGGGAGCCGGGATACGCGAGAATGGCGGATTCTGGTACGCTCTCAATGGCCCGCTAATCGTCGCCGTGTCGATGTTCAACAAACCGGCGGCGTGGGAGCTGCTCAGGCAAATGACGTTCAGCAACTTCACGTCCCACTACCCTGACACCTGGATCGGACAATGGTCCGCGCCTGATTGTCTCAACTCCTCCCTCTCGGAGGCGCAAGGTCAGCCCTCCCCGGGGGAGATGTGGGCAAGCGCACCTGTGTTTTGTGCACACGCGCATGCATGGCCACTCTACTGCTATTTCCGACTCAAAGAACAGGCCAGGTGAACTGTGATGAACTCGAAGGCAGGCCTCCTCTCCCGGCAATTCATCGCTGCACTCTTCCTGTTCCATCTGGTGGCTGCCCCGCATGGTCTGGCACAGCGCTCCGTTATCGGACAGCTGGAAAAGGTAGCCGATGGTTTTCAATTTGTTGAGGGGCCGGTCTGGAAGGACGGTGTCGGGCTGCTATTCAGTGATATTAATGGGAACTCCATCTACCGCTGGTCAGCCGATTCCGGGGTGGCGGTGTTCCTCACACCTTCTGGAAAGGCCAACGGGCTGACATATGATCCCCAGGGACGACTCCTCATGGCAAAGCAAGGGGATCGCCAGGTCACCCGCTTGGAGTCAGATGGCATTCAGACCGTACTGGCTTCGCTGTACCATGGCAAACGTTTGAATAGCCCGAACGATCTTGTGGTCAAATCGGATGGCTCAATCTGGTTCACGGATCCGCCCTACGGCATTCTCCCGCCTCCAAGCGAGCTGGGATTCTCCGGGATCTACAGGATCAGTCCGGCAGGAACCTTATCGCTCCTAGATTCTTCGCTCGCCCGCCCGAACGGCATCGCTTTCACACCTGACCAGACATCGCTTTATGTGGGAGATGCCGAGACACGGCGGATCTACCTCTGGGATGTCCGCGATTCCACGATCAGCAACAAACGGCAGTTCGCCTTCATGAACGCAACCGGGTACACGGATGGGATGAAGGTGGATCCTGATGGCTACCTCTATGCCACCGGCCCTTATGGCATCTGGGTCTACGCACCCGATGGCTCCTTTCTGGACACCATTCGCGTCCCGGGACAGACCACCAACTGTAACTGGGGAGACAGCGATCGAAAAACGTTGTACATTACCTCCGGCCAGGCGGTCTATCGCATTCGTCCTGTAATCACTGGCCTGATCTCCACCAGAGACACGCTCCCGGCTGCCACGTCACCGGAATTACTGTACAATTTTCCGAACCCATTCAATTCTACCACTACAATTCATTGGATTCTGCCTGAAAGTGGACACGTTACTCTGCGAATCGTTGACACCCTGGGAAAGGTGGTCATGACCCTTGTTGACGAGACTCGTACTATGGGGTTGTATGAAGATCGCGTCGATGCGGCCCGGCTTTCCAGCGGCATGTACTTCTGTCAACTTCTCACCAGCAGCGGCACTGCGGCAAGGAAAATCCTGGTGATTAAGTAGAAAGACTCTTATGGTTCCAAGGTGCGCTCTGTCCCGGAATACTTGAAGCTTCGTTTCGATGAAAAGACAAGAGGGTTCAACGAAGTCCTGCAGTTCTTCCTCATCATTGACGAACAGCCCACTCCGTTGGCTGCGCCCCCGCACGGTCACATCCCTGACACAATTCTGGAACGCGGATGCCCATTCAGAATCCCATGGAATCACCGATAGAAACCACGGCGCAGTATAATGCGATATTCATTTGGGTCGTGTCTATTGCGGCCGCATTGGGTGGGCTGCTCTTCGGATACGATTGGGTCGTGATCGGCGGTGCTAAGCCTTTCTTCGAGCGATTCTTCGGGCTGACGGACGCAGAGTCCCGGGGATGGGCAAACAGCTGTGCGTTGATCGGTTGTTTGGTGGGGGCGCTTGTGTCCGGTGGATTGAGCGATAAGTACGGACGCAAGCGGCTGCTTATGCTCGCGGCCCTGATCTTCACGATCACGTCGATTGGGATCGGGTTGACGCAAAACTTCTCGGCATTTGTGGTCTGGAGAATCTTCGGCGGCGTGGCGATCGGGCTGGCCTCGAACCTTTCTCCCATGTACATCTCGGAGGTTGCGCCCGCGCACATGAGGGGAAAGCTCGTGTCCATCAACCAGCTCACGATAGTGATCGGTATTCTGTTGGCTCAGGTCGTCAACTATCTGATTGCGGACAGGATGGCTCCCAATCTCAGCGAAGAGGCAATCCGGACTTCCTGGAACGGCCAGCTGGGCTGGCGTTGGATGTTCGCCGTCACGGCGGTGCCGGCTGTGGTCTTTTTCGTTGCCATGTTCTTCGTTCCGGAGAGTCCCCGTTGGCTTGCCAGGAATGGCAAACCTCAAATGGCTCAGAAGATTCTCGCCAGGATCGGCGGGGAGGGATATGCAAGCCAGGCCGTCCGGGAGATTGAGGCAACGCTCGTTCAAAAGACAGAGAAAGTTGAATTCCGTCGGCTCCTGGATCGAAGACTCAGGCGGGTTCTCGTCTTGGGTGTCGTCCTTGCTGTTTTTCAGCAATGGTGCGGGATCAATGTCATTTTCAATTACGCTGAAGAGATTTTTGCTGCTGCAGGCTACAACATCTCCGACACCCTCCTGAACATTGCGTGGACGGGAACGACGAACATCGCGTTTACATTCGTTGCCTTTGGTATCGTGGACAGGAAAGGGCGGCGATTGCTCCTGCTGACCGGGTCGGCCGGCCTGGCGCTGATATACCTGCTGCTGGGTTCAGGATACAGCTTGGGGGTTGAGGGTTTGCCAATGCTCCTCACTGTGTTAGCGGCAATTGGTTGCTACTCGATGTCTCTGGCTCCTGTTGTCTGGGTCGTCATAGCGGAGATCTTTCCCAACCGCATTCGAGGCGCGGCAATGTCCGTTGCAGTAGCCTCCCTTTGGCTGGCCTGTTTCATCCTTACCTATACTTTTCCTATCTTGAATGCCACGCTGGGACCGGCCGGAACCTTCTGGTTATATTCCGCCATCTGCATTGCAGGGTATTTCTTTATCAGGGCAAAACTGCCTGAGACCAAGGGAAAGTCGCTGGAAGAAATTGAGGTCCAGCTGGCATGCTAAGTTATTTTATTTGAGGCTATTACCAGAATCTCCCTCATGTATTAGATTGATATTATGCGGACACGCGTACGCCTTACCCTCTTCCCTCTCAAAAAGATCATCGAAGTCGAACACGGCACACCTCTGCGAGATGTCCTCTTCCCCCATGGAGTGGAATTCCCGTGTGGGGGCCGGGGGCGCTGCAAAGGGTGCCGAATCAGGGTCATCTCGGGGGATCTCCCCATTACCCCACCACAGCAACGGATGCTCTCCGAACATGAGCTTGGAGCCGGCTGGCGCCTGTCCTGCCAATGCCAGGCCAATGAGGACCTTACGCTTGAGCTTGGGCAGTGGGAAGCCTCTGTTCTTTCGGATGACGTGGTATTTTCCTTTTCTCCCAGAGCAGGCATGGGGATTGCGATTGATGTTGGGACGACGACCCTTGTTGCCCAGCTATTAGATTTGACAACCGGCACAGTCGTTTCCGTGCGCACTGCCCTCAATCCTCAGGCCCGCTACGGGGCGGATATCATGAGTCGGGTGAGCGCTGCAGTCCTTGACGGGTCGCAGCCGAAACTGGTGGAACTGGTCCGGAAACAAATCGGAAAAATGATAGGAGGCCTGCTCGACTCGACTGACGCCTCCTCATCACAGGTTAGGCAGGTGGTCCTGGTAGGCAACACGGTAATGCACCATCTGTTTAGCAACCTTGACGTTGCCCCCCTCTCCTACTATCCGTTTGAGTCCCCCCACCTTGGCCTGCAGCAGTTCACGAGCCGCCAGATAGGGTGGGATATCCCCGGCGATCCGCCGGTGCTCTTCCTTCCCTGCCCTGGAGGATTCGTGGGGAGCGATATCCTTGCTGGAGTGGTTGCTACAGGCCTCCATGAGAACCCGGCCTACACATGCTTGATCGATTTGGGAACGAATGGAGAAATTGTGATGGGTAACCGTGATCGGATCCTCTGTTGCTCCACAGCGGCCGGACCGGCATTTGAAGGAGCTGGCATTTCCCGTGGGATGCGCGCGTCAACGGGTGCCATTTCCGAAGTCAGTGTTTCCGAAGGGAAGCTCGCGTGCAGCGTGCTGGGACATGTCCCTCCCCGCGGGATCTGCGGGAGCGGGCTTGTCGATGCCGTCGCGGGCATGCTCGAACTTGGAATGGTGCGTAGCGACGGGTTGATTTCGGGAGACACCGACTCCGCCATGGTCTGTCCTCCCATTGCCCTCACCCAACTCGACATCAGACAGCTGCAGCTGGCAAAAGGGGCCATTGCCGCGGGGGTCAGAATCCTCTTGCGGGAGATGGGAATCTCAACAGATGACATATCCTCGGTCTATCTCGCAGGGGCATTTGGCAATTATGTGAATAGCGAAAGCGCTCGGCGGATCGGGCTGCTTTCGTTCCGGGAGGACCAGATCGTCCCAGCAGGTAATACCGCCCTCCGTGGAGCGAAAATGGCGCTCTTCCTGGAGCCACAGGTGTCTGCGGATCTGCAGAAGAAGATGCTGCATATTGGATTGAGCTCCGATCCGGAATTTCAAGACATTTTCGTGGAAGAGATGGGATTCCCTGATTCACGATAATGGGTAGGCTGAATCGCTGCAAGACGGTCTATTCCCCGGCCTTGGCTCAAACGGCATCGTTTCCGGAAGGGGTAGGAACTCCACCTCAAACGCCCGGAAGGCTGAACATTTTCCGTGGTTCACCGATTCATCGCTCTTATTTTTTCCCCGGATTCAAAGCGAGATTCTCCCTGGCCGGTAATCCGGGAAAAGTGTGATGTGGTTCGGTTTGATACCAAAATGCCACCGAGGCCATGTCATCCTGCAGCGGCAGATACCGCCCCTCACTCTGCCACCCGATACACTGAATGGTGACCCGCAGGTCTTTCTGAAAACGCACTGGATCAGTGATATGCCAGCGGTATTCTCCAAAGCGCCTTTCGGATCCTGTACCGACGGTATCACGCACCCAATAGAACCCGGAGTATGGCGTCGTGAAGTCGGTATAGAGATAGGTTCCATCCTTGGCCCGGGTCTCCCGGTAGCCATACGAGCCGTTGAAATAGTCCTCTTCACCCGTGCCGCAGATGGTTGGAAACTTGCTGTCACCGTCGATAAAAAACTTCACCTCGCCTTCGCCGAACCAGCCGGGCTGTTTTGTGCCATGGGCAATGTAGGTCCCCACAAATTGCCCCTGCCCCTGGATGCCATCGATGATCGTATAATCTTCCTTGAACGGAACCGGATTGACTCTCCGAAACTGTGCATGAAAATATACGGCTCCAGTGGGAACATCGGTCTCGGAGTAATCAATCTGGTAATACAGAATCAGGTCTTTGTCTGCCATGTTTTCCATGGTTACGCGGCATTTCTTTTTGAACGGCATTTGCCAGTAGCTGTTGTAACCGTTCTTGGGATTGACGCACACGGCAAGTGAACTGATCTGGGGTTCATGGTCCCAGCCCCATCCGGAACAGAAGAAATCACCGACCGGTGATTCCACCGATGGCTCAGACTCGCCATCCCAATAGATCCGAAAGATGGTCAGGCGGTAATCGCCGGTCGGCGTCATCCAGATGTGCCGGATAATTCCCGGGCCCTCCACCTCCGCCATGGTGAACGTTTCGCCTGGCTTGATCCTGACGTACGGATTCACCTTCCACCCCTGCCCCAGTTCGCGGGCGGCGTGCGCAGCGCTTCCCTTTTCGAGAGTCGTCATTCCCCCCATGCCTTTTCCTCCCGTGAAATTCTCCGGGCTGATCGAGCGTGACTTTGAGTCCGACAAGAGAAAGAGGTTATGCATGCCATTTTCCATGGTCTGTCCCTGTGCAAAGAGAATTCCGGAAACGATGAGTAAGAATACAAGAATCGGTCTACGTGTCATCGTATTTCCTCATTTCATGTGACGGATCCGCACGTCAATCTCTTTGACTCCTTCAAGGAGCCCTGAGAGAAGTGCCGGATCGGTTTCGCCATAGTGGTAGGGATAGAGGATCTTTGGCCTGAACGCTCTTGCGGCATCCGCAACCATTTCAGGTGTCATGGTGTAGGGAAGATTCATCGGTAGGAATGCAACGTCGATGTTCCTAAGAGCCTTCATTTCGGGAGTATTCTCGGTGTCCCCGGCCACATAAATGCGGGTCTTTCCGAACGTCAAGACATACCCGTTACCTTCTCCTTTGGGATGAAACGGCGTTCCATCCGCTCTCAGATGCACGAGATTGTAGGCAGGAACGGCTTCGATCTTTATCCCCATGATATTTTGCACGTCACCATTTTTCATCACGCTCCCCTCCTTCAACTTCTCGGCGCTTTGTGCAGTAAGGAGGAGCACGGTTCTGTCAGTACGAATGTTCTTAATCGCCTCTGGATCGAGGTGATCCCCGTGATGGTGCGTCACGAGGATCAGATCAGCCTTGGGAAGTGTGCTGTAATCCGCCAGTTTGCCGTACGGATCGATGTGGATGATCTTCCCGCTCCACCTGATCATAAGTGTGCCATGGCCGATGAATGTGATCTCTACGCTACCGGCCGAAGTCCTGATCGTGTCCTGCTCGAACGGGCTGGTTTCGGCTAACGCCACGGCACCCAGTGAGAGGAAGGCGGAACAGAAGGAAAAGAGAAGTCTGTTCATGGCTGTGCTCCCTGAGATGTGTACCTCGACGGATGAATGTAATGCCTGGCGGCCTCGATGTCAACTTGATTAATGCAACGCAATGGAACCGCAGGAGGTCTTTTTTCGGTTCTACTCAGGGGGGAATCCCATAACCTAAAGAAAGGCAAGAATATATGGCGAAAACCGGTATGATCCTCGTCACGGGAGCAACAGGCCAGCAGGGCGGGGCGGTTGCGAAGGAACTCCTCGCCCGCGGCCACAAGATAGTTGTCATGACACGTCATCCCGAGAGCGACAAAGCGAAGTCGCTTCAAAAGGGCGGCGCGAAGGTGGTTCAAGGCGATCTGGATAACGAAGAGTCGCTCAGAAAGGCCCTCGAGGGAGCCTGGGGAACATTTGCAGTCCAGAACACCTGGGAAGCGGGGGTGGAAAAAGAGGAAGAACAGGGAAAACGATTTGCCAGGGTGGCGAAAGAAGCAGGTGTGCAATATTTTTTGTATACCTCCGTCGGTTCAGCACAACGTTCCACCGGCATTCCGCATTTCGACAACAAGTTCCGAGTGGAACAGACCATCCTCGAACTCAAGTTTCCTTCTTTTACGATCATGCGGCCCGCTTTTTTTATGGAGAACATCGCTTCCCCATGGTTCAAGCCTGCCATTGATCAGGGAAAGTTGACGGTCGCTTTGAAGCCTGAGACGTCACTGCAGATGATCGCAGTGGAAGATGTTGGAAAGTACGGGCTGTGGGCATTCGAAAATCACGACAAGCTCAACGGCCGGGCATTTGATATTGCGGGTGATTCGGCGACCATGCCTCAGACGGCAAAGATTATCAGTTCGGTGAGCGGGAAAAAGGTGGTCTTTGACCCGTCTCCTATTGAGGCAGTCCGGCAGTCCAGCATGGAATTCGCCATCATGCTCGAGTGGTTTGACCGTGTCGGTTACAACGCCGATATTGAGGGGATGGCACGCGAATCGGGGATCAAACCGACGAAACTTGCCGAATGGGCACGAAAAGTGAAGTGGTAGCTGGTGCAGCGCGCGACAAAAGCAAGGCTGGTATGCCCGCATCGCCGGCGATCCATGTCGGCAATCTTCAGAAGGTGTATGTCGTCAGCGAGCGGGAGGCAGGCCTCCGCGCGGCATTTCGAAGTCTCATTCACCGCAATGAAGTAACGGTATCCGCGGTGGACGGGATTTCGTTCGACGTCGCGCCGGGCGAAATCGTGGGCTTCCTGGGGCCCAACGGGGCAGGCAAGACCACCACGCTGAAAATGCTCGCCGGCCTCCTTTACCCTACCGCAGGCGAGGTAACGGTACTTGGCCACATCCCTTCGAGGCGCGAGAGGACTTTCCTCCGTCAAATCACTCTGGTAATGGGACAGCGCAACCAGCTGGTCTGGGATATCCCTGCTCTGGATTCCTTCGAGCTCAACAGGGCGATCTATCATGTTCCTTACGCCGATTACCGAAGCATGATTCGGGAGCTGACGGACCTCCTTGACCTGGGGCCGATCCTTGGCAAACCGGTACGCAACCTTTCCCTTGGCGAGCGAATGAAATGTGAGATCGCCGCAGCCCTGCTTCACCGTCCGAGCGTCGTGTTCCTCGATGAGCCAACGATCGGCCTGGACGTGACAATGCAGAGGCGAATCCGGGGGTTCATCGCGGAATACAACCGGCGCTTCGGCGCAACCGTTCTCCTGACCAGCCACTACATGGCAGATGTTGAGGCACTCTGCCGCCGCGTCATCGTCATTCATCATGGACGTCTGCTGTTCGACGGGGACCTGTCGCATCTTGTCCGGGATTTCACAGCGCACAAGACTATCGTGGTGCAACTGGAGGATTGCCAGGCCGACCTGAAGCCGTATGGCGAGGTCGTTTCATGCACGGGCGGCCACTTCACGTTGCGCGTCCCGAAAGGAGACGCAGCCCGCGTGACGGAAAGGCTGCTCGCAGACCTGCCGGTAATTGATCTCATTGTTGAAGACCCGCCCATCGAGGAAGTGATTGAGCGGGTATTCGCGCAAGGGGGATCATGAAATCACTGGTCGAGCTGTACGTACAGCAGTTCAAGACCACCTTTGCCATGATGCTGCAGTATCGGGCATCGCTCGTCATATGGATGATCGGGCATGTCCTTGAGCCGCTCGTGTACCTTATTGTCTGGTCTGCCGTTTCAACCACATCCGGCGGTACTGTGGGGGACTTCACCGCGCGCGAGTTCGCGGCGTACTTTCTCCTTGTTATGCTGGTCAACCACGTCACCTACACCTGGATCATGTACGAATTCGAATACCGGATCCGGGAAGGACTGTTGTCCTTTGCCCTTTTGAAGCCTGTCCATCCAATTCATTCGGATATCGCCGACAACATCTCTTCGAAGCTGATCACCCTTCCGATCATGCTGGTAATCGCTGCCACGCTCGGGGTTCTGTTCAGGCCCGACTTCGCTCCGCCGCTCTGGGCGGTGGCAGCCTTTTTCCCTGCCCTCTTCCTCGCCTTCCTGGTCCGATTCTTCCTCGAATGGACGCTCGCTAATGCTGCCTTCTGGCTCACGCGGGTGAGCGCAATCAATCAGATGTACTTTGTCCTCATGCTGTTTCTTTCGGGACAAATAGCCCCTCTTGCACTTTTTCCTTCATTCGTCCAGAGCGCAGCAGATCTCTTGCCTTTTCGCTGGATGCTTGGGTTTCCGGTGGAGCTCCTCCTGGGCCGTCTTACTCCGGATCAGACCCTCACAGGGATCTGCGCCCAAGTTATCTGGCTCGTCATTTCCCTGGTCCTGATGCGCCTGGTCTGGCGCGCTGGATCTCGTATGTATTCTGCGGTGGGTGCATGATATACTTCCGCTTGTTTTTCGTGTACGTGCGGCTCAACGTCATGGCTGAAACAGCCTACCGTGTGAATTTCTTCATACACTTGTTTCAAGCCCTGCTGGAGCTTGCGACTTCACTGCTGGGGCTCGGAGTGGTCTTCTCGTACACGAGCACGCTTGGGGGCTGGCGGCCCGACGAGGTTCTCGCGCTTGTCGGCGTCTATTTCCTTGTCGGGGGCATGATCGGGCTGCTGATCCAGCCCGGGATGGAACGATTGATCGAATCGGTTCGCGATGGGACGCTCGATTATGTTCTCACGAAGCCGCAAGACGCGCAATTGCTTGTCAGCATCCAACGCGTTGAGATCTGGAAGGCGATCGACGTGGTGCTGGGCTTCGCTGTACTGGCTGTTGCAGTTGTACGGTTGGATCTACAGACGGGAGTCGGGCAGGCAGCTGCATTCGGCCTCATGCTCGTGTCCGGCGGGATAATCATCTACAGCTTCTGGCTGATTCTTGCTACTCTCTCGTTCTGGTTCGTGCGGGTCGAGAACATCCTGGTGATCTTTCAGAGCATGTACGAAGCCGGACGGTGGCCCATAAGTCTCTATCCTGGCTGGCTCCGTTTCGCGCTCACATTTCTCGTTCCGGTCGCATTCGCCACAACTGTTCCGGCCGAGGCTCTTACCGGCCGCCTTTCAGCTCTCACCGTGACGGCAACAGTCGGGTTCGCCGCCCTGTTGTTCTTCATCTCCCGGATGGTATGGAAAATCGGATTGAGACAATACACTGGCACCTCGGCCTAGCGTGGAACGGTTGCCCCAGAGGCACACAGACGGAGAAAAGTCGAGAAGCCAGTCGCCAGACATTTCTCATGGACTACTGCTCTTCCGGATTCCTTCTCACCCACCGCACTCTCTCCCTCGGATCTGTATCGCTGAAGATCTGGTCCAGGTGATGTTGGACGTGCCGCACGTAGTCTTCTATGACGAACCTGAGCTTCGCCGGCGCAATATATCCCATATCGCACGTGTTATCAAGCGAGCCGGGATCGACATGCTCGATCACGTGCGCAAGGTGGGTATTGAAAAGCGCCCATAACTCCACCAGGTCCGTCCAGCGTTCCAGTTGATACTTCTGAATTGCGTTCCACTGCTCTTGCTTGTAGGAGAAAGAGCCGAGGTCCGCCTGCTGCTGCATTCGGACTATCCGCTGGTGGTTGTTCACGGCGGAATCGATCAGGTGCCCGAGCACCTCTTTGAGAGACCATTTGTCTGTGTACGGTTTCTCCGAGATCTGCGGTTCCGGCAGGGACAGAAGCCGGGGCTTGGCGCCGTTAACGAGATTCCTGAGATGCGTTGCAACGGAGATCATAAGTCATGCTCCAAATAGCCTGAGGTGATAATGAAAATATGGATGCGGATGGGTTGTGCAGTGTGCTGCCCCGCCGGCACCATAGGCGCGGACCTGTTGCAGAAGCCGGTCTTTCCTACCGGAGCAGCTGATCCACGGCTTCCTTATCGAGATCCATGATATATGGGATGCCACTTCTCTCCTCCGCATCGTGCGTCAGCGCGGCAATATCGTCCCGGGAAATGTATTCGACGGAGAACTTCCGGCACCCCGCCATGAGCTGCCGCAGCCCTTGAGCAAGACGCTCATAATATGTGTAGAGACCGATGGCACCTGTTGGGAGTTCCTGGAACTTCTCTATCCCGACCTTGTTCCGCAGCTCCGTGGAGGTCACAAAGATCTCGTCCTTGCTCGACCCGAACCGCTCGACGTAGACGGGAAGCTCATTCGCCTCAATGGCTTTGCCTATGGTCTTCCCGACCATCGCCGCGGCAATTGGTGCGCGCGCCATCCCCACCATTTTCACATACGGTGCGCCAAGCGCGAGCCCCTTGAAGATCTGGTCCTCTAACGTAAACCCGCCCGCCACGGCAATTGCAGGAAGATGGCGTCCCTTGGCTGCCAGCCGTTCCGCGTACGTGTGTACGAGCGAATGCAGCTCGACGGGAGGAATACCCCATTCGTTCATCATCCGCCAGGGACTCATGCCGGTCCCCCCTCCGGCGCCGTCGACGGTGAGCAGATCGAGGCCGTAGCGAGAGCCGAAAACCAGTGCCCGCGCTGTGTCAACGGGCCGGTACGCCCCCGTTTTCAGGAAGATGTACTTCGCGCCCGCCTGGCGGAGCTCTTCGATGCGCTTTGCGAAACCTTCTTCAGACACCATGCCCACCCGGGAGTGGCGTTCGAACTCATGGAATGCACCCCGCTCAAAAGCCTGGATCACGTGCTCGTCCATTGGGTCAGGAAGAACAATATAGCCGCGCTGCCGGAGCGACTGGGCCTTCTTCAAGCTGCGGATCTTGACCTCTCCGCCAATATTCTTCGCGCCCTGGCCCCACTTGAGCTCAACACATTCCACCCCGAGTCTCTCGATGGCATATTCCTGGACACCGAGCCGGGTGTCTTCAACATTCGACTGCACGACAATGGCTCCATAGCCATCCATCTGGTGTTCTTTGTACAAGGCAACCCTGCGCTTGAGATCAACCGTGTCCACGACCCGGCCATTTTTGAATGCCGCCTCCATGTCCATCCCGACCACATTTTCACCGATGGTCAACCCTGTCCCCGCGAGGGCGGAGCCAATGGCAATTCCCTCCCAGTTATTCTTTGCGACATCCGTCGATCCGATACCGGGGATGATCCATGGAAGCCGGAATTTAATCCCCCTGTCATGCCCCAACCTCACTTCCAGATTCACGGCCGGGAAGATCGCCTTATCACTGTCCGCCTCGATCCCCTGTGCGCCAATGACTCCCCCCATGATATTGAAATGGGAATAATCAACAGGGAAGCTCTTCTCGGCAGCGGTAGTGATGACTCCGAATGGTTGGGGGTAGATGACTTCGTGCCCCCGATAGGCCGATTTGCCGATTTCGCACATGCCGATGCATCCGTCGACGCACGTGACGCACATGCCGGATGTGGGGACTACTGAGCCTTCCGTGCGATTCTTGGTCAGTGTCGCCGCAGTAGCGTTCGTTTTTGAAAGTGACATGAGTTGCCCTCTCCTTTCATCAATCCTTTTTGATCTCACATGCGACACACGGATTCATGTAGCACATCATATCGTCAAACTGTTCTTTCTCGATGCAGGGCGGACTGAGGTTCGCGCACGCGCCGCAAATCGCCTTCGACGGATCGTTGAACGTGCAGCGAAGCTCGCAGACGGGGCACACATACATGCACCCACCGCACTGTCTGCATCCTTCTGATTTTGTGTCAAATGGTGTTCCGATGCTGCGGGTCTCTCCTCTCCCGCGAAATCCTATTGCTCTCCCCATCATCTGCTCGGTGCACATCCGGACACAACGTCCGCACAGGATACAGCGCTCATGCTCCTGCCTGAATCGCTGCTGGCGCACATCATAGCGGGAGGCAAGGTCCTGAATGACCTTCGACTCCGGACAAGATGCCAGGAGCAGCTCGATCACCATTGCCCGGGCACGAATCACCCGTCGTGTGCTCGTCCGCACGAACAGGCCTTCTTCGACCGGATACGTGCACGCAGTGACCAGGCGGGACTTCGGGACAACACCAACCTCGACGATGCAGAGACGGCAGGCCCCGTACGGGAGGAATCCCTCCATATGACACAGAGTGGGAATGGGAAACCCAATATACTGCGCGGCCTCGAGGACGGTGCTTCCCTCCTCCACAGCGATATCAAGTCCGTTCATCTTGAGGGTTATCATCGTTCGGCCTCCTCCAATGCGCAGATTGGATTTTGATCCTCTTCCCGCTTAACGAACTCCAGGTCGCACCGGAGACATCGCCGTGCTTCGCGCAGGGCCTCTGCCTTCGTGAGCGCCTTCTCTACTTCAAGGAAGTTCTGCCGCCTTGCTCCCGCATCCAGGCGCGGCAGGTCAACGCGGGGGGCATCATACGGACGCTGAGGCTCTGCCTTCGGAGGTTCTACATAGACGCTCGGCCGGCGTACCTCGCAATCCTGCTCCAGCGGTTGATCGCGCAAATAACGTTCGATCATCACTGCAGCCTTCCGGCCGGCCGCAATGGCATCCACCACCGTGTTCGGACCCGTCACCACGTCACCGCCGGCGAAAACACCCGGTCGATTCGTTGCCAGGGTTTCCTCATCGACACGGATCGTCATGCGATGCTCATCCACCTCCAACTGGTTCGCGCCAGCAACGGCAACGCAGTCCGTGTCTGAACCCTCGCTGATGGCAACGACCAAGGTTTCAAGAGGGATGGTATGTTGTGACCCGGGTACTGCCACGGGCCGACGTCTGCCACTCTGGTCGAATTCACCGGGCTCGTTATGGATGCACTCGATCCCGGAAAGCTGTCCCCCTTCGGCCAAAATGCCGGTGGGAGAGACCAGCGTTTCCAGGCGTACCCCTTCCTGAAGCGCCGCCTCGATCTCCTCCGGGAACGCGGGCATCTCATCGCGTGTGCGCCGGTAGAAGATCGTCACGCTCGTTACATCGGGCTGGCGTATTGCCACCCGTGCGGCGTCCAGGGCGGAATTTCCTCCACCGATGATACCGACACTTCCCCTGGCAAGGCAACTCCCGCTCACGTTGAACGCTTTGAGGAACTGAATTGACGGGTAGACACCCGGGAGATCTTCGCCCCGGAGGTGCAGCGGTAGGCTCTTGTGGGCCCCCAATGCAATAAAGATTGCCTGAAACCCGTCCTCAAAGAGAGTGTCAATGGTAATGTCACGCCCAAGTTTGGTATCGCACTGGAGCGTGATGTTCTCGTCAAGCAACGACTGAATTTCTCTCTCAATCACCTCCCTGGGAAGCCGGTAGGATGGAATTGCGCTGAACAGCATTCCGCCCGGCCGGCTGTCCATTTCAAAGACGGTTGCACGGTACCCGCGCAGGGAAAGGAAATGCGCAGCAGTCAAACCCGCCGGTCCTGCTCCCACTATCGCCACGCGCGGAACAGTCGTAGCGGGCTGTCCTGTCCGTGCGGGCTTGTATGTGGACGGATCGATCTGATCCGTGATGAAACGCTTCAACGCCCGGATCGCTATTGCCTGCCCCCCGTACGTCCCGGCCCTGCACCGTTCTTCGCAAGGGTGATTGCAGACGCGCGCACAGATGGATGGGAACGGATTGGTCTCCCTGATCGCCTGGTATGCCTGGGCAAACTCCTCGCGGGCGATATGCGCGATGTAGCGCCATGACTCCGTTCCGATGGGACAGGCGGACATGCATGGTGCAGCAACGAGTTCCTTGCAGACGAAAGCGTCGCACCGCTTTTGATGGATATGGCGAAGGAATTCCGGGCGGAAATATCGCAGGGTACTCAGAACCGGATTCGGCGCGGATTGGCCGAGGCCGCACATGGAAGTATCCTTGACGACAGCGGCAAGCTCTTCAAGGAGATCCAGCTTATCAGGCGTTCCCCGACCTTCCGTGATGTCCTCGAGGATTTCGTACATGCGCTGAGTCCCTTTGCGGCAGGTCAGGCACTTCCCGCACGACTCATCTTTCAGGAACGCCATGAAGTACTTCGCCAGATCGACCATGCAGGTGCTTTCGTCCATCACGATCATCCCGCCGGAGCCCATGATGGAACCTGCAGAGACGAGGCTGTCATAGTCGATGGGAAGGTCGAACATCTTTGCCGGTATGCAGCCCCCGGATGGGCCGCCGGTCTGTACCGCCTTGATCTTTTGCTTTGCCGCCGGGCCTCCGCCGATGTCATTGACGATATGGTTGATCGTGACCCCCATCGGCACTTCGACGAGACCGGTGTTCTTTACTTTTCCTACCAGGCTGAAGATCTTGGTGCCGGAGTTCCTCGTTGTGCCAACCCGCGAAAACTCCTTGCCCCCGATGACCAGGATATGGGGGACATTGGCCCACGTCTCCACGTTGTTGATGGCCGTCGGCATGCCATCGATGCCACGCTGGACAGGGTACGGGGGGCGCTGCCGCGGTTCACCCATCTTCCCTTCCACCGACCTGATGAGCGCTGTCTCCTCCCCGCATACAAATGCCCCCGCGCCTTTGACAAGGCTGATGTCGAAAGAAAAAGCGGTCCCAAGGATCCCTTTGCCAAGAAGCCCGATGTCGCGCGCCTGTCGCAAAGCAATGATCAGATGCTTAATGGCTAGCGGATACTCATTCCGCACGTAGACGACACCCTCGGACGCCCCCGTGGCAAAAGCTCCGATGAGCATTCCCTCGATCACGCTGTGGGGGTTCCCCTCAAGAACACTCCGGTCCATGTATGCGCCCGGGTCTCCTTCGTCTGCATTGCAGACGAGAATCTTCCCCCGCCCGCTCCGCTGCCTGCGAAGCAGTTCCCATTTTCGTCCGGTTGGAAATCCTGCTCCCCCGCGTCCGCGCAACCCCGAGACTTTCACTTCGTTGATGACCCATTCTGCTTCCCCACGTTCCAGGACACCTGCCAGCGCGAGATACCCTCCTGCTCCGATGTAATCAGTGATCCGGATCGGATCGACCTTTTCATTCTGGGAGAGAATTGTGCGCTGTTGTTCCTTGAAGAAAGGAATGTCCGACTGCTTTTCAATCCGGTCACCGGTGGCAGCATTTCTGTACAGAAGATCACCCACCACTTCTCCTCTCAATGCCGCATCGATGATCACCGGGATCTGTTCCATCCGCAACTTTGGATAATAAATCTCCCCGGGGTCGATGAGCACTGATGGCTCCATCTGACAGAACCCGTGGCAACCCGTCACACGGAGACGGAGTTTTCCTGCAAGGCGTTTGTCAAGAATTTCACGCTTCGTCACCCGGATCAGGTCATTGGCGCCGCTCGCCTGTCCGCATGTGCCTGCCGGGATTACGACGGTTGTCATGCCTGGATCGTGATGGTCAATGACAAGCTTGTTCAGTGTCCGCACTGCATCAATTGAAACCAGACGTTCGCGCGTACCGGGTGACGGCCCTTCGGTTCCTGTATGGTTCGGCTTCGTTCCATTCGTATCCATTAGAGTCCCTCCCCTTCCAGGTCCAACATGTGGCTCCTGCACCCCCGCCGGGAGCAGATCTGCACGATGCCGCCACCCTGGACAATCATCGGCACCATCGGGGCCTCACACACGGTACAGTTCGATGCTCCCACAAGTTCCGCGTGGCAATGGGGACAGAACAGGTTCACGATCGCTCCCATGGGTATCTCTTTCCCGGATTCAACGGTGTAGCTGCCGTACAACGAAGAAAGCAGGAGCCACCCATGCACTTCCCCGTAGGACATCGTAACCCGGATGGACGGAACCCCGTCTATAAGGTGCATCGGGTCCATCAACGAATGGTTACAGTGCGTGCACGAGACTTCGAGACGGAACACCCGTTTGTCCCCTTTGAGGCTCACAGCATCCAGCCCCGCGCGGGTCTTTCGGATGATCTCCCCAACCTGCGAACGGGTCACATTGGCAAAGTAGCGTCCATCGACAACCACGATCGGCCCCAGCGCACAAGCGCCGAGGCAGCGAGCGGTCTCCAGGGTGATTTCCTTGTCCTGGGTTGTGCCTCCGCCAGGTTTGAGGCCGAGTTGTTCCTTGAATTCCTTGGCGACGGAAGGTCCCCCGCGCACATGGCAGGCGGTTCCGAGACAGGTTGAAATTAGATGTTTCCCCCGCGGCACGAGGCGGAATGCCTTGTAGAAAGTGGCAACACCGTAGATATCGACCAGATCATGTTCGGTCTGGTTTGCGACAAGGCGCAGGATATCCTCGGGTAAGTAGCCGTACTTTGTCTGAATTTCCTCGAGAATGGCTATGAGACCGCCGCGGTGGGTCTTGTACTTCTCGATGATCGGAATGACTGTTTCTGGCTGCATACTTTCCTCCGCTGGAGAGAGACGCCAGAGCACTCTCGCAAGATGAAGGTGGAAAAAAACGAGGCGAGAGCAACACGGATAAGACGTGGGAATGAGCTGTCCTCCGAAGAACAACGGGACGCTGACTGGGCCCCGGCTAATGTTCTCAAAAAGGGATGAAAGAGTCAAGGCCAAACTCGAATCCGGCAGACGGCGCGCTTTTCACTCTTTCTTCGAGGCCGCGGATTGACATTTCCATGTCGATTCAGTATACTTCGGCACTAACTTCCCTGAACCTACCGTGAAAACACTGGCTGCCCTTCTCGCCGCGGTTCTTCTCACCCCGCTTCTTGGGGATGGAGCAACCCGTTTCTACAACTATTATGACGAAGGCCTCCGATTCATGCAGCAAAAGGACTGGATGCGAGCCATCGAAGAATTCAAGAGCGCCGCCTCACTGGAGTTCGAGGATACCGGACGAAAACGGACCTACGGCACAAGGTTCATCGAATACTTCCCGCATCGCGAAATGGGCGTCGCCCACTACTACCTTGGTGAGTTTGAGCAGGCGAAGAAGGAGCTGGAGCTTTCCATGGCGTATGAGGACGATGAGCGGACAAGTGAATATCTCGACCTTGCCAGGAGAGGAATCCGGCCAGGTGAAAAGAACGGGCCAACCGCTGACACCAAGCCCCGCGACCAACAGGGTGAAACATCTGAATCCGTTCCGCCTGATGCAAAGCCGAAGTCTGAACATGGCACCCCCTCAAATATCCTCCCTGTGGGGGCATTGACGTACGATCCATCCCGCGTGACGCAGGTGGGATCCCGGCTTGCGCTCGCGGTAATCCCATTCGTGGGGAAAGGAGAGGCGAAAGACCTGGCGGATCCGGTGACAGAGGAAATGATCGCTCAGTTGGTGACGTTGCGTAGATTCAAGGTGATCGAGCGAACGGCTCTTGACAAGGTCCTTGCCGAACAGTCCCTTCAAGCCTCCGGCCTTGTGGACGAAAAGGCGGCGACAAACCTTGGCAAGCTCGCCGGGGCGGATGCTATCGTCCTCGGAAGCCTCACCATGGCAAAGAACCACACGAAAGTAAGTGCCCGCGTCATCGATACCGAAACAGGCGAAACGATCGTCGCAAAGGTCGAGGGGGCGGAGGGGGAAGACGTCACTGATGCGGAGGCGCTCACCCGGCAGGTGGCAATCAAGATCTACAACGAGCTCCCGATCGTTGAGGGATTCATCGTGACGGCCGAACCTTCCGTTTACTATATCGACATCGGATCTGAAAAAGGGATCCGCAAAGGATCAAAATGCGTCGCCTTCCGAGAGGGAGAAAAGATCAAACATCCCATCACCGGAGAGATCCTGGGCAGTAAAGTGACCAAGCTTGGAGAGCTCGTTGTTGTGGCGGTGCACGAGAGGTTTTCAGAAGTCAAGGTCATCGAGAAGGAGGGGGACATCGTTGTCGGGGACAAAGTCGTAGTAAAATAGACGGTCCACAAGCTGTGCCCATTCATTCCTGGAGCCAATCATGCACACGCATCGAGTCCTCGCACTCCTCATTTTCTTCTTGATTGGGACCACCGTCGGTCTGGCTCAAAATCAAACCTTCCATCAACTCAATATCACAGGGACTGGGGCCCGAGCCGCGGGAATGGGGGGCGCGTTCATCGGCGTGGCCGATGACGCCACGGCGATCAGCTGGAATCCTGCCGGGTTGACACAATTGGAACGCACGGAAGCGTCGGTCGTCGGACGGTATGTGTTTGAAAACGTTGAGTATTCCGATAAGTCCGCACCTGAAAACAACCAGAGCGAGAGCCAGACGCACCCCGTCTTTAATTTCGGGAGCTTTGCAATCCCCTTCAGTGCGGGACAATGGAAAATCGTCATCGCGGCCGCGTACCAACGCCAGCTTGACTTCTACAACAAGCAGAAGAGCGCAACAGCCGAGGTCGAAGAAACGGGAGGGGCAGATGCGGTTTCACCGGGAATCGCTGTCGGTTTCGGCAACATACTCTCGGCCGGTCTGGCTGCCAACTTCTGGTTCGGCCATGACGTGTATAAAACCACATCGCTCCCCGCGAAGGACAATACCATTTCGTATGACGGAACGGCAGATGGATTGAACTTCCTTGTCGGTATTCTCCTGGATCTGGATGGACTGCGGAAACCGATTCCCCTCAAAATTGGGGCAAGCATCAGGACCCCGTTCGATCTCAATTTCGACTATGATCTCAAGTTCACCCCTCCCTTTCTGGACACATACTCCTCCCTGAAAGCATCCACAACGCAGGAAATGCCTCTGATGATCGGCATTGGCGCTTCATGGCGTCCGTGGGAGAATCTGACGCTCTCGGTGGACTACGAGACGCGCAAATATGGGGACAAGAAAAGTCGCCTGTCCGTAAAGTTGCCATCCACCACCGTCACAGATACTTCGGACATCAGCGAAAGCAAGAGCGACATCAATCAAATCCGTGCCGGCATCGAATACCTGGTTGTGACGCGAAAAGGCGTCTTTCCACTTCGCGCCGGTTACCAGACTGTCCCGACTCTTCTGGCGAATTATGTGTATGACCCGCACGCGTCACAGTACAACCCGGGCGATCAAGTCACCGGCAACGGATTCTCTGTTGGGACCGGATTCATCAGCAATTCATTTGCCCTCGACCTGACGTATACCTGGGTCCAATACGAACAGACCGCGGCAATGGACGGAAACGTCACCGCGTCATTCCTGAGTAAGCAGCAGGCCGTCACCGGTTCGCTCATCGTATATTTCTGACCTGAATTGCCTGGTCATTTGAGTTCACATGACACGAAAAGCCCGACGCTGTCGGGCTTTTTCATTGCCACCCCGCCCTGTTTTGCTTTCTTCCACTTTCTTCGCTATTTTGCCTGCCACAATTTGGACTGCTCTTTGCCCATGGGTACCTGCATCTTCTTTCTGTGCGGAATCCTCATTTCAGCGGGTGGCGCTCGCCATTTTCTCGTAGTAGGAGAATACCCCCTGTGAATCCTCAGATTGGCGAGATGATCTCACACTATCGAACCATTGAGGAGATTGGCCAGGGGGGGATGGGTGTCGTCTACAAGGCCGAGGACACCAAACTCAAGCGGATGGTTGCGCTGAAATTCCTCCCCCCCGATCTTTCTCGTGATGCCGAAGCCAGGGATCGATTCATTCAGGAAGCCCAGGCCGCCTCCGCGCTTCAACATAACAATATCTGCACCGTCCATGACATCGATCGCACAGGTGACGGGCAGATGTTCATCGTCATGGATTTGTACACGGGAGAGACCCTGAGGGAGAAAATCGCCAGGGGGTCACTCGCGTTTGAAGAAGCTGTGGACATTGCGGTTCAGATAGGGCAAGGCCTGGCGCGGGCGCATGAGCGGGGCATTGTGCACCGGGATATCAAGCCTGCGAACATTTTCGTCACCGATGACGGCACCGTCAAGATTCTCGATTTTGGCCTGGCAAAACTTGGCGCGGGAGCAAACCTCACGAGAGTGGGAACGACGCTGGGAACGGCTGCCTACATGTCACCCGAACAGGCAAATGGCGAAGATGTTGACAGCCGAACGGATATCTGGTCGCTCGGCGTGGTATTCTATCAGATGCTGACTGGCCGCCTGCCGTTCAGCGCAGGGCACGACCTCGCCCTCATTTACTCCATTCAGAACTCCGATCCCCCACCTCTCCCCTCCTCCGGCATCCCCGCGGAGTGTCAGCAATTCGTGACAACTGTTCTGAAAAAGAACCCGGACGCACGCTACCAGCACGTGAGCGAATTCGTTGCCAATTTGCGGACTCTGAAGACGGGCACCCCTCCCGGAGCAACGGCCACCGGTATGCGACCGGCGCCCCCGGCCGGCCGCCGAACGCGCATGGTGTATGGCAGCATCGCGATCGTGCTTGCCCTCTTGATTGTCGGATTCTTCCTCCTCCGCCGCCACGCCGACACCACGGATCTCGTGAAGGCAGACACGCCGGTTTTGCGCCGAATAGCCGTTCTGCCATTTACCAATCTCCGGAGCGACCCCGAGACCGATTTTCTGGGATTTGCTCTCGCGGATCAAATCATAGGTAATCTCTCATATCTGAAAAACCTTGTCGTGCGGCCGTCGAGCGCAATCCGCAAATATCAGAACGAGGCTGTGGATCTGATCTCCGCGGGACAAAACCTGAACGTTGATCTCATCCTCACGGGAAACTACCAGAAGGAGTCTAACATCATTCGGCTCAGTCTCGAGCTTGCTGATGTTCACACAAATGCAATCCTCTGGCGGCAGGCCATGCAGGAGAAATACGAGAATGCATTTAAGCTTGAGGACACTGTCGCGAGGAAGGTGGTAGACGGGCTGCGCGTCCAGTTCTCTCCGGAAGAACTTCACCAGATGCGGGCAGATGTCTCCCGTAATCCTTTGGCCTACGAGTATTACCTTCGCGGGATATCCTACCCGGTGACGCTGGAGGGAAACAGGCACTCCATATCAATGCTCCGCCAATCGATCGGGCTCGATTCCACATTCGCCCCGGCATTCAATGAGCTTGGATATCGCCTCTGGCAGCTTGCCACATATGCCGGGGGTCAACAGGAGCTTGCGCAGAGTGCGGAGTCAGCCTTCCTGAAGGCACTCGCTTTGAACGGCGCGCTCTTGAGTGCACATGGCAATTTGATATCCGCCTACACGGAGCTCGGCAGGACCGAGGAGGCCTATGAAACCGCGCAGAAGATCCTCGCGATCAACCCGAACAGCCCCGATGGCCACTTTTTCCTCGGATATATTTGTCGCTATGCTGGATTCCTCGTTCGCGCGGAACAGGAAATGGAAAAGGCCCTCTCCCTCGATCCGAACAATCCCAGATTCCGGTCGATCGGGATCACATATGTGTACCTCGGGAAATACCAGCAAGCTCTCGGTGGTTATGATCTTGACTCGGCAAGCACCTTTAGTCTCAGCTGGAAAGCACATACATATATCCTGGCAGGTCAGCCGGAGCGTGCGGTGCACTACCTGGATCGAGTATTGGCGACCGAGCCGGAGAGCCGCTTCGGTGTGTTCTGTCAGGAAATGAAGCTATACCTCGACAGGAGATACGACCTCCTCCCTGCGGTCATGCGGAAAAGCGAGGAAGCCGGTGAGTTCGATGGGGAATCATGGTACAACCTCGCAGAACAGTATGGGAGGTTCAATGAATCAACAGGAGTCGCACGCACGCTGCAGAGGGCGATCGATAGCGGTTTCTTCAACTATCCCTTGATGTTGCGCGATCCCCTTCTTGACACCGTGAGGGGAAACACCAACGTGCAACGGGCAATGGCAACCGCGAAGACCAAGTACGAGGCGTTCAGGGCACGCCATCCTGAATTGCAGGAAGAAAAATGACCGTCCGGCTCACTCGACAGCGATCAATTCGGGCTGCCGTATCCCCGCCCATCATAACGCACCCTTGTCGTCCCTGTGCAATGCTATTGCGGCTGGCGTGAAAGTTCGATCTGATCACCTGTGATGTGGAAAATGCAGGTTTGCGGAATGCCTCTGTCGTCAACCGCAAACTCAAGGCTGCCGTCGAGTCCGGCAAGGAGAAACTCCCGGGTTGAACGCGGTTCCAGGAGAACCCGGTCTGATCCAACGTTCATGAAAACCCCATTCCCTTCCCGCATGATGACCAAGCGAAGTCCGTCCTTCGTCGCATAGGTCCCTACGTACCGATCTAACATGCCAGGAGAAAGTGCCGAGGGGCCTGGAATTGATGGTGACAACAGTGCTTGTGCAGGCTGCTCAGCCAGATCGCGCACCCAGATATTTCGGAAACGTACGGGATTAGAGTGATCCTGAAGCGAGAAAGGCAACCGGTCTGCATGGGCCTTGTAGGGCGCATTTTGCAGCCAGGAGGTTGGCCCCGCGAGTTCAACGTTGTCCTGGACAAGGATCCCATTATGCACGACCGTTACGCGGGCAGGCCGCACAAGGGTACCTTTCGGGTCGAATCGGGGACGGCGAAAAAAAATATCATACGACTGCCATTCGCCCGGCGGTCGAGATGCATTATAGAGCGGGGGATACTGCCCATAGACGGCCGCAGCCTGGCCGTCCGCATAGGTCTCATTCTGGTAGGAATCCAGAATCTGAATCTCATACAGTCCCATGAGGAAGACGCCGCTGTTGCCTCGGCCCTGCCCCTTGCCCTGCACGGGGACCGGAGCTGCCCATTCGACATGCAGCTGGACATCCCCAAAGGCCTCCAGCGTATGAACGCTGCCGCTTCCGGGAGCTGCCGCGAAATACCCTTCGTGAATCGCCCATTTTGCGGGCCCTCCGTCCTGGCCGCGCCAATGCGAGAGACTCGTCCCATCAAAGAGAACAGTGGCGTCAGGCGGAGGGGGAACTGGCAGCTTCAGGTCATGTACTTGCACAATTGGGGGGTGGGGTCTGGACATATCGTGCATCTTCCAGGTCTGTACGGGTTGGGCGGGTGTTACGTTGCTCATCAACAAAACAATCGCAATAGCTGGCAAGGCAGGGATACGCCTCATAAGTGAACCTTTCTGACCACGCGAAACAATCTTGGATTGGATGCACCAAAATAGGCCTTTTCCAGAAGACCTGCAATTGCTGGGGGCGAAAATGCAAATAGAGTACCTCGATCCTCCTCCCCGGCACGAAAACCGCGCCGGGCGTCGCGGCAGGCGGAGACTAGCGTCCATTCTTTCCAAAATATCGCAACGACAGAACGGTGATGTCGTCTGATTGCGGCGCATCACGCGTGTGCTTCTTCAGATCCGCAATGCTCCCCCGCACGATTTCCTGGAGGGCGCACCCCCCCGCCGTTCGCAAATATGCTTCCAGCCTCGACTCCTGGTACATGTTCATACCGGCATCCATCGCCTCGCTCACCCCGTCGGTGTAGACGAACAACGAATCCCCTTTCTCCAGGTGAAGTCTCTTCGTTTCAAAATCGATATGAGGAAACTTCCCGAGCAGCATTCCGTCGGTCATGGGCAGTTGCTCGATCTCTCCGCTCGGCCGAACATAATACGGAAGGTTGTGCCCCCCGTTGCTGAAATGGAACTCGCCGGTGCGAATATTCAGGACGCCGTAGAATATCGTGACAAATGTCGGAGTATCACTTTCAGCAATCAACATCGTATTGAGCTTTCTCAACACTTCGCCGGGATTGACAAGCTGATACGCAATGGCTTTGAGCAGTGTCCGGCTCACTGCCATATAGATCGCTGCCGGGATCCCCTTCCCCGACACATCGCCGACCGCAATGGCAAGACGGTCTTCGTCGATAAAATAGAAATCGTAAAAGTCCCCCCCGACTTCCTTAGCCGTCAGCATCTCCGCATAGACGTCGATCTCCGGGGTATGGGGGAATGGAGGGAATTTCTTCGGGAGCAGGGACTGCTGAATCTGCGTGGCCGTGCTCAGATCGCGCTGCATCGCAACAAGCTCATCCCTTGCCTTCAGGGCATGGTGGATGATCTGGAGTTGCTGCATCGTTTTCTGCACCGTGACATCGAGGTCGGCAAAATTGATCGGCTTGGTCAGAAAGTCGAAGGCCCCCCGGTTCATAGCCGTCCGGATGTTTTCCATGTCGCCGTACGCGGAGATGATCACCGATTTGATGCCGGGGTTGTTCCGCTCGCCCACCTTTTCCAGAAGGGTCAGGCCATCCATTTCGGGCATATTGATGTCCGAAAGGATGACCGAGATTTCTGGATTCTCATCCAGCTTCTGCAGGGCCTGGACGCCGTTCTGCGCAAACTCGAACCGGATCTCATCCTCGCGAATTTGTTTCCGGAACCGCTGGCGTATCATCACTTCAAGATCTGGTTCATCATCGACAACTAGAATTTTAGGTGGCATCCAGTACGTCCTTCTTCACTTGGACGAAGTCGATCGGCTTGGTGAAATAGTGTTCGGCACCCGTCGACATCGCGGTTTTAAAATTGAGCTCGTCGCCGTACGCGGTGATCATGGATACCCGGATGTTAGGGTACTTCTCTTTCACCGCTTTCAGCAGGTCCAGCCCGGTGATGCCGGGCATGTTGATGTCCGAGAGGATGCAGACCACATCCGGAGGGTTGACAGTCTGAAGATAATCAAGAGCCTCTTCTCCGGAAAACGCGTAGCACAGCTCCACCTTCCCGTCTTTCACTTCTTTGCGAAACTGTTGCCGGAAGAGGATTTCAACATCACGCTCGTCATCAACGATCATGATCTTCATGAGGCTGACCCCTTTCCGTTCTCTATGACGCGTGGAATGGTGATCACAAATTCCGTGTATTCCCCTTCTTTCGTGTCCACTCGGATTTCTCCCTTGTGTTCCTGGGTGACAATATCGTACGACAGTGACAGGCCGAGTCCTGTTCCTGATCCGGGGGGTTTTGTCGTGAAGAAGGGGTTAAAGACTTTCTCGCGGATCGAAGCCGGGATGCCGTTCCCGTTGTCCCTGATCCTGATTTCGACACAACCCGGGAAACTCTTGGCGCTTACGCGCACGGTCGGAGAGAAACCGTTTTTCTCGGTCTTCTTCCGATCGTTCGCGGCGTAACAGGCATTGTTGACAATATTCAGGAATGCGCGGCTGAGATCCTGGGGGACCACGCTGACCTTGCCCACAGCGGGATCAAATTCCGTCTCGATCTTTACGTTGAACGAATGGTCCAGCGCTCTCATGCCGTGGTACGCAAGATTTGTGTACTCGGCCAGGAGCGCATTCAGATCGGTCTCCTGTCGTTCTCCCGCTTTGCCACGCGAGTGCAGCAGCATGCCACGAACGATGCTGTCGGCCCGCTTTCCATGGTCATTGATCTTGCTGACATTCTGCTCGAGATCGTTCAGCAGCTCCCCGATTTCCTGTGCCCGTTTCGGATCAACGCGATCGCGCTCCGCTGAGAGCTCTTTCCGGAGATCCTGGGTCAAATCGTGAGAAAGGACGGCGAAGTTCGTAATGAAATTGAGCGGGTTCTTTATCTCGTGCGCAATTCCGGCGGTCAGCTGCCCCAGCGACGCCATTTTCTCGGAAAGGATGAGCTGCTTTTGGGTGTCCTTCAGGTTGTTGAGCGTGTTCTGGAGCTCTCCGGTCCTTTCCTGCACAAGATGCTCGAGTTCCGCCTTCCGCTTCTTGAGGTGCCTCATCCGGTAGAAATAGTATGACGGTCCGGCTGTTACAAACGCGAGAATCGCCAGGGTGATAAACCAGGCAGTTTGGTAAAAGTAGGGGCTGAGACGGAAGCTCGTTGAGGCCCCTGTATCGTTCCAGATTCCATCGCTATTGGCCGCGATGACTCGGAACGTATATTCTCCAGGACTAAGATGGGTGTAATACGCGTCGCGACGCGATCCTGCATCGATCCAGCCATCATCAAATCCGGCCAGTTGGTATTTGTAATGCACTTCTTTCGAGCCGGCGAAACTAATTCCCGCATAGTGGAATTCGAACCGGGTTTTTCCCGCCGGCACAGTAACCTTTCCCTTCGTTGGTTGTCGTTCCCCTTCCACCAGGAACTGGTCAATCACGACAGGCGGCGGGACCTGGTTGATGCGGATATCAGCCGGGTTAACCATCACAACGCCTTTGGTCGTCGAGAAGCAGATTCTCCCATCCTGCAACTTGACCCCGGACGGGAAATAGCCTCCGTTGCATTCCCGGCTCTCCATCCCGTCCGCAGCTCCATAGGTTGTGCATCTGATCGAATCTGACTTCCTATCCGCTACGTCGTTGAGTTGCTTCTTGCTGGCACGAAATACCCCCTTGTTCGAGGACATCCAGAAATATCCTGCCCCGTCATCCAGGACGGTATACACATTGTAGTCGAACAAACCTTGTCGAGGGGAGATGTCGACGAATTTTCCTTCCTTGTATCTGTACACTCCGCTGCCCCCGGTGCCGATCCAGAGGGCGCCATCTGCATCCTCATAGTAGGCCATCGCCCAGGAGGCCCCGAAGCCTTTCTCAGGTCCTACTCTTTCGAGATGCCCGTCTTTGTACCAATACAGCGCTCCCTGCGTGGAGACCCAGACTGTCCCCTGCCTGTCTTCGAACAATGCGGTTATCGCATCAGCATTGTTGTCCTTGGAGCCAATTGACCCAAGCGAAGTGAACGTACCGTTACGGTACGAGGCCAACTCGTTCTGCAGGCCGACGAGCCATTCCCCCGACCTGGTGAGAACAAAGGCACCTCCCCTGAAATCCGGCTCTCCTATAGCCAGGCTATAGCGGGGGGTGATTGTCCCATTTCTGAGTACATAGAGTCCCCGCTGTGAACCAATCCAGATGTTTCCCTCCTTGTCTTCCCCCAAGGACCTCACATCCACCAAAGAGGGACCTTGCTTGGTGTTGAAGTGGGTAATGACCCCGTTCACAAGACGATTGAGGGCACCGAACGATGTTCCTACCCAGACGGCCCCGGAACGATCCTGGAAAACAGATTCCACATTATCGTAGCTCAGGCCAACCCGCGAGGAATAGGTGACAAATTTCTCGTCGCGGAACCGGTCCACTCCCCCACCGAAGGTACTGACCCAGATGTTGCCTTCACGGTCGATCAACATATCCTGCACGCCATCGTCCGACAGCCCGTCGGCGTGCTGGTACAACTCGAACTTGCCATCGGCAAATCGCGCAATCCCTTTGCCGGTGCCAAGCCAGAGGCTTCTCTCCTTGTCTTCCCGTATCAGGGTGATATTGTTCTCGTTGGGATCACGCGAGACATTGTACATTGTGAACTTGCCATCTACAAACGAATTTAGCCCTCCCGCGGTAGCAATCCAGAGCGTTCCTTTCGCGTCCTCGTGGAAAGCCTGAACTGTGGAGTTTGAAAGTACCGCCTTCTTTTCATAGCGCGTGACAGCACCATCGCGATACGCAAGAAGGTGGGTTGGCGTGTTCATCCATAGTGTGCCATGACGGTCTTCGTAGCAATTGGAGGTGAGATTTACGCGGAGGTATGTTGTATCGGGGTACTCCATCCGTCCGGTCAGCGCTTCAATCTTTCCTCCGGCGAGCCGGGCCAGACCCCGTGCGGTGCTGATCCAGAGATTATCCTTGCTGTCGACTCCAAGTCCGAAGACTGTATCCGCGGGGAGCCCGTCACGAACGGTATAGGTCTTGAACTTTCCGGCTTTGAACTCGGCGAGGCCGCGCAGGGTCCCAAGCCATGTGGTGCCGTGCCTGTCCGTTTGCCAGCTGATCACACGGTTGTGCGGAAGGCCGTTCGTGGTATCGTACAACGTAAACTTTCCCTCGTCATACCGGACGACCCCCGGGGCGTAGCCGACCGGCCGCATCCACAGACCGCCACTACTGTCCTCGATCGTGCGCACCATCCAGGGCGAAGGCAGTTCTTTGGTGTTCGTCCTGTCGAACACGGTGAATTCCTGACCGTCGAAGCGTGCAAGGCCTTCCTGGGTGGCAAACCAGATGTAGCCATCGCGGGTCTGCGTGATGCTCGCAGCCGAGTTCTGTGGTAAGCCATCGTTGGCGGTCCAGATCTGGTGGACGTACTGCTTGATCGCTTTTCGCTCCGCGAATCCCGATCCTGGTGTAAAATAAAGGAGAATGGTGATACTACAGAGAATCCGTATCAGCGATGGATATGACGGGGACTTCCGCATGGGGTTTTGTCCCTCTTTCTAATGTGGGTTGATGGTGTGAGAAATGAACGGACGCCGTCCGGGATCGGGAGCTGAACAGTGTGAGGTGCTTGGACTGCAGGGAGCGGACCGACGTGTCGGGCAGTCTCGAAAAGCTCGAACTCGGCGCGGGGTCCGGACATCGGGTTGCTCTATGCTTCTGGCAGGAACAGTGTCGGCACGACCCAACTTCACATGCATCAATAACCTACTAGCGGGTCAGAAAGTTCCATATTTCGAGACTTTTCACCTCCGCAATACGATGAAAAAGGAGGACATACGGGGAAAGCTTCAAGCGATTGATATTGTCGCTCCTCTGACCTATCTTGCGTTTGTCTGCTGGTTCCTCGGGCTGCCAAGAGCATACACAACGATGGCAGAAAATCTATGGGCTGGAGGTCCCCCATATGGAAACCAAGACGTTCGATCTTGCCACCACCTACCACATAACACCTGCCCAGGCCGAACAATACCGCAACGACGGCCACATCCTCCTTCGCGGCGTCGTATCATCCGAAGAAATTAAATACTTTCGTGCACTCATTGTGGACTACGTCGATGAGGTGGCACGTACTCATGGCACGCGAGTGCAATTGGAGGACGCGAGCACACTATTTACCCGCGTGACAAATGTCTGGCGCAAAAGCGAAGCGATCCGGGAGTTCGTATTTGCAAAGAGGTTTGCCCGGATGGCCGCACAGCTCATGGGCGTGAGGGGGGTACGCCTCTATCATGACCAGGTCCTGCTGAAGGATCCCGGAAGAAGCCGGACACCATGGCACAAGGACCACTTCTACTGCCCTTTGGCCACTCCACACATCGTCAAAATGTCCCTGGCCATGTCCGATGTGACACGGGAGATGGGGCCGATGGTTTTTGTGACCGGATCGCACCTGGGCGGGCTGTTTCCGGAGGTCCCATTTTCGCTAAACACCCAGGAGATGTTCAGCCGGGTGATCAGAACCCATAAAATTCCTACCATGACCCATGTCATGAGCTCAGGCGACGCGACTTTTCATTCGGGGGATATTCTCCACTCGGCGATGGAGAACATCAGCACCCGGCGCCGGGAGTCTCTCTCAATTGTGTACTATGCCGACACGACGCTGGTCATGGTACCCACACACGAAGCGCGAATGGCGGGAATGAAAGAGTTCTTGCCGGGTCTGGATCCGGGTGACGTTGCCGCGAGCGACCTGAACCCGCTCTTGTATCACTCGACAGAGTGAGCTAATGATGCGGGCGGAGTCATTCATTGCGTAGAAAAACGTAGTTTTGAATGGTTCGCCGATACAGCGGAAGGATGATGTTCTTCGCGCTCCTGGCTATCCCGGTCCAGTCGGTTACATATCTGTAGTGCAGCTTGGCGGGCAAATTGACGGCCTTCATATTGGCCTGTCCGGCCATGGCAGCAATGGAACGCCTCCGAAAAAGATTAATGTGCTCAAGCGGCGCGACAGGATTCAGCGAGTTTCGCGACCCTTTCGGAGCATTCCAGTCATTAAGTTGCAGCCTTCGCCTTATGTCTATGGCGGTAGGAACGGATATTTTGATGAGGCCCTCCGGTTTCAAGGATTTCCTCAGATGCTGCAAAACCTGCAAGGGCTCCGCAAGGTGTTCAAAAACCTGCTCCGTGTTGATCAGATCAAATTGATACCGGGGAATATCCGCCCAATCAATAGCCTTGATCCCAATCCCCCTGGCATGTTGGATGAGGACATCGGACAATTCCACGCCGTAACACTCGCATCCAAACCCTTTGGCCATCAGTACCCAATTCCCCCAACCCATGCCGAAGTCAAGGAGAGTCAAGCGCGAAGGCTTCCCCCCGAAATACCCGATAACCTGCATGATTTCCTGCGCGTAGCGTGAATAGAAACCGAGGTCGTCGTGCTGTTTCCACGCCGCTTCAGGTTCTCTCCACTGTTCATACATTTTCTTCATGAGGGACTCGTTAGGAATTTCTCTCTGAAATACGAGAGCGCAATCGCCGCATTCACAGAGGATGTACTCAGCGTCGCGCAGACAATCAAAGACTTCCCTGCTCTGCGCCGTGTAGGTGCGAGTAACGTAATGACGGAGCGGATCCTTGTCATATGCGCACTGATAAAGGACGGTGAGAACTTTTGAACTGCATCCGGGACATTGTTCTCGCTTAAGAAACCAGGAATCGTTCATAACTGCCCTTCCGTAGTTGAGGTTCCGCGAGTGAGAAGTGTGACACCGAAAGAACAGGAGTCGAGTCGAACTGCAGGGGAGTCAAGTCCGAAGACGATTCAGGCAGCGGCGGCGTGGGGTGCGGTACCGTCTGGAATGCAGTGGAAAGCTAGCGAGGACTCCGGAGAATGTCAAGGACCCGGCCGCCAGGCACATCCTGGCTCGTGTCCCACGTCAATGCGCTCATCGCGACATGGTGAGAAGGGACACTTTCGTTGACCTTTTGCAGGTTGCGGGCAGGTATCATCGGAGAGGGGAACGGGCAACGCTCTGAGGTGCACGGCCAACCAGGACCGTTCTTTACACCCATCCGTTCAGAAAGGCTTGAATTGAGTTGGAATACGGCGGCCGTGAGCTGCTTCATATGCGGCAGTGAACCGCGCAAACTCCGCTTTTGCCTCCGAATGTAACCCGTCCTTTCTGGGGGCAAGGGTGTCAGTCCCCACCGGACGGAAAAAGATTGCGACAGCAATAAAATATCCGGTGATGTGGATGTCAACGGCCAGTCTCGCTTTCGCTGACACGTTGATTCTTACCTTATCACCTCAATGCAGGAGTAGGTGGGCAGTAGTACCCATGATTCTTTTTCAAGCTCTTGCTGTTGATCGAAGGATTGGCAGCCAAACGAAAGAAACGCCTCGGCCGAATGGCCGGGGTCTCTGAACCATACTTGCACACACCAGTCTACGATGCCATTGCTTTCTTGACGGCCCCAACGATGGCCCCGTGAACTCCAAACCTGGGACGAACAACTTCATGGCAAATTCCTTGAATTCTTTCATCATGCTCATCGTAGTCCTCTCGGTTGTGATTTTGATTTGCAGCCTATGACTGTTGCGAAGGATGATGCGATGGCACGGGAGGGGGACCAGACAAACTGTCTGGCCCCTTCCAGTGTGGTCGATGTGTGATTTTGCTACTTCATCAGTCCTTTGAGCAAATCCATTCCCTTCGATATGATATCGCTCTGGATGATCTTGCCGTCGGGCGTGAGCTTGTCGACGACCTGGGGGAGGAGCGTTGCGAGCTGAGAGCTCACTTCCTCCGCCGAGACCCCCGTCTGCGAGGCGAGCTTGCCGATCGTCTTGTCGCCAAGCGCCTGCTTGATCTGTTCGGGCGTGACCGGGAGGTTCTTGCCCGTGCTGACCCAGGAATTCACAATGTCTCCCAGCCCATTTCCTGCAAACTGTTGGACCAACCCGGCAAGGCCACCTGACTGCTTGTTCCCTAGCATCGCCACTAGGGCATTCATCAGAGCATTCTGCGTGCTGCCTCCACCGAGAATCTGACCTGTAATGCTATCGAGTATACCCATTATCGTACCTTTCCCAATGTGAAATCGTTGTTTGCCAATTGCCTGCCCAATGTGGGGCGCCGTCAGGGAAGCGAGGCGCCCCACCTGAACACGTCATGCTTACTTAGTGCGGAAGAACTCGATGCGTCGGTTCTTCGACCTGCCGTCAGGCGTCGTATTGTCGCCGATCGGATTCTCAGGGCCATATCCCTTCGTGGTGATGCGTGTCGAATCGACGCCCTTCATCACCAGCCACGACTTGACGGCTTGCGCACGGGCCAATGAGAGTTTCTTGTTCGATGCGACCTTGCCAACATTGTCCGTGTACCCCCGGATCTCTACAGTGACGTCCGGATAAGTCTTGAAGGCGTCAAGCGCTTGCATCAACGTCGTCTCGGACACCGGATCGATAGTCGACTTGCCCGACTTGAATACGATGCCTTCGAGCACCATTGCCTTGCCGACTTCGAGCTTGGGTTTCGGCACGTCATCGTTCGGGTCGAGCGGGTTCGTGCCATTTGCGATCTCTTTACCGTCGTTCACGGTGCCGCCATCGGTGTCCGCCTTCAGCGGATCGGTTTTGTACCTCATGATTTCGTCGCTGTCACTGAGACCATCGCCATCGGTATCGGTCTTCAGCGGGTCGGTCTTGTATTTCAAGACCTCATCGCCGTCGCTCAGTCCGTCGCCGTCGGTGTCCGTCTTGAGAGGATCGGTCTTATACTGGGTAACTTCTGCGGCGTCGGTCAGGCCGTCACCGTCCGTGTCCGTTTTGAGAGGATCGGTGTGGTACTTCATGATCTCGTCGCCGTCACTCAGGCCGTCGCCATCAGAATCTGCCTTGAGCGGATCTGTATGGGTCTTCGTCACTTCTTCATAGTCGGTCAGCCCATCACCGTCGGTATCCGCCTTGTTGGGATCGGTGCCTATCTTCTGTTCGTAGCCATTCGTCAACCCATCGCCGTCATTGTCATCATCCGGGCTGCTTCCGACGTAGAAGGAAACACCTACCCTTGCGGTGGGATACCAGTCTGTTCCCAGCCAGTTCATTGAGCCCTTCGCCCAATTGTCAGAATAGGTGTCAAGGATTCGTGCTCCGAGGTCAAGGTTAAAAGCAACGTGCTTTGACACTGCCGCCTCGAGTCCGATTCCAACGGGGACATGAATAGAGGTGTAGCTCTTGTTCTCGGGATAGTACGTTCCGCCTTCAACCTTTCTCTTGTAGAAGAACCCGCCAACCCCGGCGTACACATACATTGATAGAGGCTTTCCGGGAGAGAAATGATACCAGGCAGCCAGGTCTCCGCTGTATCCCTTCGCCTCGATGTACACGTGTTTCAGATAGGGATCCGCAGGGTTGTAGTAGTTGGTGTTCTTGGACTGGAGCGCGTCATATCCCGCCATCAGACCGAGAGAGAACTTGCGACTGAGCCCATAGCGCAGGATTGCATTGACTCCGCCGGAAACATCGTTTGTGTTGTAATCATTGAGCCAGATGTTTCCGCCCCCTTGAAAATCAATGGACCATCGGCCGTATCGGTTGAACCAGCCCGGGCTTGGCTCAGGCATCTCCTGCGAGAGGCCAAGCTGTGCTGCGACCGCAAGCAGGAACACAATGAGAATGGATTTCTTCATTGCCGTATTCTCCTTAGGTTGTTTGTCCGCGATGGATGGAGAGTGTGCTGATAACGCATCAGAGCGTCGCCAATGCCGTGCCAGAACGGTCTCAAAGGATAAATCCTCGGTAAAACTTTAGATCATAAAGAGATAAAAAAACTTAGTCAACGGGGGCACAGGATCATATTGCCGGATGAAACCGCGATATATCGTTACTCCGCGCTATTTCGACGTATGTTCAGTCTCAAACCCATCATAAAACAGGGCCCGGCAAATATCGTCGGGCCTGATTTTGTCGGCCGCCGCAGCGGGAATATTTCAGAAGGCCCTTCAGCAGGTTCATCGCTTGTGAGGATATGTCGCCCTGCGGAATCTTTCCGTCTGGCGTCAGCTTGTCGATTACGCCTGGCAGTAGATTTGCAGGTTGTGGAGATGAGTCTGTTTTTCGCCGCCACGAAGCGAGTCGAGCGGGCTTCCGGCAATGTCTTCAAGAAAACCCATATCAGGAATATCCTGCATTCAAAAAGCTCACGGGTTGGGTATCTTCAGTTTCTGGCCGACCTTGATCAAGTCGGGATTTTTCAGGATGTCCGTGTTGGCATTGAAGATCGCCATGTATTTGTCAGCGCTGCCAAGGTGCTTTTTTGCGATCTTCGAGAGCGAATCGCCGGACTGCACGGCATACACACCAAGGATATCGGTCTTCTCGACGGTAAGGTCGACGGCGAGCTCGTTTTCCCAGCCGGGCATTGTCTTGATCTTGTCCCACACGAGGTTCTTTTCCAATTGATAGGGAGATGCCCCTTTGACCGTCAACTTGCCGCCTTCTTCCGCGACACTTGCCAGCTTCACGCCGAGTGTTGCCGCAACGTCAAGCACTGGTTGATACTTCTCTTTTAGCATGATCTCATCCTTTCTATCCAATTTGAGCAATGGCTGCTTCTTCACTTTCTTTTCTTCTCGCTGTTGCTCTTGCGTTTCATATCCATGCTGTGTGCACGCTTGTAAGTCTGGATGTCAACGAACCTCCCTTTCTTGTCGCGGACGGCATAGAGTTTTGTCCCGCTTGAACTACGGTGAGTCGTTCGTTTCATGTGGTCCTCCTTTGAAAAAGAAAAAATGACTCTCAGGTTGCGTTTGACGCAGGAGAGAGATCGTCCGGTATGATTTCTCGGCTAGGATATCGGGCGGTCTGTGCTTTTGCATCAAACACGACTGCCTTTCTCTGAGGGGTGGGCTGACCCAATATACGTCGGCGAGGTCGGTAAATCAACTCCGCCCTGCCCAAAAACCCAAAACTGTGCAATCGGGGACAGGAGAAATGTGTAATGTGCGTGTCCTGGGGCTGATTTTCCCGAAGGGCCGAAGGACTCCTACTTGTTGGATCGAGCATTTGTCTTGACATGTGGACGAAGAGTCACGGCTTGTATGCCAGCCGTTTCGTGAATCGTGCAAGGAAATGGAGAGCCCGCGAGACCGGACTCCCCTCTGTCTCCTTCGCGGAGGAGGCCGCCGCCAGCGTGGAAAGCACCCGGTGGACCTCTTCCACGTCACTGCAATTGTACTTCGCAAGACTGTGTGCAATACCCACTTTTATGGAATGCGCCCAGTCAGGGAGAACAGCGAAAAGATCTTCATCTGTTTTGTCATCACCAACAGCAAGAATGAAATCATACGCGCCTCCTGCGATCAAGTCTCGCGCAATAGTCCCTTTGTTGATTCCGGCGACACGGATCTCGATCGCTTTGTTCGCTTGCATGACCTGGACATCGACGTTTCCGGTAAGAGCGTTGAGGTTATCCGCCAACTCATGGGCAAAGGTCTCTCCCTGCTCGGGCTCGGCACCCCGGTAGTGCCACACCAGCGAATACTCCTTCTCTTCGACCGTTGTCCCGGGCAGTCGATCCGCAAAGAGATGCAGTATCGGCAAGAGAAGGTTCTTCCAGTCTCCCGGAATTGCCTTCATGGAGTGCCATTCATTTCCTGGCGTTCTTGCGAGAAACCCGTGCTCGGCAACCAGGTGAATCGGGAGAGCCCCAAACCAGGTTTCAAGTGCCTGGCGATCCCTGCCGCTGATCAGCACGACGTGATTGGCAGGGTCGTCAGCGAGTTTCTGCAGGAGAGAAACCACTTTGGGGCCTGGTTGCGCCAGGGAATAATCACGGACGAAGGGCACCAGTGTGCCATCGTAATCGAGGAGAAGAAGCCGTTTTGCACTTTTTCGGTACTCGTTGAGGACCAGCTTGCGCTCTGCGCCGGCGAGGCCCTTGGTTTCGTACTTCCTTTTCGTTTCGACAGTCCCGAGAGTCGCCTGCACGAAGTCGTTTGCCCAACGATGGACAGTATAGCGCTGCAACCGCGCTTGCATGGTCCGTAACCGCCACTCCTGCTCTTCCTGGGAGATATTCAACGCCGTCGAAATTGCGGCGGCGATTTCGTTGCAGTGATTTGGGTTGACGAGGACTGCTTCACCCAACTCCTTCGCCGCTCCTGCCATTTCACTGAGGATGAGCACGCCGCGGCCGGAGGTCCGGGCTGCGACGTACTCTTTCGCCACGAGGTTCATTCCATCCCGCAACGGCGTCACCATGGCTACGTCGCTGGCGACGTAAAGAGCTACAAGCGGTGCGAGCGGCACATATCGGTATTGGTAGACCACCGGCGTCCATCCAATGTTGCCATGTTTGCCGTTTATCCTGCCGACCAGTTCTTCAAGCTGCCGCTTCATAAGATCGTACTGATCGACACCGATGCGGGATGGAACCACGACCAACACCAGAACGATTTTCCCACGCCACTCCGGGTTATGTTCGAGGAACAGGTCAAATCCCTCAAGACGGTTGAGAATCCCCTTGGTGTAATCAAGGCGATCGGCAGAAAGGATAACGCGGACATCCCCCAGAGAGGCGCGCAGCCGGGATACTTCAGCCTGAACTTCCGGCGAAGACGCTGCCGCGGAATATTTTTCGTAATCGATACCCATGGGAAAGGTGTCCGCCTTCACTGTCCTATCGGGGAGGAGGATCTGCCCTATATTGTTGCCGTGCCCAAGGATACGCAGAACACTCTGAAGAAAATGTTGGGTATACTCGTACGTATGGAAACCGACCAAGTCTGCACCGAGAAGGCCTTCAAGAAGTTCCTTTCTCCACACACTCGGGAGCAAGCGAAAGATCTCATAAGAGGGAAAGGGTATGTGGAGAAAGAACCCGATCTGAACGGACGGTATCCGTTCTCTCAGGAGGCGCGGGAGGAGCATCAAGTGGTAGTCATGAATCCATACAAGATCGCCTGGCTTCAGAATAGCCAGAAGCGCATCGCGGAATCGTTCGTTCGCGCTTTTATATGTGTGCCACATTGATTCGTCATAAACCGTCTGCGACGGGAACGAATGGAATAAGGGCCAGATCGTCTTGTTGCAGAAGCCCAGATAGAACCGATCCATCTCCTCTTCCGAGAGAAACACGGGAACGGAATGGTATTGTGTCAACGCACGTTTGGATATCTCCTGTTGTGCGCCTGGCTCGATCGTTGCGCCTGGCCAACCGACCCAGAGATACTCGGCCGGGGCATCTGGATCAGACCCGATTGACGTGAGGTAGGAAGAAAGTCCGGTCACGACCCCCCCTGTGGTCTCATGGTATTCGTAGCCGCCGTCAGATCGCACAACGGAAAAAGGGAGGCGATTTGACACAATGACAAAGCGGCGACTGTTTGATGGCTTGCCTTTCATGGCATGCTCCTTGTCTCGACCGTCATTCCAGATACGTCACATCTCCGCGATTGGCCATCGAGAGAAAGAGCATCAAATAGTCTTTGATATGACGGGTGATAAGAAAATTGTTTTTGATATGCTCTCGCCCGTTCTCCCCCAGTCTGCGAGCATAAACGGGGTCGTTGATGAGCCGCTTGATCCATTCGGCGGTTCCTTCAATCGAATGTGTAAGGATGCCTGAATATTTATGCGCTATCTGAAGCGGAATACCGCCCACGGCACCTGCGATCACCGGACGCGACTTCCAGAGAGCCTCTGCAACCGTCAGTCCGAATCCTTCGCGAAGTGATTTCTGGAGAACGATTGTGGACCCACGCTGTAGGGCGTTGACCTCGATATCGCTGGAGGGAGGCAAAAAGACGACATGGATATCTTTGTCTTTGTCCGCCTCCTCCCGTACCTGCCGCATAAGGGCGGGACCCTCGGGGTCGTCTATCGCACCGCCACCTGCTAGCACCAACTGACAGTTGACACGCCGCCGCGCAAGGCGGAAAGCCTTTATCACGCCGAGCGGATCCTTGAGAAAATCGAACCTCGAGACTTGCGTGACCACGGGACGCGACCGGTCAATCCCAAAACGCTCAAACACTCCGTCGACCTCCCGGTCCGAAAGCTCCCGGTTCTTGTCGCTGAGTGGATCAATGGATGGGGAAATCAGGACCTGACGGATCGGCAAGGACCGGCCAAATGCCGGTGCTGAAAACACCGCCGCATCATACTGGCGCACATACTGTTCAAGAAACTGCCAGATCCGTCGATCAGGCTGCGAGAAATCGATATGACAACGCCAGATCCAGTGTCGCCCCTGGCTGGATCGCTCACGCACCAGTGCGATCGGCTGAGGATCGTGCACAAACACGATATCGCCAAATTGCATATCCGCGGCATTCTGGCGGTTTACTTCGACGAACAGATCCAGTTCTCCGGGACTGATGTCCGTGGGAACACCATGCAAAGCATTGTGGAACTTCTTCGTGATAACAAAGAAGCGTTCGTCACCCTTGATGACATCCCACCTTGCTTCAACTCCAAGTTGCTTAAGGAGAGGAACCATTCTGCTCAGAATCTCCGCGACGCCGCCCCCAACGGGAGTCGAGTTGATGTTCTGAACAACTCTTCCGCGCAGATGTCGGGCCAGGTGGAAGAGCTCTTGAATGTCTGCCGCGCCGACAACTGCCCCATAATCTTCAATTGTGATCATGATCCTCTATCAGTCTGATGACTGCCTTCCGTAATCCATCTAATGTGTGCGAATACGGGTCGAGCGCCTGGATCGCCTTGGCAAGATCAGGATTGCCGTTGTCGCGGATCCAAATGGAGAAATCGTTGTTCCCCAACTCCGGACGCATGCGCGCGTCGAACATGTGGTAGTAGATCGTATCGATACTCACGTTCTCCAGTGCGTCTCGAAACTCGCGGAGGGAAGAGACTTTGTAGGAGGTTGGAAAGACAAACGTCTGACAGGTCATGAAGTGAAATTCTTCCCCCCGGGGACAGTCGATCTTTCGCTCGGCCGTCGGCAAGTACTCTTCCAGAAGAGACAAAAATCGCTGCCGGATCTCTTCGATGCTGATGCACTGCATGATATCTATGCTCCCGAGCCGCTCCCCCAGGAGGTCATCGTTCAGGACGTTGGTTACCCAGTACGCAAAATCGTTCGGAGGTTCCGGGGAGAGGTAGTGGTGTTGTTGAAGGAAGTGATGCGTATGAAAATAGACAGACATCGCAGGCACTTCGCGAAGCCCTGCATAGAGTTCTGCGGCACTTTTGGCTTTCCGACCGAGTAGAATAGTCAATTCCGATTTCGTCATGAACTGGAATGTGCTCATGTGGTAGCCCTCCCCGTTGGACAGCGCCAAGTTTGAAAGAAATCGGATCTCCATGAGTGGACAAAGGTTCAGCCGGCCAGGCGCAAAGTGTCACGGCTCCATCAATTCGGAATGTTGTGAAGTTATCAGCCGGTGTGAGGCCCGGGCGGCAAACTGTCTGTCAGGCTGGGGGTGGGGCACGACCGCGAGATGCTGAGGCGAAATGCAGGTCACAGCTCGAAGGAGTGCGAGGAAGTATATGAATACTGGAGAAATCGTGGTCAGACGTCAGCTCGCGTCCGACCGTTGAAAGATGATCAATAGAGAAAATCTTGACGAGAGGCAGGTGCCGTCGGGGAGTCCAGCTCGAACGAGGCGCTTGCTTGGAATGTCCGGCTGCTTTCTGCACTGCCGGGACGCCAGACCCGGTCGGCGGGAACCTGAAGCACAGAATATTGCCGTAGGTTGCCGAAAAATATGCAACCGCCACCATATTCAGCAGTATGGATCTGCGGCTTGATTCCATTGTCTTCTCACGCAATGTACGAGACCAGATCTGAAAGTCAAGGGTTTTTTTGCCGCGGAGACTCCGAACCAGGTCAGGTTGACAAATCGCCGGGGTTCTTGTCGCAGAAATTGAACCCTCATAGACTCCTCTGTGGCCGGCAACAAGAATGCAGACGAAGTGGGTACCATGTGTGTCGAGTTCAAGTGCGCACGTCCCCCACGAATGCCGGCCGATTGGGTGAATTCGAATTCCGATGCCTTGACTTTCAAAGGGAGAGGGCATATCTTACGCACGAGATGCTGCGTCGCCTCTTCCAGCGATGCGAAGTCGCGGCGTGCGCCTCAAGACGCTGTGGCTGTACCATGCAGTCTGTTCCCATCGTTCCTCCCATCTCTCCCCCATTGTGTTCCATGTATCACACGTGGCCCACAAGGGAGTCTGGCTCGTTCTCTCTGAACTCGGTTGCTGCGATTAACACATCACGGAGGATATAGCCATGCGCATGATGACCCTTGTTGCAGTTGTTGCTCTCTTCTTCCTCTCATATAAAGTCCTGGCTGGTGATGAGCCGCCGAAAGATCCCACACAAATCAATGTCCACGTTCTTGGGCCTGAAAAGCTCGGTAGTCTGCCCGCCGTTCCCATACCGCCCGGCAACCCACAAACGACCGGGAAAGTCCTTCTCGGCAAGCAACTGTACTTTGATACGCGTCTTTCGAAGGACAACACTATCAGTTGTGCGACATGCCATGATCCTGCAAAAGGCTGGTCAGATGCCGGACCTACAAGTGCGGGCATCAAGGGCCAGCGGGGAGGACGCAGAGCTCCCCCTGTTTCAAATGCCGCCTATCTCCCGCTTCAGTTCTGGGATGGAAGGGCACCGAGCCTTGAGGAGCAGGCAAAAGGTCCCATACAGAACCCAATTGAAATGGGCAATACCCATGACGCTATGTTGCGTACGGTGAACGACATTCCCGGTTACGTTGCAGAGTTCAAGGCTGTTTTCGGGTCGGGCCCGATGACAGTGGATCAGGTAGCCGATGCGATCGCTGCGTTCGAGCGAACAGTTGTGACGACGGACTCTCCCTTCGATCGGTATGTGCGCGGCTCTGAGGATGCACTGACGGAACAGGAAAAGTGGGGACTCGAAATATTCAACGGAAAAGGGCACTGTACGTCGTGCCATTGGGGCAGCAATTTCACCGACGGACGATTCCACAACATCGGCGTGAAGGAGAAAGACCCGGCAAAACCCGATCTGGGGCGCATTGAAATAACAAAGGACCCGCATGACAAGGGCGCGTTCAAGACTCCGACCGTGAGAGATGCGGCGCTGCGAGCCCCGTATCTCCACGATGGTTCGGAAACCAGCCTCGAGAGCGTGGTGGAATTCTACAACAGGGGCGGTGATACAGACGGTCCGAACCTCGATCCCCTTATCGTTCCACTCGGGCTTTCCACCACCGAGAAAAGTGCACTTGTTGCGTTCATGAAGCGAGCGATGGTCAGCCTGAATCCCGAGGTTGCGAATGTGAAGCCCATTCCCCCAGCAGCATTTCCGAAATAGAGGAGCCCACGCCATGAAGAAAGTCCTTTTCACGTTCGTGATCTCGGTCCTCTTCTGGAGCCTCTTTCCGGCCACGGGGAGGGCCATCCCTGCGTTTGCCCGCAAGTACGGGTTCAATTGCAACATGTGTCACAGCGGATTCACAAGACTCAATGACTTTGGTCAGCGGTACCGGGATAATGGTTATCAGATCCCCGGCCAGCAGGGCGCAGAGAAGACTGTTTTTGACCAGGGCCCGCCACTAGCACTTCGAACCTCCGCTGGCCTGAGCATGTACAAACAGGACAACCGCACAAGCAGCACCTTTGGCATTTTCGGACTCGATCTGCTTGCGGCCGGAGTGTTTCACAAGGACGTCTCCTTCCTTTTGATCTATACCCCGAGAGTCGATGAACCTGCAGGTGACTTCAATGGTCCGGGAACCGGCAACAATCCTTCCCAGCTTGGCGGTATTGAATCTGCGAACATCGTCTTCAGCAATATTGTCAGGGACGCACTGAACTTGCGTGTCGGTCGTTACGAGCCGGCGTACCATCCCTTCAGCTCGAAGCGCAAATACACGCTCTTCGAACCCTACGAGGTATACTCGTTCACAACACCGTCGAATAGCTTCGTCTTCGACGATAATCAGATCGGCATAGAGGCCGCCGGACATTTTGCCGGCGGCTTCAAGTATGCTGCCGGTGTCGTGAATGGCAACGGAGGAAATCCCGATAACAACAATGCCAAAGACATCTATCTGAACGCAACCCAAACCTTCGGGCAGGGGGATGGACAGACCGCAGGGCAGCGTGTGGGCCTTTTTGGCTATTATGGATGGCAACCGGTTGATCTTGGCACTTCTGTCCCCGGTCCAACGGGAGAGACGAACGGCACCAACAATCAACCCTTCTACCGGCTAGGGTTCGATGGGAGCTTCTGCTACGAGAGCTTGAATCTCGGCATACTGTTCATGATGGGGGACGATAACAAGGAGCTGAATACTCTCGACGCTACGAAGAATTATGACTTCACCGGCGGGTTTGCCGAGTTCAATTGGGCGGCATTTATGAATGACCGCGTGGTGGTCTCACTCTTGTACAACTGGGTGCGTCCTCCTTCGTATGACGCCCAGCGGAAGCTCGACGCATACACGGCGATGGTGCGATACTACCTCGGCGACTGGTCGGCTGTCAATGTAGGACTCCACGCGGAGTATACGTTTCGTCAGACGGGAGAATCACCCAGAGTGGATGAACACCTCGTCGCCTTTGTTGTGGACTTCGCCTTCTAGTTCTTAAGGCATACCACATTGGACTGAGGAACCCCGGCACTCGCGTTCGTGCCGGGGTTTCTGCATGTTGCCTCACTGATTTGCCGTGCCCGTCCCCCGCTAACAGGAACGAAGCCCGAAAAGATCGTCTTTTGCGCGATCACCTTCTTCATCTTTCACGCTTGATTCTTCAGCGTAAAGGGCCCGCAGGCGTATGCGCAACGCGAGCCACTGTTTCGATTGTTATGGCCGCGACCGCCGATCCGTAGTCCAGATCGATGTTCGACATGTTGTCATGCGTATCATGGTAGCCCGTGCGATTGATATCATAGTTTTCCATGAAGAGCACGACCGGGATCCCCACATCGGAAAAGATCTGTCCGTCGGTATTGTAGAGCGAACTGCGCGGATCACGCGGAATGCGTACTTCGCCCCGGAGCAATGGGTGGCAGGCCGTCTCTGGGATCGTAAGGGCATCGGGACTTCGTTGCCCCCGCCCTCGGGTTCGACGGTCTGGTTGTTCGTTCCAATCACGGACACTGCTGTTCCAGACCATGTTGGCGAGATGTGCCTGATATGCCAACCAGAATGATCTCCGGTTCAACCCGGGAGCAATCTGAAAAACATCCCGTTCGGTAGAACGATTGTGAGCGATCATGTCGAGAACAAACACACCTTCGATGGCAACTCGCGAGAGATCGAGTGACTTTGTGCCCTTGACCCTCAAGCCAAGCGAGCCCTCGATCAGCTGACGAGCCAGGTCCCGCGCACCCAGGCAATCCGACGGAAACTCCTCGCCAGTCAGGTGGACGAGCCACACATCCCACGTGAGCTTCCCGGCCTTGCTGAGCTGCAGGAATACGGGAGCGGCCAGCATGAGCGCAGCCGTCGCAGAGTGATTGTCGTCGGCTCCTGCGGCAGCAACGCGTGCGAGCGTTCCGCCGCGTTCTTTGTAGTAGACATCTTCCATGTAGGCCGTATCGTAATGGTCTGCCATGATGACGGCTCGCGTGCGGTCTTTTCCCGGGATCCTGATTAGGAGATTGCGCTCATTAGCCTTTTTTCTCTGGCCTGCCTGCCAGCCTGCCATCCAGGGAAACTCAAAATCGGTCCGCCAGGCGAAGGGGAGGTCCCCGGCGTGCGCTTGCCCGCGCATTCCCTGACTGGCGATCATTTTTCGATAGTATGCAAGAAGCCAATCGCCGAGAGCCTCAAGGTCACGGTTTGGTCGTTTACGCAGCGCCAGCGATGGTTTATCGTTGACGCAATCGGCGTTATCCTTGTTGAGAAAACGACCCGATGCCAGCTGTGCGATGGTCTTCCAGTACGACTCCTCAAACGCACGGTTCGCGGTGTATTGATATGTCAGCGGTTCGGGGAGCGGGCGCTGGGCCGCATCGCTTTGCGGGATAATGATGCGGCGAAGTGCTTCGTGGAGAAGCACGCCGAATCCGCCTGAAACCTTCCACTCAGCAACCTGTTCCAGCCATTGATCCAGCGTCTGTTCGCGCGGGAGATTTACAATGCTCCGTGCGAAATCCCATGGCAGGACCTGACCTCCGAGAAAATCCGAGACCTCGAGAAGCTTATGCGCGTTGAGTGCGATCTGATGGTCACTATGTTCGTAAGCCTCTTTGTAGCCGCGCACGGTCGCCACAACCTCAGGCCGCCGCCGGAGTTCTGGCCAGAACTCGACGGGTGAGTCCACATCAGGCACATACGTATCGTATGCGGTCAGGTACCCGAGGGGAGCCTCCTCCAGCATTTGAGCCTTGCCGGTTTTCGGGTCAAGAAAGCACACCAGCGGAATATGCCAGAAGACTTCATACTTACCAACCAACATCGGCGGATAGTAGAAGCGATATCCGAATCTCCCGCCGGCCTTCAACAGCTCGGCAGCACGGATCAACTCCTTCCGGCCAGCACGCGGTCCATCCAGGATCAGGACATTGCCATCGGTCCAGATCTGTGCGTTGCGAGCTATCGGTTTACTGTAGAGCTCGATGTCAGCGGGGTCGCAGCTAAACAGAACCTTGGAGACTCGGTCAGCCAATCCCGCAACACTCAGATCATCCTTGTGCCGTTCCACACGTTCCCACCGATGGGTTCGCCGGTACGTACCACCCGCCCCAACCATCGACGCGCCCGCCGCGGACTCACCCGCGCGCGGCTCCAGCATCCACCCGGACTGCAAAATGCGGAGTCCACGTACTGCTTCCCGGCGTTCGCATACATTCAGAAGAGGAACCTGCGTCGATAACATGAGCTCTTGTTCCATGCGAAGATACGACGGGACTCCCCAGAAGATCAGGCTTCCCGGGAACGGCAGCAAATGGAGACGACCCGCCAGATAGGCCTTGCGTACAGGCTCCGGCAGAGATCCAAAGGGACGGAACGTCAGCAGGTATTTGACGCCATCCAGTGACTCTTCCTTCTCCAGGATGAACGGCTTGGTCCAGCGAGGCAGGGGATCCTGTCGCCAGCGCGGGTGGATCAATTGACCCGACCCTGGGAGGATCCTGAAACCCGCGACGCGAAGGTTGGTCAGCCGATGCGGGGGTTCATTGTAGACACTGGACAGGAGCCGGCGAATGAAATCGACCGCATACTCGGGAATCCGTTCCCTGCCCGGAGCATCATAGAAGCTCTTCCAGAAAGCGCGATCCGGCCCTTGCTCACTCCCGCCGAAGAACGTCCAGCGTATCCGTCCCTTGTCATCTTGAGTGCGTGAGAGGGCCAGCGGCATGAACGTCACGTAATGCTCATGCGGCAGTGCACCCAGTCCCTTCAGCTCATCCGGCCAATAGCTGTTCCCCTCGAGCTTCGATCGGCTGATCCCTTCTGCGGACTCGTCCCGATCCAGATGCTGCAGCGCATTCATGACCTGCCCGGCGATGATCTGGAGGCCGGGCTGCAGTTCAAAAACAGTTTCGCGTTCGCTCACCAGCCATGCGTAGGGGCTTCCAGGATTCCGTGGCGCCGGATGATTCGTGCCGTAGGGCCTCCATCCGACCCGTGGCGGTGGCATGAATTCGGAATATGCTTCGAGCCTGAAGCCGCGCTGCGTGCGAAACTTCGGGATATCACTGAGCAACCGATCCCATCCTTTGCGTGACACGGTAGAGATCCTCTTGTTGTGAGTTCGCATTCTGAGGTCTGAATTGCGGATATCGGGCGAAACATAGCAACTGTCCTCCTCAATATCAACGCATCAACGTTTGGCGGAGGACGGAGCGGACCTGAATCTTGTAGAAATACACTCCGCTTCTCTCCTTTCATTCACCAGCACTGACACCTCACGTCCTCCATCGTCATCTGCCTCTGACTAAACGCATATATGCCTCCTCCTCCCGGCAAGAGCGAGCCACCTGCAATGTTGTGTGTCACGAGGCAGTTGGAAATGCGGATCTTTGGGCAGGTGAAGAGAAGAGAGCCTCACCGTCCGGCGTAGGAGCTACACAGATCCGCTGAAAGGGGTGATGCAGGCATTCTAAGCACCACTTTCTCTACACGATTCGCAAGAGGCAGCCTGCCTGTCTGATCCACAAATCCCCGGATCAGAATTTTCTCGTATTGCCGAGGTGCTGGGGGATCACCAGCCGGGCGAGGCGATACAGTAGAGCCTCCGTGGCTTTTTCAACCGCCAAGGTATCCCACTCGACCTATCCCTCACAGAACAGCGTATCGATTCAGGCACGTTGAAGTATCTACTTCGCGCCGATTGCTCTGGCCGCTCTTTCGACGTCCGTCGGAGCCACCCGGATGAACGAGCCATAGTTGCCACCGGCGGCAATGGCATGAATGGCCATGATGTTGATCCCCGCTTTCGCCATTTTCTCGAGGCTCTTTACAAGCGCCCCGGTCTTGTCCGTCCCTTTCTGGAAGAGACCGCTCCCCTCCTCCATCTGGATGCCGGATGGTTTGTACGTACTCCGGAACTTGTCAGGGTTCTTCGGGATGCAAAAGAGCTCTCCTTGTCCCGGCTGGGTGTTGTATGCCCACAGCGCAAAAAGCCCGAGATTCTTGGACTTCATCTCCCTTGCGGCGGCGAGCAGCATCCCCGGCTTGTCTTCAAGGGTTGTCTTGAAATAGGTTACGAGCTTGGGCTTTGCCATGGTGATCTCCTTGAGTATGTGACGGCAAGAAAATACATTACTGAGCGCTGTTTCGCATGATCCACGACTTCTAAGGGTCCTTCGCTCAGCCATTCGTCGTGAATCTCCCCACAACAAGTACGCATTCCCTACTGAGGGCACTGGTACGCAAGCCTCAGGAGATGAGAGATTCCGACGAGAAAGAAAAGAGCGCCGGATCTTATCCTCCCAATCTGCCGCCTCTAAAGTAAATTGGCTGCGTGGCGTATGACTGTCGCAACAATGCAGTTTTGCGTCATGTCAGGACAACGTGGAAGAGAAACATGCTTCGTTGGCACACCGCTGATCATCGACCTGTCGTGCAGCCTTCATGGATCTATGCGACGTCGGACCTGTTATTTCTTTCCAACCTTGGTCCCCTGGGTGGCCACACATTGCCACCTGCCGTCGCGTTTGACATAGACATCAGTGAATCGAATATCAAGCTGTTCAGCCTTCCCGCCCTTCTTGAATGCCACGTTGTTGCGGCCAGTAACAACCGCGGTTTCACCATAGATGTGCACCTTCAGATCGGAAAGGCTGAACGACTTCTCCGTATACTCAGGCGAGGTGTCATCTTTGATCCCATCGACCTTGTTGAACACGGTTCCATCTGAACTGGTCGCAAGATATTCTGTGGCATAGAGCTGGTCGAGGAACTTTCCATCGCTCTTCACCCAGGCATTGCCCCAGTCGTTTTCGACTTTGATCAGATCCTTTCCACCAGCACTCTGTCCCCACACGGGGAGCACGCAGACGAGCGCAAGGATAACTACCAGAAATTGCTTCATGAGGCTTCTCCTAAGAGGTTATTGAGTAAATGTGGATTGTAGGGCACTTCGCATAACAATAAGTACGCGAATCTCACGTCGACGCACCGACTCCCCCTTCTTGTGTCATCCAGTACTCGGTTTGCGTGGGTGGCTTACACCAAGGAGGTCGTTGGAGCAGGCTCAACGCAAGAATCACAAAACTGATGAAGTATACCGGACTGAATTTCAGGATGAATCGCCTGAAAGGATGAAAAAGTAGTTAATCCTCGAAAGGGACTGATTCACCCCCTTGAAGGCGCCCATGTATAACTTACTGAAGCGTAACTGGTCAATGAAGCAGCGGAAAATAAGTGGATTCAACCAAGCCAGGGCAGAACCGATCAGATATTGAGGGAAACGTACGGCTTGGGTAACAGCGGGTCACTGCTTCCAGACAGCGCACGAGAGGGCGAAATTCCTTCCTGATCCAGTTATTAGGTCTGACTTGAGGGAATTGAAACTCCACATCCCGCCTTCTGCGGGATGTGGAGTAGCGGAGACACAATCGCGATCGCCTCAGACGTTACTTCGAGCTTAATTCCGGCAACAATTCGATGATGTCTTCATCGATTCTGCTGACGTTCTGGCCGAGATCGTCCAGAAAGCGCGCATACGCGCCTGGGCCAGCGACTTCATCATATCCGTCGGCCAGCGCCTTTCCCATCGGCTGCTCAAGGTCGACAAACCCCTTTTGAAGCCGCACGGCAATCACCCACTCGGGCTCTCCCGAGAAGAAGCTCGACCAGACCGTAACCCTCATTCCCAGCTTCTCCCACACTTTTTTCCAAATCCCGAACGACTCCATAATCCTTACCCCCCGCCCCGGTTTCGGATAGAAATGTCTGAGAAGCGCCTTCTTGAACGTGTTCGAGACAGAATCTGTGCTGAACTCCCTTCGGAGGAGCAGGTAGGCCTGGGGGGTCGCTTTCTCGACCAGCGGCATGACGTTGGTTTCATAGTCACGCGTATGTTCGTCGCTGATGTCCTTCCGCCCTTCCAATGTGGTCCAGGAATTCGGGCCTTCATTCAGCTGGTAGGAGCCTTCATCGGATCCAGAAATGACGCTGAATACGCGCCATTTCCAGTTCCCCGTGTGATATTTTGCCACATGTTCGGCAAGAGCCTTTTTCAACGCCGAGTCCTTCCCCGGCTTGGGGGAGACCCGATAGGTCGTGAGGGTAGATTTTTCCTGAGCATTGATAACCGTGAATGAAAGAAGCCCCGACAGGGCAAGTAGACCAAGAAAACGTCTCATAAGACGCTCCTATTGGTGAGTGGGTTGGTGAGATAAGTGAAGATTTCGAGTTCCTACAAACGAAGCCTGAAACCTCTGGAAGGGAATTGCCGGTCGCAAAGGGAAAATCGTATGACTATGTCGGCAAGGTCTGAGAGCAGAAAAACCGTGGAGGGAACACAAGGCGAAGGTCGAGTGGTCAGAGCGGGGGGATCGGTAGTCCATTGACCTCCATTTGCCTCTGAAATTCCCCGTTCCTGCGCGAGTGGAGAATCCGTCAAGAGGCGATAAAAAAGAACAGACGAAACAAAATGGTGGAACAGCGTACACTATTTGTTCTCAAAAGTCAAGCACAATTCTTCACAATCGGGGGGGGACCCCAGGTCGCGAGAGCGTTGAGATTCTACGACGAGGTAGGCAAAGCGGGTACACTCATTTGGGAAGTGCCATCGGGCAGGTTCCCGCTCGTCGAAGCGGGTCCCGTTCCGAGAGAGCGGAACGGGACGGCGAATCCCGGTCCACCCAAAGTTAGCGAGACGACGTCGAAGCTAACTTTGTTGGCGGACCGAGGATCCCGCTCTCGTCGTAGGTTGTGAAAAGTGAGCGGGACTGCCGACCTGGGGTTATTGAAGCTGAAGCTTCCCAGGATCAACAATCACCGAGCATCAACAGGCTGCTCTGCCATCACAGTGGTCAAGATGCGGCCAGAAGAAGATTCATGTTTTTCACGCCGGATTCAGGCTAATGATTGAGTATAGAGGGGTCCTGCTTGACTCTCAACCGGAGGTTTTCCATCTTGATATTGCATAGATTCAAGCGGGAAATGCTCAGATCCCCATACTTATTTGCCTTAGCACAAAATGAGGAGCCATCCGATTACAGAGGCCAGCCGTTGTGGCGAGTGCATTCTCCCGGATTCGCTTCCGGGTGTCAGGCTTGACGATCGCGGGAGCTGCAATTACTGCCGTGATTTCATCCGGCGGGAAGGGCGGAACCCCCTCCCCTCCGCGGCAGTGCGCCATCAGCAACTCGACCGCCTTGTTGCCAGGTACCGGAAACCGAATGCAAGGTATGATTGTCTCGTCCCCGTCAGCGGCGGCAAAGATAGCATGCTGGTGCTGTATGCAGCCTGCCGTCTCCTCCAACTCAAAGTGCTGGCATACAACTTCGACAATGGATTCCAGTCGGCCAAGGCACGCGAGAATATTCAGCGCGCAGTGAACATCCTTGGGGTGGACCTGTTCACCTATAAACCGAGCGAGAGTCAATTGCACAAACTCATGAAGGTGTTTCTCGCTCGAGCCGGAGAATTCTGTACACCCTGCAATCTCATCATTCAGGCGGCAGCGTACCAGATTGCGACACAGAATCGTATTTCACTGATCCTGCTGGGAGGTTCGACCAGACTCTTCGGCGGCATCCAAGGAGTCAGTGCCTCCAAATATGCCGATCGCGCCTACTACAAAAATGTTCTCAAGGGTCACGTTAACTTCGAGGAGGTGGAACGGTTTGTCATCAAGAACCCATGGAGTCGGGCGATGCGCCGATATCTGCACACAGGGCCCACACTTGTGGACGTGCTCGATCTTGTTTATCCCGGCCTCCAACAGGCGCGCGAACTGCTCGAGAAGGAGATCGGATGGCGACCAACATCTGATGAACTCGAACACGGCGACTGCGTATTAAACCCGCTGAAGGATTATCTTCAGAACAGAAAGTGGGGCTACTCCGAAGTCACCCAATCCTACAGCTCTCTCGTTCGAACGAAGCAGTTGACCCGTGAGGAGGCTCTGCACAACGCGGAAGCGGACGAAACTCGAGAACCACCACCTATACTGGAGACGTTCCTGGCGCGAATAGGAATGTCCCGGGTGGAGTTTGACCAGACCGTGCATCGGCATTTCAGTGAGTTTCCGAACTACCCGCAGAGCACATGGTACCGGACGGGAAAGCGAGCCGTTGCCCTGTTGCGCAAGCTCCTGTGAATCATGCTTTCTCTTTTCTTGCCTTGGCATCCTATCCGCCCTCGGACCTGCCAGGCTTACTGAGGTGGACATTGATAATGTGGTGAATCCCAAATGTTTCCGACTTAATCCGCTGGCGCCCACTCCCATGTGAACCTGACAATTGACCCGACCGGATTTCCGCAATAGACTTCTCGAAAGTCAATCACACGAAGGTTCGTTGCCATATCCCCTCACCCCTCCCGGATAAATTCTGACAGCGACCCTGTCAATTAATGCTTGGATCTTTTCTTGGGTGTTACGGAAGTTGCAGACGCAATGAGTTCTGCGATCGCCTTCCGGGCCACCTCATAGCGATAACCCTCCTCTGGATATGATGGCTGAGATTTTCTACTCATCTCTGAACCTATGTAGCCAGGGCGCTGATCTATCGCCCAAGGCACAACGGCATCAATGATACGAGATACCTCTGTTGTCAGTCCGAGACTCCGTGCGAGGTAGATATACTCAAAGTCTTGCTGTCCACGGCGCCAGTTCTTCAATCGAATGTTTGCGATCGGCCCACGGATTCCCTTGTCCGAAGGCCCTCCAAAGAAGAGCGATTGACCAGGATACATGAGCAGTCCATTTCCCCAGATCCTGTCATCCCAGTGATCATCCGCAGGGCCAGCTCCGGCTGTATCCCAATTGTAATATTGAACCGGTCTCACCCATACATCCCATCTCCCTCTATTTGGAAACATCGTGTAGGCTGATTGCCTGTACCAGTTGCAGAACATCACGAAATAGAATTCAATCCCGTATTTTGCCGCTACCCATGGACCTGACCGTGCATCTCCTGCCGATGCATCGATCATCTGAGTAATACCAAAAGCGGGCCGATTGCTGTTGTAGTATCCCACGTGCTTACCCCGCTCCCGAAGCCATGCTGCCCTTGTCTCCACATATCCTTCAGGAATGCTGTCTCCCTCAGGCGGGTTTGGCGGGAAATACACTCCCCCCGAGGGCATCCAGTAATCAATCCACGGATACATACGAGGAAAATCTAATTTCCCGGCGACGATGATTTTCAAGTTGCGGCCATTGCCAGGATTGCTTGTGAGCCAATCCTTCTTTGTACGGATGGTGTAGAGATTCACTGCCGTGTCAGCATATATGTTCCACGGCTCATCAGTCATATACTTGACTCGTATTGTGGCATTTGCACTGTCACGAAAGAATTTCTCCCAGGCATTCGATGCACTCCACCATGACTCCCGAGTCTCATACCCTGCAGCATCTGCAAATCCAGTCGTTATCGCACCCGCATTCTTGAAGATACAATAGAGAGTAGTAGCATGAGCCACTACCGATGAGAGATAGTCATTCAAGAATGTCATGGTCTTTCCGTCACCAGAGATGCCCGTCACAGAAAATCTCTTGTTGTTGTTTGCAGAGTTATCAGAGATATAGCCTAGTTTGCCAACTTTCCAACCATCTGTGATAAACGACCCAGTTGTCCGCGTAAAAGTGTGAGTCCTATGTGTTAGCGATTCTCCACTCGTCAAAGCCGTTTTAGCATTCTGATCGTAAATCCCAATTGCATACATGGGCATACCGACGTTCTGCCCCGGTCCCTCGTAACCCTCCGAAGCTGAAAATCTCCAACCGCTGAAGAATCCTCCCATCCTGGCACCATCATATAAATATGTTGATGACATCGTTTCATCTACCTCAAGCCGGTGTCTGTGCCCCATTCGATAGTAGGCAGCCATAATGGAATCCATGGATGAGCCCTTCCTCCAGATATTCGACACAAGAAAGTTCTGCTCTATTCCCTGCCGGTCTGCATACGCCCAGGCCGGAAAGTGGGTTACATCCGGGAGGTCAAAGTTGTAAACAGCAAGTTGCACTGGGATCGCGCGCCGCAGTGTTCCGCTCTCCGTCACTTTTATTGTCCCATTGTAGAATCCAGCCACCGCAGTTTTTGGGATGTAGATATCTATCCATACCCCCTGGACTCTGGCCTTGTCGATATCAAATGGAGCGCCATCTTTAGGAGATTCAAACGGTATGAGTCCATCAGGAACATACTTCACATCACCGGATCCAGTTGGACGATAGTAGTGAGAGGGACCAGCATAGTCAGGATGGCCGTCAGTTGACCCATGACCCGGATAGAAGTACCACATCAACGAGCCACTTCCGCTTCCCTGGGAGTCAATCTTTGCATAGTCCTCTTTGAAGAGTTCTATATATCTCCCAACATATTGTGATGGATCTTTAGATGTGTTCTTGATCGTATAGCGCGAATTGTAGAGTCTATCCAGTGTTACATTCACGCGTGTAGCCTTACCAGTTGAGCTCGCTTGAATCAACAGCTGGAACCCAACAACCTCATTCCTTCCCCCAAAGACGTGGATAGAATCTTGAACCCAAACAAGATTTGAATCTATCATCCAGCGCATCGTTGTATCAGTCTGCACTATCTTGTGAGTCTCGTCCACTGCATATACACGGTAGATGTTGTTTGTCGCTGCTACGGATTGAGCGACAACAATTATCAAGAGAAGTATGCCTTGCTTTCTCAAAAGTAACTCGCATTCAATTGAAACGTGCTACCCGACGCTCGTTAACAACACAACAACGCGACATCTAAGATTTGCGGTTCGATCCGTACAACGGTTTGGGTAACCGTGGTTTTGTTCTCGGTGGGATTCGATTTAAGCACTTGTAGAGCGACCGCACATTCAGACGCACACTTCTCACTCTTCCTTCATCACTCTCCCCTCTTCCCTCTCTTGTGCCCTCCGCCAAAAAGATGGCGGACAGGTCGGGCAGTCCTTCGACCCTTCGACTTTGCTCACGGTCGCTCAGGGCTGCGACCTCAAATGCCTCCAGGATACTATGTAGACTTCGGGCAGATTCCCCCGAAGGTCCGAAGGTCTCCTCGTTGTTCGTCCCCAGAGGGAGGACTACCGACCTGCGGTTTACTCCCAAAATCACATCACATAACGAGCGGGGCGAGTTAGAAATCTGATTCGTTCGCTGATTGCACAGAATCCGATCTGGCTTGAGGGATTTCTCTGCCCCTTCTGATGCCGGCGTGAGCAGAGGAACTGTGAGAGCAATATAAGATCCGACTCGAACGTTGTCAAATGAGGCGACCAATTTCAGCCATTGACGACATCTCGCGGCTCACACCGATAATTGTCCGGAACTGTCGCCCTATTTCACGATCCTAATCTGATACACCTCCACCAGATAGAGGTAGAAAAACGCAAGGGAAATCACTAGAATCAAAACGCCCAAAACGGGTGAGATCACCTCAATGCCGCCCTTGAAAGAGAATTTCAGAACTGAACTCACCGGCGTTTTGTTCGCGTCCCTCGCATACGGATCAGGTCTAGCAAACTGCAACCAGGAGAGCAGAAGCCCGGACAACACAATTAGTACCACTATCCAGAAAATGATGCGAGAGGAGGTCAGTTGCCATTTAAACACCTCTTCCGTGTGCCGATAGTCAGCTACCTGGCTCTTATCGTACTCAATGCGCGTAGCAATCTCCTGAATGGCAAGGGCCTCTCGAACAGAGTCGATTCCCGGCGAAGAAGGTTGCGGCAATGTCGCGACATGAGCAGTGCTGATATTCTTTGACGTCGTTTCTGAGGTCATCAAATCCTTGTACAACCGATCCTTTTCAGTCAATCCTTCGGGGCGTTCTTTGGGAGGCACGCCTATTTGTGCCTGAACAGAGACAGAGAATAGTATCCCCATGGCCAGAGGAGAGAGCCATTTCATCGGGTTCATTTTACCCCCCTACTTCTTGGTGCATTTCAAGTCAACGAGTTTTCGGATTGCTGACATTCGAGCATCCGCCGTCGCAGTGAACGACTCTTTCTCTTTAGAAAACTTCTCCTTTAGGGCTTTGGCCTCCTTGCCGGCGTATGTATCATCAACTAGCACATCAAGGATATCAAGGAGCGCCTGATTATGCTGCTGAAACCATTTATGATCCACGGGGATCTGATCCGGTGTTGGCTGGGAGGACCCATTTCCTATATTAATATCTGGAAGTGGCGGTGGATGTATGATTACCTGTGTACTGTCCTGATCCTGCGCGTAACTTAAGGCACACAACAGAGCAAGTGCAGCACAGACAATGGAATATCGCATAAGAGCCTCCTTGCTGTTAATGATGTCGTACCGGCCTGTAACGATCCCGTTCTCGTCCGGCAAATCACTCCATTCTTGCCTTACTTGATATATTCATAAGCATTGAAATCCCCAAGACAAGCAGCCTTACGACAATCCTCGCTTGCGAGTCAGATAGCCGACCGCTTTGAGGTACTGGTCGCCACAGCCAGGCGACCATCTTGGAGACTCAGATTGAGTCTCTCTGCATCCGTCAACGATCAACTCTCACACGCAATCCTTCGGACACCAGCTTCCCCCGCGGAAGAACTCCTCATTGTTTACCCATTGTGCCCCGATCCAAACCAAGTACTTGGCGAGATACTCTGGTACCTAACATACGCTAGCGTTTGTCCAGTCTTCTATCATCTCTAGAACTCAAATCCTGGTCGACGATGAGCGGCTCAAGAAGCTCTGAAATGGCTGGGATCACCTCCAGCCTTGCTGCCACAGATTGATTTGTTTCCTTGTCATAGTACACAGTGTTGAAAACGTACGCAGGTTGCAGATACTTTTGTTCTTCAAGAAACCCACGCTCAAAATAGCCAAAAGTCACACTGCTTACTCTTGCATACCCACCATTCTTCAGACGTGTTTGCATCAATGTCATGAAGTCTTCTTTTGCCTCTGCATACTGCTTGATTCTCTGCCCCTTTTTGAACGGCTTCCAGTTTCTCCATTCCTTCTGGTATCCGCTGACCCTCCCTTCGTTATCAAAATGTATTTTGACAAACCCACCGTAGCCCACGATTTCCACTTTGTCAAGCATTCTGCCAAAAATGGCAATTGCCTCGTCGATGGTTTCCACAGGCTTGCCATCCGGACCTTGAACTGCATTATGCAGGTATTGGGTCTTCACAAATTTGATCTCTTCGGGCTGCATCCCCATAGTGTCCCGCACATAACGGTTTGCCAGCTCCTGTACCTTTTTCTCTTCTAGTGCGGGAAACTTCCCCGGCCGTTCGACCATGAAACGTGCGGAATCGATGTACATTTCGGCACCAGTTGCAGGCGACACCAGTACAGCATGCGTTTTAGTTCTAAAGACAATTCCGAATTTTGTTTCCTCGAAGTTGCCCACTGACTTGAGATTCAACATAGCTAGTTTTTTGTTGAAGGCGGCCCTGTCAAGGGCCTCAGGTGAGTGAACGTAAACGTCCAATTCTTGTGGTACAGTCCCTTGCAGTTCCGATTTGAAAACAACATCGAGTTTCGGCTGTTCTTTTGGACACCCGGAGAGTGCCAACGCAATAACAATGTACGACAGAGCAGTTGGTCCGAATACCCAGGCAAATCTCTTATGTGATGAGTCCATGGTTGATACCTCCGCATCATAGTCATTGATTCAGAAGAATCATGTCATTGTATCCATGACCAAGCTCTCCATGCAACAGGAGAAACCGGCGCAATCGACCAACCGAGTTTTTCGTTGTCTCTCCGATTGATTGCATCGGCCTGTGAAGAGCCGTACGCCATCACCACTGCTTCTTCTCCCGAATTCCTCGCAGAAAACCATGCGTTCTTGATCGACTGTCTGAAAAAGGGAAAGTTGAGGAGCAGGGCAAAACTGGACCCGCGACCGGGGGTAGAAAATAGGTCACCGTCTCCACCTGTGATGACGTGAAGACCTCTTGCAACTCCATCCCAATGACTCAAATCAGAAAGCTCTAACGAGTGGCATGAGACCAAGAACAAGTACCGCAAGCTTCTGTCCCCCAATTTCCACCATTGCTTCTTGTTGAAGTACGTATACGAACGGCAAGTGCTTGAACCGTCTATAGTTCTTGTTGTGCCTGTTGTTATTCTGAATGCTTCACTGGTAGAACCGCCATGCGAATGGAGGTAAATAGCCGTTACGTTATCACCATATGAGCAATCAAGTCCACCGGACACGCTGCAATCCACCATGTCATCAGGCCAGAAGGAAGTGTTGCCAAAGACGAATTTGCGTACGTTCCCAAAAGCGGTCATCATATCCACAAATCCATACACATCGTTGTCAGCATCTGGAAGTTGGACGTTGCCGCATGCGTCATTATTGGCGTATTCTCCGCCAACATCAAAGCCGACAAGAAGGAATGATAGCACGATGACAATCCAGGACAATCCGGTGTGATGGGAGGCAGGATGGTTCGATGTCTTCATAACATATCCCTCCTATGAGAATACAAAGGACAGCGTGATAGTAATAGTCGAACAATTGAGCTCTGGGTTCGTCTGATGCGAAGACCCGTGCTTGATTCCCTACAGGAAAAACACGTGCCCCCAGTTGCCACCAACCCTAAAACACAATTTCCCATTCGATACCAGTGGTTTCCAGCTGCCGCTGTAATCACTCAGGAGATCGGTCCAGACTCCATTTTCCGGAAAAGGGACGCATACCTCCTGAAGTTGATCTGAAAAATTCAGCACAATAATGAACCTTTGGAGAATACCCTGCTCATTCAATCCCCATCGATGATAGATAACCAATTGTCGCTCAACATCGACTCCATATCCTTCCGGATTGAATTTCGTCTGCCATTCTTCCCAGGGTTGAGGGTAAAAATTCGCTGAACGAAGCCCCGGATACTGTTGCCGAATGTTGGCCATTCTCGCATGGAGTTGTGTGAGGTTTCTGCCGATTGAGTCAATTGCACGCTTCCACCGCAACGGTCTCGGAGAAACCCTCCTGCCTGTTCCCTGGTCATCCTCGGGAATCCAATGGTCTTCACCGAATTCTGAACCATTCTGGACCATCGGCGACGCCGAAGCAGTGAACAACGCGATGACATACGGTTGAGTCTTGTACCACTGCATGGAACCATTATTTGCTACGGCTCCCGCCTGCCAGCCCACATGCGAATGATCATGGTTGCCGAGATAGAGAGTCGGCACTTTGTCGACGGAGTCTAGGAATCGCTGGTTATTGAGCGAGTTCAAAAACTTTGAGTCGATCTGCCTATTCCACAGATATTGGAACGTGCACGCGTAAAGGGAGTTGTCCCAGAAGCTCGTCGCCATCGTGTCATTCGTGAGGCGAGCTGCGCTCATATCGATATGCTCCAGCGTCAACGAGAAATTTCTCTCGCCAAATGCATGAATGCCCTCCAGGAGACGGACTAGACCGTTGGGATCCCCTGCGACATAGAAATTCACTGTATTATCGAAACGAATGCCGTCAATGTTGAATGTTTCCATCCAATACTTGCAGACGTCCAGAATGAACAGGTTCGTGCACTCATTGTTGAAGTTCAAATCCTGCAAACCCGAAAAGCTTCCACCGTAGGTTCCTGAATACGGACAGTCATTCGGATTGAGGTACATCGATTTATAAGGAAAATCCACGCTGACATGGTTGTAGACACCATCCATGATCACGTGAAGATCGCGTTCGTGGCATGACCTGACAAGTGTTTTCAACCAGGATAGTTTTTCCGATGGGTGGTCGAGATCGTTGGCATAGCGGTATTCCACCGCAAAGTATTGGAAGGGTTCGTATCCCCAGTCGAAATCACGGTTTTTCCATGCAGTCCAGGGCATGAAGAGGATAGCATTGAATCCCAGCTGTGTCAGGTAATCCAGCTTATCGGTAACCGCATCAAGCGGAGATCTCTTTCCCCTGTATTCAGCAGTGAAGTCATCGAGGTTGAGCTCATACACAGTCAAATCGCGCAAATGCTTCCGTCCGTTCTTGAGCGGTGGCACGACGTTATCTGCAGGCCGACTGCCCCCGATGACAAAGGCGGCATTCTGATTATCCGTGCCGCCGTACCGTGCGTAAGGATCTGACACTATTCTCGATGTGCCGTCAGTAAAAGTAATCAGGTATTTGTACTGGTAGAACCCTTCCTTGAGTTCCTTGTCGGTACGATGGCTCCAGAAGGTCCCCTCCGGGGTTTCCTTCTTTGTCAGCTCAAAGCCCGAGGGAAAATCCCAATTCTGGTGTTCGGAAATCTGCTCCTGAAAATCTCCCGCCGCGCGAATAGACGTGATGTGCGGATCCCACCCCTTAGGAAAGTAGATCTTGAATTCCACTCTGCCTTTCCTCCGATCTCCTCCTATTTGCCACGCTCCGAGTTTGTCTGCGATGATAGGCATGTTGCGGGCCCTTTCCTGCTACTGTACAAAATCAATAGAGATCACACTCAGCTGAGTCACCAAGCCGCGGGAAGCTTCTAACTTCTGGATGTGCACAGCGAACATTAGTACGTCAAAGCTGCCGGACTTGAACGACGCCAAATGCGACATTGCAGCTCTTGGAGTCCCTTTGATCCATGGCAAGGCCCCCTTCTCCTTTACTTACCCACCCAGAAGTCAATTTCACGAAGCGCTTTGCTCCCTGGCTTGAGATACCCCTTCTGCCATTGGTTGTTATCTTGCAGCCCTTTCCACCGTTTGCTCTTCGCTTGCGTCTGGCGGCGGAAGCGCCAACGATACTGGTTGTAGATGGCCATGATGTTCGCTGCATAGGCCGACGCAAGACCGGGCGCTTCCCGGATAATGAGCAGGTTTTCGTCGTTCGAGGAGCTTGCCTTCGGACCAAGATTGTGCGATCCTGTAAGCACTACCGGATGTTTGCTCAGTGGATCTACCAACACCACCTTGCTGTGGACCATAGCAAACGTTTTGGGCAACTTCTTCAGCTCCCTGCGGAAGAACTTCGTTGCCTCGTCGATTGCTGCAGGAAGAACAACGTCATAGTCCGCTTTCTCCGAAGTACCAAGGTCGAAGAGTTGCACAGGATTCTTTGTCGTGCTGGGATCTTGATTGATTGCCCCGCGAATGTACAACCTCTTCCCTGCTGTTCCACTTTGTGCAGTCTTGATGATCTCATTGAGCAGCGTATCTCTAGGCCCGGGATTGAACATCAAGAAGAGTATTGCTTGTTTTGCTCCGGCGATGATGCCGCGTGCCTCCTGAAGATCTACTTGCCCTATTGTCGGTGTAAACCAGAGCCGTACTTTTCTCGGCCCAACAGTTGGGTCCCGCGGCACACTATCACTTTTCTTCAATTCTGGGGGGGTATCAGGGCCGGCATCCCGGAGCAAATCCCACTGCTTCCGGTACTCGCTCGCCAACTGAGGAGCATCAATGAGCACAGAATTGTTGGCTTGCGTGCACAGCCCGGTCATCGTCCAGTTCTGGCTGCCAGTCCACACCCAACGGGGTTTCTGCTGCTTGTCGCAGATGACCAGAAACTTGTTGTGCCCCAATGCCCGCGGGGAAATCATCCGGTCGTGCAGGTCGATCTTGCCCTGAAGTTCCTTCCGTGCCTCGCTGTTCTGGTCCTGCCCTTTCTTCTTCGCACTGCCATTGGCAAGCACCACATGGGCGTGTTGCCCGAGTGCCGCCAGCGCCGTAACGAGTTGCTTGTCATCCAGTTCGTAGAGGGCGGCATAGATGTCGCGCTTTTCCTTCAGGGTCGAAGCCATCAATTCGAACAGTTCTGTGCCTAACGGACCAGCAAGATAGTTACGAAAGGGATCGTTTGGCGTGCTGATCACTGTGCGCAGCTTCTTGCTCTGCAAATTGGCCCCGCTGATATCGAGCCGACGCGACACCCACTGAGCGGCGACAATGCCGCGGTTGAAGTAGGCCTCGATTTTCGGCGCCATCTGATGGGTGAGCGTAATCTTCTTTGTCCACTCGCTGGCAGTGCTGGTATCGGCATGCAGGTTTTTTTTGTCGGGCCCGACCATTGGCACTACGCGATATTGAAGCGTATCGCCGGGGTTCGCCATATAGTCGGTCCACTGATATTTCTGAATAGGCCAGTTCGTTGAAGAACGACGCTCTCCATCTTGGTACTCGTCGTCTTCAAAACCGACCCATGTGCTCACTGTCTCTTCAACTCCATTCCTGCGACGCAAAAGTGCAAAGCCCCGGCAATCCGGGATTACGCCTTCGGGTTTCCAGGCAATGAATACATCATCCCCGTTGTGATAGACCTTGACGTTCATGTCCGTGAGCCTCCTCGATACAATGTGGAAGAATCGACAGAGCGGCCTGTACCATTTCTTGGCACAATGATTGCGTACGTGCAAATGCGTCAGTTTCTATATCTGCTGCGCGGTCAAATCCTCTTCTTTGTTAACCAAGCACGGAGGATTGACCTCACGGCCGACATCAGAGGACAGACACAATTTCTGAAGGTTGACCTCCACCCTCATTTCTTCACGCCACTCCTGTTCGAAGATCTTGACAACCCGCTCTTTTTCTTGAAGAAGGTACTCGATACCATAGGCAAGAAGATCCTCGAGTAATACCTCGAGTGCTTCCGTAGCGCATATGTTACTGCGCTGAATAATGCGCGAAAGAGCAGTACCGTATTCCTGGTGTGGTTTCGCGAGTCTAAAATAGGTGGCCAAGCGCCGGTCGAAATCCGCCTGCTGGAGGAGCATGACGTTTCCATCCGGGCTGAAATTGCGGCGTTGGATGAGGCGTTGCACGAGGAACTCATACCAGTTCAGCCTTCCGTCAGGATAGTCGTATTCGGGGCGTGTTGCGGTCCCCTTAAGGCGGCCCTCATCGCGAAGGCGGGCCTCGATCGGCGTGCCGGCGTAGGGAAGCATCTTGCAGAAGTTGATAGGAAAGTAGCCGTCGTCCCCTACGGTCTTCAGAAATCGAATGTTCTCCCTTATGCTCTCTGCCGTGGAGTACGGATCAAAGAGCATGAACCCGATTGACAGGGCAATGTTGTGCCGTTTGAGGAGATCGACAGCAGCAAGATTCTGCGCCGCGCTCACATGCTTGTTCAAGGTTCGCAGCCCTGCATCGCTGCCCGATTCCACTCCAAGGTATACACCAAGCAATCCATAGTCTTGCATCTTGCCGAGCATTTCCGACTCGACGTCATCGACGCGACATGATACCTTCCACGCTATGTCACCAACCAGCCTGCGAATTCTCAGTTCCTTCAGGAATGCTGTCACCCAATCCTTTTGGGCTCGCGACCTCGAGGCAAAATCGTCATCCTGAAAACTGAAAAACCGGATCTCCCTTTCATGGTAGAGGCGGGACATTTCAGCCACGACTCCGTGAGGCGATCGGGTCCGCCGCAAGAGACCCCGTGACGCGCCGTAAAACTGTCTGATGCTACAGAACGAGCAATTAAAGAGACAACCACGGCTCCCTAACATCGCAGCTCCTTTTATCCCCCCCACCATCTCCTGAGGTGCATCCCTCACTAGCTGCGGCAGACTGTCAAGATCGGCGATGAGCGGCCGGGGTTTCGTGACGACAATCCCCGCATCCGTTCTGAAGGCCAGTCCGGCGATCTTTTCCCAGCGCTCCCGATGACCAAGCTCTTGAACCAGTTTTAGTAATGTGATTTCCCCCTCAAACCTTACGATGCTATCAAGCTCGGGGATCAAATCAAAGGTCTCCCGGGGTCGAAGGCTGGGGAAGTGCCCTCCCGCAGTGAAATGCGCCGATATACCGCTGTTGCGGAGATGACGAATGAGCTTTCCAAACTCGTCAAGAGAGTATTGAAAGATCAATGAGAAGCCCACAACGAGCGGGTTCAAACGTTGCACAGCGGAAAGTACTGCGTCGTCGTTGGCGGGATTGAATGGGAAAAGGATCGCTTGGCAACCATGTGCTCTCAAATACGCAAGGATCGACCGCAGTCCCAGATTCTCCTGTCGCTCATAACCTACCAGGAGGACATCGACGCGTGGCATGGTACCCGTGTGGATCATGGAATTCGGATTTACAGTGAACCGTTCGACAAACCGTGGAAATCGTTCTGGCGGCAGGCTCCCAATCAATCAACAGTGATTCACCTGCCGCCATCGGGCAAGTCGGCTACTTCATGAATCCTGCAATCTCGCCTAGCTCTTTCATTTTCTGGGCCTCTAGCTCTGCAATCTTCGAGTTTAGGCGTTCTTGCACTTCATGGAATTGGGTTATTTGCTCCTTGTTGAGCTTGATCCACCACGGTATGGGATCCCATGGGATCGGCCTTCGGAGCATAACGAAGAGTCGCATCAGATCAACATCATTCATCGCGGGCCTCCTTCAGTTGAGTTTTTTGCCTGAAGCACGCCAACTCGGCAGCAGGCGGGTTTATTGTCAGAGAGTTGGCTCTATTGGAGAAACAAAGCATCAATCTGCAGCAGGATGCGAAGCGAGAACGACCCGCGTGTGAGAGTCGGGAGTGCAAACGGAGGCAAGTATCAGGTGCGCTTCCGAAATCTGGGCGCGGGTGGGTCCCACCACTTCAATCCATATACTCAATCCTGCCATACCCCAGCAAGCGCGGACCAAAGTTTATGTCAAGAGCAACAATCCCCATCGGCGTCATGCCTATGCAGAAGGGTTGTCCTTGTCGATCACGGAGGTAGAACATGGCGTACCCCGTGTCATAGAAAATCAGATCGCCCGGGCGGGGAGTAGCAGCAACGGGAACATGGCCGCGCAGGCTGTAGCGCATTCCCAGCTCAATGGGAGGCTGCGTGCGATGCTGGGAGAGAACAAATGCGGCGAAGCCGGGAGAGTCAAATCCTTCTTGGGGCGTGTTGCCGCCGAGCTTCCAGGAGACTCTTTGGTTCCTGAAGCGGAAGAGATCCTCAATGAGTTTGAATGTTGCATAATTGGCGGCGAGCATCTTCGCCTCTCCCCAGTCGATTTCATGCCTGTGGCTGGCTAATCCCATCGTGAGCTCAAGGAGAGCCTGCTTGGCCTTTATACTGTCTTGGAGGACCTTGTTCTGATTGGATAGGGAATCTACGTCGCTCTGGAGCTTCTGCCGCTCGCTCTGGAGATTGCTGAGCGTGTATCCACTATAGATAAGCGAAGCCACCACTACGACCACGCCAAGAATGCTGGCAACCGCCGTTCGTCGGGAGGATGTGGCCAGGCTCTGAACGTCGATGTTATTTGCCATCGTCCTTACCTCCCTTCTCTTTGGCGGAGGCGATCACAGCCAGCGTCTGATCGAACATTCTCATGAGACGGTTGACTGAGTAGCCGATGAGCCCGGTCGATCCGAAAAGCAGGACCAGGACCTCCGCTGAAGGGTTCCTGTTGATGATGAGCAACCCCGCTGTCACGAGCAACATCACCACTGAGAGGCCAGTGGCAACGAGGTAGACCAAGCGTTCCAGCCTGAACTTGTCGATGAGCCAGTTGAGGACATCTTTCAAGCTCGTTAATTCTGTATCATCCATGGTTTCTCTCCCGTATGTGGTTTTCTACAACGCCGCCGCCGATTTGCGGTCTATCCAATCGACTAGGTTTTGCGTGCGTACAAATCTCGGTTGTATCAGAGTCCGTTCGCTGGCTAAGAAGGGGGAGAGTCCCGCGGGAAGAGATGGGAGTGCAGATGTAAGCAAGTTGCAGGTGCGCTACCTAGGTCTAGCGCGGGCGAGCTCCCGCAGTTTGACCCTTGACGCTAGCGGCGATTTTACATATTAAATTCGAGAAAGTCAACGAAAAAAGACAAATTATTTCACAAGGTACCGCAAAATAACAACAAAAAAGCCCCATCCGAACTGGCCTGGGGCTCAGGAATCTTGTTGCGGAATTTCACCTGACCAGCAAAAGCGGTTGGTTCTCAGACGACCCGGAGCAGCATCATTCGTGCGCCATAACAGCAATAAGATTGCAAATATCAGCAAACCCAACAATGGGCTCGTAATTTCTTTGCCGTTGATGACGATACGCATAGTCTGACTTTGCAGCGCGTAACGAAATGATTCGACTTTCCACCTAGGGACTTTGCTTCACACTGCTAGCTAGATAGAGCTTCCAGCATTTCCTGTGCATGCACCGCAACCATGCTCGGTTTCTGAAATAAAATATAGGCCATGTTGGCCGAATCCGTGCCCCATTTGTTTTTGTCCGATACGTTGATATTAGGGACCACGGTGGATTTGATAAAGCGCGTATCGGGAGGAAGTTGATCCCAGGCCAGATCGTCCCAGGAGAGTCCATCGGTGCCTGGGTCGAAATTGATGTCCATGCCGAAGCGCGGCTCACCCGGGACTTCCTGAATAATGAAAAACCAGCCGAGATGATCGGTGAAGCCCGGCGTCAGCTCGGTGCCGCGTGCTTGCTCGATCGTAAAATCAAACCCGAACAGTTTAATGTCCGGCGGCAACTCCGCCCGGTACAAGGGGAACTTCACCTCTGTAGCATATTCCTCTACAGTCAAATCGAGATCGATAACCGGCTCATCGGGGTTGTCACCGGCGATAGCCTTCTGCGCGAAGATGACGGTGTTGGGATAACGCTTCAACAGATCGCCGCGCACTAGCAGCACAGTCTGTTCAGTATCACCACCCGGATCGCGATTATTATGCGTCCCCAGCAGACTGTGGATAGACCACGTGTGGATCGGCTTGATGTCCTTGTATTCCTCGGTTAACTGGGCCTCGGCCTTGTCGGCGTTGGGACGAATGATTCCTTTGACCTCCCAGAACTGACGGAAGTAACTGCCCCGCACGTCCGTCGGATACTCACGCCACAGCAGTTCCCGGCCCATCTCATAATTCAATCCCACCAGATAGGACTCGATGAATTTCTGATCGGTTTTAAGCAGTGAAATGGTATTCGCCGGGATCAGCTTCAGATTCGGTAACATCAATTCACCGGAGATCTGCACCAGTGGTTTATACATTGGGTCTTCAAAATCCGGATACGCCATGGCCTCATAGAAGTTTTCCGGCTCCATTAACGAAATGTAACCCGGGAAGCGGGTGAAATAGGACAGTCGATAGGGGAAGGATTTCGTCGGATTGATCGCGGCGCTGACTCTTTGATATGCGTTCGACAAGCTGAACTCCACTAACGGTACGACTGGTACCTGCAGGGTTAACCGGGTCATGAGGCCGCTCAGCGCACTCCGAAAATTCATGCCCTCCACACTGTCGGCACCGGCTGCACCGGGCGTAGCCGGTCGTGTCACGGCTTCATCGCTGAGCCTCAGCGTGAAGCTCGGTTGTGCGGGTATGCTCGCAATGCTGGCCGCTTCCTGTTGTGGATCCTGCAATGCAGAGGCCGCATTATAATTCGCCTGTAGTTTGCCTGCATAGGTCCCCGCCGCCACGACGGCCGCCGCAATAACTGCAGTAACTAACCAGGCACCTGTGATAAATCCGATCACCAAGAGCAGCAACAACAGCAGGAACAACACAATCCGACTCTGTTTGATCAACCAGTTCGGGAGTGAAGAAGGAAAAATCCGATTGGCAAAATCCTGTGTGTCCGGGATACCGGCCGGTGTTACCTTGGGCGGTGCCGCTGTGAGGCTGCCCGCGTTGACGCGAGTGACGAGGCTGTCGTAGTCAAAGCTGACATTCGCTCCAAACCTCCTGATGAACTTACCATTGGGACGTACCAGCCGGCGGAAGCTGCCGGAGAATACCGCCTCGGGCAAGCGACTATCCCGAATCTGCTGCAGTATCGTCGTCGGGCTACCCATGACGCGCGCGAGTACCGGTTTGCTGATGGCCAGCAACTTGTTTGGCGGGAGAGCAGCAAAGGTTTTTGCAGTGAATTGCATCGCGACTTTCATATACAGGAGTGAAAGCCGAATGCGCCGGTTCGCTTCGATGACTTTGGTCACCTGCGCCCACGCTTTGCGCATGAAGTCTTCCTGATTGTCCTGCACCACGCGCGTACCAAACCCGGCTGAGACTCGGGTGCGCGGGTCCTTGTTCAGATCGTGTACCCAGGTGTTTTGGGTGATGTCCAGTTTCACCACATCGGTCAGGCTCTTCTTGGCGTGATTGCCGCCGTAGAGTGGAATGGAAATCACGGGATCACCCGAGGTATCCGTGCCCACGATCTCGAATGGCAGGTTCACGACCTTCTGCAGTTCCTGCTGAAACGCGATTTCCGTAGGCGGATTTGGGAACACGGTGGACACTGTGGTGGGTGATTTTAGAGCGCCCTCCAATCCGATCAGTTCCGGTTTGGTTGCCGGTAACTCGCCGCTGCCATCGGCTTTAACAAAATCCGGTTGATGGCAATCCATGTCGCGGATACCGACACGCGGATCCATAGGGCGGGGCTCCAGCCTGCGCACCAGTGATTCGAAATCCGCGTTGACGCCGGTTTGGAAGAACCACTCATAGTAAACCGGCATCTCCCCTTTTGCGCCATTCGTATCCCAGGACGCCAGTTGCGCATAGATCGTCTCCGTCGGCAATTCCAATCCTGCCAGCCGTCCCGTTTCGAAGGCCGGGATCACAAAGGCGTAGTAAGCTGTGTTCGGTTCGAGTTTGCGCGGACTCATGAGGCGACAGTAAAGTTGATCCGGGTCGTCATTCATGGTCTTTCCAAGCGACAACAGGAAGCGTTCGTAGTCGGACAATTCACTGTCTGGAATATCCGCGTTGCTGTGCACGTGGGACCACATCCAGGTTTCGTTGAATGGAGGAAACACATCCTGGCTTCGCAACTTGATCGTCGGCAAGGGCACGCGCCGCGCGCTGCGTTCGAATTCGTCCTCTTTCAATACCAGCAGTAATAGCCAGGGACGCAGACGAGTCCCTGCGGGGGCCGCCGGTGTATAGCGCCAGGCAAAATCTTCGTCGTAGAATTCGATGAAGGAGAGATAGTTGCTTTCGAAATCGGCAATCCAGTTCAACGGTTCGGTGCGCACCACCATGTCACGATTAATGCCAATGATGTCGCCCGGCGCGATGAGCGAAAACGTCTTGGAGAGCCCCGAGCCGTTCAAGGTTACCCCGATGGGAACCTCTGCACGCTCGACGACGGTCGACGTCCCGGTACCCAGATCGTCTGACTCGGTGATGTTGTTGGCGATCCCTCTGCGGGCCCAGGAGTGAAATTGGTAGCGGGCGATCTCAATTGTCATGGCGACATCCGTCTCCGATTTGATTCCGTACTGACTGTGCAATGGTATTCGTCATGTACCTGCGTCCTGCTTTTTACGCTCATGCGGCCAACTCATGTTCGCCGACAATCTGGACCTTGCCGTGCAACGAGGGATCCTTTGCCATCAGTAGCGCCAGCGCATCGGCGGCTTCGGTGTAACTGCCGGCAATGTTGCTGCCTGCGTGCTGCTTCATGTTACTGGTGCTGGCAATGGCAAAACCGTCTCCTTTGATCTGCACTTGATCCGGCGCGTTTGTGGACATGCGTTTGTTGCTGTACGAGAGTGAGGACTTAGCAACGGCACCGGCCCTCAAGTTGACCCGGAACAGGTCCTTCATATACTTGTAAATGCCGGCAAATACACGCAGCTCGCGTTTCTTGCGCAAATAGGTCATCTCATAATCCACACTCTTGTTGACGGTCGCGGGAACAATCAGCGTGGAGGTGCCCGCCAACTGGAAGCCACTCTTCATTTGCTCGAAGGAAGGCCGCGACAGTTTGGCGCTATCGGTTAAGGTCAGGAAATTCGCCGGGGCAAACAGTTCGGTGACGGGCTGGGTGAGCATGCCGGGATCCGAAGGATTGATTTCGAACCGGTTGGCATTCTTGGGCACCTTGGTGCCGAATTTGTTGATGGTGACTTCCAATGGCACCAGACGTTCACTGAAGGTCAGCACACCAAAGGGATGGATCACCAGTTTGTCCGAAGGCACATCCAGCTTTTTCAGACTCACATGCAGCTTATTGCTGTCCGGGATATCCGCCTTCCAGTTGCGATTGTCATCGATCTCCTGGGTGAGCCGCTGCAGCAAATCTTCGGACTCGCTGCTGACGGCATCGGGCCGGTCGCCCCAGGTCTCATGGAAGCTGACAGTGATATCGAAGAACAAGATACTGAAGCTGGCCTCACCCTTCGCGTCCCAAGGCGTCGGTCCCGACAATTCCCCGGAGACGCTAATCCCCATGATGACCGAACTGCCGCGGCGCAGCGCGAGACCAGCAGCGAAGTCGGCGATAAACTTGAACGGATCGAACTGGAACAGCAAATCAAAACCAATGAAGCCATAGACATTGAAGCCGCATGCCGCGGCATACAATTCCGCGCGGGCACCGAACTGCACCGTGTTCGAGGTCACCGCAAAATAACATTGGATGGTGATGCGCGGATTCTCGCCACTGAGCAGACTCAAGGTCAGCCGCGTCATGTTTTGCAGATCTGCGGGCGCTTCCTTGAAAGCCGGATGAAAACCGCCGACGCTCAGTATAAATACCTTGGTGTCACCCCAGGATAGGCGAAAGGCCATGTCACCGGCCAAGGTAAACGTCAGCAAGCGCGAGTCGTACAGGCTGGCATCGAAGGAGATGTAGTTGTTCTCAAAGTCGATCACACCCAGGAAATTGACTTGCAGTCGCAACAGCGCATTTTTCTCATCCGGTAACAAGGCCTTGATGACGCCCAGGATCGCGAAACGAGGCACCGGGATCTCCAACAACAGGCCTAGCTCCAAGGTGAGGATACTCGGTGTGCCCCAACCCAGTTTGCCCATGGGCATGATCAGGAAGCGACCATTCAGTGGCGGAAATACTTGTTTGAGATCGCTAATAATGCGACTCATGTTGGCCACGACATCTGTCGGGAACAAAATGCTATTGAGGACATTGGTCTTGATTCCCTGACGCAGCACGTCGACGCTGGTCGTGCGATTCAATCCCAACAACCCGCCTACGCCAAGAAGGGTGAAACCAAATCCCAGCTGGATGGGCGAGAACTCCGCGGTGATGATTATCAGCAAGGAAAACCCGGGGCTGCCATCGGGCATTTTGGTATTGATTATGCCGACGGCCTTGAGATCGAACAGATTCTTAAACGACAACTCCAAGGCACCGAAGTATTCACCCTTGTCCGGATCGAAATACAGGAAGCCACCGCCTTTGATCACACCTGTATCGAGTGATAGTCCCACCCCGTTGGGTGGTTTGAAATCGATCGCGTAGTTGATGAAACCCAGGTTCTTCGTGCCATTTGCCGGCAGCGAGAAGTTATGCAGCAGACCGATGCGCTCCACCGACGCGCTGAAACCCAGGAACTTGGTGCTCATGCCGATGGAGGTTTCCATCAGTACGCCATCTTTCGTCTGGTTACCGCTGAGTTTGAGATAAAACGAATTCAGCAACAGCGGTCCCAGGGCGGTGTGCAAAGGAATGAACACGGTCAGGCCGGAGCCACCATCGACGTAGAAACCTTTTTTCAAGCTGTAGCCAAGACCAAAATCAAAACTGCCGTAGATGCCTTTGTCCGGCAACATGCTGTTGAGAAAGCCGTCGGTCTTGCCTTTGACCAGTGCAAAGGCACTGTCTTTGGTCGCAAGTTTGACGTCCACGTCATTGTCCGCTATCGAGGCCTTAAGCTGGACCGAGGCGCCGCCGATTTTGAGATTCGTGCCCTTGGTATCGCCAATCACCAGGGGCGACTGTTCACCATCATGTTCCAATTTGATGGTGGTGCGCAGGTCAACATCCTCCACCCCGTCCATAGCAAAAGAAAATTTCCACTCGCCGAATTTACGTTCGAATTTTCCACCTCCTGCCAGCAGTACCTCAATACCACCGCCCTGCTGGTTTTGCGGTCGCACCGCCATGGACACGATCATGGTGCCCGTGATTTCATTGCCCTCCGGATCCTTGACCTTGTAGGACAAGGACATCGTCAATGTTCTTTCCGAGATCAGATCCGCGACCGGCAACGTGGATCCAGGTGGAGGGTCAAATCCGTAGCTCACTTTCAGGTTGTCGCGGATGAAATCAAAGATGTAACTGAGTGCGGCGATCAGGATAAAGATCGTGTCAGACGCCAGTGCCGCTTCGTCGTCGTTTTCCGCATCAAAGCTGGTGAAGACCTTCTTGAGAAAGGCGGCGATATTCACCGTGAAATTCGAGATGCCACCGGAGGATTCCGCCAGTTCCTGGTAACGATTGAGCGTTTTGCAGACGAGGTAAAAGGCCTTGGCAGAATTGGTCGTGGTATCACTCGTGGCACGCAGCCGCACCGCTTCCATCAGGTAGAGCTGTAGCAGCATGTCGAGAAAATCTGTGACGATCTCCGGATCATCGCCGTCCGTCACCAGGTGGATAAAATCATCGATAGCATTGGACACACTGATGATGTCGAGCACCACGCTGAGGAAGGCCTCGATATCGATATCCTCGTCGCTCTTGTCGACGTACTGCTGAATGCTGGCGAGGGAACCTGCCGGAATGCTGGGTGTGGAACTGGCACCCGCGGTATTGAGTCCCAGCGCCTTGAGCACTTCAGTCTTGGCCTCCACATCCTGCAACTGTTGCGCGATGATCTTGAAGATATCGTTCAACCAGACGACGACAGATTTCAGTGCATTTTTAGTATCGGCCACAGATTTTACCCGTTTACGTTATCGACGGTGGTGTATCACTGGTGGGTTCCAGCGTGTTAGAAAACACAGTGTAGGCATCCGGGTCATCCGTCAGGTCATCGCTCGGCAACCAGTACCACAACTGCTGCGATGCCGTGAGATTGCCCGAGCCGTCCGTGGTGAATTTGATAATGCCCACGTTGTTGTCCCACTCCACGCGCCGGCCCACACTCTTTTTAAAGATGTCCACATGTCGAGCCAGCACCTTGCGGTATGCGGCGGTCGCATCTCCCGTCGTCGGATTGACATCCGGTGTAATCGAAGGTACCCGGATATTCGCCGGGCGTGCCGCAGCGGAGGTATCGTCCGGCCGTTGATCCGCGGCCAGCACCACCCGCCAAGACCATTCCGGCGGCTTATTCACTGTACTGCCCGCCGGCCAACCATCGGTGGGCAACAACACCGGTTCGCGGCGCAAGCGCAATCGGCTGATCGCCTGATTGGGTTTGCTAGCAGGATTCGTCACCTGCAAGCCTGCACGATGCGCCCAACCTAAGCGTTCCGCCGGATAAAACAGTGTGCCCAACAGCTTCTGCACAAACCCGCTCATGAGAAACTTCTCGTTGTTGAATTTCTGGTTTTTAAGGCCACTGGAGACGTACTGAATAAAGCGTGTCGGCCTGGCCTCGCCTTGCTTCCAGTAGTCGAGGGTTGCCGCCAGACCGAAATGGATATCGCCAGAAAGGAATACCACGCGTTTGAACTTTTCCAGGCGTTGCAGAAATTCCTCAAACACCGGAGGCGCAAACGACCACGGTTCAGGGTCGGCTTCATATTTGGAAAACACGGTTACCGTCGGTTGCAGTAATTCTTCGATCAACCCCAGCCCCAACACCGGTGCCGGTGACACGAAGATCAGGAATTTTTCCGCCTGCGGGTCCGCCGGGATCTGATCATCCATGGCGCTCTTGGACAACAGACCGGGTGGACTGTAGCGGGTGTCATAAGTGCGGCGCGTACGGGTATCCAGCACATAGGTGGTCGTTTCGCTGGAAGGAACCGAGTAATGCCACCAGACCGGCGGAGGTGTTTCATCATGCAGATTGAAACCAAACAAGACATCGATGACATCCGTGGCGGACGTGACTGGCCCGGACGTCCCGCTTGGGAACACGAGTGGCAGTTGGTTCAATAATTCCGCTTTCTGATCAGTGCCTGCCTCGCGCCAAATCACAGCACCATCGCCGACGTCGACGCCTTTGGTTGTCGGCCAAGCGGGTTGTGCCCCACCACTTAGTCCCCCCTGCTTCGCAATATACAGATGCCCATTGGCCGCGGTCGGTCTGACGTAATCATTCTGCGCGTACGTTGTGGCTGCCTTCCATGCCGGCGCGCTATAGGATGCCGGCAGGTTGCCCCAGTCCTGAAACAAGGTATACGCCATAAGGGCATTGCGAAGGATATTCACACCCAAGGGCGCCGTCAGCACCTTGTCCCGCCAATCCTTGGTGATGTACCAGTCGTCGGTGACTTCGTGATCGTCCAGGATCATGTACACCGGCACGTTGGCTAACACCCGCCGCACCTTTGGCAGCTGCGCGCGAAACGTGAGGACTTGTTTTAACTCATCGTCGAAATCGTCCTGCAGCTTCTCTTTGATTTTCGCAATGCGTTTCGTTTTGTCTTCCGGCTTCTCGTTGGCGTATTTTTTTTGTTCGTCTGCGTCCAACGGCGCCAGGTCCTGTTCGACCGTAGTAAGGGGATCGGTGTCCCATATTGCGAGAAAACCCGTCTTTGCCTTGAGCACCGAATCCTCCGCGTACAACTCCGTCGACCACACCACGTTGTTCCAGCCCATGAGATAGGTCGCGGCAAATTCGCCGAAGGACAGCAAATGGTTTGCGCCCTCGCCGGTGGAAAACTTGGCATTGTGCGTGACGATGCGCTGCCGGCGCGACGCCGGGAAGTTGGCCATGGTGGTGGGATAGGCTCCGCTCGTGCCATCCTTTTTTTTCACGGAAAGATCTTCTGTCAGCCCCAATAACTGATTGCCCAAGTCATTGATGTAGGGCAGAAGCAGGGTGGGGATTTCATCGGAGTAGATTTGATCACCGGTCAGAAACAACTGATGCGGACGCTTGTCTGGATCGTTGTCGTTGATGGCCTGCTGGATCAAGGTATCCAGCACCGCCAAGGTGTCCTTGCCGGGACCGTGCATTTTGCGGCAGGAACCGTGTGCCAGGTTGAGTTTGTCGATAGTCACCGGCGGCAAAACAAACGATGGCAGAAAACCGGGCTTATACCCCAGGGCCAGATTGGGAGCGGGATCCGTCGAGCTGGGAAATTTGTCGAGCAACAAACCGAGCGATTTGAGATCCGCATTGCCGGAGGCTGGAGTGAAACTCAGATTATAGGAATACAGTTTTCCCGGAAACAACGGCGCGGCGGGCGCAGGCAGATTGATGGTGACCAGTGCAACATGCAGCTTCGAACCCATGCGCAAGGTGTGGAGTGAAGCCGTGTACAAGACTGGATCAGTGGGAGAATACAAAGCGGTGTCGGTCCCCGTTGCGATCACCTTATCCCAAATGCTCAAGGTCACATTGGCTTCTTCAGCAAGCGCAACCCAGACCGACACCGAACGTGCGGTGACGCGGCGGACGATGGGACCGGCAAGAATTAATGGTAGCGTCATGGTCTCTCCATAGAGCAAACGCCGGCCTGCGTCTTGTCGTCAGCGAACGGGTTCGTCATGTTGCTGATCTGTCGACCTTGACATGTCCTCCTGTTGCTCACATTGGTCCGCCGCCCATTGTGCGCGCGAGCACTCACGTTCACACCTTTTGAATATAAGTACGGCAAAACCGCTAACTGATATTCTCCGGAATATCCACGATCTGATCGAAACGCAAATTGCTCCAGCCTTCACCCTTACCCGCTTCCTTGTCCCGGCCGACCCACAGGTAAGTCACCCCATTGAGCCACCGTGCGCGCTGAAACGAACGGCGCACAATCATGCCGGCCTTAGGGATCTCCACTTCATCCAGATAATAGGGCGCTGGCTTTTCCGTCAGGATCACGCCCTGGGCGCCTTTGGCCGCCGGCAACCGAGCACGCTGCAGACGAATCTCGCGGTTACTGCCCTGCATGTGGACCGGGATAAATGGAATCCAGTTGTCCGGTACCGTGGTGCCGGCCATATAGCGAATCTGCACGGTGTCATTCACCGGCACAAATGCCGGCGGTGGTGTGTCCTGGCGTGCCAGTTCATCACCGCTCACGCCTTTACCCGCTTGCGAGGGCACTCGTTGCTCGACCGCCCACACGAGGTTGGCCATTTCATCGCGCAGGAAATTCACCTGCTCCAGCGGCGCACTGCTCAAGACCTTGGGTAAGGCGGGCGCCAGGTAAAACAAGTTGGTATTCTGTGTGCTATTGTTGGAATCCGTGAGATGGAACATCGCCCATCGCTGCCACTGGCTCTCGCTGCCGCGCCCGGCCGGACGGATCAGGGTGTGTTGACCGAACACGTCGGTGATGGTGATCCCTTTCATTTCACACAGGGTGTTGATATCCATGGGATACGGCAGCATGAACCAGTCGTTGGAATATACCAGACCGAATTCCGCCAACAACAAATGCAACAGGCCGGTGGTACTGGTATCGATATGGCCAAAATCCGTCTGCTGCTCTTCCATCATCCAGAAGCGCGGATTGGGCATGCCTTTGAACGAGATCGGCGCCGGAATGAACGACACGAAGTTTTCCACCACACTCGCATTGCGTGGCTCGCTGCCGAGCGTCACGCGGTTGTCGAGGTCAAAGCTGTACCAATCCACATGCCCGGTGAAATATTGATTCGCGGTAAGGCGCATTTGGGTCGGTGTCGAAGAAGCCAAGGCAAACTGATACTCCAGTTTCTCCGGTAACCACGCGCTGCCCTTGGGGGCAGACAGATCGTAGGTGCGGGTGATCCAATCCTGATAGTCTGTGGCAATCTGTGTGAACAGTTGTTGATCCCCGTTCGGAATGCCTTCATCCGTCATCCACTGATCGAACAGTGTGCCCGTGCCGTTGTCGGTCGTCATCGCGACGTAGACTTGATAACCATCGAACAGGTTGACTTGCACCGCCGTCAGTAACTGCCCGCCCTCCGCGTCATGCTTATCGATGGTGGGGTTAAGCGGATACTGGATCACCAGTTTGTCGCGGTAGCCTGCGAGTCCCTTATCTCGCATCAGGCGCAGGAAATAGCGCGCCAGTTGTGTTGCCAAAAACAGATCTTCTTTCAACGTCTCCCGCTCCACCTGCACTTCCAACGGGATGTTCTCGTTATAGCCAAACACCTGATTATCGGGAAAACTGATCCGATCCAGGCTCGTGTGTTCGCCCAGGATCTGCGCCGTCACCGGCGAGCCGGCGTCTTCGCCCTTGAATTCACCGAACTGCCATTGGCGTGTGAGCATCCACAAGGGATCGCGGATCTCCGCCTTTAGGCTGCGGGTAAAATCCGTACTACGCGGGCTGACCTCCAGGCGGTTATACGCGGTAATCGAGGCAATCCGGTATTCCTTCAGTGCCACCGCCTGTAAAACGCTCTCGACGATTTTTGCCATGGTCGTTGTTATCCGCTGCTCAAGTGGGAGTAAATTGCATGGCCGCCTTCACAGGGGCGTTCTCATATACAAAAGGAATAGTGAGACGATAATCCAAGGCCACGCTCAGATCGTATTGAGAAAAGTCTGCCAGGATCGCCGGGAGCAACACTCCAACCTCGGCCTTATCCAGGGTGTCGAGCAATTGCGGTTCGACCGCGCGCAACTTGGCACGCAGCAGGGTGTCATTTAGAATGCCGACGAGATCGTCCCAGGTCCAGTGACCTTTCAAGTTGGGTGGGACCGCCAGCAACAGAGCCTGCGGTGGCGTCACATTGGGTTGATCGTAATTAAATGCGATGCCAGAGGTCTGCTTGCGCGTGGGGATGTCTTCGGTCCAATCGTCGATGAGCAAGCCACATTGAGCGGCGGCGGGAACAAACGCCGCATTGCCGTGGATAGTGATCGACAGCGTATCGTGTTCGATATTGAACGGTTGGGTCGGATCCAACGGATCGGTTATGGGAAACTCCACCGCCAACCAACTGTCACCCGCACGATACGGCAACTGGATGGGCAACAGGCTAAGGCGGTCGGCGTTGAACCATTCGTAGAAAGACAGGATATAGTCCCAGCGCGACAGGTTATTGCGCACATGCGCGACACTCTGCAGCCACTCTTCCGCCGGGTAATGCATGTGCAGCGCATTCGTCGCGTGCTGCAATAACTGTGCGCGGTCGCCATGCGAGAGTTGAATGTCCGCCTCATTGTTATACATGAAATGTGGCAACAGGCTAAACATTTCACCCATGAGCGCCTTGCCGGCGGCAAGATACAGCTCGACTTGTTTCGCCGTTTCCGTGGCGGCGCTCGCCTGCGTCAGCAAGTCACTCGCGGTCGCGGCGGCCACGCCCATGCGATGTGAGACACCCATGGCCTGATCCAACAACAGCGATTTACTCTGCGCATCAGGTAGCTCCCGTTGCAGAGGAAAGGCATCGGGCAAACCGTGCGACGAGATGGCCAGCAACTGAGTCTGTAACCACAGGGCGTCGCCATCGGCAAAGGTGAAGCTGATATCAGCAAAGCTCAGATGTGCGACTGACAGCGCGTCGAAAGCCGCGGACAGGCTGAAGTAATGCAAGTCATTGCCATCCTTGTCCGGGACGACGGCATTGATGGAATAGATGTTTAGGTCGGAGAGCAAAGTCGTGAACGTTGATTGGAAACCCTGTACCCGTCCGAGCAACTCCGCGGCTAAATAGCCTTGCGGATTGGTCTTGTCCACCACACGTTGTTTGGAAGGCGGATCGTAATCCTGCGCGTGCAAGGGCCGCGCGTCGGTGATCACGGTCTTCAACATCCGCAGGTAAGGTAACATTTTGCCCAGGGTCCGTTTGTCCGCGGGTTGCAGGAACTCGACGCGCACTGTAATCGTACCATCCAGATTATTCTTCTCTCGGTAGTACCAGGCGATACGTGACTCCAGTTCGGAGGCGGATGTTTTGTTTTCCATGCCGGGCTGCACGGCGCCGGTATTCAATTCCTCGCCGACCAGGTACGCCAGATCGATGGGCTGCAGGGCAAGCTTGTCAATGGTGATGTCTTCGCTGCCGGTGAGATTGCCGTGAGCGTCCAGTTGCGAGACGCGGCAGTACACGTTGTTAGGTTGCCCGAGCATCTTACCGAGCCAGGCATTCAAACCCGGTTCGACACGCGCGCGCGGACTCATGGCAATCGGGCTCCACGGATTGCTGGCGGTGGCATCCGGGTCCAGAAGTTCGAACTGCACCGCCACACGTTGAGTGAACGTGAATTGGCGGCTGCGTGGTGTATTGATAATATCGATCTCGGGCGGGATATTGGATTCCTGCAAGGCATTGACCACGGCCGCGGCCCGATCGAAATTGCCTTGCACCAATTGATACACGCTTTCGCTCTGTAGAAGGTCTTTGACCGCATCCAGTGAATCACTCAGGCGATCCTTCTCCTGGCGTATCGCCTGTCGTTCAGCGGCGCTTGCACTGGCTACGGCACCGGCGGCGCCATAGGGCACATTGCCGCTGGCTTCCGCCAACTTCACCCCGTTGACGACGCTATTGGGTGGCACACTCTCGTGCGGCCCATCACTACCCTGCTGCTTCAGATAATGTTGTTCCAGAGGATACTTATCGCGAAAATCGTAAATGTATTCATTCAACTTGATCAGGTTGATGTCCGCGGAGGCGGTGTCATGTAGACCACGTTCGAACTGGTAACCGAGCAGCGCCTCCAGTGACTGGCCGTTGTGGATGCCTTGCAGGATAAACAAGGCACGGCGAATCCGTTCCGAGGACAAGTTAACCGACATGCGATCTGGCTCACTGCTTTGCGCATCACTCAAATAGCCCGCCCGTAACACCGCCGCTGCCGAAGCCTGATTCAGTGAGGGTGCATGAACAAAACCGCCGTTATTGGTGTATTCGTACAAGGCCTCGCCCTTCGGCGGCATGAGTTTGTCCGGCATCCCACCGCGCACCAATTGCGGACGCACACCCGGTTTTAGATTTTCCACCCAGCCATAAGCACCGAGATATATGCCCTTGCTTCGATGATCGCGTTGCTCGCCTTGATTGCCCTCTCCTTCGCGCAACCCAACCAAAGGCGGGTGACGCAAGTGCTCGAGTCGTACGCCAAACATCGCGCTCTGCCAACTATCGAGGCGATAGGTGCAGGTATCGAGGTGCTCGGTGAAACAGCGTTCGAGGCGTCCGGTGGGCAAACTCGCCAGTGTTTTAATTGCCGCGCGGATCTCATTAAGGTAGGTGGCCTCAGTTTGATTTCTACCTGAGGTCAGCAGGTACTCCGCCACCGGTTTTGCATTATCCGGGTGTCCGGGCACCGCGACCGCCACCTTGGCCTTCATGGTTTCCCACTTGGTCAAGCTGATCTCCGGACGAATATTGTAGACATTCGCAACTTCGAGGGTGGGCGTGACATCGATGTTGTTGTGCATGAACCAGTTGACGGAGCTCTTGTGCAATTGGAGCAACAACGCACGGCGCAACTTGAGGTAAAGCAAAGTGTTGGGTGCCTTGACGCCGGGACCGAAATCCTGTTTCTCCAGCGCGTCGATGGATTGCGCCTCCGCCAACCAATCCAGATAATTCTTTTTAGCGGCTCCATCGTAATAGCGGATCAGATCCTTTTCCGAGAGCGGTACCGCGTCGATTAGATTGTTGGCATCCAGCGTGGTGTGGTAATGCTGATATAGAATACGCAGCAGCTGCGGAACGCGTAGATTTCCTTGGGCATCGGTCAGATTATACCCGAGTGGACTGAGAAAATTCAGAACGTTGTTCTTGCTACCGAAACTCTGGTGCATGTCATCGTAGTAACGACCGCCATACTGGAAGTCATCCAGATTCCGCAGATAGTCCGTGCTGTAACCGATGCGCGCGGCGAACGACGCCGACCCAGGCTGCAAACCCAGCACGTCCATCAACACCGCGGCGGGATCGCTCTCGGTGCCGGGCTTGCCGACATAGTTCAGTTGCCCGAGCACACTCAGCCAGATCGCGTGGTATTTTCCAAGCACTTGCTGCATGGTGTAGAGAAAGCCAGGATTTATCTGATTCTCCTGCTTGGACCACGCCCACTGTGCAAAATTACTGGTGAGCAGGACGCCATAGGGTTGGTTACCAACGCGGATGGCGGGTAGCGGACCACGGCCGCTAACGCGTTGCACAAAAAACTCACGCAAGGTCTCCTGGGCCGCCTCACTCAAGACCGGTTGCATCAAGGTGTCAAAGTAATAACCCAACGTCGCCTGATACAATGCCGTGTTCATCGCGATGGCTTCGCGCCGATCCGTGGCATCACTGTTATGAACGTGCTGGAGCGGTGCATACTCGATACCAAGGGCATCAGCAAGATAGCGCCCGTCAGTATCATCGCCTGCATTGAACAGCGGGACACCGGTCTCGGTGAAATAACTGATGTTATTGAACTGATCGTTCTTAGTATATCCCGAGCCACTGTCATTGGTGTTGTTGGTGGCCGTACCCTGGCGCACGAGGCTGAAGCCTTTAGGCGAGTAATGGTGGTTGTCGATTAGAGTTTCCAACGCCGTCTTGCTGTCAGTGGCACCAGCGGACAAGGAGAGGCCCATGACCAAGACTTTGCTGAAGCCGTTCAGCGACTGTTGCGCTGTAAGCGGGATCTTGAAACCCATGCCAAGCGACACCGCCTTGAGAAAATCCGAGGTCCAGTCGAATGATTCACCGAACAGCAGCTTATCATTCACATTCACAAAGGCCTCGTCTTCTTCCAACGGATCCGGCCCGACAAACAACTCATCCGGCACCTGCTGACCCACGACTTCATGGACGAGCGTTTCCCCTTCATATAACATCACCACAAATTTATCCGGCAGCACCGTGGTGCGCGGCGCGCGACTCCAGGCGGAAGTCTTGGTGAGATCATGTGTCGGAAATATCGGTTCGATTGCAGCCGCAAGGTGATCCCAATTCGTCGGGTTGGTCTGACCCGCAACATAGGCAGCCCGTTGCGCACCGAACTGTGTCACCATCTCCGTCCACGCCGCCTTCCTGGTGTCTTCCGCGTTCGGCCCGCCGGCCAACGTGGCATCCCACAACGCGCGCCAATACTTCTCACCTTCATCCACTTCTTGATCGGATAACACGTCTTCGTGAGTGTGAATTGCGATGTCGTCGGGATAAATTCGCAGCCACAGTTCTGGTGACTTGAGCCCGGTCATGAAACGCGTTTCGATCCGCACGGGCATCAATAAAAATGGCGTGCCATCCCCCAGATTCGGTACGAGATCGCGCGGCGCGACATCGCCATAGAGTTGCGCAATGGCGGCATCGACAGCATCCCGGCTCGCTTTCAGGCGCTGCTTTGCTTCCTGGTATGAACCCTGGTCTGCTACCGCCGCGCTCGGGGCAGTGCCACTTGCCTGCGGCGTGGTGCGCAGACGGGCCTGCAGTTTGCTGGTCTGGCTGGCGATTGTTTCACGGAGTGTCGTGCGTGACGATTCGAGTTGTGAGCGTTGTTTGTCGGCCTTGCTTAGCTGTTGCCGCAGGGTGTCGAGTGTCTTGGCCGTTTTCTTATGTTCTTGTTGCAGGGTCTTCTGCGCAGAGTGAAGGTCAAAGGTCTTGAGTTGTTGTTGGATAAAACTCAGTCGCGTCTCTGCTGCCGCGACTCTCCCCGGTAAGCTGGCCAATGCGCTGAGTTCCAGAGTCAGTTGCTGTAATCGGCCGGTATTATCAGCGAGTTGATTTTTGAGTTCGAGAATGCGACTGGGATCGGCGGGGAGAACGGTTTGCTGTTTTATGCGCTTCGCCTGGGCGGTCTGATCTTTACGCAGCCGGAGCTGGATGGCATATAGTTGCTGATCACGCGACGCCCGTTCATTACGTAATGTGGCTATTCGCTGTAAACGTTCATCCCAAATCGACATTGTTTTCGCCTTTGCTAATTGGGTCCAAACGTGCCGGGCAGGTCAACGATAGATAATGTCTCGCGCATAAATGATTGACTCGAAGTGATATTGCTACACATGGTCTGACGGACTCCTCTCCCCTTCGAGTATTTCTGTCAACGTGTATCCCGAGGCACAGCAGCTCCTAAGACTTTTAAAAAATATAGATCATACATTGACTAACCGGGTACACATCCTTTTGTTTCGGTGTCGGATGGTGAACAGCCCAATCGAGATGTAGTGGTCGACAACAGATTCATGAGGGAATGCATTAACTAAGAGCTGCTGGTCGTGGGTGAACGAGGATTCAGAAGTAAAGACACGGTATTTCTCTGGATTAGGGACCCGTCGCGAACTGTAGTCTAGCGCCTGGCAACAAAACCTGATATCCGGGTCGCTATCCAAGATGTCAAGTTGCTCGGCCGCAAACTCCGATCTTTTCCATCGTTGTGCGGGAGAATATTTCCGGAGGCCAAAGGCAAACCCACAAAGCCCGATGAGAGCCGCAGCCAGCTCGATATAGTCCTTCGGTTCCATTCGAAGCTCCCTTGTAGCCTAAGTGCAGGAGTAGCACAACTTTGTTGGAGCAGATTCAGCGTCATGAACGCCAGCTCGCGGTAGAGCTAGAATCACACTGCCCCCTTGCACGGAAGGGATACATCGAGCGGAAAAGGAGGAAAGTCTAGCAAAGCGCGGTATTCACCCCTCATGCTCAAATCCTTCTATTGCGGGGAAACACTAGATTATTGCGAAAGTTCCCAAGGGGGACAATTTCCGAATTTTCCCAAAAATTCCCGCATTTCAAGGTCAAGACTTAATATTCTGTCCGTCTCCGTTGGAAGAGGGGATTGGGAATGGCTGAGTTTGGCCTGTTCGACGGGTACCCGTCGATTCTTGAGTTCTAGGATCTCAATCGATTAGCTCCAAGCGATCAGCGCGGTAATCCATTACCATGCAGGTTGGTATGGCTTTGTTTATAGGCGGTGAAGTAGCAGAATATTCCTTCTCAGCGCTGACCCCAGAACCTTTACACTTGATAGATATTTCCCCGTTTCTGGGAACTCTCATTCCCATTCCTCAGTTGACGCCTATGTAGCCCGCCATTCAGTCTCTATCAGGAACATACGGGGGACGCAAGATCAACATATGCCCGCACGAGCCAGCCATACGCCCGATTCAATCGTGCGCTGCAACTATTCTGCAAGCCCCCGCAGACCAAACTCATCCGCCATATCTGTGCAAGCATGGAAGAAGTTCCGGAGTATGCCGTGCGTAACCGGGAAAACACCGAGCGGGTTATCAAGCTAGTGCCCCACCAACTATCATTTCCAATAAACGACGGGGCACAGTGCTCGCTCCAACTTGAACTCTGTCCGAGAATTCGTTGCAATTGAAAGTTGGAGCGGCACTAGTCATGAAAATCCAGGGCGTCGATCCTCGTCGCGCTTTATGAATTCACAAAAGTCAAACAATACAAGCAGGTGATAACTATGATCATCGTTCACGATATATTTGTGTGTAAGCCAGGGAACGCCTCGAAGCTCGCAAAGCTATTCAAAGAGGCGATGGCGAATGAAAAAAACGTAAGTATCATGACTGACGTGACCGGCCAATACAACCGCGTTGTTATGGCAAGCTGGTATGAGAATCTTGCAGCTTGGGAAAAATCGACAGAGGCGTACATGAATCCCACTCCAGAGATGAAAGTATCGATGGACAAGATGAAGGGGTATACTGAAATGTATCTTACCGGGTCGCGCGAGATCTATCGCACTTGGTAAGTGCCTGGTAAAAGTAGCAAAACTTCTCTGGTCAGCTATCAATTCAAACCCCGATTCTGGTGCGAGTCGGGGTTTTTTGCTTACCGCCCTACCTTTTCGTAATGTATTTCGCCCCAATCACCGGCAGCTCCCCTTTGATTAGCTCCACCGTCCCACGCAGGGTTTCGGCGACGAGCCGTACTAAAGAAATGAGGTCCCCATGTTCTTTGTATGTAGAAAATATGGCGTATCCCCGCTACAAAATGGAAATGCCCCTACTTGTCTGGGGCATTTCCATCTTATAACCGGCTCGACAGGGCTTTGAGATGCTAAGAGACTACTGCGAACTCGCCCTGGCTGCCACAATCGTGCACGGTCTTCCTGTCACGACACGGCACAGACACAAGGAACCCCGGCTGCAACGCAGGGGTTCCTGAAATGTTCATGACGGTTTTCCTTTCTTACACATCATTTCGCCAGAATCATCTTCCGTGTCTGTACCAGACTGCCCGCCTGAAGTCTGAAGAAATAAACTCCACTGGCAAGTCTTCCCCCATCAAACCGGACGGAGTGGACTCCCACCGGCTTGTTCTCATCAACCAGGGTGGCTACTTCTCTCCCAAGGAGATCGAAGACCTTAAGAGTAACATGGCTGGGTGCAGAAAGCTGAAATTGAATCGATGTCGAGGGATTGAACGGGTTCGGATAGTTCTGCTCGAGCCTCGTCACCTGTGGCAAGGCTCCCAAGGGTAATTGGGCGACAGACGTGATGGTATACTTCGAGATGAGGTAGTTTTCCACTGCCTGCCGGTCTGCCTCGGCAAGGACGGTATCATAGACTATCACCTCGGCGATGTCTCCTTTGAAAATTGCCGACACGAAATCGACATCCAGATGATCTGCCCCACCGATCCCCCCCACTCCCAGACCATCAGCACTCCCCAGGGGAACTGAGATGGCCATGTTTGTACTGGTTTGCGGACTGTCCACAGCCTCCTTTCCGCCAACGCGCAGGCTTGTGCTGTACATCAATTTGTCCGTCGTGATACTGAGCACCTTCCATTCCCCAAACGCAGCGATGCCAGGTAGTGTGGCATGCAGCCAGCTACTTGTGCCGGCAAACGGATCAATGATGTCCGGAGAATTTCCGGAAAAGTCGTTTCTCATGGACAGCCCGTAGATTTGCCCGTCATGATATGTATCACCGAGCGTGACGGGATAGTAGGGGTGTAGCCCTGTGGCTCCGGATTCCACCTTGAAAACCAGGAACATGCTGATTTGGTGCATCGGCGTTGTTCCGGTCAGTCCCACCCGATCGTTGGCACCATCAAATCGCAGCACCGGCTTCCCATTGAGCGCCCCAGCTACCAGGAGCGGTTGCCGCGCCATATCGGCCTGGATGGCGTCGTTGCCGTGGCCGCTCTGGTCGTGCCACCTGCTCACGCTCCCGTTGAGTGTGTCGACGCCGGCATCGGCTTTCAGCCAGAGCTGGAGACCGGCATTGGGTATTGAGGGTTGTGACAACCCATATTTCGTCGCGAGATAGGTTTCAACTGCTTGCCGTGCCGAGTCGGTGAGCGCTGAGCCGTAGACGAGAACCTCGGCGACATGGCAGCGGGCAATGAGGTAGGCAAGCGGATTTCCTTTTGTCATCCCAAGTCCGCCATACTCGGAGACGGTAGCGGTGCCCAGCGGTACGGAGAGGGGAGTATTGACCCCGCCCTGGGGTGTTATCGTTGCAGCAACTCCGTTGACATGCATTGTGGTGTTCCACATGTTCTGGTTTGCAGTCACGCAAATGAGCTTCCACTTGCCGAATGCCGCACACCCCGACCCGGGAGCCACCGCGCGGACCCAGCTATTCTCGCTCAAATACGGGTCGATCTCGTCCGGTGAATTGTTGGAGAAACCATTCCGCATGGAGAGGCCATAGGTTTGAGCCGAGTCGCCGAGGGTGATCGGGTAATAGTAATGATTGTCCGCGGCGCCGGAGTCGATCTCCTCGACGATGAAGATGCTGAACTGGGACATGCGTGTCGTCCCTGTGAACCCCAGGCGATCGTTCACTCCGTCAAACATCAGCGCAGGCTTGCCGCCGTAGACAGCGTCCTTCACTAGGAGCGGCTGCCGGGAGGTATCGGGCTGAAGGGCATCATTGCCGTTGCCACTCAAATCCTTCCATGTGCTCACTTTCGGGCCATTGAGGATCAGGCCTGAGTCCGCCTGGAGCCAGAGTTGCAGGTTTGCGGTGGGCACTGGCGCCTCGGACGGCTTGAAGAAGTGGTCAGCCACCCAATCTGCAACCTTTTGCGCGATCGCCGCGCCGACCTCCACCGAATTGCGGTAGTGCATGCCCCCATACACCCGCGCATTAATGACTTCTCTCACGATGCTGTCCGTGCTTGCGTATGTGTGATACGTCATCGGCGAACCGGGGACAGAAGCACTCGTCAATGTGATGTCAAGTGCCGAAGTTCCAAAGTACCTTTCAAGGCCATACGCCAGCCCTCCGGTAACATATCCGTGCGCAGCAGGATATTCCGGATGGCCGGGCGTTATGCCAAGTGGCAGCCATGCGGTATCAGGTTCCGTGTTTGGATTGCCGTCGGTATCTGCGGCCCTGATTGCCGTCACCGGCCTCCAGAAATTGTAGTGGAATTTCGAGTCCCATGCGGCAATGACTGCATCGCCGATCGTCACATACATCTGGGCGAAGAACCGTGCAATCTCTGCAACCGACATGTTGCGCGAAGAGTCAATCAAACGAAGATTGCGGCCAAGTTGTGTGGCCGGATTGTCCAGGTAGAACTGGCCGGTCGCCGTTTGCTGAGGGGTCCGTGCAGAATTGTCGCGCACGCCATACTGCTTGGACTCATTAAAGTCGCGCGTGTAGATCTCGCTCGTGATCTCTGGCGGCGCAGGAGCGCGAAACTGCGAGTCGGAGACCATGGCAAACGGCTTCAGATGAGCGATCCAGGGTGTCTGCGGCGTGGCAGGAGGCGGCGGGGCTCCGGGTGTCAACTGGTAGACTCCCGGTCCGGAACCAAACGTGTACGGGATCACGGCATTCCTGCCATCATCGGCGCGCAACGCCAGGAAACGCTCCGCAACTTCGGTCCCGATCGCGATGCCTCGTGTTTTGGCGTCATTGTTGGGCACATCCACCAGAGCGTGTGCGTACACTGAATCCAGGTACAGCCCCTGGTCGGGATAAAACCGCACGAGCACGGTATATGCCGCCGCAGCGATCGCCGCATCCTCTGAAGCCCACGGTGCGGCGTTGGACGGGCGTACGGCGAAAGGGGTGTACTTGCCGTCGATGGCATTGACCGCATCGTACATTGCAATGTGAACATAGACCATATCCACAATGTTGGCTCCCGCCGGCCTGCCCGTCTTCAGTAGCACAACATTTGCGATGGCGTTCCAGTCGCTTACCGGGTCGGCGTGAGCTCGACTCGCGGATGAAAGCAGCGCCAGCGTAACAGCAAGGGCTATGCCTTGCGTTGTGAAGCTTTTCATGTAACCCCCTATAATGGTTAAGTATTGAAGTTGGAATGAATGGTGGAAGGGGGTCAACACTCATGCCAGGATGGAATCGGCGAAACCAATCGGAATGAAGCTATAAGCTGGGGAGGATGTTCGATTTCGGCCGAAGCGTTGGCCGGAATCGGGCAATCTAGTGCCCCTTCAATTTATTCTGGCGCTGTGTTTTTCCAAGAGGAATAAATTGAAGGGGCACTGTGGGCTGAACGTGCGAGGGTTCCGGGAAAGTGCCATTTCAAATTAATCCACCAAAAACGTAGGCAGATTAATTTGAAACGGCACTAGGAGTTCTTGATCCTGAATTTCTCGATACGCCTTTGCAGCGTATGCCTGTCGATTCCCAACAACCTGGCAGACTTCGAGACATTACCATCACCTTGCTGGAGCACCAAGCAGACCACTTGCTTCTCCAGCTCTTCAAGAAGATCCCCGCCGGGGCTCATGGTACGAAGCTGTTCCAGTGCAGCAACAAGATGCGTATCGGCTGCGTTTCCACCCCCGATTCCCTGCAATCGCAGATCGGAGGGGTTTATATCGCCCGGAGGCGTAAATATGCAGAGCCGTTCGATGGCGTTACGTAGCTCACGAACATTTCCGCTCCAGGGAAACGACTGCAGTGCTAAGAGGGTATCGTGAGTGAATCGGTGCCGGCCACGGGAAAAATCGTTTAGAAATGCCGCCGCAAGCAGGGGGATGTCCTCGCGCCGTTCCCGTAAAGGAGGGAGAATGACGGGGACGACGTTCAGCCGATGGAAAAGATCCTCCCGGAACACGCCTCCACTGACGGCCAGCCGCAGGTCTTTGCTGCTTGCGGCGACGACACGAACATCCGTGTCGATTTCCATGGATGACCCCAAGCGGTAGAAGCTTCGCTCCTCGAGGCAGCGCAAGAGCTTTGGCTGGAGGCTCAGAGGCATTTCGGCGATCTCATCCAGGAACAGTGTGCCCTCGTGAGCGAGCTCGAATTTCCCCCTTTGCGGTCCTGATGCGCCTGTGAATGCTCCCCGTTCGTGCCCGAAGAGTTCCGATTCGAAAAGCGTTTCCGGAATTGCGGAGCAATTGATCGCCACAAAAGGATTCTTCGCTCTCGGACTTTCAAGATGTATAGCCCGTGCCACAAGTTCCTTGCCGGTTCCGGTCTCACCCACAAGAAGGACTGTGGCACTGGATGGCGCAACAGCGCTAATCTTCCGCCGAAGCTCCTGAATGCTTGGGCTGTTACCAAGGATCTCTTTCGCGCCATGTCTCTGATGTAGGGTTGCCGTTAGGCGAAGGTTTTCTTGAAACAACGTCTCGTGCAACCGGACGTGAGTGATAAATCTGACAGCGAATGAGGCGATGGTTTCTGCAAGCCGGAGAGCATCTTGCGTGAACTCCGCTCCGCCCCGATAGTTGGTCATGTTGATGATGCCAAGCGTGTTGCCTGAAGCGGCAAGCGGAACCGCGAGGACAGAACCCATCTCGCACCATCGCGCCGGAGGATCCTTGATATGCAACTCCTCAATTATGTCATGCCCGAAGAGCGGCCGGCCATGATGCTCAATCCACCCTGCAACCAGGAGATTGAGTCCGTGATCGATTCCGCCGATCGATGAACGGGAACTGCGGACGAGTGTCTGAACCGTGGCTTTGGAATTGGGATGAAAGAGCAGGACGACCACATGGTCAGCATGGCAGAGCTTGACAGACGTGTCCACAATCCCCGCAAGAACTTCATCGACGGTCGAAGCTACCCCGACCGATCCTGCCAGGCTGGTGAGTTCCTCCAACTCGTGGATCCGTTGTCGCAGTACGCGCACTTCGTCGCTCATGGACCCGTCTTCCGGATGATATTTCCCGAATTCTCACTGAAAGGGGGAACAATGCAGAAGGTCAAAACGTTCATTCGGGTGGCACATTGGTTTCTGCCGAAGTGAACGCATATTGGCGACTTCGGGAGAAGTCAAGCCCAAGGGGTCCTCCGCGATGGTCGGTAAGCAATTCTTGCACTACGAAATACTGGAAAAACTGGGGGAAGGCGGCGCAAGTGTGGTTTACAGAGCGGTGGACCGGCGACTCAACCGTCTTGTTGCGATCAAATTTCTCTCACCTCGCGTTGCAGGTTCCAAAGAGCAGCGTGCCCGGCTAGAGCGCGAAGCGCGGACAATCTCTGCACTCAACCACCCATCCATCGCAACGTTATTCGACATCGGCACTTATGAGAAACAGCAATTCCTGGTCCTTGAATACCTCCCGGGAGGGACGCTCAGGAACCAGGTGAAACGCCTCACAAAGGCCGGCCAGTTCCTCCCCTTCTCGACGATACTCGAATATGGCGGCCAGATCGCCGCCGGGCTCGAATATGCCCATAAACGCGGCATCATTCACCGCGATATCAAGACAGACAACATCATGCTTGCCGAGGACGGAGCCGTCAAGATCACCGATTTTGGCGTCGCGAAGCTTCAAGGGATCTCACACCTCACCAAGGAGGGTGAGCCTGTTGGCACTCTCGCATACATGCCCCCCGAACAGTTCAAGGGGGAAGAGGTTGACGAGCGCGCCGACATTTACTCGTTTGGCGTTGTTTTGTATGAGCTGCTCACCGGGCAGCTCCCCTTTCGGGGCAACAATGAGGCAACGATGCTATACTCAATCCTCAATGAGGTCCCGCAACCCGTCTCGGCAGCTCGTCCCGAAACTCCGGAGGCGCTCGTTGAGATTGTGTGCCAAATGCTTAACAAGGAAACCGGTTCTCGTCCCCGGTCAATGGACGAGCTTCAACAGAGAATGCAGGCTCCCCATGTCCGCCAGAAGCTTTCACTTACCCTCGGAGAGCATCTTCTTGGAAAAACCGCGTCTGTCGCTGTCATGCCGTTCGCATGCCTCAGTACCGAAAAAGAGAATGAGTACTTCGCGGAAGGCATCACGGAAGATTTAATCCATGCCCTTGCGCAAATCCCGTCGCTTCATGTGCCGGCCAGGACTTCCTCGTTTGCCCTTCGCGACGAAAAGGACCTTCGTTCCGTGGGCTACAAGCTCAACGTGCAGCACATTGTCGAAGGGAGTTTCCGCCGTTTCGAGTCGAAAGTGAGGCTAACGGCCAGGCTCGTGAACGTTCACACCGGTTTCGAGGAATGGTCTGCCTCCTTCGACCGCGACATGCGCGACATTTTTGCCCTCCAGGTGGAAATCGCACGGACCATTGCAGAGGCACTCCAGGTGGAGCTTGCGAGAGAACCAGGCGCGGCGCTTGCGCTCGCCCGAATGACTAATATTGAGGCTTACGAGTTGTGCCTGAAGGGACGCTATTACTGGGCCAGACGTCCGGTAGGAATTGCGAATGCAATTCAGTACTTCAAGCAGGCTTTGGAACTTGACCCAAATTACACTCCAGCCCTCACCGGCCTCGCGGATTGTTACAACACCCTGGGGGCATGGGAAAACGGCTCGGAACCGCCCCGCACGGTCATGCCCCTCGGATTGTCCCACGCTGACAAAGCCTTGAAACTGGAAGAGCACTCTGCGGAGGCCCATACATCAAGAGCATACTGCCTCTTCCACTTTCATCGGGACTGGTTTACCGCTGAACATGAATTTCGCCGGGCAATCGAACTCAACCCAAACTACCCCGCAGCACACCACTGGTTTTCCCACTTTTTGACCGCAAGGGGAAGAACGGAAGAGTCCCTGGTCGAGAGCAAGCGGGCGCTGGAACTGGACCCGCTCGACATGATGATGAACGTCCACCTGGCATGGCACTATCAACTGGCGGGACAATTTGACGAAGCCCTAAAGCAGTCGTTACGTTCCGTTCGTATGGAACCAGGTTGGCATTGGTCTCATTTCTTCCTTGGCTGGGCGTACGAACAAAAGTCAAAGATGAGTGAAGCGATCGAGGCTTTGTCAAAGAGCGTTGAGTTCTCCGGCGGTCACACGGTCATGATGGGCGCGCTGGGCCACGCATACGGGCGGGCTGGTGACGTTGCCAAAGCTCGGGAGATCCTTCACCACCTTACGACTATCGCAAAGTCCAAGTACGTTGCATCTTACGAAATTGGATTAATCCACTTTGCGCTCGGCAATCTGGACGAGGGGTTTCACTGGCTTGAAAAGGCCACTGAAGAGCGCTCCGGATGGCTGGTATACCTCACGCGTGAACCGCGGCTCAAATTTCTTCACTCCGATTCGCGATTTCAAGACCTGATCGAGCGCGTGTCATTGAAATAGCCCACTCCGATTCCAGTCCAGAAACGGCAAAGCCCCTTCCGTCGACCGGCGGGGCTTTGAGAGTGTTTGTAGCCTTGGTTTCGTGCTGTCTCTCCCTTCCTATAGGAATGGGGAGCCCTCCGCCTCGATCCCAAACTCACGATGGCACTGAATCATTGATTGGGCTCGATGGATCCATAGCGGGGAGGCCAACATTGATGCTCGACCCTCGTGCATACTGAAGGCCTTGCCACTGATTCGATTTGGCGGACGGTATGCGAAGGTACGAGATGCTAAGAAGAGATTTGACATGTCAACCCCTTCAACCAATCCTCTATCGGTTACTTCAAGAGAAGGAACCTTCGAGTCTGGACGAAATCCCCCGCTCCGCTCTTGGAGTCGCGCCCGATGGCGGAGTCCAGAGGGCGGACCTGCAGGCGGTAGAAGTACATTCCGCTTGATAATCCTGATGCGTCGAACTTGACCTCGTGAACTCCCGCATTCCTTCTCTCATTCACCAGCACGGACACCTGGCGACCAAGAACATCGTACACGCTCAGGTTCACCTGTGATGCTCTCGGCAACTCGTACTTGATGGTCGTGCTCGGGTTGAAGGGATTCGGATAGTTCTGCAGCAACGCAAAGGCCTTCGGCATCTCCTCAGTCGGTTCGACAGCAGTTGTTCCACCTGTACCCTTGAGGTAAACGCTTGTTCTTGGTGCATTCGACGCATTGCTTGCGAAGATGATTGAGTCTCGAACGATACCAATGGCATGATAGGAGAACGAATCCTGTTGAGCTACGAGCGCGCATCCTGCCTCACGCGCGCGGACGTGCGCGCTCGTCCGCGCCAACCGGTTGTTAGGCCGTTCCTCATTTACGCAGCCGTAGTCCCGGCCAAGGCGCGCTTCAGCAGCGCGATCTGGCCAGCATGATACATGTTGTGCTGAATGACCCCGATGAACTGCATGTACGCGGTGTAGGGAGCCTCGGGTACGAGGGGGTCATCCAGCCGTTCGACCGGAAAGTCCCGCACTGCCTGTCGCAGCTTCTTGTTCCGTAGCTTGAGCTCCTGCACCGTCTGCTGCCAGTTCTCCTCGGTTGATGCCGGACATGCAGGCCAATCTTCAGCCGCCGTAAGCTGGCGCCCATCGCCCGCCAATCTCCGGAGTACCAGGTCATAGTCACTGGCAATATGAAGCACGAGTTCCCAGATGCTATGCGCACCGGCGATGGGATGGCTCGCCGCTTGCGCCTCGGAAAGGCCGGCCAGCAATTCGAGTACCGATAGCCCGTGCCACGCCTCGCCCTCAAGCACTCGCCTGAGCTGCTCCTCCAGTCGGTTGACTTCCGTGGTCATTCGCTCCACCCACCTTTCTATCGACCTAACATTGCACTGCCCTTCATGTCATGAGGGCCGGGCATGACGCATAACGTTTACCAAAAGCACGCAGTGCAGTTTGCCCCTATGTGAATTACCACCGCCAAAGGGGGTGGCTTCAGAACAGCGTCTCGCCTCTATAAACTACCCTGGTCCTTTTCCTCCCGCTTCTCTTCCTTTTCCTGGTAGTGGACATATCTGCGGATCGTGCCCATGTAGTCGGACACCGCGACCTTCGGTGGAAACGAAACCACCACATGGTAGGTACATATAGTAGATCAAATGCGAGAGTTTCTTATATTTGCTCATGCGATGAATCTACTACCTTTTTCCGGCAAAGCCAACTGTCATCACCACTGCCCTAGACAGTGGCTTACTGCTTCTCATGAATCCAAGAAGGCGGGCAGGCACTGATAATTGATCCGTGCTTCCAGTCACGCGGTACGGCCAATATTGCATTAGCGTTCAGGAATTCTTAAGTTGACTGCCAATTATCCAGAGCACACCTCGGATGATGAAAGGGACACCAATGAACGCACTGGAGACCATAGCCACGAGCGGCAAGTCCGGAACCGTTGCCGCCCGCCCACGCTGGACAGCCGCCCACACCATTCTCCTCGCCTGTTTTTCCCTTATTGTGATAAGCACCGTGCCATTACTCGGACAGACTGATTCTCTGGTGTTCAAAAACGGGGATGTGATGGTTGGAGAGTTGAAGTCGATGGACCGGGGCGTCGCAGTCATAGGCACAAAGTACAGTGACACCGATTTCAAAATCACCTGGCTCGAAGTCCGTCGAGTCTATGCCAAGAAATTCTTCGTTGTTACAACATCGGACGACCGCCAGTATTTCGGCAGCCTCCACTCCATAAGTGATGGCAAGGTGAGCGTACGGACTGCAGCCGGTGATACCGCCGAATCCACGCTCGAAGACATTGTATACCTCAGTCCTGTGGAGGGGACGTTTCTTCAAAAGCTGTCCGCTACTATTGACCTTGGATACAGTCTCACGAAAGCAAATAATTTGAAGCAGTTTACATTAGGGAGCACGATTGGATATCATGAGCAAAACTGGTCCACCGATGTTGTTCTCAACTCCCTGAATTCCACGCAAGACAACGTGGAGCCGGTACGACGCACCGAAGGGACGGCGAACTACCGGAACAACTTCACGAACTCCTGGTATGCAATGGCAACGTTGTCAGGGCTCACCAACACCGAACAAAAACTCGATCTGCGGCTCAGTGCTCAACTGGTGGGGGCGAGGTACCTGATGCGTACGAACCGTGGCTATCTGGGGGTGAAGGCGGGAGTGAGCAGGAATATCGAAAAGTACTCAAGCGCAACCGGCGACCGATACACGTGGGAGGGGGTCCTAGGAGCTGAACTAAATCTCTACAACTCCGGCGATCTCAAATTTCTGACGACCGCCGCGTCATACCCGAGCTTCACCGAATCCGGACGATGGAGGGTCGACATCAACTGCGATGGGAAATACGATCTCCCGCTCGACTTCTACATCAAATTGGGCATCTCGTTCAACTACGACAACCGGCCCGCGCAAGGGGCAAGCCAGACGGATTACGTGTTTCAAACGGGATTCGGTTGGGAATGGTAAAGGAACTGATGCCCCGATTCGAGCAACGTACGGGTCTCAGCTCCAAACAAGACTCTTTTGCACGACCCATGCTTTTGAGAGTTGTCTTTGAAAGGCTCATCCTAACCTCCTTGAAGGGTTTTGGCGGCATAGGCTGTTTGAGTGTAATTGCTCCCGGGTGAGAATGGCATACCGTGCAGATTCGCAGCACAGTTCTTTATTCCGAGCTCAGAGTTCTCCACTGATGATTCACACAACCCGCCACGGTGGGCTGCCTCTTTTGCAGCGGGCGGTTGCAGTCCCAACTCGCGTTTGACTCTCGCCTCCCTCCAACCTATCTTGCGGTGTAATCTTTTGGCCCTTTTGTCCTCATTTTCCCATTGTTGGGGAGCAGCCATGCACCACCTTAGAGTGATTCACCTCGTCTCGTCCCTTGGCTTCGGAACTTTGCTTGCGCTCATGGCCCAGCTGGCCACCCCGGGTTGCATGTCGACACAGACGGCATCACCGGCAGCCGAGTCCTTCGATTCGCTCGGCATCTCAATACGCGGAGTTCGCGAGAGCAATATCAGGATTGCATACCAATACGGTCTCACCGTGGAGGACGCGGCCGACAGCATCATCATGCTCGCAACAGATCCAAGAACGAAGGTCAACGCTAACCTCTGGAAGATGTACTGCATCCCGGTCATCCGCCAGATCTACTCACAGAGCGATCCCTTCATGTCAGGGTTCGACGGGCTCGCGTTTTCGATGCAATGCAGGGACTACTTCACCACCGGCATTGGAAAAGACCGGTTCGGTGCGCAGCAGCAAATAGCCATCAACGCTCTCGAGAGCATCGAGCGCAGACTGGTCGAGGGAAATCGCCTTTACTTCACGTCGGAAAATGTCGATTCGATAATCACAAAGACCTCCCGATGGGCAGAGAAGAATCCCTTGACGAACCATGTGTTTGAACGAACGAGCATTGTCAAGGACTTGGATTACCTTCTCGCCCGCCATGACTACTCCATTGGCTCGGCGGTGGGCCGTATTGCCGACGAGGTCGACGACCTGTCAGGCAGACTTTCGCTTCTTGCTGCACAGCTCCCCCGGGAAGCACGCTGGCAAGCGGAATACCTGCTCACCGACCTCGCCCTTAAGGATCGGCTCAATAGTCTCGACACGACAATTGTGGTCCTGAGAGCCACCCTCGCAAGCCTGGAGAAGGAGCTAGGAGCCGGCGGCCTGGCCGTGGACATCAGAAGCATCGAACCGCTACGCTCAACTATCAAGGCAGCTCTGGAGCAACTTGGCGGAGAGAGAGCAATTGTCTTGGCTGATATCGATCGTATCCGAGTAGCAACATTGGTCGATGCAGAACAGGCCGCAAACCGGGCTGTCACAGGTTGGCTGGACCATGCGGATGCGATCCTGGATCGCATGCTCTGGAAGATCGGGACATTCCTTGCCGTGATCTTCACGGTTTTAGCAATTTTGCTATTGTACGTACGTGAGAGGTCACGACGGCAGCGACGCTAGGAGACTCACAAAGGGGGTGCACCCCGGAGAGAAAACAAAAATACCCTGGGTGGCCCAAGGAGATTTGAGGTCAGCAAACCTGCAACCTTCCATAAACTCACAAGCTCTGAAAGGTGAAATTGGCCGTAAACGTCTTTAAACTCGGAGAATACCTCACGTTGGGCCTAAAGAACCTCGACCAGTTGACTCCCCTCCTTCCCGGGCGCCAACAGAGACGGTGAGACAAAACCGAATGGTGATTGACTGTGGAGCCTTCAAGGCGGAGTAGGCACAGCTATCGTTCGAAGTCCCTTGTGTCAGAAACAGGGATTCGCCCGTCACCGGGCAATCTGAGGAATCTGGGTGAGTAGCATACTGAGGCAATTCAAAGGCGTCGTCGGATCACGAGTTCCGCGGAGGGTATCAGCTTTCTTGCATGACGCAACCTGACGAAGAACACAACTATCGAAGATCGGTTGGCGCTTGTCCTCTGTACATATGGCCTAATTACCCTGGCCCTTCAACTTTTTCGCGGCCTCCTCTTTCTCAGCCCTGGCTACCATGATCAACTGGTAGGCGATATAGTATTTGTAGATGTTGCCGACGTAGGCCACCGTTTCTGCGCCGATTTTTTCGGCCGCGACAAGTTCCACATTGTGGAACCAGATGTTCGGATCAAGGCCCCGCTTGCCGGCTTCCTTGCGCAGCTTCGAAATCCGACCCGCACCGGCATTGTAGGATGCGAGCGCAAACAGAGCCTTATTCAATTTGGTCATGGGCTCATCGCCGTAGTACTCATCTATCATCCAGCGCATGTATTTGACGCCAGCGTGAATGTTTGGCTCGGCTTTGGTAATGTCGCCCACACCAAGGTCCTCTCCGGTGGCGGGCATAACCTGCATCACGCCAATGGCACCAACCGGGCTGCGAGCGGCCTGATCGAGTCCGGATTCCTGGTATCCCTGGGCAGCCATCAGCAACCAGTCAACATCGTACTTGTCCCCATACTTCTGGAAATACTTCACCAGGGCGAGAAATTTCTTCCGCTCGGATTGAGAAGCAGCGTTCTTCACGTATTTCGCGCTCCTGAAGTAGCGCGCGAGGATGGTGTTTCCCGCCGTAGTCCCTTTACCGTGGCGTGACTCGAAATCGTCGAGAGCGGCCTTCAGTTGTGGGCTCCCCCGACGCATCGCCACTGCAATGTTGCCACCGGTGCGCAGTACAACCCCATCATGCACCTTGATCTTGGGAAATATCTGCTTCCAGAAGTCTGCAATGTGCTTGTCTACGACGGTGAGCGGGATCAGTCCGGCGTTCACCATCTCAAGCAGATCCTCATCTTCCAGCTCCTCGGGCGCCTCTTTGATGATCACGCTAGGCCTTTTCTCCGCGGCAAAGCGCTGATTGAGCCCCTCCAGGCTCTCATTATAGCTGGAGGACCTGCGTACAAAGACTTCTTTCCCCGCCAGTTCGTCCACACTGGACACCAATGGCGAGGCAGGACCGGACACTAGCAGCTCACTGACATCGCGATAGACGGGCGAGGAAAAGTCGACCAGTTTCTGTCGCTCTGCAGTTACTGTAAGATTGCCCGCCGCGATATCGCCTTTCCCGGCCACCAGCGCCTGCAGCATTTCGCCCCGATTCACGGGAACGAACACCACATGTATTTCGAGACGCTTATCCTTCTTCTTCTTTGTCTTCGACAGCTTCTTGTTCAGATCCTTTTCAAACAGGCGAAAATAGTCGTAGGTCAAGCCACGCTGAGTGCCTTTGTCTAGAAAATAGAAGGTCTTGCTCTGGGCCGTCAGTACGCGAATGACCCTTCGCTCGACCATCCCGTCGAGATCGCCCGTCCACGGTTGCGCGATTTCTTTCACATTGATGCCGAGTTGCTCGCGCTGCGGATCCTGGGAAGTAGGCCCAATCCCAGCTACGAGACAGACCGTGCTGAAAAGCAGGGTGCAGGTGAGGATCGCCCACGCGGGAAAGAATGTAAGGGCACGTAACATTTGTTAGTAGGAAAAAGTGTCACTTTTCCGAGCCGATAAACCGGTAGAGAACAGCGCCGACAATTGCGCCGATAATTGGAGCAACCCAGAAGAGCCACAGTTGCCCAACTGCCCAACCACCCCTGAACAGGGCTACCGCTGTGCTACGCGCGGGGTTAACCGATGTTTGCGTGACCGGGATGCTGATCATGTGAATCAAGGCCAGGCACAGGCCGATAGCCACCGGTGCCAACCCCTGGGGGGCGCGCTTGTCGGTAGCACCCAGAATGACGATCAGGAACATCATGGTCATTACCACCTCGGTGACAAAGCCTGCCGTCAGTGAATAACCGCCAATCGAATGCTCCGCATAGCCATTGCAGGCGAAGCCGTTGCTTATATCGAATCCGGCGTTCCCTGAGGCGATCAGATACAACACCCCGCCACCGACGATTCCGCCAACCACCTGCGCAACGATATAGGGCAGTAGTTCCTTCGCCGGGAAGCGGCCGCTTGCCCAGAGCCCGATCGACACTGCAGGATTCAAGTGGCAACCCGAAATGTGACCGATCGCGAACGCCATCGTCAGCACTGTCAACCCGAAGGCGAGGGACACGCCGAGCAGGCCTATGCCGACGTTAGGAAACCCTGATGCAAGCACGTTCGGAAACGATTGTGCAAGCAGTGCGCTACCACAGCCAGCCAGCACCAGCCAAAACGTCCCGACAGACTCCGCTATGTACTTGTTCATGGTATCCCTCCTGTATGATGTTGTTATGGAGCGTCAATCAGACTGGTTTGAACGCCGTTGACGTGGCTGGCATAGCTGTATACGCCAACCATCTGCATCCAGTGGAGATGAGTTCAACGACGTGCTCTCCCTTTGGCGAGCAACTGCGGATCGCGGCGAATGCTCTTCAAGGCCGGGAGGGCCGGCAGCTCAACCGCAGAGTAGAGCTCTACGTGAGAGGCACGGATGAGAAAACGATCGTCGTCGAATCCGTCCCGCCATTTGTGCCAGAGAACCTGAAACACCACTAGAATGATTTGCTGCTGCATAACATAACACCCCCCCTCCTGGTTCATCCAGGAGGGGGTTTTTCATGCAGCTCGATGCGAAACCCAACATTACTTCTTTGCATAGGTCAGCGTGACATCTACGGTCCGGTTGAAGAACCTTCCTTCTGGAGTGGAGTTGTCGAACCGGGGATTATTAGGACCCACTCCCTCGTACGCCATCGCATTTTTCGGAACCCCGTCGTTCCCCAGAACAGCGCACGCGTTCTTTGCCCGTGCCGCTGCCAGCTTGGTATTATAGGTCGAATCGCCGATATTATCAGTGGAGCCGACGACTCTGATGGTCCCTCCGCCTACAGCCTTATAGGCGGAAGCGACTTCGTGCAGCATCGCTTTGTGGTTGGCATTCAGCGCCGGCGAATTGAAGTCAAAGAGCTGCAGACTGTACTCCTCCCTCACGGAATCCTGAGCCTGAGCTCCGCCCGCCAGTGTGTTGGCCACCGCCGGCCTCAGCATTCCCGGCTCCGTTGAGGTGAGCTCGACCCGCCTATTCTCCGCCTGACCGGCTTCGATCCCCTTGGCAGAAGGTCTTAACGGAAGATTTCTCGCCTTGACTGTCAGACGTGTTGGATCAATTTTCCAGACTGATGTCAGATACTCCTGGATCCTAATCGCACGTGCATGTGACAGCGTCAGGTTACCTTTCTCCTCAACGGTATCGGAGTTGCAGCCGGTGATCGTCAATTTCGCTTTGCCGTACATCACCATTCTGGCGCCGAGGACATTCAGGATATTATGGTACTGCTCCATTTGGTCGGAGTATCCCGATTCGTCAAATGTCAAAGTTGCGGAGTGATTCGGCAGCGTCGCATATTCCGGCCGAAGCTCCGAGGAGTTCTTATCAAAGAAGACGTAATTCAGGACATACCACTCGATCGAGCGTCTCCCCTTGTATTCAACAAGGTATGTCGAAGCAAGGTGACGGGAAATCTTGCCGTACGCAATCGCCAACTCCTTGAGGGATTTGGCGTTGTAAAACCTTGCTTTGGTCGTGTCCTGGATCTCGGTGAGATTCTTGATCTCTTCCTTCGTCGGGTTCAGAGCGACCAGGTAGAGCCCCACGTCTCCGTGATAGCTTCCGAGGGCCTCATCCCGCGAGAACTCACTTCCAATATCCTTCCCATCCGACAAGACAATGAGCGATTTTTGGATTCGCATGGGTACATCGTTGAACATCGAAAGGCCGTACAGAATAGCATCGCGCACGTATGTCCGACGAGTCGTGGACCTAAACCAGGTGGTCGCTCGCTTCACAACAGTCGCTTTATCCATGGTGAAGTCCAGCACCGACAGGTTCAATTCCTTCCCTGCTAAGGTAACGGGATGCTCTTTCAACCATTGGGTGTCTTCTTGAAAGAGCACCAGGGCTACTGCGGCACCTTTTCCTAAAGAATCGACGAATGCCTTGAGGAACTTCTGTAAAGTGTCCGCAGGGAGACGTATAGACGAACTGTTGTCCAGCACAAGCACAATCAGGTTGCTGACAAAAGGCGCATCTCCAAGCCGGAGAACGCGTGTGACGCGCACGCTTTCACTATCCTTCTTTACAGTGACATCTTTGATGGTGAGGCCGCCGACCGGCTTCCTCATCGAATCAGTAACTTGCATCAGGAAGGATGAAGCCGTCCGGTTGCCCACGTCGATGTTGTGGACAGACTTCTTGTTGATGGTGACATCAAGCCTACTTTCTTTGGGCGGCGCCTGTGACACCGCCGCCTGTGTTGCAATTGCGGTAATTGTCGCAATGACCAGCCAACGCATGGATACCGCGAATGCTCTCATCATTAGAATCCTCCAGGAAGTGTGAGTGAATGACCTTCGCGCAATCCGCTCGGGTTAACAAAGCTCTTACTTTCCACCCAGATGTATCCCCACTCCTACTGACCAGGTATTGGCTCCTCCATCAAAGGCGACATATTTACCCTGGATAAATGGCGACAAAGGAATTTTACTCAAACTGATGCCGCCGAGGATGTTCCATGCAACGCGATTACTGGAACTGCTCTCGTTGCTGCCCACGAAATTCCATCCCACCCCAACACCCGCGAAGGCAATGACAAGAAAATTGATCGTTCCATCAACGCTCAAGGTAGACAAGTGTCCTGTGTCCCTGAAGACGTATTCATAGTTTGGAATAACGGTGATGAGCGGGAGCAGGCCCATCTCAAAGCCCACGCCGCCAAACCAATTGCTCTTATCGGTATATTTCCCACCGTACACTCTGATCTGAGAATGTGCGGGGAGTGTGGCAGCCAGAACAAGCGCTGCAAGCAAGAAAGAATGCATAATATGCCGCATGATGGTGACCCCCTATAGTTATTGTTAAGTGTGTGGAATGCGCGATGCCCCCTTTGATGTGTCACTTAATACATTGCAATAAGGTCTGAATGGGGCCGACGAGCCAAGTTGTCAGAACCGGAATAGTACTCAAATGGTAAAGGGCCGGAGGGAGCGTCAACCAGGTGGCCACAAAGGAAAACGGACACGATCAAGCTACCTCGGGTATGACCAAGGGCAAGCTCGCTCGCGAAATGCGGAATCGACTTGAACATTGAAGAACCAGAAGGTGGTCCGACGGCTGTCCGGAGGAATATTGACCCTGAAGAGGGAATTATCTCCCTGGCCAAGACTGTATAAAGGGGGGTGAAGACAAATTACTACAGGATACTTGGAATGTCAAGTGCAATCTGTCCGGGGAGGCGGCACATGCGGGATGTGGGATATCCATGGCCAAGGCCCGTAGCAGTTCCTGTCCGCTTGCCGTTCTTCCGTTTCACTGATCAAACGCGCACAAAAGCAAGGATATCAATGGGCGGATTATCACGCGCCAGGTCTCGAATCAACCTGGATTTGATCATCCCATGCAGGCCGCCCGTCAACATTTTGGCGACCTTGTCGAGATCGTCACTTTTCCGAGCCGATAATTGGAGCTACCCAGAATGACGATCAGGAACTTCATGGTCATTACCACCTCGGTGACAAAGCCTGCCGTCAGTGAATATCCGCCAATCGAATGCTCCGCATAGCCATTGCAGGCGAAGCCGTTGCTTATATCGAATCGGTCCTTGGCTGCTAATCAAGGTCGAACAATGTCACTGATGTCTTAGAGCCCTCCCCAGTTCACGATCGGGAAAATGGGCATGAAGCCCCCTTCCTTGATGAAGTTCAGCAGGCCGAGTTGGATTCCTTTCATCGACCCCGCACTGTTGATCAGACTGAATTGCACGCCGTTGACGTGGCTGGCATAGCTGTATACGCCAGCCATCTGCAACCCCTTGAATGACCCGTCAGTGATACTGACGAAGTTGGCCTGCCAGCCTGTGAAGTTCTTGTCCACAAGGCCGACACCCCCCCACTGCACGCCCGTAAGATTCCCAGTGGTCTTGGTGACCAGCCCCCAGTCAAAGCCAGACATGTTAGCATTGCGTCCATAGATCAGGCTGAGACGGAAAGCAGAGACCGACTCATTTTCTGGGACGATCTGAACAGGAGGGAACAGCGAGAGTTGAATTGGGTTATCCTGGGCAACCGCTGACGTTTTGGATATGACAAATACACAGGCAATAAGAACGAAACGAGAGAAAAGTTTCATGTTTATCTCCTTCGATGTGGTGAGGTATCGTCGGGTCGGCAACAATTAAGTTAGCGAAAGCCTGAAAAGAATGCAATTGTGTGCTGGAGAGTGTCACGTATTTCTGCTCTTCTGATCTTGGTTCATTCCGGCGCAGACCGGACCCATAACGGGGTCAGCGAACAATCTGTGGACTCGGACGGAATAGACTTCGATAGGCACGGCCCGCGGTTTGGGTAGCCAAGAAAATACGCGTGGTAGGGACCGCACATTCCTAGCTCTGCCTTCTTCGCTCTCCCCTACTATTCAATCGTGCCGATACCGAAGAATGGAGGTGAAAAGAGCATCATACCTATTTCCCATCCCGCCCCGAGTTTATCGCTTCCGAAATTGTCATTGTATGTCAGTGCGATATTGATGCGGTCATCTGGTTCCCAACGCAGGCCACCCCTGTATTTCGTGGAAGAATTAAGACCTTCTGAGCCGAACACCTCACCGACGATTGCGAATTTTGGATAAATTGGGTACCAGGCTAATCGGGTTGAATACGTAAATGCCCAAGTTGTGCTTTCCTCAGATCCGAAATCTCTGTTGACACTCGCGCCAGGCATGATATCCCACGAGAGTCTGTTGTCTAGAAACGATAATGTTATTGGTGCGTTGACCCAGAAGGACTTTCCCGCGTCCTGAAGCCTGTAGTTACCGTCGACATAGCCGGGTTCTAAGCCAGTTCCGGCCTTGACAGCAAAGCCACCGGTCTTCGCCTCGTTTTCATAGATCATGTACTTCATAAAGAAGGACGTCGAGTAGCCATCATCTGTAAGAGGGTCAGTATCATTGTTATAGACATATACAGCAGCAGTAAATTCCCACCGGGGGATAAGCGAGAAGGTCATCATCGACAACATTTGCCGTTGGCCAAAGGTCAGAATGGCAGTCACCGTCCCGTGGGGTTTTGCGACCCAGCTGTCGGAATTGTATTGCTGTGCCAGCGCGGCCTCAGCGGCAAACCCGAGGCCCAAGGAGACAAGTACTAAGAGGCGATAGAGCTTCGTCATGAATCCTCCGGCAAATGCTGTTTTTGATATTGCTTCACTTAACGAGCGGGGCGAGTTAAGTGATTGGTGATTTTGAGGATCCCGCTGAGCGATCTCCGCGAAGCGGGAGAAACCGACCCAGGGAGAATCCAGAGAACGCGAACCGCATTGAGAGATTTCTCTGCCACTTCTGATGCCGGCGTTAGCAGATGAGCTGTAAATCCAATATACTCTCTCATCGATCAGATGCAAGCCTCACCTCTGACTTCTTTCCCCGATCGCGTGGAGAGCGAAAAAAGGAAGCCCATCACACATCATGAAGTGATGGGCTTTGAGACTCCACGTGGGAGGACTCTACTTCTGCAATACAAGTTTTCTTGTCTGAACAAACTCGCCAGCTCGCAGTTGGTAGAAGTACACTCCGCTCGCGAGGCCCGCCCCGTCGAAGCGAACTTCGTGGTTGCCTGCCTCCTGCTCTCCCTGGACAAGAGCGGCTACCCGCTGGCCAAGGGTATTGAAGACGGTCAACGTCACTTGTGACCTTAGAGGCAAACTGTAACGGATTGTCGTCGAAGGGTTGAACGGGTTCGGATAGTTCTGCTCAAGAAGAAATTTCTCGGGCAGATTTGCTTGCTGCTCTTTGACTCCAGTAACGATGTTATATTTGCCGTTGAGATACTGCTCAATTGCGAGCCGTTGTGAATCAGTCAGCACTGTATCATAGACAATCGCCTCCGCGAGGTCACACTTCGCCGTAAGCAAGTTACCGTTCGGAACACCGTCAGCTCCCGCGATTCCTCCACCTGAGCCAGTAGGATCACCCATAGGACCAATGAAGGATGGACCAGGTTCGAAAACAGTCATTGTTGCATTGTTGCTATTCCATCTCAAAGTTGTGTTAAATCTCGTTTGATATAATATGCTTATGATCCTCCATTCACCATTTGCAGCTATGTTGGGTGCGCCGGCGAACATCCCACCGTTAGGGCCTTCTCCTATCGCTATGAGATCTGGAACCCTGTCTAAGCCCCCCCATAGTACAAAGAACCACTGGTTCCAGTCTCCGCCGGAAGGACCAAAGTTTATAACATGGCTGTTGTGTTCGCCACCACCAGAATCGTTCTTAACAACTATGAAAAGAGTGAATTGAGACATCGGCGTTGAGCCGGTAAAGCCCAACTTATCGTCCAAACCATCAAACCGCAGTACAGGTTTTTGATTCAATTCTCCGCCTACAAACAACGGCTGACGCACAGTATTAAACTGAATTGCGTCATTTCCCTTTCCGCTCTGGTCGTGCCATCTGCTCACCTTTCCATTGAGTGTGTCGACACCAGCATCAGCTCTTAGCCAGAGCTGGAGACCGGCGGTGGGTATTGACGACTGCGCTTGGGACTGGATGACAAACAGCATCATCGCCCCAACTACCAGAAATACCATACGCCTCATAACTATTTCCTCGGAAAGAGTGACTGAAAGTGAATTTGGTTTCTGCTTGACAATCGTACACATAACTGTAAACCATTGTTGTCCTTGGGGCATCTCTTTCAATCCCGGATCCACTAACCAGCGAATACCCCGCACAACCACTGGACATCTGAGAAACAAGAACCACCCGCAGACAGCGCTCACTTCTGCAATACGAGTTTTCTTGTCTGAACAAACTCGCCAGCTCGCAGTTCGTAGAAATACACTCCGCTCGCAAGGCCCGCCCCGTTGAAGTGAACTTCGTGGTTGCCTGCCTCCTGCTCTCCCTGCACAAGAGTGGCTACCCGCTGGCCAAGCGTATTGAAGACGGTCAACGTCACTTGTGACCTTAGAGGCAAACCGTAACGGATTGTCGTCGAAGGGTTGAACGGGTTCGGGTAGTTCTGATCAATAACGAACTTCTCAGGCAGATTTCGCTGCTGCTCATTGACTCCAGTAACGATGTTATATTTGCCGTTGAGATACTGCTCAATTGCGAGCCGTTGTGAATCAGTCAGCACTGTATCATAGACAATCGCCTCCGCGAAGTCACACTTCGCTGTAAGTAACGGGACACCGTCAGCTCCAGCAATTCCTCCACCCGAGCCAGTGGAATCACCCATAGGACCAAAGAAGGATGGACCGGGTTCGTTAACTGACATTGTTGCATTATTGCCATTCCATCGCAATGTTGTATTAAATCTCGTTTGAAATACTATGCTTATGATCCTCCATTCACCATTTGCGGCTATGTTGGGTGCGCTGGCGAACATCCCCCCGTTAAGGTTTCCGAACAATATGAGATCAGGAACCCTGTCAAAGCCCCCCCATAGTACAGCGAACCCCTGGGTCGGGCTTCCGCCGAAAGGACCAAAGGTTATGACATGGCTGTTGTGCTCGCCACCACCAGAATAGTTTTTGACAACCATGAAAAGAGTGAATTGAGACATGGGAGTTGTACCTGTAAATCCCAACTTATCGTCAAAGCCATCAAATCGCAGTACAGGTTTTTGATTCAATTCTCCGCCTACAAACAACGGCTGACGCACAGTATTAAACTGAATTGCGTCATTTCCCTTTCCGCTCTGGTCGTGCCATCTGCTCACCTTTCCATTGAGTGTGTCTACTCCCGCATCAGCTTTAAGCCACATCTGAAGACCGGTGGCAGGTATTGTTGAAGTTATCATTTCCGACAACGGTCGCCGCCAAACGCCGTTATTAGTCCCGGCAAAAAGATCGCTCCCGCTGACGGCAAGAGCCTTGACTAGAGTATTCGTCAAACCGATATTGACCGCAGTCCAGTTTGTGCCGTTGTTTGTGGAAAGAAAGACGCCGCTGCCATAAGTACCAGCAAAGAGATTCGTGCCTGAGAGGGCAAGAGTATGGACATAGTCGTTTGCCGGCAACCCTGAATTGACCGCGCTCCAGCTTGTGCCGTTGTTGGTGGAAAGAAAGACGCCGTTGCCAAGAGTCCCGGCAAAGAGATTTGTTCCGCCTGTCCCATTGGGGCTGGCGACAAAGTCAGAAAAATTACAAAACGTCGGCAACCCCGTGTTGGCCGAAGTCCAGTTTGTGCCGTTATCGGTGGAGCGAAAGACACCGGTAACAGTCCCGGCAAAGAGATTCGTTCCACTTACCCCAAGAGCATTGACACCATGGTCTGTCAATCCGTTATTGACCTCAGTCCAGCTTGTGCCGTTGTTTGTCGAAAGAAAGACACCGCCATCATAAGGACCGGCGGCAAAGAGATTCGTGCCACCTGCCCCTTTGGGGGTCATTGCAAAAGACATCATACCACCATTAGTCAATCCGTTATTGACCTCAGTCCAGCTTGTGCCGTTGTTTGTGGAAAGAAAGACCCCACCACCATTAGTCCCGGCAAAGAGATTTGTAGAGTCTGTCCCGTCTGAGGCGGGGCTTACCTCAAGAGCAAAGACAGAAGTGTTCGTCAATCCGTTATTGACCTCAGTCCAGCTTGTGCCGTTGTTTGTGGAAAGAAAGACACCGCCAACATGAGTCCCGGCAAAGAGATTTGTGCCGCCTGCCCCGTTAGGGCTTACTGCAAAACAACCAATTTCACCACCGTAAGGACCGTTGGTTTGCACCCATTGGGCATTAACAGAGCCTCCCAGCAATAACGAGAGCAGGCAAAGTACCAAAACAGATCGTAGATTGTTCATATTTTGACTCTTTCGGTTAAAGAGCTCATTGGATCGGGTAATTGACCTGATCAAAGGTAGCAAAACTGGAGGGGGGGGGACCTAGTAGATTTGTTTCAATGTCGGGTAATTGTGTTACACGGGGACAGAGCAGGCGGGGAGAGGCGGCCGATCAGGAGCGGTTTCCAGTCGTTTTGGTTGAATTGTCGGCCTTCAATGATGATTTCCTGGCATCAGTGGGCACCTTTCCAAACTGTTTGTGGAAGCACTTTGAGAAATAGGAGGGATCGCTGAACCCGACCTTGTACGCGATTTCTGAGATCGTGCCGGCATCCTTTTGGAGCAACTCCAATGCACGGTGGAGGCGAATATAGCGTATGAATTCCCCCGGCCCCTGGTTTGTCAAAGCGGAGAGCTTGCGATGCAATTGCACCCGGCTCATTCCCACCATGGCACCGAGCTCTTCGATGTGGAAATCTTCATCGCCTATGTGCTGCTCAACTGCCGCCATGACTTTGTTCAAGAATACATCATCCATGGACGTTACGGCAATCTCGCCAGGCTTCAGTGGAACGGAAGCTTTGAAGCGCTCTTTGAGCTTTCGTCTCAAATCCATCAAATTCTTGACTCTTACGAGAAGTTCCTTCGCATCGAACGGTTTGGTGAGGTAATCATCAGCACCGGTCTCAAGACCTTCGATCTTGTTCTCCTGACCGGCCTTGGCAGTAAGAAGGATGATTGGTACATGGCTCGTTTTTTCGTCCAGCTTCAAGGTCCTGCACAGTTCATAGCCATCCATCTTCGGCATCATCACATCGCTGATGATCAGGTCGGGAATCGTTTCCCTTGCCTTTTCCACCCCCTCTTTCCCGTCATGTGCCTCGAGCACCTGGTAGGATGGGACCAGGTACTGGCGGACATATGCCCTCACGTCGACGTTGTCCTCCACAACCAGGACGATGGGGCGTGTGCCATCAGGTGTTTGTACCCCGGCGTCGACCGGCGCAGATTGCACGTGAACCTCCCATTGAGCTGACGTGCGTTCACCAATTTCAGTCCTTGGGGCGATTATTTCGTCTGCGGTCAGATGAGCACTCCCCAAGGGAATTCTAATTAGGAACTCAGTTCCCTTCCCCACCACACTCCTGACACTGATTGTCCCGTGGTGCAATTCCACAAGCTCCTTGGTGAGGGCAAGGCCGATCCCCGTGCCTTCCTGTTCCCGTGTCTGGGAGGCATCGACCTGATAGAAGCGGTCGAAGATGTGCGGAAGCTCCGCCTTCGGAATGCCGATACCCGTGTCACCAACGATTATTTCCAAGGAACCGGACGGTTCAGGCGATGACGTTTGTATGCAAACAGTCACTGTTCCCCCCACTGGCGTGAACTTGAATGCGTTCGAGAGAAGGTTTGTGAGGATTTTCTCCATCTTGTCCTGATCGAAGTAGAGCTCGATCTCCTTCTTTTCTGCCTGCACATTCAATGCAACGTTCCGCCCATCGGCGGACGATTGGAACGACTGAGCGATCCCTTTGACGAACGGAACGATATCTCCCGGAGCAGCCTGCAGCTTCATGCCTCCCGCATCGATTTTGGAGAGATCCAGAAGCTGGTTTATCAAGCGGAGCAAACGTTGCGCGTTGCGATGCACCATGGAAAGTTTCTCTCTGGAGGATTCATCGGGCTGAACAGCCTGCAACTCCTCCGTGGGGCCAAGGATGAGCGTGAGGGGAGTCCGAAACTCGTGCGAGATGTTGGCAAAAAAGCGGGACTTCATCCTGTCCTCTTCTCTCAACGTTCTCGCCTCGACCTGCGTCATTTCGAGCTTGTGACGAGCAAGCAGTCTGCCGATCTGGAAGCGGCGAATGCCATAGAGCGCACCAATTGCAACCAGACCGTAAAGGAGATAGGCCCAGGTCGTCTTCCACCAGGGTGATGTCACGGTGATCCGGACGGACGCGCCTTCCTCGTTCCAGACACCGTCGTTGTTCGATCCCTTTACCCTGAAGACATATTCACCCGGTTCCATGTTTGGGTATCCTGCGTAGCGACGGGTTCCGGAGTTGACCCAGTCAGGATCAATTCCTTCCATCTTGTAGGCATACTGGTTTCTTTGGGGGCTGATGTAGCTCAGCGCAGCAAACTCGAATGAAATATAGTTATCCCGATAGGATAGATTCATCTCATTGCTGAGCAGTGTCGGTTTTTCAAATAGCCTGAACTGGGTTACAACGATCGGCGGGACATAGGGGTTATCTCGTATACTGTCCGGGTGAAATCGGGTAAGTCCCCCCCCTCCAAAGTACATCTCCCCATTTGTGGTTGTGCATCCGCTCTGGGTACAGATAGCGTTGCTTGCAAGCCCATCCGAGACATCGTAATTCTTGAATCGTATCTTTTTCGGATCAAACTTCGAAATACCCTTGAACGTGCCAAGCCAAAGGTCGCCGTGGTCATCCTCAAGAATTTCGACTACCCCATCGATTGGCAGCCCATCTTTTACAGTAAAATGTGTGAATGTTCCAGCTGCCCGATCGAATCTATCCAGCCCGTGCTGTCCCCCAACCCACAACGTGTGTGTTCTGTCTTCAAAAACCGTGGATATCAAGTTAGAATTCGGGCTCGCAGGGTTCCGAGGATCATAGCTGTAACGAACGGTCGTCTTTCTCTCCGGATCATAACACAGCAAGCCCACATCCCACGTGCCAAACCAGAGTATACCGGATGCATCCTCGTAAATACTTATTACATCGCTTCCTATCTCCTGCAGGTGAATGACAGAGTGTGCGTCCGGATCAACTGCATAAATACCCCCATCATCTGTCCCCATCCAGAATCGGCCATCGCGGCTCTCAATCAAACAATTCGACACTCGACGAAACTTGAGGCCCGAAGAATCGTGAAAGCCGGTTACTTGCCCGTGGTGATCGCTCTTGTACAAACCACCCGATTCTTTGCCAATCCACAGATTACCCTCCCGGTCATCCAAAAGGGGGTAAAAACTTTTATGCAACGGTTGACGAAGAAATGTCTCTGTCTTCGGATCAAACTTCTTCCACTCATTTGTGGCGTGAATCCATATTCTGTCAGTGTTGTCTCCAAAGGCTTGGGGGAAAATAGTATTGGGGGCCTGAACATCATACGGATAGCTCGTGAAAGGGGGCTTTGCCCGATTCAGTTTGTTTACCCCCTTGTCCGGGGTCGAAACCCAGATTGTTCCGGACCTCTCACAACACACAGACCGAATGCCGTTGCTGCTCAGGCTGCCCGGATCTTTTTCATTGTGAACGAAGCGTGTGAAACTCTTTGACTTCTTGTCGAAAACGTTCAGTCCATGATTGTAGGTGCCTACCCACAATTGCCCAGCTTTGTTCTCGGAAATAGAGGAGACGTCGTTGCCGCTGAGGCTTCTTGGATCCTTTGGGTCGTGCCCATATTGAGTGAACGTTCCGGCCCTTTGATCAAATGACACCAATCCTGCGCCGCCACCCAGCCAGAGTATCCCTGAGCCATCTTCGTAGATTGCATGTATCCAATTGTCAAAGCGATTCATCTGGTTGAAATCGTGCCAGTAGTGGATGAACTTTCCGGACTTCTTATCGAATCTGTTCAGACCACGATCGGTTCCAATCCAGAGCAATCCTTCCCTGTCCTCACAAATGGACCGGATTGAGTTGTAACCGCTGTCGCCGGGATAAGTGCTATCATCACGAAAACACGTAAACTTCCCGTTAGACCGGTCGAAAACATTGAGCCCGTCATCAGTACCAATCCAAAGAAGACCATCCCTGTCTTCGTGAATTGACTTGACAGAGTTACTCCATTTGGTTCCAGACCCCTCGGGATGGAGCAAGTAATGAGAAAATCTTCCTGTGGCACGGTCAAGCTTATCCAATCCGCGGAGAGTGCCCACCCAGATATTTCCCGCTCTGTCTTCGCAGAGAATTTCTACAAAAGCGTTGACAAGACTTGCCGGATTTTCGGGATCGGGCCTGTATGATGTAAAGCTGTAACCGTCAAATCTATCAATTCCCTCACCGGTGCCGAACCACAAATACCCGATGCTATCTTGATAGATGCAATGAACGTCGCTCCCTGACATACCCTGATCAATGGAGAAATGCTCGAAGGTGAGTTTCGCGTTCTGGGAACGAGCTAAAGGGAGGACACAAAGAAGGGCCGCTAAAAGGAAGGATGCCTTAAATCCTTGTGAGATGACCTGCGATTTCTTTTCCACATACAGTGCATTATCACTCGAAAATTCACTTCCATCCCCGGCCGCGCCGACGTAGGTAGTTGACATCCGTAAGGCCCTCAATTGTGCAGTCGGCAAGCACAGCGCTGATGGTCGAAGCCCCAGTAAAACCTGCATTTTCACGAAGTGACGCTTTCAGTTCAATATCGCCGCAAGGGCGAAAGCGGGAGGGATTCTACCGCTCAGAAGCCTCTAGGACGCAAAACGAGGATCTAGTCTAAATAAGTTCCCAAATTAAACGGTATCACCCATGAAAGCCAGATTTCAGGAAAAAAGGGATCCCGGTCGCATGCGTTCATCGTTCCTCCGCGACAAGTTTATCCGCTTTGATCCGGCAGGATTAGATTCCCGACGTCAGGCTTAAGCCCTCGAGTTTCGCCTTGGTAATGTCCTTGGGAAGCACTTGGCTTGCGTGCTCTGCGAAGGAAAGTCTCGTCTGCCACCGTGATTCAAATTGCAGCCGACCTACTCAAATGCTCGATGGATCGCCCGTGTTCGGAGCCAGAAAGACTGCTTGGATACGGAAAAAAGGAAGGCGAAATTGAGGAAGTTGTCGGGTGTCTCCTCGCAATTGCTGGAATGATCTCCTTTGGATGCGGACACCCGCAGCTTGGGTAACCGCAGGTTACGAGGCCTGCCAATTAGTAGATGCCAGGTATGAAGCGTTTGGTCGATGCACAGTAATCGAGATATTCGCTACCGAAAGCATGAATGAGGACTTCTTCTTCAATGTGGACCCTGTGGAGAAAAGCCACACATGCTGGGACAAAGATTATCAACAAGCTCAGGTAGTTCGAGAAGTACAGTCCAAGACCGAGGAACGAAAGCAGAATTCCTGCGTATGCCGGATGGCGGACATAGTGATAGATTCCCTCTTTGATCATTCGGTGATTTTTCCTTATCGACACATCCACGGTAAATTGATACTTCAAGGAAAACACGGCGAACCAGCGAACAAACAATCCACAGACGATCAGAGTGATACCAGCAAAGGGAAATATCCGGGATCCAAATTCAACGTGTCCGATCTGCTGAATGCCGAAAAGAACGCCCAGGTTTACTGACACAAAGATAGTGACCCAAATTTTGCGAATCGAGAACCTGTCAAACTGCGCATCCATAGGCTGCGAGTGCTTCATTCGGATGAGGGTGATTTCCGACCCCAACCAGAGGCATGAGACAATGATAATGATAACACTTGGGTTCAATAGTCGACTCCGAGAGTCACGTGGAGCATTTCAGCCAACGTTTGGACAAACCGCCGTTGCGAGCCGCCGCTATGAATGAATCAGTTCCGTGACGGCGAGCAATGGAGCGAGGACTTTACATCTAGCCAACCATTGAACTTCCCTCGCCTATCCAGTGTGCGAGTATACCCGCCATGCTTTACCTTTGGGCGGGCGCCGGTTTGCCGTTTGTTATGTGCAGGCACCTGGCCGATACACCTTCAGCATGCGCATCTTTCATCTCCGCTCTCTGCGCCGCACGTTTTTATCCGGCCGAGAGAATCGCAAGCTGGATCCGGTTCGAGCACTGGATCACTTCGGGCACTACTCGACTCTGGTCGCAATCCACCACGTCGTGCCGCCTGCATCTTTCACTGCACCCCGCTTGTTCTCGTCACTTCTCTTGATCGGTTCCTGGATGCTGGATGCCCCTGCCTCCATTGCACGCTTGTACGCCTTGTCAACGTCTTGCACGTAGACGTGGACGTGAGATGGCACTGGCGTGATTCCCGGACCACCGTCCGTCAGCATCAGGACGGAATCGTCAAGTTTCACCTCAGCGTGCATAATGGTCCCGTCTGAACCGGCAATCTGACGAAGGACTGAGGCCCCGAAGACGTTCGTTAAGAATTCGATTGTCCGCTTGGCACCATTGACAACGAGATATGGTGAGATAGTGCAGTAGCCGGTCGGTTTGTATGATATGCTCATCCCTCCTCCTCACATTGCTGCGTGTACGATTAGTGTATGAGTATGCGAACCTCGTCAGTGCGGCGCAGAGCCCGAGCTGAATAACTCGATCCCATTCTCAGGTGCTTGCACATAACTAGAGCAAGTACGCTGTACTGCGTACTTACTCTTTGTGAGCCTATGCAGCCAATTGCAGGACGTGCAATTGAAATCACCAATTTTCCCCCCCAAAGCTCGCCAGTTTGTCCCGATAGCCCTCCGGCTTGGGTAACCGTGGGATTCTTCGAAGAGCGCCACGAAAATGGCGCCTTTGAGGAGGGAGCACACTGAGACGCACTCTCAGCATGCAGGCTGCCAACGATGCAATGTTGGCTCGCCCAGTGCCCTCGGGCAGATTCCCGTCCTCCGCCTTTGGCGGAGGACGAGGCTCGTCCTGTTCCGCGAATGCGGAACGGGACGGCGAATCCCGGTCCGCCCAAAGTTAACGTTATGACGTCGAAGCTAACTCTGTTGGCGGACCGAGGATCCCGCTCTCGTCGTAATTTGTGAACAGTGAGCGGGACTGCCGACCTGTGGTTAGAAAACTGATTCGTCACAAGAAGCGCCAAATCCATTTTCCCTTTGCCGCTGTTGAGCATGCCACTGTGAGCAGCGTTAGCAGACTGTCAGCTATAGATATGGTTTAGCTCTCTTTAGAATTTGTAGTTATCCAAATATCCGATATCCAAGTCATCAGGTAATACCCCAATTGTCACAATAAGAAATGTCAGCGCTTTTGTTCCTCGCTCCAAATGACCACCGATGACACTATTCTTATCAGACAAAGTTATGTGAGCATGGACGCGTTCATTCAGAATATAACCCTGTAGAGAAATCAAATCCTTTGGAACTGATGCTACTGCAAATTCCTCGGCTGGAGGCAAGTTCTTATCGCTCACAACATGAAAGTGATAATCTGATACAGAACCAATGCCAGCCAGAATAGCTGCGTTTCTTATGCCTCCTTTCTTCACAGCCTCATTCAAGCCTGCGAGCAAATCAGTACCAGACCTCATGCGAATAATCTCGATCCGTTCAAATTTGGAGGTTACGACATGAACATCCGGTATTTTCTCTTGTGAATAGCATTCGATTCCCATTATGAAGAAAATGAAAGAAAGTGATAGAGTTTTCATGATGATAATTCCCTATTCCATGGTACGGCCAGAAAAGATTGGTTGAGTGATCTTACGGTCCTGTAGGCTTCCCGCTCACAAGCACTTCTTATGGCACCTCGAACTGCACCAGCCTCGAAAACGGGAATCGATCGAACGCTGTACTCGTTTTGAAAAGGAGTAACCTTTCATAGCTGGCCGGGAGCCTTCTCAACAGCCTTGGCGGTGCGGCAATCGTGGCGGTGCGTCAGGCTCCTATTTGGCGACGATCTTCGCTGCCCAATCGTCGTATACTCGATCTTTCGTGTCCGGGAATTCTGGCACGCGAAGCACCCCATTCTCATCGGCTCTTATCAGCACCTCCTCACTCCATTCGCCGGTAACTGGATGGTACCATTGAAATGAATAATCCGAGCCTGGTATGAAATTATGAAGCGTAGGAAGGACGGATTTATTCTCGAAATAGAGAAAAGCCAGACTCTTGTCCGACGTCCGCATCATATATGCCCAACCATCCAATCCGTCTTCTGCTGCTCCCGGTGCTCTGTTCGGTCGCACCTCGTGACGAGCAAGTTCCAGCTTCTGGTAGTCTCCACGCTCCGATAACATAAAGTCTCGTAAGTGACGCATGTAATTGGCCGATTCATATTTCAGTGCAACCCAAAAATGAGGACGTGCCTCGGCCGGTTCACCGGTCGTAGTCATATCATACGCCGACGTTCCATGTACATGTCCAGATAATCCACCCGAGAGGACAGAACCGTACATCTGAGCCCGGGCAAAATAGTTGTCACGATCGGAATTGGCCGGTGGGCGCTCCCCACCGGGCTTGTTGATCTCATGATTCCAACCGGTGTAGTATGGCTCGCAATTGATAGCAGGGTAGGCAGGATCCAGCATGAATATCGTTTCGAGTGCATTCGCCACCCGATGATCTCTCGGATTGTTTCCCACACTGTGCATCGTGAGCCAAGGAGCTTTATCGCCATGGCCGAACTGCGTGTAGGTTGAGTTATTGATGAGCACTGTCACCGGTTGACCAAAGGGCATCGGACCATATCTTTCCAGATGGTAGGTCAGTGCTTTGTTGAACTGATCAGCCGTCAGGCTGAAATCAGCCGGAATCCAATCCAGGTGAATCAGACTGAAAATGATATTGTAAGCACCGTATCGCGAAGCCAGGTATTGTACATACCGTGCAAAGCTTTCCTTGAAGTTGAAATAAGCATTCCAGGATGGGCCAACATCCCTCCGCACCGTTTCAAGCAATGGCACAAATCCCTGGTCGGACAGGAATAGTATCTTTCTGTCCAAGCTCTGAAAATACTCGGGATTGAGACGATTGAAATCAGCTACACCTTTATGTTCTTTCGACATCTCGAATGGAAGATGTCCATACTCATCCCGCATGTCTTTGGCAGTAAAAGAGCCCCAGTAACTTGACGCGCCCGAGGCACCAGGTCTCATGACACCTGACACATCATAACCGAACTTTTCCCAGGCGTTCCTCACATACACGCCGTTGGAATCCGCATACGTGCTTGGATTGTAATCCGCTTCCCAGTTCGGATAGCTAGCAATCATGCTGACGGAGTTGAATCCCTGTTTTTTCCGATACACGACGGCATCCTCAAAACCGATTCCAGGTCCGGGTTCGTAGTGATCTGAAGTAGCTGTGTTTCTAAATGGAAGCCGCCAGGTGGTACCGGCCAACCAGGTATCACCAACCATGAAAAAAGGCGTACCGTCTGCATATTGCAGGGCATGCCCGTTTGGAGTCGGCCGCAAAAATCCACGGCGCACCGGATTCGCTTCCTTTTCCGCTTCCGTCCATTCCACTGCCCTGAACCTACCGGACTGATTATTGAGTCCTTCATCCCCTGCCTGGTTCGAGCCGCTCGTCCAACTCCATTCTCCAGCTTCTGTCGCCACCACCCGCGCTTTAAAGGTGGTGCCGCCATCCCAAAACCCATAGACCCGCTGGCAAAAGTTCGGTCCTTTCAATTCCACCCAGCAGGTCACATCCGTATAATAGTTGTCGTATTCCTGTCCTGCTGTCAGCGCGATTTCATTCAATTCCCAAACATGAAACAGAGGAGAGATCGGAGCACTCTGTGCGTTCAGGGGTATTCCCCGTAGGAGAAGCAGAACAAATAACGAGATCGCTGTTTTGTACGTGAAGTTCATTCCCTTCCTCCATGAACCACACTATGCCGGGCGTTCAAATACACAACCAAGTTCCCCACGCTCATTGATCGGGACCCTGCACCTTCTGGATCCGAAGGCGGAAGATGCGGTCAAGAATAACGAACGAGCCATTCTCGTGATCAACAATGTTCCTTTCCAACAGGGTTTGAACGACCCGCTGTGTGCTTGAGGGACCACCAAGTTTGTGTCGTGAGATGAACTCAGATGAAAAGGGTTTGGCCTTGGGGGGCTCTGCCGTCAAACCCTTTAAGAACCGTTGTTGATTCTTCGTCAATTGACCAGACTCCAGCCTTAATGCCAATGATACGGTAGTTTTTGCCTTTCTTCAAGCATTCATTTGGCGACCTGGGGTAAGTCGTGTGTTTCCGGTGCGGGTGGTGGTAGCCGAGTGAGTTGTGTGGCCTGACCGTGTTGTGGTGTTTCTGCCGTCGCTCCGTGATCACTCTCGCTTCCGCGACCGTGTCGAAGATCTCACCGTTTAGCAGCTCGTCTCTCAGTTTTCCGTTGAATGATACGATGTAGTCGGTTTTCCATGGGCTCCCCGGTTCGATGCACGATGTCTTGGTACCAACCCGGCGCAGCCACTCACGGACGAACTCTGCGATAAACTCCGGACCATTCTCGGACCGCATAGACTCATCCACGATGTTCAGCATTGGTACCGTTCTGCCATCACTGGTCCACTCTGCCACAAGATCTTTGCTCCACTCGTGGTTGCGACGCTCCGGACGCAAGCGGAGACATGACCCATCGGTCAGCCACAACCGCCGCTGCTTCGGCAAATGGGAAGTGACGTTCTTCAAAGCTGACGGCGGGCGGCTCTGTGTGACGCTTGAGCAACTCGGGAAAAAGTCGGTTGGTCCTTCTTTTCTGTTTGTGCCCTCGGGCAGATTCCCCCGAAGGAGTCCCTCATCCTGCGGCAAAGCCGCGGGATGAGGGAGAACTGCCGACCTTGGATTGATGTGCCATAGCAGCGAGGGAAGCGATCCCTGGACGCACCCTATATGCTCCAATTCCACTCTACCTTCTTCGCTCTACCCTCTTCACTCGTTTGTGCCCTCGGGCAGATTCCCGTCCTTCCGCCTTCGGCGGAAGGACGAGGCTCGTCCCGTTCCGCGAAGGCGGAACGGGACGGCGAATCCCGGTCCGCCCAAAGTTAGCGAGACGACGTCGAAGCTAACTTCGTTGGCGGACCGAGGATCCCGCTCTCGTCGTAGTTTGTGAACAGTGAGCGGGACTGCCGACCTGCGGTTTAGTCCCAAAATCACATCACTTGACGAGCGGAGCGAGTTAAGTGATTGGTGATTTTGAGGATCCCGCTGAGCGATCTCTGCGAAGCGGGAGAAACCGACCCAGGGAGAATCCACAGAACGCGAACCGCATTGAGGGATTTCTCTGCCACTTCTGATGCCGGCGTTAGCAGAGGAATTGTCAGAACAATATAATACGCGTCATGCGAGATGTCAATAACGAGTGGGACAAACGCTTCCGCTACCACAAGGCCCGAGAGCATCCCGGGCCTTGTGTCTATCCACCAATCCTCACTTGGCTACTTCAAGAGATGGAACCTTCGAGTCTGGACGAAGTCCCCCGCTCCGCTCTTGGAGTCGCGCCCGATGGCGGAGTCCAGAGGGCGGACCTGCAGTCGGTAGAAGTATACCCCGCTGGCAAGGCCGGAGCCGTCGAACTTCACCTCATACGACCCCGCGTTCTTCCTCTCGTTCACAAGCACCGACACCTCGCGACCGAGAACGTCGAACACCGCCAAGCTCACTTGCGAGGCTCGTGGCAACTGGTACGTGACGGTCGTGGTCGGATTGAAGGGATTCGGGTAGTTTTGCTCAAGCTTGAACATCTCTGGTATTTCGGTCGAGGACATGTCAACCCCTGTAACCATCTCCGATAGCGGTCGTCTCCAAATGACGCCGTCTTCAGTCACGACAAAGAGGTACGTGCCTACTAAAGTGAGCGCCCGGGTATAGGAGACATTGCCACCGGGCAAGCCGGAATTGACTGCTGTCCAGCTTGTGCCGTTGTTGGTGGAAAGAAATACACCACCACCATAAGTCCCCGCAAAGAGATTTGTTCCGGAGACCGCAAAAGAATTCACAGGTGTAAACCCTATTCCAGCAGTGTCCAGAGTCCAAGTTGTGCCGTTGTTTGTGGAAAGATGGACCCCGGCACCCCCAGCGAAGAGATTCGTGCCAAAGACGGCAAGCGAAAAGACCAGAGAATCCGTGAAGCTGGTATCGACTACTGTCCAACTTGTGCCGTTATTTGTGGAAAGCAGGAGGGCGCTTCTCAAAGGAATAAAATATGTGCCCCCATATACCGCAAAGATATTTGTCCCGGAAACTAAAAGAGAATAACAAGAGGTATGCAAAACAAAACCGCTATCTGCTACTGTCCAGCTTGTGCCGTTGTTTGTGGAAAGAAACACGCTCCTACCCCCAGCAAATAGATTCATGCCGGAGACGGCTAAAGAAGTGACTCCAGTCGTCAAACCTGTCGCATTCCAGCTTGTGCCGTTATTGGTCGAGAGAAAGATGCCGCCATTAGTCCCGGCAAAGATATTCCTGCCAGAGACAGATAGAGCATTGACATAAGTGTTCGTTAAACCGGTATTGACAGGAGCCCAGCTTGTGCCGTTGTCTGTCGAACGGAACACGCCGGCGCCATACGACGACCCGGCAAAGAAGTTTGTGTCGAGGACAGCAAAATCGTAGAAGCCGCCGTCGGGTTGAATTGAGAGCGTTTTGACCCATTGGGCGAAAGAGTCGGACAGTAACAGCGACAAGATACCCGCCAACAAAACGATACGCAGAAGTATTTTCTTCATGGGTAGCCACTTTTTGTTTAGTGAAACGAATGCGCTAGATTGACCGTCGCTGGTGATATTTATTTCACGACGAGCATCTTCTTCGTCTGCATGAAATTGCCGGCCTCCAGTCGATAGAGATACACCCCGCTCGCCAAACCGCTTGCGTTGAACTGCACGGTGTAGCTTCCCGGCTCTTTCCTTTCGTTCACCAGCACCGATACCTCGCGACCGATCAGGTCATATACGACAAGCCGAACGTTACTAACTGCTGGCAACTGGTAATTGAACACTGTTGTTGGATTGAAAGGGTTGGGATAGTTTTGCGACAGAGAGTACGTTGCAGGCACGTTCCCACTTTTAGGTGCAATTCCTGTGACCACAAGTTTGCGTAGGAGGGTGTAACTGTAGCCATTGCCGAGGTCATAGTGGTTATCCGCGCTGTCAGATACGCCAAATCCCCCCCCCTCGAAAGAGGCAACAAAATCTGTGGGTGTCCAGGAGGAGATGAGCCAACGGTAATCCCAGAACGAATTCAAATTCCCTTGAGCATCATAGGTGTACCTGTTGAGGTAAGAATTTACCCATTGACCATTCGACCACGATTCATCCAAAAGGGAAGTCTCCTTCTCATCTGCATCATAAGTGTACGTGTCACGCCAACCATTCACCCATTGATCGGTCGACCATCGTTCGAACAAATCTGAGAGCATATTCCCGTTGGTACCATAGATGTACGTGAAGCGATGAGAATTTACCCATTGACCGGCCGACCATTGTTCGAACAAATCTGAGAGCATATTTCCACTAGTATCATAGGTGTACGTGTTTCGGTCAAAACCCACCCATTGATCGTTCGACCAACCGTCGTACTCATGTAAGAGTATATTCCCGTTGGTATCATAGATGTACGTGAGGCGGTAAGAATTTACCCATTGACCGGTCGACCATTGTTCCAACAAATCTAAGAGCATATTTCCGCTGGTGTCATAGGTGTACGTAACGCGGTAAGAATTTACCCAATGACCATTCGACCACATTTCACCCAGAAGGGAAGTCTCCTTCCCATCTGCATTATGGGAGAACGTGTAGCGCTCAAGATTCACCCATTGACCGTTCAACCATAGTTCGTACAAATCTGAGAGCATATTCCCGTGGGTATCGTAGCTGTACGTGTCGCGTTTAGTGAACGCCAAAGGACTATTCAAATTTGCTTCGTACAACCATGAAAGCACATTCCCGCTTGCATCATAGGTGTACGCATAGCCAAACCAATTCTCCCATTGACCATTCGACCAATTCTCCCACAACCCGGAAAGCATATAAGCATTTGCATCATAGGTGTAGGTCTCTCGAGTCACATCCTCCCAGAGGCTACCTTTCAACTCCTGCCAGAAAGCTGAAGTCATCTTCGACTTGGCATTGAAAGAATACACATGCCTCATCGTGTCTACGGTACTTCGTACAATCGCGGTGTCAATAACAGAAATCAGTGATTGAGGGGACAACTTCGCACGGGGGGGATTGGAACCTCTTTGAATTCTGTTGGGATTGAATCTGTCATTGGGGAAAGGATTTGATGGACCCCTCATCCGAAGGCTGTCAATCCGAGTCACGAAACCGGAATACAGTCGATGCTTGTACGGAGCCCCTAAGAATTCGTGAGATACTCCTTCTGAGACACTCATGCCCGCGATGGGAAGACGCGTAATCTGTCGCTCTCGAAGGCCGTTCGGTTGCCCAAATTGGGCTTGCATCGGCGCATAAAGACTCAACAAAACCAATGCAAGAGTTGCAAGCGTATAGGTTTTCATGAAGGCTCCATTGAATTCAACTTCAAATGAACAAGATTTGCTACAGTGCAAGTATGGCTCAGGAAATCACCTGATTCAAAGTAGTTAGCGGAGTAGCATGAGTTTTTTTGCTTCAACATATGAGCCTGCTTGCATACGATAGAAATACACTCCGCTTGCCAGCCATGCGCCGTCGAACTTGACATCATGGGTTCCAGCATCGATATCTCCGTTCACCAACTCTGCAACCTGCTGGCCGAGGGTATTGAACACGTTCAAGGTGACGTGTCCCCTGATTGGCAGCGTGTAGCGGATGGTTGTCGACGGATTGAACGGATTCGGATAGTTTTGCTCAAGAGACACTTCTGTCGGTAAGACTTTCTCTTCTTCAACTGCCAGGCTACTGGGCGACAATTCGTAGATTGCTGAAGTCCCAATCAAAGGGTGATTTGTGCGTGAGCCGCCATAAACAAAGATCTTACCATCAAGCACAATACTGGCAAGTCCTGCACGCGCGACGGGCAGAGGGTTTTCAATACTCCATTCATCTCTCTCGGGATTATACATTTCGAGCTTGTCGTAGATTGGACCCGGACTCTCGCTCTGAAGCCACCCGCCAATTGCGTAAATATTACCATCCAATGCACAGCTGGTAAGGCTATATCGTGCCGTTGGCAAGCTGGATTTAGTAGCCCAACTGTTCGTCTGAGGATCATACACTTCTACAGAACCATAAACAGTAGGTACAGATCCAACCGTGACGCCTCCAATAACATATATCTTTCCTTTCAGCGCAACTGCTGAAAGGCCCCATCTCTTTGTAGGCATATCTGCTAACGTCGTCCAAGTGTCATTAGTTGTATCATAGACTTCGACTGATTTTAATCCGCCAAAATCAATATTGCCTCCGATCATTCGACCACCACCCATTACATAAATCTTACCCTCAATTGATGCACAAGCACAAAGACTTCTATTGCTAGGCATCGCTTTCTTAGATACCCATTCACCAGTACTAGGATCAAACATTTCCATTGTTGATAGAAACGTGTTGCTACTATCATTGCCTCCTATCACATACAATTTACCACCAACAATACAACTGGCATGTCCATATATGGCCTTGTTATTGAAAAGAGGAATCCGTGTCCATTGTCCTGATAATGTGTCATAGACCAATGCAGTCTTCGGGCCAACACTCAATTGAGTATTCAATCCGCCGACGACATATATCTTACCAGCTAACTTATCTACAGTATGAAAATAGCGGTTCTCGGGCATGTCACCAGCATTACTCCAAGAGCCTTGTGCAAAACACAATTGCACAACCAACAAAAGAAGAAACGAAGTTTGTATTATGGTTTTCACTGTAATCTCCTCATGGCGTTCGTTTCAGTCCGGTTTGAATCCCTCGGTAAAGCTCCGAATCGGATTACGGGGTACATAGTACCAAAGGGAGATCGGTTGCGAAATAGTCTCTATGAGGTAATCTTTCACGATGAACGCCTCAAAATCGATGATTCATTATCATTTTGTCGTAGAGGGGTGCGAGGACAATTACCACTGAATCAGAGGAGGCTGGAGTGCAGGAGGGAGAGTCTTGGAAAGCTCAGATGAAGCGTGTTCTACCTTTTCAGGTACTTCAGAAGGGCTTCCGTACGGGAGCGGACATGCAGTTTTTTATAGATATTGCGGAGGTGTGCGCGCACAGTGGCGTCGCTCAAAAAGAGTTTCTCGGCGATTTCCTTGTCGTGGTAGCCTTTGGCCACATAGCCGAGAATCTCCGTCTCCCGCTCGGAGAGATTCTCGGTCTCTTTGGAGGAGCGGCCAGCCTGGCGGAAGGTCTCAACCACTTTGCGGGCAATGCCATCCGACATAGGCGATCCCCCGTTGTGGACCGTCTGAATCGCTTCCAGCAGATCACTCGGGGGAGTATTCTTGAGAATGTAGCCACTCGCGCCTGCCACCAGAGAGCGAAAGACCTTGTCATCTTCCTCGTGCACCGTAAGCATAACGATCTGGAGTTTCGGGTTCCGTTCTTTGAGCAGTTCCACGCATTCTATCCCTGACATGCGCGGCAGGTGAATATCCATCAGGACTACGTCCGGCCAATCATGTGGCAGCATCGCAAGCGCCTGTTCGGCACTGTTATACGTGGCTGCACACTGGAATCCTGTCGAGCCATTGATGAGGAGCGAGAGACCTTCTCGTATCCCTTCGTTATCCTCAACTATTGCAACCTTGATCGCCATTGTTGTAGAGGAACCTTTCTCGGTCGGGATAAATAGGGATATCGTTCTTAGGTTTCAATCGTTCAAATGAGGTAATCAGCCTCAGGACCCGCCAAAGACGAGCCGGACCCGCGTTCCAGCGCCGGGCGACGATTGCACTTCGCAGACTCCTTTGATCTGGGCCAACCGCATGGTCATGTTTTCGAGCCCATTGCCAGAGGAAGAGCGCGTCCCAGGTGAAAATCCCCTCCCATTATCCTCAATAAGAATCTCGATGCTGGTCCCGGTGTGCCGCAGTGTGATCACGGCTTCGGTTGCGAATGAGTGCTTCACGATATTATGAAGGCTTTCTTTGACAGCCAGAAAGATATTGCGCCTGGCTTCAGCGGAAAGACGTATGTCCGGGACTGTTTCGGGGAAATTGCAGTGACAGCGAATAGGGCTCGCCGTGAAGTATTGCACTGCATAGTGCCGAATATACGCTACGAGGTTCTCGAGCGGATCATTCTTGGGGTTGATCGCCCAAACGATCTGGTTGATACTCTGTGTGACTTCTCGCGATCGATCAGAGATCTTCTGAATATGGGGATCTGCATTGTGTGGGCCGTCGGATTCCTTCTTCACCAACTCTGTTAAAATGGTGATTTCTGACAGGGCTGAACCCACTTCATCGTGCATATCCTGCGAGATCCGGAGTCTCTCACGCTCCAGCGCCCGCTCTTGTTCCAGAAGCTCGATTCGCCTTTTCAGTTTCCTCATCTCGACATATCGAATAGCGCCCCCGATGACGAGGAACATTGTGATGATAGCAAGGCTGCGAAACCACCACCTCGCCCAGAACGGCGGCACAATCTTTACAAGAATTGACGTCCCCATTTCATTCCACACACCGTCGTTGTTCGATCCCTTCACCCTGAAGACGTATTCGCCGGGATCCAGGTGCGGGTACCCGGCGTAACGACGGGTCCCTGATTGCACCCAGCCAGTATCAATTCCCTCCATCTTGTATGCGTACTGGTTTTTTTCGGGGCTGATATAGCTGAGAGCAGCAAACTCGAATGAAATGGAATTATCCCGGTAGGATAGATTCACCTCATTGCTCAACGGTGCCGGTTCTTCAAACAACCTGAACTGGGTCACAACGATCGGCGGGACATAGGGGTTATCCCGTATACTGTCCGGGTGAAACCGGGTGAGCCCCTTCCCTCCAAAGTACATCTCTCCATTTATTGTTCTGCATCCGCTCCGGATCCGGATTGCGTTGCCTGCGAGCCCATAGGAGACGTCGTAATTCTTGAAGCGCATCGTCTTCGGGTCAAACTTCGAAATACCCCTGCCCGTGCCAAGCCAGAGGTTGCCATGGTCATCTTCAATAATCTTGCCAACCGGATCGTCTGGCAACCCATCCCTTACAGTAAAATGTGTGAAGGTCCCGGCTGTCCGATCAAACCTATCCAGCCCGATCGCTCCAACCCACAACGTGCCCATTTTGTCTTGATAAATCGCGCATACTACGTCAGCGCTCAAGCTCGCCGGGTTCCTCGGGTCATACCTGTATCGAACGGCCGTTTTCTTTGTTGGGTCATAACAAAGCAACCCATCCTCCCACGTGCCAATCCAGAGCAAACCATCTGCATCCTCGAAAAGAGTTTCTATATCGCTGCCTCCCTCCTGAACACGCCTGACAGAGTGTGTGCCAGAATCGACTGCATAGAAACCTCCATCCGTTGTCCCCATCCAGAATTGGCCATCCCGGGTCTCAATCAAACAATACACGACCTGCCGAAACATGAGGCCCACGGAATCGTGAAAGCTGGTAGTCTGACCCAAGTGATCGCGCTTGTACAAGCCACCAGAGTATTTGCCGATCCACAGATTACCCTCCCGGTCATCGAAGAGAGGGTAAGAATCTCTGTCGATCGGTTGACGATGAAATGACTCTGTCTTCGGATCAAACTTTTGCCACTCATTCGTCGCATGGACCCACATCCTGTCGGCATTATCTGCAAACACTTGAGGATAAGTTGACAGGGGGGCCTGATCATCATATGGATAGCTCGTGAAGGGGGGCTTTGCCCGATTCAGTTTGTTCACCCCTTTGTCCGGGGTTGATACCCAGATTGTGCCGGACCTCTCACAGTACACCGAATAAATGCCGTTGCTGCTCAAGCTTCCGGGATCTTTTTCATTGTGAACATAATGAGTGAAGCTCTTGGTCCTCTTATCGAAGACGTTTACTCCATGAAGGTACGTGCCTACCCACAATTGCCCGGCTTTGTCCTCGGATATGGAACTGACCTCGTTGCTGCTGAGGCTTCGTGGATCCTTAGGATCGTGAGCATACTGAGTGAACCTTCCGGTCCTTTGATCAAACGCTACTAATCCTGCGCCGCCACCCAACCAGAGTATGCCTGAGGCATCTTCGTAGATTGAATGTATCCAATTCTCAAAGCGATTCAGGTGACTGAAATCGTCCCGGTAGTGGATGAACTTTCCGGAGTTCTTATCAAATCTGTTCAGGCCACGATTTGTTCCAATCCAGAGGGATCCTGCCCTGTCTTCACAAATGGCCTGGATCGAATTGTCAATGCCGCCCCCGGGATTAGTGCTATCATCACGAAAGCATGTAAACTTCCCCGTAGACCGGTCAAAAAGGTTGAGCCCGTCGTCAGTGCCAATCCACAGAAGACCTTCCCTGTCTTCGTGAATTGAGATGACAGAGTTGCCCCGTTTGGCTTCAAGACCCGATGGATGAGGTAGGTAATGGGTAAACTTCCCTGACGAGCGGTCAAGCTCGTCCAGTCCCCCCTTGGTGCCCACCCAGATATTTCCCGCTTTATCTTCGCAGAGAGTATTGACAAATGCGTTAGCAAGACTTGCCGTGTCATCCGGATCGTGTTTGTACGATGTGAAGGTGTAACCGTCGTATCGGTCAATTCCCTCAAAGCAGCCGAACCAGAGATAGCCGATCCTATCCTGATAGATGCACGGAACGGCCGATCCCGACATCCCCTGGTCTCTGGAGAAATGCTCGAAGGTGAGTTTCGCGTTCTGGGAGCGAGCTAAAGGAAGGATACAAAGAAGGACCGCTACAAAGAAGGATGCCTTTAATCTCTGTGAGATGACGTGCTGGTTCCTTTTCCACATGAAGCCCACTATCATTCGAAAACTCACTTCCATTCCCAGCCGTCCATTGTGCTGTCGGCATGCACAGCACTGATGGTCGAGGCCCCAGTAAAACCTGCATTTTCACGAAGCGACGCCTTCAGATGAATATCGTCGCAAGGGCGAAAACGGGAGGGATTTCGGTCGCTCAGAGCCTTCTGGAGCGCAAAACGAGGGCTAGTCGTAATAAGTTCCGAAAGTAACCGGTTTTACCCGTGAAAGCCAGATTTCAGGAAAAAAGGTATCCCGGTCGCATGCGTTCATCGTTCTCCGCGACAAGTTATCCGCTTTGATCCGGCAGAACTAGATTCCCGAGGTCAAGCCTAAGCCCTCGAGTTTCGCCTTGGTAATGTCCTTGGGAAGCCCTTGGCCTGCGTACTCTGCAAAAGAAAGTTTCGTCTGCCACCGTGAATCAAATTGCAGCCGACCTACTCAAATGCTCGATGGATCGCATGTGTTCGGAGGCAGAAAGACTGCTTGGTTACGGAAAAAAGGAAGGCGAAATTGAGGAAGTCGTTGGGTGTCCCCTCACAGTATCTCGAATGATCTCCTCGGGATGCGGACATCTGCGGCTTGGGCAACCGCGGGGCATTAAACTCGACGTAGAATTGCCGTGAGGTTAGAAAATCAGCTTCGTTAAAGAATTGCGGCGAATCTGAATTCCTTTGAGGGATTTCGCTGCCACTTCTGATGCCGCCGTTAGCAGAGCTTTTAGCAGAGGGATTGTGAAACGAATATAACCTAAACAGAGGCAGTTGTCAATATCCGAAAGAACAACTTGCCGGGATCAGGAGTTTCCCCGGGAAGCCTCCTTGAGAATGGCGTTATCAATCGTCAGAACGGCAATCACCTTGCGTAAGCGCGTGTTCTCGGCTTCCATTTCCTTCAGGCGCTTCGGCTGGTCAATGCTTAACCCTCCGTATGCTTTGCGCCAGCGGTAGTACGTCACATCTGGAATTTGCAGATGCCGACAGACTTCAGCAACCGTTTGGCCCTTCCCCACAAGGACATCAGCTTCCCGAAGCTTCGAAACAATCTGTTCTGCAGTGTACTTCTTGCCCCTCATTATGCATTCCTTTGATCCAATTTACAAAATACGAATTGGATCGATCTGAGGGGGGCGGGTCACAAGCACCCATACAAAAATCTGACTTACATCTTTACAGTTATTTGACCACTACATTGTTTGGTATTAGCGGAGAAGTAACATTCCATTGATTCGGTTTCGCAAAACCATGCCCTGGTAGTGCTGGTACGCTCAGAACAACAGCAGGCGATATTGCACCCACAGTTCCGCTATTTACTTGTAAAACCAAATTTGGAAAAGCCGCTGAGTACACAACAAAACCAGTATTCAGCGCTAATACATTATTGCCCGGCACCAACTTCCATTTTTGAAGATTAGGATCCCGCGATCCAACAGAACCGAATGGCAATTTCAAATTTTGCTCAACTGGATAAACCGGCACAGCATTGGCAAGGTGATGGATTGACTTTCCGGAAAAAAGGACGGTAACAAACAGTCCTGCAAAAGTTCGGATATACACAAACCCGTCTCCGGCATCTTCAAACTTGAATTTTTGCGAATCGGGAATGTTAAAAGCGTTGGCAGGGCTTGGATCTAGCAAAGCATGAAGCGAACGATCCCCGTCGTGAACATTCAAATTCATTTTCGTATTCTCATAATCCAAAGTATATGGAACGAATGGCAAGAATTGATCAGTGCTTTTTTCCATCTCAGTGCTCAACACCTCTGAAAGATCATGCGCCGCAGCATACCTTGCACCCATGTATGGCGGTTTTTGACTCAAAAATCTTCTTGCAATAGTTTTTAAAATCGATGTGTGATCAAAATGAAGGCTGTCGTTAGAAATTGCTGACTTCATCAATTCGTTTTCATTTATGGGACGATTAATTGCTGTGCTATCGTGTCCAAACACAGATCCGCGCTTTATCCAGGGCGAAACAACAAAAGTTGGAACACGCAGACCAGTAGTCTTTGGCAATTCTGGCGATACTTGTGCTGCAGCAGGAGGCGGCACATGGTCATAAAATCCGCCATGCTCATCATAGGTGATAATCAGAAGGGTCTTTTCCCAATTCGGACTAGCACGAACAATGCCTACCAAATCGTCAATGAATTTTTGGCTGTTGCGTATATCAGAAGGTGGTTCATCGCAAAAACTGTCTGGTGGAAAATCCTTAAAATGAGGATCGATAAAACTCACCGAAGGAAGGCTGCCGGATAAGGCAAGATTAGCAAAGCCGAATTCCGGGTCGTTAAAGCTGACCACGTTTTGCGCGTCAAAAGTATGCCGCTCAAAAAGCCGCAACTGGCAGGGGCTGTGCTCGAAATATTTCCACGAAACGCCCTGTTCCGACAAATGATCGAATATAGTGTCTGTAAATAAGAAAGTTGAAGCATTATCAGTAGCATAATCCCATAAGCCCCATGGGTCTATATTCGGCCTGCCGGTTAGTTGAAAAAATCGGTTGGGGAATGTTTCGCCGGGAAAGGAACAAAACCAGCGATGACAAATAGCAAATTCTCGTGCCAGCGCATCATAGGTCGGCACATTGTCGTAGCTATGGTAGCCCATCACCCGGTGTGCCAACGTGTTTCCATACTCATCGGCATAGACCTGCGCAAATCCGTCCATACTACCGCCATCCACTGCTGCTGCAATTGGTTCAAAACTGTTCGATGGTCCCGGTGAAAAAATAGTGTCTCCGTAGGGAAAACGGAAGGGTTTTATCGTTCTTCCATTGCACACATTGAACTCGCCTCCCTTGAGGCCATCCACGTCGGCGCGGTTCATTCCTCCATTTTCGTACGGGAGACTCAGATATCCCAACATATGATCGAATGAGCGGTTTTCCATCGTAAGCACAATGATGTGATCGATGTTTGCCAAAGTGCCCGGGTCGAGTGGTCCCCCGGACCAATTTGTCTTGCAGGGCAGCGGGAACTGAAAGTTGTTTTGTGGCCCGATATAATCCAATGTCAAAACGCCATTATTCAAAGCCAACCCTGTAAGCCTGCAAGGGTTGGGATAGGGTAGCGGCCCGCTACTGGCGCTGTTCACCACGCCGCCCATCAGCACCGAACTTGCCAGTGAATTCAAAGTGTCTCTGGCACCCATAAGCTTGTTTTGCGCCATTCCGCTGATAGTATCACCCAGGTAACTTTTTAATTTATCAATACTTAAAATGGTGCCCAGCGAAAGCGACGTAACTGCCCCAATCGGACCTAACAACGCGCCACCAATAAGGCCGGCAATGGCACCTATCACTAATGCGACTACATTGATCAAGAGGGAGAAAGAAATGTCGTCATCAAGTTTAAACTCGTACACCTTGTCAAGCAAGTTTTGTACGAGGTCATCGTAACTTGCAAATCCACCACTACCGGGACCAATTGTGCCACTGATTTGGTTTCCTAAGAAAATCCCATTGTAATACCACAAAGGCTGATTGCCCTGCAGATGAAGTGTTAATTGTATTTTTCTAATATCCTGCAACCATGCCATCAAATCCACCACCCCATTGTCAAGGTCCGGTCTCAAAGTAAGCTTCGTTTTTAGATATAGCTGGGTAATATCGACGCTTGCATCGCCGGTAACTTCTTCGGGTGCGTCCGTTTCAAAGTCGATTCTAAGATGTAAGGGAGTCTGGAGATCGTCAGTAATGATTGGCAGACTCAATGATTGCAGGTTAAGATCATTTACCTGCTCTTGCACCAGGGAGCCCAAGTGATACTTGTTGAAGAACGTCTGCATATCGCTCATTGTGTGTGAGTATTCAATACCCATGTGGGCGTTTGGCCCCAATATTATATTGGGTGGTGGCGGAGCATTGTCAATATGCTGTAGGTCACTATAAGATCTGGGCGCAGCATAGTCGTCGTTTGTCTGAAAAGTAAATCCCAAGGATCTTATCAAATCATTGGTATTATTAAGGCAGATTTTCACCATTGAATCCGGGCTGTCTTTTACCTGCCGGCTAAGAAAAAAATCATACAGTTTTTGACTTACATACTTCAGTGAAATGGTTTTGTGCCGAACTATAGGAGAAAAAGTCAATGATGCTTGAGGGTTATTTTTGATAGGTCGGCCGCTATAGACCCCCATGTGCTTGGGGTGAGCGTTTTCTAAAATAACACCCGAAGTGTTCCAGACGTACGGCTGGGTGTTGCCGAAATAGAAGGTAACCGAATAATCGAAGATCCAGGTTTCGTCATCATCCTTAGGAATGATATGAATATATACAACCGGCAAAACAATCTCGTGTAAGTAGATGTTGTTCGCTGCAATGGGCAATTCGAAGAGATTGACGCTCGGGTCATCAAATTTCTGATTGGGGGCAATGTCTGAAACCACTGAAATGTCCTGGCTTGCCGAACTGGATTTCCGGTTGACAATGTGGATGTTGACAGCCGTGGTTTCGCTTTTATCGTTGTTATGTGTTTTGAATTCAATCGTTGCACGGGTCAGAAGAGGCCCTTTGTCTTGTACCAGGGGTTTGGTGGGCTGTTGGGTTGGGTTCAGTTCAGTGCCGATTCCTGCATAACTGGGATTGTCCTGGTCCATGATAACCCCGGTGATGCCATTCACGTTCGAACCAAATGGCGGCAATTGCGTTCCATCGTCCAGCGTTATGGTTACGGTATATTCAAATTTCCAGGTGTCATCACCCCTTGGAATAATAAAAACAAATATTTGCGGAAGATTGAGCTCTTCCACCGGGATGGGCTTTTTGCGCAGTACAATATTTACCCGCCTCGTATCGCCATCGCCAAAACCGCCTCCCACATTTGCACACAGTGCACACCCCAGGTAAGGATTTTTTTCATACCAGTTATTCTCTGCATCTGCATAGTCTTGTATATGCTGCGCCAGTGATCCGGGATCTCCAGAATCGGAAGTATCGATGTTGCGGTTTTTCATAAAAATGTGAAGTTGTGTTTCATCGTCCAAATCATCGCCTGTCATTTTGAAGTCGACCGTAATAGAGCTGACCACCCTCCCAGAAATTCGCCCAAAATCTGCCAGCACAAAATTGGCTGGTTGCAGGAAAGTATTGTCTCCTTTGCCCATGGCTGTATAGATACCTGCATCGCCAAAGCCCACAATTCCTGCCTTTCCGGCACCGCCAATATTTGCAACCGTACGTGTGGTGGTATCCATCTTCCAGCCTGTGTCGATACCAAAATCTGTTGTTGCAAAAAAAGGAGATGCGGAGAGGGTAGTAAAATCTACGGTTAATACCCTCGTGTCACCAAAAGCAATCAGCTGTTTTCGTTGTCCATTGCCGATAACATCAGCCAAAAAAACAAGGTAGGATGAAAAATCAATGCTAGGGTCAGATTGGAAAAACCGATACAGGTACCCGAGCGAAACGCCGGCGGATCGTGGTATTTGAAAAGTGCCATTGCCAATTCCCCATGCAACGAGAACGTCGCCGTTCTCTCGTGCAACAATGATAGACGCTTTTCCGATGCCGAGAATATCGCCAACAAGCCGCAGGTGTTTATTTACGCGCCAGCCCTGGTTATAACCTAATTCAACAAGGCCCATCTTTACCGGGTAAAAAGTGCCATCCCCTTTATTCATGGCCACATACACACCTGCATCGCCAAAGCCAATTATATCGGGCTTGCCGTCTCCGTCTAAATCCACCACATACCTTGGATGTTTTTCAACCCGCCATCCCTGGTTAAACCCAAAATCTGCAAGAATATATTGCGCCGGATAAAAAGTGCCATCCCCTTTGTTCATGGCTGTCCACACGCCATCGTCTCCAAAACCAATAATGTCTGCTTTGCCATTTCCATTTAAATCCACCACATATCTTGGATGTTTTTCTACACGCCAAGCCTGGTTGTACCCAAAATCTCCAACAACAAGTTCTACCGGCAGAAAAGTACCGTCACCATTGCCCCTGGCAACATACACACCAGCATCGCCAAAGCCAATAATATCAGGATAACCACTTCCTGTAAGGTTCGCTAAAAAACGTGCATGCTTTTTAATTGACCAGCCCGTTGCTATGCAGAAATCGTTAATGCCAACATTGGGTGGGCTGAAATTCCCGTTTCCGTCGTTTAAAGAAACCCATACCCCATCATAGCCAAAGCCAAGAATATCTGCCGCATGGTTACCAGTAAGATCAACGGCAATCCTGGGGCAGTCAGCGCCCCAACTTTGATAGGTCCAGCTCATAATACTCTCTATAATTAGTGTATTGAAATAGTGACTCGAAGACGTAATTCCTGTTCCTACACCAATTTCTGGATTAGTGCATTGTCGTTGAACCCTAATAGGCTCGTGACGTTGTGTCGATAGGTATTGGTCGAGCACTCTACAAATGCGACGTTCTGAGTGCCAAAGGCGCTCCTGAATCTCTGCGACAGCCCCGGCGTTTCTTGGCCGGGCTCAGAGGTTACCCCGGGAAGCCTCCTTGAGAACTTCTTGCCCCTCATTATGCACTCCTTTGATCCAATTTACAAAATACGAATTGGATTGGTCTCAGGGGGCAGGTCAATTACAACTCAGTTCAACCACTTGAAGTTAAGTCTACTGTTTGTTGAGAGAAGTCGCCGTGCTCATCATGCATAGCCTAGCATGCGCTGGACCGATCAGCTAGGTAGTCAAAAGGACATCGGAAGGGCAACATCGAGCAGAACGTAGAGAGGTCAAGCAAGAAGCAATAATCACCCCCAGCTCAAATCCTTCTATTGCGGGTAAACAATGAATAGTTGCGAAAGTTCCCCAGGTGGGACCCTAATCCGCACTTCGGACGAAAAATAATGTGCGAAGATCGCCCGATCCCCAAAGGTGCGGCTAGTTTTGTACTCCCCGCCATGGGTTTGGGCAACCGCGGGGCATAACTGATGCCTGGCAATCTT
>CAWEKI010000011.1:0-72998 GCA_963809695.1 uncultured Bacteroidota bacterium
TTATGTGAAGAAAGGCGTGGCCCCCTTGCGGCAGGCAGGGCCGGGAATCGTGTGCACACTTGTGGGCTCCGCGCTTGGTACGTGGGGCGTACAACGAATGGATTCCGGCGTACTCAACATCGTCATCCCCTTCCTGCTCCTCGGGATTGCCATCTACATGCTCTTCACTCCCTCACTCGGAGAGACGGAGCGGCATCCCCGTATCTCAACCACGCTTTTCTATCTGGTCTTTGGCATCGGATTAGGGTTCTATGACGGCTTCTTTGGTCCCGGGGTGGGCTCTTTCTGGGCCGGTGCGCTTGTTGGTCGACATGGGCTCTCAACGTCCTTGAAAAGCGACGGGCTGTACCAAAGTCATGAACTTCACAGCGATGTTGTCTCCTCGTGCTTCTTCGTGGCGGGGGCATGTCTCGTCACGGCCGGGCTGGTCGTGGCCGTGGGGCGGGTCGTTGTCGCGCGCATAGGGCCAGGAATGGTAATTCGAGGGGAGCAAAGCTCATCAAGCCCATCTTCGTGGCCATTGTTATCCTGACGACGCTCAAGTTGCTTCATGACCGGTTTGCGTGACGATGGAATTTTTCCATTCCTGGCTGTTGTAATACATGGGAGGAAGGGAGAAACCGTCTTCGGTGTTAACCCTTGATATCATTGAGCTTACAGCGAAGACCTCATGCCGAATTGCAATTTTTCCCACCCATTTAGATATAATGAGCAAATGATGATCGACATTCAGCCACAAACCGTCCGTGCCCGGGAGCTTTATGGGGACTACTGGTTCGATTGGAAACCCGTCCCCCGTCTCCGCCCTTCGTGGGTCGGTGATCCTGATCCCGATTCTGGGATTACACCTGCGCCTCGTGTATTCGCTCGCTCGCGTATGTCAAGGAGTGGCAAAAGAAATATGGCCCGTATGGATTGACGGTAGTCGGCGTACACACCCCAAGATTCCCATTCGGACAGAATCCCGAAGAAGTCGAAAAGGCGATTCGCAGGTTTGGGATCAAGTATCCCGCAGTGATGGACAATGTCGCGCTGATAGCTTCGCACTATGACAGCCGTGTGTGGCCCACGTTCTTCCTGATCGACAGGAGCGGATTCATCCGTTATAGAAAGGAAGGGGAGGGCAACTACGCTGCAACGGAGCATGCGCTTCAGACGCTTCTGTACGACGCAGGAGTGGGAGAGGAGCTTCCGTTGCCCATGGAGGCACTCCGCGACATTGACCGGGTTGGCGCCGTATGTTTCCGGGCGACTTCCGAGATCCATGCCGGTTATCTCCGGGGAAGCATCGGGAACGTGGAAGGGTATAGCCCTGAATCGGTGGTCAACTATGCCGACCCCGGCATTTATCTTGACGGCCGGTTCTATGCCGCAGGGGATTGGATGAACGGGAGGGATAGTCTCCGCCTGGATGAACCGGAGGGGGGGGAAGGGCATATAATCCTTGACTACCAGGGCCTTGAAGTCGGCGGGGTACTCAGGCGGGAAGGAAAGAGAAGGGTCGAGGTTGATATCAGGCAGGATGACCGATTTCTCACCGCGGACACGCGCGGCGAGGATGTCCGTTTGACCCCGGACGGCAGAAGTTACCTGGTCGTGACCGAACCCCGGCTCTACAACATCATACGAAACGGAGAATACGGGGAGCACGTGCTGAAGCTCAGCACGCGCAGCAATTCTTTTACCGTGTATTCCTTTTCATTTCTCACGGCAGTCATCCCTGAGCTGGTATCAAAGAACTAGCGCATAATATTCACGATGGGTGACGAATCGTCGGCCATCAGGCCGGTCCGGTCTCTGCCACCGGCAGAGACCGGGACCCACAGCTTGGAGGCCGGGGCCGGGCTGGACACCCGCATCACGCGGATGTTCGGCATAGTGTATCCGATCATTCAGGCGGGGATGGTGTGGACGGCGGGCAATAAGCTCGCCGTTGCAGTTTCTGAAGCGGGCGGCCTTGGTCTGATCGGCGCGGGTTCAATGAGTCCGGATCTTCTTCGCGAGCACATAGGCAAGGCGAAGAGCCGGACATCAAAACCGTTCGGCGTCAACATACCGCTGATGCGAAAGGATGCCGCTGAGCTCATCCGGGTGACCCTCGAAGAAGGCGTGAAGATCGTGTTCACATCCTCCGGGCACCCGATGATGTTTACTGCTCAGCTCAAGAAGGCAGGATGCATCGTCGTTCATGTGATCGCTGCTGTGAAGCACGCCCGCAAGGCGGTGAGTTTCGGGTGTGATGCCGTCGTCGCGGAGGGGTTTGAAGCGGGAGGTCACAACGGCGTCGACGAGATCACCACGCTTGCCCTGGTGCCGCAGGTCGTAGATGCCGTTGAGATTCCCGTGATCGCCGCCGGTGGGATTGCCGACGGACGCGGCATGGCCGCAGCCCTGGCGCTAGGCGCCGAGGGGGTGCAGGTGGGCACTCGCTTTGCCGTGACCAGGGAGTCGTCGGCCCACGACAACTACAAGAAAGTCGTGGTTGAGGCGGGGGATGGTGCGACGGTGTTGACATTGAAGAAAATCACTCCGGTCCGGATGGTGAAGACCCCGTTTGCCATGAAAGCGCTCGAAGCCGAGCGCCGCGGTGCCACAAAGGAAGAGCTCGAGGAGTTGCTGGGAACGAAACGGGAGAGAGCGGGCATCTTCGAAGGCAGCCTGGAAGAGGGAGAGTTCGAAGCCGGGCAGAGTTCGGGTCTCATAAGGGACATTCCGCCCGCAGGAGATGTTATCAGAAGAATGATGGAAGAATATCAACGAGTGAAGCAGCGGCTGCCATGAGATCATTCATAAGCGTTCAGAAGGAGAAAATCATCGTCTTTGACGGGGCGACCGGCACCCACCTTCAGGGGCAGGGGCTTAGCGCCGACGATTTCGGGGGAGAACACCTTAACGGCTGCAACGAATATCTGGTGGTTTCCTGTCCCCGGTCCGTGGAAAACGTCCACCGGGACTACCTCCAGGCCGGCTGCGATGTCATCGAGACGAACTCCTTTGGCAGTACCTCGATCGTCCTGGCGGAATACGGTCTTGCGGCCCGTGCTTACGAGTTGAACGTGAAAGCCGCGCAGATCGCCAGGCGCATGGCCCGGGAATTCTCCACACCCGAACATCCCCGGTTCGTGGCAGGCTCGATGGGACCCACCACGAAACTCCCGTCGCTGGGCCACATCAAATTCAAGCAGATGGCCGCCGCTTACAAAGAGCAGGCGAGGGGATTGGCCGAGGGAGGAGCGGATCTTCTCTGCGTTGAAACGTGCCAGGATGTTCTTCAATCAAAGGCTGCCCTCTGCGGGATTTTCGAATACTTCGAAGAGTCCCGCTCCCGGCTTCCCGTCATTGTTTCGGTGACCGTTGAGACGATGGGGACACTCCTGCTTGGCACGGAGATCTCCGCGGCGCTGGTCTCGCTTGAGCCGTACGATGTCGATGTCATCGGGATCAACTGCGCCACCGGTCCGAAGGAGATGTCGGAGCACGTGCGGGTTCTGACTGCAAGCAGTCCAAAGCCGATCTTTGTGATGCCGAACGCGGGCATTCCGGAAAATGTCGGAGGCCACGCGCATTATTCGCTCACGCCGGAGGAATTGACGAGGTATCTTTCCCACTTCGTCCGCGACCTTGGTGTCAGCGTGGTCGGCGGATGCTGCGGGACCACCCGGCGACACATTCGGAAGCTCGTCGAAGCGGTCGGCGGACTTGCGCCTCGGAACGGAAAGTCGACTTCGTTCCGAGCGCGTCCAGCCTCTATCAGTCCTGCCCCTTCAGGTTGCTCCGCCCCCCGTCCTGATCGGGGAGCGCACCAATGCGAACGGGAGCAAACAATTTCGCGATCTGCTTGCCCGGGAAGATTGGGAAGGGATCGTCGCCATGGGGCGCGACGCGGCGCAAGGAGGGCGCGCATATGGTCGACGTCTGCGCCGCGTACGTCGGCCGGGATGAAGCGTGCGACATGCGGGAGATCATCTACCGCTTCAACACGCAGGTGCAGCTGCCGATCGTGATCGATTCGACGGAGGCGCCCGTTATCGAGGAAGCCCTGCAGCTGATCGGCGGCAAGGCGATCGTCAATTCGATCAATCTTGAAGATGGCGAGGAACGGATCAACAGGGTCGTGCCGCTCTGCAAGAAGTACGGCGCCGCGGTGATTGCCCTGACGATCGATGAAAAGGGAATGGCGAAGACGAGCCGAGGAGAAGCTCGCCATTGCCCGAAGCGCATCTACGATCTGGTCGTCGGAAAGTACGGGATGCGACCGCACGACCTGATTTTCGACACGCTCACGTTCACGCTCGGCTCCGGGCGACGAGGAGTTCCGCAAGGCGGGGATCGAGACGCTGAACGGGATCCGTCTGATCAAGAAGGAATTCCCGGAGGTCAAGACGCTGCTCGGCGTCAGCAACATTTCCTTTGGCCTCAATCCTCAGGCCCGCCATGTGCTGAACTCGGTCTTCCTTCATTACGCGATCGAGGCGGGGCTCGATATGGCAATCGTCCACGCTTCCAAGATCATGCCGCTGTACAAGATCGACGAAAAAGGGCGGGAAATCGCCCGGCGGTTGATCTTCGACGAACGGAAGTTCGAGGAGGCCGCCGCATGAGCGGATTCGGCCAAAGTCCGCAAGGTGACCTACGACCCGCTTGCGGAGCTGATGAGCTACTACGCCGGGCAGAAGGGGGAAAAGAAAGAAAAAGCGGCCGCGGCCGGACCCGTCGAGGAACGGCTGAAGAACAGGATCATCGACGGCGACAAAGTCGGCCTCCAGGCGTGATCTGGATGAGGCGCTGAAGAGTTATACGGCGCTCGACATCATCAACACGATCCTCCTTGACGGCATGAAGGTCGTCGGCGAGCTCTTCGGCAGCGGGCAGATGCAACTCCCCTTCGTGCTCCAATCGGCCGAGGTGATGAAATCGGCGGTGGCGTACCTCGAGCGAGTTCATGGACAAGACGGAGAGCAGCGCAAAGGGGACGATGGTCATTGCTACGGTCAAAGGGGATGTGCATGATATCGGGAAGAACCTGGTGGATATCATCCTGACCAACAACGGCTACCGAGTCGTGAACCTCGGCATCAAATGTCCGATCGAGACCATGCTGCACGCTGCCGGCGGAGCACAAGGCGGATGCCATTGGCATGAGCGGGCTGCTGGTGAAGTCGACGCTGGTGATGAAGGAAAATCTGGAGGTCATGAACGAGCAGGGGCTTACCATCCCCGTGGTGCTCGGCGGCGCGGCGCTGACCAGGACGATATGTTGAACAAGACTTGCGGCGCGTGTACAAGGGGAAAGTGTTCTATGCCAACGATGCCTTTGACGGACTCCATTTCATGGAGAAGATCGCCCAGGGTCGGCTGTCATATTCGCCGGGCGAGGCTGGCCCCTCCGATGAAGACGACAAGCTGACCGGCACCGAGGCCAAGATCGCCCTCGCCCGCAAGGAAGACGAACGCTACAAAGAACCCGCGGCGGCGGGGCAGAAGCGCTCACGCGTGCGCACCGACGCGCCCATTCCCGATCCCCCGTTCCTGGGGACGAAAGTGGTGGATGATATTCCTCTGGACGACGTGTTCCGGTTCGTGAACGAAGTCGCCCTGGTCCGGGGGCAGTGGCAGATGCGAAAAGGGAAAATGAAGGAGGAGGAATACAGGAGACTCCTTGACGAAAAAATTCTTCCCGACTTCTCAGCCCTGAAGCAGCAGGTCAAGCGGGAACGTCTTCTTCAGCCCCGCGTGGTGTATGGATACTTCCCCTGCCAATCCCAGGGAGATGACCTGATCGTCTATCGAGAGGATCAGAAGACCGAGCGACTGCGGTTCACGTTTCCCGCGGCAGACGGATGACCGCTTCCTTTGCCTCTCCGATTATTTCGCCTCCGTGGAATCCGGCAAGATCGATGTCGTTGCTTTCCACCTCGTGACGATGGGAAAGGTGGCCTCGGAGCACTCGGCGAAGCTCTTCGCGGCGAATGACTACAAGAATTACCTCTACTTCCACGGCCTGAGCGTGGAATCCGCCGAGGCCCTGGCAGAACTCTGGCACAAGAAGATCCGGGAAGAGCTTGGTATCGCGGGAAAGGACAATCCGGACATCAAGCGCCTGTTTTCACAGGGGTATCAGGGCTCGCGTTACAGCTTCGGATATCCCGCCTGCCCCAATCTTGAGGACCAGACGAAGCTCTTCGAGCTGCTGGAGGGAGAGCGGATCGGCGTACACCTGACCGACGAATTTGCGCTTGACCCCGAGCAGAGCACGAATGCGATCATTGTGCATCATCCGGAGGCAAGGTACTTCAATATCAAGTGAATTGCTCCTGGCTCTCCTCCAGGACCAGTCGCGCCCGTGCGGGCACTTCCGCCGCTATCTCCGGTCGTGCCCGATGCGAATCTCCCTCCACAACGCCCCTCGCACGATACCGCTATGATCTTGCCGGCCTCGGGTCCCTCGTTTCGGTTCCCGAGTCGCGCTGATCGGCAATGCGATGAGGATGGGGTGAATGGGATGTTCTTTGATGCTTGCGGGACTCGACATATGTGCTTCCTCCCTTGAACCAGAATGCGATTTGTTCTTAAGTCTCCAAAAGCCGGATCTGAATGGCAATAAGGGAATCTGTGTAGTCCGGGCTAGAATGTTCGCTCCAGAGTTCCCTTTCTGCTTGCAACTATTTTGAGTTTTCGTTATGTTAGTGAGGAATTTCACACTTCATCGGAAGGAAGACAAAGATGGCAACGATGATCACAGAAGAATGCATCAATTGCGGTGCGTGCGAGCCCGAGTGCCCGAACACGGCAATCTATGCAGGCGGCGTCCAGTACGAATTTGAGGGTAAAATGATTGATGCACTCTCGAATGACTTCTATTACATTGTTCCGGAGAAATGCACCGAATGTGTCGGTCATTTTGACCAGGAGCAGTGTGCGGCAGTGTGTCCGGTTGACTGCTGCGTCCCCGATCCGAATCGGGTCGAGACGGAGGAATCGCTCTTCGAGCGTGCCAAGGCTCTGCATCCGGAGAAAGAATTTTCCTCGCCGAGCTCGTCAACCTCACATTTTCAGAAGGCCTGATCTCGCACCGCGAATCCTGGCTGCATGTGAAAGGTCGGTGTTCTGTCCGGCCGGGTCAAACCGACCTGGAGGATGGGCACCGACCTTCGTTTTTCACACGTTCTTGTCCCCGGACTCGAGGAGGTCACCATTCCTTGCGACTCCGGAAACGATGGAGTCACCATGAAGATCGGCAGCTACGACCTGCATGCCATTGAGACCGGGCGCTTTGCCCTGGACGGCGGCGCCATGTTTGGAGTGGTCCCGCGTCCGCTCTGGGAAAAGACCAATCCGCCGGATGAGCGCAACCGCATTACCATGGCTGCGCGCGTGCTCCTGCTCGTGGGTGACGGGCGTAGGATCCTCGTGGATACAGGCAATGGCGACAAGTTCGACCAGAAGTTCGCGTCGATCTACAGGATGGAAGGGGGCAGGGAATTCATGGCCTCGTCTCTCGGCCGCCACGATGTGACTCCCGGCGACATCACGGACGTCATTCTTACGCATCTGCACTTTGACCATGCCGGAGGTGCGACCTGTCGGGAAGGGGAACGCGTGGTTCCCGCCTTTCCCAATGCAACGTACCATGTGCAGCGGCAGCACTGGGAAGCGGCACTTCATCCTACGGATCGGGATCGAGCAAGTTTCCTCCCCGACGATTTCATGCCGCTGCATCAAGCCGGAGTACTGAAATTCATCGAGGGAGAAGAAGCGATCCTCCCCGGGATCCGGGCACGGCTCGTACACGGACACACGACCGCGCTGCAATGCCCACTGATCAGTGACGGACAGACAAGCCTCCTGTATTGCGCGGATCTGGTTCCGCTAGCTTCGCATCTGCATCTTCCCTGGATCATGGCGTACGATCTGCGCCCGCTGGTCACACTGGAAGAGAAACGCACGACCCTTGACCGTGCCGTGGATGAACAGTGGATCATGTTCTTCGAACATGACCCGGTTCTCAAGGCGGGTTATGTGGAGCGCACCGAGAAAGGATACACCCTCGGACAATCGCTTACCATGGAGTGACGTATGGCAGGGACCTTCGTCAACGTAGGGAAAGTCTCCGCCATCCCGGATGGAAAAGGCAAACGCGTGAAAGTCGGGGATGAGGATGTGGCGCTCTGGAATGTGCGGGGCAAGTTCTATGCGATCGACAACATTTGCGCTCATCAGCATTCCCCGATGCTCCACCAGGGGATCCTGGAAGACCTCACCGTTGCCTGTCCAATGCACGGATGGACCTTTTCGCTGGAGACCGGGAAAGCCACGGTCGGAAGCGGCAAGGTGAGGACGTACCCGGTGAAGGTCGTGGGGGAGGATCTGTGGGTGGAAAGCAGGGAGGAATGAAGGACGAAAGAGGCTGAGGCGTAGCGGCGAACACCCATAGCATGCGGCGGGAGGATCGTGGGAGACAACAATCAGGCGGAAGCCAACATAAAAGCGAAGGCCCGGGAGCTAGGATTCTCGATGGTTGGGATTGCCTCCGCGGGGACGCTCGCGGATGAAGGAGCCCGGCTGCAGGAATGGCTTCGACGCGGGTATCAGGGTTCCATGGCATGGATGGAGCGGCGAACCGAGAAACGGAGCGATCCGCGGGAAATTCTGCCGGGAGCGAAGTCGGTGGTGTGCGTGGCGATCAACTACTACACGCCATTCACGCATTGCGCGGACGAGGAGCATGGCAAGATTTCGCGGTACGCGTGGGGAGAAGACTATCACCGGCTGATAGGCAGCCGGCTGGAGGAATTGCGCAGCTGGATGACCACGGAGTTTGCCGGCTCGGAGTCCACGTGGTATGTCGATACCGGGCCGGTTCTGGAAAAAGCATGGGCACAGTTGGCCGGGATCGGCTGGCAGGGGAAACATACGAATGTGATCAGCAGGGAGTTCGGATCATGGATTTTTCTGGGAGAGATCATCACCACCCTCTCATTGCGCCCGGATCCGCCTGCCACCGACCATTGCGGCTCCTGCACACTGTGCATTGAGGCCTGTCCGACCGGGGCCATCGTGGAACCGTACCTTGTAGACTCCCGGAGATGCCTTTCATATCTTACGATCGAGCATCGCACCGGGATATCCGGCGACGTTACGGCGCAGTTTGATGGCTGGATCTACGGTTGCGATGTGTGCCAGGACGTCTGTCCATGGAACGAGAAGTTTTCACGGCCGAGCCACGAAGAGGCCTTCATGCCGCGGGAGGACCGTGCCGCGCCGAGACTGGAAGAATGGTCCGGGCTGAGCAGAGAGGAATTCGCCGAACGATTCCGGGAGAGTCCCATCAGGCGGACCAAGTGGGAAGGATTGATGAGAAATATCGGCATCGTCCGGGATCACCCGTCCCGCAAGAAGCCATGACTCTCCCGGGATTTCCCAGCATCTAATGGAGTGACCATGTCCAAACATCATAAGCTCATCATAGTCGGGTCAGGGCCCGCGGGCCTCACGGCCGCGCTCTACGCGGCGCGCGCGAATCTGAATCCGGTGGTGTTCGAAGGGATCCAACCGGGCGGGCAGCTCACCATCACGACTGAGGTTGAGAACTTCCCGGCTTTTCCCAACGGCATTCTCGGCCCGGAGTTGATGGAATTGTTCCGCCAGCAAGCGCACAAGTTCGGCGCGACGTCGAACTATTCCGACATCGTCAGGGTCGATTTTTCCGCGCGCCCATTCCTCCTCCGGACGGACAAAGAGGAATACAGTGCGGATGCCGTCATCGTGGCCACGGGGGCCTCCGCGAAATGGCTAGGCATCCCCTCGGAAGATGTGTATATGGGGTACGGCGTTTCGGCATGCGCGACGTGCGACGGTTTCTTTTTCAGAAACCTTGAGGTGGTGGTCGTCGGCGGCGGAGATACCGCCCTTGAAGAAGCCTCTTTCCTGAGCAAGTTCGCTTCCAAGGTAACGATCGTTCACCGGCGCGATGCGCTCCGGGCGACAAAGATCATGCAGGACAAAGCTCAGAAGAATCCGAAGATCGCTTTCGTGTGGGATGCTGTGATCGATGAGATTCTCGGGAAGAACGAAGACGGGAAAAAAGCGGTCACGGGGGTGAGGCTCAAGAACGTGAAGACGGGGGCTACCTCAATTCTGCGCACCGATGGTGTCTTCATGGGAATAGGCCACAAACCGAACACGGAGCTTTTTGTCGGACAGTTGGAAATGGATCCCATCGGCTACATCATGACCCGTGAGGGGAGTACGCGCACAAGTATCCAGGGCGTCTTTGCCGCAGGAGATGTTGCCGACAGCGTCTACCGTCAGGCCGTCACCGCCGCCGGTTCTGGATGCAAAGCGGCCATCGATGCGGAGCGGTGGCTTGAGAGCCAGCATGACTGATGCTCGTCCTTTCTGCCTATCCACACTCCTTCCCGCACGCCTTTTCTTATGTTGTTTTGAACGTTTTTGAAGAACGATTTGGTGGACCGTGTTGTTCTTGCAACGTCTCCATCAATTCCGTTTTCCACGTACGTTCACCATGCAAGAGGAGGGGATTTGAAGGGCTGGCTGGGCTCGGTCACTGAACGAGGCAAATGCCTTGTGGATTTTTGGGGCGGTCACGATTGCCCCACGCCAAAGGTCATGAGTCCCAACGGACCCGTGCTGGAGACCACGCAATCGGTGATATCTATTCACAATCCAATCCATGGTCCAATTCCGGCGACCGGAAACCAGGGGGCAGAGGTAGCCATGGTGTGCTCCAAAGTTCAATTCTGGATGGTTCGTTTCTTCTTGCTCTTCTCGCTGCTCGGTTGGAACACGCTGGAGGGCGCCGAACCTGGATACAAGATCGTGGATGTACGGGATGGCGGGTTGATCCGCGGGACGGTGCGTATGTCAGGCAGCGCTTCAGATTTCACAGTTCCCACAGGAAAAGACGACAAGATCTGCGGTCCCGCGGTGTTGCTCTCGAAACTCTCCACGGGACGAAACGGCGGAGTGAAAAACGCCGTTGTTTATATCGAGCAGATCGGCGAGGGAAAATCATTCGCTTCGGGCAAGAAGTATCTTTTGGATCAGAAGGAGTGCAAGTACACACCGCATGTCACGGTCTTGCCACATGGTGCGCCGTTGGAGATCGTGAACAGTGATCCGGTCCTGCACAATGTGCACATTTCGGAGCTCAGCTCGGGGAAGGCCTCCGTTGTGAATATCGCTCAACCGATCAAAGGGCAGCGGACGGTCATTCAGGCATCCCGGATTCGTAAGCCCGGCTTTCTCGTTGCCACGTGCGATGCAGGGCATCCCTGGATGAGCGCGTATATCATGGTGGCCGAGCACCCCTACTACTCTTTGACAGACAGAGACGGCAATTACTTCATCAGTGATATCCCGCCCGGAGACTACCGTCTCGTGATGTGGCACGAAGGGGTCAGGGTTTCAAGAATCGATTCAAGCAAAGGGAAAACCATTCGCTACGACTACGAAGAGCCTTATATGACGGAAAGTCTTGTGTCCGTTCAAAAAGGAAAGACGACTCGGGCCGATTTCCAGTTGCAGTTGCGGTAAGCCTTCCCTACAGATTCAGCATCAAAGTCCGGTTCTCGCCTTGGCGGGTACCGGACTTTGTGTCTTTATGGCAGACGCCTGCGACGGATTTGCAGATAGCGCGTGAGATAATGTCATGTATGGTGCGCCATCTTGACATGACGCTTCGGCCCCAGAATGTCCATGCATCGCTAACCCCTTATAAGATAATATACAACAGCGACACCCGAATTCTGGCACACGGATTGAGATTAGAGAGGGCGTAGAGATCCAACACCAAAAGAGAAATATCAATAAGGAGGAAACATAATGGGACTGACAGTGTTCGATGACATTCTGAATCTGGAGCGAGAAATGGGAGGCCTTTTCCAGGGGTTCCCCGGAGGATCCGTTTCGGGAAGATTCCTTCGTTCCGGCCAGCATTACCCTTCCGTGAACATCTTTGACACCAGCGAGGACTTTGTGGTGCTTGCAGAACTGCCCGGTGTCGGGAAAGAAGACGTTCATATGACCCTCGACAACGGCCTGCTCACCATCAGCGGCGAGCGGAAAGACGGCACGACGCCGGACAAAGCCGAGTGGTTGCGGAAGGAGATCGGGACGGGGAGTTTTTCCCGGGTGATTGAACTGCCACGGCACGTTGACGGCGACCGGATTTCGGCAGAATTGTCGGACGGAATCCTTCGGGTGGTTTTGCCCAAAGCCGAAGACGCAAAGCCTCGTGAAGTGAAAATAAAGTAGAACGCGGAGGAGCAGAACATGACAAACAACAAAGAAATTACTGTGACTCAAGGGAGTTCCGAGCCAGTCACGCGCCCGGATGGGCGTGAAGATCAGTATCTTCCCCCCCTTGCGGATATTTACGAAACCCAGGATGCCTATGTGATCAAGTTGGACATGCCGGGGGCGCAAAAAGAGAGCATACGGGTCCGTCTCGAGCGAGGCAACCTTACGGTCAGCGCTCCTGCAGTCGGGCGCGCACATCCAACCTGGACCGTTTTGCACGAGGAGACCCGCGCGACTGGTTTTTCGCGGGCGTTCTCTCTCGGGGAAGGGGTTGATCTGAAGAATGTGGACGCCCATTTTCAGGATGGGGTCCTCACCATCAAGCTCTTCAAGAACGAGGAGCTGAAACCCCGTGAGATTTCTATCCGATGAAGTATCCGAAAGGAGGGATTGAATATGGCTATCGTACGTTGGAACCCCGGCGGGGAACCTGCAAACGTCTCGACGGATATACTGAGCATGCAGCGGGAGATCAACAAGATGTTCGGGGATTTCTTCCGGACTGACCGCGACGAATCATCTCTGCTTGCTCGAGACTGGAAGCCTGCGGCGGACTTCGTTGAGGAGGATGATGCCTATGTCGCAAAGGTTGAATTGCCCGGCGTCAGGAAAGACGATGTGAAGATCACGATGCAGGACAATGTGCTGACCATTCGCGGTGAGAAGAAGGAGGAGAAGAAGGGGAAGGAAGGGGGCGCGCATCGTGTTGAGCGGTTTTACGGCTCCTTCCAGCGGTCCTTTTCCCTGCCGGCGTCCGTCAACAGCAATGGGATCGAGGCGGAATACAAGGAGGGCATCCTGACGATCACCATGCCGAAGGCGGAAGAAGCCAAGCCGAGGCAAATCGAAGTCAAGGTGAAGTAATCGATACGACGATCACCTCTAGCAAGGCGGGATTTGCAGGACTGGTGGGAGCCTGCAGAATCCCGTTCTTTTTTATTTCATCCACTACTCGCGAGAAAGAGGATATGGCGCAAGAGAAAAAAAAGAAGGAAGTGGAGTCGGGGCCGATGTCCGTACCCAAAGCGATGCCTGTGTTGCCTCTCCGGAATTCCGTGTTCTTCCCCCGTCAGGTCATGCCGTTGACGGTCGGGAGGGAAAGCAGCATCAAAGTCATCGAGGAAGCGTCTCAGGGCGAAGGGATCCTGGTGATCGTGGCCCAGACAGACGAGTCAATCGAAAAGCCGAAGGAAACCGATATTCACTGGTTCGGGACCCTGGCCAAGATCTTGAAGACCTTCACGCTGGCCGACGGGACACGGAGTGTGCTTGTGCAGGGCATCCGGCGGGTCCAGCTTATCTCGATCCTTCATTCCGACCCGTACATCCGCGCTGTGGTGCGCGAACGCGAGGATATTCCAGGCACAGGGATGGAGATCGAAGCGATGGCAACCAATCTGAAGAGCCTCTTCAAGAAAGCGGTCGAGTTGTCACCGAACCTGAACGATGAACAGCTCTCCATCATTTTGAATATCAACGAGCCGGACGCCATCGCGGACATCATCGCGTCGGCGCTGCCGGTAAGCGTGCCGGAAAAGCAGCAGGTGCTGGAGAGCCTGGATGTCCGAAAGAGGCTTGAGCTCGCCATGCTGATCCTCACGAAGCTTGTGCAAAAACTGGAGCTCGGGACGAAGATCCAGTCCGAAGTTCAGGAAGAGATCAACAAATCTCAGAGGGAGTATTATCTTCGTGAACAACTGAAGGCCATCAAGAAAGAGCTCGGCGAGGATGAAGGGAACATGGATCAGAACGAGCTCAAGAAGCGGATCGAGAATGCCCATCTGCCTGAGGACGTTTTGAAAGTCGTCAACAGGGAGGCGAAGAAGCTCGCCCAGATGAACCAGGCCTCCCCGGAATACACGGTCACGAGGAACTATCTCGATTGGATCCTGGATCTTCCGTGGAGCGTCAGCACGACGGATACGCTGGAGATCGGGAAGGCGCGCGAGGTTCTGGAGAGGGATCATCACGGGCTGCAGGAAGTGAAGAAGAGGATTCTCGAATACCTCGCCGTCCGGAAGTTGAAGAAGGATATGCGTGGGCCGATTCTGGTCTTTGTTGGCCCTCCCGGCGTCGGGAAGACTTCGCTGGGGCGCTCCATCGCCAATGCGCTCGGCAGGAAATTCGTGCGCATTTCGCTGGGAGGCGTGCATGACGAGGCCGAGATCCGCGGCCACAGGAGAACCTACATCGGTGCCTTGCCCGGGCGGATCATCCATGGGCTGAGGAGGGCTGGTTCGAACAATCCGGTCTTTATGCTGGACGAGATCGACAAGGTTGGCCAGGATTTCCGCGGAGACCCGTCTGCGGCGTTGCTCGAGGTCCTCGATCCGGAGCAGAATTTCTCATTCAGCGACCATTATCTTGAGGTGCCATTCGACCTGTCGAAGGTAATGTTTATTGCGACCGCGAACATGATCGAGTCCGTGCCTCCGGCCCTCAGGGACCGGATGGAGATCATCGAGATACCGAGTTATGTCGTCGACGAGAAGAAGCACATCGCCCGGCGTTTCCTCCTTCCCAAACAGCTGGAGGAACATGGGTTGAAGGCCGATCAACTGGAGATCGACGATGAAACAATGCGGGCCATCATCGAAGGGTATACCAGAGAGGCAGGCGTCCGCAATCTCGAACGGCGCATCGCGGCAGTTGCCCGCGGAGCGGTTCGGGAGATTGCCGAGGGAGCCAGAGAACGGGTTGTGGTCAAGAGGGATTCGCTGACGCGTTACCTGGGCCAGCAGAAGTTCTTCCCGGAGGTTTCCGAACGCATCAACCGGGCAGGGGTGGTCGTGGGTCTCGCCTGGACGCCGGTGGGAGGAGACATCCTGTTCATCGAGGCGACTCAGATGGAAGGGAATGGCAAGCTGATCCTCACCGGGCAACTCGGAGACGTGATGAAGGAATCGGCCCAGGCGGCGCTGAGCTACATTGCCGCAAACGCGAGGAAGCTCGGGATTTCGCCCGACTTCCGCTCGAAGACGGATATCCATGTCCACGTCCCGGCAGGGGCGATTCCAAAGGACGGCCCGTCGGCGGGCATCACGATGCTGACGGCCCTGACATCGCTGCTGACCGGAAGGCTGGTGCGGAATGACCTGGCCATGACCGGGGAGATCACGCTGCGGGGTGCCGTGCTTCCGATTGGCGGCGTCAAGGAAAAAGTGCTTGCCGCGCACCGGGCGGGAGTCAAGACGATCATCCTCCCGGAGCGGAACAGGATCGACGTTGAGGAGATCCCGAAGGCCGCTTTTGAAGGCGGGCATACGATCCAGTTCCACTTCGCGAAGGAGATGAGCCAGGTCCTGGATCTGGCGCTCCTCTCGGAGGAAGAATCAAGGAACCAGGAAATGCCAAGGTTGGACCTTCAGCCGCTGGCAATCAACTGACTGGTTGGGCTCAATTCGGAGACCCGCACCTCCCGGAGAGGGGTGCGGGTTTTTTTCTTTCGGGCGAAAGATACTGTAAGTGGTCCTGTATGGAATGCACCTTTTCTGCAAAAACCACCTCGCTGCGTGGGCTATCGGCGGATGACAGGGGACGCGGTTGACATTTGAACGCGAGTTTTGTATTATGGTGCGTAAAATCAATGACTTACAGCCCTTCAAAGGCACTCCCCATGTCCAAATCCACCAAGTGGTTTCTGATCATACTCGGCAGTTCTGGCACTCATCGCGTTGGGATTCGTTCTCGTTTTCATTTCCATGTTAGGCGATCAGACGGAATCGACTGAAACCGTCGTCACCGGTTCAGGTGACAAGATTGCCGTTGTGGAATTGAGAGGCGTGATCAGCTCATCCGAGGAAGTAAACCGCCAGATCAAGAAGTACCGGGAGAATCGTTCCGTCAAAGCCATCCTGCTGCATGTCGATTCGCCGGGAGGCGGGGTGGTCGCAAGCCAGGAAATGTACGAGGAAGTCCGAAAAACCCGTGATGGAGGGAAGCCGGTGGTCGTGTCCATGGGTTCGCTTGCGGCGAGCGGGGGGTACTACGTGGCATGCGGTGGTTCCAGGCTGGTGGCAAACCGGGGCACGTTGACCGCCAGCATCGGGGTGATTTCGGAATTTCTCCAATTGCGTGACGCGCTCACGAAGCTGGGGATCGACGTCAAGACCATAAAATCCGGCCGGCTCAAGGATGCGGGTTCCCCCGTGCGGAAGATGAACGAAGAGGATGAGCGCTATTTTCAATCCTTGATGGACGACGTCCATCAGCAGTTCATGGCGGTCGTGGAACGGGAGAGAAAGATGAGCCATGAAGAAGTCGCGGCGCTTGCTGATGGCCGCGTGTTCACCGGCGAGCAGGCCCTGACGATGGGGCTCATCGACACGATCGGGACGTATGAAGACGCTGTGAAGATTGCCGCCGAACTGGGGGGAATTCGCGGGGACCCTGCGATCGTGAAGGAGCGCAAGCGGCAATCCTGGCTGACTCCCGTTCTGGGGGACATGGGAGAAACGGTGAAAGATCTGAAACAGGAGCTTCTCGACCGGCCCATTCTCTCATACCGGTTTGCGGGACCCTACTGAGCCGGGGTGACCGAATAGCAACTCCACCAACGATGAAGTGCTTCTGGACAGCGGCAACCACAACAATAGAGGAGGTGCACGTTGACTAAGGCGGATATCGTCGACACCATTGCCACCGCGACAGGGTTGACCAAAGTGGAGACGGAAGCGGTGGTTGACGGATTCATCTCCACAGTCATCAACGCGATGAAGGAGGGAAAGAACATCGAGATCCGGGGGTTTGGCAGCTACAAAGTGAAGAAGCGCAAAGGAAGAGTTGCCCGGAATCCGAGAACCGGCGAGCAGGTGATGGTGAGCGAACACTGGGTACCGCTGTTCAAGGTATCCAAGGAAGTGAAGTCCCTGGTGAACGAAAACCTGCAAAAAGGGAGCGCGTAGTCGGCGATGGCGTTAGCAAGAATCGTCTGTGGTGCGTGTGGTGCCGGTATACCTGCCGTGGCGACGGCCTGTCCCAGGTGCGGAGTTGCCGTCGAGCTCCCGGTCCTTGACGCGGCGGGGGCCCCGCAGATCTGTACGCTCTGCGGTTTCCGGAATTCCCCGGATGCCGCCACCTGTGAATCATGCGGAGCGAGGCTGGCGGGGGTTGCCGCGGGCGGATCCGTTCAGCGAAAGGGGGCCGCTGAGAAGCCGGTCCGTCCGGCGTCTGCGCGTGCAAAAGGGGGTAGGCAGAAGAAGGAGGGAAGATCGCGATTTGAGCCGTGGCAGGTTGTCTCCGCTGTCGCGGTGCTTGCGCTGGTTGTGGTGGTGGTCTATTTGTTGGTGCAGGGCGATCAGGGCTCCGCCCCGCGGACGGTTCCTTCGTCGGATCCCCAGGCTGCCGCGTCGATGGCACAGATCGATGCGTTGCAGCAGGCCGTGGATGCAAACCCGCGCGACACGGCCACCCGGTTGCGCCTGGCAAATCTCCTGCATGACCACGGCATGCTCCCCCGTGCCATCGACCATTACAACGAATACCTGGAGCTCGAGCCGACGGATCCCAATGCCCGCGTGGACCTTGGCATCTGTTATGATCAGCTCGCCCTGCAGGATTCCCTCAATGCCCCGCGTTATTTCGCGCTTGCGGTGCGCGAGATGGAAACGGTGGCGAAGAATTCGCCGACGCATCAGCCCGCGGCGTTCAATCTTGGCATCGTGAACCTGCACATGGGCAATCTGGAAGACTCCAACAAGTGGTTCAAGCGCGCGGTGGAGTTGGACCGGAGTTCGGAGCTTGGGAAGCGGGCGCAAAACATCCTTCAACAACACACATTCCCCCAGTAACTTTCACGGACCGGAAAGGAGGTCTCATGCCCAGCGGCAAAAAGCGTAAGCGTCACAAGATGGCGACGCACAAGCGGAAGAAGCGCTTGAGAAAGATGCGTCATAAGAAGAAGATGCGGTAGGTTGCTTCTTTCGGCGGAAGTTAATATTTTGAAATGTTCACCCCTTTTTCCGAAGGATACTGTATGACAGAGAACAACGGGATGGTGAAGGGCCTGGTCATCGGTCTTCTGGCGGGAGGTGCGATCGGCGCGATCGTTGCGTTGCTGTATGCGCCGAAGAGCGGGAAGGAGTTGCGGGCGGACATCCGCGAAAAAGCGGATGACCTGGTGGGAGGAGCGGAGGAGTACCTCCATGCGGCAAAGTCGAAAGCCGGCGAGATCGTCAGCGAGGCAAAACGGCGCTCCGACCAGTTGATTTCGGAGGCAAAGAAGAAGGCGGACTCGCTGCTCGAGGACGCCGACAAAGTCATTTCCGACGCCCGTCAGAAGGTCGAACCGGTCGTGCAGGAGGGGACCAAAGTGAAGGATGCGATCAAGGCGGGTGTGGAAGCATTTAAAGAGGAGCGGCGCCGATCCTGATCCGGGCACCGCAAACAGGAGTCTTTCCGTGCAAGATCTGCTCACCATTGCTGAAATTCTGGCTCTCCTCTGTGTATCGGCACTCTGTGTCTATCTGATCGTCGTGCTCGCGCGTCTGAAAGAGACACTCGGCCATGTGGAGAAGGAAGTGAAGGATCTGGCGGCCCATGCACTGCCCATCCTCGAGAACACCGAATACATCACCGCGCGACTGAAGAGCGTTGCCGAGAACGTCGAAGATCAGGTGCTGACCGTGCGGGAGTCCATCGCGTCGATCAGGGAGATCGCCGACAATGTCGTCGCGCTCGAGCGAAAAATTCAGGAGCGGATCGAAGGGCCGGTGCTCGACGGCGTCTCTTATCTTTCTGCGATCGTCACCGGCATTCGAACATTCATCCAACGCGTCCGCAGTTAAGCGGGTGCACGTTTTCCTGACAGCACTGGCCGTGCCCGTCCGGGTGGCGGCCACGTGCTGTGCTGTCTCCCGCGCACACCAATGATTGGAAGGAACCGACATTGCTATGAAGGAATACACGGCTGACCACATCCGCAACGTGGCGCTCATCGGCCACGGAGGAGCGGGGAAGACATCGCTGTCCGAGGCATTGCTCTTCTCCGCAGGAATGACCACCCGCCTCGGCAGAGTAGAAGAAGGCAATACCCTCTCCGACTATCACTCCGACGAAACCGAACGACAAATCTCGATCACCACATCACTCCTCTTCTGCGAATGGAAGGGCGTCAAGGCCAATATCCTGGACACTCCGGGATATACCGACTTCACCGGCGAAGTGATCGCGTCTCTGCGGGTCGCCGACACCGCGGTCGTGCTGCTGAAAGCCGTCGAAGGAGTGGAAGTGGGAACGGAGATCGTCGCCCGCTACACATCCGAGCGCAAGAACGCGGTCGTCTACCTGGTGAACAAGCTCGATCAGGAGAACGCCGATTTCGACAAGGTCCTCGCCCAGGCGCGTGAGGCGCTCAGCCATGATATCCTCCCCCTGCAATTTCCGCTCAACGCGGGGCTCGGCTTCGACAGCATCGTCGACGTGGTCCGGATGAAGTTGCTGAAGTTCGCTCCGGGCGGGAGCGGCAAGTACACCGAACAGGACATCCCCCAGGAAGCGCAGGCGCGTGCCCAGGAGTTGCGCCAGCAGATGCTCGAGCTCATCGCGGAGACCGATGAGAACCTGCTCAACAGTTACCTGGAAAAAGGGGGGCTGAGCGACAGCGAAGTGCGCGAAGGCCTGCGTGCCGGTATCCGCCACCGCAACTTGTACCCTCTCCTCTGTGCGTCGTCCACGCAGAACATCGGTGCCTCCAGCCTCCTGGACTTCCTCATGGATTACTGCCCGGCTCCCACCGATATCGGGACGGTTCAGGGGCAGCAGCCCGGCGCGACCAACGGCAACGGGACGCTCGAGGTCAAGCAGGATCCCAATGGCCCACCCGCGCTATTTATCTTCAAGACCATATCCGAATCCCATGTGGGCGAACTCTCCCTCTTCCGGCTCTACTCGGGGACCATCAGCCCGGGGCTGGACATGATGAATTACTCCAACGGTAAGTCGGAACGCCTGGCGCAGATGTACGTCATGAACGGCAAGGAGCGCAAGGAAGCCCCCAGGCTGACGGCGGGCGATATCGGTGCGGTGGTGAAACTGAAGGACACGCACACGAACCACACGCTCGCCAGCAAGAGCCTTCCCGTCGTGTTCCCACCGACGCAGTTTCCCGAACCGGTCTTCCATGCCGCTGTCCTCCCGAAATCCAAGGGAGACGAAGACAGGATCTCGACAGGTCTCCATTCACTCCACCAGGAGGATCCCACGTTCATGTTCCGCGTGGATCCCGAACTTCACCAGACCATCATCAGCGGGCAGGGGGAACTCCATCTTAACGTCATCGTGAAACGTCTCAAGCAGCGCTATGGCGTGGACGTGGACATGAGCGAGCCCAAGGTCCCTTACCGCGAAACGCTGAAGGCGGTGGTGAAGGATGCCGAGTACAAGCACAAGAAGCAGAGCGGCGGGCACGGACAGTACGGTCACGTGCATCTGCGGATGGAGCCGCTCAAGCGGGGGCAGGGCTTTGAGTTCCTGGATGAGATCGTCGGCGGCGTCGTTCCGGGCAAGTTCATCCCTGCCGTCGAGAAAGGCGTCGTTGAGGCGATGAAGGAGGGACCGCTGGCGGGCTATCCTGTCGTTGATGTTCGCGTGGCGTTGCACTACGGGTCATATCATGATGTCGATTCTTCCGAGATGGCATTCAAGATCGCCGCGTCGCAGGCCTTTCGCAAGGGGTTCCTGGAGGGGAAGCCGATCCTTCTCGAACCGATCTACAACGTTGAAGTGAAGGTGCCCGAAGACGCAATGGGAGAAGTGATGGGCGACCTCTCTTCACGCCGTGGGAAGATTTCGGGGATGGAGGGGGTTGGCCATTCTCAGTTGATTCGTGCGCAGGTTCCCGCTGCGGAGTTGCACACATACGCGACCGTGCTGCGTTCGAAGACCGGAGGGCGGGGCACCTTCAAGGCAACCTTTTCGCATTACGAAGAGGTGCCACGAGAACAGGCGGAGAAAGTTGTTGCCGCCTCGGAGAAAAACAAGAATAAAGAGCAGGAAGCCTGACGGTTTGCCGTCACTGCCTCGGGCCGATCTTGCCGGAAGCACAGTTACGTGAACGGCCCCGGCCCATGCGATCGAGTCGGAACCCGGTTCATTCCGTACTTGGCATGTAAGCACTTGAGGACAAGGTTGGGTCGGGACGAAATTTCCCCCCAACCTTTTTTTTCACCAGAGAGGAGCGGCCTCGTGGAGAGAATGTGGTCCCCCTGGCGTTCGGCGTATATCGATACGTTCAAAGGGAAAGCCGCGAAGGGGAAGCGCAAGAAGAAGAGCCTCTTTACGGAAGCATGGAAGTCGCGCGCAGACGACAAGAATCTCATTGTTTGGCGCGGCAAGCATTGCTTTGTGATCATGAACCGCTATCCCTACAACAGCGGGCACCTCATGGTTGTGCCGTACCGTCAAACGGCGGATTTTCAGGAGTTGACGCCGGAAGAATTCGGGGAGGTGATGGTGACGGTCCAGCGCGCCATGCGGGCGTTGGATGCGACCATGCATCCTCACGGCTTCAATTTCGGTTCAAACCTGGGGCGGGTGAGCGGGGCCGGGGTTGACGATCACATCCATTTCCACCTGGTTCCGCGCTGGAATGGAGACACCAATTTCATGCCTGTCCTCGCAGACACAAAGGTAATCTCGGAAGATATCAGAAAAACGCTCAAAATGCTGCAAAAAGCGTTCCGCGAGCAGCCTGGAAGGGATTAAACATTCAGCCTGCGGTCTTGTCTAACCCATTGAATGCACCTGTCGGCCGATGAATGGAAGAGCTATCGGATCTCCAACTGATTGAAGAGGTTCGGAACGGGAAACGACGGTCATTCACCGAACTGATGCGCCGGTATCAACAACGAATATACTGGGCGGCGCGGCGCATTGTGGGAACACATGAAGACGCCGATGACATTGCCCAGGAAACCTTCGTGAAAGCGTACACCGCGTTGGGGGATTTCCGGGGCGAGTCCAGCTTCTACACGTGGCTCTACAGGATTGCCATCAACCTGTCGCTGAACGCGGTCCGGAAAAGGCAGCTTGTGAACTACCTCAGGGAAAACGAGACGATCGGCAGGTTCTTCGCTTCCACGGACGATCCCTCACGGCAAGTGGAATTCAATGAAACCCAGTCCCGCCTGCAAGAGGCCATCGCCCGACTTCCCGAAAAACAACGGGCGGTTTTCGTGATGCGCTACTACGACGAGATGTCCTATGAAGAGATCAGCGAAGTGATGAAGACGTCCGTTGGTGGGCTGAAGGCCAATTACTTTCATGCGTTGCGTAAAGTACGGGAATACATGACCGATGAAATTCCGTCAGGAACTTCCGGACATAAACGAAAGTGACGAGCGTGCCCTCGTCGAGAGGGTGCGTGCGCTGGAGGGCGAGTTAGGGGAGAAGTCTGGCCCTCCGGTCCCGGAGACATACTGGCAGAATCTGATCATTCGAACGAACCAGAGGGTAGACGCGGCAACCAGCGGGAAGGCAATCTCGATCAGCTGGGCTGCGCGCGTTGCAATTCCCGGCGTCGTTGCCATCGTGTCGTTCCTGATCGCGCTGCAGTACTACGTCCCCCTCCAGACGCGTCAGCAGAGCGATGTCGAATCCATGGTCCTTGCGCTTCCTGATCCGGTCATGGATTCCCTGCTCACCGATGCTTCCCTTTCCGATGAGACTCTTCTTGACGTCGCGGCGAATGAGGATCTTTTCGATGTGTCGAGCGAGCAGATCGGTGAGTACCTCATCCAAAATGACAACGCCGCATTGCTCGTCGAGTTGTTGCCCGAGGAGCAGGCTGACCAGATGCTGGACCTCCTTACCACAGGAATGTAACGCTATCCTTCAGGAGCAGACTACCATGAACGCCACACGGATCCTGGCCACTGTATTCTTTCTGTTCTGCGCTGGGTTTGCGGCCGCCCAGACCACCATGCCACCGCCCAACCAGCGCCCGATGGAGCGAATTGAGCGGCTCAAAAAAGTGCGTCTCATCGAGATGCTGGATCTGAAAGAGGACCAGTCGGTGCGGTTTTTCGCGCGGATGAACGAACATGACAAGGCCAGGGGAGAGCTCAAGCGACAAAAGGGTGAGGTGTTGGACCGGATCGAGCGGCTGGCCAGGAACCATGCTGACGACAAAGAGTTCGAGAAGGAATATCCGCAGGTTCGTGCCATTGATGCCAAGCTTGCGGAAGCGAACTGGGTTTTTTTCGATAGCTTGAAAGATATTCTCACGCCGGAGCAACGGGGGAAGTTTTTGCTCTTCGAGCGGCGCTTCGAAGTTGAGCTCCGAGAAGCGATGCGTGAAGCGGTGCGTCAGCGCCATCGGCCTGGGGAGTAGCCCGACGCAGCTCCTCCCGATGTGGCAGTGTAGCATTATGCAACATAGGTGTCTCTCTTTTCAACCATTCCCAATCCTGCATCCGCTTTTCGCATTTGTGGAAAACGAGCTGTTGAAAAATACACCACAGCTCTTCCATTCATCCATCTCTCAAACTGTTGCACTCTTAAACGGTTGAATTTCAACGACTTCTCGTCCAAATGATTTCGTTGAATCCTGCCAATTAAGGCGGTTTTTGGCATGAACATTGAGTTCTGCTATACGGCGACAGTGCGGGCAAGCACCCTGTCCGAACCAGCGACAATGCCGTGCCCCGCCTACCATCAGCACCACCTGTTCTTCCAACTGCAAATGTAGTTCCTCTTGCAGCTAATCAACTCAATCAGTAAAGGGCAACACAATATGAAACACTTTGTTACGACCTGTTTCATCTTGGTTCTGGCGCTGCTCATGCTGGTCTCGACGGACGGCTTTGCGGCGATCAAGATCAAAGCTGTGGGGCGTGCACTCAACGATTACCCCGGGTCCACGTGGACAATCGCCAATGGGCTTCGCGTAGTTGGCGTGGGTGAAAAGGCCTATTTGGTCGTCGACACGGTTGGCTCGGGCGAGACCGGCGCGCCATCCTGGTCGTTCGCGGGCGCATTGCCTGGCGGTTCCGCAACCGTGCTCGACAGCACTGGCACAATGGGAACCAGCTTCACGGCTGATGTCGTCGGATTCTATTATGTGACGGTCTCCTTTGGCGCATCTACTGCCAACGATACCATCTACGCCAGCACCTATAGCGGCGTTACCTCCGCGGGCCGATGCGGGCTGCACCTGCCATAATGGTTCGGCCTTTGCTCCTGGCAACGCTGTCGATATCAAAGCAGCCTGGCAGGTCACCGGCCACGTCACCATTTTCCACCGCGGCGTGACTGGACAGCTTGAAGTGGTCGAAGAAGTCAACAAAGGCATGTATGCGAAGAATTGCATCAGTTGCCACACGGTGGGCTGGGACCCGAAGCTGACCAGCAACAACAACTTCGGGCATCTCTCACACACGCTTCCAGCTGCTCCCCCGAACTCCTGGGATTCCACCTGGTTTGCGGGCCTCCCCTGGTCGGCGGATGGACGCGATGTCATGATCACCTACAAAGATTCCACGATCTGGAATGCTATGCCCTCGGCCATGGTGCCGTTGGCAACGATTGGCTGCGAGAGCTGCCACGGCGCGGCAACCGGCCACAAGATGGGCGGCGGTGTGGGCAACTTCCGCCAGAGTATCGACAAGTCCATGGAAGCTTCAGTCTGCAACCAGTGCCACAACGGCTCCGGCCGTCACAGCATCGGCGCCTATTACAACATGTCGGCCCATGCCCGCCGGGTCAGCGAACAGCGTGTTGGCTGCGCCCCCTGCCATCAGGGCGCCACCTTCGTGAAGTGGATCGAAGCCGGCAAGGACACCGCCGGATTCGCCGCCGAGATCACTGCAGAAGACCTTGCGACTCCGGTCACATGCGCTGCCTGCCACGAACCTCACACGGCAGAGCTCCGCGAAGCATCGGTCCATTCGCTGCGCAATGGCTTCCATTTCACTCCAGCCGGCAAGAGCCAGGTCTGCTCCTACTGCCACTCGTCACGTTACAGCGTCAAGGTGCGCGTGACCACCAAGGCGCCGTATTATGGTTTCGTCAACCGTTACGGCCCGCACGAAAACCCCCAGTATGATATGCTCGTTGGAAGCAACGGCTACGAATATGATGGCGGCATCTCCGGCCTCTCGACACATGCGAAGCTGGAAGATGGCTGCGTCACCTGCCACATGCAAGGCCGCGTCCGCAGCAACAATACCCTTCCCAATCACAGCATGTCCATGACCGATACCACCTACGGCTTCAAGGGGGTCACGGTCTGCGAGGAATGCCACGGCGAGATCGAAGAGTTCAACGAGGTCAAGGCTGCGTATGACTACGACGCGGATGGCCAGATTGAAGGTACCCAGGTGGAAGTTCAGGGCCTTCTCGACCGTCTGAAGGCCTGGCTTCCCATCGATGCATCGACTGGCGAGCCGGTCACGATGACGAAGGATTCGCTCCTGGTGAAGGATCATCCCGAGTACGTCCAGGAAATCTGGAACTACTACCTCGTGAAGAACGATGGCAGCATGGGCGTTCACAACGCCACCTACGCCGTCGCATTGCTCCAGAAGGCACTCGGCACCTACCCGCTGGATGTGAAGCCGACCGGCGATATTCCGAAGGATATTCGCGCTGAACCAGAACTATCCGAACCCGTTCAATCCGTCTACCACCATCAGCTTTGCCCTGCCGCAAAACGAGCAGGTACAGCTGGAAGTCTATGACATCCTTGGCAACCTGGTCAAGACGGTGGTCAACCAGCAGATGAGCGCGGGTACCTACACGGTGGTCTGGAACGGCTTTGATCAGAATGGCGCCAGGGTCGCAAGCGGTGTCTATCTCTACAGACTCCAGGCAGGCTCCTTCTCGACCGTGAAGAAAATGTTGATGTTGAAGTAATTTCGCAGCACGTTGTTCGTTCCGTAGTTAAACGGGCGGCCTCTCCGGCCGCCCTTTTTTTTGGTGTACATGGCCACAAGATGCACAAAGACAGAAAATCTGGTGCTTCGTTGTGCATTTTGCGTCTGTATTTTTACAGCCGTCATCGCCCGAGAATTGCTCTCCGGTAGAATGGAGAATGTCCAGGTTCCGTCCCCTTGATTCTTCTTCAGGATTTATCTACCTTTTTTTTGCCTTACAACCCGCATTTTTTGAAGGAGTTTAGTATCGATCTCTTTTGCTATCGATTGAAGGGCGGTCCCGCCGGAGGTTGCTGCGGTCTGTAACGGGCCTGACCCCTTCGCAATAGCGTTCACTAGTAGAGAATCGAATTGGACTCCTCCTCCACACGGCATTGGTCTTCCGTCGGCGGTTCCCTTTCCGGAGTGGTGTATTTTGTTTTCGTCATTCTGGGACTGGGATTCTACCTTTTCTGGCCGAGAAATGCCGCTGGATATTCCCGGCGCGATCCGGGATCGCTCAATCCCTTCTTCACGGGGAACGCTTCGGGTCCTGACTCCGTCCGGAGCCCCCGCGTGCCTCTTGCCGACAGTGTCACACTGTCCGACCCACATCATTCTCCGGATCAGGAGCATCTCACCGAAAACATCGAGGAAGCGCTGCTTTTGCCCGAACAGCTGGCGAATGTCGATTTGCCTCAACCGGAGGTTCAGGAACCTGCCACGCTTCTTGACACAATTATACTGGCATCTTCTCCACTTCCGCCCCCGCTGCAGCTTCTGGGCTCTTCATCGGAAATGCCCCATCAGCCTCAGGGTCAGGATACTACGCGCGGGCGGAACTGGCTCTTTCCGGGGGACACAACCCAGTCGGGGCAACAGGATACGTCCGCGATGCGCCGGAGGGATTCCACATTGTACGGCGGCCAGGATACGACAGGCATGCGTTTTGGCCGTCAGGATTCGACAGGGCGGGATTCCACCCTTTGGGACTCCACGCTCGCGACGCCCCGCCCGCTGACGATCACTGATTCGACCTACGTCGTCTATCTCGACTCGACCGTGCGAATGCGGGAGTTCACGTACAGGCGAACGGATTCCGCCCAGGTATCCATGTTCCCCGGGCGAACCTATCCGCTCTTCGGGACCAACAAGGCCTCGAGTTACCGCCGGGAGCTCGTGCTTGATTCCACAGGACAGACGCTCCGTTTTCAGGAAACCGTCGGAGGAGTACAGGTGAAAGTCCCGGTTTCCATACCGCTCAAGGATTACATCCGGGAGCGGCAGAGATATGAGCGTCGGAAGATATTCGCCGATGAAGCCCGAAAGCCATCACAGCTCACCGAGCGCAATGACCTTGGAGAGTTGTTGAGCAACATCACGAAAATTCAGATCCCGATTCCGCCGAACCCGATCTTCAGCATCTTTGGCAAGCCCGTTATCAACCTGAATATCAGCGGTTCGGTCGACATTAAAGCCGGATTCCGCAACACACAATCCGATCAGACCACCGTGTCTTACCTGGACCAGAGCAGGAACGAACCGGACTTCAGTCAGGAAGTGCAGGTCGGCGTGAACGGAACGATCGGCGACAAACTCAACATCCTCGCCGACTGGAACACGCAGCGTACGTTCGAGTACGAAAACCAGCTGAAGATCAAATACACCGGCTACGAAGATGAGATCGTGCAGAGCGTCGAGGCCGGTAACGTGTCGCTGCAGACCCCATCGTCGTTCATCGGCAGCAGCCAGGCGCTGTTCGGTGTGAAGGCAAAATTCCAGACGGGACCGTTGACGCTGACAGCAATCGCGTCGCAGAAGAAAGGACAGATCAAGGAGGTCGCAGTCTCCGGAGGCGCGAAGGAGCAGACGTTTGAAATGCGTGCCTTTGAGTACGCGACGAATCACTACTTCATCAATGACAGCGTCTACACGGAATACTATGAGCCGTTTTTTGCCGCCGATCCCCCGACGATCACCGAACCGATGCAAGAGGATCAGATTGTAGAAGAGGAGGTCTGGGTCTCGCGGCAGGGGAGCATTCCGGATCCCCTGGAGCGACAGGCGATCGCCTTTATCGATATTCCCGAACGGGGAAGCGGCTACAACAATGCGCGGCGGAACAGCCCGGAATTGCCGGGCCAGGTCGAAGTTGGGCCCTTCATCAAACTTGACCCCACTCAGTATGAACTTGACGGAGACGGCTATCTCGGTGTACTCTCCATGAATGCAAACGTGGGAGACCAGCAGATCATTGCTGTTGCGTACCGATCGGCTGGCGCGATCAGCGGGCGAGGGAAACAGTACGGCGAATTTGCACGGGACCAGGCCGACACGACCGCCGGGAAACTCATTCTGAAGATGGTCAAGCCCAAGAACCTGATCTCCAACGGCCCGAGCTACCCCAGAGCATGGAAGATGCTGCTCAAGAACATCTATCCGATCCAGGGGGTCGGTCGCAATCTCAAGAAGGCAGGCTTCACCCTGGACATCGTTCGCCGCATCCCGGGGGGCGAAGACCAGAACAGTTTGCAGAACGAGCCATTGCTGCGGGTCCTCGGCCTGGACAAGTATACGGGAGAAGAAGCGCAAACCGCGACTCCGGACGGCCAGTTCGATTTCCGTCCCGGGCGAACCATCAGCCAGGCCAGGGCAGAGATCATCTTCCCGACGCTTGAGCCGTTCGCGGACGGAATAGAGAAGTATTTCACGGACAAAGGGATTGCGATCACCGACCCGGACGTGCTCTTCAGCGAAGTGTACGACACGACACAGACCTTCGCCCAGCAGAGCCTGAAGAACCGGTATGTCATCCGGGGCAAGGCGACCGGCGAAGCGTCTTCCCGTTACTCCCTGGGATTCAACGTTGTGGAGGGGAGCGTCCAGGTTCTTCTGGATGGGAGGACGCTGGCACAGAATATCGATTATACCGTGGATTACATCCTTGGCGAAGTGGTGATCAAGAACGATCGGGCTCTCGTGCCGGGGGCGAATCTTTCCATCAAGTATGAACAGAACGACCTGTTCCAACTCGCTTCCAAGACTATGCTGGGCGCACGCGGGGACGTTGCCATCAGCCAGCAGACGAACCTCGGCTTCACGATCATGAACTTGAACCAGCAGACCTTGAGCGACAAGGTCCGGCTCGGGGAGGAGCCAAACAACAACACGATCCTCGGCGTGGACGGGCAAACGAGTCTCGACCTTCCGTTCCTGACACGTTCTCTGGATGCCCTGCCGCTTATTGCGACGCGCGAGCCGTCCCAGCTCAAGATCACGGGCGAAGCGGCCTACATGCTTCCGGACCCGAATACCCAGAAGAGCACGATCCCGAGTGACAACGGAGAGGGAATCGCGTACATCGACGATTTTGAAGGCTCACGGCGTCCCATTCCTGTCGGCGTCGCTTTCAACGCCTGGACAATGGCAAGTCCTCCGGCCGATCGAGTTTCCTTCCCTCCCTTCACGCTGGACACGACGAAAATGAATTCGAAAGGGAAGATGTTCTGGTACAACCGGCTTCCAACGGACGTGTCGGTGACGTCGGTTTATCCAAACAAGGAGGTGGGAAACAACCCGGCGAACAATCAACTGACGGTGCTTGATTTCCGTTACTATCCGACGCGGCGCGGGACGTATAACTACAGTTCGGACCTGGAAAACACCCTGACGCCGCAGAAGAACTGGGGCGGAGTGATGAAGCCCCTTTCCGTTTCGGCGATCAACCTCGCCAAGGAGAACATCAATTTCATCGAGATCTGGATGCGGGTGGACAAGGCCCCCCAGGATGGAAGCGCCAAGATGTTGATCGACCTGGGCGCGATTTCTGAACGCGTGAATCCGGCCGGCCCGAAGGCCAGAGGCTCGGACCCGAATTCAGAAGACCTGGTGCTGAGCGCATACCCGAACGGTACGCTGCAGGAAGGCGAAGACCTCGGCCTTGATATGCGCAGCGATGCCCAGGAACGGGCCGAGCGAGCATCGCTGATTGCCCTCGACCCTTCACTTTCGAACGACCCGAGCGGCGACGACTACTACTACAATAACCAGTCGACCTCATCACCGAAAGACTATGAGTACATTAACGGTACGGAAGCGAACAAGGACGGCCCGAGCGGGCGCATCCCTGATACCGAAGACCTGAATTCCAACGGCGCGTGCGATCAGGCAAACTCCTACTTCGAATATGAGGTCTCGCTTGACACCCTGCGCGAACGAAATCCCCGCATCGTGGGCGGAGGAAACGAAGGGTGGTTCCAGTTCCGCATTCCCATCCGTGATTTCGAACGTACCGTTGGTTCCCCGACGCAGGAAAACATCGAGTTCATCCGTGTCCTCTTTGTCAACGCGACCGACACGATTGCCGTCCGTATTGCGGACTTCAGCCTGGTGGGCAACCAGTGGCAGAAGGTCACAACAAGCGAGACAAAGGGGGTCGATGACACCACGTTTGCGGTGAGCGTTGTCAGCGTCGAGGACAACCTCGATTACGTCAGCCCGCCCGGTGTTGTCCGGGAGCGGGACAAGACGCAACCGGACCAGGTGGTGCTTGCCAACGAGCAGTCACTCTCCCTGGTCCTCCATGGTCTGGCGGATGGAGTGTCGGGGGAAGCAGCGCGGTTCTATACATACAGGGCGCTTGACCTGTTCGATTATCGCATCATGAAGATGTTCATCCATGGCGATCCAAGTTTCAGGTATGTCGATGAAAACAACCATGATGCCGAGGTGTACTTCCGGTTTGGACTGGACAGCCTGAACTACTATGAATATCGTGCTCCGGTGCACCCCGGGTGGGATCCCCTGAACGATATTGTTGTCAAGTTCGCCGACGTCACCGCGATCAAGCAGGGGCGCGATTCGACGAACAAGATCTCCGTCCCCATTCCGGTCGAGGGAGGTCCGCCGGGTGCTTACTACCGCGTTCTTGGAAACCCGTCCGTAACGCAGGTGGTCTATCTGGCCATCGGTGTAACAAATCCACTTGGGAAAGGCACAACGGAGCCCCTCTTCGGCGAGGTCTGGGCAAATGAGTTGCGCCTGACATCGGTCGACGACAGCAAAGGGTGGGCCTACAGATTTGACACGCAGCTAAAACTGGCCGATCTGGGTTCGGTGGCCTTCAATTATTCAAAGGTTGATCCCAGCTTCCACGCCCTGGAGCAGCGCTTTGGTTCGCGCCAGCTCTCGACCTCCTGGGCCTTCAGCGCAAACATGCAGCTGGAGAAATTCTTCTCCTCGGACTGGGCGGGCACCTCGCTTCCGGTATCGTACTCCCACACTGAGAGCCTTGTGAAACCGCGCTATCTGCCAAACTCGGACGTACTGGTCACCGAGGCCGCCTCGCAGGTGAGCGAGAAGGTGATCCGCAACGGTGGGAACGAAAGGAATGCACAAGCGGCGTCGGAGCAACTGATCTATCAGTCGCAGACCAGACGAATTTCGGATACCTACGCCGCACCGAACTTCCGTATCGGGCTTCCATCGCAGGCTTGGTTCATCCGAGACCTCTTCAACAAGCTCGCGTTTGGATTCTCATACACGAAGTCACAGGACCGCAGCCCCGCCGTGGTACGCCACACTGCCTGGTCCTGGAACGCCCGCCTGACCTATCAGTTTAGTTTCGCCCCGGACAACTTCATCACGCCGTTCAAGAGCATCTTCGACGGGCTCTGGTTCCTTGACGAATACAAGGACATGAAAATCTACTACACTCCCTCGAATTTCAGCTGGGGATTCTCCGCCGTGCGGTCCAGAGACGTCTCGCTCCAGCGCTCGGTGGGTGCCCAGGAGATCATCTCCCGAAACTTCACCGCGTCGCGGAACACCGCGTTTGGCTGGAAACTCGCCGAGGGAGGGCTCCTGAACCTGTCGGGCGATTACAACCTTTCCATCGAGTCGAGCCTCCTTGATTTTGAGCTTGACCGCTACGGCCGTCAGCGCTCGTTCTCGGCCATCCTGGGTGATATCTTTGGCGGTGACAAGCTCGTGGACTTCGGCAAGGACACCCGCTATCAGCAGCGCAACCAGTTCAACAGCAAGCCCAACATCCCGAACATCTTCAATATCAAGAAGTACATTGACTTCACGATCAGCTACGGGGTGGACTATGGCTGGCAGAACGCGCTCGTCAAGGAGACTACGGGGAAGAATCCGGACCTGGGCAAGTCGGCCGGCTTCAACAACAACATTAACTTCTCCATGAACTTTCGCATGAAGCAGCTCTTCGATCCGTTGTTTGAAGATGCCCCGGGTACCTCGGCGCCGGCGCCGCCGCCACCCGGCCGCGGCAGGCGGGGGGCCGGAACCGAAACGGGCGGCGGGGCTCCTGCCGACTCGACGAAGAGTGCCGACACCACATCGTCGGGCAAAAAGGGCGGGTCGCTCAACATCCTCCAGCAGCTGAAAATGCTGGCGCGGACCTTCATCAAGATACCGTTCCTGGACTACGACAACGTGAGCATATCGTTCACGGAAAGCAACAACGCGCAGAACCAGGGACTCGTGGGGAAGACCGGCTTTCTGAACTTCTGGGGAAAGGTCCCCTTTGTCATGGAATCAGACCCGTATGACGGTCCATCGGGCCTTTATCAACTCGGATTGATCTCCGATCCGACCGGAAAGCTGACGAACTTCCATTTCAGGGCGAAGCCCCCCTTCTTTGGCTGGGATGTGGAGCCGGGGATCAGGGCGGCCAACGGGGTTCTGGTGAATTCCTACCGCCAACAGAACCGCCTCACGTTCAAAACGTCGCGCGCCCTCTGGGAGGGAGCCCGGCTGGATCTGAACTGGAACGTCGGATGGAATTACAGCAGGACGCAGAATATCACTACCGATTCCCTGGGCATGCTCCTCAGGAATCCCGATGGGTCGATCTATGGCACCACCACCAGTACCGGAAGCCTTGACCGGTCGTTCCTGACGTTTCCTGATGTGCTTTTCCTTGGCATGTTCAAGACGGGCCTGAAAGAGGTAAGCAAGATCTATTCGGAGCTGAAGAACACGCCGGATTCCACCAAGAGTGATGAGGAAAAACTAGCCCAGGCGTTCGAGGAAGGCTTTGAAGCCCTCCCGTTCCTGCGGACCATCTTCGGGCAGTTCTATCCGCGCGTCAACTGGAGTTTCCGCTGGGACGGGTTGGAAAAACTCCCGCTCTTCTCCAGGTTCGTCAGTCGACTCTCGCTGGATCACGCGTACCAAGCGAATTTCACGCGCCAGTACCAGAACCGCCCGGGCGGAGGGGGAGAGCGCACGGATGCCGAACACGTGGGCTACGGGTTCGCACCCCTGGTAGGCCTCAATTTCACATTCAAAGAACTCGCAAAGGGGAATATCGGCGCAACGGTCCGCTACAATACCAACACGTCCTATGATCTCGCTCTCTCGGCACGCAATATTGTGGAGACCCTCTCGCAGGAGATCTCCATCACGGCGTCCTATTCGCGGAAAGGATTCGAGATTCCCTTCTTCGGGCTTGCGTTGAACAACGATATTGACATCAGCGCGCAGTACTCGTTGACCAAGAACTCACGGAGAACCTACGACGTCGCGAAACTTGATGTGGACGTGACCGGGACGCCGTTGGAAGGAACCACGCGCACCGTGCTCGAACCGCGCATCAAGTACGTGCTCAGTTCCCGGGTCACCGCCGCGGTATACTACCGCCACACCAAGATCGCTCCTGACGACTCCGGTTCGCGCATCCCGGGAACCACGACAAACGAAGCAGGCCTGGATATCCATATCTCCATCCAGTAAACGAATCCCGGGGAGGTTCCTGGTGTTAGTCAGGTATGAGACGAACCCCGAGAACCACTTTTGGATGAAGAGACAGCCGCAAAGAGGACAAAAGACACACGTCCGTGCGTTTGGGTTACGTGGATTCTGTGCCTTTTTGTGGCTGTGTTTTCATGAGCGTTCCGCTTGTCCGGGCAAACCGGTATTTGATTATCACCATTGAAATCCTTATAGTTTTGCCTATGGATGATGTGAAGGGGAAAATTCTCTGGGTGGACGATGAGATCGAGATGCTCCGTCCCCACATTCGTTTCTTGACCGAGCGGGGGTATGATGTTGAGACCGCTGCCAACGGCGAAGATGCCGTTAACCTGGTCCGGGAAACAGGATTTGATCTGGTCTTTCTTGATGAAATGATGACCGGGATGGGGGGCTTGCGCACCCTGGCCGAGATCAAAGAGATGCGTCCGAATCTCCCGGTGGTGATGGTCACCAAGAACGAAGAAGAGTCGCTGATGGAAGAAGCGATCGGGGTGAAGATCAGCGACTACCTGACAAAGCCAGTCAATCCCAGCCAGATCCTGATGGCCTGCAAGAAATTCCTGGAAGGGAAGAAGATCACCAGTGCTGCCGTCTCCAAGGACTACATCCAGGAATTCAACAAGATCTCTCTCCAGCTGATGGGGGGCCATTCCCTTTCGCCCTATCATTTGCCCAACGTAGAGAAGCACAAACCCATGGACTCCGAGATGCTGTCTAATGGCATCACGCCCGGTTCGTTCGCGGTCGACCTCTGCCTTGTAGCGTTGTGCATCGACAGCATATGGCACATAAAAGAGCTGCTCCTCTTGGAGCCCTAGTCTCTCCAAGAGGTAGCGTTTACCTTCGGTAAGATTCGTGCAGACGCTAACCCTCCGCCTCAGCATCCATCCGCGATACAGCTCACGCAACCTGCTGTTGTTTCGTTCCGTACGTCGGGACACTGGCATCCATGGCACAATGGGGACCGTAAAGATTTTTCCATAGGCAACGGCAATAAGCGTTCGGACACTTAGTTGGTTCGACAGGATTACATCCGGACGGAAGCGCAGCAAGTCAGGCCAGAGTCCCCATTGAATGTGCAGGTATTCGGACCTGCTCCCCGTTCCAGCGAGGTTGATCGATATAGACCGATTGCGTTTCACCGTGAAACGATATCCGGAATAGTCCGTCGGCTCATAGGAGCGGTTTTTTTCGTTGTCCGTCGCCACAAATACGCGAATCACCCATCCCAGGCGGGCAAGGCCATCAAAGACATCATGCCAATAGGGCGAAAGCATGCTCAGGGCGATGGCAACTCGTCGTTCCTTCACTGGAGCCTCGAGCCTTTTCGTGAAAGAAGGCGCCTGCCCCGTTGAGCAATCTTCAGCACCCGGGCAATTTGCTCCAGCAGACAGAGTGACGGTCGCCGCGCCACCTTAATCATCAAGCGTAGGAACCGAGACTTCTCGCCAGACACTATCACGCGTTCTTCTAGATAACGGCGGTAGTACGGGGTGGTTTTGGCCGATGATGATTTGCTCTCAGGATGCCAGCGAAACAGGGCCAGATCTTCATCAATCAAGTGCGGGGAATAGTGCGCGGCGATGCGGCAATACCATTCCCGATCCATGATGGTATGGAAAGCCGCCAGGGGCAGTCCAGATACCTCGATGACTTTTCTTCGCACGAAAACACTGGGTTGATAGAGCGAAGCGCTTCCGTGCCGGAGGATGAATGGACTGTAAAATGGCCTCTTTCGCGAGAGGACATGCCCATCCTCGTCAGTAAACAAAACGTTGCCTGCCACCCACATGCAATCGGGGTGTTGCGCGAAGTACTGGCCAACCTTGTTCAGAGCCCCGTCGCAATACATGTCATCACTGTTGAGCCAGGCAATGATCTCTCCCGTCGAACGTGCGAAGCCTTTGTTAATTGCATCCGTTTGCCCTCGATCCTTCTCCGATACCCAATATGCAATCTTGTCCTCGTACCTCCGGATAATCAGCAGTGAATCATCAATTGATCCCCCGTCAATCACGATGTGTTCAAACTTTGGATAGCCCTGTGCCTGAACGCTCTGTATGGTTTCTTCGAGAAACTGAGCTTGGTTAAATGAAGGGGTTACTATGGAGATTGCTGGAAACTCTCCTTCTCCCATATCCTACGCCTTTTCTGCTATGATCAAGTTTGTGGTCGCATACCAAGGCACGATGCGGTTGAACAGTCTCACCAAAGTAGAGGAGCCACAGTGCTTGTTGTACGATACTATTTGGAAACCATTCCGCCTAAACCATTTCTTAAAAGAGGTGGGGACACACAGATGTACAGCGTCATCGTCGGCTGTTTGAAATTCTATGTGCCCATCGTTCAACCGTGGGAAAATGTAGACAAACTGCACATCCCTCTTCATCTTCACCCACAGCGGAAGAATTAGACACCTACCCAAGCCTTTGACTGCTTCCATTATTGTTTCATAATGGAAATATCTTTCCCCGCCACCCAACATGACCAAAATCGCTCGAACGCAGTTGTTCGGACCTGCCCAGTTGGGGCTCTGAATCACTACTCTCCCCCCAGGTTTCAATATCCTATTAAACTCATTTAGTACAGAATCTGCGGCGAGCAAATGCTCAAATACGCAGAGCGAAGATATTATTTCGAACGATTCGTTACCAAAAGGCAGGGGGGTAAGCCCATTATATGCCACAAGTCCTGCCCCAGCAAAGCCCGGTAAGTGGATCGAGAACTCAGCCAAATCCTTCGGAGAAAAGACATCAAGACCCGTAACGGTGAATCCCTTCCTTGCAAGCTTCAACGGACTGCGCCAATTGCCACAGCCGAAATCTAGCAGCTGAGTTCGGTTCTCGGAAGCATCGCAAACATTTGACACATACTCCTCGATTGCAGGGTCGCGTTGATCATCCAACCCATATTGGGATCGCATACCAAGGTAGAATGCTTGCAGCATCTCCTGTACTGACGCGATGCTTTCTTCGTCTTGCAGATACTTAACCATTATCCGATCTTGTTAGGGCTCAGGTTCTTTTTGAATCCCGACCGATGTAAGTTGCTTCGTCGTCCTAATTTCCGACATTATTTCAATGTCCCTCAGTCCTCTCAACCCAAAGCCCAGCAACGGCCAAATCCAGAAATGCGATCCCCATGTTCTGATCTCCGCGTTAAATGCCACGAAGAAAACCAGCAGGAAGAAAAGAGTCAAAATGCTCAGCGCAGAGCGTGAGTCAAATGAGAAGTGCGGGAGTTTCTTCACCCTGAGGTATGCCCTTAGCAGGGCGATCAGAATCATGAAGTAGCCTACAAGCCCAATCCACCCGACCTTTGACCAAATTGATATATAATCATTATGCGGCTCAAGGTTCTCGTAGAGAGTCCCCGACCCGTCGTAGTAAAAATAACCTGATCCGAGCGGCGCTCCAATCCATTTTCCAGCATTGACTTCGTCTACTTCTTGAATCACCTGAGACCAAGCCTGCAACCGAAAGGCCGCGTTGCCAGATGCAGATAGCCCCATGTTTCTTGATTCAGGCGTGATGTCACCAGACAACAGCAGGCCAATCGTTTCAGGGCTCAGTGACTCCAGAAGTGCATCAGTACTTGCCTCAACGCTTCTCGTCATACTTGTAGGCATAAGAGCTTCGAAGCCACCCCAGAGAACCGCGATCAGACCGAGGGCGGCCGCCAATCTCCAAAGCAAGCCGGTGAGCCGAACTCTGCTTCCTATGATGAATGAGAGCAGTAACGCCAAAGGGAAAGCAAGAAAGATGGAACGGGTTTGACCAACCAGAAGGATTACAACGAAAAAGCACCCCAATACCCCACGTTGCCACCACTGGAGAAGCCGCTTCTTGCCATTCACGGCCGATGTTATGAGCAATACGCATGCAGTCGCAATGACAAGAGACTGTCTTCCCGTTGCATAACGCAAAACTTCACCTTGGGTGTCCCAAGCAGAACCAGTCAGTGCATCATAGATGATGAGAGCACAAAGCCAGAGAGCCGCGATAAAGATGACTTTCCCTAAGGATCGAGCGAAGTCATTATCGTAAATTACGTACGCTGCAGGCATGAGTAGGATGCAGGCATACCAGCGTCCTTCGCCTATTGCATTTCCCCCATAAGTTGGGAGACCGCGGAATAGTGAAAGGAGATACATACCGAGGAACAATCCAAGGGGTATGAGCCCGATATGTTTGACCAACTCTCTTGCCGCTTCTTTGTAGGCGCTTGCTGTCATCGCAATAATCAGAATCGAGAAGATGTCAAGAACCAGGATTCGGCCCCCTTGGGGCCCCAATCCTAAATCCCTGAGATCATTGGGAAAGAGCAAATAGCCCAAAAAGAAAAAAATAAAAACCGATTGCGCACCTCTGAATTTGCGGCGGTCATCTTCCTTGAGAATCGCTCGTTGATTCTCAATAGCCTGCATTGAATTCCTCAATCATCGCTTGAGTCCTCTTCACAACAGATGCGACAGGAAAACCCGCCATCAACAAGACCGCATTTTGGGTGGAGTTCCATGAGCATTGAAAGCGCGGAAAAACCTGGTAAAGAAACTCCACAAGGTGCAGGGAGCCCGGCAGCATGCATCTGGAGAAGTGCGCACCACCGATGGCAGAAACTGTTGGAACTTCAAGGGCAGCAACCATTTGGTCCCGTTTCATTTCTTAGACAGCCGATTGCCCTATGCAAGATGCTGGCCGTTTCACCAATATTGCCTTAATGCCGATCTTTTTGACAGGCGACGCCAACATGATGCAAGCTAGGAGCATTTCGTTCACAAAGTACCAATGGCCAAGTCATAAGATTAAGGCGAAGTATGACCGCGAAAACGTTCTAAGTACCGCAACAAAGTCTTGGAACCCAGCGAACACTTATAAAAGGTCGAAGAGATAATATGTCCATCGGTCTACTTCCGAGGACCGAAGAGTCCCCGAATCCAAACAGTCATTCCCACGCAATAACATGCTCACACAAACCTTTCGTCGGGTAGGCTATTGATGGGATCGAGTGCGGATAGCCTCCATCACCATACCAGTCCCTGGTAACCACCCAACTTTGCGAAGGACCACAAGATAAATCCCACCGAATGAAGTTGCCAATACGGTAACAGCGGCTAGCGGCAGTTCGAAAACCACATCATGACCTATCCAGAATGCTGCTGAAAGAACTACACCTATCACATGATACAGGTATACGTCACGCAAATAATCTCTCAACCCGATATGGACAACCTGGCGCAAAAGGACCACAACCATCAACAGTCCGGGGAGACCCCCAAAGACCATTGCCCAGGCAGCCCCAGTAACCCCCCAAATAGGGCAAAGCACCATTAGCGCAGTCACATATGTGAAAATAGTACCCAAGTAAAACATACCCACTGTCTTGGATTGCCCCCAGCCCAGGACAAATTGAATCGGGATTGTGGTCACGGATGCAAGGGCAGTTGCAGCACACAAGATGGAGAGCACTGGCCAAGCCTCGGCCGCAAAGCCTTCTCCCATCCAAATTCTGAGAATCGGGGATGAGAAAGTGAAAAGGATAGCGAATATCGGGAGCATGCACACCCCAAAAAGGCGAGACGCTTTGACAAAAACTTCTCGGTTTAACTGGGCATCTTTCGCCCCGTCAATCTCACTCGCATAGGGAAACAATACCCCGAATGCACTCCCGACCACTGCCCATACAGCATTTATGGCCTTGGCCGGCACAGAATAGATAGTCACCGCCACCGGACCAAGCAGATATCCGATGAGCAAGCGACCCGCATAGCTGTTCACAAGATCGCCAATACGAGAAATTACAAGATAGGAACTGAATCGATAGACCGACTTGACGTACATGCCCCGAAATACTACGGCGAACGCCCACGACGGAAGAATTCGGTGCACTATAGCATATGATACGCCGCATGTCGCAATGGCAGATGCTACACTGATGATGACGGCACCCTCGAGCCCCTTCCCAGCTGCAAGGACTGCTACTGTCGCAACGACTGTAGATAAATTAGCGAGTGCGTTCACCTTACTGCTGAGGTCATACCTTTGCATCCCCATTAGAACCGAATTCAGAGTACCGCCGATCATTGTAAAGAAAAAGCCAACCGCACATAGGATCAGGCTAATCCTGGCCGATTCCAACATAGACTCTGGCACTCGCAGAAACCATAATACAAAAGGACTAGCCACAATCAACAAACATGACCCTATGAACCCTGCAACAACCTGCGCAGTCAGCGCAGCATTGATGGACTGGGTAACACCGCGAGAGTCACCCTGCGCTGAATACTGAGCAACAAATTTCACCACACCCTGCCCTAAGGCCAAATCGAACAATCCGTAATAGCCTATGAGACTTGTGAGCAGGACGTAGACTCCATACCCTTCTGGGCCCAACGCAAAAACCATATAGGGGGTGGCAAGCATGGTGACGACCGCGGTTGCAATCCATGCCCCGGAATTGTGCAGCGCATTTCGGATGAGGCGTCGCTTGCTTGCGTCAAGGTTTATGGCAACCCGAGCCTTTCCCTGCAGATCCGCCGCAGCCTCGCTTTTCTCAGTCGGGAGCGCCACGTGTCACTCAGGAGGGCTGGTTGTGTCGGATAATCTCGAAGAACCTAGAAATTCTTTTCCCTTGGCTTGGCCAAAGGATGAAGAAGGTCGAGATTAGGAGAAACGCAAGAATGAATACCGTCCCTGTGATAATCGCCCTCTTCGGTCTTTCCTTCTTCACCGGTGCACGCGCCTCATCAAGCACGTTCACGATGGTGATATTCTTGATCTCCTCGATCTTCGCCAGCTCTGCCTGCCTCTTGAGCTCGATGAATACTGTGGACTTCACCTGTACGTCGCGCATGAACCGCTCCTGTTCCAGGAGGAGTTGCGGCGAATCTGCCACCCTCCTGTTCCGTTCCCGGAAGTTCTTGAGCGCATCTTCCGCATTGCGCAGTTCCGCTTCCACCTGGGTCAACCGCTCTTCAATCCACTTCAGTTGCTCAGAGGCATTGGTGGTCTTTTTCAGGCGCATGAACTTATCTGTCTCTGCAATGACCGTATTGAGCACCTCAGCAGCAAGGCTAGGCTCCCGCATCTCCAGGTCGCCGTGACAATGTTCGTCTTGTTGCTCGAGGGTCGCAGTGAGCAGGTCTCGCAAGGTTCTTCAACGCTTTGTCGAAATTCTCTTCCGGGGTGTGCTCGTCAAGCTCGAAGTAAGTAGATGAGGTTCACCGGCTTGCTGAATCTCTCGGTGGTGTATTCTTTTTCGATCACACCACGAAGTACAGTCTCGCTGGTGAGTATGCTCGGATAGAGGCGCGAAATGTCCGATCCTCCCCGCCACATTCACACCGGCAAGGGTAGCAAGGCCCGCAATCTGGCTCAAGGAGCCGACCTTGCTCTTGTCTGTCTCGGGAAGGAGGACTGCGGTAGACTTGAAGTATACGGGAAGGACAAAGCTGATAGCAAGCGCCAGCAGCCCGGCCGCCAGCGAGAAGAGAGCGATCCTCTTCCGCTCCGCCCAGATCGCCGCGGCTGCCTGCTCGAAAGCGGATACGGTGCTGCTCACCTTGTGGAAGTGCTCTTCGTTCAGCTCTGGAATCTCTAGCGCCATTGCATTCTTTTCCACAGATGAAAGAAACAGTAGCCAGAAGTCTGAGGTCACAGTTTGTCAATGACTATCTGGTCTATCCCCTACTTCGTAAGTGTAACAACTGACACCGTAATCGCCGCGAGGCTCGCCAGGATGGTGAGCGTGTTCAGTGATGGTCGAAAGCGTTTTGTCCTCTTTCGGCATCTTCCTCGGCACGTAGATCGTGCTCCCCGGAAGCACCTCATCGTCCGGTATGAAGAACCATCCGCTCGGCTCCCACTTCTTCCCCCCGGGAAGAAGCGTCACGGTCCGCCCTTCGTCCGCTTCTTCTCTCGTGCCTCCTGCCTGACTGATGTAATAGTCGGGATCTGCGCCTTTCTTGTAGAGCACAGGGGAAGGCACAAAGACTTCTCCGCTCACGTAGATCATGTCTTCAGAAATGGACACATGAATGGAATCGCCGTCATACATTACGATGTTGTCCCGGGACGTGGTGTCCTCGAATGCTTTTCTAAAGTCCAGAGGGACGAGCCCCGCGTTGTTGAATTTGCGGATGAGATGCGACCCCTCCAGGTACGCTCCCTGCCGCAGACCGCCTGCACGATGCAGGATGCTCGCGAGCCGCTCCCCTTCGTAGCGCAAGAGCGTACGAGCCCGGGAACATGACCGAGCCGCTGACGGCAACCATTTTCTGACGGACATACTTCGGGTCCCTGGGAACGAAGAGAATGTCCCGTCCCCGGAGCCGCATCCCCTGGCTGCCCGCAGCAGTCCAGTATTCCCGCGATACATTCAGTCTGAAGATCTGGCTGTAGACCTCCAGCTCAGTGGTGTCGATGCGCGAGAGCTCCCACGATTCCATGGACGCGTCCTCGGTCAGGCCTCCGGCAGCGACGACAAGGTCGGCAACGGTCATGCCGTCATGCCTCAGGTAGGCGCCAGGTAACCGTACGGCTCCCCGCACGATGACGCTGTCCCTCGGGAAGAATTGATCTTCATTGAACACCACCACGCTGTCCTCGTTTTGCAGCAGGACATTTTCATTTGCATCACCGGCCAGGGCCAACTGCAGATTGAACGGACGCACTTCCCTCCGAAGGTTCGGCTTCATGCGGAAAAGAGTGGCACGGTCGGCAAACGTATTCTCCAGGAGACTGTCTGCAGCGAGGACCAGGTCCCGCACTGTCATCCCCGGCTTGAGTTCAAAGGGGCCTGGCTTCCGCACATTGCCCATGATGCTAACGCGGTTTGCCGCCATCCCCCCAATCCCCATCACAGTGACGATATCGCCGTTTTCGATCCCTGTGTCGCAGCGCTGGAACTGGGCAAGCGACGAGAAGGTGACATCAAAATCCTCAATGTCGCGCGCGTACAGGGAGCGCCGGTCGAAAGGAATGATGCGCTCCACATGCACGCGGTTGATGTAGGCGTCGAAGCGCGGGCCGCCTGAAAGCGTGAGCAGCGAGCCGAGTGTCTCTCCCGGCTTCAGTTCGTAGATCGCAGGGCGCACAACGCGCCCGACAACAGCCACACGCTTTCCCCCCGGGTTCACAAACACAATGTCCCCATCCTGGAGCACCCGGTCACCCGCACGGTCCCCTCGCAGGATGTAATTGTACAGGTCGATTGTCTGCGCCGTGTCGCCGCGGCGAAGAAGCCGGATCTCGCGCATGGTCCCGTCCACCGTCGGGCCTCCCGCCATGTACATCGCGGTCATGACCGTGGACATGGATGGAACGGAATACCCTCCCGGCCTCTGCACCTCGCCAAGGACGAACACTTCAATGTTCCGCAGCTTGCCCAGGGAGACATCCATGTAGGTCGCAGCGTTGGCTGCGCCGCCACGCAGGCTGGAATAGACGGTGGTCATTCGCCGGAGCACCTTCTCGCGGAACTCGGCGAGAGTCAACCCGTTTGCCGCTACCGGCCCCACGTCGGGGATCACAGCATTCCCGTCCCGGTTCACCGTCAGCGAATAGTTGAGACGTGTTTCCCCCCAGAGCGAGACGAGGACTTCGTCTCCCGGGCCAAGCGCGTAGGATGGAGGAGTGGCGACAGCTCCGGAAGGGATGAACGTGGAGGTAGGATACTGGAAAACGCTGAATCCAAAAGGTTGGATGAGCGTGTCAATGCCGCGGCGCCCCACGAACCCCGGCACGTCGGTCCGCTTTCTGGGAACCGGCACTTTCAGCCGCGCAAGGAGTGAATCCATCGATTCGCTGGGTTGGGCTCCGGAGACCGTGCCAAGCCGCGGATCGTTGTACAACGAAGGGGCTCCACGGACATCCTGCATGGATGAAGAACGGCGCGTTGAGTACAGGTAGTCTTCGAGACTGATGCCGTATTCTTTCGCCCGTTGGGTTGCTTCTTCCCGGGAGATCCCCATGTCTCTCAACTTCTGGTCGATCTCTTCGGGAGTCATGCGTTGCAACTGGCCTTCCGCCTGCTCTTTTACTTGTTCCTTGGATTGTCCTGCAAGGGGGAGCGGCAGGGTTAGAAGGGCCGCCAGAAGGCCCAGAAGAGGAAATGGAAGGCGTCTCAAGGAATACCTGTTGCCTTTTTGCTCAGAAGTGGTTAATTGTGGCTTGAGCATCATGCGAATCGCGATTATATCGGACATTCACGCCAACCTTCCGGCATTCGAAGCCGTCCTGAAGAATATCGAAACGACAGGCGTCGATGCCATTTATTGCCTCGGCGACACGGTGGGGTACGGCCCCTACCCGGACGAGTGCGTAACGCTTGTGCGCGAGCGCTGCGCTTTGACCCTGAAAGGCAATCATGACAGCGGCCTCCTGCATGAAACGCCGCTTGAAGATTTCAATATGTACGGGATGAAAGCGATTGTCTGGTCCCGGAAGGAGGTCTCGGGGGGCAATCAAGCATTCCTGCGCGACCTTCCGTTCACCGCTTTGCGGGAAGGGTGCACATTTGCCCATGCCTCCCCCCTCCAGCCCGATTCCTGGAGGTATGTTCTGACCCTCCGTGCAGCCCAGGACAATTTCAGCGCTTTCACCACCGACGTCTGCTTCATCGGGCACACGCATGTGCCGGTGATCATCGGTGAAGACGGGTCAATCAACAGGATGAAGAACAAAGGACGGTACATCATCAATGTCGGCAGCGTGGGGCAGCCGCGCGATCACAATCCTGACGCGGCCTTCGGGCTGTATGATACAGAGGCGAATCTCTACCAGCTCGTGCGCGTGCCGTACGACATTCAAAAGACCATGCAAGCAATCCGTGATGCGGGACTGCCAGAATTTCTTGCACACAGGTTGTCTCTTGGCATTTAATATGCGAGAAGACAGAGTAAAAAGCAACCGTGCAGTCACGCTGGTTGCGCTGGATCACAAGTTAGGTGCAAAGAGGTGGAGTGCAGGTTGAAGGGGCGGAAATAGGTATTAATGTTTGGGCTAGGGTTGGTGGCCTCGCTCCATCCGCAACCACAGACAATTCGGAGGGTTTTCTTAGTTTCTGACTTCTGACTTCTGGGTCGTCTCTATCCCCTGCACCCTATTCCCCATCCCCTGCTTTTGTCACCTATCCCGCTTCCTCACCGAGTAATAGCCCCCACTGGCCATTCCTGTGCCCTCTCCGCCGGAGGCACCCGCCTGCTCCGTGGCTCCGTCGGGACGAGAAAACCGTTGCCCCAGACGAAGAAAGCCCCCTGAAGGGGACTGTTCCTTAAGAGGACCAAGTGTCTGTGTCTCCTCCCTGGTTCACCATTCACCATTCACCGTTCGGTGTTCATACTTCGGTATTCTCAATTCGCGGTTCTCGGTTCACGGTTCCACGCTCTCTGTCGTCCTGACACGCCTGCCCTGAAATGAGCTTATTCAGGGTTTTTGTTCAGGACGACACAAAACGTCGAACCGTGAACTGTGAACCACAACCGAAATCCAACCGTTGCCCTAGACGAAGAAAGCCCGATAAATCGGGCCATAGGGTCAGGATCGTTTACGATCCTTTCTTCGTCTAGTGCCGCTCCAACTTTCAATTGCTACGAATTCTTGGTGAGAGTTGAAGTTGGAGCGTGCACTGTGCCCCGTCGTTTATAGGAAATGATAGTTGGTGGGGCACTAGCGTGGCGCTTCAGCGCCACGGTTCCTTTTTTTTGGATTACCATCTTAACCCATCCACCGCACACATGCTTTGCCTTTGGGTGGGGAAACAAAGACCGTAAGCAGGTCTTCTAGGTCCTGAGTAAGAGCGTCTCAGGACGACAGAGAGCGTCGTCACTGTGGAAACTTCGGCGGGGCAGATTCTTGCCCGGGCCCTTCAGGGGCATTGGGATCCACCGGCCCTGTGAGGACCTTGAAACGGATCTGCTTGCTCGTTGCCTCGATAACCTGGATCGTCAGTTCCTGGAAAATAATGAGGTCGGATTCATTCAGGTCGTACTGGAGTTGCTGGGAATAAACGGGCTTCGTCAACTCCTCGCCATATTCCCGGTAACCGATCGCTGCTATCCGGGCCGCCACGCCGTCGTAGATGAGCTGTTGAGTGATCGGTGTGGGGTGTTCCGCGATTTTTGTCTGACCCGAAACGGTCACCATAACGCTCCCTACGGTGGCCTGTTTTTCTACGCCGATATCATAATCCTTGTAGAATTTCGAGCTCGCCGAACAGCCGGCGAGCAACAGACAGAGAACCAAGACCTTACGCATAACTTCCTCCTGCAGGGACTTCTTCAACCTAAAGATTCGTCTACCCATTGTCAAGCAGCCGCAACGGCAGGTTGTCTGGCCATGCAACGAGGCCCCGGAGGCGATGCTCTTTGTAGTCCTGAAGTGCCTGCCCTGAAATGATATTATTCAGGGCCTCTATTCAGGACACGTCACTACAAGCAATTTAGTTGCTTCTCCTTTTTCTGCGAGGAGCGTAGCTTCTATTTGATTTCTTCATCTGCACATCACTGAACCGCCTCTCCTCGTCGCTACCGGCCGCCTTTCCGATTGCCCAGAGGTGAACAATCGCTTGTAGGAGGTTGTGATATCTCAGAGCCTTCCACCCAGCTTTGCACTCCGACATAAGGGTCCTCAAGTCGTCCAGCACAACGTTGAGGGCTTCTAGTTCCTCGGAACTCACCTGGCTCATCTCTGCCAGGATTTCTTTGCGGAAATCCTCGACACTCTTCTCTGCAAGGTAGCCTTCTCTTTTCAGAGCGCCCTTCCCCCGCCTCGAATGGGAAAATACGTCCATGTGCCACCTCCGCTTCTTTCACTCGGGTCACTACCCCAAAATGTTGAATTGTCTGTTGAAATCTACATCGTTTTGAGTCTCAAGGCAATCGACGGGATGCCGAAATTCCGCCCTATGACAGAAAAAAACCGGCACAATGCCGGGGCCTTTTTTTGCTGAGACTTACTCAAAACCACTTCGTCACTTCACGCCGAGTTCAGATTTGTAAAGTGCTTTGCAGGACGTGTTGTACACCCATGCAACGAATGCTCCAACCAGGAAGCCTTCAATGAACCCACCGACCAAACCATAGACAATGCCGAAGAAGCTTCTCTCGAGGTAGGGTAAGAAGGAGGCAAAATGGCCGAAGGTAAGCCCTGCTCCGAATAAAACAGAAACAATCGTTCCAAGGCAGAAAGCTAAACCCAACAGCATCCCAATAGCCAATCCAAACGCTCTCACGCGCAGTTTCATGATTGCCTCCAGGTTGTTATTTTCAGACCAAGGACGGTGAACCCGGTATTGCTCTGCTTTGAGCAGAAGATACTGTTCAACTCCACGAAAAGCAAGGAGCCTCAATTCTCCGATCATTTGTCCGCCAGAAACAAGAACGCCCGGACATTAACGCCCGGGCTCTGCATCAGATGAGGTCCATAGCCTTAGCGGACTTGGATGTTTCCGTGGTCAATGGGAAATAGAATCGGGACTCCAGTTCCCTGCAGTTGATCCGTTGGAGAAACGACAGGCGATGAATTATCCAAGCATCCCACCAGCAAAAGTGCAACAGACAGAACTTTCATGGCTTTGCCCTTTCTGATGATTGGTGAATGGGTGAATGTGATCCGAGTGGGGTTCTCGTTCTGGGATGGGACTGCGGGGTCGTCGGGTAGAACAAAGAGCGGAACACTCGGCGGCCCGTCGGAACCAACCTGGATTTCGAGCACGCCCACGTGTAACGCAAGGCTATGATATGCTTTGAGGCTTGCAGCCAGGGGGTCGTTGTGGTGAGCCCTTCGACTCACTCGCAGAGAACGCTCGTTCGCTCAGGGCGAGCTCTGCACGGAGGGGATTGTGCCGGGGTCCAGAGCAGCGGACCGTCCCGATCTTTCGGACCGGGACGGACTTGATGGCTGGGGAAGCCATCGTGCATATTTGTGCCGGAAAGATATACTTCTGTTCAACAAATGTCAAGCATTAAATGCCCCACGTGCGCGATGCTCGCCTGTTGGCGGTTTCGCGTAGCAATCAATGAATCACAACGGCCACCGAAGTGCTGATTGCGCATCTTGTTTTCGTTTGTTAGCTTTCAAGGCACCCATGACAGGAAGGAAGGCCTACTGTGCGGAATCATCTCATATCATTCACGCTCCTGGTGATCATGTTTCTCTTTCTCGCAGACGGAAGTATCAGCGCCCCTGCCGCTGATTCCTTGATCACTCTCACCTCATCCAACCTGCCCATCATCGTCATCCACACGCACGGCCAGACTATTCAAGATGAGCCGAAAATCACTGCCGACATGGGGGTCATCGACAACGGGGCGGGGCAACGTAACTCTCCGGGCGATCCCTTCAATGGCTACAACGGAAAGATCGGGATTGAAATCAGGGGGTCAAGCTCGCAGAGCTTCCCGAAGAAACAATATGCAGTGGAGACGCGGGACACCCTGGGAAATGAGCTGAACGTGCCACTCCTGGGACTTCCGGATGGGAGCGACTGGGTGCTTTATGCCGTCTACAATGACAAGTCCCTCATCCGCGACGCGCTCATGTTCACGATCGCGCGCGCGCTCGGGCGATACGCAAGCCGGGCACGGTATTGCGAGGTGATCCTGAACGGTGAATACGTTGGGGTCTACCTTCTTCTCGAGAAAATAGGAAGGGGCAAGAATCGCGTCAACATCAGCAAACTCGGCGCGGCTGATACTCTCGGCGACGCGGTTACCGGAGGCTATATCGTAAAAATCGACAAGACCGAGGGGAGCTCGACGGCCGGCTGGTACTCGGGATTGCCTCCGTATCCGTGGGCCACTCAACGGATCCACTATCAGTACCATTATCCCAAGGCCGAAAACCTTGTCTGGGCTCAGCAGAGCTATATAACCCTGCACTTCCGCGACTTTGAAGTGGCGATGTATGGATCCAGTTTTGCCGACTCAGCCACCGGCTATCCCCATTGGCTGGATGTCGATGCGCTGGTAGACTACATTCTTCTGAATGAACTCGGCAAGAATGTTGACGAGTTTCGGCTCAGTTTTTTCATGTACAAGGACAGGGACAGCAAGGGAGGGAGACTTATCATGGGTCCGCTGTGGGATAATACTCTCGCGTTCGGGAACTGTGACTATTACGATGCCTCACTGGTCGAAGGATTTCAATGGACCTACCTCACGGAGAACACCGCTTTTCTTCACGATGATATGTACCAGATTCCTTTCTGGATGAAGAAACTCCTGAACGATCCCACGATCCGCGGGAAGCTTCGGCAACGGTGGAACACATTGCGCACGGAAGGGTTCTCCCTCGGGCGGATCACATCGGTCATCGATTCGCTCACGACCCTCCTGGGTGAATCCCATGAGAGGAATTTCCTACGGTGGTCGATCCTCGGTCAGTATGTCTGGCCCAACTACTTTGTCGGCAAGACGTACGCGGAGGAAATAGACTACCTCAAGAACTGGATCGACCTGAGATTACTCTGGCTGGATCAGGCGTTTAGCACGTCATCGGTCGGAGGTTCGCCAGGAGAGGCGGAAATCCCCGAGCGATTCGAGTTGGCGCAGAATTTTCCGAACCCCTTCAATCCCTCCACGACGATGCGCTATGCATTGCCTCGGCGATCGCATGTGAGACTCACGGTCTTCAACACGATGGGGCAGCAGGTGACCGAACTGGTCAACGGCGAGATTGAGGCGGGAAACCATGAGATCACATTCAACGCGGCGGGGCTGGCATCGGGAGTTTACTATTACCGACTCCAGGCAGGCCCCGTGGCGGAAACGAAAATGCTGTTGTTTTTGAGGTAGACCTCAGATCAATGTGTCACCAGCAGGCGGGGCGAACTATGGATAATCGATAATTGCCTCGATGGCGGGGCCTGGTATACATGTCGATTGACTTTGGCGTTCTCCCGACCTATCTTACGCGCTGGAGGTCCCTCATATGGCAACCACCACTTTTAACCTCGCCACCACCTATCCAATAACCCCGGCTCAAGCCGAACAGTACCGCAAAGAGGGCCACATCCTCCTTCGCGGCGTGACATCGCTCGAAGAAATTGACTACCTCCGTCCTCTCATTGTGGGCTACACCGATAAGGTCGTAGATACCCACGGCACCAGGGTACAATTGGAGGACTCGAGCACACTCTTTACGCAAGTGACAAATCTCTGGCGGAGTAGCGAAGCAATCCGGGAGTTCGTATTCGCAAAGAGGTTTGCCCGGATTGCCGCACAGCTTATGGGAGTGAAAGGGGTCCGCCTTTACAAGGACCAAGTCCTCCTGAAGGATCCTGGAGGAAGCCGGACACCATGGCACAAAGATCACTTTTATACCCCGTTGGCCACACACAATACCATCAAGATGTCCCTGGCCCTGACGGAGGTGTCGCAGGAGATGGGGCCGATAGTTTTTGTGACCGGTTCGCATCACAGCGGGCTGTTTCCAGAGGTCCCATTTTCATTGAATACTCAGGAGATATTCAGCCGGGTAATCAAAGCCCGCCGAATCCCTACCGTGGCCCACATCATGAGTGCCGGCGACGCCACATTTCATTCGGGCGATGTCCTCCACTCCGCACTGGAAAACACAAGCGCACGACGTCGTGAGGTTCTTTCGATTATCTACTATGCTGACAAGACGTTGGTCATGGTACCCACATACGAACAACGAAAGGTCGAAATGAGAGAGTACTTGCCGGGTCTGGACCCGGGCGAGGTTGCAGCGACCGACTTGAATCCGCTCCTGTATCAATCACCGGAGTGAAGTATGGTGGCCAGAGGCCACGAGGCAGTGGCGCCATCTGGTGGAAGCAGTTCCGAGAGACCCCCGAAAACCTCGGGATTCTTGAGCATATTTGACTTTGGCAAATGGGGTAAGTACATTTGCGCCACACACACATGCGTGCTCTGACTCGACGTAGGAGTCAGTGTACCGCCGAGTGTTCCGTCCTCCGTCTTACTTGACGACCCACCGAGTCCTACTTCAAATCGACGATCTATCATGGCATTCGCGTTGAAGAGAAACCTCTCACACGCTCAAAGGAGGTAGCCATGTCGCGGACAACCGCATTCTGTCTTACCTCTGCAATTGCGCAGCCTGGTCACCAGCCCCTGACATCGACAAGATACTTTCCTACTTTACCATCCATCCCAGGAAACTAGCTCAGGAAGGAGACTGATATGATTGGAGCACTTATTGCCAGAAAAGCCATTGCGGGCTCTTTTGATGCTTTGAACCGACACGACTTAACGAAGTTCATGTCGTCCTGGCGGGATGACGGGGTGTTTGTCTACCCTGGTGAAATATCTTCAAGCGGCACCTTCAGGGGGAAAAGCGCTGTCGAAAGCTGGTTTCGGAATTTCTTTGACCAATTCCCGAGTATCAAGTTCGATCTCAAAAATATCTGTGTCCGGGACATCTTTGCCTTTGGAGGAACCAATGTAGTTGCAGTGCACTGGGACATTCAACTCACAAACCGGGGCGGGAGGGTAGGTCAGAACAGTGGAGTGACGGTCGTCAGCATCAATGGCGGCAAGGTGGTCATGGCAAAAGATTATATCTTCGACCTGGGTGAGAATTTCAAGCTGAATTGGGGTGCGATGTAGTAAATTGACACTTACGGAGGTCAATATGAAGAAGTTATGCCTTGTCATTGCAGTCCTCTTGCTGCTTCCTTCTGCGTATCTCGTTGCGCAAGAATGGTCGGCGGCGCAGAAGGAAATCTGGAAGGTTGAGGAAGGGACTGTCGCAGACATAGAGAAGGGCGACGTCGAGAAACTCATGAGCTACGTTCACCAGGATTATCGTGGGTCTGGTCATGGCAGTCCCCTCCCAATTGACAAACCCATTTTTCGCAAACAGCTTGAGGAGATGCTAAAGACCTACCCGGCAAGAAGTTTGTTTCTGCAACCAGCCGCCATTCAAGTCTTCGGAAACACTGCGATAGTCCACTACATTGCGACGATAACTCTGAAATCAGTGGATGGGAAAGAGGCGACATTACAAACAGCGTACACCGACGTCTTTGTGAAACAAGGTGAAAAGTGGCTCATCGTTGCCGACAACGGCTATGAGTTGAAAAGGTGAGAGACGATTGCGTATGGATGTGCAACTGCCAGTATTGCAGCCCGGGCTTCCCTGTGCTGTCCTTCCTACGAGGACAGATTAACCCGCTTCGATTCTCCAGATGCAGCGGTGCCAGGACGCGGTGCATCTCCTGCGGTATTCAGATTCCCTTGTAAATCCGGTCTGATTCTGTGTGCCCTTGACTTTGGTTCAGGCGTGATGTTCATTTCCGGCAAACGCACAATGGCTTCCCCAGCCATCGCGTCCGTCCCGGTTGATTGGATGGGGATCCGCCTCGGCGAGCCTCGAAGTTCATCATTCCTTTGTAGACACAAGCGTTCGACAAAAAAAAGGGGGTCAACATGTCTACCAGGTCGGTCTTCACGCTCATAGCCTGTGCATGCCTTTCATTCATCGGATGCGCTCCGACACCGTCTGTTGACACTCGCGCTGAGGCGAATGCGATACGCACCCTCGATGCTCAGTGGACCGCTGCAAGTAAGGCGGGGGATATCGACAAGTTGGTCCTTCTCTATGCGCCGGACGCTGCAGTGATAGCACCAGATGCCAAAATTTATGTTGGGCACCATGCTATTCGACAATCACTGCAAACTTGGCTTGCCGACACTGTCGAATTCGGAACCTCCTCGGGCACAATAGATGCCATTGAGGTGGCGGCTTCCGGCGACCTTGCATACGCCCGCGGTTCTGGCCGCTTCAGTCAAAACACGCCGAAGGGGCTTGTTGATTGCTCGGAAAAATGGGTGGCTGTTTACAGAAAGATTGACGGCAGATGGAAGATTATTGTAGATATCATCAACAACGACAAGCCAGTAAGGGGCCAATAGTGCTCGCTGTCCGGTTATAGTGAAGCCCAGAACTCACTAAGCCCACCTGGAAATGAGCGTGGGCATTAGTTTCCATATTCTGGAACCTATTCTGATCGCCTTGTGTATTGTATATCAGACGGCCACGAGCAGTACCCATAGCGTAGGCCCGTTCCAGAACTGGAGGGTTATGCTTCAATCTCTTACTTCAGCCACAGCGTTCAGAATAGTCTTTCTTGCTCTGTCGTTGTCCCTCGGGGTCTCCGTGACGCTCAGTCAAATGCACCATCAAACGGATGACTCGCTCGGAACGATTTCATTTCCCGTGAGCTGTACTCCGGCCACACAATCAGAATTTAACCGGGCAATGACCCTGTTTCACCATATGACCTACCCCGCGGCCAGAGTGGCGTTCCAGAAGGTCGTGGCAGATGATCCCAAATGCGCCATGGGGTACTGGGGGATTGCCATGACACTGTTCCAACCGCTTTGGCCAACCCGCCCGGGAGATGAAGATCTCCATCAAGGATGGGATGCAGTGCAGAAGGCAGAGTCACTACATCCACGCACGGAACGCGAGCGCCTGCTGATCATGGCTGCCGAAGCGTTTTTCCGTGAGCCGGACTCATCCGACTATTGGCGGAGAATTCACCGCTGGGCTGCCGGCATGGAGCAAGCCTACACAGCATTCCCTGAAGACCACGAGGTTGCTGCTCTTTACGCCCTGGCCCTGCTTTCCACTGTTCCACCCGATCAGCTATCCTCACCTAATAACGCAAAGGCTGCTGACATCCTCCTTCGCATCCTGAGGGAGAACCCGCATCATCCCGGCGCAATGCACTACTTGATCCACGCAAACGACGCGCCTGGACGGGAACGTGAGTCGCTTGCGATTCTCCGGGAATACGAGAAGATCGCTCCGCACAATCCCCACGCCCTACATATGCCGACACATATATATACCCGTCTCGGCAACTGGCCGGAGGTGATTCGCGGGAATATACGGGCGGCCGAGGCGGCGCTGGATTTCCCCGCGGGGGATCAAGGTCAATTCATATGGGACGAGTTTCCGCATGCAATCGAATATCTGATCTATGCCTATCTTCAGTCGGGCCAGGATGATTCAGCGGACGCACAGTTGAAACGTCTTCAGGGAACTGCGAACCTCGAGCCTACATTCAAGACGGCATTCCATTTGGCGTCGACGAGAGCCAGGTACGCTTTGGAGAGAAAGGATTGGGAGAACGCGGCAGCGATCGAACCTCGGGAACCTGCAAGTGTCACATGGAATAGATTCCCATGGGCCGAAGCGATCAGTTGGTTTGCCCGTGGCATTGGCTGCATCCATACGGGAATACTCTCCGAGTCGGAACGATCTCAGGCCCGGCTCGCTGAGCTTGAAGCCGTAGCAGACAAAGCCAGGGAGATTCTCTTCCTGCGGAACATCCGTATCCTCCGCCTTGAAATTACCGCATTGCTCGCCGAGAAGAGAGGTTTGCGCGATTCGAGCCTAGCCATGATGAAGCAGGCGGCCGAGCTCGAAGCCTCAACGCCTAAACATCCCGTCACACCGGCTCCGACACTTCCGGCCTATGAACTCCTCGGCGATCTTCTCCTGGAACAAGGGAATGCCTCTGAAGCCAGGAAAGCCTACGATCGATCCCTGGACTTCTATCCTTTGCGGTTCAACTCCTTATGGGGGAGTGCCCGGGCCGCAATGGCGATGAACGATGCGAAGGGAGCCGCAGCACTCTGTCGGCAGCTCCTGACCATCGCGGGGAGATCAAATCGAAAGGAGATCCAGGAAGCACGCACCTTTCTGTCGAAGTGATCCAGCGCTCATCACGCATATTTCCCCGCAGAGTTGCGGATCGAGCCGAGGTGACGCAGGTAGGTTCACTCCCTTTTCCCCGCCGTGATTTCCGTCTCCGAGAAAACCACAAAACCACTGAGGTCAATACTTCAGTGTCACACAGCTCTCCTTGCGGAGACATCCAGCCCAGAACTTGCCATCATCCTGGGCCCATGTAGTCGAATTTCACCTGACCAGCAAAAGTCTACGGGTTTGCATAAAATCGCTCGCTCCGCTTTTAGAGTCTCGCCCTTTGGCGGAGTCCAATCTGTAGAAGTAGACGCCGCTGGCCAGGTTGGTAGCGTCGAACTTCACTTCGTGGTAGCCAGCATCGATATCGCCGTTGACCAGCTCAGCCACCCGCTGGCCGAGTATGTCGAAGACGGTGAGCGTGACGTGCGAGCGGTGTCGCAGAGCATAGCGGATGCTCGTCGAGGGGTTGAATGGGTTGGGATAGTTTTGAAAGAGTGTGAATCCCATCACCTGGACGTCGTCACGTTCATCTATAGCCGTTACTCCGCCGTTTGAAGTATAGAGGATGGTTCCAGTATCACCAACCGCGTAGCCTCTCTTTTCATCAAAGAAGCAGATCGACTTCAGACGATGCGTTGTTGGAACAGATGGGGCGGACCATGTATCTCCCCCGTCCGTTGAGTTGAATATCAACCCGTGCTCCCCGCAGACATAGACCGTCTTCCCTGATGGAGCGGAGACGCCGAACAGGGTGCCGCTCCACGAGAACGGCGTGGCAAGTGGCCGCCACACCGTGTCTGACATGGACTTCCGCACAATGGCTGGAGCAGCGCGCAAATCGCCGTGCACACCCACGAGGAATCCTGGCCCGCCCCCATTGCTGAACTCGCCGCGGAATGCTTCGGATCCAAGTCCTTGAAAAGCCTGAAGAATCGTCTCCGTCCACCTGTACAGCGGGAAGATATCGTTTTCGCAGATTGAATATGGTGTCAGAGCGTAGTGTGCAATTCCCATCCCCGAATATCCCCTCCAGCGGAACAGGGATCTAATGGGCCACGTACTCACGCGCTCCGACGACCAGGTATTTCCAGTATCATGGGAGAGGTGAACCCAGCCAGAATCATCCCCGACGTAGATAGAGGCCGGTCCTTCATGAAGAACGCAAAGGCATGTTCTCCCTCCGGGTATCGTGTGCCAGGACCAGTGCTCTCCTCCGTCTGTGGTTATGGCAACGCGCCCGAAATCTCCTACGACGGTTCCAGACCATCTGTCGGAGAAAGAGGTAGCATTCCATGGATGGAGGAAGAGTTCAGGGAGTGGCAAGATCACCCACATCACACCAGAATCGGTGGTTTTGAGGATCGATCCATCGCGACCAACAGCAAATGCCGTGGTTGAATCGGGTGTCGCGATGTCGGCAAGGTCCGCATCCGTGCCACTCTTCTGCTGGACCCACTGCGCTTGCGCGCAACCACACGCAATAAGGAGACAGGCAAAAAACTTTCGGCTAGTTCTCATTCGCTACCTCGGTGCGATGAGCTTCTCACCCGTCACACCAGCGAAAAAGAGGCTCTTGCACATGTTCATCACCATCACGCCCCCCGTCTCGAGTCCGGGATTCGAGAAAATTGTTCGTTTCTTTGGTTAACTGTTACTCCGAATCTCCGAATAATGCAACGCGATGCGTCACAGGAGTTACCCATGTACTAAGCACTACAACACCATCCGTCCTCACAGCGCATTGGGAATGAAAGCACCAGCACCAGAAGCTTACCACCCTCTTCAGCTGGCCAATGGCTGAAGAGCTAAATCCAACTCTGACATTGGCACAACAACCGGGGGCAGGTCAAAACCACCGGACCGTCTTTTCCAATCCTGGTCCCATGAATACGAAAGCAGCAAAAAGGGTGGACAAACTCATGAAGCTGTATCCAAGGAGGTCAACTGAATAGGTAAATGAGTTGAAGACATTGAACAGAAAAGGCCTGACGCTGTCGCTGACATCGCCTCGATAAAGGGCTGGGGCAACAAGAGTCAATTGAACAAAGTAGTTCATGCAAATAAGAGTGCCATACATAGTCGCGAAAACAAGTCCTGTCTGACTCCAGATTTTTCTATCTGCAGGTGCCTGACGGTGGACGCTTCCCATCATGAGTACAAATGTGATCCCGAGAAACAAGGAAGGGACAAGGAGGACCACGAGGCCATACCAGGTACTATCATTTTCTGGAGAGCCGCCTGACCCCATGAGACCGAACCATTCAGCAAGTTGCCCAATGTCGTAGGCAACGCTGAAAACTGATGCGAGAACTGCTGACCAGAAACCGAGGTTATAGACATGTTTTGAGACTTCCATAGTATCTCCTTCTTTTGTTTAGAGAAATCGCTTGCCTTCCTATAGGTCCAGGTCTCTTGAGGAATGCTTGTTCATCGAGGTCTTGTGCCGCAAAACGCCTTATGAAATGATACCTCGCTTGCGCATAACTTTTGTAACTACGCAGTCTTGTCGTGCCTTTTATCCCAGCGCATGGACAAAAGACGACGCACTACCTCCTCGCTCCGGTGGGTCGTGATTGTATCGGGGATAAGTTCCCGCTTTGATAATCAAGAACGGCCGGAGAAGTAGCAATCCGGCTCAAAGAGCTGTCGGGGCGTGGCAAACAGAGGTGAACGCACTGAATGTACCGACCATCAAGACCATTGTCAACAAATGGGCGGGGATTGGGCAAATCCCCATATAGGCCAATTTCCGAAACAAAAAAAACCGAGGAACTCTCTCTTTACCTGGAACGGGTTCCCTTTCGCTCCACCGTCCTATATCGAAGTAAGAGCTATTCCTGAGACTCCTGTATCGCTACTTTGGTGGAGGCTCTTTTCTTGGAAGCCAGGTTTCCAATTGACAACCCGCCTGCAATCGAGTATCTTGTCGGCGACACGAGGATAGGAACCAACATAATGCCCAATCATGGGATTCCCTATGAAAGCAGTCGTATATACTAAGTATGGCCCACCAGAAGTTCTTGAACTCAAAGAGGTCGAGAAACCAACTCCCAAGGATGACGAAGTTCTTATTAGGATACACGCCACAACCGTAAATCGAACTGACTGCGGATTTCGAAAACCGGAATATGGTCTTATCATTCGCATTCTCAATGGACTGTTCAGACCGAAGAGAAATATTCTAGGCAGTGAGATGGCTGGAGAGATTGAAGCAATCGGCAAAGATGTCAAGACATTCAGGAAAGGCGACCAGGTTTTTGGACTGACCACGGCTGCCACTTTTGGAGCACATGCGGAATACATTTGTATGCCCGAAAATAAATCAATCACAAAGAAGCCAGCCAATATGTCTTACGAGGAGGCTGCTGCCGTCTGCGATGGGCTTATGCTGGCATTGAACTACGTCAGGACAATAGAGTTTGGGAGTGTTCAGAAGATCCTCATCAATGGTGCGTCAGGATCCATCGGTTCCGCGTGCGTGCAGCTCGCAAAGCACTATGGCGCGAACATTACGGCCGTGTGCAATACAAAGAATCTGGAATTAGTGAAATCATTAGGTGCCGACACGGTAATAGACTATGAAAACGAAGATTTCACAAAGGTTGCCCAGCTGTTTGATGTAGTCATAGATGCTGTCGGCAAGAGTTCATTCTTTCGCTGTAAAAGACTCCTGAAGCCAGGTGGCGTATATTTCTCCACGGATCTTGGGTTCTTGTCGCAGAACCTTTTCCTGGCGCTGTTGACGCCTATCTTCAGCAGCAAAAAAGTGAAATTCCCGATCCCCAAAGAAAGCAAAGAAGACGTGGCCTTTTTCAAAGAATTAATCGAGGCGGGAGAATATCGAGCAGTTATTGATAGACGTTATCCCCTAGAACAGATTGTCGAGGCCACCAGGTACGTCGAGACGGGCCAAAAGACAGGGAATGTTGTAATAGTTATTCGATAGTTTGGGCTCCACTCGCAAGGCAGCGCTCGAGCCAAGAAGTCCAACGAACCATTTTGGCCTGATACTCCGTTGCGGTCATCATGCTGATTTCATCATTTCCCTCTTCAGAAAGGCCAACAAAGCTGTAGACGGTCGATACATCAGTAACTCCAATCGACACCTCACTGCAAGTCACATCAACGCGGGCAACATAACGAGTCGGTTCCACACGATGATAGCTGACGCGATGAGCCGCGATATCCAGACTGCTAACGATCCAGATTGCTGTACCACTCGGTTCAGACGTGCGGAAGATCAGGCCTTCTTCCCACAAACCGCCGATAGGGTGGAGAATCTCGGGATCCCAACCTGGAACCCATCCCTTCTCGCCGATCGGTGAGAACAAGGGGAAGACGCGCTCTACTGAACCGTTGAGACGAATCTGCCCGGTGAATGATGCTGTGCCTGGAAGGAAAATCATTGCATTATCTCCTTGGGCTGCCTGACGAGCTACGCTTCTGTCAAAAGCTACGCTCAAGCCACGGAATTGTCAATCCACCCAATAACAGAAATGGCCCGGAGCCCCGAGCCTTCTTTCTACCTTCTTCTGACGCGGCGTCAGGTGCGGCCGCTGGTTGGGCGGCAGCCAAATCTAAAATGTTTGCTGATAGTAGAGACCCTTTTCCGCACTTTGCGTGCCAACCACGATAACAGTGGAACTGCTGGCTCTTAGGTTGCCTTGATCGCCAATCTTCTTTGATTTAATGAGGTCGACGACCAAATCCCCATCACCAGAGGTCTTAATAATTGTTGCATTGACATAATTAGATTCTACGGTAATTTCATATGGGGTTTGTTGCATCGTGTTGTCAAGCCGAGCATTCGCGGTCTTGAAGAATATTGAAGCCACGAAAGAAACTTGTTTATCATTACTGGATGTCACGCGAAGCGTCAACTTCTGAGATTCGGTGTTGACAGGTTGGCACTGGGAAAAATTCAGAATGGCGACTAAGGCAACCATTGCAATCATTAGCTGTTTCATGTTATCCTCGGTTGGCTATTGGTACAAAGGATCTGTGAATGGAAGTATAATTGAGCCTAAAGCTTTTGATTGCCCAAATACTCTCATAATTGTGTTGCACCCGAACGGATCGCGGCTTACCTGCCCGCAGAATGATAAAGGCCCTCCCATCCAGATCGGACAGAAAGGCCGTCGCTACTGATCCCCCGCACGCTTCTCCCTGCAGGCGTGGTTACCGGCGCTATCTTAAGGAGAACAGGGACAAATGTCAAGGAACAATAGGCTTAGGGAGCCCCTTCCCTTTCGTGCGCAAGCACATCATTTCGCCGGCCGCGGATACCTCAAGTAATATCCCATGCGGGTCATATCCATACGTTACCACTTGGTCAGCCAGCGTGAACCCAGGCGTTTGGATTCCTGCCAGGCCAGCAGCACGAGCTCGTCACGATCATCCGGGTCCCCGGCAAATTTCATGGCATAGCGACGCAGTGTGGAAAAGTCTTTTGACGTCATAGCAATCCTCTGGCATTGATGAACGGATAGTTGGATACCCGTTCTTATACCAGGAATTGCGGTATAAGAATGTACATGCGCGCGCAGCACCACTGCGCGACAATCACGCACATATTTGAGAGGTACCTATGAACGCCTGAAGACCTGGCGGCCTTCTTTTTCAACGCGGGGAACCCGGGTTATCCCGCAGCCTGCGCGGAGGGGAGTTCCAGTCGGCTGAGAACCTCCAGCATTGCCGGTGACGTATCGGTGTGGTGGTGGATCATCTTCCAACCCCCGGCTTCTCTCTGATAAATGTTCGTGACACGGTGCTCAACGGAGATCGGATTGCCGGCAATCTTGAAATGGCCATATTCAACGCCTATTTCATACGCAACATCACCGATGACATTGATGACCTGATCTTTCAGAGCAACCTCACCCTCTGAAGCGAGTTGTCCTACCATGTCAAACGACTTCTTGATTGCTTCCCAGCCAACTTCCCTGCCACCAATCGGGTGCATGGCAGTCACCCGGTCGGTGTGGGACCAGGCGTCTGGCACTGTGCTGGAATCGCCATTGGCCATCTTGCTCAAGCTGCTGTAGAATCGCGTCGAAGCTTTGCGAACTTCGTCTTCGGCTGACATACTTCCCTCCCTGTGAATGGTGGTGGTTGTGGGAAACAAGTGACGACATTGCGGAACAGCGTTGTCCAAAGCTCAGAAGGGAGGCAATGAGGAGATACAGCCGAGTCTTCGAAGGCGAAAGGGGGGAAAGAATCCGGCCACTGAGACCCTTCTACGCCAATAACCGACAGGCGGCTGGATAGGTTCCCACAAAATAACCTATTCCCGCCTTCGACAGGTGGACGGGCAGGAGTACTGTCTCACCCAGTAGTAACAATAAGCCCGCCTGTACAAGCGTGGGCAATTTAAAGGGCAACCCGGTGAATGGGTCGCCTTTTGTTCAGTCTTTATCGTGGAATGTCAGTGCATCAGAATCAACTTGCGCGTCTGCACAAATTCCCAGCTCCGCTTTTAGAGTCTCGCCCCTTGGCGGAGTCCAATCGGTAGAAGTACACCCCGCTTGACAATCCGGATGCATCGCACTTGACCTCGTGAACTCGCGCGTCCCTCCTCTCATTCACTCAGACGGAGACTTCACGTCCCCGCATGTCGTAGATGCCCAGCCTCACATTTGATGACCTGGGCAACTCGAACTTCAAGAGAAGTTCACCGTTTTCAACATCATCTGTTATCATCTCTGACAAATACAGGCAGTCTCCACACTCCGCCCCAATCACTCCCGGCAAAAAGATTCGAGCCAACGATTGCGAGAGAATTGACAACGGTGTCCGTCAAGCCGGTCCCACTCCAACTTCTACCGTTGTTGGTCGAGAGAAAAACACCGCCGCCTTCAGTCCCTGCAAAGAGACTTGTGCCGCTTATCGTCAAGGCTTGGACAGTAGTGTTCGTCAAGCCGTTATTGACTTCAGTCCAGCTCGTGCCGTTGTTGGTGGAAAGAAATACACCCCCAGCAGTTCCGACAAATATGTTCGCGTCACTCGCAACAAGGCAGATATGACTAACATGAGTGTTCGTCAAGCCGGCATTGACCCCAGTCCAGCTAGTACCGTTGTTGGTCGAGAGAAAAACACCACCGTCGTAAGTCCCTGCAAAACAATTCGTGCCGCTCACCGCAAAGGCAGTAACATTTGTGTCCGTCAAGCCGGTATTGACCCCAGTCCAGCTTGTGCCATTGTTGGTCGAGAGAAATACACCATCATCTTCAGTCCCTGCAAAAAGATTCGTGCCGCTTATGGCCAAGGCTCGGACATGATGGTTCGTCAAGCCGGTCGCATTCCAACGTTTCCCGTTGTTGGTTGAGAGAAAAACACCGTCGCCAAAAGTCCCTGCAAAGATGTTTCCTGATGCGTCAGCACTTACCGTAAGTGCGAAAACCCAACTATGCGTTCCATGCTTTGAGAGGTGCGGGATAGGAGTGTTAGATAAACCTGTTTTGACGGCAGTCCAGCTTGTGCCATTGTTGGTCGAGAGAAAAACTCCGTCGGCTGTAATACCAGCAAAGAGATTCTTCCCCTTTACCGCGAAGGCATTAATAGAGGTGGAAGTCAATCCGCGATTGACCTCAGTCCAACTTGCGCCGTTATTGGTGGAAAGAAATACGCCTCCACCGTTAGTTCCTGCAAAAAGATTTGTGCCTCCTGCTTCGTTTGGGCTCACCGAGAGGGAGTGGACCTGAAGGTACGTCAAGCCGGCATTGACCGGAGTCCAACTTGTGCCGTCGTTTGTCGAGCGAAAAAGTCCACCACTGCAGGTCCCTGCAAAGAGATTTGTGCCGCTCGCTACAAAGCAGTTAAGGTGAAGATGAGTCAAGCCGTTATTGACCTCAGTCCAGCTCGTGCCGTTATTGGTGGAGCGAAAGATGCCGCCTCCCCAGGTCCCCGCAAAAAGATCCGTGCCGGAAACTGCTAAAGCTATGACACCAGGGTTCGTCAAGCCCTTATTTATTGCAGTCCAGTTATTGCCTCTGTTCGTGGAAAGAAAAACGCCACCCCCCCCTGTCCCGGCAAAGAGATATCGCGATGAGTCGGGACTCACCGCAAATGCATACACAAAGGTGCTTGTCAAGCCGCTATTTACTGCAGTCCAGCTTTTGCCCCTGTTCGTGGAAAGAAAAACGCCACCTCCATCAGTCCCGGCAAAGAGATATCCAGGTGAGCCTGGACAAACCGCAAGTGCCCGGACAAGAGTGTCTTTCAAGCCATCATTTACCGGAGTCCAGCTTGTGCCGTTGTTGGTGGAAAGGAAGACGCCACCATGAGTCCCGGCAAAGAGAATTCCCGGTGAGTCGGGACTTAGCGTAAGTGCGCGAACCACAGTGTTCGTGAGCCCAGAGTTGACCGCAGTCCAGCTTGTGCCCTTGTTGGTCGATAGAAAGACGCCGCCTCCCCAGGTCCCGGCAAAGAGATTCGTGCCGCTCATGGCCAAACTATTTATCATACCACCGTACGGTCCGTTGGTTTGAACCCACTGAGCAGATGCAAACGGACAAACCAGAACGATGGCGAGTGCAAGACAAATGGTTAGGGTCTTCATCTTGTCCTCCTTTCAACGCAATCGCTGTACGAGATGATTGACTTTAGGCAGGCCGAAAGACATGACACCCGGCGCTACCCTGAGTCCTACATCGAGTCACAGCACAAGCGTTAAGAAATTGCTGGCGAAATTAGGTGCTACCTGCCAAGGGGTCGTTGGGGTGAGCCCTTCGACTCACTCGCAGAGAACGCTCGTTCGCTCAGGGCGAGCTCGGCACGGAAGGGATTGTGCCGGGGTCCAGAGCGGCGGCCCGTCCCGCTATCAGCGGGACGAGGTCTCGTGGCGCCTTCGGCGCCACGGACTCGATGGCTGGGGAAGCCACCGAAGCAGACTATGGTGCAACATTAAGACATACCCTCGATATTGTCAATACCGCAAACGAAGCAAAAAGGTTCCAGGACTCATCATCCTGGGCCCGAAAAATGTAGCCCACCTGGCAACGAGCGTGGGGCTCGGTGTTTCTGATGTGCAAGAGTTACCTCACGAGCAAGAACTTCTTCGTGTCCACGAACGACCCGGCCTGCAATCTGTAGAAATACACGCCACTGGCCAATCCTGAGCCATCGAATTGCACCGTGTGGTAACCGGTTTCGATGTCGCCATTGACCAGTGTGGCCACACGTTGGCCGAGGGTGTTATAGACGGTGAGCGTGACGTGGGACCGATGAGGCAGTGCGTACTGAATGGTGGTCGTGGGGTTGAAGGGGTTCGGATAGTTCTGCTCCAGCACAAATCTTGTCGGCAGCGGGGGGAGAGATCCCTCTGTCGCCGTCGTTGTCGGTTCCACAGTGCGGAAGACGCTGTTATCAGCGGTGCCGACAAAAAGGTATTCCTTCAAGTCCAGCGCAAGCGAAGAGCAACGTAAAGTGTTTAAACCGCCATTTATCTGTGTGCCATTTCGGTAAACCCCAAAGCGGTGACTCGCCACGAAGAGATCACCGTTTGTGTTCGCGACCATTGCCGCAATGAAGCCAGGAATGGTATACTGCAGACTCCAATTGGCTCCGCCGTCAACAGAACGGAAGACTGTACTATCCGTTCCAGCAAAGATGTCACCGTTGGGACTGGTCGCCAGGTGCAGGATAGCACGGTCCGAGAGGCCGCTGTTGACCGAGTCCCACGTCGCACCCTCGTCGGTCGAGCGGTAAATTCCTCTGCCTTTAATAATTGCAAAAACATGGTTTTGGATATCAACGGCAAAATCCAGGGCATGTTGACCGGATGGAGGCGTGCACACCGTATCCCAACTCTCCCCGTTGTCTATTGATCGGACGATGGCGCCGGTGAACGCGGCCTTTGCGAAAATGCGGTCCATTGCGTCAATGGTGGGGGAGAACATGTATTCCAGAACAACCCAGTGTTCGCCGTTGTCTGTGGAACGACGCAGTCCTTCGTAGTTCTCGACTGCAAAGAGGTGCCCCAGGGAATTGGTGGCAAGGTCGTACACAAAGTTTGTTGATCCGCCAATATTGAGTTCCTTCCAGTGATTGCCGCTGTCGGTCGAACTGTACAGCCCACTGCCACCTCCCGCATACAGCGTGCCCTGCCTGCTAATTGCCAGAGCATCAACCGGCAGATCGCTCCAGCCAGGGACATCAAGTGGGCTCCAGGACCCACCACTATTCGTAGAACGAAAAATGCTGTGTCCGCCGCCAAAGACAATACCTCCCGGCCCTGCAAGGAACGTCTCGGCTTGGTTCCAACAAGCAATTTCGGACCAGGTCACGGCACCATCTGTGGAGCGCACCACCTTTCCGAGGCCGACTGCTCCAATCAGCGTGTCCCGGTTCAGAGCTATCATGGTCGTGACATAGCTGTGGGCACTGACAGAGTCCCATGTACTGCCATAGTCCGTCGACCGAAAGATAGCACAATCCCCCCAATGTTCTGCGTAGAGAACGCCGTCGGGACTTACGGTGAGTAGCCCAGGGAAAAAATTCGTCGTAAGCGTTGTCCAGGTTGCACCCCGATCAGTGGACCGAAACAGCTCAACGCTATTACCACGCAGAAGGATGCGACCGATATTATCGATGCTGATGGAAAACACTATTTGGCTACTACTTGGAAACATGACCTCACTCCAATGTCCGCCGAAATCCGTTGAGCGGTAGAGACCAAAGGGGACATCCTCCATCGCAGCAAAGAGATCTCCACTGGGATGAACCGCAAGAGCAGTCAGAAACCCGCCGTACCCATCCCCGCTAGGGAGCCCGGTGCTTGCCCGATACCATGAAAGCCCACCGTCACCCGAGCGGTACACGTCCGTCCGCGTTCCGGCAAAGACATACCCACCTGGCGTGCACACGAGGACATTCACCGGTTCATTTGCTAGACCGGATGTCTTCCAGCTGTCACCTCCATCGGTCGAACGGAGAACTCCCTTCTCGGTTCCTGCGAAGATCGTATCGGAGGACTTAAGGGCAAGGATGTTGAGATGGACACTCGTCGGACCACTCGTCTGCAACCACTGCGAGCGTAGTAACTCCACCCTACAGAAGATGAGCAATGTGATGACCAGAGTGATCCGCTTCATTCCGCGCCTCGGAATCTGTGTAAGGGATACTGATGTGGCGAAGAACTCGTGGAATGGTGGCTTGCAACCAGGAAGTCGTTGCTGCGGGCTCAACAACAGAGGGACTGGAACAGGGTCCAAGTAAGCCGCGGCTCGATGACGGGAATATGTTTCTTACAACAATGAAAATCAATAGACGACAGGGTGGTTCAAAGAAAAAGCCGAACTCATCATCCTGGGCAGATTAACAAGAAAAAGCCCACCTGGAAACGAGCGTGGGCGATAGGTTTCACTCAAACTACGAACAGGCGTTCTATTGGCCGTATCATCCAGCCCTGAACAGCAATATCCCATAATCCCTATCCCTCAACGTTTTCCGCACATCCTTCATCCTGACGCACCGAATCGGATCCTCACTATCCAGGTGTTCAGCCAGGACCAGCCACCGATTGACATACGGATTCTCAACGTATGCTTCATCAGGAGATTCCGCCGATTCGAAATATCCGCACGGGATGTTGTAGTGATTGTCTGCATGGTAGATCATGATCGCGGTCTCGCTGCGAATGACCTTCTTCAACTCGGCGACTGTTTGTTCAAAAGCTGCAGTTCCGGACTTTGGAAATGAGTGCCGGTCCAGAAATATCTCGCCGGTTCCACGGAGCGTGTTTGCGTGCCGGAAGGTTTCAAACCAATTCAGGATTGTTTGATTGCCAGGACTTTCTTCGCCAGATGTTTTGGCACAGAACCCTAGCTGATCAGCCAAGGATTCCTGTGTGACGATCCCCAGCTTTTGTGACCAGAGATAGTTGACGACACATGTCAGCGCAGTCAGACCGCAGCTGTACGGGTATTGCGGCCTCGACAGGCATTCTACAATACGGTTGTTGATGAAGCGGTCGCGAAATTGCATGGGCTGGGTCCAAGAATATGTGGGAGAATGATCTACATATTCTTTTGCCACAAAAACATTGGGACAGGGTGATGCTGGAAATACGGAAGGCGACCCCGGTGAATGAGTCGCCTTCCTCACTTGTGAGTGCCGGCTTGTGTTTTGTTTTGTGCAACGCAGTTCCTATGCAAATCACTTTTTCAGGTTACGTCAAATGTGCGGATTTGTTGTATCGCTGTAATTGCATCAGTCCAACCGTCGAGCTTATGACGATAACAATCAACAGTAGCTGGATAGTTAAATGCATGGCATCCGGAGCTAGATGATTGCCAAAGGATGGCAGTATTTGGGTGGAGTGCGCAAAGACCCGAGAGTAGATCTCCTGCCAGTGCTCGGAGGCACCAAAAAGATACGGGACCCACCACGTCTGAATCTGAAGATAGAGCCAGATACCGTATCCAACGGCACCAATCCACATCAACCAGTTCCACCGTCTCCAATATGCCAGAGTAAACACCAGGAACGGAAGAAGGAATGCACTGACCAATCCAACGTCTCCCCATCCCATCTTGTCCGAACTGAGCAAGGGAACGAAGCCTGGTTGATAGTTCCAAAGCCCCAAGGAGAACCAATTGATGATCTGGAAATAAATCGCCAGGAGTAACTGCGCTGCCAAAGAAATACGCAAGTATCTCATGGATTTCATCCTACAGACAGCAGCTTTTGTATAGTGCTTCGCGATGGCCGTTTGTCCATCAGTCCACTGCGTTTCGCGTAACGTCTGGCGGCAAGCACGTCACACTGTCCCGTGGTAATAGGACGGAGGGAAGTCACGCCGATGATGCGAGCGCCGTGTTGCCGTATTGTTATGCCTTCGGGCCCCGCCGCTTCGTGTCAGTACGTGAAGTTCGTGCTGCAGCACCCGCGCCAATTGCCAGACCGACAGCAATGCCCACCGGAATAGCCCACGTCCAAACGGAACTGTCATCGGTGAACAACTGAACAATTAGGGCGACTATGACGGCAACGATGACGCCAAGTGCCATTCCCGTACCTGCATTAAGTTGAAAGAACCTTGATTTCATTTGGTCCATCTCCTCGGGCGGTTTTGACTGAGGTTGACATACATCCCACACGATCGCTATCCTAAAATCTTTAAGATAATTGCTTTGCTCATAACATCCGTTCCCGAGCCACAAGGAAGAGTGGGTTTTTCATCGGAGCGTCTCCTGTGCGGGTTGTGAAGCTGAATATAACAGTCCGAGACGAGAAGTCCTAGAGCGACAGCCTCTTGTCCCCATAGCGTTGATCGGGACGATACTTTATGGATCGTTCCAGGAGAGAGGAATATGATCGTCCTAATGGAAATGGATGACCCGCGGCAGTTTCGAACCGATAACCGATCCTGGGGGAATGCACCAGGTCTTGGGGAAGAACCGCATTCCTGCAGCGAACTGGCTATTGTGCAAAAATGAACGATTTGAAGAGGCTTCGTGTTACTCTCACAAGCCATTTGGACACCAACTGAAAGGATATTGCCATGCCTGACCTGAAGGTCACCACCTACACGGGTGGAGAAACACGCCTCAAACCCGAGACCATCGATGCATTCAGAGGAACGATACGCGGGACAGTGCTCACTGCGGATTCGCCGGCGTATAATGAAGTCCGCAAGATCTGGAACGCGATGATTGACAAACGGCCTGCGTTGATCGTACGCTGTGCGGGCGCGGCCGATGTCATCCGGGCGGTTCGATTCGCGGGCGAGCACAAGCTGCTCGTTGCGGTGCGAGGCGCCGGACATAGTATCGCCGGCAATGCGTTGTGCGATGGCGGATTCATGATCGACCTGTCTCCAATGAAATCCGTTCGGGTGGACCCGAAGGCCATGACTGCGCGCGTCGAGCCAGGTGTGACGCTCGGCGACATGGATCGCGAAACGCAAACGTTCGGGCTCGCAACCCCAGTTGGGATAAATTCAACAACTGGCATCGCAGGATTGACACTCGGCGGAGGGTTTGGATGGCTCAGTCGTAAGTATGGACTGTCGATCGATAACCTCGTCTCGGCCGATGTTGTTACTGCCGCGGGCGACCTTGTGAAGGCGAGTGAATCTGATAACCCTGATCTCTTTTGGGGAATTCGGGGCGGCGGTGGGAATTTTGGTGTCGTTACCTCCTTTGAGTTCCGTTTGCATAAAGTCGGACCGGAGGTCCTCGCGGGTTTGATTATCCATCCTCTGGATGGGGCGAAAGATGTTCTCAGGTTCTACCGGGATTTTATCAAAAAGACCCCACCTGAATTCGTCTGCTGGTTTGTGCTTCGCCTGGCGCCTCCGCTGCCGTTCCTGCCGGCAGAGTGGCACGGGAAAGGGATTCTTGCTCTTGCGGTCTGCTACTCGGGCGATGTCAAAGAAGGAGAACGGGTGGCAAAACCGTTGAGAGATTTTGGGAAGCCAATTGCCGATATCATTGGACCGATGCCGTTTGTTGCCTGGCAGACCATTCTCGATCCACTCCTCACCCCGGGGATGCGGAACTACTGGAAGTCCCACGATTTTCACGACGTGAGTGACGGCCTCATTGATGCGTTGATCGCTCACGCGCGAAAGATCCCGGATCCGCAAACCGAGATTGCCTTCGCACAACTTGGTGAAGGCGTAACTAAGGTCCCCAAGGACGCAACGGCGTACACGCACCGCGACGCTGCGTTCGTGATGAACGTTCACGGGCGTTGGGACAACCCTGCGAATGACGCGAAATGCATCGCCTGGGCACGCGAGCTATTCCAGGCGGCAACACCTTTTGCAACGGGTGGCGTGTATGTGAACTTCCTGACCCAAGAAGAGCAGGGGCGTGTCAAGTTGGCTTATGGCAGCAACTATGACCGGCTTGTGAAACTGAAGCTGAAGTATGACCCGAACAATCTGTTCCGCATCAACCAGAATATCCTCCCGCTTGGATGACGGGAAGTGCGATATGGACCTGGAGGGCTCTTCTGACGGTGGTCGAGAACGTCTCTTGTGATGTAGATAGTACCGTGCTGTTAACTGCTGCCTCCAGCATCAGATCCGTACCATCATCGGATGAGGCAGAGCTTGCGCGTTTTCTCATACGTTTCTCCAGAGTGAACCTGCATGATAGTACTCCGAATCTCCGAATGATGCAAGGCGCGGCGTCACGGGCGTTACCCATGTCCTTTGCAATATGTCTTCGCTAAATGCACCAATGCATGGGAAATAGTCACCTGGAAACCGGCGTGGACAAAAAGAAAGGCAACCCCGGTGGATGGGTCGCCTTTTGTCTGAATCGAAGCCAGTCGTCAACGGATGAGCAATAACTTCTTCGTATCTACATAGCCTCCCGCATGCAATCTGTAGAAATACACTCCGCTGGCCAGGTTGCTCGCGTTAAATTCGACAGAATGGTATCCGGCGTCCACCTCGCCATTGACCAGCGTGGCGACCTGCTGACCCAAGGTATTGAAGATGGCCAGCGTCACGTGTGACCGATGAGGCAGCGAGTAGTTGATCGTGGTTGAGGGGTTAAACGGGTTCGGAAAGTTCTGATAGAGAAGGTATTGGGTAGGTAGTAATCCAATCGTCTGATCGATAGAGGTTGTTGGTTGTACGCTAACATAGACTGCGCCGGCATTTGTTCCCACATAAGCATAGCCGCGTGAATCAAATGCAACTGACCGGCCTGAGAGGTTGCTGAGTCCGCTGTTTGTCGGTATCCAGGTTGCTCCCTCATCCTGAGATCGGAAGATTCCAACACTTGTTGCCACAAAAAGGACGCCGTCTTTGTTGATGGCAAAAAACGTGGTTGTGTCCTGGAATCCCACGCAACTCCAACTGCTACCGTTATCAGTGGAGCGGAGGACGCCGCCAAAATAGGTTGAAGCAAAGACATGACTGTTAGGATGTATTGCGAAGTCGAAAATGTAACTGTTGGAGGAATCCGAGCTGATATCGTCCCATGTAGTGCCGAGATCCGACGAACGGAACATGCGACCATTGCCTGACCCTGCAAATATATATCGATTAGAAGATGCTAAGCCACTGACAAAATCATTGATCAAGGGTTGACCAACCTGAGACCACACAATTCCAGAGTCGGTTGAGCGGAAGAGACCTGCATCCCCGGCGGCAAATACAAATCCGGTTGGGTGGATCATAACGTGGTTATTGAAGTAGCCGAACGAAGGGATGCGCGACCAGGATTCGCCACCGTTAGTTGTCCGAAACACCCCCACATCTGCTGCAGCAAATCCGAGACCCTGTGCGTCAAAGACAACGGAGTAGACAAAACCGGAATTGAGACTGTTCCTCACCCAACTCGTGCCATGGTCTGATGACTGAAAGAGACCGGAACTTGTTCCGGCATAAACATTGTCACGCACATCGAAGCCTGTGAAGTAGGTGTAGGCATTAGCAAGCCCGGTATTCACCTGCTTCCAAGTGGTCCCGTCATCCTTCGATCGATAGAAACCATCCGTGGATCCCAGGAAAATATTCCCTGTACGATCTGAAGCAAGGGAGTAAATGACAAGACTCCCCAGACCGTTTGCGCAACGAATCCACTGTTCGCCGGTGTTAGTGGACCGGTATAAACCGTTGCCGACCGTTCCAGCAAAAAGGTGACCAGAAGATGTGCTGTGGACAGCTAGGACGCGCATACTACCCAGGCCGGTAGTCACTTGAACGCAAGTCTTGCCGGTATCTGCCGACTTATAAACCCCTGCCCCGTCTGAGCCTGCAAACAGGATACCCTGATCGTTGAATGCCAGTGAGGTGAGGGGAGAGAGAACAGGTTCGGAATTTTGGTGCGTCCAGTTTAAGCCACCGTCCGAAGAATAAAAAATGCGAGCACCTGAAGCGAGCAATACTCCATTTGGGCCAATGGCAAGCATGGCTCGAAGCGGACCGGAAGTAAGGGAAAATTGTGTTTCGGACCAATCGTTGCCGCCGTTTGTGGAGCGAAAGACCCTGCCGTTGTACGAACCGGCAAGGACGACTTCCTCCGCGGTAACACACAAACAAGTCAGGTAATCCTCGAAAAGATACGGGGAGTATACAGAATTCCAAGTCAGGCCCTCATCAGCAGATCGATAGATTCTGCCACCGTTTCCACTAAATGCAACATTGCCTCGGACCGCGAAACATGCCGATGAACCCATCCCCGGTACCTGTTCCGTTATCTGTTCCCAGTTCTCGCCAGCGTCGGTCGATCGGAAAGCCCTGTTAAAGTCTGCTCCCAGGACGAACGTACCGGAGTCCGTGGCAACAGCGATGATGCCGCCAGCATACGGTCCATTAGTGTTCCGCCAAAATGGCGATTGCGCGAGTGCTGTGCACGAAAGAAAGTACAGGAAGGGTATGATGACTTTTTTCATGATGCACCTTATTCAAGGCGAGTTCACCCAGAATAAGTCAGGGTGTGAAGCGTACCCGCAACAACGTGATTCACAGGTGCTACATTAAGCATCGTCAGATTCTACTGCGAATCTCAGAAACATGCAACATGATGTGTCATACAGTCACCCATGTCGTCAGCTGTTAAATGTTCCGGTCATGGCAAGGCCCAGAACTCATCATCCTGGGGTCCACTTCTTCCTTTTTGAGTGCCTTATCCTCCGCAAATTGCCAATTGTTCAAGCAGTATTTCAGGGTGCGCCTATAATCGAGGAGGCCCTTCATATGGGGGTAGCGACAGGTAGTAACCGTTGTTGAATAGAGCATCATCCAGGACTTGCTGCAGGTTTTTCAGTTTTGCCGTCGCGTCATCATTGTCCTGAAAATGAGTTGACCATGACAAGTCCGTCTGAGTATTTTCACATCTCACACGCAGACTCCTTCTGTCACTCCCTCCACTGCCCAAGGACCCTCCGTAAGACGGCAAATCCATTTCCTTGACCGCTTCATAGATCCTGACTTTCTCACTCTCCGACAAAGTGAATGTGGTTCTGACGGAACGGCTCCCAAAGTTCTTGATGATGTAGCCATCAAAAGAATTGAACTCAGCATCGTTCGCATAATAGATAATCGCAAGATCCACTGGATAGGAGGCAGCAGAGGATGGTCGACTCTCAGAGGCAAGCCTGGTAGAGCCACAGCCTGATAGGAGAGCACCAACGAGCATGGTGCAACATCCCAAAGATAACACCTCTCGGCCCATGATATGTTGCCGTGTCGCAACCTTCAACGATTTACGAGCTATAGACACTGAACTTACGAAAGTGCGAAATTCTGCAATCATAGTTCCAAACCGGCTGTGTGTGAGAATACCAACAGAATGCCCTCCCTACCAGAATTCCAAGCAACAAGGCTGCTTTCAACGAACGGTACTGGATCTTACTGCGAATCTCCGAATAATGCAAGGCG
>CAWEKI010000012.1:0-347223 GCA_963809695.1 uncultured Bacteroidota bacterium
TTCAGAATTCAGATATCTGACGTCTGAACTCAGAATTGACTGGCAAATTCCGGATCACGATTCCTCTCACGATTGCGCCTGCTGTCACAGGCCGGAATCTTCATGTTTCCCGAAATGCCCGCTCGGTTTCGAAACAGAGACCCCGCTACGCGAAGTGCTCACTGCAGTAATGTTGTGGGCGCTTTTTTTCTAGCAACTCGCCCGAATGAAGACCGTCGACTTATCTCATCAGCTCCCTTCTCGTTCGTTCTTCTCCCCAAGCTTGCATCAAGAAAATAGTAGTACGGCGGATCGAGCTTTTGTTGGCTCCAATTTCTGGAGCTCAATTGGTATATACAGGTATATGGCGCTTCCCACTGCTCCTTGATGGACATTGGACTCACACCAACTTGATTCGCGGTTCCATTGTGTTTACGTGATGAAGTTTCTTACATTTTGGCTCCTTTTCTACATTTCTTTACGAATATCCTTGACAAACCAATAGCGGGAGACTATATTCGTGCCAGCAGTAAAACAGCCACCTGTGCAGACTGCGCTCTTCTTAAAGTATTCTTTCGGCTTTTGTGATTCGCACAAAAGATGAAAGCTATCTCTCTCTTCGTTAAACCTCCATCCTACAGGCGCCCGGCACGCCTGGCGGCTGCTATGTCTATTCTCGCAATCTTCCCTCTGCTTTTTTCTTCCGCGAGCTTCGCTCAACAAGAACAAAACTGGGTGAAGCTTGCCCAAGTAGGCAGCTCGCTCTACGACCTGAGTTGTGTCGAATTTGTTGACTCCCTGCATGGCTGTCTTGGTGGAGGAAGTATCGTCATGGCTTACACCAGTGACGGGGGTGTGAGCTGGCAGCAGGCCGAAGGCTTGCTCTTCTTTCCCCAGGCCATTGCCATGCACGACTCGCTTGTCGGCTGGGCTGCCTGCACAGCTAGCAGTGTGGAGGGAGCCATCGCTAAAACAACCGATGGGGGACGCTCCTGGGTGCAGGATCAAGCGATGATCAATCGCCCTTTGTGGGGCGTGGCAACGCCATCGCCTACCCATTGCATCGCCGTGGGCGATACGCTCTCACTTCCTCACGTAGGCGTGATTCTCTCCACGACCGATGGCGGGGCAAGCTGGAAGGAGACTCGCACAGCGGACACGGTGCAAGGCCTGGTGCAGGTGCAGTTCACCGACTCCCTGCACGGGTGGATTGTGAGGAACTATCTGGGCCAAGGTGGTATCCTCAAGACCGTAGATGGCGGCAGGACGTGGACCTTCTACATGACCCCACAAGACTTCTACCGCGTGTCTTTCTTGGACAGCCTCAATGGCTTTGGCGTTGGAGCGGTGACCGCCAACCTCTACAGGACGACCGATGGGGGGAGAACGTGGCTCTTCCGCTCCCAAATAGACACTTACAACGATCCTGAAGCCTGGGCTCTCTCCTTTGTCGATACCACAAACGGCTGGTTTTTCTCCATCATCTTCTATCAAGGGGATCTCTCGGAGGCCATCTACCGCACCAGAGACGGCGGCAGGAGCTGGCAGCAGGAAAGCGTGGGACTCACTCGGTATATCAATGGGGCCCAGATGCTCGATACCCTGCATGGGTGGGCCGTCTGTGATGGGGGTGTGGTCTTAGGCTACCGCCCAACACCGACAAGTGTCAAGGACCCAAATGGAAATGCTCTTGCGACAAGTTTCCAGCTCTACCAGAACTACCCTAATCCTTTCAATTCATCCACCGTGATCGAGTATCAGCTTGCTCGTGAAGGAGAGGTGACATTAACGATCAGTGACCTTTTAGGACGGACGATTGCCACGCTGGTGCACAAGCATCAAGCGGCAGGCTTCTATCGCTCATCCTGGGAGGCCACAGGCGGTGTAGGGAGCGGCATGTATTTCTACACGCTAACGATTCAAGGAGGGAGGAGAGAGACCAAGCGGCTGATACTCCTCAAGTAAATCCGAGGAGGAGAACATGAAGAGCCAAGGATTTTTCCCGTTTGTGCTTCTGTTCGGCGTCACGCTCTTGCTATTTATCTCTCCAACAGAAACAGTTTCCGCAGGTGCAGAGCATCCCTGGTTGTACGGCCGCCCAGCTCGGACCACGAACCTCGCCTACGAGCGACACTATATCGAAGCCTTCGCCTGGCCTTCCAGCGTCAAGAGTGGGGAATCGATCACCATCTACGTCTCCGTCTATCCGTATCAACAAGAGAGCAGATTTACGCTTGCCGTTTACCGGCTGCCGGATGATCTGAACGCGTACTACAGCTATCCAACACTCCTGCAAGGACAATTCTTTCCCCTACACAAGGCCGATGGCACGCCCATTGGGTGGGGCCAGACAACGGGAGTACCGGTTGAGTATCGAAACGGCTGTCTCGTGTATTGGTCGCAAGGCGGCGGCACAACGATCAACACGAGCGGGTGGCCCAGCGGGCTCTACTTTGCCAAAGTCATCCACTATGGACTTCCAGGTGATCATGCAGACAAAGCCTACAACGCGCCCTTTATCGTGCGAGCTGCTACGCCGGGCTCAAACTCCACGGTCCTTTTCAAGTACGACATCTCGACCGATCAAGCCTACAACTGGTACGGAGGCGGCTCCCTCTATGCGGACTCCCAGGATCCGGCTACACTCACCCTTGACAGCATCATCGCCACGGACCGCCCCTTGCTTGCGCCAACAGTACCGAACGGATTGCTCTACGCTGCCAAGCAGTTCATTCACCTCACCGACAGCCTGGGTTATTCCATGGAATACTGCAACAATTTCGACATTGACAGTCTTCGTGGTGGCTTCTTGAACAGTTACAAGGCCCTCGTCATATGGAGACACGATGAGTATTGGGCGCCTGACGAACGGACGGCTACTGAAGTCTTCAAAGATGACCAGCACCATAACAGTATTGTGCGCTTTGCGGCCAACAGCTGCTACCGGAAGATCACTTGGGTGGGAGCCGCCACCGGAAGCAAATATCATCAATTGATGTGCTACAAACTCTTTCCTCTCCAGAATCCATATGTGCAGCGGGAGCTCTGGCGTGTGGCCTACGGCGGGAGTGCATCGAACCCGGAGGCAAAGCTTTTGGGCGAGGAATATGAAAACGGCTACAACGATGCCAATGAATCTGGCGGGCAAGCCAAGGAGCCCGCAGACACGGTGAGGAAACCCACCCACTGGATCTTTCGCGGCACCACGGGACTTGCCACCGTGGGTTCTGCCTTTGGCAAGGGCTTTACCGACAGCTATCAGCACGGAATCCTGGGCATCGAACTCGAGAATACACACACCTTCAGAGACAGTGTGAAGTATCTCCTGGACACACTGGGTTCAGCCTGGGTGGCGAGTAACATCGGGGGATCATACGGTCCCATCCTCCATCAGATGATTTACGCGGAAGATAGCACGACCAACTCGCGGGTCTTTGCAGCCGGCACGGAAGACTGGTGGCAGGGCTTTGACTACAGAGCTGGCAATACCCCCGACGTGACCAATATCAAGGTGATGACCAAAAACATCATGGACCATTTCTCGGGCAGGAAGTACATAGGCAAAGTGTACACAACATATGCAAATCGGGTCACATGGCAGAGCAACATTGAACTCGATGGCAATGTGCAAATACCCGCGGGAAAGTACTTGGTCTCCCAGTCAAATACAATCACGATCGACAGCACCTTCACCATTGATGGTACACTTGAGCTCTCGGGCAATGTTACCATGGCCGGTGCCGGCACGCTCAAAGTTGGTGCCACGGGACGTGTGATCGTGAACGCCAGTTCCTCGCTTACGATTGCCAGCGGCACCACGCTCCAGGCATTGGCGGGAAGCACCTTTACCTTTGGCACTTCAGCCTTCTTGACAATGAACGGAAAGCTCCTTGCTCAAGGGACGAGTGGGGAGAAGGTCACTTTCACCTCGATCTCCCCGTCAGGCACCTGGAGCGGCATCGTGATCAGTGGTAGCGGTGCCAACGGCTCAACACTGGATTATGTGACCGTGAACCACGTGCAGACAGCAAGCGGAGGCTCTTGCATTGCTATTACAGGAGCGACGGGGACAGCGGTGCGCAACTCGAATATCTCGGGCAACAGCTCCACAGGCCTTTCCTTCTCCTCTGCCGGCGCACCGGACGTCTGGTATGACACCATCAGCGCGAACACCGGCTACGGCGTGAGTTACACGAACACCAGTGGCAGCTTCTGGAAGAACCGCATCCTTTCCAACGGCTCGGATGCCGTTCGCTGCTACAACCATAGTTCACCCTCCTTTGGCAGGAGTGGCTACCCGGCCTATAGCGGCAACAGCATCATGACAGCTTCGGGTGAGGTCCTTTACTGCGCCTTAAACTCCAGTCCCACCATCGGCTTACTCTCCAACTCGGCCTACATCAAGAACTCCATCACCTCCCCATCCACCGGGATCCATCTCAACGCGATCGAGTTCTGCACCGTGAGGGCCGAGCAGGTCTGGTGGGGCTCGGCGACCTTGAACCCGAACTGGTTCCAGGCCATCATCGGCTCCTCCATTGACCACGATCCCTTCCTCACGACCGACCCGTACGGTCAAGGGCTGATGGCGGGTCCGGAAGGGTCTCCTTCTGGCGAGAGCCACGATTCACTGCGCCTGGCGCTGGAATTGCGTCTGGCGGGTGAGTACACAAAGGCCAACGATGTGCTCTTGGCTCTCTTGGATGGGAGCACGAGTTCCCCTCTGCAGCGGCAGCACATCCTCTGCGAGATACTCACGCTCTACCGAGAGAGCCCGGAGGGAAATCTTTTTGCGGCGTGCCAAAAACTACGGCAGGCATCAAGCAAGGCGGATCCCGTCCTTTCCTTAATCGTCGCCAAGATGCTCGTCCTCCAGGGGAAGTCCGCTGAAGCCACCCAGCTCTATGAGGAGATTGCTGCCTTGGAGCCGGGAACACCCTGCGAAGAGACCGCACTGGTGGATCTCTTTGCCCTTGCATATGCGGACGGCTCACTCAAAGAAGACCTTGGTGCGAAGACTCTCAGCCTGCTTCAGGAGAAATATCCAGAGGAGTGGGCAACGAAGGAAGCCACCTGGCTTATGACGTTGAAGGAGGCCGAGGCTGGAGGAAGTCTCCAGAAGGCCCTGGCAGGGCCAATGAACAAGACGAACGTGCCGGAGGTCTATTCGCTCTCGGAGAACTTCCCGAATCCATTTAATCCCTCCACTGCAATGTGGATGGGCTTGCCCGAAGCGGCACACGTGTCGCTCATCGTGTATGACATCCTGGGGAGACAGGTGGCAACGGTTGCCAGCGGCTACCATGAGGCAGGCTATCACACCGTGAATTGGAATGCCCCGGGCTCTGCCAGCGGCGTTTACATTGCCCGCCTCACGGTCACCGAACATTCAGGAAGAGTTGTGTACACCAAGGCGAATAAACTTTTACTCATGAAGTAGGCAAAGGCCCTTAAGAGCCCGGCTCTCCACACATGGCCGGACTCTTCTATTACAGTGGCATTTCCATCAGGATCTCATTTTCCGCAACATCGAAAATTCCTGTCCCCGCCGTGAACCTGCAACCAAGTACTATTCGGAGAGGTGCTTTGAAACGACGAGAATCAGAGCGCTTCAATGTTCAATCAAATGCGCCGCCCGGGTTCGGCCACCATTTGCCCTGACAGCTCAGAGCTTGCTCCCACCCCCGAGCAGTCCGAACAGCAACAATGCGAGCACCACCGCAGTTACGCCCACATACATCCAGTCTCGCTCCACGGTGAACCCGACCAGCGAGAAAACCACCCGGGCAATGGGAGTAGCAATGAGCAGGATCAGCCCGAACTGGATCACTGCGAGTGCGTCCAGCCTGAACGCGGCGACGGCGATCGCGCCCACAGTGCGCAACTCGGGGGGTTGCCCCTGAAAGAGAGAGAAGTGCGGCTGTTGCATCCCATGGTGCACAAGAAACAGGATCGCCCCGAAAGCAACGACAACCGCCGAGAGAAGCACGCCGCTTCGAAGGAGCACGCCAAGGAGCTGCTCCAGCCGACCTGCTTTCTGGACCTTCGTTCCGTCAGCCATCACAGTCTCCCGGTCGCTCCGTTGACGATCATCTCCACTCCAAGTGCGAAGATCACGACTGCGAAGACCCATCGCAGCACCCGGGTCTTCGCCGCCACCAGTAAACGTGCACCGAGCAGAGACCCTACGAGCACGCCGAGCATGACCGGCATGGAGAGCGCCGGATCAATGTATCCCCGGTTCAAATAGATACCCGCGCTTGCCGCTGCCGTAACCCCGATCATGAAATTGGACGTCGTTGTCGAAACCTTGAAAGGGATGCGCATGGCCTGGTCCATCGCAAGCACTTTCACTGCGCCAGAGCCAATGCCGAGGAGGCCGGAGATCGTCCCGGCAAGTGCCATGAGACCGAACCCTGCAGGGACCGACGCAACTTTGTATGATTGCCAGCCGCCGGGAGCCGGGTAAGAACCTTCGAGGCGGAGGCGAAGGGCCAGCCGGTCGGACTCCCGTGCTCCTGCAAGATCATGATGCCCCTTTGTGGATAGCGCTGCCGAAAAGAGAAGCATCAGGCCGAACAGCACCGCGATAAAACTTGTAGAGAGTACCGTTGCCAGCACGGCGCCTGCAACAGCGCCGACGGTTGTGGCGACCTCCAGGAACATTGCGATGCGGATATTGGTAAACCCTTCTTTCACGTACGCAGCGGCTGCCCCTGAGGATGTACCGATGACCGAGATAAGCGAGGCGCCAATGGCATAGCGAATATCGACACCAAGCCCCAGTGTAAGCAGAGGAATGATGACCACACCTCCGCCCAGTCCTGTCAGAGCGCCAAGCAAGCCTGCAACGAGAGAACCACCCCAGAGGAGAAGCGTGAATTCGAGATTGTTCATGCCGCAAGATAGTAAAAAAATAGGAAAAACTCCCTGCCCGCACCTTGACGGTGCAGACAGGGAGTCTGTTCCATGGAGTCACGGAATCACGACGCTAGCTGGAGTGCCACGTAGAAGGTGTTTGCCCCACGCTTCACCAGGAACGCAGTGGTATCCCCCTTTCCAATCGCCTTCACCGCTGCTTCAAAGTCCTGTACCGACGAGATCTCTTTGCGGTTCACCTCTTTGATCAGGTCCCCCCGCTGCAGTCCGGCATCTTCGGCTGCGCTGCCCGGGGTCACACTGCTGATGAGGACGCCATGGTCCCCCTCATATTTCAGCTGCCTGGCCAGGTCGGGGGTCAGCGTCTGGACCGAGAGACCCAGTTTCTGGCTTGACTGTTCCTCCGAGCCTCCTTCATTGCCCCCGCGTGAAGCAGAAAGATCTTTCGGCCGCTCACCCAGCGTGACGGTGACTTCTTTCTCTTTTCCATCACGCAGCAGCTGAACCTTTGCGGAGGATTCGGGCGCGGCTTCCGCCACCAGGTTGCGCAGCTGTGTGCTGTTGGTGATCTTGGTACTGTTGAAGCCAGTGATGATGTCGCCCCGTTTGATGCCCGCCTTGTCGGCCGGCCCGCCGGAGGTCACGTCCCCCACAAGGGATCCTTCGGAGGTCTTCAGATTCAGCGCCTTCGCCAGGTTGTCATCAATATCCTGCGGCAGCAGTCCCAGGTACCCGCGTGAAACTTTACCGTGGGCGATGAGCGAAGTCATCACGCTTTTTGCCATGTTGATCGGCACCGAGAACCCGATGCCCACGTTGCCGGCCCCATTGGGACTGTAGATAGCTGTGTTGATTCCGATCACGTTGCCGTCCAGATCGGAGAGCGCTCCGCCGCTGTTGCCGGGATTGATCGAAGCGTCCGTCTGGATGAAGTCTTCGTAGTCAGCAAGGTTCATCATCGAGCGCCCTTTGGCGCTGATGATGCCAGCCGTGACCGTGTGCATGAGATTGAAGGGATTGCCCACCGCAATCACCCACTGCCCGACTTTCACGCTGTCGGAATTGCCGAGTGAGGCCACGGGAAGATTCTCCGCCTTGATCTTGATAACCGCAATGTCGGTTTGCGGATCGCGCCCCACGACCTTCGCCGTGTATTTCTTCTTGTCCTGCAGAACGACGGTGAGTTTATCGGAACCATCGACGACGTGGTTGTTCGTGAGAATGTATCCGTCCTTTGAAACGATCACGCCCGACCCGAGTGAGTGAATCGTTTGTTTTTGATTTCCCTCGCCCTGGTTGCCGAAAAACCTGCGGAAGAGATCGTCACCGAAGAACTGGCTGAACGGGTCCTGTACCTTCGTGACCTGTTCGCTGAAGATCGGCACGACCGAAGGATTGACCTTTGCGGCCGCGGCCTCAAATGCCGAGCTGAACTGGTTCAGCAGATCTTTCCCCTGGGCAGTAATCTGCGGGGATCCTGCAGTGCCCTGCGTGGCAACTGCCGGCTCCGATCCAGGTTTTGTTGATCCAGCGCCCATGACGGAAATGAAAAGTATGCCTGCCGAGAACGCGACGACAAGCAGCGCCGTCAGAATGAGAGATTGCCTGCTATACTGGAGCATTGGTACTGTCCTTTCTGATTGTTGGAAATAGGAATTTCCTGATCGTTATGAGCCAAGGACTTGTCCCCTTAGAGGATAGTAAATCGAATCAGGAAGAGGAGTGCGATCGCAATGAGCGTGATGATCACGAGACTCACGACTGTTCTCTTCCCGCCGATCCTGACCGGATCGTTTTCCGAACGTTGTGTTAAGCGTTTTCTCCACATGTCTATCGGCTCACTTGATACTGAAATAATATACGCTGGAGGGATGACGGGGAGATGTCCTGAGCATGACAAAATTGTAATGAAAAGGGGGGCGCGAAATAAGTGGAGAAGGAAGTAAAGTGCGGCCGGTCAGTCACGGGATGTGTGGAGGTGAATTAACCGCGAGAATGGAACTGGCGGGGTTGGTGATTCCTGGGGGGACCGGGGATAGTACCAGGATGGTTCCAGGAACGATCCCCACCCGCTGGACAGGTGCGTGAAAGCACTCTAGCTTTGTGAACTTCCGGAGATCACTGCCCCTGCGGCCACCGGCAACGTCACCGTGAAGCAGGACCCCTTTCCCAGTGTGCTCCGAACAGAAATGGAACCATTGTGCGCACTGGCAATCCAATGAGCGATCGAGAGCCCGAGACCGCTCCCGCCTTTTACCCGTGTGCGGGCCTCGTCCACCCGGTAGAAGCGCTGGAAAATCCTGTCAAGCGCTTCCTGCGGAATCCCAATCCCGGTGTCTTCGATATCGATGTGCACTTCGGAGCCCGCCCGGCGAGAGGAAATGATTACCGAGCCGCCAGGATCCGTGTACTGTACGGCATTGGAAAGAAGGACGCGGAACAACTGGCGCAGGCGGGCTTCATCCCCCGGCACGATCGCCTGATCATTGCGGCGAAGTTCCACGGTGAGTGGTTTGTCTGAAGACAATATCACGGCGTCCTCGTGTACGTCCTGAAGGAGTCGTGACAATTCCACAGGGGCGTTCTGGATCTTGATCTGTCCGGCGTCGGCCTTTGCCAGCGTCAACAAATCATCCACAATGCGGGACATCCTGACCGTCTCCTCCAGGTACGTCGTCACAAGACGCTCCGTTTCCTCCCGTGTCAACGCGCGTGTCAGCGCAAGCTCAGACTCTCCCTTCAGAATAGTGAGAGGCGTCCGCAACTCATGTGCAACACTCATGGAAAATTCCCTGATCTGGCTGAACGAAGATTCAAGCCGGGCGATCATCCGGTTCATGGTGGTGATGAGCCGGCCGAGTTCGTCGGGCACGTCGCGCTGTGGAATGCGTTCGCTCAGGTTCTTGGCGGAAATGCGGTCGGCCAGCCATGTGATCTGTCCGATGGGGCGAAGCACCATCCCCGCCATGATCCACCCGCCGGAGAAAGCGACGAACAGCACGACCGGCATCAGCACGCCGAAAATCGAGAGGAGATGACCAAGGACCGTCTCCGTCGCCGTCTCGCTGTATGCCACCTGAATGATGAACGGGTCCGTGCGGCGCAGCGCCACACGGAACAGCTCGTTGTCCGGAGAATTGATCACCTGCAATAATGTGCGATCCTGAGGCAGCATCGTCCCCGGGACCAGAAAGGATCGTCCACTGGGCGAGCGATAGAGGATGGTGCCATTGACGAAAGCGAGGACCACGTCGTAATTGCGCGGGTTCACATTATAATGTGCCACGATACGCTGTCCAACGTCGTTCGAGAGATCGCCGTATGTCAAGACGTCGAGCCGGCTCCGCTCGAGATCCACCAGGCGGGAAATCCAGTCGATCTCTTCCACAAGATTCTGCTCCAGCTCGGCCTCTTCGACGTGCCGCAAGTACACGTACACACCCGCACCGAAGATGATGAACGCCGCCAGCAGAATGATCGAATACCAGAGCGTCAGGACAAACCGGGTGGATCTAATCCTCTGAAAGAGATTCATCCGTAGGTTCTTTCAATGCGTAGCCGACGCCGCGGACGGTGAGAATGAGTTTTGTGGAGAACCCATCCTCGATCTTGCGGCGGAGACGGTTTATGACCACGTCGACAATGTTGGTTTCACTGTCAAAGTTGATATCCCAGATATGCTCCATCAGGATCACCCGGGACAGAACCCGGCCTTTATTGCGCAGAAGATACTCGAGCAGTTCGAACTCCTTGTTGGTCAGGGGGATGTCCGTGCCGGCCCTATCCACGCGGCGGGCCAGGAGATCCATCCGGAGATCGGCGACCGTCAGGTATGATGCCATGACGTCCGTGGATTTCCTGCGCACGATGGCGCGGATCCGGGCCAGGACTTCCGAGAACGCAAATGGTTTGGGAAGGTAATCATCGGCACCGAGGTTGAGCCCCTCCACACGGTCTTCAATGTCGCTCTTCGCGGAGAGCATCAGCACTGGCGTGTCGATCCTGGACTGCCGCAGCGACGTGAGGATCTCCATGCCGTTTTTTCGGGGCAGCATCACGTCCAGAATGATTGCATCATAGGGCTCCGTCTGCGCGAGGCGCAGGCCCGTCTGGCCGTCGGCCGCAACATCCACAGTAAAAGACTCCGCATGGAAGCCCTTCTGGAGAAACTGGGCAACTTTCTTCTCGTCTTCAACAATAAGGATCCGCACGCCAGTGCCGGTTCAGTGGATACAGTGCCATTCCGATGTATTTCGCTCCCCGTACCAGAGTCGAATTCGATCGCATGGGCACACGAATATACCACTTCATCCCGAACATTTCAATTCCTTGAAAGTCTGCTGCTCCGGTTGTATCTTAGAAGCCAACAAGCCCCGACCTTCCATGCATATCGTCATTGACAGGAATATACCGTTCGGAGAATCAGTGTTCGGCACCCTTGGAGAGGTAACGGCGCTGGACACCGCGCAGATCCTAACGGCGGCAGTCCGGAAAGCGGATCTCCTCGTGATTCGGTCCGAGACAAAGGTGAACGCCGCATTGCTTGAGGGAAGCCCCGTCCGCTTCGTTGGGACCGCAACCATCGGCACGGACCATGTGGACACAGACTATCTCGCCGCACGCGGGATCGGTTTTGCCAGCGCCCCCGGATGCAATGCCAATTCGGTCGCCGAGTATATCGCTGCGGCCCTGCTGACGCTGTCTCATCGGCTTGGCTTCAGGTTGGCAGGGAAGAGTCTGGGTGTCGTCGGGGTCGGGAACATCGGTTCGAAGGTTGTCAAGGTCGGCCAGGTGCTCGGCATGGATGTGCTGCAGAATGACCCGCCGCTGGCCCGGCAAACGGGGGAATCGCGTTTTGTTCACCTGGATGCTCTGATGCAGGCGGATATCCTCACGCTGCACGTGCCGTTGAGCAGGATCGGCCCTGACGCCACATATCATTTCTTTGATGCGGCAAGAATCGGGTCAATGAAGCAGGGCTCCGTCTTGATGAATGCCTCGCGGGGAGCCGTCGTGGAGACGGCCGCGGTGAAGGATGCGCTTGCCAGGAAGCATCTTGCAGGGGCGGTATTGGACGTGTGGGAAAAAGAGCCTGCGATCGATGCCGGGCTACTTACCGCGGTCACCATAGGTACAGCGCACGTCGCAGGGTACTCACTCGACGGCAAGGTGAACGCCGTTCGCATGATTTACCACGCTCTCTGCAAACACCTCGATGTACAACCGACCTGGACCGGTTGGGACACACTCCCGGTGCCTCTGGCGTCCAGCATTCCCTTGCCGGTGGAGGCCGGGATGGGGGAAGAGATCCTGCGGAAGACGGTGGCGCAGTGCTATGACATCGGGTTGGACGATAGATTGTTGCGCGAGATGCTTGGGCTTTCGGAGGAGGGCCGCGCTTCCTTTTTCATGAAGCTGCGGACGGGGTATCGCGTGCGCCGCGAGTTCTTTGCCACGACAGTGGATGTTCCTCCGAGCCAGCGAGAAATCGGGAACACGCTGAAAGCGTTGGGCTTCAAGGTAAGGTAGGATGACCTGGCGCTCTGTGCCGTCCGTGTTCGTCCTCTCCAACGCATGAACCTCTTTTTTGCTCTTTTTCCCTTGCAATGTCTGCAAAGTTGTAGTATCTTGCTCGTGCCGCATTATTATTCCCGCCAGCATACCGCAGCAGTCCCTCGCATTCCTTGAACCATTCATGGAAGGAGACTGTCTATGAAGTACCTCGGCACTGTCTTTGCGCAGCTGCTGTGCCTCTGCATGTTGGCGTCCATCGCATCGGCACAGCTCCTCCTGACCGAAGATTTCAACTATCCGGCGGGGGACAGCCTGAAGCTGCACGACTGGGTGATGACGGGATCACCCTCGAGCTATTCCTATGTGAACCCTGTGTTTGTGACAGCTCCGGGATTGGAGTTTCCCGGTTATCGAGGTTCCAGCGTGGGGAACTCCGCGTTTCTGGCAGCAACAGGCCAGGATCTATGCCGATATTTCGCCGGGCCGGCAAAAGCCGGAAATGTTTACTCATATCTGATGGTGCGGGTGTCGGTGGCCCGTACCTCTGGCGACTATTTCTTCCACTTGATAGGCGGCACTGCCAGCTCATCGATCTTTGCTCCCAAGCTCTCGGTCAAGTCGGGGGAGGGTCGCCTGGCATTTGGTGTTTCCAAGCGCGCGAACGCCAGCGCCGCCGTGTATACCGGCTTCAACTATGGCGTTGATACAACCTACCTCGTCGTGCTGAAGTACAAATTCAACCCTGATGCGACGACCGACGATGAAGTGAGCCTCTTTGTGTTCGATTCTTCCGGCTTTCCGGGCTCCGAGCCTTCCATGGCGACGGTGGGACCCGTTATTGAGACTTCCGGGGCAGATGTGGACAGCCTCTGTCTCTGTGGCTTGCGGCAGGGAAGCAGCTCGAGTGCTGCCACCGTGACGATTGACGGAATCAGGGTGGCCACATCGTGGGAAAGCGCGCTCCCGATTCAGATCTCTTCATTTCAGGGGATCCTTGAAGATGCAACTACGATCACGCTCTCCTGGACGACGCAGAGCGAAACCGACAACTATGGCTTTGAGGTCCAGCGCTCTGACAACCCGGCGGATGGGTTCGTTACGATATCGCCACTGATTCCCGGTCATAACACAACCACCGAGCCGCAATCGTACAGCTTTACAGATCACGCAGTGCCTCCGGGCCGATGGTTCTACCGTTTGAAGACCATTTCTCTGGATCAGTCGGTAAGTTTCAGCGGCGTGATCGAGATGTCCAATGCCGCGAGCGTCGAACTGCGAGGCGAATCCCCCGGGGAATTTGCGCTCATGCAGAGCTACCCGAACCCGTTTAATCCGAAAACAGGTGTCAGGTTCCAGGTGCCAGGTGTCAGTGATGTCAAGCTCAGTGTGTATGACATCCTGGGAAGAGAGGTAGCGGTCCTGGTCAACGAAAGAAAAGCGGCCGGGACCTACGAGGTGAGTTTCGATGGGAGCGGCCTGGCCAGCGGGGTGTACATATATCGTCTGATGGCAGAGGGTCGTGTGGCAAGCCGGGCAATGATCCTGGCAAAGTAATCGATGCAGGTCGAACTACCGTCCCGTTTTCACGGAACGGGACGGTTAGTTCGGCCTACAGGGCAAGTTTGACATTCTCCCGCCCCTGAAGTACATTCCCCTTAAATCTTCAGTGCACGATGGTACCTATCCTCAGATCTCTCTCCATGACGGAAGCGCGCCGCCATCTCAAGATGAACCTTTCCATCCTGGAAATGCTCAAAGGAAATACTGAGCCGAATGATCTCGCCAGGCTCCGGCAGCTCTGGGTCTCACCGTACGAGGACCTCATCCGGGACCTGGAAGAAACGAGTCGCACAGCTCCTTGATCGCCCGGTTTGGCTCAGCGGTTCTCCGTTCTCCGTTGTTTTACGCTTCTCCCTCTCACCATTTCTTCTTATCTTGGTAATATCCCATTAGCGGAGGCAGCATGGCAACAAGGGACCTGGACGGCGAATTGGACGATGCACTTGCGAAGGGGAAGTATAAATCCGTCTACAACATCTCCCTCAGACTCATGAAAGAGTTCCCCGACCGCCCGAAGTACCCGCTCATGGCGGCGAATTCGCTCTTTCATATGGGGAAACAGCGTGAAGCATTGAAGATCTTGCGGAAAGCGGTCGAGCGCTTTCCCGATTATGTCTTGCTGCGGCTGATCCAGATCCCGCTTGAAGGCAGCCTGGAGGGATCTAAAAAGGCAGAGCAGTGCTGCCGCGCGACCCTGGAAATTCTTCCACCGGACGCCGGGGAGGTCAAGGCCCAGGTTCAGAACTACCTGGGTACCGCGCTCTGGGAACAGTCAAGAAAAGAGGAAGCACTCGAAGTCTGGCGCAACTCGGTGAAGGAATTCCCGGGCTTCGAGGCCGGCGCAAACAATCTGCGGGAGCACATCAACGAGTACGGGGAACCGAAGACCGTACATCCGGTCATGGATGACCTCAATCATTTCTCGACCATTCATGTCCGGAGATACCTTGCCGAAAAGGGGCAGACGGAATTCCTTTCCGAGGAGGAAGTGGCGCAGGTGTACGGGTCGATCCATCACGCCTGGGGTGAATTCATTGTCCCTCGAAAAGAGGACACCGACCGAATGACCGCAGCGGAAAAAACCACGTTGTTCGAAAGTGTCTCCGTGGACTTCGCCCGCGAGGTCGATACGGCAAGCATTCTTGGAGTGGAAACCGGAGAGGACGAGAATACCGGCGAAGAAGGCCCCGAATTGTCTGAGGAATTCCTGAAAGAGATGGATTCGCTTTTCCCGTATCTCCCCTCAGGAGGTGGGCTGCTGGCGATGTGCGCAGTTCCCCTGCTCGCGCTCTGCGGATTGAAAGAACGGCGGTTCAAAGCTCTTCTCGAAGGCAAACAGCCGACCGAGGAAGAGAAAGACCTCCTTACGTGGGGAGTGGACGTTGCGGGTGCTCTCCTCACCCGGCTCATCGAGAAGCCTCGGAGTTCCCCCGATATTTCTGAGGCACTGGAGATTGCCATGGAGCGGCTGGAGGAGCCCGAGGCACGCGAGGCGATCGAGTTCGTCATCGAGCTGCTCACAAAAGGTTTCGATGTTCCCAGGCCGAGGAAGCGCGGGAAGAAAGAGAGGAAAGCCAGAGGTCAGGGACCAAAAGAGAGGAGAGGGTAATGTACCTATATTCTTTTCCCTCCTTCTTGAACCAAAAGTCAATTCTCCGTATCTTGGAACGAACGTTCGATGGAATCTCTCATGAATCGCGAAGTTGCCATCGGCATTGATATCGGTGGGACCAACACGGCGTTTGGCATAGTCGACCGGGAGGGTAATTGCCTGGTGGAAGGCAGCATCCCCACGTCGGGGCATGCCGAGCCGGAACCCTACGTTGCAGCGGTGCATGAGCACCTCAAACACGTCTTGCGGAATATCCCGGATGTAACGCTGCGGGGAATTGGGATCGGTGCGCCCAACGGAAATTACTATAACGGCACGATCGAGTTTGCTCCAAACCTCCGGTGGAAAGGGAAGATCCGGATCGCGGAGCTTTTCCAGAAGTTCTTTCCGCTTCCTGTAAAGGTCACGAACGACGCCAATGCCGCCGCCATCGGGGAGATGATGTACGGCGGGGCGAAAGGGATGCGGGATTTCATCGTCATTACGCTTGGTACAGGTTTGGGGAGCGGCATTGTGGCCAACGGCGAGCTGGTGTACGGGCATGATGGCTTTGCCGGAGAACTCGGGCACACCATCGTGGATCCCAATGGGCGCCAGTGCGGTTGCGGCAGAAGGGGTTGCCTGGAGACCTATGCCTCGGCTCCGGGCATCAAACGGACCGTATGTGCTCTTCTGGCAGACTCTACCGCCGAGAGCAAAATGCGTTCGGTCAGTTTTGACGATCTCACAGCGGCCATGGTGTCACAGTTTGCAGCAGAGCGGGATGCGATCGCGCTCGCGGCGTTCGAATACACAGGCAAGATCCTTGGCATCAAGCTGGCCGATGCGATTGCGCACACGAGTCCCGAAGCGATCTTCCTCTTCGGTGGCCTGGCCAATGCCGGGGAGCTCATTTTTGAACCGACCCGCCGCTCCATGGAGGAGCATGTTCTCAAAATCTTCCAGAACAAAGTCAAGCTCCTTCCTTCAGGTTTGAAAGACAAGAATGTTGCCGTCCTCGGTGCGAGTGCATTGCTCTGGAATGAACTCGAGGAAGAGGACTGATCACACGTATTCATCACTTTTTCGGTGCACGAATCATGGCGACGACACCTCCAATACACCAACCGGTTGCGCTGGAGACACAGCAACAGAGCTATGCGATGGCCATGGCCGTTGTGACCATGTTGTTCTTCATGTGGGGCTTTCTCACCTGCCTGAACGACATCCTCGTGCCGCACTTCAAGATCATTTTTGACCTGAACTACACGCAGGTGATGCTGATCCAGTTCACCTTTTTCGCGGCGTACTTCATCATGTCCATCCCGTCCGGGAAGATCGTCGCGCGGATCGGGTACAAGAAGGGCATTGTCGTTGGCCTGATCACGGCCGGTATCGGCGCGCTGCTCTTCCATCCGGCTGCAGGCATCCCGTCGTATCCGCTCTTTCTCACAGCGCTCTTTGTCCTCGCTGCGGGGATCACCATGCTGCAGGTCACCGCAAACCCCTACGTTGCCGTGCTCGGGCGGCCGCAGACCGCCTCCAGCCGGCTGAACCTCACGCAGGGCTTCAACTCCTTGGGCCACACGCTTGGCCCGGTGTTCGGGGGGATTTTCATCCTTGCAGGTGCCTCCCTCACCCAGGAGCAGGTCCGCCTCCTTCCCGGCGACCAGGCGATTGCTTATCGACTGCAGGAAGCGGGGTATGTGCAGGGGCCGTACCTCTTTCTTGCAGCCACCCTTTTTGCACTGGCGGTGGTGATGGCGTTGTTCAAGCTTCCGGTGATCGCGACCGTGGAGGATCACCATGCAAAAAGTGCCCGGCTGCGCGACGCGCTCAAACACAAGCACCTTGTACTTGGCGCGATTGGAATCTTCTTGTATGTGGGCGCTGAAGTTTCCATCGGCAGCTTCCTCGTGAACTTTTTCGGCGAAAAGGAAATCGCGGGAATGACACCGCAAGACGGAGCGAAGTATGTTTCCTTCTACTGGGGAGCCGCAATGGTCGGCCGGTTTATCGGTTCGGCGCTGCTGCAGAAACTTGATCCCCGAAAGATGCTCGGGGTCGTCGCCTCTATCGCATCCCTGCTGGTTGTGGTGACAATTCTCTCGACCGGACATGTGGCGATGTGGACGATCATCTCGGTGGGATTGTTCAATTCAGTGATGTTCCCGATCATCTTCACGCTCGGGGTAGACGGGCTTGGGAAAGCTACCTCGCAGGGCTCGAGCCTGCTCGTGATGGCCATCGTCGGCGGCGCCATCATCCCGGTCATCCAGGGAGCCTTCGCCGATGCCATCGGCATTCATACGGCGTTCATCATCCCGGCCATCTGCTATCTTTACGTCGTCTTCTACGGGCTCAAAGGATCGAAACATGATTTGGCCCCGGAGGTGTAAATGATGGTGACCCGCCGGGATGCATTGAAAACGGCAGGTATTATGGCGGCCGGGCTGATGACAGGCCTCCACACGGTGCAGGGAGCGGGGAATGAGTTCCCCTCCATGCGCCCCCCCACAGATAAACGGCGCTTCATCAGCGACGCGGTCGAGGCAACGATCGATCGTGTTGCAAAGACCATCGTGGATGACGAACTTGCCTGGATGTTCCGGAACTGCTATCCGAATACCCTCGATACGACTATCACACACACGACACGGAACGGCAAGCCCGACACATTCGTCATCACGGGCGACATCCCCGCCATGTGGCTGCGCGATTCCACCGCACAAGTCTGGCCCTATCTTCCCCTGGCAAAGAGCGATCGGAAGCTCCAGGCGATGCTTGCCGGCGTCATCCACCGCCAGGCGAGCTGCATCCTTCTGGATCCCTACGCCAATGCGTTCAATGACGGGCTTACCGGAAGCGAGTGGGACTCGGACCTGACCGACATGAAGCCCGGACTTCATGAACGGAAGTGGGAGATCGATTCGCTTTGTTATCCCGTTCGCCTTTCGTATGGCTACTGGAAGACGACCGGCGATACGTCGGTGTTTGACGCCCAATGGCGCGATGCGATGGCGCTTGTTGTGAAAACGTTCCGTGAGCAACAACGGATCAAGGGGCCCGGGCCTTATCACTTCCAGCGGCGAACCGAGAAATGGTACGATACGCTCCCCCTGGGAGGGTACGGCAACCCCACGCGCCCCGTGGGACTGATCCATTCCGGCTTCAGGCCTTCGGATGATGCCTGCATCTATCCCTTCCTGGTTCCCTCCAACCTGTTCGCCGTCACGATCCTGAAGCAGCTGACAGAAATCCTGATCACTGAGCCGAAGCTTCCCGCTCTGGCTCACGAATGCCGGGAACTCGCCGCGCAGGTGGAGGAGGCGCTCCATCAGTATGGCGTTGTCACCCATCGCATTTACGGAAAGGTCTACGCATACGAGGTGGACGGTTACGGCAACGCGCTTTGCATGGACGACGCCAACGTCCCAAGCTTGCTGGCTCTTCCGTATCTCGGATGCTGCAAGGCGACCGACCCGCTCTATGCAAGTACCCGGGCACTCGTCCTGAGCAAAGCCAATCCTTACTACTTCAGCGGAACAGCCGGCGAGGGTATCGGCGGGCCGCACGTGGGGATGGACATGATCTGGCCCCTCGGCATCATCATGCGGGCGCTCACAAGCGGGAACGAGCAGGAAGTGCTTCGCTGCCTGCGGATACTGAAAGGGTCGCATGCCGGCACAGGTTATATGCACGAGTCGTTCCACAAAGATAACCCGAAGAACTTCACCCGGAAATGGTTTGCCTGGGCAAACACGCTCTTCGGCGAGATGATCGTCAAGATCCATGCAGAGCGGCCACGCCTGCTCGCAGAACGCATATGACGGCGGGGAGGCTCATACTTCGCCTTGCTCGCCCTTCCTTCCTGAAATGAGGATATTATGACATTCCATCGCCGTACGTTTGTTCCAATGGCAAGGGCACGCCGTGTTCTACCGTTGCTGGCCCTGTGCGTCCTGGCCCTCTCCGTCACATCCGGACAACCTGCCGCCGACAAGCTCGTCCGCTATGTCGATCCATTCATTGGCACCGGAGGACATGGACATACGTATCCCGGTGCATCGGTGCCCTTTGGCATGGTGCAGCTCAGCCCGGATGCCGGCAAGTCGGGATGGGACTGGTGCTCAGGATATCACTACTCCGATACCGGCCTGGTGGGATTCAGCCACACGCATCTCAGCGGTACGGGGTGCGCCGACCTGGGGGACATCCTTTTTATGCCCACAACGTCATCCCGAAGTCTCAACGAGAGCTATCGATCCCCATTCTCGCATCAGCGTGAACGTGCAGAGCCGGGGTACTATTCCGTTTTCCTGGCCGACAGCCGCGTCACCGTAGAGCTCACGGCAACTGCACGGGCAGGATTCCACCGCTACACATTCCCTTCGACGGATTCGTCCCGTGTGATCATAAACCTGAAATACGGTCAGGATGATGTTCCGATTGAAACGCAGATGAAGATCGAAGGCCCGGCACTCGTGACGGGCTACAGGTTCTCGAGCGGCTGGGCCGCTGATCAGAAGGTCTTCTTCGCGGCACGGTTCTCGCGCCCCTTTGCCCGGGCAGCTATGGGTGCCGGCGGGACGATGACCGATGCGGCAAAGGAAGCGAATGGGAAAGATGTGAAGGGGGTCTTTTTCTTTCCGACCGGAAGCGATAGCATCCTTCTTATAAAAGTGGGCATCTCGGCGGTAAGCGTTGACGGTGCACTGAAGAATCTCGACGGGGAGATCCCGGGGTGGGATTTTGACGGCCTGAAAAGTGCGGCAAGCCAAACATGGGAAAAAGAACTGAACAAGGTGCGCGTTGTGAGCTCCCGGCCCGAATTGCTCCGCACATACTATACCTCCCTCTACCATACGATGCTCGCCCCGACCCTGTATGCCGATATCGATGGGCAATACCGCGGGGCGGATGGCGCAGTGCACCAGGGCTCGGGATTTCAGAATTATTCCACCTTTTCGCTCTGGGATACATACCGGGCAGCCCACCCGCTCTATACGATCATCGAACCGGAGCGTGTGGGTTCGATGGTGCAATCCATGCTGGCCTTTGGCAAAGAGGGAGGCCTTCTGCCTGTCTGGCCGCTCGCGGCAAATGAAACCAATACCATGGTGGGCTATCACGCGGTTCCCGTCATTGCGGACGCATATCTCAAAGGCATCAAAGGGTTTGATCCAATGGAGGCGCTCGCTGCAATGAAGAAAAGCGCGTTCCAGGATGGCAAGGGCCTTCGCTACTATAACTTGACCCCCCCTGCCTTGTCGTCGCTCCCCGCGGAGAAGAGAGACGGGACGTCTCAGGCAGAGGACTTCTCTTCCGCTCTCATCGTGTCCGGGTATGCACGCACCGTCGCGGGAGAAACGTTCGGTTATCATTCCTCGCATCCCCTGGCCAAGGTGGCGCTCATTGAGAGAGCGGGCGATGGGAAGCAAGCGATCACCTGGGAGACGCAGCCGGTCTCCAAGAAGGTGACCGAACCGTTTGTCACATTTGTCTGGCTGGCGGGAGTTGCTTCCGGCAAAGGGGCGCACCGGTTTGAGCTTTCCGTTGACGGGAATCCCTGGTTTTCTTTTACCAGCGCCAAGGATGCGTCCATGAAAGAATGGAGAGTACAGGGAAAAGACGGCGCGGTGCTTTCATTCAAGACGGACATGGTCGACGGCTATGGGGATTACTTCGGCAATATGGTCATCAAGCTGCCCGCATCGGCCCTCTCGCCGGGTAAGCCCGCCACCATTCGAATCGTTGGCGAGAATGCCGGCAGTCCGGACTGGATCATGGTCTTTGAATACTCTCTGCAGCCCAGGGTTATCGTCGGCAATGAATTCGCGTTGATTCAGGAAAATGGCGCGGCGAAGCAATTCGTTAAAGTTGACATTGAGCATATCGGAAAGCCGGTGGCAGCAACGATTACCACAGAAGGCGCTGGAGCAATCCACGGCAATATCGTTGCAGGGCTGAACACATTCTATCTTACCGTACCGGCGGTGAAGAAGGACACTCCGCTCAAGGTAAGCGTTGCCCTGGATGGCCAGCCGGCACGGCAGGAGGCGCTGATCCTCAAACCCGTGCGGCCGTTCGGATATATTCCCGCGGACAAAGAGAATGAATCCGTCTCCAAAACGCTGGAGTATGCCATCGATGATTGGTGCATTGCACAGACGGCAAAGGCGCTCGGGAAGAAAGAGGACTACGAACTATTCATGACGCGGGCTGCAAACTACAGAAATCTCTTTGACAGCTCGACGGGATTCATGCGGGGCAGGAATTTCGACGGCAGCTGGGTTACGCCGTTCAATCCCCGCTTCTCCACGGGCAAACAGCCGGAGTACACCGAAGGAAACGCATGGCAATACACCTGGCTTGTCCCGCATGATGTTGCGGGCCTCGTGCAGCTCATGGGAGGAATCCCGCATTTTTCCATGATGCTCGACTCGTTGTTCAACCAATCTTCAGATCTCGAAGGAACCGGGGCGACCCCCGATGTCTCGGGCCTCATTGGTTTGTACGCGCATGGCAATGAGCCAAGCCACCATATTGCGTACTTGTATGACTACGTGGGTATGCCCTGGAAGACCCAGAAGCTCACCCGCTCCATCATGGAGTCCTTCTACAAGCCGGAGCCGGACGGGCTTGCCGGAAACGAAGATTGCGGACAAATGTCCGCTTGGTATGTCTTGAGCGCGCTCGGGATCTATCCCGTTAATCCCGCCGACGGGACGTTTGAAATTGGCAGCCCCATGATGGAGCGCGCCGAAATCGATGTGGGAGGCGGAAAGACTTTTACCGTCACGGCACAGAACACCTCCGTGGCCAACATGTACATTCAATCGGCAAGGCTTAACAGCGCTCCGTTGGACAGGCCCTGGATTACATACCAGGATATCATGAAAGGGGGAACGCTGGAGTTCGTCATGGGCAATACCCCCAACACCGCCTGGGGCGCCGCAAAGAATTCACCTCCGCCCTCCATGACCTGGCAGGGAGGAGCGAAATAGAAAAGCCCGGGATTGGAATGCGCGCCCTCGTTTTGTTCGCAGGAGTGTTCCTGTCGTTGCAGTGTGCCCCTTTGGGTGCCGCCGACGGTCAGACGCATGAACCCCCGATGAAGGGGTACGTCTGTTACCACACCTTCCGCCCGCCCAATGTCGATGGACGGCTCGACGATGCGGCGTGGAGCGCTGCTCCCTGGACCGACTGGTTCCAGGATATTGAAGGAGATCTGAAACCGGTGCCTCGCTTCAGGACGCGCGTGAAAATGCTCTGGGACGACTATAATCTGTACGTCGCCGCCGAGCTTGAGGAGCCACATGTCTGGGCAACACTCGTCACGCGGGACACCGTCATCTTTCGGGACAACGACTTCGAAGTTTTTATCGATCCTGACGGCGACAGCCATGAGTATTATGAGTTTGAGATGAACGCGCTCAACACGGTATGGGACCTTCTACTCAAGAAGCCGTATCGCGACGGCGGACCGCCGGTTCCCCGCTGGAACATCGATGGTCTCATGACAGCCGTGCACGTCGACGGCACGCTGAACGATCCGCGCGATATTGATAAGGGCTGGAACGTGGAGATCGCCTTCCCGTGGGAGTCGCTGAAAGAATATGCGCACCGTCCTTCGCCGCCGGAGAATGGAGATCAATGGAGGATCAATTTCTCGAGAGTGGAATGGCAGATCACGACGACAGGCGGGAAATACCATAAGACGCCCAACACGCCGGAGGATAACTGGGTCTGGTCGCCGCAGGGAATTATCGATATGCATTGGCCAGAACGTTGGGGATATCTTCAGTTCTCCACCGCCCCGCCAGGCACGGCCTCGTTCGTTCCCGACCCGGCGCGTGGGGTCAGACATGTGCTCTATCAGATCTACTACGCAGAGAGAGCATACTTCAACACGCATAAACAATGGGCAGCGTCATTGGACGACCTGGACATCCAGATGCAGGAACAGAATGGGGTGGGGAAGCCTTCCCTTGCGCCGGCCGACGACGGCTATGAAGCAACGGCTGTTCTGACGATGCCGGGGAACAAGCTGGAGCGCTGGCACATCCGGCAGGATTCGCGAATATGGAAAGAGGAATGAACCGATGGGACTCCGGAGCGAGCTCGCTGTGCGTGTGTTGATTACGGTATGTGTTTGGGTCGTGCCTTTATTTTCCCAGCAGCATTTTCTCGGCGATCCGCACTATCGCAAGACAGTTCAGGAGGACTTTGAGAAAAGAAAAGCGGAGGCCCAGAGGAGGACCGACCCGCTTTTTTCTGTTTTCCGGTCTCATCTGAGCCTGGAGGAAGAAGAGGCACTCAAATTCCTGTATGCTTACATGCCTTTGAGCGACCTTGCCGATTATGACGGCGCCTTTTTCCTTAAACAAGTACGGACTGCGTTTAAAGCGAAGAGAGCGTTTTTGTGGGGAAACCGGGTGCCGGAAGAGTTGTTCCGGCATTTTGTCCTTCCGTATCGCGTAAACAACGAAAACCTCGACACTGCCCGCCTCGTCGTCTTCCAGGCACTCAAAGACCGGATAAAGGGGATGAGCATGAGAGAGGCCACCCTCGAGGTCAATCACTGGTGTCATGAAAGAGCAACCTACCAGTCTACGGATATCCGGACCTCAGCGCCGCTCGCCGTGATCAATACGGGGTTTGGCCGTTGCGGCGAGGAGACCACGCTGCTGGTGACTGCATTGCGGGCCGTCTGCATACCCGCCCGGCAGTGTTACACACCGCGGTGGGCCCACAGTGACGATAACCATGCGTGGGTCGAGGCATGGGTCGATGGGAAGTGGCACTTCCTGGGAGGGTGCGAACCGGAGGCAGACCTGGATATGGCGTGGTTCAAAGAGCCGGCTCGCAGAGCCATGCTTGTGCACACGAAAGTCTTCGGCCGCTATGAAGGGCCGGAGGAAGCAATCATACGGACGGAAAAGTATTCGGAGATCAATCTTCTTTCCCACTATGCGACGGTCAAGACGCTGGTTGCGCGCGTGCTCGATTCACTCCGACGTCCGGTTGCAGGGGCGCGTGTTGAGTTTCAGCTCTACAACTATGCGGAGTTCTATCCGATTGCGTCCGGCCTGACGGACGCGAAGGGGGTGCTTTCATTCACGACGGGGCTCGGCGACCTGCTTGTCTGGGCGTGGAGGGGGGAGAAGTACGGATATCGAAAGGTAACCGTGGAATCCACGGACACAGCCGAGGTGATACTCGGTCGCGTTCCCGGGACTTCTTACAGCGAGCAATATGACCTTGTACCGCCGCTTGAACGGCCTCCATCGCCTGCGGCGAAACACGATGGAGGAGCGAACACCAAACGTCTGCAGGCTGAGGACAAGGCACGGTCGGAACATGCGGCGACGTTCATGGATTCAGCGGGTGCTGCCAGGCTTGCAGCCGGTGCAGGGCTCAATCCCGACAGCGTCTGGATGTTCATTCGAAACAGCAGGGGAAACTGGAACACGCTTGCGCAGCTTCTTGCCGGGGCGCCTCCCGGGACAAGGCCATTGATCTTCCCTCTTCTCTCCTCACTTGCCGATAAAGATTTGCGTGATATCCCGTTTTCCGCACTGCAGGACTATCTCCTGCGTGCGTCCAGGTACGCACCTCTCTACGCGGAGAAGGCCTCATCCAACGACTATGTCTTGTGTCCTCGAGTGAATAACGAACTCCTGGTAGCATATCGAAGCACTTTGCAGGATGGGTTCAATCCGGCGTTTGTTGGACGATGCCGCAAAGATCCATCCGAGCTCGTGGGGTGGATAAAGGACAGTGTGAAGGTTGATGAAACAGAAAACTGGTACCACACGCCGCTCACACCGCGCGGTGTCTTCGACATTCGGGTTGCTGATGCATCGTCGCGGGATATCTTTTTCGTGTCGGCATGCAGAAGCTTCGGCATCCCTGCGCGCCTTGAGCCGGCTTCCAAGGAGCCGCAGTATTTCGACGGGACGGATTGGCAGACCGTCGAGTTCGGGAAGGCCCGGGCCGCCGTGCTTGCAACAGGGCCGCTGATCATCGATCGCAAGGCCGCCCCGGGCGAGAGAAGCCCCGTCTACTGGATCCAGTATACGCTCGCGAGGTTCGATTCCGGAAAGTACCACACGCTGGATTATGATTTTGGCGACGGCCAGGCATTTCCCCTCACGCTGAATGTTGAAGTGGGGCACTACATGCTGGTCACCGGCAACCGGATGCCCGACGGGACGGTTCTCTCGAACCTTTCATTTTTCACGGTGTCATCAGGTGAGAGCACCCATGTGGCATTGAACCTGCGCGAAGCTGCAGTTCCGTTGAAGGCATGCGGGGAAATTGATATGAAGGCTCCTGTTGTCGCCGGCGGTTCGAAGAGCACCGTGACGCTCACGGAGGCTGCGAAGGGAAAGGGGCTGCTCCTGGCGTGGATCGATCCCGACAAGGAGCCCACGAAACATGTGTTGAAGGATTTGGAGGATTTGCGGCAGACCTTCGAGAAATGGGGGGGAGGAATTGTTCTGCTGACCCCGGGCAAGCCCTCAATTCCTCTCTCCGCAACGGGACAGCCATTCCGGTTGCCTCAGCAGGTGGTTCTCGGGACAGACAGTCTTCAGAGCGGACTCTGGCGCGACGTGGCGAAGAGCATGCAGCGTCAGGTTCAGGCTGAGCTGCCTGTTCTGCTCGTCGCCGACGTCAAAGGGGATATCTATTTCCTGTCGGAAGGATATCGCATCGGTGTTGGCGAGGAGGCGGCCAAGACGATTGCGAGATTAAAGAACTAACGAGGAATCGGGAACTGGGAACTCAGAGTAGCCCCGAGTTCCCCAATCCCAGGATGGTTCCAGGACAGCTCCTGGATCGAGTCCATTCGGTCATGGCCGCAGCTTCACAGTCTTCCCAGACTTCGCTGAAAGTCGTGCAGCGTCCAGAATCTCGGTCACAACCATGTTGACCTTGAGGGATGAAAGACCGGCGGGCGCTGTTTTCCCCCGGACAACAGCTGCAAGGTATGTAAGAGGATCGCTCTCCGGGGGTGCAAGCGGAGCGGCAGCGATCAGCGTTTCAGGGTTCTGACCCAACCGAACTCTGAGCGAATCCCTTCTCACCGTGTTCACAAGTCCCGTCAGGCCGTAGATTTCCATGTCCTTCCTGTCGAACGGCCAGTTCCAGGACGCCTGGATAATTCCTGTTGCCTTCGGATACGTCAGCACGATCGTTGCTTCGTCGTCCACTTTTGGATAGACGGCCGGCTTGATCTGCTGTGTGACTGCAGTGACGCTGAGGGCCCTTTTCCCTCCCATCAGCCAGGTCATCAAGTCAGCGCCGTAGCATCCAAAATCTGTCAGCGCGCCTCCCCCATTGAGAATGGGATCGGTGAGCCATTTGAGGAACTCGGGCTGGCAGCCAATCTCCTTTGGTCCGCGGTGTCCATCATGAACGACGATCCTCCGGATATCACCGATTGCTCCATCCTTCACGACCATCTTGTAGGCCGCATGGTTCGATGAATACCAGGTAGTTTCATAGTTGACGAGGAGGTGGATATGCCCTTTGGCCACGGCCGTTTCCATCGCACGGGCATGGGCCATGGAAACGGCAAGCGGTTTTTCCATCATGACATGCACGCCGTGGCGGGCGCACGTCTCCACGACCTTCCGGTGATCGAATGTGCTGGTGAATGTGGCTACCGCTTCCGGCTTGACCTTCTTGAGCATTCCTTCAAGGTCTGTGAAGAGAAGTGCCGAATCCACATGATATCTGGCGGCATACTGCGCTGCGAGCTGGCGGTCGGCTTCTACGATAGCAACGAGACGGATGTCCGCCCGGGAGAGCGAGCCTTCAATGAATCCGGGGACGTGGCCATGGACCAGCCCGACGATGGCCAGGCGTAACGGCGGTGTCGATGTTTGGGCCTTTGCCATAGGAGTCAGGAGTCCGGCTGTGAAGATCAGAAGAGCAAAGAGTTGTTGCATGGGGTGCGTTGAGTTATTGGAAATGAAAATATAGGTGCCGAACAGGGAAAATGCAACAAAGGATAGTTCCTCCCCCTGCATTTCGAGTAGAAACTTCCATGAGGCAACGACCCCGTTTCGAGTGGAAATTGGCTGAGGCAAATCGCATGCTTGCGCCTCATCCCGTGGGTCGTTACATTAACTCTAGACCTCAAGTGTAACTTAAATGAAATCCCCCAACCTCAGCTTTGACAAGGGCACGTTTGCCATCGTCGATACGGAAACGACTGGCACAAGCCCTGCGTACAATCGTATCATTGAAATTGCCATTGTCAGAGTCGAGAGGGGAAAAGTCGTTGAGACCTTCGAGTCGCTCGTGAATCCCGAATGCGAAGTCGAGCCGATCATTGAGTCGATCACCGGAATCTCCGCCGCCGAGCTCTCGACGGCACCTCTGTTCGAGGATGTGGCGGACCGCATCGGCGATTTGCTCCATGCAGCGATATTCGTCGCGCACAACGTGCGCTTTGACTATGGCTTCCTCAGGAACGAGTTCAAACGCCTTAACAGGAGATTCTCAGCCCGCTGCCTCTGCACGGTCACTCTCTCCAGAAAACTCTTTCCCACCTTTGCTCACCATGATCTTTCGAGCATCATCGAGCGCCATAGCCTCACCTGCGAACAGCGGCACCGGGCCATGGGAGATGCTACGGCGGTCTATGACTTCATGCTCTCTGTGCGGTCCCGGGAAGGTAAAGAGCGGCTCAACTGGGGCATCCAGGCCGCGATGGAGGGTGCTGTTCCCGGACAACTTGACAGGGAGATGATTCGCTCTCTGCCGGACTCTCCGGGCGTGTATCTTTTCTATGGGCCCAAGAACGAACTCCTCTACGTTGGCAAGAGCAAGAACATACGGCGCAGGGTCGTCTCCCATTTCTCTCTTTCCCCCTCGTCCGGCAAGGAACTGAGCATCTGTGGCCAGACCCATGCAGTGGAGGCCCGGACCACCGCCGGCGAGCTTGGCGCGTTGCTGCTGGAGTCACGGCTGATCAAAGATCTGCAACCGATTCATAACCGTGTCGCCCGGCTCAAGAAGAAACTGATCGTTCTGCGCAGGCGCGAAACCAAGGAGGGATACACAGCGTGCGATCTTCAATCCGTTGATATGGTTACCCCGTGGGAAGTGGGGGGACTGCTGACTGTATTCAAGAACCGCAGCCAGGCCAGAGAATCCCTTGTCACCATGGCCCGGGAACATGAACTCTGTCATAAGCTCCTGGGGCTTGAGAAAACCAGCGCGTGCTGTTTCCAGTACCATTTGCACCGGTGCCGGGGGGCGTGCATCGGGACCGAGGATCCGGGCGAATACAATGCGCGGTTCGACGCCGCCTTTGCCGAGCGCAAGGTCCACGCGTGGCCCTACCCGGGCGGGATCCTCATTGAGGAAAAGGGAGACGACGAGAACGAGGGGGAAGCATTTCTCATCGATCAGTGGTGCCTTGTCTCTTCCGTCCGGTTCACGGATGACGGCTTCCGGGACGTGCTCCCCGGGGCAAACACGTTCGACTATGACAGCTACAAGATTCTCCTTCGGTTCCTCCGCAACAGGAAAAACCGCAAGCAGATCCGCCGGTTGACAAAAGACCAGTATGATTCCCTGCTCAACGAGCTTGGGGCACACCAGGTGGTTGGGTAAACAACTACTTGCCCGGCGATTTGCCAGCGTGTCGTGTTATTTCAACAGGGAACGGACGAAGGGGTGAAGGTGTTCTACCAAGCACACGAGTCTGGCCGGATGCAGAAGAACCTCCAGTTTTCGGGGTGGGAACGTGGAGAGTGAAAAAAGCAGTTGTCGCCGAGGGCCATTGATATGTAACCTCCAAATTACCTCTGAGGCAAGGTTCAAGATATGGAACGCAGATTCGCTTTTTCCCTTGACTTACTGATCTATCTTCCTATATTATAGTACCTGATGCACTTTTCAACAATGCACACCGGCATCCATACCGCCCCAGCCCAAGTGGCCGCACCTTTCCTTCGTAAGGGCGGGGTGGAACATGCCGTTTCTCGTCTGCATATCGTCATCCTTCTAATTAGCCTCTCGTTTGCGCTAGCGCTGGTAAATCTCAGCTAAGCAGACGCCAGAGGTTAACCAGCCTAACCAGTCTTTTTCAAGTTTTAGCTCGGTAAAGCGAGGTTCACTTCTGGCGAACAAGGAGTGAATCATGGATATTGGCAATAATCGAAAAAGTAGGGTAGTGACCGAGGGAGTCCAGCGCTCCCCCAATCGAGCTATGTTGCGGGCGGTCGGTTTTGGTGATGATGATTTCAACAAGCCGATCGTGGGCGTGGCCAACGGGTATAGCACCATTACTCCCTGCAACATTGGACTGGACACGCTTGCCGACCGCGCGATCGATGCTTTACGCGGAGCCGGTGCCATGCCGCAGGTCTTTGGGACCATCACCGTCAGCGATGGAATCGCCATGGGGACGGAAGGCATGAAATATTCCCTCGTTTCCCGTGAAGTCATCGCCGACTCCATCGAGACCGTTTGCGGCGCGCAGAGCATGGATGGCCTGCTGGCCATCGGTGGATGCGACAAGAACATGCCCGGCGCAATGATTGCCATTGCGCGCTTGAACATCCCCGCCATCTTTGTCTACGGCGGCACGATCAAGCCGGGAAAGCTCAACGGAAAAGACCTGACCATCGTCAGCTCGTTCGAAGCGGTGGGACAATTCAGCGCGAAGAAAATAAGCGAGCAGGAACTGATGGAGGTGGAGCGCCATGCCTGCCCGGGCGCCGGGTCGTGCGGAGGGATGTACACCGCCAACACCATGTCCTCTGCGATCGAAGCGATGGGCATGAGCCTCATGTATTCTTCCACGATGGCCGCCGAAGACCAGGAAAAGGCAGAAAGCACGGCGAAGGCCGCATATGCCCTGGTCGATGCCATCCGCCATCAGAGGCTCCCCCGCCAGATTCTTACACGCAGAGCTTTCGAGAACGCCATCGCCGTTGTCATGGCGCTGGGAGGATCCACCAATGCCGTGCTCCATCTCCTGGCGATAGCTCATGCCGTAGGGGTGCCACTCACGCTGGATGATTTTGAAACCATACGGGGACGCGTTCCTGTGTTGTGCGACCTGAAACCTTCAGGCAGATTTGTGACCACGGAGTTCCACGACGCCGGCGGCGTCCCGCAGGTCATGAAGATCCTTCTGACTCATGGCGTGTTGCATGGAGACGCTCTGACGGTGACCGGACAGACGGTGGAGGAACTTCTTTCCGCTGTTCCGTCATCCCCTCCGGCAGGACAGGAAATCATCCATCCCTGGGAGAAACCACTTTATCCGCAAGGACACCTTGCCATACTGCGGGGGAACCTTGCCGAGGACGGTGCCGTGGCAAAGATTACCGGGGTAAAGCGTCCGGTCATCACGGGTCCCGCGCGTGTCTTTGATTCCGAAGAGCGCTGTCTCGAGGCTATTCTCGCAGGCGCACTCCATCCGGGCGACGTGATCATCGTCCGGTACGAAGGGCCGAAGGGGGGGCCGGGTATGCGCGAAATGCTCGCCCCAACGTCAGCGCTGATCGGGGCAGGACTCGGAGACTCTGTAGGTTTGATCACTGACGGTCGGTTCTCCGGGGGAACGTACGGCATGGTGGTGGGCCATGTTTCCCCCGAAGCCGCTGTCGGCGGTACCATCGCTCTTGTGCAAGAGGGAGACAGTGTGACGATTGATGCCGAGCGCCGTCTCCTTCAGCTGAATGTCTCTGCGAAGGAGCTTGAGCGGCGGCGCGCTGCGTGGCTTCCGCCGGCACCTCGATATACCTCGGGGGTGCTTGCTAAATATATCCGCCTGGTTTCCGCCAGTAGCACAGGTGCGGTCACGGACTAAAGACGTGGCCCAATAACGAGCACGTTGTTCCGCGTTCGAACAGCACATGCTGGACGAGGAACCGGACATAGAGTTTCATTCTACCATTCAACATCACAACGGGAGAGCATCACATGGAAGGACAGCCAGCACACACGGCCGGCACGCCGGCTGCAGGGGGGAAAGGACGACTCATGACCGGAGCGGAGATCTTCGTCCGGAGCCTGATTGCGGAGGGAGTCGAGGTCGTGTTCGGCTATCCCGGCGGTGCCGTGATCGGCATTTACGATGCCCTTCATGATATCAGCGATATCAAACATATTCTCACGCGTCATGAGCAGGGAGCGACGCATGCGGCCGAGGGATATGCTCGTGCAACAGGGCGCCCGGGTGTTGCCCTTGTCACCTCGGGGCCCGGTGCCACGAACACCGTGACCGGCATCGCGGACGCGTACATGGATTCCCTTCCCATCGTGGTATTCTCCGGACAGGTCGCGCTTCCCCTGATCGGCAACGATGCATTTCAGGAAGCCGACATTGTCGGGATCACCCGCCCGATAACCAAACACAATTACCTGGTGCGCGATGTGCGTGAGCTGGCGCGTACAATAAAAGAGGCCTTCTACATTGCCACCAGCGGCCGCCCCGGGCCGGTGCTGGTGGACCTCCCCAAGGATGTGATGGCACAGAAAGCGGTCTTTGATTATCCTGAGCGGGTGGATCTGCCCACCTACAACCCCACCGTGGAAGGACATAGCGGTCAGATCAGGAAGGCTGCGGATTTGATCAACGCTGCGAAGAGGCCGGTGTTGTATGTCGGTGGAGGCGCCATCCAGTCCGGTGCCGCGGAACAACTGCGGACACTTGCCCAAACGCTCGGCTGCCCGGTGACCACAACCCTGCATGGGCTCGGGGCGTTCCCCGAATCGGATCCGCTTTCGCTCGGCATGCTCGGCATGCACGGAACCTGGTATGCGAACATGGCGGTGAATTACTGCGACGTGCTGATCGCCGTGGGTGCGCGGTTCGATGACCGGGTGACAGGCAAGACCGAAGCGTTCGCCGCCGAGGCAAAAAAGATCCACATCGATATCGATCCATCCGCAATCAGCAAGAACGTGCAGGTGGATGTCCCGATCGTGGGCGACGTGCGGAATGTGCTGTCAAAGCTCCAGGATTTGATCCGCCCTCTGCCGACCGCCGATTGGCTCACGACCATTCAGCAATGGCGCGAGGAGCATCCTCTCCGGTATTCATCCGACAATGCGTTGCGAACCCAACAGGTGATCCGGGCGATCGGCGAAGCGACGGGGGGGAATGCCATTGTGGTGACCGACGTTGGACAGCACCAGATGTGGGCGGCGCAGTTCTTCACGTTCATGCATCCGCGCACCATGATTACCTCCGGTGGGCTCGGGACCATGGGCTTTTCGCTCCCTGCTGCCATGGGAGCTGCATTTGCCCAGACGGGGCTGCCGGTGATCTCCATCAGCGGGGACGGTGGAATTCAGATGAATATCCAGGAGCTGGCAACGATCGTCGAGCACAAGCTTCCCATCAAGATCTTCGTCATGAACAACGGGTTCCTTGGAATGGTGCGGCAATGGCAGGAGCTCTTCTGGCGCCGGCGCTATTCTCAGGTGCGCATCTCAAGCCCGGATTTTGTGAAGCTCGCGGATGCGTACGGGATGCCGGGATATCGCATTACCCATCCATCCCAGGTCGAAGCAACGATCCGGCAGGCGATGGAGTGGAACGACGGGCCCGTGCTCGTGGAATGCGTCGTGGCCAAGGAAGACAATGTTTATCCGATGGTGCCGGCCGGACAGACGATAAATGAGATGATTGATTCACCTGAGCCGACAGGGGCGTCTGAGCAGGTTACCGTCTATAGCAAAGGAAAAAGCCAGCAGCCGGCCCGGCAACCCTCATGAACGGCACCAATTCATTCTGACTCGGGGAGCTCCCATGGCGTATACTCAGGAAGCACAGGCGAGCATGAAGCGGCACACGATCTCCATGCTTGTCGAGAACAAGTTCGGTGCGTTCAACCGGGTAGCCGGACTTTTTGCTGCAAAAGGGTACAATATCGACAGCCTCTCGGTGGGGCCAACGGAAGACGAAGCGGTGTCCCGCATGACCATTGTCACCCGCGGGGACGACCAGATCATCGAACAGATCATTAAGCAGCTCAACAAGCTGATCAACACGGTCAAGGTCGTCGACCTGACGTTCGACAGCTTCGTGGAACGGGAGCTTGTCCTGCTCAAAGTCCAGTCCACTCCCGAGAACCGGTCCGAGATCATTCAGATCGCCGAGATCTTCCGCGCGAAGGTCGTGGATATCAGCCCGCGCACACTGACATTGGAAGGGACCGGAGGCCAGCAGAAGGTGGATGCATTCATCAAGATGCTCAAGCCGTTCGGGATCAAGGAACTGGCCCGTACCGGACGCGTCGCGCTCAAGCGCGAGTTCCAGGGTGAAATTTAATCATTCACACAATTTGGAAGGATAGAGCAGCATGCCTCTCATCGACTTCGGCGGCGTTAAAGAGAACGTCGTGACGCGGGAAGAATTCCCGCTCTCCAAAGCTCAAAAGGTCCTGGAGAATGAAACAGTCGCGATCCTGGGCTATGGTCCCCAGGGACACGGCCAATCATTGAACCTGAGGGACAACAAGGTCCAGGTCATTATCGGCCAGCGGAAAGGGGGAAAAGGTTGGAAGGATGCGATTGCGGACGGATGGGTGGAGGGGGAAAATCTCTTTGCTGACATGGAGGAAGCTGTCCGCCGCGCGACTGTGGTTCAGTATCTTCTTTCTGACGCAGGGCAGAAGGAACATTGGCCCGCCGTCAAACGCAACATGCGGAAAGGGCAGGCTCTCTATTTCTCGCATGGCTTCTCGATCGTCTTCAAGGACCAGACGGGTGTGGTGCCCCCTGCCGATGTGGATGTGATGCTTGTCGCCCCGAAAGGTTCAGGGCGTACGGTGAGAACCAACTATCTTGCCGGGAGCGGGATCAATGCCAGTTTCGCTGTCTACCAGGACGCGACCGGTAGAGCACGCGAGCGGGTCCTGGCACTTGGCATCGCTATTGGTTCCGGATATCTTTTCCCAACGACCTTTGAGCATGAGGTCTACAGCGATCTCACCGGTGAACGAGGCGTCTTGATGGGCGCCATTGCAGGGCTGATGAAGGCACAGTATGACACCCTGCGTGCCATGGGGCACTCGCCGAGCGAGGCATTCAACGAGACGGTTGAAGAGGCGACGCAGAGTCTTTATCCCCTTGTCGGGAAGAACGGCATGGATTGGATGTTTGCCGCGTGCAGCACGACGGCGCAGCGCGGGGCGCTGGATTGGGCCCAGCGGTTTGAGGTAGCCGTGAAGCCGCTCTTCGAATTGCTCTATCGCGATGTGAAGGAGGGGGTGGAGACAAAGCGGGTGCTTGACACCTGTTCGGCCCCCGATTATCGTGAAACGCTCCAGCGGGAGCTTGATACCTGGAAGAACTCCGAGATGTGGAAAGCCGGGGCGGCGGTACGTGGGCTTAGGCCGGAGAATTCGAAGTAGCAATAGTCTGAGTGGATCGCCAAGAGAAAAGCTTTCCTGATATCTCTTTATGCAGGGCCACTGCGTCCCGTGGCCCTGCATCAATACCTCGCCCGATTTTCCTCTTCCTGTCCCTTGATTAAGTTGCAAATAACCTCTACATTCTCCACGTAGTATGTATGACATATGATGAACCGTCTCCCGTTGGGGGTGAGACGAACCTCTCTGGCACCACTTCTGGCTTCACTACTACTGCTCTTCACCGTCATTGACCTTTGCCAAAGTAACGGATTCAGACGTTCCAGTACTTTGGCGAAAGTCAAGAGGGAGGATTCATTGTGGCAAAAATGTTCAAGAAGATCGGCGATTCTGCCTTGACACTGAGTCAGCGGATTGACGAGGATATCGAGCAGGCAATCCGGGAGAAAGTGCTCCAGGCAGGGGACAAACTCCCCACGGAAACCGAACTCTGCGCAATGCTCGGCGTCAGCCGGACTCCGCTCCGCGAAGCGCTCCGGCGCCTCCATGCGCGAGGGCTGATCAGCGTCAAAAAGGGGGATGGCATGTACGTCAGCGAGCTCTCGGGCGAGAGCGCGCTGTCCCTGCTGAACCTCTACTTTGAGCTGACCCTGAACAAGGAGACGACGCTGGAGATCTTGAAGGTGCGCCTGATGTTCGAGCCGCAAATCGTGAAAGAAGCTGCAACGTCCCGAACTGACAACGACCTGAGGGATCTGCGACAGACACTGGACGAACTCCGTGCCTGCAATCACTCCGATCAGCAGTCAGAAGGGGTGATCGACAACAGATTCCACACGCTCATCGCCAGATCGTGTCACAATGCGGTGGTGCCACTCCTCGTGCAGCCGCTCTATTCCCTCCTGCCAAAAATGCGCTCATTGGTTGGCGGAGCAGCTGCCGCAGATGATCTTATGCTGCGATATCACGAGCGCATCGTTGCGGCAATCGAACGACAAGATGGAGACACAGGTGCCAGACTCATGGAAGACCATTTGCGCGTCACCGAAGAGAATTTTGTCAAAGCCATTCAATTCCTCTGAGATCCGCATGCGCGCCCGCGTCCTCATCGTTCTTCTCTCCCTGGCCTGCTCGTACTCGCCGGGTGGTGACAAGGTTTGGATCTCCCGTGCCCCGGCGGGCAATGCGTACACCCGGATTGTCCGGGACGGAGTCACGATCATCCCCAATGGCCGTTGCCTAACCCCGCGGGGCAGACAGATCACCGTCGCACCCCATCCATATGGCCTCATCCTGAGCCCTGACGGCGTGACGGCCGTTACTGCCAATTCCGGCGTGAGGCCTTTCTCTGTCTCGATCATACGGGATGTTCTCGGTTCAAATCCCACCGTCCGGCAAATCCCGGAAGGATACGAGAGCGACCAGGGAATTCTGGCGTCGGTGTATATGGGACTGGCGATCTCGCCGGACAACCGGGTGCTCTTTGTTGCCGGTGGACAGGACGGCGGAATCTTCATGTTCGATGTGGACACCGGCACCCGTCTCGGAGAGATTACCTGCAACACGGAAATCGGCGGACAGAAATTCGCCGACAGCTACATCGGTGATCTGGTCCTGAGCAGGGACGGCACCATGCTTTATGCCGTGGACCAGATGAACTTCCGTGTGGTGGTGATCGACGTTGTCATGCGGGCTCTCATCGCAAGCGCCGGGGTAGGGCGCTATCCCTTCGGCATCGCACTTTCTCCGGACGGAAAACAAGCCTACGTGGCAAATGTCGGCGTTTTTGCCTACAAGCCGATAGCGAGCCTGGATGCGAAGCGCCTCAATGAAACGGCGCTCAAGTATCCCCCCTTCGCGTATATGTCAAAGGAGATGTTGAACGGGATCGACAATGACAGCATCAAGGTTCCCGGTCTGGGAAGCCCGAACGTCCCGGAGTCTTTCTCCGTGTGGACTCTGGATATAGCGAAGCCTGGGAAGCCGGTTGTGACCGCGAAGGTCAAGACCGGCATTCTGGTTGGACAATTGGTGGATGGTATTCCGGCCGTCGGCGGAGCGAGCCCGAATTCGGTCGTAGCGACAGATCACTATGTGTTTGTCAGCAACGGCAACAATGACTGCATCTCGGTGATTGATACCAGGAAGAACAAGGTTGTGAAGAACATCTTCCTGACGCCCGACAAGCGGTTGGGAACGTTGCGCGGGGTGATTCCGTATGGTGTCGCCCTCTCGCCGGATGCAAAACGACTTTATGTTGCAGAGGCAGGCATCAATGCCGTGGGAGTGATCGATGTTCCATCGCTCAAGGTGCTCGGCCATCTCCCGGCGGGCTGGTTCCCTTCGAAACTCAAGGTGAGCAATGACGGCAAGAAATTGATCGTTGCCAATGCCAAAGGGTATGGCAGCGGGCCAAACGGCGGGAGGGATTTCAACCCGGGGAAGAAAGGGTCGTACATCGGGAACCTGATGAACGGCACCGTTTCAGTCATGGACATCCCCCACGATGCCCGGTTGACCGCCGAGACAGAACAGGTCATCAAGAACAACTTTGCCATGGAATTGTCCACCGCCCCGGCCTTCGCCTGGCGGAAGAACAATCCCATTCCGCTCTACCCGGGGCAGAAACCTCGCCCCTCCAGCGCCGAGGTCCCGTCCCAGCGGAAGTGGGACGGGCATTCTCCGATCAAACACATCGTCTTCATTGCGAAGGAAAACAGAACGTTCGACGAGGTTTTCGGGCAGGTGAAGGGAGCACGAGGGGATTCAACGCTTGCCCGCTACGGAGCAGACCGGAATCTCGCCAGCACCAGAGGAGATATCCTCCGGGGCGTGACGGTGATGGTCAATCACCTTACGCTTGCGAGCAGGTTTGGCTTCGCAGACAACTTCTACTGTGACTCTGACGTCTCTGCCGACGGGCACCGGTGGCTCGCGGACACGTATCCAAACGAATGGGTGGAGACCAACACGCCCGCAAGCTATGGCGGCGGCAGAGAACCGAAGTTTCAATCAACTGCCCCTGGCACGCTCGCCATCACCGGCTCTTCGATCGGGGTTTACCCCGAAGACTTCAACGAGGCGGGCTCGCTCTGGGATCATCTTGAGCGGGGCAATATCGACTTTTTTAATTTCGGGATGGGGCTTCAATATGCCCACAGCCTCGAAGAAATGGCGTTCAAGCACACGGGGGTTCGGTTCACCGTGAACTACCCTGTCCCGGCACCGCTGTACAGACGGTCCTCTCAGATGTATCCGACCTGGAACATGAGCATCCCTGACCAGTTCCGGGCGGACATGTTCATCAAGGAATTCCGCGAGCGTTGGATGGCCAAGGGGAAGAGCATGCCTCAAATGGTAACCGTTTACCTCCCGAATGACCATGGAGCCGGTATTCGCCCTGAGGCCGGCTACCCGTTTACGGAGAGTTACATGATGGACAATGACCTGGCTCTGGGCAGGATTATCGATTTCCTTTCCCACACTCCGTATTGGAAAAACATGGCCGTGGTCGTTACGGAAGATGATCCCCAGGGAGGTGTCGACCATGTGGATGCTCATCGCAGCATTATGATGGTCATTTCCCCTTACGCAAAGAAGGGATTCGTGAGTCACATGCACTACAGCTTCGGGAGTGCCATGAAGACGTTCTGGAATATCCTGGGGCTTCCTTACCTCAACCAGTATGACTTCAGCGCGACCGATCTTGCTGATTTCTTTACCGAGACACCCGACTTCACGCCGTATACGGTTCGACCGGTGGATCCGGAGGTTTTCAACCCGGAAAAAGCGCTCGATCCGCTTGACGAGAAATTCGATTGGGGCGCACTTCATCAAACGCCCACATTGGACGATCCGGAGTTGATGAAAAAGTGGAGCGAGGAAGAGGCGGCCAACCGCGGCCTGCAGTCCGAACCGCCGTTTGCACCGGTCATCTCTCCCGGAAGCATGCTCTTTATGGATAGCATCAGCGTGTCGATGAAAAATCCATATCAGGCGGTGACGATCCGATACACGCTTGACGGTTCTGAGCCAACCACTGTAGCCCCGGTTTTCATGGCACCGTTGACTGTAAAGCAAACAACGACGGTAAAAGCCCGTTCCTTCTGGCGCGAGGGAGTATCGAGCCGGACAAGCGAGATTGTCCTGATCAAATCGCAACCCCGGCCGGCGGACCATCCTTCTTCAACCTCGCCCGGGCTGCGGTACGCATATTACGAAGGATCGTGGCAGCAACTCCCGGACTTTGCATCGCTCGATGCGGTGAAGCGCGGAGTGACGCCGGGTATCAATCTTCAAACCCTCAAGGCACGTGAAGACGGATGGGGATTGGTTTACACAGGGTATGTCGAAGTCCCGGTCGAAGGCCTCTATACCTTTTTTGTCAACTCTGACGATGGAAGCAAGCTGGTGATCGGGGAGAACCTCGTTGTAAGCAACGATGGCGTGCACGGGACGTTAGAGAATTCGGGGGATGTCCTGCTGAAAGCTGGAAAGCATGCGATGACAGTGCAGTACTTTGAGGGTACGGGTGGTGAGTACCTCCGCCTGAGTTACCGAGGTCCCGGCATTGTGAAACAGGAAGTGCCGGCTTCTGCCTATAGCCACGATGGAGCACCTCCATGAAACGCATAGTCTTCTTGTGGGCGGTCATGACGGCCCTTGTCCTGACCGTGGCGGTGTCCCTGTCGCAAAAGGCGGGCCAGCCGCCCTACCTCAACCCCAAACTCCCCGTCGACGAACGCGTGAAGGACCTTTTGGGGAGAATGACCCTTGAGGAGAAGGTCTCGCAAATGCAGAATAATGCCCCGGCCATTCCCCGGTTGTTCATTCCGGCCTATGATTGGTGGAACGAGGCGCTTCATGGCGTGGCACGAGCCGGAGTGGCGACGGTTTTCCCTCAGGCCATAGGATTGGCCGCCACGTGGGATACCGATCTGATGCTCGACGTTGCGTCCGTGATCGGCGAGGAAGCGCGGGCCAAGTACCATGAAGCGCTCCGGAATAACCAGCATGGCAACTATCAGGGCCTGACGTTCTGGTCCCCAAACATCAACATTTTCCGTGATCCCCGGTGGGGAAGAGGGCAGGAAACGTACGGCGAAGATCCGTATCTGACCGGTCGCCTGGGAGTCAGCTTTGTCCGGGGAATGCAAGGGGAAGACCCCCGATATCTCAAGACAGTCTCCACGCCGAAACATTTTGCCGTGCACAGCGGTCCGGAACGGCTTCGCCACACGTTCGACGTTCCAGTCGATGAAAGGGATCTGCGCGAAACATATCTCCCTGCCTTCGAGGCGTGCGTGCGGGAGGGGGAAGCGTTCTCCATCATGTGTGCTTACAACAGCTATGCCGGGGAACCCTGCTGCAGCAATGATTATTTCCTTACGAAGATACTCCGCAAGGAATGGGGGTTCAAGGGGTATGTGGTGTCCGACTGTGGAGCGATCACGGATATGTATGCGGGACACCGAAGTTTTACCTCAGCTCCGGAAGCTTCGGCTGCTGCCGTGCGGGCAGGCTGTGACCTGAGCTGTGGCAACGAGTATTCTTCCCTGATTGAGGCGGTTGCGAAAGGGTTGATTCATAAGGAGGAGATCGACGAATCAGTGCGACGGTTGTTCACCGCGAGATTCCGCCTGGGAATGTTTGATCCTCCTGATATGGTACCGTATGCGCGGATCCCCTATTCCACAAACGACAGCAGGCAGCACAAGGAGCTTGCACTGAAGGCAGCACGGGAGTCCATCGTCCTGCTGAAAAATGAGGGTAATCTTCTTCCATTGAGCAAAGACATGAAGAGAATTGCCGTCATCGGGCCGAATGCCGACGATGTGCAGGTCCTCCTCGGGAACTACCACGGCACCCCATCGGCGCCGGTCACCCCGCTTCAGGGAATCAAAAGCCGGGTCTCCCCGCTGACGCATGTCCTGTTCGCACAGGGAAGTCCCCTGGCCGATGGCTTATGGGCTGACGCCACCTCGATCCCGGCGCTCCGTTTCGGTCCTGGCCTGAAAGGGGAATACTTCCCCAATATGAGGCTTGCGGGAAAGCCTGCAGTTATACGCACCGATCCAGAGGTGGATTTCAACTGGGGCCCCGATCCTCCCAATCCAAAACTCCCCGCTGACAGCTTCTCCGTCCGCTGGACGGGAAAGCTGGTCGCCCCCAAGAGCGGTACATACAGGATCGGTGTCATAGCGGATAACGGATGCCGCCTCTGGATCGACGGCAGCCCGGTGGTCGATGAATGGAAAGATGGCGGCGACCGCACCGTGATGAAAGAAAAGACCCTGAAAGCGGGAAGGGCCCATCAAATCAAACTGGAATACTATACACATGGCGGTGGCGCAATAGCAAAGCTCGTCTGGGTTCTCCCCGGCGCGGACTTGCTGGCGGAAGCTCTTGACGTGGCTAAGCATGCGGACGCGGTGGTCCTTTGCCTCGGGCTCTCTCCAAGACTTGAAGGAGAAGAAATGGACGTGCAGGTGGAAGGCTTCTCGGGTGGCGACCGCCTGACGCTCGACCTGCCGAAGATCCAGGAGAACCTGCTGCGGGCTATTGACGCTCTGAAGAAGCCCACCGTCCTTGTCCTTCTCAACGGAAGCGCTGTCGCCGTCAATTGGGCGGATTCGCATATCCCTGCCATCGTGGAAGCATGGTATCCAGGCGAGGAAGCTGGCAATGCCGTCGCGGATGTGCTTTTCGGAAATTACAATCCGGGCGGCCGGCTCCCGGTCACATTCTACAAATCTGTCGATCAGCTCCCTCCCTTTGAGGATTACAGGATGGCCGGACGCACATATCGCTACAGCAAGCAAGCGCCTCTTTACCCCTTCGGGTACGGGCTGAGCTACACCCAATTTACCTACAGCGATCTCACCCTGGATAAGCAACAGATCCGCGGGGGAGATTCGCTTCGGGTCTCGTTGAGGGTGAAGAATACCGGCCCGGTGGAAGGTGATGAAGTTGTGCAATTGTATCTCACTGACGAACAGGCTTCCGTCCCCGTTCCTCTGCGGTCGTTGCAGGGCTTCCACAGGCTGCGACTTGCTGCAGGGCAATCGGACAGCGTGTCGTTCATTCTCTCTCCACGCCAGATGTCTCTCCTCGATGCGCAGATGAAGCGCGTCGTGGAGCCAGGGTACTTCACCGTTGCGGTGGGTGGGAAGCAGCCGGACCTCCAGGGCACTGCGGATGCACGCATAGCAACGGTCGAGAAGGCACGGTTTGAAGTGACCGGCGAGGTAGCTCCGGTCCCTTGACTCTATGCAAAACTCCGCTTACGATCGCTTCATGAGCCATAAGATGAAAATACTGAGTCTTGTTCTCGTGACATACTCGTTTCTGTTGCCGGCGCTTGCCAAGGATCCTCCATTCTACGTGAAGAAGAGCACCTGGTATGAGACCATGCGGCTGTCGCGTGAAGGGCTGGCTAAACACGAAGCGGCGATACGAGCTGCAGAAAAATCCATGCTCGGCCCCTGGTACATGATTGGTCCGTTCCCAAGCGTGACCGGCAGGCCTTTCCGTGAGGTCTTCCCGCCGGAAAAGGAGATTGTCCTCGACAAAGCGTATGCAGACCGAAAATTCGCCTGGATGAGACATCCCGAATGGGGGAGCGGGAAAGTCATCGAGCTTCCTCATGTCAACCACAGTGCGGCCTATGTGTACCGGACTCTGTCCGTCCTCCGGGATACTGCGGTCACGCTCTACCTGGGAAGCGACGACGGGCTCAAAGTCTGGGTGAATCAGAAGCTGGTGCTCATGGACAGCTCCAGCCGCGGCGCCGCCCCCAACCAGGATACTACGCAGATCCACCTCAGGGCCGGCACGAATGACCTGCTCATGAAGATCAACAATGGTGAGGGAGATTACGCCTTTTGCTTCTCACTGAGCCCGTACACGGTGGATGATCTCTGGAGCCTCATTCAGCGCGACTTTTCCAGTCCTGACCAACTCCGGGAAATGTACTGGGAACGGCAGGACGGCATCTGGGAGAGAGCATGGAAGCAGGGGGATGTGCATGAGCTGGCCGGCCGGTACGCCACGGCATGCGCGGAGGTTTCGGACGAGCCCGCTTCTGCCGCAAAGGCACTTTCCGCACGGGCAGTGACCCCTTCCGATCTACAAAATGTGAGAGAGCTTTACCTGGACGCTCGGCGCAAGGAGCTAACCAGCCTGGTGCCGCTTGGCACTAAAGAATCGCCATCGCCCCGCATTAATGGGGCAAGAGTGTTCGGCGTCCGCCCCGGCCATCCTTTCATGTTCCGGATTGCCGCGACGGGGGAGCGGCCAATGCAGTTTCATGCTGACCGTCTGCCTGCCGGGCTGATTCTTGATACCGCGACGGGCCAGATCACCGGCGCGGTCCGCGACCGGGGAGAATATACAATGAAGCTCCACGCCTCGAACCGGCTTGGCACCACAGAGCGGGATCTTCGGGTCGTGGTCGGAAACAGGATCGCCCTCACCCCGCCGCTCGGGTGGAACAGCTGGAACTGCTTTGCCGGCGCGGTCGATGACCAGAAAGTGCGCCAGGCTGCCGAGGCGATGGTCAAGAGTGGGTTGATCAACCACGGGTGGACGTATATCAACATCGACGATTGCTGGAGCATCGAGCCCGGATCGAAGGGTCCGAACACGATGGGAATCCCGCGCGACGCGAACGGCATGATCAACACGAACAAGAAGTTCCCCGACATGAAGGCCCTGGCCGATTACGTCCATAGCCTGGGTTTGAAGATGGGCATCTACTCGTCCCCCGGGCCGCTGACGTGCGCCGGATTCACTGCCAGCTATCAGCATGAACTTGACGATGCGAAACGGTTTGGAGAGTGGGAGATCGACTACCTTAAGTATGATTGGTGCTCGTACGGCCAATTTGCACGGGACACCGCCCGCTCCGAATACCAGAAGCCGTATCGCGTTATGCGCGCAGCGCTTGATTCGGTCGGCCGCGACATCGTTTACAGCCTCTGCCAGTACGGCATGGACCGCGTGTGGGAATGGGGGGATGCAGTCGGCGGTAACTGTTGGCGCACGACCGGTGACATCACCGACACATGGCAGAGCATGTCCAGAATCGGGTTTGAGCAGAACGGCCATGAACTGTACGCCGGCCCCGGCCACTGGAACGATCCGGATATGCTTGTCGTGGGGCTGGTGGGATGGGGACCGCAGCTGCACCCCACGCGGCTCTCCCCGAACGAGCAGATCACGCATATCACGCTCTGGTCACTTCTCTGCTCGCCGTTGTTGATCGGCTGCGACATGACCAGGCTCGATGATTTCACGTTTGCCCTGCTGACGAACGACGAAGTGCTGGACGTGAATCAGGACCCGCTTGGAAAGCAGGCAAAGCGGATCAGCGTCACGGGAACCCTTGAGGTTTGGGCCAAAGAGATGGAGGACGGTTCGAAGGCGGTCGGTCTATTCAACCGCGGGCAGCATATGTCGAATGTAACTGTCGCATGGTCGGACCTTGGCATCACGGGGCGACAAAACGTTCGAGATGTGTGGCAACAGAAAGATGTCGGCGCGTTTGAAAAAACGTTCACGGCTCCGGTGCCGAGGCATGGAGCAGTGCTGCTGCGCGTGACGAAAGCAGATGAAAAACCCGGGCTCTGAGAGAAGAGACGAATAATGATCCGAGAACCGCGAACCAGACAGTATACAACAACCAATGAACAAAGCACAGGAGAGTATCAACAGCCCCTGTTCCCTGCTTGGTAGCGGGTTCACACATCGCCTTGCAAATGCAATTTGAATCATGTAATATATTAATCACTTCTCACAACTCGCATCGCATGAAAAAGACCACTCTTGTATTAGTATCCTCTTTGCTTTCCTTTTCATTGATTGATTGTAGCTCCAGGCATGCACTTACAAAAGAGGAACCAGTCGTGACAGAGCTCGGATTGATCCCAAGGCCGCTGAAGGTGGAACGAACGGCAGGGAGCTTCGCCATTACCCCGGATACACGAATCCTGGTGGATGCCGCCAATGGCGATGTCATGGCCGTCGGTACGTACCTGCAAGAAGAGCTCGTGCGAAGCACAGGATATGCGCTCAAACTGGAAGAGAACAGCCCGGGCGTGGCACCCCGCGGAGGAATTGTGCTGACCATTCTGCCGGCAGCGATCAGCAATCAGCCCGATGGATCATATGAACTCCTGGTCAGCGGAGAAGGTGTCCGGATCTCCGCACGGCGAGCGGTCGGGCTCTTCTATGGGGTCCAGACGCTGCGTCAACTCTTTCCGCCGCAGGTGTATGCCCCACAGACTGTCTCCAGCGTCTCCTGGGCGGTCCCTTTCGTGCACATTGAGGACCAACCCAGGTTCTCCTGGCGCGGTATGATGCTTGACGTGTCTCGTCATTTCTTCCCCAAGAGCTTTGTCAAAGAATGCATCGACATTATCGCTTTTCATAAAATGAATGTATTTCACTGGCACCTTACCGATGACCAGGGCTGGCGGATCGAAATCAAGCGGTATCCGAAACTCACAACAGTGGGAGCATGGAGGGTGGATCGCGAGCAATTCACCTGGAATCGACGCAAGCCTGCAGAACCCGGAGAAGTGCCCACATACGGTGGCTTCTATACGCAAGACGATATCCGCGAGATCGTCGCCTATGCAAAAAGCCGCTTCGTGACCATTGTGCCTGAAATTGAGATGCCCGGGCACGCAATGGCTGCGCTTGCGGGCTACCCGGAGTTCTCGTGCACGGGGGGCCCATTCACCGTGCGGACAGGCGGCTATTGGCCCATTGTTGACATTTTCTGCGCCGGGAACGACAGCACGTTCCAATTCCTTCAGAATATTCTGTCCGAAGTGGTGGAGCTGTTTCCCGGCGAGTACATCCACATTGGGGGGGATGAGGCGAACAAGGCCAATTGGAAAGAATGCCAAAAGTGCCAGGCCCGTATCGCCAACGAGCATCTCAAAGGCGAAGAAGAGCTTCAGAGCTATTTCATCCGCAGGATCGAGAAGTTTCTGAATGCAAAAGGTAAGCGGCTCATCGGCTGGGATGAGATCCTGGAGGGAGGACTGGCCCCGAACGCCTCGGTGATGTCCTGGCGAGGTATTGATGGAGGCATTGCTGCTGCCCGGGAAAACCACGATGTGGTCATGACCCCGACGAGCAACTGCTACTTCGATTACTATCAGGGATCGAGCGGAGAACCTGAAGGCATTGGCGGTTACGTCCCGCTGGAAAAAGTGTACGCCTACGAGCCGGTGCCCGACGTGCTGAATGCCACGGAAGCAAAGCACATCCTGGGGGTTCAGGCGAACCTTTGGACCGAATACATTCCGCATGCCAGGCATGCGGAGTACATGCTTCTGCCTCGCCTGTCCGCTCTCGCGGAAGTAGCATGGTCTCAACCCGGGCAAAAGAACTTTGAAGGTCTGGTTGGCAGGTTGAAGAAGCAGTTTGTACGATTCGATCAGATGGGAATAAACTACAGAGTGACCTCGCCGGAGTTTTCGCCGGACGGAGGGCATGTGCTGGTGGATTCGCGGAAGAAGATCGAGGTCACGCTCCTTAACGACGTGCCGGGCCCGGTTCATTATACGCTGGATGGTTCCGAGCCCTCGGCGACGTCTCCTCTCTATGCCGGTCCCATTGTTCTTGAGCGGACCGCCATCCTGAAAGGAAAAACCATCATGCCGGCGGGCAACGAGAGTCCCGTTGCCACGGCCGTCTTCAGTTTTGTTGATCCCGGGGTCAATGGCGTCGATTATGCGTACTATGAGGGAGATTGGACGATGCTTCCGGATTTCGGCGTGTTGAAACCGCTCCGGACCGGACGAGTATATGAATTCAACCTCAAGGACATCAAGGCAAGAGCAGATCATTATGCCGTCCGTCTCACGAGCGTCATCGAAATTCCGGCCGATGGTTCCTACACCTTTTTCACAAAGTCCGATGATGGTTCTCGGCTTCTGATTGACGATAAGGACGTTGTCAACAATGATGGACTTCATGCTGAACAAGAGGAGTCCGGCGTGGTGGCGCTGAAGGCGGGCCGCCATGCGATCGCTCTACTCTACTTCCAAAGCACCGGGGGCCAGATGCTTGAAGTATCTTATCAGGGGCCGGGGATGGAGAAGCGTCTCATTCCTGCGGGGGTGCTGTTCCAGAAGTAGAACAGCTCCCGGTCTCCATTGCGCGCGCACGGCTCACGGACATTATTGAAGAGGAAGGGATAGAGACATTCATAGTATTTCCGACAACGCCTCTCCGCGCGCGGCCGGAAAGCCGTTGAACATCTGCAGCGACACCTTGTCCCACTCCCCGCTTCTCTTGCTTCAAGAGAAGGGGGGGACGAGTTAACCCAAGGAACTACGCCATGCCCCCAGCATCACGGTTCACAGAGCGGCTCGATGCCTTGTACGAGTTCGACAGAGAACCGGTACCTGAAAAGAAGCTGCTCGGGCCTGCAAATTTCATCGGCGTATATACGGGAGAGCACGTTGCCGGGACGGAGTATGTCATAGGCCCTCTCTTTGTGGCCCATGGTGTGGCGGCCACCGATCTCATCCTCGGTCTCCTGCTCGGCAATCTGCTTGCGGTCCTAAGCTGGGCGTTCATTGCGGCTCCCATTGCCGTCAAGACGCGCCTGAACCTCTACTGGCAGTTGAGAAAAGTGGCCGGGTCGAAGCTCACATTTGTCTATAATATTGTCAACGCCCTGATGTTCTGCTTCCTCGCAGGCTCGATGATCTCGGTGTCGGCGACGGCGGTCGGGCTGCCATTCAACATGACCATGCCCGGGCTGGACGATATGCTCCCGAACAGCATTGGATGGGTGGTTGTGGTCCTTCTGGTGGGGGCAGTAGTCACCGCCCTGGCGATCCTCGGTTTTGAAAGGCTTTCACACTTCGGCAAGATTGCGGCGCCCTGGATGTTCCTCGTTTTCGTTGCCAGCGCGCTTGCGGTCCTGCCTTCCCTTGGGGTGCATTCGCCTGGCGATTTCTGGAGCGTAGCCAACGAGCGGATCTGGACCGGCGTGCCGGTTGCAGGACAGTCGAAGTTCACCTTCTGGCATGTCGTGTTCTTCTCCTGGTTTTGCAATATGGCCATGCACATTGGCCTTTCGGACATGACGCTCCTCCGCTATGCGCGGAAATGGCAATATGGCTTCCTCAGTGCGTTTGGCATGTACGTGGGACACTTCACCGCATGGATAGCGTCCGGTATCCTTTGTGCTGCGGCCCTCCGGAATTTTGCTCCCGGCCCGATTGCCTACCTGGGAGCCGGAGTGTCCGGGGCCATATGCGTGCTCGTTGCCGGGTGGACGACCGCAAACCCGACCCTTTACCGGGCCGGCCTCGCGCTGCAAACCGCAACGCCGGATTGGAAGCGGTGGAAGGTGACGATGGCCGCGGGAGTCATCACAACGATTGCGGCGCTCTTTCCGGCGCTGATGATGAAACTTTTGGATTTCGTGGCACTCTATGGGCTGATCCTGATGCCAATGGGTGCGGTCGTATTCTCAGACTTCTGGATCCTTCCCAAGCTGGGGATGAAAAGCAATCTCGCGGAGCTGCACCGCCTGCCTGTCAACTGGCCCGCCGCGGCAGCCTGGGGCGTGACCCTGCTCGTTTGTTTCTTGCTGCCGGTCGAGATTTTCTTCAAAGGACTCCCCGGTTGGTTCATTTGCGTGTTGCTGTATGTTGGCGGAAGCTGGCTGCTGCAGCGGCGCCTCGGCCCCTTTCCCACGACAGACCACCATCACCCCATCGAGGCCTCAAGCATCGGAGGGCACGTGCAATGAAAATACTTGCCAAGATCCTTTCCTCTATCGCGTTGGGGTTGACAGTCATTCCGTCATTTTATGTGCTGGCGGGGAGCATCACCTGGCAGACCCATGCCGATCTTATGCTCAGTGGGACGGTGCTCTGGTTTGTGACCGCTCCGTTCTGGATGAAGAAAGATTGAAGAGCAGAGGCCAGACGTCAGGAACAAGAAGGCGGAATCTAACCCAACTGTTGGAAGGAAAAAAAGTTATGAGCCTCAACCGAAAACTGAGGATGGCGCTGATCGGCGGAGGGCCCGGGGCATTCATTGGAGCTGTGCACAGCAAAGCGGCACGCATGGATGGCAAGATCGAGCTGGTCGCCGGCGTCTTCAGCCGCGATCCGGCAAAATCTCAAGCGGCCGGACGATCCTACCTTGTGGATCCGCACCGTGTGTACGGCAGCGTTGGGGAGTTGATCGAGAAGGAAGAAAAGCTCCCGGAAGGAGAGCGGGTAGATTTCGTCACGATCACGACTCCAAACAACATGCACTTCCCCATTGCGAAAGGGTGCCTGGAGGCGGGCTTCCATGTCATGTGCGAGAAGCCGATGGCTCTTACTGCAGAGGAAGCAAAGGCACTGCGGGACGCCGTCCGAAAGAGCGGGGCGGTATTCGGACTGATGCATAATTACACCGGCTATCCGATGGTGAAGCTTGCGCGCGACATGATACGCCAGGGTGATCTCGGCGAGCTCAGAAAAATCGTTGTCCAGTATCCGCAAGGATGGCTCACCGACCCGCAGGAGAACAGCGGCAGCAAGCAGGCGGACTGGCGCACGGATCCCGCCCGGAGCGGTGCCGCCGGCGCGATCGGCGACATCGGGACCCACGCGGAGAACCTGAGCGAGTACCTCACCGGACTGAAGATTACCGAGCTCTGTGCGGATATCACCACATTCGTGAAAGGACGGCGGCTTGATGACGACGGCAATTGTCTGGTGCACTTCGAGAAGGGGGTAAACGGGGTACTGCACGTGAGCCAGATCGCCAACGGCGAAGAGAATGACCTCGCAATCTGGATCTACGGATCCACCAAAGGACTGGAATGGCACCAGGAGCAGCCCAACTACCTGTACATCAAGGACTACAAAGGGCCCGCGCAGGTGTGGCGCCGGGGCAACCCCTATATCGGGGAAAAAAGTCCCGCCGCAGGACGGGCGAGCCGTCTGCCGTTCGGCCATCCGGAAGGCTTCATTGAGGCGTTCGCCAATGTGTATGTCAATTACGCCGACACGCTCGGCGCGCACCTGTGCAATGAAAAGCCGGATCCGCTCATGCTCGATTTCCCCACGGTTGATGACGGCGTCCGAGGAATGCTCTTCATCGAGACTGTTCTCGAAAGCGCGCGCAGCGCTCAGAAATGGACGAAAATGCACTCATAAGGAGACTTCCAATGGCTCGACCGATTACGCTCTTCACAGGACAGTGGGCAGACCTGCCACTGTCTGTGCTGGCCAAGAAGGCGGCTTCATGGGGATATGACGGGCTGGAGCTCGCGTGCTGGGGAGATCATCTTGATGTGTTCAAAGGGGCAACAGACAAGAAATACTGCCGGAGACAGCTGGATATTCTCGCCAAGAACAAACTGAAGCTCTTTGCGATCAGCAATCATCTCGCCGGGCAGCTGGTGTGCGATCTCAACAACGACAGCCGCTCGGACGGCTTTGCGCCCAAAGAAGCGGCAGGAGACCCGGAAAAGAAAAGGGCCTGGGCGATTGAGGCCATGAAGAACACGGCTCGCACAGCCAGGAACCTTGGCGTCAAGGTTGTCAACGGGTTCACCGGATCCTCCATCTGGCACATGGTGTATAGCTTCCCGCCGGTTTCCGACAAGATGATTGATGATGGATTCGCGCACTTTGCCCGACACTGGAATCCCATACTGGATGTGTTCGATGAGTGCGGCGTCCGGTTCGCCCTCGAGGTGCACCCGACAGAAATTGCGTTCGATATCGTGACAGCCAGGCGTGCGCTGGATGCGATTGGCGGGAGGAGGACATTCGGCTTCAATTTTGACCCAAGCCATCTCCTCTGGCAGATGATCGATCCGGTCAAATTCCTCTATGAGTTTCCCGAAAGGATCTACCACGTGCACATGAAAGACGCAGCATTGCAGCTCAACGGGCGGAACGGTATCCTGTCGTCCCACCTGAACTTCGGCCGTCCCGAACGGGGATGGGACTTCCGCTCGCTGGGCCATGGCTCGGTGCAGTTTGAAGAGATCATCCGTGCACTCAACCTGCTCGGCTATGCCGGCCCGCTCTCGGTGGAATGGGAGGATAGCGGGATGGAGCGTGAACATGGAGCGAAAGAAGCCTGTACGTTTGTCAAGAAAGTCGACTTTGCACCCTCTTCCGTTGCATTTGATGCAGCGTTCGACCGATGAAAGGAGAACCAACAGTGCTTGGAACAAATGATGTGAACCGTCGGCAGTTTCTCAAACAGGCTGCGGTTGCGGCCGTCGGCGCGGCCGGCCTTCCGCTATTCATTCCCGCCCGAGCGCTCGGGCGGGATGGCAGCACAGCGCCAAGCGACAGAATCACGATAGGGTGCATCGGGGTGGGTGGCATGGGCACCGGGAACATGAACAGCTTCCTCTCCAAGAGGGATGCCATGGTGGTGGCTGTGTGCGACGTGGACGCAGCTCACCGCACGGCAGCCGTCAATGCGGTCAACACGAAGTATGGTTCGAACGACTGCGCGCATGATGAAGATTTCAGGGAACTGATCGCACGCCCGGGACTGGATGCGGTCATGATTGCCGTCCCCGATCACTGGCACGCCATTATTGCGACATCGGCTGCTGCGGCAGGACTGGACATCTACGGTGAAAAGCCCCTTGGCTATACAATTTCAGAAGGCCGGGCCATCGTGAATGCAGTCAAGCGATATGCACGCGTGTGGCAAACCGGAAGCTGGCAGCGATCCCAACGGCACTTCCGCTACGGTTGTGAACTCGTGCGAAACGGCCGGATCGGGAAAGTCCACACCGTGAGAGTCGGCCTCCCCTCGGGGAACAGTATCGCGGACAACGGGGGATATCAGGCTACGAAACCTCCTGACGGTTTCAACTACGACATGTGGCTTGGGCCCGCGCCATGGGCGCCGTACTGCCCGAACCGGTGCCATTGGAATTTCCGATGGATCTCGGACTATTCGGGAGGGCAGCTGACGGATTGGGCAGGACACCATTGCGATATCGCGCACTGGGGAATGGGCACAGAGCTGAGCGCGCCGATCGAGATCGAGGGGAAGGCGGAGTTTCCGCCGGCGGTGGATGGGCTCTTTGATACTGCAGAGAATTACCGGTTCGAAGCCAAATATCGTGAAGGGTTCACGATGATCGTGGCCGACCGGACGCAGCAGCCCAAAGGGATGGGAGTGCAATTCGAAGGGGAGAATGGGTGGGTGTATGTCGACAGAAGCGGGCTCGATGCATCGCCCAAATCGCTTCTGACCTCGGTGATTGGGCCGGATGAAGTGCACCTGTACGTGAGCGATGACCACCACCAGAATTTTCTTGATTGCGTCCGCAGCCGCGCTTTGACGGTGACCCCGGTGGAGGTTGCGCATCACTCGATCATGGTTGGCCACCTTGGCCTTATTGCCATGAAGCTCGGACGCAAGGTTTCCTGGGATCCGGCGGCGGAACGATTCATCAATGACCCCGGGGCTGACAGTTTTCTTGCACGCCCCATGCGGACGCCGTGGCATGTGTGAGCTCGAACGGTGGAAAACGAAAGGATCATCACGATGGTTTGGCGAATAGCAACTCGTTTCTTAAATCTCCTATGCTTCCTTGCTGCCGCAACTGCCATGGCGCAAGTCTCTCCTGACGAGCTTCAGAAAATCGAGCAGGCGGCACCCGCGGAGGCGGTTCACAAGCCTGAGAAGCCCCGAAAGCTCCTCGTCTTTACACGCTCGGAAGGCTTCAAGCACGATGCGATCCCTTTTGCGGCCAAAATGCTCGAGGTTGTGGGGAAGAAAACAGGGGCATTTGAGATCATAGAGGGAGATGACATGGCGCTCTTCAAGCCTGAGTCCCTCCGCCGCTTTGATGCCGTCTGCTTCGACAACACGACACAACTGAAATTTGAGGATCCCGCCCTGAGAAAAGCGCTCATGGATTTCGTCAAAGGGGGAAAAGGGATCGTGGGGATTCATGCTGCCACCGATAATTTTCCTACCTGGCCTGAGGCGGCAGAAATGATGGGAGGAACGTTTGACGGCCATCCCTGGACTTCGGACGGCACATGGAACGTGGCGATCGAGGATCCCGCTCACCCCCTGATGGATTCCTTCAAGGGCCAGGGGTTCTCCATCCGGGATGAGATTTACCGGACGAAGCCTCTCCATCTCCGGAAGAACTACCGCGTGCTGATGGGCCTTGACATGAAGGATGAGCACAACCGGGGTGCTGCCGGGGTTCGAAATTCGGACAAGGACATTCCCATCAGCTGGATCGGGAGATTCGGGAAGGGGCGCATTTTCTACTGCTCCCTTGGCCACAACCGCGAAGTGTATTGGAATCCGGCTGTGGTACGTCATTATCTCGCCGGCATTCAATATGCCCTGGGCGATCTTCAGGCCGATGCGAGCCCCTTGCCGTTCAATTCCTCTTCCTTTTTTGACCAGAAAGCGCTGGATGGGCTGTTGAAGGATGTCTCTTCATACACCTATGGTGAAAGCAGAAAACCGCTGCAGGATCTTGATGCATTTGTCCGATATGTTTCCGATCTTTCAGGTGCACAAGCTGCACTTGAACAGCAATTCCTCGCGCTGCTTCACTCCGGAGCCACACTTGCCGGGAAGCAGTTCATTTGTTCCCGTCTCGGTCACATCGGCACCGGGGCATCCGTTCCCACACTTGCAGGCATGCTGGCAGATTCCACGACCCGGGACATGGCGATGTACGCCCTGGAGTACCTCCCCGGCAATGCCGTGGACGATTCGCTCTGCCGCACTTTGCCCGCTGCTCAAGGAAGGATGAAGTGCGGGATCATCAACACACTGGGGAGACGGCATGCGAACCATGCCGTCCCGCTGATTCAACCCTTGCTTGTAGCGGAAGATGAAGAAGTTGCTCTTGCTGCCGCTTCGGCGCTTGCGGAGATTGGAGGCCCAACTGCGGCTGAGGCCCTTTCACAGGCACGGAAGACCACGCACGGGGCGGTCTTGTTAAAGGCCCTTGATGGGTCCCTCAAATGCGCGGAGCGGTTTGCAGGACAAGGAGATACCGTCCGCGGGCTGCAGATTTACAAAGAGCTCCAGGCGAAGGGTCAGCCTGTGCCGATTCAGCTTGCGGCGCTGAGGGGAATCGTTCTGCTTCAGCCGGAAAGCGCCGGGGCATTGATTGTCCAGGCATTCCAGGATACTTCTTCCCGCCTTCGCTCCGGTGCCATGCAGCTGGTGCGGGAGGTCCGTGATGTGGAGAGCGTACGCGACATTGCCGCGAGAATAAGCTCCCTGCCCCCGGTCAGCCAGGTGCAGCTCATTGCGGCGCTCGATGATCGGCGTGATCCCGAGGTTTTCGCGGCAATGCTCAACGCTACAAAGAGTAAACAGGAAAACGTGAGGGCAGCAGCCCTGACTGCCCTCGGGAAATCAGGCAATGCGCGCGCCGTAAGCACCTTTGTGCACATTGCAGCGCGTGGCAGCATGCCGGACCGCCGGATCGCTCGTGACGGACTGTATGCCCTGAGCGGGTCTGCCGTGAATGACTCCATTATTGCGATGGTGCCTGCCGCTGACTCGCGGGCGAAGGTTGAACTGCTGGCAGCCCTGGCCGCACGGAGAGTCTCTTCCGCCGTCCCGGTGCTGCTGCATGAAGCAAATGATCGCACTCCCGGGGTCCGCGTCGAGGCGGCAAAAGCGCTGAGACCCCTCGCTCGTCCAGAGGACCTCCCGGCGCTTGTGAACTTGCTTGTGAAAGCGAAGGAAAACCAGGAGCGCAAAGAATGGGAGACTACGGTTGTCGTCGTTGCCAGAAAGGAGAGTGACCAGGCACGGAGGGTGGATCCCATCCTCTCGGCATACGACTCTGCGAGGGGAAAACAGGCCCGCATTTCTCTCCTGACTGTTCTGAGCAAGATCGACGCCCCGGCGTCACTTGATGCGTTGCGCAACGGCCTGAAGGACAATGATGCGGACATACGGCTGACTGCCATCCGGGGTCTCTCGTCATGGCCCACGCCGGAACCCGCGGATGATCTCTGGAAGGTTGCACAACATTCCACTGTTGCCGCGCACCGCGCCGTTGCGCTCCGTGGGTTTGTCCGGCTACTTGGTCTTGAGAGTACCCGTCCGGCGGACGAAACCGTCGCTCTCTATAAACGTGCGCTTGCTCTTGCTCCGAATCTTGATGAGCGCAAACGGCTCCTGTCCAGCATGGCCGACGCACGGGTTCCGACGGCTCTGCTGGTTTCATCAGAGTCCATGGATGATCCGCAACTCCGCACCGAAGCCGAGCTTGTCACCGTGCGGATTGCGGAAAATATCATGGGCAGCTATCGAAATGAGGTCATTCCGCAGCTTACCCGGGTGGCCGGGAACTCTCAGAACCCGACTGCCGTCCAGCGGGCAAAAGAGCTTTTGACACTTGCCGAGCAGTCTGACGACTACCTCACCACCTGGGAATATGCGGGGCCCTATATGAAAGAGGGCGCTGCGCTCTTTTCGACGGCGTTCGCGCCGGAAGAACAGGATGCCGCGGGCATTCAGTGGAAATTCTTCCCTGCAGGAAGAAATCCCCAGAAACCGTGGCTGCTGGAATTTGACAAAGTGATCGGCGGAGAGAACCGTGTGGTCTACCTCCGGAACAGAGTATGGTCGGATTCTCTCAGAAAAGCGGTGCTTGAATTGGGAAGCGATGATGGGATCAAGTTCTGGCTGAACGGGGAGCTTGTCCATGCGAATGATGCGGACCGGCGTGTGAACCCTGGTGACGACGTCGTCGAGATGACGTTGAAGCAGGGTTGGAACACCATGATGATGAAGGTCAACCAGCGGTCGGGGGAATGGGGTGCTTGCGTGAGGCTCCGCGCGCCGCGCGAGTCGCCAAAGCTTCAGGGAATTCGTGTAGCCCGCGTGAATGAACAATGACAAGGACACACACACGTATGTTTACGCTCATTCAATATTCTTTTCCATCCCTCGTTGCCCTGTGTTTATCAGTGATTCTCGTCTCTTGCGCCGGATCGGGATCGTCGACCTCGAATGACACCGTCCAACTCCCGGCAGACCCGGTTATGGGAGACTGGCAAGGGCACATCGTCTTCAAAGATGGAACGGTCATGCCTGTGGTTTCACAGGTCATCGCGCTTGCTCATGGCAAATATTCGGGCATAGCCTACCCCCGCTTCGACCAGCGTAATCCCCCTCTGGCAACGCTTCAAGGGCACGCGGAAAGCGGAACCGTCATTTTCTCCGGCGATGCGGGAGGCTATGGAGCCTGCAAGGGGATGTTGTCAGGAGATGAAATCACCGGCACGATCCGCGGCAATGTCGATGGGACGTTCGGATTGCGGCATAGTGTCCGCCTTTCTCCGATGTTGGGCGCAAAGTCACCCGACGGCGCGGTGATTCTCTTTGACGGAACGTCGCTTGCCGGTTGGCGGAATGCTGAAGAAGTGAAAGGAATGGTCAGTCTCTCCCGGTACTTCGGAGGAGATGACCGCGTGGCCTACCTGAGGACGACGGTAACATCCAGGGAAGCCCAGGATGCGGTGCTGGAGCTCGGAACAGATGATGGAGTGAAGGCCTGGCTCAACGGCACTGTGGTCCATGCGAAAAACGTCTCGCGCGGCGTGTCGCGTGCCGAGGACAAGGTGGTGCTTCATCTGGTCAAAGGTCCGAACGAGATCATGCTGAAGGTGACCAACGGGATTGGCGGCTGGGGAGCTGTTGCCCGCCTGGTGGATGCCAGGGGCAAGCCGCTTGGGGGGACAGACCTGGGCGATCCTGATGGATACATCATGACCTGGTCCGGCTCAGGACCGTACACGCAACCGGGAAAGAAAGGACCGGAGGAGCTCTTTGATATTCCTTTTCTGCCTGAGACACATGGCGCCAACGTTCAATGGGTTCCGGTGGCCAGTGACACGCAGTCTTCGAAGGCACGGTGGAGTGTGCGCAACGGCGTCCTGGAGGTGAACCCGGGGACCGGTTCGATCGTGACGAACCAGAAATTCACCAACTACCAGATGCACATTGAATTCCGAACGCCCTTCATGCCCGAAGCGGAGGGGCAGGCACGTGGCAACAGTGGCGTCTACATGCAAGGGAGATATGAATTACAGGTGCTGGACAGCTACGGGCTGAAGGGAGAGGATAATGAATGTGGCGGGATCTACAAAGTGGCGGCGCCCGCCGTAAACATGTGTGCGCCGCCGGGTCAATGGCAGTCGTATGACATTACCTTCAAGGCACCCCGCTTCGATGGTGCCGGCAGAAAGATGGAAGACGCACGATTGTCCGTCCTTCACAATGGTGTCATGATCCACGAGGGCCTTCGAATTCCCGGCCCCACGGGGGGAAGCCTCGACCAGGACGTCAACACCCCGGGGGGCATCATGCTGCAGGATCACGGAAACCTTGTCCAATATCGAAACATCTGGCTAGTTGAACGAAAGGAGAACCAATGAAGAAGTTCACCATTCCCTCGGGTGCAGTGACGCGCCGGGAATTTCTCGGTACCACCACCGCGGCGGCAGCGGCCTTTACGATCGTTCCACGGCATGTCCTTGGCGGGCCGGGCTATACGGCGCCAAGCGACAAGCTGAATATCGGGTGTGTCGGTGTCGGTGGAAAAGGGCGGTCGGACATCGAAGCCATGAGCACAGAGAATATCGTTGCCCTGTGTGATGTGGATGACGACCAAATGGCGGGAACGTTGAAGGAGGATGGGCCGAAGACCCCTCAGCTGGCGAAGGCCAAGAAGTACCGCGACTTCCGACTGATGCTGGAAAAAGAAAAACTCGACGCGATCACGGTGAGTACGCCGGACCACACGCATGCCGTGATTGCAGCGACGGCGATGCGGATGGGAAAACATGTCTTCGTTCAGAAGCCCCTCACTCACACGATCATGGAAGCCCGAACCCTGGCCAGGCTTGCCAAAGAAACCGGCGTGACCACGCAGATGGGAAATCAGGGACATGCCGGGGAAGGCGCACGGCTGATGAAAGAATGGATTGCCGACGGCGCGATCGGCGAAGTGAGTGAAGTGCATGTCTGGACCAACCGGCCGGTCTGGCCGCAGGGGATTGAGGCTCCGGACACTCTTCCTTCGGTTCCCCCGACGCTCGATTGGAATCTCTGGCTCGGGCCGGCAAGGTATCGCCCGTATCATCCGGCCTACTGTCCGTTCGTTTGGCGCGGGTGGTGGGATTTCGGGACCGGCGCCATCGGGGACATGGGCGCGCATCTTATTGACGCTGCGTATTGGGCACTGGAGCTTGGCCATCCGACCAGCATCGATGCAAGCTCCACAAAGTTCACCGACGCCAGCTATCCGCTGGCCTCGACCATTCACTACAAATTCCCGGCACGCGGCAAGATGCCTCCCGTGGCAATGCACTGGTACGATGGCGGACTTACTCCCCCTCGTCCCGACGACCTCGAGCCGGGTCGACGCATCGGAGACGATGGTGGCGGCGTCATTTTTGTCGGTACAAAAGGGAAGCTGATGTGCAGTACATACAGTGCCAACCCCCGCCTGTTCCCCGAAACAAAAATGAGCGAGTATAAGCGTCCGGCGAAGACTATCCCCCGCTCACCCGGCATCGCCGAAGAATGGATTGCGGCATGCAAAAAGGGAGAAAAATCCACAACCGATTTCTCCTACTCCGGTCCGCTGACAGAGCTGATGCTGCTTGGCAACATCGCCATCCGAATGGCCAGCAAGAACGTGACGCTGCTCTGGGATGCGCCGAATATGAAGATCTCCAACCTGCCTGAAGCGAACGAGTTCATGCACATGGCATACCGGGAAGGATGGAAGCTTGCATGACAATCAGGGTCGTGGTCATCGGGTGCGGGAACATGGGGTCGTCCCATGCGCGGGCCTATCACCGGCTTGAAGGGTTCGAACTTGCGGGATTGGTGGACCGCAACCCGGAGACGCGTGCGCGCCTGTCACAGGAGCTTGGGGGGATCCCGGAATTTGACACCGTGGATGCTGCCATGGCTGCCGCGCGCCCGCATGCCGTTGCTGTCTGTACCTATCCGGAAACCCACCACGATCTCACTGTCCGGGCGCTTCAAGAAGGCATGCACGTGTTTGTGGAAAAACCCATTGCCCTCACCGTGGAGCAGGCGCGGAAGATTGCCGCGGTGGCCAGCGAAAAGGGAAAACAGGTGGTGGTGGGCTACATTTTGCGCCACCACCCGGCGTGGACGCACTTCATTGAGATCGCCCGTTCTCTCGGCAAACCGCTGGTCATGCGGATGAACTTGAATCAGCAGAGCAAGGGCGCCGAGTGGGAGGTGCACAAGAAGCTCATGCAGTCGATGTCCCCCATCGTGGATTGTGGCGTGCACTATGTGGACGTGATGTGCCAGATGACCCGCAGCCGCCCGGTCCGCGTCCATGCGATCGGGGCCCGGCTGACGGGAGAGGTCGCTGCGGGGATGTACAACTACGGGCAGCTGCAGGTGACCTTCGCAGACGGCTCTGTGGGATGGTACGAAGCCGGATGGGGGCCGATGATGAGCGAGACCGCGTATTTCGTAAAGGACGTCATCGGGCCGCTCGGGAGCGTGAGCATCGGAGACCAGAAAGGCCGCACTTCTTCTGCCGATGTCAACGCGCACACAAGGACCAACAGGCTTGTCCGCCACTTTTCCGCGTTGGATGCCAAGGGTAAGTTCGCTCAAAAGGATGTCCTGATCGACACCAAGGACGAACCTGACCATCAGGAGCTCTGCAACCGGGAACAAGCGTACTTCCTGAAGGCGATCAATGAGGATCTTGACCTGACCGGACACCTGGCGGACGCTATCAACAGCCTGCGGATCGTGCTGGCGGCGGATGAGTCGGTGAAGACGGGACAGGTTGTCACATTGGGCGACCAGAAAGAAACAACTGGAGATTACTCGTGAAACGAGACGCCTATACAAGACTCAGCATAATGATGTTTCTGCAGTTCTTTGTCTGGGGTGCGTGGTACGTGACGGTGGGAAATTACATGGCCAGTATTGGGATGGCCGATATGATCTACTGGGCATACACCGTCGGACCGATCGGCGCAATTATCTCCCCTTTCTTTCTCGGGATGGTTGCCGACAGGTTCTTCTCCACCGAGAAGGTCCTGGGAGTATTGCATCTCATCGGGGCGGCAGCGATGTTTGCAGCACCCCTGGTGGCTGCAGGAGGGGCCTCCGCGGCGCCGCTTTTCGTGGTCCTGTTGCTCGTGCATATGCTCTGTTATATGCCCACGATCGCTCTTGCCAACGCTCTGGCCTTTCACCACCTGACCAATCAGGAGAAGCAATTCCCGCTGATCCGCGTCTTTGGCACCATCGGATGGATCGTCGCGGGAATCCTGGTGAGTTATGTGCTCGGGGCCGATGAGACCGCTCTCCCGCTCCGCATTGCCGCGATCGCCGGCCTGTTCATGGGAGTTTACTCCTTTACGCTTCCCCATACGCCGCCGGCGTCCAGAGAGAAAATGACGGTGCGCGGAATTCTGGGTCTGGATGCGCTTGCGCAACTCAAGAGCCCCGCGTTCATTGTGCTCATCGTATGCTCGCTCCTCATTTGTATTCCGCTGGCGGCCTATTATTCGTACGCACCGGTATTTGTGAAAGAGGCCGGGCTCACCAATCCGGGCTTCAAGATGTCCTTCGGGCAGATGTTTGAAGTGCTGTTCATCGTGATGATGCCCTTCCTCTTCTCCCGCCTGGGTGTGAAGTGGATGCTGGTGATCGGAATGCTTGCCTGGGTGCTCCGGTATTTCCTGTTTGCCCTTGCGGCGCCGGAAGGAATCCTCTGGATGATCATGTTCGGCATTATCCTCCATGGCATCTGCTACGACTTCTTCTTTGTTGCGGGCCAGATCTATGTGGATAAGGTCTCGACACCTGCCATCCGCGGCCAGGCGCAAGGATTCCTGGTGCTCATGACCCTCGGCATCGGGATGCTGATCGGTGCCCAGATTGCCGGTTGGCTGTTCAATGGGATAGTCACCGCCACGGGGGAGCAGGTGCTCCGGCAGTGGCGCACGTTCTGGTTCATTCCTGCGATTTTCGCTGCAGTGATCACCGGTGTGTTCACCTTCCTTTTCAAGGAAAAAGTGCCGGTTCCTGCAGCGGTTGTGAAACCTGCGTGAGATGACCATGCCGATCGAATCACACATGACCCGCCGGAAATTCGTCAAGGCAGCACTCGGGACGGCGGCGCTCTTTACCATCGTTCCCCGGCGCGTTCTGGGCGGCCCTGGTTACCTCCCTCCGAGCGATGAGATCACCAAGGCGGTGATCGGCGTCGGCGGGATGGGCCACTGGCATCTGAAGGTTCCGGGCTCGCGCCTCGTTGCGGTGTGCGATGTGGACGATGAACATCTCCAATCGGCCCTCGATGTTGGCGGCCCTGACGTCAAGGGATACCATGACTTCCGGGAGGTGCTCGATCGTCCTGACATCGATGTCGTCCACATTGCCACCCCGCCGCATTGGCATGCGTTGATAAGCATTGCGGCCGCACAGGCAGGGAAAGACGTCTGGTGCGAGAAGCCGATGACCCGCACGATCGCAGAGGGACAAAAAGTCATAGAGGCAATCCGTCAATACGGCCGCATCTTCCGGATCAATACCTGGTTCCGTTTCCAGGGAGAGTTCTATGATTTCGGCACCACGGTCCGGCCGATCAAGAAACTTGTGGACAGCGGGCTACTCGGCTGGCCGCTCAAGGTGACCATAGGCGAAGCCACGGGCTTTGGCTGGAAAGCCTACTGGGTGGGGAAGACGGATTTGAAACCGGAATGGATCCCCTCCAGCCTCGACTACAACATGTGGCTTGGCCCCGCGCCGTACAAACCGTACAGCGCGCACCGTGTCCATACCAGCTTCCGCGGCTACTGGGACTACGACGGCGGCGGACTGGGGGATATGGGGCAGCACTATCTCGATCCTGTCCAGTACCTGCTGGGCAAGGACGATACGAGTCCGGTGCTGGTGGAGGTCGATGCCGAGCAGCAGCATCCGGATGCGGTTGGAGTCTGGCGCACGATTACGATGACATACTCCGATGGATGCCAGATCGTACTTCCCGGTGCCGCTTCGGCCGGCGAGGATGTCCCGTTCATCGAGGGGCCCAAAGGAAAACTGTTCAAAGGATTCCGGTCGGATATTCCCAACCTGAAAGATAAACTCCGTGAATTTCCCGAGCCGGCACCGCAGGGGACCGATTTTTATCAGGCCGTGAAAACGCGAACGAGGTTCGCGCTGAACGAAGAAAACGCTCATCGGTCTGCGAGCCTCGTCAACATCAGTAAGATAGCCTGGCAGCTGGGTAGGACGCTCAAGTTCGATCCGATCAACCAGAGGTTTGTGGGAGATGAAGCTGCCAACCGCCTGGCGGATCAACACATGCGTGCACCATGGCATCTCTGAGGAAGCAACTCATGAAACATTTTGTTGCGGTAGCACTCTGTGTGCTGTTCGAATCATTTGCTACGGGTTGCTCGGCGACGAGACCGGACGCGGGCTCCGCATCCCAGGCAGCCGGAATCACATTGCAGGAGCTCCTGTCCCGTCTTCCGGCGCACGATGCTGCCGAACAGCGATGGGTCAGCGCGCTGCTTCTCGAATCAGGTCCGGAGAGTATTGGAAAGATCTGTGCCCGGCTTGATACGCTCAAACCGGGAAGCGATGCACAGGTCCGCTATGCGCTGAGCGGCATGACCTCCTTTGCCACTCTGCCTGGCCATGAAGCGGACCGGGTGAAGTATGCCGGGGCCCTCTGTTCGTCGGTTGATGCCATGCACGCCCCGCTTGCGCAGGCATTCGTGATCGAACAGCTCCGGCTGGCCGGCGGTCCGGAATCGGTAGGAACACTGAGCCGATTCCTTGTCGACGAAAGGCTCTGTGAGCCGGCCGTCCAGGCACTCCTTTCGATCCATTCTCCCGAAATCGGTCCCAAAATACTCGACGCACTCCGCCGTGTTGATGGGTCCAGGAAAGTCACTCTCGTCAAAGCCCTGGGGGAGCTGCGGGTCCGTGACGCCGTCCCAGACCTGATGAAGTGGACGAAGGAAGACGATCCGGACCTTCGCGACGCTTCGCTGGCGGCACTTGCGGCGATCGGGGATCCGCGGTCCGCTGATCTGATCCTGGACCCCGTACTGCAACTGACGTACGCGCGGCGCCTCGCCGATGACGGAACCTTTGACCTCCCCGAGCGGATCTGCCGCAAGCTGCTTCCGACGATGTCCACCACGATTGGACCAGGTGTTCACGCCGCTGCGCTTCGGCTGCTCGCGGATATTCTGGGAGCGCGCGCGAATGATGACCTCGTCGCCGCTGCGCGGGACTCCAACGTCGAGCTCCGTTCCGCAGCGCTCGATATTGCCAGCGGAATGAAGGGGGAAGGGGTGACCGAGCGGTGGCTCTCCACGATGCAGCAGGCCGATCCCGACCTCCGTGCGGGGATCATCCGGATGCTCGGGCGTCGCAATGACCCGGCGGCTCTGCCGGCGATAAATCACGCGCTGAGCGATCGGGAGCCATCCGTGAGAATCGCAGCGGTGGAAGCCGCAGCGCAGCTCGGCGGTGCCGATGCCATCGACGGCATCCTGGGACTGCTTGAGCGTACCGAACGGGCCGATGAGATCGCCGCTGTCCGCGATGCGATCGTTCCGTTCCCGCTCAAGTATACCGTGCCGGCTGCGGTCCGGGAACTGAACTCCGCAACTCCTAAGGCACGGGTCATGCTCCTGCAGTTCTGTTCCGGTTGCGGCAACCTGGTGCCCTTTTCAGCAATATACCCGTTCGTGCGTGACGAATCGGTTCCGGTGCGTCTGGCCGCCATCAAGACGCTCGAGAATGTGGCGGAGCCGGGGGATGTGACACATCTTGTCCAGATGCTCCTCGAAGCCCGCAGTGATGCTGAATGGACCGCATTGCAGCGCGCACTCGCGGCTACAGCAGCCAGGAATCCTACCTCGGCATCGCGGGCAGACGTCATTCTTGCCGCCCTGGATACTGCCGGTGCCAGGAATAGAGTAACGTTGCTCCGTGCACTTGGACGGGTCGGGGGAACGAAGTCTCTGGCGGCGCTATCGCGCGGGATCACGAGCAAGGATGCGGCGGTGAAAGATGCCTCTCTCCGCGCGCTTGCGGATTGGCCCGATGCTGAGGGGTTTGACTCGCTCCTCGCAGTGGCGGGGAGCAAACAACCGCTCAACTATAGAGTCCTCGCCCTCCGCGGATGCCTGCGCATTCTGGACGATGCCGGATTTTCCGCTGACCGGTCCGCCCGCCTCCTCGGAAATGTCATGGCCGTGTCGGAACGCCCCGAAGAAAAACGGATGGTCCTGGCCTCTCTCGGCAAGACCCGCTCACTGGAAGCTCTCCGGATTGCCTCAGACTACCTTGCCGATGACTCGGTTGGGCTGGATGCGGCCCTAGCCATTCAAAAGATGACCGCATCCGAAGAGGAAGAGGTGCATCATCAGACTCTCAAAGACGCCAATGTCATCCGATTCTTCGTCGAGAAGAACGCCAGCCCGAACGTCCGTGCGCAAATCAGAGAATACCGGGACGCCCAAGCGAGCAAGAATGATCCTCCCGAAGGTTTTGTCGCGCTCTTCAACGGCATGGATCTGAAAGGATGGAAAGGGCTGGTTGCCGACCCGCCGGCGCGAGCGAAAATGACGACCGAAGAGCTCGCCAGGGCGCAGGCTTCCGCGGATTCCGCGATGAGGCTTCACTGGAGCGTTGCAAACGGTATGCTCGTCTTTGATGGCAAGGGGGCAAACCTCTGCACGGCTGCCGATTATGAGGACTTTGAGCTGCTCGTCGACTGGAAGATCGAGAAGAACGGAGACAGCGGGATCTACCTGCGCGGCTCGCCTCAAGTGCAAATCTGGGATCCGGTGCAATGGCCAGAGGGCTCCGGCGGTCTCTATAATAATCAGAAGGGATCCAGCAAGCCGCTGCGGAAAGCGGACAACCCGGTTGGGGAATGGAACACGTTCCGCATCCGCATGATCGGCGACCGGGTAACGGTCTATCTCAACAATGTCCTGGTCGTGGACAGTGTTGCGATGGAGAACTACTGGGAGCGTGAGAAGCCCATCTATCCGACCGGCGCAATCGAACTGCAGTCGCATAGCTCCCCCCTCTATTTCCGAAATATCTTTGTCCGGGAGATCTCCCGGAAAAAGGAACCGCATACGTATCTCCTGTTCAATGGAAAGGACCTTACTGGTTGGGAGCTTGTCGGCGGATCGACTCCGTGGGGAGTGAAGGAGGGCGTGCTGTATACTGAAGGAGGGGGAGGCGGATGGATCTCGACGGTGAAGGAATATGACAATTTCAAGTTAGACCTCGAATTCCGCGTGCCGGAAGGGGGAAATAGCGGCGTGTTCCTCAGAACACCCCGCGAAGGAGACCCGGCGTACGTCGGCATGGAAATCCAGGTGCTTGATGACTATGCTCCGGTCTACGCCAATCTTCACCCGTGGCAGTACACGGGAAGCATCTACGGTGTACAACCTCCATCCGTTCGTGCAAGCAAGAAAGCGGGCGAGTGGCAGCACTATGTGATCGTCGCCGATGGGCCTCACGTGACTGTGACGCTGAACGAGCAGCGTATCGTTGACGCAGATCTTATCTCCCAGATGGACAAGGAGCAAACGCATCCCGGGCTGAAACGCAGAGGAGGGTACATCGGGCTTCAGAATCACAGTACCAGAATCGAATACCGTAATATCCGCATCACCGAGTTGAACTGACGTCTGGGGCCAGGTCAGGGACAGACCAGGGTCAGACCCTGGTCTGGCCCCAATGAAACTTGAAAACAGTCTCTTTTTTTCTTAATTGGAGGACAGCCATGTCTCGCATTTTGCTCTCCCTTACGCTTCTCCTGATGGTTGGCAGGATGTCCGTATATTCAGGGTTCGTCGAAGAAGCTACAAAAAGCCATCCCTCCACCGATGCCTATGACGGTTGGCATCTCGCCGTGCAGGCCTGGACCTTCAATAAGTATACCTTCGCGGAGGCCGTGGAGAAGACTGCTTCGCTTGGGTTGGACTGGATCGAAGCGTTTCCGGGTCAGGTGGTGAGCAAGGACCATCCCGACTGGAAGATGGATCCCTCGATGCCGGCCGAGCAGCGGGCGGCAGTCAAAGATATCCTCGCGAAGGCAGGCCTGAAACTTGTGAACTTCGGCGTGACAGAACTTACCGGGGACGAGAAGCAATGCCGCACGGTATTCGAATTCGCGAAAGACATGGGCATTCAAACCATCGTCTCAGAACCGGCAGAGGAAAATCTCGACCTGGTGCAGCGGCTCTGCAAGGAATACAACATCAAGGTGGCGATTCACAACCATCCGAAGCCGTCGCACTACTGGAACCCCGAGCTGGTTCTGAAAGCCACGAAGAACCGCGCTCCCTGGATCGGCGCCTGTGCCGACATCGGCCACTGGGCCCGCAGCGGTGTCCGTCCGATTGATGGCATCAAGATGCTCAAGGGGCATATCATCAGCCTTCACTTCAAGGATCTGAACGAATTTGGAGAGACGGACGCCCATGATGTGGTGTGGGGAACTGGTGTCGGAGACGTCGCAGGGGTGCTGAAAGAGCTCCATCAGCAAAAGTTCGCCGGCGTCTTCTCGATCGAATACGAATACAAATGGGAAAGCTCCGTGCCCGACCTGCGCGAGTGCGTGGCGTACTTCAACAAGAAAGCGGGCGCGTTGAAGAAGGGCGGGTGGTCGGACCTTCTTCTTCCGGATCTTTCCAACTGTGTGCTCCAGCCGAACAGCTGGAAGATGGAAGAAGGCATTCTCACGGCAAATGGCGGAGATGATATCTGGACGAAGGCGAAGTACGGCAATTTCGTGCTCGACCTCGAGTTCAAGCTCGACACGAACACCAACAGCGGTGTCTTTCTCCGCACCGGTAACATCAAGGAGTGGCTCCATACGGCGATCGAGGTGCAGATCCTGGACTCCTACGGGAAGACCGAACCCGGCCGGGAGGACTGCGGAGCGATCTTTGATTGCCTGGCACCGTCCAGGATCATCGTCCGGCAGCCGGGAGAATGGAATCATTACACCATCACCTGCAAGGACAACCGGATCTATGTGGTGCTGAACGGCGAGCGCATTATCGACATGGACTTGAACCAGTGGACGCAGGCGCACAAGAATCCGGACGGCACCCCAAACAAGTTTAATAATGCCTACAAGAATATGCCACGGGTCGGGAACATCGGCCTGCAATACCACGGACACCCTATCTGGTTCCGCAATATCAAGATCCGAACTATCTGAAGGAAAGAAGAGATCCATGACAGGAATTGACCGGCGCAGTTTCCTGCGCTACACAGCGGCCGCGGGAGCGGGCGTTCTTCTCTCCCCCCTGGCCGGGCAGGGGAGAGCACAAGGAAGCACAAAGAGATCATCCTCGAATGAGGTGAATGTTGCCCTGATTGGGGCGGGAGCTCAGGGACAGGTGCTTCTGAATGCCTGCCTGAAGATTCCCGATATCCGGTTCAAGGCGGTGTGCGACATCTGGGCCGATTACAACCTGAAGCGTGCCTATCGTCTTCTTCAGAAGTATGGCCACACCCTGAACCCTTACATCGACTATCACGACATGCTCGCCAAGGAAAAGGACCTGGACGCGGTGATCATTGCCACGCCCGACTTCTGGCACGCGCCGCAGACGGTCGACTGTCTCAACGCCGGCCTGCATGTGTATTGTGAGAAGGAGATGTCTAACACCCTCGACGGCGCCCGCAAAATGGTGCTGGCGGCCCGGCGGAGCGGAAAGCTTCTGCAGATCGGTCATCAACGGCGCAGCAATCCTCGCTACATTCACTGCTACGACAAACTGATCAGAGAGGCGAAGATTCTTGGCCGCATCACCACCGTAAACGGGCAATGGAACCGGTCCGTTCAGCCCGACAGCGGGTGGCCCAAGGGGCTTGCGATACATCCGTCGGTCCTTCAGAAGTATGGATTCCGCTCGATGGAAGAGTACCGGAACTGGCGATGGTACCGGCGCCTCGGCGGCGGCCCGATCGTGGACCTGGGTTCACACCAGATCGACATTTACAACTGGTTTCTGGAAACAACTCCCAGGAATGTCATCGCCAGCGGCGGCACCGATTACTACGACAAAAAGACCCACGAGTGGTACGATACTGTACTGGCCACGTATGAGTATGAGACCAAACAAGGGCTCGTGAGGGCGTTCTATCAGACCATCACGACAAACAGTAACCAGGGGTATTCCGAGAATTTCATGGGAGACCAGGGAACGCTGCAGATCTCGGAATCCGGCAGCCGGGGGGGCGTGTTTCGCGAACCCACGGCCCCGGAGTGGGATCGATGGGTGACGCTGGGCTATTTGAAAGCACCCGTGGCGGCACCTAAGGCTGCGAGCGATGCAGTCCTCGACGTCCGCGAAACGCTCGCTCCGCCGCAGCATGAAATCCCGGTGAAGTTCAACGACCCGTACCACAAGCCGCATCTGGACAACTTCTTCAACGCTGTCCGCGGCAGCGAGAAACTGAACTGTCCGGCTGAAATCGGATATGAGACTGCGGTCACGGTCCTGAAGGTAAACCAGGCCGTGGCGTCAGGCAGAAAAATGACGTTTGACCGGAACGAGTTCAGGATATGAGGCCCTGTCAGAGATACGTGTCAGTGAGCGCTGCACTTTCGTTCCTGGCGTTGGCCACGATTCTTCCGGCGCAGGAGACCAAGAATATTGGCGATATCAGCGACGGCAACCGGGCCCAACCGGTGCACCTGCTGAAGCTCTATGATGAACGAGGGGTCATCATTCAGCCGGAGGACTCGCCGGTCGTGCCGTTTTCCACCCGAGAAACCTGCAGGCAGTGCCACGAGTACTCCAAGATCAGTGCCGGATGGCATTTCAACCCCGCGAGTACAGATGTTCCGGCCGGGCGTCCCGGGGAGCCATGGATCTACGTGAATCGGGCGGCGGTCACTCAGTTGCCCCTTTCGTACCGTCGATGGCCGGGGACCTACTTGCCGGAACAGATCGGTATGAGTGCCTTCAGGTTCGTCAGCACATTCGGCCGCCAGAATGCAGGCGGAGGGGTGGGTGAGGACGAACGGTTCGAGGATGTGAATGATGCCCTGCGCTGGCAGATCTCCGGGAAACTGGAGATCAATTGTCTCTCCTGCCATGATGCCGAGCCGGGACACAACCAGGCAGAATACGCGCAGCAGACCACTCGCCAGAACTTTCGGTGGGCTGCGGCGGCCAGCAGCGGGTTTACTTCCATGCGCGGCGCGGCACGCGACATGCCGGACAATTACGACATGTACGGGCTTGTGCTTCCTGAAAAAAGCGATGCGGTTCCTCCGTCCCTCTCCTATAATCGCTCACGCTTTGACGATCGGGGAAGAGTGCTCTTTGACGTCGCACGCCGCGTCCCTTCCGGACGATGCTACTTCTGCCATTCCTCGAAGGTTGTCGATCCATCGCGTCCCGAACGCTGGGAGTCGGATGAGGACGTCCACCTCAGGGCAGGGATGACATGCGTGGATTGCCACCGGAACGGTTTGGACCACAAGATGGTGCGCGGCTACGATGGGGAGAACGCCGGTCCTTCCGCAGCGACGCTCTCCTGCAAAGGGTGTCACATGGACAACGGACGGCTCGGTGCTCCCCGTCCCCTCCATGTGGGAATTCCGGCTGTTCACTTTGACAAGCTTTCCTGCACGGCGTGTCATTCCGGTCCCTGGCCGGACCGCATGACGTTCCGGGTGAAAACGGCGAGGGCGCATTCGCTCGGCATACCAAACGCGGACAAGGCAGACGATGCTCTTCCGCAGGTCATGGAACCTGTTTTTGCGGTTCAGCCGGACGGGAAGATCGCTCCGCACCGCGCGGTCTGGCCTTCCTTCTGGGCTCGCATGGTGGCAGACAGCCTCCGCCTCGTCGCTCCAGAGACCGTGGGGCCGTTTATCAGCGATCTGGTCATCAAGGACACCACCAGGGTCATCGGGCGATGGCTTACGCTTACGGATGCGGACATCGCCAAAGTGCTCGGGTTCCTTCAGCATCAGGATTCCACTGTGGGGACCCCGGTCTTCATCAGCGGGGGAAAGCTTCACCGGCTCTCGCCGGAAGGGACGATCGAGCGCGGCGAGCATCAGGCGGCCCGGCCGTATTTGTGGCCGTACGCGCATGACGTCCGCCCCAAGTCGCAGTCACTCGGCGTGCGCGGGTGCGGTGATTGCCATGACACGGACGCTCCGTTCTTCTTCGGGAAGGTTACGGTGGCTTCCCCCTTTGTCTCCGAGCGTGACACGTTGGTGCGAATGACGAATTATCAGGAGGGGAGTGCGGCATCCGCATGGACGTTCGCCATGTCGTTCTTGTTCCGCCCTTGGTTGAAACTGCTCATTATTATCTCATTCCTGATTCTGGCAGCCGTGGTGATCCTTTCAATGTTTCAAGGGCTTTCCCGGCTCATCCGTGCACTTTCGGCGGGGGAGGAATGACGATGCTGAGACTGTTCTCCATTCTTGCGCTTGTAGTTCTCTTCGTGCTGATCACGCTCGACATGCGGCGACAGGTTCTCAAAGAGACCAGCCTGAAGGTCTGGCTGCAGAAACAGTGGAGCGCCGTGCGTTCCATTTGGGCGATCCGTCGGTCCATGAGACCCGGGAATGCCCTGGAGGTTCTGCGGGGGCTTTCGTATCTCTCGACCCTTCTCCTCTTCCTCGTTCTTGCGATCACGGGGTTCATCCCCGTGGTGCTTTTCGGAGGACATCTGACCGGAGTGCTCTTGCTCCTGCATGTGACCGCCGCGCCCATTTTTGCCCTGAGCCTGGCGCTCCTTTCGCTCCTCTGGGCTCACCGTCAACGCTTCAGGCAGGAAGACTGGGATGCCATCCGGAATCTGGCCGCTCACAGGCGTGTTGAGCCGGAGCGCTTGCAGGATCTGCTCCGGAAGGTCTGCTTCTGGCTCATCCTGTTTTTTTCTCTTCCGCTGCTTCTCTCGATTATCCTGGGAGTGTTTCCAGTCTTCGGGACGGAAGGACAGGACGGCCTCGTGCTGTGGCACGGCGTCAGCGCGTTAATACTCTCGGTAATTGCTGTGATACACACCTATATGCTTACGACACACAGACAAAGGAGACCTTACTACCATGGAGAACACACGTAGTGACGGCTCCGGATTCGATCCGGGACGCCTCTTCCTTGGAAGCCAGTTCGCGCTCATTGCCACGGCGGTTGCATTTGCCGTTGTAGGGGCAAGCATGGGTGCGTTGAAGGAGCATTTCATCCTCACCAACGAACAGGTAGGATGGATTGCGGGCGCGGCGTTGTGGGGCTTTACCATCTCCATATTCATCTTTGGCCCCTTGTGTGATGCGCTCGGCATGAAGTTGCTGCTGCGCCTGGCGTTCGTCGGCCACGCGCTCGGCGTTCTGATCATGGTTTTTGCCGACGGCTTCACGATGCTCTTTGTCGGCGCACTGACGATCTCGATGGGGAACGGGCTGGTCGAGGCTGCCTGCAACCCCCTCGTGGCGACCATCTATCCTGACAAGAAGACCCAGATGCTGAACCGCTTTCATGTCTGGTTCCCCGGGGGAATTGTCATTGGCGGGCTTGCTGCCTATTTGCTTGATGCCGCCGGGATCGGGATGTGGCAGGTGAAGCTTTGCCTCGTCCTGGTACCGACAGTGGTATACGGCGTGCTCTTCCTGGGCCAGAAATTTCCGGCGACCGAGAGACTCCAGTCCGGCATTTCCTTCGGCCAGATGGTAAAAGAGACTGTCTTCCGCCCGCTCTTCCTGCTGCTCTTCCTCTGTATGATGATGACCGCATCCATGGAGCTCGGGCCAAACCGCTGGGTTCCGGCGGTGCTCGAATCCGCAGGCATCCCCGGCATTCTGGTGCTGGTATGGATTAACCTGCTCATGGCGATCCTGCGGTTCTATGCCGGACCGGTCGTCCATCGTCTTTCGCCGACGGGAATCCTTTTCGCGTCTGCAATTATCAGCGGGTTGGGTCTCTGGTGGTTGAGCTATACGGACAGCCTCGGCATGGCCCTGGCGGCGGGGACGGTCTTTGCCCTTGGCGTGTGCTATTTCTGGCCAACGATGCTCGGCGTCACCTCCGAGCGGGTCCCGAAAGGGGGCGCGTTGGCGCTCGCGCTCATGGGTGGCATCGGCATGGCCATCGTAGGTTTGGTCACCTCCCCGATGATGGGAAAAATCGTGGACACCTCCATGCAGGAAATGCTGCCGGCGGAGCAGACCACGTCGACACTGCAGTCGGTCGCGGCCACCTTCCCGGAATTGAAAGCAACTGCCAGGGGAAAGACGGGTGAGGATATCGAAGCCGCGATCAGGGCTGCCAACGAAGTTCTGGTGGACAAGGCAACAACTGGCAAGCTTCCGGAAATCAAGACCGCCAATGCCCTGCGGAGCGCCATTGCGGCAGCGCCGGCCTCCGAAGCAGCTGCTCAGGCAAAGGCGTTGCTCGGGCCTGCAGAAAATTATGGCGGGAAGAAAGCCTTCCGCGATGTTGCCCCACTCTCCATCATCCTGGCGGTGATCTTCGGGATTCTGTTCTTCCGTGACCGCGCTCGTGGCGGCTACAAGGTCGAGCGCCTGGCGGTGACAGGCGCGGCGGATAAGCGCAAGTTCGAAACGACAACAACGTGACAAGGAGGATTCATACAATGAAATGTACATGGAGTATCGCTGTCCTTATCTGTGGCGTTGGCCTGACGTTGGCCTCCTGCCAGAAACAAGCCGATCAATCACAAGCAGGGAAACCCGGCGACCAGCAGGCCGCGGGCGAACCTGCTGTCCAACAGGCGCCGGCAGACTCTCCGGCGGAAAAAACATCGCCGGTGCAGAATGCGTCCGGCGCGCAACCCGCTGCCACGACGCAAGGGGAAGGAAAGCTTGTGCCGCTCGACATCAAGCTGCCCAAACCGATGTTCGTCGGCACGCCGGGCAACCTGCAGGTACCGAACCTTGAGAAACCGCTCGGTGGTCCCCGTCCTCCGTTCCTGGCCCCCGAGGGAACCAAGAATGTCGCATTCAAGAAACCCGTGTCCAGCTCGGACGAGCAACCGATCATCGGCGAACTTTCCATGGTCACCGACGGCGACAAAGAGGCCTCCGATGGCTCGTATGTCGAACTGGGGCCCTTCCTGCAAAACGTAACGATCGATCTGGAGAGGAAGTGCGATATCTATGCGATCGTCGTCTGGCATTACCACAAGCAGCCACGGGTCTACTTCGATGTCGTCGTGCAGGTGGCGGACGATCCTGATTTTGTCTCCAATGTGAAGACCGTGTTCAACAACGACCATGACAACACATCGGGGCTGGGCGTAGGGAAGGACATGAATTACGTGGAGACTTCGGAAGGAAAGCTCATCGATGCGAAAGGGATCCAGGGACGGTACGTCCGGCTCTACAGCCGCGGGAACAACGCCAACGACCTGAACAACTACGTTGAGGTCGAAGTTTACGGAACACCGGTCAAATGAAATGGCGGTATCTGTTGTTCGCCATAGCAGTCCTGGCGGGGGTCCTGCTGCGCCTGCCGCAGCTGGACCTCCGACCTATGCACGTCGACGAAGCGGTACATGCGATCAAGTTCGGTGACCTGCTCGAGCGGCATGCGTATCGCTACGACCCTGCTGAGTATCATGGCCCGACGCTCAACTACTTCACTCTTATTGCCGCGGGCCTGACATCGGAGACGACGCTTCGCCGGGTGCGCGAATCCACACTGCGGATTGTGCCGGTGTTCTTCGGTATGCTGTTGGTCCTGCTCCCTCTTCTGATTGATGATACGCTGTCACCTTTCGCGCCTGTCGCCGCCCTGCTTACCGCGGTCTCTCCGGCAATGGTGTTTTACAGCCGCGACTACATCCAGGAAATGTTGCTCGTCTGCTTCACCTTCTCGGCAATGGTCTCTGGTATCCGGTATCTCCGCGGGCGGAAGGTGGGATGGGCTGGTCTTGCAGGGATATCCCTTGGTCTGATGCATGCCACCAAGGAGACGAGTATCATCGCTTTCGGCGTAATGGCGGCCGCCGCGGTTGCGGTTCTGGTGCTGCGCCCGCAGGCAGAGCGAACGCCGGTTCACATCCCGCTGATCCACATCCTGATTGTATTGCTGTGCGCCGCGGGGACTTCGATATTGTTTTTTTCTTCGTTCTTTACCAACTGGCAAGGGGTCGCCGATTCTCTGGCAACCTATGCAACGTACATCAGCAGGGCGGGCGACAAGACCCTGCACCAGCACCCCTGGTCCTACTACCTTTCGATGCTTCTGTATTCGCAGATGGCAGGAGGACCGGTGTGGAGCGAAGCCGTGATCGTGGGACTGGCAGCAATCGGTTTGGTGCTCATGCTCCCCCATTGGGATGCCACCAAAGGTTTTCAGAGAGACCTCGGGAGGTTCTTTGCCTTCTACGCGATGCTCATGGTGATCATATACTCCGCAATTCCGTATAAGACCCCCTGGAGCATGTTGGGCTTTCTGCATGCGTTTATCATTCTCGGTGCCATCGGATTTGCCCGCCTCTGGTCGCTGGCCTCCAGTCGGCTTGTCCGGACACTGCTCGCGGTGTTGCTCGTTCTGGCAGGGTCTCATCTGGCCTGGCAGGCCAGCCTGGCGAATTTTCGATACTACGACGATCCGGTCAACCCATACGTGTATGCACAGTCGGTAGACGATGTGGTCTTGATCGCAGACATCGTCCGGGGCGTGGCGCGCTCGATGCCGGAAGGAGACAAGGTGCCGATACAGGTGGTCTGTTCGCAGGATGACTACTGGCCTCTTCCCTGGTACCTCCGGTCATTCTCGAACGTCGGCTGGTGGAGCAACGTGGAAGACGACCTGGTTCCCACGCCGCTGATTCTGGCGAGCCCGGACCAGGAGCACGCGTTGCTCAAGAAAATCTATGAATCCCCTCCTCCCGGAGAGCGCTACTTGTATGTCCCGCTCTTTTCGACGCGGATGGAGTTGCGCCCCGGCAAAGAGATCCGCGGCTATGCGCGGCTTGATGTCTGGGACCGCTATCAGCGGGATCTGCAATCACGGTCGCCGGCGGGGTCGACGAGGTGAATTATGGTCGAATCCAACCTGACATTTGGTGATGTAACTCGGGCGGATGCCGGTATTCACCGCTTTTCCCATCAAGCCATGGCGACTCTCTTCGAGGTGCTCATCTTCTCTGACGATCCTGAGTATGCCCGCCAGGCCGCCTCCGAGGCATTTCGCGAAGCAGATCGCCTGGAGCAGGAACTCAGCCGGTTTTTGCCGAACAGCGATATCTCCCGGCTCAATGCCCTGCCGCCGTCCGGAGAAATGCTGCTTGGCCTCGATGCCTTTGAGTGCTTGCTTCTGGCCGAGGAGTATGGCAAGGAGACGGACGGCGCCTTCGACGTGACCGTCGGCTCGCTTGTGGATTGTCTGCTGACGAAAGACAAAGCGTTGAAGATGCCGGCGGAAACAGAAGTCCGGGCGGCGCGCGCAAGAACAGGGATGCACCACCTCGCGCTGAATCAGGAAGCGTATACCGTGAAGGTTCATGATGTTGTCCCGCAGATCGACCTGGGTGCGATCGGCAAAGGATACGCCGTTGACCGGATGATGGGCCTGCTCAAAGATTGGGACATCACCTCTGCGCTCGTTCACGGCGGCATGAGCTCGGTCTTCGCGTGCGGCAGCATTCCAGGCCACAAAGGCTGGCCAGTGACATTGAGCAGCCCTGGCTCGCCGGAGGTTGTCCTCGCTCGCCCGGATGTCGTGGATTTCGGCCTGGGCGGCTCAGGGGTGAAAAAAGGGAGGCATATTATCGATCCGCGGAGTGCGCTGCCGGTCCCGGGAGGACGCGCGGCCTGGGTAATGGCGGAAAGCGCGGCGCGTGCCGATGCACTTTCCACGGCCTGCATGGTCATGACAAGGGAAGAGATCGCTCGGTTCTGTGCAGTGCATGCGGACGTACGTGTGCTGTTGGTTGAAAGGTCGGGTGAAGGCGGGGAAGAAGTATACCGCTACGGTCTTTCCGGGGATGCGAGCGCGCGTCTGACGGAGAATATTTCCTGAAGAATGGGCCACGCGCTTCGCGGGAAGGTGAGCCTGCTGTCTCTGTCGCAGCTCCAATCAATGGGAAATTCGCAGATCCTGAAGCCGTGGCGACGTGCGCGGAGGATCATTTCAACGTCGAACATGAAGCCATCCGCGATGCACTTGCTCGAAACCATGCGCGCGACATCGCCGCGGTAGACCTTGAAGCCGCATTGCGTGTCGGTGAGTTCTTTGGGGATCGGCAGCACCAGACGGAGCACGAGCCGGAAAAGTGCGGATGAGATTTTGCGGTCGCGGTGTTGCGGGATTCGGACAACGCTGTCCGGGAGTCGGCGCGAGCCATGCGCAAGTTCACAACGGCCGCTGGAGATCAGATCCAACCCGCGCAACGCATTGTCGTACGGTGTCGTAAGGCCGCTGTCGGCGAACATGACATACCGGCCCTGCGATGCCGCCATCCCCGAGCGGAGGGCAAACCCTTTCCCCCTGTGCCCGGCGGAGCGGAGGACACGCAGATCCACGCCCGGTGGCATGAGAGTGGCCAGGGCCGCTTCCGCCGTGCCATCCTGGCTGCCGTCATCAGCGACGATGATTTCCCCCCCGCTCATGTGTGCGGCAAGGAACCCGGCGGCTGCTGTGATGTCATGGCTGATCTTCCGGGCTTCGTCAAACGTGGGTATAATGACGGATAATTCCATGGTCCAAGATACAAACGAGTACGACCGATTGCAATGAGGAGTAGACATGAATCCCGCACGACTTGCCTTGCTCATGTTCGTTACCATGCTCTCCTCCGTTCCGGTACGAGCAGGGGAGAAAGAGTTTTTTGTTTCTCCCCGTGGAAGCGATGATCATGCGGGGAGTCTGAACCAGCCGTTCCGCACCCTGGAGCGCGCCCGAGATGCCGCGCGCGCTCTCCACCGTGAAGGCAAACCGACTGTGCCGGTCACAATCTATCTCCGGGAGGGCACATATACCCTTGCGGCGCCTCTGACCTTGCTCCCGGAAGATGGCGGGAGTGCAGCCTGTCCTGCTGCATACCGGGCTTATCGGAACGAACATCCCATCCTTAGCGGCGGCAGGCTCGTGATCGGATGGAAGGAATCGCAACACGAAGGACGAAGGATCTGGTCCGTTTCGCTTCCTGAAGTCAGGTCGGGTCAGTCATTCTTCCACCAACTCTGGGTTGACGGGACCCGGCGGACCATGGCGCGTCACCCAAACACGGGATATCTGAAGGTGGTCGCGGTTCCCGGGGTCACGGAAAAGACAGCATGGATGGATGGGAGCACGAGCTTTCAATTCTCGCCGGAAGATCTTCCTGCCTCCTGGACCTTCACCGATGCCGAAGTGGTAGTCATGAACCGCTGGATCGAATCGCGGCTGCCGGTCGCTTCGATCGATTCCGGGGCACGCCTTCTCCGGTTCACCAAACGGGCACCCTTCACGCTCGAGGTCGGCGATTACTACTACATCGAGAATTCCCCGCAAGCCCTGGATACGCCGGGCGAGTGGTATCTTGACCGTCCGGCAGGCGTACTGTGGTACATGCCTACTGCTTCGGAGAAAATCGGGAGGACCAATGTCGTTGTCCCTGTCCTTCAACAAATCCTCCTTTTGAACGGTGAACCGGAGTCCGGCAGGTTCGTGGAGCATCTAACCTTTGAAGGGATTACGTTCTCACATTCGGAATGGTATCTTCCCGATACTCTCAATGCGAGCCTGCACGGCGGAGTTGCAGACGGCGGATTCCCTCAGGCGGCGTATGGGCTGCCCGGAGCTGTGTCCTGCAAAGGGGCGCGGGCAGTGACGTTCGACCGGTGTGAGGTTTCTCACGTTGGATCCTATGCCTTTGAGCTTTCCCGTGGCTGCCAGGGAAACCGGCTTCTTCGGTCCAGGCTTGTCGATCTCGGCGGCGGCGGAGTAAAGATCGGTGAGCCTGCAATGCGGACTGTTCCGGCCGAGCAAACGCGGCGCAATGATGTGATGCATTGTGAAATCGCGGACGGAGGTTTGCTCTTCCATAGTGCTGTGGGAATCTGGATCGCACAGAGCGCCGACAATCGGATTATTCACAACAGGATTCATGACCTCTACTACAGCGGTCTGTCGGTTGGCTGGACGTGGGGGTACGGTCCCTCGCTGGCGAAGGGGAATATTATCGAGCGCAACGATGTTCACCACATCGGCGTGCGCTCGAATGGCGATGGCCCCATCCTGAGCGACATGGGAGGCATCTACACCCTTGGCACTCAGCCGGGTACAGTGATCCGCAAGAACATCTTCCATGACATCGCAGCGGTGCGGTACGGGGGATGGGGAATCTATTTCGATGAGGGTAGCACGGACATCCTTGCCGAAGACAATCTCGTCTACCGGACCACGCATGGAGGTTTTCACCAGCACTACGGAAACAACAACATCGTTCGCAATAACACCTTCGCCTTCGGAAGGGATCAGCAGCTCCAGCGAACGAGGGCCGAAGAGCACCTGAGCTTCACCTTTGAACATAATATCGTCTACTGGAAAGAAGGCAAGCTGCTGGCCGGGAATTTCAGCGGATCAAATTTCCGAATGGACAACAACATATACTGGAAAGAAGGAGGGGACAGCATCCGCTTTGACACGCTGACGTTCCCCCAGTGGCAGAGCCGCGGGTTGGATATTCACTCGACCATTGAGGACCCTGGTTTCAAGAATGCCCGAAAAGCGGATTTTTCGCTGCGTGCCGCATCGAACGCATTGAAAGCCGGATTCCGTCCCTTTCCACTTGATGCGGTTACTTCCCATGCCTCCGAGCCCAAACCTGTGGGGCGCCATCGCCTTTTGTACAATATGGACGGTACCGACCTTTTCTTCTACCATGACACGATCAGCCCGGCCGAACTCTGCAGCCGGGTCGACGAAGTGGCCGATGCCGGCGTGACGACCTACTTGTTCAGTCCGAATCCCGGACAAAACATGGGGTACCCAAGCACGGTCTGCGCGATGTTCCGTTATAGCGCGACAGACCCGGTGCGGATGAGCCGGTCAGACAGCATCTTTGCCAGGATCGGCGGCAACTTTGCACACCTGGTGAAGCTCGGATACGACCCGACCGGTGTGGTGGTAGACCGGGCCCGGCTCCGTGGCCTTGAGACGTTTTTGACATTCCGCATGAACGAACTTCACGACGTGGACATTCCCGGAAGTCCCCTCCTGAGCGAATTCTGGAAGAGCCACCCGCAGTATCGGGTCGGCGGGTACGAAGGATGGGGTGCTATGGCGCTGAATTACGCCGAGCCCCAGGTGCGTGATTATTACTTTGCACTTCTGGAGGAGGTATGTACACGCTATGACATTGACGGACTGGAGCTGGATTTTATGCGGTTTCCATATTATTTCCCCCGTGACACGTTGAAGATGAAGAACTATGCTGGACTAATGACGGCATTTATCCGTCGGGTGCACGCAATGACGGTAGCCCGGGGACGAGAGCGCGGGCGGCCGCTCTTGTTGACTGCGCGGGTCCCTTCGACGTTGAAGGGGTGCGACTATGTCGGTCTTGATCCTCCGGCGTGGGCCCGGGAGCGGCTGGTTGATTTTGTGACCATTGGTCCGTTCCTTTCAACAGAGGTCGACATTCCTGTTCTTGAATTCAAAAAAGCCTGTCCCGGGATTCCGGTATACACTTCCATTGAATACACGCTCGGCGACCGGCCGATGACGCGCGAGATCACCCGGGCGGCTGCGGCGACGCTCTTTGCCGCAGGTGCCGACGGCATCTATTCCTTCAACCATTTTTGTCAAAGAGAATCCGGCCCGGAAGATTTTGGCGTCTTTGCGGAGATCAGCCGTCCCGAGGCCCTACGCCGAAAGGCCAAGCTCTATGCCCTGAGCGCTGCTCGCTACCCCGTGCCGAACGTGAGCATGCAGTCACAGCTGCCATTGACGGTCGGGCCCAATCAGCAGGGCGAACTCACTCTCCGGACTGCTGAAACCGTGCATCCCAGGGCCGTCACCATTCGCATTGAGGCGGACAGCGCCATAAATGCAAAGCACATTCAGTTGGCGCTGAATGGAACGGCACTCCGGCTTTCGCCCCGTCTCACCACCGGCCTCTTCCCGGATCGGTTCTGGCGAGGCGGAGTGATTCCCGGGGATCGTTGCGTGGAGTATTCCGCTGAACCGTCGCAGCTGCGCGGAAAAAACCGCATCACGATTACTGCGAAGCAAAAAATGAACGTCACTTGGCTGTATCTAGCAACTGAACACTAAGGAGTCAACATGAAATCCCTCTTCTCTGTCCTTCTTCCCTTGGGTTGCATCCTGCTGGCTGTGGTCACCTCGTTTGCCGGGAGCCAGGAATCGGCTCGAAACGTCAAGACAATTCCCGCGGCGCAGCGGTGCGGACTCTACACGTCCAACCGAGCGCCGTTGTTGCCGAGTCCGCTTGTCAAGCTTCCCATCGGGAGCATCGTTCCGGCAGGGCTGGTCAAGAACATGCTGGAGCTTGAAGCCGGGGGAATGTCAGGGCACCTCGCAGAGATATCGAAGTGGTGCAAGTTCGAAGGGAATGCCTGGGCCGACCCCACCGGCATGGGGCATAGTGGTTGGGAAGAGCTCCCGTACTGGCTTAAGGGGTATGGGGACCTTGGCTACGTCCTGCGTGACACGGCTATCATTGCAGAAACCAAAAAGTGGATTGACCATATTTTGAACGGACAGGAGAGCGATGGCTGGTTCGGGCCGAAGGGGCTGAAACGATCCCTGCAAGGGAAACCGGACCTCTGGCCGAACATGATCGTCCTGAACATTCTCCAATCCTATTACGAGTTCACAGCCGATCCTCGCATCCCGCCATTCATGGCGAACTACTTCCGATGGGAGCTGGAGTGCCCGGACACTCTTTTCCTCACCGGTTTCTGGCCGAGGATGCGGGCCGGGGATAATATCGAAAGCGTCTACTGGCTGTACAACCGCACCGGCGCGCCCTGGCTGCTCGATGTGGCAAAGAAGATCCACGAGCATACCGCCGACTGGGCCGGCGGGATTCCGACATGGCATGGCGTGAACATTGCGCAGGGCTTTCGCGAGCCGGCGGTTTACTTCATGCAGGCAGGAGATCCGTCGTTCCTGCATGCCGCCGAGCGCAACTATGATACGGTGATGGCGCTTTATGGCCAGGTTCCCGGCGGGATGTTTGGAGCAGATGAAAATGCCCGGCCCGGATTTGGCGACCCTCGCCAGGGCGCGGAGACCTGCACGATCGTGGAATTCATGCATAGTTTTGAGATGCTGACGGCTATCACGGGAAATCCATTGTGGGCTGACCGCTGCGAAGATGTGGCATATAATTCCTTCCCGAGCGCGCTGACGCCGGACATGAAGGCGCTGCATTATGTCACCAGCCCCAACGCCGTGCTGCTGGACAAGGAAAACAAGAGTCCCGGTCTGCAGAATGACGGCACCATGCTCTCGTACAGCCCGTATGCCGTATACCGCTGCTGCCAGCACAATGTGGCGCATGGATGGCCCTACTTTGCGGAGAACCTCTGGCTTGCCACGCCCGATAGCGGGCTCTGTGCTTCCCTATACGGGTCGAACACGGTCGAGGCTAAAGTCGGCGGGGGGGCGAGTGTCCGCATCGAGGAACAGACGGAGTATCCGTTCAGCGAATCCGTAAAAATGAAGATGAAGATGAAGGGTTCGGTGCGATTCCCGCTTTATCTTCGCGTTCCACGCTGGTCTCATGGAGCCTCGGTCCGAATTAACAACAAGCCGGTAAAGGTGGACGCTGCGCCACTTTCCTATATTGTGTTGGACAGAATTTGGAAGTCGGGGGATGTGGTCGCCCTCGAGCTTCCGATGGAGCTCTCCATCCGCCGTTGGGCCGGGAACAAGAACGCGGCATCTGTGGAGTACGGCCCGCTCTCGTTCTCACTCAAGATCGGAGAGCGTTGGATGCGCTCCGGAGGAACGGATGCCTGGCCGGAACAGGAGGTGTATCCCACGACGGCCTGGAACTACGGCCTTGTGCTGGACGATAAGAACCCGGTCAGGGACATCAAGGTCTTGAGAAAAAAAGGGCCGATACCATCCCAGCCCTTTACGCCGGAAGCCGCCCCCATTGAGCTTGAGGCAAAGGCCAGGAAGATCACCGCATGGAGTGCCGACAGTACGGGCCTCGTGGGGTCCCTGCAAAGCAGCCCGGTGTTATCAGATGAACCGGCGGAAACCATCAGGCTTATTCCCATGGGTTGTGCGCGGTTGCGCATCAGCGCATTTCCTGTCATTGGGTCGGGCCGCGAAGCTCACGCTTGGGCGAAGGAATAAGAGTCTGCTGCAACGGTGACTGTCTCTCAACGGAGTATCCGCCATGCGTAAAACCCTTCTCGTCCTGTGCAGTGCCGGGTTGGCACTCTTGACGAGCGGCGAACTGCTCGCTCAGCGGGCGAAGGAGTGCGTGATTGTGAGCCCGACCGATGCATCCCTTCAGGAACGACTCGCCGCGAAAGAAGTCCGGCGGTACGTGTATCTCCGTACCGGACAACTGCTCGACATCCGGAATGCGGCGAAGATCCCGGTGGGAGCGAAAAATGCAATTGTTGTGGCTGCAAAGCAGCGCGCCCTGGTACGGCAGATTGATCGTGCACTGGCTGCAAAGGTGTCCGGTTTGAAGCCGGAGGAGTTCCTCCTTCGCACAATCGATGTCGGCGGCAGGACGGCGGTGGTCATCGCGGGGGGGGATGAAACCGGCACGCTCTACGGCGCCTACCGCTTTGCCGAGCACATAGGGATAGGCTTCGGCCTCGATGGAGACGTCGTTCCGGACAGCCGCATTCCGCTTGCGCTGCCGGTTCTCGATGAGACATCGGCTCCCCTGTTCAGACTTCGCGGCATCCAGCCATTCCATGATTTTCCGGAGGGACCGGACTGGTGGAATACGGATGATTATCTTGCGATCATCGGGCAGCTGCCAAAGATGGGAATGAATTTCATCGGTCTCCACACCTATCCGGAAGGAGGGCCGAATGCCGAGCCGACTGTTTGGATAGGGAGAGCCGGGGAATGGAACCGGGATGGCACGGTGCGGCGCGCGTATCCGGCGAGCTATCAAAATACGATCCGCGGCAACTGGGGGTACCGGGCGAAGAAGACTTCCGAGTACAGCTTCGGGGCCGCGATGCTTTTCGACAGAGACGATTATGGATCGGAGGTCATGCGGGGGCTCGCGCCCGAGCCGGACACAGATGCGCTCAGCGTGGAGGTGTTCAACCGCACAGGGGCGATGCTCCGCAAGGCGTTCAACGTTGCACACCAGCTGGGGGTGAAAACTTGCGTCGGCACCGAGACCTTCCTGACCGTCCCGAAACAGCTCAGGGCTCGCCTGACCCGGGAAGGCAGGAATCCCGATGACAGTGCAACGGTGAAGGAGCTGTACAAGGGGATCTTCCGACGGATTACGGACACCTATCCTCTTGACTACTACTGGTTCTGGACACCGGAAGGGTGGACATGGGAGGATGCCGGTGAGGGGCAGGTTCGCAAGACCATGACCGATCTCTCCGTTGCATTCCAGGCGGCGAACGAAAGCCGCGTGCCTTTCAAGCTGGCAACCTGCGGATGGGTGCTGGGGCCGCCGAGCGACCGCGGTCTGTTCGACAGAGAGCTACCAAAAAGTGTCTCGGTTAGCTGCATCAACCGTGAGGTCGGGAAGGCGCCCGTGGATCCGGCATTTGCGCGCATCGACGGGCGGTCGCGCTGGGCTATTCCCTGGATGGAAGACGATCCCAGCCTGCTCGCGCCCGAACTATGGGCCGGGCGGATCCGCAAGGATGCCGCAGATGCCCTTCTCTACGGCTGTGACGGATTGCTCGGCATCCACTGGAGAACACGGATTCTCTCCCCCACCGTTATGGCTTTGGCGCGTGCCGCCTGGGACCAGCGCGCCTGGAACATGGAGAATGTCCCTTCAGCATCGCGAAGAGGAGCGCTGAATGGAACATATGTGACAGTGCCTGACTCCGTCAAGATCGCAAACACGAACGACCCTGCATTGTATCGCACACTTCGAAAGCGGATGTCTGGCTATCACCTGGACGTACCAAACGGGACGTACAGCGTGACCCTCCAGTTCTGCGAGCCCGTACCTCCAATTCGGCATCTGTTTGATGTGCTTCTCCAGGGGAAGAAAGTCCTGAACGGTCTCGACGTTGCCGACCGGGTGGGCTTCGGGGTTGCACTTGACACGACGTTTAGAGATGTCCCCGTCACCCAGGGGCTCCTGGATATCGACTTCGCCGACCGCATCGGTGTTCCGACAATTGCGGGCATCGTGATTGAAGGAGACAATTTTTCGCGCCGGATCAATTGCGGCGGCCCCGGCTATAAGAACTACGAAGCCGATGACCCTCCCACTCCTCGCTCGGTTTCCACGGATGATCTGTACCAGGAATGGGCCCTCCGGCAGTTCGGCGCCGAAGCGGCCGTTGCTGCGGCACGAATCTTTGCCTCAGTCGACAGCCGGCTGCCTGAGCCGGCAACCTGGATTACCGGTCCCGGAGACGTCATGCCAAATGATAGTTCCTGGGAAAAGATTCAAAAGGACTACGCCTTTGCAGACTCTCTCCAACAGCTCCGCCTCCGGGTTCATGGCAAGGGAAACCTCGAGCGGTTCGACTTCTGGCTCAACACATTTCAGCACATGAAGGGCATGGCCAGGCTGGGATGCCTGTGGGGTGCTTACGGTCGCGCGTACAAGCGTGTCCTGGGCTTTCGACCCATCTCTTCGTCCACGCTTACTCCGTCGTCCGGCTCTGGCCATGGATTGCTTGGCCAATACTTCAATGATGAGGCATTGAATGGCATCCCGGCTTTCACGCGAGTGGACAGCGTTGTGGCATTTCAGTGGTCGGGGTATCGACCGTGTCCCGCCGTGCGCCGGGATTCCTTCAGCGTGCGGTGGACGGGCACGTTCGTCGCTGAGGCATCGGGACCTGGCAAACTCGGCGTGGCAAGCGATGATGGCGCGCGTTTGTGGGTGGATGGAAAGTTGATCGTGGACGACTGGTCATCCCATGCGACAAAAACGACGCTTTCAGACTTCAAGTTCGAGGCTGGCAGGACACATGAGATCCGGCTTGAATATTTTCAGCACACCGGCGGCGCGGAAGTGCAACTGGTGGGTGGAGTCATAACTCCTGACTCGATCCGCCGGTTCATCACCTCGGCGTTGCTGCCCATCAGAAAGGAAATGGTCGAGGCAATACGGTCCCTCTACGCCCATCTTCTGGCCACCGTCTCCAACAGTTCAGAGCTCGGTACAATCGCAAATTGGGAGCAGCACAACTTTCCAATCCTCCTGGACGACCCGGGCGCGGAACTGGAAAAGCATTTGGGTCGACCGCTGCCCGATGACATGAAGCTGGTTGGCGTGTATGACGGGCCGCCACGGGTCATCGTGCCGACCGTGAGAACCATGGCCGGCGGGAATGAAACGCTCAGGGTGAAGGTGCTGGTGCTGAGTGGTTCACCGCCAACCGAAGCCACGATCAATTGGAGAACCATGGGCTCGGCACGTTATGAGGCCCAGGATCTGAAGCATGTCAGTCGCGGGGTCTTTGAAGCGAACCTTCCTGTGAAAGACGCTGATGTGGAGTATTATGTGGAAGTGAAAGTCGGAGACCAGAGACTCTTCTTCCCGGCGTCGGCACCCGAGATCCCGCAGACCGTGGTTGTAGCCACAGATACACACAGATGACGAACGGGATGACACCCTCCGGGACTGACCTTACGGGAACATATGGCAATGAGCAGAGGAATGATCTGGGCAGGCGCAGCGCTCTTTGTGCTGATGGTAACAGCGACTGACGCGCAGACTGATGCCTCGAGCAGCAGCTGGTTGCTGGGACCTTTCGTGAAACAGGATAGCGTCAACCCGGTACTGCAGCCGCGCAGGGAGTCGGTATTCAACTGTCCGGTGCGCGAGAGTCCGGTCCGATGGGAAGCGAAGGATGTTTTTAACCCCGCGGCAGTCGTCCGGAACGACACCGTCTTCCTTCTCTATCGTGCGCAGGACAGTATTGGCAGGCCGGCGGGAACATCGCGCATCGGGCTTGCCTGGAGCACCGACGGGCGCAGGTTCACCCGGACACCGTTTCCCGTGCTGTATCCGGACCAGGATTTCATGAAACCCTATGAGTGGGAGGGGGGATGTGAGGATCCGCGCATTGTCGAAGACGAGCGAGGATCGTACATCATGACGTACACGTCGTTCGACGGAGAAACGGCGCGGCTGTGCGTCGCCGTTTCGACAGACCTCTATCACTGGAGGAAGGAGGGGCCTGCTTTCGGCCGTACTTCCGGGGGAAAGTACACAGACTTGTGGTCGAAATCCGGGGCAATCATCACGAGAAGAGTGGGGGACAGGAACATTGCTATGCGGATCAGCGGCCGATTCTGGATGTACTGGGGAGAATCCAACGTCTATATTGCTACGTCTACCGATCTGATCCACTGGAAACCTGCCGAGCAGGATAATGGAGACCTGTTCATTGCATTCGGCCCCAGAGATGGATTCTTTGACAGCGACATCGTCGAGCCGGGCCCGCCGGCGACACTGACAGACCAGGGAATTCTTTTGATATATAACAGTAAGAATTCTGAGAGTGTAGGGGACAGAGACTTGCCGCCGGGGACCTATACGGCAGGCCAAATTCTCGCCGACTCTACCAATCCGTCTCGCTTCCTTCGCCGGAGCTATACCCCCTTTTTCAAACCGGACCGACCGTACGAATTGAAAGGGCAGGTAAATTACGTCTGTTTCCTGGAGGGGTTGGTCCACTTCAAACATGAGTGGCTATTGTACTACGGCACTGCTGACTCCAGAATTGCCGTGGCAGCAGCCCGTGAGTAATTGACTTTTGCAGAAGTAATACCTGCAAAGGCCTTCATGCAACAGTCAATGGAAGGAGTACATTCGTGAAATGCCTATTCCCTTCTCTCATCATAGTGCTGGCGGCAATGACTAGCCTGATCGTAGCACCCGAGACGGGCGCAATTGCCGGTGCAAAGCCGGCGATGCGCGCTGAGAACCTTCGCTGCGAGTACCTCAGAAATCCTCTCGGCATTGGGACCGGTGAGCCGCGGCTGAGCTGGACCATCACCTCGCAGGGCCGGGGCGTAAAACAGCAATCATACCAGATTCTGGTTGCGGCACGAAAGGATCGCTTGGGCGAAAAAAAGGCCGACCTCTGGAACAGTGGGCAGGTGAAATCAGACAGGATGTCCCAGATCGTCTATAAAGGAAAACCACTGCGGTCCGAGATGCGCTGCTTCTGGATGGTTCGCATCTGGGACCAGCACGGAAATGTGACGCCGTGGAGCGAGCCCGCCGCATTCACCGTGGGTTTGCTCAACGGATCTGACTGGAAAGCCTTCTGGATCGGGGCTCCGCATGAGACCCCGTCGACCCTCCATGACCCGCCGATTCCGCCTTCTCCGCTGCTGCGAAAGTCGTTTTCGTCGACCGGGAAGATCCGTACGGCGATGGTGTACGTCACCAGCCTGGGCGATTACGAACTTTGCCTGAACGGGCAGAAGGTGGGCAATCACCTGCTTGCTCCCGAATGGACCGATTATAAGAAGCGGGTGCAGTATCAGACGTACGATGTGACTGCCATGCTTCGGTCCGGCCAGAATGTTCTCGGCGCTGTTCTTGCGGATGGATGGTACGCCGGCCGGATCGGCCCGACGCGCTGGGACAAAGATTATCCGCGCAGAGGGCCGTATGGTCTTGATCGTCGTCTGCTGCTCAAGCTGGTCATTGAGAAACAAGACGGTGCGCGGCAAACAGTGGTATCGGACAAGACCTGGCGGATCAATCAGGACGGTCCTATCCGGACAGCAGACAATTTTCTGGGAGAGACGTATGATGCCAGAAAGGAAGTGCCGGGTTGGGACAAGCCTGGATTCAAGGGCGCCGGATGGAAACCGGTCACCGTGGACGACTCTGTGCGCGTGCAACTTGATGCCCAGATGAATGAGCCTATCACCGTCATTACACAGCTCAAGCCCGTAAGCGTGCGTGAGCCAAGACCGGGCGTCTATATTTTTGATCTCGGGCAGAATATGGTCGGATGGTGCAGAGTCCGCCTTTCGGGACCCGCGGGTATGGTCGTCACCCTCCGCCATGGCGAGATGTTGAACGGCGATGGCACCCTCTATACCGAAAGCCTTGCCGGCGCGATCCAGACGGACACGTATACGCTTGACGGGAAAGGGGAACGTGAATTCGAACCGCATTTTACCTATCACGGGTTCCGTTATGCGGAGATCACGGGCGTTCCTTCAAAGCCTTCCGTCGATATTCTGACCGGGGTCGTCATCGCTTCCGCTGCTCCGCCGACCGGGACGATCGTCACGTCGGATACGCTGTATAACCGGATTGTGCAAAACACCCTCTGGAGCCAGCGTGGAAATATGCACAGCATTCCCACCGACTGTCCCCAGCGGGATGAGAGAATGGGGTGGATGGGGGATGCCCAGGTTTTTGCGCAGACCTCCATTTTCAACCTCGACATGGCCGCTTTTTTCACAAAATGGATCCGGGACATTCGCGACGCCCAGGCGCAGAACGGACGGTATCCCGATTTCGCGCCGCAACCGTATTATCCGGAGACTCGATTCATGAATGCACCCGGCTGGGCCGATGCCGGGGTCATCGTCCCATGGAGACTCTACCAGAACTACGGCGACACGCGGGTGCTGGAACAACAATATGCGTCGGCGGTCAAATTCATCGAACACATCCGTGAGACCAACCCTGATCTGATCTGGAAGAATGATGTGGGGAACCGGTACGGCGACTGGCTGAACGGCAATACCATTGTCTCCGCGGACTACCCCAAGACCGGGGGCAACATGCCGCATGATGCCTATGCCACCGCCTTCTTTGCACACTCAACCGAAATTCTGTCGAAAATGGCGCAGGTCCTGGGGAAGACCGCTGACGCAGAGCGTTACGTGCGTCTTGCCGTGGACATCAAAGGGGCATTCGTGAAACAGTTCACGCGTCCGTCAGGCGAGATCGATGGCGACACGCAGGCGGGCTATGCGCTTGCCTTGAACTTCGACCTGTTGCCCGCGGCCATACACACCATTGCCGCGCAGCGCATGGTGGAAGCAGTGCGCCGTTACGACGGCCGGATGTCTACCGGCTTCCAGAGCACGCTGCGGATGATGATGGAACTCTCCCGTTACAAATTCAGCAGCGTTGCCTATGCTCTTGCTGAGAGCCACCGCCTGCCTTCCTGGGGATACAGCATCGACCAGGGAGCAACAACGATCTGGGAACGGTGGGATGCTTATGTGGCCGGGCGGGGATTTCAGGATGCTGGGATGAATTCTTTCAATCACTATTCGTTTGGGTCCGTGGTGGAATGGATGTACCGTACGATCCTCGGGATCAATTACGACGAACAGGAACCGGGTTACCGACACGTGATTATTCGTCCCGTGCCGGGCGGGTCGCTCACGTGGGCACGGGGAGAATACCGCTCCATCTCCGGACCGATCGGCGTCGATTGGAAGCTTGCCAACGGCCGTCTGCTGCTGGCAGTAAATGTTCCCGCCAACACCGAGGCAACGCTCTATCTTCCGACAACCGACCCGGCGGGGATCGTCGAAAGCGGTGTTTGGCCTGCGAAGGCTGAGGGTGTAGCCACGCTTGGTGCCGAGCCGGGGACTGCTTTGTTCCGGCTGGCCAGCGGGGCGTACAGCTTTGACTCCCCTTTCGATCCCGCAACGTTCGCCGAGATCAATCGCATTTCCTTTGCCTTTAAGCCGAACCTCTCGCCTCCCGAATCAACATTCTACCTGCCGGCATCAGGATCGGTCGAGATACGGTGCGAGACGCCTGGCTCACTCGTGAGATACACCCTCGACGGGAGCGAACCTACTGAACATTCTCCGGAGTACACCGTGCCGGTCAAAATTTCCAGGGCGGCGATACTCAAGGCAAAGGCTTTCAAAGATGGCCTTATTCCCAGCATCACCGCAACGGGATTATACGATGTGCTGGATCCTGCGCTCAACGGGTTGAACTATCGATACTATGAGGGAAGTGGATGGCAGAAGATACCGGACTTTGACAAGCTCACGCCCGTCAGCAGGGGGATTGTCACAGGATTCGACCTGACGTCGGTCAAAAAGCAGCAAAACCAATGGGGTGTAAGGCTTTTCGCATTCCTGAATATCGTTGAGGCGGGGGATTACACGTTTGCCTTGACCTCGGATGATGGATCGCGGCTGACGATTGACGGGAGGACCATTGTAGACAACGACGGTTCTCATGGGGCGCTGGAAAAGTCCGGGATGGTGACCCTGACCCCCGGCGTGCATGCGCTTCTCCTTGACTATTTCAACGACAGTTCGGAAGATCTCCTGAATCTGACCATCGAGGGTCCGGGAATCGTGCGGCGATCACTGCCGGTCTCAATGCTCAGACTCGTACTCGACAAAAACGCCCATCCGGGCAAGCCATGAAAACGCCCTTCACATTACTTTTCTTGCTCGCCATGCTCTCGACCACACAAGCGCAAACCACGACTGCCGGATTCCGTCCGCCGGCGGTGCCCCTCGTGACGTGCGATCCGTATTTCAGCGTCTGGTCTTTCTCCACCCATCCTGCCGATGATTGGACCCGGCACTGGACCGGCGCCAACAACAATCTCTGCAGCATGGTCCGGATCGATGGCAAGGTGTTCCGGTTGTTGAGCAGGGCTCGCTCCCGATGGCGGATGACGTAAGGATGCCTCGTGCGGCGAACGACGAGTGGCCGGTTCTCGCCTGGATGTTCGATCTCGGCAACGTTGGGAAGTCAACCGCAGAACGGCATATTGTTCTTGCCTATGACGACCAGTTCTCCATCGAATACTTCTACCGCAAACTACGGCCTTACTGGAGAAGGTCCGGCGCCGGGGCCGTGAACCTGCTTGATGCTGCGGTGAAGGAATATCAGGATCTTTCGGCCCGCTGCCGCGCGTTCGACGAAAAGCTGATGAGCGATTTGACCGCAATGGGGGGAGAACGTTACGCCAGGGTGGCTGCCCTCGCTTACCGGCAGGCCTTCGCCGCCCACAAGCTGGCTGTTGACATTGATGGGACACCTCTCCTCTTTCCGAAGGAGAATTTCAGCAATGGCTGCATTTCCACTGTCGACGTCATCTACCCGGCGGCGCCGATCTTTCTCCTTTTCAATATTGACCTGATGAAGGCGAGCGTTCTTCCGGTTCTCGACTATGCGCGGAGCAGCCGGTGGCGATTCCCGTTCGCTCCCCATGATCTCGGGACCTATCCTCTGGCCAACGGACAGGTCTATGGCGGAGGAGAAAAGACGGAAGAGAACCAAATGCCCGTTGAAGAATCGGGAAACATGCTGCTCCTGATGGCCGCCATTGCCAAAGTGGATGGCAACAGTGGTTTTGCCGAAAAGTACTGGGATCTTCTGACGAAGTGGGCGACGTATCTCAAGGAGAAGGGACTGGATCCCGAGAACCAGCTATGCACGGACGATTTTGCCGGACATCTTGCACACAACGTGAATCTTTCACTGAAAGCAATCCTGGCACTCGGAAGTTATGCGAAGTTGAGCGAGATGATGAAGAAGACCTATGAAGCAAGAACCTATCGCAAAATTGCCGAAGAGTACGCGGCGAAGTGGGAACAGATGGCCCGGGACGACGATCACTACCGACTCGCTTTTGACAAGCCCGGGACATGGAGCCAGAAGTACAACCTCGTGTGGGACGCTATTCTAGATCTTCGTCTCTTCCCGCAGGATATCGCGAGGAAGGAAGTCCGGTACTACAAGAAGATGCAGAATACATATGGATTGCCGCTCGACAACCGAAAGGACTATACGAAAGTGGATTGGACCGTCTGGTCGGCGACGCTGGCGGAAACGAAGGACGACTTTGAGGCATTTCTCTCTCCTGTGTATGATTTTGCCAATCGATCGCCGAGCCGTGTGCCGCTCACTGACTGGTATGACACGAAGACGGCAAAGCAAATGGCCTTCCAGGCTCGTTCCGTTGTGGGGGGGGTGTTTGTGAAGATGCTCGCCGATCAGGGTATGTGGCACAAGTGGTCAGCAACGTCACGGTGAGCGTCGGCAGCCGCGGTGACGTGGATGTCATGCTGGCCCGAGTATTCAGCATTGCAGATTGTTCGTCAGGTGCCTGGCACCTGCGCGGGGCTCAATCGAGGGGTTTGTCTTGCTCTCCCTGGACGCTTGAGTTCAATGCGGTGATCCGGGAACGAAAGGAGCGTGTACATTGACCCGACGTATCAGGTTTGTGCTGTGCCTGTTCCTCTTCGCGTTGACCAACGATTCCCCCGCCGTTGCCGGCCCCGATCCTCGCGATTGGCCAACGGTGAAGCAGTACGACCAGCGCCATCTCGCACAGATCGCATTACCGCTGGGCGGAATCGGCACAGGAACGGTTTCGCTGGGAGGACGGGGGGACTTGCGCGACTGGGAGATTGTGAACCGCCCCGCCAAAGGATTCAATCCTGGTTCTGCATTCTTCGCCATACACGTGAAGCAGCGGCACGGATCGTCATTCACGCGCGCCCTGCAGGGCCCGGTGGAGGAGTTCCAGTACAGCGGGGCTTTTGGCGTAAAAGATGCCACCAATCCCGGGCTCCCTTGTTTCCGTTCCTGCAATTTTGATGCGAGCTATCCGGCCGGGTTCGTGCATCTTCAAGATCCTGCCCTTCCGATCGCCGTGACGATACAGGGATTCAATCCGCTGGTCCCGTCCGACCCCGATGCGAGCGGGATACCTATCGCCGTCCTCCGTTACATTGTCACCAACACGACCGCAGACACTCTTCAAGCAACGATCTGCGGCTCGCTCGAGAATTTCATCGGGAATGACGGCACGAAAGTTCTGGCTTCGAAAAACAAGAACGATTACAGACAGGGAGGAGGGCTCCGGGGGGTCTTCATGACCACGCGCGGTGTCGACTCAACGAAGGAACAGTGGGGTACAATCGCGATGACCACGCCGGATTCGGGTGAGCTCTCGTACCGGACATCCTGGCTCCCGAAAAACTGGGGCACGGCGCTGCTCGATTTCTGGGACGACCTGGGGGACGATGGACTGCTCATCAACCGGGCTTCAGAGGACAACACACCGACGGCCTCCCTCGCCGTGCGCGGCATCATCCCGCCGCGTGGAACCCGCGAGTTCACCTTTTTCCTCTCGTGGGACTTCCCGAACCGGTTCGGCTGGTCGCCGACCGCTCTTGGCAATCACTACTCCACGCGCTACCGCGATGCCTGGGACGTTGCTCTGCGGACGCTGCCGGAGTTGGACCGGCTTGAGCGGGCAACACTCGAGTTCGTACGCGCCTTTTGCAGCAGCACCCTTCCCCGTGAAGTGATCGAGGCAGCCCTCTTTAATCTCAGTACCCTTCGCTCACAAACCTGCTTCCGAACGAAAGATGGCAGGTTCTTTGCATGGGAGGGTTGCGCTGACAAGGCGGGTTGCTGTGAAGGCTCATGCACGCATGTCTGGAATTATGAGCAGGCGATCGCTTTCCTGTTCGGATCGCTCGCCAAATCGATGAGGGAGGTGGAATTTGCCACGCAAACCGATGACATCGGGCTCATGAGCTTCCGCGCCGCGTTGCCGCTGGGTCAGGGGACGGCCGCAAAAGCGGCGGCAGACGGCCAGATGGGTTGTGTTATGAAGATGTACCGCGACTGGCAGCTTTCAGGAGACGAACAATTCCTGCGATCGCTTTATCCCAACGTGAAACGTGCCCTTCAATTCTGCTGGATCAAAGGGGGATGGGACGCCGACATGGACGGCGTTATGGAAGGGTGTCAGCATAACACCATGGATGTGGAGTACTATGGACCCAACCCCCAGATGGGGCTTTGGTATCTTGGTGCGTTGCGCGCCGGCGAAAAGATGGCCGCGCACCTGGGAGACAGCATATTTGCCCGGACCTGTCATGCCCTGCTGGTCAACGGCAGCATCTGGGTCGACAGTGTCCTTTTCAACGGGCGGTACTACGTTCAAAAAATCATGCCCCCGGGAGATCGAGCGAATGTCCTGCCGGGGCTTGTCATTGGCTCGGGGGCAAAGGACTTTGCCAATCCCGACTACCAGCTTGGCAACGGCTGCCTGGTCGATCAGTTGGTTGGACAGTACATGGCCCACGTGTGCGATCTTGGATACCTTGTCAGCCCCCTCAATGTCCGCACGACGCTGCAGAGCATCATGAAATACAATTTCAAATCTTCGCTGGCCGACCATTTCAACTGCCTCAGGACGTTTGCGCTGGGAAACGAGGCCGCACTGGTGATGGCAAGCTATCCCGATGGAAGGCCCGCGAATCCATTCCCGTATTTCACGGAGGTCATGACGGGCTTCGAGTATACGGCGGCGATCGGGATGTTGTACGAACGGCTGACCGACGACGGTTTGCAGTGCATTCGCAGCATACGAGACCGATACGACGGGCTCAAGCGGAACCCCTATGACGAAGCAGAATGCGGGCATCATTACGGCCGGGCAATGATCAGCTGGGCCGGCGTCCTCGCACTCACGGGGTTTCACTATTCTGCCATCGAGAGGAGCCTTCAAGTCGATGCCAGAGACGGAACCATGTTCTGGTCCAATGGCTATGCCTACGGCACGCTTCGCCAGTCGGCCGCGGGGGAGAGCCTCTCGGTGATCATTACCGCCATTCGCGGGGACGTATCGCTCAAGCGATTGACAGTCAGGAACTATGGACGGAAAATGTTTGACCGGGCATACACCGTTCATGCCGGACAGACGGCAGTCTTCACCGTTGGAGCAAACGATGCTTCGGCAGGCGCCCCGTCGGTCGACCTGACGACCCGTGACAGGCTGATGGTGGTCAAGCCGCCGCGGGTCAACACGGGGAGTAGCGTTTTCCAGAAGGCCGTGTATTTCAAAGACAGCACCGAAGTTGTTCTTGAATCTCAAACCCCCGGGGCGGCAATCCATTACACGCTTGACGGCAACGACCCGACTCCACTCTCGCCGGTGTACGCAGGGCCGATCGCGCTGGCCAGGCCGGCCACGGTCCGTGCGCTTGCAGTCCGCAATGGTTGCCAGAGCATCGTATCCCCGTCGGTGCGGTTCGAGCGCCTCATGGGAATCAAGAACATCACAGTGCCTCCGGACCCTGCACCAGAGTATGCAGGGCATGGGGCGCTGACGCTGGTGGATGGGAAGAGGGGAGCTGCCGGCGTGCTTGGAGAGGATTGGCTCGGCTTTGAAGGAAAAGACTTCGAGGCAGTGGTGGATCTCGGAGAGACCCGGCTCGTCACGGAGATAACGGCGGGGTTCCTGCGTGATCAGCCACGGTGGATCTTCTTGCCGGCTGCCGTGGAATACTCGATCGGAATGACTCGGGATAACATGCGGACCGTGTACACGAAGGACTTTTCAACCGTACAGGCGGCACAGCCGCGCATCAAAGACATTGCTGCGAAGATCGGTTCCGTTCGCGCGCGGTATGTCCGCGTTCGGGCGAAGAACATCGGAACGTGTCCTGCCTGGCATGCGGGGGCCGGGGGAAAGGCGTGGCTGTTTGTCGACGAAATCGCGGTCCGCTAGCACAACAAATTCAGGCTCATGCAAGGATATATGACCCTGGTTCGTACCCTTGTCTTCCTGGCTGCGGCAGCCTGCCTGAGTAATGCAGGTTTTGGCCAGGCCCGACCGAGGTTGGTGCTCTGCTGCACTGCGGACAATGACCTCTTTGCTGTTCTTGGCAGTTCGGGGATCTCATGCGAACGATATGCTGATCCACTGGCTGCGGTCGACCATGCACGCCCGGGAAGTGGCGTGTTGCTGCTTGCCGACGGGTACCCGGGGTTGACAATGCCACTGAGCGCAGACCTTGTTGCGAAAGCAGCATCGAAGCGATTGCGGGTGTACGTGGAGTATCCCTCATGGCTTCCCGGGGGGAAGACTGCCCAACCGCGGGAAGCGCGGATCGAGCGGGCAGTGGTACAAACGGAGTTTTTCGGTGTTGGTCTTCCTCCCCTGCATATCCTGTCGATCAACGGATTACGCTTTATTCCAGTGAATGTTGGCACCGCGCATCTGGTTGCCGCGCGTGTTGCCGGTTTTGATTCGGCTGTGTATGGACTACCCGCTCACACTTATCCGTTATTGTTTGAGCACCCTGCAGACCCGAGGCTCCTGGTGGCGACATCGAAGCTTAGCGGATTTGTGAGGGGCCGCTATGCTCCGGCCGACGCGTGGCGGACCGTGTGGCAGCGGATCCTGAGGTGGCTCGCACCCGGGGCAAGTCTCCCAACGTTGCAGTGGAAGCCGACGGTGCGCCCGGCATACGATGCCGCTGAAGCTTTACCAGTGGACGCCGAACGCGCTGCTCTTGTGCGCGGCGTTGGTTGGTTCACGAGGTCTAAACTGTTGGTCCATCCAGGGCGCCTCCAGGAAGTGCAATCGGCAATAAAGCGCGGGTCGCTGCTCCAGACGCCGGTTCCCGATGCGCCCGTCGGTGACGGCACACTGGGCATCATGGAAGGGCTTCTGTCCGTCATTGCACCGGACGGATCACAGCTCCAGAGCCCGGCCATGCGCGGTGACTGCAACGGCGAATCAGCGATGGCGTTGGCCTTCGGCGGTGCCGTGCTCGGCGCCCCTGCCGGTTTGACAACGGCGGCAAAGCTTCTTGACCATTGGTACTTTGTTTCGGATGCACGCAAAGGTCCACGCGGCAACCCGGACAGCAGTGCGTATGGACTGGTCGCGTGGGGCGTCGGGGCCCCGGCCTGGAGCAAAGCCAACTATGGCGACGATAATGCGCGCTTGATGCTTGGTACGCTGGCCGCTGCAGCCCTCCTGAAGAATGACCGATGGGACGAACCCGTCGTGCGATGCATTCTGGCAAATCTCCGGACCAGCGGGAAGCTTGGATTTCGCGGAGATCGGATCGACCTCGAAGAACTCGCTGGCCACGACTGGATAGAATTCTTCAACCGGGATATCGTCAACTACTCCCCGCATATGGAGGCGTACCTATGGGCATGTTATCTCTGGGCGTTCGATAAGACCCGTGATTCGCTTTTCCTGCAGCGTGCGGAGAACGCTTTACGAATGACCATGGCTGTCTACCCCTCGGGATGGCGTTGGATGAACGGACTTGCGCAGGAACGGGCCCGAATACTCCTCCCGCTTGCATGGCTTGTGCGCGTGAGCGATACCCCGGAACACCGGCAGTGGCTGCGCACGGCAGTCAACGGGCTGCTGGTACTCCGGGAACCATGTGGCGCTTTCAGAGAAGAGCTGGGTGCATCGAACAAAGGAAGCATGCCTCCGCCTTCGTCGAATGAGGCCTACGGCGGAGGGGAAGCTTCGCTGATCCAGCGGAATGGTGACCCCGTTTCGGACCAACTCTATACCACCAACTTTGCGTTTCTCGGCCTGCACGAGGCTGCCGCCCTTGGCGATCCCGCCAGCATGGAGGCTGAAGAAACACTAGCAGCATACTTCTGCAGAATTCAGGTCCGCTCCGAGGCTCACCCGTCGCTCGAAGGCGGGTGGTTCCGGGCTTTCGATTTCAAACGGTGGGAACCCTGGGGAAGCAACGCCGATGCGGGATGGGGGGCGTGGAGCATTGAGTCCGGCTGGACGCAGGCGTGGATCACGTCGGTCCTTGCCATGCGACAGATGAAGACCTCCCTCTGGGATCTGACCGCAGGCAGCAAGATCGGCTCCGGCTATATGGGGTTGCGCTGGGAAATGCTGTCACATTAATGCCCTCTCACGGGAATCAGGAAGACTGCCATGACGTACTCCCGTCCTGTAGACCGACTCCTCCTCGCCATCCTCCTGACGGCCGTGTTCGTTTTTCTGCTGCGGGCCGATGCTCAGGAATCCAGGGCTCCGCGACTTGTCCCTGCCGAATGTGCCTGGGATGGAGTTCACCTTGAGCTGCGGTATAACGGGCGAATTCTCTTCAGGGCGAAGCTTGACAACCCCGCTGCCCTGGAAGGCTTCAGCTCTGTTGTCTCGGACGAAGATGGAAAGATCGATCAAGTGTTCAAGTGGGTCTCGCGCAGGGAGCCGTTGCGGATGACCGGAGAAATGGTGGGGAGCGCGGAGTCCTTCCCGTGCGAGTCGGAGCGAAGAGAAGATGCGCCGCTTATCGTCCGTCATAGCTTTGGTCTGAGCCATAGCTTGCTGAACCGTGCACTCTATGATAGAAGGAGCGATTGGCTTCTCTCGGCGGACTTTCCAACCTCGATCATTGTCTCCCCAGCCCTGGTCAATGCGGACAGCAATGTATACACCGTTACCGCGACCGGCCAGGATATCATCCTGCGGTTCAGGCCCGGCTATTACATGAAGTTCAAAGGGCTGAAGCACTTCCAGCCGTGGACGTACAACGTGTGGGACAGATCCATTGCGGGGTGGGTTTCCTGGTTTGCGTATTTCAGGGACATAACGGAAGAAAACATCAAGGCTGCGGCCGATGTATTGTCCGAAGTACTGCTACCGTTCGGTCTGGAATACCTCCAGATCGATGACGGATACCAACAGACCCCGGTCGGCATTCCAGAGACGTGGCTCGTCCCGAACAAGAAGTTCCCTTCCGGTCTTCAGGGGCTGAGTGGCTACATTCGGCAAAAAGGATTGAAGCCGGGGATATGGACGAACGTGAGCTTTTACCAGAAGGAATTCGTTCAAAAGAACACAACCCTCTTTGTGCGTGATGAGCAGGACAATCCGGCTTTCGGCAACTGGATCGGGTATGTGATGGATGGGTCCAATCCTCGAACCGTTGACCAATTGATAAAGCCGGTGTATCGGAGCCTTAAAGCCACGGGGTGGCAGTATTTCAAGGTAGATGCCCTCCGCCATCTCCGGTATGAAGGTTACAACAGCTTCCCCGACTATTTTGCACGCAAGGGCGCAGACAGGGAGGAAGTGTACCGGAGTGTGGTTGCATCGATCCGGAAAGAAGTTGGCCCGGACAACGTCTTGATGGGCTGCTGGGGGATTCGTCCTGAACTGGCGGGTCTGCTTGACGCTTGCCGGATAGGGGATGACGGCTTCGGGTATGGCGGGCTGGCGCAGTACAACTCTTACAACAATGTTGTCTGGCGCAATGACCCGGACCATATTCAGCTGACGCCGGAGGAGGCGTATCGTTCGTGCATGGCCACTTCGCTGACCGGATCTGTGTTCATGCTCACCGACAAACCGGTGGTGTACCGCAACACGCTTGTCGAACCGCCGAAACGCTGCCTGCCGGTTCTGTTCACCCGGCCCGGACAGGTGTACGATATCGAGCCGTCGCGATCGAGTCAACTGGGCTCGGTTCAAACGGAGCTCAGCGGGGCCGGGCCGCGGCCGGTCGATGCCGACCAGAGGCCGTATTGCGATCTCTACCTGCTCGAGTTGAACATGCCCTTTGAGAACTGGGTTGTCCTGGGGCGGCTGGGTGGAGGGAAAGACTCGATACCGTTCGCCGATCTCGGGCTGAAGCCGGATCAGGAGTACCTTGCGTTCGAATTCTGGGCCAGGAAATTCGTCGGGACTTTTCGAAACGCTCTTCCCCTTGGCGAGATCGACTCAACGTATCGATGCCAGGCATTCTGCATACGGGAAAAGAAACCGTATCCCCAGGTCATCGCGACGAGCAGGCACGTGAGCTGCGGCGCGGTTGATCTCCGGCAAGTCAATTGGCGCGACAATAGAATGTCTGGAGAGAGCGATCTCGTGCGAAACGATGTGTATGCCCTCTACTTGACCGAGCCCGAGGGATTTGTGCTGCGGCGCTTCTCGTGTGCAGATGCTGAAGTCACGCTCAACAGGAAAGAGGGAGCCATGAGGATCATTGAGATGAGGAGCAACAAAGGGGGAGAGGTTCTGTGGCAACTTGACTACGTCCGTGAAGACGGGCGCTGATCCTGAAACGAAAAAGGGGTTCCGCATTACGGAACCCCTTTTGAGTGAGATCCTTGGACGAACCGATTAATATACCTGATAGAGACTATCGGTACGGCCCTGATCACGCGCGATTATGCACATGGTGACGTTATTGCCTGCCGAGCCTCTCTCCGTTCCCACACCCTGGATAATCACCTGGTTGGCCGTTCCGGCCGATGAAACCGTGTAGGTTCCGTTTGCATTCTTGCCCAGGGCCATGTTGGTCAGCTTGGCCAGACCAGTCGCATCGGCCGTCAGACCGACGAAGGAGTTGCCGCCACCGCCCAACGCTGCCGGACGGCGGTAGAACTGCTGGGCCCGGGCCGCGAGGTTGACAAGGTCATTGGAGACCGCATCCCGGTTGGCCGAGACAGCGTTGTCGGAGAACATCGTGATTCCGACCGCGACGGCGATCCCGACCACGATCACACCGAGGATGATCAGAAGAAGTTGCTGTTGTCCCATGAGTGTATCCTTCCTGTGTTTGTGATATGAAGCCTAGCGTTAGTGAGAGCGTTTTCAAGTCTGGCTCTTTATGGTCAAGAGCCATGCCAAGTTCAATATCCCTCAACACGGGCGGGATTTAGGGTTCTTGATCAGTGTGAGGCCCGGTGAAGGTCACTTTGACTCCCCACGGGTTTTTCTGACTTGTAGGTTAGTAAAAAAGCGAACACAGGACTGACCCGCCCTTCCCCCCTTGACAAATCGCTTTTCCTTTTGTATACTGCTTTACATTAAAGTTAGCGGTAAAGTAACCGATTATCCTCTTTGCCCCCTTATGACCCGGAAATTCCACTCTGCGGTCGTTCTTCTCTTGGGAACCCTACTCTTCGCCAGTCTCTCATGCGATTCAGGGACCCCCCGCGCGCAACAGCTCGGGACTATCGAGCCCATCAATGCACCTTTTGTCATGCCTCAGCTTGTGCGCCCGTCGATTCCGGATAGGGAGTTCGACATCCGTGATTTTGGCGCGGTCGAGGGAGGGTCGGTCAAGAACACTCAGGCTATCCGGCAGGCGATATCGGCGGCCGCAAAGGCCGGTGGGGGACATGTGGTGATTCCCCCCGGGAAATGGCTCACGGGCGCCATACATCTCGACAATAATATCGACCTCCATCTCCTTCGCGACGCAGAGCTATTCTTCAGCCAGGACGCTGCTGACTACCTCCCTGTCGTCTTCTCCCGGCATGAAGACATTGAATGCTACAAATACTCTGCATTCATCTACGCCGACCAGAAGACGAACATCGCCGTCAGCGGCGAAGGCACGCTCAATGGCCAGGGTAAGCCCTGGTGGGCATGGAAGGAGTCCAAGCGGGGCAGTGAAAAGGACCTCTATGCTATGGGGGCAAGCGGGGTTCCCATTGAGCAGCGGATCTTCGATGGAAAGGAGGGAAGGGAGCTCCGGCCGGCGTTCTTCCAGCCGATGCGCTGCACGAACGTGCTCGTGGAAGGAGTGACATTCCTTTATGGCGCGTTCTGGACGATCACGCCGACCTACTGCGAAAATGTCATCGTGCGCAACGTCCATATCCGGACCGAGGGCGACTATGGCCACACTCCGAACGGTGATGGTGTCGACCCGTCATCATGCAAGAACGTCCTGATCGAACACTGCACCTTCGACACGGGAGATGACTGCATCGCCATCAAGGCGGGGCGTGACGCCGACGGGCTCCGGGTCGCGCAGCCCACCGAGAATGTGGTCGTTCGACATTGTCGCGGACTCCGGGGGCACGGCGGGATTGTCATCGGGAGCGAAACCTCGGGCGGCATCAGAAACATCTACGCGTATGACTGTCGGTTCAATGGCACCGACAGGATTGTCCGGATCAAGACGGCGCGCGGACGCGGGGGCGTCCTGGAGAATATGTGGTTCCGGCAGCTTGCCGCCGATACCATTGAGCAGGAAGCCATCCACATCAACTTGCTGTACACGGGGAGCAGGCTTCCTTCCCTGCCATTCACCAAGGCCACACCTGTTGTCAGGAGAATCCACTTTAGCAATATCACCTGTGCTTTCGCGAAACGCCATGCGGTGGAGATTCTGGGTTTGCCGGAATCGCCGGTCGAATCCGTTACCATGGACAGCATCGGCATGCACGCTGCCCTGGGGGTCGCCTGTACCGATGCGCGCGACCTCTCATTCAGGTACCTGAGCGTCGCTGCCGATACGTGTCCGGTTGTGGAACTTACCGACTGCAGCCGTGTCACGTTCGATTCCGTCTCGATTCCCGCCAATGCCGATCCATTCCTTCACGTAGGGGGTGCCAGATCAGGCAAGATCATGCTGCTCAATTCCCCGGTCCTCACCGCGAAGGCCGTGGTTCGGCTCGGGGCCGAAACTCCCCGGCAGGCTGTGTCGATTAAAGATTAATTCTCACCTCTATCACGGGGGTCAGTGTGAAGCGTTCAAAGCGCATCTCCTGGAACCATCGGATTGCGGCAGTACTGGTGCCACTTTCCCTCGCTGTGTCTTCGCGACACTGCGTAAGCCCGATGGAACACACCCTGGGGCGATCGTGGGCAATTCGTATTGCAGAGTCATTCCTCGAACGGCACCCTGACGCCATCATGAATGTCGATGGCAAGCACGACACAACCTGGACCTACGAGCAGGGATTGATGCTGGAGGCATTTCGTCAGATGGGGCGCTTTACCGGAGAACAGCGGTATGACAACTTCATCCGGCACAATCTCCGGCATTACATAGGAGAGGACGGATCGATCCGGACCTACAAACTGGAGGATTACAACCTGGACATGGTGGCCGGCGGGCGTGCGCTCCTGTACCTTCTGGAGACGACCAGCCAGCAGAAATATCGCACGGCGGCGGATCTGCTCCGGCGACAGTTGAACGAACAACCGAGGACACATGAAGGGGGGTTCTGGCACAAGAAGATCTATCCGTACCAAATGTGGCTGGATGGGTTGTACATGGCCGAACCGTTCTACGCGTCGTATGCTCTGCAGTTCAACGAGCCCCGGGCGTTCGATGACGTTGCCGATCAGTTCGATTTTGTCTATCGCCACACCCGCGACTCTGCCACAGGCCTTTGCTACCACGGGTGGGATGAAAGCAGGACGCAGCAGTGGGCTGACCCTTCAACCGGGCATTCCCCGAGCATCTGGGGGCGCGCCATGGGATGGTACCTCATGGGATTGGTGGATGTCCTCGACTATTTTCCCTTGGATCATCCACGCCGGGGAGAGCTGATTCGCATTCTGCAGGAGGTGAGCGGTGCGTTGCTCGCATTTCAGGACAGCACCACGGGGATGTGGTACCAGGTGGTCGATCAGGCGGGGCGCCCCGGCAACTATCTTGAATCCTCGGCCTCTGCGATGTTTGCCTATGGATTCGCAAAAGGGGCAAATAAGCATTATCTTGAGGCCCGCTTTCTTGGTGCGGCAAAGCGGGCCATGCAAGGCATCCGGCAACAGTGCGTTTCGGTGGACGAAGCCGGGCAGGTAAACCTGAAGGATACATGCCGGGGTGCCGGGCTCGGTGGGAATCCATACAGAGATGGAACCTACTCCTACTACGTGAACGTCCCGCGCGCAACCAACGACATGAAGGGAATCGGCCCCTTGCTGCTTGCCGCCATCGAAATCGAACGAGGAAACATATGAAGAATACCCGAAGGATAAACACGCTGGCGACTCTGGATGACATCGCAAAACGGGTCAAGGTCTCTCGCGTTACGGTTTCAAAGGCGCTCCGCGGACACCCCGATATTTCCGACAAGACGGCACGGATGGTGCGGAAAGTGGCTGAGGAAATCGGGTACCGCCCCAACATCATTGCCAGGAGCCTTTCCGCCCGGCGCTCGAACATGATCGGCCTCGTCGTTCCGAAGATCGCGCACTTCTTTTTCGGGTCCGTGATCGAGGGCATCTACAACGCAGCATTCAGCAACAATTACGAAACCATCCTGACGGTTTCCCAGGAGAACCCCGATCGAGAGCGAAGACACCTCCAGACGCTCATTTCGATGCGCGTGGATGGCATTATCATTTCCGTTTCTCAGGGGACCAGGGATCTGGAGATCTTCCAATGGATCAAGAAGCTCGGGGTTCCACTCCTGTTCGTGGATCGCCAGCCCTCTCCACGCCCTGAAGGGTTCAGCAGCGTTCTTGTGGACGACAGAGGGGGGACCTTCAAGGCGATCGAGCATGCGATCAGCATCGGTTACCGGAAGATCGCGTGCATTGGCGGAGACACGCGTATCAATATCGGCAAGGAGCGCACTGCCGGGTTTGAGGCCGCTATGAAAGCGCACGGTCTTCCGGTGGAAAAGCGATGGGTTGTGCCCGGAGGTTTCAGCAAGGAGACCGGCTATGACGCGGTTCTCAAGCTTCATGCGGAGCGCCAGCTTCCCGAGCTCATTTTCGCCATGACCTATCCGGTCGCTCTCGGAGTGTACGAGGCGGCAAAGGAGCTGGGGCTCTCAATTCCGCAGGATGTGGACATTATCTGCTTCGGTGACAGCGACGTCTCGAGAGTGATATCGCCGGCGCTCAGCTGCGTACGGCAGCCCAGCTATGAACTGGGTTTGAAGGGGGTGGAGGTCATGCTCAACGTCCTGGCCCACCCGGAATCTGCGCAGGAACAACACTTGGTGCTTCCGGCGGATCTCATTGTGCGGGAAACGTGCACAGGAAAGAATGTGATCAAGTCGTCAAAGAAGGGATAGGGAGCCCGTTCATTCATATGGAACCGGTTACTGTCGACGGCCAGTCCGGAGGCGTATGCCTCTCTTGTCGGATAGCGGGATCCTATTGAACAACAACCACGCCAGTCCTCTAGCAATGAGTAGAACTTCATTCAAGAGAGCCACTCCACAGTGGTGCCTAAATCTCCTGGTCATCGTGCTCATGGGAGTGACCCCCAGAGCCACGTCACAGACTGTGCTTCTCGACTGCTACTATAATAATGAGTGGAAGGAGGATCCCGCGGGTGTCCCGATCCGCTACCATTACATCTGGAGGGACACGACAGACTCGGGCTTCTCGCAGCTCGGGCACACCATTGAAGCTGTTGGAGGTGCAACGGATACGCTCTGCCAGGCGCCTGCGCTCCCGTCTCTCCGCCGGACAGGCATTTATATCATTGTGGATCCCGATACACCAGAGGAAACCCCTGTACCTCACTATGTTCAACCGGCGGAGGTCCTTGCGATTAAACAATGGGTGAGAGAAGGAGGAGTCCTGGTGCTGCTGGGGAACGACAAAGGCAAGGCGGAATTCGAACACTTCAATTTACTGGCAGAGAAATTCGGAATGCATTTCAATAAGGACAGCAGGAACCGCGTTCAGGCGAACAACTATGCTACGGGGACATTCGACTCGCTGCCATCTCATCCCCTGTTCAAGGGGGTGGCCAGGATCTTTTTGAAAGAAATCAGCACGCTCCGTCTGAGTCCACCGGCACAGCCAATTCTCAGATCCGGGGGCGATGTGATTATGGCTTCTGCAGATTTCGGAAAAGGGTTGGTCTTTGCGGTCGGCGATCCCTGGCTCTACAACGAGTACATGGATCAACGCCGGCTGCCTGCCGGCTATGGGAACGCGCTTGCGGCAAGGAATCTTTTTCGTTGGCTGTTGGACCGTGCCCGATTGGCGGAGGGACGACGTCCGGCGGTATCTCCGTCGCCAGCGGCACTTCCCTTTGAGATGCCTTCGATCCGGGTTCCGGAATTCCCTGCGCGCCAGGTGAACATCCGGGAGCATGGAGCGGTCCCGGACGGTCGCACGATGAACACCAAAGCGTTTGCGGATGCCATCGCCTCGTGCTCACGTGCCGGCGGCGGGATGGTCATCGTGCCTCCCGGAACCTGGCTCACCGGGCCTGTCCGGCTGGAGGATAACGTGAATTTGCATCTCCAGCGGGGAGCACTGCTTCAATTCAGCAGCAACATCAACGACTTTCCGTTCATTGCGGGGATCTCCGGCGCTTCGAAGAAGTTCATTGTGACACCACCGCTCTCAGCTTTCAGGGCAAACAACATCGCGATCACGGGAGACGGGATCGTTGATGGGGCCGGGGAGGCATGGCGCTACGTCAAGAAAGAAAAGCTGACGGCGGCGCAGTGGAAAGCGCTCACCGCTTCAGGCGGGGCGGTCACGGCGGACGGCAAAGAATGGTGGCCGTCAAAAGAGGCGATGGAAGGTGAAGCCTATCTCAAGCAGCTTGAATCATCCGGCAGGCCTCTCACTGCTGCAGACTACGCAAAAACACGGGAGTTCCTTCGGCCCGATCTGGTCTATTTTGTCCAGTGCGACGGGGTGCTGATCGATGGCCCGACATTTGAAAACTCCCCGCGTTATCACGTTCATCCCATTCAGTGCGAAGACCTCACGATCCGGAACGTGAAGGTCCTGGCGCCATGGTACGCGCAGAATGCCGACGGCATTGACCTGAGTTCATGCCGGAGAGTGCTCGTCGAGAATGCAACGGTGGATGTGGGAGACGACGGGCTCTGTCTCAAGCCGGGGAATCTTGCCCGCAGCCAGTCGCCCGGCCCCGCGTGCGAGGACATCATCATCAAAGACTGCGTCGTGTACCATGCCCACGGCGGTTTCGTTATCGGGAGCGAGAGCTTTGGGGGTGTCCGCAATGTGGCGGTGCGCAATTGCGTCTTTGTGGGAACCGATGTGGGGCTGCGCTTCAAATCGGCGAGGGACCGCGGAGGAGTGGTGGAGAAGGTGTACATTGACGGCGTCCGGATGCGAAGCATCGCAACCGATGCCATCCTGTTCGACATGTACTATGCCGGTGGTGCGCCCGATGTGGAGGCGGCGAAAGAGTTGGCGGTGAGGGTTCCGCAGCCGGTAACGGACCGGACTCCGCAGTTCCGGGATATTTTCATCAAGAATGTCGTGTGCGACGGTGCACAACGGGGCATGGTGATCAACGGTCTCCCGGAAATGCCCGTGAAGAACATCGTACTTGATTCGGTCTCTCTCTCGACCAATACCGGGGTCGTTCTGGCCGATGCCGAGAATATTCAGATGAACGGGTGCAGCTTCTTTCCGGCTGCGGGTCCCGTTCTTTCGGTGATCCAGAGCCGCTCCATCACGGTCAGGGGGGGCGCATTCCCGGCAGGGGCCGATCCGCTCATCAGCGTGTCGGGGGAAAACTCGGGGGGGATAAAGTTCAAGGGGATCGATATATCAAAGAAGAAGACGCCGGCCGAATTGGGAAAGAACGTCCGGCCCGACGCGGTCCAATGGGAGTGAACGTGAAGTACTTTCGGTGCCTCTTGTCCGGCCTGGTTCTTGGTGGCACATGCCTTGCCGTTGCCGCGATGGACACGGTGGTGGTCGATCACGGGGGAGGAGGCGATTGTACGTCCATTCAGGCGGCACTCAACGCCATTCCGCAGGAACATGATCGGCAAGTCACGGTCGTCGTCCGGAACGGCCTTTACGCGGAGAAGGTTTTTATCACAAAGAGCAATATCATCTTCATCGGCGAGGATCGCGACAGCACGAGGATCGTTTTTCCCGAGCTGCGAGAGAACTGGAACCGAAGCCATTGCGGGAGCGACTGGGGAGCCGGCGTGGTTAATATTGATACCGGCGTGACAGATATTACCATCGCGAACCTGACAGTCTATAACAACTTTGGCTCGCTGCACAACGCATACAACAAACATCAATTTGCCATCAGGGGGGCCGGGACGCGGATCATGCTTCTCCATTGCGCGGTCATCTCCGACGGGGGAGATGCGCTTAGCCTCTGGAACAAGGAAAACGGCATGTACTACCATGCGGACTGCACGTTTGAAGGATGGGTGGATTTCGTCTGTCCGCGCGGATGGTGTTACATCATCCGGTCGACGTTTTTTGGCCATAACACTCCCAGCGCGAGCATTTGGCATGACGGAAGCGGGAACCGGGCCCAGAAATTCGTGATCCGGGATTCCTACTTCGACGGGGTTCCCGGTTTTCCGCTTGGGCGGAATCATCTCGACGCACAGTTCTATCTTGTGAACTGCCGGTTTTCCAGGACTATGGCCGACCGCCCCTTCTTCCGCCCGCTATCAAGCCCGCGCGAATGGCAATGGGGAGCGCGGCACTACTTCTACCACTGTCATCGCGATAGCGGCGACTTCAGCTGGTTCCGGGACAATTTGTCTTCTGCTGAGGGTTCGCCGCGTGCTGAAGACATCAATGCCAGGTGGGCCTTCGATGGGCAATGGGATCCGGAATCTGCAATGCCCTGGACGACGGCATCGTTGAAAGCCCGGCCCGGCACACTACCACAACGCGGTCATCATCCATGAAACTCAACAAGTATTCGCTTGGCATCGGGGACAGGTTCGGGCGGGAGGGAGTCCCACAGCTCCGCGCGCTGCAAATGGCAGCGGAGCAGGGAGCCCATGTCACGCCGGTGTGGAACAAATCAAACAGGGAACACATCATCATCGGTTCTTCCCCCGGTGACACGCGAGGCGAAGCTGACGATGCGGTAAACGCGCTGGGCTGGCTGGCTCCGTATTTCGTGGACGCGGACCATATTGGCCTTGCCACGGCCGGGAAGTTCCTGGAGTCCAGCGACTTCTTCACCATTGACGTTACGGACTTCATTGGCGCACCCCCGGCTGCCGATGCAGCCGCCTCGTTTGTTGCTGCCATGGAGCGCTTCAAGGGTGACCTGGGGGTCCCGGGTATTGCGGGGCCCCTTCACATCGACAACGACCTGCTCGAACGGGTCGCGCGAAAATACCTCAGTGCAGTCAGTGCCGCGGGAGAAGTCTATCGGCACATCGCACGCGCCCGCGCGGCCGACACGTTTATCACCGAAGTGTCCCTCGACGAAGCAGAAGAGCCTCAGACCCCCGCGGAATTGCTGTTTATCCTTGCGGCGATCTCCATGGAACACATACCGGTCCAGACCATCGCCCCCAGGTTCTCCGGCGCTTTTCTCAAGGGGGTCGACTATGTGGGCAACGTTGCTACGTTCGCACGAGAATTCGAGCAGGATGTCGCCGTCATCGCATTCGCGGTGAATACTTTCGATCTCACGTCGGACCTCAAACTCAGCGTCCATTCCGGCAGTGATAAATTCTCGTTGTATCCTGAAATGCGCCGGGTCATTCGTAAATTTGACGCGGGGCTCCATCTGAAGACCGCCGGAACGACATGGCTGGAAGAACTGATCGGCCTGGCCGAAGCGGGAGGCGAAGGGCTGCAGGCGGCGAAGCATGTCTATGCCGCGTCATGCGAGCGTTATGACGAATTGTGCAAGCCTTACCTCTCGGTCATCAGCATCGATAAATCCAGACTTCCGCGTGTGCAGGATGTGCAGGTGTGGACCGGCCAGGATTTCGCCGGAGCATTGCGGCATGACCAGGCCAAAGGGACGTACAACAGAGATTTCCGGCAACTGCTTCATGTCGGGTACAAAGTGGCAGCGGAAATGGGCCCCCGGTTCACTGCACTTTTGCGGGAGCACTGCGCCGTGATTGCACGCAACGTGACCGAGAATTTGTACCACCGCCATATCCTCCCGTTGTACGTCGGTGAAGACCATCACCAGAGGCGGACCCAATCATGACAATTTCTTACATTGACAACGATTTCCTGCTCTCGACAAACCAGGCCCAGGAACTCTACCACGGCTATGCCGAGCGACTGCCCATTATCGATTACCACTGCCATCTCTCGCCGGAAGATATCGCCCGGAACAGGCAGTTTGACAACCTGACGCAAATCTGGCTGAAAGGAGACCACTACAAGTGGCGCGCGATGCGTGCGTGCGGCGTGAGCGAGCGCTACATTACCGGCGAAGCCTCCGACTGGGAGAAATTCGAGCGCTGGGCGGAAACGGTCCCCCGGACGCTGCGTAATCCGCTCTACCACTGGACTCACCTGGAGCTGAGACGCCCTTTCGGGATCCAGGACCGCCGTCTCAATGTGTCGACGGCGAAAAGCATTTGGGAGGAATGCAATGCAAAACTTGCCCAGCCGGACTACTCAACCCGGGGCATCCTTCACCAGATGAACGTGGAGGTCGTGTGCACCACGGACGATCCGGTGGATTCGCTGGAGCACCACGTGAGAATGGGGAGCGACCCGGCCCTCAAAGTCCATGTGATTCCGGCGTTTCGTCCCGACAGGGCGATGGCCGTGGAAGCACCCGCGCGCTTTGTCTCCTATGTGCGGTCGCTTGCGCGTGCGGCGGATATGGAGATTCTGCACTTTCATGATTTTCTTGCAGCGTTGAGAAAGCGGCACGACTACTTCCACCAGTGCGGCTGCCGGCTGTCCGACCATGGCCTCGAAACAATGCTTACGGAACAGTATACCGAGGAGGAACTTCGAACCGCCTTCGATCGTCTCCTGCAGGAAAAAAGCCTTGGGCAAGGCGAGATCCTCAAGTTCAAATCCGCCATGCTTTATGAATTTGCCGTCATGGATTGGGAAAAAGGATGGACCCAGCAGTTTCATCTGGGCGCCTTGCGGAACACGAATTCGCGCATGATGCGCACGCTCGGGCCCGATACCGGGTTCGACTCCATCGGCGACTTTGAGATTGCGCGCCCTCTGGCACGGTTTCTCGATCGCCTGGACAACGGGAACCGGCTTGCAAAAACCATCATCTACAATATCAACCCGCGCGACAATGCGGTGATGGCGTCCATGATCGGTAACTTTCAAGATGGAACCGTGCCGGGCAAGATTCAATATGGACCCGCATGGTGGTTCCTGGACCAAATGGACGGCATGAAAAAGCAAATGGAAGCCCTCTCCAACATGGGGCTTCTGAGCCGGTTCGTCGGTATGGTCACGGATTCGCGGAGCTTTCTTTCCTATCCCCGGCACGAGTACTTCCGACGGCTTCTTTGCAGCCTCCTGGGCGAGGACATGAAGCGGGGGCTCGTCCCCGGTGACATGGAGCTCGTAGGCAACATGGTGAGCGATATCTGCTACTTCAATGCGAAGCGCTATTTCGGCTTCACGGAGGAATCTGCATGAACGCACTCTTCGACCTCACAGGAAAGACCGCTGTCGTCACCGGCGCGAGCACAGGGCTGGGCATGGGGATGACGCTTGGCCTGGCTTCTGCAGGTGCGGACGTTCTTCTCGTGGACCGCGTGCAGAGCGAGGAAGTCGCCAGCAAGGTCAGGGACATGGGCAGACGTGCAGCCACGCTCACCGTTGACCTGATGAAGATGGCATCCATTCCCGTCGTTGTGGAAAAAGCCATCGCGGAATATGGCAAGATCGACATCCTGGTCAACAATGCAGGGATTATTCGCCGCGCGCCGGCATTGGAGTTTTCGGAGAAGGATTGGGACGAGGTAATGCAGCTGAATGCCAAGGCCACGTTCTTCCTGACACAGGCAGCCGCGCGCGACATGCTGCTGCGCAAGTACGGCAAGATCATCAACATCGCGTCGCTGCTGGCATTTCAAGGGGGCATCATCGTGCCGTCGTACTCCGCGAGCAAGGGAGCTGTTGCACAGGTGACAAAAGCCCTTGCCAATGAGTGGGCACCGCATGGCATCAGGGTGAACGCCATCGCGCCCGGGTACATGGCAACGAACAATACCAGGGCTTTGCGCGAAGACCCGGTCCGTTCCAGGGCTATCCTCGACCGGATCCCCGCGGGCCGCTGGGGCGTGCCGGAAGACCTGCAGGGTGCTGCCGTCTTCCTTGCCTCCGCCGCATCTGATTATGTCACCGGCCACGTCCTTGCGGTAGATGGAGGCTGGCTCGCAAGATAATGCTGTCTCAAAAGGCGATTGGAGAAGATTATGGAAGTACGCTACCTGCCAAATGACGTCTCGTACCAGCGAATGACCACGCGGGAGCTCCGCGACGCGTTCGTCCTGGAGAATCTCTTTGAGGCCGGCCGGATCAGGATGGTCTACGCGGACAGCGATCGCGCAATCGTGGGAGGCGCTGTCCCCGTCACGGGAACGCTGCCGTTGCTCGCGACACAGAAGGAAATGGCCGCGGCGCATTTCAATGACCGTCGCGAGGTCGGGATCATGAACATCGGCGGCGAAGGAACAGTGAGCGTCGACGGCACGGAATACCCGCTCGGCGCGAAGGACCTGCTCTACGTTGGAAAGGGAGCGAAGAGCATCGAGTTATCCAGCCGGGATGCCGGAGCGCCGGCCGTGTATTATCTCGTATCGTTCCCGGCCCACACCACCTACCCCACGGCAGCAATGCGCTTCCGCGACGCGGAGCGCTCTCCGCTTGGGACCGCGGGCGCGGCCAACAAACGGACGATCCGCAAGTATGTGCACGGCGGAGGGATCAAGAGCTGTCAGCTCGTCATGGGGATGACGCAGCTCGACGAGGGGAGTGTCTGGAACACCATGCCTCCGCATACCCATCAGCGCCGGTCGGAGGTCTACCTCTATTTCGATCTCGATCCGGATGGCATCGTCGTCCATCTGATGGGCAAACCGCACGAGACAAGGAATCTTATGCTGCGCAACCGGCAAGTGGCACTCTCGCCTCCATGGTCCATCCATGCCGCGGCAGGGACGAAGCACTATGCGTTTGTGTGGGCGATGGGAGGGGAGAACCAGGAATTCTCGGACATGGATGCGGTGGCGCCGGACGAAATTCTCTAAATCACGATCGATTCACGTGTCACTTTCTGAAGAGACAACTAATGGACCAGCCGGACAAGGCGCTTCCCACAGTTGGACCGCCGCTCAAAGCCGCCAGTGCCGCGGCCGCCGTGGGGCACTATCGCTGGACGATCTGCAGCCTCCTCTTCTTCGCGACGACCATCAATTACCTTGACAGGAACATCCTCGGGATCCTTGCCCCTACCCTGCAAAAGGAGATTGGCTGGACGCCCGTGGAGTACGGGTACATCACCACTGCGTTTCAGGCGGCGTATGCGCTGGGACTGGCCTGGTTTGGGTGGTTCATTGACCGGTATGGGACCAAGATCGGTTATTCCCTTTCTCTGATCGGATGGACGATCGCCGCCGCGGCCCATGCGCTGGCACAATCGGTGTTTGGCTTCGGCGTGGCACGTTTCTTCCTCGGCCTGAGCGAAGCCGGCAACTTCCCCGCCGCAATCAAGGCCACTGCAGAGTGGTTTCCGAAAAGGGAGCGTGCGCTGACAACGGGGATCTTCAACTCCGGAGCGAACATCGGGGCCGTCGTTGCAGCCGCCGTGGTTCCGTGGCTCACATTGACGTACGGCTGGAGAGCCGCCTTTATCGCGACCGCCGCAACCGGATTCATCTGGCTTATCTTCTGGGTTCTGATGTACCAGAGACCGGAGGAATCCCGGAAGCTCTCAAAAAAGGAATTAGACTACATCCTGAGCGATCCGGAGGAAGTTGTCAATGAGAAAATTCACTGGATGAAGCTTCTCCGGTACCGGCAGACGTGGGCCTTCGTCCTGGGAAAGTTCCTGACCGATCCTGTCTGGTGGTTCTACCTCTACTGGCTGGCGCTTTACCTCAACAATAATTTCGGGCTCTCTCTCTCGGGCCTTGCCCTGCCGCTTATCGTGATCTACACCATGACGAGTGTGGGGAGCATCGGCGGCGGGTGGCTCTCGGGCGCAATGATCAGCCGCGGCGTCCCGGTCAACAAGAGCCGGAAGCTTGCCATGCTCGTTTGTGCCCTGCTCGTCCTTCCCGTTGTCTTTGTCGGAGAGATCAAGGACATGTGGGTTGCCGTCCTGATCATCGGGCTGGCTGCAGCGTCCCACCAGGGTTGGTCGGCGAACATCTTCACCACGGCGTCGGATATGTTCCCCAAAAGAGCCGTCGGGTCGGTCGTAGGCCTCGGCGGACTCGCCGGATCTGTCGGCGGCATGATCTTCATGACCCTGTCAGGCTATCTCGTCCAGACAACGGGGAGCTACATGGTGCATTTCATCATCTGCGGATCGGCCTACCTTATTGCCCTCGGAGTGATGCAGCTGCTGACCTTCAGGGCCAAACCAGTGGAGGTGTAATGTCATGAACCTTGAGGAAATCAACAGGCTCTACGATTTTGCCGGCAAGACAGTCCTTCTTACGGGAGGTGCAGGCGTGCTCACCGGCGAGATCGCGTGCGCACTTTTCGGGTGCAACGCGAACATTGCCATCATCGATCGAGACCCGGCACTGGCCGACACCGTCATGAAACGCATTGAGCCGGTCGGGGACCGGGCAGTCGTGATATACGGAGATGTGCTTCAACCCGAGACCATGCAGAGGGCGCTGGAGCAGGTCATCACGGCGTACGGCAAGGTGGATTTCCTGGTCAATGGCGCCGGGGGAAACAATCCCAAAGCCACAACGACGCCTACGACGACATTTTTTGACCTGCCTCAGGATGCGCTTCGGTTCGTGTCGGACCTCAACCTGCTCGGAACCATCATACCGTGTCAGGTGATCGGCAAGCACATGGCTGAGCGGAAAGAAGGGGTCATCCTGAATATTTCCTCCATGAATGCGTTTCGCCCTCTGACGCGGATCCCTGCATACTCGGCGTCCAAAGCGGCCGTCACGAATTTCACGCAGTGGCTCGCTGTATACATGGCACAAGAGATCTCGCCCAGGATCAGGGTCAATGCCATTGCCCCCGGCTTCTTCCTGACCAATCAGAACCGCTTCCTGCTGATCGATAAGGAGAGCGGAAAAGAAACGGTCCGTGGACGGAAGATCCTTGATCACACGCCGATGGGACGTTACGGGATGCCGGAGGATCTGCTGGGCACCGTGTTGTGGCTGCTGTCGCCTGCATCGAATTTCGTGACCGGCGTAGTCATCCCGGTCGATGGCGGGTTCTCCGCCTATAGTGGAGTGTAAACAGAAGGAGGAGGTATCGTGGAAAAACAATACATCGGTATCATCGGGCTGGGGGTCATGGGAGAGAACCTGGCTTTGAATTTCGAGAGCCGCGGCTACGCGGTGGCCGGTTATGACCTGGACGCCAAGAAGGTGGACAATTTCAAGAAGAGAACGGCGGGGAAACGGGTCGTTCCAGCATACGCGCTTGCCGAGTTTGTCAAGGCACTCGAATCCCCCCGGCGAATCCTCATCATGGTGCCCGCCGGCAAGGCCGTCGATTCTGTGGTCAATGACCTCAGGCCGCATCTCTCCCCCGGCGACGTGCTGATCGACGGGGGGAACACGTTCTTTGCCGATACGGACCGGCGCATGAAAGCTCTCGACGAATCGGGCATCCTCTACATGGGCATGGGGGTGAGCGGCGGAGAAGAAGGGGCGTTGCATGGTCCATCCCTTATGCCCGGGGGTAATCCCAGGGCATGGCCACTTGTGAAGCCGGCTCTGCAGGCGATTGCCGCCCGGACAAGCGAAGGGTGGCCCTGCTGCGAATGGGTGGGCAATGGCGGTGCAGGGCACTTCGTGAAGATGGTGCACAACGGCATCGAGTATGGCGACATGCAGATGATCTGCGAAGCCTATTTCCTGATGGAACGCGGCCTGGGCCTGACCCCGGATGAAATGAGCCGCGTCTTTGGAGAATGGAATAAGGGGGAACTGAACAGCTATCTAATCGAGATCACCTCCGACATCCTTGCACGAAAAGACCCGGAGACGGGCAAACCGATAGTGCACGTGATCCTTGACACGGCCGAACAGAAGGGGACCGGCAAATGGACCAGCCAGGTGGCCCTGGACCTTGGCATTCCGGCACAGACGATTGCCGACGCGGTCTTTGCGAGAATGCTGAGCGCGCTGAAGAAAGAACGCGTTGCCGCATCATCGCTCCTGAGTGGTCCCGATGCGCATATCACCACGGCGAACGATGCGGAGTTCCGGGAAATGATCCGCAAGGCGCTTTTCTGCTCAAAGATCTGCTCCTATGCGCAGGGATTCCAGTTGCTTCGGACAGCCAATGAAGAATACAAATGGGAACTGAGTTTTGGCACGATTGCCATGCTCTGGAGGGCCGGCTGCATCATCCGTGCCCAGTTCCTCGGCAAAATCAAAGAAGCATACGACAGGAATAAAGATTTGGCCAACCTACTGCTGGATCCCTACTTTGCCGGTATCCTTGCGTCCTATCAGCAGGCCTGGAGAAAGACGGTCGCGACAGCGGTCGAGCATGGCATCGCCGTGTCGGCCTTCATGAGCGCCCTTTCCTACTTTGACAGTTATCGGACGGCTACGCTTCCCGCAAATCTCCTGCAGGCACAGCGCGACTACTTTGGCGCACATACGTACCGGCGCGTCGACAAAGAAGGGGTCTTTCATACACACTGGAATTCATGAACAACGGCAATGCAAGGACGGGACGCATGAACAATCTTGTGGGAGCAGGGTCATTTGAGAAACCGTTGACTCCTGCCGAGATCCGCGCGATCTGCACGGAGTCTATCGGACGGCTCAGTCTTGACGGGAAACGTGTCCTCGTGCTTATTCCCGATCATACACGGCACGCTCCTATCGATCTGTTTTTCCATATTCTCTACGACCTGCTCGGGAGCCGGGTCAGCGCGCTGGATTACCTGGTCGCAACCGGGACTCACCAGGCAATGGAGATGGAACGGATCTATAGGCACGTGGGAATTGACGCTCAAAAACATCAGCAGACCTTCCCAAAGGTCAGATTCTTCAATCATGTGCACGACGGCCCGAATGACCTGACGATGCTCGGGCTCATCCCTTCGGAGGAAATCCGGCGCCTCACCGGCGGATTGTTCAGTCAGGATATTGCCGTGACGATCAACCGGCGGGTGCTGGAATACGACCAGGTGGTGATCGTGAGCCCTGTCGTTCCACATGAAGCGATCGGGTTCTCGGGAGGGAACAAGTACTTTTTCCCCGGTATCGGAGGTATCGACATCATCCAGACCTTTCACTGGCTTGCGGCCATCATCACCAATCCGCTGATCAACGGCGTGAAGGACACACCGACCAGGGAGGTCATCAACAGAGCGGCCTCGATGCTGCACGTTCCCACCCTCTGCTTTGCTTTTGCCGTGGATGACCACGACAGGCTGGCGTGTCTTTATGCCGGGGATCCAAAAGAGGCCTGGTCGGGTGCGGCTGATTACTCGGCCAGGATGCACATCACATACTGGGAAAAACCCGTTGCGCGGATTCTGGCGGTCACGCCTCCCATCTACGAAGAACTCTGGGTCGGGGGAAAGGCGATGTACAAACTTGAACCGGTCGTAGCCGAGGGCGGCGAGCTCATCATCTACGGGCCCCAGATCCGGGAGGTGTCATTCGTGCACGGCGAGCAGATCCGGCGCGTGGGCTATCATGTGCGGGACTATTTCGTCAAGCAATGGGACCGGTTCTGTAACGAGCCCAAGCTCATCCTGGCACACTCCACGAATGTACGGGGCATCGGCGAGTTCGACGAATCCGGAGAAAAGCCGCGTATCGCTGTGACTCTTGCGACCGGAATTCCCGAGGACGTGTGCCGGGGCATCAACCTGGGGTATCAGGACCCCCGGTCTATCGACGTGGATGCATGGCGCCGGCAACAGAACGATGACATGCGTGTGGTGGAGAACGCCGGACAGGTCCTGTACAGGCTGCAAGCGTAATTGTAACCACCTACTAACCGCGAGGATACCTATGGCATTGCACATTCATCCGGAAAAAGACACCCAATTCGACCTTCTTGCCCTTGGGGAGTGCATGATCCGCCTGAGTCCCCCCGGACATCAGCGGATCGAACTCACTCCCTACTTTGAAGCATACGCCGGCGGCGGCGAGTACAATGTGGCCTATGCCCTGGCCCGCTACGGCATGCGCACAAGCTGGGTGTCCCGTTTGGTGGACAATCCGCTCGGCCATTTTATCAAGAACCATGCGCGCACAAGCGGCATGGATATCAGCGAGGTCGTCTGGGTTCCGTACGACGGGTCCGGCCGCGCTGACCGGATCGGGCTCAACTTCACCGAAGTGGGCATGGGTGTGCGTGCGAGCGTGACTATGTATGACCGCGGGCATACGGCTGTGGCGCACATGAAAGCAGGAGAGGTGGATTGGAGCAGGATTTTCTCTCAGCGCAAAGCCCGCTGGTTCCATACCGGCGGCATCTTTACAGCCCTGAGCGATGGGTGCGCGGATGTGGCGCTCGAGGCGATGAAGGCGGCCCACGATGCCGGGACGGTGATCAGCTACGACCTGAATTTTCGAAGTAAACTCTGGTCAAGCAAAAAGGCGATCGAAGTCACAAAGAAACTGGTCCCTTACATCGACGTGCTGATCGGGAACGAGGAGGACTTCCAGAAAGTGCTCGGCTTCGAAGTCGAAGGGACCGATGCGAGCCTCACGTCGCTTCCTATCGAGGGGTATAAGAGAATGGTTGAAAAAGTCGTGAAGACGCACCCGCACATTCAGGCGGTCGGCACGACTCTGCGGGAAGTGGTCAGTGGATCTGTCAACAATTGGTCGGCGATTATGTATTATGACGGGCGGTTCTACGAGTCCCGGCGGTACGAGCGGCTGGAGGTGGAAGACCGGGTGGGAGGAGGAGATGGCTTCTGCAGCGGCTTCGTCTACGGGCTCCTGCACGGCATGGCCCCTCAGGAATGTGTGGATCTTGGCTCTGCCCATGGGGCGTTGCTGCAGTCCACACGCGGGGATACGAGCATGGTCACGATGGAAGAGACCATGCATGTGATGAAAGGGGGGAGTGCTCGCATCAAGCGATAAAAGCGCCCACAGAATGAATTAAAGTGACACTGAAAGGAATCCATACCGTGACCGCGATAACAAGAGAAGCTCTGAAAGCCTTCCAGCCGCAGCATGAACGGTTCATCGGCTTTGACTCTGATGGCTGTATCTTCGATTCGATGGAATTGAAGCACAAGGAATGCTTCATCCCCAATATCATCAAATATTACAATCTCCAGCCTGTGTCGAAGTATGCCCGCCAGGCAGCAGAATTTGTAAACCTGTATTCTTTCTGGCGCGGAACAAACAGGTTTCCGGCTCTGGTGAAGACCTTCGAACTGCTCAGAGACTGGCCGGAAGTGCAGCGCCGCAGGGTATCGCTCGCTGATTGGGCCCCCATTCAGGAGTTCATTGAGTCGGCCTCTGCGCTCGGCAACCCGGCATTGAAGGAGGCAGTGGCAAAGTCCGGAAACGGCGTTCTGAAACTCACGCTCGAGTGGAGCGAAGCGGTGAACCGGGATATTGAAGCCATGGTAAAGGGATTGCCCCCATTTCCCCTTGTCCGGGAAAGTCTGAAGAAACTTCAGGGGCGTGCGGACATGATGGTGGTCTCGGCGACGCCGGCGGAGGCGCTGCGGCGGGAATGGGTGGAGCACAAGATCGATCAGTACGTGGCGCTCATCGCCGGACAGGAGCTGGGGAAGAAGGAAGAGCAACTTGGCCTGACCGCGTCCGGTAAATACGCTTCAGGGCACATCCTCATGGTAGGAGACGCACTGGGAGATCTGAAAGCGTCACGCTCTGCCGGCGCTCTGTTCTACCCGGTCCTTCCCGGCAAGGAGGACGAGTCCTGGAAACTCTTCCATGATGAAGTGTGCGAAGAGTTCCTTGCAGGGAAATACACCAGGGAAAGCGAAGCAATGCATCTCGCGGCGTTTGAGAAAGCGCTGCCTAAGGTTGCGCCGTGGATGAAGGCGTGAATCATCAAACTTCATATGTAAGGAAGATCGTATGATTCGGATGTGCAGAAGTATTCTTGCCGGGGTGGTCTTGTGTATGGCTGCCCCGCTTTTCGCGGGTGAGGGAGTTGTGGTCACTGTCAGGAATCCGTCGACGCTTCCGCGGGTGAGCGAAACTGTCGAAGTGCAGTTGGCGGACCTTCTGGCGCTTGACTCCCTGCTCGGGAAAGGAAACGTCGGGGTCAGAGACCAGGCGAGCGGAGGGCAGCTCGTGGTGCAGGTGACGGACGAGGAGCTGCTGTTTCAGTCGGACTTCGCCGCTGGAGAGACGAAGGCGTTTCTGGTAGAGACAGGAGAACAAGCCGGGAAGGGTGTCGTTTCGAAAGTGGATGGTTTTTTTGTAACGCCGCGCGAGGACTATGCATGGGAGAACGACCGGATCGCCTTTCGCATGTACGGGCCGGCGCTCGCGGCGGAAGTCAGCAACGGTATCGACGTCTGGACGAAACGGGTTCGCGGCCTGATTGTTCGCAAGTGGTACGAGGCGGACGCGAAAAGCGGCACCGGGAATTACTATCACACTGACCGGGGTGAGGGGGCGGATTTCTTCGCGGTGGGTAAGACGCTCGGCGCAGGCGGATGCGGGATTTGGTACATGGATAGTCTCTACCAACCAGGCGTGTTTTCGTCGTACAGGACCCTGAGCAACGGACCAATCAGGACATCGTTTGAGTTGACCTACACCCCATGGAACGTTGGAGGAAAGAGACTGACGGAGCGGTTGCGCATATCGCTCGATGCCGGCCGGAATCTCAACACGATCCAGGTCGCGTTCTCCGGCGTCGAGCCGGGGGATTCGCTGCTGATCGCTTGCGGTCTGGTCAAGAGGAAGGGTGTGACCATCCACATTTCCGACAACGGGTCACGGGCGGCCCTCTGGGGGCCGACGAACGATGATCCTGCGAACGGCTCGCTCGGCACCGGGATAGTCCTGCTTCCATCCTCCGTCGTGGGGACGCGCGCAGACAGCATCCAGGTCCTGGTGCTTGCGCGCATGGACGGAGGGGAGTCATTCACGTACTGGGCCGGTGCCGGATGGACCCGCAGCGGAGATTTCGCCAATGCCAATGCCTGGGACGAACACCTGGGAAATTTCTCGACCATGCTTGCCGAGCCGCTCGAGATCACTGTGGCATCCCGCCGCGATTAGCCTTTGCGAGTGGGACTTTTCCGCGCCCGGCAAAAACGCCGAATTCGTCATGGAATCGCGACATTTATTTCAATTTCGGACTTGACAAAAACGAGTCGTGTTGCTATATTCAGCAAAGTAATCGATAACTGTATCGGTTAAGTAACCGCTACCTTTTTGGCTTCCCGTTCTTCCTGAGTTTTGTTTCTGTCTCGTGTTTGCCGGTACTAGTTTTGACACTCCGGGAGTACTGTCATGAACGTTGTACAGCCCATCAGATCGTTTACCCTCTTCGGTCTCCTGTTTCTCATACCGCTCCAATTGTTCGGGCAAGGAACTCTGCGAGGTACAGTCGTGGACTCTGCGGGGCACAACGCGCTCATCGGGGCGAACGTCTATCTTGTGGGAACTGCGCTCGGCGCTGTGACAGACAGGGAGGGGGAATTCAGAATTGTGAAGGTGCCGCAGGGAACATACACGCTTCGGTTCTCCTACCTCGGATATCAGACGCGGGAAATTCCCATCACAGTCACGCCCGACCTCACAATCCCCGTGTACGTCAGCCTGTTGCAAGGCATGGTGGAGGGGGAAGAGGTCACGGTCACGGCCCAGGCTCGTGGTCAGGTTTCCGCCATCAACCAGCAGATCAGCTCATCGACGATCATCAACGTCATCTCTGAAGAGAAGATCCAGGAGCTCCCTGATGCCAATGCCGCCGAAGCGATCGGTAGGCTTCCCGGCGTTTCCATCACACGGTCGGGGGGAGAAGCCAACAAAGTCATACTTCGCGGCCTGAGCGACAAGTTCACGACCGTCACGGTCGACGGCATCAAGATTCCTCCCACGGACGCTGACTCGCGCGGCGTAGATCTCAGCATCGTGTCCCAAGGATCGCTTGCGGGTGTCGAACTCTTCAAGGCGCTCACCCCGGACAAAGACGCGGACGCCATCGGAGGGAGCATCAACCTGGTGACCAGGAAGGCACCGTCGGAGCGACTCCTGAGGTTCGATGCGCGCGGGGACTACAATCAACTGATGGACAAATACGGCCAGTACGATTTCGCCCTGCGGTACGGGGAACGATTCTTCAGCGACGTGCTGGGAGTGCAGGTCCAGGGCAATCTTGAACGGCGCTACAGGAGCAATGAGCGCTATAATCTCACCTACAACCAGGCGTTGCGCGGCGGTACGGACTATGAGATCAGTGATCTCCTGCCGGAATTCAACAATGAGATCCGGAGGAGAAGCGGAGGAACCCTCCTGCTGGATCTCAACACCCCCGACAGCGGCAGCGTGAGGCTGAATACCATCTTCAGCCGAACGGACAGGAGTTGGCTGCAATCGCGCAGGGATTATCCGTACGGGTCCGGTATCTCCGTGACCTACCAATATCGCGATCGGGAGCAGGAGATCAACAACTTCAATACCGCTCTCCAGGGGAAGAACTACCTCGGGGGACTCACGTTTACCTGGGGTGCCTCCTTTGCCCAGTCGAAAGGGGAATACCCGTACGATTACTACATCGACTTCATCGAGCCATCAATCTTGCAGGGCAGCACCGTCATTTCGGGAATGCGGGGCGACACCCCGGCGCTGAAGTCAAGCCCTGAGCAGCTGATCCCCTACGCGTTGAACAACTTTCAGGTTGCATACCTTAACGCCGCCTATTATCGCTCGGAGTTGAACCTGGACAAAGAGAAGACCGCATACCTGGACGTGGCCGGGGAGTATCTGCTGGGCAGCGGGCTTTCCGGGGAACTCAAGGTTGGAGGCAAATACAAATACAAGAACAGGAACAAGGAAAGCGGAGAGATCTATTCTCCATACTACCTGGGCTATTGGAGAGCGTTCAGCAGGAACGCTGACGGGTCAATACAGAAGAAGGATTTTACCGGTACATGGTTTGAGCCGTTCTATCAACGCTTCAAGAGGGACCAAAGCACCCGCAATCCCTTTGCGTTGGATTTTCTTGACCAGCCCCCTGACTACAGAATGCTCTACGATACCTACGACCTGCGGCCGATCGTTGACAGGAATGCCCTGCGGCTCTGGTATGAGCTCAATAAGAACGGGGTGGACAGCCTTGGCCGCAGTTACGAGTACTACACGAATCCTGCAGCCGAGGCGGACTTCTACGACGTCGTGGAACGTGTCGGTTCTGGCTACGTGATGAACACGCTGAACTTCGGACAGGCTGTGACCTTCATCGCCGGCCTGCGCGTGGAACAGGAAAAGAATGACTACCGGTCAAAGTTCTCACCCTTCGGACTGGGCGGCTTCCCCATCCCCAGCGGTCCGATCCATGACACGACATCGACCTACACTGAGACCATCTGGCTTCCCAACTTTCACCTTACCGTGCGCCCGACGGACTTTGCGATATTCCGCGTTGCTGCCTATCGCGCCCTCCTGCGTCCGGACTTCAATATGCGCCTGGAGAAATTCGTTTCCCAGGGCGGCGGCGGCAATCTCAGCCTTCTGCTCGGGAATTCCCATCTGAAGACCGCGAAGGCATGGAACTATGAGCTCAATGCATCCTTCTTTGGACCTACTTTCGGCTTGATTTCAGCATCGGTGTACTACAAAGAGATCAGCGACCTTTTCCACATGCTGGATACAGCATCAACCGTTGGAAACAGCCTGATCAACGAACTCGGGATTACCTGGAGTTCACCGCATGCCGGCGCCTATTCCCTCACCGCGCCGTACACATCTACCCGTCCGGCGAAGGTCTGGGGATTCGAACTCGAACATCAGGTGAATCTCAATTTCCTCCCCGGTTTTCTCAAGAATTTCGTCCTCTCGTACAACGGCTCAATTGTCCGGTCCGAGACCTATGTGCTTTCCGTTGACACATTTAACGTGTACGTGAAACAACCGACCGGATTTCCTCCGCCGTTCGATTCCGTGTCTGTCCCGATCACAAACACCAAGTCCGTTGAGAAAAAGCAGAGCCTTGAGAACCAACCGAAGTTCTACGGCAATATCGCCCTCGGGTATGACATTGGCGGATTCTCCGTGCGCCTCTCTCTGTTCCACCAGTCCGCGTACAACATCTCCTTCTCGGCAAGCGGCATCACCGACCGGATCAGCAACAGCTTCACCCGGCTCGATCTGGCTCTCAGACAGCACATTACCGACCATTTCTCTATCATGCTGAACCTGAACAACCTTACCGATACGGCAGAGCGAACATCCATCCTCAACAGGGTCCAGGGATGGGAGCTCATCAGCTCGAGCGAGCGGTATGGTCTGACAGGAAACCTGGGGGTGAGACTGACACTGTAAACCATATATGACGTCTGAACATTATTCCCGAGGAGGGTGGGGGCTTCCTCCTCCAATCTCTTAACCAGTCAAGGAGGTCAACATGCTGACATTCCGATACAGATATATTCTGTTGCTCCTCTTGCTGCTGCTACCGCTGTCCATGCATGCGCAAGAATCTGTGCTGCGCCTGGTCCCGTATGATGGGACGCCGGCGAGCTTCCTCAATACCCAGATCGGGGCAGACACTACGGCGAACGGAGGGGTCATCCCGGCGAACCGGGTCTACGTGCTGCAGCGGGGAGCACCCTATCTGGCGAACGGTGTGTTCAACGTCAACTCCGGTCAGACGCTTCGGATCCGGGCAAACGATAGCGCCGGCGTGCGGCGTCCGGTGATTTTCCTGTATCCTACGGGCACGGGCGCCAATCCGCAGAGGCCCCCGGGGAATTTCGCCGTTCTGCGCGGCAACCTGGAAATGAAGAACATCGTCCTGAGCGGCTACTTTGAGCCGATCGACACGAACCTGAACAACCTTCAGGGCGCGCTTCTCAACATTCCCACCGCCGGTGCCGGGGCCAGTATCCTGCTTGATAGCTGCATACTGACCAATACCAATGGCAACCACATCCGCACCGATGGAGCGATAAACCTCCTGACCATTACGAACTGCATCTTCGCCAATATGGGCTTCCTGGGAACTTCAAACCTGGGGGCCGGAAAAGCGATGGACCTGCGCGATGCATCCGCCGATACGGTCATTGTCCAAAACAACACATTCATCAACTGGCAAGACCGCATCATCCGGCACTATAATTTCAACAATCCTCTCGCCGGCACAGGTGCCATTAATTACCTCAAGTTCGATCACAATACGCTGGCCAACGGCATGTCGTACCACGGGCTCCTGTCGCTCGGCTCCATGGGACCGAAAGCGATCATCACGAACAACCTGATGATCGATCCGTTTTCGCTCGGCAACGACACGGATGCGACGCGACAGGCGGAGTTTGTGAACAACCTTGAGACCGATCCGTACGGCGGTCCGCGTATGACGTGGGTGTTCACGACCCCCAATGACTCGACGCAATGGACCATTTCCAACAATTACTACGTGATATCAGACTCAGGTCAGGCCTTCTACGACGAGTTTGCCTCGGCCGGCGTCACCGGGGAAGGCTCTCCTCTTACCTGGCATATCAATAGCAAGCTTGGGGCAGACTCGGCCAACGCGTTCACCAAGACCAGCCTGAAGCTCAATGACATCCCCGCGCTCATGACCGCAGAGAACCGGTGGTATCGGTCGCCAAGCGGGGGGAACAAGCTGAAGAATACCCCCAACGCGAACATCTGGAACCGGTCGTTCGACTTCGACCGGAGGGGATGGATGTACTATCATGACACGCTCGACTGTGCTTACTCCACAGCCTCGGGGGTGTACACAGCAGCCCTTGGCGGCTATCCGGTTGGTGATTTGAATTGGTTCCCAAGCCAGAAAGCGCTTTGGCTTGTCGATCCAGCCATGGATATTGCTCCCGGCGCTTTGCCCCTGGAGTTCTCCCTGAGCCAGAACTATCCGAATCCGTTCAATCCATCGACCAGAATCGAGTTCTCCGTCATGAAAGATGCGAAGGTGAAGCTTGAGGTGTTCGACCTGCTCGGGAGAAGCGTCGCCACGCTGGTGGACGGGCCGCAGCACGCCGGACAGCACTTCGTGGACTTCAATGCCTCGAACCTGGCGTCGGGATTCTATATCTATCGTCTCTCTTCGCCGCAGCTCACGATTGCGAAGAAGATGATGCTGATAAAGTAACGCGCTTCTTCACAATATTCCCTGGCTCCTGACCTCCCTCTGCCAGGTGAAGACCAGAGAGGGCCCCGAAACTCCGGGGCCCTCTTTGCATTCCGTTGAGGTCTCGCTTACGATTGTGATCCTCATCGGCGAAAGAGTTGCCACGCTTGTCTCCGGTCGCATGGGACAGGGGATGCAATAGAATCCGATCGAATTCTGCCAGCCCTTTGTTGATTTCCTTCTTTCTGCTCAGTACATTGTCCTCACTCGTCTCCCATCCTCTTTGCACGACATCCACGAAAGGAAATCCCCATGCGCATTACCCGGCAATCTCTTTGGCCTCTTTTGCTTGTCATGTTGTCAACATCTCTTCTCGTCGTTCAGGTGGCACGAGCGGGTAACACCATACCCGACGTCAATATCCCCTGTCAGAAATTTACGCTCGGTAACGGCCTCACCGTCCTTGTACACGAGGATCATAAGGCTCCGATCGTCGCCGTGAATGTCTGGTACCACGTAGGCTCGAAAAACGAAAAACCAGGGAAAAGCGGCTTCGCACACCTCTTTGAACATTTGATGTTTAACGGGAGCGAGGACTTCAACGACGATTATTTCCAGGCATTGGAGCGTGTTGGAGCGACGGACCTGAACGGGACGACCAGTAATGACCGCACAAACTATTTTCAGAACGTTCCAACCTCCGCGGTCGACCTCGCGCTCTGGATGGAATCGGACCGGATGGGGCATCTCCTTGGCGCCCTGGATCAAAAAAAACTCGATGAGCAGCGCGGTGTGGTCCAGAACGAGAAGCGCCAGGGGGAGAACGAGCCGTACGGTATCGTCGACGAGTTGATCACGAAAAGCACGTATCCGGCCGGACATCCTTACTCCTGGACCGTGATCGGATCGATGGAAGACTTGAATGCCGCGTCCCTGGACGACGTCAAAGAATGGTTCCGCACCTACTACGGGCCAGCGAATGCCGTGCTTGTCATTGCCGGGGATATCGATGTTGAGACCGCAAAGCGGAAGGTGGAACGGTACTTTGGGGACATTCCCTCGGGGCCTCCGGTGGCAAAGCAGGAAGTCTGGGTGGCGAAAAGGACAGGCACCCAGCGGCAGACCGTTCAGGACCGCGTCCCGCAGGCAAAGCTGTACAAGGTCTGGAACGTTCCCCAGATCGGGTCGGCGGAGGCCGACTATCTCGATCTGGTGAGCAGCGTCCTCGCCACGGGGAAAACATCCCGGCTGTACAAGCGCCTTGTCTATGATGACCAGATTGCCACGAATGTCGCCGCCTACATGGACAGCCGGGAGATTGGCTCCCAGTTCGTCATTGAAGCGACTGCCAAGCCTGGGGACAATCTGGCAAAAGTGGAGCGCGCTGTGGATGAGGAGCTGGCACGTTTCCTGATGCGAGGCCCAACGGAGGCCGAACTGCAACGGGTGAGAACGGAGCGGTCGGCGCAGTTCATCAGGGGAATTGAAAGGATCGGCGGGTTCGGTGGGAAATCCGACATCCTTGCACGGAATCAGGTATACCTCGGCGATCCCCAGGCGTACAAGGTCACACTCAAGCGCATTGGGGAAGCAACCGTTGGAAAGCTCCTCACATCTGCGCGAAATTGGCTCTCTGACGGCGCATATATCCTTACGGTATACCCATTCCCCTCATTTTCCACAACCACCAGCGAAGTCAACCGCAAAGAACTTCCCACACCTGGAGCTGCAGTAAAAGCTAAGTTCCCGGCAATGAAGAAGGCGACTCTCTCCAACGGTCTGAAGATCATTCTTGCAGAGCGCGACGCTGTTCCGGTGGTGAACTTCCGGCTTATGGTCGATGCCGGCTATGCGGCGGACCAGTTTGCCGCGCCAGGGACCGCGAATCTTGCTATGGCCATGCTCGATGAAGGGACAAAGACCAGGACTTCCCTCCAGATAAGCGATGAACTGGCAATGCTCGGTGCCCAACTTGGAACGGGTTCGAACCTTGATATGTCCACGGTCTCCTTCTCTGCCCTGAAAACCAATCTTGATGCCTCGCTCAATATCTTTGCCGATGTGATCCTGAACCCCTCCTTTCCGGAGGCCGACTTCAAGCGGCTTCAGAAGCAGCAGTTGGCGGGTATCCAGCGCGAGAAGGTCACACCGATCCAGATGGCTCTTCGCGTCTTCCCTGGCATACTCTACGGGAAGGGACATGCCTATGGAAACCCCTTGACCGGGTCGGGCACCGAGCAATCGGTGGCGAAATTGAAAAGGGAAGATCTCGTCAAATTCCACAGAACCTGGTTCAAGCCGAACAATGCCACCCTGGTGATCGTTGGGGCGACAACGCTGACGGAGATCGTGCCAAAGTTCGAGCAGTTGTTCAAAGGATGGAAGGGCGGGGATACACCTCAGAAGAACATCTCGCCGGTGGGGCAGCAATCTGCCTCCTCGGTGTACCTCCTGGACAGACCGGGTTCCATGCAGTCCGTCATCTTTGCCGGGGATGTGGCACCGCCGCGTGCCAATCCACAGGAAATTGCCATTGAGTCCATGAACAATATCCTCGGGGGGTCCTTTACGTCCCGGGTGAACATGAACCTGCGTGAGGACAAACACTGGTCATACGGCGCCGGGACGTTCCTCTGGGGTGCCCGCGGCGAGCGGCCGTTCATCGCTTACGCGCCCGTGCAAACGGACAAGACCAAAGAGTCGATGGCGGAGATTGGGAAGGAACTCCGGGGGATGCTGGGTGAAAAACCGGCAACGGCCGAAGAACTTGCCAAGGTGCAAAACAGCCAGACACTGGAACTGCCCGGCTCGTGGGAAACCATGGACGCTGTTGCCCGGTCTATCGGGGACATCATCCAATATGGCCTCCCTGAGGATTATTTTCTAACATACCCGGATAAAGTCCGCGCTCTTACGCTGTCCGATATCGGCAGTGCCGCGAAAGGTGTTATACAACCCGACAAATTGGTCTGGGTGGTGGTAGGGGACAGGTCCAAGATTGAGGCGGGGATCCGTGAGCTCGCTCTGGGTGAGATCAAGTTCATGGACAGCGACGGGAATGTGATCAAGTAGGGCAAAGAACCGGTGCGCATGTATCGGAGATCTGGCCATTAAGACATGTCAGAACCACATGCCCACCTCCATGAACACGCGCGCGCTGTTCATTGAATCGTCGATAGTGTAGTCCCCACCTGCCGTGCTATAGAATCTCCGGGAGATGCGCCAGTTGAGCATTGCCGATGCAGTCTTTGTTCTGTAGGCGTGGCTGATAGTGGTCAGGGAGTACGCGTAGTCGTCATAACGCAGCAGCAGATCGATCTGCGTGAAGAGAAGCCTCTCCAGTTCGTAGGTGATGTCGGAGCCATCGAGATACACGCCGGTGATGGCGGCATAACGTGCTCCCACGTGGAGCCCGGTCCCGAAGATATTCGTGAATCGCACCATTCCCGAAAACGTGTGAGAATTTCTGGCATCGCCTCTTCTGGTCTGGAAGGTTGCTGCGGCGGTCACGGATATTCCGGGTAAAGGGCGGAGAGTGGCCCGTGCATGAAAGCCGTGTCGGAGCGATTCTCTGAACAACGAGTCGGGTATGTTCTTCATTGTCTCAAAAAGGTAGACGCTCCTCGTCCCATCGTATCCCAGGCTGGCAGACAGCAATCGGTCCGGGGAATAGTTGATGGAGAGCAACGCGTTGGAAAGCCTGAGGGTTGATACGCGTTGTCCGTTGTTGACGTCGTTCAGGTCGAGCTGTGCATTTCCAAACATCCAGAGCGAGTTCCCGAGCGACGCCGAGCTTTGCACGTACAAGAACGACCGATCGAGGTTTCCGTTCACCTCCTGACGTGCGTATGCCACCGTGCCCTGGTAGTTCCAGAGCGCCGGGTCACCTGTGCGGAACCCCGCGAAAACCGCTTCTTTGGTGTCATCACCCCCGATTCCCAATGCCCGTCCCTGAATTCCTTTTCCGATCAGAACGCCTGACGTGAACGCGCCCTGCCGCAGGAAGACCTGCCCTCCATCAAATGTCCCGAGACCGCTGACGTATTGCGAAACCATGCGCCCGGCGCTGAATCCGAACCAATCCCCGGGCCGGTCACGCTCCAGCTGAAATTGGTACAGATCGAAACGCGATCGGACGGAGTCCCCATAGCGTGCATACGCGCCGGTCAATTCATAATACTCGCGTCCGCTGAACGACAGCGCCATTCCGGTGCCGAGGATGTTCCGCATGTGCAGGTACGCAGCGGCCGCCGGTTGTCCGATGTTGAGCCGTGAATCTTCCGCCCATTCACCGGAGTATTGGAGTCCGATCCGGCCGGAGAGGATGTTCTCGGTTGGTACGGTCTCCACCAAGGGCCGGGGTTGAGATGCAATTTCCGGAAGGGGCTGTGCTACGCCGGGTGGATTCGGAAGGAGAGACTCTGACCCCTTGGTGATGTTCCCGAGGTCACCGATCTTCGGAGATGTCTCGGGCCCGAGTATGTGCCCTACGGCAGAATGGGAGGCTGTCGCGCTGATTACCGCCTGCCCGACCATGGCGCCCGAACGTGAGAGCGTAACGGTGTCTCCGATTGCAACTCCCTCTTCAGCGCCGGCATCAAGATAGACCTGCCTTGAAGTGACGTAGGTGACCCTCATGAGTACGGAACCGGATGGCTGTCCCGGGAGCGCAACGGTGTCCATGACGGAAAGCGTGAAGAGCGCCAGGATGACCATGAGAGGTTTCAATTTCCCCCTCCTCCGGTTGGATGGCACCTGTAGCATGCGGCGCTTCTGTACTCGTATCCGCTGACCTCGCCATGCCGGCTATCCATCGCGCTTTTGGTGTGTGCATGGCAGTTAATGCACTCAAACGTGCCGTAGTTTGGCTGGGACGGGTGGCAGTCCGTACAAGTGTTCCAGCGTCCAGGCGGGTGGTTGCTGCCGGCGCTGATCGGAAAGAAGTTGTCATGCGGAAAGAATGCAGCAGGCCGCCATGTCAGCGCACGATGGCAGAGTGAGCAGTCTGTCGAAAATCCCGCCGCAACATGGTTCGGGTTCGTGGTCGCAAGATATATCTCGCGATGACATGCCACGCACTCGGTTGGCGTACCTCTGAACCGGGCATCGGTGTGACATGATCCGCAAGGAACAGACTGGTGTATACCCCGCGTGGGAAAATTCGTCTTGTCGTGATCGAAAGAAGCAAGCCAGGACGATGCGTCCGACATATGGCATTCAGTGCATTCGGTGCTGAACCCTGCCGTGGCATGGTTGATCGCCAATGCTGCGTCATAGTCCTTGCGGTGGCAGGAGATGCAGTCCAATGAAGTCCCTGCGAACCGGAGAGTCGTGTGGCAGGAGACGCAGGTCGTGTTGCGGTGTTCGCCGCGCAACGGGAATGCGGTCGTATCATGGTCGAATTTGAGCGGGAAGTGAACCGGCGTCCACGACGCAGTCGTGTGACAATCGGAGCAGGACTGCCCGACAGGTCCATGCGGTGAATCCTGTGCATGGGCGATCCCGGCAAAGGCCACGAGCAAGAGCAGGAACGGCTTCATGATGGGGGAGGCTCTGGCGGTGATTTCGCGACGTTGAACAGAATATACAGAAATTTGTTGACTCTTCTGGCTTATAGATCGGGTCTCGCTGGTGAAAAAGGTTGAACGATTGAGAAGAGTAAGAGGTATGTTGCCTGGAGCAGCTCTTGAATATTCCTGTCATTTAGCGTATCTTGTGACATGAAATACAAAATCCTGGCTATACTCTGGATGGTGGGGATTTTTATCAGCTCATCCATCCCGTCCGATGCATTTCCGGAGGTGAGTTTCTGGGGATGGGCAAAACTCATTCATCTGATTTACTTTGGCGTGCTCTGTTTCCTGTTTCAGCGGGTCCTGCGGAATCAGAAGAAATTTCCCTATCTTTCCAGAAACTCCATTCTCTTTGCTATCCTCTTTGCGGCTTGTTACGGCATGACCGATGAGTTTCATCAGCTTTTCACGCCGGGCAGGCATGGACATGTGACCGATGTGCTGGTTGATGCCCTGGGGGCATGCTTGTTTGTCGCCGGTGCCAAAGCGTATGAATCCCTGCGGTTAAGACGCGCCGATCCCGCCTGAGAGCATCCTTGTCGCAATTGTTTCTCTGAATAATTCCTCTATCTTATCTGTCGCTTCCGCCACTCACGGCTTTCACTTCTGGAGTTCACCTATGAAACCGCTCGTGATCCTCATGTTCAGCCTTCTGTTTGCGAGTATTCTCATGGCGCCGCCGGCTTTCGCCCAGGGCGACGCGTCAATAGTCGGCGTCTGGGAGTTGATACCCCAAAAGAGCACAGATATCGACCATTTTGGCACGCTCACGGTTGACATCCGGGAGAGCGGTAAGTTCCTGACGCTCATTCAGGTCTGGGGCACCCGCAACAGCTTCCGGGATTCTCTTGTGCTGACCCCTGGCGGCCCCTCTGTTGATGTGCCCATCACGAGCGTTGTGTTTCCCAGCAACGTGTTTATGGGACTCATGAGTCCCGTCGGTGAACAGCGCCGGCTTTCCGGCAAATGGGGGCAGGGGCGATCCGCATTGAGGATCGACGAGCAGTCGAGTGTGAGGGGCTCGCAGGGCACCGTGCCGATGACGGCTGTCCACCGCTATGAGCTCTCCAAAGAGAAGGAGATCCTCTTCTACAGCGTGACACGCTCCACGCGAAAACAGGGCCCCGAGGTGAAATATGTCCTGAAACGGAAAGGCACGCGGCAGGCGTATGCGATCCGTCTGGAAGACAACTGGGAAATTGCGGGCAAGCTCCCCGTCAATGCGATGATGATCAGTCTCCAGGGGCTTGCCAATAAGACGGGGCCCAATGTGTACCTTCTGTATCAAAACTGGCCGTTCACGTACGTCAACTCGGTCTACGATTTTTACAAGGACCGGCGGTACTTCACGTTCAGAGAACTCAAGACGCCATCGGATGCGCTGCGCGCACTGAGGGGTTATGCGAAAGGATACGTCGTGTGGGATAAATCCGTGCGGACTTCGCTGATCGTGGCGTACACTGTCGCCGGTCTCGAAGACGCCGTGGTTGTGAGCGAAGACCTCATCGAGCTCGTGGAAAAGGCGGGGCTGAAGCCGGTCGAAGATTTTCGGGGGAAATTCACCGGGCAGACCGATGCGCAGATATATGCCTGGGCATACGATAAATACTGGGACCGCTGCAGCAAGGAATTCATCATCTGGCTTGGCGGCGAGCATGGGAATGTCATGAAGCCGGCCGTGGCCGACTGGGGGATCCGCAAGCAGGTCTTCTTCAATGATCTTTCGAGCCGTCCTTCGGACAGCGCAGAATATGCCCTGGCGAACCGGGTGCTCCGGGAGATGAAGCCTATGTCGATGGTGATGGGGTGGCACTCTTACGCGAAGGATCTCGAGGAAGAACACGTGAAGCTGACATCAACCTACGGTCACCGGGTGGAGGGGCTCAACACGCTTCCGAATCTGAGTTTCAGTGCACAGATCCCGGTTTCCCCCGGGTTCACGTACAAGAATAACCATCATGTGAAGCCGGGGGAACATCCGATCCCGCAGAAAAAAGTGTATATCAGTTGTATTCAGACGGACGGCATCGGCCTGGGGGCGTGGCTTGAGCCCGGGCGGGGTGAAATTCCCTATGCGTGGGAGGTGTTAATGAACTATACATGGATGGCCCCGGGTATGGCCGAGTATTTCTACACGATGGCCACGCCGAACGACTATTTCATCGGCTGCCTCTCGGGCCCCGGGTATCTGTACCCGAAGGCCGTGCCGCCGAGGCTGCTCAGACCGCTGATCGCAATGGCAAGGGATCAGATGAAGACCATGGACTTGCGGGTGTTTGAGACCATGGATTGGTCGGAAGGGGCCGAGACGATCGGCAACACCGATCTGAACAAAGAAGTGCTGGACATGTACTACGAAGGGATGCCCGAGGCGATCGGATTCGTGAACGGATACGGGCCGGGATACACATTTACGGTTCGGGACGGCAGGCCGTTTGTATCGTATGACTACTATCTTTCCCCCGTTCGGCCGGAGGCAGATGCGGTGGCTGACCTTCAGGAGCTAGCCACTGTCAATCCGAAGCGTCCGTATTTTCTCCTGGTCCACGTCCGTGAGTGGAGTAATGTCAAGAGGGTCAAGGGCATTCTGGACAAGCTTGGGCCGGAGTTCGAAGTTGTGCCTCTTGACGTCTTTCTCGCGATGGCCGGGCAGCAACCGACATTCCAGGAGCGATACCTCCACCGCGAGGATGCAGCGTCGCGGCCCTGAATTCTTGTGTAGACGAAAGGAGCACACGTATGGGTTCGTTTTTGAAGTCTGACAACATCGGCAAGCTGCTGGTTCGGATTGCTGTCGGCGGCCTCATGCTCTTTCATGGAATTTTCAAGCTCACGCACGGCATCGGCTTCATTGAAGGCGTTCTGGCCGGGCGGGGATGGCCGGGGTATATCGCTTATGGCGTGTATCTTGGGGAAATTTTCGCCCCGATTCTCATCCTCGTCGGATTCAGGACACGGCTAGCCGCACTTGTCGTGGTCATCGACATGGTAGCGGCCATCTGGCTTGTCCATGCAGGGAACATCCTCCAGGTCAAAGAAGCGGGGGGTGCCTGGGGTATTGAGCTTGAAGCGATTTACCTGCTGGGTTCGCTTGCGCTGTTCTTTATGGGCGGGGGTCAGTATTCCGTGTCGAGAGGGCGCAGCGTGTGGGATTAAAGCTGCAGCCCTGCGCTGAGTGTGACACCAAACCGGTAGTTCACGGGCAGGGCGAGTTTTGATCCGGTCATGTTGCCCAGGGTAAACGACGGACCTCCGGACTATTCCAGGACTTGCAGTCTCCCGCCGGCAGAAATTTTCACGAATAGTCCTCGATATAGTTATATGAATGGGTGGGAAATGGTAATTTCGAGCATGAAGCGTCTGTTGAAATGGCTCGGCCGTCTTGTGACCGTGCTGGTTGTCCTGCTCGTTGTCTTAGGCGTGTATGTGGAGCTGGCGTGGGACAAACCAGACAGCCGTCCTGCACCGCGGATGACTGCGCCGCGTGATTCCGCCACGGTCGTGCGGGGAGAATATATCTTCAAGCACGCCTGGCAGTGCTGGGGATGCCATGCGGCCGCCGGTGACGGCAATGCGGCTCCCAGCGGCGGCCAGCGGTTCGACCTTCGGTCGGTCGGTCCGGGTTTCGGCGTGTATTACAGCCGCAATCTGACGCCCGACTCAGCCACAGGGCTGGGAGCCTGGACTGATGGGGAGATCGTGCAGGCGATCCGCGAAGGGATCAGACGGGACAGGCATGTGCTGTTTCCGCTGATGCCGATCGACTGGCTGAAGGGGCTTTCCGATCAGGATGTCCTGGCTGTTGTAGCGTACATCCGCAGCCTTCCGCCTGTGCGGAATCGCGTCCCGGAGCGGGATGCGTCCTTCATCGCAAAGGCATTGATGGCGTTCAACGTCATCAAGCCGATCGCTCCGATCACCGCGCCCGTGGTTGCCCCCCCCTCGGGGCGCACGGTGGAATACGGCAGGTACGTTGCATCCAATCTCGCCGGCTGTGCAGATTGCCACTCTCCGCGCAACCTTCAGAACGGAGAGTTCTATCCCGACAGTTTGTTTGCGGGAGGAAGCATTGCCTTTGGCAAGGACGAAGGGGATCCCATATTCGCGTATGCACGCAACCTCAGGCCGGGGCGTGCAACGGGCGAGCATGAATGGACGGAAGAGAAATTCCTGCAAGCTGTAACGGTGGGCATGCGCCCGGATAGCACGGTGTTGACTCCCCACATGCCGTATGCATACTACAAATTCCTCTCTGAGGATGATCTTCGGGCGATCTATGTCTACCTGCGGTCCCTTTCGCCGCTCAGGCGCAGCGTACCGCTGCCTGGTTTTTCGGCCGATCTGATACAGGCGCGCGGACCATCCAGAGGAGCGCTTCTCTTCCGGGCTCGATGCCGGGCATGTCATGGGGATGGCGGTACGGGCGCTGTCCCGACGAACGTCAAGCTTGCTGAGGTTGCCTCCTCATTTGAGGATGACGACCTGCGCGATTTCATCGCCTCGGGGCAGATGAATCTCAAAATGCCTGCCTTCGGCAAGACCTTGACAAGGGACGAGTTGGGCGATCTTGTCGCGTATATACGGTCATGGGAGAAACAGTAATGCCCTGGGTACAGAAGGAGTTTGCGCTCTTGCCGAAAAGACGCGGGTTTCATCTGGTGACGTCTGAAATTGTGGGGCAGATGCCGGAGATTGGCACGATACGGCGCGGGATTCTACATCTTTTCATTAAACACACATCAGCGTCGCTCACCATCAATGAAAATGCCGACCCGACCGTTCGGACGGATCTGGAGCGGCACTTCAACGAGCTTGCCCCTGAGAATGAGCCATATTACGAGCATGACACCGAAGGATCAGACGATATGCCGGCGCACATCAAGGCGTCAATGCTTGGGAGCAGTGTGACAATCCCGATTAGCGCGGGCCGGTTAAACCTGGGCACGTGGCAAGGCATCTATCTCTGCGAGCACAGGAACCGCGGCGGAAGCAGAGAGATCGTTGCGACGATCTGTGGTGAATAAGAGCCATTCGGTTCTCCGATATCCGTAAGGTGCTCCTACTGTTCGACGACTTTGATCTCCCGGCTCCCATTGTTGCAGTCGTCTTTGAAAACATCACGCTGTTGCCTTGCTCTCTTCCGCTTTTCCACGCGAGCTTATTCCCAGCAGCAAATACAACGGGCACAAGCTTATGGCACTAGTTCCAATGAGCAGGACTGCGACGATTGCAAGGACGATCCCGAGCATCCCGGTCACGGTGCCATTCAGGAGGAAGAATGCGATTACGAGGGCTGCAACTGTGCGAATAATGCGATCCGCGGAACCCACGTTCTTTTTCATTGGTATACTCCTATGGTTGTCGGTGGTGAGATGCAGAAACGCGAGGAACGGGTCAAGGGAGCTTCTTCGTTTCTACCGTGCCCAAGTTGCTTTTCAGTTGATAGTGATTTAGCCTCATCAATTCGACCCTCAAGGGAACTCACAGCGAAAGAATCCCTGTTGGAAAGGGAGAACTAATCAGTGAACCATGCCGAAAACCCTTTTATCCGGCAGTGCCGGTCTTCTCATACTCCAACTCCTGCTTTCCCCGTCTCGTCTCACTGCTCAAACCGTTGACTGGGCGCGCGTGCATGAGGTAACCCTGCGGGGGGTGGACCTGATCTATGACCTTGACATGGCCCGGGCTTCGGTCGTGTTTGACACGGTCATTGCCATGGCACCCGGGGACCCCAGAGGATATTTCTTCAAGAGCATGGTCTCTTTCTGGACCTATACGCTTCAGAACCAGGAATCGGACTATGAGCGATTCATGTCCATATCCGACACTGTCATAGGGATATGCGAGCGGCTTGTGGACCATAATGAAAATGATGCGACCGCACGGTTTTACCTGGGAGGTATTCATGGATACCGGGGCATGGCCGAGCAACTCCATGGGTCGCTCTTCAAGGCGGTCCTGGAGGGGCGGAAAGGGTATTTCGAGCTCGAGGATGCCGTGCGGTTGCAGCCGGATCTCTACGATGCGCAGATGGGCTTCGGGCTTTTCCGCTACCTGGTTGCGAAGATCCCAAGCAGCCTTGCCTGGGTTGCGCGGGTCGCCGGCTTCGATGGAGATCTGGAAGGGGGGCTGGCTTCGCTGCGCCTTGCAGCGACGAAGGGTGTCTACACGCGAAGCGAAGCCGCCTTCTTCCTTTCCCAATTTCTCTTCAGTGAGCATCGGCGCGACCAGGCCTTCGAGCTCATGCGGACCCTGATTCAGCGCTATCCCGATAACACGCTTTTCCTGGTGCTCTATTCCTCATGGCAATTGCGGGAAGGAAACCTTGATGAAGCTCTTGCCGCCATCAACAAGGCCTCGGAAGTGAACGCACGCAAAGCCATCAAGTATGGCGAAGAGTTCATTCATAGCACCCGTGCCTCCATTGCCTACTCCCGCAATGATTTCTCCACAGCTCGAAGAGAGTATGATCACTTCCTGGCAAAGCAAGTGCAGCGGAACATGGTTCCGAACTACACATATTACCGGATCGCTGTGGCCCGCGAGATCGCGGGCGATCGGCCGGGAGCCATCGAGGCCTGCAAGATGATGAAAGAAGCCAGCGCGACCGGGCAACCCAACGACGCCAATCTTTATCGAAGAGGAGAGGAACTGGCTGCTCGTCCTCTCACAGAAGGGGAGATCGCGCTCATCAAGGCCGCGAATGTAACCAACCGCAAGCTCTATGATTCATCGGCGATATATTATCGAACCGCCCTGGAGATGTCGGCGGGGGATCCGGATGTTCGCCTCCGCGCGCTTTACGGGCTGCAGCAATCGTACTACGATACGGGGCGGGATTCGGAGGCGGTGAATGCAGGTGAGCAAGCGGTTGCCATCAAACCGGTGCGCGAGGTCTGGGTGGTTCCGCATGCCTACTTCAAATTGGCCCAATCCTATGAACGGCTTGGGCGGCCAACAGAAGCCGCCAGAGCTCTCGACCGTGTCGGGGATTATGATGACTATGATTACCAGAAGTCGCTGGAACGAAGAGTCGATGAAGAACGCAAGAAGTTGACTGGACCGCCACCATAAAAGAAAACGGAGAATCCCATCATGGACGCCAACGAGCTGAAATCGTTACAGGCTCCGCTCAAGGAAAAATACAGGCAGGAACCTGCGTCAGCGCTGGTGACACTGCGGGCAACGGGGCGGGCTGCGGAAGGAGTTGCATGCAGTGTTGAGACGGGAAAAGCCCTGGTCAAAGCCGGGCTGCACCCCGCAAGCGGCGGCGACGGGAGCTTCGTATGCTCGGGCGATATGCTTCTACAGGCACTAGTTGCATGCGCCGGGGTTACACTTCGGGCCGTAGCCACGTCTCTTGCGTTGGATGTTCAGGATGCTGAAGTCACGGCAGAAGGGGACCTGGACTTCCGCGGGACGCTCGGCGTCTCCAAAGAGACTTCCGTAGGGTTCAGGGACATTCGTCTTCGTTTCAATCTCGTTGGGTCACTGTCCGACGAACAGCGGACGACGTTGATTCGCCTCACCGAGCGCTATTGTGTGGTCTTGCAGACGCTGAGACAGGCTCCGCCGGTCTCTGTCTCGGCAAGTACCTCCCCTGCTTAATGCCGTGCTCATTGAACTGCATTATTCGCTCGCATTTCCACACCTTCGGCAAACGATTCCACCGTTGCATCGCGTGCAGCCTCCTTGAGAAGGCCCCCCGCGTCGCACAGGCCAATGATCGGGCAAGGGGAACCATCCACATTCCTCAATCGTTGCAGGAAAGGAGCTACGCCATGGCAATTACACCATTCTTCTTGTGAATTTGATCGGACTTGTAAGGAGAGCAGGAGAAGGAAATTGCGGAGACAGCCCGTATAGAACATGAATCACTCCCGAAGGCCCCAGTGCGGTTGGATAAAGGTTGGAGAATCGAGGGGGGAGAAGGAGAGGGTGTGGGGCCTTCGGTATTAATTAAGAAGTCAGATATCTGATATCACATCTAACTCTCCCCACAGCTCTTCAGGCCGCTCGTCCCCAATGGAGTACCGCGTCTTTTCAAGGAAGGACCTCAAGCATTTCGACGGAACAAACGGCGCACCCGCATATATCGCCTTCCACGGACAAGCCTATGACGTTTCCAAGAGTATTCGCTGGCCTGGAGGACGGCATCAGATTCTCCACGATGCCGGGAGGGATCTGACGGACGGGCTTGCAGACGCTCCCCATGGCCGGGATGTATTGGCAAAAATCCCTAGGATGATAGGATGAACGAACAGCGCCTGGCACTGAAGGAAGAAACTCTCGACCCTGCGGACTGGAACAAGTTCCGGGATCTCGGGCACCGGATGGTCGATGACATGATTGACTATCTGCGGACGGTCCGGGAGCGGCCGGTATGGCAGCCGATCCCTGAAGCGGTCGCCACTTCGTTCCGGGAGCCTCTTCCAAAGTCACCGGAACCCATTGAGCAGATCTACGAAGAGTTCCGAACGCGTATTCTGCCCTATCCCACGGGCAACATTCATCCCCGCTTCTGGGGATGGGTGATGGGAAACGGCACGGCGACGGCCATGATGGCTGAAATGCTTGCGGCGGGAATGAACCTGAATCAGGGGGGAGGAGCTCAGGCGGGCGGACTTGTCGAGCAGCAGGTCATTGATTGGTGCAAGGAAATGCTTGGCTACCCCCGGGAAGCAAGCGGCATCCTCGTGAGCGGGGGATCGATGGCGAATCTTACCGGCCTGACCGTGGCACGAAACAGTCAAGCCGGTTTCGACATCCGCAAAGAAGGTCTATGCGGCGGCAAACAGCTCACGGTATATGCCTCGACCGAAGTGCACAGCTCCGTACCCAAAGCTGTGGAGCTGTTGGGCCTCGGGCAAAAAGGGCTCAGCCTGATCCCTGTTGGGCAGGATTTCACTATTGACATTCCGTCGCTTCGGAGGGCCATTCGCGAGGATCGAGCCAAAGGGATCCGGCCGCTGTGCGTTGTGGGATGTGCAGGGACGACGAATACAGGAGCCATTGACCCACTTGACGCGCTGGCGGATGTCTGCAGTGAAGAAAAGATGTGGTTCCACGTCGATGGAGCTTTCGGTGCGCTGGCGTTCCTCGCTCCGGAGCTGCGACATCTTGTCAAGGGAATGGAACGTGCCGATTCACTTGCCTTTGATATGCATAAATGGATGTACCTTCCTTATGAGGTGGGGTGCACGCTCGTCCGTGACGCGGAAGCCCACCGGCGTGCATTCACGCTGACCCCCGACTATCTTGAGCATACCACGCGCGGAATCGCCGGCAGCGATCTCTGGTTCAGCGACTATGGCGTGCAGCTGACGCGCGGATTCAGGGCGCTTAAAGTCTGGATGAGTCTCAAAGAGCACGGCATCGATGCGTTCGGGAGGCTCGTCCTGCAGAATGTCGAGCAGGCACGCTATTGTGCATCGGTGGTGAGGGAACAAAAGGATCTCGAGTTGCTCGTTCCCGCCTCGTTGAACATCGTCTGTTTCCGCTACCGCGGATCTCTCACGGATCCTGCCGCGCTGGATGCACTGAACAAGGAACTGCTTCTCCGTCTCCATGAAAGCGGAGTGGCCGCCCCTTCCTACACAGTCATTCAGGGAAAATACGCTCTCCGCGTGTGCAACACAAACCACAGGAGCAAGCGGGAGGATTTCGATCTGTTTGTAGACGAGGTGCTGCGCATCGGGCGGAAGATTGAGGGGGAAACCACAGATGGACAGAGAGAGAAGTAAGCGCGGTTGGACGCAGATGAAACGTGAACACCCAATTTCGAAGGGTCACCCCTCGAGATAGCTCCGCAGTCTTTTCCTCAACACCTTCAACGCGTGGTTGATCTGGTTCTCAACAGTCTTGGGACTGAGACCAAGAAACTCCGCAATCTCGCGATTTGACTTACCTTCAAACCTGCTGAGTAGGAATACCGTCCGGCACTTCTCGCCAAGTCCTTCATTGATGACCGCATCGAGCTCATCCTCAAGCATTGTCAGCTCCAGCGCTTCATGAGGATCGTCTCCTTCGGAAAGCGTTGGCCGGGGAATCCTTCCCTCCAGTCGTTCACGGACCTTCCGGTGCTTGGCTGCGTCCAACACCAGGTTAGTGCTAATGCTCAAAGCAAGTGCAAGAAAACTGCGGTGCGGCCGGAGCGTTGTGCGATGTTCCCAGATCCTGACGAATGTCTCCTGGACGATGTCGTGCGAGAGATCGGTCTGGCGCGTGTGGCACAGCGCCCGGCGAAAGATAATCGGCTGATAGCGGTTAAAAAGTGCCCGAAAGGCCACCATGTCGGAGTCCCTGACCCTTTCCATGAGCCGCTTATCTGATGTCTGCACATCCACGCGACACCAAAAATCGATAGTGACTGCAAAATAGGACATCTGTCATAGACCTGCAACTGGGACAAGACGAACTCAGGGGACACTAAGCACCAAGAGGGACAAAACAATGGTTTTGCTTTTGCCCTATTGTTCTTTTCTCTGTGTCCTTTGTGTTCCTCTTTCTGATGATTTGGGTGCGCAAGGCAGGATGATCGTTAATAATGTAGGCACCCATGACCCCGACACAACATAACAGCAGGCTTCTTATCTTGTTCTTGATGCCGCTTCTCGCTGCACGGTGCTTGGACTATGGCACTCCGCTCGATCCCGGAGTTGCCTCGATTTCCGGCTCCTGGGTCTGGCAGCGGTCGACGGGTGGCTTCGCTCCCCACGTTATCCTGCCGCCCCCAGGGTCAATGACTGTGGATACTTTTTCCCCGCGTGGAGACTATGCAAGGGTAAAGGATGGAATTCTCGTTTTGACCGCCCGGTTTGCAATCAAGACCCAGGATTCCCATCTCATGGTGCAGTACAGCGATATAAACTCGGGAGGCCAGTATCCGGTTGTCCACCTCTTCGATCAGTGGGCAGCAGTGGAAGGAGATACCCTTCGCCTCGTTGATGATGGAGCAGATCTTTACGCGCACACATATGCGCGAGTCAAGTAGGAGGTCCACGATGGTTCATTTCTTAAAATTCTCTGCCTGGTTCAAACAACGACGGTCCTTGGCGGGAGACCAGCAAGCGGATTTCTCCGCCTTGCAGGACCTTGTGGATGCCCGGGCTCGCAACTTGCACGCGGCGGATCCGGACACGGCCCGTCAATGGCAGTATCTGAACGTCGTTCTGCAAAAAGGTCCAGCCCTCGAGAAGAGCAGGAAGAAAGTTGGGGCATTCCGACTCCTCAATCCCTCAATCTCCTTTGGCGGCATCGCAACGATTGTCCTGATTGTCGCCGGAGTGCTCTGGATCAACCGGAGCTCTGTGTCGACGTATGTGACAGGGAAAGGTCAGCAGTCATCGATCATGCTGTCAGACAGCAGCGATGTGACGCTCAACCACACTTCTTCGCTTGTTGTGGAAAATCGTCCGTTCGGCGGCACGCGGCATGTTTCGCTGAAGGGGGAGGCATTCTTCAACGTGCGAAGGAACGGAACGGCTTTTGTTGTCACAACGGACGTAGGCACTGTGCAGGTGCTTGGGACTCAATTTGATGTCCGGGTACGCGGGGGGCAGTTGGTGGTGGGTGTTGTCGGGGGGAGTGTGAGCGTGAGCGCCCAGCGAGGAGGACGAGACAGCTCGGTAGTGCTTGCGGCAGGGCAGATTGTCACGTGTATGAAGGACAACTATCCAGGCACTCCAGGACAACTTCCTTTTGCCGACTATCCGGGGTGGACCCGGGGAAAATTCCTCTTCTACAAGACGAGCATTCTCTCGGCCTGCAAGGAAATTGAATCGCAGTTTGATGTACAGATCAGCATTGAGCGCCCGGGTGCGGGAGAGGAGACGATCACTGGCGTAGTCGATGGACACAGTGCGGAGACTGCTGTTGCTGCTTTGTCGAATTTGACAGGACGAAAGTTTCGGCATGAGAACGGCGTGTACACTCTTTATTAGCCTCGTTCTGGCAATCGGGATGACATCGGGCGCCGATGCGCAGGACAGGACGCGGAGCTTTCAATTCTCGGATTTGAGCCTCCGGTCAGCTCTGGACTCGCTTATGCGGTGGTATCCCGTCTCTATTGTCTATCTTGACAGGGACGTTGAAGAGAAAAGGGCGTTCGCATCGTGCTCCAGTTGCAGTTTCGAAGAAGCATTGAACGGCGTTCTCGAAGGCACTTCACTCACGTGGATGAGAACGGGAAACCAGGTGATCCTGAAAGCCATGGCTGTTGCGCCTTCCCATCCCGCAGCCACGCTGTGTGGCACCGTGACGGACTCCCTGACGGGGGAAGGGATCGCCAATGCGACCGTGGTTGTTCGGGACAATATTGGTGAAGCATCCCCGACAATTCAACGCTGGTGCCCGACGAACCCCTATGGTTTCTATTCTCTCCGCAATCTCTCTCCCGGAGCTTACACAATCATGGTGCGTGCAATGGGATACACGCCGCTGGAAGTGGCTATTGTTGTGCCTCCAAGCGGGCCGGTCTGGATGGACATCAGCATGAAATCAGAAGAAATCACACTGCAGGAGGTTACCATTGAGGGATACCGCTCAGCGCTGGCGTCAGCGGGGACCTACTCGCGGGGGATCTACATCCGGTCCGGACCATCCGATCAGCATCAGTACTTTCTCGATGGCGCAAGAATCTACAACCCTTCGCATTTCGGAGGTGTGCTTAGCTCAATCAGCGACGAGGCGGTAAACGAGGTGCAGGAGATGGTCGAAGGAATGCCGCCCAACTATGGCGGCCGGATTGGCGGTATCCTGGATTTGTCGATGCGGGAGGGTACGCCGGAGCGCCTCTCCGGGTCCGCCGGGATCGGATCGCTGGGGTCTCGCCTCTCGCTGGAAGGTCCGCTGGGCGGTTCAACTTCCTATTTGATCTCGGGGCGGAGGGCGTTTCCGGATGCTCTGGTGCCTTTCCTCCCTCCGGACGGCACCCCGAGCCGCCTCGGTTCATCCGAGGTCACTGCCAAGCTGAGTCATCGGCTTTCTTCCAGCAGCAGACTTTTTCTGAGTGGTTACTGGGGGAGCGACTCGTACGACAACCAGGTTGAGGGAGCCGGGATGCGGCTCAACAACAACTTTGGATGGGAAAACAGCATGATCAACCTGCGGTGGATCGGGATCGCATCGTCATCGCTCTTCTTGCATGCTTCAGCGTCCTACTCGAGGTATGGCTTTGCGCTTGAGCATGCAATGACCGGGGATCCATACCTTTCACCCGGATCATCGCTCTCTTCTGATTATGCCGTTGAGGATGTGACGCTGCGTGCGCAGGCGGAGCACTATTACGATGAAGAGCATACCGTGCTGGGCGGCATGGAGCTGATCCATCACCGGATGAGGGGGAATATCAGCACCTTCTCAAGCCAGATTGCGCCCATTTCATCGGAGTATTCTCCGATATGGGAGTTGTCGGTCTATTTGCAGGATCAGTGGAGAATCCTCCCGCGCGTCATGGCGGAGCTCGGGGCCCGGGCCACGAACTTCACGGGGAACAATGGATCGTTGTCGGCGGTCGACCCGCGGTTTGCCCTCCTCGTTTCACTGAGCGATCAATCCCGGATGTATGGGACAGTCACGTCCGTCAATCAGTTCGTTCACCCTTACAGGAACAGCGGCGTGTTTCTCTTTTACCCGGCCATCTTCTGGTATCCCTCCACCGACCGGGTACGTTCCTCCGCGTCGCTGCAGATGACGCTTGGCATCGGGAAGAGTTTCGGGAACGATGCCTATCTCTTCTCTGCGGAGTCGTTCTACCGGACGACGCACAATCTCCATGAATTCATGGCTGACACAGTGCTCAGCCTGTCGGGCGATCTGAGCGACAACGTGCACTTCGGGACGGGGAAATCGTACGGGATTAGCCTGGCGTTCCGGAGGCGCGTGGGGACACTAACCGGGTCCCTGGGCTATATGTACGCCTGGGAACAGAACACATTTCCGGAACTCAACGGAGGCGAGCCGTTTGTCCCTCGGTTCAGCCACCGTCATGAACTGCAAGTGGATGCGCGGATCGACGGAGGCGGGGCGTGGGCGTTTGGTGCGCTCTGCGTCGTTGCGCTCACTCAATCATGGTTGCCGCCATCGGAGGCTTCAATGTCGCAGGACAATTTCGGTTCTGGGCCAGCGGCGTCGAGCCCTGCTCTGTCGCTCTTCGACCTCAGCCAGAACCGGTTTCCGGGATTCCAAAGACTCGAGCTGAATGTGGCGCGGAGAGTAATGCTAGGGAGCGTATGGGGGGAGATTTCCCTTCGCCTGCTCAATGCGTACGGGCTGCTGGATCCTTTTGCGTGGGAACTGCACCGGAGGCCTGACCTCCGGCTGAAGTGGACAGCCGACGTACAGCAGCTCCAACTCTTCCCGCTCTATCCGGCATTGGGAATAACTGCGCGATTTTAGGGGATTTGCTCTATTTCAAAAAAGTCTGTCTCGCTGTCATAATTGCTCTGGTTGCCGTGAAGGAGAAGGTGCATGAATTTCGCCTCCATGATATGTGCCATTCTCGTCCTGACGTGTTCCAGCTGCAGGACCAGAGATAGCATAACCAACAACACGCCAGCCTCAACCTTTACGTCAATAAGGGGAACCGGCGCAATTGAAGGATACGTGGGCTACTTCTCGGCAGAGCTTCCCCCCGGCGGAGGCGCTGCTTATCCGTCAGGGTATGCCGTTTCCAGCCATCATTGGCTAACTGACTCGCCCAAAGTATCATATTGGATGATCTTCTTTGTTGGCAAAGAAAACGAATTGCTCGATGCAGTATACCTGAGAGTGGCTGGACCGTGGCAGACAAAGCAGACGGCAAGCGGGAAGACGTATATAGAAATGCGCGTGGACAGCCTGGAAGTCATCGAGCGGAGACATTCTCGCGTCACCAAATAAAGGAAAATTCGCCATGCAATGCGCTGCCATCAGAAGGGCCTCCGTCCTCGGTGTTCTCATCGGACTTGTCGTTCACCCTTCCGGCGGGACTGCCGGTCAAGGAACAGACACCTCGTATCTTCCGCTACGCATTGGGAATCAGTGGACTCTCATGAAAGACGGCATGCAGATGACCGAGAGGATCGTTGACACCGTCCGGATCAATGGTGATCTCTATTTTCAATTTGATACTCTCCGTTTCGAACCAGACGTGTTGTTGCGGGAATCGGGGGCTCGTGTCTACCGGTATCTGGACACAAGTGAGGTCCTCTGGTATGATTTTTCGGCGGATTCCGGCGCCACCTGGACGATACCAATGCACGGGCAGATGACCGTGGAGGCAACAAACGATAGAATCGTGGTCCCTGCCGGGGATTTCTCTGGTTGCCGGGGTTTCTACTGGCTTCTCGGTCCTGACGCCGCGTCCACTGAGTGGTTCGCACGAGGCACGGGATTGGTTAAAAGGGAGATGATAACGATCGCCGGCCCGATGGATTGGTTACTGAAGAGCGCCGTCATCACTTCTGTGGAAGGCGGGACGGAGAATCGGATGGTCTGCCCGGCTTTCAATCTGGAGCAGAATTATCCGAATCCGTTTAATCCGAGAACAGGTGTTAGGTTTCAGGTGTCAGGTGTCAGTGATGTAAAGCTGACTGTGTATGACCTTCTCGGCAGAGAGGTGGCAGTGCTGGTGAATGAACGAAAGCCGGCGGGAAACTACACCGCAAACTGGGATGGAAGAACATCTCGTGGTGTTGCCGTTTCCTCCGGAGCATATTTGTATCGACTGGAGGTGCGGCCTGTGGAAGGCTCCGGCGGAGCGCCGTCAGTACAGACCAAACGGATGGTGTTGCTCAGGTAAAGAGGCACCATCGTGTTCGCAGAACGCTGGATAATGAGCGGGTTGAGCATGAAAAGATTTGATTTCTTGGCGATGCTCATGATAGCAGGATGTCTTTTGTCAATCAGCACCGGTATGACCGCACAGAATGGAGGGGGCAAAAGGCCTCCGGACAACCATCAGCGTGTGACGATCAGGCAGGGCATCTGGGGGAATGTCTGGCTCTGGGAAGGGGATTTCATGCCGGGGCCCGGGGGAGGGAACCGGGGGCGCGTGACGGCGGTCCGCCGGGAGGTGCGCATCTATGAGCCGACCTCCGTGGAGGCTCTCACCCCTTCTGCAGGAACGGATTTCACAAAGGTGAAATCCAGGCTTATAAAGAAAGTGAGATCTCTCAACAACGGTTTTTATCAGGTTTCACTTCCTCCCGGGCGATATAGTATTTTCGTAAAAGAGGGTTCATCGTTGTATGCAAACTGGTTTGACGGGCAGGGGTTTGTTTTTCCGGTTACGGTTGCGAAGGATAGCGTCACGAAATTTCAGATTAATTTGACGTCTGGGGCGACGTATTAGAAGGACCCAGCCGGTCACCCGACGGTGAAGCTTCGCAGACACAAATGGGTTCATACGGGTTAATCTTCCCTTTTTTTTTACTGTTTCTGGCTTCTGACACGTTCAGGTCCTTTGTTTGTTTTAGCTGACGCTCCGGCACCCGTGATAATACCAATACAAACGTCTATGAAGGGGACTGCTAGTAGGGCAATCATACTGAGCTTGAGCCTCCTGCTCCCGGCTCCCCTGGCCGCGCAGTACTGGGGCGAACGGGTCCTTGAAAAGTCGTTTGAGCAGACCGACTTCTTTTTCACGCCAAACTATCTGAATCCCTACGGGATCGGGAGTTTCAAGTCCACAACACCCGGGCTCCTGAAAGATCCTCTTCTGGATTTTGCCGTCAATCCCGCCTCGCTGGCTCTGGACAGCACACAGGCGGCCTATTTGTACACAGACTTCCGGAGTGCCCGCAACGTTAAAGAGAAGTCGACGGGCTACTCTCCTCCCTGGCTCTACGCAGTTGACAGGGCCATGTCGAGTGTGGCTTATTATCCCCGCCTCTACGTGAACGTCCGCCGCGAACTCGAGCCGGTTTTTTCGGGAGCGGCCATCGTTCGCCCGCTCCCTTCGCTCGCCAGCGATCTGTTCATCGGCGTCACATACCAGATGGTCCTGCAGGATGAGAAGTACTACGAGATTCCCCAGGACATCTACCGGGCGGTGGCCGGATATGATTACAACGGGAGGCAGGCAGCCGGAGCGGCGAACATGCCTGTCGTGGACAGGTACAACGGGGAAGACAATATGCACGAGGCGGGACACTTCGCAACGGCGTTCATCCGGTTTGGCCTTCCTGCAGGATTGCAGGCAGGTGCAAAGGTCAGCCGTGTCGAATTTACACGGGCAGGGTCTTTCGGATCCTCCAATCTCTGGGAGTACGCGCCGTACTCATCCGGCACCTCACTCTGGTCGAACGTGGAGGCGAGAGACCAGGGATATGCGCACTGGGATGCCGCAGCCGGCCTCGAGTACCGTTCCAGCGAACGGATCACCGTTGGCGTAACAGGTGGCTACCTCCGGGGAGAGGCGACGCAGGCGCTTCGCAACAACGATTCGTCCTTTTATGCGTACTCATCGACATCGTCCACCAGTCTCTATACCCGTTCCGGCAATACGCTCCAGGAATGGCGCCATGACGGGACCACGACATACTACGGTGCGGATCTGAAAATGCGGCTCTCACCGGCAGCAATGCTCACACTCTTCTACCAGTATCAACGCGCGAAGATAAACATCGGACTTGGATCAAATGTCCTGGACACGAGCTCGAGCAGCAATATGTGGATGAATGGCGAAACGCCTGTCAATAGCTACTCCAGATCATACTTGAGTGATGCCCGGTCCGGGGCGGGGACACAAACAGTCTCCACACAGCGGGCAGTGGCAACCCTTCAGTGGGAGATCGATCCTCGGGTCAATCTGTCGATAGGAGCGTTCGTGGAATGGCAGGATCAGACCATCACGACCAGTGAGGAGGTCCTTGCTTCGAGCCGGTCGCGATACTGGAATGTGGATGGATCGTACGACTACGGCTATGGACAGCAGGAATCCAAGGACCTCTTCTGGACCTTCACGACAAAGCGGACGAACTTCGAGATCCCAGTTTTTGTGACGGTGAAAGCAACGGAGGCGCTTGAAGTGCTGTTCGGCTTGAACCGTACTGCGGCGTGGTGGAGGATTGACGACGCCACACTCGCGCTCTATCGATACCGGCGCTCGGTGTACAACGGACAACAGGAGGAAGCTGAGAACTTCGGCGAACGGTATACCGAACCGCGTGAGGAGGTCAGCGATGTGCACACGACGTTCCTGGCCGGGCTGACCGTGACGCCGGTAGAGAACCTGACGCTGCGCTTGATGGTGGTCCCTGATTTTCACGACACGTTCGAGGGTTCTGAACTGGAGCAGCTGCAGTGGTGGATCGGGTTGACAGTGACACCATGATGACATCGGAATAGCTGGAGGGAAGTGTTATGGCGATCAGGGTCCTTCGACGCGCATGGCCAGTTCTCGCCATGATCTGTCTGTGCCATACCTATACCGCGTCCCAGTGGGAGTGGCGCAACCCTCTTCCGCAGGGAAACTCCATCGCCGATGTTCAGGCCTTCTCCGCATCTGTCTGCTATGCCGCCGGCGGGCGTGGGACCTATCTCACGACGACATCAGGCGGGGTTCTCTGGCGTCTGCGTTCCATTTCAAATATGCCGGATTTCACCTATCTTCAGTTCGTTGACATGGCGACGGGAATCCTTCTCGGCAACCAGGACTCAGTCTCCCAACTCATGAAGACCACCGATGGGGGAGATCATTGGGTAGATCTCCATCCCGCGCCCGGCGCGGTGACATCAGCGTTCTTCTTGAATGCAGATACTGGATGGGCTGCCACCTCGGGTGCGTTGATGTCTAGCAGCGATGGGGGAAGAAACTGGGTGGCACGAAAATCCCCTGGAGACGGGGTTACCCGACTGTTCTTCCTCAACGCCCTGACAGGCTGGACGCTATGCCAGGACACTATTTTCAGGACGGCCGACGGAGGAGCCTCCTGGCATGGAACGAGCCCGGAGAGCATGCAGGGATGGATCCGGATGTTGGATAAGGTTGTCTTTGTCACTCCTGAGATAGGTTGGCTTACAGGGACGAGCAGGGGCCCCAACCATTTCAGCGGCCATCTCTTCAAGAGCACGGACGGTGGGGAACAGTGGACCGAGCAGCTAACCGTCGGCGAGGATTTCATAGATTACCGCTCGTTCTCCGATATTGAGATGAGAAGTGAGGAATTGGGATGGGCGGTGTCAGGCGGGAGAATCTACAAAACCGTTGACGGCGGAAAGAATTGGAACGAAATCGCGACCGTGTCTTACCTGGAACAGGTTTCATCGGCTGATGACAGCCACCTCTGGGGATCCGGTCTGTATGGTGCCCTCTATTCTTCCAACGATGGCGGCACCACGTGGACTCCCGAACACCGGGGCATCATCGCTTCCTTGAATGATCTTTTCTGGCTCGATCAGAAGACCGGCTTTGCCGCAGGCGACACCCTCTTGCTGAAGACGCGGGATGAAGGGATGTCATGGCAGGCTCTTCCTATTCGTGCCCCTTATCAGGACCATATCAATGCACATGCCGTCTGGTTTGCTGACTCACACCGTGGATGGGTTGGCGTTGAAAGGTCGGGAGGATGGGGGAGTCTACTCCTGACCACAGACGGAGGAGAAACTTGGCAGATACAGCTGGACAGCGTCAATCGGATCTTCTGCCTCTTCTTTTCCGGAGAGAGTACCGGCTGGGCGTCATCCGGCAACAAGGTATACCGGACGACCGACGGAGGGGCAACCTGGCATGGGGGAGGGTACGCAACGAACCCCGGAGAAATAGAATCGCTCTTTTTCACCTCCCGCGATTCCGGCTGGGCAGGAGGGTATCTCGGATTGGCGCACACGACGGATGGCGGCCTGTCGTGGACTACGGTTCCATCGGCAGGTGTCGTTGGTCTGTATGTCAAAGGAATGCACTTCGTCTCGCCGCTGGTGGGGTGGGTCGTTGGCTATAGCGGAAATGATGGATACATTTTCAGGACAATGGACGGCGGAAATAGTTGGCAGGGCCAGCCGCATCCGACGGCTCCATTGTACACCTGGCCCCTGGGGGTCACATTCGTGGACGAGAATCGGGGATGGGTGGTAGGGCAGTCCTATGCCAGAGGGATTGCGTTCCGCACGACCGATGGAGGCGCACACTGGGAAGAAGACGCGGTTCCCCTTGGTCGTTCTCTTCTCCGCGTCAGAAGTCAGGGCCCCGACGTCTGGATCCTCGGAGATCAGGCGGCAATCCTGCACAGCTCACTGCATGGGACGGCCGTGCCGGAACCGACAGCACCGCAGGAGTCTGCTTTCACGTACAAACTTGAGCAGAATTATCCGAACCCGTTCAATCCGTTAGCGATCATAAAATACACTGTCGGAAGGAATAGGTCCGTCCCGTCGAGTTCATCGACGGGACGAGACTCTCGTCCCGCCTCGGGCGGGACGGAGGGGCAGGGGCTGGGGGTTAGTGGTGTGTCGCTGGTCGTATATGACGTGCTAGGCAGGGTAGTGGCGGTGTTGGTGAACGAAAGAAAAGCCCCGGGCGCCTATCAGGTCACATTCGATGGCAGCCGACTGGCCAGCGGAGTGTATTTCTACCGCCTCACTGCTGGTAGTTTCGTTCAGACGCGCACGCTGTGCCTCATTCGGTGATCCGAGTAAACTCATCGATCCATAAATGACATAGAATCACAATGCGCCCCATCAAGCATACACTACTCCCACCTTTGATGATTGCTCTGATTTCATGTCTCCCTTCATACGCAAATGCGCAGTGGTTACCTCAACAGATTCCATCCGACGTCGGCATGTTGCTGACCGTGGACTTTGCGGATTCTCTCCACGGCGCTTCTTCAGGATATGGCCATGGTTTTCATGGCCGTGCCATCGTGACGACCGACGGCGGAGCCCACTGGGAGTTGGCGATTGTCCCCGACTCCTCCCGCTCTCTTGTAACGCTCCAGATGATCAATGCGGACACAGGATACATTGCCGGGGCGTACAATGTGTCTCCGGGATCGGCAATTCAATCCTCCCCTGTTCGGAAGCTCTCTGCACGGCGCCCCCTTGCCCGCGGAGTGGAGCGCTTTCTGCAACGGATTGGCTGCGTCCCGAGTGATGAGTACCGCGCGCTGTTTCTGCGAACCACCGATGGCGGAAGAACCTGGGAAACTCCAGGTGTGCTCCCGGATTCAATGGGCTACCTGATCGGTGCATCATTTGTCGATGCGCGCACGGGGTACGTGACCGGCGACGGTCTGCCGAGTTTCACCAATGTTTCTATTCTCAAGACCACAGACGGCGGTGAACAGTGGAGCAAGATGAGGCTCCCGGAATCGGTCGTCACTCTGCGCAACATCCGGACACTTGATGCTGACCATGCGGTTGCTGTCGGGTACGAAAATGTGGATAGTGTCTTACAGGGCGTGATCCTTGCCACGACAAACGGCGGGTCTACATGGCAAACGTCCGCCTTTCCAACTGTTGACAACTTCACCGACGTCTTTTTCGCCGGGGCGACGGTGGGATATGCGGTTGGTGTTTCCACTAAGGCGCGGCCGATCGCATACAAGACTTCTGACAAGGGGACAACGTGGCAGCTTTTCTCGTTCTTGCCGGACGCTGTGTTACTGGAAACGGTACGGTTCCTTCCAGGGACTGAGGCAGGGCTTGTTGCGGGGGAACACACCGTGCCCGACAGTCTGGGCTTCGGCAGTATTCGACCGTTCGTCGCACGCACAACAGACGGAGGAGCCTCCTGGGTGACAGAGCCAATCCCAAGCAGTTCTCCCTTCACGATCGTTCCTGGGGCTGATTTGATATCCTATAGTCGCGCGTACTTGAGCGGGGGCGACGGCATGCTCGGCGCACTGTTCCTGTTTGGTCAAGACGGTACCGTCTCTGGAGGAATTGCGTCAAAAGAATCACCGGCGAGTCTTGTCCTCTGTCAAAACTACCCAAATCCGTTCAATCCAAGAACAGTAGTCAGTAGCCACTTGCCAGTAGCCAGTCATGTACGGCTCGCGGTGTACGATATGCTCGGCCGGGAGGTTGCCGTACTCGCGGATGGGCAAAGAACGGCTGGAATTTATCAGGACAGTTTTGATGGAAGCGGACTCGCCAGTGGAGTGTACGTGTACAGGCTTACAGCAGGAACGTTTGTTCAAGCACGGACAATGGTGCTTGTGAAGTAAGCCCGAACATTGCCATAGTAGCGGCCTGTGTTTACTGGCCCGGTCAAGAACAGAATCTATGGACTGTCGATTAGGTCCGCTGCCATCGCAGCCGCTTGCCCCGGGCTCCTCGCTATGTTTATTGGTTTCTTCTGCCTTCTGTCCTTCTTGACATTTCCCGTCTTCCTGCCTATCATAAGTCCCAAATGGATCAATCTTCCCCCATGTCCGCCTGTTCTATCCTATTCCACTTATTACAACTGTCCCCATTCTGGAGACTACCATGATTGCTGCAAACATGCTGGTGCTTGCCGCACTCGTTGCTTCTGCCCAACAATCAGGCGATCCGCCCACACGTGAACGAATGCTCAATGGATATGTTCAGGGAATCCGCGGCGAGAATATTGGTTACAGATCATTCCATCCTTATGCGCAGGCTGCACTTCTGACGCGCTGTACGGACGGGAAACAGGTGATCGAATGGAAGACGGAGGAAATTCCCCTGCATCCTGGCGCAGAGTTCGCGACATATGCATGGATAGCCGGTCACTCCAGCGGTACCAGCATTGCAGATGCGACATTTCGGCTCGCAATCAATGGCACCGAATGGTTCAAGTTCACCACCATCAAGAGCCGCCCGGTCCGCCAGTGGACATTGAATGGAAGGGATGGTGCGCAGCTTTCGTTCGACGCGAAAATGGGGGATAGTGGCAATGACTTATTCGGCTTTATGTTTTTGAAAGTACCGGTACGTGATTTTCCGCAAGGGCAGCCTCTTTCCATCAGCGTTGTTGGGGACAGCGCCAATCGGAGAGACTGGTATATCACATTCACATACCCCCTGAAGGATTCCATTAGCGTCCAGGCGCAACCGGCTCTGATCCGGACGTCATCGGGCCAGAAACAGCTGATAGACGTGCTGATCGAGTGTTCACAGCTTTCCGACTCCGTCGATATCACCGTGCCCGGGCAGGATCCCATGAAGGCGCAACTCGAGCTTGGCTTCAACAAGGTGCCGTTCACGATCAATGCGGTGAAGGCAGAACGGCAGATCGATCTTGTGATTGCGGTGTCTGGACAACCGGTGAAGACGGAAAAGGCGGTGATCCAACCAGTGGCCTACAGGGAATTCTGGCTGCTCCCTCATTCCCACAATGATATCGGGTACTCCGACCTTCAGGCGGACGTCTTGAAGAAGCAGTTGAAGAATTTGCGTGATGCTATGCAGCTGTGTGGGAAAACCGCGACCTATCCGAACGCTGCTCGCTTCAAATGGAACACAGAAATCCTCTGGGCGGTGGATTCCTTCCTTACCAGCTGCACCAAAAAGGAGCGGGACGAGTTCATAGCGTTGGTGAAGGAAGGGGGGATAGGATTGAACGGACTCTATTCGAATGAGCTCACTGGTCTCTGCCGGCCGGAAGAGCTGGTACGGCTGACTGATTTTGCCAGAACGCTGTCAAGGACCTATGGCGTTCAGATCAGGGATGCCATGATCACTGATATTCCCGGGTACACGTGGGCAACGGTTCCGGCGCTGGTACAGGGTGGTATTAAGTACCTTTCCAGCGGCCCCAACTATGTGCCTACAATGCCCGACCTGGGAGATCGTGTGGGGAGGTTCAACCGTGCCTGGGGGGACAAGCCATTTTATTGGGTCTCGCCTTCCGGCCAGGAAAAACTCTTGTTATGGGTGGCGGGCAAAGGATACTCCTGGTTCCACGATTGGATCAGTGGAAAAGCCGGGCAGACCACTGCCTCGCGTCTCTTTGACTACCTGAGGGAACTGGCCCAGGACGGATATCCGTACGACATGATTCAGCTGCGCTACACGATTGTCGCGGACAATGGTCCCACCGACCCGAAACTACCCGACTTCGTGAAGTCCTGGAACGAGAAGTATGATTCTCCGAGGCTCGTCATCGCCACGGCGCTGCAGATGTTCGAAGAGTTCGAGCGGCGCTGGGGGAAACAAATTCCGTCCTTTGCCGGCGACATCACCCCGTACTGGGAGGATGGAGCACTCTCGACGCTGCGCGAACTCGGTATTGTCCGCCGCGCTTCCGAACGCCTTGTGCAGACGGAAGTGCTTGGATCCATTCAGGGAGGAAAGGAGCTGATGAGGAAGGGCTTTGATGACGCGTGGAAAAACGTTTTGCTCTTCGATGAGCACACGTGGGGCGCACACAATAGTGTGAGCGAGCCCGAGAGTCCTTTCGCTGTTTCCCAATGGCAGGTGAAGCAACGTTTCGCCCTGGATGCCGCGGGACAGTCGGACCGCGTACTGTCGATGCAGCTCTCTTCCGTAACGGGAGGGAATGCCGTGGATGTTATCAATACCTCTTCCTGGAGCAGGACGGAACTGGTAGTTCTGCCCCCCGGTGAACGGAGGGCGGGTGACAGCGTTGTCGACGCGCTCGGAGCACCGGTTCCGTCCCAACGACTCTCCACGGGCGGGTTGGCGTTTGTGGCAGAGGATGTGCCGCCGTTGGGAGCCCGCCGCTACTTTGTGAAAGCGGGTGTGGCTGCTGCAAATGGGGGCGTCAGGGTGAGTGAAACCGGTTTGGAGAACGGCTTGATATCCGTGAAGCTGGATCCTGAGACCGGCGCGATCCGCAGCCTGAAGACCTCCGCGGGTGTGGAACTCGTCGACACTTCCGCACTTCGTGGCCTGAACCAATACTGCTATGTCCCTGGACGCAGTCCCGGCAAAGTGCAAATGAACATGGTCAAGGAGGTCCAGATCAAGGAGCAGGGGCCGCTCGTCGGAACTGTAAGGATTATTTCCGAGGCGCCGGGATGCAAATCACTTGTTCAGGAGGTCTCGCTCGTCGATGGGATGATGAAGGTGGAGATCGTCAATACTCTGGACAAAGCGATCGTGCGGGAAAAAGAGAGTGTTCATTTCGCTTTTCCATTAAACGTTCCGGGCGGGGCGTTTCATCTCGACGGAGGATGGGGAATCATGAGGCCGACGGTTGACCAGTTGCCCGGTTCCTGTCTGGACTATCTCTCTACTGGCAGGTGGACGGACGTTTCAAATACCAACAGAGGAGTCACCTGGACAACGATGGAATCCCCGCTCATTGAGATCGGCCGGATGACGGATGAAACGCTGGCAGCCAATGGCTACCGGGCCTGGCGAGACGCTCTGGCGCCCGGGACGACGTTCTTCTCGTATGCCATGAACAACTACTGGCATACGAACTATGCGGCATATCAGGAAGGCACTTCCGTGCTTTCGTATGCATTGTTTCCCCATGAAGCCTTCGATGCTGCCGATGCCTACCGGCGGGGCATAGAGCAAAGTCAGCCGCTGCTTGTGCGACAGGCGACAGACCGTGATTCCTACCCGGTTTCGCTCTTCAGGCTCAGCTCGCCGGATGTGGTCACTACGTCCATCTGGCCAAGCCGGGACGGGAAGGCTGTCATGGTGCGGCTTTTCAATGCGTCGCTCACGCCGGCGGAATTCTCGATAGGGTGGGACGCCCTGAAGCCGAAGAAGGTGTTCATCAGCTCTCCTGCAGAGGGAGAGGGTGAAGCGGCAGGCGCTTCATTCTCCCTCCCTACGTTCGGGATCCTGACCTTGCGGTGCCAACGATAAAGGTGCCATAATGACTTTCTGTGCTATCATTTCGCTCTTTGCTCTTCTTTCAGCTTCCTCCGTGAAGATGGAGTTCTTCCTCTCCCCTTCGGGGAGCGACCGGAACCCCGGCACCCGTGAGAAGCCCTTTCGCTCCCTTGAACACGCCCGGGACGCGTTGCGCGATATGAGAAAGACGCAGGACCTTCCGCCGGGGGGGGCGATAATCTGGGTCGGAAAAGGGACGTATCGGCTTGACTCAACTTTCAGGCTTGACTCTGTCGATGGGGGAAGGGCCGACCGGCCGGTGGTGTACAGCGGTGACGGAGAAGTGCGGATCAACGGAGGCAGGGATGTGCCTTCCGGGGCGTTCCATCCGGTTGCCGATCAAAGGGTGCTAGGTCGTTTGCCTGACGCAGCCCGGGCAAAGGTGCTGGAGGCAAACCTCAATGCTCTTGGCATCACAGATTATGGCCAGCACCGGCAGTTCGGCCATGGGCTGCCCGTGGTTCCGGCACCCTTGGAGCTTTTCTGGAATGATACCGTACTTCCCCTCGCGCGCTATCCAAACTCGGGTGCCATTCTCATGGGTGACGTCGTGGACACGGGTTCCGTTCCCCGGGTCGGGGACTATTCCAATCGTGGCGGCACGTTTCGCTACACCGATCCCCGCCATGCGCGTTGGGCGGGAGTGCCTGACGTCTGGTTCCAGGGGTTTTTTCATTACGGCTTTGCCGACGACAAGATCCTTGTTGCGGCAATCGACACCGTGCGTCATGAAGTCCGCTTTGCCTCTCCTCATATGTACGGGCTGGGAAGCGGAGAAAACTTCAATCAGTATGTCGCCCTGAACTTGCTTGAGGAACTGGATGAACCGGGGGAGTGGTACCTTGACCGTTCCGACGGCAGGCTATATGTGTGGCCGCCATCCGAGCTCAAACACGCCCGAATCGATGTGTCGGTTCTGGAGCAGCCTCTTATCGCAGTCGAAAACTGCTCACATGTCACGCTCCGGGGGATGATTGTCGAGTGTGGCAGAGCGATCGGTATCTATATGGAAGGAGGAGATGGAAACCGTGTTGAGAACTGCACGGTCAGAAATGTCGGAACAGTGGGGATCATGCTTGGCAAGGGAGCCCGGCAGACGTTTCCGCATATTACCGCCGATGACTACGCGGGGATCCCGGTGTCCGGCGAAGTGGGAAGTTTTCAGGCTCATTACTACAGGAATACGGTGTGGGACCGCAATGCTGGAAAGAACCAGACGATCTCGGCGTGTGAGATCTACGCCACCGGGTCGGGGGGGATCATTCTTGGAGGGGGGAGCAAGAAGCTGCTTCTTGCGGGAGGAAATGAGGTCTTGGACTGTCGGATTCACGACTTCGATCGACGGAACAAGGCCGGGGCCGCTGGCATCAATATCGACGGGTGTGGAAACCGGATTGCCCATAGCGAAATCTTCAACGGTGACCTTCAGGCGATCATGGTGAGAGGGAACGAGCACGTCTTTGAATTCAACCTCATCCATGATGTCGCCAGGAATTCGAACGACGCATCAGCTTGGTATTTGGGGCGGGATCCGAGCGACCAGGGCAATATCATTCGATACAACTTCTTCCATCACGTCGGCCGTCCGGACAGAAAGTGGACAATGGGAGTGTATTTTGACGATGCAACATGCGGGGCCTTTGTGGAGGGGAACATCTTCTACCGTGTGGCCTCGTATGGAACAATTTACAGCAACGGCGGGCATGATATTGTCGTTCGTAACAACATCTTCATTGAAGGGTACGGTCCGGCATTTCAGCTGAAGTCGATGTGGTACGACTTTGGCGCACAGGAGATTCCGTACTTTTTCGGACCGAAGGGAATCTACACCCGGCGTTTGACGGAGGCGGTGAACATCAAGGCCCCCCCGTACAGTGTCAAATACCCGAAGCTTGTGGACTGGCTTGACCTCCTGCCGGACGGGCGGACCTACGTTGGGATGCGTCCGCGCAGGAATGTGTTTGATCAGAACGTGCTGGTTCGCTACGAGGAAACTTTCCGCCTTGTCGCAAAATATGCGCAATGCGACTTTGGAGAAAACTACATCACTCAGCAAGATCCGGGATTCGTGGATGCCGTTAAGATGGACTTCCGGTTAAATGATAGTTCGGTGGTGTTCAAACAGTTGCCGGGATTTGCGAGGATTCCGTTTGGGGAGATAGGGCCGAGGGGAAGGGTGGGGGCGGGTTAGCTGCGATCATACGTCCAAGTGACCCGTGCGGGGGCGGGTCTTGTTCAAGTACCTGGCATAGTTACCCGTAATCTCTTGGACATATTTGGAAATTGCATAGGGCTGCCGTTGCCTGGCCACGATGTGGTAATGATTGGGCATCTGTCGACTCCCCGATTGTATACATGCAGGGTGGTTTCCTCCGCACTGACGGGTCTGTGAGCAAATAGTGCGAGAATCGAGGAACCCGGCCCTTTTTCAGAAAAGATTCGCCCGTCAATTGCTGAAATCCCCCCCCAAAAAAGCTTCTTGTACTAGCCTCGGAACTTCCCCCTCTCCATCGTGGTTATATCTGTTGAGACACAGCGAAATATCTATCAATTCCAGGGGATCCTTGAAAATGAACGGAGCTTGGGAGGCCTGTACTTGTTGTAGGCTGCGCCAGAATGCCAACACTCCGTTTTCACGAAGGTCCTGAACTGATTTTTTCACTTTTTTACTTACGCACCCCGAAGCCCTTCATCCGAAAACGGATGAAGGGCTTTTTTAGTTAAGTCTCACTAGCAAGAGGAGGACCCTATGGCGACAAGCGCATATGCCTACCCTGAGGTGCTGGTCGGTACCGACTGGACCGAACAACACCTGAATGATCGACAGGTCAGAATTGTGGAAGTCGACGTCGATACGAAAGCCTATGACGAGGGGCACGTTCCCGGTGCAGTCGGCTGGGACTGGCAGACTCAGCTGTCCGATCCTATCCGCCGCGACGTCATTCAGAAAATTGACCTCGAGAAACTGTTGGGAGAGGCAGGGATCGATAACGCCACCACTGTTATCCTCTACGGCGACAACAACAACTGGTTCGCAACATGGGCTTTCTGGGAACTGAAGATCTACGGCCACAAGAACGTCCGCATCATGAACGGAGGACGAAAGAAATGGCTCGCGGAAGGCCGACCGCTTACCAAGGACAGCCCGACACTCTCAAAAACAAACTATCATGCGGCAGAACCGGATTTCTCACTCCGTGCATTCCTTCCGGACGTTTCCCGGCTCCCGGGCCACACAAACGGCTGGTCGCTGATCGATGTGCGATCAGCTGACGAGTACTCAGGGAAAATCCTTTCGCCTCCCGGCCTGCCGGAAACTTGCCAGAGGGGAGGACATATTCCGGGGGCGTTCAATGTGCCCTGGGGGAAGAACGTGAATGAAGACGGGACATTCAAGACTCCAGAGGAGCTCAAGGCGATCTACGAGCCGCTCGGCGTCACACCGGAAAAGAATGTCGTCGCCTACTGCCGTATCGGAGAGCGATCGAGCCTGACCTGGTTCGTTCTCAAGTACCTCCTGGGATTCAAGAATGTGAAGAACTACGATGGCTCATGGACCGAATGGGGCAACCTTGTCAATGCGCCAGTGACGCGGGGAGCCAGGCCATGAACATCATGCGTCCGGAGGGATATCAGGATCGGATCCAATCGATTCCCCCGTTCCAGGTTCGTATCGTCAGCTATCGGCTGGGGGAAGAATTTCATTGCAGCGTGGACAACGTTGATCCCGGCGCTACCATCGCGCGTTCTCTGGGATCCACGCGCGCGGAAGCGGAATCGGCGGCCCTAGAGAAGGCAACGAGGCGCCTTGAGTTTTCGGCGTCGCGCATGAACCCGTGACCGGGCTAATGTACAGAGCAGGATCTTTATGTACCGATTAACGTCAAAGCAGGATGAGAAGAGTATACACGAACTCTCTGCGGACCGGCTGGAGCTACTTGCCCGGGACCGGCACTCGATCGCGGGAAATATCGGCAACACGCCGCTCCTTCGCATCAAGCGACTACAACCGCCGGAAGAGAACGTCGAGATCTACGCGAAGGCGGAGTGGTTCAATCCCGGCGGGTCGGTAAAGGACCGGGCTGCGCTCTCAATGTTGCTGGAGGCCGAACGGTCCGGCGCTTTGACGAAGGACCGGACGATCGTCGATGCGACCAGCGGTAACACCGGCATTGCCTATGCCATGATCGGCAGCGCTCTCGGCTTCAAGGTTCTGCTGGCGCTTCCCGCCAATGCAAGCAAAGAACGGAAACAGGTCCTCCAGGCGTACGGTGCGGAAATCCTGCTGACCGACCCGCTTGCAGGGACGGACGGCGCTCAGCAGCAGGTGAAGGCAATGGTTGCGTCAGATCCCGGAAAATACTACTACCCCGATCAATATAACAACCCCGCAAACTGGCGTGCTCATTACCACTCGACCGCCCGCGAGATCTGGCAGCAGACAGGCGGCCGGATCACCCACTTCGTAGCTGGCCTGGGGACAACGGGTACGTTCGTTGGCGCCAGCCGCCGCCTGAAGGAGCTTGCCCCGTCCATCACCTGCGTTTCCATGGAGCCGGACAGCCCGCTGCACGGGCTCGAGGGGCTAAAGCATCTTGAGACGGCGATGGTTCCGGGGATCTATGACCCCACGCTTGCCGACGAACGCCTCACGGTTTCCACGGAAGAGGCGTATACCATGACGAGAAGGCTGGCCAGGGAGGAAGGTCTGTACGTCGGCATCTCCAGTGGGGCGGCAATGGTTGCGGCACTGGCAGTGGCATCGCGCCTGCGCTCAGGCGTGATCGTCACGGTGTTCCCGGATGGAGGAACGCGGTACGGGAGCGACCGATTCTGGAAAGAGACGGAGGGCGAATGAACGCTGTGATGATTCCTGCCAGTCTGTACCAACAGATCGCGGCTCATGCAGAGCGGACGTATCCGGAGGAATGTTGTGGCGTCATGCTTGGGAGCGATACCGGGGGGGAACGGATCGTGCAGGATACACTTGAGATCGATAACAGCCAGGACGCGAATCGTCGCCGGCGGTTTCTCGTCTCCCCCGAGCAGTACCGGAATGCCGAACTACAAGCAGAGGAACGGCACCTGGAGTTGCTCGGCTTCTACCATTCACACCCGGACCATCCGGCAGTGCCTTCGGCATTTGATACGGAGCATGCGCTGCCGTGGTTTACGTACGTGATCGTGTCGGTTGCCGGGGGAACCGCAGCCCGTGCAACGGCATGGGTCCTGGAAGAGGACCGGGCACGGTTCGCGGAGCAAACGCTGGAAATCCAGGCGCGGGCACAACGGGTCTCAACCACGACGTGATGTCTCATTGAAATGCCACGAGGAGGTCCAATGGCTGTAAAAGTATTCATCCCAACGCCGCTGCGGGTCTACACCGGCCATAACGCGTCCGTGGAGGTGGAAGGGAGCACTGTTGAAGAGGTCTTGAAGAACCTGACGTCAAAGTTTGGGGAAATTCAGCACCACCTTTACGCGGAGAACGGGAGCCTCCGCAGCTATGTGAATGTGTATGTGAACGACGATGATATCCGGTACCTTAACCGGGAGAAGACCAATCTCAAAGAATCGGATACGTTGAGTATCGTTCCCTCTATTGCAGGTGGGTCAGGCGCGGACACGTCGATGGCCGAACCGAACGTCCGTCTCCAAAACGAGGAGGTGTTGCGCTACAGCAGGCATCTGATCATTCCGGAGATCGGCATGAAGGGACAGAAGCTACTCAAAGCTTCGAAAGTCCTGATTGTCGGGGCTGGCGGGCTTGGATCCCCGTTGGGGCTCTATCTCGCAGCTGCAGGCGTGGGAACGATAGGCATTGTGGATTTTGATGTGGTGGAGCTGACCAACCTCCAGCGGCAGATCCTTCATACAACGAATGACATTGGCAGGCCGAAGCTCGATTCTGCCCGCGAAGCTATTCAGGAGCTCAATCCTCATGTTAGGGTCATCGGTCATGAGGTCCGGTTGTCTTCAGAGAACGCTCTGGACATCCTGAAGGATTACGACGCTATCGTGGATGGGACAGACAATTTCGCGACGCGCTATCTGGTGAATGACGCCTGCGTGATCCTAGGCAAACCGAACGTCTACGGCTCCATTTTCAGGTTCGATGGCCAGTTGACAGTGTTTGACGCCCTGCGTGGACCCTGCTATCGTTGCCTTTACCCCACTCCGCCTCCGCCCGGCTTGATTCCCAGTTGTGCCGAAGGAGGGGTCCTGGGCGTCCTTCCGGGGATAATCGGAACGCTCCAGGCGCTTGAAACAATCAAATTGATTGTCCGGCAGGGAGATCCGCTCGTTGGCCGGCTCTTGCTGTTCGATGCCCTGCAGCTCAAGTTCCGCGAGCTGAAACTCAGGAAGGATCCGGAATGCCCCGTGTGCGGCAAGCATCCCACGATCCATGAACTCATCGACTACGAGGAATTCTGCGGTATTGGACCCGGCCAAGGAAATCACAACGGCAGCCACGGGGAGACGGAGATCACGGTCGAGCAGTTGAAAGAGCGACTTGACCGGGGAGAGGACATTCAGCTGGTGGATGTGCGTGAGCCGCATGAGTATGAAATCGTCAATCTCGGCGCAAAGCTGATTCCTTTAAGACAACTGCCCGAAAGAGCCCAGGAGCTGGATCCTTCAAGGGAGCTTGTCGTTCACTGCAAAGTGGGGGAGCGTAGCGAGCGGGCCGCGGAGTTCCTGCGGAGCGTGGGCTTCAACAATGTGAAGAACCTCGTTGGAGGAATCCGTGCATGGGCGGAGAGAATCGATCCGCGCTTGCCGAGATACTAGTCCGTGCCTGCAAACCGTGTCGTCCTGAAATGCTTCTGTTCAAGACCCATGACGCTTACATCAACCCGCGCCGTTTCAACAGCGGTTCGATCGAGGGTTTCTTTCCCCTGAATTTCACATACTGCTTCATCGCTTCGTCGGTTGCCCCTTTTGCGAGGACATTCTCTTCAAACGCTTTCGCCGTTGCCCGGTCAAAGAGACCATGCTCTCTGAATGCCTCAAATGCGTCTGCGTCAAGCACCGCAGCCCAGATATAGCTGTAATATCCCGCCGAATAGCCGCTGCTCCAGATGTGCGCGAAGTATGGACTTCTGTACCGTGATACGATTTCCGGAATGAGCCGCATCTTCTGGAAGGATTGATTTTCGAAGCTGTTCGCATCTACCGGCTCCGTCTTTGACAACGTGTGCCAATCCATGTCCAGGAGAGAGGCAGCCAGGTATTCCACCGTCATGAACCCCTGGTTGAATTTGTCGCTCCGCGTGATTTTCTCCGCGAGGGAGGCAGGAATGACCTCTCCGGTTTGGAAGTGGCGGGCATAGAGGCGGAGCACTTCCGGTTCGAACGCCCAGTTCTCCATGATCTGCGAGGGAAGCTCCACAAAGTCCACAGGCACGGAGAGAGTCCGATAGGTTTGATTCTGAAGCAGTGCATTCAATGCGTGGCCGAATTCGTGGAAGAGCGTGCGCACCTCGTCGGGGCTCAGCAGTGCAGGCGTATCGCCGGCAGGCTTTGAGAAATTTCCCACATTGGTGACGAGCGGCGTGATCATGGTCTCTCCGCGCCGCTCCTGACCTCGGAACCCGCCGCACCACGCCCCCGCCTGCTTGCCAGCCCGCGGGAAGTAGTCGGTATACAGAATACCCACGTGCGAGCCATCTTCCCGCTTCACCTCAAAGACTGTCACGTCATCGGAATACACGGATATGTCCTTTCGCTCTACGAATTGCAGTCCGTAAAGCCGCCTGGCAACTTCAAATGCGCCTTTTCGAACGTTGTCCAGCACGAAATACGGACGGAGCTCGTTCTCGTCAAGATCATATCTGGCTTTGCGCACCTTTTCCGCATAACACCACCAGTCCCAGGGCGCGAGCGCGAATGTTCCTCCCTCACTCCTGATCATCTCCTGCATGTCATCCCGCTCTTTTCCGGCATTCTTCAACGCCGGTTCCCAGAGCTTGTAAAGGAAGTCGTATACCGCCGCCGGGGTCTTGGCCATATTCTGCTCAAGCACAAAGTCGGCGTAGGTTTTGTAACCGAGCAGATTGGCGCGCTCCACGCGCAACGCCGCGATGTGTGAAACGATCTTCTTGTTGTCGTACTCGTTGTTGTGATCACCCCGCATGACGTATGCGGTATACAGTTTTTCGCGCAGCGACCGGTTCTGTGCGTACTGGAGGAACGGGATCATGCTCGGCTTGTGGACTGTGAAGACCCATTTTCCGTCCAGTCCGTACCTCCGTGCAGTCTCAGCTGCTCCATCCACGACTGCCGGAGGCAATCCGGCAAGATCGTCTTTCTTGTCGATCACCAGCCTGAAGGCGTTCGTTTCTTTCAGAACATTTTCTTCAAACTTGAGCGAGAGTGTGGAAAGCTCCTCATTGATCTCGCGGAAACGCTTCTTCTGGCCGGCCGAGAGGTTGGCTCCCCCGCGGACGAAGCTCTTGTACGTTTCCTCGAGCAGGCGTCCTTGCTCGTCCGAGAGCTTGAGGGAAGCGCGCTGGTCATACACGCCCTTGACACGCCGAAAGAGAGCGTCGTTGAGGATAATATCATCTCTATGCTTCGTCAACAGGGGCGTCACCTCGTTGGCGATCTGCTGGATTTCATCGCTGGTGTTGGCCCCCTGCAGGGTGAAAAACACATTTCGAACCCGGTCCAGCAGAATACCGCTCCTGTCCAGAGCCTCGATGGTATTGTGGAAACTCGCCTGCTCCCGGTTGGCCATGATCGCATCGACTTCCTTGGATTCCTGCAGCATTCCCTCGCTGAATGCTGGCATGAAATGCCCATTCCTGATCCGTTCAAAGGGAGGCGTATCGAACGGCGTTCCATAGTCGGTGAGAAGTGGGTTTTGTTGCGCGATGCCTGTAAGAGTATTCATGGCTATGGAAAAAAATAGAACTGAGAGCTTCATGAAGGGGTGTCCTTTTTGGCTGTGTGTCGGGAACATATTCGGGAGAGCAATGTACGGAAAATCACGGAAATAGGGTATAGGGGTGAAACGATGTGCAATAACTAAATCCCCTGCACTCTGTTCTCTTGCTCATTTTGTTGAAGCCTTCACAAGAAAACTCTTGAGATCGTTGTATTCGTTGAACAGCTTCTGGTTCAGCGAACAGAGCACGCCCAACTCGCCCCGGGAACGGACTCTCGATGTGTAAACCGCGAAGAGCTGCTCCATCGGCGCTCCCTCCAGGCTTTTCCGGGCGGCAAGCATTGAGCTTGCCACGTCCTTCTGATCCGGTTTGCCGGTATTACTATAGTATCGTTTTCGCAGCGTATAGGCAGGTTCGAGCTTTCTTCCAACCTCATCCAGCAGCAGCGTGAACTCAAGATCTGCTTTGAACCACTCGAGTTGCTCCCTGGACCGTTTGTCGGAAGCCCCGCGCTCCGTTTTCGTTAGCGCTTCAATCAGCCCTCGAATTTTCCGCCTGCTGACGGTGTCAAGCCTGCCCCAGTCGGGCGTATACCCGTAATATTCCGGGGAGGAAGTGCCGCTCAGCCACATCTCTTCGTCGAATCTACTGAAGAGCGCCGCCAACTCTTCTGCCTCGTGCGGGCCGCATTCCCTCGCCAGAAAATCCCGATACACATCACCAACGGATGCGCTGTCATCGGGGTCGAGAGCAAACCTGGAGAAGGCCTCGAAATTCGCCCTGGTCTCCTCTGTCCTCCAATGGATTGCCACGACGCCGTCCAGGTTCATCTTTCTCGCCAGCTTGACCTGCTCACGGATGATTTTCACCCTGGGCTGATAATGCCACAACTGGTGATCTCCTTCCAGCCAGGGGATGCTCCAGAATCGTCTGTGAGCCGCGATCTTGGCAATGAACTCGGGCTGCGGGTACTGCCCCAGTCCCGGGTTGAGACAGCTGAACACGATGTCTGAAGGGAGCCCCTCGTCAAGCCCTTTCAGAATGGCGGGGAGCTGATTGTTTCCCCCCCAGCCGCCGATGAGAATACCTCTTCCTGGCGCTACTTTCTTGATGTGCTCGTAGGCAAGTCGTATATACTCAAGTGACCAGACTCCTATCAGTTTCTGGCTAGCGTTCGTTCCTGCGAACAACGAGGAGTATCGGTCATAGAGCGATTTGAACTGAGGGTTCTTCAGTGCCACGTCCGCATCAAATCCAAAGAAGGCATGCTCATTCAGCCATAGCCAGATCCAGTCGACGTCAGGGTAGCTCTCAACGATATTGTCAATCGTCGCATAGAGAATCTCCACAGCCTGGTAGTGTGTGGGGTTGGGGATCATGGATCCGGTTCCTTCCCAGTACAAACCCTCTTCCCACAGAGAGAAGAACTCCGGAGGGTGCACGCCAAACTCGAAGCCCATGGCCGTCTGCATACCTCGGGCATGAGCCAATCGCATCACATTCCTCATAAGTTCTTGCGTGCAGCCATAATGCTCGGCTCTGTTGGTCGAAGTGACGGAGCAATCGGACCCAAAGGCAGCGCCTTTTCCTGAATAAAGCTTTGAGGTGTTGAACGCGAAGTCCTTGATGCGCAGTGGCTCATATCCCCAGCGGGCCGTCAAAGAATTATCCAGGTACGCTTCCGGAAGGATGTTCTTGTATTCGATCTTGATCATCGGCTCCACGTAGGTCACATAGCGCTGCCCTCCACCCGTGTAGTTGTGAAAGCCGATGAAGTTGATCCGTTCGTCTTTACAGTCGTTCAGGTATTTCTCGTAGTCTTCGATGTTCCACGCTGACGGCCCGGACAGGAAGTTGTGCCATGGAAGGACCCCTCTGATGGGGAAGGAGTGCGTTGCATGCCGGGTCTGGCCGTCAACTGTTACGGCAACGGCTGTAAAAAGCGCGAAGAGAGTGAGGAGCGAGCCGATTCGGTTCATGGTATTCCTCTGTCTGAGGGGAGCACAGGTACCAGTATACTTCAAGGAAACAAGAGATGCAAAGGCCCCGGCCACAGGATGAATTCCGCGGCCGGGGTGTCCATGGGGAAGGAATAGGGATCAAATTGCCGACAGGAGCCTTTCCGCCTTCTGCCGGATGAAAGCGTAATTCAGCAAGGGGAGCCCGTTAAACCGTGCAGCTCCCGCGCAATATTTCCGGGCCTCGTCCTTCATTTCGGTCCCCTGGTATGCGAGCGCAAGCCGGTAAAGGTTGTACGGGTTCTGCTGGTTGGCCTGTCGCAATTCCCTGACTGCCTGGACGTAGTCCTGCTGCTCGATGGCGATCGATCCAATGAGTTCATGTGCCAGCTTCATCTGGATCCTGTTATCCTTTGTCTCCGCACCGGTCTGGAATTGACCGGCTTCTTTCTTCGCTGTTGGGTAATCTTTTTTGAGCAGTGCCACCCTGGCCAGATTGTAGTGGTGGATCAGGTCAGTGTTCTCTTTCACTTCTTTCGCCAGGTCAGATTTCCCAATCAGTGCGGCGGACTTGTCAAAGGCGGCAAGCGCCGCATCAGCTCGCCCCATCTCCAGGAGGATATTGCCGATTGCCATCTGGTCGCCGGACATATTTCCCGTATCGTTGATTTTCTCCGCGAGGACAAACTCATTGTTCATCTCCTTCAAAGCCATTTCAGGGTTGCCCTCGTCGACATATGTAATGACCGTTGCGAAGATCGCCGCACGTTTTTCTCCGTCGTTTCTCGCTGCGGAATAGGCTTTCTGCAGTTCCCTGCGCGCCCCGTCATGCTTTCCCTGGTACATGAGCGCCGCGGCGATACCGATGTATGAGTTGGTGAAATGATCGTTGATGGAAAGGGCCTTGCGGTACTGTTCAATCGATTCGTCGAATCTCCCAAGTTTCAAGAGCAGCTCCGCGTAGGAGTCGTACGGGTTGGGGTCATTCGGGATCAACTCGGTGTATTTCTTGAATGTGTCCTCGGCCTCCTTGAACCGGTCAAGAAAACGGTAGGCGTATCCGAGCTGGTTGTAGGCTGGAGCAAACGAAGGATCGATTTCTGCGGCCCGTTTCAGACAGCGGACTGCCTGCAGGTAGTCCTGCTGCGCGAAGTAGCTGGTACCGAGCAAGGTCTGGGCCCGCTCGTCCTCAGGAAACAACTCGGCCAGTTTTTGATAGGTTTCCCGCTGAGCTGCGGGGTCGGCAAGCGCGCCCTGGCGGAATCCCGTGATCCAGAGCTGTTCGCCGGCGGAGGCATTCTTCGCAAGAGCTGTGGCCTTGTCCAGATACGAAAAAAAATCTTTTGCCGTGGGCGCGGTAGTTGCCAGGTAAAGATATGCCAGGGCAAACGATGGATCGCTGTCACATGCCTTCTTGAAATGGGGAATGGCGTCCGTGAGCTGGAGGTTATCGACCAGCGTGCGGCCGGCCAGGAATTGATCCCTGGCCTCTTTGGAACTTGTGGTTACCGGTATTTCTCCTGTGCTCTCCGAGGCTCGCGACGAAGCGCTGAGCAGAAAGAGCGTGAGAAGAAGTTTAGCGGAACGTGCACGTTTCATGGTTCATCCTCGGTTGTGGTGGGATATCTATTAATACGAGGAAGAACGAGGATGGGAGAAGAAAATGCGACAGGATGCACCTGCACGCGGTGCAGCTACGCTGTCTCGGGTCGAGTTACAGCGGCCGGGGCTGAAGCCGGACCGTGCACCCTGGGGTTGTTTGGCGTGGCTCCTTCGGCAATCAGCAGTCTTTCGGTTCGATCGCGGAAATTCCCGCCGGGATTTATGAAACTTCTGCCTTCCGCCAATGGTTACACGTGAGGGCTAGGAGGTCCCAATCATGGCAGAAAAGCGCAAAGGTCTGGTCATTGCAGCAAGAATACTCGTCGTTTTGCTTGTGATCTTCGTGATCATCCAGTTCATTCGTCCGCCGGGGAATCACTCGATGGGGGAGAGTCCGAGCGCCATTCAGGCCCGGTATCCGGTTCCCGCGGAAGTTCATGACCTCCTGCGGCGGTCATGCTATGACTGCCACAGCAACAACACCAACTATCCATGGTATTCCTATGTGGAGCCGGTCGGCTGGTGGCTGAACAGCCATATCAGCGAAGCGAAGAGGGATTTGAATTTTGACGAGTTCACTTCATACCCCGCCTTCAGGCAGTTCTTGAAATTTCACGCAATTCGTCAGAATATCGAGGACGGGAAGATGCCGTTGCCATCGTATACTCTTATCCACGTAAATGCGATTCTCACGCCAGAGGAAAAGGGTCGGATTCTTCAGTGGGTCCAGGCAATGGAGGACACCATGAAGGTCCGCTACCCTGCCGACAGTCTGAAACGGCCCTTGCGAACCCGATAGAACTCCCTTGGTCCCCATGTGCAGTCATGGTCGTCGCCGGTGGCGCCTTGCTTGGCTCCCCGCCATGCGGGTTTGAAGACCGATCGATCAGGGTAGCACAACGGATCCATCAATTGCATATATTGAGGATGAGAAGGCAAATGTTTAGAGACGCGGTGGCGTGTCTGAAAGGGCATGCACGCTTCGAACAAGAAGGGGTTCTGCGATGCTTCATATTACGAATGGTGACAGCGCCGGGGCGACCATTAACGCCACCAAGCTCGGGGGAATCGTGTTGCCCTGGCAGGACGCCTTGCACGAAGGGCCGGTGCCGACCGGACTCTCTCTCGGGCAATTGCGGGGAATCCGGGCTGCCTTTATTGCCGATCAAGGGTGGGGGAAGTATGAGAGAGTGCTCTCTGAACTTACCCAGCGCGATGAGGTCGTTCTCGGGGCATCCGAGCATAATGAAATCAACCTCTGGTTTGAACATGACCTCTATGATCAACTCCAGCTCATCCAGGTCCTTTCAATTCTATCCGAGGACGCCCTTCATCAATCTGCAATCGTGCAGCCGGCCCGATCCGATTATCTCGGGCGCCTGTCAACTGATGCCTTGCGCGCGCTCTACGGGCAGCGGCAGCCTGTGACTCCTGCTCAGGCTGCGGTCGCGCGCCGGGCATGGGAGGCCTTTCGGTCTCCGGACCCTTCTGCGCTCCTCTCCTTCCTCCGTGAAGATACCGCCGCCCTCCCGTCTGTCGCGCCGGCATTGCTGCGGCATGGCCAGCAGTTTCCTTCATTGGAGAATGGGCTGAACCGGACCGAGCGGCAGATCCTGGAAGTGCTGAACAGCCGGCCACAACCGATGAAGACGATTTTTGTCGAATCGCATCAGAAGCGGGAGGAATTAGTCTTCATGGGGGACAGCGTGTTTGCGAGCTACGTCCAACGACTCGGCCGGGCGCAAGCGCCGCTTCTTATTGTTGATGCGGGAGGTCCACCGATTGGAAACCCGCAAGAAGAATTCTGGAGAGCGAATGTCCGTATTACCAATGCCGGGCGTGCTGTGCTGAAAGGTGAGGAAGACATGGTTCGTCTGAACGGCATCGACCGGTGGCTCGGCGGCGTGTATCTTGAAGGAAAAGAAGTGCTCTGGCGATGGGATGAGAGGTATAAGACCCTCCGGGCACGGGGATAGAGTCAAAGGCAAAACCATGGTGAAACATGGTTTTGCTTTTCCCTCCGTGTTCATCTGTCTCTTGCTTCTCGTCGGGATATTTTCAACATTGCACCGGAAACTACTCCCAATCAGGCTATTCAGGTTACGGAGAAACCAATGGAACGGCGGTTCGAGCATGAACTCGAGAGTCTCAAGACCTCTCTCATCAAGATGGGGAGCGTGGCCGAAGAAGCAGTCGGCTCAGCGATTCGTTCACTGCTCAATCGAGACGATGCTCTCGCGCAGAAGGTGATCGACGCGGACCAGCGTATCAATTCGCTGGAGATCGAGATTGACAATGCCATTTTGGATCTGCTGGCCCTTCAACAGCCGGTTGCCAGCGATTTGCGGTTCATCCTCGCCTCTCAAAAGATCAACAACGATCTTGAGCGGATCGGTGATCACGCCGTCAATATTGCCGAATCCGTCCTATCCCTGAAGCGATTCCCGGAAGTGCGGCCGATGCAGGAGATCCCGCGGATGGCGGAGATCACGCGGACGATGCTCAAGGAAGTTCTGGACAGTTTCATCCAGCCCGATCCCCGCACGGCGCTCGCGGTCCTTAAACGGGATGATGAGATTGATGAGTTGAACAGAGGGGTCGCCCACAACGTGATTGAGCTCGTCAGGAACGACCGGGACGCCATCGAAGGCGCCCTGGCCCTGGTACGCGTCAGCCGGAACCTCGAGCGTGTTGCCGACCTGGCGACCAACATCGCGGAAGAGGTGCTCTTCTACACGCAGGCGCGCGTGGTGAAGCACCATGCCGAGGAACGGGGAGAACTACACCGCGAACCTCGTACGAGCGAATAGCCCATTCATGTCACGCCACCCGCACGCATTCCAGGCCGAGGATTGCAGCCAGCTTGTGCAGCTTCGACGCTATGTGTCCAACCCCGATTGCGCAGTGATGCGCCGGACCTTCCCGGCTCCAGGCTTCAATGAACTCCTTTACCGTCAGCCGAAACTTATAGCGGCTGTTCGTGTTGCCGATCTCAAGGATGGGCCCCGGCACCGATTCTCCCTCTGCCGCAAGCAGCTTAAGCTTTCCTTCATGCGTTTGCACAACTGCCAGGAGCGTGACAGGCCCGTGCTTCACCTTCATCTCTACCGACAATCCCTTCCCCGGCTTTCCATGGTACACGCCCAGCGGTTTAAGGATCGGCTTTCCCTCGGCAATGGCAAGATGCCCCGGACCGTCATGGCCCAGGAGAACGACCTGCTCGGGAAAGTCCATCGCATAGAATTCGCTGAAGGAGCCTCCGGCGCCGAATGCGTCCATGATTTTCATGGCCATGGCGTTCTTCACTTCGCATTCTCCCGCCACCGGAACATGCCGGGCCGTGAGCAGTGAGCTTCCGGCAATCACAGACGTGATGACATCTTCTTCCTCGCTGCCAGGACTCCCTTCGTAGTAGTATGCAAGGACGTCCAGGCGCTTCTCCTTGACGAGGCGGTCCAGAGCGCACGCGGTGCGTGCCGCGCGGGTGATTTCGTCCGCAGGACACTCGGGTAGGACACGAAATTCGCTGATGATCTCTTCTTCTTTGCGCGTGACCTCTTCTCCGGTGACCTTCCTCCGCGCTTCCCTGAGCTGGTCTATTTCCAAATGCTCGATGGTGGTACCAAAATACGCCGAGATCTGCGTGGGATCGGAATAGACGTCGAGCATCCCATTATAGTAATGCCCGAGAATGCCTAACCGACTCGACTTCAGCACGCCGGCCACCCGAGCCGCAGAGACCCAGTCGTGAATTTCTTTCCATGCCTCCGGATCATCCAGCGTTCCGGTGATTTGGTGGAATGGGATCGCTGCCCGGTTGAACAGGCTTGCAATCTCCGGCACGGCGCAGGCCTGGCAGAACGCCAGCCACTCGCCGGTCATGACTCCCCGGTCACCGAGCGCATTGAACCATGCGTAATCAATAGCCGGCTCGGGCTGCAGGTTCAAGACTACCACCGGGACGTTTGCTCTCTGCACAACCGGCAGAACCGTTGACGAAAGGGCGTAGGTGGACACGTAGAGAAACAGCAAGCGTACGTTGCTTGAGGCAAAGCAGTCCGCCGCCGCAATCGACTTTTCAACGCTGTCCACAAGTCCCGCACTGACCACTTCTGTCCCCTCCGTCGACAATCCTGATTGGATCCGGGTCAGATATTTCTCCAGCCGCTCTCGCAGGCCAGGAAACTGAGCCCAGTAGGATTCGAGGCCGATGCCGAAGAGGCCAACGCGGTTGTGTTGATCGTGAGGATCCATAGGACTCTAGTACTCCTTTGATGACGAAAAATAGCAATTCTGCAGTTCAAAAGCACTCCGGAGGCAAGAGGCAGGAAGAACGAGGGAGGAAGAGCAGGGAATAGGAAGTAGGAATTGGGGGTTAGTTGTTGGACGAGGATTGCCTTTCCTTGTTCCTATGCCCTGCTCTCCGGCTTCTTGCTTCTGCTGTTTACGATATGTACTTTGATGCACATTTCCATTCTGCTTCTACTCATGGTACCCGATGATCTCTAATCCCTTTCTCGGCGTTGTTTTTCACTGGCTCGGAGGGTTGGCGGCGGGGAGCTTCTATGTTCCGTACCGCGCGGTAAGAAAATGGGCATGGGAGGTGTATTGGTTGACCGGCGGCGTGTTTAGCTGGATCGTTGCTCCATGGATTCTGGCCTCTCTCAATACCAATGATCTCGTGGCCGTCCTTCGAGAGGCTCCACTGGATAGCCTCGCGTGGGCATATTTCTGGGGAGCGTTGTGGGGGCTCGGTGGACTCACATTCGGGCTCTCCATGCGCTATCTCGGTCTCTCGCTCGGCATGGGTGTGACGTTGGGATACTGTGCAGTCTTCGGGACACTGATGCCGCCGATATTCCATGGAGAGTTTGCGGGCAAAGTGGTGGGCACGGAATCCGGCCAGGTGATTCTTGTTGGCGTTGCGATCTGCGTCCTGGGGATCGTCATCGCCGGTCTGGCGGGGAGGGGCAAGGAGAAAGAGATGACCGACGAGCAGAAGAAGGCGACGATCAAAGAATTTGACTTCGGCCGGGGGATTCTTGTGGCGACATTCTCTGGCATATTGAGCGCCTGCATGGCATACGGCCTGGATGCGGCTGCCCCCGTGGCGCTCATTTCGGCAAGCCACGGAACCGCTCCGCTCTGGACCGGGCTTCCGAAGCTCTGTGTCGTTCTTCTGGGAGGGTTCACGTCGAATTTCATCTGGTGCGTGCTGCTCAACGTGAGGAATCGCACCGGGTACCAGTATTTTGGCCGCCGGCCTCGGAATGCATCACCCGTTCCGCGGCGTGGTGATCCTTCGGGAAGCGAAGATATATCGGGCATCGTTCCGGATGCCAGGGGAGCAGGGGCGGGTCGTGTGCCGATCCTCAGCAATTATTTTTTCTCTGCACTCGCCGGCGTTGTCTGGTATATGCAGTTCTTCTTCTACACGATGGGTGAGACACAGATGGGTAACTACAAGTTCTCCAGTTGGACGATCCACATGGCCAGCATCATCATTTTCAGCTCGCTCTGGGGTATTGCGCTGAAGGAGTGGAAAGGGAGCAGCCGGACGACGAAAGGGAAGCTGGCACTTGGGCTCGCAACGCTGGTTTTCTCGACTATAGTAGTAGGGTATGGCAACTATCTGGCTGTGGCTGCAAGCCCGTGATTGCCGCTTTGTTGACTTTCTCCCGCGATATTGCCACATTCGGGCATCGGGCGTGCCGCCTGAAAGGAGGCAATATGAACAAGTACGTAGTTGCCTTTCTGCTTGCCGGGCTCGTCGGGTGCAGTGCACCGTACGAAAACAGCCACGACATAGAGCCGCCGGAACTCATTAGCTATGTTCCACTTCCGCCGTTTCAGGTTCTCCCTGCGAATCGGGCCTTGAGGCTCAAGGTTCTGTTATGTGTCAGAGAGGATGGAACTGTCGAACATGCCAGGCTCGTTCATTCCAGCGGAGACCTGCTCTGGGATTCCCTCGCGGAGCGATCGATCATGCAATGGCGCTATGCGCCTCCCATGCTCAATGGCGTACCGACCGCCGTCTGGGTGAACCAGCGGGTGGTGGTGCAGTTCGATGATCCGATCCTGATGTCCCTGTCGCAATTGTCCACACCCATCAAATCGCAGGCCGACTCGCTCTATTCCCTATTGGAGCATGGAACCGATTTCGAGGTTCTGCTACGAGATTTTGCGGGGAGCCCCCCGCATCAGCACGGTGGTTTTCTTGGAACCGTCGATATCCGGACCTTTTCGCCGCGCGTGAGAGAAGCGCTAAAGCCATTGCATGAGGGAGATTTCACCCATCCGCTCCACATAGGTGACAACTACATCATCTATAAGAGACTCAAAAGGGTAGTGTCATAGTCCATTTCCTGTTGTATCACACCGGACAACCCCGACCTGAACAGCTTGCTATCCACTCGACTCAACCGTTACGGAGGAAGAACATGCGCTCTGTTTCCCACCGATCGACTGCCTCATTCATCGTGCTCCTCCCGTTGTCATTGTTCTTCGCTGCATCAACAGGTTTTTCGCAGGGCACGCTGAAAGCCCAGATACCGCAATGGGGAACAGCCGAGCTGTACGTCACTGCAAAGGGAACGGACGAACGGTTGGCAAAGAAAGGACCGCTGACATCCACGCCGGTCGAACAACCGGATGAACATGTGCCCACAATTATTCTCGACAGAGACAAGACATTCCAGACCATCGTCGGGATTGGCGGAGCCCTGACGGACGCGTCGGCTGAAACGTTCTACAAACTCCCCGTGGAGAAACAGCAGGAGATTCTGACCGCTTTCTTTGACGAGGAAAAAGGAAATGGGTTCTCGCTTGGCAGGACCAACATCCATAGCTGCGATTTTTCGAGTTCAAGCTATACCTACGCAGAGGTGCCGGGGGATAGCGCGCTCAAGAACTTCACGATTCAACATGACATGAAATACAAAATCCCGTTCATCAAAGCTGCCATGGCCAGGGCAGGGAAAGAGTTCAACCTGTATGCCTCACCGTGGAGCCCTCCGGCATGGATGAAGACGAACAATGACATGCTGCACGGCGGCAAATTGCGGCCGGAATACAACCGGACATGGGCGAACTACTTCGTGCGGTTCGTGCAGGAGTTCGAAAAAGCAGGTTTGCCAATCTGGGGACTGACTGTCCAAAATGAACCGATGGCCGTTCAGCCCTGGGAGTCATGCATTTTCACTGCTGCGGAAGAACGAGACTTCGTCAAGCAGTTTCTCGGGCCGGCGTTGGAACAGGCAGGGCTGTCCCGCATAAAGCTCATGATCTGGGATCACAATCGGGGCATCATGTACCAGCGTGCAAAAGTAGTGTATGACGATCCTCTCGCTGCCCGGTTCGTCTGGGGAACAGGATTCCACTGGTACGTTGGGGATCACTTTGACAACGTCCGGCTCGTGCATGATGCCTGGCCGGACAAGGGGCTCCTGTTCACCGAAGGAACAGAAGCAAACTTCAACGCCGACAGTCTCCACGAGTGGAAATGGGGCGAGATGTTCGGCCGGTCGATGGTGAACGATTTCAACAACGGAGCTTCCGGTTGGACAGTCTGGAACGTCATTTTGGATGAAACCGGGGGGCCAAACCATGTGGGAAATCTCTGCATGGCCCCCATCATCTGCGATACGAAGACCGGCAACCTCACGTACATGAACTCCTTCTACTATCTTGGCCAATTTTCGAAATTCATCCGCCCCGGCGCGAAGAGAATCATCTGCTCTTCCAACAGCGACGATCTGCAGGCGACAGCTGCTATCAACCCGGATGGAAAGATCGCGGTTGTGGTGCTGAATCAATCGGAGACCAATATCGATTTCCTCACCTGGATTGAGAACCGGTCATTCAAAACCACCAGTCCGGCGCATTCCATCATCACCCTCGTTTTATGACATGCTCTCATACGCTCTTCGAAAGGACGACCGTGAGACCACTCCTCCTACTCTGCGGTATTCTGACGGCGGGTATGACGATGACCGCCGGTGAGCTGAACGGATTTGAGGGAAGGACAGATGTCGGGCGGGTCATGCTGGCGGGGTCCGTGCAGTATGACTCAGCACGGCAAACGTACAGTATCACCGGCAGCGGAGAGAACATGTGGGGGAACAAGGACGCATTTTTCTTTTTTTGGCGTCAGGTCAATGGAGATGTGACGCTGAGGACGTGTATTGCGTGGGAAGGAAAAGGAAAGAATCCGCACAGAAAGGCCGGATGGATGATCCGCGCCGGGCTCGAGCCGGATGCTCCCTACGTGGACGCTGTGCTGCACGGGGACGGATTGGTCTCCTTGCAGTTTCGAAAGACGAGAGGAGACGTGACGAACGAGATTCAGTCTTCTCTCCGTGGGCCCGCAACTCTCGTGTTGGAACGGCATGGCGACCAGGCGTCTGCTGCTCTGCTTGGCAGCGATGGCCTCGAACACCCCATCGGCACCATCACCGTTGAACTGCAGGGAAATCTGTACGCCGGACTGGCCGTTTGTTCACACGACTCCACGGTCCCTGAAACTGCACTCTTCTCCGATATCAGGTTTGATCAGGCAGGGCCTATCCCCGACGACAAACGCCTCGTTGAAAGCACGCTCGAGGTTCTTGACGTCACGTCGGGTGTTCGGACGATTGTGCGCCGGGCAAAGGAACATTTCGAGGCGCCAAACTGGAGCCGTGACGGCAAGAAGTTCTTCTACAACAGCGGGGGGAAACTCTTCACGCTTCCCGTGAGCGGCGGAACACCGTCACCGCTTTCAACAGGTTTTGCCGACAAGTGCAACAATGACCATGGATTATCCCCCGACGGCAACGAGTTGGTGATCAGCCATCACGGGAAGGATGGTAAGTCATTGATCTACATCCTTCCGAGTCCAGGAGGAGAGCCTCGGCAGGTTACTCCCCTCGGGCCCTCATACTGGCATGGTTGGTCTCCTGACGGGAAGACGCTTGCGTACTGCGCCGAGCGAAACGGCGAATTCGACGTCTACACGATTCCGGTTGAAGGAGGGGAGGAAAAACGGCTCACGCAAACGCCCGGGCTTGATGACGGCCCTGAATATTCTCCCGACGGCAAGTATATCTATTTCAACTCCGTCAGGACCGGACAGATGAAGATCTGGCGGATGAATGCGGATGGTTCAGAGCAGAGGCAATTCACACCGAACGATAATTGTGGAGATTGGTTCGCACATCCTTCGCCGGATGGGAAATGGATCGTCTTCATATCGTATGACAAGAGTGTTGAGGGGCACCCCGCAAACAAGGATGTGGTGTTAAAGACCATGCCTGCAACGGGGGGCGAACCGAAGATTGTTGCTACGCTCTTCGGCGGACAGGGGACGATCAATGTGCCCTCGTGGTCGCCGGACAGCCGCAAGATTGCGTTCGTAAGTTACAGACGCGTAGCGCCCTGAGGTCTTTCGAGTCTGCAAGTTTCTTGCCGTTCCCGTCAAGAATTGCGTAGAAGGGAAGCCCCGATTTCTCTCCTCCCGGGTTTTCCATGGTTTGCTTTTTCTCGCCCCTCTCCAACAGGTCGAGGTGGGTCACCACGTAGTTTTTGCCGATCAGTGTCTTGACCTCAGGATCTGTCAGAACATTCTTCTTCGGGAATCGAATGAATCGGGCATGAGTCTACCCCCTGTAAGGTCGAGGACACCTCTTCGCCACGCTGATCCCGGGGGTTGCGTCGGCTTGATTCTCTGAAATAGAGAACGTACCTTGAAATGCAGTTTGAGTTCATTGCCTCAAAACGACTTGCGGGATTCTGCATTCCTTCCCGTCTTGCTCCTTCCGAATCAGCAAGAATATTGTTGCCCAAGGGCTATTCTCAGCTTGTGCCGGAGAAGGAAGACACACGGAAGACCCGCTTGAAGCATTCAACGCAGAGCGTCATACCAACAGAATCATTCAGGGAGCCGATGTATGGAATCAATGGACTGGTGGATTATCGCTTTGTATTTCAGCGGATTGCTGGGATTGGCGTGGTGGGTGATCAAGAGGGGAAAGAAAACGGCAGACGATTACTTTCTCGCCGGACGGAATCTGGGGTGGTTTGTGGTGGGGGCCTCCATTTTCGCTTCGAATATTGGGTCGGAGCACCTGGTAGGGCTTGCAGGCGCAGGTGCTACGAGCGGCGTGGCGCTTGCACACTACGAGCTGCATGCGTGGTGTCTGCTTGTGCTGGGCTGGGTGCTGGTGCCATTTTACATGCGGTCAAAAGTCTTCACGATGCCGGAGTTCTTGGAGCGGCGGTTCTCTCCGACGGCACGCTGGCTCCTGTCCTTGATTTCTCTGGTGGCGTACATTCTGACGAAGATGGCTGTCGGAATTTTCGCCGGTGGCGTCGTCTTTGGAACGCTCTTACCGGAGATGCAGCTGCAGATCGGCTCGGTCGTGCTGGACAGCTTCTGGATCGGTTCCGTCCTGGTTGTTGTGCTCACGGGACTGTACACCGTTCTCGGCGGTATGCGTGCGGTTGCGTACACTGAGGCGCTGCAAACGATTATCCTGATCTTCGGTTCACTGTTGTTGACTTTCTTCGGCCTGGCAAAGCTCGGCGGATGGTCCGAGCTCCGTGCTGTGCTGGATCCCGATCTGTTCAATCTCTGGAAGCCACTGATTCCTGCCGGAATGGAAGGAACCTGGGCTCCCGTGCGTGAGACCGGCAGGCTCGCATGGTACTTCAACGGTAACTATCCCTGGCTGGGTATGCTCTTCTGTGCGCCCATCGTCGGACTCTGGTACTGGTGCACGGACCAGTACATCGTACAGCGGGCCCTCGGTGCACCGAATGAGACTCAAGCCCGGAGGGGAACCATCTTCGCGTCATTTCTGAAACTCCTCCCGGTTTTTATCTTCATCATCCCGGGAATGATCTGGCTTGCACTCGCAAAAACCGGAAAGGTCCCGGAATTTTCGTCGATGATCCAGGCCAACGGCCAGCCCGTGCGTGAGTATGCTCAGGCGTCCTTCGCACTCATGGTCAAATATGTAATGCCCGTGGGGTTGCGAGGTCTGGTGGTGGCAGGTCTGCTTGCCGCCTTGATGAGCTCGCTTGCTGGCGCGTTTAATGCAAGCTCAACGCTCTTTACCATCGACTTCTACAAGAAATTCCGTCCCCGCGCCACGCAGGAGCAGCTGGTCTGGATCGGCCGGGTCGCGACGACCGTGATGGTGCTCATTGGACTGTTCTGGATTCCGGTCATCCGGGGAGGGAAAGGGCTGTATGACTACCTCCAGGGCGTCCAGGGATATCTCGCACCCCCCATTTTCACCGTCTTCTTTTTCGGTGTATTTATGAAGCGGCTGAACGCAAAGGGCTGTCTTGCGGCACTCATTGTGGGGTTCCTGCTAGGGGTCTTCCGGCTTGCCGTGGACACGCCCGTTACTCTCCACATGGTCGGGTTCGAGAATGGCTACGGAGAAGGATCTTTCCTCTGGATCGTGAACAATATCTACTTCCAGTACTATTCTCTCCTGATCTTCCTGATTTCGGTGGTGGTCATGATTGGTGTCAGCTATGCCACCGAGAAACCGGATGAAGAGAAAATCCGCGATCTCACATTCGGGACGATGACCGAAGAACACCGGATCGAGTCCAGACGGAGCTGGACCAAGTGGGATGTCATCAACTCGTTCGTTGTGCTCGGATTGATCTTGATCGCGTATTTGTATTTCGCTGGATAGAGGTTAGAGTGACCGGTTATTGTGTACCGTCACTGTCCTGACGTCGCAGATTTCTGCACCGTGCGACCCCGAAGGCGCTCCATCGACTATCATTTATCAGGGCCTCCTCTCATGAAACCGCGCTATGCTCTCGGCCTGGATTACGGCACCAATTCGGTGCGTGCGCTCATTGTCGATGTGAAGAATGGCAAGGAAGTTGGCACCGCCGTGTGGGACTATGCGCACGGCGAACACGGGGTGATCCTCTCCCGTGATCCCAACCTGGCCCGCCAGCACCCTGCGGATTACGTGCAGGGGGCTGAGGTGAGCATCAGAAAGGCGATCACGCAAGCGCGGCGGTCAATCCGTGGCTTTACGCCCGGGCAGATCATCGGCATCGGCGTGGATACCACGGGGAGTACGCCGATGCCCGTGGACAGGGAAGGAACGCCGCTGGCTTTCCGGAAGAAATTCGGAACGAACCCCGCTGCGATGGCATGGCTTTGGAAGGATCACACGGGCGTCGCCGAAGCGGAGGAGATTACCGCGCTTGCCCGGAATATCCGCCCGCAGTATGTGGCGCGATGCGGTGGCGTCTATTCAAGCGAATGGTTCTTCAGCAAAGTCCTTCACTGTAAGCGAACGGCACCCGAGGTCTTTCATGCGGCTTACCTTTGGGTTGAGATTGCCGATTGGATCCCCGCCATGCTTACCGGGACGGGGCATCCCGATCAACTGGTTGTTGGTGTCTGTGCCGCCGGGCACAAGGCAATGTACAGTGCCGATTGGAACGGATATCCCGACGCGGAGTTCCTGAGCACCCTGGATCCTGCGCTGGGCGAGTTGCGGGCACGGCTCCGCACGACGGCCGCAACAAGCGACCGCGCTGTTGGGGGGCTGACGGAAGCGTGGGCAAAAAAGACCGGCCTGCGGCCAGGGATCCCTGTGGCTGTCGGTGCATTTGACGCTCATTTGGGTGCTGTGGGGTCGGGCGTGGGTCCGGGAACGTTGGTCAAGATTATCGGGACCAGTACCTGCGACGTCACCGTCTCCCCGGGAGACAGACCCCCTGCTGACATTGCCGGACTCTGTGGGATTGTCAACGGCAGCGTCCTTCCCGGCTACTACGGGTTTGAGGCGGGACAATCTGCGGTGGGAGATATTTTCAACTGGTTCGTGAGCTACATCAGGCCGAACGGCAAAGCCGGAACACATGAGGCATTGGCCGCCGAGGCAATGCGAATCAGGCCGGGAGAGTCCGGTCTCCTGGCGCTCGACTGGAACAACGGTAACCGGACAATCCTCGTCGATCAGCGACTTACCGGTTTGCTGATTGGTCAAACGCTATACACAACGCCATCGGAGATCTACCGGGCCCTCATCGAGGCAACGGCGTTCGGGGCACTCACCATCATCAACAGGTTCGAAGAGAGTGGCGTGCCTGTATCGCAGGTGGTAAATTGTGGCGGGATCGCGGAGAAGAGCCCACTGACCATGCAGATCTATGCCGATGTGACAGGCCGGCCTATGATGGTCAGCCGGTCAGGACAGACGTGCGCGTTAGGAGCAGCCATTGCCGGTGCAGTCGTTGCAGGAACCGGGGAAGGAGGGTATGAGAACTTTGTGGAGGCGCAACGGAAGATGACCGGTCTGAAATCGCGCGTGTACACACCCGATCCGGATGCGCATGCCGTCTACAAGGAGCTCTACGAAGTGTACCGTACCCTTCATGACGCTTTCGGGACCAGGCAATGGCAAGGGAACCTGGCCCATGTCATGAAGAACCTTCTCGAGATAAGGAATCGAGTGAGGAAGTAGATGACGCTTGAACAGCTCAAAAGGGATGTGTGCGAAGCCAACCTGCGCCTTGTGCACGAAGGACTGGTGATCCGCACCTGGGGGAACGCCAGTGGTGTCGACCGGAAGAGGGGAGTGATGGTCATAAAACCCTCCGGCGTGCCATACGCAGGGATGACAGCAAAGCAAATGGTGGTTGTGGAGCTGGAGAGCGGAAGCGTTCTTGGCGGAAAGCTCAAGCCGAGCGCTGATACGCCAACTCACCTTCTTCTCTACAGAGGATTCAAAGAGATCGGTGGCGTTGTCCACACCCACAGTCCCCACGCCACCGCCTGGGCGCAAGCGAGGCGGAGCATTCCCCCGCTTGGTACAACGCACGCAGATTATTTTGCCAATGCGATTCCATGCACGAGGCCATTGCAGCCCGATGAGATCGCCGTAGAATATGAAGTGAACACCGGGAAGGTCATCCTGGAATGTTTTGCCAGCACCGATCCGCTTTCGGTTCCTGCTGTGCTCGTTGCGTATCATGCCCCGTTCATATGGGGTACGAGCGTTGCCGGCGCGGTTGAGAACGCGGTTGTCCTCGAGTCGATCGCGGCAATGGCGGCTGAAACTCTTGCGATTAACCCGTCGGTTCCCGCAATGCCAGCCGCGTTGCTGGGAAAGCACTTCGAGCGGAAGCATGGACCCAAGGCGTACTACGGACAGCAAAAGGAAGAGAAGCGGCCGACACGCAGGAGCTAGTGCCGCTCCAACTTTCAATTGCAACGAATTCTCGGACAGAGTTCAAGTTGGAGCGAGCACTGTGCCCCGTCGTTTATAGGGAAATGATAGTTGGTGGGGCACTAGAAAGGTCGGCTGTTTTATGGGAATGAGAGTACGCCCGGCGGCTACCATATCTCCAATTCCCATCCTTCCTTCGCCATTTCGGATCCCAGTTGTGCTGTGAAGCTCCTGTCCTGCCCCAGTCCGGTTTTTCCTCTTATTTCCCGTCAAGTGGTACTTTCCTGACGCCCCCTCAGCCAGCGCCGACCCGAACTGATGCGACTCCGGCTTGACATTATTCAGTGGAAGAGCTAAGATTAACTCTATTCCGCGTCTATACCCCGGTCTTTAGACTTTCACTGGAGCAGGAGCGATGAAGGGATTGTGCAGACCGACACGAAGGGACAACGCTCGAGTGCCCGGTACCCACGTACGCAACGAGTTACTCCCCATTAGCGCAGATATCCGAAGGAAGGCTGAACAAAAGTAATTTCGTCAATGTTCATTTGTGAGAAGCCCATAGTAAGGAGTACTTCGAATGACTCAGAAAGACTTCTCCCCCGTAGTTACCTGGGGCGTTCGCATCGCGGGTGCGACAGCGGCGCTGATCGGCAGTTATTGGCTTGCTGCCTGGGGAGGCGGTTGGGCGGCACAATGGTCGGCGGCGGGTATGATTACCATGAAGACCAACATGGCCCTTTGCCTGGTGCTGGGCGGTATTGCCCTGGCGTTGGGATATTCCGCTGTCACCAGGCCGCGCCGTACGTTTGGTCTGTTGCTCGGTGCTGTCGTGCTTCTGGTCGGCACACTGACGCTGGGCGAGCACCTGCTGCACGCTGATCTGGGCATTGACCAATTCCTGGCCACCGAGGCGCCAGGCGCCGTGGCCACTGCCAGCCCGAATCGTATCGGCCCGCTTGGCTCGATCAATCTCGTTCTGTTGGGTGCTGGCTTGCTCGCCCTGGCGTGGCGGCGGGGCGCTCTTGCACCGTATCTTGGCCTGGCCGTCTGCATGATCAATCTGGTTCCCGCCGTGGGCTTTCTCTATGGCGCCGAGGAATTGTATGACCTGCCTCGCCTCACGAGTATTGCCTGGCCCACCGTGCTGGCGCTCGTTCTGCTCGGCACGGGACTGATGCTGGTGCAAACGGAGGATGGGCCGATGACTCTGTTTCTGCGTTTGGATTCGGGAGGAATGCTCCTGCGGAGGATGGTGCCCGCAGTGATCCTGATCCCGCTGGTGTTGGGCTTCATTGCAGAGTACGGTCAGTACCATGCGCTCTATGACATGGCCATTGGCATTGGACTGTTTGTCGTCGCGTTGATCCTGGTTTTTGCGATCTTTCTATGGCGGACGGCTGCGCGATTGAGTCATGAGGCAACGATTGCACGTGCTGCTGAAGAAGAATTGCATCGAAGCCAGGAACAATATCGTCATCTTGTGGAAAGCTCCCGGAGTGTGATCCTGCGGTCCGATGCAAACCTGAATATCATATTCATGAACCGCCATGGCCAGGAGTATTTTGGCTATTCGGCTGATGAGTTGATCGGCCGCAACCTGCTGGGAACCATCATTCCCGAGAAGGGTGGAGGAGGGGAGGACCTGGCGGCCATGACTCTCGATCTGAAGCGCAACCCTGAGCACTACGAGACCAATGTCCATCAGAACAGGCGAAAGGATGGTGCGCTTGTATGGATGTCCTGGACGAATAAGGCCATTTATGATTCCAACGGCGATCTGATTGAAATCCTGGCCATTGGTAATGATCTTACGAAACTCAAGGAAGCAGAAGAGGCGCAGCGGCGAAGTGATGCGATGCTGCGGGCCGTGCTTGATCAGATGCCATCGGGGGTGACCGTCAGGGATGCAAGGACCGGCAAGCTCGTTCTTTCCAATGCGCGCAGCCGGGAAATCCTGGGTGCACTGGTCGATGTTGTCGATGAGTTCCCACAATACCGCGGTCAGCACCCCGATGGCCGCATGTACGCAACGGAAGAGTGGCCGGGCTATCGCTCCCTGACGACCGGTGAAGTGGTGGACGCAGAAGAGATCCGCTGTGAGCGCAGTGACGGCACCGATCTCACTCTGAGCATCAGGTCGGCACCTGTTCGGGATTCGCAAGGGAATATCGTTCTGGGGGTGGTCACCTTTCACGACATCACCGAACGGAAGCGGGTGGAGAACGCGCTGCATGAAAGTGAAGAACGCTATCGCACGCTGTTCGAGAACATGACCGAAGGATTCGCCCTCCATGAAATCATCACGGATGACCATGGCCGGCCGTGTGACTACCAGTTCCTGGAGGTCAACCCCTCGTTCGAGCAGTTGACCGGTCTGAGGCGTGAAGATCTCCTGGGTAAACGGGTGCTGGAGGTGCTCCCCGGCCAAGACCGCTTGCGGATTGAGCAATATGGGAACGTGGCCATGACCGGCAAACCGATCCGTTTTGAGGATCATGCCACCCCATCGGAGAGATGGTATGAAGTTCTTGCCTACCGTCCCGCCCCGCGGCAGTTCGCGGTCATCTTCACGGATATCACCGAGCGCAAGCGTGCGGAGGAGGCACAGCGTGCAAGTGAAGAGAAATACCGCACCATCGTCGAAACGGCGGCTGAGGGCATCGTCATTACGCGCCCGAATGGCGAATTCTTCTACGCGAACCAGCGAATGGTAGACATGCTGGGTTGCAGGATGGACGAGATCATGGGCAAGACGGGCCTGGATTTTACCTGTGATGACCAGCAAACGGAAGTCCTGGAATTGCGGAAAGAACTTCACAAGGGAGATGTAGTGCAGGGCGAGCTCAAATTCTGTCGCAAAGATGGTTCGGTGGTGTGGTCAATGTTCAATGCAACGCCGATTTTCAATGACCGGGGGGAGCATATTTCCAATCTCGCGATGCACACCGACGTTACCAGGCGCAAACAGATCGAGCAAGCCCTGCACGAAAGCCAGGAGCGCTTCCGCCTGGCCATCGAGCACTCGGAGCTCATGGCCTGGCAATGCGATACCGACTTGCGCTTCACGTGGGTCTATAATTCCCAATTCGGCGTTCCCGCGGGGGATCTTCTGGGCAAGAAGCCGCCGGAGGTGGGGAACGAAGAAACGATGGGGGAATTCATCGCCCACAGCCGCGAGGTTCTTGCCGAAGGGGTCGGGACACGCAAGACCGTGAAGCAGATGCGCGCCGATGGCAAGGAGCAATACTTTGATCAGCAGATTGAGCCGGTGCGGGACTCGAACGGGGCCATCACAGGGCTTGTCGGCATCAGTCTGGATGTCACTGAACGGGTGCTGGCCGAACAGAGATTGCATAAGAGCGAGGAAAGCTTCCGGGTGATGATCGCCCATTCGGTTGAACCGATGCTCCTGGTGGATGAATCAGGCAGGATTGAGTGCATCAGCCGGAGGGGAGCCGAACAGCTGGGCTATCATGAAGCGGAGCTTGTGGGGACAAGTGTGCAACGGTTCCTGGACTGGAATGGGAAACTGGACCTGACACTGCGCCTGCAGGACTTTGTAAGACATGCGCCGCTCCCCGCGAGAGCTGTGCTCCGGATCAGGAAAAGCGATAGCGAGTGGTGCTGGATGGAGTTGCAGGCAAGCTATGTCAACTACGGACAGAAACCGGAAAAATATCTGTTGAAATTCGAGATGATCAACCTGAATGGTCTGAGAGGGATTACCACGGAATAGGGTCTTGAGAAGACACAGCGGTGTAACGAATGGGCGAGGGACCAGCACGCGTCCCCATCCCCCAGGCCCTTCCATTGCCCCTTCTTGCTTCTTTAGCAAAGCAATATTACCATAGTATCAACGCCACACCCACCGCTCTTTCCGCTTATTGCATGCCAGCTTCAAAAGGAGATTTCCGATGAATAACGTATGGATGCGTGTCGCACTTTTGTTTGCGCTTACGCTTTTCCTGCTTGTGCCGGGATCCGTTACTTCCGGGGAGAAAGGGCCGGAAGGCGTCTGGAAGCTCATTCCCGAAAAAAGCACCGACATTGACCTCTACGGAACACTCTCGATTGACATCCGCACCGACGGGCCAAAGCTGGTCTTGATCCGTACCTGGGGAGCAGGGCGCAGTTACCGCGATTCGCTTTCTCTCGCTGTTGGCGGAACGGTGAACCCCATTCCGGTGAGCAAAAGGGTATTTCCCTCGAACGTTTTCATGGGCGTTGCCATGCTGGCCGGGTCAACACGAGAGATCAAAGCGTATCGGACCGGTGATACCGGCATCCGACTGGAAGAATCCTTCCGCCTCCGCGGGTCGCAGGGAGAAGTGCCCGTGACGGCAACACATGTGTTCACTCACGTGCCAGGACAGGATATCCTGACGTATGAGATTCATCGCTCGACAAGAACCTCGGGCGCGCCAATTAGATTCACGCTGAGCCGCGCCGGGTCCAGTGACGGATATGGCCTTGAGAAAACCGACGCATACGCGTTTCGACTCGAAGATAACTGGGAGATCGATGGGAAACTCCCTCTGCAGGCGTTCTATATCAGCCTCCAGGGCGTCGTCAACAAGGCCGGTCCAAGGGTGTATATTCTCTACCCGGACAATTGGCCGTTCACGTATGTACAGTCGGTTTATAACTTCTACCGGGACACGCGCCACTACACATTCCGTGAGCTCCGCACGCCGGAACAGGCTCTCACGGCGCTGAAACAGTATGTGAATGGATATGTGGTATGGGACAAAAAAGTCCGGACGTCGCTGATCGTGGCATTTACCGTGGCAGGGTTGGAAAAGGCAGTGGTCGTAAGCGAAGAGATGATCCCGCTGATGGAGAAAGCCGGCCTGAAGCCGGTGGAAGATTTCCGCGGCAGGTTCACCGGACAGAACGATGCGCAAATGTACGCCTGGGCGTACAAACAATATTGGGGCCGCTGTAACAAGGAATACATCGTCTGGCTCGGTGGTGAGGCCGGGAAGATCATGAAGCCGGGGATTGCCGACTGGGGCATCTGCAAGGGAGCATTCTTCAACGACCTCTCGTGCCGCCGCACGGATACAACGGAGTATGCTCTTGCAGACAAGCTCCTCTCCGAAATGAAGCCGATGTCCATGGTGATGGGGTGGCATTCCTACGCGAAAGATCTTGAGCGGGAATACGTCCGGTTGACCTCCAGCCATGGGCACCGTGTGGAAGGTCTGCACACGCTGCCGAACCTGAGCTTCAGCGCGCAAGTGCCCGCGTCTCCTGGCTTTGTGTACAAGAACAACCACCACGTTCAGCCGGGGCAGCCAATGGCTCCGTCGAAGAAAGTGTATTTGACCTGCATCCAGACTGATGGGATTGGACTTGGCGCATGGCTCAAGCCGGGCCGCGGTGAAATTCCTTATGCCTGGGAAGTGCTGATGAATTACACCTGGATGGCGCCTGCCATGGCCGAATACTTCTACACAATGGCCACGCCGAACGACTACTTCATTGGATGCCTCTCGGGTCCCGGATACCTGTATCCGAAGGCCGTGCCGCGTGACACGTTGAAACAGTTGATCGCCCTCGCGCGGGAGCAGATGAAAGTGCTTGACCTGAGAGTGTTCGAAACAATGGATTACTCCGAAGGAGCGACGGTCGAGGGAAACAGCGATCTGCCCAAAAGCATCGTGAACATGTACTACGAAGGGATACCTGAAGCAATTGGCTTTGTCAATGGCTACGCGCCATCCTATACGTTCGATGTGAAAGACGGAAAGCCGTTCATGTCATACGATTATTATTTGTCGCCAGAGCGTCCGGAGGCGGACGCTGTGGCGGACCTGCAGGAATTGGCTCGGATCAATCCCAAACGCCCGTATTTCCTTCTCGCGCACATCCGCGAATCCAGCGACATCAAGAGGGTAAAGGGAATTCTCGACAAACTGGGGCCCGACTTCGAAGTGGTCCCGCTCGATGTGTTCCTCACGATGGCGGGCAATGACCCGACATTCAAAGAGCGGTTCCTCGATCCCAAAGAGAAGCTCTGACTTCCATGAAAGGATCTGTCCGGATGAAAACCTGGAGCATCTCCGCTCTGCTCGGTGTGTTCTGCGCAGGAACGCTCATGAGCGGCGAGCTAAACACCGACGCGAGAGTGCATGTGCATCCATTTGCACTGCAACAGGTACGGCTGCTCGACGGCCCGATTAAAGAGGCAGCCGAACGGAATCAGGCTTTCCTGCGCGGCATGGATCTGGACCGGCTGCTGCACACGTTCCGATTGACCGCGGGCATTCCGACATCGGCTGAGCCGTTGGGGGGCTGGGAAGCTCCGACGATCGAGCTGCGCGGCCACTTCACCGGTCATTTCCTTTCCGCATGTGCGCTGATGTATGCGAGCGCAGGTGATGCCGTGTTGAAGGCCAAGGCCGATACGCTCGTCGCGGAGCTTGCGAAGTGCCAGGGGAAACTCGGGAACGGCTACCTGAGCGCCTATCCCGAGGAGTTCATCGATCGCGTTGAAGCGACAGGAAAAGTCTGGGCTCCCTGGTATACCCTTCACAAGATTTTTCAGGGGTTGATCGATGTCTACGTCTATACCGGCAACACGCAGGCCCTGGATGTCGTGAAGAAAATGACGGCCTGGGCAAAAAAGCGGACAGACCGGCTGAGCGACGAACAGATGCAGGACATGCTGAAGACCGAGTTCGGAGGGATGAGCGAGTCTCTGTTCAATCTCTACGCCATCACGAAAGATCCTGCCCACCTGAGCCTGGCAAAGCGATTTGAGAAGCGCTCCTTCCTCGATCCACTGCAGAATCATGAGGACAAGCTCAGAGGACTGCACGCCAACACCCATATTCCTCAGGCTGTCGGGGCGGCCCGCGGCTATGAACTGACAGGCGAAAAAAGATACGGCACGATCTCGCGTTTCTTCTGGAACCAGGTTGTCCATGCGCGCTCCTATGCGACAGGGGGAACGAGCAACGGCGAGCATTGGGGAAGCGAGCCGTACCACCTTTCCACCCAGCTCGGCCCAAGCACGGAGGAGAGCTGCTGTTCATACAATATGCTCAAGCTTACCTCGCATCTGTTTTCATGGGATCCGGAACCCGAGTATGCCGAATACTATGAGAGGACGTACTTCAACAGCATCCTGCCGACCCAGGATCCGAGGACCGGGGGGCTAATGTATTATAAGCCGCTCGGATCGGGTTGGTACAAGACATTCGGTACGCCCCGGAACTCCTTCTGGTGCTGCACGGGAACCGGCGTGGAATCGTTCGGCCGCCTGGCGAGCGATGTCTACTACCATGACGAGAACAGCGTCTTTGTCAATCTCTTTGTTCCCTCCGAACTGCAATGGGAGGAAAAAGGTCTGACCCTCCGGCAGGAAACCAAGTTCCCTGAAAATGCAAGCACCCGCCTGACAATACACGCAAAGCGGCCGGTCGCCGTTGCTTTGAAGATCCGCATACCACAATGGAGCAGCACCGGTGCCCGCGTGACCCTCAATGGAAAAGATTTAGGCGTCAGCTCGAGTCCGGGGAGTTATCTCATCCTTGAGCGCACATGGAAGGATGGGGACACGGTCGAGGTGCGATACAGCATGACGCTCCACCTTCATCCCATGCCGGACGATCCGGCGATGGCGGCCATCATGTACGGGCCGGTCGTGCTGGCCGGAAAGCTGGAAGAGGGGCGCCTGGCCGACACACTCCGGTACGGCACGTATGGCCCGACATTGCCCCCGGTTCTCTCGCCGGTCTTTGTAACAAATGCCAGAGATCTCGCCTCCTGGATCGACCCAGTCCCTGGCAAGCCGCTGACATTCCGCACAAAAGGCGCCGGCGTGCCCCGGGATGTTGATCTCGTTCCGCTGGAAGAGATCGCTGACGAGCGCTACGCGGTCTACTGGAATTTCTTCAGTACGGCGGCATGGGAGGAGGCAAAACGGGAAAGCGAACAGTTCACCGGCAAGATGCTGGACAACTTCGTCATTGGCGACCAGAATTCGGAAACGGCCCATAGCATGTTCGGCAACGAGATCCTGAAGGGAACGGATGCCGGAAGAAAATGGATGTCGACGAAGGACTGGTTCAACATATCCATGAAGGTGTTGATTGACCGCCCGGTGGATCTCAGGCTGACTTTTGCCAGGAACGACACCGGCAGGGCCTATACCATCTCGCTCGATGAGATTCCCATGCAGTTGAAACCCATCGTGAAAGAGATGAAGGATGGGACAGTGGAAGAGGTGTACCAGATCCCGCTGACGATGACCCACGGCCGACGAACAGCGATCGTTTCATTCCAGAGCCGGCGGTGGTTCGAGGGGAAGAAGCTCTTGCGTTGCGAGATGCACGGGTCGGCAAATCGCTCCGAGTAATCAGAGCGATTGAGGTACTATCATTCAATCTCAATGGGACCATTATGAATCGCCTACTCGTTGATGCGGTTGCTTCATGCCTGTTTTGTACCGGCACTCTCCTGGCCCAACACAACGACTACCCCATCACCCAGGTGCCGTTCGACAAAGTCAAGGTGCAGGATTCCTTCTGGGCCAAGCGCCTCGAGGTCAATCGCGCGGTGACCCTTCCGCACAACATCCGCGAATGCGAAGAGACGGGACGCATCGACAACTTTGCCATTGCCGGAGGGCTCAAGAAGGGCAAATTCGTCGGGATTCACTTCAACGACTCCGATGTCTACAAGGTTATTGAAGCCGCATCATACCATCTGGCTCTTCGCCCGGATGCGCGGTTGGAGAAGCTTCTGGACAGTCTCATCAGTATCATCGGGGCAGCACAGGAGCCTGACGGTTATCTTTACACTGCACGGAAGCTCATACGGGATGATTATCAGCCCCCCGGCGGGAAAGAACGGTGGGTGGGGATCAAGGATGGCAGCCATGAGCTCTACAACGCCGGGCACATGTACGAGGCGGCGGTAGCGCATTTCAAGGCAACCGGCAAGAGGAATCTTCTCAACATTGCCGTCAAAAACGCGGACCTTCTCTGCAACACCTTCGGCCCGGGCAAACGCGGGGAAGTACCCGGCCACCAGGAGATCGAGATCGGGCTGGTGAAGCTCTACCGGGTCACCGGGGAAGAAAAGTATTTGAATCTCGCCAAATTCTATCTTGACGAACGCGGGAATGCCAAAGGGCACGAGTTGATGGGAGAGTACTCGCAGGACCACAAGCCGGTCCGGGAGCAGACCGCCGCCGTCGGTCACTCGGTGCGCGCCGCGTACATGTATTCGGGGATGGCCGATGTTGCCGCATTGACCGGGGATTCTACCTACGTGGATGCGCTCGACAAGATCTGGGACGATGTGGTCGGAACAAAACTCTATGTCACGGGCGGACTCGGAGCTTCGGGAGGGAATGAAGGCTTCAGCAGCGGCTACGAACTCCCGAACCTCACCGCGTATTGTGAAACCTGTGCCGCAATTGCGAACGCCCTCTGGAACGACCGCATGTTTCTCTGGCACGGAGACGGCAAATACTTCGATATTATCGAGCGGGCCATCTACAATAATGTGCTTTCCGGTATCGGTATGAGCGGTGATTGCTTCTTCTATCCGAATCGCCTTGAAGTGCTGGCGAACGGGGCAAAGCGCTCCGCCTGGTTCGATTGTGCCTGCTGCCCGCCAAATGACGCGCGCATTATTCCTTCCATTCAAGGATGGATTTACGCCTATGACCGGAGGAATCTGTACGTTAATCTGTTCATCGGAAGCGAAACTACCGTCCCGATGGAAAAACAACCTGTTCCCATAAAGCAGGTGACCCGCTATCCCTGGGAAGGAAAAGTGAGACTTACCGTTGATCCGCGCAAGCCCGCAACGTTCAACCTGAACCTCCGCATCCCTGGCTGGGCGCAAAACCGTCCGGTGCCGAGTGATCTCTACCGGTACCAGGACGTTTCAGTGAGAAGCCTCGTCATCCATGTGAATGGGGAGCCCGTTGCCTATAAGGTTGAGAAGAACTTTGCTCAGATTGACCGGATATGGAAGAAGGGAGATGTGGTAGATCTGGAGTTGCCGATGGAAGTACGGCGGGTGATCGCCCATCCAAACCTCAAGGAGGACCGCGGGCGCGTAGCACTGGAGCGTGGACCCATCGTGTTCTGCCTGGAAGGAGCGGATAATAAGGAGGGAAGGGTGGTCAATCTTGTTCTTTCCGATGATGTGACGTTTACGAGCGAATTCCGCAGCGACCTTCTGGGAGGCGTTCAGGTCGTGAAAGGCACGGCCATCCCCGCAAAGCGGACGCTTACGGGAGAGATCGTTGCCGGAGACAAGCAGGAGTTCATGGCAATTCCCTATTACGCTTGGGCGCATCGCGATAGGTGTGAAATGACAGTTTGGCCGGCCCGTGAAAAAGATCACGCCCGCGCTTTGCCGGCGCCGACAGCAGCCTTTCGGAGCAAGGCGACCGCTTCGGGAGGACGCAGCCCGGAGGTGGTGAAATACCAGATGATACCGGGGAGCTCCATGGATCAGTCGTGCCCTTACATGCATTGGTGGCCGAAGAAAGGAACAACAGAATGGGTGCAATATGATTTTGCTGAACCTGAAACCGTTGGCACAGCGGAAGTGTACTGGTTTGATGACACCGGATACGGGGAATGCCGGGTCCCGGCCTCCTGGCGCATACTCTACAAACAGGGGGACGAATGGAGGCCCGTGGAGAATACGGCCCCTTATGAAAACCGCAGAGACCAGTTTAACATGGTCACGTTCAAGCCGGTGAAGACGAGCGCGTTGAAACTGGAAGTCGGGTTGGCACCGGATTTCTCAGCGGGATTGTACACCTGGAATGTGGAATGAACCCTTTCCGTGCCATCGTCATGAAAGGCGCCCGGCGTACCGCCAGCGCATACCCGCCGTAGGAATTCTAGAGCAGGCCGAAACTCAGCAGCTCAAGTACGTATTCCTCGCTCTGCCGTAGCGCTTCCAGCCGGCAGGTGCGAATATACTCCGTGAAGTTGCGCACCGTCGGCATGACTGTCGACGATGCTCGCTGCAGCACCTCATCTGTGAATCGCCTGACCCGGAGGTAATCACGATTCACAATTCGCATTTCACCACCGCCGTTCCTGCTTTCAGCGGTAGTCGCTGTCCGTTTGGCAGGAGCGCCTCGGCCTCAACTCCGGACGGAACGGTGACGGTCATCTCAAACGTGTCTTTCTTCTTTTCCCAGTGGACTTTCACCAGGCCCGAAGGGCCATTGAACGCAGCCGATGCGCTGTCCAACGGCCCCGGATTTGGTGCGATCAAAATACGGCGCCAGCCCACGCTGCCGGGTTGCTGCCGAATCCCGGCGACATATGCAAACTGCCATTCCATCAGATGGCCAAGCATGTAATGATTCATGCTGTTGCCGGTTCCCGGCTTCGCGTCCCAGCTCTCGGGGAGCGTGGTGAGCCCCTGACGCACCATGTACCCGTAGCTCCCCCGGGTCTCACGGCTGTACACTCGATGGAGCACGTCGTTGCGCCCCCCTTCAGCGAGAGCGCGAACGAAAAAGACCTGCAACACCTCTCCTACAGTCTGCTGCCATCCCCACCTCTCCAGGTCATCGACCACTGCCTGGAGTACGGCCTTCCGGTCTTCCTCGGGAATGAGTCCCACACAGAGTGCAGTACTGTTGATCGCCTGGCACGAGCCGTGGTTCAGGACGGACTTCCTCTGCGGATCATAGAAGCGGCGCTGAAAATCCTTCCTGATCTGTTCCCAGAGTTTTCCGTACGCTGCTTCCTCGCTGCTTTTGTTCAACACGTGCGCAGCCTGGGCAACGGTTTTTGCTCCAAGGGCCCAGATTGCCGTGGCGCTTGCCTGGTTCGGTGTCCACTGCGAAGGGCCGTCCCCTTTCCCGTGGCCGTAGTCGTACCAATCCCCGAGGTTGCTGGCGATGACACCATCCGTCGCCTGTGAGGAGAGATAATCGATATATCGCCGCATGCTCTCGAAGGCGTCCTTGAGTGCGGCTCGATCGCCATACCATTCGTAGAGATGCCACGGCAACAACACGCTGGAGATGCCCCACTCGGGCGCCTCATTCCAGTAGCCATGCGGACGAACACCCACGAGGTAATTGGGGCAGTTCGTTGGAACGTGGCCATCTGGGAGCTGGGTGTCGCGCACGTCGTGTGCGATCTTTTCAAAGAACGTCTGAGCGTTAAAACGATAGCTGAAAGCCCTTGCCATGTGCCAGTTCTGCTCCTGCCAGCCATTCTTCTCGCGGTGCGGGCAATCCGTCGCGACATAGCTCAGGTTCGATCTTATCGACCAATCGATCAGCCGATACGCGCCGTTCTGGAGCTCGCTGGAACACGAGAACACTCCGGCGTCCGGGCAGGCGGCCCGGACATGGACGAGCTCCAGCGACTTCAACACGGGCAGCCTGCCGGGGTTGGGATACCCTTCCGGAACAGCGCCCGTCACTCCCACATACTGGCACCCAACGTAGCAAAAGAGCACCTGGTGTTGCTCAGGTCCCGAGCCGCGCAATGTGTAGTCGTGCCAGATATCCTTCTTCGTCCCCCATGTATACGTGAACTTCACGCGGCCCGTGGAGTCCATGTACTCGCACGGCTTGAACCTGACTGTCTTGCCGGCTGTTCCTTCGACGGTGAACCGAAGGAGCGCGGAGCAGTTTTGGGGAAAGACATATGTGTATTCTCCTTGCGTGCTTCCGGATCCTTCAAGCTTGACCTGCGGTGTTACAATGCGTTCTGGTTGAAAGATCTGCATTGCCCTGATCGGCGGCCCCGTGAATGCTTCCCTTGCAGCAGACGGTGCAGGGGCTGCCGCCACGTTCCTCCAGGATCGGTCATCAAAACCGGGTGTGTCCCAGCCGGGGGGCACACGCCTGGCATCGAAGTCCTCTCCGGCATAAATATTCGAAAAGGTAAGCGGCCCATCCATACACTTCCAAGTCTCATCGCTCGTGACTGTCACCTCTCTGCCACCCTCTGTTCTGATCTTTGCTTCCAGCCAGAGGAGATACGGAAGGCCTTGTGAGAAATCAGGCATCGCGTCGGTCTTCACATAGCGCATCGTGTCATTGGCGGGGCCGACCCTCCAAAATGAATTTCCCAGGAGCACACCCCAGGCGTTTTCTCCCTTGTGAAGCAGAGGGAGGATGTCGAATTCCTGCCAGTACAGCGTTTTGTTGTACTCCGACCAGGGCTGGTTGATAACAGACTCTCCAACCTGTTGTCCATTCAGAGAAAGCTGATAATGACCAAGACCGATGACCCTCACCGTGGCACGGGTGGGAACCCGGTCGATCTTGAAGGATGAGCGCATGATTGGACAGGGAGCATCCGGATCGCTTGCTGAGGTCTTTTGTGGAGCGATCCACCGGGGTTGCCCCAACGCCATCGCGACAGCAAGAAAGCCAGAAGTGCAGAGCAGCACCGAGCCCCGGAGGGCTCGGGGGAGAAATGCGTAGAGTGTCATGTGGGGAGTCCTGCTTCGATGTGTAGTTTAATATAGATATTCCATTGGATACAGACAACTGTCCACTTCAGCGGACGTTGCCTGACGCAGGGAATGGACACCCGCCGGCTCATCGCTCCCCGGAAGCGCCAAAAAGCGCACGTGCCTGATGGCACGCGAATTGACTTCAACCCGTATAGAACATCTTCGACCGAAAGGAGAGCACCCCATGAAACTTCACATGATTGCATTCGCGATTGCGCTGCCACTGCTGTCGCTCGTTGCTGCACCGCCAGCAGCTTCTCAGGTATGGATGGATATCGGAGTGCGGTTCGGTCCTCCCGCCCCGGTCTACGAAGAGGTGTATGCTCCGCCGTTTGCCCACGCCGTCTGGGCACGGGGACATTGGATGTGGAATATACACGCGGGACGCTATGTCTGGGCCCGCGGGCACTGGATGGCATCGCGCCCGGCATACAAATGGATGAATGGCGGCTGGCATCGCGGACCGAAAGGATGGTACTGGAACGAAGGGCGCTGGGAACTAAACGGCAATGGACTGTGGAACCGCGAGTACAACCGGGGCCATAGAAAGGATGAATATTCCGGAAAAGCGAGAGGGATCGGCCACGGAAGAGAAAGGGGGTAAGGCAATTTGGAATCTGGACTGTTGATGTCCACTTCGTCCCGCCACAGGCCTGTGGCGGGACGAGTTGTATCCGTCCTTCCGGAACGCGACGAGCCTCGGCTCCCGTCCTCTGAAAATTCTCTCAGTGACCCTCGCCGTGTCCATCTCCAAGCCGGCAATGGCATCACATGGCGCCTTGCCTCTTGAGCCTCATTGACGTCTCATGTAAAACTTATCATTTTTCCTGCAACTCCTTTTGTCTAAGAGCGTTCCGGCGTTTTCGACCCTCCTGCACAAACTGTCGGCCCTGTTGGTTACCTCTTGACAAAGAAGTTCTGCTTCGCGACATTTCTGCATTACGAAAGTGTCTCCGGTTTGGGAGTGGGTCAAGAACACTGACAATCCAATCACACGAAAAGGAGGAACTCATGGCAGCACCGGTTACCCATTTTGAAATCATGGTAAAGGACGCTCAACGTGTACGGGATTTCTACGCCAATCTCTTCGGATGGAACTTTGATGTGATGCCGGAGGTGGGGTACGGAATGATTGACACCGGCGTGAAAATGGGGATCAACGGCGGTATCGGTCAGGTGCAGGAGAATGGTCGTCCCTGCGTTACATTCTATGTACAAGTTGAAGATATTCAGTCGCATCTGGACAGGGCGGTAAGCCTCGGCGGAATGGTGGTGGTGCCGGTTACCGAGATCCCCGGTATGGTGACATTCGCGCAGTTCACGGATCCCGATGGAAACATGATAGGTATGATCAAGGGACCGCAGGAGCCACCAAAGCCCGTACGGGCAAGGAGGGCGACCGCAAAGAAATCGCCGGCAAAGCAAAAGACCGTACGCCGCAAACCCGCTCCGCGAAAAAAGAAGGGCCGGAGAAAATCGCATTGATACCTGCTCGTGTACTGATGAATCCCCGAGGAAGCCTCATCTCCCCTGCATGCATTTGCATGCAGGTTTTTTATGCGCAACAATGAATTAATTGTGCTATTGTAGTTCAGGCTGTTCCATCAACTGCCGTGAGCCGTAGATGTCAACAAAGCGCCAAGCTGCGTTGGGATTTATTTTCGTCACCCTCCTTATCGATACCACGGGCATCGGCATCATCGTGCCGGTGGTTCCCAGGCTTATCGTCGAGCTGATCCATGGCGACTTGAGTGAAGCTTCCCGTTACGGCGGATGGTTGATGTTCACCTACTCCGCTATGCAGTTGCTCTTTTCTCCGGTGATGGGCAACCTGAGTGACCACTTCGGGCGGCGTCCGGTGTTGCTTGCCTCGCTCTTTGGGTTGGGCGTGGATTTCCTGGTCCTTGCGCTTTCACCGACGGTGGTCTGGCTGTTTGCCGCACGTTTGTTCTCCGGGATCTTTGGTGCCAGTTTCACGACCGGGAGCGCGTACATCGCTGACATCTCTCCGCCCGAGCGGCGTGCGCAGAATTTCGGCATGGTCGGCGTGGCATTCGGCGTGGGCTTCATGCTGGGGCCGGTCATTGGTGGAGTGCTTGGACAATACGGATCCCGTGTACCGTTCTTTGCCGCGGCAGGACTCTCCCTGATCAACTGCCTCTATGGCTATTTCGTCCTTCCGGAGTCGCTCAAACCGGAAAACCGCCGTCGCTTCGAGTGGAAACGTGCCAATCCCATCGGTTCCCTTGGGCGCTTGCGAAAATACCCGGTCGTTGCCGGGCTGCTTGGGTCGCTGACGTTTCTCTATATTGCTGCCTTCGCAGTACAGAGCACATGGACGTATTTCACCATGGAGCGATTCAACTGGGATTCGGCAATGGTGGGGTACTCTCTCGGGTTGGTCGGCCTGATGACGGCGATCGTTCAGGGAGGATTGATCCGCGCCGTCATCCCGGCTCTCGGTCACAAGCACGCTGCATATCTGGGACTCAGCTTGTATGGCGTTGGCTTTGTCCTCTTTGCTTTTGCTTCGCAAAGCTGGATGATATTCGCGTTCCTGGTTCCATATTGTCTTGGCGGGATTGCAGGACCGGCACTCCAGGGGATTATTTCAACTCAAGTCCCGGCCGATGAGCAGGGTCAATTGCAGGGGGGGGTGACCAGCCTCATGAGCTTGACCGCAATCATTTCTCCCGTGATCATGACGCACCTTTTTTCGTATTTCACCAGCCAGAATGCGGTCGTCTATTTCCCTGGAGCTCCTTTTCTTGCCAGTGCCCTTCTTATTGGCCTGAGTCTGGCGTTCGCCGTGCGAACCCTCTCGTCGCACGATCACTTGCTCATGGCAGGACAGAGGGCTCCCCATAGGACCACATAGAAGGGTACAGGTAAAACGTGAAAAGGCCCTTGGTCAAGACTATCGTGACAATCGAGATCCGTTCTCCCACGGTGCGCGGACTGGAAGAGGGAAGTCTTGGTTGCACCAGGAAGAGGCCCTGGAGAAACAGGTCGCTTGCAATGCGGCATTCGCATCAAGCCCGTTGCGCGGTCGGGATGGTGCAGCTCCGGCACATACCTGATCCGTTTCTTCGCTTCTGACCCTTTTCCCCCCCTTTCTGCATCCAACAGATGTAAATTCCTAGATTTTGGCCGGCGGACTTTCCGCACAAGGCTGGATAGCGCCGCAACTCCGCTCTTTGCATCTATTTTCCCCGTTTTTTCCTTAAGAGGACCATGAATACGATTGAAATCGAACGACGGTATAGTGGGCTTGCTGAACAAGAATGTTGTCTATCCTGCGGCGGTGCTATTGATTTGAGCCAACCGCAACCCGGTGAGACCTGCATTGACCTCGGTTGCGGCAAGGGTACCGACCTTATCCGTCTGCGCGAAGCGGTGGGAGAGCAAGGGCTCGTCTATGGGGTTGACATCTCGGAAGGGATGCTTGCTAAAGCAAGGAGGAACATTGAGAAATTCGGCTACGCCAATGTCAGGGTTGTCCAGTCAGAACTGGAACAGCTCCACTTGGAAAGCGGCATCGCCAACCTGGTCATCTCCAACTGCACCATCAATCATGCCTCGAACAAGCGGGCTGTTTGGATGGAGATCATGAGGGTGCTCAAGAAGGGGGGGAGATTCGTTGTCAGCGATATCTATGCAACGGAGCCTGTGCCCCAGGAATATGCGAATGACCCAACGGCCGTGGCGGAATGCTGGGCCGGAGCGATTACACGGGAAGAGTATCTGTCGATACTGAACGAGACCGGATTTAAGAACATCACGATCTTTGAAGAGAGCAAGCCATACAGGAAGGGAAGCATTGACGTTGTGAGCTTCACCGTGTCTGCCAACAAATCATCGTGCAACTGCGGGTCATAACCCGGCATTGCTCAGAAAGGAGGTACGCATGAAGTCTCTTCTCAACAAAAGCACCAATGCTTCGAAGACTGTCGCCCAATGCTGCGCTAAGACGTCGCAGAACGTGGCAGGCTGTCATGACTGACGCGTTTCTTTTAATATCATGATTCCCGACTGACTATGGCTTCGCTCCTTCAATTTTCCCGACATAATATTTTTTCACGCATTCCGGGCTCGGATGAGTACTACCTCGTCAATCTGCTGAGCGGGAACGCGGACATTGTTTCGCACGAGAAGGCCCAGGAAATCCTCGCGGGCCGCTACACCGAGGTGGATGAGTATGTCTCCAAGGGATATCTCAGTGACACGGCCGAAGAGGAGCGCCTCTTCCGCAGGAAGTACGCCGACTTTCTCGACGCGCGCGATAAGGACGAGATCCAGATCTTTTTCGTGCCGTGGTACACCTGCAATTTTGCCTGCAGCTACTGCTACCAGGAAAGTTACGCACACCGGTTGGTGATTCCCGGGAACGAGGTGATCGATGCGTTCTTTGAGCATGTCAAAAGCCGATTTCCCGGAAGGAAAAAATATCTTACGCTCTTCGGCGGAGAGCCGCTCCTTCCCGGTGCTTCCTATCGAGGCGTGATCGCGCGGTTCCTCGAGAATGCAGAGTCCGCAGGACTGGAAACCGCGATCGTCACGAACGGCTACACGCTTGAGGATTATGTCACTCTCCTCGCGCCGCACCGCATCCGCGAAGTTCAGGTGACGCTCGACGGTATGTCCGCGTTGCACGATGCCCGCCGTCCGCTCAAAGGGGGAGGAGAGACATTTGAGCGCATCGTACGGGGCATTGACCGTGCTCTCGGCGCCGGCATTACAGTCAATCTTCGTGTGGTCATTGATCGCGAGAACATCGCTGACCTTCCGTTCCTGGCCCGGTTTGCCATCGAAAAGGGTTGGACCAACTCACCGAGCTTCAAGACCCAGCTCGGGCGGAACTACGAACTGCATTCCTGCCAGACGGACCGGCAGAAGCTCCTTTCCCGGCTGGAAATGTTCACAGAGCTTTACACGCTCATTCAGCAGAACCCGGAAATCCTGGCATTCCACAAGCCCGCATTTTCTGTCGCACGGTTCCTTTTCGAGGAGGGAGAGCTTCCCTCTCCGCTGTTCGACTCCTGCCCGGGCACGAAAACGGAGTGGGCGTTCGATTCCGCCGGCAAGGTCTACTCCTGTACGGCAACGGTGGGAAAGAGTGAAGAGGCGCTAGGGACGTTTTATCCATCCGCGACCCTGAATCAGGACCTCGTGTCAATATGGGAAGAGCGGGACGTGACCACCATTGCCGCATGTGCTGCTTGTGAACTCCGCCTTGCCTGCGGTGGTGGATGCGCCTCCGTGGCATTCAACAAGACAGGGGATCTACATGCGCCGGACTGTCGGCCGGTGAAGGAATTACTGGGCATGGGAATATCATTGTACTATCACAAGGAGCTACATGGCAACGCATGAGAATATACGGTATATTAAAGCCGGAGATTTCGAGAACGAGGTGCTTCAGGGAGGGGGCTGTGGCCCTGGATTTCTATTCCACTGAGTGCCCTCCGTGTGAAGCGCTCGCGGCGAAATTTGAGCCGCTGAGCGACATCTACGGCAAGGACATAACCTTTCTGAAGATTTTCCGGCAGGAGAGTCGGGATCTTGCGCTCAGGCTGGGCGTTTCCTCCTCGCCAACGCTTCTCTTCTTCAAGGATGGCAAACAGGTGGGGGAACAGCTCAGCGGGGGAATCCGGCGGTCCGAGATCGTGCGGAACCTTGAGCTTCTCATTTCCCCGGAGAGAGGCAAAGCGTTGCGTTCCGCCGTTGTTCCCGTGAGCACGCATTGCGACGTACTCGTGATCGGCGGCGGTCCCGCCGGCCTTTCGGCCGCGATCTATGCCGCCCAGGCGAAGCTGAAGACTATCGTTGTGGACAGAGAACTTCCCGGTGGGCAGGTGAAGGTGACACACCTGGTGAGCAACTACCCCGGGTTTCATGAACCGGTCTCTGGTTACATGCTCATGCATCAGATGGCGGAGCAGGCGAAAGCAGCGGGTGTCGAATTCCGCAGCGCCGTGGAAATCACGCAGATGGACCTCGAGAACAAGAACATCGTCATCGACGGCTTCGAGACTCTTAGCGGGAAGAAGATTATCCTGGCAACGGGATCTTCCCCCCGGCCGATCGGAGTAAAAGGGGAGCGGGAGTACCGGGGACAGGGCATCTCTTATTGCGCAACGTGCGATGCCAAATTCTATGAAGGGAAGGAAGTGATCGTGATCGGGGGCGGCAACTCCGCCATCGAAGAATCGCTCTTTATCGCCAAATTCGCCCGCACCGTGACGATCGTGCACCAGTTTGCCACGCTCCAGGCGAACAAGGTGGCGCAGGAAAAGGCCTTTGCGAATCCCAGGATCAACTTTCTCTTCGAGCACGAACCGCGCGAATTCATAAAAGACGGCGCGAGCGTCCGCCGCGTCATCGTCGAAGATCTGAAGTCCCACACGCGCAATACACTCGAATGCGACGGGGTGTTCATTTTCGTAGGGATGAAGCCAAATATCGAGGAAGTAGCGGGCCGGTTTAATCTGGACCAGTGGGGGTACATCAAGACGGATGCGGTAATGCACACCAACATCAGGGACGTGTTTGCCGTCGGCGACGTGGCCAGCAAAGCATATCGCCAGATCACGACTGCCGTCTCCGATGGGACGATCGCCGCGATCACGGCTTCGAAAGAACTCGAGGCGGCCCGGTAGACAGAGCTCAAGCAACCGATGCGATAACGGGGCGTTGGGTGCCAGTCACGCCCGTGTTCGGGGCCAGGCCCTCGTCTGGCCCCACGGAGAATCCCGGCTTGAATGCCCGGGGCGGAACCAACGACGGCATGCCTCGGTTTTATCAACAGCCCGGGCAACGGCTCAGGCGACTCCACGCAATGCTGTTCCAATAGATCAATACCATCCGCAAGGGCGCGCAATGACCAATGACGACAAGGTATCACGACGCCGGTTCGTCAAGACCGTCGTCGGCGGCGCAGCAGCAGCGACGCTGATCGGGCACGGGACCGAATCAATCGAAGCGTACGCCAAGACACTCGAGCAGGAGACCGACATGCCTGTCCGGTCTCTCGGAAAAACGGGGTACAAGGCCAAGATCTTCAGCCTGGGAGGACAAGCAACCCTTGAAGAGGCAGGCCGGGACGACGAGGCGCATGCCATTGTCAACCGGGCCATCGACCTGGGAGTGAATTACATCGATACGGCAAGGGTCTATGGGAAAGGGGTGAGCGAGACATATATCGGTTCAGTGATGAAGACCCGCCGGAAAGAAGTTTTCCTTGCTTCGAAGACCCGGGAGCGATCGTACGACGGCTCGATGCGTTCGCTTGAAGAATCCCTCAAGGCGCTACAGACCGATCACCTCGATCTGTGGCAGCTTCATAACGTCCGGACGCAGGAGGATCTCGATCAGATTTTTGCAAACGACGGAGCGATCAAGGCGCTCGAGAAGGCACGGGACCAAAAGATGGTCCGTTTCCTGGGCATTACGGGACACAAAGATCCTTTCATCCTCAAGAAAGCAATCGAGCAATACCCGTTCGACTCGATCCTCATGGCGCTCAACGCCGCCGACAAACACAAGATGTCATTCATCGACAATCTGCTTCCCGTTGCGGTTGAGAAGAAGATGTCGATCATTGGCATGAAGGTTCCGGCACGCGGAAAGATCTTCCATGAAGGAGGGATTACCGCCATGAAGCAGGCGATGAGCTATGTGCTCACCCTTCCGGTGAGCTCTACCATTGTCGGGATCTCGAACGTGAAGGAGCTCGAAGAAAACGTGCAGATCGCCCGAGAGTTCAAGCCGCTGAACGCGGCGCAGATGAAAGAGCTAGAGGATCTCACGAAGCCATATTTCACAGAGGCTACCTTCTTCAAGGAATCCTGGTGAGAACATCCCAATCCCCTTCTGCGTGTTAATTCCGCAAAACCAGAGTATATTTCCGTGAGAGCACTCGCACTGCTCCATGCGCATAACACCAGACGGTCCTTCGGCACCAAGCTGTTCGCTGGCAGCTTCCCAATTGCGGAGGAAGAGAATAAAGAGGTCACGGATGTGGCGCACGATACTCGTCTTGTGCGGGGTCATTCTGTCGCTTGCCGCGGTGCACTCCCAAACGCTCACCGTTCGTGTCCATGTGCCGCCCGATACTCCCGACACGGCGACGGTGTTTCTCTCCGGCAGTCTCCCGGCGCTGGGGCTCTGGCAGGCCGATGGACTCCGCATGACGAAGGGGGACAGTGCGGTCTGGAGCGCCAGTGTCAGTGCTGCCAGAGGAACAGACGTGGAATTCAAAGTCACGCTTGGCGACTGGGACGAAGAAGCCCTCTACCAAACCGGGGCCATTCCAGGGAACGTGAAGGTCGCTCTTCGATCCGATACGACCCTCGACTTGTTCCCCGTGACATGGAAGCATCTTGGATACGAGCCGGCAGCGGGGATCACCGGAACAGTACGGTACCATCGGGGAGTGATCGCACGCGGGTTGAACTACGTCCGACAGATCATCGTCTGGCTCCCGCCCTCGTATGACAGTGCGGGCTCACGCCGCTATCCGGTTCTGTATATGCACGACGGGCGGAACGTCTTCGATCCCCGGACGGCATTCGGCGGCAACGATTGGCATGCGGACGAAGTGGCCGACAGTCTCATCCGCGATGGTGCCATGGAAGAGATCATTATTGTCGGCATTTCCAACTCGCCCGACAGGATGCTGGAGTATTCAGACACGACGCTCGGCCGGGCCTACGCTTCGTTTGTCGTGAATCAACTCAAGCCGATGATCGACTCCACATACCGAACGAGACCGGATCGGGCAAACACGGCAGTCATGGGATCCTCGATGGGGGGGCTGATCTCGTTCCTTCTTGTCTGGTGGCATCCCGAGGTCTTCTCAAAAGCCGGCTGCCTCTCCAGCGCTTTTCGCTGGGACAACAATAAAGTCATTCACCAGGTGGAAGCTGCGGCAAGCCTCCCGAACGACATTGCGATCTATCTTGACTGTGGCACGGCAGGACTGGAAGCGCAGCTTCAACCCGGGTATGATCGAATGCACGAGTTGTTGAAGGAGAAGGGCCTTGTTGAAGGGAAGTCGCTGATGGGATACTTGGACCAGGGAGCCGAACACAGCGAGCAGGCATGGGCTAAAAGAGTCTGGAAGCCGCTGGAGTTCCTGTTTTCAAAAGGCGCTAAGTAGAACTCACCTGCTCCCCCCTGCTTACCGGCAGGCGGAGGGAGGACGGGGTGAAGGTGAGTTTCAACGTCGAACCTATGAAATACTCAGAACTCCTCACCGCCATCTACGGTCATTTCGACCGACTTCTCAACTCTTCCGTCACCACAACCGAAACCGACGGCGCCTTTGTCTTCCTCCCTGAAGCCTATACCGGAGCAGAGACCTTCGAGGAGGTGCAGTATGAATTCTGGGGTATCCAGACGATCCGCCAGTTTCTGCAGGCGGGCGGGCAATCGGATGAGGGCCTTATGGATCTGTTTGAGCACCTCGAGCCCGGCGAGGAATTTCTGGCAATGATTGTAGAGCAGGAGCCGGGGAGGCAATTGCGGACAGTACATATTCATAAGGTCACGGATCTGGGGCTGAACTAGAACCAGAAGACACAAAGCCAGAGCCATTGCGCACGGGATCAGCATCTTCTGTTTCCTTTCCTTATCTGTGGTTGGTCTTGCTTCTGCTTCCCCCGCGTGCTACATTGAAGCCGCACCATGAGGCCGGCATGTCTGATACTATCTCACACGCGACCCAGGGAGGGTTGCTCCTTTTGGGGCCGTTCATAGCCCGGATTCGGCGCCGGACATGGCTCTGGATCCTTGCATTGACCGGGGGATTCTTTGGCGCGCTTCCGGACCTGATCGGCGTGTACGGCAGAGTAATCGAGAATGACCACTGGGCGCTTTATCGGAGTGCACACTATGGAGCAATCGCAGATATTCTCCAATATGTGCCGATGTACTGGCTCCACCTCAGTGTGGACAACGTGACCCACGGTCCGGAACATCGCTGGTGGATTATGGGAGAACGGCTCTGGCTGGAGCTGCTGTTCTGGTCGGTCAATTTCGTGGTCATTGCGTGGTATATGAAAATATGGAAAAAGAATCGGCGCCTTGCACTGAAGACACAGAGAACTTGAAGGGCCGAAATGGCAGTTCGGATTCTGGGTTTTAGATTTTGGACTGTGTGATTCCGGCAAAGACCATTACACGGTAAGAAAACCTAATGCATGACAGAGTCTACAAGCAGCTTGCCTCGCTCCTCGATTCCCTCCCAAACCGCTTTCCCGCGACCAGGACCGGCGTTGAAATCCGGCTGCTCAAGAAGATCTTCGCTCACGATGAGGCAGCGCTTGCCTCTGCGATGAGCCCGACGGGCGAGCCGGCGGCGGTCATCACCGGACGCGCGGGGGTGGATGCCAAAGAGGGGCGGGACAATCTTAAGAAAATGGCAGCCAAAGGATTGATAACCGTCAGGAGGGGAGAAGGGGAATTCACCTTCGCCTTGAAACCGTTTGTTGTGGGTTTCTACGAAAATCAGCTGCCGCGCATGGACGCAGAAATGGCGGCCCTCTTTGAGGAGTATTTCAACGAGACACAGGGGTCTCTGTTGCGCGACGCTCCCGCCCATCACCGCGTGATTCCGGTGGAGCAGGCAATCCCGTTTCAGATAGAGATCCAACCATACGACCGGGCCAGCGCATTGCTGGATAAGGCGCTCTCCTGGGGAGTCCGCGACTGCATTTGCCGTGTACAACAGAAACTTGTGGGAAAAGGGTGCGATCGCCCGGTGAACAGCTGCCTGGTCTTTGCTCCTGTGAAAAATGTCTTTGACCGGAGCAAGACAGACCGGGTCATCACCAAGGAAGAAGCGCTGAAGATCCTTCAAACGACCGAAGAGGCCGGGCTTGTACACACAGTGGGTAACTATCGTGACGGAATCGACTATATCTGCAACTGCTGCACCTGTTGCTGCGGGATATTGCGCGGCATTGCGCAATATGGCATCGCATCGGCTGTCGCCCACTCCGACTTTTTCTTGGTTGTGGAAGCTGACGCCTGCACGGGCTGCAATAATTGCATCGGACGCTGCCAGTTCAATGCTCTGTCCGCTTCCGATGGTGTTGTGGCCGTCGACTATCACCATTGCATGGGGTGCGGTGTTTGCGTGGTGGCATGCTCCACAGATGCGTTGCATCTGGAGCGCCGTCCTGAAGCAGAGATTTCTGTCATGCCGGACGGCCCCGTGGAATGGGGGGTGCAACGTCAGGCATCACGAGGACAATAATGGGCAAACAAAAGGATCCCACGCCTCTCACTGTCCGGTGTCCCAACTGCAAGCAGACGCGCGAGCCGGATTTCAACGAGACGACAAGGCAGTACGTGTGCTCGATTTGCGGCGAACCGGTTGATGCACAGGTGTTCATCTGAAAAGCGAAAGCGTGGGAGAAAAAGGGAGGATGGAGGATCGAGAATCGAGGATGGAGAATGAGAGAGAGCTGGGTGTTAGCAGTAAAAGGTAGATGAAGAGTGTCCTGCAGCGAACACTGAGAAAGGATTGCCATAAGCATTCTTTCAACAACAACAGCAAGCAGTCTTTTTGTCAGTGCAATCCGCATCCCCCGGAGGCAAATTCATGAAGAAACTTATCCCCTCCGTCATCACTCTCCTCCTTTGATTTCGTCTGCGTCTTCCCAGGATTGGATAACAATTCGGATGGCATCTCTCTCAAGTCCAGATCGTCTCGACAGCCTGCTCGAAGCGTTGTGTAAGACGGCTATATCGGGTATTCTCTGGTTCTTCAGCTGGATCAGAAGGACACGGTGGTTACAGGATCCTCCAGAATCGAGATTCCCCACTCGGAATACTATGGTGTGATGAGAGTCGAAGGAACGATGAAGAACGACACGCTGTATTTCAAGGAGGTCCAAGTGCTCGACCAGAAAGCCAGAAGCCGTTGGTGTCTGAAAGAGGGCGCGCTGAAGCTCAATACGAAGTCCAAGCGCCTCGTTGGCTCCTGGACTGCGGAGGGCTGTTCTCCCGGAGAGATTGACGTGTCGAAAGTTGAGTAGCACAGATCGGTCTTCTTCGAGAGACGGCTTCGCTTCCGTCGACTCATCGTCAGGCAAGGTGTTGGGCCCGTTCTAACCGGCTACGCAATTTCTCAATGTTTGGAGGCTTCGTCATGTCTACGCGAGGGTCACATCGTTTGCAGGCGATTCCGCCTGGCAGAAGGGGTACGTTACCACAGAAGCCTGAAGGGAAGATGATGAAGATGTCGTTCGCTCGTGGAGGGAAAGTCTTCAATGACGTGCGCGACATGAATCCCGACAGCTATCACGGTCTTGAGCGGGCAAGGCCAGGGAGTCGCAGAACTCGTTAATTGCGTCGTCAGTATGGGCGTTCATGTTGTGAACTTCAACAGTTACGGTCTCGCTTCGGGCGTGTATTACTGCCGCCTCCGAGTCCGCTCTCTGAATCCCGCGTCCGGCGGTGCGAGTTGCCTCTTAATGCAAGGTTTGTTATCTTCTCGGGCAGTACAGATAGGTCGGAAATCTGGACAGGTATCAATCCCTGATTCGGCGCTTCAGACCTGAAGGCCTTGTGCCATGCTGTAGGACCCTCACCTCTCCTGGCTGGACCCTGGGTAGCGATACCCTAACCCCCTAGCAGTATCTTCCGTATCGGAGCGGAACCATTTCCGGCCGCATACAACACTTCGTTCGCCTTTTCCCGTTCTTACTTTACCGCGTGAGGTCACACCATGAGCACCGTGGCTGTTCCGGGGTTTGTGAAGGAGATTCGTGCGTTCGGCAGGTTCGACACCGAAGGTTGTCTTAACTGTGGCAGCTGCACGGTGGTATGCACGCTCTCCAATGGTCACGCGTCCTTCCCCCGCAAACCCATCCAGCAAGCTTTGCTCGGTCTGAAACGCTCGTTGCTCGGGGCTCTTGAACCATGGCTCTGCCATGACTGCGGGGAATGCGCCACCACGTGCCCCCGGCAGACAGAGCCGCGCGAGTCCATGATGACTCTCAGGCGCTATCTCATTTCCCAATACGATGTGACCGGAATTTCTTCGAGGATCTTTCGGTCCAGGATTTGGGAGATCGCAGCGATCATCGTTGTTTCGGCAATCGTGTTCGCTCTCGTGGCCTGGTACCACGTGTATTACGTAGAGATGCCGGTTGAGGACTTCGTGACCACGCCATTCGGGCTTGAGCACATGTTTCCCATGATCACGTATTTCACGTACGTGGTATTTCTCCTTCCCCTTTGTATCATGGCCGTCAACGCCTTTCGGATGTATCGATGGACGATGGGGAGAACACAGGACGTGAAGGTTCCCCTGCACTTCTACCTCCAGGAAGCTGGAACGTTCATCATCCATCTGTTCTCTCACCGGAACCTGAAGCAATGCAGGGATGATTCGAACGAACGGCGCTGGATCGAACACTGGCTGCTGGGAACCGGGACGGTGATCATGTGCGTCGTCGTCTTCTTCTTCCTCAGCTGGTTTCAGACCGATGCTTTCTATCCTCTTTACCACCCGCAGCGATGGCTGGGATACATTGCGACGGGGATGATGGTTGCCGCCCCCCTTCATATTCTCGTAAGCCGCGTACGAAAGCACAGCGAGCGGCACAAATTCTCAGAAATGACGGATATGATCTTGCCGATCATGCTGCTGCTTGTCGCAGTAAGCGGGATTGCCGTGCATGTTTTCCGGTATGCCGAATGGGCGCTGACATGTCACTATGCCTACGCCCTCCATCTGGCAATCACGGTTCCTCTGCTGTTGATCGAAATGCCCTTTGGAAAATGGTCACATGTCTTGTATCGTCCGCTCGCGTTGTATTTCCAGTCGGTGAAGGAACGGGCCATCGCCAGCGCACCCATGGCAGAAGCACAGGGCGGAGAGGCTGTCTTGAAAGGGACCCAACCCACATGAATACGATCACAGAACACAAGCTCGTCGGCGCTGCGCTTGTCGTAGGGGGTGGCATCGGGGGTATGCAGGCCGCGCTTGACCTTGCCGAATCGGGCATCAAGGTCTATCTGGCCGAGACCAAACCGTCGATCGGCGGCGTCATGTCGCAGCTCGACAAAACGTTCCCCACGAACGACTGCGCGATGTGTACAATAGCGCCGCGGCTGGTCTCGATCGGGAGACACAAAGACATTGACGTGCTCACGCTGTCGGACGTGAAGAAGCTCGAGGGAGGGCCGGGGCATTTTCACGTAACGTTGAACCGGCGCGCGCGGTTTGTTGACGAGCATGTCTGCACCGGTTGCGGCACGTGCGTGGGCAGCTGCCCCGTCCGCCTCGTTCCGCAGCCGCTCGATGGGGAGCCCGCCCTTGAGCTTGCGCCCGAAATCCAGGAGCGGGTTGACCAGATCATCGGCGAACACCGGTACCGTCAGGGCCCGCTGATGCCGATTCTCCAATCCGTCAACGCCGTCTACAATTTCTTTCCCGAGAACGTGTTGCGCTACGTTGCCCGGGAATTGCACCTGCCGCTTGCCCAGGTGCTCCGGGTAGCAACGTTCTACAACGCGTTCAGCGTCGTTCCCCGGGGTAAGTACATCATCAACGTGTGCATGGGCACGACATGTTATGTGCGGGGAAGCCAACGGCTGATGGACCGGTTCAGCGACCTCCTGAAAATCAAGCCCGAAGAAACGACGCCCGACATGCACTTCACGTTGAAAAGCGTGCGGTGTATCGGCTGCTGCGGACTGGCTCCCGCGGCGATGGTTGGCGAGTCCGTTTTCGGGAAACTCACCATCAGAGATGTTCCGAACATTATCGAACAGCATCAAAGGATACCCGAACATGCCAAAGTTGACGCTGGATGAACTCAGGCAAAAGCGCGCCGAAGCCCAGAAGGGCATCTACCTGAGAGAGGGCGGCTTCAAGGCCAAGATCATCGTCCACATGGGTACGTGCGGCATCGCGGCGGGTGCCCGGGGGATTGTATCGACCTTCCTGGAAGAGGTGGAGCAGAGCGGAACGCACGACGTCATGGTCACAACCAGCGGATGTGCCGGTCTCTGTTCGAAGGAGCCCATGGCCACGGTGGAGTTGCTCGATTCGCCCCCGGTGAAGTACGGAGAACTCACTCCCGAGAAGGTCCGCAGAGTGTTCCGTGCGCACGTTTGCGGGGGCGCCATGGTGGCGGAATACGCCATCGGCATAGGTTCCGAGAAGGGAGGGTAGGCGACGATGGCTGCCCGGAGAATCGATCTCATGCTCTGCACCGGCACCGGCTGCGTGGCTGGCGGCGCCTTCAGAATCAAGCACGCGCTTGAAGAGGAGATTGCCAAACAAGGGCTTCAGGTGGAGGTCTCTCTTGTGCCGACGGGATGCAACGGTTTCTGTGGACAGGGCCCGTTGCTCGTCGTGGAGCCCGATAAGATCTTCTACGGCTGGCTCAAGGTCGAGCATATTCCCTTCCTTGTCCAGGAACATCTGCTCAAAGGGCGGCCGGTAAAAAACCTGATGTTCATCCCCCCGGAAAAGAAGGAGCCGATCCCGCTGCTCGGTGATATACCGTTCTTCAAGAAACAAATGCTTCTCGTGTTGCGGAACAAAGGCATCATCGATCCGGAAAAGATCGATGACTATGTGGCCCGGGACGGCTACGCCGCGCTCGAAAAAGTACTGACGTCGATGCGGCCGGAAAACGTCGTGACGGAAGTCATCAACTCCGGATTGAGGGGAAGAGGAGGCGCGGGCTTCCCGACGGGAATGAAATGGAAGGCGTGCAGGAGCGAGCCAAGGTCGCCGAAGTTCGTGATCTGCAACTGTGACGAGGGCGACCCCGGGGCCTACATGGATCGCAGCGTTTTCGAGTCCGACCCCCACTCGGTCATTGAAGGGCAAACGATCGCCGCCTACGCTATCGGCGCCTCGCATGGCTATGTGTATGTCCGGTCGGAGTATCCTCTCGCCATCAAGCGGATGCAGGTGGCAATCAGTCACGCCAGGTCGTACGGCTTGCTGGGCGAGCACATTTTAGGGACGGACTTTTCGTTCGACCTGGAGATCCGCGAAGGATCGGGCGCCTTCGTGTGTGGGGAAGAAACGTCGCTCATTCACTCGATCGAAGGAAAGACTCCCGAGCCGCGGCAGCGCCCTCCCTATCCTGTGCAGGTTGGAGTCTGGGGATGCCCGACGGTGATCAACAACGTGGAGACTCTGGCCACCGTCCCGGTCATCATCAATCGGGGCGCCGATTGGTTCTCGACAATCGGAACGAAGACGAGCAAAGGGACGAAGATCTTTTCGCTCGTTGGCAAGATCAATAACACGGGGCTGATCGAAGTTCCGATGGGAATTACGCTGCGTGAAGTGATATACGACATCGGCGGCGGGATTCCGGGCAACCGGAAATTCAAAGCCGTGCAGACGGGCGGTCCCTCGGGCGGATGCATCCCCGCAACGCTTATGGATCTTCCCATCGACTACGAGAGCCTGACGCAGGCGGGCTCGATGATGGGCTCAGGGGGGATGATCGTGATGGACGAGGATACGTGCATGGTGGATGTGTCGAAGTTCTATCTCCAATTCACCAACGACGAATCGTGCGGCAAGTGCACGACCTGCAGAGATGGAAGCGAAGCGCTCCTGGAAGTTCTGACCCGAATCACGAACGGCGAGGGACGAGAAGGCGACATCGAATTCCTGGAGGAACTGGGGCTGGCCATCAAAGACGCGTCCATGTGCGGCCTGGGTACCACCCTGCCCAACCCGGTGCTCTCCACGATCCGGTACTTCCGGGACGAATACGAGGCCCATATCAGAGAGAAGCGCTGTCCGGCCAAAGTGTGTAAGAGCCTGATGGCCTTCTGGATCGACCCCGTGCTGTGCCAGGCGTGCCTCATCTGTCTGCGGGATTGCCCGGCGCAGTCGATCGCGGGCGAAAAGGGAATCGTGCACGTCATCGATCAGGAAAAGTGCACGAAGTGCGGCAATTGCTTTGACGTGTGCCCGCCACGGTTCAATGCGGTGAAGAAAATCTCGGGGGAGCCGGTTCCGGCGGTGAGCATCGGCATGCCCGTGCAGCGAAAAAAGAAGATCCCAAAAGGTCTGGCGGAAGAATCGGTGGGCGCATAATATGGGACGAACAGGGGTTCAGGAAAAAGTCAGGGTCACGTTGAGGGATGTGATGAGCCTTCTCAACGCCGAACCCGTCGGCAGCGGATTCGACGAAAGCACTGCCGTGGAAACAGCAGGCGCCGCCGACCTCATGAGCGATGTACTGGCGTTCGTACGCGTGGGTGCCCTGCTCCTGACGGGGCTGACCACCCCGCAGGTTGTGTACACGGCGGAAATGGCAGACATCAAGATCGTCTGTTTCGTGCGAGGGAAAAAGCCCTCGGTGGAAACGGCCGCACTTGCGGGGAAGAAGGGCATTATCCTGATACAGACGCCGCTACCGATGTTTGAAAGCTGCGGCCGGCTCTATGCCAGCGGGGTCAAAGGGTGTGCACAGCGATGAAAGACGATCAGCTACCACACGTTCTTGCGGTCGGCAAAGCGCAGGAACTCGTCCATGAACTGAGGGTCGAGCGGGCAATGACCACGAAGGTGGTAACCGTGACCCCCGACGATACGGTGGAGCACCTGCGCAACATCCTCCGCGAACAGAAGATCTCCGGAGCTCCGGTCGTCGACAAGGGTACGCTTGTCGGGATCATCAGTATTGAAGATCTGATTCGCGCGCTCGCCGAAGGCACGATGAAGGCCACGATCGGGGAGAAGATGTCGACAAGCGTTGTGGCGCTGTGTGCGGACGAGCCGCTCGTTCAGGCTCTGAATCAGTTCGCCCGGCATCGGTATGGACGATTTCCGGTCGTCGACCGTGCCAGCAAGGAGCTCGTCGGCATTCTGACCAAGGGAGACATTGTGCGCTGCCTGTTGAAGAAGCTTGAAATAGATCAGAGCGAAGAAGAACGGCGGCGCTACCGCGCGCGCCATCTCTTCAAGGATGTGGATTCCGACAAATCGGTGCTGGTGCTCAGGCACAACGTGGAAGGAGCCAACTTCCAGAAGGCAGGAGAGGCGAGCAGCAAGCTCAAGAAGAATCTGTCCAGGCTGGGATTCTCGCCGGATGTCGCACGAAGGGTCACGATTGCCTCGTATGAAGCCGAAATGAACATGGTCATCTTCACCCCCGGCGGTGAAATCGTCGCCACCATCGAATCGGAAAAGGTGACCGTCAATGCCGTCGACACCGGCCCGGGGATCCCCGATGTCGAGCGTGCCATGCAGCCCGGCTATTCGACGGCACCCGACTGGGTACGGGAGCTTGGCTTTGGCGCCGGGATGGGACTTCCCAACATCAAGAGTTGCTCCGACGAAATGAAGATCGATACGTCTCCCGGAAAGGGGACGAACGTGCAGTTCACCGTCTATACCAAACCATGCAGCTAAGAGAGATAGCCACGGCGTTGGACCTGGTCGTCAGGACCGGCGCCCGCTTGCTTGACCGGGAGGTGACCGGCGGGTATGCCGGAGACCTGCTGAGCGATGTCCTTGCCCATGCCGGCACGGCAAATGTCTGGGTCACACTCCAGACCCATCCGAACATCGTGGCTGTGGCCTGCACGAAAGATCTCGCCGGGATCATCATCGTCAACGGAAGAACTCCGGAGCCCGATACCCTGCGCAAAGCAGAGGAGGAAAAGGTGCCCATCATGATCAGTCAATGGTCGACCTTCGACGTGGTGTGCCGGTTGTGTCAGCTTCAGGTGAAAGGCCATGAGGGAGTTCAGGGCTGACCTGCACATTCACACGTGTCTGTCGCCCTGCGCCGGTTTGGAGATGTCGCCAAAACAGATCGTGAGCGAAGCACGGAGGAAAGGCCTGCAGGTTATCGGCATCTGCGATCATAATTCGGCTGAAAATGTTCCTGCCGTCATGCAGACAGCCGCTCGGGCAGGAGTGCACGTTATCGGCGGGATGGAGGTCACGTCCAGAGAAGAAGTGCATATCCTCGCGTTGTTTGGCGAAAGTGACAGGCTCTTTTCTCTGCAGAAGACGGTGCATGAGAATCTGCATGAATGGAACGACGAACGCCTGTATGGAGAACAGGTCATTGTGAACGAGGATGAAGAGGTGGTCGGCTTCAGCGACAAGCTCCTGATCGGTGCGACCGATATCGACATCGACCGGCTCGTGGCACTGATCCACGAGCTTGATGGAGTGGCCATCGCGGCACACGTTGACCGGGAGGGCTTCGGGATCATCGGCCAACTTGGTTTTGTCCCGCCGGGGCTGCCACTCGATGCGCTGGAGCTTGCGGATCCATCCCGGCGAGCCTCGATCCCCCAGTATGATCGCTTCTCCTTCATTACCGGGTCCGATGCGCACTCGCTCGATCGTGTTGGCGCACGGTTCTCGCGGCTCTGGATGGAACACGTGAGCATCGAGGAGATCAGGAGCTGTTTACGGGGAATTGACGGCAGACGAGTAGAGATGTAGGCATGGAAGATCTGTCCCTGCACATCCTGGACATTGTGGAGAATTCGCTAAGGGCAAAGGCGAGGCACGTCATGATCCGGCTGACGGAAAGCAAGGCGCGCGATACGCTCGTTCTCGAAGTGATCGACGACGGCGAAGGCATGGATGAGGCGGCCGTTCGTCGTTCCCTGGATCCGTTTTACACCACGAAAACCGGTAAGAAAGTAGGCCTTGGCTTGCCTTTCCTGGCTCAGTCCGCCGAGGAAGCGGAGGGTTCTTTGCAGGTGGAGAGCACAATCGGCAAAGGGACACGCGTTACCGCCATCTTCAAACTCAGTCACATCGATAGAAAACCCCTCGGAAATCTGGATGAGACCATGCGGACACTCGAGGCGACACATCCCGACGTAGGTTTTTCGTTCGAACATTTGATGACGGATGGATGACCCATGACCAGTCTGACGATCAATAACCAGAAGGTGGAGGTAGCGGAGGGGACGAATCTTCTTGGAGCGATCGAAAAGTTGGGAATGAAAGTTCCCACCCTCTGCCATCACAAGGCCCTGACCCCGTATGGAGCGTGCCGGCTCTGCGTTGTTGAAGTCCAAGTTCCCGGCCGGGCTCCGTTCGTGCAAGCCTCCTGCTCGTACCCCGCTCTCGATGGTCTCCAGGTCTACACCGATACGGACCGGGTCAAGCGGGCGAGAAAGATCACGGCCGAGCTGCTTCTGGCCCGTTGCCCAGAATCCGAGGTGATCAGGAGAATAGCCGCCGAACAAGGGGTGCGGGAGCCACGGATCGCGCTGAAGCACGACGATTGTGTGTATTGCGGCCTGTGTGTCCGCATGTGCGAGGAACGCATGGGCCGAAGCGCGATCGGGTTTACCGGGAGGGGGACAAAAAAGAGACTCGCTCCGCCATTTGGCAAGCACAACGCCATGTGCTGGACCTGTGGATCGTGCGACTTTATCTGCCCGGTTGGGAAGAAGGTGCGCGAGCTTGCATCTGGCACCACCCCGATTCCGATCCTGAACGCATACAACCTCGGCCTCAGCTCCAGGCCTGCGATTTCGATCCTCTACCCCCAGGCGGTCCCAAACAAGCCCTCCATCGACCAGGAGGTGTGCGTTCACATGCAGCACGATGCATGCGGGGTCTGCGAGGCCGTGTGCCAGACCAGGGCGATCTCGTTCGACCAGGAAGATACCACTGTTGCACTGGATGTGGGGGCAGTGGTGCTCGCGCCGGGGTACGAGATCTTCGACCCTGTCGTGAAGAAGGACCTGGGATATGGCCGCTTCCCGAACGTCATCACCGCGCTTCAATTTGAACGCATCCTCTCCCCAACGGGGCCGTACGACGGCCACGTGCTGCGTCCCTCCGACCTCAAGAAACCGCAACGCCTGGCATTTATCCAATGCGTCGGTTCCCGCGACCACGAACGGGACTACTGTTCTGCCGTCTGCTGTATGTACGCCACGAAGGAGGCGATCATCGCCAAAGAGCATGCCGGCGCCGACGTGCAGTGCGATATTTTCTTCATGGACGTGCGGGCATTCAGCAAGGGGTTCGAGGCGTACTTCGAGACGGCCAGGAAATTGGGGGTGAACTACATCCGGTGCCGCGTTCCCGTCATTGAGGAGGTTCCGGCGACACGCAACCTGACGATCAAGTACCTCGCCGAGGATGACCGCAAGGTCGCGCGGGACTATGACCTCGTCGTGCTCTCCGTCGGCATGCAGCCTCCCAGAGACGCAGGGGCGATTGCTGAGACGTTTGCGCTGAAGCTGAACGCGTTTGGCTTTTGCACTACGTCCCTGTTCCATCCGGTCGAGACGGGCCGTGACGGAGTGTACGTGGCCGGGCCGTTCACAGAGCCCAAAGATATCCCCGAGACTGTTGCCCAGGCCTCTGCGGCTGCCGCGAAAGTCCTGGGGCTTCTCAGCGATGTCCGCGGCACCCTGGTAACTCCGACCGAGTACCCGCTGGAAACCGACGTGCGCGGACAGGAGCCACGGGTCGGCGTTTTCGTATGCCACTGCGGCACCAACATCGCCGGCGTCGTGAACGTCCCGAGTGTCGTCGAGTATGCCAAAAGGCTTCCGGGAGTTGTGTATGCCGAGAATAATCTCTACACCTGTTCGAACGACACGCAGGAGCGGATCAAGGAGAAGATCCGCGAGCACAGCCTCAACCGGATCGTGGTAGCATCCTGCACGCCCCGGACGCACGAACCGCTCTTCCGGAACACGATCCGCGAAGCAGGCCTCAATCCGTACCTGTTCGAGATGGCCAATATCCGTGACCAGTGTTCCTGGGTGCACATGCATGAGCCCGAGCGGGCAACGGAAAAATCAAGGGACCTGGTGCGGGTTGCTGTGGCGAAGGTGAAGTTGAACGAACCTCTCTACCCGCATCCGCTGGAAGTGACCCGCAGCGCGCTCGTGATCGGAGGGGGGCTGGCCGGGCTGACCGCCGCCCTCGCTCTTGCCGAAGAGGGATTCGGCGTGACGCTCGTTGAACGCGAGGCGGAGCTTGGAGGCTACGTGAGGCGTTTGCACTACCTGCTCGATAACGAAGACCCGAAGGCGGCTCTGCAGGATCTCATTACGCGGGTGCAAGCGCACAGGAGGATCACGGTCCATACCAGCGCCACGCTTGTGGAAGTGAAAGGCTCGCTGGGTAACTTCACGTCGAAAGTGCGGATCGGCGGCGACGGGACCGTTATCGAGATCAAGCACGGCGTGGTCATCGTCGGGACCGGCGCGGATGTTTTCAAGCCCACGGAGTATTTGTACGGGCAGGACGAGCGCGTCCTGACCCACGATGAGTTCGAGGAGCGCCTGGCCACCGATCGATTCGAAGGAAAGGTCGTGGCGTTCATGCAGTGCGTCGGATCCAGGACGCCGGAACGGCCGTACTGCAGCCGCACCTGCTGCACGGAGACGATCAAGCACGCGCTGCGGCTCAAAGAGCTCCGGCCGGACACGCAGGTGTACGTGCTGTTCCGTGAGTTGCGGGCGTACGGGTTCCGGGAGTCGCACTACACCCGGGCAAGAAAGCTGGGCGTCACGTTCATCCGCTTCCCGGACAACAAACCGCCGGCCGTCGTCAGCCACAACGGCACGCTGTCGGTGCTTGTTCATGCGGCGGCGCTGAACGAGACGGTGCAGTTACTGGTCGACAACGTTGTTCTCGCGCCGGCCACGATACCCCGGGAGAGCAACAAGGAGCTGGCGCAGCTGCTGAAAGTGCCGTTGAGCGAAGACCAGTTCTTCCTCGAAGCGCACCGTAAGCTCCGCCCCGTTGATTTCGCAACGGACGGGATCTTCCTGTGCGGCAACGCACATTCGCCCCTCGCCATCGATGAGACCATTTCACAGGCACTGGCGACCGCTGCGCGCGCGGCAACGATTCTCTCGAAGGAACGGATCGACCTGGAACCGATCATTTCGCACGTCGTGGAAGAGAATTGCGATGGCTGCGCGTACTGCATCGAGCCCTGTCCATTCAAGGCGATAACGCTTATCGAGTACGAGGCGAACGGGGAGATAAAGAAGCGCGTGCAGGTGAACGAATCGCTGTGCAAGGGGTGCGGGACATGCATGGCGACCTGTCCAAAGAAGGCGATCTTTGTATGGCACTTCCGCCCCGAAATGCTCACCTCCGAGGTTCGGGCCGTGCTGGGCCTTGAGGGAGTTCCGCAAGGCACATCATGAATTCTTGTCACCAAGGAATGATGGCATATGGAACCAGACAACGACACGTTTGAACCGTTGGTCATTGCCTTTTGCTGTTACTGGTGCTCGTACACCGGTGCCGATCTTGCGGGAACATCCCGCATTCAGTATCCACCCAATGTGCGGATCATTCGCGTCCAGTGCACGGGGATGATACACCCGAATCTCGTGATCGAAGCGCTCACGAGCGGCGCCGACGGCGTGCTGGTCTGTGGCTGTCACCCCGGGGATTGCCACTACCTGGAAGGGAACCTCCGCGCAAAGGCCCGCGCCGAGGCGATCGACCTCATGTTGCAGGACTTCGGATTGGAGCCGGAACGCTTTCGCCTGGAATGGGTCTCGGCCTCCGAAGGACAGCGGTTCGCCCGGGTGGTGACCGAAATGGTTGAACAAGTCCGGAAAGTCGGGCGGAGCCCTTACCGGGCTGCAGTGTGAACGGCCAGCGCAAAGGAAACACAGTTTCAGGCAATCCACCGGAAGTTACAATTTCATACACCACCACCGTGAAAGGAGCGCGATCATGGCAGCTCGACTAGCTCAGGAGTGGTTCACCATCTGCGGAGGATGCGAGGTCACCATCCTCGACGTGGGTGAACCCCTTCTGGACATTCTTCCGAAGCTGGAAATTGTCCACATGCCTGTCCTCATGGATCACAAAATCTATGGTCAGACGGGCGAAAAACAGACGATGGAGATCCCGGATGCGGATGTAGGCATCATCTCGGGCGGCATCCGGACTGAGGAGCACAAGCTTCTTGCACAGGAGATGCGAAAACGGTGCAAGACACTCGTTGCCATGGGTTCGTGCGCCTGTTACGGCGGCATACCTGCGCTGGCGAACCTGTCCACAGTCGATGAACTCTACGAGAAGGTGTACCGGGGCTCGGTCTCAACGGATGCCGATGGCATTCCCAGAGAGCAAATTCCATCTCTTACCGACCGCGTGTACGCAATTCATGAAGTAGTCCCGGTGGACGTGAAGCTTCCGGGCTGTCCGACAACACCCGAATTGTTCGTCGAAGCGGTGACGGCGCTCCTGGAGGGAAAGCCGTTCAAGGTGACCGGAAAGAGCGTCTGCGACGAGTGTCCGACCCTGCGTGAAAAGAAAGCGGTCACGTCGCTCAAACGTCCGCTCGAACCGATCGCGTTCACGCCCGGAGAGCCCATGAATACCGTGCGGTGCCTCATGGAGCAGGGATTCCTCTGCCTGGGCCCCGCGACAAAATCCGGCTGCGGAGGGGACCAGGGAACGCCGCGGTGTATCCGGGCCTACATGCCCTGCCGTGGATGCTTCGGTCCGCTCGCCGATAACGCGAACCCGATGGTCGACATGATGGGAGCGCTTGCTTCCATCGGACTGGACGCGAAACAAATCCCCGATCGCGCGGCGACGTTTAACCGGTTTGCCGGCGCACAAGGCAGGCTCCGGCCTCTGCCTACGAAAGGAGGGAAACCGTCATGACGCAGACACTGGTCATCCAACCCGTGAGCCGCATTGAGGGGCATGCGAAGGTGACGATCCAGCTGGACGATGCGGGAAACGTTCAGGACACGCGCGTCAACGTCATTGAACTGCGGGGCTTCGAGAAGTTCTGCATTGGCAGACCCGTGGAGGAGATGCCGAGGATCACAACGCGTATCTGTGGCGTCTGCCCGTGGTCTCATCACCTGGCCGCGAGCAAGGCGTGCGATGCTGTCTTTGGCGTTGAGCCGCCGCCGGCCGGAAAGAAACTGCGCGAGCTGTGCAACAGCATCGCGTACATGGAGGAACACATCCTGCATTTCTATTTTCTGGCCGGCGCCGATTTCGTGATGGGACCCGATGCCGACCCCGCCGTGCGCAATATCATTGGCATCATCGGCAAAGTCCCCGATGTCGCAAGGAATGTCGTGCGCGTCCGGCATATGTGCGCACGGATGCTCGAGATCATCGCGGGCAAATCGATACATCCGGATGCCGCCGTTCCCGGGGGGTTCAGCAAGCCTCTCCTGCCTGCGGAGCGGGACCAGCTGCGGTCGATGGCGGATGAATGCCTCGGTCTGGCAACGTTCTCCATGGACTTTGCGAAGAAGAACGTCTTTCCGCCGTACCTCGATGCGGTGAAGACGCTCGGCGTCATCGAGACGGGCTTCCTGGGCACGGTGCAGGGCAACGGAGCCCTGAATCTCTATGACGGGAGCCTTCGCATGATGGCCAGGGACGGGACGTTCGTAGACTTCCCGTGCGACAAGTACACCGACTACATCAGCGAGCACATCGAGCCGTGGAGCTATCTCAAGTTCCCGTACGACAAACGAGCCGGAGCGTTTTCCATGGATCTTGATCATCCCAACGGGATCTACCGGACGAACACCCTTGCACGGATCAACGTGTGCGACTTCATCGACACGCCGCTTGCGCAAGCGGAGCTCGAAGAGTTCCGGAAGAATTTCGGCCGGCCCGCCCAACTCACGCTGCTCTACCACTGGGCGAGGCTCATCGAGCTGCTCTACAACGCTGAGAACGCGATCCGCCTGCTCGAGGACCCGGAGATCACCAGCGTGGAGACACGAAAGAAGGTGGAACCGCGTGCTGCGCGCGGGGTCGGCTGCACCGAAGCGCCCCGCGGCTCGCTGATCCACGACTACACCACCGATGCGAACGGGATGCTGACCGACGTGAACCTTATCGTCGGGACCACGCACAACAATGCGCCGATCAACATGTCGGTGAAGCAGGCAGCAAAGTCGCTCATCCGGGCCGGCAAGTACGATCAGGGGATCCTGAATCGCGTTGAGATGGCGATCCGCGCGTATGATCCGTGCCTCTCGTGTGCGACGCACAAGTTCGACGGGACGCTGGCCGTGCGGATTGATGTTTGCGATTCACGCGGGAACGTGATCGATTCGATGGCAAATTAGCGTGGAAACGGATGACACGTTGAGGTTGCCGGAGTTTTGTCGAAAGCGGATCCTGATCCTCGGCTGCGGCAATGTGCTCTTCGGCGACGACGGGTTTGGCCCTGCGGTGGTCGAGCATTTGATCAACCACTACAAGTTGCCCGAAAACGCATGTGCGTTGGACGTCGGGACCGGTGTCAGGAAATTGCTCTTCACGCTCTTCCTCACTCCTGAGCGACCGGAGCGCGTTCTGCTCATCGACGCGATCGATCGGGGGGGAGTGCAGGGGGAGATTTTCGAGGTGCCGTTGGAGGACCTCCCGCTGACAAAGGCCGAAGGGTTCTCCCTGCATCAGGTCCCCACGTCAAATCTCGCCGCGGATTTGAAGAGGGGGGGAGTCGAGATCCGCGTTTTGGTCGCGCAGACGGGCCGCATCCCGGACAGGGTGGAACCCGGGTTGTCGGTTGCGCTTCAGGACGCTGTCCCGCGGATGTGTCGCTGGATTGTGGCGGAGTTCTTGAACGAAGCGTCGGAAGCGAAACACACTGCCTGACCGGGGGCAAGCGTTACAATGGCACTTCGGAAATCGGAGTGCCATTTTCACCCGGTGCTCGAACCCCTTCCGAGGCTCCTTCTCCTCTAGCCCCTGGTCCCCAGCTCCTGACTGCTGCTTCTAATCTCCGCGGCCCGGTCGAAGATCTCCTCTTGCGAAACACCTGCTGCGTCATACATCGCGAAGATGTTTTCGTCGGGCGTCTCCGGCGGCACCGTGTGGGAAGCGGCAAGGATATACCCTCCGCCGTCTGCCGTCATCGCTTCGATCAGTTCCGTCGTTCCCTTTCGGACCTCATCTGCGCTGCCATGGGGAAGAAGACCAATGGTGTCAAGCCCTCCCATGAACGCCAGGTCACGTCCGAACTCCCGCTTGAGCTCCAGGGCATTCATCCCCGGGCAGCGTGACTGGATCGGATTCAGCACATCGAGCCCCATGTTCACGAGATCGCCGATGATCGGCCGGAGCGATCCGCAGCAGTGATAGGCGATCCAGAGCCCGGCGTCTTTTCCCACATCAAAGACCCGCTGCAGGTGAGGCTTGATGAGATCGCGCCACATATCAGGACTCATCATAAGAGCGTCCTGTCCCGCAACATCATCTCCTGTCCAGAGCCAGTCCAGCGGCATCTCCCGGCAGGCACGCCCGGCCAGGGAGACAGCAAAATCTGCGCAGCGTTCCATCATCGTGTTTGTGAGATCCCGGTCCGTCGCCATTTCCAGCAGCACGTTGTCCATTCCTCTCAACCGCCAGTACATTTCAAAGACACAGGGTGAGACATCGCACCCGATGAAAAAGTCCCGGCTTGCTGCAAGCAGCGGAGACATTTGGGCCAGGAGTTCATTCATGCGACCGGACGGAAAAGAATATTCGAGGATCTGACCCGGTTCCGCGCCCGCAAGGGGGAAGCGCGCGATCTGGTTGAAGTGGCCGACCTTCTCCCAGGTGATTCCCCAGAAGTCGGTGTGCCGTTCTCCTTCCCGGTCGTGCGTGATCCCTTCCATCGCGTAGTTGTTGTTCACCCATGTCTGGCAGACATCATTCCCCATTGCCGTTCCGACGGAAGCTGGCGGAATTTCCAGCAGTCGGGCCAGATGGGCGGTGGTACCCGGATGGAACCACATGTAAATAGGAATCCGATCCGTCGGTTTGTGGTCAAGGGCTGCATGCACGCGTTCTTTTGAAGTCATGGTCATTGGCGTTGAAACCGGCGTGCCGTTCGGATCATCGCCCGAATATTCTCCGGCGGCGTGAAAGGAGGAATCGCGCATCCTGCGTTAAGCACAAACCGGGGGGTATCGGCAAAGACTTCCAGAAGCCTGTTGGTGGCCTCCTCCACCAGGGAAGGGGTCCCCAGAGCAAGCACGCCCGTGGGGTCTATGTTCCCGACGAAGACAATATGGTCCTTCATTGATGCATGGGCAAGGTGGACATCGGTCTTGTAGTCCAGGTCCAGGCCATCCGACCCGGAGGAGAGCATATCATGAATAATCGGAGCGGCATTTCCGCAGATATGCAAAATATGCGGGAGGTTCTGGTCATGGGAAAGTGCGGCAACTTGCTTTTCATAGGGAAGCGCAAACTCCCGGTAGAGCTCCGGAGAGATGAGCTCCGGGCCGGCGAAGCTGTCGCCATTCGAGGTCATATGTGCGCCCTTGGTGGAGATCAAGCGGATGAACTGCTGCGTGATGTCCGTGCAATGTCGCAAGAGCCTGTGGATGCGCTCCCGTTGTTCCGGGTCCAGCAGTTCCACGAGCCATGCCTCGCTTCCGCGCAGCATGCTGGCCAGGGTGAACGGGCACTGGTCGCAGTTCCCGCGGATCAGGATCTCATTGCCAAAGTGTGATCGGAGAAGCTTCACAGCCTGGAGCCAGACCTGGACGCCATCGTAGACACTGATATCGGCCGGCTCGAGGCCATCCACCTGGCGGAGGTCCGAAAGGAGGGAGCCTGCGGTCCGAGCCGGCTCGTCCACGGGGAAATTGATGGGGACGCCGGCAGCCCCGGCAAGCGTGACCGTATCCACATCCACCACGATGCCGTCGTAGCCATATGTCTCAACGGCCTGGATAAAGGAACGGGCGATTGCCAGAGGATCCCGCCGGAATTGCTGCATGGTGACGCCGGCCTCGCGGGCAGCCATCATGAAATTGTGCAGCATCACCGGCACGGTGTCGGGGCGTTCCCCCCGAAACGCGGCCATGATGCGATCATAGCCATTCAATTGAGATCCTTTCCTGTCTGCATTCTGTTAAGCAGCACCGCTGCAAGAATGAGCACTCCCCGCACCACATGCTGCCAGTATTCGCTGATGTTCAGGAGCGTCATGCCGTTGATGATAATGCCGAGGAAGACGATCCCGACCATCGTTCCCCAGATGCGGCCGGAGCCTCCCATCAGGCTTGTGCCGCCGATGATCACCGCGGCGATGACATCCAGTTCCCACCCTTTGGCGGTCGTCGCTGTTCCGGCCATGATCTCGGCGGATTGGAGGATGCCGCTGAGCGCAGCGAGCATTGACGTGAAGCCGAGGACCGATACCTTCACGTATGCGACATTGATGCCGCTCAACCGGGCCGCTTCCGCGTTCCCTCCAACGGCGTAGACAGAACGTCCGAACGCGGTGAAGTTCATGAGGATGTGGACGACAACAAAAACGAGGAGAAAGATGATTGCGGGAAACGGTACACCCGCCACATATCCGCCCCCGAAGAAGTTGTACCAGTCCGGAAAAGAGTTAATGGGAAAACCATTCGTGATCAACTCGGCGGCCCCCGCAAGTCCGGTCAGCAGCGCAAGCGTCGTGATGAAGCTGGGGACCTGATACCGGGTTCTCATGAATCCAGTGAATGAACCGAGCAGAAATCCAACGGTAAGCGCCACGCCTATTGCTACGGGGACGGCCGCTGAGGGTGTCCAGCCCGCTGCGGGTCCGGTGAGCAGCTGGGTGAGATATGCTGTCAGGCAGCCGGAAAAGGCAACAGCCGAACCGACGCTCAGATCGATCTCACCGGCGATGATCACCATCGTCATGCCGAAGGCAATCACGCCCTGCATGGAGACGTTCCTGAGAACGTTCAGCAGGTTCTCCGCTGTAAGGAATCCTGGCGCGGTCAGGGCGAGCAGGATACACAAGAGGAGGAGAATGAGCTCCAGAACGGCGGTCTGCAAGTAGGTCGGGATCCTCTTACTGGGCTTCATGGCTGCATGCCACCTTCCATGCATGAAACGACCAGCTGTTCGATTGTTGTCTGTCGCGGATTGAGCGCGGCCATGATGCGGCCGGAGCGCATCACAAGAATCCGGTGGCAGATGTCGAGAAGCTCTTCCAACTCGCTCGAAACGACGATCGCGCTGATTCCTTTGCGGCTCAGATTGCCGATGATCTGGAACATCTGCTGCTTGGCCTGCACGTCAATGCCCCTTGTTGGTTCATCGAACAGGATTACGCGGGGTGCAGTATTGAGCCACTTGCCGGCCACGACCTTTTGTTGGTTGCCGCCGCTGAGCAGGGAGACCGGAGCCTCCATATCGCCGACCAGCATGTCAAGGTTCTTCACCATCGAACGGACCACGGCCCGCTCGCTTTCGCGCGTGAGAAACCCGCCGGTCGTAAGGCGATCGAGGCTGGCGATGCACATGTTGAAACGCGTGCTGGCACTCTGGATGAGCCCTTCCGCCTTTCTGTTCTCCGGCGTCAGCGCGATACCGAGGCGTTTCATTGCGCCCGGAGAAGAGGGACGGACCGGGGTTCCGCCGATCACTACCTCGCCGCTGTCAGGAGGATCTGCCCCAAAGATCGATCGGAGAAGCTCTGTCCTGCCTGCTCCCAACATTCCGGCAAGACCCAGGATCTCCCCCTGCTGCAACGTAAACGAAACATCTGAGAACGCTCCGCGGCGCGTCAGGCTGCGCACCTCCAGTGCAACAGCCGCCTGCGCAGGAAAATCCGTTGGGCGATCGGTTCTGACGGTCTGCCCGAACATCAGACCGGCGAGCGTTGAAGGAGAAGCCTCCCCTATGCCGATCGTGCCGGCGACCTCGCCGTTGCGTAGGACAGAAACGATGTCGGCGATCTCATGGAGTTCCTGGAGCCGGTGGGATATGTAGAGAAGTATGATCCCCCGGGAAGCAAGATGGCGAAGGAGTTCAAAGAGGTGCTCAGTCTCGCGACGGGCCAGAGCGGATGTGGGCTCGTCCAGCATGAGCACGGACGGATTGTACGACATCGCCTTTGCGATCTCCACCATCTGCTGCTGGGCAACGCCCAGCCGTCCTGCTTTTACGCGAACGTCCAGATGCAGCTGAAAGCCCGCCAGCGTCTCTTCCGCTCTTCGTTCGACCTCGCGCCAATCGATGATCATGCGGCGGCCGAATCCCTTCTTCACCGGGAGCCGGCCAAGGAAGATGTTCTCGGCAACGGAGAGTTCTGGCACGAGACTCAATTCCTGGTGTACGGCGGCAATACCCCTCTGGAGTGCCTCGCGCGGGGAGGGCAGATGTACCGGGGCGCCGTGCAGAAGAATAGACCCTGCGGTAGGCTGAATGGCACCGGCAAAGATCTTGACCAATGTGCTCTTGCCGGCGCCGTTCTTTCCCACGAGCGCATGAATTTTCCCCTCCTCAAACCTGAGGGAGACATCCTTGAGCGCTACTGTTCCGGGATATTCTTTACGGATACCGGCTGTTTCGAGTGGCATGGCATTAAAGAGACACAGTCTGATGCAAGAGCCATCTGTATGGCTGCGAACGATTGCTTCGGGCTAACTGTCGGCGGCAGCCCGTACGTGTGTCACTTCGTTAACGTTGCGAGCCGCTCTTTAAACGCATTGACCTCGGCTGGTCTTTCGCGTGTGAGAAGGACTCCCGGGAGAGAGCGTTTTTTCTCCACAGGTTCTCCCTTGAGTGCCTTGACCGCGGCTTCCACTGCGAGCCTGCCAATCTCAAACGGCTGTTGCCCCGTTACCGCCTGGAGGATGTTGTCGTCGGAAAGCAGAAAATTGGCCAGCTGTTCGTCGGTGTCGGTCCCAAACACCGCGATCTTACCCGCCTTGCCGCTGTTCTTCACCGCCATGACCGCCCCTTCCGTCCCTCCCTCGTTTGCGGCCCAGATCACATTGACGCCCGGGTTCGCCGTGAGGATGTCGCCCACCTTTTTTACCGCCTGTTCCGGCATCCATGCATCCTGCTCCGCGACGATCCTCACCCCCGGCAGCCTTGCAATCTCCTGTTTGAACCCGTCCGTCCGCTGTACGCTGACCTCTCTTGCCTGGGACATGAAGGCAAGGATAGCCACTTCTGCCCTGCCACCAAGACGCTGCTCGATGTACGCGCGAGCCGCCCTGCCCGTCGAGGCCCCGAGGTCCGTCTGGTCGCTTTCAACGAAGGACACCGGAAAATCCTCGGCGATCGTCGTGTTGAATGTGACGATGGTGATCTTCTTGTCGCGGGCCCTCGCAAGTGCACTGACGGAAGATACAGTGCTGAGAGGAGAGATCACGATGGCATCAACGTTGTTGGCGATATAGGTGTTCACCAACTGGATCTCCCTGTCCGGTTTCTGGGCGCTGTTGGCCTCGAGCAGTTCCACCCCCTGTGCCCGTGCGGCATCTCTCATGCCAAAGAGCACCAGACGGAAAAACTGATCTTCCCCGAACACAATTCCCGCAATTCTTTTTTTCTGTTCTACCTGTTGCTTCGTACCGCAGCCGCCCCATAGAAGTGCGGCGGCCGCACAAACGACAAGAAGTCTCGTGTGGACCGGCATAAGATCTCAGGAAATGAAATGAACGGTAAGAGATGCTACCAGACGCGCAGGCCGAGCCGGGAAAGATAAATGTGCAGCAGGTCATAGCCGCGACGAAGAAGCTCCTGCAGCAGCTTGCGCTTCGATGGGGCATCTCCGTTGGTCAGAATCGTCAGCGACCCGCCGTCGCCTCCGGCGCCATTGACCTTGCACCCGAGGACCCCGAACTCCCTGGAAACGGCGATGATTTCCTCGAATTTCGCACACACGAGGTCTTTGTGCATTGCTCGCTGCACATCAGTGTTGCGGTCCATGGTGTCACCGAGGAGGGCAAAATCGCCCGTATAGAGCGCGTTCTTTGCCTGGGATGCAAGCCGACGGAGCTCTTCCAGCCGGGGGTCGCCGCTGGCATCCTTCCCCATCCCCGCAATTACCTTCTTGTGCACTTCGTTCGAGCTGTGGGGCGTGCCAATGTACACGACAGCCAGGCGCTGTTCGAGCTCCCACCAGATGGAATTCGGAACCAGCACCGGGGACACGCTTGCATGCGGGAAGGAATGCATCTGGATGTAATTGACCCCTCCGTACGCGCTGCAGAGTTGGTCCTGGATGCCACACTGCAGGCCGAGTTTCTCTGTTTCAAGTGAGTGCGCAAGCATGGCCACTTCATGTGGCGACAGACGTCCGCTGGTGAGCGAGTCCAGGGCGCCAATCAGCGCGACGGACACGGCCGCGGAAGTGCCTGTCGAGGCACCGGGAGGTGCGGTGGAGAAGATGTTGACCTCGAAGGAGACGTCGTCCGGGATCGCCATCACGTCGAGCGCTGCCTCGATCAAAGGGTGTTTGTCATAGGCGATCTGCTTCGGATCGACCGAGAACCGCTCATTGAAGTTCTCGAGATTGATGACCACACGGCTTTCCAGATCTGCAGCATCCACGATGTGGATCTGCACTTCGACATAGGGATAAACGGCGATATTGAATATCGTCCCGTGTCCGGCGAACCAGGTATCCGTCCACCCGCCGATGTCGCAAATGCGGATCGGTGCGGCGGCGTTGAGAATCCGACGTTTCATGGTTTTTGAGAGGTGTGGAGGTATGATAGCGAGAATTGGGGGCAATTTCAACCTGGCACAAGACGAACGCGGAAGGCACAAAGAGCTCAAAGGGCTTTTCGGGATTTGGACTGTTTCTTACCTGTTCTTGCATTCTCCCCTCGTTTTCCATAAACTATCCCATGCATATTCCCGACGGGTTCCTGGATGGCAGAACGGCGGCTGTCTCGGCCGCTCTTTCGGTCGCGGCGCTTGGCGTTGCGTTGAACCATGCCAGGCGCTCGATGCCTCCCCGACGGATACCTTTGCTTGGCCTGACAGCGGCCTTCATCTTTGCAGCTCAGATGCTAAACTTTCCGGTCGCCGGGGGCACCTCGGGACACCTCATCGGTGCGGTGCTCGCGGCTATTCTGCTGGGACCCAGTGGTGCCGTCATCGCCGTCACGGCAGTGCTGATCGTGCAGGCACTGCTTTTTGCGGATGGCGGCGTGCTTGCACTGGGGGCGAATGTGTTCAATATGGCCGTCGCGGGCTCGGTGGGAGGCTATGCTCTGTATCGGTTTGTCTGCCGGATCGCTCCCGGCGAACGCGGACGATTACTGGCGGCCGGCTTTTCCTCCTGGTGTACCACCGTGTTCATGTCGATGCTCTGTGCCGGGGAACTGGCGTGGTCCGGGACCTCTCCGTGGAGTATCACATTCCCTGCCATGGCCAACGTCCACATGATCATCGGCCTGGGAGAAGGTGCCATCACCATGCTCGCCGTTGCTGCCATTGCCCGCATCCGCCCCGATCTGCTCGAAGCAGAGAACGAGACCCCTTCGGGGTCGTACGTTCCACTCCTCGTCTACGGTGCGATCATTGTGCTGGGCATGGTGTTCTTTATCTCGCCATTTGCCTCTCCGTGGCCTGATGGTCTCGAGCGCGTAGCTGTATCGCTCGGCTTTGAACAAAAGGCCTTGAGCCCCCCGGTGATCCATGCGCCGATCGCGGACTATCAAATTCCGGGACTGGGCTCATCCGTGGCTGCCACGGGGATGGCCGGCGCGGCGGGGGCCGTCGTCGTCTTCGGGCTGTCGTTTCTTTTAGCTCACCTTCTCGTCCGCGATCACCACCAGGGCGAATAATGCTCGTTCAACGTGATCTCTGGCAAGTAACGGTCTGTGCCCAAGGCTGCATAAACGTCGGATAAATATGAGTGATCACAGTTGAAACGGCAACATCCATGAGGCACAATTTCATCGACCGCTACAGCCGGCTCGCCAGCCCGATCCATGGGATCCCTGCGGCGGTGAAGCTTGTGGGTGCATTGCTCATCGTGCTGCTGGTGGTCTCTGTGCCGATTGCGACGCCTACAATTCATATTTTCATCGCGCTTGCCCTTCTGGCCATTGCCGCGGCCAGCCGCATCCCCGTGGGCTTTCTCGCCCGACGGCTGCTTTTTCTCGAGCCTTTTGCCGTTGGTGCGGCGCTCCTTTCGCTTTTCCAGGCGAACGGGGTTGCCGTTTTCGCGGCTCTCGTTATCAAGAGCACGCTCTGCCTGCTGACCATGATTCTCCTTGCGAACAGCACTCCATTCTCAGATCTCCTGGATGTGCTCAAGCGCTGGCATGTTCCGGCACTGCTGGTGACGACGCTTGCGCTCATGTACCGCTACCTGTTTTTGCTGATCGACGAGGCGGAACGGATGAACCGGGCACGCGCCAGCCGGACATTTATTGCCGGCCGCCGGCGATCCTGGCGTGCGCTGGGTTCCTTAATCGGACAGCTGGGCGTGCGCTCCACGGAACGGGCTGAACGCATCTATGCTGCCATGCGCGCACGGGGGTGGAGATGAAACCGGCCCTCGAAGTCAAGGACCTCCGCTACCGATACCATGACGGCAAGGAAGCCCTGCGCGGGATCACGTTCGCAGTGCAGGAGGGGGAATGTCTCGGGATGATCGGGCCGAATGGCGCCGGGAAATCCACCGTCCTCCTGCACCTCAACGGTCTCCTTCCGGAGACCTGTGCCGATCCCCCGTCGGTGTTTGTTATGGGGGAGCCGGTTTCCTCCAACAATCTCCTTGCTGTCCACAAGAAGGTCGGCCTCCTGTTTCAAGACCCCGATGATCAACTTTTCTGCCCTACCGTTTTCGAAGATGTCGCCTTTGGTCCCCGGCAGTACGGACTGAGTGAATCGGAAGTACGCGCCCTGGCCGAAGAGTCCCTCCGCCGGGTGGGACTGGCAGGATCGGAGAAACGCTCTCCCCATCATCTGAGCGGCGGCGAGAAACAGCGCGTCTGCCTGGCCGGAGTGCTGGCCTGCCGTCCGGACATCCTCGTCCTGGATGAGCCAACCAGCGATCTCGATCCCCGGGGAAAACGGGAATTGAAATCTCTCCTCAAGACCCTCACGGCAACGAAAGTGATTGCCTCCCACGACCTTGAGCTCGTCCTCGAGCTCTGTTCACGCACGATCGTCCTGGACGAAGGGCTGATTGTTGCAGATGGTCAGACGGCCGAGATCCTTGCCAATGAATCTTTCATGCTTGCTCACGGGCTGGAGAAACCGCATAGCCTGCTGCACCGCCATCCGCACTGATTGGCTGTTTCGGCAGGGGGCCGAGGGCTATAAGCCCACCCGGGGGTGAGCATTTCCATGGTCTTGCCACGGCCTTCCGGCGTTGGTCCTCAAGCCCCCCTTGCTGCTTTGACCTTGAAATCTCCGTGTTGTATATTCTTACCATGCCCAACCAATCGGAAAAGCAGATCGACCCCCGGATGCACTCGGCGGAGCACATCCTGAATGGGACGATGGTCCAGTTCTTCGGGTGTGCCCGTTCTTTTACCGCCCACCTTGAGAAAAAGAAGTCAAAGTGCGATTATCGCTTTGCGCGGGATCTTACGGCGGACGAAATAAAGGCTCTTGAAGAGAGAGTCAATGAGGTCATTCGATCGGACGCTCCGGTAAAGGAGGAGTTTCTTGACCGCCAGGCCGCCGCCGGTCTGTACGACCTCCACCGACTCCCCGATGACGCAGGTGATACCGTCCGGATCATCCGTGTCGGCGAGTATGATGCATGCCCCTGTAGTGGGCCGCACGTCCGTTCTACCCGCGAGATTGGCAGGTTCCGGATTATTTCCACCAGTCATGAGAACGGGATCCTGCGCATCCGGTTCAAACTCGAACTCTAGGGCACACTGTACCTTCATGTCGAACGACACTTCATCACGGAGGAAACCAATATGGGACTCACCAGAACTGTGATGCTCTCGCTGCTTCTGCTGTTCATTGCAGGCGCCATCCAGGCTCAGGAAGAAGAGACGCTGTTGAGCGGCGGGTTGGAAAGCGGAGGATATGGCGCACCGGTCGTGAAGTTCACCACTGTGAAAGGGGAATTTGCCGTGATGGTCGGGGGATACGGCGGATGGCTGATCAATCATTCGTTCATGATTGGCGGGGGAGGATTCGGGCTTGTCACAAGTCACGAAGTGGACCCGGCTTCCTGGTCGTTCTATGGGATTCCGGAGGCTGGCCGGATCGAGTTCGGCTACGGCGGCGGGATGCTGGAGTTCATCTTCAGTCCCATGGCCGTCATCCACTCGACGGTCTCCTTGCTTATTGGTGGCGGTTCCGTGTCGATGCGGAACAGCTATGTCGGCCTCTTCGATACCATGGATGGCAACGAGGGGGTCAGGGACGGGGTTTTTGTTCTTGAGCCGTCCGTGAACGTTGAACTGAACGTCACAAGCTTCTTCCGTGTTAATGCCGGAGCGAGCTACCGTTTTGTGAGCGGCACATCGATGTTTGGTCTTAAGAACTCAGATCTCTCGGGAGGTTCCATCAATCTGGCATTGAAGTTCGGGAAGTTCTGACATTGGCGCCGCTCCGGGGCGGGCGGAAGACAACACATGAATCCCTCGAACGGCACTGGTTACCTGTGCCGACCTCGCCGTCACCGGCTCCGCATTGGAACCGATCATCGGAGGTCCTTCTCCGCTGCATGCCCTCTTCTTCGGGCCTCTCTCCACTGCTCTCATAGTCGGAATCCCCTGCAACCGCTGCGTGTCGTATCGTAAGGGGACTCCACGCGCGTTGATGATGTCGGGGCAATTCACTATCTTAGGCAATCCCCACTCGACCTTTGCAACGGAGGATTTTATGAAAGTTCTTATCACGGACGGCATTTCGTCGGAAGGAGCGAAGATCCTGACCGAAGCCGGGCTTGACGTCTGTCAGAAGGCGCTGACCCCGCAGGATCTGGTCAATCAGATTGGCGATTATGATTGCATTATCGTCCGTTCAGCCACCAAAGTCACCCAAGATGTCATTGATGCTGGAAAAAAATTGAAGGTCATTGCCCGCGGTGGTGTCGGCGTGGATAACATCGACGTCAAGCACGCCGAGAGCAAGAAAATCCTGGTACTCAACACGCCGGGGGCGTCGGCGATTTCCGTCGCGGAACTCACCATTGCCCACATGCTCGCGGTGAGCAGATACCTGCATCTCAGCACCATGGAGATGCGGCAGGGCAAATGGCCCAAGAAGGAATACGGAAAAGGGATCGAGCTATACAAGAAGACGCTCGGGATCATCGGTCTCGGCAACATCGGCAAGGAAGTTGCCCGCCGTGCGCTTGGCATGGGCATGCAAGTGCTGGCATATGATCCACCTTTTGCTCCAATGGATTTCATCGTGGAGATCACCACGCGGGAAAGGCTCCTTGCATCCTCAGACTTTATTACGCTCCACGTGCCGTTCGACCGCCAGCATGGTCCGGCGATCGGCCGGGCCGAGTTTGCCATGATGAAGAAGGGGGTGGTGCTGGTGAATTGCGCACGCGGCGGCGTTGTGGATCAGGAGGCTTTGCTTGAGGCGCTGGAGAGCGGAAAGGTTGCCGCGGCAGCGCTCGACGTTTTTGAGCACGAACCACCGGCCGAGGCGGAAAAAGCCTTGCTGAACCATCCTCGCGTGAGTGTCTCGCCGCACATCGGCGGGTCGACGGTGGAAGCACAGGAGCGCGTGGGTGCAGAAATTGCTGTCAAGGTGGTGAAGGCGCTGAGCCCCTCACACTGATTCCGGGTTCCTTCAAGAGTCAATCTCACCGCACTATTCATTTCAATACCACGGGGACCACCATGAGCGAAGATCACGACAAGACCAGACTCACACGCCGCGATATGCTCAAGACCGCAGCCCTCGCCGGAGCAGGTCTTGGTTTGACAGGACTGGGGATCGGCAAGGAGGATGTCTTCGCCGGCACACCAGAGCTCACGGGCGCTCAGACCGGACAGGGCACCGTCATCGGGATGAAATTCAAGGGATATGACACGGTCCGCGTTGGCGTCATTGGCGTGGGGGGAAGAGGCTCCAGTCTGCTGCGGGACCTGCTCGCGATCGACCATGTCCAGGTCAATGCAATCTGCGACATCGTGAAGGAGAAAGTGCAGCACGCACAAAAGGCAGTCGTCGAAGCCGGACAGAAGGAGCCCCAGGGCTATCCCAACGGCGAGCGGGACTTTGAACACCTCTGTACGCGGGACGATCTGGACATCATCTATGTTGCCACGCCGTGGGACTGGCACGTGCCCATGGAGCTTGCCGCAATGAAGAACGGAAAGCACGTTGCGGTGGAGGTCCCCGCGGCCACTACACTGAAGGACTGCTGGGCGCTCGTCGACATGTCGGAGAAGACCCGCCGCCATTGCCTCATGCTGGAAAACTGCTGCTACGGGTACAATGAAATGACGGTGTTGAACATGGTCCGGGGAGGGGTCTTTGGAGAGTTGACCCACGGGGAGGCGGCATACATTCACAACCTGCGCAGCCTGCTCATTGCAGATGAAGGGGAAGGACTCTGGAGGCGGTTCCCTCACATGAAACGGAACGGCAATCTCTATCCCACGCATGGCCTGGGTCCGGTCTCCAGGTATATGGACATCAACCGGGGGGATCGTTTCGAGTATATGGTCTCTGTCAGCTCGCTCGAGCGAGGCCTCACCCTGTACCGCGATGCGCATGTTCCGCCCGACAGCCCCAAGAGGAAGGAGAAATATGTCTGCGGCGATATCAACACCAGCATCATCAGGACCGCCAGGGGGCGCACCATCATGCTGCAACATGACATCATCAATCCCCGGACCTACGACCGTCTGAACATGATCTCCGGCACGAAAGGGACATTCCGCGATTATCCTCCCCGGCTGTATGTGGACGGACAGAAAGAGGATGATTGGGTGACACTGGATGCATTTAAAGCGCAGTTCGAGGATCCGCTCTGGACCAAAGAAGGAGAACTGGCAAAGAAACTGGGAGGACACGGAGGCATGGACTTTATCATGAGCTACCGATTGATCCAATCCATGCGCGAAGCGCTTGTGCCGGACATGGATGTGTATGATGCCGCCGCGTGGAGCGCTCCGGGGCCGCTTAGTGAGATGTCCGTGGCCAAGAACGGAGCCTCGGTGAAATTTCCTGACTTTACGCGCGGGAAAGCGCTGAAACCGAGAACCTGAAGGCACTTTTCAATATCAAAAACCCAAAATCCAAATTGCCTTTGTCACGCTAAATCTCGATATTTCAATCAGTTTGATTCAACTTCACCAAGACTTCCGATTTACCTCCGAAACGGCGAACATACGTTAACGCTCAGATCGTCTTTCCAATATTAGCGGCATGAGTTCCCAGTCATACGGATTCATTGAAACCAGAGGGCTGGTTGGAGCCATCGAAGCGGCTGACGCAATGGCGAAGGCGGCGAATGTCCGGCTGGTCACCCGCCAGGGCATCGGGGCCGGGCTCGTCACGGTTGTCTGCGAGGGAGACCTGGGCTCGTGCCAGGCGGCAGTGGAAGCTGGAAGGAATGCTGCCGCCCGGGCCGGAGAGCTTGTCGCCGCCCATGTGATTCCACGCCCCGACCGCGACACAGAAGCGCTTGTGATGATCATGCTGGGGCACGACCCGGTTCCTTCGATTCCCGTGTCCGGTGTTCGTGACCGAGTGGGATCCCTGCCTGGGGAAGAGCGCAAAAGTGCACCTCCTGCAGGGCATGGTGCGGAGGAGGATGTTCTGCATCTGCTGTCCAGCCACTCAGAGGGGATGGCTTGCGAGGAAATTTGCCTCGCTCTGAACATGGAAAGAGCCGGCGTGCTCTCGTCCATCAAGAAGCTGATGGATGGCGGGTCGGTGGAAAAAGTGCACCGGAAATATTATGCACGTTCTGGCCGTCATCAATAATAAGGGGGGAGTGGGCAAAACCACGAGTGCCGTGAACCTGGCCGCGTGGTTCGCCCGGATGGGCAACGAAACGCTGCTCGTTGATTTTGATCCTTCCGCCGGAGCGTCGCTGCACCTGGGATTTGATCCGGCAGGGAAATCCGTGCCGACCCTTTGCGATTATCTGATCGCACGGGACAGGGAGCTGGAGGAATTCATACACCCGACCGCCGTCAGCGGCCTCTTCTGCCTCCCGTCCGAGCCTTCGCTGGGAGAGTTCTACGAGGAAGTGCAACAGGGGGACGGGGTCGATTTCTTTCTAGACCGCAAAGACGTTCCCGGCCGGTTCCGGTTTGTCGTCTGTGACTGCCCGCCGAACATGGGGTCGCTTGCGCTGAACGCACTGGCCCTTGCGGACTACGCGGCCATGCCTGTGCAGACGCAATACCTGTCGCTGCCGGGTCTGGACCTGACGCTTGACGTCGTTGACAAAGCCCGGCGCAGGCTTAATCCGCGACTGAAGTTATTGGGGTTGTTCGGAACGCATTTTGACCGGCGCACAACGGTAGCTCAGACAGTATTGGATCTGCTCCGGAAACGGTTTGGGACCAAGATGTTCAAGACCGTCATCGGCGTCAACAGCAAACTGATCGAGGCGTTTCACGCCAGGCAGCCGGTTCTGCTCTACGCGCCCCGGGCGCGCGGGAGCGAAGAATATCAACAACTTGCCCGCGAAATGCTACGACGGATGAAGAGTATTGTAACTCAGGAAACAGAGCACCACGTGATATCGGATATCTGAGCTTTGCATTTGCGGTGCGTCGAATAACCACTACCAACAACAGGAGACAGAGAATGGAAGCATTAGGCATGATCGAAACGAAGGGTCTCGTCAGTTTGATCGAGGCATCGGATGCGATGGTGAAGGCGGCCAGGGTAAAGCTTGTGGCATTCCAGCAGATTGGCGGCGGATATGTGACGGCGATGGTGCGCGGTGACGTGGCTGCGTGCAAGGCGGCAACCGATGCGGGAGCGGCAGCGGCGCAGAAGATTGGCGAGTTGGTCTCCGTCCATGTTATTCCACGGCCGCATGCGGACCTGGAAAGTGTGTTTCCGATCAAGATGACCGGCGTTCTCGAACCATAATCTCACAGGAGAGCTATCCATGGATGCGTTAGGGATGATCGAGACAAAAGGCCTCGTGAGCCTGATCGAGGCATCGGACGCGATGGTGAAAGCGGCCAGGGTGAAGCTGGTGGCGTTCCAGCAGATCGGCGGCGGGTACGTGACCGCACTCGTGCGCGGCGATGTCGCTGCCTGCAAAGCGGCAACGGATGCCGGCGCTGCTGCGGCTCAGAAGATCGGTGAACTGGTTTCAGTGCATGTTATTCCCAGGCCCCACGGTGACCTGGAGAGTGTCTTCCCGATCAAAGCCACGGGCGAAATTCAGTAGCGTCTAGCCCATGTAGGAGCAAGGAGATATTGGATGGAACTGTCGCAACAGGACGTTGCCAGGATCATTGAGATCGTGGTCCAACGTCTTGGGAAATCGCCATCGTCCTCCGCGAACGGGAATCACCAGCTTCCACCGGGCGTTTATGGAAGCCTGGATGAAGCCGTGCGGGCGGCGCAGGAGGCGCAGCGGAAAATCAGCAACCTGGAGTCTCGCGGCAAGGCTATTGCTGCGATCCGGGCCGCCGGTATTGCATACGCACGAGAGTTGGCGGAGCTGGCCGTGGAGGAAACAGGCATGGGAAGGGTGGAAGACAAGACCCAGAAGAACGCGTCTCAAGCCGAAAAAACTCCGGGCATTGAAATGCTTGTGCCGGAGGCGCTTTCCGGTGACCATGGGCTCACGCTGATCGAAAACGCTCCCTGGGGTGTGATCGCTTCCGTTACCCCGTCCACGAACCCCGCAGCTACCATCATCAACAATTCCATCAGCATGATCGCCGCCGGAAATGCGGTGGTCTTTGCACCCCACCCCGGGGCGAAGCGCGTCTCCCAGCGGACCATCACCGTCCTGAACGAAGCCGTTGTCGCTGCAGGAGGCCCCCCGGGATTGATAACGACCGTGTCTGAGCCGAGTATCGAGGTGGCACAACAGCTTTTCAAGCATCCCGGTATCGGCCTTCTGGTGGTGACCGGGGGTGAAGGGGTGGTCCGCGAAGCTCGGAAGCTGACCGATAAGCGGCTCATTGCCGCCGGCGCAGGAAATCCCCCTGTGGTCGTCGATGAGACCGCAGATATCGAACGCGCGGCGCGCTGCATTGTTGCCGGTGCGTCGTTCGATAATAATATTGTTTGTGCGGACGAGAAAGAAATCATCGCTGTCGACAGCATTACCGACAGCCTGAAACAGGCAATGGCAAGGCATGGCGCCTATGAACTCACCCCCAGCCAGGGGGAAGAGCTTGCGAGGATTGTCCTGAACCATTACCCGGGACCCAAACCATCCCCCAATAAGAAGTGGATCGGCAAAGATGCGGTCCTCTTCGCACGGGAGATTGGGCTCACCATCCCGGACGCAACACGCCTCCTTTTCGTGGAAACGGACAAGGCTCATCCCTTTGCGCAGCTGGAACTTATGATGCCGATTATTCCGGTCGTCCGCGCCTCCAGCGCGGATGCGGCGATCGACGCGGCGATTGAGCTGGAGCATGGCTACCATCACACCGCAGCGATGCACTCCCGCAACCTGGACAATCTCCACCGGATGGCAAACGAGATCAACACAAGCGTGTTTGTGAAGAACGGTTCCTGTCTTGCCGGCCTGGGGTTTGGAGGGGAAGGATGGACCACGATGACCATCTCGACGCCGACCGGCGAGGGCGTCACCTGCGCCCGGACCTTCGTCAGGCTCAGGCGATGTGTGCTGGTGGACCACTTCAGGATTGTCTAGCATGGTGTTCCCAATTCAAGGTTCATAGTGGGCACGGGGAGAAGGGCAGTCATCGATGAGCGCCTCCGGCGCGTCCGCGCCATATCGAGGGGCCTCTCCGGGTGGGGATTGATCTCGGAACGGCTGATGTGGTACGGGATGGCGTGGTGCTGGACTACGGGGGCGCGATCGGGATTGTCAAGATGGCGGATACTGTTCGCTCTCATTGCGCATCGTACGATGTGCCTGCAATCCACCTGACGGGCGGGACCTGCTGCTTCCCGGGCATTCAGGAGCTTTTCCGCCGGGAGTTCCCGGGCACGGAGATCTTTCATCCTTCTGAACCGTTGTATCTGACACCGCTGGCGAAAGCGTCGTATGGACTCTGACCGTACCCAAATTCTTTCCCGCATCCGTTCCGCCGGCGTTGTCGGCGCGGGAGGCGCGGGATTCCCGACGTACAAGAAACTGGACGCCGCGGTAGACCATATCATCGCCAATGGCGCCGAGTGCGAGCCGTTGATGTACAAGGACCGCGAAGTGATGGTGCAGGAACAGGAGCGGATGCTGGCCGGCCTTTCGCTGATGAAGCGGATCACGGGCGCTGCGAAGGTCACCATCGCCATCAAACGCAAGAACTCAGATATTGCCAGGGTGTTGGATCCTGCTGCTGCGAAGATGGGTTTTGTGGTGCACGTGATGGAGGATGTCTATCCAGCGGGAGATGAATTCATCCTTGTCCATGACATCACCCGCCGACGGATCCCTCCCGGCGGGATTCCGCTGCAGGTCGGAGTCGTGGTCGACAACGTTGAGACCATCGCGAACATCGCTCGTGCGGCGGAAGGTACCCCGGTCACCGACAAGTATGTGACGGTCACGGGGGCGGTGAAAAATGCCGTAACAATTGTAGTGCCGGTGGGGACAAGTTACCGTGATTGCATCGACATGGCCGGGGGGCTCACAGTGCAGAACCCTGTAATCTTCACCGGCGGTTTGATGATGGGCGGAATGGAGACGGACCTTTCCCTCCCTGTGTCAAAAACGGTCGGCGGACTGATTGCCCTTCCCCGGGATCATCCCCTGGTGGAGCGAAAAGGGGCACCCGCGCCGCAGTATACGCGGATTGGCCACAGCACGTGCGATCAGTGCTCGCTTTGCACGGAGCTTTGTCCGCGCTATATCCTTGGATACCCTATTGAGCCGCACCGGGTCATGCGGTCATTGCTGATGACCGGCGCAGAGCGCGACCGGTTGAGCCTCTGGGCGGCATATTGTTGCGAGTGCAATGTATGCACGCTGTTTGCCTGTCCCGAAAAGCTTGATCCGAAGAACATTTGCGTTGACGCGAAAGTGCGCCTGCGTGAGCAGCGTCTCAGCAGGTCGAAGGAAGAAATCGACCAGCTCTTTAGAGAAGTACATTCGGCACGGGACGGACGCCAGATCCCGATTGCCATGCTTTACCAGAGATTGGGGGTCAAGCCATACGACAGGCAGGCGCCGTTTACCCGAGCATCTCTTTCCCCGCGGTCTGTCACCATTCCGCTCCGGGCTTCCATCGGAACGGCAGCCGTCCCCTCGGTGAAAGAGGGAGCAGCGGTTCGGCGGGGAGATTGCATCGGAATCGTGCCCGAGGACAAGCTCGGCTGCCCGGTTCATGCCAGCATCGACGGGAAAGTGACGGCGATCGATGAGCTGGGGATTCACATATCATCACAATGACTTTGAAATCATCGACAGGATCCGTGTTGGGGCTCATGTCGTCTATCCATCACTACTGCAAAAGTCACTATGGGATCGGCAATTGGTCTGATTGAGCTCTCGAGCATTGCGAAGGGAATCGAAGTGGCAGACGGCATGTTGAAACGGGCTCACATCGACATTATCGTCAACAGGACGATCTGCCCGGGAAAATACATGATCCTGATCGGAGGAAATGTCGATGCGGTGAATGCGAGCATTGAGACCGGGCTGGACGTCGGCGGCCACCAGGTGGTGGACCATTTCATCATCCCGAACGTTCACCCGGCGGTCTTCCCGGCCATCAGCGGCGTTGCGCACGTTCCCGAGCTGCAAGCGCTTGGCGTGATCGAGGCGTTTTCGGTTGCATCCATTATCGAGGCAGCCGATGCAGCCGTGAAGGCCGCATCGGTGGAGCTTCTCGAGATCCACCTGGCGATGGCCATTGGCGGCAAAGGGTGGGTGATGTTCACGGGAGATGTCGCTTCTGTCCAGGCATCAGTGGACGCAGGGGCGGAGTTGGTCCAGAAGAAGGGGCTGTTGGTGCAGAAGGTGGTGATTCCGTCGCCACGAAAGGAGATTCTCGGGCAGATAATCTGAGCCACCCGGGGAAGAGTCGTTTTTTGCTCGATGTTCAGGCCCACCCTGGATCGGCGTGGGCTTTTCCTTTTTTCCGTGCAGGAACGGCAAAATCGCTGAGAACGGAGAGCCGCTTCAGGGGAGCCCTTAAGTTCTCACTCCTCCATTCTCAATTACCTTCTTCGTTTCTCTCGCCACGACAATTTCCTCGTTCGTCTCCAGGACCAGCCCCTTAACTCGTGATTCGTCCGTCGTGACGACCTGCTCGTTCCGTTCGTTCCGTTCCGCATCTACTGCCACACCCAGGAACGAGAGCGCACAGAGGACCTCCATGCGCAGGGAAGCATCACGCTGGCCGATGCCGCCGGTGAAGGTGATGGCGTCGACCCCGCCCATCAGGACGAGGAATTCACCAATGTAGCGCTTGATGTCGTAGATGAACCGGTTGCGCGCGAGCAGCGCCCGTTTGTCCCCCCGGGCGATTGCCTCTTTAATATCCCGCATGTCGGCAGAGATACCGGACAATCCCGCGAGCCCTCCCTTCTTCGAACATTCGGCGAGTGCCTCGTCAAGCGTGATCCCCTTTTTCTTCATGATGTAGGGAAGGACGAACGGATCCATATCTCCCACACGTGTACCCTGAATAAGCCCCGACTGCGGGGAGAACCCCATGGATGTATCAATGGAAACGCCGTTCTGGAATGCGCAGATCGAAGAAGAGCCGCCGAGATGGCAGGTAATGACTTTGTGGTTGCCGGCAGGAAGGCCGAGGACCCTGACCGTCTCGGCTGTTACGTATCGATGGGAAGCTCCATGGTAGCCGTACCTTACGACGCCGTATTTTTCTATCCACTCGTACGGCGTTCCGTAAACGCGGGCATAGTCGGGAATGTGAACGTGAAAGCCTGGCTCAAAGACTCCCACCAGAGGGGTCTCTGGCAGCAGCTCCTTGAACATGGAAATCGCTGTGAGATAGGGGGGATTGTGTGCCGGGGCCAGGTCGCGGTAGTACTCCATGGCCTCGAGCACGTCCGGCGTCAGGAGAACGGAGCCGTTCTTCTCGCCCGCCTGAACGGCCTTAAATCCCACACCGTCGATTTCCCGCAGGCTGCCGAGCAGCTGCGAGGCCGGATCGACCAGAAACGTGAGGGCATGCTGGACGGCCTCGCGGTGTGAGGCAACCGGCTGGGTGGTGTTGAACACCTGCTGTCCGGCGCGCCAGTAGGTGATCGTTGCCTTGTCGGTACCGACTCTTTCCGTGTATCCCCGTGCAATCTCCCGCTCCGAGCGCATCTCCAGCAACTGGAACTTGAAGCTGCTCGACCCGATGTTGCAGACAATGATGTTCATCAGGACTGCTGCAGTCGTTTGACAACCGCGTCTGTGATCTCCTTTATCAACGGTTCTGAGTCAAATCCATTCACGTCACATGATTTGTCGTCCTCGCATGTAACGCATCCCACATCGGTCCGGATACCAAACTTGGTCCGGAGGTCGGTGAGTTTTTGTACCTGCTCTTTGTTCAACGTGTTCATATGCCCGAGCTGCTGGGCCACAAATGCGATGTGAGCGAAATGCTCCAACGTCTCCATTTTGTAGTAGGCGTTGAACACATCCTTGCCGATCGTCAGGGCGCCATGATTGGCAAGGAGAAACGCATCGTGGTTGGGGAGGAATTTCAGGACAGGCTTGTAGAACTCCTCGGTGCCGGGTGTTCCGTATTCCACAAGCGGGATGCCCCCCAGCACGATGACGACTTCGGGAAGGATGCATTTGTCGAGGGCGATACCCGCCACTGCGAATCCCGTTGCATACGGGGGATGAGCATGGCAGACGCTCTGGACATCGGGCCGGTCCTTGTAGACCTGGAGATGCATGAAGACTTCTGAAGAAGGCTTCTTCCCACCGCTCACCACTTTGCCTTGCAGATCCACAATTGTAAGATCCTCAGGTTTCATGAATCCTTTGCTGACCCCTGTTGGGGTGATCAACACGCGGTTCTCATCCAGGCGAGCGCTGATATTGCCGTCATTTGAGGCGACATAGTTGCGCGCATAGACTCTGCGGCCCACTTCGACAATGTCGCGCTTGAGTGCAAGCAGGTTATTCAATCTCGTCTCCATTGGAAATGTACGTTGACTATACAATTTGAAGGCTCTTGTACGTTGTCAGGCGACGCACGCGGGCGAAATTTCTGGGGGTGCAGATCCCCTCTCCCGTCGGGCTCGCGATTGTGTGTGAAAAATATCCTTCCCCCGCCATCCCGCCGTTACCGGCCAGGCTGGAGCCGTTGACGACGACGATGGTCGTATCAAGCGCCCTGGTGAACTTCGTGATGTTCTGGAAATTGTTGGAATAGACCATGGCCGTGTGGCCGTAGCCATGCTCCGCCTTGACGGCCAGCGCTATCCCTTCATCAACGTCCTTCACCCTGACGACCGGCATATAGGGCATCATCTGTTCTTCCTGAACGAACTGGCAGGTGAATTCCGCTTCTCCGTACAGCAGACGGACGCTGTCGGGTATCGTCAAACCGGCCGCGCGGGCGAGGATGCTGGCGTTTTTGCCGACAAATTCCCGGTTCACCAGCACGTCTCCTTTCGGGCTCTTGGAAAAGACCTTGGCCGCGAGCGCCTGAACCTGCATCTTATTGAGACGAACCGCGCCTTGTTTGGCCATCGCCTGCATGAACTTGTCGTAGACGGCGCCGACCACGAAGCACTCTTTTTCGGCAATGCAGAGAATGTTGTTGTCGAACGACGCCCCTTCGATGATCAGCCGCGCTGCGTCGTCCAGGCAGGCGGTTTCGTCCACCAGCACGGGGGGATTTCCCGGCCCGGCAGCGATGACCTTTTTTCCGGATCCAAATGCCGCCTTCACCAGGGCGGGCCCGCCGGTTGCGGCAATTATCCTGATATCAGGATGCGTGAATAGCTTTTGTGCGCTCTCCAGCGTAGGTTCCCGCACCATCGTGATCAGGTTGGCCGGGCCACCGTTCTCCTGTATAACCCTGTTGAAGATCCCCATGGCGTAGGCGGAGACCTTCTTGCCCGCGGGGTGGACGTTGAACACCACGCCGTTCCCCGGGGCGATCATGATGACGATGCTGTTGAACAGAACAGCGATTGGGTGCGTGGAAGGAGTGATTGCGGCGATGACGCCGTACGGTGCATAATCTTCGTAGACGAGTCCCTTGTCGCCGGACCATGAGCGGGTCTCAAGGTCTTCGATGCCCGGGGTGGCGTCAGCCGAGTTATGCTTCTTTGCCACTTTGTCTTCAAAGCGCCCCATCCCGGTCTCGTCGAGCGCCCGACGGGCAAAATCCTCGGCGTGCTCATGCATGCTCCTGCGGAGGGCCGCGATGATCTTTTTCTTGCTCTCCTTCGGAGTCTGCGCCCAGATCTTCTGTGCCCGGGCGGCCGCCGCAATCGCCTGGTTGGCATCATCAAACACTCCGCCTTCCCACTTCACTGAGGTCGACGTGGGCACGTGCGGCTGCGCCCGGAGCCGGGCAATGACGGAATCGACGACTTCTGCTACAAGTTTCGGATCAACCTGAGACATGGATCAATTCCCTATATTCCTAATTCAAGGTTCCCTCCGAAGGGTCTCCGTAAGAGACCTACGGACCTTCGGAAGGAATCAATGGATGAAGAATCGATGTGGCCTGACGCTACACAAGTCTCCCAAGCCCCTGCATCGTCAGGCCGGCGGCATTGGCTTCATCGGTATCGATATGCATTTCCAGCCTGGCGTTCTTTCCTACGCGGACGCGCACATTTTCAAAAACGACACCCATGGGTCCGTTCACGCGTACATGTGCCAGCTGTTCGTCGTGAACTCCGAGCCGTTCCGCATCTGCGGCGCTCATGTGGATGTGCCGCAGCGCCCGGATTGCTCCCTCCGCCAGATGCACGACGCCGCCAGGACCGACGAGAATGACCGGAGCCGTTCCCTTGATGTTTCCTGAATGACGCGCCGGGAGTTCAAGCCCCAAGTGCCTGCCGTCCGTATACGAGAATTCAACCTGCGTGGCTTTCCGGACCGGCCCCAGGATCCGCACCTTCTCAAAAACATGGCGGTTCGGACCGACCACGGTCACGGTTTCCTCAGCCGCGAACTCTCCGGGTTGGAGGAGATCTTTCATCTTTGTCAATTGCGAGCCGGGACCAAAGAGCTGCTCCAGATGCTCCTGCGTAATATGCATATGCCGGGCAGAGACGCTGATGGGAATCACCTGGCCGGTATTGAGGAATTCACCGACGACTTCCCTGACGAGGCGCTCTACGCGTGAGGCAAGTTCTTCGTTCATGAGTGGTAATGTTCGATATGGTCGACAATGCCGACGATCACGCTGCGGAGAGGCATGCGCGACGCGAAGCCAAGGATCTCCGTAGCGGAACGTCCTTCGGACGCCACCAACACGATATCTCCGTCTCCTGCCCCCACAGTATCGACAGCGACGACTGTACCCCGCTTCGGTGTTCCGTCAGGGGAGACCGGTTCAACAAGCAGCACCTTTTTCCCTTCGTAGCACGGGTGTTTGGCGGTGGACACCACACATCCTTTGACTCTGCCTAGCATCATACGGGCTCTGCTTTGGTTGTATCCAGGTGATCCACCAGCCCGACGATGGTGACATCGCTCGGGATTTGCCTGTTTTCAAAAGGGAACGTGGCTTCCGCGCCGCCAACCCAGAAGACGAGGTCCCCTTCCTTGGCGCCGACCGTGTCCACGGCCACGAGCTCAGTTCCCAGCGGCCGATCCGATTCATCCACCGGCTGCATGATGTAGAGCTTCAGGCCGTCCAGCTTTTTGTCTTTGGCGGTTGCCCAGAGTTTGCCCGTGACGCGTCCAAGCTTCATCGGGTAGTGCCTTCCCTCACCTGGTCCTTCTGATAGACAACGCCCCCCCGGAGCTCGATGGTATCCACGATGGCAACAATGCTGGAGTCGGTCGGCACGTTGGTAAGGTCGTCCGTCTGCCGGGCTGAACTTCCCCGGACGACAATGACGATCTCCCCCTCACCGGCGCCGACAGAATCCACGGCAACAAGGTAATTATTCGTGGGTTTGGTGTCCGGACCGGTCAGATTTACCAACAACAGCTTGCGGCCCTGCAGACGCCCCGCTTTTGCGGTTGCGACGACTGTACCCTCGACACGGGCGAGTTCCATTTGGGGGAGTCCTTTGAGTTGGTCAATGCACAGGAGGTTGATTCCAATCTAAGTAAAATTCTGCAAACATGGAACCATGAATTCCGGCGTAAATTCTGGCACAAAGGAGCGCGTCAAGCTGGTCAGTGCCGCCCATTTATCTGCTTTTCTACCTGGGGCTTCTTCCAGGTAGAATCCAAAAATGGCCCGTTTTGGTATTTTGTCAGTGGAATTACCATCTTTCACCTAGAGTAAACACCCTAGTCGCAAATGCGAGAAATGCCTTATAGGTTCTGCTTCGAATTGTCTGCATATTCACATCATTGGAGTTTTGAAACCATTCTCATCACGCTCTTTCTCACGCCGCAAAGCCGCCGTTTAACACCCTTGGAGTTGTTCTCCTTGATACGCCCCTGAGAGTTTTCCCGGGTAGTGGAATTCTCCGCTCCATATTGGTGACTGCGGACCCGGCAAATCAAGGAGATACAGACATGATCCAGGGTCATGTGAAACTGATTGACAGTCAACACAAAGCGATCGTCCGAACGGAGTACGATGACTTGATCGTGCTTCGCGTGCTTGACGGGTCAAGACTGGATACCGGCGACATCATTGTCGGGTCGCTCGACTGCCAGGGTGAGAATGTTGTCCTTGACATCAACAAACAAGTTGGGGTGCGTGTGTACGTAGAGAATGGGCGTAGGTTGTTTGCCTCTGCCCGACAGCGCACCACGAGCCGCCATTCGATCCCTTCCGACCACCCTGTGCGCAGGCTCGAGGCCTGAGCGTTTCCACCTGCTCAGTGCTTATCAGGACAAACTGTTGGCGCAGTTCGCCATCCCCATTCCGCATAATTGAAAGAGCCTGGCATATGCCAGGCATTTGCCAGGCTTGTTCCTTCCTTTGGTTTGATTTTCCCCTCAGTTCCCCGTACCTTGATACGCGGTTACACAAACCTGCCACGAGATCCCGTTCTCTCACTACTAAAAGACTCGCTTCGGAGGGATACCAGAATGAATTGCCTGCGTATGGGAGTGCTTCTGCTCTTGTGCGGCCTTACCACCGCCGGAACAAGCGCAGCGAAGGACGATTCGTACCGCGTTACCTCACCGGGAAAAAGGACCGAAGTCCAGATCGACACCAAAGGGACTATACAGATCTCGATTTTCTACAATAAAAAAGAGGTTGTCGCCCCCTCGCCTATCTGGATGGAACTGGATCAGCAACGGGTCCTCGGCCGTGATGCCTCCCCACGCTCCGCGCAGACGCAATCCATCAATGAGAATATCGTTCCGGTCGTTCCCGAGAAACGGAAGCTCGTTCCAAATGTCTGCAACGAACTGATACTCCACCTCTCCGGGAACTTCGGATTGAAAGTCCGGGCGTACGATGACGGCGCTGCGTACAGGTTCTTCACCACGCTCCCCGGCGAAATTACCGTAAAGCATGAAGAGGTAGAGCTGCATTTCTCGCCCTCAGATTCAGTCTATTTTCCCAAAGAGGAGAGTTTCCGTTCCCATTCTGAACGATTGTATCCTTACCTGGCAGTCACACAGATTGCCGACACTGATATGTGCTGCCTGCCTGCCCTCTTTATGAAAGAGAACGGCATCAAGGTGGCCTTCACCGAAGCTGACCTCCTCGACTATGCGGGCCTCTACCTCAAAGGTACCGGCCCTGGCAAGACAGTTTTGCGCTCAACTTTTCCCCCGTATCCTCTCGAGGAAAAACAAACGGATGACCGGACTGTCGTGGTAACAAAAGGAGCGGACTTTATCGCCCGGACGAAGGGGACGCGGGAGTTTCCCTGGAGAGTGTTCCTCATTGCAGAACGCGACGGCGACCTGGTCGAGAACGATCTGGTCTACCGGCTCGGCAGCCCCCAGAAACTGCACGAGTCCGACTGGATCAAGCCCGGGAAGATTGCCTGGGATTGGTGGAATGCAAACAACATCACCGGCGTCAGCTTCCGCTCGGGAGTGAATACCGACACCTACAAGTACTACATCGACTTTGCATCACAGTATGGCATCGAATACATTATCCTGGATGAAGGATGGTCCAAGCCTTCCGATCTCTTCCAGATCAATCCCGAGATGAACATGGATACGCTCTTCGCCTACGCGCGCCGCAAAAACGTGGGCATCATCCCGTGGACAACCTGGAAGGCGCTGGACGACCGGATGACGGAAGCGCTCGACCGTTTCGCGGCCTGGGGCGCAAAAGGAATCAAAGTGGATTTCATGCAGAGAGATGACCAGAAGATGGTCAACTACTACGAGCGCGTTGCCGCAGAAGCAGCAAAGCGCCACCTGCTTGTGGATTTTCACGGGGCGTACAAACCCACAGGCCTGAACCGAACGTATCCGAACGTCATCACGAGGGAGGGAGTGCGGGGACTGGAATGGAATAAGTGGTCCGCGGACATCACCCCCGAGCATGACGTTACGCTTCCCTTCACCCGGATGCTCGCCGGCGCCATGGATTTCACTCCAGGAGCAATGGTAAACGCCGTCAAGAGCAATTTCCATCCGATCTTTACCCAGCCGATGAGCCAGGGCACACGCTGCCATCAGCTTGCCATGTACGTCGTGTATGAGAGTCCGCTCCAGATGCTCGCAGACTGCCCTTCGAACTACCTGAAGGAGCCGGATGCGATGGAATTCCTCGGTCCGGTTCCGACAACATGGGATGCGACAAAGGTGCTCGACGCAAAAGTCGCCGACTTCATCACGGTGGCCCGCAAACACGGAGATGAATGGTACATCGGCTCCATGACCGATTGGACGCCGCGCGACATCCGGGTGGATTGCAGCTTCCTCGGAGCGGGAACCTTCCGGCTCGTCCAGTGGGCAGACGGCATCAATGCCGACCGGAATGCGAGTGATTATGCAAAAGAAACAAGAACGATCACGAGTGCCGACCGGCTTACCGTGCACCTCGCGCCGGGCGGAGGATGGGTGGCGCGGATCAGGAAAATAAAGTAACTGAGGAGACTCTTATGCTAACCAGGAGAATGCTCGTTGCGACGATCCTTGCGATGGTGTCACTGCTCTGCCCGCCGGGCATTCTGCCAGCGCAGACGGAAACCAAAGAACAGCATGACGCGCGAATGCAGTGGTGGAGAGACGCCCGGTTCGGCTTGTTCATTCACTGGGGGCTCTATTCGGTCCCTGCCGGGGAATGGAAAGGGCAGACCTCGCACGCCGAGTGGATCCGCACAACCGCGCAGATCCCCATTAATGAGTATGAGAAGTTTTTGCCCCGGTTCAACCCGGTGAAGTTCAACGCCGCTGAATGGGTTCGCATGGCGAAGGAGGCGGGGATGAAATACATCGTCATCACCTCTAAGCATCATGACGGGTTCTGCCTCTTCGACTCGAAAGAGACCGACTTCGATGTCATGTCAACGCCGTTCAAGCGGGACATCATGAAGGAGCTCTCTGACGCCTGCCACAAGCAGGGCATGAAGATATGCTGGTACTATTCCATTATGGACTGGCACCATCCCGATTACCTTCCCCGGCGGGACTGGGAGAAGGACCGTCCCACCGATGGAGCATCATTTGACCGGTATGTTCAGTACATGAAAAACGAACTCAAAGAGCTTCTGACCAACTATGGCCCGATCGGTGTTCTCTGGTTTGACGGAGAGTGGGAGAGTACATGGAATGCAGACCGCGGACGCGATCTGTACAACTATGTCCGCTCTCTCCAGCCGGACATTATCATTAATAATCGTGTCGGTGCGGGCAGATCGGGCATGGAGGGACTCACGACCGAAGGAGCGTTTGGGGCAGACTTCGGGACCCCGGAGCAGCAAATTCCAGCCACCGGACTCCCGGGCGTCGATTGGGAAACCTGTATGACGATGAATGACCACTGGGGCTACAACAAGCATGACAAGAACTGGAAGCCGGCCGAAGAGCTCCTGCACGACCTTGCCGACATTGCTTCGAAAGGGGGTAACTTCCTGCTGAATATCGGTCCGACTTCGGAAGGCGTGTTCCCGCCGGAAAGCATCGACCGGCTGCAAGCCATCGGAGAATGGATGAAGCGCAATGGCGAGTCGATTTACGGCACGAGCGCCAGCCCGTTCAAGCTGCTCGCGTGGGGGCGCTGCACGAAGAAGGCCATCGATGGGGGTACCCGGCTCTATCTGCACGTGTTCAACTGGCCCGCCGATGGTAAGCTCGTCGTCCCTGGCATCTACAACGAGGTCAAGCTGGGGTATCTGCTCGCCGATGAAAGCAAGAAACCGCTTGCCGTGAAACGGCAGGAAGATGCCCTGGTCGTTGATCTTCCCGCCAAGGCACCAACACCCTATAATAGTGTAGTGGTGCTGGACCTTGTCGGCAAACCCGATGTGAACGATCCGCCGGAGATCTCTGCGCCTGCTGACATCTTCCTGGATTCGCTTGCGGTGTCGGTGGCTTCCAACAGGTCCAATATCGAAGTCCGCTACACGTTGGATGGCACTTCTCCGACCATTGCCTCCTCGTTCGCGAAAGGCCCTGTTCATCTCACCCGGACCTCGACAGTCAGGGCACGCTGTTTCCGGGATGGCAGACCGGTGAGCGGAATTTCCGAAGGGACGTTTTCGAAGGTGACGCCCCGTCCAGCGGAAAAAGTGATTGCCCCCTACAGCGGTGTCAAGTTCTCTTATTGCGAAGGGACCTGGGACAGCCTGCCTGCCTTCAGCGCGTTGAAACCGAAGAAGGAAGGCGTTGTGCCGGAATTTGTCCTCTCACCAAAGGTAGATAATGACCACTTCGGCTTTGAGTATACCGGTTTCATCAAGGTACCTGGAACGGGGGTCTATGCCTTCTATACCGAATCCGATGACGGAAGCAGGCTCTACATTGGTGACAAACTGGTGGTGAACAATGACGGTCTGCACGGCATGGGTGAAAAGAAAGGATTGATCCCACTGGAAGCCGGTCTGCATCTGATTCGCGTTCTGTTTTTCGAAAAGGACGGCAGCGAAGGGCTGAAGGTGTCTTATGAAGGACCGGGTGTCAAGAAACAGGAAATTCCTGAATCCGCTCTCTTCCATTGACAATGACACGCATTCGATGTGTAATGCTTTTTATCCTTGCCGCATGTGCATGCAGCGCGGTCCGGGCCCAGACAGAGCCCGTGACCACTGTTGACCTGTCCGGGACGTGGGCCTTCAAGATCGACCGTGACGACGTTGGTGCAGGTGAGCAGTGGTATCTCACGGATCTCCCGGAGACAATTACGCTTCCCGGGTCGATGACAGAAAATGGGAAGGGAGACGACGTCAGCACCGCCACACACTGGTACGGCGGGATCGTTGACCGATCCTGGTATACCGACGTACGATACGCGAAGTACCGGCAGCCGGGGAACATCAAGGTCCCTTTCTGGCTCACGCCGACCAAGCATTATATTGGCGCGGCCTGGTATCAAAAGAGCGTTGAAATTCCGGAGGGCTGGCAGGACAGGCGCATCGTTCTCTTCCTTGAGCGCCCGCACTGGGAAACGTGCCTCTGGGTGGATGGCAGGTATGCCGGCGCCGGCTACAGTCTCGCCACGCCGCACGAGTATGACCTGAGCGGGGTTTTGACGCCGGGGCGCCATCGGCTCACGCTTCGAATCGACAACCGCATCAAGGCCATCGATGTCGGACATAATGCCCATAGCATCACTGACCACACGCAAACGGACTGGAACGGTATCATAGGTTCCATTCGGCTGAAGGCGGGGTCTCTTCTCGGGGTCGATGATGTGCGAACATACCCCGACGTCCGTGCCCGTACGGTCACGGTACGTGTGGCCCTCAAGAATCTCACCGGAAAGCGCCAGGTGGGAGCGATGACCTTCACGGCAGAGAGCGTCAACACAGCGTTGGCCCAGAAGACCGAACCTCTTCGCGTTCCGTTCACGATCGACGGAGAAGATACGACGGTCGAGTCGGTTGTCCCAATGGGCGATCAGGTCCTGCTCTGGGACGAATTCGACCCCTCTCTCTATACAATGACCGTGGCCATGCAGACCGTCGATGGCCACCTGACAGACACAGGAGCGGTACAGTTTGGCATGCGGGAGATCCGTGCCGAGGGCTCAAGACTCACCGTCAATGGCCGGCCGATTTTCCTTCGTGGGACGCTCGAATGTTGTGTCTTCCCCCGGACCGGCTATCCAGCCATGGATGAAGCATCCTGGGCGCGGATTTTTGCCGTGTGCAAGGCGCACGGCCTGAATCACATGCGTTTTCATTCCTGGTGTCCGCCGGAGGCAGCGTTTAACGCGGCAGACCGCGCGGGTCTTTACCTGCACGTCGAGTGCTGCGCCTGGTGTACGGTGGGAGATGGCGCTCCGATCGATGCATGGCTTTACCAGGAGAGCGAGCGCATAGTCCGTTCCTACGGCAATCATCCGTCATTCTGCATGATGGCCTACGGGAACGAACCTGCTGGAGAAAACCAGGCGACGTACCTTGGGAAGTTTGTTGACTATTGGAAGACGAAGGACCCCCGCCGCGTGTACACCGGTGCCGCAGGGTGGCCGACGATACCTCAGAGCGATTATCTTAACTCAATGTACCCTCGCATTCAAGTCTGGGGAGACGGCTTGAAGAGCATGATCAACCGAGAGCGCCCGCAGACGATGTTTGATTTCAGCGAGATCCTCGCGAAGGACCCCCGTCCCATGGTCAGCCATGAGGTCGGACAATGGTGTGCTTATCCGAACTTTGCGGAGATCCCGAAGTACACCGGTGTCCTCAAAGCGGGCAACTTTGAGATCTTCAAAGAGGATCTCGAAGCACGCCACATGGGCGATCTCGCGCATGATTTCCTGATAGCTTCAGGGAAGCTTCAGGTGCTCTGTTACAAAGCCGATATTGAAGCGGCCTTGCGTACTCCCGGGATGGCAGGATTTCAACTTCTCGGGCTCTCTGACTTTCCCGGACAGGGGACTGCTCTTGTCGGCGTTCTCGATGCTTTCTGGGATGAGAAGGGGTACATTTCTCCGTCCGATTTCCGCCGCTTCTGCGACCAGACCGTACCGCTAGCCCGGATGAAGAAGAGGTCGTTCATGAACAACGAGCAATTCGTTGTGGATATTGAGGTAGCACATTTCGGCCCTGCTCCGCTCAAAAACGTCCATCCGGCATGGTCGATCACAGATGGGAAGGGAAGAGTGTATAAAAAGGGGACGTTGGCTCGACGCGATATTGCCTGGGGAAATGCCCTGTGGCTCGGGACCGTCAAGGTTCCACTGCAATGGAATCACCAGGGCGACCGCGCTGCACCTCAGCGTACGAATAGACAAATTTGAGAACGGTTGGGATTTCTGGGTCTACCCGGCGACGCTTCCTGAACTTCCTGCGAAAGAAATTATGGTGACCCGGACCCTGGACGAAAAGGCGACCGAGCATCTTCGCGGGGGCGGAAGGGTCTTGCTGATTCCCGAGCGGGGAACGATACGTCCGGAGAAGGGCGGAAGCATCGCGATCGGATTCTCGAGCATCTTCTGGAATACTGCGTGGACAAGCGGCCAGCCTCCGCACACGCTTGGAATCCTGTGCAATCCACATCATCCTGCACTCAAGGAGTTTCCTACCGAATCGCACAGCAACTGGCAATGGTGGGACGCCATGAGCCATTCACAAGCGATGGTGCTTGACCAGTTTCCGGCGAGCTTCCGGCCGATCGTTCAGGTGATCGACGATTGGACGACGAACCGGCGGCTGGGCTTGATCTTCGAAGGACGTGTTGGCAACGGCAAGTTGCTGGTGTCGAGCATCGATCTCTGGGACGAGCTTGCCGCCCGGCCGGAGGCGAGGCAGTTGTTGTACAGCCTGAAGAAGTACATGACCAGCAAAGAGTTCAAACCTGCACAGGAGATCAGTCCTGGCCTGGTGAAGGATCTCATGATCATCAATCGTTTTCCCGAGCCTCCGTGAAACTGTCAGCAGAATCCTTGCTTATTGCCCCCTGTGGCATGAACTGCGGCGTTTGCATCGCGCATCTGAGGGAGAGAAACACGTGTCCCGGGTGCCGGGGAAGTGATGCGAACAAACCCGTTACGCGCGTCAGATGCAAAATCAAAAGGTGCGAGAAGCGTGGAAAGGGTGAAGGGCAATTCTGCTTCCGGTGTCAAGAACTCCCGTGCGATACATTGCAGCGGTTGGACAAGCGATACCGGGCTCACTACCACATGAGCATGATAGAGAATCTTCGGGACATCAAGAATCTCGGCGTCACGAGATTTCTTGAAGACGAACGCCTGAGGTGGACCTGTGCCGCATGTGGAGGAACAATCTGCGTTCACAAGGGAATGTGTATTGCCTGTGGAAGAAGCAAATATCCATACGCCGGGGTTTCCGATGACGACTATTACCAATGAGTTCATAAAGCAGATGACGGTTCTATTCGCCTGATAGCAGAAGCCTGGGCAACAAGCGGGGAGAAAAGGAAATAATTCACCATGGTTCGAGCAGTCTCCATCGCATCAATCCTCCTGTGTGCTGCAGAATGCCAATCCCAACCAATGGTGAACCACGCGATCAATGACAGGAACACCAGAGTCAGAGAGTTTATCGGGAGAGAGCTTGAGGACGGCGAAACCCCGGCGATCCAGTACGTTGTGCTGACCAGGGACTCAACCTTGTTCAGCTATGCCGGAGGCCTGGCGGACGTTGCAGCGGGCCGGGAACTGCAGACAAACATGACGATGATGGTCTATTCGATGACAAAGACCATCACAGCTGCTGCTGTTCTTCAGCTCGTCGAACAAGGGAAACTCTCCCTCGACGATCCGGTGAAGGACTTCCTGCCTTATATCCCTTATGGGAGGGAAATAAGAATCCGCCATCTTCTCTCACAAACATCCGGAATCCCCAATCCCATCCCGCTGAGGTGGATTCATCTGGCCGAGGAACATGCTCGGTTTGACCAGCAGGCCGCATTGCGGGAAATCCTTGAGGAGAACGCCGAGCTCAAATTCGCCCCGGGAGAAAAATACAGCTATTCCAATATCTCCTATTGGCTCCTCGGCTATGTCATCGAAAAGGTGTCAGGGACCAGCTACGAGGAATATGTCCGTCAACATATCTTCCGCACGCTCGGCATCCCGGACAGCGAGGTCGGCTTTGTCATTCCATCTTCACAACATCATGCAAAAGGGTACCTGCCAAAGTGGTCGTGGATGAACATTATCAGGCCCCTCGTCGTTGATTCCAAATTCGCTGGCGATTATGAGGAAGGGTGGCTGCATGTCTACGATCACTATCTCAATGGATCCTCCTTCGGCGGGATCATATCTTCAGCTCATGCCATCGGAATGTTTCTCCAGGATCAACTTCAGGATACCTCCAGACTCTTCACGACCCAGACCAAGGCCCTGTTCTATGAACAGCAGAAAAACAACCAGGGGCAGCCAATCCCTATGACGCTCGGATGGCACATTGGAAGCGTCGACGGTTTTCCGTACTTCTTCAAGGAAGGTGGCGGAGGTGGATTCCGCAGCGAAATGCGAGTCTACCCTGCAGCCGGGATTGCTTCGGTTGTGATCGCGAATAACGCGTCCTTCGAGCCGGGAGGATTTCTGAGAGCTGTGGACAAGGAATTCATCAACAAATGATTCGGCAAGTTCCGATGAGACTCTGGAGCATTCATCCAAAGTACCTTGATTCCATCGGACTCGTTGCTGTCTGGAGAGAGACGCTCCTTGCAAAAAAGGTCCTCCAGGAAAGGACGAGAGGCTACCGCCACCACCCGCAGCTCCTTCGCTTCAAGGAACAGGAATCGCCGGTCGCGTGCATCAATAACTACCTCCAGGCGGTATGGGTAGAGGCTGACAAGAGAGGCTATTCGTTTGACCGACGAAAGATCGGGAAACTTCGTGAGGTTGTCCAAATTCCGATTTCTTCAGGACAACTCGCGTTTGAGTTCGATCACCTGCGCCGAAAACTCATGGCACGAAGCATTGAGCATTTTCACATCCTCTCCAGCGTGAAGAGACCTGTCCCACACCCGCTCTTCAAGGTCCGGAAGGGGCCGATTGAGGAGTGGGAAAAACGCTGATTTCGAACATCACCGTCCCGTGCACTGGTAGAAGCATGTCCCGGAAAATCACACCGACGAAAGCTGTACATCTCGGCCACGAACTTCCTTGGTGGCTATGTGGATCATCGCCATACTCTTGCTCAGCCGGCTGCTCTTCATGCCCGTTTGGGTGTACAAGCATCGGAAGAGCCCGTTGCAGGCCGACTGGGCACGATTAGAGGCTGTATGAAACGTTCCGTCCCATCTATCCTTGCCTGGTGCCTGATTGCGGTTTTGTCTTTTCCGCTTCGCGCGACTGGCCAGGCAACTGACCATGACCTTCGCTCGTCCGCTCTTCCAAAGGTTTGGGATGAGGCCCTTCCGCTGGGCAACGGCATGGTCGGCGCGCTTATCTGGCAGCGGGACAGTGTCCTCAGGATGTCGCTGGACCGGGCGGATCTCTGGGATCTCCGTCCGATCGCTGAATTCGCGCGGCCGGAGTTCAAATTCTCCTGGGTCTTCCAGCAAGTGCAATCCGGCAATTATTCTCCTGTCCAACAGTTGTTCGATGTTCCGTATGACCGGGATCCTGCCCCCACGAAAATCCCCGCTGCAGCGCTGGAGTTACTCCTTCCAGGAATGGATCAGGTGGATTCTGTCCGACTGAGGCTTGCAGATGCAGTGGCCGATGTGCGCTGGAAGAACGGTCTTCATCTGGAAGCGTTTGTCCATGCGCTCGAGCCCCGCGGGTGGTTCAGGTGCGAAGGCGTCAGAGCGGAAATCGCTCCGCGTATATCCGCGCCTCCATACGGCACGGCGGGAAAAGCATTGGAAGGAGAAAACAGCGGGCCGGCCGGGAATGACCTGCGCCGTCTCGGTTATCCACCCCCCGTCATTCGGGAGGGGAAGAAAGAGTCGACATACCATCAGGAGTGCTTGAACGGTTTTTCCTACGATGTCTGGGTAGGTTGGACGTTTGAGCGCAACGGCACGCTCGTGGGCTGCTGGACGGTCGCTCCGAACAAACCGTATCCCCTGAGTAAGCCGGCTTCGAAGCTTTCGCTCAGAGATATTACTCCGGAGCGATACACGAAGGAGCTTGCAAGACACAGGAAATGGTGGAAAGAGTTCTGGAATAAGTCGTCGATTCAGATTCCGGATCTGACGCTTGAGGCCCAGTGGTACAGGGAGCTTTACAAGTTCGGCAGCGCCTCCCGGCGCGGCGCGCCTCCGATCACACTCCAGGCCGTCTGGACGGCAGACAACCGCCGGCTTCCTCCCTGGAAAGGGGACTTCCATAACGATCTCAACACCCAGCTCAGCTACTGGCCGGCATACTCTGCGAACCATCTCGAAGAAGAGACTGCATTTCCTGACTGGCTCTGGCAATGTAAACCGGTCGCGGAGGCATATACACGCACGTACTACGGCACCGAAGGAGTGAATTTCCCGGGGGTTTGCACGCTGACCGGCGAACCCATGGGAGGGTGGATTCAGTATGCGCTGTCACCTACCGTGTCCGCCTGGCTATCCCAGAATTTCTATCTGCACTGGCGTTACAGTATGGACCGTAACTTCCTGAAAGAGCGCGCCTATCCATGGCTCCATGCGGTCGCGCTCTACCTGGATCAGCTCACCATTCGGGATAGCACGGGGCACAGGTCGTTGCCGCTGAGTTCCTCTCCTGAGATTCATGACAACCAGCTTGACGCCTGGTTTACACAAACCACCAACTTTGATCTGGCGCTCGTCAAATGGCTATACGCTGCCGCCGCGGAGCTCGCGCAAGAGATGGGTCATAAGGGTGAAGCGGCTCACTGGAAGCGTGTGCTCACGGAGTGGCCGGATTTTTCTCTGTCCCCCGACGATGGGAAGCTCCTCGTCGCTCCGGGTGAGCCCCTCAAGGAATCTCACAGGCACTTTTCTCACCTGATGGCGATCCATCCACTCGGGCTTCTTGATTGGGACAGGGAAAAGGACCGTCGCACCATTCGCGCTTCCCTGGCTGACCTGGAGCAGCTCGGTACCGACTGGTGGTGTGGGTATTCCTTTAGCTGGCTGGGGAGCATGTGGGCGCGTGCCCGCGACGGCGAGAAAGCAGCCGCGGCGCTCCGCACATTTGCCACCTGCTTCTGCCTCTCCAATTCCTTTCATGCCAATGGAGACCAGTCCGGCACGGGAAGGTCCAAATTCACGTATCGCCCTTTCACGTTGGAAGGCAACTTTGCTTTCGCAGAGGGCATCCAGGAAATGCTCCTTCAAAGTCAAGGAGGTGTTCTCCGCGTATTTCCTGCGATCCCGGATTCCTGGCAAGAAGCCTCTTTTTCCAATTTGCGAAGCGAAGGAGCCTTCCTCATATCAGCGAGCCGCAGAGCGGGCTTGCTCGATTCGGTGAATATCAGGTGCGAGAAAGGGGGGAAGCTGAAGTTGGCGAACAGCTTCAAGGACAATGCATGCCGCGTTGTCGGCGCCACTGTACCGAAGGCAAAGATCCGCGGGTCGCTGATTGAGTTGGATACGCGACCGGGGCAGGAGATTCTCTTCGTCCACGCACAATAACGCGTCGCATCCACAATGTCTTTCTCAACTTCCACATCATGTATGCAGACCATCCGCTTTTCGTCCCTGGTCGCCTTCGTGGTTCTTCTTTTCGCCACCCGGACGAATTCGTTGATCGGGCAGGAAATCGATTCGCTCCCGCTTCTCACGCCCCGTCCTTTGCTTACCACGGACATGCCTGCGCCGATGATGTCGTTGAACGGCATCTGGCTTTTTCATTCAGAGTTCTTGACGGCCATGCAGGATTCCTGCCCCGATCAAGAGAGCATGTGGTCCCCCATTTCCGTTCCCTCGGAGTGGGTGATGCAGTCCTACTCAGTGAAGCCTGGCACGTATGCCGCATACAGGCATTCGTTTGACCTGCCCGCCGATTGGGCGGGAAAAAGGATCAAGCTCAGGTTCGACGGGGTGCACAGTGTTTGCCGTGTCTGGGTCAATGGCTCCGGGGTCGGAGGGCATGAGGGAGGGTTCACGGTCTTTGAATTCGATATTACGAAGCAGGTCAAACCGGGAAGCAACACCATCACCGTTGCCGTGAAGAGTGAATCCATCGCCGATACGCTGGCAAGCGCCACACAATATGCAGCCCATCAATTGGGAGGCATTACCCGCAAGGTGACACTCTTTGCGGTGCCTCCGTTACATCTTGCATCGTTCCTGACGAATACGCTCTTTGACCGTTCGTTCAGGCACGCGGATCTGATTGTCAATATGGGTCTGGTCAACGAAGCTCTCCAGGCAGCGTCTCCTGCTCAAGTCGTTCTCGAATTGTTTGACCCGTCCGGCAAGAAGGTCCCGACCGGGCCTGCCGCCGCAGCGCTCGGGTCCTTGTCGGGGGGGGAACTGGTCCATCGTTCCGTCTCCATTCGGGTTGCTGATGTGAAGAAATGGGACCCCGAGCATCCACACCTGTATGTTCTCAAGGTTCATTTGCGGCAAAATGGCCAGTTCGTTGAAACGCTGGAGCAACGCATCGGCTTTCGGCAGATCGCGGCGCGGGGCAACAGGGTGTTCGTGAACGGCCAGCCGGTCAAGCTGCATGGAGTGAACCGGCACGAAGTTCATCCAACGCTCGGCCGGAGCCTCACGCCGGAACTGTGGCGGAAGGACGCGGAGCTCTTCCGTGCGGCGAACGTGAATTACATCCGGACCTCTCACTACCCGCCCGCCGAGGAGTTCCTTGATGCCTGCGACGAGCTCGGCATCTTTGTGGAATGCGAAGCGGCACTCTGCTGGGTGCAGCATGGAGCTAATGAAAAGTGGAAGGAGTGGAATTACCGGGACGACAGGTTCCTGGCGTATCTTCTTCGGGCGAACCTGGAGAACGTCGCTGCCAACCGCCACCACCCTTCTATCATTATCTGGTCGCTCGCCAACGAATCGTACTGGAGCCCGTCGTTTGCACGGGTCCTTGACACGGTACGGCGCATGGATCCGTCCAGGCTTACTTCGTTCCACGATCAGTGCTGGGGCCAATACAACAATGGAGGGAGCAAAGCGCACGTTGCGGTCTATCATTATCCCGGAGAAGATGAGCCCAGGCGGTGCAATCAGGAGTCGCGGCCCGTCCTGTTTGGCGAATACACGCACGTTGAAACCTACAACCGCCAGGAGGGAGTGACGGATCCGGGCATCCGTGATAACTGGGGCGGGCCATTTGAGAGAATGTACGACCTGGTGTATCGCAATCCCGGCTGCCTCGGCGGAGCAATCTGGGCGGGGATTGATGAGATCTTTTACCTTCCTGACGGGCAGACTTGTGGCTATGGACCGTGGGGAATTATCGACGGTTGGCGCCGGCCCAAGCCGGAATACTGGCACGTAAAGAAGAGCTATTCCCCGGTCAGAGTGATCGAACGCAAGCGCCGACGTCTTGTTGCCAACGGAGTTCTCAACGTGCCCCTGGAGAACCGGTACGATTTCACCAATCTCAGCGAAGTGGGGATCAGCTGGAGTATAGGAGACGAGAGAGGGAAAGCCTCGGTAGATGTCCGGCCGCATCAGGAAGGCAGGCTCACAATTCGTCCAAAGCAACTGCCATTGACGGGGTCCAGGCTCAAATTGACGTTCACCGACCCGCGGGGATTCGTATGCGAGAACGAGGAACTTCCCATCGGCGCTGCGGAGCGACCGACAGAAGCACCTGAATGCAAGACGCCGGTGGCGGCGCTTGACAGCACAGCAACGTGCTACATAGTTCGGGGAGAAGATTATGTCTGTGAAATCGACAGGGCCACAGGAAGGATTGTGCGTGCTGACGCGAAAGGAAAGGGCGTGCTTGCCGGCGGACCCGACCTCATGATCCTGCCCCTCCAGTCAGGAGAGTGTCTGCCCAATCATCGCTCGGACATCCCGCCGCTCAACACCACGTGCACCGGTTGGCGTCAGAAATCCATTCAAGCCGAGATCTTGAAGGGCGGGGCTGTGCGAATCCTCAGCGAAGGACTGTATGCCGAAGCGGAAGGCTCCTCAAGGCTGACATTTCACGGAGACGGGGAGATTATCGTGGCGTATTCCTTCCGCGCGTTGCAGGAGGTCAATCCCCGGCAATGGGGAGTTGTCTTCTACACTCCATTAGCAATCGACTCGCTCTCCTGGAAGCGGGATGGACAGTGGACCACCTATCCACCCGACCATATCGGGAGGCGCAGCGGTTCGGCCGTAGCTCACCCGGAACCACGAGATATTGCCACCATGTTCCGTGTCCCTCGAGGATCATGGTCTGCCGATGCGAATGAACTGGGAACAAACGACTTCCGGAGCACAAAGAGTAGTTTGATTTGGGTATCCCTGCTTTCCGCAGACGGGCATGGTATTTTCCTGCCATCATATTCGCCGGGGGCGGTTCGCGCGTTCGTTGACAGTGAGAGGATTGGCCTGCTGGTGGCCGGATTCAATACCGGTGGCGGGGAGCAGTTCTTTGGTCCGCATTATGCCAGGGAGAGGAAGCCCCTCAAGAAGGGAGACATGATTACAGGCAAGTTCACATTGACCTTAACCCACAAGTGAGGTAATCACTCTCATGGATTCTGTGGAGGAACGCGCGGTTCAGTTATTCAACAGCGGATACAACTGTGCGGAGTCCGTGCTGAAGGCAGTTGCGGAGACTTTCGAAACCGGCATCGAAGACCCCCAGCGCTTCGCGACTGCTTTTGGGGGTGGCATGGCCAGGCAGGGATATGTCTGCGGGTGCCTCGCAGGTGCTTCGATGGCGGTGGGACTGTTGGCTGGCAGGACTGCCCCGGACGATCTGGCAGGCAAGGAGCGGGTCTACGCGGCTGTTGTGCGTCTTTTTGAGAAATTCAAAGTGCAGGCTGGTGCGTTGGACTGCCGGGATATCTCCGGGCTCAAATTCGATCTCCCCACTCACCTCAATGTGTGCTGTCCCCTGGTGGGTTTCGCCGCGCGCGCGGCGTGCGAAGAGATTGCCCTTGTCCAGAAGGGCAGAGGCTGACACAATCGCCTGTTATTCCATCCTTGAAACGGAATCCAGCAGGAAAAACGTTGCCATAGGGGAGATTCTTTCTTATAATTATTCTCTTAGTTCCGAAGGAGCGCTCTGACGATGAAATCTGTAAATGCGTTCGATATTGGCATCATTTTCACGTACTTCCTCATCATCATGGGGATCGGCCTGTTCTTCATGAAGGTGAACAAGGGGGGGAAGGAATACTTCACGGGGGGCAACATGATCCCCTGGTGGATGTCCGGTCTCTCGCTGTACATGGGGAACTTCAGTGCGTGGATCTTTACCGGAGCGGCAGGGTTTGCCTATACCGCAGGGTTGTTCACCTCGCTCTATTTTGCCGTCGGACCACTCGCGTACGTCATAGGCACAGCACTCACGGCCAAGCGATGGCGCCGGACCCGCTCCATTTCCCCGTTGCAGTACACCTACACGCGGTACAATATCACCACGCAGCAGTTCATGGGATTTGTCATTGCGACGAACTTCATACTCTCCGCGGGTGTGCAGTTGGCGTCTACCTGTAAGCTGTTCGCCCCTGTCATCGGAATTGACCTGACCCTCATCGTCCTCCTCATCGGTACCATCGTCCTGATCCACAACTTCCTGGGGGGCCTCTGGGGAGACATGGCCATGGATGTTGTCCAGGGGGTGATCCTGCTGGGTATCACATTCATCGTCATGCCAATGAGCCTGGGGCTTGTCGGCGGGCCGGGGAACTTGCTCCACAGCCTGCCTCCGATCAGCTTCGACCACATGTACAACGATGTGCATTATACGGAACACTGGCTCATCTCCATATTCATCATCTCATCGCTGGGTTTTGCCGCCGGCGGCCACCAGCGCTTTTATTCGGTGAAGAACGAGAAACATGCCCGGCGTGTGGGATGGACGGCTGCATGCCTGGCGCTTTCGGTCCCCCTGGTCTTCGGGATCCCGCCTCTGGTAGCGAAGGTGTACTGGCCCGACCTTTCACAGGTCGACTTCTTCAAGCCTTTCATAGGGAAGAACCCTCAGGATCTGGTGTTCGTGGGGCTGGTACTCAAACTCCTTCCCCATGGATTGATCGGCGTATTCATCGCCGCAATGCTGGCGGCGACCATGACAACTCTCAGTACGGTCTATAATATGGTCTCCTCCGTGATCTCGCATGACATTTACAAGGGGATCTTCCGGCCGGACATGGATGACCGAACCCTCCTCCGGGTCGGGCGCAAGGTCGCGTTCACGCTCGGGCTCATCGTCATGGGTTTGGCGATCAGCTTCGTTCACAGTACGTTCGGCATCTTTAATCTGATGCAGGCCTTCTTTACGCTCTTCAACATCCCGGTCATCGTCCCGATGGCCTTTGGACTCATCTTCCGGCGGGTGCCGAAGTGGTCGGCGGTGGCGGCGATCAGCTGGGGTCTCATCGTCGGCGGGACCACGAGGTATTTGTTGGGCTGGGATATCGGCCCGCAGGTGTATCTCTCGTTTGTCATGACACTGGGGATCTTCGCCACGTCGCAGTGGACGGGGACTCTCTACCAAAAGAACAAGCCTCTTCTTGTGGGCATTGCCGTTGCGGTCACTGCGTCCACGGGAATGCTCTTTCAGCATTTCGTCGTAGGAACTCCTCCGGAGTGGCACCTCACGCTGGCACTCGTTGCCGCCGTGGCGCTTGGCGTAAGCCTCTTTGCGTTCGCGCGAATGTTCGCCAAAGAAACCGACGAGGATCGGAGAGTGGTTGCGGAGTTCTTCAAAAAGCTGGACACACCCATAGACGTCGCCAAAGAGGTGTACGGTGCCGGAAGGAAGCAAGTGTCAACGCTCCCTCTGGTAGGGAGGACGATCATGTTCATGGGCATCCTGGTCTCGGCAGCTTTTCTCACCGGGCTCACGGGGGCTGAGATGGTCGCCGTCGGCATCATGGCCGGTCTGTTGATTTTCTTCGGTGGGATGATGTGGTTTCTTGGAAAACGGGGAGAACGGAAGGAGGCGGAGGAGATGGCGAAATTGACCTCCGGTGCTAGCGTTGGAACAGTGTAACCTGGTCCGAGCGGAATTCAGCCTCAGGCAATCGAGCAAGAACAGGATCTGCCGGTTTCACACAAGAGCCTCGGTGAGGAGAACGAGAGAGAAATTCCCATGCAACAGATACTGCTACCAAAGGACGAGATGGTGACCCAAAGACTGTATATCGACCTTTTGCCCCTTTCCGGATTTCCGAAATCTCCCTGCCTGATTGAAAATCCCTTTCTGAACAAACCTTTCAAGCTCTCATTCGTCCGATGCGTGTTGGCATCAATCTTGAGGTATGAGAGTGAGTGTGGTCCGCCTCAAATGGTCTGCGCAACCGCACGAAAGTGCTTGTAAAACATCAGTGACTTCAGTATACTTTCAACAGTGGTCCCATCACGCTTACTTCGGATCTTTGCCATGTCACACTTCTCTCCAATGTCGCGCAGGAAAAGGTTGCCAGGGCGGCTTGCCTTCAGCGTTGGTATGCTAGTCTTTTCCCTGCTTCCTTCGCTCGCCTGGACGCAGCAAGCCGGTTTTCCATCCATCTACTATCCTTCCCTGCCCCCTGAAAAACAGTGGCAGGTTTCGGTCGGCCTGATTCAGATTACGCCTCCGAAGGAGCTCACGGAAGAGGCCTGGGTCCGGGCCCCGGCGTTCGACCTGCACGCCCTGTACGGCCTTTCTCCGGAGTTCGCCCTCGATGGGAGGGCGATTTCACAGGTCGTTCAAAACCACTTCTCCGTCGGGGGGCGATGGGCGCATCCCATGGGTAAGTTTGCAATCGGGGCGGGCTACGATGTCGCCTACTGGTTTGGCTTCTTGAATGTCGCGAGCTTTGACAGCAAGGCGCACGGCTGGCTGAACTATCCCAGCGTCACGATCGGCTACAACACGGGAGATGTGCGGTTGATCGGCAAAGCCGAAGCAATTCTGGATCTTTACCAGAAGAGCTCGATTGGCGAGAACGAGGTTCATTCAGATCAAAACAAACTTGTCGGGTGGTCGTTTACCCTCGCGATGGAGCAGCCCTTCTGGAAGAACACGGAACTCACGCTGGGATTCCGGGCAACATACACGAAGTTTCACTGGATGACTTGGGCGCTCTTCTCGACGTTCGATCAATATCTCTTCTATCCTGAAATCATCATCGGGTTTATCCTATGAGGCCTCTTGTTGCAGTGGTGCTCCTGGTCTCGCTCGTTTCCCTCTCATGCCGAGAGAAGACGCCAGTAGTCGGGCCGGATAAAACAGCGAGCCTGTTCTTAGGTGATACGAAGCCGTTCAAACCTGCGACCCGGGCAGCAATGGAGGGAGTGTACCGCGTGATCCAGGGACAGGATTTCTTTGGCGACTTTGTCGCGCTGAAATGGAGCGGCGTTGCGAACGGACCCGATACAACGTTCTATCTCTCGGGATTCTTTGGCCGGGACGCCGGATATTTCGTGGTCAGCTCGGGCTCGCTGGACAGCACGCTCTTCCTTTCGGGCCAGTGGCGGAAGCTCATGACCACCGAAAGCGGTCTCTTCTACGGCGTGGTGCTGAGCGGGAACGGTGGGAAGCAATTGATGAATCCCGCGCCTGTGATCGGGAGGGACAGTATCACGATCGCGGGAACATGGGGAAACGGGGAGGAAAACCCCACCAAGAACATAGTCCTCAAGTATGACCGCCCGCTCTACAATGGGAAGAAACTCGAGGTCATCGCCCATCGGGGAGGAGGAAGGACGTCCGATCTTCTCCCGGTGTCGGAAAATTCGGTCGACATGATTCTCTACACCGAGCGGCTCGGCTCCACGGCGGTTGAGATTGACGTGCACCCGACGAAGGACGGTGTTCCGGTGCTCTATCACGATAACACACTGAACCTCCGCCTGATACAGAAATGCGGGCTGGTGGGGGCGATCGCGGATTACACTTATGATCAACTGCAGGGGCTGGTCAGACTCATTCACGGAGAAAGAATTCCGACGTTCCGGGAAGCGCTCGATGCCGCCCTGTATCGCACCAAGCTTCGGATGGTCTACATCGACACCAAGCCCGACATGCCCATGGCTCCCCTCTACCAGATCCAGCAGGAGTACATTGCGAAGGCAGCTGCAGCCGGCCGGCAGTTTGAAGTACTGATTGGCATCCCATCTGACGACAAAGTGAACGAGTTCAAGACGCTGCCGAACTATACACAGATCCCCTCGATCTGCGAGCTGACCGTCGACGATACGAGAGCGCTGAATTCAGAGGTCTGGTGTCCACGATTTACGCTGGGAACGCAGGACGATCTCGTAGCCCAGGTGCATTCTGAACAGCGCCGCGCGTTTGTCTGGACGGTGGACGACCCTCAATATATGCAGCAGTTCCTCGCCAGTAATTATGACGGGATTCTCACGAACTATGCACCTATGCTTGCCTACTACCACTATGTGCGCTAGAAAACGTCGGCTGATCCTGCATGCCCTGCTCATGTGTACCGCGGGGCTGGCCATAGTCCCTCAACTCCGCGCCCAAACGCCGGGGGAAGGGATGTACAACCTTACTGCCTACATTGGCGGCGGCTTATCCCAGTATGTCGCCTCTCCCGGCGGACCGCCGGCCGGCATACCGGTTGACCACTCGAAAACAGGTTTGGCTGCCACTGCCCGCGTGATGTGGTGCCCCGATCATCTGATCCGCCTCGGTCTTGAATCCGGCTGGACGAATTTCTATTCATACAAGTTCGGCTCCCAGAACGAAGGGGAAGAGTCCGTGTCCGCGGTTCCGCTGATAGCCGTCTGGTCGATGAACATCCTGCACGTCGACCTGTTCGCCGGGGGGGGATACTACCATCTCAACTCGAACCTCAACTATAAGGGCACGGTCAGCGTCAACACCTGGAGTCTTGGTTGGTTGGCCGCAGCATCGTACACGCACAAGCTTTCGGACAACTGGGGTGTGGCCGGCGAGATCAAATGGATGAATGCCGTCGAGAGTCAAGACGCGGCAATAACATTCCAGGTCCAGATGGTCTGGAAGTTTCTGGAGTGGTAATCCGATCCCCATTCCTCACGCCATGGTGGTAATTCCTGCCATACTTTTAACTGCAGTAGCAGTGTCCACCTCTGTGGGCCAAGAGAAAGACACGACCTGGAACCGGCCGCTCTGAACGTGGACGCCGCGTGCAGCCGAAGGCGACGTGATTTCAGAAGTCAGACGTCTGGTATAGACACAGGACCTTCGTTCTTTCATTTCAGCAAGATCATTTTCCGGCTTTGTACGAATTCGCCTGCGGTCAAACGGTAGAAATAGACGCCGCTCGCCAGGGCCGAGCCGTCGAATTGAACAGTGTACGTCCCCGCCGGCTTCCGTTCATTCACCAGCACCGCCACCTCTCTGCCGAGAAGGTCATACACAGTCAGCTTTACATCACTGACACCTGACACCTGAAACCTAACACCTGTTCTCGGATTAAACGGATTCGGATAATTCTGGGCAAGCGAATAGGTGTTTGCTGCGTTGTGATTCTCCTCCACACTCGTAGTAGGTTCCCACGTATCTCCGATCCACGTGTACACCCAAACGGAAGGATCAGCCCCGGAATGGCCGTCGCTGAAAGGCGACAGTTGCAGCATGCTCTCCCGTACCCCACTCGCGTCAGCATCATTCACCATGATGTCGATAGGGATCCTGTAGCCTTCCACAGGGACAAAGACACTATCACCTGCCTTTTCTGCCAGCAAGGTCCAAGGCACTCGTGCCTCGATTCTGTAACCTGTCGGGGGGTTCTTTCCCCAATAGTAATTCTCTCCTGGTACCAGCAGGCTATCACCTCCGGACACGAGGTCAATCAGCGCCCTTCTCTTTGCGAACCGCAAAAGATAGTCCGGCTGTGCGCCTCTTTTGAAGGTAGTATGAGGTGCACCGTGCCAGTTGTATAATCCAATTTGGAAATCTGGAGAATCCTGATCGCTGCTCCCGCTGGCGGCGAAGGAGACAATGTCGTCCACAACATCAAAGGCAACATAGAAATAGGCGCTGTCAACGGCAAGGTAGGCATCAAATGTCAGATCGGCATCATTACTAAATGGCGCACCCCAGCTCACGACATACCGGCTGCCGTTGGAGGGTTTCCTGTGGAAGGGCACGACGCCCGCCCAATCGCTCAAGTCGCCATCGGCCACAAAGTGTGCCCCGGGCCCATGAAGAGAGATGATCGGCACACCTTTGGCCACATTGACGGCCAGATCCAATGACGCAGGAAGAGAGACATTTCCCGATGCGTCAGTGCAGGTGATTGCATAGTAGTACGAGACCTCCTGGTCTGTTGCCGGAGCAAACAGACTGTGCGCCACTTCCTGCACATTTTCTTGGATCTTCAGTTTCACCACGTCAGCCTTGGAAACATCCGTGATCGGATCCTTGCTGTAGTAGACATTGTAGCACTCGCCGGTTTCGCCCGGTACATCGGTCCACATGATAAGGTTCGAATATCTGTCGGGGCTGATGCAGACATCCCTTGGGGCTGCGGGCGGCACGCGATCAAGCAAGGGATTTCCCGTCCAAAAATCGGTGAAGTACACCACCTTCCCGGCCGTCCCGCATCCTGCGATATCTCCCGTCTGCACTTCAGCGTGCCAGATATCGGAGGAATCGAAGCTTGTCGTGTTGCGCAGAGGAACCAAGGCACGCAATGGAAACGCGTATTGATGCCACTGATTATCTGCGACAGGGACAAAGCTCGCTCCAACAGCCTTTGTGGTGCCTGTGCTGAAGAGCATGACGGTAATGGTGTCGACGGCCGATTCAGCTTTTACCTTCAACTTCACGGAATCTGTGTTCCATACTTCAGAAAGATTGCACGCAGAACTGGTGCTGAACCGGAATCCCGTCCCGCCGTTCCCTTGAGTCCACATCAGAGCATTGGAACCGTCTACGGGACCCGCGCCTTGTGCCGCATCTATGCTCGTGGTTCCCCATGTGGAGATATTCACGTTTAGAGGAACTGCAATTCCATTGAAAAGGATCAGTGACGGTGCGGTGGCGACGTACCAATTCGTAATGTAGACGACCTTGCCTACTACAGCATCTGCTTCCGCCATCAGATCGACCACAGAGACGCGGCTTGAATCAAATGCGGTGCTGTTCTCAGTGTAGGTCAGGCTTTTGAGGGGAAATGCGTACCTGTGCCACTGATTATCGGTGATGGGGTGGAAGAACTTGCCGACTTTTCCGACAGGTGATACATATTGTATCCGAAGGGAATCGACGCCCGGTTCGCATTTCATCGTCACGGTGAGATTCGCGACCGGCCAGGCATCTACCAGATTGAATGGCCGAGTGACCGTGAATTGAACGCCCGTGTATCCATTCCCATACCCATCTCCCTGAACCCACTTGATGGCATTCGTGCCATTGGGACCGGCGCCTGTTTCCACTTCCATCGTCGACGCCCCCCATGACCGGGGCATCAGATTTGGTCCAAAGTCGGTGCCATCAAAAACTATTGCTACCTGGCCATACGAGACAAAACTGAGGAACAAAGTGAAAAGAACCAGTAAAGGAGTCTTCATAACCCTTTCCCCCTGTTGTGGGTCCACATGTGTGCGCTTTGGTGTTCGCCTTTTCTGATCCGCCAAAGGGCGTGTAATCATGTATGACGCCGTGGAGAGGCGTCCATACAAGGAGCCTGCTTCACGGGAGGGGAGGGATACTAATAAGCGCAAGAGTCATGCCAAGGGGGAAAGTGCCGCTAGGAAGAATCCGCTGGTGAAGAAGCTGAAGTGAAACGGAATCCTTCCGTTTCTTTACAACTGCCTGGGAACAATTTCTTCAAATTCGTCTTTGGGAAACACCCTTCAGGTATCTATGTGCACACAGCAGGGATGTCTGCTCCAAGGCCTGCCGCGTCCGCATTGGATTCAACAGGGTTTCTTGAACTTATCGCGCCCCCAGTTCTGAACCTGGGGGCGTTCAAAGAGTTGACCGGTCCCTGCCTCCCGCACTCCTCTGCCCGCTGGGAACCTCCTTTAGAAGTACTCTGTTGTGCATGTATTGCTTTTCCGACGGACCTGTGCTGGGGGCCAACCGGAACGTCTGCATCTCCAATGTCCCACGGCACCCCTATTTTGATTTACGGTGATTCAGCGCAAGTCTAGATCTGATGCCGGGAGTTACCGTCCGGTGCATCTGCAAAAGTCATCTGGAGGCACCAACGTGAGAACCTTCCTTCTCATCATGTTGCAGGCAGTCGTTTCCGCCTGGATCTTTCCCACCGCTGTTCTTCACGCTCAATCCCCGCCCTCCGACTTCAAGTTCTCGGCAACCGTCGGAGGCTCCGGCCCCTGGAGCGAGATGGCCAGGATCACGATTGATAACGCCGGCCAGGGAAAATATGCGCGTCTCAAGACTGGCGGCGCTCCTGCCGTCCTTGCCGAGACCACATTCACGGTAAGCGCTCCGGATCTGCAGCAACTCTGGAAGATGATTCAGGACAGCAGCTTCTTTTCGTTAGCTCCCTCCTGGACCGACACGAGTGTGCATGATGGCATGTTCGCCCGGATGGTCGTGACGGCGAACGGGACGACACACGACGTCAGGATTAAAAACGTTGCGCAGCCCACGATTCAGGGCATGCTCGACCTGCTCAACGCACTTGTTCCCGATACTCTCCGGCTGCAATACTCACCCCCGGAAAAGTTCGATTTCACCCCAAAGGATCCGTGCTCTTATTCGTTCGGCGCGCTTGGGAACAGGCCAAGTATCGAATCCCTGCTTTTGAATTCACGCGATCCGAAAACGAGGGCACTCCTCCATCCACGCCCGGCGACGATCAGTCGTGTCCCGCCCGTCGAGTTGTCGCACGCAGGCGTCACCGTGGCCTATGATGTGTCGCTCCAGGACGCGGTCAAGCATGGGTGGGCAAAACTTTCGAGCAAGGGAGACTTTTTCGGGGACGACGTCGCAATCACCATAGACGACCAAAATGTCCCCCCTCCATCAAATACCATTAACATCACGCTCTACCTGGAATTCTGGGGTTCTCTGGCGACGGAAGACAACGTGAACGCTATTTGTGGAGATATCGCCAAAGCATGGGACGGGGTAACGACAAGCAGCGGCCAGAAGATTCAGGTCGGGTTCGTGACGCGCACGGCCATTAATGCCAATGCACCTCCGAATACTCCGGGATTCGATGACATCCAGCTCGTCGGAAAGGGTTTCCGAAGCTACGTGACCGGCTCCGACTTCGGCGTGAACTACGGGACGGGGTCGGGGGTCTGGGAGGTGGGCGGCGACCCCGGCGAATACGCTCACGAAACGGGACATCTCATGGGGCTTCCGGACAGATATGATGACTACAATAAGCAGTCGGACGGAAGCTGGGTGGACTCAAAAACAAGTAAGACGTTCGCCAATGATGATGATTTTGCAAACTACATCCATTCAAAATACCCCAATGGAGACTTGAATGCAGTTAAGGATGCCCTCAAGAACACGGACACCTACAGCGTCGCCTGGGACGGCCACGAGAACGATCTCATGGGAGACTTGAATGGGCGCCTGTTGCAGTCAGACATCGACCAAATTGCCGGGCATCCCGGTTTGCTTGTGCATGTTCCGGAGGGAACGGTATTTGCCGACAGAGCCGACGACCAGCAGAATCTCATTGTCATTCATTCGGATGATATTTTTGCGGGGCCGGGACAGAAGCGAAGACTCAACGGGATCTATGCAGCGTGCATCGACCATTTCAAATTTATACCCGACTCTCTGGGTGTCTTCGACGTTGCCCCGCCCGTAGACCAGTGGACCGGGATTCAAGCGGCAACGTACATGGCAATGCTTCTCCATTACGTTGACAGTGCGGGGCTCTACTGTCCTCTCAACTTTGCCACGCAGGAGGCAATCTGGAGACTCAGCGACAATGCATCCTCAGTTTTAGGCGGTTCCGTAGACCAACTCCTGGCCGACGCTGGCGTCGATGTTGGCAACCAGATCCTGGACTTCCCGCGCCTGAGCGGAGGCAGCACTACAGACTCGTCGTCGCATCTCCTCGTTCCGAACCAACTGTATGTTTCAAGCATCCGGCCGGCATTCGCAGCCGGTCAAACCGGCACAGCGAGCAACTTCACTGCAACGAATTCGCATCCCTTGGGTGTGCCTCCGCCGACGGGGTTTTCATGGACGGCAACCGGGCCGGACGGTGCTCCTGCATCAATCACCGGCACCGACTCCACAGCGTCTCTGACGCCAAGCAGGAGCGGCATCTATGAAATCGCACTACAGGTTACACTGAACGATTCCCTGAACGGCCAGAAAACATTCACGTCCGACCACAAAAGCTACGTGATCGTTCCGGACGCCTATACGGAAACCTTTGAGCACGCCGGCCTCACGGACAGATTCCCCTGGAAAAGCTATGGGGACGTCCCCTGGACGATCACGAACACCTATGCGGAGACCGGGAGTTACGCTGCGACGCCGGGTCCCGCGACGTCCGGGCAATCCTCCACGCTTGGGATCGAAGTCTCCTTGCCGGCAGACAGCGTCATCATCTTCTCCGTGCGGAGCTTTACGGAGAGTTTTTTCGACGGCATCTATTTTTCCGTCGACAGCCTGCCGACGGCATTCCTCGGTGGTGCGTCCGAATGGACAATCCAGAAGTTCCCCTTGTCAGCGGGGAGGCATCTGCTCACCTGGACCTACAACAGTGCATCTTCGACCCCCGGGGTCAATCTGTGGCTTGACAATATCTTCTTCCCCGGAAATGTGGTGGTGACCTCCGTGGCTGATGCGAAGGCGGACGTTCCGACGGTCTTCGCGCTGGAACAGAACTATCCGAACCCGTTTAATCCGACAACAATCGTCAGATATCAGGTGCCAGTAGTCAGTAATGTCAAACTGGTAATGTATGATGTGCTGGGGCGAGAAGTGGCAACGCTGGTGAATGAACGGAAGGTACCGGGGCGTTACCAGGTGACGTTTGACGGCTCAGGGCTGGCCAGCGGAATGTATTTCTATCGTCTGACAGCGGGGTCGTTTGTTGCTTCACGAAGAATGATTCTGTTGAAATAGCATGATCCTGCAGTACGGGACTCCCGTCCTGCGACATAAATCCAGAAGAATTCAAGGCTCATCACTCATCACACTTTTTAGGAGAGATCTCATGAAACCAACGCGATTCGGTATGATTGCCATTGTCTGCGTGCTTTGCGGTGCATACGCCGCAAGCCAGGGCCTCTACGTCGAGACTGAGAAGTCTTCGGGCAGAACGGAGAAGCTCTGGTTCATGCCGGCAAAGTTCAAGAGCGTCGATTCCGATGGGAAGATGACCATCGTGCGGCTCGACAAGGAGACGATCTATCAGATTGATCCGGAGAATCATTCGTATACCGCAATGACTTTCACCGAAATGAGGCAAATGGCCAATGCCAGCCGGAGCATGATGGATGCCATGATGAAGAAGCGGTTGGAGGCGCTGCCCCCGGAGAAACGGAAGGAGCTTGAAGAAAAGATGGAAGCATATCAGAAAGGCTCGAGCGGTGACGTGAAGTACGATGTCGTGAACACGGGCGAATCGAAAACCATCAGCGGGTATCCATGTTCAAAGTACATCGTTAAGAGAAATGAAAAGGAGTTTCAGACCATCTGGGCCACGGGAGCGCTCGGAGACGTCGAAGTAGCACGAAAGGATTTGGAACAGCTTACGGAGAAGATGGCCTCATTGATGAATTCACGATCTGCTCCCCTTTCCTGGTTCAAGCAAATTCCGGGTTTCCCTGTTCAGACCGAAGAGACTGGGACTACCACCACAGTCTCGCATGTGGAACGGCGCGCGGTAAGCAATTCCGAATTCGAAGTCCCTACCGGGTATACCCTGGAGCAGCCCAAAGGGCTTGGGCAATTGGAGCCGTGAGTTGTGGAGGTTGCTCACGCTGCTGTCTTCCATTCCCGAGGGGATGTGTTGGGCGGGGGCCCAGGTCGATCAGGCGCCCCCCTGCTTCTTGTACCAATCGGCGGCACCATCATGTTCATCCTCGGAAAATCGACCCCGTATCTGGGTTTCCGAGCTGAAAATCCAGCCGTAGCCGGGTCGGTGGATACCGGTCCGGCTTTTTCCTACAACAGCCTGCAGTCTGCTCGCCAGGCAAGGTCGGCGTGTTGACATTGGGTCTACCCTCCCGTATATTCGCACCAGTAATTTTCAAGGCGGAATGCGGGAAGTCCCATCAATCCCCTCTCCGGCGGTGTTGATTCGTCCACGGTTACGCTTCTTGGTCATGGCGCCTTTCAAAACCTTGCTATCCTGCATGAAGACCGGGTGACGGGGATTCGCGACGGGCGGTGCGATTTCGGCCAGCAGATCGACGCGGTGTAGATGACTCATAAGCCGGAATTCCCCGGCCAAAGGAGGAGTCGTGAACTTCAGAACGATTGCGGTCATCACAGCAATTGTCAGTGTGGCGCTCGGTGCCGGGTACCTCCTGTTCGGAGGCCTCGTGGTAGGCCGTTGGCAAATCCAACCTACGGACAGCGTGCTGCTGCTTGGCAGACGCATGGGGGGTCTTTACCTCGGTCTCGGAGTCATGTTTTTTCTTGCCAGGTCAGTGCCTGTGTCCGTGGCTCGTACGGCGCTAAGTGCCGGTGCGGCGGTTGCCTTGTCGGTCTTGGCGCTCCTTGGAGTCTACGAACTCACGGTGGGGCACGCAGGAGCTGGCATCCTCGTGAGCGTGGTGATCGAATCTCTTCTTGGGCTCGGATACATCAGCATACTCCTAATTGATCGAAAGGCCGCGGTTGGGGCCTGATGCACCAGGAGGCGACCCCTGACCGTCTTGCTTTTTGCTTCCCACATCCGTCGATCAAAGGGTGCAGCCGTCGCGATACGACAACTGCTCACTGATCCTGGCCCGCCTGTACCTCGAGGCGGTCAACGACGAGGAGTCACAGCAAACGACTGTATATAACAGATCCCTACAAACAGAGTTCGTCGAGGATTGAGAATGAAATTGGGCCTTCCTGCAGTCGATTATCTGGTCATCGCAATTTACCTCATCTTGATGCTGGGCATCGGTATCTACTTCTCTCGATTCATGAAGGGAGGGAAGGACTTCTTCATTGGAGGCAATCTCATCCCCTGGTGGGTTTCGGGAATCTCGCTGTACATGACGATGTTTTCCGCCTGGACCTTCACAGGCGGCGCCAGCTTCGTGTATCAGACAAGCTGGTTCGGCCTATTGTACTTTGCCACGTGGGGCATTTCGTTCTTGGTCGGCTTTCTCATGTCCGCCAAACGCTGGCGCAGAACGCGTGTCACTTCTCCCGTCGAGTACATAGAGATCCGATTCAACAAATCCACTCATTTGTTCTTCAGCGTCTATCTGGCACTCTCCATGCTGTACTGGCCAGGACATCACCTGGCATCGCTGAGCAAGATTTGCGCGCCCACCATGTTCCCTGGGTCAATGACCGCCATCGATGTGATGATCATCGTCGTGGGGATCACGATCATGCTGTATACGTTCCTGGGCGGGCTCTGGGCGGTTTGCATTACCGACGTTGTGCAGTTCTTGATTCTGATTGCCGTCTGCGTGGTGCTGATTCCAGCCATTTTCCTGTCGGGTGAGTTCAGCTCGATGGGAGAATTCTTCCAGCGAATACCACCACTGAAATTCCAGCATGTGTTACCGGACACCACACTGTACGACCAGTGGTATTTGCTCGGACTCATTGCCGCCAACATCTTCGGTAATGCCGTCGGCGACAAAGCCCAGCGCTACTATAGCGTCCGTGACGAAAAGGAAGCAATGAAGGTTGGCTGGTTGACCTTTGCCCTGTTCTCGACTGCACCGTTCCTGTTCGGTATCCCTCCCCTCGTTGGGAAAGTGCTCTGGCCCGACATCAATATGCTCGGCTATTTTTCCGGAGTCACCAAACCGGAGGAGAATATCTTCATCGCCGTGGTATTGCGCTATATGCCCGCCGGCATCGTGGGTTTCTTCCTCTCTGCCATGATGGCGGCTTCAATGTCATCGATGAGCGGCGTGTGGAACACGGTTTCCTCGATCATCTCGGTCGACCTCTACAAGAACCGATTCAAACCTGGTGCCAGCGAAAAGGAAACTCTCCTGGTCGGACGCATCGCCGTGTCTGCCTTCGCTCTCATTGCGATCCTGCTGGCGTTGGTCATTATTCACAGCGACTACGGGGTGTTCTCGTTCAGCAATATCTTCTTTGGGCTCACCGGTGTTCCCATTGCCATCCCCATGCTCCTTGGCATCATGACCAAAAAGATATCTCGCTGGTCTGCCATGGCTTCCGTCATGGCGGGAGTGCTCATGGCGTCACTCGCCCGCTTTGTTCTGTTATACTCGTTGGGTCAGCAGTTCCTGATTACGGTGGCCATCACGCTGCTCTTCAACGGGATCTCCAATCCGCTGGGACGATTGTACAAGGCGCGTCGGACATATGCCCTGGTGTTTAGTCTGGTGCTCAGCTCCGTGCTGTACCTCTTCTGCCTGGTGGCAAATAACAATCCGAAGTTATCGCCAGGGAATCTGATTGCCACTCTGCAAACAGGCGGGATGGAAATTCTGCTGTCGGCTCATTTCTGGTTGATCCTGTCGGCACTGGCGTTCTTTGTTTTGAGTCTCAAATTTGCGGCCTTGTTTGGCAAGGATATCACATCATCGCAGGATGGAGTGACGGCCTTCTTTGAAAAACTGGAGAAACCAATTGATGTGGCGAAGGAGGTTGTGCTCGCCGGGGCAAGGGAGAGCAACATTTTTCCGCTGGTCGGCTGGATGTCCCTGGGATTGGGCACGGTGTCATTGTTGATCCTGATTGCGCCCGTCGCCCGAACCAACATCGGTGTCAATCTGGGAATCAGTGGTTTGCTTTTCGTGATCGGACTGGCGATGGTCCTCTCGAAACGGCTGACAAGGCAGGATGATGCCCCTTCCCGGAGGGACAAACGTTGATTAGCTAATTTGCCGGGCATTATGAAACTAGCATTCTCGACTCTGGGTTGTCCCCGGTGGAGCCTGGACAGGATCATCCGGGCTGCCGGGGAGTATGGATTTCAAGGATTAGAGGTCCGGGGGTTGCAGGACGACCTGGACATCACCAGGCGGGCGGAGTTTACCAGCACGGTGAACCTTACCCTTCGACAACTGCAAGAGCGCGGTGCCGAGATCGCCTGTTTTTCCAGCTCGGTCATGCTGAGCAATCCTGATGCTGCCGGCAGCGACGCATCATTCGATGAACTGAAGCGCTACACGCAGCTTTGCACAACCTTCGGAACGCCGTTCATTCGCATTTTTGGTGGCAGCATAGGTTCGGCTTCGCGTGAATCTGCCCTTGACGCGGCTGCTGAACACCTACTGATGATGGCTGACATCGTCAGGGACAGCGGGGTCAGGATTCTGGTTGAGACGCACGACGATTGGATGCGTGCTGACCATCTGAAGTCGTTGATGACTGCCGTTTCCGGCGATGCCATCGGCTTGCTCTGGGACGTCAATCATCCTTTCATGTTCCTGGGGGAAGCACCGGCAACGACTTGGGAACAGACTGGTACCTGGGTTCATCACACCCACTGGAAGGATTCAAAGAGAAATCCGCAGGCAATGCATGGTTTCGAACCCTGTTTGATGGGAGAGGGGCAGGTACCGCATCAGGAAATCTACCAGGTTTTGAAGAACGGCAACTACCACGGATACCTGTCGCTGGAATGGGAGAAACGCTGGCATCCCGAGATTGCCGAACCGGAAGTTGCCCTCCCGCTGTTCGTAGAGTACATGAACAAACTCAATTGCATATGATGAAACTCAGCGAAGAGAAGCTTTCGAAACTCAAGAAGGGCGGGGTCTGGATACCAAGCCCGCTGGCGCTGGACGAGGATAAGAAACCTTCAGAACAGTGGCAACGGCTGCTGACGCTCTATTATATTAGAGCCGGTGCAAGAGCGATCGTGCCGGGTGCACATACCGGCGAGTTCTCCGGCGGGAACCTGGAGATCTACTGGTACTGGCTGGCGCTGATCAAGGAAATGGTAGCGCAGTACGGTGGGAAGGACATGTTCCTGATGGCCGCGATAAGCGGGAAGGACTACATGAAACAGGCTGAGCTCGCGGCAATGTGCGGATACGACATTGTTATGCTCGCACCGACCGCTTTCACAAACAAGAGCGACGCCGAAGTGGTGCAGATCTTCAAAGACGTGGCAGGCGTGATACCGGTGTTCGGCTTCGAACTGCAGAAGCTCGTCCCGCGAAGCAGGGAGTTCAACTACCGGCTCTGGGAGAAGATATTCACGATTGCCTACGGTGCCAAATCAGCATCGTTCAACACGTACCGTGCGCTGGCAATGCTGGAAGCGGCCGCGAACAGCAGGCGAAAGGAGAAGCTCGTTCTAGTGACGGGCAACGACGACAGGATCGTGGCGGATCTCGGGGGTGTGTTCCCGTTTAAAGTCGGTTCCAGGATCGTGAAGGTTGAATATTCGGGGGGCTTGCTCGGGCATTTTGCCACGGATACGTATTCGGCAGCCAGATGGTCAGGAGCAGTGCTCGAAGCGAAAAAGGGAAAGAAATGGAAGCTGGCAGTGCCCGAAAAAGAGCTTGCGCATATGGTGAACATGTGCAACGGCGCGCTGTTTGATGCGAAGAACGACTTTGCAAACTCCGTGTGGGGGGTCAAATACAGGCTGTACTCACTTGGGCTTCTGCCGGGGCCCTATTGTTTTCATGAGAACGGAAGGAAAGGACTGGCTGAGGAGATCGACAGGGCATACAGCTTCCATCCCGTTATCAGTGACAGGGAATTCCTGACGGACACATCTGAAGAGCATGAAAAGAGAGGTAGGACTACAATCGTGAACATAACCGAGATAACCAACAACAGACAGCTGCGGGAGTTCATGAGCGCTCCCACCGACGGAGTGATTGACTGCGTCAAGAACGTGGAAGGGGATATCCTGATACTTGGCGGAAGCGGCAAGATGGGGCCGGAGTTGACCGAGATGATCGTTCGGGCGGACAGCCATAGCGGATGTCAAGCGAAGAATATCTGTTGCTTCCACGTTCAGCAACCCTGAGGAGAAAACGGCGGACTTGTTCTCGGAGATGGGGGTAATGGTGTTCAAGGGCGAATTGACCGACACGGAATTTCTGGGCAGTCTCCCTGACGCTGAGAACGTGATCTACATGCCCGGCTTCAAGTTCGGTTCCTCAGACAACTGGGACAAAGCGGTACAGGTCAACTGCATCCTCCCTTACCTGGTTGGGGAAAAATACCAGGACTCCAGGATCGTGGTCTTCTCTTCTGCGAACCCCTATGCGTTCACGTCTCGCGAGTCGGGCGGTTCCGTAGAAGGGGACGCGCTGGACCCCAAAGGCATTTATGGTTGGAGCATCGTGGCCAGGGAAAGCTCCTTTGCCATCACCGCGAAAAGACACCCGGCGCAGAGCTCGTGCTTTTACAGGCTCACCTATGCGCAGCACCTCGGCTACGGGGTGATCGTGGACCTGGTGAAGTACATCCTCGACGGGAAAGAGATCTCGCTTTCCATCCCCTACGTGAACCTGGTTTCCCAAAGAGATGCCAACGACAGGGCTATACGCGCCCTCGAGATGTGTTCAAACCCCCCGTCGATTCTCAACGTGTCAGGGCCTGTATTCGCGGTGCGGGATATCGCTCGGAAACTCGGGGAGATGCTGGGCAAAGAACCCCTGCTGGTCGGGGAGGAACCGAAGCTCAGTCTTGTGATCAACGATGATTTCTGCGTGAAAAGATTTGGACACTACACTGACACAGTTGAAGATATCATGACCGCTGCGGTCAACTGGGTAAAGAATCACGGGGACTACTGGGAAAAACCTACGAAGTTCGGCGAGGTGAAACGGGAATATTGACCAGGCTTCACGGCCAGCAAGGCTATCGTTTGTGCAGCATATTATGAGCCGTTGAAGACATAGATGCCGCGAAAGTCGCCATCGTCCATGAACGGTCCTGCCAGCACAATGAGAAAATTCACGTGATGTGCGATTTGCTTCTATGTTACCACACGGGCGGGTGAGAGACAAGCTCCATTGCCGGGAACCCCTGGTTGACTCTCGCCCTGCTCTTGCCTATCTTACCGCCTGCCTGACCATCCGACATCCCCAAGCCGGCCATGACGAAGACCAGAACCCTTCTCCGAATCTTCCTGTCAGTTGCGTGCATTTCGCCAATCGTGCGGTCGGGGGAACTTGACCGTTCCGGTCCCACCATTTCGCTCCAATCGAATGTGTATCAGGTCGGGAACAAGTGGTACTGCCCGCTGTGCAGGCAGGAGGTCGCGCACGGCGATCGATCCGGTTGGGACCTGAAGCTCGCCTTGTCTGAATGGCATGATGTCCTGATCGATGCGGAGTATTTTCACAAAAAGATCAGATACATCTCCGACGAGGAATTGGTCAATTCACTCCACATCAAGTCGATCGCACCGGCCCTGCGTAAAGCTCTCCGGGCAAAGGACTATGACCGGATCTCCATCCTCCTGTTCGACTATTTCACGTCCCGAAAAGACAACAAGCGGTTGTCGTTGTATGACTCACAGAACAAGAAGCACTTCATTACCATCGACGAGTTTCTAAAAGAGGTTGTCGCCGACACCAGCCGATACAATAGCATCATCCGTTCGGCACGCCAGGTCTACACCCCCGAGAAAGGCTTTACGCTTTTCGGGGTCAACTGGGGGAACCGGATCGATTTCGATCATCACTATCCCCAAATCTCGAAATGGGGGGTGCACTATCTCTCGTTCATCGATGATCAGATGAATTACTACCTTCTCAAGCAGGATCCCGCCACCGCCAGGGCGTTCGACGATCTCTTCAATCAGTGGTACGATCAACTGGACAGCGTGAAACAGGAAGAAGTCATCAATGTCACAACATCGTACGACTTCGTCTGGTATGAGCTGGGCCTTGCGAACAGGACACAGAGATTGATCGATGCGCAGAGGGTCTTCATCAAGCACCTTTCGCCCGAGACCAACAAGAGACTGCTGAAAATCATCCTCGGGTCGGCCCGTTGGCTGGACCAGTGCCTGAAGAAGACTCCCTTTCACCCCTACAACTGGCAGACGCATACCGCCATGACTCTCTCCTACGCGGCCCTGGTTTATCCGGAATTCGGCGACTGTCGGACGTGGCTGGACCGCGGCAAGAAAAACATGGTTCTTCATCTGGAAAATGACATTCTCGATGACGGGGGGTATGTCGAACGGACCCCCAGCTATGCAGAATACATGTTCTCGGTCTTCTATCGGTATATGATGATGCTCCAGTACTTCCGCAACGATTCTTCGCTGCGGGAGAAGTACTTGGGCAGGATGGAGAAGTTCATCGAGTTCTTTGTGTTGACCAATACGCCTGTCGGGGTTAATACGCCATTTAACGACGCATCCAGAAACAAAAGCCTGGTACGGTTGTTCAAAGAAATGGGGGAATCTTTCAACCGGGGCGATTTTGTCGGGGCGGTCAGGCACGAATTCTCCCCGGAAGAGCTGTCGGCAATGCGCCTCACCGTGACAGAACCCCGGCGAACGTCGGTCGATTTCCCGAATTCGCGATTTGTCGTCATGCGGGATTCATGGGTCCCGAATTCCTATTTCCTGATGCTCAACTACGGCGACTTTCAGAATCATTGTCATTATGACCAGCTGGCGTTTGAGATTTATGCCAACGGCATCCCGATTGCCCTTGATGCCGGCATCGGGAAGCTGGGGTACCTGGATTCTCTCCAGGTCAGCTGGTACAAGCATCCGCTGTCGCACAACATGCTCACCATCAACCAGGCGGTCCCGGAGAAGATGGACAAGCCGGGGTATAACAAGGTCTGGTCCGCCCAGAAACAGACCGAATTCTTTGCGGCAACGCACGACGGCTACCTCCGTTATCAGAAGGCAAAACATCGCCGCCACGTGGTGTTCGCCAAGACGAGATACTGGCTGATCATTGACGAAGTGAGCACGGCCGGAGAGAACCAGGAAATGGAATTCAATTTCCATACCCCGTGTTCGATGACGGCCATCGATGAGGGATTTGTCTCGACCGGAGAGAACGGATTCCTGATCAAGCAGGATCGTCGTGATGCATCCAATATCAGCAGGAGCAAGTCCCGGGGGTTTGCCAGTCTGGGTGGCCTGCCGAATGAGCCATCGCATCGGGAGCTTGACTGGCTTGTGTTCAGCAAGACGCTGAAAGGGGATCGCCGGCTGGATCGAATGGCGACGCTCATTTACCCTTTTGCAGCAGCAGCGACGATCGTGCCGGCCGATGTGTCGGTTGAACAACTCGATCTGAAGGATAAAGCCGCGATCGGATACCTGGTCAGTACCAAAGACAGGCAAGATCTCATCATCCTCTCCGACGGGATGTATCGGAGGTTCACGGAGAAGGTCGAAGGGGATTTCATATATGCCCGTATCAGCTCTACCGGGCGCGGCATCGACTACGCGGGATTCACACGCGTCACCAAATTCAGGATCGACGGGATAAAGGGCCACTCCTTCCCGACCAGAAGGGACTATGAGTATCAGGAATAGCCCCGTGGGGGGTGGCAAATTTCGGTATTCCTACGGTACCGGACAGTTGAGATCATCGGCATTCTACTCTGTCGTCCTGAAATGTTCTTATTCAGGACCTATCATTAGCGGGGGACAGGCCCCGAATAGAGGCATTTCGGGGCGACAATTCTCTTTTGATTGTCACCAGGGTTTGTCGTCCTGTCACGCTCTAGAGTGAGATTGAAGCCACAACTGAGGAACATACATGGAATTGCAGATCAAGGGTCGCTACTATCGCATGTATCCACCCGAAGCGTACCTCGGACACGCCGAGGAGACGCTGAGACTGGCTCTGGAGCAGACGGCGTTCATGCTGATCGACGTGTACGGACTGGGTTACAGCCCTGGAGAGCCCGAGCCCGGGCGACCCGCGCTTTTCTATAAGGGATCCACCGAAGTGCAGCGCCGGGTGATGGTCGACCATGTCAAACCGGCGCTCGAGGCGGCACGCCGGATCGGACTACCGATTATCTATCTGAACAACTCAAACCAGATGGCAGCCACGCAATACAGCGAATTTGGCTCCATCCTGGTACGCACGCACGGTCTGACAGTAGAGGAGCGGTGGGAAACTGATCCGGTCGAGTTCCGGTTCAGCACGCTGGTCGAGCCGAAGCCGGGGGAATATGTCGTGCGCAAGCAGATGTACAGCGGCTTCTTCGAAACCTGCCTTGAGAGCCTGCTGAGGAACCTGAAGATCAAGAACCTCGTGGTTTTGGGATTTGCGGCCAACGCCTGTGTGCTCGGGACGCTCAACGATGCGCTGTACCGGAACTACCGCATCGTCCTGCTGCGTGATTGTACCGCGGCGATGGAATACCACGACACCCTTGAAGATCAGACGATCACCCGATATATCGTCCGGCACGTCGAAGCCTTTCTGGGGTACACGGCGACGTCGCAGGAGTTTATCCGCTCCTGTGAGGAGATTCCGGCCGGGAGCCCGGCTGGCAATTAATATGATCTTGCTGTAGTAAGAAGGCATTGCCTATCCTGCGCCCAAACAGTATCTTGCATGTACATGTGCGATCAATATTCCTTCAACCCGGGGAAAGCTATGAAAATCCTCGCGCATTTCCTCGTCGCTGTTCCGTTTCTGCTCGTCTCATGTTCCGGTCCGGCCAAGAAAGAGGCTCCGAGAGACATTCTCGCGGCCGACATGGACACAACGATCTCGCCGCGCACTGATTTCTTTGAATATGCCAATGGCGGCTGGCTCAAAGCGAACCCCATCCCGCTGAGTGAACGGGCCTGGGGGATACCTTACATCGTGCGGGAGGAAACCTACGCGAGATTAAGGGCCGTCTGTGAAAGCGCGGCCGGGGACGGTTCGGCCCGGAAGGGGAGCAACGCGCAGAAGATCGGCGACTTCTGGGGAATGGGAATGGACAGCGCTGCGATCGAAAAACAAGATGTGGATCCCCTGCGGCCGGAGCTTGACCGCATCGAGCATATCGCAACCCCCGGGGATCTGCGTGAGGTCATCGCGCTGTATCAAACGTACGAGATCGGACCGCTCTTTTCTCCCTTCGTTGCGCAGGATGAGCGGAACAGTTCCGTATACGCTTATCATCTATATCAGGGAGGTCTCGGGCTTCCCAACCGCGATTACTATGTCAACACCGACGCCCGCACGGTGAATATCCGGAAAGAATATATAAGACATGTCGCGGCCATGCTCGCGCTCGTCGGCGAAGATTCCGCGACAGCGGACCGGCATAGCGGCCAGATCATGCAGATCGAGTCACGGCTTGCAAGGGCCTCGCGGAAGCTGGAAGATCTTCGCGACCCCTACCGGAACTACAATAAGATGTCGCTCTCGGCCCTCGAACACCTGACACCGTCGCTCAAGTGGGCTGAGATCATGCCGGCCATGGCGGTCACCAGCATCGACAGCGTGATTGTCGGGCAGCCGGAATTCTATGCGGAAGTGGAGCGGCTGCTCAAATCCGTCCCCCTTGACCAGTGGAAGGCCTACCTCCGGTGGAATCTCGTTCACCAATTCGCGCCTAATCTGAGTTCCAGGTTTGACAAAGAACATTTCCGGTTTTACGGAATGATCCTGTCAGGTGTCAAGGAGCAGCGCCCCCGGTGGAAACGGGTGCTCGACGCCGAAGAATCGGCAGTGGGCGACATGCTGGGACAACTCTATGTCGCGCGTTACGCGCCACCTTCCATGAAGCTGCGCTATGAAACGCTTGTCAGCAACATGTTTGAGGCTTACGCCGAGCGCATCGCGAAGCTGGATTGGATGTCACAGGAAACCAAGGACAAGGCACTGGCAAAACTAAGAGCCGTCACCCGGAAGGTGTGCTACCCCGACAAGTGGAAGGATTATTCCGCGCTTCAGCTCGATCGGACTTCATACGCTGCCAACCAGATCAGGGCAAACCAGTGGCTGTACAACTACCAGATCAATAAGCTGGGCAAACCGGTCGACAGAACAGAATGGGAGATGACGCCGCAGACGTACAACGCCTACTATAATCCGTCGAACAACGAGATCGTTCTCCCTGCGGCGATTTTTATCATTCCCGGGCTTCCCGATTCGGTTGCCGATGATGCGATCGTCTATGGATATGCCGGCGCTTCTACAATCGGCCACGAGGTCACCCACGGGTTCGACGACGAAGGCCGGCAGTTCGACGCGCGGGGTAACCTGCACAACTGGTGGACAAAGGAGGATGAAAAGAAGTTCAACGAGAAAGCACGGTTGATGGTGGATCAGTTCAATCACTATGTCGTGCTCGATAGCATGCACGTGAACGGCAAAGCGACCCTCGGCGAGAACATCGCTGACCTGGGCGGGCTCGTCATTGGCTATGATGCGTTCAAGAAAACGTACGAAGGGCTGGCTGACACACTTATCGACGGGTTGACACCCGACCAGCGGTATTTCCTGGGATACGCGCTCTCCTGGCTCAATCGCAAGCGCGATGAATCTCTCGCCATGCAGGTCATGACCGACGTCCATTCACCGGAATTCCTTCGTGTCAACGGGCCGGTTTCAAACATGCCGGAATTCTACCGGGCGTTCGGCGTGAAACCCGGTGACGCCATGTACCGGCCCGACAGTGTCCGGGTCAGTATTTGGTGATATGTAACATGTTCTTGGTGGCGGCTGCGCTCGAGAAGCCAGCATTACTTCGAGATAGAAGGCAGTATTCGATTTACCAGTGTGCTATTGAATTCGTCTTTTTGTTCGGAGTTCACCATGTGTGCCGATTTTTCGAACCAGATCAGCTCCTTTGTGGGGGCCCGAATGGCATCAAAGTACCTTTCTGCAATCTCTGAAGGTGATTCCTGATCAAACTTGCCTTCCATCATGTAAACGGGAATTTTGAACTCTGGTACACTCTTGAAGAGATTGACGTTGAGCAACTGCGGCCAGAGCAGTTCCATTGAACCTAAGATGCCCTTAAAGAAGTTGATCCGATCTCTGAAACCATATTCACGCGAGAACAGTACGCTTCCGATTACCAATCCGAATGCCCCGTTCTTGCTTGCGTGGCATTCACCACCAAAACGTCCCAGAAGCCTTCTTTGAATGATGACCTTGCCCTGCCAATCACCTTGATACGGGGGAGGCCCGATTCCCTCCAACTTCGCGATTGCCCGCTTATCATTCCTCGCTATGGCTTGCTGTAGCGTCCATTGGTACGAGGCGCTTTCATTTTCTTCCATATTTGCAGTTTGCCCAATGCCAATATAGCAGTAATAGAGCTCTGGGTACCGTGATGCGGTCAAAGCACCTATGACACTTCCCCATGAGTGTCCAACCAGAACTATCCGCTCTTTGTGGAACTTCCTTGACAAATACAGGGTGAGTTCCCTGGTATCCTCGACAAATTGATTGATGTTCATTTTGTCGGTGTCATGGATTGCGCTATACGACTTCCCCGCCCCTCTTTGGTCCCAGTTTACGACGATGAAGAATTTTTCGAGATCCTTTGTGTTCCGCCTGTTCAACGTGAGTTGTGATGTTCCTGGCCCGCCATGCAGGAACAAGATGATCGGGTTGTCAGTGTTCTCTGACCTCTCGAGAATCCATTGGTCACTTCCACCAATGCCGAGCTTCTCGAGCACTGCAACGGCTTTTGCCGGGTCGCTTTTTCCTGTCAAACGGATGCGCGGAGTTCCGCAGGGAAGAACAAACCTGAGTGCGAGGATGGCAACAATCAATGCTAGAACAACTAACACGATGGCACCCGCCTTGATATTTGGATTCCTTCAGTCGAGCTTTGAGTCACGGGCCTTTAAGATAGCGAAGGAACAGTGGATAGTCAATCAGCAACCCTCGATGACTATCCCATGACACATTCGCCGCCATCTGGCTACGACAGGACTCCGCCGGGACATTCACTGATTGTCTCAAGATCCGCAACACGCAGAAGAATTCGCTGGGGGTGGTTGTCTTTCTTGAACATGCGTATGAAGGTGGCGGAGCTAGTCAACGGCGAGATCGATGCCGGCTACAGGTTCGTTCGTCGGATCCCGCCGGAGGCTGGACCGACGAATTCGTGCAGACGAGGAAGCTTTGTCTAGTCCGTTCAGATAATACCTGCACTGAAGTTAGCAACAGGCGACCAATCCACCGGGCCCCTAGTTTTTTGTCGTGCATACGCGAATGGTGTAGATTTGCGCCATCACCCGATCGGCAATGGGAAGTTCATCCAGCCGACAGGCAGCGCGTTCAAGATGCCAATGTGTACCGTTGGACGCTGGAAGAACGGTGTGATGATCGAGGAGTCGCTCTTTTGGGACAATAAGACCTACATGACGCAGATTGGTCTGTAGCATCGTCCGCATGGCCTGCTGGCCGTCTTCAACACAGTAGGTCAGGGCGGAACCAATGTCCGCCAATCTTCACTCACTTTGATGTTCAGTTTTTTGCCCGCCACCCGAATCAATTCGAGAACCGAGGACCCTTGGAATGTCTCCCCGGGGTTCATCCCCTGCATAGCGAGGATTGAGTATACTGCCTGTTCGATACTTCGTCTGTTTTTTTCGAAATAGCCGGGGTTGTTCGCTACACTGATGTAGATGTGACGAACAAGCTTGGTTTGAGGTGAACGGAGGAACAGCCGTACCGCCTTTCTGAATGCGGGAGATCCTTGGTAAGCCTGGTCCAGGACAAGCCTCCGTATCCTTGAATTGTGAAAATCGACAAAGGCAAGGGCAAGTCCTTTCGCAAACACCGGCCGCTTTGTCACTATCCTACAACTCAAGCTGACTTCGGAGAGTTCCCGCCACCTTTGATCTTCGCACACCACTGCGGCCAACTGGTCATTAGTCGCCATCCTCGCAAAGAATTAACTACTCGTTTCCCTTCGTTGAATCATCCAATCACCGTAATTATCAATAATTCTACGGCCTTTATTTCGCCTCCACATTTGCCTGCCCGTGGCACTCTATTTGCGCGAGTCTCGCCAAGTCCTGGTTCTTGTCCCAAGAACGGGGTAACCACGGGGCACCTTGCGGATAATCTTCCGCTCCTTGCCAGCAGGAAATTCTCGAATTGAAAGGAGCTCATCATGTCACTGTTCAGAACGATTGGTTGGGTATTTGTTTTTGTCGTTCTCACCGGAACAAGTTATGCCCAGGAAATCCCTATCGCGATCGGCGGCGACAACGCCTTCGGCGGCGGCGGGGCTTTTGACGGGACGAACTACTGCGCAATGGTCCTGGGAGATAATCTGAGTCAATATAGCATCACCGCTCAATTCGTGTCTCGCAGTGGCAGCCTTGTTGGCCCTAGAATCTCCCTGGGACAAGCCGGCAGCAACCCGCTCCTGGCGTTTGATGGATCAAACTATCTTGCGGTTTGGACTGATATATTTCCGAGGATGGCCGGTGGCGACACCAATGGCATTGGCAACATTTACGGACAATTTATCGACCCTGCCGGCACCCTGGTGGGATCATCGTTCACCCTTGCTACCGGAGTCAACATCAAATTTGGCCAGGGGCGGGGAGGGCTAACATTTGAGGACACGACGTATCTGTTAACCTATTGCAAAGGGGGAAACCATACAGACTATCTGTATGGACAGCGCATAAGCCGATCGGGAGGTCTCCTGGGCGGGCCCATGCAAATTAGCGCTGGATATGCCCGTGAAGTTGCCTTCGCCTTTGACGGCACAAACTACCTGGTGGCATGGTGCAAGGTCGCATATCCCGACGTGGACAAGGACATCTATGGTCAGTTCGTGAGCACGTCAGGCGCCCTGGTTGGAGCAAACTTTTTGATCGATGGCGGGGAATATGCCAGCGATAACCCGGTCTCCATGACATTTGACGGCTCAAGGTACTGGGTGGGCTTTCATGAGCAGGCAGCAGACACGACGGGACGATGGAATCTCTTAGCGCGTTTTGTCTCTCCGTCCGGTGCCGTCGCGGACAGGTTTGCCATCTGCGACTCGACCAAGTCTCCCACATATGCTTCCGCCGCGTTCGACGGCACCCATTATCTCATCACATGGATGGAATTTGCCGGGATGCCTTGTGTAAAAGGGAGGTTTTTCGCAACCACTGGAACTCCAGTGGATACTGCATTTACAGTTTTCAGCGCACTGCAGGGAAAATTCCCGTTTGGCGGTGTCGGGGGATTTGCCGATGGGCACTTTCTCCTCTCTGCAACCCGCATTGACCCGGATTTTACAGACGGAGATGTCTACTGGCTGTTTCTTCAAAGCTCAACAACGGGCGTGCCGGAGGACAAGTCGAGCTTGAACCCTGTCGCGTATGCCCTGTTCCAGAATTACCCCAACCCGTTCAACCCAACAACGACAATCCAGTTCGCCCTGCCACATCGTTCGCAGGTAACACTGGTAGTCTTCAACACCCTGGGCCAGAAAGTGGCCGCGCTCGTCAACGGTGACATTGACGCGGGCTTTCATGAAGTCAAATTCGACGGGATGAAACTGGCGTCAGGCATGTACCTCTACAGGCTCACCGCAGGAGATTTTGTCCAGACGAAGAAGCTGATGATCCTTCGATAATTGGTGCGAACAAAACAAGCCCTCAATTCCACACAGGAATTGAGGGCTTTACAGTCCTTACTCCAAATAGCGGGTCTTGAATGTCGGGTCCTCACCCGCCATCTTCATGAGGATATCGAGAGGAACGACTTCGAACCCGGGGCCAAGCTGCTTCAGTATGCCGCTCACTCGATTGATCCCGCTGGTCTCGCGTACATGCATCACAAGAAAGTAAGGTCGCTTCGGGTTCATGACGGCAAGTTCCCTGAGGTCGGCGATTACGTCGTCCGCCGGACGATCGGGTGAAAGGTAATAATCGTAGGAAAGAAACGGGATATGGTTGCGCACGTCATACGTGTGGCCGGGGCCATACCCGAAGATGAAGCCGATCGCCTCCGGCAGTCCTTCGTAGTATGCGTCGACGATCCTTTTCGGAAGATTTGTGTTTCCCACATAGCGGTCCCCGAAATTCGACCGCTCCATGATACCATAGATCTTCAGATCAAGCGACTTCATGAGATCACGATCCATCGCAATCACCTTGGGCAGGTATTCCGCCGGAATGGCGCGCGGATACATATAGCTTGGCCCGGACAGTGCGCCGATGAAATAGTCGTTCGGTGTCGCCGTGGTGTAGAAGTATTCGAACAATGCCGGTGCATGAATGAGGGAATTCCCATCGGTCGTTTCCCACGTGTATGGGAACGTCCCGCGTTCGGGATCCAACCAGGCGCCGAGACCCAGGCCGTCTGTTTGGACGCACGCGATGTAGACTTTCTCTTCCGGGACATACGTTTTCCCGGCGACGATGCTGTGACGGTTCTTGAATTTGAAGCCGGGCGTAAGGGGCAGCTGTGTTGTGAAACTCATGTTCGGCCAGGTATTGAGCCCTTCCTGCCGAAGCACGTGCTTCGAGATGAGCGTGATATACATCGCTTCCAGGTCCTTCGCGTAGGAATGCCACCCCAGAACAAACGACGTCATCGGCTTCATTTCTCCCATGATCTTGTCTGCGAGAGAGTACTCGAGCGTATCCCTGGGATCGCACGACAGATCGGTGAAAAATGTTCGGTGATAAATCCCAAGGTCGGCAATGCCCGGCTGCATGGAGTTTCCTGCCTCACCCCCCATATACGTGAGGAATTCGTGACTGCAGCGGTTCCAGTATTGCGCGAATGCCCAGGTGTAGATCTCGTAATCGGTTTTTCCCCGTAACTTGCCCCGGAAGTCTTCCACCTTCTGGAGTCCTTCGTGCTCAGCCATCGGGATCTGGTCCGGACTGACAACGACCGCGCGGCTCAACCCGGCTACCGTGAATGCGACCGTCAACGATGTTCGTACAGCGGGGTCCCACACGACATATCCTTTCACGTGACCGCGAAATGTATGGAGCGCATCCTCCGGACGAAGGAGCTCTTTAAAATCGAAACCGTATGCTTTCTCGTAATAATTCTTCAGGTTCTTCGTGTAACCATAAGGGTAGTTCTTCGGATAGTAGAAATAGAGCCTGGGGGCGCCGTCATTGGCAAGGCCCTGCAAACTCACCAGGAACGCCTGAGTCGGCAGCTGGCCCTTGATCTCCCAGTTGTCAGGCAATTGCATGACAAACGCATGCCGCGTTTGTCCCGAGTGAAGAGGAAGCTGTAGCGGAAGAAAAAGGAGCAAGGCGGACACGAAACCATACCGTACGATCGACATGATTATCCTCCATCATCATTGTGCTGCGCGCGCAAATGTGTAAGTGAGCGGGGGGCCGGACCGTCGTGTTGAACGGTTCTCAGTCAACTGTATGCTCGATCCGTCCGATGCCAGGGTGTATGTTTCTTTCACTTCGACCCCCGTTTCGCCCTGCGCTGTTTCCAGGGGCTCGCGCGTATCGATGTGAAGCTCGTTCCGTGAATCGTTTATCCGCGCCAGCACGTGTCGTTTTGTCTCAGGCCCATAGTAGATTCCCATGGAAACTTCTCCCAGCCATCGTCCCTGAGGAATGGGTACGATCTCTTCCTTGCCCTGCGTATTGACCGTCATGGAGTCAACCCTGCGATCATGCGCATTCCCTCCGAAGTATCGTTTCACGAGGGTAACGTGGGTTCCATCGATGCGGATATCCAGGACGAGATCAACCCACGGGTCGAGGCTGACGCTTTTCTCCCGGACGAGTTTCCAGCGACCATCCAGGCGGTTGCCATCACGTCCGCATGAAAGGAGAAGCAAACAAGAAAATGCTGCGGCAAATGATATACAGATAATGAGCCCCTTCATAGCATGTTTCCTTTTGAAATGCGTTGAGATAGCGAAACGGGACGTCCCCGGTAAGGGGATCTATTTCTTCTTTGTGATCGGCTCTTTCTTAATGGCTTTGTAGCCAAGATAGGCTGCCCCGGCAAGTTCCGCAACACCAAGGACTGCCTGGATTCCCTGGAAGAACCCATCTTTCTTGACCGTCCACTGGTAGGGTTGGAAGACGGCATTCTTGTAGACCGTGGCACCAAGAAGAAATGAACGCTTCCAGGCGGCTTGGTCTGCGGTGTAAAGCCCGGAAGAGGCGATCATCGCCTGGTCGTAGAAAGAGAGCTGGCTCCTGAAGAGCTGCGAAGGAGCGAAGGAAAGGGATGGGATAAGAAACGGATCACGCACCATGCGGATGGAATCCGGCAGATGGAAGAGCAGACTTTCCTGGGCAGACGCCGGCCCTGGAAGCGAGAGGAGAATAACAATACCCGAGGCGAGAAAGAGAAGAGCCCGGCCCCCGGCGAGTAAGGCATTGTGCAAACGGCTGTTCACTTGTAGGTCCACTCAACTGCCGTAAGATAGGGCGGGGGAACGCCAAAATCAAATGCTGGGAGGCAGGAAGACTCGCGTAGAGAGCCTTTCCGGTTTTTGACACCCCGAGTCGCAATCGACAACATGCCTCGCATTGTGAGTGCGGGTTCCAGCACTGTCGAGTGTTCTCCTGATGCGGCGACATGACAGGGAAGCAGCATCACTGATGAGGAGTTGCAAATGAGGCCTCCATGTGAGCTGTCCTGGTGCGCGGACCCCGTCCGCGCAATGAGCTTTGGCTGAGTTGTACAACCTGGGCAATATAGGCAGGCACTGTAGCAGTTGGTCTGGTGATGGATGGGTTTATTTTTTCATGTGCAACCAGCCATCTCGCTGAACCAGAACTACCCCAACCCGTTCAATCCCTCAATGAGAATTCAACATAGCCTGCCGCCTGCGTCAAGAGTTCAGCTGACCGTTTTCAACGCACTCGGCCAACAAGTAGCCCAATTAGTCACGGCGACACCGACGCAGGCTATCACGAGGTTAAGTTCGATGCGAGCAACCGGGCAAGTGGCTTGTCTGAACCAGCACTGGTTCATGTCCCTCGAGGATTCACGGTCAAAGCTCGCTGCATGGCAACTGGAGTATCACACGGAGCGGCCGCACGATGGGGGCAAGCTCCACGCCACAGGCGTACCACACTTTATTTTCCGGCGGCTACATTGGGCGAATCTTTCGAAATGTTATTAATCCTTGGCATACCCAGCAGGAGAAATCTCCAAAATGTAACAATCATCGAAGTTGTTGAGTTTCTCCATATTGACAATGGTCTACTGAGTCATTATACTACCAGAGCGTTCTGCTTCGCCCTGGCTCGAATTGGAGTCAGCGAGCCGCCGAGGTTTCTTCAGTCCGCTTCCGCCCCGATGACCCACCGATTCCTGCCAGAGTATGAATCGTTACTTATTGTCCTTGTGCTGAAATGATTTGCCCGCGCGCCGATGCTGCAACCAGTACACGGGCGACATTCCGTGGAGGAAGTGATGGAAGCACCTACATACAATGAGTTGAAGACAAGATTTGAGTGGCTGGAACTGCGTGTAACTCAGTTAGAAACGGACCGTGAATCCTGGCGGAACAAGGCTCTTCTTCTCCAGAGGCAGGTGAAGACACTGGAGGCGGAAAATCGTGAACTGCATGAACGGCTTGCGCGCAGCCTTCCCCTGTACGACCCTGATGAGTTCATCGGCTCCAGGGACAATCAGTAAATGAACGTGACCAAAATGGGGATCACGGGGGAAGAAGGATTCTGATTTACTCCCGAGACGCGCATGGCCCGTTGTGCCCGCTACTGATCGTTCAACGCTTCTACCAATTGACAATTGCTCTACCAAACGCTACATTATCAGAGGGGAGCGCCGGGGATACACTGTTTCACATGAGTCAGGAGTTATCATGAAACATCTTGGTGCACTGATGTTCCTTTTCCTCCTTCTCAACGGTTGCTCTACCGGGGATGGCGACCTTGTTGTGATCAGCAAGGAAATCCGGCGTGAAGCGCTCAGCCAGAGCGTTGCAGGAGATCAATTTGGCTCGGCGGCTGGTTCGTCCATCGAAAACGTTGTCGTAGGACAATTACAGAACAAAGGGACTGAGGAGGCCCGCGACGTGGAAGTGACATTCCATGTAAACGGCGGAGGACAGAACTATGTGCTCACCGCGCGCATTCCTTCAGTTCCTGCCGGCAAGACGGTCAACTTCCGGACACAGGGGCTCAACACACCCTATACCCTGCAGTTCAAGAACGAGGGTGAGGTCGAAATTGCTGTGGGGAAACAGGAGTAGCCAGGTTGACGAACCACGGGTGAATCTTCTTGCCCACGCTCGTTCAGGTGGGCTTTTTCTTTGACGTGATGCTATTTGACAGTAGGCTTCCCGTCAAACGATGTGGTGGGAGGCTTTTTTTTGCCAGAGCCACAGCACTCCTGCTTTCACAGGACCTCGTTAAGCGGTAGTCCCATTCTCGTTTGCACGATCGTGCGCTCTGCGATCTCCCTTGATTCCGGCGGACCCTTTCCATACATTCTCTCCCGTTGGAGGAAACCTGCCATCGTCGCGATCTGAGAAATATTATCGGAATCCGAAATCTACGAAGTGTCCACGGGTCTTGGAGGAACCAGGCTGGACGGTGTTCGCCGTGGCCAACTGTGGACAGCTCTCGCGACAACCGCTCCTTGGCAATTTGACATTGGCTGAAGGGCGAAGCACATTCGCGCCATGCACGCTTGTGCTCCATACGGCACGAGAGGCAATACTATGCGACACCACACAACGGACGTGGCAAGGGGATTCGGTCGTCTGTGTCTTGCCGCCCTTTTTTTGAGTCCTTGGACGGGCTGCTCACATCCCGGTATGGGACCGCAGAGGCGCGCAGATGTCATCAGGCACCTTAGCGTCTACGAGTCGCCATCAGAGTACTGCGCGTGGCCCTCGCTCGCCAGGACCTCGGGCGGCGATCTCCTCGTGCTTTTCACGAGGTCGGAGGAACACCTTGGACCGGACGGTGCAATCCTGCTCAGCCGTTCCACGGACAACGGGAAGACCTGGCTGCGCCCGGTCGTGGTCATTGATTCTCCCATCGATGACCGAGAATCGGGGATCACGACTCTTCGTGACGGCCGCATCCTCGGTTATTTCTGGTCAACCTTCCACACGAAGGCGTCCTACGAGAATCTGCCGGCGAATGCATATAGGCGCGATGTGCTTGATCGCTGGATCGCGACCGTGGAGCAGCCGGAATACCGGAAGGGGGAGAAGAGCTCTGGGGCATGGTCGGCAGTGTCCAGCGACGGTGGACGGACATGGTCGGTCCTGGCTCGTGGATTTGACTCTGTACACGGCGGGATCGAGCTCTCGACTGGAGGTCTCCTGCTGGCTTCCTATCGCACAACACCAGATAGTATTGTTGTCCACATGGCAGACTCGGCCACGGGTCCCTGGCGTTACATCGCAAGCTTCGCTTCCCCGCGGCCCGACAGCCTGAGTTTCGGTGAGCCACACTTGCTGCAGCTCCCCTCCGGACGTGTGATCATGATGATCAGGGCAACAACGCATCCCTACAACGATCAGGATCCGAGGTGCGTCCTGTGGGAATCGTACTCGGACGACAATGGGACGACGTGGGTGACATCTTTTGCCACATCACTCTGGGGGTTCCCGCCACACCTCGCCCTCCTCTCCGATGGAAGGGTCCTCTGCACATATGGCTATCGCCGCCCTCCTTATGGCCAACGGGCATGCTTGAGCAGTGACGGCGTGAATTGGAACCTTCGAGAGGAACTGATCCTGCGTGATGATGCACCGAATGGTGATCTGGGCTACCCGGCATCAATCGAACTGGAGCCGGGGGTCATTCTGACAGTCTACTATCAGCCGGACATCCCGCCGGGGACAATCCAGCGTATGGAGCCGCCGGACCCGGGGCGGACGAAGCCTGGAATCCTTGGGACAATCTGGAGAGTCCCGCCCCGAAGATAGCGCACTACCCCGCACAGACACCGAGAGACCTTGCTTCTCCAACCGTGGCGGTTTTCTGGCAACGCGTGAGTGCAGGCGACCTGTAATAGCATACTACCGCGCAGTATATTATAGAAGGGGCAGGGATGGTCTTTCCTTGTTTTGAGAACAGAAGAGCCCGGCCAGTTGTGGAGAACCGGGCTCTTTCCGTTTGGTCGGGTCCCACCGACTACTTCATGAGCAAAAGTTTATTCGTCTTGGTGTACACAACTCTTCCTGAATGTTCGGTGACCGTGAGGCGGGCAATGTAAACGCCGCTGGCAGAGCCCGGGGCATTCCAATTCACGGTGTGATAGCCTGCCTCATGGTAGCCGCTGGCAACCGTTGCCACCTGTCTCCCCAGGATGTCATACACGATGAGCGACACGTGTGCCGCTTCGGGCAAGCCCATCCACATTGCAGTGGAGGGATTAAATGGATTCGGGAAGTTCTCCGAGATCGAATAGACCTCCGGCACGTTCGTCTTGTTCATCGGCCCTGCCAGGGCCTTCTGGAGACTTCCTCCAGCCTCGGCCTCCTTCAACGTCATAAGCCAGGTGGCTTCCTTCGTTGCCCACTCCTCTGGATATTTCTCCTGAAGCAGGCTGAGAGTCTTCGCACCAAGGTCTTCTTTGAGTGAGCCGTCCGCATATGCAAGGGCAAAGAGATCCACCAGTGCGGTCTCTTCGCAGGGTGTTCCCGGCTCCAAGGTGGCAATCTCCTCATAGAGCTGGGCGGCTTCAGCGGACTTCCCCTGGAGGACGAGCATCTTGGCCACGATTAAGGAAAGGACGGGATCCGCCTTGCTTGATGCCTGCCGTAGTTTTTGGCACGCCGCAAAAAGATTTCCCTCCGGGCTCTCTCGGTAGAGTGAGAGTATCTCGCAGAGGATGTGCTGCCGCTGCAGAGGGGAACTCGTGCTCCCATCCAAGAGAGCCAAGAGCACATCGTTAGCCTTTGTGTAGTCACCCGCCAGACGCAATTCCAGCGCCAGGCGCAGTGAATCGTGGCTCTCGCCAGAAGGAGACCCTTCCGGACCCGCCATCAGCCCTTGACCGTACGGGTCGGTCGTGAGGAAGGGATCGTGGTCAATGGAGGAGCCGATGATGGCCTGGAACCAGTTCGGGTTCAAGGTCGCCGAGCCCCACCAGACCTGCTCGGCCCTCACGGTGCAGAACTCGATCGCGTTGAGATGGATCCCGGTGGATGGGGAGGTGATGGAGTTCTTGATGTAGGCCGAGTTGGAGAGTAAGCCGATGGTGGGACTGGAATTCAAGGCGCAGTAAACGACCTCACCCGAAGCCGTCATGATGCTGTTGCCGCTATAGGCCGGGTAGCCACTCCTGCCAAAGGCCGGTGAGCTGTGGTTGTAGCAGCGAACGGCATCCGAGCCGTTGGAAAGGATGCGGTTCTTCCAGAAGCTGCCACTGGTGTTCGTGTAATTCACGCCGTAGCCGGTGTTCGCACTGATGGTGTCATACCAGACGTCCGGTGCGCCGGCAGAGGAGAAGGAAAGGCCTGTGGAGCTGTTGCCCGAGATATTCGAGTTGCGCACCGCTGTCCCCGTCGCTCCTGTGATGGTAATGGCCGAACCTCCATTTCCTGTCTGGACATGGCTCACGGTCACATAATCCAGTGATGAGCCGTTGGCGCCGCTGCCGCTGATGACGATCCCGCTCCAGGTGCCCGAAGGGGAAATGGACGTGAAAGTGATCTTCCCTCCAGCACTTCCCTGGGCAAGGATTTTTCCGCAGACTGTAAGGGAAGCTGACGTGCCGAAGGTGAAGGTGCTGCCTGCTATTGTCTGGAGCGTGGTGCCGCTGGCAATCGTGAGCGAAGAACTCGAGTTCACGATCACACGCCCCGTGGCACCAACTTTGAGGGTACCGGGACCGGCCATGGTAACGTTACCTGTCAGCTCAAGTGTGCCATCAATGGTGAAGGTGCTGTCCATTGTGATCGTGTTTGATTGAGCCTTAAGGTACTTTCCCGATCGAACACATACCGCGCCATCTAGTTCAATGTTACTGCTCCACGTTAACGGAAAGTCAGAGCTGGCGTAGATATTCCCTATGTACTTCCTGCCGGAGAAGTGGTCCATGATGTTTCTGGTCATGGTCTTCATGTTTTGGATATCGGTTGGGTAATTGGCCCGATAGTCGAAATCCGCCCACCAATTCTCCGTGCCCGCACCGAAGATGCGTGAGTTGGTCGTGCTATCCTCGGCGTAGATCATTTGATGCAGGACCGGAGCATAGTGTCCTCCGCCCGTATCACTGATGACAGAGGCGGAGGCAAGTGTGTCCAAGAGGTAGGTGATATCCTCGCGGTGGGTCCTCGTGTTTTCGATCTCCTGCCCTAAGATGCCGCGCTGCTTGTTGAGTCCTTGATTGGTGTCAAAGAACCCACGGCCAAACGGCGCTCCAACTGTGGAGAGACCCGAGGTGCCCCTGAAAATCCAGTGCGTCGGCTTGCGCACCGTGTCCGGCGGCTCAGTTTCCTGGCTGCTTCGGGAGACGTCGTTAGAGCCCTTGTCGTATTCTTCGGCCAAAAGCTTTGCCTCCGGGTTGTCTGGTCCGGGAGGCGGCGTGCGCCAGAGTTCCCGGTAGTTGTAGGGAGGTGTGAGCTTCGTGCACATGATCTTCAGATACTTGCTCGGGCTTCCCACCCAGAAGACCTTGCGAAAGCAAGAATTCGCAGCAAAGCGTGCTATGTTGCCGTGATAGGCCGATCCCTCGAATGACTCCGTGTTAATTCTTTCTTGCAGTGACCAATATTCATCGTGCTTCCAGATCACCACCGCCTTGTAATGACTCAAGAGATCAATGCCCAGACCGGTGACTGTGCTATCCAAGTCCGTGCTGTTACAGTACTCCATGGGGAGGCCGAGCGTATCTTCCACATATTTGATGAAGGGCCCGGTGGTGAAGGCCATCACCTTGGCAAGACCTGGCGGAGCGAACGGGCGGTCCGTTGCCAAGGTCTCGGCAAGGGCAAGAGCGCCCTCTCCTTGGGAATCCGAGTAAAACGACGCTCCGCCCCAATAGTTGTAGGCTGAAGTTCCCCTGGTTTAGGAGACAGAGAGTTAAGCCGCTTTGGTGTTGATTATTTCCTGCAGCATTTGCTCCGGGGTGAGATACCCGAGAGACGAGTGCAGGCGTTGTTGGTTGTAAAACACTTCGATGTAGTCGAAGAGATGTAGATGGGCTCCGTCACGGAATCGGAACTGTTCATGGTCAACAGATTCAGTCTTGAGCGTGTGAAAGAACGATTCGGCTACAGCATTGTCGTAGCAACTCAGGCCGTTGCTTTGGAAAACGAGGACCGACTGCGTGGACAACAGTTCTCGGTACATCGCGCTCGTGTATTGGCTGCCACGGTCGCTGTGCATGATCAACGGCAATCGCAGTGGGTATCGTCGAACCGCCCGCTGGAATGCGGTGCAGATCAGCTGAGCATCGATCCGCGCGCTGGTCGACCAGCCGACGACAGCCCGCGAGAAGAGATCCAGGATCACGGCCAGATACAGCCACCCTTCGGTTGTCCAGATGTATGTAATATCTGAAAGCCACACCTGATGCGGACACTCGGCGACAAACTCCCGACCGAGAAGATCGGGCGAGGCGGTGGCTCCTTCTCGCTGGCGTGTCGTGACACGGAAACGACGATGACTTTTTGCAGCAATGCCTGCTTTGGCCATCAGAAGGGCCACACGATGACGACCACAGGGGTTTCCCTGTTCGTTGAGCTTCCGGTGTATCCGAGGGCTTCCGTAGATGCCACGGCTTTCCTGGTGAACGATTTTGATCTGTTCCAAGAGTCTCACGTTGGCCATTGTCTGAGCACTGACGATATGTTGACAGAATCGGTAATAGCCACTCCTGGACGCGTTGAGCAGTTTGCACATGAGCACGATAGAATGTTCATGTGCAAACTCGCTGATGAACGCGTACTTCATCACGGCCGTCGTGAGAATACGGCCATAGCTTTTTTTAAGATTTCTCGTTCTTCCTTGACCCGGGCAAGCTCACGACGCAGTTCCTCGAGTTCCTTTTTGTCCGTACCGAGGTTGCCGTTGCCCGGGAAAGCTGCTTGCACTGATGTCGTCGCACGGAGCTGCCTCCGCCACCGATCCAGCTGGTTGCGGCTCACGCCAAGATTCCGGGCTACTTCTGCCACGGTCTTGCCGCCTTCGCCCGACAATCGCACCGCATCAGCCTTGAACTGCTGGTCGAAACGACGACGAGATTTCTTCACCTGTGACTGCTCCATGGGTAGATCCTCCTATGTTTAGGTAACACCGTGGTGCTTAACTTCGTGTCCTTTATAACAGGGGAAGATCAATAACAGGGGAAGATCAGATGAACACCTTGTCGCCATTGGTGATCGACAGGCCGTTGTGTTCGAGTTTTGCATAATAGAGTCCGCTCTGCCAGCCAGCAGTCATTGTGCCATCGAATGTGCGGGCACCGGCCTGCCAAGCACTGAGGCAGCCGCGCTGATAATCCAGCGGATAGAAGCTCGTGGAGCCCCAGGGAATCGCATTGCCATTCACGTCATGAAGCGGGAAGTACTGTCCTGTGGTGACTTGCTGGGGATCTGTGACCGGTGTGGTCTCATTGGGCAAACGAAAGATGGAGAGCGTGAAGGTCTTGTTCCCCACGGTGTCCTTCACTGACACATAGATCTTTATGGACTCGCCTTGCCTGATGCTGGGTGGCCAGGCGAACCCCTCAATGTAGTGGCGCTCCCAGGGAGAGACCGGAACTTGCGCAGGGCGCGCTCCATTCAGCCAGGGGTGTTCTCCAGCTGCAGGAGCTTCGATGGGAAAGGCTGTAGCAAGCAATAGCGTGATGATAAACAGAAGTGCAAACGGAAAACCTCCTTTGGTCTTCATGTTCTCCTCCTCAGATTTACTTGAGGAGCATCAGCCGCTTTGTCTCTCTCCTTCCTTCTGTCACAAGTGTATAGAAATAGACGCCGCTTCCCACTCCCCCTGTGGCCTCCCAGGACAGCCGATAGGAGCCTGCCGACTGATGCTTATGCACCAGCGTGGCAATCGTTCGTCCTAGAAGGTCACTGATGGTGAGCCTCACCTCCCCTTCATGAGCAAGCTGATACTCGATCGTTGTGGTGGAATTGAAGGGATTAGGATAGTTCTGGTAAAGCTGAAACTCTTTTGGTGCTGCATGAAGCGTTGGTTCCTTAACGCTTGTCATAGTAGGCTTATAGCCCAAGACGATGCCACCGCTACAGGCTGCCCAGCCGTGGAGCGTATCGAGCATCTGACCGGCAAAGATCTTTCTGGCCAGACCAATGCTCTCTTGCTCCCATGTGACGCCGCCATCTCTGGTCCGGTAAATGGCCTCGGCCAAGTCGCCTTGATAGAAACTAATGCTAAAGAACCAGCCGTTGAGCGTGTCCGGGAAGGCGAGCGCGATGGGAATCGGCTGGTTCGCTGGGTCAATGAAGGTGAGATAGACCCAGCTTCGGCCACCGTCTGTGGTTCGGTAGAGCTTCGGGTAGTCAGCGATACCAAAGCCAGAGAGCGAATCCACGAAACAAAAGTGTGAGAACGTCTCTGGCGTGGCGCGTTTTTCCCAGGAACTGCCTCCGTCACTCGTGGTAAGGAGCCCTGAGCCTCCGTCAAACCAGTAGAGAATCCAGCCGTGAGAGGAATCAATGAACTGGATCTGCTTGAAGCTGGAGATGGTGTCCGTGCGGACTTCTTTCTTCCAGGTTAGGCCTCCATCAATGGTCGAGAGCATCACCCCCCGTTCAGGATAGGCCAGCGAGTCTGCCACGGTAATATTGCGTGTAGGTGAGAGGCTCCAGGTGCCCTCACAGAGCATACCCTCGGCAGCCCACACAAGCTGCCAACTGCGGCCACCGTCGGTGGTATAGAGGATCTTTCCTTTGGAGCCCTGGGCCCCCCCACACCATCCGTAGAGAGAATCGAGCATGGAAATGGAGTTCACACCCATGGGATCGCCTGCATGAGATTCCCAAGTGTGTCCCCCATCTTCGGTTCTGAAGATCTCGGTGCCGGCGGCAGCGGTCCAGCCACGGAGCGAGTCCACGAAATCAACCGCATTCAGATCGTAGAAAGGGTTGCCCACTTGTGCAAGCTTCACCCAGTTTTGTTCTTGCTGTGCGAAGCTGGCGGAGGAAAAAAGCAGAGGGAAGATTGTGAGAATAGTGATAGCAGCCGACAGGCGTGCCTGGCGCCTGCAGGATGGAGGTTTAACAAAGAGAGAGATAGCTTTCATCTTTTGTGCAAAAGCAGAAAGAATAATCTAAAAAGAGCGCAGCTAGAAAAGGTAGCTTGTTTTACTGCTTGTACGCAATGTAGTGCGTCCTTCGGAGTTTTTCAAGGAAAATCACGAAACAACGCAAAAAACGGCAACGTATCGGAGATTACATTACGTAAACACAATGGAGGCGCGGCTCAAGGTGGTGGTACCTCAAGGCCCGTAAGAAACAGTTGGAAACGCCATCTATCTGTATATACCTATTGGGTTGCAGAAATTGGAGTCAACAAGAGTTCGATCTACCGCACCGTTTTTTCTTGATGGAGCGAGGAGAGAAGAACGAACGAGCAGGGAGCTGATGAGATAAGTCGACGGTCTTCATTCGGGCGAGTTGCTAGAAAAAAAGCGCCCACAACAATCACTGTTGTGAGCGCTTCCGCGTAGCGGGGATTCTGTTTCGAAACCGAGCGGGCATTTCGGGATGAACCGAGGTATGGCTACAGAAGGAAGGAATGATGCGGGAATTGATAATTGGCAACGGGAATGGAGGACTGAGAACGGAGAACTACAAAATAAAAACGGCCCCCAAAGAAGGGCCGTTTTTATTTTGCACGGGGGGCCCGCTACATTCTCTCCCTACCAGGCCGGGAAATGGGAGATTGGTTTGCGGTCGGCCACACTTCCAGTCCACGGTTCTGCGTCAATCAGGGCAATTGCGTGATAAGTAGGAAGAATGCCAGGCTGATTGCTGTTCTTTACCATCGCCGGATTAAACGGATTGGGATAATTCTGCCCCAATTCATACCCATCAATTGCTTCGATAGAATTTATCCCAAGCGTTGTAGGATCATCTTCCCCCATTCCCGTTAGAGCAAATATACAATTCGTAATGCACAATTTATCAAGGCAGGCTCCATCTTCGCGATAGCCAATCGTGAGGGTATGATCGCCCCGTGTGAGGAGCAGAACCGACAAATTTGAACCACGCAAATGCATTGCCTGTCACCAATCCATTACACGTCACAAACGAACCATTGTCCAATCTTACCCAGTATGAATCGTCATCAGCCGTGGGACATCTTACGCGCGCAAATACATTGTAGGTTGAATCTATGGTCACTGTAAAAGGGATAATGATCAACCCTGCACTATCGGTTGGCGCTGTTGTAAGGGATTGTACACCAGCCTGCACCGTTATGTATTTTCCATTTGAAGCTGCAGCATCACTTACTATATTGAATCTGCTACCAACCGTCGGAAAACGTTCAGCTTCAAACCAATGCGATTCAATTCCCGTTGCTTGCTGGAAAGTCGTATCTGACCCGGCAAACAGGTTTAGATCAATGGATTCACCCATCGCTTTGTATCCTGCCGCATCAGGGTGCAAACCGTCGTGTTGATAGGTTGTCACAAGTTTCGTAGTATCCAGTGGATCTCGCATCACCTTATCGAAATCAATACACCCATCATAATTGCCCCTGGTACGTATCCATTGATTAACGGTATTTCGGCATGATTCACTGTATTGATTATAGTAAGAATTACCATTGAAGGGCAAAATGGTAACACCGTAAATCCTGATATTTTTAGTATGAGCCTTAACTATCATCTGCTGGTAGGCAGCAATAAGATCATTGGCAGTCGTAGTTGCCGACGTAGCAGAGCTGACCCTACCAATATCATTAACCCCTTCAAAAACGATAACCCAGCGTACCCCCGGTTGACTAAGAATGTCTCGATCAAATCGGCTTACTCCAGTTGGGCCTAAGCCACCTGAAAGCACGCAATTACCTCCGATGCCCAAATTGAGTACACCTGCTTGCTGAGTACTTGAGTCTTTAAGAAGCGCTTCTGAAAATACATCTGTCCATCGATTTTGCAAGTTCGTTGTTGAACCTCGTCCATCGGTAATGGAGTTACCAAGAATTGCCACACAAGCTGCAGTTGACGGTGCCAGTACATCAATCGCATTGATATTGTACCAATGATCTGTCGTGACAGCGCCGGGAAAATCCATGCTGGAAACTTCATTCCCTGCGAGCAGGTATGATGTTGTTCTTGATCCAGGATGACCGGTGACATCCGGCGAGGTATTGCCAAAATAAATAGTGATCGCAACATCAGTCCGTGGCTGCAAGGCAAGCTCAAAAGGCTCTGATGTAACCGTAGTACGTGGAGCAATTGTAATCTCCCTCTTTCCATTAAAATATAGAACCTTGTCGGTACTCGTGTCAATAGTACTACCACCCTTAGAGACAGCAATATGGACTGCAAGTAATGTCACAGGACTTGCGCTAAACTCATTTGACAATCGCAATCGCAAACTATCTCCGCCAAGTGAAACGCGAACTATTTGTCGAAGCGTGTTATTGCTCAAACCAGGTGCCGGGGGATTATTACCCGGCTCAACCAGTTGTGGTGCAGTACTCCAGGTTCCAACCCATCTTGATGCAGAACTGGATATGCCTCCAGGTTCTGCATAACAAAAAGAGAAAGGATTGAAAGTTGAATATACCATAGTCAAAACCGCCAAGGCACTTAACACATGGCGAAAACAAATATTATGCGTCGCAGATTTACAAGTCATTATTGAACGTCCTACTATTTTTGTTTTCCTGAAAAACACTATGTGTAACAATAGTAAAATAAGCGCCAATAACAAAGTCATTGTTCAATCCATGGCTAACTTCCGAACTGACCTGACCCCCTGGACGAGGCCCAAGAATTAAGTCGCAGAGTCCTATCGGGTGATCTTGCAAACAGCCTTCTGGCTGCAAAATGCTGGATTGTGAAGGAGTTGAACATAGAGTTCGCAAAAGCGCGCATTGTGCTTCGGATATATTCAATGAACGATGTCATCATATCAAATGGTGTTGTATACAGTACCCCTGGAAGTTGTCATAAACAAAAATGCCCCGGCGTTTTGGAGCATTTGTACTTTCAGGCGATGTCCGGGCCGCTTCTCAAGCTGACTTGAATCTCCCGTAACCGAGTGTTATATTGCCGCATGTTCTTTTCGATGGCCTCTCGTGCACCCTTTTCGTGCTCAACGCAGGCCGGGCACACTGGCTCGTTCGGACGTAGCACTGTGTGGGCGATCTGAAGCAAAGTCAGTGGTTGTGCAGGCCTATGCCCGACCATATTCCACCTGAAGAACAATACTGTCGAAGGCGTGTCACGGCCTAATATCCGTTGGGCCGCTCAAACAATCTGGAGAGAAGATATCGTGAAAAACAAGAAGGCTCAACCTCATGGGAAGGTACTTCCCAAATCCCGGACAAGTATTCAAGGATTGGACGAAATCACGGACGGGGGATTACCCAGAGGCAGAGCGACGCTTGTTTGCGGTGGTGCGGGTTGCGGGAAGACACTCTTTGCTATGGAGTTTCTCGTCCATGGGGCGACGCAGTACAACGAAAGAGGTGTCTTTGTTTCGTTCGAGGAAACGGAGAAAGAACTCACAGCGAACGTTGCTTCATTGGGGTTCGATTTGGACAGCCTTGTAGCGCGCAAAAAGATCAGGCTTGAGCATATTAACGTAGAACAGGGCGACATCAAACTAGCCGGTGAATACGATTTGGTCGGTCTGTTTATCAGGATCCAGGACGCAATTGAGAGCATTCGTGCGAAGCGTGTTGTGCTGGATACAATAGAGTCGCTCTTTTCCGGGTTGCCAGATCCTCGAATGCTGCGTGCTGAACTGCGCCGGTTGTTGCGCTGGCTGAAAAGGAAAGGCGTAACCACAATACTTACTGCGGAGCGGGGCGAAGGCAGCTTAACGCGTCAAGGTTTGGAAGAGTACGTCTCCGATTGTGTTATCCTGCTCGATCATCGAGTGAATGATCAATCATCCATACGACGGCTGCGGATTGTCAAATATCGCGGTTCAACGCACGGTACAAATGAGTATCCATTCCTCATTGATGAAGATGGTTTTTCTGTTCTGCCGGTCACTTCCCTGGGACTGAACCACTCTTCATCCCGCAAAAGAATTTCCACCGGCATTCCGCGTCTTGACACAATGCTATCCGGCAAAGGTTACTTCCGCGGCAGTACAGTGCTTGTTTCAGGCACCGCCGGTACAGGCAAGACGAGCATTGCCTCGCATTTCGTTGAAAACGCATGCAAAGGGGGAGATCGCGTGCTTTTCTTTACGTTCGAGGAATCCCCAAGTCAGCTTGTGCGCAATATGCGTTCGATTGGAATAGAATTAGAACCTTGGGTAAAAAAAGGGCTGCTTCAGTTTCATGCAACCCGTCCGACAAACTATGGCTTGGAAACTCATCTGACGACGAGCATTAAATTGATCAATAACTTTGATCCTAAAGTCGTTATTCTCGACCCAGTTAATGCATTCGTTACAGGTCAGAATCAAAGCGAAGTCAAGGCAATGTTGCTGCGTCTTGTAGATTTGTTGAAGATGAGGCGGATAACTGCATTCTTCACAAGTCTCACTTCAATCGGCGATAGTCTGGAGACCACCGATGTCTACCTCTCATCCTTGATAGATACATGGTTGCTTCTCCGCGACATTGAAATTGGAGGTGAACGTAACAGAGGATTGTACGTGCTTAAATCGCGCGGTATGGCGCACTCCAATCAGATTCGTGAGTTTAGGCTGACAAACCACGGTGTCGAACTGCTTGACGTCTATGTTGGCGCGGACGGTGTCTTGACAGGCTCGGCGCGATTATCCCAAGAGACGAGAGACGAAGCGGAACAACTGTTGCATCAGCAAGAAGTCGTACGCAAACAAGTTGGATTGAAGCGCAAGCGTGAAGCAGTGGAAGCTCAGGTTCGCTTATTACGTGCTGAATTTGAAGCTGAAGAATCAGAAACGCTCAAAGCTATCGCATTTGACAAAGCGAGAATTGAACGTCTCAGTCAGGACAAGAGAAGAATGGCGAAGAGTCGAAGACGTGATGCTGACGCAAAACACACTGGCACAGACACGAACAACAATCCAGTGTAGAGGGACTTACGCTGAAAATCAAAGTCGAAGTCGCGTCGATTGAAGGGGAGGCCGAAGCACATGGTCCCGTAGGTGCTTTCCGGGCTTGTCAAGTATGACAAGTGGCATTGGTCGGGGTCCAGCCGGAGAGGCGGTCGGACTGATTGAAAACGCAAGGGGGAGGGCCGTGCTCAACGGCATCACTGCTCCTCATTGCTGAAATCATGTTGCCAAACTTGACCGGATTTCCAATGTAGGTCCAGACCATTCATGCGGGGGTTAAAGACCGTTGGAAGTCGAGAGAAAGGCCGCTCCGTGAAAAAGATCAATGTTCTCCTTATCGAAGACAACCGCCTATTGCGCGATGGCATCAAAGCGCTGATCAATGCGCAGCCCGATCTCAAAATTGCGGCAACATCCGAAGGCAATCGCGATACGCTGCTCAAGGCGCGGAACTTGAAGCCTCAGGTGGTCCTCATGGACCTGGGGCTACGGAACGAAAACGGCGCGCGTCTTGTGGCAACTCTGACCAAGGAATTGCCGCAAACGAGGGTCATCGGGATGGGCCTGGTTCCTTCACAGCTGGATATCGTCGAGTTGGTACAGGCCGGCGCGGTGGGCTTCATCCTGAAGGACGCGACAATCGATGATGTCCTCTCAACGATCCGGGCCGTAGCGGGGGGAATGATGATCGTTCCCCCCATGCTGACGGGATCTCTATTCACTTATGTTGTCGACCATGCAGTTCGGAAGGGGAGAGGGAAACTGCCCGATGCAGCGCGAATCACGAAACGTGAACGTGAAATCATCGTCCTCATTGCTGAGGCAATGAGCAACAAGGAGATCGCCGAACGGCTAAACCTCTCCACATACACCGTGAAAAGCCACATCCACAACATCCTGGAAAAGATGGCACTGCACAGTCGACTGGAGATCGCGACACATTCCTACGAAAACAAGGGACTTTAAGCTCCCTCGTCCCCTTCTCCGCTTAACGAAATCACTGCCCTTTCCCTGTCTCTTCTCTCAATATCAGTTCGAACTCCAACTTCGCTCCGGCCTTTCGTCCGTTCTGCACAGCTTTTTTTGTCAGCCCGAACGAATCGCCAGCCTTCCTCCAGGCATTCTCCAGGGAAAACAAAAAGCCACTTATCGGAGTTGTCCAGTGCCCGGAACAGTGTACACGTTTGATTGAACAAATCGAAGAGAGTCCCTTCTCCATTCTGAACCTGCAATTCCATTTAAATAATCCTATGCTTTTCGATAGATATTCCTTATATATAGAGACAATCCTTATGAATGCTTTCCGAATTTCACCGTTTCTCCTCATTGTCACCTACCTCTGCTCTTGCCTGACCGCCCAAGCCGAAGCATCAGTTACTCTGAGCGGAACGGTCAAGGACGCGAGGTCGGGAGAACCGCTCCCCGGAGCCAACGTCGTGTTCGTTGGGACGGGGATCGGCGCATCGACCGACGTGAACGGTCGGTACACCATCCGCGGGATTTCTGCTGGCGAATACTCGGTAAAGGTCAGTTTTGTCGGCTACAAGACCTACGAATCGAAGCTCACCATCGACCCGTCGGCCTCCGGCGCCATGGTCAAGGATTACCGGCTTCCTCCGGTCACCATCGAGGGGGAGGAGATCGTTGTCAGCGGACAGGCCAGCGGGCAAAACGCCGCGATCAGCAAGCAGCTCGTGGCCCTGCCCGTCATGAACGTCGTTTCTGCGGCGAAAATCCTGGATCTTCCCGATATGACCGCGGCTGATGCCGTTGGCCGCCTTCCGGGTGTTGCCCTGATCAGGGTGGGCGGCGAGGGAACCCAGGTCATCATCCGCGGCATGGCGCCGCAGTACAACCAGGTGACCATCGAGGGGGTCGAGCTTCCGACCGACATTCCGTCGAACAACAACATCACCAGCGTTGACGCCGCGTCAGGCACCCTCGCACGTCTGGGCGACCGGGCGGAAGACCTGAGCATGATCTCGTCCAATATGCTTGGCGGCATCGAAGTCGTCAAGGCGATCACGCCCGACATGGACGCGACGCTGATCGGGGGGACGATCAATTTCACGCTACGACGAGCGGCCCGGAGCACGCCGATGGCGCCCCGAAACCTGACCTGGGCTCCCTCGGTCGAGTTCCGCGCCGAAGGCGGATATAACGGTTTGAAGAACACCCGGAACGACTATCGACTCGTCACTTCGCTCGAGCACAGGTTCTTCGACGAATCGTTCGGCATTTTTCTGCAGGGCTCGCTCGAGCGACGCAATCTGAGCGACAATACCATGTCGGCGTCGCTGTGGCTGCCCAGCAAGGCTCTAGGCAATGGTGCGATCCCGGCGGTCAGTTCGATCGTGGTCAACGACAATTTCCGGACACGCGAACGGAAAGGGGCAACGGTCGTTCTGGATTATCAGCACGACGGCGGGGAAATCAATCTTATCAGTTTCTATAACTCCGGACTGACCCGCACGGTTAATAGGAACATCCAGGTTCCTCTGTCCAGCGGTTCGGCCGTCGCCGGCGCCGGATATGATGAGAATACAATTGACGTGCTGAGCAATTTGTTCGTTCTGAAACAGGATCTTCCCTGGTTCCACGTCGATCTCAAGCTCTCACAGGGCCTCTCGGAGAATCTGGATCCCTGGGCCTTGTACTTCAATTTCCAGCAGCGGCAGGCACTGTTGAATTCAAGCTGGTACCAATACGTCGATCCAGAGGTCACTATGAGCAGACTCGCACTGGATCCAGCGAGAGCGGGATACTCCGGACTCTCCACGAGGGGGACCGTCACGCGGGAGAGGATACTGGCGGGGTACCTCGACCTCCAGCGCGAATTCTCGATTACCGCTGGGATGAACGGATTCATTAAGATTGGCGGCATGATTCAGCGGCGCAGCCACAGTTATGAGTACGCGGTGGGATCGGGTTCGGGAGACGTCCAGGCGCTGCTCAGGGCCCTTGCTCCGATGGGAGTCACGGCACGAAACCTCTCCGCGAAGACTGTCTACGATCCTTCGTACTCCGTTGGTCAATTCCTTGACGGCGTGTACCCTGCGCCGTATGCCGCCAACGTTGATCTGCTCACCACTCTGGCACAGGTCGGGGGGAGCGGGATTTCCCAGGATCCGCTGGCGTCGAGGCTGAACAATTACGACGGGTTTGAAACCAAAAGCGCGGGGTACGCAATGGCGAGCCTGTCGCTTGGCGACAACCTCTCGATCGTGCCGGGGGTGAGGTATCAGAACCTGACCACGCACTACACCGGTTTCCGTGGGATGGAGGTGACGCGCGGCGTACAGGGCAAGGACACAACGGTCACCGTGCCGCACGGGCTCTGGCTGCCGATGGTTCATGTGAAGTATCAGCCGACGGAGTGGCTCCAGCTGCGCGCGGCGTATACGAACACGCTGGTGTATTCGGATTACAGCACCCTGTCGCCCAGGTATATGATATCAGTGACTGGCGTGGTCACCTACAACAATTTCACGATCAAACCGGCGACTTCGGAGAATTTCGACGTGGTCGTTGCGCTCCACAGCAACGAAATCGGTCTCCTGTCGTTCAGCGGCTTCCGGAAAAGGATCAGCGGGCTGGTTTTTTTCTCGACTCGTTTTCTGAGCGACCTGAGTGAGTTTCCGGACCTTCCGCAGACCCCGGGGCCGCTCTATCAACTCAGCACTTATATTAACAACAAAATTCCGGTCGATCTCTACGGGCTCGAGACCGAATGGCAGACCAACTTCTGGTACCTGCCGGGTCTTCTCTCAGGCTTCCTCCTGAACGTCAACTACACGCATATCTTTTCGGAAGCGAAATACCCGAAGTCGATCATGCAGTGGCAGTATGAAGAGGACGGCACCGCCACGCGCGTGGTGGCCGATACGTTCTACACGGCGCGTCTTCTCAACCAGCCGAACGACCTCCTGAATCTGATGCTGGGGTACGATTACGGGGGGTTCTCGGCGCGCGTCTCGTTTCTCTTTCAGGACAACATCTTCCGTAATCCCGACTTCTGGCCGCAGCTCAGGACGATGTCGGGCCGGTATGGCCGCTGGGACCTCTCGGTCAAGCAGGAGCTTCCGTGGGCGGGACTGCAGGTTTATGTCAATGTCAACAACCTCAACACCGAGGACGACGTGACGAACAACATGAGCCGATCATTTCCGGTCGCGATCGACCAGTATGGTCTGTCGGCGATGGTCGGGGTGCGCGTGCGGCTGTGAACGATTAGCGCAAGGACACTATTGAGAAGCTCATCGGGACCCTGGCTGCAGGGATTCGCAGTCTCGCGATCCTCAGCAAGCTGAAGGTCATGGAACAGGCGAAGGCGGGACTTCAGACCGAACTCGAAACGTGCCGCTCCTCGAAGACCGGCAAGAAAAAAGAGGGCACTCACCAGGTTGAGAGTGCCCGATGTATCTACAAAAAAAAATATCCCCGATCTGTTGAAGGCGTTGGTCCTCGGGCCACTGCAGGCGCAGGGTTCACGTTGCCCGGGAATGCAAAGGGCGGACCGTTGCTGGTCCGCCCTGTAGAGGACATCGTATACAATTCCAAAAGGATGACATAACGCTACTTCAACAGCAGCATTTTCTGCACCGAGGAAAAGGTCGCGGTCTCCATCCGATACCAGTACATCCCGGTAGCTGCATTCCTTGCGTCCCAGACCACGGTATACTGGCCGGCGCCTTTCTCTTCATCAACCAGTGTTGCTACCTGGCGGCCCAGCATATCAAAAACACGGATCAGCACATGGCTCCGGGAAGGAACATCGTACCTGATCTGCGTGGATGGGTTAAAAGGGTTCGGATAACTTTGATACAGGGAGAAGTGACGGGGCAACAGGTCTCCGTTCGAATTCACCCCCGTCACAAAAAGACCCACCTTCTGAGAATAGGGGCTTCGATTGCCAGCGGAGTCCAGTGTCGCGACACAATAATACACCCATCCTCCAGGCGGCTGCGGATCGTTATAGCTGTTCGAGCGCGTGGTTCCTATCTTGTTCCCTTCCGATGGAACAAAACTCAATTGTGTTCCCCGATATACTTCAAACATGAGAATATCCGGATCTGCAGGGGGATACCATTGCAGGCTCACGCTACCGCTGATTGATCCCGTGACATCATACGGTTGGTGAGGAGCAAGGTTGTCTACGGAGTATCCGCTGTCGGGCTCCGAAAAATAAACCTGCTCCGTGGATGTCCGAGCAGAGATCATGAATTGTGACCCATGCATTCCGTACAGCACGGTGGAGTCGTAAAGGGTCGGTGCTACGTAGCTGTATTCATCGAAACCCACCGGCGGCACAGTTCCGATGAAATCCCAAAGCACTCCTTGCAGGGACAATGGATCGCTCCCCACAGGCAGCGCGTCGCCGGTCATTTTGGCCGCCCCTTGGCTCTCATCCACTTTCCGCCAGATATCATATCCGGTGACCGACTGTGAATTATCCAACCCATCATAGAGGGAGCGCAGCCACACGATACGCACTTTATCCCCCTGGTCATCCGGAACATCTACAACGGACATGATTGAAGGCTTGGCTGTGACGCCGACACCGATCCCTTGTAAGTGTATCACGGCGGCTGGCCTGTCAGGGTCGTTTGAGGCCATGAGCAAAGACAATGTGTCTCGCCCTCCCGTCGTTGGCTGATACTTTACGATCAGATCGGCGGAAGAGCGGGGAGGAACCAGAAGAGGGGCGCCCGGAGTGCAAAAGAACGGGAGATGAATGGATATGTCGCTGATCCGGAGTGTATCCTGAAATCCCATGTTTGTGAGCTGGATGACTGCTATCGTCGAATCGCCCACCCGAATTTTCCCGAAATCCACAACGTCAGTCGAGAGAGCAAGGTGTGGGCGAAGGCTCGAGGACGGATGGCGTGCCCCCCGGTACACTGCAACTTCATCGATGACGCCTGTAAAGTAGTACGGTAAGTCCTCCCAGCGCCCGATTGTCATCGGACGATCGCTGGCAATGGCGTACGGGAAGTTATCATCGATGGCCGGCGCGGCGAGTAACCCATCGACATAGAGGAACAACTTCCTTACCGAGCGGTCTCGTACGATACTGGCTTGATGCCAATTGTTGTCGTTATATAGCCCTGTGCTCCAGATGACAAGTTGCTCATCCGGCGGGGTTCCCCGAATTGTATTACCGAGAATAACGACAACCTTGCCGTCGCCCATCTGGAGCGAAAATCCGGGCTGAAAGTCAAGTCCCTTTTCCGCAATGATCTGTTGGTTGAGAGAACCTGTCTTGAACCACGCTTCAACAGTGAAACTTGTTGAGACGCCAAAATCCAGAGCGCCATTCTCAAGATCGGGAATCCACATACAGTCACCCTGCCCGCTAAACTGGCGGGCATTGCCTGAGATCCCAGGAACCACAGTGGTACCAACCACCTGAGCCGAGTTGGCGTAGATGGAGGCATCTTTCGCCAACGCAGGCGACGTCTCGTCAAAATGCCAGACCGCCTGAGTATCGCTGAGGACCGGGAAGAAACGGAGGATGCGAATTTCGTCAAGTTGTCCCTGGAAATACGCTGGATATTGCCAGTTTTCCCATCTTCCGATCGTCAATGCGCGATCATTGCTGAGTGGAAATTCTATATTGTCGACTACAGGTGAAGCTGCTTCAACTCCGTCTATCGAGAGCAGAAGTCTATGAGCTGTCCGATCCCTGACGAAGGAAGCTCGGTGCCAGGTATTGTCATCCACCCGCTGGGTGCTCAAGATTGAGAGGAGTGTATCCGGGAACTGTGAATCACTCCGGTTACCGATCATCCCCACCAGACGGCCGCCGGAAAGGGACACCATGTAGCCCGGCAAAGGTGCAAGCCCTTTTCTCAGAATAACTCCGTCCGTTGCGGTTGTCTTGAAGCTGAGGTCGATTCGGATGCTCTGGGATGGAGCAAAGTTCAGCATGCCATTATATGAGTTCACCAAGATGTAGTCACTCGTCCCGTTGAAGGATCGCCCAAAGCCTTTCACTCCTGCAATGATGCTCGTACCGGTTGCATAGCCATGGTTGTCGTATGCGGCTGAGTCGATTGCGGTAGATCCATCTGCTTCATCGAAATGCCAATCTGCGACCAGGAACGAATCCACTTGCGCCGGAGATTGAGCCAGGGCGGGAGTGGCAAGAAGTGTGACTGCCAGGATGCATAAGAGCTTGCTCATAGTGCGCCTCGTGTTTGGGATGGCAAAGGACTGCTGTCCAGTAAGGAACACGCAAGCTTCGGGCTCTGGAACAACCGGGTAAATGCGAGAAGTTGGGGGGGGAATTGCCTTGCTGGCAATAGAGAGAACAGTCGATAAGAAAATACTGCGGGAAATCTGGAAAGTCAAGCAGCCGAGGTGATGGAGGTCACCGGTGTTACCGGTCTCGGTACTTGCCGGGGCAGAAACCGGACCATCCTAGACTTCAGCATAGTCCGGCCTATCACTTGGCCTGATACCTCCACTTTTGTTGGATACTGTCACTGGTAACGGCTCATTGCTTTTGCACTAACAGGCACTACCGTAGCAATCAACTCCCTCAGCAGGGTCTTCCTCACGTCACAATGCGGTTCAGTATTGCCTTCAAGTGATTCTCCGGTATCATAGGGTTCTCGATAATCCGCATCGTCGGAACTTCCGCATCAGGCACAGGACTTTACTGTGGCATCTGGTTCTTCTCTGCAGCCTTCTTCAGGTCGTCGTTGGCCATGATCGCTACTTCGACCCGCCGGTTCTGTTGTCTTCCCTGAGAGGTTGAGTTCGAAACCAAGGGCTGGGCTTCGCCGTATCCTTTGATTGAAAAGCGCGTCGCGGGGACGCCCTGGCTCTGAGTGTACTGGGCCACAGACTGAGAACGTTTTTCGGAAAGCGTCTGGTTGTATGCATCGGTCCCTGTGGAGTCCGTGTGTCCCTCGATCAGGATGTTAGTGTCAGCGTATTTTTTCAGGATCGTGCCCAATTTCTCGATGTTGGCCTTTGCCGCGGGCTGAAGATCCGCCGAGTTTGTCTTAAATAGGATGCCGGAGTTGAACGTGATCTTGATGCCTTCGCCGATCCGCTCGACTTTCGCGTCCTTGATGTCGTTTTGTATTTCCTCTGCTTGCTTATCCATGTAATTGCCAATCAGTGCACCCGCTGTCCCGCCGACTGCTGCACCGATGATCGCGCCCACGGCAGTATTCCCCACCTGATTGCCAATAACGCCGCCGATCACAGCCCCGGCTCCGGCTCCGATTGCACCACCCTTGACAGTGTTGCTTGCCGAGCATCCCATGCCCAGGAGGGACAGAGACAAAACAAGCACTACGCTCAGGTTGAATCCGTTGGTCTTCATTTCTTAATTCCTTTCCGTTGATGATGCCGCAATAGCTCAAATGTAGTCAACTCGCGCCCCCTCCACTTCCGCGGCTGGGGCAGCGAGCGGATTCAACCTTGACTCTATGAAGATACCCAAACAGCAAGTGGAGAAAATCGGTCAAACGGATGATAAAAGAGTTAATCCTTTTTCAGGCATCTCATACCTCTCGTACTGAGATCGCTCGAGTGTACAGACCTTCGTCGCGGCTAGAATACCCGGTAAAACGGCCCCTTTGTTCACTACGAACGATTCAGGTCACTTAGCAGCTCACGAGATAGGTAACTCATGGGACGGCGCGCCTTGCATGTCTTGAAGATTCGGAGTACACTTTTACCAACGTTAAGAGAGCGAACGTATCTGGAAAGCCGCTAAACAATAGATGCATGAACGGACAACAGAGGAAGACGATGACAACCCTTGTGGTAGGAGCAACCGGGGCGACCGGACGGCTGCTGGTGGCGCAATTGCTCGCTCGCGGACAAGACGTTAACGCAATTGTGCGATCGCCCGACAAGCTGCCCGAAGGCCTCAGGAATCGCGACCGCTTGTCTGTAATACGCGCAAGCGTCCTGGACCTAAACGACGCAGAGATGGCTCAGCATCTGAATGGGTGTTCAGCAGTAGCTTCCTGTCTGGGTCACAACTTGAGCTTGAAGGGCATCTACGGTCAGCCTCGCAGGCTTGTGACCGATGCCGCTCGCCGACTGTGCAATGCCATCAAGGCAAACAAGTCAGAGAAGCCAATCAAGTTCGTGCTAATGAACACGGCTGGCAACAGCAACCGCGATCTCCACGAGCCGATGTCCTTTGGCCAAAGGTTCGTTATCGGGCTTCTTCGTCTATTGCTCCCACCGCAGGTGGACAATGAGAGGGCCGCTGACTTTCTGAGAACTGAAATTGGGCAAAACAACAGAGCGATCGAATGGGCGGTCGTTCGTCCGGACACCCTGATCAATCAAACCGTGGCCACGGAGTATGAAGTGCACCCTTCACCAACCAGAAGTGCACTCTTCAATCCTGGTACGACCAGCCGAATCAACGTTGCCCATTTCATAGCTGAGTTGATCACCGACGATGGCACCTGGAACAGGTGGAGGGGCCATATGCCGGTGATCTACAACAAGGCATCGTCCTAATGCCCCAAACTGACAATCAGACAAGACGGGAAAAATGAAAGCAGTTATATGCACTAGATACGGACCACCCGAAGTCCTTCAGGTGAAAGAAGTAGACAAACCTCTACCCAAAGACAATGAGGTCTTAGTAAAGGTATATTCAACAACTGTTACTCGAGGAGATTCACGGATGCGGAGTTTCACAGTTCCCTTTTGGCAATGGCTTCCTGCAAGGATGTACTTAGGAATACATAGGCCCAAAAGGGCAATACCAGGGATGGAACTCTCGGGAATAATTGAATCAACAGGCTGTAGTGTAAAACGATTTAAAAAAGGAGATGCAGTATTTTCATTTGTGGGATTTGGTTTCGGAGCAAATGCTGAATATAAATGCATTTCTGAGAATGGTAAAGATATAGAAGAAGGATTAATAGCAATTAAACCAACGAATATTAGCTTCGAGGAGGCTGCCGCAGCAACCGGAGGTGCATTAACTGCATTGGCATTTCTAAAAAACGCGACTATTGGCAAAGGACAAAAAATACTAATATACGGGGCATCCGGAAGTGTAGGAACATTTGCCGTTCAGCTTGCAAAATGTTTTGGAGCCGAAGTAACGGCGGTTTGCAGTGGAGATAATCTAAATCTCATTAAGTCTATTGGAGCAGATAAAGTAATCGACTACACGAAAGATGATTTTCTTAAGACACACGACCGTTTTGATTTAGTATTTGATGCTGTTGCAAAGGCTTCCCGATTTGCCAGTAAACGATTACTAAATGAAAAAGGGACTTTTATATCATCTCATGACTCTCATGGTTCCCTAACAATAACAACTGAAGATTTAAACTTTATAAGAGAACTTTTAGAGAACGGCAAAATAAAACCAGTGATCGATAAAATATATCCATTAGAACAAATTGTGGAAGCACACAGATATGTTGATATGGGTCATAAAAAAGGAAATGTTGTGATATCAATAGTGAAAAATGAATAACGGAGGCACAACATCGTGTACAAGTAAGTCCATTTACGAAAGAGCGAAGAGATTGCATGGAACTTCGCTCTCCTGTCAGCCCCATCATTACGGGACGGCGGAAGATGTAGCTCCTCGCATTTCTCGCTGAATCGAAGTACACCGGCGCGCCGGCATTTGATAATAACTCCGTTCGATTTCTCGGTGGCAAAGAGAGGGCGAAAGATCTTAACGCACGAAAACGCGGCGACTATGGCATTCTGTCCGGTAGTACTCAAACTTGGCATTGGAGCCGAAGTTCAATTGACCATCATTCGTGGCTGCCAGCATTGCGTCATGACGGCACTGCCCCAAGGGGATTTACCAAGGGATCCAGGCATCCTACGAACAGCAGTTCAGTACAACCAGGGTAACGTCGGCGTTTATGCGGCCGGGGACAGTCCACCGAGGAGATCCGGGGGGCTTCAATCATAGCGTCCAACGGAACGGTATTTTAGCAGCAGACGTTAGCGAAAGGCGTGGCTCCTAATTTCCCGAATTGCTTCAAAAGGAGAAGAAGAATGGCGGTGCAACCTTATCGAGTCAATTTCCCCGAGCGAGTCTTACTTGACCTCCGTGAACGTATACAACGCACACGCTGGCCCGATGAGATTCAAAATTCCGGTTGGACTTACGGTGCCAATCTTTCATACATGAAAGAGCTCGCTGACTATTGGTTGACCAGATTTGATTGGAGAAAGGTCGAAGAGGAAATTAATGCATGTCCAAACTTCGTTGCTGACATTGACGGATACAACATCCACTTTCTTCACATTAAAGGAACAGGCAAGAAATCTATTCCGCTTATCGCCATGCACGGTTGGCCGGGTTCATTCCTGGAAATGATGAAACTCATTCCCCTTCTGACAAAGGACGACGAACTCACGTTTGATCTCGTTGTTCCCTCACTCATGGGATATGGTTTTTCACAAAGATTAACTGCACCAGGCTGCAACCTCCAGTTTATGGGCAACTTATTCTGCAAGCTGATGAAAGAATTGCACTATGAAAAGTTTGGAGCACATGGAGGAGACTTTGGCTCGGGACTCGCAATGTTGCTGGCACTAAAGTACCCGCAGAAGGTTATCGGCTTGCATTTGAACAATATCGAAGGGTATTACGTGCCCTATGTGCCGGAGGGAGAAAACTTGACGAAAGAAGAGATGCAATTTGTGAAAGAGGTTGAAGGGTGGTATGACCGGGAAGGAGCTTACTCTCACCTGCAGAGAACCAAACCGTTGACGCTTGCGTACGGATTGAATGATTCACCGGTCGGGTTGTGTGCCTGGATTATTGAGAAGTTCTTTGCCTGGTCAGATTGCAGGGGCGACATTGAAAGTGTATTCACAAAAGATGAACTGCTGGCAAACGTCACTCTCTATTGGCTCACAGGAACTCTCCATTCTTCTATTCGCCTGTACAATGAGAGCCGTAAAGCGCCATTGCATTTCACAAAAGACGATTTTGTAGAAGTTCCCGTCGGCATTGCTCGTTTTCCTTTAGAAGATGCAATTCCACCGCGCAAGTATGTTGAAAGGGGATTCAACCTACAGCGGTGGACAAATCTGCCTGCCGGAGGTCATTTCGCCGCTATGGAACAACCGCAACTGTTGGCTGATGACATTAGGAATTTCTTTCGGTCACTGCAAGTTGGCTGAGAGTTCTCACCTGGGGCTACTGCCGCGCCCTTCAGCTAACAACCGGCAAACCGGCGCCCGCCGAAAGGAGGGGCATGGGTGGTAAACTCGCACGCTGGGAAGGCGACCCATCCACCGGGTTGCCTTTTTTCGCCCGCGCTCGTTCAGGTGGCCTTTTTTTCCTGGGTACCATGCTTGAAACGCGCGGGAAAGCAATGCTCTGCTGGTTTGGTAGCCGGTTAGTTTCTTGTTAACTTCCATGAACGCTGGATTCAGGAAGCGAACGTAATCAATGGATCAACGACCTTAAGAAGGCTGTCTCTTATGTACGATCTCCCGTATCACAAAGAACAAAACGCACAGGTCATTAAAGAATTTGTCGATCAGCATCCATTTGCTTTCTTAACCGGATGCGATTCAACAAATAAGCCTGTCGCTACGCAGGTGCCCGTTTTTATTGAAGAGAGGGATGGCAAGAAGGTGTTACGGGGACACATCATGAAGAATACGGATCATCATAGAGCCTTTTTGCAAAACGAAAACGTTCTTGTCGTGTTCACCGGTCATCATACCTACGTAAGCGCCACGTGGTACAGTGATCCGCATCTGGCTTCCACATGGAACTACATGAGCGTACATGTGAAGGGCATTATCAGGTTCCTGGATGACGCTGCATTGGAAGGGGTGCTCCGGAAAACCACGCTTCATTTTGAAAACTACGATCATCAATCAACAACGGTCTTTGATAACCTTCCTGCAGAGTTCAAACAAAAGGTAATGAAGGCCATAGTGGCTTTTGAAATTGAAATAGAAGAAATGGACAATGTCTTCAAATTAAGCCAGGACAGAGATTCCAAGAGCTATCACAACATTATAGAGAGGCTTCAGCAACAGGGTGAAGACGGACAGGTGATTGCGGCTGAGATGACAAAAAGAACAAAGGAGCTATTTCCTGACGATAAGGAGTAGGGGTTCATCTGTTTGCGGGATCCTGACACGCGCCTGACTTGAGGAGTCGCAATCTGCCGTTTGCCTCCAGTTGCCTTGCCCATTTCTTCCGTGGAAGTCATCGAGGGGGTTGACGGGGAACAGTTTATCCAGACTACCGCAGGTACGATGTACGCTTCGTTTTTCTTTAACGGTTGATGCTCTTCGCTCAAACTCCTTACAGATATGGAAATCAGCAATGGATCTCACACCCGAAGAACACAAGGGCGTTTACGACGAGGAAAAAGCTAAGGCAGAGCTACGGGATTTCATGCGCAAGTTCCAAAGGTGACAGCCGGTGATTACGGATCGGGAACTTCCATCAAGCCGGGGGTCATGAGGACTTTTCGTTGGAGCAACAGTTATCGCCTTGGTGGTTGTGGCCATTGTGCTCTTCAATATGTTTGATTCTCAAAGATCAAAGACGATATGTGGGTGCATTATGTACTTCGCCGTCTTGCTGATCTCCCCCCAGCCGTTTGTTTCATCGCTCAGGTCCAGGTTTCTGAAAGAAGGCAACCTGGAGAGATAGTCCACATCATCAATATACTCTTCCGGGAAATACTGCGCGGCGAACCGCTTCGACATGTCATGGTGAAGCATTAACGATGCATAGGAAGGGGAGTTTTATCGCATCGCCGGCCCTTTTTTCATTCCGTACATCCAATAAGCACCTGGCATAACGGGGGAAACGGCTGATGATGGCCGATTGTGTTTATCCCGTTTGTATCAATACCATTAAGTAAGAAGACTTGGAATCCCCGGGCGTTTTTGTCCAAGCCCGACGTTTCTTCGTCGGGAACAATTGGCGAGATGGTAATGTTAGCTCCGTCATCGACCACCGGCAACAGATCCGGCGGCTTTTGTTCCTTGATATCCTAATCCACTTTTCAACCATTATCTGCAGAAGAGAGGCAAACTCGATGGCAACCCCCGTGGCGGTGACAAAACTCGAATCCAAGTCTCATGATCGGCCCGATGAAACGCGCACTCCCGCCAAGTCGCGTGTGGAAATCGTACGACTCGAAGGATTCACGATGGGCCGCTTCACGTTCGAGCCAGGCTGGCGGTGGTCAGAATGCATCAAACCGGTCGTCAAAACCGATACATGCCAACTCTCGCATGTGGGCTATGTGGTTTCGGGCCGCCTGACGGTCCAGCTAAAAGGCGGGACAAAAAAGACGTTCTCGGCTGGCGATTCGTATACAATTCCTCCGGGACATGACGCGTGGGTCGAGGGGAATGAGCGCTTCGTTGGGATCGAGGTTACGAGTGCTGAACAGTATGCCAAGGCGTAGGCTTTGCGTGGCGCAGTAGGCATGCGAGTCCAAGGGGTTCGGGAAATTGGCGCGGAGTGGTTACAGAATTTTCCGGAGAAAATGGAAAGCCACTTATCGAAAATGGATAGTTCGGTAAGTGGCTTTTCAGTGGCGTGTTCTTCAAGCGTTGGCTCAATCCTTTTATCGCCTCGCTCCAATCTCCAACGTCCAACAGACCAGAGAACAGGAAGTATCCTGTTGCCTCCAGGAGATTCACTACCCAGAATAGCCACCAGGCGTACCGCCAGGCTCGTACTATGCCGCAAGGCACCGTATCCCACCCCTGCCGCAAGGAAATTGACGATGGTACCGCCGGCGGCCATCACCCTATTCTTCCACCCGAGCGGATTTCCAGCATCTCCCTCAAAATGCATCGAGGACAGAACGTGGGCTTTCCCTCCGACTAGGAGACATGCACCGTCATGTCCTACCGCTTCGTGAAGGATATTTGCCAGTGCGAAGACAACCATGCTGATAGAGCCAACAGTCAGGAGATCATCTTGCCTACGGATCTCGAAATGGTTCATGGTCTTGGCCTGTACTCTGGCATTTAAGCACGCCTCTTGCGTTCTCGTTCCTGGCAGTTCCGGACTTTTCTTTGCCCAAGATCGTACAGGTGGCTTTGGTTTTTGCATCCTTATGCAAAACAGGTCACGCCATCCTTAGGTCTTACCCTCATTTTCTTGACTTACGTCAAGGGGCTCTGGGACACGGCAGGGTATATTGCGCACATAGAAGCCACTCAATTCTCAGGAGGACACTATGGACGCAACCTGCGCAACCCTCAGCCCCTCTCCCGTAAAACAGTCGGAATGGTTCAGAGACTGGTTCGACTCACCGTATTACCACATGTTATATTCCTACCGTGACGATAGAGAAGCTGCTGGATTTATTGACCAGTTGCTTGACCACCTCCGACCGTCTCCAGGCTCCGCTATGATCGATCTTGGCTGTGGCACCGGACGGCATTCCAGACATCTTGCATCGAAGGGATATCGCGTAACGGGGCTGGACCTGGCCGGAGGCAGTATTGCCCGGGCGAAGAATTTCGAGACTGCATCGCTTCGGTTTCTCCGGCATGATATGCGCCAGTCAATCGGCAGGTGCCACGCGGACTATGTTTTCAATCTCTTTACCAGTTTCGGCTACTTTTCAGACCAGGAGAACCATGCGGTCATGCGCAATATCTCAGACGCACTGAAACCTGGAGGGACGCTTGTCGTTGATTACCTCAACGTCAATTACGCAGAAGCTCGGCTGGTGCCTTCAGAAGAGAAAGAGATCGATGGGGCCATCTACAACATCACCCGCTGGACAGACCAGGATCATTTTTTCAAGAAGATTACTGTCCTGGACGAGAGAACCGGGCAGGTGCTTGAGTACACGGAGCGGGTTGCGAAACTCACACTTGAAGATTTTGACGATATGCTGGCGCATGAGCATCTGCAGTCCGAGAGTGCATATGGCGACTACGGTCTCAATACATACGATGGGGCAAATTCGCCGCGCATGATCATTGTGGCGCGAAAACCCGGCGCTAACGAGGTTCCCGCTTTTGTGAGAGGCCTTTCCGAACTCGACTGAAGGTTTCCGGTGAAATGCCAAGATACGAGGCCAGCATGTGGAGGGGAACGCGCAACGCAAGTGATGGATACGTCTTTATAAATGTGAGATAGCGTTCTTCGGCAGAAGCGCTGTAAGTGAGTAGCCTTGCCAGCGGCGTGTACTTGTACAGATTGACGACCGGGGTCTTCGTTCAGACAAAGCGGCTTGTGCTCCTTCGGTAACGCGGCGCCTTGCATTATTCGGGGATTCGGAGTACACTTGTATGTTGTTATCTCATTGAAATCAGAAGACCTCACGAGGAGGTCGCCATGAAACACACCGTCATCTCCGGGCTTGCCCTGTTCCTGCTTGCCGCTCCCGCCAACGCCCAGCACGCGCACTTCCCGCTGAATATCGGCGACAGCTGGCAGTACTTCCAGATTAACCCGCCCGTCTCGGACGTACAGCAAACCACTGTGGTCGGCGACACGCTCATGCCCAACGGACTTCGCTATGCTGTGATGTCGGGATGGTGGTGGGGCTCGGCTCTCATGCGCCAGGGAGGTGACACGGTCTACCAATGGACCCCGTACGGTGACAGGATTGTGTTTGATTTCTCCCGCGCGCCCGGAGATACCATTCTTTCTACCAGATACTATGGCGACACGGTCTTTATCGTGACAACCGTCAGGGACACGGAACTCGTCTTCGGGTCGCGCCGCTGCATCTGGAATTTTTCGTTCGACAACCCGCGGTTCATTGACGACGAACAGACTCTCCGTGTGGTCGACAGTATCGGCGTCACTGACATGTACTTCTACGGCGGCCCCTATAACTTCCAAGGGGCGCGTATCAATGGAGTTTTCTACGGAAACTTCACCGGAAGCAGCGGACAGCGGTTCTATCCCTTGCAGATCGGAAACACCTGGAGCTACCGCGTCTTTCACAGCAACTATCCGAACGCCCCCGACTCCTCCGCATCCCAGCGGATAGTCGTGAAGGATGTCCGGATGCCAAACGGAAAGATGTATTCCCAGCTGAACTTGCCCGATGCCATCGGCGGACAATTCATCAGAGAAGACTCGAATTACGTGTACTACTACTCTCCGGACGACACCACGGAGATCCCGATGTACAACCTGAAGACAGTGGGAGGGGCGACGGATCCGATACGGTTTGGTGGTTTTGCATCGTCGACGGTGGTGTCCGTAATGGAATACATGGTTCTCGGCCGAATGAGAACGGTTCGGGAGTACTCGCTTGGTGGGTTAGTCTTTGCCAGTGTGTATTTGGCCAGCGGTCTCGGGATTATTGCAGCTTATGACTTTGGTGATGGCGTGTGGCCTTACGACGATTTCTGGGAACTCCGCGGGGCCATCATCGATGACACGCTCCACGGCACTCTCGTTGCTGTCGAAGAGAGAGAGACAGTACCCCCGGCATACTCACTGGATCAAAACTATCCCAACCCCTTCAACCCCTCGACAACGATCGGCTACGCGTTACCGCAGTGGTCACATGTCACGCTCGCCGTCTTCAACACGCTGGGACAACAAGTGGCCATACTGGTCAACGGTGAAATGGACGCCAGCTATCATGAAGTGCTATTCGATGCATCAGGTCTTGCCAGCGGCGTTTACATCTATCGCATGACCGCCGGCAGCCTTGCCCAATCGCGCAAAATGATCCTGGTTAAATAATGGCAAGTTATTGCTGAAAGGGGGAGCACCCATGAAACGATTTCTGAATGTCCCTCGAGAGCGCGCTTTCCTTCTGACAGCACTCTGTGCAGTATGACCGTAATGCCCTGCTACAATACTACACAAAGACCTTCAACCCGAGCACGACCATCACGTACGAGTTGCCCAAATCGCCGGACGTGAGGTTGAGTGTGTACGATATGCTCGGTCGTGAAGTGTCAGTGTTGGTGAATGAGAGGAGGAATGAAGATACTCCATGGGATAGAAATGCACAATCAGGAAATGACCTGAAGCATTGAATAACGCATTTCGACTTCGAAGGCAAGCGTGATTCCTCCAAGAGTTCCTTCCAGATTGGGCTTGACAATTTCCGGCGAAATTGGCAACTTGAGCCAGCTGTAAATCCGTGTTCTTTCGAAAAACGATTGTCGAACACCCTGCCGGCCCAGTTGGGCAGGCCATCATCAGCTTGGGGAGATCCTGTGCGCCGTGGGAGGTCAATCTCGACGAATCGTTCCTCCTCAAAGAGTAGCCACGACAGGAGCCCTTCTACGCCGGCAACTCCTTCCCCCCGGCCCTCCGTCAACGGCACATTCTTCATCATTCTTTTATCCGCTGATCGGTTCACTCGCACCACCTCCGCGGGAGTCCTATGAAATGCGTGCAACGCAACGAGTCGATATAATCGTAAACCGTAGGCCACCTAATCACTGATCATAGGAAGGAACCGAAAGTGCCTGAGATTGATGGGATACTTGTCGCATTCGCCTTGCTGGGGGCCGTTATGTTCTCTGGCACGGATGAGAGGAACGCCAATCTGCCGATCAAGGTGCGGCAGATCGAGAAGAAATCAAACGATGAGACGGTCACAGTCGAGACTCTTCAGGAGATCCTTGACGCGTTCAATCGGCATGATCTCGATGCCATCATGGAGTACTTCTCTGATGATTGCTCCTTTGATTTTCCAAGGGGTCCTGAACCCTGGGGACAGCGCTTCATCGGCAAAGATCAGGTGCGCGAGGCTCTTGCCGGTCGTTTCAAAGGCATTCCTGACGTTCACTACGGAGACGACCGTCATTGGGTGGCAGCAGACAGGGGAGTGTCAGAATGGACGCTGACCGGGACAACAACTTCAGGGGTTAGCTTGAAAGTGCGAGGCTGTGATCTCTGGGAGTTTCGGAATGGGAAAGTCGTCCGAAAAGATTCCTACTGGAAAATCGTGGAGCGATGAGTGCTGTGCCTGACTGTTGCTGGCAATAGGACAGAATCTGAACCACACCCGGAGAGACGACAATCAGTAATTCCCATGCCACCCCGGCTTGTACCGAGTCCGTTGCACTTGGCCATTGAAAGCAGCATATTGGTTTCATAATCCACCTCGCTAAACGAAGAGAACATGAAACAGGCATCCCTCATGGGTGTAACGGGAGACTTTATTATTCATGTGATCCCGTTGCTATTCATTCTCTCGTCATCAACCATCTCTGCTCAAACTGCTTCTCTTGAAGCCACTCTTTCCCTCAAGCAAGTTAGTGGCGTCATGGTTCCTTATCAAAATGGATTTGCTCTCCCATCTTTTGAAAAACAGAACCGCAAGATACTTGATCTAAGAGGCGATTGGAAAAAGCAACGGTTTGCCGCCAGTGATAATGTTACTCTAGCAAAACGTGATTCCACAGGTTATCACAACCTCATGACTGAGGCAGCCGGAAGAAACAGTTCTTCTTTTGATGTCAGCGGGTGGGAGACCAAGTCCCTACCGGCAGTTGAAAACCACATGAATGCATATCCAACTGTTCCGGAGTATTATCAGGACGGCGTGTGGTACAGAAGGTCTTTTACTGTTGATCCTGCTGATTCAATGGCATTTGTTAAACTCAATTTCTATGCTGTTAATTACGTTGCCGATGTCTGGCTGAATGATTTCTATCTCGGTTATCATGAAGGAGGTTATACTCCATTTTCGTTCGATATATCCAAAGCATTGAAGTATGGCGGACCCAATGTTCTCGTGGTAAGAGTGGATAACCCAATGTGGAACAGTAGAAATGATATCGTCCCATACACGAATTGTGATTGGTTTAATTATACGGGCATCATTCACGATGTCTATCTGGAATTTGCTTCCCCGGTTTCCGTTATCCGCAATGATATTGTCCCATTGAATCTTGATGCCAGCGTTCAATCAACGGTAGTTGTCAGGAACATTCATCACAATGCCGCATCCGTTGATGTGACGATGCAGGCGTTCGAAGCCTTGATTGACTCGAGTAATATTACGACAGAGTTTTCATATCAATTACTTGCTGGCAACCATGTGGCAATGACACAAACATCTTTAACAATTCCTTCCGATTCCATTGGCGTTTGGAGAACGTCTCTGGCAATTGATAATCCGGTACTCTGGACGCCTAAGCAGCCCCACTTATACATCATGAAGGTTACATTGAAGCAGGGGGGGAATGTCATTGATGAGTTCAGTTCACAATTTGGGATACGAACTGCGACAACGAGCGGGAATAAATTCCTCTTGAATAGCAGAGCAGTGTTTTTCACTGGAGCTGCGAGACATGAGGATCATCCTGTCTACGGAAGAAGCGTTCCTAAAGAAATAATCTTCAGCGATTTGGAGCTTGTAAAAAGAACGAATGTGAATTTCCTTCGCACAGCTCACTATCCCAATAATCTTTACACGTATTTAATTGCCGACAGATTGGGAATCGCTGCACTCGAAGAAATTCCCGTGTGGTGGTTTGATACACCGGCCGCATGGCAAATTCAAAATGATACCAGACACATTCACGAGCAGATGTTCCGTGAGATGGTATTTAAGGATTACAACCGTCCTTCAATTATTCTATGGAGCACATGCAACGAATGTTTAGACGTTTCGAACAGAAAGGAATTCATAGACAAAGTGAATCAGGATTTGGATACCAATTATCCTGATGGGAGACTTGTGACACAATCGGCGGCCGCAGATAGACCGGGAGCAACTGATGATTCTCAGAATGCTTGCGATGTTTCTGGATGGACAATGTATTTCGGAATCTTTCATGGCTCAACCTACTTCACTGGTACGTATGCATTCCTTAATAGCGCAGAGAGTTTCAATCCGAATAAACCCATCATTGACACAGAATTTGGATACTGGTCATCAGAAAATAGTTCCACTGAACAGACACAAGTTGATGTCTTTACGAATACGTTTTTAGCGTTTCAACAACATGCCGCACTTAGTGCTGCAGGAACGATAAACATCAACGGGTCATTGATGTCGTGTACCTGGTGGTGCATGTTTGATTGGTACTCACATGGACATCCTTCTGGTTTTCAAAGCATGGGATTGTATTCAATGGATAGAACGAGAGCTAAACCCGTTGCTGCCGTGGTCAAGAACTCGTACGTACCGTATTTCAATTTCGATGGTGTTTCAACGCAGATCGACGGTGAAAACAGAAGTATCCCTGATAACGTTGAATTGATGCAAAATTATCCCAATCCGTTCAACCCTGAGACGGTGATTGAATACACAGTTGGAGGGGTCAGGGCCCAGGGGCCAGGGGTCAGTGTGAAGCTGACGGTATTTGATCTCCTGGGGCGGCAGGTCACGGTGCCGGTCAACGAACGGAAGGCCCCCGGGACATATCAGGTGACGTTCGAAGGGACAGGACTCGCCAGCGGCATGTACTTCTACCGGCTCAGTGCCAACGGGTATGTCCAGACAAGGAAAATGATCCTGCAGAAGTAGATCGCTGCTCGCTCCGGTCACGAAGCGAACTTACGCGTCAGAGCATAGGGGTGACAGGGGGAGACGGATGAACCGTCTTCCGTCAATAGATGTCGCTAACCACTTGTACATTTTCACGAAAGGGGATGAAACAATGAACAAACAATTACTGCTTATTGCCTGTGCGTTGCTCACACAGATGACGTACGCGCAACCTGGCGTCAGTACAGACTCCACGAGATATAATGTGAAAAAACAGATAACTGTTTCCTTTCACAATGGTCCAGGAAACGCCACGGACTGGATCGGAATCTACAAAGTCGGGGATGTCCCTGGCACGGTTGACGCCACTGCCTGGAATTATGTGAACGGCACACAGACCGCCACCGTTGGTACAAAAGATGGTACTGTACAATTTCCTGCAGGACTACAGACAGAAGGTGACTACTGGGTTGGAATGTTTGAGAATGATGGTTACACCTTACTGGCAGCAGACTCCTTTAACGTTGTTGACCTGTTACCGAGGGTGAGTACCGATAAAACCGAATATGATATCGGTGATTCAATTACCGTTTTTTTCAAGAACGGTCCCAATAATCCAACGGACTGGATCGGGATTTATAAATTTGGAGATATTCCTGGTCCCACACCATCCACTATTTGGTTTTATGTAAACGGAACACAGTCCCCCACCGTTGGCATACGTGCTGGTAGTGTTACGTTCGCGGAAGGACTTGCCGATACAGGGATATATTGGGCAAGATTCCTGGCAAACGATGGGTATGAAGTGCTGGATTCAACCGGCTTCAGGGTCAGCAATTTATCAGATTCAATACCACCGGCAGCCCCTGCTATCAATGTGCTAGCGAGCACGTATTCCAATCTCGTCACATGGTCTGATGTTCCCGGTGAAGTCAATGAGACCTATTCCGTTTATGCCAGTCTTCACCCAATTACAGATGTTCATGCTGCTGGTGTCGAATTGGTTAAATCACATATACCGGAGGCCTCTGAGGTGTTTGTTCACATGCTTCGATCTGCAATTGTTGACAGAGCGCGAACGTATTATTATGCGGTTACATGCAGGGATTACGCAGGCAATGTCGGGTCTGCAGGAACTTTTGGGCCGGTAACGAATACTGCAAAAGGAGTTACTACTGTATCCGTTCATCCGCCAACACCATTTGTTGCTGATGGCGACGTAAGTGAATGGGCAGGAATTGAACCATTTATCATGAACTCTGCTTCAGGAACAGCAAACGTTCCGGCAAACAATACCGTCGATGGCGATGACGATTGTTCCGCTGAAGTAAAGGTGGCTGTAGATAGTGTCTATTTGTACGTAATGCTTAATGTAACCGATGATCATTATTATCACCCGGAATCACTATCATCGTGGGAAAGAGATGAACCGGATCTGTATATTGGCTTGTACAACTTGACAAACACTCATACCTCATATGACACCGGAGCAACCGCCGATTATCAAATACGATTTGATGAAGACCGTATACGACTGGATGCAAACACTGATTGTGATTCATTGCTGTTCATCGGCCCTAACTATTTTCATGATGGCGGAATGAGCAAGATCACACCAGGCTACGTAATCGAAGCAAGAATCCCACTGATTGATCTTGCGACAAAGAGAAATGCCGGTCAAACTGCAAACGATGTAATAAAATGGAAGATTGGAGATAAGATCCCGTTCACCATAGGAATCAACGATAATGATAATGGCGCCACCAGGGAAGGAATGATATTTTATTCCCCACAACCGACGGAAACGGCATATTACGATGTTTCTTCCTGGACATACACCTGGATCTCAGATGAAGTCACAGGTATTGAAGATCATCCCGCCCTTGCTACCGTGTATGCTCTGAATCAGAATTATCCAAATCCATTCAATCCAAGTACGACAATTCAATACTCTATCGCAAAACCAGGATTAGTGAATTTAAGAGTATTTGATGTTCTGGGAAGACAAGTGGCTGAATTAGTAAATGGGCATCAAAGTGCCGGAAATCACAGCATAGCTTTTCAGGCTGGCACCAAGAAATTATCGAGCGGAGTTTATATTTACCAATTGCGGTCTGGTGATTTTGTCAGTGTGAAGAAAATGTTGCTGCTGAAATAGCGGTAGACAATATCAACGGTACTATAATCATCTGACGTTTGCTACAAGGCACTCATCAAGTCTTTCCTGGTGCATCCCCGATTTTCAAGTGGGGGGAGGCGATGCAAAGCCGTGTTGTGACCACGTTCGACGAATTCCACAAACGCCCAACAGGTAGGCACCACGGACAGCTATCATTCTGCAGTTGATCGATTCATGGGCCTGGTAGATCTACACAACGTATCTTGAACAGCAGAGAAATGAAGACAATACTGTTGAACATTTTGATAAGCATTTGTCTGATCACATTATTCCGACTGACAACTTCAGCTCAGACAAAATCAATCTCTCAAAAAGTTGATTCTGTATTGACTGTGATGACTATCGGTGAAAAAATCGGACAGCTAAACCAGTACAATGATGATTGGACGGCGGCAGGACCTTTAACCTTAGATACTGACAAAGTACGTAAGATACAAACCGGCAAAATAGGATCATTGCTGAATTGTATGGGAACAGAACGCACAAGACGCTGGCAGGAAATCGCCATGCAGTCGCGATTAAAAATACCATTGCTGTTCGGACAGGACGTAATTCATGGTTATAAAACCACTTTCCCGATTCCACTTGCCGAAGCGTGTAGCTGGGACTTGGATGCTATTAAACTATCGGCAAGGATAGGTGCAACAGAAGCAAGTGCAGCTGGCATTCACTGGACTTTTGCTCCGATGGTAGACATTACCCGCGATCCTCGCTGGGGAAGGGTAATGGAAGGAGCGGGCGAGGATACCTATCTGGCTTCGAGAATTGCTTATAGTAGAGTAAAAGGATATCAGGGTGATACACTAGGCGCAATAAATTCGGTAATGGCATGTGCCAAGCATTTTGCCGGATATGGTGCCGCAATTGGAGGCAGAGACTATAATTCGGTCGATATGAGTGATAGACTTCTTTGGGAAACCTATCTACCCCCATTCAAAGCTGCAGCTGATGCCGGCGTTGCAACGTTTATGACATCTTTCAACGACATCAACGGTGTCCCTTGCACCGGGAATATATATTTGCTACGAGACATTCTAAGAAAACGATGGAGATTTCAAGGTTTTGTCGTAAGCGATTGGGGATCGATTGGTGAAATGATAAATCACGGCACTGCGAAAAACGAATCCGCCGCTGCGCTTTCTGCCATTACCGCAGGATGCGATATGGATATGGAGAGTCGCAGTTATGAAAACGATCTTGCTCAATTGGTAAAAGATGATAAGATATCAATTGCTTTGGTTGATGATGCAGTGAAAAGAATTTTGACGAAGAAATTTGAACTTGGTTTGTTTGATGATCCATTCAAATTCTGTAGTTCCCATAGAGAACATGAACAATTAAACAATCCAGAACACACAATCGCTGCAAGAGATATAGCCAGAAAAAGCATTGTGCTGCTCAAAAATCAAAATCACCTGTTGCCATTATCTAAAGACATAAAAACCATTGCATTTATTGGTCCATTGGTAAAAGCAGTAACACAGAACAAAGGGTTTTGGGATGTTGAAGTGCCCGGGAGTGACTCTGATGATATTGTAACACAATGGCAGGGGCTTCAAAATAAGGTGGGCAATAAGACAAATCTACTGTACGCGAAGGGATGCGATATAGAAGGAGATAACATAGATGGATTTGCAGAAGCCCGAAACATCGTAAAATTGGCTGACGTGGTTATTCTGAGCATTGGCGAACGACGCGACATGACCGGAGAAGCCAAAAGCCGCAGCAATATAAATATTCCAGGTGTGCAGGAAGATTTACTGCAAGAACTCTTGACAATGGGAAAACCAGTCGTGGTATTAGTTAATGCCGGACGTCCATTAGTTTTCAATTACACAGCCGATAATGCAACAGCCATTTTGTACACGTGGTGGTTAGGGAGTGAAGCCGGTAATGCAATTGCCGATGTAATATTCGGCGATTATACTCCTTCAGCTAAACTTCCGATGACCTTTCCGCTAAGCGTCGGCCAAATTCCTGTTTACTACAATCATTTGAGTACTGGACGCCCAGCACAAAACGATAGCGATCGCTTTTACAGAAGCGCCTATGTAGATTTGTCCATATTCCCAAGATACGAATTTGGTTATGGATTAAGTTACACTACCTTTGAATATAGAGATTTACAATTGAGTAAGAAGAAAATGAGGTACAACGAGCAGATAGCAGTGTCTTTCACGATTACGAATACCGGCAAGTATGATGGTGAAGAAATCGTACAACTTTATCTCCATGACATTGTGGGCTCAATTGCAAGACCGGTAGAAGAGTTGAAAGACTTTAAGAAAATAGCGCTCAAGAGAGATGAGACCAAAACTATCAGGTTTGTAATTGACAAGGAAAAACTCTCCTTCTACGATGACAAATTACGATGGATTGCCGAACCAGGCGAATTTGATTTAATGATAGGTGCATCGTCAAGGGATATCCGATTGAAAGATAAGTTTGAATTGACTGAGTAAATAGATCAGGGTAATAATCGATGGTCCAGTAGACCTAGTTTCCACTTCAGCGAAGACGATTGGTCATGACAATTCGACATCTACTGCCAACACTGCTTCTTCCTTGCTGCCAGTTATTGTCGATGGCGCAGGAGTTACGCAATCCAATCGAACCTTCCTATTTCAAATTAACCAGCTCCAACGGATTGATTGTAGCAGTATACAATGCAAAAGAAAATAGGATTGATGATGTTTATCCGCACATATTTGCCACCTATGATTCCTCAAAATATGTATATCCTTTTGTCGGCAATATCGCGTTAAACAGTACTGAACGCCCAGCGTATGTTGGATATCTGAAGAATACACATGTAATAACTGCCGCATACAGCGGTTTTACACTGAATTATTTTTCGTCGTTCACTAACAATGATATAGTCTTCTATATAGTGGCAAGGGGCAGCAAGAGGACAATAGAAAACATATCGTTTAAAGCCGAAATGGAAAAAGGGCAACCGGTAAGCGGCCTGACGTTGTTGGAAAACCATTTACAAGACATACCCATCCATATTGCCGGGAATGCCCTCACGGGAAACATTTTGCGCAGGTACAACAAAGATATTTTTGAAAGATATTGGCTGTTTTCCTTTACCGATTCTTTGCATACCGATACTTCTATTGTTAGCGATGCGATTGGTGCATTGGCGAATATGAAAACGTCTTTGCTAGACGATGAGGTTACTTACATGCGAAAGTTTTTTTCAACGTGTACTATCCCCAACAAAGTATCTGTGAAAGAGAGAAATGTAGTGGAACAATCCATTACCATTCTAAAGATGTCACAAGTATCAGATAAAGAAATATTTCCTTATTCTCATGGACAGATAATGGCGTCGTTACGCCCCGGTCTATGGCATATAGCCTGGGTAAGGGATGCGAGTTACGCGATTCAGGCGATGAACCGGCTGGGGATGTTTGCTGAGGCCAAAAAAGGTTTGGAGTTCATGTTGAAAGCTCCATCAGGCCGCTATAAACACTACGTGTACACGGATGGGAAAGATTATGGCCCTGGCGTGGATTATCAAATTTCCTTGACCAGGTATTTTGGCAACGGCACAGAAGAATGTGACTATAACGATTTTGGCCCAAACATTGAATATGATAATTTTGGATTATTCTTGATTGCTTTTTCCGACTATGTTACGCGTAGTAAGGACGGCGCATTTTATAAAACTTGGAATCGAGTGATGTGCACAAAAGTAGCTGACGCCACTGTAAGTTGCATAGATACAAATTCATTGATAAAAGCCGATTCCGGTCCATGGGAACACCATCTCCAAACACCAAAGCAATATACTTTTACCTCTGGTGTTTGTGCAAGGGGTTTGGAACAATTTGCGATGCTGCAGGAGCAATTCCTTCTGCCGTACGACAAATATAAATCAGCAGCTGAAACATTGAAGCAAGGCATCATGACACACATGCTCTGCGAAAACAGGTATATCAAAGGCAATGAAAGCGATCGGCTAAAAACGGAGACTGAATATTATGATGCGGGCGTATATGAACTTTTTGCAAATGGATTAATCAATAATAAAGAAATCTTCTTGTCTCACATGAATGAATATGACAAGATTTTGAGGATCAAAGGAGCCAGGCCAGGCTATATCCGACTCAATACCGCCGATCCTTATGAAAACCAAGAATGGGTATTTGTCGATCTTCGAATTGCACACGCCCATCTTCTATTCGATGACAAGCCTGCGGCAGCCAAGTTGTTGAATCATGTTACCGAACAGGCGGCGATAAATGATAATACTATTCCGGAAATGTACAGCAACAAACTGCAAATGGACAAAGTGACGGATAATTTTAAGTCTTCCAACATTTGGTGCAATTGTATCAGGGATAAAGACGATCAATATATCGGAGCCATTCCAATGGTGGGATATGGATCGGCGGCATATATTATTGCATTGTTTGCGTATTATGCCAAATAATTTCCTTTCATGGTCTAACGGGGTAGAAAATAAAGCGGCGCATCCATACCTTAGGTTGCCTTCAATCAAATCTCATATCCTAAGGAGGATACGCCAATGGCAAAGTACAAGAGAGTTCGTTCACAGGCAAGACGGTAGAAGAGAAAAAACGATGTTCGCCCCCACGTGTATTCAGCTGTCGAGAGCATAGGCCGCCAGGGGATGCAGGAGGAGATCCAGGCTGGCCCTGGAGGCCGAACGGGACGATCGGGGTGAGGGTGCCCCGGATGGAGACCCCGTATGAGTTTCGAAGCACGTCCCGCGTTATGAGCGCATGAGCCCGGAGATGAAGCAGCTGCTGGGACACGAGGATATCAAGACGATACTCATCTATGCGAAAGCCGACAAGCGATTGCTCGAAAAAGCGATGGAAAGTTTTGGAGAGTTGGCCAAGAGTGGTTACATAATGGTTACAAATCTTCCGGGGGGAAATGGAAAGCCACTTATGGGACACGAATGATCCGGTAAGTGGCTCATTTTTAACGAGATGGCTGTGCCCGGAACCCTTCGTCTCGGCCCACGCGAGCAGCGGGCCTCGCTCAGGGTCTCAATCCCGTCGCAATGAACGGGATTCGACAGGACCCCGCCCAAAAACCGGGCGAGGGTTTCGTGGCCGGTCCGTCCCGACGATGGTCGGGACGAAACTCTCGGTCCCGCAACATGCGGGACCGGAGCGGGGCGGCTCCTCAGCAGGACACCAATCATGTTCAAGCGAGGTCTTCAAGGTCCAGCAGATCCTGCTTACGTCCGCTTGCACGTTTGTTCGTGACAAGATCTTCTTTGGAGATAACGTGGACCTTCTGCTGTCCGTAGGTGGATTCAACCCGCTTCGGCCAAGCTTCCTTAAATTCAATCCCATCAATTGCAGTAAGCAGGTCGATGCGAAGTGGCGGGTACCCAATCTGGATGACCCGGCCTGGTGCGGCGAGGTCCTGCCAGGCTAGAGAGGGAGATGTAAATCCGAATTCCTCAAGCGCCCGGATGATGCGGCGGGCGTTTTCTTTCGAGGCCTGCACGAAGATGTCCAGGTCGCCGGTGTAGCGGGGATGGGCATGCAGGGCGAAGGCATACCCTCCCACTATGAGATACTCCACTTCGTGTTTATTGCACGACGCGAAGAACTCTTCGAAGTCTTTGGCTACCGTCATATCCCTTCCCGGATGGGAATTTGCCAAACTGTCTCCGCAGTACCTCCACCGCACTCACGCGTTCTTCAGCCGACCGCTCGCGCCAGTATTGGCGATCATCCTTCGCCTGGGCGGGGTCTTTGAGGTTGTAGGTATGAATGATGCTTTTAGGCATGTAGAATGATACCGAACCAGAGCGACTTATGCAAGGCGGGGTTTTCGAGATCTGGAATCGAGTAGGAACGCACAAAGCCACCCTCATATTGGGTGGCTTTATGCATTGGTGCCCGGAACAGGGAATGTCGTCAATGCGGAAATTCTTGCAGTGGTAAGAAGGTGGTTGTAGAGAGCGCCAATGTGGTATGATCAGTCTTTCCGTGCGTCTGCTCTGGCCAGCGCTCTGTATTTCCATCGCTGATGGGCCGGCAAATCGTCCATACCAAGATGTTGACCTTGATTCTACGCACTTACGAAATAGCATGCCCATGCTGGTACAGGTGGGCTTTTGATTTTTCTGGAGGGCTCCCTCTTTGTTGCTCTTCTCAGTTATGTGGGTTCGTAGCGTGTATTGACATTGGTAGTTTTCCGAAGTACTTTCACGTCAGCGTTTTGATGGTTCTGTCTGTCTGCGCAAGAAGGAGATGCATGAAGAAGCTGTTAGGATTGTTAATCTGCATGTGTGCCATGATTGCCAGCGTCACGGCGCAGGTGCAATACAGCAAGGTCAACGTCTCCATCTCCTCTCGTGCGGAGGTCGAGAAACTGTGCCGGCTCGGCCTCGGTCTGGAGGGTCCTTACCCGTCACAAGGAACAACCCTGACCCTTTTCCTGAGCGCAGGAGAATTGCAGCGGCTTGCGACCAGCGGCATCACGTATTCCGTAGTGATCCCGGATTGGCTGGCGTACTACCATGCACAGCGACAGGTCGAAGCGTCGTCACTCGCGAAGGGATCGCTCCACATGCCCCAATCGCATTTTCACTCAGGCTCAATGGGAGGGGCCCTGACGATGGCTGAACTGTTGGCCGATCTGGATTCCATGCATGCGCTCTATCCAGGTCTTGTTTCCGCCCGTGACAGCATCGGCCGGACGTTCGAGAACAGGCCGCTCTGGGCGCTGCGGATCAGCGCGCGCGCGGATTCCGGGGCATTGCCCGGAGCGTTGTATCTTGCGACCCATCATGGACGCGAGCCCGCGTCATTGATGACTGTTGTGTACTTCATGTGGTATCTTCTGGAGAACTATGGAACGAATCCGGAGGTTGCCTCGCTTCTCGACAACCGTGAACTCTGGTTTATCCCGCTGGTGAATCCCGACGGATACTGCTACAATGAATCGCAATACCCCGAAGGCGGCGGCATGTGGAGAAGGAACAGGGCGCCGCACCCTCAGGATACGCTGTTCGGAGTCGACCTGAACAGGAATTATGGTTTCCAGTGGGGATTCGATGACATTGGATCGTCTTCTGATCCAAGCTTTGAAGATTACCGTGGTCCGGCGCCGTTTTCGGAACCGGAAACGCAAGCCGTCCGACGCTTCGCGAAGCAACATCACATTATTCTGGCGAACACCCTCCACTCATTCGCCGGCTATGTCTTCTCCCCATGGAATTTCAGCGGCCGGGAGACCGATGATTCGGTCCTGTATGGCCGGATCGAATCGGACATGGTGCTCTTCAATAAATACAAATGCGGCGCCGGGTTTAGATACCGGACAAACGGGGACGCAACTGACTGGTTGTACGGCGACACATTGTCGAAGCCACGTATCTATGCCCTCACAACTGAGGTCGGGGCCGATTCAGACGGCTTCTGGCCGGACTGGCCGCGCATGCAAGAGATCGCTGTGGAGAACCTGCATGGCAATCTCATCCTCGCACACGCGGCGGGCCCCTTCCCACACATCGACAGAAGCGGAATGATTGCACAATTCAGCGTGGATTCCATGCAGCTTGAGATTCCCTTCGTCAATGGGGGGGCCGGGGCGACGCCTCAATCGTTAGACGTGACGGTGTCGTGCCCAGACCTGGATTTCCAGAGGACCCACGTCGCGGGTTACCGCTGGCAAGACCAGGCAAAGTTGACCCTTGTCGCGCGCAAGCGAAAGCCAGTGGGGAGCATGGTTCGCATTGCCCTCCAGTTAGATTATCCCGGCGGGACGAATCTCGATACGTTGAACGTGCGATTGGGTCCCGCCTCGATAGTATATGCTGACGACGCGGAGTTCACGCGACATCGGTGGATTGCCACATCCACATCAGCTATCAAATGGGACACGACGAGTCTTTCCGCGCATTCCGGACGTCTGTCCTTTGCGGCAAATCCGGAGAACCAGTATGACGATTATTATCTTGAAAGCTCGTTTCAGCTCGACAGCACACTCATATTTGCAGGGGGATTCACGGAAGTCCGATTCTGGCTGAAGGGCGTCAGCCAAGACTACATGAATTGCCTGAGAGTAGAGATCAGTTCGGATCGCGGAGTCACATGGAGTGCGCTGGCGGGGACCCTTACACATCCTGCTTCCGGGACTATCGGTGAGAGCCCCAAGGGTGTACCGGTGATCGACGGACGAATCCAAACGTGGACTGAAGAGTCGATGGACATCAGCCTGTTCGCGGGGATGGGGATCCTGCTTCGGTTTCGGTACACGTGTTTGAGCCCGGTGATTGCCGAGAATTTTCTCATAGACGACATCAGGATCCTCACGTACGGGTCCCTGACTGAAGTGACCCAGCCGGGGGGACAACTTCCGGCGAGGTACTCACTCAGTCAGAACTACCCGAATCCCTTCAATCCCACAACCACGATCCAATACGCTCTGCCTCACCGCTCACAGGTGACGTTGACTGTCTACAACACCTTGGGTCAACAGGTCGCCTCACTGGTCAATGGCGACATCGGCGCTGGCTACCACGCTGTCCAATTTGACGGCAGAAATCTAGCCAGCGGCGTATATTTCTATAGGCTGCAAGCGGGATCGTTCGTGGAGACCAGGAAATTGCTGCTCGTGCGGTGATCACGCCTAGCAGAGTGGTTACAAGTTGGTTCAGAAGTTTTCAGAGGAAAATGAAAAGCCATCTATCGAAAAAGAGTAATATCGGTAAGTGGCTTTCTTGTTTTAACTTGCGGGGTGCCCGGAACCCCGTCCCAACACCGGACGGGGTCTGGGGACCGGCGTAACGGTCCCTCGGCAGGACCCCGCCCGAAAACCGGGCGAGTGTTTCGAGGCCGGTCCGTCCCGACGATGGTCGGGACGGAGGGTTTCGCCCTGAGCGAGCGAAGCGTGCCGAAGGGCTCAACATGCAGCCCGGTATTAACGACAAATGGCATTCCATAGAACGGAATGCCATTTGTCGTTGGTGCCCGGAACAGGGAATATTGTCAATGCGGAATTGTTTGCGGTACTAAGGAGGCCCTTGTGATGGTAGATACCGATCTCTGGGAGTACAGGCCGGTTTATCTTCTTCATACGGCTTCCACAGCCGCTGAAAGTGAAATTGGTAACGTGAACGGGAACACCCAACAGAATTGGAGGGGTATGCCCCTATTCTGAGGGGGGTGGGGGTCGAGAGCGAGTGATGCGCAAGCAGTTGAGGACAAAATTCACGGAGCCTGCTCTCATTCGGATGGAAGCATTGCCGGAGTTCGGCAGACAACGAGTCGCAGCGACCAAAACCTGAATATACCGTCGCTTAAAATTCTGATATTCTGGCACGGGTCGGGCGTCACTCCTGCTGTTGCAGAACTGTGGAGAGTGACCATGAGCACGGAGGTTGTGACCCACCCTTGACATTCCTAGAGATTCGATGTACTCTTTACCACACAATCGACGGAACAAGCGGTGCCCTCAATGAAGATCCTTCTCGTGTCGATAGCTATCAGTGTCGGATGTTGCATCAGCGTGGCCCAGGAAGAGCCAGACGCAAAGCTGCGTTCCTTCACTCACAATGAAGGCACGAAGGCCTCGATCGCTTCTTCTACTCCTGCATGGCTCTTCTTAAACGGGGTGCCTTATCAGTTCCCGGAAGGATACGAGGGGACCGTCGCGCACGGTTCCCAGAAGGAGCTCCTTGGGAATCGCTCGGTGGCAACAACTGTCTTAGGCACACAAGTTTCAGGCACAGGCATATTCGAGTCTGTCCCGGGACCATTTGGAGGAATCGTCCGGAGTATTGCAGCTGATTCTAGTGGGTGGCTATTTCTCGCGAGTGACGGTGGGGTGTACAGGTCAACTGACAATGGGTCGCATTGGGATATGCACCCTTTTCCCACTCAGTCATACAACTCTGTTGAACCGGTAACAGTGTTGGCTCCGGGCATTATTGTAGCGGAAACAGATTTTTCCAATTTCATTACAACGGACAGGGGAGAATCCTGGAATTTCCTGTGGGGTGACCTTCATGGCTTTGCCGTCGATACCAGCGGAGACATCTATGCGGGCTCAACCACCGGGGGGGTCAAAATATCGGTTGACAGCGCGAAATCCTGGAGACCGTTTGCCCTGGCAAACAGGAAGATTTGGAAGGTGGTCTTATGTGGTAACGGGAAATTCGCGTGCTATTCTGACTCTGGGCTGTACCTCTCGTCGGATAAGGGGCTCAGCTGGAGGTTGAGCCAATATAGAAACGGGTTCATCATGAGCCCGGCCTGGGATGGACGCGGAAACCTTTTTGGAGTCTCGGGTTCTGAAGTTATTGTAACCAGGGATTTTGGCAACACATGGCAATCGGTGTTTCGCTCGAGTTCAGAGATGATCTACCGCCTCTACGCTGAGAGGGACGGGCAGGTTTGGGTCATTACTTCGAGGAGCATGTACCTATCCAAGGATGCCGGGGCAACGTGGAAAGAGGTTCTCTTTCCTATTGGCAACCCGCTGACTGTAAGCCGCGACACCTTGGGCAATCTGCTAGCAGGCAGTTTTGAGGGTGTTCACCGTTACAACTCTCAAAGCGGCCAATGGGATGAACTCAACAACGGCCTTCATGCACGACGAATCGAGGCCATCACATTCACCCGCGGTGGGTCAATCCTTGTCATCAGCCTGGGCTCGATGTTCCGCAGCAGCAATGGGGGCGGGCACTGGGATCGGGTGTCCATCGATTCGTCGGGGGTTTTCAATTTTTATGCCCCCATGCTTGTTTCTTCTTCCGGCAGGATCTTCGTGTGTGCTTCGCTTAAGAATCCTGCAGAGTCCGGCTTGCTGCAGTCGACCGATGATGGGGTTTCGTGGATTAAGGTATCGGTCCTGTCGAACCGCACTGCGATTTATGGTATCACGGAGAGTGCCTCCGGTGCTCTCTTCGCCGGTACTGCACTCGGTGATATCTTTCGCTCGACAGACTCCGGAAGCTCGTGGAAGAAAGTTGTTTCAAGCGACACCTCGTCGGGCGTAACGTGCATGGCCTCAGATAAAACAGGGAGTTCTTATGCCGCCGCAGATACGTCATTCCTTCTGTCTCGGGATGGAGTTGTCTGGCAGAGGGGACCATTGAATCGTGGGTACTCGTTACAGGAATCAATGACGATCGACGTACGAGGGGACATCTTTCTGGGGTCCTTTGGCGGCGGACTGTACCATTCGCGGGATCGGGGGATGACGTGGAAGGCGGAAGGCGGTGACGCGGGACTTCCAGACCACTCAGTCCTGAGCACAGCAGGAGATGACAGTGGAAACGTCGTTGTGGGAGCAGGGAATGGGATCTATCGCCTGGAGGATTCTGTGGATCATTGGCTATGGTTTGGCTATGGGATGCCTTCGACATTTGTTATCTCCCTTTCGATTTCTCCGCTGGGCTTTGTTTTTGCCGGGACGCAAGACTATGGTCTATTCAAAAGCGCCGGTCCAATCGGGACGCGGGTCCTTCCCGCCGAGCCGCCCCCGCCGGACAACGAGATTGTCGAATATACACTCTTTCAAAACTATCCCAACCCCTTCAACCCCTCGACCACCATCGGCTATGCGTTGCCGCAGCGGTCAAGCGTCACGCTCAGCGTGTTCAACATACTTGGTCAACACGTGACTACGCTCGTCGACGGCGAGGTCGAAGCCGGGTACCACGAAGTGCAGTTCGACGCGACAGGGCTGGCAAGCGGGGTGTACCTTTACCGACTAGAATCGGGTGTCTTCACCCAGACCCGGAAGCTGTGTGTCATTCGGTAAGCATCAGGGTCGGTGGGCACGCGCAGCAGCAGACTAGCCGAAGGCAGGCGGGGTCGGGCTGGAAGGAAAAAGAGCCAACTGGGGGGTGCCTCCCCCGCCCCACGGCCTCATCATTCGGTGAGGGGTCGAGGGGCATGCTTTTGGGGGGCCATCAATAACGAGAAGGAGGGCTTCTGTGCGCATTGAACCCGTGCCCGGAACAGGACCGTTCGACTCTCTCGCAAAGAGCGCTCGTTCGCTCACGGTTCCTGGCCTATATGCATAGAAGGGCCGCAAACATCGCGGCCCGCTCTTGTGCCCGGAACAGGACCCCGCTCTAACACCGAGCGGGGTTTCGGGGTGGGTGGGACCACCCCTCAACTTGAAATTCTGTCCTGTTGTGGGAGCAGAGGAAACAAAAACGCCCCCTTAGAAACAGGGGGCGTTTTCGTTTCCCGTGCCCGGAGGGGGAGTTGAACCCCCATTCCCTTGCGAGAACTAGCTCCTGAAGCTAGCGCGTCTGCCAATTTCGCCATCCGGGCGTCAAAAACAGCGTATTTTCTAAGCCTCGAAACCAAAAACACTCCAAAATCCACAATCGAATGTAAGACTTTGGTAAGACTTTGTATCTGGTGGTATACAGTGGTAACGGCTTAGGTAAGGCTAATGTAAGGAAAGGAGAAGGAAAATCCAAGGGGGAAATTCGGACAAGTTCCTTCCCGTGTACTCGTTGCGCTATGGATTTCGCACAATATTGGTAGACATAATCGGTCCTCCACCATTTGTATACCCGTCATGTATGCTATGCGGACGCCGTGACCGGGTGGAGAGCTGTATGTTAACAGTCATGGCGATCCTAAAAAGGTTGAGTGCAGGCGATCGATAATAGCATACCCCTGCACAGAAAAGGGATCCAGTAATGGGTCCCTTACTTTTTCATCAATACACTAGGAGAGCGCCCGCATGGATAACGGCAACAGGGAATGTCTTGTTGCGGCCTGAAACGATACCCGGATCCCGAAAGTCGCTCTACCTGGAACATTGGTGAGCAGTTATTAAGGACCACCAAAGGGTGAGAGTCAGTTCTATGGACTCTCATTAGATACCGACATGCCACAGATAGATTTTCCAGATTCCCTCACCTTCTCGGTAAAGAACTAGCGAGTGATAACGAGGGTCTTGTTTTTGAGCATTGACCGTCTTTAACTCCACATAGATAGCGTCTTCGTTCTTATTGCTGCGCGCGGTAACCTGTACCCCTTCGCGTGTGGAGTCCTCCTGGAGAATCGCTTTCCGATTGTCCCCTTTGAGCGCATCCCAGAGACTCGTCATGTTCTTCCCACTGATTACATATGCTTCGGGGGCAATATACTGCTTGAACTCATCGAAGGGCTTCCCCGCCATCATCTTGTGGATGTACTCAATAGTGGCGTAGATTTCCTTCGCCTTCGTGCTGTCTTGCGCCATTGAGAGAGGGCAAACGACTAAAAGCAACACAACCAGCGTAAGCGGGATTGATGTGTGACGGCTCATAGCCTTCTCCTCCTTTGTTTAGTTGGTTGACCGCAAAACGACGAACGTTCTGCGATTGTAAGGTACGTCAGTAAACCGTGCAGTTTCCAGGTCTGAATGAGTGGTTTTCACAGCACCTCAAAGAGCAGACCTACTCCAACCGAGAAGCCATTGAAATAGGGGTTGTAGCCTCGTGTCCTGTCGATCTCGGTGAAATTGTACCGAGTGGATAGATCAAGTGCCAGAGATGTCGAAAGATCGAAGGTGGCACCGCCGACCACTCCAACGCCAAAAGAGTCAAAGCCCCAAGAGGCAAAGTCATAGCTGTCTGCGGAAACGCGCTGTATGTCATTCATGTGAGTCCAAAGAAGTCGCACTCCTAGATATGGCCGTACCGGTCCTGACAACAGATCAGCCTGCGCGCCCCCCGAGACGACGTAGAGATCGCCGTGAAACTCTGGCCCACCCGAGCCATTGCCGCTAGAGCTGACCCAGTCGTAGCTTCCATCACCCTTCAACCAAGAATACGAGGCGTCCGCAGCAAATGTGAGCAATCCCCGAGGGGGTTTGTACCGACATTCCACACCCACCCATGGCTCCCACGGACCAAACCCAAAGCCGCTGTCGTGGGTAAGGTAAACGTCTGTCCCACGGCTAGCGGATTCGGTGGAGAAGAGATAGAGGAGTCCCCCTTTCAAACCGAGTTTCAAGGATTGTCCATTTGCTAGCGACCATCCAACGAAGGTAACGAGAGCTAGGATGAATATGCGGGAAGTAGCTTTTGTAGAGGCCATTGTAGTTACCCTTCATGGATGTAAGCTCGTCAGAACCCTATGTGTATGACAAGGGAAGAAGAGCGTTAATCGAAGGGGCGCTACAATGTCCTTTCAAATAGTGCAGGAAGCGAGATGAGTATCGGGTAAACAGCCTCGTACGCCAAATGATACATGGATTCTCCAATAATGTCAAGCCCGGCACATGAGTTCTTTCGATCCAAATGAAACCTGCAAGAGGTGTCGGTGCCTGCTCACCAGAACGACCCGCCCTACCCCCAGGCACGCGAGTCAAGACGTGCTATCGGGTGGCGGGCCA